>NZ_JAYRJJ010000019.1:0-9091 GCF_041906375.1 Dongia sp. | reverse complement strand
TTACCATTGCCCGGTGTTGCGAACCTCGCAGCCGGCGGCGCCCTGGGCCCGCGCCACGATGCGGCCGATTTCACTCACCGTTTCGCCGGCATCGCGCAGGATCTTGGCGATATGCGCGGCATCGTCGCGGCCCACTACCAGGATCATGCCGATGCCGCAATTGAAGGTGCGGGCCATTTCCTGCGGGTCGGTGCCGGCCACTTTCCGCATCCAGCCAAAGACCGGCGGCAGGGTCCAGGTCGCCGCATCGATGGTGCAGGCCAGGTGCCCAGGCAGCACGCGCGGGATGTTCTCGAGAAGGCCGCCGCCGGTGATATGCGCCAGCGCCTTGACCCCGCCCAGCTTCGAGCTTTCGGCGCGGATGGCGGCAAGGCAGGATCGCACATAGATCCTGGTGGGCGTGAGGAGCGCATTGCCCAGCCGCTCGCCCTTGGCGAAGGGCGCTTCGGCATCATAGGAAAGGCCGCTCACTTCGACGATCTTCCTGACCAGCGAATAGCCGTTGGAATGGACGCCCGACGAGCCCAGACCCAGAACGATGTCGCCTTCGGCCACATTGGATCCCGTGATGGCGGCGTCGCGCTCGACGGCGCCAACGGCGAAGCCGGCGAGGTCGTAGTCGCCCTTGGCATACATGCCGGGCATTTCCGCCGTTTCGCCGCCGATGAGGGCGCAGCCGGCCTGTTTGCAGCCGTCGGCGATGCCGCTGATGATCTTCCTGCCCGTTTCGACGTCCAGTTTGCCGGTGGCGAAATAATCGAGGAAGAAGAGCGGCTCGGCCCCCTGCACGACCAGATCGTTGACGCACATGGCGACCAGATCGATGCCGATCGTGTCATGGCAGCCGGCGTCGATGGCGATCTTCAGCTTGGTGCCGACGCCGTCGGTGGTGGCGACCAGGATGGGATCGCGGAAACCGGCCCGCTTGGGGTCGAAAAAGGCGCCGAAACCACCCAATCCCGCTTCCGTGCCGGCGCGTGCCGTCGCTTTGGCCAGCGGTTTGATTGCTTCGACCAGGGCATTGCCGGCATCGATATCGACCCCGGCATCGCGGTAAGTGATGCCATTGCCCATGGTGCTCTACGTAAGTCCTTGTGATTGCTGGTGCCGGCGGGGCCGAAGCCGATACGGCTTCTGGCTTCCTTGGGCACAGATTTGCTATAAGCTCGGTCGGACAATACGCATTTCAGGGTGGTTTGCAATGGCCCCAGCGGGCTTCTCGATTCGCAATTTCTCGGTCCTATTGGCGCTGCTCGCGGGACTTTTTGTGTCTCAGCCGGCCCTGGCGCAGAATGTTTATGTGGCGAGCGGCGTGCCGGTCGACGTGACCGGCGATGCCGCCACCTTGCGCGACCAGGCGGTGGTCATAGCCCAGCGCGAGGCGTTGAAGAAAGTGCTGGCCGAAATCGCCCCGGCCGACCAGGTGTCGGGGCTCACGCTGCCCACCGATGACGAGATCGGCGGCTGGGTCGCGGATGTCGAGATCGAAGAAGAGAAGATGGCGGCCACCCATTATGTCGGCCGCTACACCATCCGCTTCGCCTCCGCGCCCATCCAGGAATATCTGAGCGCGCAGGGCATCGCTTTTGCCGAGACCCGCGCCAAGCAGATGCTCCTCATTCCCGTCTATACGGACGAGACGGGGACGACCGGCCTCTGGGGCCCGACCAATCAGTGGCTCGCCAGCTGGGCCGGCCGGCCAGCGGGCAATGCGCTGGTCCCCATCGTGGTGCCGCGCGGCGATCTTGATGACCAGAACACGCTTTCCGCCACCGAGGCGCTGGGCGGCAACGAGCCCAAGCTCGAATTCATGGGCGATCGCTATCAGGCCGGCGACGTGGTGGTGGCCGAGGCGCAGATGAGTGCTCCCGGTGCCGACGGCCAGCGCAGCCTTGCGCTCAACGTCACGCGATATGGCGCCGACGGGGCGGAGAAGTTTCAGGACCGGCTGACCGGCCCCGCCGGCGATCCCGACGGGCTGATGGCCCAGGGGGTCGCCACCGTGCAGGCGATGCTGGAAGGCGCCTGGAAGAGCGCCAATCTGGTCGATCCCAACCAGCGTTCCGAGCTTGCCGTCCATGTGCCCCTGGCCGGGATCGAGCAATGGGTCGCGATCAAGCGGCGCTTGGGCTCGGTAAGCCTGATCAAGGGCGTCAATCTGAAGGAGCTGGCCAAGAGCGGGGCGGAGCTGGAAATCTCCTATGCCGGCGACGAGGCGCAGTTCATCCGCGCGCTGAGCCAAGCCGACCTCCTGCTGGTGCCGAGCGGCGAAGGCATGGCGACTTTGACCTTGGGCGCCAGCAGCACCGCGACGCCGACGCCGTGAGAGCCATCTGCCACTCCCACCGAGCCCCTCTCCCCTCGCGGGAGAGGGGGTGGGGTGAGGGGGTGGCGGGCGCGAGACTGAATGAGAGACCCCCTCACCCTGCCCTCTCCCGCGAGGGGAGAGGGTTCACGACCGAGGGAATGATAGAACGAGCAATATGACCGACATCCGCGACATCAATATCGAGTTCGAGGAGTCGCCGCCGCCCAGGCCGCGGCGCTGGCCCAGTTATCTCGCGGCCCTGTTCGTCTTCCTCATCCTGGTCTATCTGCTGCGCGCTGTGCTGTTGCCCTTCGTGGCCGGCATGGGTGTGGCCTACTTCCTCGATCCGGTCTGCGACCGGCTGGAAAAATGGGGCTGTTCGCGCACGCTGGCGACGGCACTGGTGACGGTCGCCTTCGCGCTCATCGTCATTCTCGCTTTCCTGCTCATCATACCGCTGCTGCTCGACCAGTTGACGGCCTTTGTCGACAGCCTGCCGGGCCTGGTCGAACGCGCGCATCAACGCCTGTTGCCGCTTTATGAAACCTTGCGCGTGCGCTTCGATCTGCCGGCCCTCGACGATCTCGGCGGGCTGTTGCGCAGCCGTCTCGGCTCCATCTTCGGCTTCGTGACGCAGACCGTGCAGGGCGTCGTCTCGGGCGGTGCGGCCCTGGCCAGCCTGCTCTCGCTCATCTTCATCACGCCGGTGGTGACCTTCTACCTGCTGCGCGACTGGGACCTCATCATCGACCGTGTCGATCATCTGCTGCCGCGCGACCATGCCGATACGATCCGCGCTCAGATGGCCGCCATCGACACGACGCTGGCGGGCTTCATCCGCGGCCAGGCCACGGTCTGCCTGGTGCTCGGCATCTTCTATGCCGTGGGGCTGATGATCGTGGGCCTGCCTTTCGGCCTGGTGATCGGCCTCCTCGCCGGTCTCCTTACTTTCATTCCCTATGTCGGGTGCCTCTCCGGTCTCATCGTCTCGATGGCGATCGCCCTTGCCTCCTTCGATGGCTGGCATGGGCCGGTGGCGGTGGCGGTGGTCTTCCTGGTGGGACAGATGCTGGAAGGCAATTTCCTGACGCCCAAGCTTGTGGGCGACCGCGTCGGGCTGCATCCGGTCTGGATCATCTTTGCCTTGCTGGCCGGCGGTGCGCTGTTCGGCTTCGTGGGCCTCCTGCTCGCCGTGCCGGTGGCGGCGGCGATCGGCGTCCTCGTCCGGTTCGGCATCGGCCGCTATCTGATGAGCCCGCTTTATCACGGCCATCACGACGTTGCGGAACCGGGCGCCTCTGAACCGGGGCTCGCGGAGCCCAAATGAGCGGGCGCCAGCTCCCCTTCGATCTGCCATCGCGCCGCGCGATGGGGGCGGCGGATTACGTCACCTCGACCAGCAATGCGGCGGCTCTGGCCCTCATCGACGCCTGGCCGAACTGGCCGGGGCCGGTGCTGGCCGTGCATGGCCCGACGGGATGCGGCAAGACGCATCTCGCGCATGTCTTCCAGGAAAAATCCGGCGCGCTCTTTCTGTCGGCGCCGACAAGTCTGCCGGAACTGCCGGCGGCACCCCGGCTGATCCTCGACGAACCGCAGCTCGATGAGACGGCATTCTTTCACCTCCTCAACCGAATGAAGAACGAGGGCGGAGCGCTCCTCATCCTCAGTCGCGAGGCACCGGCGCGCTGGCCCGTGAAGCTGCCCGATCTCGCCTCGCGATTGAAGGCTCTGCCGACGGTCGAAGTGGCGGCTCCCGACGATGCCCTGCTCGCCGCAATCCTCGTCAAGCATTTCGCCGACCGCCAGATCAATGTGGCGCCGGAAGTGATCGATTATCTGCTGCGCCAGATCGAACGCAGCTTCGCCGCCGCCGCCGACATTGCCGACCGTCTCGACCGCGCCGCCCTCGCCGAAGGCCGTGCCATCACCGTGCCCTTGGTGAAGCGGGTATTGGGATAGCGGGTGGCAAGTTTCAAGCCCTTGCAGAAAGGCCGCCGCGAAACCATCTGACTGAATCACGAAAGTCCAGCCAGAAGGGAGACGCATCGATGAAATGTCCGGCCTGCAACCAGGACCTTGTCATGAGCGACCGCCAGGGAATCGAGATCGATTATTGCAGCAAATGCCGCGGCGTCTGGCTCGATCGCGGCGAACTGGACAAGATCATCGAACGCAGCCAGCGCGATGTGGCGCCGCCGCCATCCGAACCGCGGCGCGAAGACCGCTCCTATCAGCGGCGCGATCATGACGATCATTACAAGCACAAGCATCACAGCCGGAAATCCTGGCTGAGCGAGCTGTTCGATTGAGTTTTCTCCCTCCCCCCTTGAGGGGGAGGGTCGGGGAGGGGGGTGTCGTGGAAGCGAACCCGGCCTAAGCATACCCCCACCCGCGCGTGCCGCGCGGCCTCCCCCTCAAGGGGGGATTACCCAGCGAACGCCGCATCCTGCGCGATCTCCGCCACCAGCCAGTCGCGGAAATGCTGCATCCTGGGTTCCTTCACGCGCTCTTCGAGGCAGGCGAGGTACCAGCTGGCGCCGTGGCGCACTTCGATTTCGGGGAAGGGCTTCACCAGGCGGCCGCTTTTGAGGTCGGGCGCCACCATGAATTCCGGCACCACGGCGACACCCTGGCCTTCGATCGCCGCTTCGATGGCCAGCAGATAGGAATCGAACTTCGGCGCGGCGCGGCCTTTCAGCGTCGGCAGACGTGCTGCCTCCAGCCAATCATGCCAATCCTCGGCGGCGGTGTAGACCTGCAGCATGGCGTGGTTGACGAGGTCGGCTGGCTGCCGCAGGCCTAGCCCCGCCCGCTGCACGGCGGGCGAACAGACGGCCACGAGCTTGGCGTCGAAGAGATGTGTGTAATGGATGCCGGGGCCGTTCGGTGTGCGGGTGCAGATCAACCCCAGATCGCCGGTGGTCGGGTCGAATTCCCAATCGAGCTGGCTGGTCGACAGCCGCACCAGGATATCGGGGTGCGCCGCCTGGAACTGATGAAGGCGCGGCAGCAGCCAGCGGACCGCCACCGTCACATAGACCTGCACGACGAGATCGCCGGAAATCCGCACCCGGTCCACGAGGCCCACGCCCTGCGCCAGCCGGTCGAACCCGTCGCGCAGGTATGGATAGAGCTGCGCCCCGGCCTCGGTCAGTTCCACCCGACGCGCCGCCCGGCGGAAGAGGGAGGTGCCCAGGCGCTCCTCCAGCCCAGCCACCTGATGGCTGATGGCCGATTGGGTGAGGCTCAGCTCCTCGGCGGCGACGCGGAACGACAAATGCCGGGCCGCTGCCTCAAAAGCCTGAAGCGATTTCAGCGATGGGAGATTTCGTTTCGCCATGCAGCATGATTTAGCGAATTTTTTCGGCTCTGTACATGAAATGATTTCATGAAAAGCTGAAGAAGGGTCGCTTGCCGGGAAGGGCTCGCGGGGCGAATATCCCGCCGAAAACGCGGGGTTATCGCGTCCGCCTTAAGGAGAGCATTCATGAGCACGACTTTGGACACCACGGTGCGGCGCGGCGGCCGTGAGGCGCGGCGCGCGGCCCGAGCGGCCCCCTTGCCCGACAACCAGCAACCGGTCCGCGCCGGCATGGAAGGCGGCCGCTACAAGCCACTGACCGAGGCCGAGGTGCTGAAGATCCACAACGCCGCGCTCGACGTGCTGGAGCAGATCGGCATGGCCGACGCGATCCCCAGCGGTATCGAGGTGATGACCAAGGCCGGCGCCGTCATGAATGCCAATGGTCGCCTGACCTTTCCGCGCGCCGTGGTCGAGGATGCACTGGCCAAAGCCGCGCGCCGCTTCCCGCTTTATGCGCAGGACCCGCGCCACGATCTTCACCCCTGGGACAAAAAGGTCTATTTCGGCACGGCGGGGGCGGCCGTCCACATGGTCGATCCGGTGACGGGCGATTACCGGGATTCGGTGACCAAGGACCAGTACGACATTTCGCGCATCGTCGACACGCTGGATCATATCCATTTCTATCAGCGCTCGGTGGTGTGCCGCGATTTGCCCGATCCGTTCGAGATGGATTTCAATACCTGCTACGCCGCCGTCTCCGGCACCACTAAGCATGTGGGCTCTAGCTGGGTCGATCCCAAACATCTCGAAGCCAGCCTCGAGATGCTGCACATGATTGCCGGTGGCGAAGACAAGTGGCGCGAGCGCCCCTTCGTCAGCCAGTCGAACTGCTTCGTGGTGCCGCCGCTGAAGTTCGCCCAGGATGCCTGCCGCTGCCTCGAAGTGGCGGTCCGTGGCGGCA
The DNA here is from genome assembly GCF_041906375.1 of Dongia sp. GTDB lineage: Bacteria > Pseudomonadota > Alphaproteobacteria > Dongiales > Dongiaceae > Dongia. The sequence goes on along the minus strand of NZ_JAYRJJ010000019.1, from coordinate 2,512 downwards.
TGCCGGTGCTGCTGCTCTCGGCGGGCCAGGCGGGTGCCACGGCGCCGGCGGCATTGGCCGGCGCCATCGTGCAGGAAGTGGCGGAATGTCTCGCCGGCCTCGTCTATGTGAACGCGATCAAGCCGGGGGCACCCGCGATCTTCGGCACTTGGTGCTTTGTTTCGGATCTCAGGACCGGCGCCATGTCGGGCGGCTCGCCGGAACAGGCGCTGCTCTCGGCTGCCTCGGCACAGATGGCGCAGTTCTACGACCTCACCGGCGGCACCGCCTCGGGCATGACGGATTCGAAGACGCCGGACGCGCAGGCGGGTTATGAGAAGGCCTATAACCACGCCCTGGTCGGCAATGCCGGCGCCAATATGATCTACGAATCGGCCGGCATGCATGCGAGCCTGCTGGGCTTCTGCCTGGAAAGCCTGCTCATCGACAACGACATCATCGGCGCCACCCAGCGCACGATCAAAGGCATCGATGTGTCGGACGAACATCTCTCCATCGAAACCATCCGCAAGACCTGCCTCGAAGGTCCTGGCCATTACCTCGGCTCGGAGCAGACCTTGCAGCTGATGCAGACGGAATATGTCTATCCGATGATCGGCGACCGCTCGAATCCGAAGGAATGGGTCGAGCAAGGCCGGCCCGATTCGGTGGCCCGCGCGCAGAAGAAGCTCAAATCAATCATGAACAACCACTTCCCGGCGCATATTCCGCAGCATGTCGACGACGCCATTCGCGCGAAGTTCCCGGTGCGGCTCGAGCGGGAGTTCATGCGCAAGGGGTGAGGGTGCAATTACGCTATTGAGGCGTCATCCCCGGGCGAAGACCCGAGGATCCACTGGGGCAATTGAGAGAGTGGATGCCCGGGTCAAGCCCGGGCATGACGATGTTAGGAACGGACTATTGATTTCCAGGGGATCAGAATGACGCAGCATGCGCGGGTAGTGGTGATCGGCGGCGGGGTCGTCGGTACATCGGCGCTTTATCACTTGGCAAAGCTCGGCTGGAAGGATTGCGTGCTGATCGAGCGCGATGAGCTGGCCTCGGGGTCGACCTGGCATGCGGCCGGCAACGTGCCGACCTTCTCGGGTTCCTGGAACATCATGAAGATGCAGGCTTACTCGGCCAAGCTCTACAAGACGCTGGGCGAGGAAGTCGACTACCCGATGAACTATCACATCACCGGCTCGATCCGCCTTGCGCACAAAAAGGCGCGCATGGAGGAATTCGCGCATTCGGTGGCGATGGCCAAAGCGCAAGGGTTGGACTATGCGCTGCTCAGCCCGTCGGAGATCAAGGACAAATACCCCTTGATGGAGATGGACGACATCGTCGGCGGTCTGTGGGACGCCCATGACGGTGACATCGACCCCTCGCAGCTGACGCAAGCGCTGGCCAAGGGTGCCAAGGATCTGGGCGCCAAGGTGCTGCGCTTCAATGGCGTCACCTCGATCAAGCAGCAGCCCGGCGGTGAGTGGAAGATCACCACCAAGGACGGCACGGAATTCGTGGCGGAGAAGGTCATCAATGCCGCCGGCTATCGGGCCGGCGAAGTGGCGGCGATGGTCGGGCAATACCTCCCCATCATCGCCATGCAGCACCAGTATTTGATCACTGAGATGATCCCGGAACTGGCGGCGCGCAAGGAGAAGCTGCCGCTGGTGCGCGATCCTGATGTCTCCTATTACCTCCGGCAGGAGCGTGACGGCCTGATCCTCGGCCCCTATGAATGGGACTGCAAATCGGATTGGCATGACGGCATTCCAAAGGAATTCGCCTTCCAGCTCTGGCCGGACGATCTCGACCGGCTGGAAAGCTATATCGAGCAGGCGGTGGCGCGCGTGCCGGTTCTGGGAACCGTGGGGGTGCAGAAGGTCATCAACGGGCCGATCCCCTATTCGCCGGACGGCAACCCCTATATCGGGCCGCAGCGTGGCCTCACGAATTTCTACAACGCCAATTGCTTCAGCTTCGGCATCTGCCAGGGCGGCGGTGCGGGCAAGACGATTGCCGAATATGTCGTGCACGGCGAACCGGAATGGGATCTGTGGGGGCTTGATCATCGCCGCTACACGGTCTTTGCCGATCAGAAATACACGATCGAGAAGGCCGAGGAGCTTTACCAGAACGAATATGCGATCGGCTTCCCGAACGAAGAACGACCGGCGGGCCGCCCGCGGTTGAAGACGCCGCTCTTTGAGAAGTTGACCAGCAAGGGCGCCGTCATGGGCGCTCGTGGCGGCTGGGAACGTGCGGCCTACTTTCCGCGCAATCCGGAAGAAGCTAGACTCAAGCTCTCCTTTCACCGCGCCGAGCAGGCCTGGTTCGAACCGGTGCGCGAGGAATGCAAGGCGGTGGCTGAGGCCGTCGGCATCATGGATCTCGGCGGCTTCTCGAAATTCATCGTCGAGGGGAAGGGGGCGGAAGCCTGGCTCGATCACCTCATCTGCGGTGCGCTGCCGAAATCCAACCGCGTGACGCTCGCCTACACGCTGACGCCCAAGGGCTCGATCCT
>NZ_JAYRJJ010000006.1:0-322000 GCF_041906375.1 Dongia sp. | reverse complement strand
GCGGCCTGTCCTTCGCGGGTCGTGGCGGTGCGGACACCGTGAACGAAATGCAGGTCGATATTGGCGTCGGCGCGCAACGCCAGAAAATGGTCATCATAGTCGGCGGGGGACGCCGTGGCGATCGCGATGTCGGAAGGAGAGACGCCCGACGCAAGCAACGCGCGCGCCCAGCGCATCGCCTCAATGGCTTCGTGATAGGCGGTCGCGGCGCTGACGGAACCAACCGTCGGCCCTTCGGCCTTGGTCTGCACGACAGCAACGCCGCTATCGCGGAGCCAGTCCGGGACGGAGCGTGGGCCTGCCGTCCATTGCACCGGAATGCGCGCAGTGAGTTCCTTCACCAGAGGACGCCAGCACGGAGACAGTTCGGTCAGCCCGGAGATTTCTATTGAGCCGAGAATGGCCGGCGCGTGGCCGATACGGATGCTGGCTGCGGCGACAATATCGACCGGACGCATCATTCCATCGGGAAGTTGGGTGAGAACGGCCGCTTCCAAGCGGGCTACAGCGTCGAGACGAGGATGATCGGTGGATCGGGCGGCCAAATCGATGCCGGAGCGCCAAGCCTTATGCAGCGTGTCCGCAGCCGCGCCGATCATGCCTGGCAGCATCTTGATGCTTTCCAGCTCGCCCATCGGCGTAGCGGGAAGGACCGCCTGGATCGCCGCTCGGAGGCTTTCCTCATCGATCGGCCGGGCGAACCCACCCGCGAGCCGCACGGCGGCTTGCTCGAAGGACATGATCTGGAGGCCATGGCGGCCGCTGCGCGCTGCCGCGAGGCGGGCCTCCCGCATCGCGAGGCGACCATGAACGATAAGAGTGGATCGACTCGCGGCTGTCATCGTCATTCCCCCTTTCCGGACTACTTCTTGTTCGAGCGCTGGGTCAGCGCCGAGGCTGCCGCGCTTTTCGCGGCCTTGCTGCTCTTGGGATCCCGCAGAACCTTCGATGCGGCGCTGGCCGCCTTCTTGCTGGTCACTTCGCGGTTTGGACTACGCTTGGGCATTGCCGTTCCTCACGAATTTCGCGCCCATCACCATTGACGAGTGCGGCTGATGGGAATAATAGCTATACGGATCGCGGCGGAATGTCCATATACTTTTTATCCGCATTTGCGATTTGGAGGCGAAGTGTAATGTTGGAAGGCGCCACGGCGTTGAAATGGGGTGTGGAGCGCCGGCTCGAATTCATCGAGTTCCGGCTGTTCTGGGAGGGCTCGATCAACCGTGCCGACCTCGTGGAGGTATTCGGCGTGTCGGTTCCGCAGGCGTCGAAGGACCTGACGCTCTATCAGGAGCGGGCGCCTGGAAACATGGAATATGACACCCGCGCCAAGCGCTATGTCGCCGCCGAGCAGTTCGTTCTGCGTTTTTTGGAGCCAGACCCTTACGTCTACCTCTCGCAGCTTCGCTCGGTTGCCGAAGGCGCTGTGCCCGCGCACGATTCGTGGATTTCGGCGCTCCCCAGCGCAGACATCGCGCTGACCCCTCGGCGGGACATTGATATCAAGGTTCTGCGCAAGATTCTCGACGCATGCCGCGAGAGTGTCTCCCTAGACATTTTCTATCAGTCGATGAACCAGGCGCGGCCGGACCCAATCTGGCGTCGGATCACGCCTCACGCCTTCGGCTATGACGGTTTCCGCTGGCACGCCCGGGCCTATTGCCACCTTGAGCACAAGTTCAAAGATTTCCTGTTGCCGCGCGTTCTAGAGGTTGGTGCGAAGGGTGAGCCGGGGGTGACTGGTGAGCAGGACTGGCTCTGGAACAACTATTTCGATGTCATCATTGGGCCGCATCCCGCGCTCACGGCTAGCCAGAAGAAGGTCGTGGCCAAGGATTACGGGCTCGATCACGGCAATGGCGTACTCACGGTCCGGTACGCGATGCTCTTCTATGTCCTGAAGCGTCTGGGGTTGCTTGGTGACGCGGCAAAGCAGAGCGCCCATACCCAGCATATCGTGACAATAAACCGCAAGGAGACTGAAGCCGCGCTTGAGAGGGCGGAGTTTCAGCTATGAGCGGGTGGGGGAGCGCCGACTGATGGTGGCACGGCTTGAGGAGGTAAAGAACGGCGCATCCGTGCGGGGCGTGGCCTCGGCGCAGGCCGTGCATGTCGTTTCCGTCGACTGGATCGGTGATCAGGCGATCAGCGTCGTTTACCGCGATCACAATGGCACGGTAGCCGAGGCTATTCTTTACCGGGACGACGAACATCGTCTTGAAGTCGAGCAGAACGGGCGGCCCTGGTCGTTCGACGCCGATGGCGCGCTGCTGCGCCTGGTGACAGAAGCCAATCGTATCAAGCTGGCGCATTATTTCGACCCGTATCTGGCGATCCATACGAGTTTGGTCGATCCGCTGCCGCACCAGATTTCGGCGGTCTATGGCGAGATGCTGCCGCGGCAGCCACTCCGTTTCCTCCTCGCTGACGATCCTGGCGCCGGCAAGACGATCATGGCCGGGCTGCTGATGAAAGAGTTGATCGCCCGCAGCGATCTTGAACGCTGCCTCGTCGTCGCGCCGGGCAGTTTGGTCGAGCAATGGCAGGACGAACTCGGTCAGAAGTTCAATCTCGAATTCGACATCCTCTCCCGCGACATGATCGAGAACTCGCGCTCGGGCAATCCGTTCAGCGACCGGGATCGGCTGATCGTCCGTCTCGACGTGCTTGCCCGCAACGAGGAGCTTCAGGAGAAGCTCATGAGCGCGCGCGAATGGGATCTGATCATCTGCGACGAAGCGCATCGCATGTCGGCCACCTATTTCGGCGGCGAGGTCAAATATACGCGGCGCTATCAGGTCGGTCAGAAGCTCGGCCAGGTCTGTCGCCACCTGCTATTGATGTCGGCGACACCGCACAACGGCAAGGAAGAGGATTTTCAGCTCTTCATGGCGCTTCTCGACGGCGATCGGTTCGAGGGCCGTTTCCGCGATGGTGTCCACTATGCCGATACCGAAGACATGATGCGGCGGCTGACCAAGGAAGAATTGCTGAAGTTTGACGGCCGGCCGCTCTTCCCCGAGCGGCGGGCACGCACCGTCAAATATCAGCTCTCGGAAGGGGAGGCTGCGCTTTACACCGCTGTCACCGAGTATGTGCGCACCGAGATGAACCGTGTGCAGCGCTTCGCGGAGGGTGACGGGAAGAAGCGCAACAATGTCGGTTTCGCCTTGCAGATCCTACAGCGACGTCTCGCGTCGTCACCGGCTGCCATCTACCAGTCCCTCAAGCGTCGCCGGGAACGGCTGGAAAACGAGCTGGGCGAAGCGCGCCTAGCCGCCAAGGGGCGCCGGGCCGGCGCGTCGGAGCCGGCGATCAACGCCGACATGCTGCGCAACCTTGAGGAATACGGCCAGGAGGAGATTGACGAGCTTGAGGATCTGATTTCCACGGGCGCGACGACGGCCGAGACGGTCGAGCAGCTCGCCCTGGAAGTCGAGACGCTGAAGGGCCTGGAGACGATGGCGCTCGGCGTGCTGCGCTCGGGCGTGGATACGAAGTGGAGCCAACTCAATCGTATCCTCGACGACGATCTGATGGTCGACGCGGCCGGCAATCGCCGCAAGCTGATCATCTTCACGGAGCCCAAGGATACGCTGCACTACCTGCTCGACAAGGTACGGGCGCGGCTCGGCAATTCCGAGGCCGTAGAGGTTATTCACGGGGGCGTCTCCCGTGAAGAGCGGCGCAAGGTCGTCGAGCGCTTCATGCAGGACAAGGACATGCTGGTCCTGATCGCCAACGATGCGGCCGGCGAGGGCGTGAATCTTCAACGCGGCCATCTCATGGTCAATTACGACCTGCCGTGGAATCCGAACAAGATCGAGCAGCGGTTCGGCCGTATCCATCGCATCGGCCAGACCGAGGTTTGCCATCTCTGGAATCTCGTCGCGGCTGATACGCGCGAAGGCGAAGTTTATGCTCGTCTTCTCGAAAAGCTGGAGGCTGCGCGCGAGGCTTTGGGTGGCCGTGTCTATGACGTGCTCGGCGAGTTGTTCGACGGTGTGGCGCTCAAGGATTTGCTGTTCGAGGCGATCCAGTACGGTGAGAAGGAAGAGGTCAAGGCGCGACTCTTCCAGCAGGTCGATGGTGCGGTCGACCAGGCGCATCTGCTCGAGCTGCTGCGCCGTCGCGCGCTGACCAACGACACCATGCGGGAGGGCAGGGTCGAGGAGCTGCGGCTGGAAATGGAGCGCGCCGAGGCGCTGCGCCTTCAGCCGCACCATATCCAGAGCTTCTTCGTCGATGCGTTCCAGCATCTTGGCGGGCGGATCAAGCGCCGGGAGGAAGGGCGCTGGGAGATCTCTCATGTGCCGGTGCGTATCCGCGAGCGGGACCGCCAGATCGGGACCGGCGCGCCACTCCAGACGCAGTATGAGCGGATCTGCTTCGAGAAGGACAAGATCAACCAGCAGCCGGTCGCGTCCTTCGTCTGCCCCGGCCATCCGCTGCTCGAAGCGGTGATCAGTTTGATCCGCGAGCAGTATGAGCAGATCATGCGGCAGGGTGCGATCCTGGTGGACGACACCGATGCTGGCGACGCGCTGTCGGCGATCTTCCTGCTGGAGCACACGGTCCAGGACGGTCGCGTCACCAGCGTTGGCAAGCCGCATGTGATATCCCAGCGGCTGCAATTCGCCGCCATCGACAAGGCCGGAAACACCGTCAACGCCGGCATCGCACCGCATTTGAATCTGCGGCCTGCCAAGCCGGAGGAGGTCGCTAGCGTGCGCGACCTTCTGGACGAGAGCTGGCTGACCAACGATCTGGAGAAGGCCGCGATCCGATTTGCCACGGTTGAATTGGCCCAGGGCCATGTCGCCGAGGTCAAGGCTCGGCGTTTGCCTGAGATCGAAAAGGTCGAGCAGGAAGTTCGCGCCCGGCTCAAGAAGGAGATCAATTACTGGGACTCTCGCGCCTTCGAGCTGAAGGAAGAGGAGCGGGCCGGCAAAAAGACGCGGGTGAACTGGCAGAATGCACAGCGCAGGGCCGAGGACCTGGCGGAACGGCTGAAGCGCCGCATGGACCAGCTTGAGCGGGAGCGGTTCATCTCGTCGCAGCCGCCGCGCGTGCGGGGCGGCATGGTCGTCATTCCGCGTGGGCTGCTGGAAGAGCGTCAAACGCCAAGCGTTCCGAACCATTTCGCGGAAGATCCCGCTGCGCGTCGGCAGATCGAGCTTGCGGCGATGGAAGCCGTCATGGCGGCCGAGCGCGCGTTGGGCAACGAGCCAGCCGACGTCTCGGCCCAGAAGATCGGTTACGACATCGCCTCGCACGATCCGAAGTCGGGGCATCTGCGCTTCATCGAGGTCAAGGGGCGCATCGACGGCGCGGATAGCGTGATGATCACGCGGCAGGAGGTCATCACCTCCCTGCATGAGCCGGAGAAATTCATTCTGGCGATCGTCTCCGTCAACGCTGGCTTCGCTCATGCGCCACGCTATGTGCGCGGTCCGCTCGTGGAACGGGAACCGTCGTTCCTGGAAACGGCGATCCAGTTCGACCTTCGGCGCCTGTTGGAGCGTGCGGAGGCTCCGCTATGACAGCGGACACGCAGTTGGCGGCAAACTCGGCAGCTTGGCCCGATTACTTCCAGTCGATCCGGGAGCGCGCGACCAAGCGCTGGGATCAGCTTGAGGCGGACCCGGAGCTTGCCGGGCCTTGGCACCAGCTCTTCAAGCAGGTGCAGAGCCCACGCCATATCCTGTCCGAGCTTCTTCAAAATGCCGACGACGCCGGCGCCAGCGAGGCGCGGGTGTCGATCGAGAACGATCGCTTTGTGTTCGAGCACAACGGCGAGGATTTCATCGAGGCCCATTTCGCGTCGATCTGCCGCTTCGGCTATTCCAACAAACGCGCGCTTCATACGATCGGGTTTCGGGGAATCGGGTTCAAGAGCACGTTCAGCCTGGGCGATCGGGTCGAGCTTTTCACGCCGACCCTGGCGGTTGCCTTCGAGCGTGTGCGCTTCACCCAGCCGCATTGGATCGACAGCGGTTGCCTGACGACCGGAACTACGCGCGTCGAAGTGGCGATAGCCAACCCGTTGCTGCGCCGTGAGGTCGAGAAGAATCTCGACGAATGGCTGAAGAGTCCAGTGTCGCTGCTCTTCTTCAAGACGATCCGCCGCCTTCGGGTCGGCGACAGCGAGGTGCATTGGCAGAGCCTCGGACCCGGCCCCATCGCACAGAGCGAATGGATGGCTTTGGATGAGAAAGCGGACAACCCCTTCTTGTTGGTGCGGTCGGGCGAGGAAGCTTTCCCGGCCGAGGCGCTCGATGAGATCCGCAAAGAGCGGATGCTGGGGGCTGAGGACAGCGGTGATTTCCCGCCCTGCCGCGTGGAGATCGTGCTGGGCGCGAAGGGTCGGCTCTATGTCGTGCTGCCGACCGGCGTGGAAACGACGCTACCTTTCGCCTGCAACGCGCCCTTCATCCAAGACCCCGCTCGTCTCAAGATCAAAGACCCGGAGACCTCGCCGACCAACCGCTGGCTCCTGAACCGCGCTGGAGAATTGGCCGCCAGCGCCATGATGGAGTGGCTGGAGCAGACGAAGACCAGCGCGGGGGATCGGGCGGACGCCTATGGCCTGTTGCCCGACGTCGACCGCGAGGCGACCACGCTCGAAGGGGCGTGCGGCGCTATCGTCGAGCTGGCGTTTGACGCGGCCATCGAAGGCCGGCCAATGCTTCTGACCGAAGAGGGGCGATTGGTCGACGCTAAGGCCGCGATCACCGTGCCGCGACCTGTCTTCGACATCTGGCCGGCTGACCAGGCGATGGCGCTGCTCGACGCCAAGTCCCGGCCGGCGTTGTGTCAGCATGTATCTGCCAAGAACCGGACCAAGCTCGTTCACTGGGGTCTGGTGGAGGAGTTCTCGAAGTCCGATCTGCTTGAGCGCCTACGCAGCAATCATCTGCCGCGGCCTGCGACCTGGCGGCAGCTGTTGAACCTGTGGGCCTATATCGCGCCCGAGGTTACGGGTTGGCAGTGTCACGACACCGACGGCCTGCGGATCGTGCCTGTGCAGGGCAAGGAGGTGCTCTACGCGGCGTCGGAGATCGTTCGGCTCGGCGAGAAGAAGCTGCTTCAGTCGGAAGAGGATTGGGAGTTTCTCGCCAGCCATCTGATCGTTCTCAACCAGAACTGGACCCGGTTCCTCGCCGAGCAGCGCCGAGACAAGGCGGAGGGAGAGAACCGCAACGACCCGGTTGAGGCGGCCTTCGCGGTGCTGGAGGAGATCGGCCTCGACGGGACGAGCGACGTCAACGCCGTAATCGAGCGTGTCGCCGCCGACTATTTCGCGGCTGGTCAGCCGAAGCTTGCCGAGTGTGTCCAGCTCGCCCAGATCGCGGCCAAGCTGGGCGTCACCATTGGCGACGCCTTCCGGTATGCCTGCGCCGATTTGAAACTTCGCCCGATCGGCAAGGGGGTGCTGTTCGACGAGAATGGCGCGCTCGAGGAGTTGCTGCCGGAGTCCGTCCGAAAGACGCAGCTCCTGCACGGTGACTATGTGGCGAGCTTCAAATCCTGCACGCGGGAGGATTGGCTGCGCTGGGTATCGTCGGGCCGTTCGGGGCTTCAAACGATGGCGCCGCTCGCCCAGAAGCGGACCAGCCTCTACGGACGTCAGCGCGCGGTGACAGAGGCGCAGGCGCGCGGCCAGCGCCAGGCGCTTTACTACGCCTATGTCACTGAGAGCTTCGTTCTCGATGATTGGGACTTCCCGGCCGATTACTGGCGGCATTGGGAGGCGTTGTCAAAGGCCGATCCCGGCATCTGGGCCAAGGTGGTTGGAATGATTCTCGAACAGCGCGACGCCTACTGGTCGCGGGCGTCGAGCGCTCGCCTGTTGCAGGTGGCGACTACCGGATCGACGCGATCGGTCAGCTCGGAACCGTTGCTGGCGGACTGGTTGCTGAAGTTGCGGGCCAAGCCCTGCCTTCCCGACACGCGCAACATGATCCAGCTCCCGGCCGACCTGGTGCGCAGGACACCGGAGACGGAGGCGCTGATCGACGTCGAGCCCTTCGTGCATGGCTTGCTCGATCGGGAAACGACGCGCCCGCTGCTCGATCTTCTCGGTGTCCGCAGCACGCCGAGCGGTCCCGGACGCCTGCTCGACCGCCTGCGCGCCCTGGCGAAATCCGACAAGGCTCCGGCGCATGAGGTCGAGAGATGGTATCGCCGCCTGGATCAGATGCTCGACGGGTGCTCGACCGCTGACGCGCAGAACATCAAGAACGCCTTCAAAGCAGAGAAGCTGATCCTCGCCCAGGACGGGACCTGGGCGACGTCCGGCGGTATCTTTCTGGCCGGGGACGAAGAGGATGTTCCCGGCGCGGCGGTCGTGCGCGCTTCCGTGCTCGACCTCAGCCTGTGGCATCGTATCGGTGTCGCCGATCGTCCTTCCGCGGATCTGGCGTTGCAATGGCTTGGGACGCTGGCCTCGGGGAAAGCGCTCTCGGCCGATGACGCCCGGCGTGTTCGCACATTGCTGGTCCGATACCCGACCCGGATATGGGAGGAGCGCGGGCACTGGCTGAACCTCGTGGGGGAGTGGGCGCCGGTCGATACGCTCGCCTATGGCCTCAGCATGCAGACCCTGTTCCGATGGAGCCATCTGCACGAATGGGTCAAGCGCAAGACCGCCGATTTTCAGCGGCTGTCGGGGGAGACGGTGCAGGCGCCGCCATTCTCGGCGTTGCCGGCCTTGTCGGACCTTGTCGAGGAGCATTTCAACCAGCCGTCGCTGCTGGCCGGCATCGAAGATCGCCGTGCCTGGCTGACGGCGTTCGGAACCCAGCTCGGGCGGATCGAGCTTGCTGATGCCGCCGAGACCGAGCGCGTGCGGGCGCTCGCTGAAGCGATCGCGACGACGAGTTGGGTCCAGACCCCCAAGCTGGAGGTCATTCCCTATCTCGACGGTGTGCCCGCCGGAACGGCTCGGCTCACCGATATTCTGTGGCTCGACGGCAAGCTGTTCGTCAGCCCGCTTTCCAAGGCCAAGCTGGCGAAGCGAGTCCCGGAAGAGATCGGCAGGAGCCTGAACGCGGATATTCGGGGGGCGATGGCCTATGCGTTCGAGCGCTCGCCCGAGGACATCCGGGAATATCTCGAGGAAAACTTCACACTCGGCCCCGAGCAAATGGTCGCCGCGCCAATCACCGAGACCCAACCTGACGCCGCTCCCGGCGATGATGATGAGAGCGACGAGACCGCTGAAGGCGCGGGCGGCGACGCCGAGCTGGTCGATGCGGACGACCTCCACCTAGCGGAGGAGGACGAGCCCGCGACGCTCCCGGAACCCGCGCCTCCGACGGGAGAGCCAGATCGCGAGTTGATCGAAACGGAGTTTGCGACCAGGCCGCGCGCCGCGCCGAAGCCCCCACGCCCGAGCGTCATGGCGCGCTTTGCGTTGGCCCAAGGCTACAAGGTCGACGGCGAGGATCGCTTCTTCCATGCGGACGGAAGCTGGATCGGCCGCGGAAACGGCACGCGCTTTCCATGGGAACGCCGCTCGGCGGGTGGTGAGATTCTTCGCCACTACTATCCAAAGGACCACTGCCTGGAGCACGAACCGCTCCAGCTTGAAGCGGACGTCTGGGGGCTGCTCGACCAGAAGCCCGACCTCTATTCGTTCATTCTCATCAACCGGGAGGGTGATCCCGTCGAGATGACGGGCGCCCGCCTGCGCGCGCTGCGCGACGGCGGCGAACTGACAATCCACCCTGCAACTTACAGGCTTGTTTATGACCTCGACGAATAACACCAAGAAGAAATTGATCGAGGTTGCGATACCCCTCGAAGCGATCAACGCCGCTTCGGCGCGGGAGAAGTCGATCCGGCACGGGCATCCTTCCACGCTGCATCTGTGGTGGGCGCGCCGGCCGTTGGCGGCCTGCCGCGCGGTGCTGTTCGCCCAACTTGTCGATGATCCGTCCAGCGACCTTGAAAAATTCCCCACGCATGAAGCGCAGGAGGCCGAGCGCAAGCGCCTGTTCGGTATCATTGAAGAATTGGTGAAGTGGGAGAACTCGACCAACGAGGAGGTGCTGGAACGCGCCCGCGCCGAAATCCGCAAGAGCTGCGGCGGCGAGCTGCCGCCGGTCTATGACCCGTTCTCGGGCGGTGGATCGATTCCGCTGGAGGCGCAGCGTCTCGGTCTGCCGGCCTATGGGTCCGATCTCAATCCGGTCGCGGTGATGATCGGCAAGGCGATGATCGAGATCCCGCCGAAGTTCAAGGATAAGGAGCCGATCCATCCAGGCGCGAAGGACCGGCAGTTCTATCGCAACGCCGAGGGGCTCGCCGAGGACGTCAAATATTATGGCGAGTGGATGCGCGAGAAGGCGTGGGAGCGCATCGGGCATCTCTACCCGCAGGTGGATCTGTCGAAGGAATATGGTGGCGGAAAGGCGACGGTCATCGCTTGGATTTGGGCGCGCACTGTCCCCAGCCCCGATCCTGCCTTCTCCGGTGTTCAGGTTCCGATCGCGTCGAGCTTCCTGCTCAGCACCAAGACCGGCAAGGAAGCGTGGGTCGAGCCCATCGTTGATAGGCAGGCGAAGACCATTGCCTACAGGATCAGGCATGGGGGCACGAAAGCCGAGATAGCTGCGGCGAAAGAGGGCACAAAGGCTGGTCGCGGCGCGAATTTCCGTTGCCTTATGTCCGATACGGCGATCACGCCTGATTATGTGAAGAGCAACGGGCGTTCCGGCAAAATGGGTCAGACCCTGATCGCCATCGTCGCCGAGGGCAATCGCAGCCGGGCCTATGTCGCGCCCACGGAAGCGCATGAGAGGCTGGCGCTGTCGGCAACGCCGGAGCAGAAGCCTGAAACCAGTCTCCCGAATGATCCCCGCAATTTCTGGACGGTGGACTACGGCCTTACCACCTTCGGTGACTTGTTCACCGACCGGCAGTTGGTTGCCCTGAATACTTTTGGCGATCTGGTCCACGAGGCGCGAACACAGATCGAGGCGGACGCATTGACCGCTGGCCGGGCCGACGATTCGACCCCGCTGCGTGATGGGGGGGAGGGAGCAAAAGCCTATGCAGAAGCGGTTAGCGTCTATTTGGGCTTTGCAATTGGAAAACTGACAGACATTGCCTCGACGATTTGTACTTGGCACTCTGGCGCGGAGCATCAAAAGATCAGGCAGACATTTGGCCGCCAATCTCTTCCGATGACATGGGACTATGCGGAAGGAAACGTGTTCTCCGATTCATCGGGGAATTTCTTGAAACAAATTGAATTGATTAGCCGTGTGATCGGCCTGAACTTTGTTCCTGCCGCGTCTGGCGTTGAGGTTCAGCACGATGCTCAGTCGGTGCGCTTCCCAATCGGCGCCGTGATTTCCAGCGATCCGCCCTACTACGACAATATCGGTTACGCGGATCTCTCCGATTTCTTCTTTTGTTGGCTCAAGCCGGCTATCCGCCCAGTTTACCCAGACTTATTCGGGGTGTTGGCCACTCCTAAGACAGAAGAGTTGGTTGCGACGCCCTATCGCCACGGCGGAAAGGATGCGGCCGAGCTGTTCTTCCTTGATGGCATGAGCCGTGCGATTGCCAACATGGCAATGCAATCATCTGATCAGTTTCCTGCCGCAATTTACTATGCCTTCAAGCAAAGCGAGGTTGCGCAGGACGGGATCAGTTCAACGGGCTGGGCAACCTTCCTACAGGCCGTTGTCCAAGCCGGTTATGCCGTTGTCGGCACCTGGCCTCTGCGCACCGAGATGGCGAACCGGATGATCGCTTCGGGGACCAATGCTCTCGCGAATTCAGTCGTTCTCGTTTGCCGGAAAAAGGAAGCCACCGCCGAAACCATCACCCGTGCCGAGTTCATTCGCGCCCTAAAACGCGAACTACCGCCAGCAATCGGTGAGCTTCAGGCCGCCAACATCGCGCCGGCCGACATGCCACAATCGGCCATCGGCCCCGGCATGGGCGTGTTCTCTCGCTACAAAGCGGTACTGGAGTCGGACGACAATCCGATGAGCGTGAAAACTGCACTTCAGCTCATCAACAAGGAGCTCGATGAATATCTGGGCGGCATCCAGGGGGAATTCGACGCGGATACTCGGTTCGCCATCACCTGGTTTGAGCAGAACGGGCTGAAGACCGGCGAATACGGCACGGCCAACAGCATCGCCACGGCGCGCGGCATCTCGGTCGAAAGCGTCAAGCACGCCGGGATCGTAGATAGCGCCGCCGGCAAGGTCCGCATCCTCACCCGTGATGAACTCGACGACGATTGGGACCCGGAAGACGACCGGCACCTCACGGTCTGGGAGTGCCTCCAGCACTTGGTCCGGGCGCACGAGAAGGATGGCATTTCCCACGACACCGCCGTCCTATTGAAGAAGATCAGCGCCCAGGCCGAGACAGTGAAGGATCTCGCCTACTGCCTCTACGACATCAGCGCCAACAAGCGGAAGGATGCGAAGGAGGCCACTGCCTACAACGCCCTGATCGCCGATTGGACCGAGCTGACAAAGGCCGCGGCGGCCATCCACGACACAAGCGGCGATCGTCAGATCCGGCTGGATATTTAAGGGGGAACGGACCGTGGCAAAAAGCACGCGCCAATATGTGTTTGAAGGGATGGAACTGCTGCCGTCGGCGCTGATCCCCTTCGTCGAAAAGCGCCTCGAAACTTCGCTCAAGGGGCACTGGCAGATTCAGGTCATGGAGAAGCTGCCGAGCCTGCGACCGAACAGCAATGGCGAGGTCGGCTGGGACCAGGCTGCACTGTTCAACGCGATGGATCGTTTCTGGAGCGAGGCGTTCAAGGCGGTTCTCGGCCGAGCCGAGCGGTCGCTGGTCAACGAGCTGGGCGATGTCCGCAACAAGCTCTCGCACAACGAGACCTTCACCTATGACGACGCCGAGCGGGCGCTCGATTCCATGCGTCGGTTGATGGAGGCAATCAGCGCCGGCGAGACGGCCGAGCAGCTTGGCAAGATGCGCGATACCATCCTGCGTACGAAGTTCTCCGAACTCGCGCGCAACGAGGAGCGGCGGAAGACCCAGCGCCTTGAAATCTCGGTCGAGACCGTGGCTGGCCTGCTGCCGTGGCGTGAGGTGGTCGAGCCGCACCAGGATGTTGCTACCGGCGAGTTCCAGCAGGCCGAGTTTGCGGCCGACCTCGCCAAGGTTCATTCTGGCAGCGCGCCGCCGGAATACCGTGATCCCCGCCAGTTCTTCAGCCGCACCTATCTGACCGAAGGCTTGAGCGCGCTGTTGGTCGGTGCCGCGAAGCGGCTGTCCGGCAGCGGCGGCGATCCGGTTGTCGAGCTGCAGACCAATTTCGGCGGCGGCAAGACGCACTCGATGCTGGCCCTCTATCATATGGCGGGGCCGACGCCGGTGCAGGATCTTTCCGGCCTCGATCAGTTGCTCGACAAGTTGGGTCTGTCCGTGCCGAAGGACATCAACCGGGCGGTGCTCGTCGGCACGTCGCGGGGACCGCAGGATGTGCTGAACGCCGATGGTGGCCTGAAAATCCGCACGACCTGGGGCGAACTGGCCTGGCAGCTCGGCGGCGCCGACGCCTTCGCCATGGTAGCAGAGAATGATGCCAGCGGTATCGCACCGGGCTCGAACCTGCTGGAGGCGCTGTTCAAGAAGTACGCGCCGTGCCTGATCCTGATCGACGAATGGGTCGCGTACCTGCGGCAGATATACAAGGTCGAGGGGCTGCCTTCGGGATCGTTCGACGCGAATCTGTCCTTCGTCCAGTCGCTGACCGAGGCGGTCAAGGCCAGCCCCGGCACGCTCCTGGTCGCCTCCTTGCCGGCATCTCAGATTGAGGTAGGCGGCGAAGGCGGTCAGGAGGCGCTGGCGCGGCTCAAACAGACGTTCAGCCGGGTGGAATCCTCGTGGCGGCCGGCGAGCCAGGAGGAAAGCTATGAGATCGTCCGGCGGCGTCTGTTCAAGGACATCCCTGGCGACAAGTTCCATCACCGTGACAATACGCTGAAGCAGTTCGCCAAGCTCTATCGGGAGAACGCTAACGATTTCCCGCAGGGCTGTGCGGACGAGGACTACCGGCGCAAGCTGGAGAAAGCCTACCCGATCCATCCTGAGCTGTTCGACCAACTCTATACGAGCTGGGGATCGCTCGAAAAATTCCAGCGCACGCGCGGCGTGCTGCGCCTCATGGCGCAGGCGATTCATGAGCTTTGGATGAATGCCGATCCGTCGGTGATGATCATGCCGGGCAGCGTGGCGGTGAGTTCGCCGCGTGTGGAGCCGGAATTGCTCCACTATCTCGACGTGAGCTGGCAGTCGATCATCGCCGGCGACGTCGATGGTACAGCGTCCACGCCGTATAAAGTCGATCAGTCGGCACCGAACCTGAATCGCTATTCGGCGACCCGGCGCGTTGCCCGCGCCATCTTCATGGGAACCGCACCCACCGCCCAGCAGCAGAACACCGGCCTCGATGACAAGCAGATCAACCTCGGCGTCGTGCAGCCGGGCGAGCGCCCGGCGATCTTTGGCGATGCGCTGCGCCGGCTGACCAACCAGGCCAAGTTCATGCACGCCGATCTTGGTCGGTACTGGTATTCGATGTCGGCGAGCCTCAACCGCATTGCGGCAGACAAGGCCGCGCAGATCGAGGCGGCGCTGGTCGACGTGACAATCGATGCCGAACTCGGAAAATATGTGAACGGCCTCGCTGACCGCGGGCATTTCGACGCCGTGCAGGTGGCGCCGGCCTCATCGGCTGAAGTCCCCGATGAAGCGGGCGGCGTGCGTGCCGTCGTGCTGGGCGTCAAATATCCGCATAACGGCCGCGACGGCTCGGAAGCGCTGGTCGAGGCGAAGGACATCCTTATGCAGCGCGGCAGCACGCCGCGTGTCTATCGTAATATGCTGGTGTTCATCGCTGCGGAAGCCCGTCAGCTCGATCATCTGAAAGATGCCGTGCGTGCCTCCCTGGCTTGGGGTGAGATCGTCCGCGATACGGAGCGGCTCAATCTCACCCAGAGCGACAGCGCGCTTGCCAAAGCCAAGCTGGCCGAGGCGAACGAAACAATGAAGACGCGCTTGAAAGAGGCGTGGTGCTATTTGCACTATCCGGCTCAGGAGAGCGCCCAGGCCGATTGGGAGTGGCAGTCTGGCAAGATCCCAGCGCAGGACGGCCTGCTGGCGCGGGCCAGCAAGAAGCTGGTGGCTGAAGAAGGTTTGCTCGTCGAGTTGGGGCCGTCGCGCCTTGATCGCGATCTCCAAAAATATATCTGGAACGACAAACCTCACTTGTCGCTGAAGGATCTGCGGGAATATCTCAACCGCTACCTCTATCTGCCGCGCCTCAAGGGCCAGGACGTTCTGGTCAAGGCCGTACAGGCGGCCGTGAGCGGTATGCTGCCCGGTCCTTTCGCTTATGCAGAGCGATGGGACGAGAAGTCGGACACCTATCTGGGGCTGGCGATCGAACGTGCGGTAAACGCTGTAGTCGTGATCGACAGCGACAGCATCATTGTGAAACCGCCTGTGGCAGAGGCCCATCGTCCTGTGCCAATCCCGTCCGTTCCGGCCGGGACGCCCACAGGGCCTGGTGACGGCTCGCAACCTCTCGGCAGTCCGCCAGAGGGCGATGGACCGGCTGCCCCGCCGGTAGAAAGAAGACCAACGCGGTTCACTGGCGCGGTGATGATCTCGGCGGAAAGACCTGCGAGGGACATCCATCAGATTGTCGAAGCCATTGTCGAACAGTTGACAACGCTACCCGGCAGCGAGGTGAAACTTCGACTGGAAATCGATGCAGAGGTCCCCTCGGGTCTCGATCGCGCGAAGGTGCGCACCCTTATCGAGAACGCAAACACCCTCGGATTTACGGAAAAGTCTGTGGAGTAGAAAGGGAACGGCGTTTTCTGAGAGCTAGGACATTCGCGATTGTTGGTCCAAGATTGCGAGGACCGCCTTCAATGGCCCCCTTCGGCAACGCCAGCGGCTCGCATGGCGTCTCCCAATGAACGGCCGTCGATCTGGCAGCGGGCGATCACGCGATCAAAGGAAATAACACGCCCGCTACGTCCGCGTTCGGTCCTGCATAGGACGGATCGACCAAAAGCGATCCTGGTAAGTGTTTGTTTCGCTGCTTCACCTGCAGGGTCATGCAATTCCGGTGCGTTGAAGTCAGCGAGACGGACCTCGATCCATTCTTCTGGTCTTTCGGTTCGCCCGATGCACAGGCTGTCGCCATCGCCCACATATCGTATGGTGCCGGTGAAGGTCGCCCCGAGTTGTTTAGGGAGAGGGCCTTCACAGGGATCGGCCGCGGCTGGGACAGCGAAACCAAACAACGCAAAAATCGCGGCGGCAAGGATTGAGCACTTGTTCATGCTGCTTTCCTTAGAGCGCGATTGCCCTGCTTCTTAGCTAAAAGTGCGCGGACGAATTTGTCCCATTTGGCCATGGCGGCTCGCTTCTCGGGCATATAGTTCCAGCGGTCATAGCTCTTTGAGCTGACATCCTGAAGCGTGTGATTTTGGAGGCGATCGCGGATTTCCTTAGAGAGACCTGCTTTGCCAGCCAGCGTCTTCCAGGTTCTGCGCAGATCCCGGTTGGTGACATATGGAATCACCTCACGATCTCGCTGTCGCCACATGAAGGAATAGAGCGTGCCATGGCTGACGGGCTTAGAAGGGTCCTTGGCTGACGGAAAAAACCAGCCGTGAGCGTTGGGTGTGATGGACTCGATCAGCTCGGCGGCGGCACTGGGCACAGGGATGGCATGAGGCTTCCCATTCTTTGTCTTGGACCAGTCGATTATACGCTCCTTGGCATCCCACTGATCGATGTGCAGCCGAGCGATCTCCTCTACGCGCTGTCCGGTCAACATGAGAATGCGGACAGCCCTGGTGTAGGGCGGATGGACAGGAGTGTCGGGGCATTCGAGCCACCGATAGAGACGCAGGAATTCTTCCTCATCCAACCAGCGCGTTCCAACCTTCTTGGGTTCCGTCGGAATGCCGGCCGCGGGGTTGTAGACGAGGCGAAAGCGTCGAGAAGAAGACGATCGATAGTCGTGCTCTGATTTCAGGCCCCAGCTAAAGGCGGAACGGATATAGCTGCGGACGTGGTCGGCCATCGACCGCTTTCCGCGCTCGTAAATGGGGCGGATTACATCGGTAATTTCCTCGGGCTCAATGTCCCGCGCTGGGCGGTTGCGTCCGAGTGTGTCCGCGACTTTGTTCAACCCCTTTTCGGCTTCTTTCCAGGAAGGCTTCCCTGCGTCCTTGAGATAGGCGACATAGGCTTCGAAGAGGTCGGCGACTGTGCCAGGTCGGGTGTCGCCAGCGATCTTGATGCTCCGACCCTTCTGGATCATGTCGGCAAAATCGCGATGAAAGACCTCTCGTGCCTTCGAGAGTGGCATCGCGGGATAAGATCCGAGCTTCTTCTTGATTCGCTTTTGGTCCCGCCACTGCTGAGCCATCCAGTCCGCTGTTACACGGGTTGGCATTGGCTTCATTACCAGAACCAGGCGGCCGGTTCCGTGTCCCTCGCCATCGACGAGGCTAAGCTGCTTGCCGGTCTGCTCGACCTGTTTAAGGGCGCGGCGAATTTCTCCATCTGTAAGGCTTGGCACTGGGGTCTCCCGTCGGCTTCCAAGTGGGGTCGCCAGACGGTTTTGTGGGGTCGGCGACTGGGGTCAAAAAGGGCGTCGATCCCCTTAAAACCGACCCCAATATGCCACGATATCCGGCAGCACGACAAGCCAAAAAATCATTGTGTTTCAATGGTATTGAGCGTGATCCAGCGTGATGGAAAAGGGGGTAGTGGGATGGTTGTGCGCCATGATGATGGAAGAGGCACCGAGCGTCAGCGTGCGTTTTACCACTTCACGGATATAGACCGGCGCATGGTTGACCGTGCCGCGGCTCTGCACCTCGTCGGCGATGAGCGCGTTCTTACCGTCGAGGAAGAGCAGGCGGAACTGTTCGTTCTGATCGTGGGCCATGACCGAATGGCAGTAATCGAGCACAGCTTTCCAGGATCCGAGAATCGGCTTGTCGAGTACCTGCTGTTTCTGCATCAGGAGAGCCGCCGCCTGTACGGTCTTGATGGCGATGGCGCTGTTCTCCTTGATGCCGGAGATTTCCATCAGCTGCGCCGGTTCGGCCGCCATGACGGCCGCGAAACTGCCGAAGCGCTGGATCAGATCCTTGGCGAGCGGCTTCACGTCGCGCTGCGGAATGGCGAGATAAAGCAGCAGTTCGAGGAGTTCATAGTCTGCGAGGGCCGCGGCGCCACCGGCCAGAAAGCGCTCGCGCAGCCGCTGGCGATGGCCGTGATAATGCGGCTTGTCGGTCTCCGTCTCGATGTCGGCCTTAGGCGGCATAGGGCGGCAGGTCGAGCCCCGTGGGTGAGGTGGTGAAGATCTCGACGCCGCTTTCGGTGACGCCCACCGTATGTTCGAACTGAGCCGAGAGCTTCTTGTCGCGGGTGACCGCGGTCCAGCCGTCTTCCAGGATCTTCACCTGCCAGGTGCCGGCATTGATCATCGGCTCAACGGTGAAGAACATGCCCGGCTTGATCACCGGCCCGGTGCCTTTGCGGCCAAAGTGCAGCACCGAGGGCGAATCGTGAAACACCTTGCCGATGCCATGGCCGCAGAAATCGCGCACCACTGAGAAACGCTGTTTTTCGGCAAAGCTCTGGATGGCATAGCCGATATCGCCCAACGTCGCGCCGGGCTTGGCGGCCTCGATGCCGCGCATCATGGCTTCATAGGTGACATCGACCAGCCGCTGCGCCTGCACGCCGACCTTGCCGACATTGTACATGCGGCTGGTATCGCCATGCCAACCGTCGAGAATGACGGTGACGTCGATATTGATGGTGTCGCCATCCTGCAACTTCTTCGGGCCCGGAATGCCGTGGCAGACGACATGGTTGATCGACGTGCAGATCGATTTCGGGAAGCCGCGATAGTTGAGCGGGGCGGGGATGGCCTTCCGGTCGACGATGAAGTCGTGGCACAGCTTGTCGAGCGCCTCGGTCGTCACGCCGGGAACGACATGGGGGGTGATGAAGTCGAGCGTCTCGGCGGCAAGACGCCCAGCCTTGCGCATGGCAGCGAAATCAGCCGGCTTGTGCAGCTTGATCTTCTCGCCGTCGTCGATCCAGTCGCTCTCCACATCCTTTTTTTGCATCACGTGCTTCGCTGTCCATTGGCTCACTGAAAAGGGTTAATAAGCTAGATACGCTCCAGACCGCGCCTGTGCAACCCCCGCGGCCCGCATGCCCCCCTTGCTTCAGAGGGCCAAAGATATTGGTTTTTCTAGGAAAATTCCCTTCGGGTTGAGATCGCAGGCATAAGCCAATATTTCGACGCCGGCCGCGCGGGCAACCCCTAGGCCAGCGGCATAGGCCGGGTCGATGTCGCCGGCAAGAGTGAGCCGGCTGCAATCGCCGCGCTGGACCAGGAACAGCAGGATGGCCCGCTGGCCCTGGGCCTTGGCGGCCATCAATTCCCGGAGATGCTTGGCGCCACGATCCGTCTTGGCATCGGGAAATTCCGCAAGGTCCGGCTGGCGGGAGAGGGTAACGCTCTTGATTTCAAGATAGGTGATGGCCCCATCAGGTGCCGTGTGGGCGAAATCGAAGCGCGTGCCGGTGCCGAAGGGAACCTCCGGCCGCCAGGCACCTTCTCGGGGCAGGCCGGCAATAGTTCCGGCGGCGAGCGCTTCCCCGACGATCCGGTTGGCAAAGCCGGTGTTGATCCCAACGATGGCGCCTTCGGCGGTCGTGACGATCTCCCAGCCGAAATCGAGTTTGCGACCCTTGCCGGTCTTCGCCGACAGCCAGCAGGCGGAGCCAGGAACCGCCAAGCCCAGCATCGAGCCGGGATTAGGACAATGCGCCACGACCTCCCGACCATTCGACAGGATCATGTCAGCCAGGAAGCGCTTGTAACGGCGGACCAGCCGGGCGGGCACCAGGGGTGGATCGAAAAGCATGGCTGCGGCGTTCTGCTCCCTGGCAAAGCGGTCATTTGCGCCCTTTGTTGCATCCGGGAGCGGTTCCCGGCAAGTTACCGCGATCTTCGGACAAGGATATTCATGATGCGTCGTATTTTCGCGTTCGCGGTTACGCTCTCCCTTCTCGGCGGCTGCTCCTATTTCGACAGGGGCGGCAACTGGTTCCAGTCCGGGGTCAGTTCCGAAAAGACCCATTCGGACCTCGGTGCCTGCGAAGCGGAGGCGCGTGCCCAGACCAAGGCCGACCGCGGCATCGACCAGGACATTGCGGCCACCCAGGGCACCGGCGCCTTCGGCGATCCTTTGGCCGATAGCGGCATGTCGGGCTATCAGTCGAGCAAGCGCTACGACGATATCGTCGCCGAATGCATGCAGGCCTTCGGCTATGTGCGGCAATAGAGGCCGATCATGAGCGAACCCAAGATCGTCACCGCAGCCGTCATCGTCATCGGCAACGAGATTCTGTCCGGTCGCACCAAGGACCTTAATCTTGGTTATATCGCCACCGGCCTTACCGGGATCGGCATCCGCTTGACAGAAGGGCGCTTCATTCCGGATGTCGAGGCGACCATTGTTGCCACCGTGAATGAATTGCGGGCCCGCCACGATTACGTCTTTACCACCGGCGGCATCGGCCCTACGCATGACGATATCACCGCCGCCTCGGTCGCAAAGGCGTTCGGGGTGAAGCTCATCCTGCACCCCACCGCCGCAAAATTGCTGACCGACCACTATGGCCCGGAAAACATCACCGAAGCGCGGATGCGCATGGCGCACACGCCCGAAGGGGCGACGCTCATCGACAACCCGGTTTCGATCGCGCCCGGGTTCCGTATCGGCAATGTCTTTGTGTTGGCCGGCGTACCCCGGATCTGCCAGGCCATGTTCGACGGTCTCAAGGGCTCGCTCCAGGGCGGTGATCCGGTCCTTTCGCGCACCGTGTCCGGCTATATCGGCGAAGGCGTCATCGCCAAGGATCTGGGCGATTTGCAGGACTGCCACCCGGCGCTGGAGATCGGCTCCTACCCCTTCTTCCGCCAGGGCAAGTTCGGCGCGAGCTTTGTCATCCGCGGCACGGATAAAGCAGAGATTGATGTTGCCGCAGTCGAACTGCACGCCATCATCAAGAAACTCGGCGCGGAGCCGATCGAGGGTGAGCCGGCGACCTAATTTTCGGGGACCGAAACGGGGGAGTTGCCTGCCTGCCGGCAACAAGCTATGTCGATTTTCGCCAATCCCGATCCGTCACCCGGTCAGGCCGCCCGCTTGGTGGAATTGGTAGACACACAGGACTTAAAATCCTGAGAGGCGAAAGCCTCGTGCCGGTTCGAGTCCGGCAGCGGGCACCAAATCGGTCGATGATTTCGCGGGGACTTTGAGCACATCATGTCCGAAACTTTTTATCATCGTGGGTGCAGAATCGTGATCGGCGGCGGTACGGCTGCCGGCGGGAGCGCTTACATGCGCTACGAGATCACGCCGGAATCCGACGAGGCCAGGGAGGCGTTCCGGCGGCATGGGGTGGATATGATCTCTGGCAGCAAGATGTCCGATGTCGCCTTGGGGGCGAGCCGGCGGGAGGTTGATCTTTTGATCGACGGACGCAGCTAGGCAATCTGCCATGGTCCTGAGATTGCTGATGATTGTCTTCGCCTCGCGCTGAACTGGAGTGGCGTGCGACGATGAGTCATGGGGCAATCGAAGCTTTGTCGAAACGACGCGTCGGCGGATTACCTTGCTATTGGTGCCCGGATCTGCGCATATGCCGCTACTAGACTTGATTTCGGCGTCGTCCGACTATCTCTCGCAAGCGAGAGCCATCCGGTTACATCCGCAGTCCCGTTCAGCACCGCCGCGCGGCTTTCGCCCGGCGGTAAAAATCTATTCTAAAGGTAATTCTATGTCCGTTGGTAAAGTTAAGTGGTTCAACGCCCAAAAGGGCTTCGGTTTCATCCAGCCCAATGACGGCGGCAATGATGTGTTCGTGCACATTTCCGCGGTCGAGCGTGCCGGCATGGGCTCGCTCAATGAGGGCCAGGAAATCAGCTACGACGTCGAGATGGATCGCGGCAAGTCATCTGCCTGCAATCTCAAAGCGGCGTAAGTGAAAGAGGGCGGCCTAGGCCGCCCTCTGCATTTCTACCCTGGTCTACCTTTTGCCGGTTAAGACCGCACGCTCTTGGCAGCTGGTTGCGGCGCCGTCGCTTTCTCCACATAGGCCACCAGATCCCTCAGCGCCGCTTCCGGCGATGTGGCGCTTGTATCAATCACCAGATCCGCTGCTGCCGGCGCTTCATATGGCGCGTCGATGCCGGTGAAATTGCGAATCTCGCCAGCGCGCGCCCGGGCATAGAGGCCCTTGGGATCGCGTGCCTCGCAGGTGGCCAGATCCGCCTTCACATAAATTTCACGGAAATGCGTGCCGACAATGTTGCGCGCCTTCTCGCGTTCGGCCGCATAGGGCGAAATGAGCGAGGTGACGACAATGAGGCCAGCATCGGCGAACAGTCGGGCCACTTCCGCCGTGCGCCGGATATTCTCGACGCGTTGCTCCGGACCGAAACCCAGATCGTTGTTGAGGCCTGAGCGCAAGGCGTCGCCGTCCAGTACATAGACCTGGCGGCCCTTGGCAAAGAGCTCGCGCTCCAAGGCCATGGCCAAGGTCGACTTGCCGGAACCGGACAGGCCCGTGAGCCAGATGACGGCGCCGCGATGCCCATTGGCCGCGGCGCGCGCTGCATTGGTGACCAGGTGGTCCGGGCTGAACAGCAGGCGCGGTTCTTCCGCAAGCTTCACCTCGCTGGCGCGGCCCAGGATCACGGCACCACCAACAATGTCGCCGTCCCGCACCAATACGGCGCGACCGGTCTTGATCAGTTCGTCGGCGAGATCGATCGCCATCAGCGACCGGCTGCGCACCAACACTTCGGCGATGCCGTTCTGGCCGACGCGGTCGGCTACCTGGCGCTCCAATGTATCGACATCGATGACGGCGCGAATGCCCTCGATGGCCACCGGATATTCCGAGGTCGCAACCTTCAAGGTGATGCGGTCGCCCGGTTCCAGCGGCGCGGTATCCAGCCAGAACAGGCGCGACACCGCCTCATGGGTCAGATGCGGCTGTCGCTCCGGATGGCTCGCCACCATGCCGCGTTCGATGAAGAGTTCATCATCCAGCGTCAAGGCCACCGATTGTCCGGCCCCGGCCGCGATCTGCGGGGCGGCGTTCCAGGTTTCGATGCTGGCGACCTTGGCGGACTTTCCCGTCGGTGCGAAGGTCAGCGTATCGCCGACTTTGACCCGGCCGCTCTCGATGCGACCCACGACCAGGCGGCGCTGATCGAATTTGAATACGTCCTGAACGGGCAGGCGCAGCGGCAGTTCCGTCGCTGCCCGCGCCGCCTCGAACCCGTCGAGCAACTCGACCACGGTCTCGCCCAGGTACCACGGCGTCTGGGCCGAACGGGCGACGATATTGTCGCCGTGGCGGGCCGAAATCGGCACGGTGGCCTTTGGCGTCAGCCCAAGCTCGGCAAGGAAGTCTGTGATCTCGTCGGCAACAAGCTGGAAGCGCTTGGGATCGAAGTCGATGAGGTCGATCTTGTTGACGATGACGGCCACCTGCCGCAGGCCCAGCAGCTGTAGAATGAGGGCGTGTCGACGCGATTGTTCGCGAACACCTTCAGCGGCATCGATCACCAACAGAGCCGCCTGGGCTTGGGCGACGCCGGATACGGCGTTCTTCAAGAACTCCTTATGGCCCGGCGCGTCGATGATGACATAAGGGCGCTTGGCCGTCTGAAAGAAGATCTGCGTCGTGTCGATGGTGATGCCCTGGTCGCGCTCCGCCTGGAAGGAATCCAGCAGGAACGACCATTCCAGGGTGCCGCCGCGCTTGTCGCTGGCGGCCTGCAGTTCAGCGAGCTTTCCTTCGGGTAGGCTGCCGGTGTCATGCAGCAGGCGCCCGATCAGCGTCGATTTGCCATGATCGACATGGCCGACGATGGCGAAGGGAAAACGCGCCTGTTCGGGTGCCGCATCATCATTCGCGGTCGATGCAATGGCCTTGGGTGCCTTCAAGGGAAGAACGGTCATGGTCTTGGTCCCTTACATATAGCCGGAGGCGCGCAGGCGCTCGAAAGCATCCTCGCGCTCATGGTCCATGGCGCGGCCGGCGCGCTCGGATGTCTTGGTCGAACGCAATTCGGCGATGATTTCGTCGAGGCTGGAGGCATCGGAGACGACGGGTGAGGTGATGTCCTGGTCGCCCAAGGAACGGTAGCGCTTGCCGTTCTTCGCGAAATAGAGAGGCACCAGCGGAATGCTCTCGCGCTGTACATAGCGCCAGATATCGAGTTCGGTCCAGGCAAGGAGCGGATGGATGCGCATATGCGCGCCATCCGGCAGGCCGGCGTTGAAATGGTCCCAGAATTCGGCTGGTTGGTCGCGGAAATCCCAGGCGCCTCCATCGGCGCGCGGTGAAAAGACGCGTTCCTTGGCACGCGTCGCCTGCTCGTCGCGGCGGATGCCGGCGATGACTCCTTTGAAGCCGAATTCGTCGATCACCCGTTTCAGGCCGATCGTCTTGCGGGCGGCGGAACGCGCGGCCGGTGGCAGGCTCGGATCGATCTCCTCGACCGGCGGGCAATCGCGCACGATGAGATTGAGGTTCCATTCCTTGGCATAGCGGTCACGGAAATCGTACATCTCCGCAAACTTCTTGCCGGTATCGACATGTGTCACCGGAAAGGGGACGTGGCCGAGGAACGCTTTCTTCGCCAGCCACAGCATGACGTTGGAATCCTTGCCCAGTGACCACAGCATTGTGATCGGCTTCAGGCGGCTATAGGCCTCACGCAGGATGAAGATGCTCTGCGCTTCCAGCTGGTCGAGATCGGATTGGGTGGTGGGAACCTGGGACATTTTTTGGTCTTTCAATTGCGGTGAATGCCGCATTCGGTCTTCTCAGAGCCGGCCCAACGGCCGGAACGCGCATCGGCTCCATCGGCGACACGGATGGTGCAGGGCTTGCAGCCGATCGATTTGAACCCGTCATAGACGAGTGGATGCTGCGGCAGCTTGAACTCCTTGAAGGCCGCTTCGATCTCGGCGGCGTTGAGGCGCGCCAGGGGGTTGACCTTCACGCGCCCGGCAAGGCTCTCGAAGATCGGCAAGGTCGCGCGCAGCTTGTTCTGATAGCGCTTGCGGCCCGTGATCCAGGCCGAAAAGGGGGAGAGCGCGCGTTCGAGCGGGTCCACCTTGCGGAGTTGGCAGCAGAGGTCGGGATTGGTCGACCACAAGGTTCCGTCCGGATCATGCTTGGCGAGGGCCGCACTATCCGGTTCGATCGAGCGCAGGTCCGAAAAGTCGAAACGGCCGGCGAGGATATCGCGGTACATCAACGTCTCGTCAAAGTGCTTGCCGGTATCGAGGAAGAGGATCGGCAGGGACCGATCGACTTCGGCGACAAGATGCAGCAACAAAGCGGATTCGGCGCCGAAGGACGACACCAGGGCGATCTGCCGGGGGAAGATCTCTCGAATGGCGGCGTCGACAATCTCAAGCGGTGTCGATAGCGCGAAACGTTCGTTGAGGCCGTGCACCAGCGACACCTGATCCGGGTAGGATTCGAGCGGTGAGGCGATGGTGTCGGTGGTAATCGGGTCGAGTTGCATCGGGATGATCCACGCTCTCATAAATACGCATAGCAGAGCGTTAAATATGTTCTTCTGTGTAAAAGGATTTAGCACGAGCAAAACTTGGGTCAATTGAATTAATCGTGTCGTATGTGATATAAAAACTAACATATACAAAATTAGTGTGAAAATATGATGGGGTAATTTCGACCAATTTCTTCCTTTCAGAGATGTTAAGTAGATTAATAAGTTATGTGAACAGGCGTATAATTATAGAGTTGGTCTGCTTTACCGGTTTTGTGGAGGTTGGCCTAAATTGAATCATGCTGGGGTAGGAACGGTCGAGCACCCCTGTAAACAAAGTGAGTGTGAAATGGCTCAAGCTGTCAACTGTCAGATCGTCCTCGCCTCCCGTCCGGAGGGTGAGCCGAGTGTGGAGAACTTCCGCCGCATCGAGGTACCGCTGCCCGAGCCAGTGGCGGGGCAAGTTCTCCTGCAGACACTATACCTCTCGCTCGACCCCTATATGCGCGGCCGCATGAGTGCCGCGAAGTCCTATGCTAAGCCGGTCGAAATCGGCGGTGTCATGGAGGGTGGTGCCGTGAGCCGCGTGCTGCACTCGCGGCATCCCGGCTTTGCGGCGGGTGAAATTGTGCAGGGGCGGACCGGCTGGCAAAGCCACGCTCTTTCTGACGGAACGGGCCTGCTGAAGGTCGATCCCAAGCTGGCGCCGATTTCGACGGCGGTAGGTGTCCTCGGCATGCCGGGGATGACCGCCTATACCGGCCTTCTCAATATCGGTCAGCCTAAGGCCGGCGAAACCCTGGTTGTGGCGGCCGCCACTGGGCCGGTTGGCTCTCTGGTGGGTCAGATCGGTAAGCTGAAAGGGTGCCGGGTCGTCGGCATTGCCGGCGGTGCCGACAAGGCCAGATATATGCAGACCGAACTCGGCTTCGATGTGGCGCTCGATCACAAGGCACCGGACTTTGCCGCCCAACTGGCGACTGCTTGTCCGCAGGGCATCGACATCTATTTCGAAAATGTCGGCGGCCATGTGTGGGAGGCGGTGTTTCCGCTGCTCAACGACTTTGCGCGGGTGCCGGTCTGTGGCCTTATCGCGCATTACAATGAGGAAGGGCCGCGCCCGGGGCCAGACCGGTTGCCGATGACGATGCGCGCTGTCCTCTCGAAGCGTCTCAATCTGCGCGGCTTCATTGTCAGCGATTTCGCGGCTCAGGCTGATGACTTCCGCCGCGATGTCGCCGCCTGGCTCAAGGACGGCAAGATCAAATACAAGGAAGATGTCGTCCAGGGTCTTGAAAACGCGCCGGCTGCTTTCATCGGCCTGCTCAAGGGCCGCAATTTCGGCAAGCTGGTGGTAAAGGTCGCCGACTGAGCTGTGTCGTAATTCCTGCCGGTCTTGTCGAAATCCGTCATCCAGGTCAATATGCGCCCCCTATGCAGGAAGGCATGGATTTGCGCAGTGGAGGAGGGTGCCTAAATGTCGGAAGCCGTAAAGGTCGAGCGTCGGGGGGCGGTGCTGGAGATCACGCTCGATCGGCCGAAGGTGAATGCCATCGATATCGAGACCTCGCGCAAGCTGGGCCATGCCTTCTGCCTGCTGCGTGACGATCCTGATCTGCGCGTCGGCATCATCACGGCCGCGGGTGAGAAGATCTTCTCGGCCGGCTGGGATTTGAAGGCCGCTGCGGCGCAGAACCTGGTTGGCAAGTGGTGGAAACATGATTACGGCCCCGGCAGCTTCGCCGGCCTTACCGAACTCTGGGACCTCAACAAGCCGGTCATTGCGGCGATCAACGGCCTCTGCCTCGGCGGCGGCTGGGAACTGGCGCTCGCCTGCGACCTCATCATCGCAGCTGATCATGTCGAATTCGCCCTGCCGGAACTGCCGCTCGGCATCGTGCCGGATTCCGGCGGCGTGCAACGCCTGCCCAAGCGCCTGCCGTACAACATCGCCATGGAGATCCTGCTGATCGGTCGCCGTATGCCGGTGCAGGAAGCGCAGCATTACGGGCTTGTGAACAAAGTCGTCCCGAAGGAAAAGCTCCTGGAAACAGCGCGCGAATGGGCCGACCTCATCGCCACCGGGGCGCCGCTGACTGTGCAGGCGCTCAAGGAGTGTGTTCGTGCGATGGAAGCGGTTTCGGTCGAAGACAGCTTCAAGCTGATCCGTTCCGGCACTATGAAGACCTATGAGGCGGCTGATTCCTCGTCCGATGCCAAGGAAGGCGTGAAAGCGTTTGCCGAGAAGCGGAAAGCTGATTTCAGGGGCAACTGAACGTTCGCGGAGCGACCAAAGTCATCGCTGACGATGCCCTACGCCCCATCGGATCGATCATCATACGATCGTCTGCGCCATCTGGTTGCTGACTTCGACCACCGCCTGATGCACCCCGTCGTTGAAGGTGTAGGTCGTGAAGTCGGCGCCATGATCGGTGGCAGACCAGCCGTCGCCGGTGAGTGTCAGGCTGTCGCCCTGCTTGCCGAGTATGGTCAGGTGATGGTCGCCATCGGTCATGTCGAGGACATCGTCGATGGAGATGGAAATATAGTTGTGGCCAGCCCCTTTGGCATCGATCACTTCAATATTATCCAGCATCGTGGCGTCGTTGTGACCAAAGCTCATATTGCCGTGGCCGAGCTGGACGGTGTCCTGACCGCCACCTAGATCGTGATACTGTCCGATCTCCTGAATGTTGAGATGGAGGACATCGTCCGCACCAGCGTCGACGGTGCCGGTGACTGTACCATCCGCCGTATGCGTGAATTCGATCGCGATGGTGCTGACATTTGACGGCTGCCCGTCTGTATCGGTCACTTCATAGCTGATCTCACGACCGCTCTCGTCCATACTCGTGGTCGAGAAATAGATGTGATTGATAAAATCCTCAAACGCCTCAACCGTTTCGGCTCCAGCCTTGGCGACGACGGTAATCGTCAAGTCGTTGCCGGCGTGAGTGACGGTCACGTCGAACAGTGAATTGTCGGGTATGTTGAGGTTGTCGCCAGGCAGAAATCCCTCTGTAGCAATAACGGCGCTGGTCAGATGCGTGCTGTCGGCATCTGAGAGATCGACCGATGGTTGGGTCACTGTCTGGGTCAGTTTGTTGATATTGTAGCTGCCCATATCGACACTGATGACCACGTCCTGATAGTCGCGGTCGCCGCCGCCGGCAAGATCCTCGAAACCGACATAGAGTTTGCCGTCGGCAGGTGTGGCCGTACCGGACAGAGTATGTTCGATGTCATTGGTATAGCTGTCGGTGTTGAGCGACTTGTCGTGAGTGAAATAGACGTTCCCGGAAAGCGGCTTGCCATCCACCAGGATCTGACCATTGCCTTTGGCGTCGGTGGCGAAGCTCAGATGGTGATTGAGCGCGGCGAGATCGTCATCGTAATTGTCCGCTTTGCTGTCGCCGGCGGCCAAGGCGAGTATTTTTTGGTTGTCTTTGCTGCTTGCACCGTCGGCAACGATGAAGAATCCGAGCTTGGTGTCGGCAGCGACATTGCCGAGGGAGATTTCTGAGGGTTGCGAATTGCCGAGGAAGTCCTTGCCCAAGGCACCGCCGATCGTTCCCTGCTTGATCTGGCTGGCATCGAGCCAAACGAGTTTGACGCTATCCGGAATAGTCTTGCCGTTGGCATCGAAAGCGTAGACACCGACCATCGATTTGTAGCCGGCGCCTTCCGACACGAAGCCAAGCTTGACCTCCGCCGACTGGGCCAGGGTCAAGTTTCGATTGTCGACACCATTGACCATGGTCGGGTCAATGGTCTTGCCCTCGTCACCGCCCTTGGTGAGGTAGTCGCCGACTTTTTGATCGCCCAGGGGATTCTGTTTTCCGGTCGTGACAGTCGTCTGGTATTCGACCTTGCCGTCCGTGGCGACGATTTCTGGAGCGAGATAGACGGGTGCAGGTGGGGCGGTCCCGGTAGGTGCCTCATCAGCCGGTGGCTCGTCGTTCAGGATCTCATCTGCCGGCATGTCAATTGAAGGCGCCTGCGCCTCTTCGGGCAGGTCTCTCAGGGCGGATCGCAGCGGCGTGAGCTCCGCTTCGACGACTTCACCGCGATGTGCACCCCCATCGATCAGGGGCGCAAAATCCTGCGTCGTCTGCTGCAAGCCGCCGACGGATTTCAGGCCATCGATGCCTTGGCTGTCTTCGAACGCTGCAAACCGCCCGCCGCCGCTATCAGCTTCAACAGGCTGATTGTTCTGCTCCGGGCCGCCCGCGGCGGTCTTGAAGTTGGCCAGGGCATCCGGCCCGCCGGCAAGTAATTCTGCCAATTGATCGACGGGCAGGGTGCTGCCATCGGGCAGGCTAATTGGCGCATCCGGGGAAATCTCTCGCGGCAATCCCTGCGGATTACCGTTGACGTCAAAGAAGGCCAAGTGGTTGCCGTCGATTTCAACGAGATACTTACCGATCTTAACGAGCTGCGCCATGGCGGCGGACTTCCTCAAATCCATTTGAGGAGAGGATGTACGCCCCCTGCGGGATTGGGCAGGGGACAACGATCCGAATCTGCATACTTGGATGTGCGGGTTCGCGCGGATTTGCCGAAAACCCGCGCCTCGCCATGCGCATTAACGCCTTGCTAATATTTTGCCGCGAATTCGGGAATGGTTAGCGGCACATTTGTGCGGTTCTTTAGCTTTCGAACGGGCGTAGCAAAGCGCGCGAGATGATGTGGCGTTGAATCTCGGATGTGCCGTCCCAGATCCGCTCGACGCGGGCATCGCGCCAGAAGCGCTCTATACCGGTTTCTTCCATGAGCCCCATGCCGCCAAAGATCTGCACGGCTTGGTCGGTGACGCGGGACAGCATCTCGGTCGCGAACAGCTTGGCGATGGCGTAGTCCTGGTCCTGGACACTGCCTTCGGCCGTCTTCCAGGCGGCTTGCAGGACCAGGAGATTGGCTGCCTCGATCTCGGTCGCCATGTCGGCGAGTTTGAATGAAACGCCCTGAAACTTGCCGATGGTCTGGCCGAACTGCTTCCGGGTGGCAGCCCAGTTGGTGGCCATTTCCATCGCACGCTGCGCCCGGCCGACGCATTGTGCAGCCACCGTAAGGCGGGTGGCGCCCAGCCAAGTGTTGGCAACGTCGAAGCCATGATGCACCTCGCCCAGGACCTGGCGCTTGTGAACCCGGCAATTGTCGAAAACGAGTTCGCAATGATGGAAGCCGCGATGACTAACCGAGCGCGAGCCCATGTGAACCTCAAGGCCCGGTGTGCCCTTGTCGACCAGGAAGCTGGTGATCAGCTTCTTCGGTCCGCGCTTCGTCTCTTCAACGCCAGAAGCGGCGAACAGGATGATGTAGTCGGCGACGTCGGCGTATGAAATGAAGTGCTTGGTGCCATTGAGGATGAAGTCGTCACCGTCGGCTTCGGCACGCGTCTTCATTGAGCGAACGTCGGAGCCGGCATCCGGTTCGGTGATGCCCAGACATTCGACACGCTCGCCGCGGATGGTTGGCAGCAGGTAACGTTCCATCTGCTCGTCATTGCAGGCGCGCAGGATATTGCTGGGGCGATGGACAGCGTATTGCAGGGCAAAGCTGGTGCGGCCCAATTCGCGCTCGAAGAGGGTCAGGTGAACGTGATCAAGACCGCCACCGCCCAGTTCCTCCGGCATGTTCACTGCATAGAAGCCGGATTTGATGGCACGGTCGTGGATCTGCTTGATCAGCTCTGGACGGACATGATCAGTCTTCTCGACTTCGCTCTCATAGGGGACAAGTTCAGCTTCCACGAAGGCGCGCGTCGCCTCGACGAGCATCTGCTGCTCGCTGGTCAATCCGAAATTCATGGTCCTCACCCCTTTTTAGGCGGCATTCCAATCGCGCGGCCCATCTGGGCCGGCTTGGGTAATTTAGCGTGTTCGGCGGCTATCTTCTCGATCGCCGCCAGGACGTCCGGCTGAAATGGCGATACGCGCGGGCCGGTCATGTCCATGGAGAGCTGCATCTGCTCATTGGTGGCGACCGGTTCAGCCCCGTCGCCAACATACATGGTGTGGAAGATGTGGAGACGCTTGGCGTCGTGGCCAAGGAACGTCGTCTCCACGCGCACTTCCGCGCCGACCTTCACTTCTTTCAGATAGTTGAGATGCAGTTCGGCCGTGAATAGCGAATGTTGGCTGCGCTCCCGCCCCGCTGCATCGAGCCCGATCTGGTCCATCATGTGATCAGTCGCGTGACTGAAGATGACCAGATAGAAGGCGTCGTTGAGGTGTTTGTTGTAGTCGGCCCATTCGCGCAGGACCACCTCTCGATGCGGCCTCAAACCAATGCGGCTGGGCAGGGCGCTCATCGCATTAGTCCTCGTACTTCCAGCCATGCTTGGCCTTGGCTTCGGTGATCGCGTTGATCACGCTGATGATGCAATCGTCACGCAGGCGCTCGAGATCCTTGATCGAATGCGTGCCGGCTTGAGCCTCGGTGCCCTCGACGATCTTGTTGATGAGATCGTCGGTGAGCGGCGGTGCCTTGAGATGCGTCCAGGGAAGTTCCAGCGCCGGGCCGAACTGCTCCAGGAAGTGCTTCATGCCCGCTTCGCCGCCTGCCATGTGATAGATCATGTACATGCCGAAGAAGGACCAGCGGATGCCGAAGCCGAAACGGATGGCGTCGTCGAGTTCACCGGTGGTGCAGTAGCCGTCCTTCACCATATGAAGGCCTTCGCGCCACACGGCTTCCAGCAGGCGGTCGGCGAGGAAGCCGGGGACCTCCTTGCGCACGTGCAAGGGGCGCATGCCGAGGGATTTGTAGAACGCGATAGCGGCCTGGATCGCTTCCGGCGAGGTCCACTTGCTGGGGCAGACTTCAACCAGTGGCAGCAGATAAACCGGGTTGAATGGATGGCCGACCATGCAGCGTTCCGGATTCTTCGCGTCCTTGTAGAAATCGGACGGCAGCAGGCCGGAGGTTGAGGAGCCGATCATGGCATCGGGCTTCGCCGCGGCGGTGATCTGGGCGTGGAGCTTTAGCTTAAGGTCTTCGCGCTCAGGTGCCGATTCTTGGATGAAGTCGGCATCCTTGACGGCTTCCTCGACGGTCGAGACGAAGCTCAGGCGGCTCTGCGAGGCACCGGGCTTCAGGCCTACCTTCTCAAGCGCCGGCCACGCATTGGCGACGTTCTTACGGAGCTGCTCTTCCGAGCCCTTGCCGGGATCCCAGGCAACAACGTCGAGGCCGGCGGCGAGAAAACGGGCCGCCCAGCCCGAGCCGATGACGCCGGTGCCGATGACGGCAGCTTTCTTGATATTGGTGATCATGATCTCTTCGTCCTTGTTCGATTAGCCGCGGGCCTTGAGGCCGAGCTTCTTGCGGCCTTCGGCCGGGGTGAGCGGGCGGGCGCCGAGGCGCGTGATGATCTCGCAGGCGCGCTCAGTCAGCGAACCATTCGAGGCATGAACGCCCTTGTCGAGCCAGATATTGTCCTCGAGGCCGATGCGGACATGGCCGCCCAGCAGCATGGCCTGGGCCAGCATGGGCATCTGCATGCGGCCGATGCCGAAGCCGGCCCAGATCGCACCTTGCGGCAGGTTGTCGACCATCGCCTTCATGGTGGTGGTGTCGGCGGGGGCGCCCCACGGAATGCCGAGGCAGAGCTGGAACATCGGGTTGTCACCGAGCAGGCCTTCCTTCTGCATCTGTTTGGCGAACCAGAGATGGCCGGTGTCGAAGATCTCAAGCTCCGGCTTCACGCCGAGTTCCTGCACCTTCTTGGCA
Organism: Dongia sp.; assembly: GCF_041906375.1. Classification (GTDB taxonomy): domain Bacteria; phylum Pseudomonadota; class Alphaproteobacteria; order Dongiales; family Dongiaceae; genus Dongia. Next base: position 288,594 of record NZ_JAYRJJ010000006.1, on the reverse strand, counting down.
CCCGCGCGCAGCATGTTCGGCGTCGAGATGTAGGTGTAGTCGCCATCGCCGAAGTTGAGTGTTCCGCAATCGAGCGTGCAGATTTCCGGCAGCAGCGCCTCGACATGGGCGAGGCGGGTGAGGGGGCCGACCAGGTCGGTCGCCTTGCCGAATTTGAAGGGATCTTCACCTGCGCCGATTTCAAGATCGCCGCCCATGCCGGCCGTGAGGTTGAGAATGATGTCAGTGCCCGATGATCGGATACGGTCGACGACTTCGCGGTATAGATTGACGTCCCGGCTGCCCTTGCCGGTTTCCGGATCGCGGACATGGCAATGCGCCACAGTGGCGCCGGCCTTGGCAGCCTCAATCGCCGCATCGGCGATCTGCTTGGGGGTCACGGGGATCGCCGGGTGCTTACCCACGGTGTCGCCAGCACCGGTCACGGCACAGGTCACGATCACTTCATAGTTCATGGCTACTCTCTCTATACGGCAGGAGGATTCTTGAATTGGCGAGATGCTGGCTTGGGCGGTTCTAATCGGGTTGACGCATTTCGACAAGCGTTTGATCTATTACGTCATCAATCAAACTCTCGCACTAGCGAAGGACGGGCATGATTCCGAGGGCCGGACGGCGCCTTTCGGCGCTGGGCGCTTTGCCAGCCCAGCCATGATAGCTGCGGGAGAAATGGGCGGCTGAGCCGAAACCGCAGGCAACGGCAACCTCTACAATCGACATGTCGGTATATTGCAGCATCGATCGGGCTCTCTGCAGACGGAGATCGAGGTAGTAGCGGCGCGGTGACATGCCGAAATAGCGGTCGAATAGTCGTTCGAGTTGGCGCAGGGACATCCCGGCCGCTTTGGCAAGGGCGGCACTCATGACCGGCTCCTCAAGTCGGGATTCCATCAACTTGATCACGCGCGACAGGCCAGCGTGGCTGATGCCCTGGCGTTCCTTGGGTTCCATGCGCTGACGGTCACCTGGACCGCGGATCTCAGGGTGGATGAACTGCTCGGAGACGGCTGCGGCAATGCGGTGGCCGTGCTGACGGCGGATCATATGCAGCATCAGGTCGAGCGACGCCGTGCCGCCGGCGCAGCTCCAGCGATTGCGATCCATGACATAGAGAGAGTTCTCCACTTCGACCTTGGGAAAGGCCTCGCTGAAACTGTCGAGGCTTTCCCAATGCGTGGTGGCCCGGTATCCGTCGAGCAATCCGGCGCGAGCGAGCAGGAATGCGCCTGTGTCGATGGCACCCAATTCTACGCCCGCGGCGTTCTGGCGCTGCAGCCATTGCTTCAAGGGAGCATCAAAGTGGCGCAGCGGGTTGAAGCTGGCGCAGATGACGACCATCGGATAGCTCGGGTGCTTGGCGATGGAATGATCGGCGGCAAGCGACATGTTGTTGGAGGCCGTCACTGGATTGCCATCGCGAGACAGGACTTCCCATCGATAGAGCTGGCGTTCTGCCATGCGGTTGGCAACGCGCAGCGGCTCGATGGCCGAGACGAAGGCCATCATTGAGAAGAGTGGCATCAGCAGGAAGCCAATCGTCACGGTCTGGTCGTTGGCGGGTGATGGCGTCATGATCGATCGGTCAATTCAAAATTGAGGGCGCGGGTCAAAATTGAGGATACTGGCGGATTTCGGTTGTCGCGCGGGATGATGCCGTGTCGAATAAGCGCAATGCAAGTACCGGACAAGACCCGACAGGATGCTCATGAGTAAGCAAATCGCGCCAGCTGACGCCGCCGTCGCTGCCTTTATCGCCGATTCAGACAATGTTTTCACACCGGCCTATGACGCGCTGCCTATGGCGGAGCAGCGCCGCATCTATGAGGAATATTGGCGGCGATATCATGCGCCGCGCCCCAATGGGGTGACTGTCGAGACGGTCATGGTGCCGGCGCCCGGCGGAGCACGGCGCGGCGTGCTCTATCGGCCACCGCAAGACGCCGGTGTTGAGGCGCCATTGCCGGTCGTGATCTATTTTCATGGCGGCGGCTGGATTCTGGGCTCGCCGGAGAGTCATGACCTGCCCGTGGCGCGGATCTGCGCCGAGGCGAAGGTTGCGGTGCTTAACCTCGACTACAGGCTGGCGCCGGAGAACGTCTTTCCAGACGCCCTGATGGATTGCCTGGCGGCGGTGAACTGGGTTGCGTCTGCCGGGCGCCAATATGGGCTAGATCAGGATCGCCTGGGGGTCGCCGGCGACAGCGCAGGTGCCAATCTGGCGGCCGGCCTCTGCCACTGGATCAGGGATCATGGCGGGCCACGGATTTGGCATCAGACGCTAATATATCCGGCGCTCACAACAAAAATCGCAGCCGGCCTTTCCGGCGGCGTTTCGGCGGAATCCGTCAGCCACTATGTGCGTGCCTATTTCGGCGGGCAGGAGCTGGCAGAAAATTCATACGCGATGCCGCTTTCTGCCAAATCATTTGCCGGATTGCCGCCGGCCTTCATTGCGACCGCGGAAATGGACCCTATTCTGCCGCATGGCGAAAGCTACATTGAGCGTTTGCGTCATGCTGGCATACCGTGCGGTTATACTTGTGGATTGGGGCTTCCGCACACTTATCTGCGTCTCGTTCATCTGTCGCCGGCAGCAGCGCGTGAGCTTAGTGTTTGCTGCGCTGCGATCAACGCGGCTTTGGCGCTGCAGCAAGTTCGGGCAGCGTGAAAAAATGCAGCACGATCCGGTGATTGTGTCGCATAGCAATGACGGGATGTCGTAATTCATCAAGAATTCTTGCCGCGTCGCCCTAATGATGACTTAACTAGAAGAAACGAACGGAGCCTCTGCCAAAGAGCAAGAGGCCCAATCACGCAGGGTTTTGCCGCCGGTCGGCATGGGGTCGGTCGGTTCGGCCGTTAGGGAGAGACAAGAATGAACCAATGGGAAGAGTTGCAGCAGGCCGCTTTCGCCAAGCGTGTCTCGCGGCGTGATTTCATGGTGCGGGCCGCGGCGTTGGGTATTTCGACGGCCTTGGCCACTAGTGTGCTGAGCCGAGCCGGCTATGCGCAGGAACCGAAAAAGGGTGGCAGCTTCAAGATCGGTCTGGGCCACGGTGCCACAACGGATTCGCTAGATCCGGCGACCTATCCGGACCAGATGACCGGTACCGTGGGTTGGGGTGCCACCGGCAACAGCCTTACCGAAATGGACACAGCCGGTAACATCGTCGGCGACCTCGCCGAGAGCTTCGAGCCGTCGGATGGCGCCAAGAAGTGGGCCTTCAAGCTCCGCAAGGGCGTGACCTTCCACAATGGCAAGACGGTTACCGCTGAGGACGTGATTGCTTCGTTCAGGCACCATATGGGGCCGGATTCGAAGTCGGCGGCGAAATCGGTCGTCGATACAATCGAGGACATCAAGGCGGATGGCGACAACATCGTCTTTACGCTGAAGGGCGCCAACGCTGACTTCCCCTTCTATGCCAGCGACTACCACCTGAAGACGATGCCAGCCAAGGCCGACGGCAAGGCAGATTGGGAATCGGGCATCGGCACCGGCCCGTACATGATCGAGAAGTTCGATCCAGGCGTCAGCGCCAAGCTGAAGCGCAACGACAATTTCTACGGCAAGGCCTATTTCGATGATGTCGAAATCAAGGTCATCGCCGATGTCGCGGCGCGCACCAATGCGCTCACCTCGGGCGAAATTCACTTCATGGACCGTTGCGATCTCAAGACCGTCAACCTCCTGAAGAAGAACCCGGACATCAACGTCACGGAAGTGACCGGCTACGGTCACTACATCTTCGTCATGAACGTGACTGCGGCGCCGTTCGACAATCCCGACGTGCGCAATGCCTTGAAGAACGCCGTCGACCGCGAGGAAATCGCCAAGAAGGTGTTCCATGGTTATGCAACTGCCGGCAACGACAATCCGATTGCTCCGTCGGTGCAGTACGCGATCAACCCGGAACCGATCCACACCTTCAACCCGGATATGGTCAAAGAACTGCTGAAGAAGGCGGGCAAGGAAGGCCTCACGGTCGATCTCTCCGTCTCCGATGCCGCTTTCTCGGGTGCCGTCGACGCCGCGACCCTGTTCAAGGAAAGTGCGGCCAAGGCAGGCATTAACATCAATGTCATCCGCGAAGCGGCCGACAGCTACTGGGACGCGGTGTGGCTGAAGAAGCCGTTCTGCGCCTCCTATTGGAATGGCCGTCCGACCTGCGACTGGATGTTCACGACCGCATATGCGGCCGAGGCGCCGTGGAACGACACCTTCTGGAAGAACCCGCGCTTCAACGAGTTGCTGGTTGCGGCCCGTTCGGAAACTAATTCCGAGACGCGCGCCAAGCAGTATGCCGAAATGCAGCAGTTGGTGCATGACGATGGTGGCCTGATCAACATCGTCTTCAACAACTACGTCTCGGCCCACTCCAAGGCGGTCGCCCACGGTGATCTGCTGTCGAACTGGGACGTCGATGGCATGAAGATCTGCTCGCGCTGGTGGATGGCCTAATCCCCAGCTAGTGAATGCAATCGGGCTGCCACCGCAAGGTGGCGGCCCGATCGTGCCTTGTTTAAAGATTTGCTCGCGAAATTGCAGTTCGACTTAACCAGGGGACATCGCGAGGGCGCGGTGGGGACGTGATGCATCCAATCACAAGAACGATCCTGCAGCGACTCGGACTGGGTCAGATGACTTTGTTCATCGTTTCGATCGTCATCTTTTCACTGGTTGAATTTCTGCCCGGCGACTTCACCAAGGCCATTCTGGGCCAGGCCTGGACCCCGGAAACCGGTGCCGCCTTCGAGCGTGAAATCGGTCTCGATAAGCCACCGGTGACCCGCTACATCAATTGGATCGCTGATGTCGCACAGGGCGACTTCGGTGAGTCCTTCGCCAGCCGCGTCGACTACCGCCGTACCGTTGCGGATTTGATCGAACCACGCTTGGCAAATACTCTGTTTCTGGCCAGCCTCACCGCCATCATCGCCGTGCCCCTGGCCTTGTTCCTCGGCATCATGGCGGCGCTCTATCGCAATTCGATTTTCGACCGTGTCGTCAATGCGGCGACCTTGACGACCATCTCGATGCCCGAATTCTTCATGGCTTATCTGTTGATGCTGTTCCTGTCCGTGAAGCTGCATTGGTTTCCGAGCCTCGCCTCGGTCGATGCCGACACGGCGATCGGCGAGCGTCTGATCCGCTGTGCGCTGCCCGCACTGACGCTGACGCTGGTCATCGTGGCGCATATGATGCGCATGACGCGCGCCGCCATCATCAATCTATTGGCCAGTCCCTATATCGAGATGGCGCGCCTCAAAGGCCTCAGCAAGAGCCGGGTCATCCTGCACCACGCCCTGCCGAATGCCTGGGCGCCCATCGTCAACGTCATTGCGTTCAACCTCGCCTATCTGGTGGTCGGCGTTGTGGTGGTCGAAGCGGTCTTCACCTATCCAGGCATCGGCCAGTTGATGGTTGATGCGGTCACTTCGCGCGACATTCCGGTCGTGCAGGCCTGCGCGCTCATCTTTGCCGCCACCTACATCCTGCTCAATCTGACGGCCGACATCATTTCGATCGCGACGAACCCCCGTTTGCTGCATCCGCGCTGAGAATGAGGGGGAGGGGACCACAAAATGGCTGAAGCAATGACAGAAACAAAGGTCCCACGGGCGCGCCGCTCGAAAGTTAGTGCGTCGATGAAGGCGCTGAAGAAGGCGCCATGGAGTGCTTGGTTCGGCCTCATCGTGCTGTCTGCCTACATTCTGGTCGCGTTGTTCGCCTCCCAGATTGCGCCGTTTAAGGAAGCCGAGGTCGTCGGCGATTCCTACATGCCTTGGGAGGCGCCCTATTATCTGGGGACCGATCAACTGGGCCGAGACATGTTGACTCGCATGATCTACGCCGCACGAAACTCGATGGGCATCGCTTTCGCAGCGACCATGTTCTCGTTCCTGACCGGCGGCATCCTTGGCATCATGGCATCGATCCTGCGCGGCTGGTTCGACCAGGTGGTGAGCCGTTTCATCGACGCGCTGATGGCTATTCCCAGTCTCATTTTCGCATTGATGATGCTCTCGATCTTGGGGCCGACAGCAATCAACCTCATCATCGTCATCGGCATCGTGGACGCAACGCGCGTTTTCCGCCTGACGCGTGCCGTGTCTATGAACGTCGTTTCCCTTGACTTTGTCGAGGCTGCGAGATTGCGCGGTGAAAGGCTTCCTTGGATTGTCTTCCGCGAGATCGTCCCGAACATCATGCCGCCGCTGGTGACCGAATTCGGCCTGCGCTATTGCTTTGTCTTCCTTACCATCAGCTCGCTTTCATTCCTTGGCCTTGGCCTGCAGCCGCCGACGGCGGATTGGGGATTGATGGTGAAGGAGAATGCGACGCTGATCATTTATGGCGATATCACGCCACTGCTGCCGGCCGGTGCGATCGCGCTGCTGACAGTTGCCATCAATTTCGTCGTCGATTGGTTCTTGCACAAGACAAGCGGGTTGCGCGATGGGCAATGACAATTTGAAACAGTCGGCCGCGAAACAGCCGGGGCGTACTAAGGGAGACGTTCTCCTCGAGATGCGCGGCGTGATGATCGAGGGCGAGAGCGACGACGTCTGGCATCAAATTGTGAAAGGCGTTGATCTCACGTTACGCCGTGGCGAGGTTTTGGGTTTGATCGGTGAGTCAGGTGCCGGCAAATCGACCCTCGGTATTGCCGCCATGGGCTTTGCCAGGCCGGGTTGCCGCTTCAACGGTGGCACGGTGACGTTCGACGGCATGGATCTGCTGAAGGCCACGGATGAAGAGCGTCGCAAGTTGCGCGGCTCGCGTATCGCTTATGTGGCGCAGAGCGCTTCTGCTTCGTTTAATCCGGCCCATCGTCTGATCGACCAGACCATCGAGACCGAGACGCAGCACGGCATTCGCGATGTCGCTGCCTCGATCGCCGATGCCAAGGATCTTTACGGGCGATTGCGCCTGCCTGACCCGAACAATATCGGCTCGCGCTATCCGCATCAGGTGTCGGGTGGTCAGCTACAGCGCGTCATGACGGCGATGGCGATCACATGCCGGCCGGACCTCATCATTTTCGATGAGCCGACGACAGCGCTTGATGTGACGACACAGGTCGAGGTGCTGGCCTCGATCCGAGCCATTGTCGAAGAATTCCATACGGCAGCCATCTACATCACCCACGACCTGGCGGTTGTGGCGCAGATGGCGCATCGCATTATGGTGCTGCGTCACGGCAAGCTGGTTGAAGAGGCGCCCACGCGCGAGATGCTGGCCGCGCCGAAGGAAGCCTATACACGCTCCTTGTGGGCCGTGCGCGGCCTTGCCAAGCAGGAATCTACCACCGAGGATCTGATCCTCAAGGTCGACCATATTGATGCCGCATATGGCAATGCCGTAAAAATTCTGGATGACGTATCGGTATCGGTACCGCGCGGACGAACAGTCGCCGTCGTTGGAGAATCCGGTTCCGGCAAATCGACCCTGGCGCGCGTCGTCACCGGCCTGCTGCCGCCCAGCAAAGGCTCTGTCCAGTTTAACGGCGCCGATCTGCCACCGGCGCTTGCCCAGCGCGACAAGGAGAGCCTGCGGCGTATCCAGATGATCTATCAAAGCCCGGACACGGCGCTCAATCCGCGCCACCGGGTCTATGACATCATCGGCCGTCCGCTGACCTTCTACCACAATCTCACCGGCAAGGCGCTGGAAGCGCGGATCATCGAACTGCTCAAGATGATCGAACTCGATGAGAGTTATATTGATCGATTGCCGGGTGAAATGTCTGGTGGTCAGAAGCAGCGCATCTGCATTGCGCGCGCTCTTGCGGCCGAACCTGATCTGATCATTTGCGATGAGGTGACATCGGCGCTGGATCAGATCGTGCAGGAGGAAATCCTCAAGCTGCTGCTGCGGTTGCAGGCGGAGTTCGATATTTCCTATCTGTTTATCACCCACGATATCGCCACGGTGCGCGCAATTGCCGACGAGATTGTGGTCATGAACCAAGGCAAAGTGGTACAACAAGGCCTCAAGACCAAGGTTCTGTCACCGCCTTATCCGGCCTATACCGAATTGCTGCTGTCTTCCGTGCCGGAAATGGATCCGGATTGGTTGACCACTCTGCTGCATAAACGGCAGGCCAAAGCCAAGTGAGTACTTTTTCATGGCCCAAGCCGTCGAGTTGCCGCTGAAAGTCGAAGTCACCGAACATCTGTGGATCACCCTGAAGGATGGCTGTCGCCTCGCGGCCAGGATGTGGTTGCCGGAAGGTGCCGCCGCGAAGCCGGTGCCGGCCATCCTCGAATATATTCCCTATCGCAAGCGTGATGGCACGCGCGGCCGCGATGAGCCGATGCACAGCTATTTTGCCGGCCATGGCTATGCGGTGCTGCGCGTCGATATGCGCGGTTCCGGTGAGAGCGATGGGCTGTTGTGGGACGAATACATCCAGCAGGAGCAGGACGACGCGCTCGAAGTGATCGACTGGATGGCGGCGCAGAAATGGTGCGACGGCAATGTCGGTATGATGGGCAAGTCCTGGGGCGGCTTCAATTGCCTGCAGGTCGCCGCACGTAGACCGAAGGCGCTGAAGGCCGTAGTCTCTGTCTGCTCGACCGATGATCGCTATGCCGACGACATTCACTATATGGGCGGATGTCTGCTTAACGACAATCTGTGGTGGGGCACAATCATGCTGGCCTATCAGGGGCGGCCGGCCGATCCAGAACTGGTCGGTGCCGGCTGGCGCGATCAGTGGCGCGAGCGGCTGGAAAACATGCCCTTTTGGCCGGCCCTGTGGCTGAAGCATCAGCGCCGCGATTCCTATTGGCAGCATGGCTCGATCTGCGAGGATTGGGATGCCATCCAGGTGCCGGTCTACCTGATCGGCGGCTGGGTCGATTCCTATACCAATGCCGTGCCGCGTATGCTGCAGCACCTCAAAGTGCCGCGCAAAGGCATCATCGGTCCTTGGGCGCATATCTATCCGCAGGATGGCACGCCGGGACCGGCGATCGGGTTCTTGCAGGACGCGGTCGCTTGGTGGGATCGGTGGTTGAAGGGCAAGCAGAACGGCGCCGACAAGGGGCCGATGCTGCGTGCCTGGATGCAGGAATACACGGCGCCGGAAACCACGCGCCAGATGCACCCTGGTCATTGGGTGGCCGAGGAAATCTATCCATCGACCGGCATCGCACCGGAAGTCCTCTACCTCAACAAGGATGGCCTTTCGCCGATTGGTGGGGCGGAGGAAAGCCTGCCGCTGTGCTCGCCGCAACATGTCGGCATGGTGGGCGGCGAATGGATGGGGGCTGGCTGCGTCGGCGAACTGCCGGGCGACCAACGCCTGGATGACGTCGGGGCCCTGGTCTTCGATTCCGCGCCGCTCAAGGAGGCTATGCAGGTTCTGGGAGCCCCGGAACTTGACCTCGAATTCACCAGCGACAAGCCGGTGGCACAGCTCTGTGCGCGTCTCTGCGATGTGGCGCCGGACGGCAAGTCGCTACGTGTGAGCTATCAGGTCATCAACCTGACCCATCGCGACAGCCATGCCAATCCGACGCCGCTCGAACCAGGCAAACGCTATCGCTTCAAGCTCACCATGAATGCCTGCGGCCATCGCTTTGCATCCGGGCATCGTATCCGGATCTCATTGACGAGTGCCTATTGGCCGCTGATCTGGCCGGCGCCAGAGGTGGCGACACTGGGTATCGTGGCTGGTGTTAGCCGCCTTTCGTTGCCGCACCGCCGTCCGCAATCGACCGACGGCATTGAGCCCTTTGAAAAACCGGTTGCCGGACCGGCGACACCGATTTCGCAGGTCACCGCGGGCAGCGTTACACGCGAAGCAATCTTCGACCTTGTGTCGGGTGCGATGCGCTATGTGACGGACGGAGAGGGCGTGTTTGGCGAAGGTCGTCAGCGATTCGACGAGATCGGCATCGAGGTCCTGCACAATATCCGTCGGGAGTTGAACATCGCGCCAAATGACCCACTTTGTGCGTCCTATACCTGCAAGCAGAGCCATGTGCAGTCGCGGCCAGGCTGGGATATTCGCATCGACGTTACCTGCCGCATGAGTTCGACCCATGACGATTTAATCATGACCGCGGAACTCGATGCATTCGAAAACGGCGAGCGCTTTGCCAGCCGAAACTGGCGAGAAGTCGTGAAGCGCGATTTGCTGTAGGTTCCTTGCCTCATTCGTGGTGCCCGGGCGACGCTCCTGGCACGGCGAATTGGCAAGTCGCCAGCTTCTATGGTTCGACCGGCGTATCGCCGGGCAGTCCCCATTCGGCCCAGGAGCCGTCATAGACCGCGACGTCGCGGTGGCCGATGAGGCTGAGGCCGAGCGCCAGGACACAGGCGGTGATCCCAGAGCCGCAGGAAGTCACGACCGGCTTCTTGAGATCGATGCCCGCAGCGGTAAACCTGGCCTTCAGCGTGTCACCATCATGGAAAGTCTGATCCGGCTTCAGAAGCTGCGTATAAGGCAGGTTCTTGGCACCCGGTATATGACCGGAGCGGCGGCCGGGCCAGACTTCGGGGTCGGTCGCATTGAATCGGCCGCTGGCCCGCGCATCGAGTGACTGTTCGCGCTGACTGGTGATATTGGCCAGCATCTGTGCCTTGCTGCGCACCTGGGTATTGTCAAGCCGGGCGCTGAAATGGCGTTCACGCGGATTGGGCGGCAGGTCGTCGACGGGCCGCCCTTCCGACAGCCATTTTGGCAGGCCGCCATCAAGGACAGCCACTTCCTTGGCGCCGAAGATACGGAACATCCACCACACGCGGGCAGCGCTCATCATCCCGGCGCCGTCATAGACGACGATGCGATTGCCGTCGCCGATGCCGAGGCGGCGCACACGCGAGGCGAATCTCTCCGGCGCCGGCAGCATATGGGGCAGGGTGGAGTCCTTGTCGGCGATATCGTCGATATCGAAGAATACGGCACCGGGGATATGCCGCTCGTCATACTCCGCGCGGGCGTTCTTGTTCTGCATGGGCAAGTAGTAGGTCGCGTCGACAATGCGCAGATCCGGCTGATTGAGATTGGCCTGCAGCCAGTCGGTCGGAACGAGATATTGCGGGTTAGCGTAGCTGCCGGTCATGGAAAGTCCGTACCTATTTGAATGCAATGTTGACGCGCTTGTTCATCTTGCCCTTGCTCTCGATCTTGACGATCTCGACCGGCCCGATCTCCGATGTGTTTTTGACGTGCGTGCCGCCACAGGGTTGCAAATCGATCCCGGGATGTCGAGCAGGCGCACCTTGCCTTGGCCGCTGGGCGGTTTCACCGACATGGTGCGCACCAATTCCGGATGGGCGGCCATTTCTGCGTCGGAGATCCAGCGCGGTGTCACGTCATGATTGCCGTCAATCAGCGCATTGAGAACAGCAGTCAGGGCTGCTTTGTCGAGCACGGTCTCTGGCGCAAGATTGAAATCGAGCCGGCCCTTGCCGTCGCTGATCTGGCCGCCCGTCACGTCGCCCTTTACGATGGCGCAAAGCAGATGGAGACAGGTGTGCATGCGCATCAGGCGGTGGCGCCTGTCCCAATCGATCGCCGCCGTCACTTTTGCGCCAACCGCCGTTAGCGCACTTCCCTCGGCCGGAATGTGCAGGATTTCGCCGGGAGCAGCGCCCTTGCGTGTGTCGATGATATCGATGCTTGTACCGTCACTGAGAAGCAGTCGGCCGACATCGCCTGGCTGGCCGCCACCCATCGGATAGAAGACCGTACGGCTAAGGCCGATGCCCTCGGCACCGGCGGCCGTCACTTCAGCTTCGCAGCTGCGCAAATAGGAATCCTGGCGAAAGAGTTCTTCCATCCCGATCAACGCTTCTTGTTGTTAGGCGCTGATCATAATGGCGCGCTATTCGCCTTACAACCTGCCGAAACTAGAGCCAGCCGGGAGTCGGAAGGCCTTTCGAGAGCAGGAAGGCCGGATTGAACAGCTTTGACTGATACCGCGTCCCGAAGTCGCAGAGGACCGTGACGATGGTATGGCCTGGCCCCAGTTCCTTGGCGAGGCGGATTGCACCGGCGACATTGATGCCGCTGGAGCCGCCGAGGCAGAGGCCTTCCTCGCGCAACAGGTCGAAGACGATCGGCAGCGCTTCGGCATCAGGAATCTGGAACGGGAAATCGACCGGCGTACCTTCAATATTCTTGGTTATGCGGCCTTGGCCGATGCCTTCAGTAATCGATGATCCGGAGGATTTGAGTTCGCCCGTCTTGAAATAACTGTAGAGCGCAGCACCTTCCGGGTCGGCGAGACCGATCTTGATCTTGGGGTTCTGTTCCTTGAGGAACATCGAGATGCCGGCCAGCGTGCCGCCCGTACCGACCGCACATACGAAGCCATCGACCTTGCCATCGGTCTGCTTCCAGATCTCCGGCCCTGTGGTGCGGTAATGGCCCTGGCGATTGGCGACATTGTCGAACTGGTTGGCCCAGATGACACCGTTCGGGTTGCTCTCCTTGAGTTCCTCAGCGACTGTTTCGGAAACGCGCACGTAATTGCCGGGGTCCTTGTAGGGCAGGGCCGGTACCTCGCGAAGTTCAGCGCCAGCAAGGCGCAGCATATCCTTTTTTTCCTGGCTTTGCGTCTCAGGGATGATGATCAGGGTCTTGTAGCCGCGGGCATTGCCGACGAGGGCGAGGCCGATGCCTGTATTGCCGGCGGTGCCTTCCACGATCAGGCCGCCCTTGCGGATGAGACCCTTTTCTTCCGCGTCTTGAATGATGGCCAAGGCTGCGCGGTCCTTCACCGACCCGCCGGGATTGAGAAATTCCGCCTTGCCCAGGATGGTGCAGCCCGTCAGCTCCGAAGCTTTCCGCAGCTTGATCAGGGGCGTGTTGCCGATCGCATCGACGAAGCCTTGCCGGAAATCCATCATATTCCTCGTAGAATTCATCAGTTGGTGTGAAATCTAGGTCCTTTGCAGCCGCCAATCAAGGGCCAGACGGATTTTATGGGCTGAGCCAGGGCGTTTCAGGCCGCAATCAGCTCAAACTTATCCACATCCACCAGGCCCAAATCTGTGATTTTGAGGTGTGGAATGACAGGCAGGGGTAGAAAAGCCATCTGCAGGAATGGTTCCGCCAGAGGACAGCCAAGATCTCGCACCGCGACCCGGAGGGCCTTGATTTCACGCGCCACGGTGCGGAAATCCCGATCACTCATGAGGCCGGCAAGTGGCAGCGGCATTTCTGCCAGCACATTGCCGCCCTCGGCCAACACGAAGCCGCCTTCCAGTTCGATCAGGCGGTTGACGGCGACAGCCATGTCCGCGTCGTCGCTGCCGACGACACAGATATTGTGACTGTCATGGCCGATCGATGACGCAATGGCGCCGCGCGGCAGCTTGAGGCCTTTGACAAATCCGCGCCCCACGGACCCCCTCTTGCCGTGCCGTTCCAGGACGCAAACCTTGATGACATCGTTGTCGAGATCGACCAGTCGCTCGCCATTCCGATAGGGCAGGCTCATGGTGAGGAAATCGGTAAGCACCTGGCCCTCGCGCAGACCGATCACCGGACCGGTCGGGCCGCTCGCCGGCACGCGGAAAATGCCGGGGTCGACCTTGGCCAGTTTGATCGAGCGGTAGCCGACAGGGGCCGGCATCGCCCGTGTATCGAACAGGGCGTCATCGACCAACTTGCCACCGGCAATGACGGTGGCGACATCGCAGGTTTCGAGGTCGTTGAGCAGCACGAGATCAGCCCGCTGACCTGGCGCGATCAGGCCGCGATCGGTGAGGCCGAAGCCGCGCGCTGCCGACCAGGAGGCGAGGCGATAGACATCGGCCATCGGGGCGCCGGCCTTGATGGCGCCGCGGATGAGGTGATCGATATGGCCTTCCTCAGCGATATCGAGCGGATTGCGGTCATCCGTGCAGAAGCCGAGGAACGGCGCGGTCGTGGTGCTGATGATACCGGCGAGTGCCGCGAGGTCCTTGCAGGCACTGCCTTCACGAATGAAAACCTGCATGCCCTTGCGCAATTTTTCCCAGGCTTCCTGCGCGCTCGTCGTTTCATGGCAATTGCGGATGCCGCAGGAGAGATAGGCGTTTAGCTCGTAACCCTTCATCAATGGCGCGTGGCCGTCGATATGCCCGCCCCAGAAGGCCTCGATCTTGTCCATGACCTCCGGCACTTTGTGAAAGATACCGGGTGCGTTCATGAACTCAGCGAGGCCGATGACCTTGGCGTGGTGACGATAGGGAACAAGATCCGCCGCAGTCAGTCGCCCACCGGCCGTCTCAAGATGCGTCGCCGGCACGCAGGAGGAGAGCTGGACCCGCAGGTCCATCGCCGTTTGGTCGGCGCTGGCGAGGAAGAACTCCAGCCCATCCTTGCCAAGGACGTTGCACATCTCATGGGGATCGCAGATGGCTGTGGTGGTGCCGCGCGGCAGGGCGCAACGATCGAATTCCGCCGGGCCTACCAGGCTTGATTCCACATGCAGATGGCAATCGACAAAACCCGGCACCACGGTAAAGTTTCGGCCGTCGATTTCCCGCTTGCCGCGATAGCTTTCATAGGTCCCGACAATCCGGTCGCCGCACACGGCGATATCGCCCTGTGCAACCTCGCCGGTTGCGACGTTGAGAAAGCGGGTGTTCTTGATGACCAGATCGGCCGGTTCGCGTCCCAGGCCCTGATCAATGCTGTTTTCGATCCGATGTCGCAGTTCCGTCATGCCACACTCCTGTGGCGGAGAAGCCTAGCATGTGCGCCCGTCGGTGGCCACCGGCGGCTGACGAGCTATATAGGGGCTTGAATGCAAGCGCCTCGCAACAATAGATTTTGTTGGGACCGACCTCTGGTTACGGGCCGCTCATCCCTTGCGATGCTTTTCGCGATTGCGTGCCAGGAAGACCGACGCTTCTCCGGCCGGCAGTGGCTTTGAATAGAGATAGCCCTGGCCGAACTGGATGCCGAGACGCGTGAGTTCCACTGCCTGTTCTTCCGTTTCGACGCCTTCGGCGACAACGTCACGTTCCAAAATATGCGCGAGGCTGGCGATGACGCGCACGATCTCCAGACCCTCACGGCTGTCATTGATGCGCATCACGAAGGAACGATCGACCTTGAGCGTGTGGAAGGGAAAGCGGTGCAGATGGCTCAAAGATGAATAACCGGTTCCGAAATCGTCGATAGAAACCTTGCATCCCAGGGCGATGATCCGGCGCAGCACTTCATTTGTGCGCTCCGGATTGTCCATGATCAGGCTCTCGGTGATTTCCAGCTTCAGCGCATGCGCAGGAATTCCCGCCACCTTGATTGCGCGCTCGATATCCTCGACCAATCCGACGGCGGCGAATTGCCGACCGGAAACGTTGACGGCGATCTGTGGCGGATCGCCTTCGGCCGGCATCCAGGCAGCAATCTGTCGGGCGGCGTCCATGATCGATTTACGGCCGATATCGATGATCATGTCGGTATCTTCGGCCAGCGGGATAAAGTCGACCGGCGAGATCAACCCGCGTTCTGGATGGCGCCAGCGGATCAAGGCCTCGAAGCCATGGAGATGGCCGTCCTTGAGGTCGATGATCGGTTGATAGAACAGTTCGAACTGGTCGCCGGCCGAAATGGCGCGCTTCATATCAGCCTCGAGGCCGAAGCGCTTCATGGCCGATTGATGCATGCTGGGTTCAAAACGCACGACCTGTCCGCGCCCCTGTGCTTTAGCCCGGTACAGCGCCAGATTTGCATCGCGCAGCAATTCGTCTCCGGCCGCACCGGCAGCCTGCGAGGCGAGGACGTAGCCAATTGACGCCTCAATCTCGATTGGGCGACCGAGGATTTCCATATGCTGCGCAAGGACCGTCTTCAACATGACGATCAATTCCTCGACGCCTTCCTCCACATTGCCGGCAACGAAGCGGGTGACCGCATATTCATCTTCCCCGAGATGCGCCAGGGTGTCTTCCGGCCGGACATGCTCCTCGAGATTTCGTGCCAGGGTAATCAGAATGTCGTCGCCGACCTTCTGGCCGAGCGTTTCGTTGTAATGGCCGAACCGGTCGATATCGAGGATAGCCAGGACGACGTCTGCCTGCGGATCCTTGGCCCATAGCTGTAGCGCCTGGTCGGTACGCTCGACCAGCAGAGCGCGGTTGGGCAGGCGAGTAAGATGCGAATGGAAGGCATTGAAGAGAAGATCCTGTTCGGCCTTCTTGCGAATGGTGATGTCAGTCATCGAGCCGGCAAACCGTGTCGGCTTACCATCCTGGTTGCGCACGGCCATGCCGCGGATCGCCACCCAGCGGTCGTTGCCTTCGCCATGGCGCATCCGGAGCTCTTGCTCAAAATGCGTCGAACTGCCGCTCAGATGCGCGTCGATGGCGGCGCGCATCATATCGATATCATCACGGTGGACGCGATCGAACCAGTCGCCTGGCTGGCCGGACAGGCGGTCTGCGCGCAGGCCCAGCATCTGTTGCCAGCGGCCTGAGGTGAAGAAGGTGTTGTTGACAAGATCCCAGTCCCACAGGCCGTCATTGGCACCACGGGCAGCCAGGGCGTAGCGTTCTTCGCTTTCGCGCAAGCTCTGCTCGGCACGACGGCGTTCACGCTCTTCGCTGAGGCTGCGCAGCGCCAATTGCGTTACGGCGTTGAGGAGGATCGACAGAACCGGATAGAGCAGGTTGATCCAGACCCCGCCGGGGAAAAGGGCAAAATAGGTCAGCACGCACCAGCTGGCGGCAAGGCCAACACTACCGAGGATGCCGGCACTGATCGGCAGGAAGCGGGCGACCAGCGCACTGGCGCTGCCCAAAATCAACACGGCCAACAAGCTGGCATAGGTGGCCCAACTCGGCCTGGCCAGATTGCCGCCATGGATCAGGCGCTCGGCCATCGTCGCGTTGCGCACTACCCCGGGCATTTGATAGTCGAACGGCGAGCGCACGAAATCGGAACCGCCCTGATAATTGGTGCCGAACACGACCAGCTTGTCTTTGAATGTTCCGGGCTCAAATCTGCCGCTGACGACATCGGCGAAGGCAATTGTGGGCATCGTCGCGGCATCGCCGAAATAGTTGACGATGACACTGTTGTCGGGATCGAGAGTGATGACCCGGTCTTTGCCGAGACGGATGGCCGCGCCGAGATCGATCTGCACGCTTTGCCAGTCGATACCGAGATAATGTGCGATTGCGGCCAGGGTCATTGAGGGAAAGCAATCGCCGTCAAAATAGGTGGCGAGATATTCTGACCGTGGAGCCCCGTCGACATCATGATTGATGTTCACATTGCCGCCTGAAGCTGCCGCTGCGGCGAGTGAGGGCAGGGGCGCCTGCAATCCGTTGCCGAATTCGGCGACGCGATCTGGCGAACAAGCTGGCTTGGTGCGGACGAAGGCCCAGGGGACGATCGCATTCGGCGTCTCGCGGCTGCCGCTGTCGGTCGAATAGGCGAACGGAAGGATGACATTGCCGGCCTGCCGCATCGAATCTGCAAGGACAATATCGGCGGCGCTTGCTTCGGCAAGTGAGCGTGCCTGCTGTGCGGGCGCAGAATCTGCCGGCAATGCCCGGGCCAATCCATCCAGCTGCGCTCTGATATCCTGTGGCAGATCGAGTTCCGGCTCCAGCCACAGATAGTCCATGGCGATGGTCTTGGCTCCACCAGCCGCAACGCGGTCGATGGCTTGCGCAATAACACGCCGGCTGACGGGCCATCGGCCGAGCGCCTTGTTCGATGCTTCGTCATAGCCGACCACGACGACATCACCGCTGGGAACTTCCGGTCCTCTGATCAGAAAACGCGAATTGAGCGTGAGCCGCTCGATGCGCTCCAATTGGTCGGGGGCAATCAAGGCGAGGAGAAAGACCGCGAGCGACGCCAGTACCGCAGCGATGAGGCTGCTGTTGCGCCAGCCGAAACGGGGGCTATTTGGGGCCACTGGGCGATCCGGCCGGATGGCGATTGACTGCGAATTCTCGTTCAAATCGGCCGATTCCCTGCGCAAGGTTTCCGAACAATGGCCTTGTTCGCGAGGAGAATTCAACTCGTTGAATCAGGTATTTATCTCAAAAATCGGTGCGAGCTCACATTTTAAGGGTATGGTTAAGAAAGAATTTATACCGCAACAGGATGTATATAATCATTTATAAACAAAATAGTACAAAGAAACTTTAATGTAAGAATATAGGAAAATGAGGGGTGGGGCAATTCGGGTTCAGGGATTGCGGGATGGAATCGATTCGATTAGCTTTTATGCAGCATTTTAGGAATTGCAGCGCAAGGGATGAGCGCAGCCATGAGTGACATCGAAACAAATAGCCAAAGTACCGAGGCGATCGACGCTGCGACTCAAGGCGCCGGCGCACAGTTCACGCTCAATCTGGCCGATCTGTTGCCCGATGCGAATGGGGAGATCGTCATCCTTAACGAAGGTGACGACCCCTGCCTGAACATTGTCACCGACCTCCGGCTGCTCGAGAGCGGCATTGCCGAATCGCACGTGACCGATGGCGGTATCGAGGTGAAGGGTCTGCAGTATTGGGTCTTTGAGGACGGCACCAAGCTCTATTATTCGCCTGGCCTCAGCATTTCGGTCGAGCACCAGTTCGTCTGAACCCAGCGCGCTGATCAGGGCTTCTCCGCCTGAAGCAGGCCCGCATCAAGGCAATTCCTGCTCGTCCTCATCACCGCTATCCAGCAATTCCGTGATGGGACTGAGCGACGAACGCAGACGCTTGCGCCGCATCAGCTTGTCCTGCGCGGCGGGGGGGAAATCCGTCAGCATCACGACGTTTTTGCTCAGCAGAATGTCGGTCAGATCCTCATAGACGCGGATCATGTCGAGGTCGGACTGCAACATCGCAGGCTTCTCGCCATGCCCGTTCGCCAGCGCGGCAACGTTATGCTGAACAAATTCCTGAACCGCGGGATGGGTCGGCGGCAGGTATTCTTCTGCCCCAGCACTCATCTCACGGTAGATGGCCATGATCTGGCCATTCCCGTCGCGCATCACAAAAGGCATAACCGAACCCCCAAGGCAGAATGTTTCGCTATTCTAGCCAGTTGCGCCGCTTCGCTGAAAGCGGAAATGAGGCACTAGTCAGCCCCCCCTCATTTGTGTCACACTGCGGTGTGTGGCCATTGTGGGGAGCAGGCCGCGTGCTCGGGCAATTTTTCAACGCACGCTACAGTTCTGTCACAGCCTGATCAGCCAGTAAACGAGGGGTTGCTTCGTATGGAGTTGCAACGTGAATCGACGGCGGCATTGGCGAAGTCGCTGCCGGATCCGAAGCTGGTACATCGCGTCGTTCAATACCGCGGCCGGCGCTATTCGCTGAAGCTTGATCAGGCTTCCTGGGCAGCATTGGAACAGGCGGCCGGGCGTCGCCGGATGCGCCTCAATCAGCTTGTTGACGAGCTTTCGACCGCGACCAACCACGAGGGCAATTTTTCCGCGACCGTTCGCGCCCAATGCCTTGCCGAGTTGAAGCAGCAGATATCCGACCTTGAAGACCGGGTCCGGCAGCAATCCATGTCGGGGCAGGGTGTTTCTGCCTCCTTGATCGCCGATGCCTGTCCGGTGCCGGCGTTCGTCGCCAACGGCCAGAGCGTGATGCTCAAGGCCAACAGTGCTGCGCAAAAGTGGTTGGGGCTGGGCGAATCGGCTCTTGTTGGTAAGCCTCTCGATCAGTATTTCCAGGTAAAATCCTCACTTCCTTTGGGGCAAATTGTCGAGCAGTTTGCGCAGGGTAGAAATCAGGTTTACCCGGCCCGCATCGTCTGTTTGCGCCCGGGTAGGTTGATTATGGCCAAGGCCAACATCTGCCCGATTCTGCGCCGTGCAGAGGGTGATCTCGCTTACGTCTTAATGATTGAAATCGCTTGATTTTGCTCGAAGGAACAAATGCCTCGGACATGAGCAACCGCCGCTTGTAGAAGCTGGTCCGTGACAAAGCGGTGCTTTTACAAGACGCAATTATTCCAAATTTTCCCAAAAAACAAATCTGCGCACACGATCGTATATCGATTGCGACGGAGTGGGCGTTGAGCGTGACCGTCGGCGCTCTTATTGTCTGTTCATCACGCAGGGGGCACGGAATTATTCCGCCTTTCGTGAAATTCTTCCGCCCCTCCCGCCTCCTAGTTAACCGACCGATTGGAGCGAGCCATGGCCACCGACAACACCATCAATCAGACCGAAGCTGCCAACAACGCCTCATCCATCCATGAGAGCGATGTCGAGCAGGCCCACCTGACGCAGTCCGGTACGCCGGTGCAGGTGCAGGTGCCGCAGGGTGAGAATGTCGTGCGGGTCCAGGTGACCCCCGGCGAGACGGTGGAACTGCCTTTCCCGGCCGATGGCCTGGTGGCGCGCCTCGGCGACAACGGCAACCTCGCGGTCAAGGTTGGTGACGTCACGGTTATCTTGGTTGGCTACGCCGATGCGGTCGGGCAGGGTGAAGTCAACATCGTTGGTAACGATGGCAAGCCGGTCGACGTGGCCGCCGTGCTCGCCGCAACCGATCCGAACCTCGACATCCAGACGGCAGCCGGTCCCGGCGCCGGTGACCAGGGCGCTGGCCCGGACAACAACGGCGGCCTCTTCAGCCCGTTCGATCCGCAGGCCGGCATCGGCGGCCTCAATGCCGTCGGCGGCCTCGATCCGACGGCTCTCAACTACAATCTGATCCAGCGTGAGTTCGTTGAACTCATCGAAGCCGATGAGGTCGACACCTCCCCAGTTATTGTCAGCATCCGCCCCGGCAATCCGGTCAACGAAGACGATCTGACCGGCGGCGAAGGTAATGAATCGCTGCAGGCGGCCAAGGAGTATGACGATTTCCCCTCGCATGTGCTCGATGGTCTTAGCGACTCACTCGGCGGCTTGGGTAGCTCCTATTGGGGCCACCCCAATGGCCAGGGTAATGATCCGTTTGACACGAATGACCACGAAGACGGTTCGCAGCAGCCGGGCCTGGACGACAACAATAATGGCATCGACCAGGACCGTGAGCCGACCACCACAACTGCAGTCATCTCAGTCGACTTCTTCGGTGATGTCCCCGGCCATCTGACCTTTGTCAATGGCGGCAGCACGCCGATCATCGACCAACTTCAGGCGATGAACCTGACCTCGCACAGCAATGAATTGCAATATTTGGTTCTGCCGGGCTCGCCGGATACGGACCCTGATCCGAACATCGACAACAGCTACGGCGAGACGCTCGTCGCCTACTATGTCGAAACCTATACTTACGGCGAAGAGACTTACGAGTACGCGACTGTGGTATTTACCATTGGCTTGCGCGAGTATGATGGCTCGGTGAATCCCGTCGACTTCAATATGGATTTCACCATTTACGGCGTTATCGACAACATCCCGGGCGTCAATGATGCCGATGGCGACATCTCCGACATTTTCGACCTCAATGTTCCCTTCTTTGCCGTTGATTCCGATGGCTCGGTAACCGGCGTTCCCGATGGCGCGCTGGTGTTCCAGGACATCGACGACGTGCCGGCGCTCGGTTCTCTCTGCTACGATTGGGTCGATCTCAACGATAACGGTGAAGGCCCAGGCGAGGAAGGACCCAATTGGGCCTACGTCCCGGTCACCGTCCATCCGACTGATACCAGCATCGTTCATGACGAAACGGACGGCGTGCAGGGTGGCGTTGGTGGCCAGCCTGGCGATCCGGATTCCGACCAGGAAACGACGGCTGAAAACGACGTGGATTCTGAATCCAACTCTGGTGTTGCAGATAGCTTGGAAGCGGCCGGCTGGTCTGGCCTACAGCCGATCGGCGCTGCGCAGACTTGGCTCAACGTCAGCTTCGGCGCCGACGGCAAGGCCGGTAATTGGCAAGAAGGCGAAGGCGGCAATTGGCAATATGTCGGTAACAAAGAGGCCGGCGAGACGGTGTTTACCGGCGACGGCAATGCCAATGCGACCGCCTACCAGCTTTATGTCGGCTCGGCCGATGCGCCGCTGACCGCGGGCGCCACCAATTGGACCGTGACGATCGACGGCGTCGAAGTCACCGTGCGCGCCATTCAGATCGATGCGAATACCATCATTGGTGTCGCCAATCCGGGCGACGTTGACGGCGACGGCGAACTCGACAATCAGGGCGGCGATCAGGCGATTGCCGTTGAGGACGTCGCCGAGAATGGCGACGTGCCGGTGTTCGTGCTGCATCTCGACCCGAGTTCGGGCGAGCTGACGATGGTTCAGCTGCACCAGATCAATCAGGGCGATCCGACCAATGCCGACGACATGACGCCGCCGCTGGTGGTGTTCAGCGAAGGTGATGCGGGCGGTATTGTTCTTGAAGACAATTTCGACACGCTTGATGCCTGGACTGTCCTCGGTAGTGGCAATGCCGAGATCGTGGGCCACATTGGCACCATCGATGGCCAGCCGGATCCCGACAATCAGGCGCTATTGATTGCCTCTGGCGAAGGCGGCGAGGGTGGTTCGTCGGCCGGAGATATCGAATCCTTTTTCGGGCTGTCGAGCGGTGCGCTTGCTGCTCTGGTCGATGATGGCGATCCCAGCAATGACAACATGAATGACGGCGACCCGTCGGATGATAGCGAAGAACCGACGGACGGCACGGCGATCAAGCAAATCGTCAATGTGACCGCCGGGGACACGCTGACCGTGAAGTTCAATTTCCTCGAGAACGAGAGCGACGGCGGCGAAGGCGGCACCAGCCCCTTCTACCAGGACTTCGCGTTCATCGTGGTTGGGGGAGAGGTCTTCCTGCTTAGCGATGTGGGCTTGGCGAACAATGGGTCCGGTGCCAGCAACGGCTTCTTCAGCTGGGATGAAGAATCTGGCTACCTGACCTTTACCTACACGTTCACGACGGATGGTCCGACGCAGATCGGTTTCGGCGTCATGAACGAGGATGACGAAGATGTCGATCCGGGTCTGTTGATCGATCATATGACCATCGTGCATGAAGACACGACGCCGGAATCGATCAACTTCCGCGGCACCGACTATGACGGCGACCATGTCGATGCGCCGCTGGTCGTTCGCGTGCAGGATGACGGCCCGACGGTTGAATGCAATGCCCTGGTGCAGTTGGACGACGACGCGCTTGCCAACGGCAACCCCGGTGGCGTGGGCGACGTGGTGCCGGATACGGCCAACCTGACCGGCACGCTGTCGCACAATTACGGGACCGATGTCCCGGGAACGACGCTGCTGACCGGCGCAACATTCCCGGCTGGCATGGGCTTCAGCTCGGCCGTCAGCAATGGCGGCACGACGCTGATCATCTCGCAGAACGGTGTCGAGGTGCTCAAGGTAGAGCTCAGCGACGACGAAAGCGGCAATTACACGGTCACCCAGCTGGCGGCGATCAAGCATGCCGACGGCGACGATGAAAACAATCTCGACATCACCATCAACTACCAGGTGAAAGATGTCGACAACGACACCGCAAATGGCACATTGAAGATCAATGTGGACGACGACACCCCCGTCTTCGTCGATTGCGAGTGCGACAACCTGCTGGTCAACGGCAGCTTCGAGAGCCCGGACGTCAACCCCGGCAATTATGGCATCTTCAAGAACATCGACGGCTGGAGCTCGACCTCCGGCGACGGCATCGAGATCCAGGACCATGCCGCCGGCAATCCGCAGGATGGCCAGCAACTGGTGGAGCTCGACTCCAACAACAACTCGAACATCATCCAAGACGTTACGACCCAGGACGGCAACTTCTATGACCTTAGCGTCTGGTATACCCCGCGCGTCGGCGACACCTCGACCGACGGCATTGAAGTCTGGTTCGATGGCAAGTTGATCGCGACCCTCGATGGCAATGGCCAGACCCCGGGCCAGTGGGTGAAATTCACTTACCAAGTTCAGGCGGGCGAAGGCGACGGCACGCCGGATCTCTCGCGGCTCGAGTTCCGTGCGGTCGGTAAGAGTGACAGCCTGGGCGGGTATATCGACAACGTCTCGCTGTGCAAGGTGAACACGCTTAACGAAGACGATCTCGCCAATGGCAGCGACTTCTCGAAGGAGAGCCTGACGGTTTCCGGCGCCACCGGCGTCAAGTTCGGTGCCGACGGTCCGGCTGAGAATGCCTTCAGCAATCTCAGCCTCGGTAATGCGCTGACGTCGATGGGCTTTGCCGTGACGCTCGGCCAGCCCGACGCCAACGGCGTCGCCATGGCGACGTCGAGCGATGGCCGCGATGTCTTCAAGGTCGAATTCACAAAGACCGATGGTAAGTACGACGGCAACTTCAAGCTGACTCTGATCGACCAGCTCGATCACCCGGCTGGCAATGGTGAAAACACGACAGACATCGTCGTCAACTTCACCGCGACCGACAGCGACAATGACAGCGTCAATGGCCACCTGTCGGTGACCGTGATCGACGATCTGCCTTGCGCCTGGATCAGCGAGTGCCACACCGACAACGTCACCATCGACGAAACGAAGTGGCTGCAGAACGACGACAATTGGAATCACTTGGCGCCGCAAGCTTTCAAGGATCTCGGTTCGATCATCGCTTGGGGTGAATCGGGCAACCCGGTTGTGACCTTCGGCGGCGACGCCAATGCCGACGAGCCGGCCTCGATCGTCTTGACGCTCAAGACGACCAATGGCACTGACTCCGGCATCACCAACCTCAATGGCGATGCTATCCTGCTCTACAACGAGGGTGATCTGGTGGTTGGTCGTGTCGGTGGCCCGGCCGGTCCGGTAGCCTTCGCGCTGTCAATCGATCAGGATGGTGAAGTCTCGGTTGCGCAGTACATCCCGCTGAAGCACCCGGATACCAACGACAACGATGAAGGCATCAGCCTCAATGACGGCGCCCTGCAGGCGGTTGTCACGGTGACAGACTTCGACCAGGACGTGGCCTCGAAGTCGGTGGATATCGGCTCGAAGGTCACCTTCGAGGATGATGGTCCCAAGGTGCAGTGCGTCGAGTACACCAGCTACTTCAAGTTCTTCGGCCATGACGTCGGTTATGGTTCTGATGTCGCCATCGTCGACGAAGACTGGATCAACAAGGGTAACCAGGACGCCGATGGTTCCTGGCCGACCAACAGCGATCTCGTCGGTCTCAGCTATGCGACCGGCAAGGTCAATGTTGATTTCGGTGCCGACGGCAATGGCGGCTTCGCGATCAAGTTGCTGGCCCAGGACATGTCGGCGGGCGTGCTGCGCTCGTCGGACAATGCCCCGGTCTTCCTGCACCAGAACAGCGCTGGCGAAGTGGTCGGCTATGTCGGTGGCGACCCGAGCGACCCGGCCAACATCGTGTTCAAGCTCACGCTGGATACGAATACGGGCGATTTCCGCTTCGATCTCTACCAGGCGCTCGAGCACGGTCATCCGGGCAACGAGAACAACGACAATGCTAACGACATCGACCTCGGCTTCACCATCGGCGCCAAGGACGGCGACGGCGACGAAGTCACGGCCGGTATCGTGGTGCGCGTCGATGACGACAGCCCCGACGGCTTCGAAGTCAAGTTCTACAACAAGCAGGGCGACGACAATGAGGTGAAGGAATCCGGTATCGCCAGCGACAGCGGCGACGATACCACCTTCTATCTCGATTTCGGCTTCTTCGGCGGCGTCGGTGCCGACCAGCCGGGCACGACCACGCTCAGCCTCGACACGGCCATCACCAACCTCGCTGGCGAAGCCATCGTGCTGGTCGATAATGGTGCGGGCGGCTACAACGGCGTAAACGTCAACAATCCGGGCGACGTCTACTTCACCGTCACGAAGAACGGCAACGGTTCGTTCACCTTCGACATGGTGCAGTCGATCAAGCACGACAATCCGGGCAGCGACAACAAGACGGTCAACTTCACTGCGACGGTAACGGATTCGGATGGCGACAGCTCGTGCGACAGCTTCTCCATCAAGATCAAGGACGACGTTCCGTCCGACATTGAGGTCCGCGGCAACAATGCCAAGGTCGACGAAGATTTCCTGACCACGGCGACCAACTTCGCCAACGGCCAGCAGGACAACGATACCAACCCGGACAATGGTGAAAACGCCGCCAGCAATGGCGACGGTCCGAACGGCACGACGGCCGGTGGTTCGCTGGCAGTCAATTTCGGTGCCGATGGCGGTTCGCTGTCCCTCACCAGCGTTTCGGTGAAGAACAGCAAGGGCGACACCGTCAATCTCAGCAACCTCACGACTGCTGACGGCGTCAAGGTCGATGTGACCGTGAGCAACGGACAGATCGTCGGCGTCCGCCACGACAACCCGAACGTCAAGGTCTTCGAACTGGTGCTGACCCCGACCGCCGGTGGCGCCGACTGGGCCTTCACGCTCTATCAGGCGCTGAAGCATCCCTTCAACGATGCCAACAACCAGAACAACGGTCCGGAAACCCGCTACGAAGACAACCTGAACTTCGAATTCGGCGTCAAGGCGACCGACGGTGACGGCGACACCAAGACCGCGACCATCAAGGTTACGGTCGATGACGACGCGCCCACAGCTTGCTGTGTCGAAGGCGACATCGATGAACCGTCGCAAACCGCGATTGTCGATGCGGGTCATGTGACCGTCAATCCGGGCAACTACCCGGCTCAGTCGGGCCTGATCGAGATCCGCGTCTCGGTTCCGGGCGATGCTGGTGCCACGCTCAACGAGAACGAGAACCTGCCGGGTGTGCCGGGCTTTGGCATCACCTCCTCGGTCGATGGTGGCAGCGGCTCGCGCTATAACGAGATCAACTATCTCGGCAACGGCGAAGCAGGCGACACCACGTCGGAAGTCATGATCTTCGAGCTGCAGAACAACGCAGGCGAAGCTGCCGAAGGCAAGTGGGCGACCTCGGCGGATGTCGAGATCAACGTCTTCTACTCGACCGAAGGTACAGTCGGTAACGAAGTCGGTTCCTACAGCCTCTACAAGGACGGCGTCCTTGTGGCCGGTCCGACCAATTTCGTCGCGACCAGCACCAGCGGCAACTTCAACCTGCACATCGACGGTCCGGCCGGCGGCTTCGACGAGATCCGCTTCGCGGCTCTCCCGGGCACCACGGACGGCAATGGCAACAATGCCGGCGACAGCTCCGACTACAATGTAAAGCAGGTCACGCTGAACCTGGTCGAGGAAGTGCTCCTGCCGACCGAAATCGCTGGGACCATTTGCGCCGATTTCGGTGCCGATGGCGCCGGCGACATCGCCTTCATCACCACGGGCGATAGCGGCTACGACCACAATGGCATCAGCATCATCAACTCGCTGGCTGATGGCGGCAACACCATCATCGGCAAGGCCGGTGACGAGGTGATCTGGAAGATCACGCTCAACGACCAAACCAAGGAGTACGACTTCGAGCTTTACGGCAAGATCGATGGCAACGAGGACGCCGTGCTGCACTTCGACACCAAGGTGACCGATGCCGACGGCGATTATGTCAACGGCTGCGTCACCATCACGGTCGACAGCAACGACGTGCCCACGCTGACCATCGGCTACGACCAGGAGCTTCAGACCAACACTGGCCTCGTCGACGAGGACTTCGTGGGTGGCGGCAACCAGGATCTGCCGGCTCCGTCCGTCGGTGACGACATCGGAAGCACCAGCGCCAGCTGCTCGGGCACCTACAATGCCGACTTCCTTGGCGATGCTCCAGGCACGGTTGCCCTG
This sequence comes from Dongia sp., assembly GCF_041906375.1. Taxonomy (GTDB): domain Bacteria; phylum Pseudomonadota; class Alphaproteobacteria; order Dongiales; family Dongiaceae; genus Dongia. The sequence goes on along the minus strand of NZ_JAYRJJ010000006.1, from coordinate 260,988 downwards.
GCGGCGGGCGAAGGCTCCGACACGGGCGTCAACAACCTGGCCGGCGGCAACATCCTGTGGCATGTCGTCAGCGCGACCTCGATCGTCGGCTACCTCGAAGGGACCGACCCGACCGATCCGGCGAACCAGTACTTCACGCTGACTCTCTCGGGCCTGAACCCCAGCAATGACGGCGATGGCACCTGGACCTTCACCCTGCTGAAGCCGCTCCAGCACTCCTCGGTCGACACCGAAGACAATCTGGGCCTCAGCGTTCCGGTGCTGGCGACCGACAGCAACAACGACCATGCCTCGGCCTTCATCAACATCCAGATCGACGACGATCTGCCGGTGGCGGTCGATGACGGTCTCACCGCGGTGCCGAGCTTCTCGCAAGGCGGCGGTGCGGAACTGGTGGTTGCGGCCCCGGGCCTGCTCGCCAATGACGATCTCGGCGCCGACGGCGGCAAGATCACCTCGGTGACCTTCAACGGTCAGGAGCACAATCTGAGCAACGGCTCGGTGACTGTCTCGACGCCGCATGGCGATCTGACCGTCAACGAGGACGGCTCCTGGAGCTTCAACCAGACCTCGCAGGACGTCGATCCGCACACCTACGACTTCTCGTACAAGGTGACGGACGGCGACGGCGACACGGACAGCGCGGACTTCTCGGTCAGCGTTCACCAGGAAGCCGATATCGCGCCGATCAACTACAACGACGCCAACTCGGGCGACGAGAACGGTGCGCAGCAGAACAACGTCATGATCATCCTCGACCGTTCCGGCTCGATGGATGACGTCGTCGGCGGCAATGGCGAGACGCGTCTCGACCTGGCCCGTGCGGCGATCGAGAACCTGCTCAACAAGTATGACCAGCTCGGCGACGTGAAGGTCTTGGTTGTGCAGTTCGCTACAGACGGCCAGCGCATGGACTTCTGGGGCACACCTGCAGAGGCGATGAACTACATCAACAGCAACGACCCGGCAGGCCAGAACACCAGCTATGAGGACGCCGTGTCCTTCGGTGGTGCGGGTCTTGCCGACAATGACGGCAAGATCCCCGGTGCGCCGACCACGGTCTACTTCCTCTCGGATGGTACGCCGACGGTCGACGGTGACTCGGGCAATGACCACTCGCTCACCGGCGCTCAGAAGACGGCGTGGGACAATGCGCTTGAGAGCAACGGCGTGACCAAGGTCTACGCGGTTGGTGTCGGCCCGGGCCTCGACGCATCGGATCAGGATCTGATCGATGTCGCAAATCCGGACGGCAACAACAATCCGGTCAACGAAGTGATCATTGTGACCAACGAGAACGACCTCGCGGCCGAACTCGAAGGCACGATCGGTGCCGGCGACATCACCGGCAACGTGCTGACGGGTGTCGACACGTCCGGTGTGGGTGACAATGGTGTGGCTGACACGACCCCGGATGCCAACGGCAACGGTGCCAACCACATCTATACCCTCTCGCATGACGGCAACGGCAGCGCGTTCGACGTCGCCTTTAGCTGGGATGGTGTCTCGGCCAATGCGCTCTCGGTCGGCGGTGCCGGTACGAACGTCTCGATCGTGGGCCATGTGGTCAGCTTCGATACCGAGTTCGGTCGCATGGTCTTCAACATGGAGACCGGTGGTTACACCTTCACCCCGGGCTCGGTCACTCAGACACAGAACGTCGTGTTCCATTACGGCACGAAGGATGCGGATGGCGACGTCGATGTCGGTGGTGGCGTGGACGGCGACAACGCGGCGGGCGGTGCCGACCTGGTCATCACGATCAACAACGTGAACCACGCGCCGGTGGCCAATGATGATGGTGTCATCCTTGGCTCGGAAAACGATCCGATCATTATCGATGTCGCGACGCTGCTCGGCAACGACAGCGATCCCGACAGCGATGCTCTGTCGATCGTGTCCGTCCAGGGTGGTGTCAACGGGACGGCCACACTGATCAACGGCAACACTCAGGTGCAGTTCGTCCCGAACCCCAACTACCACGGTCCGGCCAGCTTCCAGTACACGATGCAGGACAGCTTCGGGCTTACGGCAGTGGCGGCGGTCAACCTGTCGATTGTGTCTGACAACTTGGCGCCGGAAGCTGGCAATGACAACATTATCACCAGCAACTCCGGTGGCTTCACGGTGCCGGACGCCTGGTTGCTCCGGAACGACGACGACGCAGAAACTCCCTCGAGCCTTAGCATCTCGGGTGTTGCTGCCGGGAGCGGTCAGTCGGGCTTCTTCGAAAGCAGCACGCCGAGCCATAACGGTGGCAATGACACGGTCGCAATTGACCTCGACACCCAGTGGAGTGGTATCGGCGACAATTACCTTGATAGTGGTGAATCGACCAACTTCAACTACACGGTCGAAGATCCGGAGGGTGCCAGCGACACGGGGAACGTCAGCGTCAAATATGTGTCGACGTCGAGCGGCTTTGGCGGCAACACCACGCTGAACGGCACCAGCAGCGACGATATCATCATTGGTGATGGGACCGGCGAGACACTGAACGGTGGCCAGGGCAATGACATCCTGGTCGGCGGCGGTGGCACCGATACGCTGAATGGTGGCGACGGTGACGACTGGCTAATCTATGATGACAGCGACACCTTCAATGGCGGCAATCACTTCGATACCCTGAAGTTCACTAGCTCTGTTGACCTTAACGTTGACGACGACAGCGCAGACCTCATCAATCGGGTCGATAACATCGAAGCGATCGATCTGCGTAACGGGTCGACGAGCGATGATTTTGGTAACAGTGAGGGTGGCAGCGGGGACAATGCCCTGAGTGCGAACGATGTCATCACCATGACTGATGGCGACAACACGCTCTACATTCTTGGTGACGGCAATGGTGCTGCCGCCGGCGCGGACGATGAAGTTCGACTCTCCGGTAACTGGACTGTTGGTTCGACCTTCACAGCCAACGATCCGACGAACGACGTAATCAATGGCCTCACCTTCACGACCTATACCAATGGCGGGGCAACTCTCTATATCCAGACCACGATCGAGGTCGACAACAACGCCTGACCGATCGAGGAAAATTAGAAGTGGATGGGGCGGTCTTCGGGCCGCCCCTTTATTTTTGGCCGCTCGGATTCGGCCAGTTGTCACCGGCCCTGAAACCTCCAGTTAACCAAATCGGCCTAAGCTCTTGAACCAGCGCGTTTACGGGCAGGGGAGGGGCTGTGGCTTGGCCGGGTGTCGGCGATGGCGGAAATGCTCGCTTTGGTGCGGCGCAACACGCTTTGATACGCCCTGGTGTGGCCTCAGTTCTTTTTTACCCGATACGTGCCCTGGGTCACATAGCACCGCCTTACGCGCCGCCAAAAATATGGTAAAAGGCGCGCCGAACGGTCTGAAAGAATTGGACTTCAGCTGATGTCATCGAGCCCCACCGCCGGCCAGCCCGGCGCCCCCGCCGCCCAAACTTCCAGCGCAACGGCATCTCCGGGTGTGAAGCCGGCACCGGCAGCCGCGGCACCTCAACCAGGGGCGGGTGTGACCAGCGCTGCTACAGGACATTCAACCGCAGCGGGAACACAAGCAGCCGCAGCGCCGACCCAGCCTGCAGCGCAAGCCGGTGGCGGCGGTGCCAAGGGGCCGACCCCGCCCAGCGGTGTACCAGCAGGCGGTACTCCAGCCGGGGCCATCCCGCCCGGCGCCTTGCCGGCCGGCATGAAGCTCAATCCGAACCCGGTCGCCGCGACCACACCGGCGGGTCCGCCGGCGGAATATTCCGGCCCGGCGATGCGCGAAGATCCGCTGCTTTCTTGCCTGGTCATCATGACCCGCATCTTTTCCAACCCGCGCTCGCCCGCGGCCATCTCGCACGGGCTGCCGATTTCGGAAGAGGGGCTGACGCCGGACCTGTTCCTGCGCGCGGCCGACCGCATCGGTCTCGCCGCCCACAAGGTTCGCAAGAAGCTCGACAAGATCGATGCGATGACCCTGCCGGCGGTCCTGCTGCTCAAGGACCGCAAGGCCTGCGTGCTGCTGTCGGCACCGCGCGACGGCAAGGTCGAAGTGGCGACGCCGGACACGATGGACGGCTCGCATTCCATGCCGATCAGCACGCTGGCCGAGCTCTATACGGGGCAGATGCTGGTGGTGCGCCCCAAGATCCGCCTCGACAATCGCAGCTCGGACATGACCGAGGCCAAGGGCCGCAACTGGTTCTGGGCCAACGTTATGCGCTACACGCCGGTCTATCTTGAAGTCATCGTCGCGGCGCTGCTGGTCAATCTCTTCACCATCGGTACCTCGCTCTTCTCGATGCAGGTCTATGACCGCGTCGTTCCCAACAAGGCCGAGGAAACGCTGCTGATGCTGGCGGCCGGCGTGCTGCTGGTCTTCGTCTTCGATTTCGTCCTGCGCACCTTGCGCGCCTATTTCCTCGACATGGCCGGCAAATCGCTCGACCGCAAGGTCTCGTCGGCCCTGTTCCAGCAGATGCTGTCGATGCGCATGGCGTCCGGGCCGCAATCGGCCGGCGCCTTTGCCAGCAACATCCAATCCTATGAATCCTTGCGCGACTTCTTCACCTCGGCGACGCTCTCGGCCATCATCGATCTGCCCTTCGTCTTCATCTTCCTGATCATCGTCTGGGTGATCGCGGGCGAGGTGGCAATCGTGCCGGCCGTGCTGATCCCGATCGTCATCGCGGTCAGCATCCTGGTGCAGTTCCCGATGAAGCGCGCCGTCGAACGCTCCTATCGCGAAAGCGCCCAGAAGCACGCCACCCTGGTCGAAGCCATCAACGGCCTCGACATGATCAAGGCGAGCTCGGCCGAAGGCCAGCTGCAGCGCGACTGGGACGGTTACGTGGCCGCGTCCTCGGAATCGGCCAAGACCTCGCGCTTCTGGTCGACCATCGCGGTCAATTTCGTGATGATGTCGTCGAATCTCGCTTTCGCCGGCGTCATCATGGTCGCCTGCTACATGATCTTTACCCATGACCCGGCCTCGAACAGCCCGGCGCTCACCACCGGCGCGATGGTTGCCGCCTCGATGCTGACCAGCCGCGCCATGGCGCCCCTGGGCCAGATCGCCGGCCTCATCGTGCGCTTCCATCAATCCTGGACCTCGCTGCAGGGCCTCAACCGCATGATGGCGCTGCCCATCGAGCGGCCGCATGGCAAGGTCTTCCTGCGCCGCCCGATCATCGAAGGCGCCATCGAGTTCCGCAACGTCCAGTTCAAATATCCCAATGCCCAGGTGCCGGCCCTCGACGGTGTCTCGTTCCGCATCCAGCCGGGCGAGCGAGTCGGCATCGTCGGCCGCATCGGCTCGGGCAAGACCACGATCGAGCGTCTGGTGCTGGGGCTGTTCGAGCCGACCGAGGGCGCCGTGCTGATCGACGGCGTGGATATCCGCCAGCTCGATCCGACCGATCTCAGGCAGAGTGTCGGCTGCGTGCTGCAGGACCCGCATCTTTTCTTCGGCTCGGTCAAGGACAACATCACCTTCGGCGCGCCCTATGTCGACGAAGACTCGGTCATTCGCGCCGCGACCCTGGCCGGCGTCGACCAGTTCGTCCGCCAGCACCCATCCGGCTACGACATGCCGGTCGGTGAAAACGGGCGCTATCTCTCCGGCGGCCAGCGCCAGTCGGTGGCGGTCGCCCGCGCCATGCTGCTCAATCCGCCGATCCTGCTGCTCGACGAGCCGACCAGCTCGATGGACAATTCGACCGAGAACGCCTTCAAGGCGCGGCTCGGCGAAATCAGCAGCGGCAAGACCATGTTGCTGGTGACGCATCGCAATTCGATGCTGTCGCTGGTCGATCGCCTGATCGTGCTCGACCGCGGCAAGGTCGTCGCCGACGGACCGAAAGCGGGCGTGCTTGACGCGCTCATGAAGGGGCGCATCCGCGCCAATGAAGGCTGACGCATATGTCGATTACCAATAAGGACCTGTGGATCGATCCGGCTGCTTCCGAGAAGGAAGGTACCCGGATGTTCGGTCATTTCCTGCTGCTGGCGATTCTCATTATCGCCGTGGTTTTTGTCGTCTGGTCGAACTATGCCGTGCTGGACGTGATCACGCGCGGCGAAGCCAAGGTCGTGCCATCGAGCCAGACCCAGGTCATCCAGAGCCTCGACGGCGGCATTCTGGAAGAAATGAAGGTGCGTGACGGCCAGACGGTGGAGAAGGGCGAACCGATCCTGATCATCCGCAACGACACGGCGGTCGCAAGCCTCGCCGAGCTGACCCAGCGTTATTACATCGCCCAGGCCGCCATCACCCGCCTGCAGGCGGAGATCGACGGCACGAAATCGGTCGACGACATCAAATTCCCGGCCGATCTGGTGGCAAAATATCCCGAGAAGGTTGCAGCCGAGAAGGGCCAGTTCACCGTCCGGCAGATGCAGCTCCGCTCGCAGCAGGCGACCCTCAACGACGAAGTCGCGCAGCGCCAACAGGAAGTGCGCGCCATCGATACCAAGATCAAATCGGCCCGCAGCCTGATCGGTACGGCGCAGAAGCGCCTCGACAACCTCATCAAGCTGCGCGCCGCCGGCGGTGCCGGCGAAAACGAGGTGCTGGAAGGCCAGCAGCAGGTGCAGCAGTTCCAGGCCGATATCGAAAACGCCCAGGCTGAGCGTCCGGCGGCCCTCGCGGCCCTGCAGGCGGCGCAATCCAAGATGGCCGAGGCGGTGCAAACCTACCGCGCCCAGGCGGCCCAGGAAATCGCCAAGCACCAGACCGATCTGTCGACGGTTCAGGAATCGATGAAGGATGCCGGCGCCAAGGTGCGCCGGACCGAGGTCCTTTCGCCGGTCAAGGGGACGGTCAAGGACATCAAGATTCGCACTATCGGCGGCGTTATCCAGCCGGCGCAGGACATTATGGAAATTGTCCCGATCGAGGACAATCTTCTCATCGAGGCGAACATCCGTCCCCAGGACCGCGGTTTTATCGCCCCCGGCCAGCCGGCCAAGATCAAGATCACGGCCTATGACTTTTCGATCTATGGCGGCCTCGACGGCACGGTGGAGGATATCAGCGCCGACGCCATCGAGAATGAGAAGAAAGAGTTGTATTTCCGCGTGCGGTTGCGTACTGAAAAGAACTCGTTGATCGGCAAGGAAGGCCAGGATCTGCCGATCATTCCGGGCATGACAGCCTCGGTCGACATCCTGACCGGCAAGAAAACAGTCCTAGAGTATTTGCTGAAGCCGATCCTGAAAGCACGCGAGCAAGCGCTAACGGAAAGGTAAGAAAAAGTTGCTGCATCAATTGGCTAAATCAGGTAAAAGCTTCGAGTGGAATTGCCTTAAAATATGATTAACAGGTAAACTTGTTGTCTTCCCGGTGTCGAATCGACAGAATCAAGTCTGACCGGGATCAGCTTTGGGGGTAGCGAGCATGATTGAAGTTACGCGGACGCGCATCACGAAAGCGCTGCTGCTGGGCGCCGTTGTCGGTACGACCTTCGGCGTTGGCGTGAACGGCGCGCAAGCCATGTCGCTCAAGGAAGCGATCCAGCTTGTTGTGACGACCAACCCGACCGTTGGCGAGCAGGTCAAGAATCGCCGGTCGATCGACCATGAATTGCGCCAGGCGCGCGGTGCGTATCTCCCGCAGATCGATGCCGAATTCAACGCCGGCCCGGAATTCTCGGAAAACGGCGGCGTGGACCATCCGGACGCGACGCTGAACCAGGGGCCGCATGATCACGGCCGCGTCCTGTTCACGCAGAACGCCCAGATCAGCCTGCAGCAGCCGATTTTCGACGGTGGTCGTATCGACAGCGAAGTTGAAAAGCAGATCGGCCGCATCAAGTCGCAGGCCGAGCGCATCCAGGATGAAGCCCAGGTGCAGGGTCTGGAAGCGGCGCGCGTCTATCTCGACGTGCTGCGTCACACCGAGCGCGTGACCAATGCCGAAGAAAACGTTCGCGCCCACGAGGAAATCCTCGGTCTGGTGCAGAAGCGTGCCGAACTCGGCGGCGGCAACATCGCCGACGTCCGTCAGGCCGAAGCCCGTCTTGCCACGGCTCGCTCGAGCCTCATTCAGATCCAGGGCGACCTGCGCAACTCGCAGGCCGAATTCCAGCGCGTGATCGGTCAGCCGGCCACGGATCTGCAGCCGGTCGAAACCGGTTCCGATCTGCCGATCCCGGCGGATGTGGAGCAGTCGGTCGCCCGCGGTCTGCAGGTCAACCCGAAGGTCCTGCTCGAGAAGCATGACATCCAGGTTGCGGAATCGGATCTCGACATCGAACAGTCGGTGTTCTGGCCGCAGGTCGAATTGCAGCTGACCGGCAACACCAGCCAGCATGCCAACGGCCGCGAAGACAACACCTACAACGCGGCTGCACTGGTCAACATCCAGTACAACCTCTATCGCGGCGGCGCGGATATCGCCCGCTCGAAGGAGTTCAAGGAGCATATCAACGAGCAGTTGGAACAGCTCCGCCAGCAAGAGCGTGTCGTCGAAGAAGACGTCCGTGTCTCCTGGGCCGATCGTCAGACCCAGCAGGAAAGCATCGCCAACCTCGAGAAGCAGGTCGATGCCAACCAGCAGACGAAGGACGTCTACCAGCAGCAGTTCGACATCGGCCAGCGCGGCCTGCTCGATCTGCTCGATGCCGCCAACGATCTGTTCCTTTCCAAGGACGATCTGATCTCGGCGCGCGAACTCGAAACCTTCGCCAACTACCGTATCATCGCCGCTCAGGGCGAGCTGGTGCAGTATGTCGGTGCGCAGATGCCGGTTGAAGCGACCCCGGACGAGGTCTCTTACGCCGAGTAATCAATCGATACCCTCGGGTATCTCTACGAAGAACCCCGCAGCAGAGGCTGCGGGGTTTTTTGTTGCGTGGTTTGGCGCGCCGAAACCACTCCGAAAACGGGGTAAAACGGGGTCCACAGCGGACCCATTTCGCCCGCACGGACATGCTGGATGAGGATTTGAGGCCTTTGAGGAAGGTTGGAGGCCCGGGCCGGAATCGAACCGACGTACGAGGATTTGCAGTCCTCTGCATGGCCACTCTGCCACCGGGCCTGCGGGTGCGGGCCGAGCCGCGCCGAAAGGCGAGCGCACGTATAGAGCCTGGAGTGGGGCAGGGTCAAGGGTGTGCAAAGCCTCGGGATCGGTAAAAGTGCGCCCCCCATCTACCTGTTTTGACGCAAGGATTCGTCACCCACGCCAAAAAGGTTAATGGGTGGGATGCGGTGGCTCTGCTTGTCGCAATGCGGCAATGCGGCTATAAACCGACCATGTGGCCGGCACGCTGGAATCGCGTGTCGGCGACCGACGTTCGGCTGGCTTGGTCGGTTTCGGTCTCAGGGATGCAGGGGTAGCAGATGGCGACGGCAGCAACGATGAATTTGGCCGCGAAGGATTACGCAGCGGCGCGGCGCTTCATGGTCGATGGCCAGATTCGCACCAACAAGGTGACGGATGAACGGCTGGTCGAAGCGCTGAGCGATTTACCGCGTGAGCGCTTCGTCGCGCCTGGACTGCAGTCGCGCGCCTATATCGACGACGATCTGCCGATCGGCAATGGGCGCCATCTGATGGAGCCGATGGTGCAGGCGCGCCTGATCCAGACGCTGTATGTGCAGCCGGGCGACAAGGTGCTCGTGGTCGGTGCAGCCGGCGGCTACACAGCGGCCCTGCTGGGGCGGCTGGGCGCCAGTGTCACCGCGCTGGAAAGCGATGCAGCACTCGCTGAGACGGCTCGTGCAGCGTTGGCCGGCCTAAGGGACCGCCTGACCGTCAATGTCGTTACGGGCGCGCTGAAGGATGGACATGCGCAAAGCGGCCCTTTCAATGGGATCTTGCTTGAGGGTGCGGTCGCAGAAGTGCCGGCACGCCTGATCGAGCAGTTAAAGCAGGGTGGCAAGCTGGTAACGGTTCTGCGCGACAGCGAAGCTTCGGTCGGCCGTGCAGTATTGATGACGCGCGCGGATGCTGGTGCCGCGGCCACGCGCATCCTGTTTGATGCCAACACGCCGCTGCTGCCGGGCTTCGAGCGCGCTCCTTCCTTCGCATTCTGACATCCAGATGGCGGACGGCGACGGCGCACAGATAGACGTCAAAAAGCTGCGCGATCTTATCGCGGCTGGCACGGCGATCGACTTGGTCGATGTGCGTGAACCCTGGGAAGTCGAGATCTGTCGCATTGCCGACAGCCGCGCCATTCCATTGGGTGAGTTGCAGCAGCGCAGCAGAGAATTGTCGGCCGAGAGGCCAATGGTCATGATCTGTCATCACGGTATGCGCAGCTTCCATGCTACGCTGTGGCTTCGGCAGAACGGCTTCGACAATGCCGTCAATCTGGCTGGCGGTATCGATGCCTGGGCGCGCGAAATCGAGCCCACCATGGCGCGTTATTGAGTACATCACGAAATCAAGACACTTCGGTAAGAAGGGACGGTTGACGATCATGCAGCGGCGATATCTCGGAAATACGGCAACGGCTATGTTCGCAGTCATGCTGTGTGGGGCTTTCGCGACGCCGGCGTTGGCGGTCGATCTCAATGAAGCGCTGGCGCAGGCCTATGCCGGTAATCCAACCCTCGAAGCAGCCCGTGCGCAATTGCGCGCTGTTGACGAGCGCGTCCCGGAAGCGCTGAGCGGCTGGCGCCCGACCGTCGTCGGCCAGGTTCAAGGCGGCAAGACCTGGATCGAACAGAACACGCCATTGCTGTTGGATCAGAACCTGGAATCGCGCGAATTCGGAGTCACCGTCTCGCAGCCGGTTTTCAGCGGCTTCGAAACGGTGTCGTCGACCTCCGCCGCGGAAAAGCGCGTGCTCTCCGGTCGAGCCAATCTTACGAATACCGAGCAGCAGGTCCTTTTTCAGGCGGTACAGGCCTACATGCAGGTCGTACGTGACCGCGCCGTGCTCGAACTCAATCGGAACAACGAAAATGTGATCGGTCAGCAGCTGCAAGCCACGCGCGATCGCTTCGATGCCGGCGAAGTTACCCGCACCGACGTTGCCCAGGCGGAATCACGCCTGCAGGGCGCCATCGCGGATCGCATCGCTGCGGAAGGCAATCTGACGGCATCGATCGCCGTCTATCGCCAGGTCATCGGCGAAGAGCCGACCGACCTGCAGATGCCGGAGCCGAAATTCGACTTGCCGGCCAGCAAGGATGAGGCCGTGGCGCAGTCGATCAACACACCGACGGTCGTTGCGGCAAAGTTCGCATCGGAAGCGGCCAAGGACGACATCGACGTCGCGTTCTCCGAACTGCTGCCGACGGTGTCGATCGAAGGGTCCTGGACGCGGAGCGAGGAACAGAGCTCGGAAGATCAGTCGAACGATGTGGGCCAGATCCTCGGCGTGCTGCGCGTGCCCCTCTATCAGGCTGGCGCCCCCGATGCGCGGGTTCGCCAATCCAAGCAACTTTACCAACAGACCCGCAGACAGATCGACGAGGCCATCCGTGCCGGTGAGCAGACGGCTGTCGATGCCTGGCAGACCTATGAGACGGCTCTGGCGCAGATCGATTCCTTCAAGGAACAGGTCCGTGCCACCGAAGTCGCACTGGATGGCGTGAAGCAGGAGCAGCAGGTTGGCGCCCGTACCGTGCTCGACGTGCTGGACGCCGAACTGGAAGCGCTCAACGCCAAGGTAAGCTTGGTTCAGGCCCAGACCAATCTGGTGGTCGCCCGCTATCAGGTACTGGCTGCTGTTGGCCGACTGACCGCGACGGACCTGGCGCTCAATGTGGGAGTCTATAACCCCCAGGAGCATTATGATGCCGTTCGCAACAAGTTCATCGGCACCGGGCCGTCGGTGGAATAGAAGGTAGGCCCGCGCGAGGCCGCCTTGAGGGGCTTTGTCGGGCCATATCTAGTGGAACCTGCGCGGCGCTTTCCCATTTCTTGAGAAATACCAATAAAGACGTTACGATAGCCGACATCGCTGGGGGCGACTCGGTTCGGCACGACGATTGCTTGCAAGCAATCGAAACTGCAGCGCCGGGCAAGAGTGACCCGGTCAGGGATTGGTGAATGTCGGACGCCAAGGGCAATCAAGAACCGTCGATGGAGGAAATCCTTGCCTCCATTCGGCGTATCATCTCCGAAGACGGCGAGCCGAAGGAAGAACCTGCGGCACCGGCCGTCAATGGTCATGCCACGGAAGAGCCCGAGGACGACGATGCCTTGGTTCTGACCGATATGGTCGTCGGCGACAGCAATGTCGTGGAACTCAAGGAAGAGCCGGCCCCCGTCGCGATGCCTGCACCGGCATCGCCCCAAGCCGCTGCGCCGGTCGTTCCGCCGGCCCCGCCATCGGAGCCAGAGCCGGAACCGGAACCGGAGACTTTGCCGGAGCCTGCCATCACCGTGCCTGAGGATAGTGCCGCGGATATCGAGCTCGACGTTGCCGAGCCCGAAACGGCAGAGCCTGAGCCTGAGCCTGAGCCGGAGCCCGCGGCCGACCAGGATAGTCAGATGGATGATGGCATGCCGGTCGAACCGATTGCCGTGGCCGACATTCCGTCGGAGGGCGAGTTGGTATCACCGGATGTTGCCGCAGCCAGTGCCGCCACCATGGCCCAGCTCGTGGCCCGCAAGCCCCAATCGGGCCAGTCCCGGGCCACATCGATTGATGGCCTCCTGGTGGAGACCCTCGTGCGTCAGGCGATCGAGCCTATGCTGAAGGATTGGCTCGACGAGCATCTGCAGGAAATTGTCGAGCGCTTGGTACGTCGTGAAGTCGAACGGCTTTCCCGCAAGGCCGAACTGAGCTGATCGAGCCGCTTTCCGGCTTATTTCCCAGACTTTCCCAGCTTTTTGGCCCAATTTGACTGGGACGCCCGGATCGTTATAACTCCCGGCAACGATTGAAATCCGTCAGATATAGAGGTTGTCCCAGCGATGCTGGAAAAGACGTTCCAACCCGCCGAGGTTGAGAAGAAGCACTACGATGCGTGGGAGAAGTCGGGGGCATTTGCCGCCCATGCGACCTCCAACAAAGCGCCCTATACCATCATGATGCCACCGCCCAACGTGACGGGCAGTCTGCATATGGGGCATGCGCTCACATTTACGTTGCAAGATATTCTCATCCGTTACCAGCGCATGAAGGGCAAGGACGCCCTCTGGCAGCCGGGCACCGACCATGCCGGCATCGCCACGCAGATGGTGGTCGAGCGTCAGCTTGGCGAAAAAGGCATCAAGCGCACGGATTTGGGGCGCGAGAAGTTCCTGGAGAAGGTCTGGGAGTGGAAAGCTGAGTCGGGCGGCACCATCACCCGCCAGTTGCGCCGCCTGGGCGCCTCGCCGGATTGGCCGCGTGAGCGTTTCACGATGGACGAGGGGCTCAACAACGCCGTCCGCAAAGTATTCGTGGAACTCTATCGACAAGGCCTCATCTATCGCGACAAGCGTCTGGTGAATTGGGACCCGAAGCTGCACACGGCGATCTCAGACCTTGAGGTGGTGCAGAAGGAAACCAAGGGCAAGCTGTGGCATCTCCGCTATCCGGTAGATGGGCAGCCGGGGCGTTTCCTCGTCGTGGCGACGACACGTCCTGAGACGATGCTGGGCGATACCGCCGTCGCCGTGAATGCGGAAGATTCGCGCTATCAGGACCTGATCGGTAAGAACTTGCGGTTGCCGCTCAGCGACCGCCTCATCCCGGTCGTGGCCGATGAGCACGCCGATCCGGAAACCGGGTCGGGTGCCGTCAAGATTACGCCGGCCCATGATTTCAACGATTTCGAGGTCGGTAAGCGCCACAGCCTGCCGATGATCAATATCTTCGATCGCGATGCGAAGCTGAACGAGAATGTGCCCGAGAAATATCAGGGCCTCGATCGCTTCAAGGCGCGCGAAATGGTGCTGGAGGAGTTGAGCGCACTCGATCTCATCGAGAAGATTGACGATCACACGCTTATGCTGCCCTACGGCGACCGCTCCGGGGTCGTCATCGAGCCGTGGTTGACCGACCAATGGTATTGCGACGCTCATACCTTGGCGCAGCCGGCCATCAAGGCGGTGGAGGAGGGCAAGACCGTCTTCGTGCCGAAGCAGTGGGAGAACACCTATTTCGAATGGATGCGCAATATCCAGCCTTGGTGCATCTCGCGGCAGCTGTGGTGGGGGCATCAGATCCCGGCCTGGTTCGGCCCGGACGGCGAGGTGTTCGTGGCCCATGACGAGATGGAGGCCAGGGCGGCCGCACTGACGCATTACGGCAAGGCTGTCGATCTGGTGCGCGACCCCGATGTGCTCGATACTTGGTTCTCATCTGCCTTGTGGCCGTTCTCGACCCTCGGCTGGCCGGAGAAGACATCTGAACTCGGCCGCTACTATCCAGGCGACGTGCTGGTCACGGGCTTCGACATCATCTTCTTCTGGGTTGCCCGCATGATGATGATGGGCATCCATTTCATGGGGGATGTCCCGTTCCGCACGGTCTATATTCACGCCCTGGTGCGCGACGAGCATGGCCAGAAGATGTCGAAGTCTAAGGGCAACGTCATCGATCCGCTCGACCTCATCGACAAGTACGGTTGTGATGCTCTGCGCTTCACCCTGACGGCATTGGCGGCGCAGGGGCGCGACATCAAGATGTCGGAGCAGCGCGTCGAAGGTTATCGCAACTTCGCGACGAAGCTCTGGAACGCGACCCGCTTCTGCCTGATGAATGAATGCAAGGCGGACCCGGCGTTCGATCCGGCCAAGGTGTCGTCGTCGGTCAACCGGTGGATGATCGGTCGACTTGCAGCTTGTGCCCAAGCCATCGATCAGGCCATGGGTCAGTATCGCTACAACGATGCGGCCGCCGCTCTCTATCGCTGCATCTGGAACGAGTTCTGCGATTGGTATGTGGAATTCACCAAGCCCATCATCCAAGGCGATGATGAGAAGCTGAAGGCCGAGACGCGGGCCTGCACCGCCTGGGTGCTGGGGCAATTGCTGCATCTGCTGCATCCTTTCATGCCCTTCATTACCGAAGAGCTCTGGCCGCAGCTCGGTGCCGCCAACACCAGTCTGTTGATCGGAGCACCCTGGCCCGACTTCACGAAGCTTCCCTTGGATCAGGAGGCTGGAGCAGACCTGGACTGGGTCATTCGCCTGGTCTCCGAGATCCGCACTTTGCGGGCCGAAATGAACGTGCCGCCGGCCGCCCAAGTGCAGATTCTGCTGCGCGATGCCAATGAGCGGACGAAAATGCGCCTCGCAGCATATGGTGACCTGATCCGGCGTCTGGCGCGCATCGACCGTGTCGAGTTCCTGAGTGGGGAAGGCCCAAAGGGTGCGGCTCAAATCGTGCTCGACGAAGCGACGATCCTGCTGCCCCTGGCTGGTGTCATCGATGTTGAGAAGGAGCGCGCGCGGCTCAAAAAGGACCTGGATATGGCCGCGGGCGAGGCTGACAAAATCGCTCGCAAACTGGGGAACGAGCAGTTCGTCGCCAAGGCGGACCCGGAAGTGGTGGAAGAGCAGCGTCAGCGACTCGTCGAAATCGAGCAGACCCGCGACAAACTCGCCCAGGCAATGGTCCGTTTGGCGGCCATTTAGCGACCGTCAGGGCGACTGGCCGCTTTCTGGGCGGGGCCAGGGCACATGAAAGAGGGGGCGGCAAGGGGCTTGCCGGACCGCACTGAGCCGCCATAATGGCGTCATGCGGCGCTTCAGCCTAGCCCAGGGCCCAGCGGCCCTCCTTCTTTTGTTGCTGGCCCTTCCAGCCACAGGATTGGCTGCGCCGATATCTCATGGCGGCCTCGTTTTCTCCGACGAATTGGGTGGGTTCAATCTGGTCTCGGTCAGCGGTACCGGCACGCTTGATGACCCCATAGTTGTTGTGGAGGAGATTACGGGTGATCGTGCCGTAGCTCTTACCATTCGTAATTTCGGGCGTGATTTCGGCAATCGCATTGGCTCGCAACATGTTGCGGCCTTTGCGATGAAGAAGATTGTCATCAACAAGAGCAACCGCGTCTGGAAGAATTACCAGATGGAGCTTCGAGAAGTGACGACACGCCATTCGCCCTATGGCGATGGTTTGAGCTTTGGGCAGAACTCCTTCATTGGCAGCAACTATACGCGCAGCAGTTTTGCCAACATTCAGCGCTTTGACGAGCCTGAAGATACGCTCGGATTCAGCGGTGGCGATGTGGCACCGGGACAGCAAGCGGAGTTCAGCTTCATTGTCAGCGACATGTCGCCGGTATCGGTTTTCTATCTGATGCAATTGCCATTGCAGCCGCTTTCGGACGCGATACAGACGCCCGAGTCAGAATGGGCGTCGGCCATTCCATGATCTCGATACCAGAATCCTGCCTGGAAACGCTCCAGGATCAGCGACTGACGCGCCTGCTGGAGTATTGGCGTGCAAAGAGCGGACAAGTCGGCATGCCGGCGCCATCCGATATTGATCCCGCCGAATTCAAGTTCATTCTGGGATATCTGACACTGGTCGATGTTGAAAGCGCCCCGCGACGCTATCTGTTCCGGCTGGATGGATCCATTCTGGCGTCGCTCTCAGGCATGGACTATACGGGGAAGTATCTGGACCAGCTCGGGATGCCGGAATACTGCGCCTTTGTCGCGGCAACTTATGACAAGGTGGTTGACGAGCAGGCACCCTATGCCTACCGGAAGCGTGGCGCGTTCGATAAGGCCTCCTTTTCGGAAGAAACCATCATTCTGCCCTTGGGCAAAAATGGCAGCGTGCAGCGCCTGATGGTCGCGGTCATACCCGGTGGCCGCCCGGGCGATAGTGGCAAGATGGTGATCTGATGCAGTGAACTCACTCAGATGCACTTCGGTGCATGCAGAAATAAGGCATAGCCCAAGGTAATATGCGCGACTATCCTGTTCGCAACTCAATGCTTTGCGTCAGCCAGCGTCGACAAGTCGAAATCGCCTAGATTGTCGGAACGGCTGTAAAGGGTGTCCTCACACAGCTGGATGGCAAGGCCATTTTCCATGTTTTGCAGATATTTGAAGGAACGAGTGCATGTCGCTGACTTTCTATTTCGGTTCCGGTTCGCCTTACGCCTGGAAAGTGTGGCTGGCGCTCGAACATAAGGGAATCTCCTTCGAGGCCAAGCGCCTGAGCTTCGACAATAACGACACGAAGACACCGGAATTCTTGGCTATCAACCCGCGCGGCCGAGTGCCGGCGATTTTGGATGATGGCTTTGCCCTGTGGGAATCGTCAGCCATCATTGAATATCTCGAAGAGCGTTATCCGGATAAGCCCTTGCTGCCCGAGGACATCAAAGCGCGTGCCACCGTGCGGCGCATGGTGAACGAGGCGGACAACTATCTTGCCGCCGCCAGCAATGAGCTGGTCGAACAGGCCGTCTATCTGACACCTGCCGAGCGTGACCCAGAAAAATCGGCCACGGCTAGAAAGCAGATGTTGGAGGAACTCGATCGGCTGGCAAACTGCCTGACCGGCGATTTCCTGGCGGGCAATCTCGGCCTTGCCGACTATGCGGCCTATCCATATGTGCGCATGGCGCAGCGAGCCGATGAACGGGCGCCCGGCTTTGGCGTTGCGCGGGCAGCTATGCCAGCCAAAATCCAGGCTTGGCTGGGCCGCATCGAAGCCTTGCCATACTATGCGCGAACCATACCGCCGCATTGGAAAGCGTAACCTTATCTGAGGAGAATTCCGATGCGCATGGTTGGTCTTGTTATCCTGGGTATTCTGGCGGCCTTCCTCGTGTGGGGCTTTACCAGCATCAATGCAATTCCGAGCAAGGAGGAAGGCGCCAGCGCCGCCTGGGCGCAAGTGCTCAACCAGTATCAACGGCGCGCTGATCTGGTGCCCAATCTGGTGGCCACCGTAAAAGGTGCTGCTGACTTCGAGAAGTCGACCCTGGAGGCCGTCGTTCAGGCGCGCGCCAAGGTCGGATCCATGCAGCTTCCTGCCGACCTTCTCACCAATCCCGAGGCCATGCGTGCCTTTGAAGTCAATCAGGGAGCACTGACATCTGCGCTCTCCCGCCTGATGGTCGTTGCCGAGCAATACCCAAATCTGAAAGCCACGCAGGGTTTCCAGACCTTACAGGCGCAGCTTGAGGGAACCGAGAACCGCATTGCCGTGGCGCGCAAGGACTATATCGAGGCCGTTCGGGTCTACAATACGGAGCTGAAGACGTTCCCGGGCGTCGTCTGGAAAAGCATCCTCTATGCTGACCGGGAACCCATGCAGCAGTTGCAGGTGGAACCGGCCAAGCAGGAGGTGCCGACCGTGGATTTCGGAACCACAGGCAGTTCGACCAGCGGGAACTAGCTGATGCGCGTGGCTTGGTTCAACTTCGGATGTCGCCTTCTGGCCACGCTCCTATGGCTGATGCTGCCCGCGGGCGCTCTCCTGGCCGCAGACCCACCGCTGCCGACGCTGACGGGCCGGGTGGTTGATCGGGCCGATATCCTGTCTTCCAGCACAGAAGCAGCGCTTGCGGCCAAGATCGAGGCGCATGAGAAAGCGACAACGGACCAGATTGTCATTGTTACCCTGTCGGACCTGATGGGGCGCCCGATCGAGGATTGGGGGTTGATGCTGGGCCGCGGATGGGGGATCGGACAAAAGGGTAAGGATAACGGTATCGTCTTCCTGATCGCACCCAACGATCGCGAGTTGCGCATCGAAGTGGGTTATGGTCTGGAAGGCAGCCTACCCGATGCGACTGCCAACGAGATCATCCAGTCCGAGATCATACCGCACTTCAAGCAAGGCGACATGGAAGCTGGGGTCGTTGCCGGCCTGGATGCGATCCTCGCTGCTCTGGGTGGGAGCTATCAACCGTCACCACTGACCCTCAGTGAGGGCAGTGCACATTATGCACCGATTTTCGACACGCTCGTTCCGATCTTCTTTGTCACGGCTTTCGTTGGCATCGGCATTGTCATGAGTCTCCGCCGGAGATGGGACAAGAAGCGGAACCGCTATGTCTGGTACATAGCCCACAGCACAGGATCTGGCTCCAGCTCCAGCTCCGGATCATTCGGCAGATCCAGTGGCGGGTTTTCGGGTGGTGGTGGGTCATTCGGCGGGGGTGGAGCAAGCGGCAAATGGTGATCACGGATGACATGCGCGACCGTATCGAAACTGCAATCACTTTAGCCGAGAAATCTTCGCGGGCGGAACTCGTCGCCGTCATCGCCAAGCGGGCCGGAGAATATCGGGCAACCGGTTTGGCGATCTCCGTTGCTGCCGCATTTATCGTCGGTATTGTAGTGTGGTTGTCACTGCCTTGGTCGAGCACGAGTGAAGTGCTTTTGGCCGAGTTCGGCACCTTTGTGTTGGTTCTGGCACTGCTGGAGTTGACGCCTCTCGGGGACATCCTGACCCCCGGCCATTTCAAAGTGGAGGCGGCGCGGCGTTTGGCCCGCGCGATATTTCTTGAGCAGGGCCTCGCTGGCACGGAGGAGCGCAACGCGGTCCTGTTCTTCGTCAGCCTGGCCGAACATCACGTCGAAATCATCGCCGACCGTGGCATCGACGGAAAAGTGTCTCCCGGGAAATGGCAGGCTATTGTCGATGAATTTGCTGCCAAGGTGAAACATGGGCGTGTGGAAGAGGGTTATCGCGGCGCGATTGCCGAATTGGGAGAACTTCTGGCCACTCACTTTCCAGCTATTGGCGTTGGACGTAACGAGATTGGCAATCGGCTGATTGAACTATAACACTTCCGTGGCTACGCGATTGCGACCATCGTTCTTGGCACGATAGAGTGCCTGATCGGCGCGTGTGATGAAGCTCTCCAGTGGCTCACCCGGTTGGTAACGAGAAACGCCGATTGAAACCGTTACCGCGCCATAGACTTGGCCGGTGGTCCGGTTCTTCAGTGAGTGGGCGCCAAGGCCGGTACGGAATTTGTCGGCGCGGTCGGCCGCTTCAAACAGTTTGGTCTGAGGCAACAGAAGGGCGAACTCCTCGCCGCCGTAGCGGGCGGCGCTGTCGTTTTCCGTCACCGCCTGTTTCAATTTAGCCCCGACAAGTTTCAGAACCTGGTCGCCGACCCGATGGCCGTAGCTATCATTGAACTTCTTGAAATGATCGATATCGATGATCAGCAGGCAGAGGTCTCCCTGCTGCTCGGTCGCTTGCTGGGCCCGGAATTGGATGGCGAGGTCGAAGCTCTTGCGGTTGCCGATGCCGGTCAGCGCATCGGTAAGCGCGTCGCGGCGTGCCGATTCAAGGCGCGATTGCAGCGCAGTGATTTTGGTCGAACTCTGCTTAAGCTGCGCTTCCAGCGCCTGATTGCGCTGTCCGATGAGCTTGGTCGCGTTGATCAGTTCTCCGACCAGGTCTTTCATAGCTGGAGCATCGATGCGGCCAGCGCCAAGTGAGCCGCTGGCCTTGTTCAAGGTCTTGCCGAACTCATTGGCGTCGAGCCCGGCCTGTGCGACCTGGCGAATGACCTCGGCCAAAGTCTGCTGCAAGTCATCGCCGGTCTGCTGCAGGCGTTCTTCAGCACCCGGTTCGCGGAAATATTTGTCGAAGAGTTCCTGAATGTTGCTTGAGGAAACGGTCTTGCCGCTCAATAGAAGGGTGTCAAGATCTCGGCGCAGTTCCGGTACCGCGCCGGAGAGGTAGTTGTACCAGACACAGAAATTGCCTGGGGTTGGCGAAATTTCGCGCATCGCCATTTCGGCAATAGCGGTGGCCGCGTGCTGCGTTGCGGTGTCGACATCCTCGATCATAAAAATCGGTGCTTGTGCCATCGCGAGTCGCTATCCCCTATTCCCCATGGCGGGCGAGGATTTCACAAAGGTTTTGCTGCGCCAAGTGTTGATTATCTTCCCAAAATGCTCTTGGGTAGTGGCGCTAACTTGAGAGGACCGAGGCGGGCAACAAGCATGGCTAGAATTGCAATCGGCGGCTTCCAGCACGAGACCAATACATTTGCGCCAGTGAGGGCAAGCTACCAGGATTTCGAGCAGGCGGATGGGTGGCCGGGTCTCACGCGCGGTGACGCATTGTTTGAGACCTTCCGCGGCATCAATCTGCCGCTGCCGGGCTTCATTGATCAGGCCAAGGCAATGGGTCACGATCTGATCCCGCTCCTGTGGTGTTCGGCGTCGCCCTCTGCTCATGTCGAGCGTGATGCCTTTGAACGAATTTCTGCGGACCTTATTCATATGATCCGCCAGTTGCCGAAGCTCGACGCGCTCTATCTCGATCTCCACGGTGCGATGGTCACCGAGCATCACGATGATGGCGAGGGCGAGCTGCTGGAAAGGATTCGCGCAATCGTCGGGCCAAATCTTCCGATCGTCGTCAGTCTCGATCTTCATGCCAATCTCACCCAGCGCATGCTGCGGCATGCGTCGGCACTCGTGGTTTGCCGCACCTACCCGCATGTCGATCTGGCAGAGACGGGCGCCCGGTCGGCGGAACTCATGGATCGCCTGTTGCGCCATGGCCCGCTTGCCAAGGCGATGCGCCGCGCCGATTTCCTGGTTCCGTTGCCCTGGCAATGCACACTGATCAACCCGGCCGCCTCTCTCTATCGCGTGGTGGCCGAGGCGGAGGGGCCGGGCAGGGTGGCAAGCGCCTCCTTTGCCTTTGGGTTCCCGCCCGCGGACATCGCCGAATGCGGTCCGGCTGTCGTGGCCTATGCCGAGACTCCGGCACAGGCTGAAAGCGAAGCCGACCGCCTCATCGGCATGGTAAATGCAGCCGAAAGAGAATTTGCCGGCAAGATCTGGCAGAAGGATGAAGCCGTTCGATATGCGATGGCCAAGAGCGTTACATCGACCCGACCGATCATCCTCGCAGATACGCAGGACAATCCCGGTGCGGGCGGCAATTCAGATTCCGTCGATCTGCTGGAATCCCTGGTGAGCCTGAGGGCGGAAGGCGCCGTCTTCGCCAATCTCTATGATCCGGAAACGGCGCGCATCGCCCATGAAGTCGGCTTGCATGGGTCGTTCGAACGCGGCATTGGCGCCTGGTGCGGCTCGCCGGGACTGGAGAAGTTTCGCGGCCGCTTCAAGGTCTTGGCTCTTGGCGACGGCAGCTTCAAAGCGACCGGCCCATTCTACCGTGGAAACCATATGCAATTGGGACCCATGGCTCTGCTCGGTATCGGCGGGTCCAGGATTGTGGTGACCAGCCGCAAGCAGCAGGCGGCGGATCAGGCGATGCTGAGGCATCTGGGCGTAGAGCCCACCGAGGCTAAGATACTTGCCTTGAAAAGTTCCGTGCACTTCCGCGCGGACTTTCAGCCGATTGCTGAGGAGATCCTGATTGTCGCAGCAGCCGGGGATAATCCGGTCGATAATCGCGCATTGCCCTATCGGCATCTGCGCAAAGGCTTGCGCCTCATGCCCCTTGGCGAGGCCTTTTAGGCCTTTTCGGCGACCAAGAGCACGTAGTCGCCGCGAGCGTCGCTGAAGGCTGCCGTTGCCTCGGCAAAGCGACCACTGTTGAGGTCGGCATCGAGCTTGGCCAGGCCCTCACCAACTTCCTGCGCGAGATCGAGGGCCGTGAAGGCGAAGATATTGCCGCGTACCTTGGCGTCAAAATAGAGTTCCGGACGGTGCTTGCCGCAATAAAGAACAAAATCGACCGGCCGCTCCGGCACGTTGAATGGGACGAGATCGGCGAGACGCAGTCCTGCCTTCTCGAGCGAGGCCTCAATGCGCGAGCGTCCCGGCATGCGCTCGACTGCGCGACGCATGAGCTCGGGAAAATAGGCGTTGAGCCAGAATTGTTCGGCCTGTTCGGGCAAGGCCGTGAAAGCCACAAAGCGCGCCCCGGGCTTTAAAACACGCGCGATCTCGGAAAACACGGCGTCGAAATCGCGCAAATGGTGCAGCGTCATGGTGCAAAAGACGCCGGCGAAGGTCTGGCTATCAAAGGGCAGGGCCTCGGCGTCGCCGGCAATCCAATTGAGTCGTGGTTCCTTGACGCGTGCCCGCCGCAACATGAGAGTCGACTGATCGAGGCCGATCGTGACGACGTTTCTATCTGCGACCGCAATCGTGTAATTGCCGGTCCCGCACCCGATATCGAGCACCGGATCAGGGAAGGTGACCGCCAGCAGCTTGGCGATCTCGCTGGCGAGCGTTGGGTCCGCGCGTCGGGTCCGGTCATAGCCGCTGCCGATACGATCGTAGATCGCCGTGCTTTTCCGCGTGTAGTCGGTCATGCGTTCAACAGATCCATCACGGCATGTGCCAGCGGCGTCGCAGCGTCGGCGAGGTCGCGGGTAATCGAAAAATGGTGTCGATTTGGGACAACCATCAGATTGCTCGGGACCCCTGCGGTGACCAGTTTGTCGTGATAGTCCCGTGATTGCGCGATCCACATTGCAGGCTCATCGGCGCCAACGGCGACCAGACAGCGCGCTTTGCTGCGGATTGGCTGCATCTGCGGAGAAAGGGCGGCGATGTCGTCAGGCAGAAGCCTCACTTCCGCCTGTACGGGTAGACGCTGGACGGGGGTGAGATCGTAGATGCCGGTGATCAAAGCGGCGGCGCGAAGGCTTTCCGGAGGGAATGCGTCGCCAGACCAGTCATGTTGCAATGCCATGGCACAGATATGGGCGCCGGCTGAATTGCCGGCAAGAACAATACGATCAGGGTCGCCCTGCATTTCCGCCGCATGGCTACGCACCCAATGCAGGGCCGCACGAGTTTGGGCCAGCAATTCCGCGAGGGTGACGGTTGGACAGAGGTCATAGCCGATGATGACGACGGCTGCGCTCACTTGGAGGAAGGTGGGGGCGATGCTCGTATAATGTTCCTTTGACAGCGCCCGCCAGTAGCCGCCATGGATCCAGACGAGGATCGGTGCATTCGGCTTCGAAGCAGGGAAGAAATCAAGCAGCTGGCGCGGGCCGGGGCCATAGCGGCGGTCGAGTTGCCCGCGACCGTCTGCGGCCAGCTTCCGGCGGATCCCGTCTGAGGTCGCAAGATCGCTGTTCAACCATGTTTCATGGTCCGGTACTGCGATTCTGGGCATAAAATGTTGGTTCAGCACCTCGTCCGAGAGCGCCGCAAAGTCCACTTTCGGCACCGTTCCCTACCTTAAGTGATTGATTTGCAGCATAATTGACAGGCGCGCCAAAAAAGTCCAGAAGTTCATATGACTGTGTGACGGTAGCGGGATACCGTACGTTAACTCATTGAATTTGTTCAGGTGGATTGACACCATCGAGAACATTCCCGTTGACACATTCCGGCCCACCCATTATCACCCGCTGCGAGAGCGAAGGGGCGGTCCCTTCGACGGCAATTACGCTTGAGTGAAGTGTCATGAAGACCTTTTCCGCCAAGCCGGCCGAGGTAGTGAAAAAGTGGGTTCTGATCGATGCCGAAGGCGTCGTTCTTGGCCGACTGGCGTCGATCGTCGCCAACCACCTCCGCGGCAAGCACAAGACCACCTATACGCCGCATGTCGATTGCGGTGACAACATCATCATCATCAATGCCGAGAAGGTCCGTGTCACCGGCAACAAGCTGGAAGACAAGGTGTTCTATTACCACACCGGTCATCCGGGCGGCATCAAGGAGCGTGCCTGGGGCAAGATCCTCAGCAGCAAGCACCCCGAACGCCTCATCATCAAGGCCGTCGAGCGCATGGTCCCCCGTGGTCCGCTCGGCCGTGCCCAGATGAAAAATCTCCGCGTGTATGCCGGCACGGCGCACCCGCATGAGGGCCAGTCGCCTGTGACGCTCGACGTCGCTGGCATGAACCCGAAGAACAAGAGGATTGCGTAATCATGGCGCAAGAACCGCAGAAGATTACCGACCTGAAGGATCTCCGCACGGCCGCCCGTGGCGTCGTCGCTGAGACGGTTGCCGCGCCGAAGCATGAGCGCAAGGTCGATGCCCAGGGTCGCGCCTATGCGACCGGCAAGCGCAAGGATGCCATTGCCCGCGTCTGGATCAAGCCGGGTACCGGCAAGATCTCGGTCAATGGTCGCGACGTGACGGTCTATTTCGCCCGTCCGGTGCTGCGCATGATGATCAACCAGCCCTTCGGCATCGTGAACCGCGCTGGCCAGTTCGACGTCACCGTCACCGTCGTCGGTGGTGGTCTTTCGGGCCAGGCCGGTGCCGTCCGTCACGGCATCAGCAAGGCGCTCACCTATTTCGAGCCGGATCTCCGTGGTCCGCTCAAGGCTGAGGGCTTCCTGACCCGTGACAGCCGTACCGTCGAGCGTAAGAAGTACGGCCGAGCCAAGGCTCGCCGCAGCTTCCAGTTCTCGAAGCGCTAAGCGCGTCTACCAGCCAGGTTTGGCGAAAAGGGGTGCGCATTGCGCACCCCTTTTTCTTTGGGCAAAATCCGACCGCATTCAAAGAGGACCACATGGCAAAATCAGCCAAGATCTTCATCGACGGCGAAGCGGGCACCACGGGTCTCGGTATCCGCGAACGCCTGTTGCATGTCCCGGGTATCGAACTCAAGAGCCTCACCGGCGACAAGCGCAAGGATCCAGACGCGCGCCGCGCCATGATGGCCGAAGTCGATCTGGTAGTCCTCTGCCTGCCCGATGACGCTGCCACGGAATCTGTGGCGCTGGCCGATACCCTCGGCGACAGGGCGCCCAAGATCCTCGACGCCAGTACGGCGCACCGGGTGGCGCCAGGCTGGGTCTACGGCTTTGCGGAAATGATGGCTGGCCACGCTGCAACAATCGCGGCGGCACGCAAGGTGAGCAATCCCGGTTGCTACCCAACCGGTGGCATCGCCCTATTGCGGCCGCTGGTGGAGGCGGGCCAGATGCCGGCCGATTATCCTGTCACCATCAATGCGGTCAGCGGCTATTCCGGTGGTGGCAAGTCGATGATCGAGGCTCATGAACGGGTAGGTGGGCCGGCCTTCGAACTCTACGGCCTCGCTCTCTCGCACAAGCATGTGCCGGAGCTGATGGCGTTCGGCAAGCTCACCCGCCGACCGATCTTCGTCCCCTCCGTTGGGCATTTTCGTCAGGGCATGCTGGTCTCGATCCCCCTCCATCTTGATACGTTGCCAGGGCGACCCAAGGCGGCCGAACTCAAGGCAACGCTTGCTGCTCATTTTGCCGGCTCGGAATTGGTTTCTGTGCTCGATGCCGAAGCCGCCGGGAAGTTGGAGCCGGAAGCGCTCAACGACACCGACAAGCTTGAACTGCGTGTTTTCGCCAATGAGGCGGAGCGACAAGCCGTATTGGTGGCGCGGCTCGACAACCTGGGCAAGGGGGCTTCCGGAGCTGCGGTTCAGAACATTCGTCTAATGCTGGGGGTCTGAGCATGTCCGGTATTGTCATGCCCTATAAGGGAATCCTACCGCAGATTGCCGGGGATGCCTTCATTGCTTCGACCGCTGTCGTGATCGGCGCCGTTGAGATCGGTGCGGAGGCCTCAATCTGGTTCGGTTGCGTGTTGCGTGGCGATTCCAACAGCATCCGCATTGGCGCGCGCACCAATATCCAGGACGGCACCGTTATTCACGTCAATCACGAGCGGGAAGGGGCCGCAGGCACCAAGACGACGATCGGGGCCGATGTCACCGTGGGGCATATGGCCCTGCTGCATGCCTGCACGGTCGAGGATGGGGCGTTTATCGGCATGAAGGCCTGTCTTATGGACGGCGTTCATGTCGAAAGCGGCGCAATGGTGGCGGCGGGCGCGCTCGTGACGCCCGGCAAGCGTATCCGCAAGGGTGAATTGTGGGCCGGTTCGCCGGCCAAAATGATGCGGCTCCTGACGGAAAAAGAAATGGCCTATTTCACCTATTCCGCCAAACACTATTGCGACGTCGCAGCGACCTACCGGAAGGGCTGATCCGGCCCGCCATCCGTGCCCTCATTAGGGCTGGCGACGCATTGGTCACATAGCCCGAATGTTCGACAGAAACTGCTCCACTTCTTGACGCAAAGCCTTGGCTTCACTCGATAGCGCATTGCTCGATGCCACCATCTGGCCTGCGGCATTGCCGGTCTGGCCGGCTGCGTTCGTAACGGTAACGATGCTTGCCGACATGTCCCTTGTGCCGCTGGCCGCCTGTTCGACGCTACGGGCAATTTCCTTCGTGGCGGCGCTCTGCTGTTCGACAGCCGCGGCAACGCCGGACGTAATCTGGTTGATCTCCTCAATCGTGCCGGCGATTCCCTGGATCGCCTTCACTGCCTGTTCGGTTTCACCCTGGATGCTGTTGATCTGCTGCGAAATGTCATCTGTTGCCTTGCCGGTCTGCGTCGCCAGGTTTTTGACTTCGGAGGCGACGACGGCAAAACCCTTGCCGGCCTCGCCAGCACGCGCCGCTTCGATGGTGGCATTGAGAGCGAGAAGGTTGGTCTGGCTGGCGATATCGGTAATCATCTGAACCACGGCACCGATCTTCTGGGCGGCGTCGGCCAATTGTTGAACCTGGGCGTTGGTGGCGACCGCCTGGTTTGCGGCATCGCCTGCTATCTGGCGGGAGCGCAGCATTTGCGACCCGATTTCACTGATCGACGCGGCAAGCTCCTCGGTCGCAGCGGCGACGGAGTTTACGCTCTCCGACGCGGTTTCCGAAGTCGTGCTGACATGGGTTGCTTCGGCTGCGGTCTGCTCAGCGACCTGAGACATGGATTGTGCTGTCTGCTCCATTTGCGCAACTGCGCTGACGACGGTTTCGAGCCGTCTCGTCACCAAATGGTCGAAGTCGCGGCACAGGCTTTCAATGTTGGCAGAGCGCTTCTCGCGCCGTTCGCGATCCTCCGATTGCTGCCGGCCATAGGCTTGGGCCTTCACGGCGTTCTCCTTGAAGACGTCAAGCGCGCTCGCCATCGCGCCGACTTCATCGGTGCGCCCAAGGGCCGGAATGGCGATGTCCGTTTCACCGTCGGCAAGGCGTGCCATCGCGCCGCGCATTTCTGCCAGCGGTCTGACAATGGACCGTGCGGTCAACAGCAGGCAGACACCCAATATCAGGGCAGCGGCGCCGGAGATGCCACCCGCGAGCCACAGTTGGCCGCGATAGGCCTGTTCTACCGTCGCGTCCGTATGTCGGGCAGCCTCATCCAGTTTCTCGGTCAGGCCACCCATTTGCGCGGCGATGCCATCTGACAGCTTCAGGAAGGGTGCGAGAAGATCGTTGGCTTTGTAGTTCTCCGTAAAGCTCTGCGTCACCAGTGCCTTGGCCTGTGCTCCGTAATCCGTAAGTGTCGCAACCGCAGTCTCGGCTTCCGTCTGGATATCGGCCGGCAATTGCTTGTTGCCGGCCATTTCCTGCAGGCGCGCAGTCAGCCGGTCGAGGTGTTCGGCGGCAGCGGCCTCCAGCTTGGGCTGCATGTCCTTGTGGCCGGCCCGCCCTTCGCGCAAGGCCGCCAGCACATCGCCGCTGAGCGCTGCACGCATCAGGTCCGATTCTAGTTGGCTGCGTAAGGCGCTGGCCACCGCCGACACATCTGTTGCGCCATCGCGCGTGCGTGTCATGCCGACAATGCCGACAGCGCTCGCCACAAAGACGAGGATGAGGGCGATGACGCCCGACCAGAGAAGTTTCTGTTTGATGGTCATGAATGCAGCCTTGATTTTACGGTTGTTTGGCTACCCTGAGCCCGCTAGGACTGCGGTACTATAGCCTGCGGATCGCGGAGAGGAAATGTTCAACTTCCTGCCTCAGGGCAGTGGCCTCCGCGGAAAGCGAATTGCTGGACCCGAGCATCTGGCCTGCGGCGCTTCCAGTCTGGCTTGCGGCATTGGTGACCGTCTGGATGCTCGTCGACATGTCGCGTGTGCCGCTTGCCGCCTGTTCGATGCTGCGGGCGATTTCCTTGGTGGCGGAATTCTGCTGCTCGACGGCTGCCGCGACACTCCCCGTTATCTGATTTATCTCCTCGATCGTGCTGGCGATGGTTTCGATTGCCTGCACCGCCTGGCCGGTCTCGCTCTGGATATTGTTGATCTGCTGCGAGATATCCTCAGTGGCCTTGCCGGTCTGGTTGGCCAGGTTCTTGACTTCGGAAGCGACAACGGCGAACCCTTTGCCAGCTTCGCCAGCCCGGGCCGCCTCGATGGTCGCATTGAGCGCCAGCAGATTGGTCTGGCTGGCGATATCGGTAATGAGCTGTACCACCGCGCCGATCTTTTGCGCCGCTTCGGCGAGATGCTTGACCTGCGTGTTGGTGGCCACAGCCTGGCTTGCAGCATGGCCCGCGATCTCGCGTGAGCGCAGCATCTGTGCCCCGATTTCACCGATCGAGGCGGCGAGCTCTTCGGTAGCCGCCGCCACGGAGTTTACATTTCCAGAGGCACTTTCAGCGGTCGTGCTGACATGCCCGACTTCGGTTGCCGTCTGTTCGGCGACCTGGGTCATCGACTGCGCGGTCGTCTGCATTTCCGCAACCGCACCAACAACGCTTTGAAGTCGCTCCGTCACCTGTCTATCGAAGTCCTGGCAGAGTGTTTCTATTTGGCGGGTGCGTTCTTCGCGACGTTGTTGATCCTGTGCTTGCCTGTTCGCAAGGCCATCAGCCTGAATGGCATTATCCTTGAAAACCTGGACAGCCTGCGCCATTTGCCCGACCTCGTCACCGCGATCGAGTCCCGGAACGTCGATATCCTTGTCGCCAGCGGCCAGCTTGGACATCGCGGCAATCATGCCGCGAATGGGGCCGGCGATGCTGCCGGCGATGAGCCAATTGATCAGAATGAGCCCGGCCGTCGAGAAGAGCGCGACGCCGGCAATAATGAGGATCAGATTGTGATTTGTTGCTTGTGCCTCGACCCCAGCCGTATTGCCGAGCTTTTCGATCAGTTCACCCAGTTCCTCCATGCGCCCTTCGAGATCTGTGAAGGTAATCATGAATTGCGGGAATTTCTCGCGTCCGGCAACCGTATCGGCCAACGCAAGGGGGACAATTTCCTTTGCCGCAGCGATGTAGGCATTGAGCGGTGGCACCACGTCCTCGACCGCCTTGCGAATTTCCGGTGCAAGGGGCAGGGCTTGCAGGCGACCGATGGATTCCTCGAACGAGGTGACATGGTCGGCCAGATCCGTCTTGATGGCATCTTGGTCTTCGGGCGCCCCGTAGGGGCCGGTCACCAGGGCAAAGAGCACGTCACCGCGAAGGGCATCGTGCATCATGTCGGCCTGCTTTTGGCTGAGAACGGCGCTCGTTGACGTAATCGAGATGTCGAGGCCGACGTTGCTGCGCAGCATGCCAAACAGGCCAAAGCCTGCTGTGATGATGAGCGCGATGACGGCAGCGACACCTGCGACCAATAGCCGGGTGCGAAGTGAAATCTTGCTCTTCATGGAACCCCCCCCGGAATGCTTTTCAACATTCTCGGCGAATTCCGTGAATTGTTCCTTAAATCTGCATAGGAATACTACCCGAAGCGCAGCACAAAAAAAGGCGGCTGGGTTCCCCCAGCCGCTCAGTGGGTACTGCCGCAAGGATTCTCTTAAGACGAGTAATACATCTGGAATTCGATCGGATGCGGGGTGTGCTCGAGGGCGTAGACCTCTTCCCACTTCAGTTCGAGATAGGAGTCGATGAAGTCCTTGGTGAAGACATCGCCCTTCAGCAAGAAGGCGTTGTCTGCTGCCAGAGATTCGAGGGCTTCGCGCAGGCTGCCGCAGACGGTCGGAACCTGCTTCAACTCCTCCGGCGGAAGGTCATAGAGGTTCTTGTCCATCGGATCGCCCGGATGGATCTTGTTGGCGATACCATCGAGGCCAGCCATCACCATCGCCGCGAAAGCGAGATAGACGTTCGCGGTCGGATCGGGGAAGCGGACTTCGACGCGCTTGCCCTTCGGGCTCGCCGTGTAGGGGATGCGGCACGAAGCCGACCGATTGCGCGACGAGTAGGCGAGGAGCACCGGCGCTTCGAAGCCAGGGATCAGGCGCTTGTAGCTGTTGGTCGACGGGTTGGTGAAGGCGTTGAGGGCCTTCGCGTGCTTAATGATGCCGCCGATATAGTAGAGGCAGGTCTCGGAGAGATCCGCATAGCCGTTACCGGCGAAAAGCGGCTGGCCGTTCTTCCAGATCGACTGGTGAACATGCATGCCCGAACCATTGTCGCCCTTGACCGGCTTCGGCATGAAGGTCGCGGTCTTGCCATAGGCGTGAGCGACGTTCTTCACGACGTACTTATACTTCTGCATGGCATCGGCGCACTCCACGAGGGTGCCGAACTTCACGCCGAGTTCATGCTGGGCCGGCGCCACTTCGTGGTGGTGCTTTTCAACTTCGACGCCCATGGCGGCGAGGGTGGTCAGCATCTCGGCGCGCAGGTCGCCGGCCGAGTCAAGCGGGGCTACCGGGAAGTAGCCACCCTTCACCTTCATGCGGTGACCGTGGTTGCCTTCCTCGAACTTCTTGTCGCTGACATAGGACGCTTCTTCCGAGGTGAACTCGACCGAAGTCTTCTGCATCGAGACAGTGTAACGCACGTCATCGAACACGAAGAACTCGGCTTCCGGACCCACGTAGATGGTGTCGCCCACGCCCGAGCTCTTCACGAAGGCTTCGGCGCGCTTGGCGATCGACCGCGGGTCGCGGCCGTAGTTCTGGCCGGTCAGCGGCTCAAGTACGTCGCAATAGATGATCAGCGAGGTCTGCGCGGCAAACGGGTCGAGCACGGCGGTGCTGAGGTCCGGCGCCAGCGTCATGTCGCTCTCGTTGATGGCCTTCCAGCCCGCGATCGACGAACCGTCGAACATGACGCCCTCCGTCAGAAGGTCCTCATTCACCGTCGAGACGTGGTGGGCGAGGTGGTGCCACTGGCCGAGCGGGTCGGTAAAGCGGAAGTCGACGTATTTGACGTCCTGTTCTTTGATCAGATTGAGGATCGTCTTGATGTCAGACATGGGATGTTTCCTTGCGATGTCGTTTTTTAAAGGTGTTTCTGGTCAGGCTTAGATGGCGTCGAGACCGCGTTCGCCGGTGCGGATGCGGACCACTTCTTCGATGTTGGTGACGAAGATCTTGCCGTCGCCGATGCGCCCGGTGGCGGCCGCCTGGCGGATGGCTTCGATGGCGCGTTCAACCAGGGCATCGTCAAGCACGACTTCGATCTTCATTTTTGGCAGAAAATCGACGACATACTCCGCACCGCGATAGAGTTCGGTGTGGCCCTTCTGGCGACCAAAGCCCTTGGCTTCGGTCACGGTGATGCCTTGGATGCCAACCTCGTGGAGGGCGTCTTTCACTTCATCCAGCTTGAACGGCTTGATGATGGCTTCGATTTTCTTCATGGGATTCCCCAATGTTGTTACCCCGGCTTGCGGCCAAGGCGTTGTTGCCGGTGCTGCTTGCGCCACGACGAGGCTGCCCGCGCGACAGAGCAAGGCCCATGCCACAAGCCAAGCTGTTGATTTCATAACGATAAAGATGCCAACCTTAGGTGTGTTGCCGAAAAAATATGCGTCATTGTCTAAAAAATAGGCACACGCAACATCATGCTTGAGGTGGCCACGGGCGGCGGGCAGGATCGGCGCCATGCAATGCGAGATTCTCATCATCGGCGCCGGTCTGGCGGGTGCTCACGCCGCAGAATGTCTGGCTAAGGCCGGCCGCTCAGTCCTGGTCGTCGAAGCCAGGGACAGGGTCGGCGGTCGTGGTTTTACCCGTGGTTTTGCCCAGCAGGCGCCGGTCCTCGAGTTTGGTGGGTCCTGGATCACGCCCTGGCACGAGCGGATGAAGGATGCCTGCCGTCGCCATGGCATCGACCTCCAGCCGACGATTCCCGTGACGACACGGGAATGGCACGATGGGTCGTTCCTGCGTAGCGACGGCCCGGTGGCGCCGGCTGAGCGGGTTGAGTACGACCGCGTCATTGCCGCTATTGTCGATGACGCAAGGCGCTTGAAGCAGGGCTTCGACCAGGACCGGACCGGCGCTCCGCTGCTGACGATCACGCTGGACGAGTATCTGGCGCGCCACCGCGTCTGCCGATCTGCCGAGGCGCAGATCATGGCTTGGTGGACCATTTCCGGCTCCGGTGACCCGGCAACAGTCTCGGCCGGCGAGTTCCTCGCTTCCTGCGGCTATATCGACGGCACGCCCGAGGGGATGATGCAGGCGCTCACGCACACCTTGTCACCGGGCGTTTCTACGCTGGTCGACAGGATGATCAGTAGCTCCGGTGCCAGACTGCAACTCGGCTTTCCCGTCGCGAGGATAGAGCAGGGGCTGGACCGGGTCCGCGTGATGTCCCGCGACGGGCGCGTCCTGGAGGCGCGAGGTGCCGTCGTTGCGCTGCCGGCGAATGTTTTGCGCGACATCGATTTCGTGAATGTGCTGACACCGACGCAGCAGACGAGCGCGATGCGCGGTCATGACGGCCGGGCTGTGAAGCTGTGGCTGCGGCTCAAGGGGATCGCGCCCGGCCATCTTGTGACGGGTGGCCTCACCGGGCTGCAATGGCTGTTTGCGCCATATGCGTCCGAAAACGATACTGTCTTGGCAGTTGGCTTCGGACTCGACGATAGCAGTTGGCATCCCGACCGCCATGCCGATGTGGCAGAAGCCGTCGCGCGCCTGGTACCGCAGGCAGATCTCATTGGCTGGGATTGGCACGACTGGTGTGGTGACCCGTTCGCGCGCGGTACCTGGCTCTCGGCACCAGCCCAAGGCGCCGATCTGTCCGCTGCAAACTGGTCGGACGCGACACGCATCGCCTTCGCGACGTCGGATTTTGCTCCTGATGCCGCCGGCTGGTTCGAAGGCGCTATGTCAAGCGGAGCTGCGGCGGCGGAAGCCGTCGCCACCTTGCGCTGATCAAAAGTCCAGATCTCGGATAGAAAAGGGACGCTTGGGCGCCTTCTTCAGGATGCCGCGAAGAATATCGTTCATGGTGAATGGATCATTGTCGAACCCGCCATGACTGGTACTGCGCGTCACGGTCGACGCTTTGTCGGCATAGACGACCTCCGCGAGATTGGTCCCGATCTGATCCTTGAATTTCTCCATGCCCAGGATAGGCATCCGCTCTATGGTTTCGAACGCATTGGAAACGAGATACAGCAGAGATTTGTTATAGAGGGGCGTTACCTCATCGTCCTGTTCCTCTGAATCCTTCAAGCAATAGATCTTCAAGCGATCGATTTTTGTAGCCGCTTGAGACGATTTCCCGAGGCGCGGGCGATAGCACTGCTGAAAAAATTCGATCGAGCAGGCTGGTGCCATCAAGGAGCAGGATTGTACATGCACGCCCGCGGGCAGGACGCGATCGAGTGCTGTCAGGAGATGACCGATGAGGATCGCCCCCGTCGAATGGCCGGCCAGATGGATTTCCAATGACGGCAACCCGGCCTGCACCCGCGCCTTCAACTGATCGACAAAGAGCTGGATCGATGCCTCTCCATCGCGCGTCGGTTCAAAGGGAAGTCTGGCATCGGCCTTCATTTCGTTCCAAAGCTTGGTTCCGACACCGCCGATCGCCTTTTCGATCAGCGCATCGGTCAGGTCGAGCAGTCCGCCAGTACGTTCGTTGATCTCCTGCGCCCGTCCCAGAATGACATCCTTCAACGTCTTGAGCAGTCCGGTGTCATAGAAGACGCTGTAGGGATAGATGGTGTTCTCCTTGAAGACGTCCTTCATCGCTGCCGTTCGCTTCGCAGCCTCATCAGGCGCATTGAGCCCGCCATGGGCATAGAATAGAAAATGACCATACTCTTTGGTCTTGCCAATCAGTCCGGCGGTCGCGGCGACGTCAGATTTGGTGCTCCAATATGGCTGCGTCGCGGAGAGATTGCCGTTGTCGACATGAACGAAGTGGCCGGCAATATCGGATCGTGTCGGCGCCGAGCGCTTGCTGCGTGAAATATCGGCGCCACTGCGGCCCTGTCCACGCACGCGACCCAAGCCGAAGGCAGATGGTGCAGGGATTGCCAGCTGCAGTACCCACGCATCCTGGATATTGCTGGCCCAATCCTCATAAGCCCAGTGTGCCAGCCCGCCTTTACCCCATTTCTTGCCCCAGGAATTCTGGATCCAGAAGCCATCGGCATCGTAGCCGACGATCGCAAAGGCGTGCAGAGATACGCCCTGTCCGGTCAGGATCTTTCCATCGACGGGTTCGTCCCACCAGCGATGCACATTGGCCGATGCGTAGATGACGCCTGCTTCGCTCAGCGCCGCGTGATAGTCGGGCAGATGTGGCCGCAAACGGAAATAGGCACCGAGGGTGGTTCGCCGCGCATCCTGTGCCGAGGCCAACGACAATTCCTTGAGATTGAATTCTCTCCAGAGTGTTTCTCGGCACGCACCGCAATTGTAAAAGCCGCGCAAAGCGCCGCGCAGGCTGGATCCCTCATAGCGCTCGCCCGGCCATTCGTCATGTTGACGTGCCATGACATAGAGCATGTGCGGACTGACCCGCCGGCCGCGATCGGTATCCGGCAGCTGCTCGTTCTTGGCCAGCAGCAGATTGATCGTGGCCGCCAGGGCGAAGCCTGTACAGGCGCCGTTCTTGCCCTGATCGAGGATTTTCAGCCCTTTGGGCGGTGCCACTTTGGGCGGTAGCGGAAGCAGAGTCGGCTCATAGATCCGGTCGCGTATGTCTGGAATGTCCTTGAGCGCGTCGAGCTTTCGCCCGCGCAGGATGGTCATGCGCTCCGGCTTCACCGAGATCTTTCTGGCGGCGAATTCCATTTGTCCCTCCCTGAAACAAGCTCTTGGCGCATCGCATATGTTGCGGCACGGGACGCATGTGCTGGTAGATGGGATTGTCGCCAACAATATTATAAAGCGAGGCGGGGCGCCAGTTTTCGCAGCGGCGATCAGTAGCGCGTGCTGAATCTTCCGACCTTGCCTTCGGCATAGCGGCTGAAGCGAAATGCGTGAAGATCGAGACTGGGCTCTCCGTCGAGGACGATCTCACTCATTAACCTGCCGACGATTGGACCCATGCCGAACCCGTGGCCGGTCAGGCCTGTTGCGAGAATAAGCCCTGGTACCTCGGCAACAGGACCAAGGACAGGAATACCGTCCGGCATCAAGTCGACATTGCCGGCCCAGCTTTCGACCGCCTGAACCCCGATGGTTGAAGGGAAGAGCTTCCCGATTTGTGCCACGGCATTGCGGACCCGCTTCATGTTCGGGGGAATCAAAGGATCGCGGTCGTGAATCCAAGGCTGCTGCGTTTCGGGCCGCCAGGGCAGGCGGTGGAGCAGGTCGCGTGCCGTCACGTCATTGATTCGAAAGGAGGTTGCGTGACGGTTTTCCCACAGTGACGGCAGGAACCACTGCAATGCGCGAAATCGGTCCAAGGTGAGATCGACGTCAACCTGCAGTTCTTCAGCCAGATTAAGGGTGCCGTCCGGCCGTTGCCGGAATCCGATATGATGTCCATAGAAGGCGATATTGCCCAATGGCGGCACCGCATTCGTGCGTGAGCAGGTGAAGCGCGCCAATTGTTGAGGCAGGGAAAGGCCCAAGCCTCGCATGACCCGGAAAGAAGAGGCGCCGGCGGCCAGAATCACAACCTTGCTGCGGATCGTGCCGGCCTCCGACACAACTGCCGTGACGGCGCCGGCCTGACGGTCGATACCGACGGCGCCACAGCCTTCGAAAAAGAGGGCGCCGAGTTCCGTGGCTTTTCGGGCAAAAGCGGCAGAAACCTTGCGCGGTTCCGCCTGTCCTTCCTTCGGCCCCCAAAGACCGCCGGGCCCGGCATCCACAAGGCCAGGGATAAGCGACAAGACCTCCTTTGGTGTGATCACCTTCGTGTCGACGCCGAAGACGCGATCCCGCGCCGCGCCGATTTCAAAGCGCGCCAGCTCGGCCTCGTCGGCGGCTAGGAACAGATTGCCTCCTTGCCGCCATTCAATATCTGCGCCGAGTTCGGCCTCCAGGCCTTGCCACAGCTTCAGGCAGGCGAGCATCAGCGGCGTCTCCGCCGGATCACGGTCCATGGCCCGCACAAAGCCCCAGGCGCGGCCCGATTGCTGTCCGGCGATACGCGCCTTCTCCAACACGACGACTTTGGCGCCGCGCTTGGCCAGGTAATAGGCAGCGGCGCAACCCTGGATTCCGGCACCGACGATGACGGCATCGGCCTGGACCGGCATGGCCTGCTGATTGAAGGTCGACAATATGCTCATGACCTGACTCATAACGAAGGTTGTGCAGCGTGGGAAGCTGCCTGGATCTCAGCGCCTGGTTGAAGGTGCAGGCATTGCAATCGGATCGTCCTTCCGGCACGGTCACAGCGTGGCCACTGGGAGGGGAGCGTGCATGCGCCGCGAATTGCGACTGCCCACGGCATATCGCTGTCACTTTTACCTGGCCTGCTTATGCTGGTTGCTACTGACGGTTCCGGCGTGGTCGCAGCAGGCGCCTGACCCGGGCTCGATCTTTTCGGAGGCCGATCGCTTGATGACCGTCGGCGACCCGGTGGCAGCGCGGCAGCAAATTCTCAGTGTGATGGCGGCAGATGCGGTACCGGCCGTGCTTGCGGGCGGTGCCCTACGATTGGCGCAACTGGCTCAACTGGCCGGTGATATGGCCGGTGCCGAACGACCCCTGCTTGAGGCACTGGCATTGCTGCCGGCTGCCGATCCATCCGCACAACCCGGTTTAGCCGCTATCTATTTGCAGCTGGGTGCGATAGCGATGGCACGCGGCGATATGAGCCGGGCCCAGATTGCCTTGCTCAAAGGCCTGTCCATCGCCAAGCGACTCGTGACCGTCGGTGATCCAGCAATTCTGGAAGGCGAGTTGATGTTGGCGTTCGCCGAAATCCGCAGCTTCCGCCTGCCCGAAGCGACAAAGCGCCTGGCGGTCCTGGAGCCTCGGGCAAAGTCGGCGACACCTCGGCTCGCAGCGCTCTATCAAGGCGCGCTGGGTGAGCTCAATTTTCGCCAGTATCGCTATGCGCCCGCCCTGGCGGCGCAGGAGGAATCACTGCGTCTTCTACAGGCGGCATATGGTCCAGCGCATCCGGAGGTGGCCAGGGCCGAAACCTCACTTGGCGCCGTTCTCTTCAGTGCTGGGCGCTATCAGGAAGCGGAAAAGTCCCTGCAGCAGGCGATCAGCATCTACGATACCCGGCCAGACTACTTCGCGCCGGCAGCGGCAACGGCGCTCACTAACCTCGGCCAAGTATACTATACCACTGGCCGCTACGCGCTGGCGGTCCTGGCCCTGGACCGGTCCGTCAAGTTGGCTCGGCAGGCATTCGGCCGCGCCAGCCAGGCGGAGGCTGCTGCTTTGCTCCATCTCGGCTTTGCCAAGCTGAGGCAGAACGATATCCCGGGGGCAAAGGTTGATCTGGCAGCTGCCATTGACCTTTGGTCGGCGCCGGCGACACGGAATCCGCGCGCAGCGGCCGGTGCGTCCGTCTGGCTGGCAGAGGCACTACGCCGCTCCGGTGACTATGATGGAGCCGTTCAATCGCTCGATCAAGCAGGCACCACGCTCGAACACATCTTCGGCCCGGACAGCTTCGCCCTCAGCGACGTTCTCGTAGGCCGTGCGGAAGTTGCCATGGCACGAGGATCGCCGGTCGACGCCCTCGATTTGCTTAGGCGTGCCCGGAATATCCGCACCAATTGGGTGGGCGCGTCCCATATCGCAACATTGGAGGCAAGCAGCCTGCTGGCACTCGCTCTCGCCGAAAGCGGTGATTTGGGCGAGGGGTTAGAGGCGGCCCGTTCCGTGACCGCAGCATTGCGACAGCGCATTGCAGTAATCCAGTCGGTTCAATCTGGTGCTGCCATTGAAGAGATCGCGGCATTGCGTCGGCTCATCGGACGGCATGTGCATGTGATAGATATGGCGTTGCGACAGACCCAGGACGGTGCCGTTAAGTCCAAGCTGCTGGCGGAATCGGTCGATTTGGCGCAACTGGCACGCAATTCTGCTGCCGGAACGGCAATTGCAGGATTGGGCCAGCGTCAGGCACTGACCGATCCGGCAGCAACAGCCGCATTACGTCAGGTACAGGAAGCTGTCTTGCAATGGCAGATGGCGGAACGCAGCCTTGCTGCCAGTGTCGTTTCGGCGCATGCGACATCTTCTGCCGAACCGTACGAAGCGTCGCAGGATGATGTCGATGCGTTCGCGCGGAAGGTATCCGATCTGCAACTGGCGCTGCTGGCGTCGTTCCCCTCGGTGGCAGAACTACAGACACAGGAACCGCTGCCGCTTGCAGACCTTGACGCCTTGCTGAAGCCCAACGAAGCAATGCTGGTATATCTTGCACTCGATGACGGCGCCTATCTCTGGGTTTTGCGCCGGGAGCAGTCGTCTCTCATCTCGCTGGATACAAATGAAAGTTTGCTGCGATCTCAAATCAGATCGCTGCGAAAGACGCTCGACCCAAAGGTCGTGCAAGGCCTTTCTGATATCCAGCCCTACGACGTAGAGACTGCGAACGGACTCTATGAGACCCTTGTCGCACCTGCGCGGCTATCGGCTGACGCAACGCAAATGATCATCGTGCCTGATGGTGTGCTGCAAAGCCTTCCCTTTGCCGCCCTGCTGTCGGCAAAGGTTGCGTCGCCGACGGACTTTTCCGATTACAGGCGGCTGCCCTGGCTGGTTCGCGATCGGGCGATCAGCATCCTGCCGGAGATTGGCGCGCTAAGGGCGCTGCGAAAGTCCGCCCGGTCCTCGGCAGCGACCCGCCCGTTCATCGGGTTCGGCGACCCGGTTCTCCTGGGTCAGATGCCGGCTGATACGGGTACGGCAAGTGTGGCCGACCTGCTGCGGGGCTTGCAGCCGTTGCCTGACTCCGCCGACGAACTGGCCGGCCTTGCAACAGCATTGAAGGCAGCGCCCACCGACATTGTAACGGGGGCGGCCGCGACGGAAGCGGCGTTGAAGGCATCCACCCTTGGCGACTATCACGTCATTGCCTTTGCGACGCATGGTCTCATGGCCGGCGATTTCGGCCGGTTGCGGGAGCCCGGTCTGGTGCTGACGCCACCAGCCACTGCGACCGGCGATGATGATGGCTTGTTAACGGTGGGCGAAATCGCCCAATTGAAACTGGATGCCGATTGGGTCGTGCTATCGGCCTGCAACACCGCTGCGCCGGATGGTTCGCCTGGCGCAGAGGGCCTTTCGGGCCTCGCACGCGCATTCTTCTTCGCGGGCTCGCGCACACTCCTTGTATCGCAATGGGAAGTATTGTCGGTGGCGGCCGTGGGACTTACCAATGGGATATTCGAGCAAATGATGACAGATACAACTCTCGGACGCGCGGATGCCCTGCAGCATTCGATCCTGTCGATGATGAGTGAAGAACAGCCGGATTACATGGCACATCCAATCTTCTGGGCGCCTTTCGAGTTGGTGGGTGAGGGTGCCTAGACCAGGTCAGGTTGGACCAGGGTCACGTCGATCGCCAATTCTTTGACGACCATGCCGCCAGCTGTTTGAAAGCTAGCTTGATAGACGTGGAAATCATGGCTGGATATAGCCGGATTGCTGATCGTCACATTGGTGTCGACCCAGCGTGCTGGGTCGCCAATCTTGACCATATCCGTGGCTTCGCCGGTGACGAAGAGTGGGCTGCCGATCCCGTTACTGACGAGTGTTTCTGCGCCGAACGAAATCTGGTTGTCGAAGCCGTTGTGCAGGTCGATGGCTTCCACATTCTTGACGAAGTTGCTGACAAGGATGAGTTGGCCGCCGTCCAGATATGTCAGAATATCGAATCCGTTCTTACCGTCTATCGCATCAAGGAAGTTCACGCTGACGGCATAGAGCCTGTCGTCGCCGTCGGTTCCGAGCGGTTGAAGTAGAGGATCTTGAACGTTCCCATGCAGGCGCAGTTGCATCGTGTGACCGGCGCCGTCATCCGCTTCGTACACAAGAAAGACGTCTTCCCGACCCATCAGGCGCCAATGCGCCGGATCGGCAAGTGCGAGGCTATCCTGCGTCGCGTCGCCGTAGAGCGATAGCCGCTGATCGGAGCCCGCCAGGCGAATAGCCATTTCCGCATCGAGGGTGAGAACGTTCTTATGGCCGTTGCTGAGGTCAATGCTGTCAAGGTCTCCTGCCGTCGGATCTGGGAGTATATAGGGTTGATCGAGATCCGAAGCGATCCGCAGTTCTACCGTCGTCCCTGAATTGTTGTTCCCTAGATAGATATTGAAGGCTCCGTCAGAATGGCTGAACGTCCAATGCGCTGTATCGGAAAATTCGACCACATCGAGACGGCTGTCGCCAATGACTGACACGGGTCCATCCGCACCGGCCAGGTCCGCGAGTGCTACGACATCAAGGATGAAGTAGTTCTCGTGAGCGTTCGTAAGGTCGACTACCGCCGTTTCCGACATGGTTCCTGGCGGTGGCAGGGCGACGTTGCCGCCATGGCTCACATACCAGTGATCCATGTTGGTGGCGCCGCCGGCAAGCGGTTGCTGCATGCCTAGTTGGACGAATAGATAGATATTCTCGCCATTGATCGTGGCTCCGTAGACCTGACCGTTTCGCGTTTCCTTGAAAAGGGCATCGGTCTCAACCGATAGATAGCCAAGGGCTGTCCAGGATGCCGGGTCGGCGAGCGTTACCTGCCCGATGGCAGCGTCGGAGCGGAGTGCGGCACTCGTAATCCAGAGCGTGTTGCGACTGTCGGTGATGCTGGCAACACCGACGGCGGATAAAGTCAAATGATCGCCACTGGCACCGAGGACTATATTTTCAATGTTGCGGAAGGGCGCTAGGTCTGCATCGCTCAGATCGAAAGAGCCGAGCGGCCCCCCCATCAGTCCGCCAAAGATCTGGTCGTTGCCGGCACCGCCATCGATCAGGCCAAAAATACGGTCACCAAGAAAGAAGTCATCGTCACGGCTGGTACCCACGACGACATCTGCAATTGGTTGGTCGGCACTGGCTAGAATTGCAAGAGTAACGGTCTGTCCGGCGCTCTCTGCTACATAGTGAATATAGTTTGGGTCGGTCGGGTCGAGCGGTAATCTGGTCCAAATGTTGACGTCGCTTAGTCGGATATCGGCCACGTCACAATCGATCGTCAGCGATCCTCCCCAGTCCAGGATCGTCGCAGCATCAAGGTCGAAGACGAAGTTCCCAGTCACGATGCGACCGCTACCATTGTCCTCGTTCAGGAAAATCGGGTTGTTCGGATCCTCTGGCAATAGAACCAGTCGCTCAATGCTGTCGATACTGCCAAGGTCCTTGGCGAATACCGGAAAGGCTTCGTTCTGTATGACCAGGAGCAGAGTGTCGTCACCTTCGCCGCCATCGGCTGTGACGATCGGGGACCCCTGGACGAAGGAAAGCAGGTCGTTGCCGGTTCCACCGTAAAGATGGTTTTCACCGTGAAAACTGATCAGAATGTCATTGCCCGCGAACCCATAGAGGCGGTCGACTCCCTTGCTGCTGCCGAAGATCAAATCGTCATTTCGGAAAATGTAGGCGGCGTCACGGGGGAGGTTTGCGCCCGGATTGACCGCACCATTGTCATGATCGCCATCCTGCGGCGACAAATTGGCCCAGATCCATCGGCCGTCGGCAAAGGCGACCAGTGACTGATGCGCAGCCAAATATTCGTCATAGGTGCGCTGTAGTTCGATGGTGGGGTAGCTGTTGCGCGGATCGAATCGTACTGTGAATGTTGCGAGGTCAAGCGGGTCTGACAAGGGATGCGCCATTGTCAGGCCATCGAACCAGCCATCCGTTGCGCTGTCAGCGAGTTCCTCAAGGGCGAAGAGCCGGCGGATGTGGAACAACTTGGACCAGCTCGGCGCTCCAGCGGCGCCGGCGGTCAAAGAGATTGTTCCGATTGCCGACAAGTTTAGAGGCTGAAATCCGGTTGCGCCATCGGCATCGTTTGCGGTCTCAGTAATTGTCGAATTGCGTCGCTGCTCCAATCTAGCTTCTTCTTCGTCGAGCTTCTCTAGCGCGTCGGTGCCCGCGGTCGTTTCTCGTGTCGCGATCTTTTCGGGTGTCGGTGTGGCGGCAAATGACTGGAAGCCGGTACTGCCGCTAGGTGGCGGCGAATCCGGTTCCTGGGCGCCGGCGGCAGTCTCGATATCTGCCTCGTTTGACCCTAGGAGTAGATCTGCTATGTCGCGCGCCAGGGGGATGGCGCTGGGTACCGGTGGAAGACCATCGCCTATCTCATCGACCGCGAAGAATCCGTCGATGTAGAAGAGCCTGCCATCAGCAAGGCGCAGGACCAGGTCGTCACCGACCTGGTCCGGCGTTGCCGCCTTCAGGGCGGCGAGCAAGGCGGGGTCGAGTGTCGCGGCGGAAATGTTGCCTTGGGCTGCTGCCATTCAGGTATTCCGCAGATCGGTCCTCACTCGCACGATCGACCGAGCTAAGGACATGTTTCGGTGCGCAGAAAGCAAACAATAACACTAAAATTGGACCTATTTCTTCAAGGAAACCAGCATTTGGGCACAAGAATACACACTCGGATGCATAGGAATGCCTGAACCTTTCGACGGTGAGCGGCGACAGAGATGCCGTGGTGTGGTCGGCGCAAACCGGCCGCGGTAACCGACAAGGGACTCAAATTATGGATCTGCGTAACGTCTATCTAAGCAATGCGGGCCGTATCGCCCGGCTGCCGTATTTCTGCTACAGCATCGCTCTGACCCTTCCCTATATGTTGCTGACCTACCTGCTGGTGACCCTGTTGGGGACGCTGGGCTCGGTTCTGATCATTGGCCTCTACGCCGTCATCGCCTTTCCCTATTACTGCCTCATGGCCAAGCGCCTGCAGGACTTCAACCAGCCCGGGAAATGGGCCATCGCTGTGATCGCCGGCGGCATTGTGGCGGCACTGCTCCAGTTCATCGAGGCCCTGCACGGCATCGGTTACGCCGTCAGCTTCGTTCAGTTCTTGGTCGGCCTTGCCATCCTGCTCGTTCCCGGTACGGCGGGTGCCAACGACTATGGTGCTCAGCCGGATAAATTCGCGATAGTCTGAGAGAGCTGCAAACGAAACGGGCGGGATATCCTGTGATATCCCGCCCGCTTTCTCTTATCCGCAGTAGTGGCGTTTACGCTGCCCTACGCTTCTCCAGGAAGCTACCGATGCGCTTGATCGCCTCGCCGATATTCTCGATCGAGTTAGCGTAGGAGATGCGCAGATACCCTTCGCCATATGAGCCGAAGCTGGTGCCGGCGATGCTGGCAACACCAGCTTCATCGAGCAGAGCCACTTCCAGCGCCTTCGACTTGAAGCCGGTACCCTTGATGTTCGGGAAGGCGTAGAAGGCGCCATAAGGTGTGATGCAGGAAACGCCCGACAGCTTGTTGAGTTCGGCCACCGTGAAGCGGCGGCGCTCGTCGAAGGCCACCATCATCTTGGCGACTTCATCCTTCGGACCGGTGAGGGCGGCAAGGCCCGCCCACTGGGCCGAGGCATTGACGCAGGAATGCACGTTGATGCACAGGCGTGTCGCATGCTCGATGAGCTGCTTGGGCCAAACCGAATAGCCCATGCGCCAGCCGGTCATGGCATAGGTCTTCGACCATCCATCGAGCATGATCAGGCGGTCGGCGATTTCAGGGTATTTCAGGAAGCTGGTGTGAACCTTGCCGTCATAAAGCATCTCGGAATAGATCTCGTCCGACATGATGGCCACGTTGGGGTGCTTCTCGAGCCCCTTCACCAACTTGTCGATTTCGCCCTTCTCAACGATGCCGCCGGTCGGATTGGCCGGCGAGTTGACGATAATGAGGCGGGTCTTCGGCGTGATGCGCGACAGCACGTCCTCGGCCTTGAAGCCGAAACCGTTCTCCTCGAGGAGGGGCAGCGGCACTGGGGTTGCGCCGGAAAACTTGATGGTCGATTCGTAGATCGGGAAACCCGGGTTCGGGTAGATGATCTCCGCCCCCGGCTCGCCGAACATCATGATGGCGAAATACATGGTGACCTTGCCGCCCGGCACGATCAGCACATT
This sequence comes from Dongia sp., assembly GCF_041906375.1. Classification (GTDB taxonomy): domain Bacteria; phylum Pseudomonadota; class Alphaproteobacteria; order Dongiales; family Dongiaceae; genus Dongia. The sequence continues at coordinate 216,231 of NZ_JAYRJJ010000006.1, read as the reverse complement.
GTTGGGGTCGACGGTGGTGATGCCGTGACGGCGGTTGAGGTCGTCGGCCACGGCCTGGCGCACTTCGGGAATGCCATTGGCCGGGGTATAGCCGTGATGGCCGTCGCGCAGCGCCTTGATGCCGGCTTCGACGATATGGGCGGGGGTCTGGAAGTCGGGCTGGCCGATCGAGAGGGCGACAATGCTACGCCCCTGGGCGCGCAGCGCATTGGCACGGGCCAACACCTCGAAGGCGGATTCGGTTCCAAGGCGGCTCATGCCGCTGGCAAGCTGAAGCATTGGTCTTTCCCCGATCAATTTTCTTACCGGCCCTGGCTTTCCGGGTCCGGAACGGACTGGCAGTTTAGGTCGGGCGCGACAGGCTGACAGGCTCTGCGCGACGGATTGTTATACCTGGGCGACAGCAAGGGTTTTTGGCCCGGTCCAGGTCCTGCGGCCCCGTGATCCTTGACGGCAGGGGAGGGGTAGGTTACATCGCAGCCCGCACGCCGGAACATGCTTCCGGCGCTGCTTCGGATGGCGGGTGTAGCTCAATTGGTTAGAGCGCCGGATTGTGATTCCGGAGGTTGCGGATTCAAGTTCCGTCACTCGCCCCATTTTCCCAAAAAAACAACTATATTATAATGCGTTAATGCGTTAATGCGTCAGGCGGATATTTCCGTCAGCACTTCTTCGCATGAAAGGTTCATTTGACCTCGATCGCTTCGATGATCGAGTGCACACCCCTTCCTCATGCCCCTCGATTTCCCATCGATCGATAGGGCTGCGGCATACTTCTGGCTGCTGCCGTGGCGAGGTTGAATCTGGCATGAGGAGTGGCCGTCCCGGGTGTGGTTAGGCAATGTCAATTCAACGTAGCCGCAGATCTGGTACATCGAGTGAGTTCCAGAGGCAGCCTGATTTCTTACCGAAATTGCTGCATTGCGGCATGACTAGTGAGTTCGCTTTCTGCCCTGGCGTACTATGAGAACATTGCACTTCCTCAATTGGCATGGGACCCGAGCTAAGGGTCGCAGCCTCTTCATCAAGAGATTCCTGCTTTCGTTTGCTTTCGCGGCGCGCATTAAAAACGGCTTTAGATCAGAAACCTGGCCCTATAAAACCTGCCGTGACTTCCGCCAAAATTTTGGCTAGGGTTCTGTCCGCCGGCTGGGGAGTCGGCGAATAAATAAGAGACCGCACGGTCCAAGTTCTGGGACGACCAAAGAAGATCAGTTCGGTGGGGGAGGGACCATTTTTCGGTCCATAAAGGGGCAGGTCCGACAAGGGTCTGCCCCTTTCCATTTCAGCGGTTCCGGATCGCTCCCAAGGTTCAATAGCGCATTCCGGCTTTGACGGCCTTTGCCCAAGGCGGCTGCAGCTTGGCGATCCGGCGGTAGACAGGGCAATCCTCGGCATGGGTGCCGGGCAGGTAGCCGATCGACATCAGAAACTCACCAACGATCTCGCCGCCGGTGAAGACGAACTGGCGCTTGAACAGTTTCACCCAATCAGGCTTTGCCAGCGGATGCTGCGCCGCCAGCCAATGCGCAAAAGACCCGTGCTCCTGCTGCAGAATCCGGATGCGCTTGGCATTTTCGATGGCGGCATCGATCTTCAGGCGATTGCGGATAATCCCGGCATCGGCCAGCAGCCGCGCGCGCTGCTTGTCGCCATAGCGCGCGACCTTCGCAATCTCGAAACCGCTGTAGGCCTTCCGAAAGGCTTCCTGCTTCTTGAGGATGGTGAGCCAGGACAGTCCGGCCTGGTTGATCTCCAGGACCAAGCGTTCGAAAAGCTGATTGTCGTCGTCGATCGGGAAGCCGTAATGCCGGTCGTGATATGGCCCGTGGAATTCGTGCCCAGGTGCGATGAGGCAATAGCTGCTCATTCCTGTCCCTCAGAAACCGAACTTTTCAATCAGTTCCAGCAGCGAAAAGCCATAGACCCGAAAAAAGATGAAGGCGGCGCCCCAAATGACGGCGGCAATGGCCGTCGTGGCCAGTGCCTTCTTCAGCAGCATCGGATTGGCCGGTGCGCCCGGGTCGTGTCCGGCATCGGCATTTTCAGTCCGCCGCACGCCCCACGGCAGGACGACGAACAGGGTTAGCCACCAAATGACCAGGAACATAAAGATTTGCGTCATGATACCTGACATAATTACGCCTCAGGCCTGTTCGAGTTCAATGAGTGTGCCCAGGAAATCCTTGGGGTGTAGGAAAAGCACTGGCTTGTCATGGGCCCCGATCTTGGGTTCGCCGTCGCCGAGTACCCGGGCGCCGCTCGCCTTCAACTTGTCCCGCGCAGCCAGGATATCTTCGACTTCATAGCAGATGTGATGAATGCCACCGGCAGGATTGCGGCCGAGGAAAGCCGCAATCGGAGAATCTTCCCCCAAGGGATGCAGCAGTTCGATCTTGGTATTGCCGAGTTCGACAAAAACCACGCTGACACCATGCTTTGGCTGCGGCATGGCAGCGGAGACCCTGGCCCCGAGTGTCTGGCGGTAAAGGGTAGCGGCTTGCTCAAGATCGGGCACGGCAATGGCAACGTGATTGAGGCGGCCGATCATCAAACTGGTCCTTCCTGGTCTAACCTGAGTCGCCGCGATGGTGCGGCGCAGCGCCGGAATGGTCAAGGCGGGGAACTGCGTGCCTTTTGGAATAAGTTTAGATCCTAAAAGAACCTGAAACGGGCTTTGAAAGGGCGTTCAGCTACAAATAAGTGTGGTGCCAGGGCCCCTCTGGCCTGGATTTTCAGCCGGCTGTTAGCTAAAATTCGTTATCAATTCGTTAAAAATTGGAATGCACGGAGCGGACACCAAGTTCGCCCGGCACCGTCGTGAAAATGGAAGGTATCAGATGACCCGCCATCCGGGAGCCATGTCGAATGCCCGTCGCCCGAAGCTGCGCAAGTTCTTGCAGCCCGGTACATTGCTGGTGGCCTTCACCAGCTTCGCAACCCTGCTTGCCTCGACGGCCTCGGCCGAGGTTATCGGCAAGGTAATCCTGCAGGACTATCGCGGTGCGACGGCAACGCCGAACGGCCAGCCAGATACCAAGCCGATCTATTACCAGGATCAGGTTTCGGCACTCGACACGGTCCAGACCGGTGAGGGCGGCGCCACCTCGATGCAGTTCCTTGACGAGACGCGTTTCGATGTCGGTCCGAACGCGATGGTGAAACTCGACGATTTCGTCTTTGACCCGATGAGCACCATCGGCGCGGGCAAGATTTCCATGGCCGTTGGCGCCTTCCGCTATGTTGGCGGCAAGATGAAAAGCGACGAGAACGTCAAGCTGGTGACCCCTACCTCGACCATGACCATTCGTGGCACCGAACTCGTGATCTTCGTTGGCATCGACGGCACGACCGAAGTCAACGTGGTCGACGGCGCCATCGACGTTCAGGTCTGCAACAAGGCAGAAGTTGTGCCGGCCACCATTGGCCAGCGTGTGATCATTCCGCCGACCTGCGAAGCCAGTGTGACCGTTGCGCGTCCTGTCCCGGAAGACCTTGCCGCTCTGGATGTTCCGGATGATCTCGGCGACTTCTCGACCGCCGCCGGTGGCGATGATGGCGGCGAGCCCGGTGGTGGTGGTGGCGGAGGCGGCGACAACGGCCTCGATCGCGATCGCGATCGCAGCCGCGAACAGCCCGACAGCCCGCCCGATGCTGGTCCGGCTCCCGATTCCGAACCTGACCCCGATACCGGCGGGGGCGGTGGAAGCGGCGAGGGAAGTGGGTGCGAAGGCGGAGATTGCGGGGATAATCTCTAAGTTCAAGTTCGTTGGTAGACATGGACGGCCCCGTGGAAATTCTGCGGGGCCGTCTTCTTTTTTGGAACATTTTGGCATTGGCATGTGTCCTGCGTCACAGCGGTGTTGAGCGGTTAGACCTAACTTAACGAGCATCGAAATCGTTCTGGATGCTTGACCATGTCGATCCGTCAGCTTGCCCTCTCGCTCAGCTTTGCCGCTTTGGGCGCAATTCTGTTGGTGCTGGAGAACATGCCGGCCCAGGCGACTGTTGCCGTGGCAGAGGACGTCGCCCAGCTGCCGATCATGTATGAATGATCTGAGATATTGAACCGATCCGCGCCCTGTAGCGACTATCCCTTCAGGACGGCCGGAGCTTAAGTGATCATGAACAATATCCTCACCAGCACTGCCATATCGCTTCTGGCATCGCTGATTGCAGCGCACGCAGCCGCGGCTGAACCACGCATCGGCGCGGTCGTGCAGCAGGAATACAATGGCGCCGTCGCCGAGCCGAATGGCTCCGCGGCCGAGCATGCAATTCTCTATCGCGACGACGTGTTTGCGCTTGATACCGTGAAGACGGGCGCCACCGGTACGACCGCCCTGGAGTTTCTCGACGAGACCAAGGTGCAGGTCGGCGCCGGCGCCCAATTGCGGCTGGACAATTTCGTCTATGACGCCGGCACGACCCGGGGCGGCGGACAGATTTCCTTTGCCGTAGGCGCCTTCCGCTATGTCGGTGGCAAGATGACGACGGAAGAGAATATCCGTCTGGAAACACCAACAGCTACTATGGTGATCCGCGGCACGGAACTCGTGATCTATGTCTGGCAGGACGGCACCACTGAGGTGAACGTGGTTTCCGGTGCGGTCGAGGTCCATGGTTGCGCCGGAGCCAAGAGCAGCCTGGCGATGACCGGCATGCAAGTCACTGTTTCCCCCGACTGCTCGACGCATGTGGCGCCGGCGCCGGCCTTGCCGGCCGGGATGGAGGCCTTGACCTTACCTGATCGCACCCGCGCCAAGCCCAGTGGCGACACCGAGGACGGCGGCAAGGACGGTACGGATGATCGCGGCCATAACGACGGCAGCAAAGATCACGGCAACGACAATTCCGATCCCGATCACCAAAATAATGGCGGGAGCGGGCCATCCGGTGGCAGTTCTCACAGCGTTACGTGACGTGATCGACCTTGGCGCCGGCTTGCACTAAGCATGGGGTCCCTGAACAGGAGGAACCCTTCATGTCGAGCAAGCCCGCATTTGAAACCGCCAACGCCGAATTCTACCGCGCGTTCGCGCGGGCGGATTTGGATGGCATGCGCCGGCTCTGGGCGGTGAAGCTGGCCGTTTCGTGTTTCCACCCAGGCGCGGCCCCCCTCCTGTCCAGGACCGATATCCTGGATTCATGGAGTCAGATCTTCATCCACGGCCATCCGGGCGAGATCACCTTTGTTCCGCAGCAAATGACCCTGATCGGCGGAGTCGGCATCGCCTGCGGGCTGGAAGTCATCGGCGGCGGCCAGATTGCTTGCACCAACCTCTTTGCTGAGGAAGACGGCGAATGGCGGATGATCCACCACCAGGGTGGCCCGGTCATTCCAGCCAGTATGCGCCAATCCACCCGCGACCCGGAAAGCGGCCCCGTCACGCGGCACTAGCCCCCGCTGTCGCCGGACGGCATATTAACGGTCATGAAGCTGAGTCGGACCTTCCGGCGTCTCCTGCTGGGAACGCCCCTTTACGCGGCCGTCCTCCTGGGCGCCGCCCCCATGATGGCGCGCGCCGATTACGGCACCGGCCTCGATGCCTTCAATGCCGGCGCGTATGAGCAGGCGCTGGCGGAATGGCAGAAGGCCGCATTGGCCGGCGACAAGCGGGCCCAGCATGCCCTCGGCCTATTGCTGGAAAGCGGGCGCGGAACCAAACCGGACGTCGCCCAGGCGCTTAAATGGTACGAAGCCGCTGCCGAACAGGGCTTTGCCCCCGCAATGAACAATCTCGCCATGCTTTATGCCGATGGGCGCGGCGTGAAGAAGGACCAGAACAAGGCGATCGCCTATTGGACCAAGGCGGCCGAGGCGGGCAACGCGACCGCCGAATTCAATCTGGGCGTCCAGTATATGCTTGGGAATGGTGTCCCCAGCGACAAGAAGCAGACGATCCGGCTCTGGACCAAGGCGGCCGAGGCCAAGAACGTCCAGGCGCAATACAATCTGGGCCTGCTTTACGATCGCGGGGACGGGGTTGAAAAGGACGAGAAGCAGGCGGCGCATTGGATCGCCCAGGCCGCCGAAAATGGCCTGGCCGAAGCGCAGATTGATCTGGCCGAGTTCTACCGGACCGGCCATGGCGTCGCCAAGAATCCGGACCAGGCCTATATGTGGCTGGAAAAGGCCGCTGCATCCGGCAATATGAAGGCCAAGCAGAAACTCACGGAACTTCCCAAGCCAAAGCCGGCTGCGACGACTGCAGCGGCCCCTGCCGAAACCGCCCCGGCAGCCGAAGCGGTACCCGCTCCTGCAACCAGCGAAGCACATGCTTCCGACACGCAAGCTGCGGAAGCTGGGCACCAGCAACAACCTGCTGAAAACGCGGTGGCCACTGAAGCGACCAGCAACAACGAAGCCCCTGCCGAAGGTCACGCTGCAACCGAACAACCGGCTGAAGGTGAGGCTGCCGCACCCCCAGCAGAGGCGCATACCGCTGACTCGCATGCCGCCGAACCCGCCCCGACTGAGCAGGCTGCCGTGGAAGCGACCGCCGAGGCTCCCGCTGAAGAAGCACCTGTCCAGGTGGCCGAAGGGCATGCCGCCGAACCAGCGCCGGCCGAGGAGGCCGCCACTGGCGATCACGCTGCCGAGGAGGCCGCCAACGCCCTACCAACTGAACCGGCCGCTGAACCTGAAGCAGGTCACGATGCAGCCCCTGCCGAAGGCGAGGCCGCAGCCCCTGTCGAGGAAGCTGCCGGTGAAGCCGTGGCAAGTGCCACCGAGCATGCAGCCGATGGTGAACAGCCCACCGAGGGCGATCACGCTGCCGCTCCGGCCGAAGGAGAAGCAGCGCCGGCCGAAGAAGAGCCCATTGTCGAAGATGGTGTGAAGCCGGAATTGCCGGTGGCGGAGACGCTGTCGCCGCACGAGAAGGTCTTTCACATCTGGCTCGATGAGCGCGGCACCAGCAAGTCGGCCGAAACGCAATTTTCGAACCTGAAACTGCAGTTCCGCCCGATCCTGGACAAATCGGCGTTGCAGGTTCGCCCCTTCGTCAGCGCCACCGGGACTGTCTATCGCCTCTATGTCGGCCCGTTCCCGACACTGAAGGATGCCCAGGCAATGTGCGACAATATCCGCTCGCGCGTCAGCGGCCAGTTCTGCCGAACCGTCATCAACTAGCTATGGCCACGCGCCAGTTCCCATCGTCGGAAGCGCAGCCGGTTGTCACCGCCGCCGAAATGCGCGCGGCCGAGCGGGCGTATTTTGCGCGGGGCAATGACAGCTATGCCTTAATGCGCAAGGCTGGTGCAGCTGTCGCGGATTCGATCCATCAGGCGCATGCCGGTGTGGATGGCGAGATACTGGTCCTTTGCGGCCCCGGCAATAACGGGGGCGACGGCTTTGTGATTGCCGATCTGCTGCGGCGTGCCGGCCGGCCGGTGAGCGTTACCGCCATGCGCGCGCCGGAATCCTATACGGGGGATGCCGGCGAAGCGGTGAAAACCTGGCTCGACGGTGGCAGCGTTTTGCCATTCGATCCGGCTGCGCTGCCGAAGGCGGCCATCATCGTCGATGCGCTGTTTGGCATCGGTCTTGATCGACCGCTTGAGGGAAAAGTCGCCACCTTGATCGACTGGGTCAATCGATCAGGTGCGGATATCTGGTCGGTTGATATCCCCAGCGGGATTTCCGCTGACGATGGGCGCGTGCTCGGGACCGCCATCCGCGCCAAGCATACGGTCACTTTCGGCTGGGCCAAGGTTGGGCATCTCCTGTTGCCGGGAAAGATCCATTGCGGACGGCTCGAGGTGGCCCCGATCGGGCTCGAGGGCGACTTGCTGGCTCCAAACCATGCCACCTGGCGCAATGCGCCGTCGGCCTGGCTGTCGCTTCTGCCGCAGCCCGGACCGCTCGATCACAAATACAGCCGCGGCCATGCCCTTGTGATCGGCAGCAGCGACATGCCGGGGGCAGGGCGCCTCGCGGCACTTGCCGCCCGCCGCATCGGTGCCGGCATGCTGAGCGTGGCGGCACCTGCAGCGACGCTGCCGCTCTATATGGCCGACCAGCCCGGCATCATCGCTAGGCCGGCCGCGAGGGCCGACGATCTGGTCGAGATCCTGATGGACCGGCGCGTTTCGGCCGTTCTTGTCGGCTCGGGCCTCGTGCCCAATGCTGCCGCGCGCGAGGCGGTCATTACGGGGCTGGCTGCCGGCCGGCCGAGCGTGGTGGATGGCGGCGGCTTGACCGCCTTCGCCGACCGGCCGGACGATCTTTTCACCCTGGGTCGGGGCGACATCGTCCTCACCCCCCATGACGGGGAGTTTGCGCGCCTCTTTCCAGATCTCGGGCCCGAGCTTGGCAAGCTGGCCCGTATCCGGCAGGCGGCCAGCCGTGCGCGGTCGGTGATCGTGCTCAAAGGGGCGGACAGCGCCATTGCCGCCCCGAACGGACAGGTGCTGATCAATGACGCCGCCAGCCCGTATCTTGCGACCGCCGGTTCGGGGGACGTTCTAGCCGGCCTCATCCTGGGCTTGCTGGCGCAAGGAATGCCAGCCTATCAGGCGGCAGCGGCCGGGGTATGGTTCCACGCCCAGGCGGGGCTCGCCTTGGGTCCCGGCCTGATTGCCGAGGATCTGCCCGGCGCCATTCCCGGATTGCTCCGGGACCTGGACCGCCCCGCATGACCATCAGCGTCCGGCGGGCGGTGCCGGCCGATCAGCCCATCTGCGCCGAAATCTTCATCGAGACCGTGACTGCGACCTTCCCCAACGAGCCGCCGGAGGGCAGGACGGCCGAGGCCTATGCCAACAGCATCGCTGGCGAGGAGCAATGGGTGGCAGTCAGCGGCTCCAGAATTATAGGATATATTTCAATATATTGTCCGACGAACTTCATCCATAGTCTCTACGTTCGACCGGATAGCCAGGGGCAGGGTGCCGGCCGCGCCTTGCTGGCGGTGGCCCTGCGGAGCGCCAAGGGCGACATGGAATTGAAGACCGACAAGTTCAATACGCGCGCCTTCGCCTTCTACCGGCGGCAGGGTTGGCGGGTGGTGGGCGAGGGAATGGCCGCCACGGGCCCCTGGTGGCGCCTGCGCCGGGCCGGTGGCATCCTCTAGCCCATTCGTAGCTTTGGGCCTTTTTCGCTTGTCGCTCAGGCCGGGGTGGGCTACATCCCCGGCCCGGAACCGGTGCAAACCGGGGCTGCGGGCATGCCTTGGCGCGGCTCGGAATGACCTTTGCGGGCGTGGCGAAATTGGTAGACGCGCAGGATTTAGGTTCCTGTGACGCAAGTCGTGTGGGTTCAAGTCCCTCCGCCCGCACCAATGCAGCCCGGAATTGGTCGTTTCGCGTGGGCGCCGGATGCCTTTGGGTCCCGGAAAGAGGCACCTTAACTGCGTTTGAACCCTAAGTCTGAAAGAGTGCTGCCATGCAGATCACCGAAACCCTGAACCAGGGCCTGAAGCGGGAATACAAGATCGCCGTCCCCGCCGCGCAGCTGCGCGAGAAGGTCGACGGCAAGTTGACCGAACTCAGCCACAAGCTGAAGATCCCCGGCTTCCGCCCCGGCAAGGTGCCGATGACCCTGCTGAAGCAGCGCTATGAACAGTCGGTGATGGGCGAGGTGCTGGAAGAGAGCGTGCAGCAGAGCTCGCAGCAGCTCCTGACCGAGCGCAATCTGCGTCCGGCCGGCCAGCCCAAGGTCGAACTCGTCGGCGAGTTCAAGGACGGCGCCGATCTCGAATTCTCCATGAAGATGGAAGTCATCCCCGAGGTGACGCCGATGGACTTCACCACCGTGTCGCTGGAACGCGTCGCGGTCGAGGTGCCGGAATCGGAAGTCGACGAGAGCCTGAAGCGCATCGCCAAGCGCCAGCGCGCCTCGGACCCGGTTGATGAGGCTGCCGCCAACGGCGACATCGTCGTCATCGATTTCGTCGGCTCCATCGACGGCGTCGACTTCGACGGCGGCAAGGCCGAGGGTCACTATCTGGAACTCGGTTCGGGCCAGTTCATCCCGGGCTTCGAGGACCAGCTGGTAGGTGCCAAGAAGGGCGACAAGAAGACCGTGAAGGTCACGTTCCCGGCCGAATACGGCAATGCGGAGCTGGCCGGCAAGGAAGCGAGCTTCGCCGTCACCGTGCAGGAAGTCCGTCGTCTGAAGGACGTGCCGGTCGATGACGAGCTGGCGAAGTCGCTGGGTCTTGCAGACTTGGCCGACCTCAAGAAGCAGGCCCGCGAGCGCATCGAAAAGGAATATGGCGCCGTCTCCCGCGCCCGCGTGAAGCGCAAGCTCCTTGATATTCTGGCCGACAATCACAATTTCACTCTTCCGGAGAGTCTGGTTGAAGCCGAGTTTGGCGCCATCTGGCAGCAGATCGAAGCCGATCTGAAGGCGGATCGCCTGGACGAGGAAGACAAGGGCAAGTCGGAAGACGTGCTGAAGAAGGAATATCGCGACATCGCCGAGCGTCGCGTGAAGCTTGGCCTGCTGCTCTCGGAAGTGGGCCGGCAGAACAACATCCAGGTGCCGAACGAGGAATTGAGCCGCGCCCTCATCCAGGAAGCGCAGCGCTATCCCGGTCAGCAGCAGCAGGTGATCGAGTACTACCAGCGTTCGCCGGAAGCCCTCAATCAGCTGCGTGCGCCGCTTTATGAGGAGAAGGTCGTCGACTTCATCCTCGAGCGCGCCAAGGTCAGTGAGCGGAAGGTTTCGCCGGAGGTCTTCTCGGCCGAAGGCGAGGCGGAGCTGAAAGGCCGCCGCGACTAAGTGAATGCGAGACTGGCAAATCGTTCCGTGCGACTCCGCCGGAACGGTTTGCCAGAATCCCACCACTCGCTAAGATCGCGCTTCAGAGCATTCGGGTGAGTCGCTTGGCGCGCCCCGCGTCAGGTCGCTTAGCCCCATCTTGAGAGTGGATGATGAGAGACAGAGATCCCGTCGAGATCTACAACAACTACCTTGTGCCGATGGTGGTCGAGCAGACCAATCGCGGCGAACGCTCCTACGACATCTATTCGCGCCTCCTCAAGGAGCGCATCATTTTCCTGGTCGGTCCCGTCAATGACGGCATGGCGAGCGTGGTTTGCGCCCAGCTGCTGTTCCTGGAATCGGAAAATCCGAACAAGGAAATCTCGATCTACATCAACTCGCCGGGCGGCGTCGTCTCGTCGGGCCTCGCGATGTACGACACCATGCAGTACATCCGCCCCGAAGTGTCGACCGTCTGCATCGGTCTTGCCGCCTCGGCTGGCTCCCTGCTGCTGACTGCCGGCGCCAAGGGCAAGCGCTTCAGCCTGCCGCATTCCAACATCATGATCCACCAGCCCTCGGGCGGCTATCAGGGCCAGGCGACGGATATCGAGATCCACGCCAAGGAGATCCTGCGCACCCGCGACCGGCTGAACAAGATCTATGTCCGCCACACCGGCCAGGACCTCGCCACCATCGAGAACGCCATGGAGCGCGACCGCTACATGACGCCAGAAGAGGCCAAGGAATTCGGCCTCATCGACGAAGTGGTGAACGAACGTCCGGCGCCGCTCGACGGCAAGGACAAGAGCTGAGGCCATCCAACGACGTATTGGCCGCGTTCTCGTTATGGTCACGGCCCGGACTGTCGGAGATTCCGCCAGCCGGGCCTTAACCTTTTATGGACGAAAGCTGGGCTAGAATAGAGCCGAGAATGGGAACATCGAGCCTTCTTTGTTCCCGTAACGTGCCAAAATCCCCGCACCCGCGCAAAATCACGTTGTGTCGCGTCGGAACCGGGGGCTACATTGACCACTGACCGGGCGATTCAGCCAATTGAATCAATGCTGCCCGAAGCTCGAATGGATCGGAAATGAACAAATCCGCCAGCGGTGACTCCAAAAACACCCTCTACTGCTCCTTCTGCGGCAAGTCGCAGCACGAGGTTCGCAAGCTCATCGCCGGTCCCACGGTGTTCATCTGCGACGAATGCGTCGAATTGTGCATGGACATCATCCGCGAGGAGCACAAGACCACCCTGGTCAAGTCCCGCGACGGCGTGCCCAGCCCGAAGGACATCTGCAAGGTCCTCGACGATTACGTGATCGGTCAGCAGCATGCCAAGCGCATCCTGAGCGTGGCGGTGCACAACCACTACAAGCGCCTGGCGCATCTGGGGAAGAACAACGACGTCGAATTGGCGAAGTCGAACATCCTGCTCGTCGGCCCGACGGGCTGTGGCAAGACTTTGCTTGCGCAAACCTTGGCACGCATTATCGACGTGCCCTTCACCATGGCGGACGCCACGACCCTCACCGAAGCCGGCTATGTCGGCGAGGATGTCGAGAACATCATCCTCAAGCTGCTGCAGGCTGCCGACTACAATGTCGAACGCGCCCAGCGCGGCATCGTCTATATCGACGAAGTCGACAAGATCAGCCGCAAGTCGGACAATCCTTCGATCACCCGCGATGTGTCAGGCGAGGGTGTCCAGCAGGCGCTCTTGAAGATCATGGAAGGCACCGTCGCCTCCGTGCCGCCGCAAGGCGGGCGCAAGCATCCGCAGCAGGAATTCCTGCAGGTCGACACCACCAACATCCTCTTCATCTGCGGCGGCGCCTTTGCGGGCCTCGAGCGCATCATCGGCCAGCGCGGCCGTTCGGGTTCGGCAATCGGCTTCGGTGCCGATGTGCGTGGCCCGGATGAACGCGGCACCGGCGAGATCCTGAAAGAGGTCGAGCCCGAGGATCTGTTGAAGTTCGGCCTCATCCCCGAATTCGTCGGCCGTCTGCCGGTCGTGGCGACGCTCGAGGACCTCGACGAGCCGGCCCTCATCAAGATCCTGACTGAGCCGAAGAACGCGCTGGTGAAGCAGTACCAGCGCCTCTTTGAAATGGAAGACGTGCGCCTCGAATTCGCCGAGGATGCCCTCGGCGCCATCGCCCGCCGTGCCATCGCCCGCAAGACCGGCGCCCGCGGCCTGCGCTCGATCATGGAAAGCATCCTCTTGGAACCGATGTTCGACCTCCCCGGCCTCGATGGCGTCGAAGCCATCGTCATCAGCCGCGAAGTGGTCGAAGGCAAGGCGAAGCCGCTCTACATCTACACCGACCGCCGCAGCGACGCGACGGCCGGCGCCTGAAGTGCTTCTCTGACTTTCCGAATGCAGAAGGCCGGGCAATCGCCCGGCCTTTTTGTTTGGTATGGCTTTCATTGTCATGCCCCGCGAAGGCGGGGCATCCATGAGTTGCTACTCTTCAGGGACAAACAAACTCATGGATGGCCCGCCTAAAGCGGGCCATGACAATTGTAATTACGCGCCAAGAAGACCCATACGCAACCTTTCCCCCGTCACCACGTGCTCGAACCAGTCCGGCACCACGCGCGGGGCGCGGCCGTCGGGGTTGGGTGCGGCGAGCCCGGCCTGTACATGATCGAGATTGACCGAGCGGCATTCGACGCTGAAGCGGGGCAGGGTAGTGTCCGTCGCGATCGAGCCATGGAGATGCTGACCGGAAAAGCCCAGCATGTCGCCGGGCTCGATCACCACGGCCAAGGCTTCGTCAGGCGGCAACGCCTCGGTCAACACCGGCAGCACCGGATATTGCTCTGCCTTGCCCGCATCCATCAGCCGCTTCAGTTCAAGGAAGTCCCAATCGGCACTGCTGTTGGCGACGGCGCGGTCGAAATAGCGCGGATAGAACAGGATCGTGCGGCCCTCGCTCACCGGATAGATCGGCGACCACCAATTGAGCTGCTGCGCGATGTTGGAGCCCCAATTGTCGCGATGCTGCGGCAGCGGCATGATGCGCCTGCCTTGATGAGTCACCCGCGACGGCACCGCGCGCAATTGCAGCGGGTCCCAATAGCAGGGACCGGGCGCCAGGCCCACCTCTGAGAGGGCGCGCTTGAAGGCGACATTGATCGCCTCATCGGCCCGGAAGGCGCTGCGCAGCCGCCGCACGCGCTTGAGATACTCATCCGGTGCAAAGCGCGCCTCGGCCGACAGCGGGTCGCCCTCGAAGCCGGCGCGCAGGGCCGTATCGGCGCGGCTGGCAAGCTCCACCAGCGCCGGCACCCGGCGCCAGACGAGAAGAGCGCCCCCAAGCAACTCGCGCCCGATGGCGAGGCTGTCCAGCTTTCTGTCGACGACCCTTGGCGTATGCATGAAGTCTAGTCTCGCTGCCGTGCGGGCAGGGAAATGCGCCGCCACCGGCACGGATGCGCGCAGGAGCGTCCTGCGACAAAAGGGATACGACCAGGAAAGCTTGTTGCCGGAAAGCTTGTTGTGGGAAAGCTTGTTAGGAGATGGGGCAAGGGTCTATAACGCCGCCAACATCACCTTAAACCCAATGGGGAAATGATCATGGACGAGGTCAAGGACAGCAACGGCGCCATTCTGCAGGACGGCGATTCCGTCACGCTCATCAAGGACCTGAAGGTGAAGGGCAGCTCCGTCACCCTGAAGCGCGGCACCCGCATCAAGAACATCCGCCTCACCAACGACCCCGCCGAAATCGAATGCAACGCCGACAAGGTCAAAGGCCTGGTCCTGCGCACGGAGTTCCTGAAGAAGGCGTAAAACGAAGGCCATCCGCGGACCGTATCTCCGGCGAAACCATGTCCTTTCTGCACGCCCGACCGGCTGTGAAAACAGGTGAGGATCATGCCTCTTGTGCCGGGTCTCGGCGCGATTTCTTCGGAGAGGATCGAATCTCTTCTGCAATAGTGGGGCAGCAAGTGCGGCGCCCAACCGTGACGATGTCGCCCCTGTCTTCGCCCTCGAAGGCTATAGCAGGCTGGAACCTCGCCTTTTTCTCAACGTGCGATCTCACACCCTGGCGGGATCAGTACACCTGAAGCCCCCCAGCCGCAGCGTCAAGTAGGTCGAACAGCAAACAACGGATACTGAGCCTGTGTCGGGGTGGGACGCGCCGCAATCTGCCCGTCACCTACCCCATCAACCAAAACGACAATGCTCGTGCAGCGCTGCGCCCTTTGCATCCTTTCGCAGAGACTTGCCGGCATCCGTTAGTGTAGCGGGTGACATTCACGTTCTATCACCCTAAGAAGTTAATAATAATAATTGCGGTACCAATTGACTCACTACTTAAGAGAGTATGATATTTCTCCGACACCTGCAAAGGGAGGAGAGAATGGCTTCCGGTTATGCACTCTGCCTAGGCCTTAACTCTGTCGATCCCCATCACTACCAGGGATGGAGTGGTGAGCTACGCGCCTGCGAGGCGGATGCGCGCGATATGGCAACAATCGCCCAAGCAAATGGCTTTCAAGCGAAGCTTCTCCTGACATCGAGCGCAACACGCTCCAACTTCATCGCAGCAATCCGCTCCCTTGCGGGAACGGCGGGAGCCGGTGACTTGGTGATGATCTCCTATTCCGGACATGGCGGACAGCTTGGTGATTTGAACGGAGATGAACAAGACGATCACAAGGACGAAACATGGTGCCTGTACGATGGTCAATTCGTCGACGATGAAACCTATCTCCTACTTTCTGCATTCAAGCCTGGCGTACGCGTACTCGTCTTTGCCGACAGCTGCCACAGTGGAACGTCGACGAAGGAGATGTTGCTAGCTGACAACATGTCGTCCGTGCGCGTCGCGGGCGGTTCATTGCCTGTGCCGACCCTGGGTAGCGTTCGCTACAAGGCGATGCCGGCGGCAGTGCAGCAGCGGGTCTATCAGGCCAACAAAAGCATGTATGACATCATCCTTCGGGACGCAGCCGTTCTGCGTGCGCAAAATCAGATCGCCGCAAGCTGCCTTCTCTTTTCCGGCTGCCAGGATAACCAGTTGTCGGCTGACGGCAGCGAGAATGGGCGATTTACCGGTCAGCTTAAAGTGGTTTGGAGCAACGGCCGCTTCAAAGGCAGTTATGCCGATTTCTACAACATGATCCTGAAAGGTATGCCGCCAGATCAGACTCCGAACCTGTTTCCGCTGGGTCGTGACATCGAAACCTTCAAAGCACAGGCACCATTCGCCATCTATCCAAGAGGAGGAGGCCGCATCATGAGCAACAAGATTGTGTCCGGCGATCAATGGTACGATCTGGACGGTCGGCAAATCGTCATTCGCTTCAATGGCATCCAAATCAAACAAGCAGCCGATCTGGACAACATGGTAGGCTGTATCACACCCATGATCGCGAAGGCGCTATCGGAATCCATCAACAACAACAGAGAATGGTCGGTTTCGGGGACTGTGACAACGACATCAGGTGGTACCACCGGCACGGTGTCGGGAACCTATACATCGAGAGATTGGGGCGCCAGCGTTACGGCCTCCGGTCCGATCGGTGGCGGCGTGAGTGGGTCCGTCACAATCAGCACAGGTTCTTCCGGCAATAGCGGTTCAATCGGTCTCAGCGGCTCGTTTTAGGCCGCCACTGCGCTTCCATGGGCGGCCTTCCTAGACGGGCGTATGGGAGGCCGCCTGGTATTTCAGCTATGCCCCTTCGAGGAACGGCGCCACGACGGCACGTGTCTCGGCACTCGGCACCACCGGCACGATTTCAAAGGTGACACCGAGCCCCCGCCAGCCCAGCACCCATTCCTGCAGCAGCCGCGCGTCGTCCGTTTCCATCAGCTGGAAGCAGCGCGCGAAATTGGGCTCGATCCAGCTGTCGACATATTTCAACCCCGCCGGCAGCGACCGCCCGCTCTCGCGCACGCGCCGATAGACCGGGACCATGTCATTGTCCTTGAAGCGCTCGATGATCATGAAAAGCATGCAGGCTCCATCCGGCGAGGGGTGAGGTTGGGTGGGCGAGGGGCCGACTCTGCCCGAAAAGGGCCGGCCAGTCAGCAGGGTCGGCGATGGCAGCAGGAGACCGGAAAAATCCTTGCCGTCCTGGGAGATTGATACCACGCTGTCGATAGCAGCAGCTATCCACAGCGCCCGCGCAAAATGGCCGTGACCCAGGACCACGCCGACATTGCGAACATCCAGCGCCTCCATGCCTATTGGCAGGGGCTCGCTGGCGGCGCCGTGCCGGAACGCAGCCAACTCGACCCTGCATTGATCAAGCCCTTGCTGCCCTACATCTGCATCGTGGCATTCGAGCGTGACCCGTTCCGCGTCCACTACCGCCTCACCGGCACCAAGGTCGACGAGTTCAACGGCGTCAACCTGACCGGTACCTATCTCGACCAGCTCATCAAGACCGATCAGAGCGGCGGCGGTGCCGCCCATCTCCAGGCCTATTACCGGCGCTGCTGGCAAACCGGCGCCCCTTGCTTCAGCGCCTATTCCTGGCCGACCCGGTCCGGCGGCCACCTCGACGTGAAATTCGCCATGTTTCCGCTGAAGGTGAATGATACCGTCGCCCAGGCCATCGCAATAGAAGACTGGGAATACTCACCCGAGCCGATCGTCGAGGAAGCGCTGCCGCTGGTGCGACTGTGATGTCACTTGCTCTTCAATCTCACTCACCCCTTCCTTGCCCTCAACGAGAAACTGAGCGGCAAGTTCGGTGCGCCCTCCGGCAACCGGTACATGCGGTCCGGGCCTTCCACCATCTTCGGCCACATCGACCAAGCGATGCTGTCGTGCTCGGCGAAATAGGTGAGGGCAAGGCCGGCATTGAGGAGCCCGGTGATGATGTCGCTGATCGCGTGCAGGAACTCGTGGGTCTTGGTGTTGGCGACCTTGGTGTCGTCGCCGGTATAGGTGACGTCTGACTCGAAGACGAGCGGCCGGCCGGGCTGGAAATAATCATAGGTCGGGACCAAGGGTGCTGCGAGGCGCTGTTGCTTGTCCTCGCCCAACTGGTCGAGGGCGAAGGCGAAGGGATGCGCTTCGAGGAGGTAGAGTTCGCCGCCGGGTTTCAGCATTGCCGCCACGACTTTTGCCCAAGCCCTGATATCGGGCAGCCAGTTGATGGCGCCCCAGGTGACGTAAGCGAGGTCGAAGCGCTCGGCGATGATCTGCGGCGCGTCGTAGAGATTGCCTTCCACAAAGCGCGCCTCGAGCCCCGCGCGGGCGGCAAGGTCACGGGCTGCGGCCACGGCCTGGGGCGAGAAGTCGAGCCCGGTCACGTGCGCACCGCGGCGCGCCAGGTTAAGTGTGTCGAGGCCGAAATGGCATTGCAGGTGAACGACCGATTTGCCGCGTATGTCGCCGATCTCGCGTGCCTCGATGGGCAGCAGAGTCTCCTGCCCGGCAAGGAACGGCCGCACCTGATAATCCGTCGAGGCGACATGGATCGGCACGACCTCATCCCAGCGGGCCTTGTTGACGGCGAAACTTTCCTGATGCGCGGCTTGATCTGCCATGCGGCCTATTCCTTATCTGCGGGGGGCCGGAGCGGCCGCTCATACATCACTTCATAGGGCACGAACCCGGTCTTCTCATAGGCGCGGCGCGCGACGGCGTTGGCTGCCAGCACGTTGATGCGCAGCCGCGTGAGGCTCGGGTCGATGGCTCGGAAATGTTCCGCCAGCGCATCGAGCAGCGCCCCTGCCAGGCCCGTGCCGCGCGCCGCCGGCTCGATATAGATGTCGCTTACATAGGCAAAGTGCCAGGAATCCCGCGTCTCCATCGGCCAAGGCTCATCGACGACGCTGCCGGCGATAAGGCCGCGACGGGCGCCCGTTTCATCCTCGGCCACCAGCATGACCCCGTCATGGGAGTCGAGCACGTCCCACAGCATGGCCAAATAGGCCCGGCTATGCGGCAGGCCGGGAAGCCGCGTCTGCGGCAGGCGCGGATCGTGAATGGCGCGCTCATGCTCCTGCAGGTCGACCTCAGAGGCCAGCACCCATTCCTCATCCTCTGGGCGATAGGGTCGAATCCGGAACGGCATCGATCGGCTTACCTCCTGTGGCTGCCGCAGGATTGCCGTTCATCGGGCGATTGTCAAAACCGCCGCCGGAATTTCAGGGGGCGAGGAGGGGACAGGCCAACCGGCCGGACCGTCATCCGGTCGCGGTCGTGAGCGCTTCGAGGTCGCGGTTGTCGTGGATGCTGTCGACATAGTGACGCTGTGACATCCATTCGATGTGGAAGATGAGAAGGGCCACCGCCAGCGGGTCGTGAGCGAGGACGGCTTCGGCAATAGCCTTCGCCGGGCCGCTGATCAGGTATGACCAGCGCGGCAACGGACTGTCCGACCGCGAAGTCGAGGACGTCTCCTTGGATGCCATGGTCGGCGATCTTGAGGCTGTGCTGAATGCCAACGGTCTGGAGCGCGCTTCCTCGTCGAGGCATGCGCCTTCCTGTCGGCGGCCGATTGAGATCGTAAATAATATTTTCCATAATATATATTATGCGACTATCGGATAGGCAAAAACCCCGTGGAATGGGTATTTCCAGCCTTCCGACATGGCCTCGTTTTTCGCCGCTAATGGATTAGCTAATCGATTAGCTCACCCCCTTTTTCGCAGATGATCCAAGCCTTCGAATTCGACGAACTTCATCATCGCCTCCCAGACCAGATCGCCATAGAGAAACGGCTGGAACCCGGTGCCGAGGCCCGGGATCGGGGCGATGACGGCATCAGGTGCCGGCTCGAAGAAGAACGGCACCGAATGACGCGCCCGCCCCGCCGCCGCGGTACCGCTGCCGATGACCCGGTGGGTGGTCGCCTTGATGCGGCCACCGGTCCAGCGTTCGAGGAGTTTGCCGAAATTCACCACCAGGCTATCGGGCTGCGGTGGCACGTCGCGCCAGTTGCCATCCGCATCAATGGCCTGCAGCCCGCCGATACCGTGCTGGCAAAGCAAGGTGATGAAGCCGGAATCGACATGGGGTTTGCCAACGAGGTCGACGCGCCGGCCGGCATGTTCAGTCCAGATCGCGTCGGCGTGCACGCCCTCGAAGGATTGCGGCGGGCGGATCGGATAATGGAGCAGCCGCAGGGTCGATATCCCGTTGGCGAAGGCCGGCGTGAAAGTCGCCTCGGGCAGGCCGAGGCCGCGGGCGATAGCGCGTAGCAGAGCTGTTCCCACCTGCTCCATCGCCTTGTAATAACGCGCCATTTCGTCCTGCCAGTCCGGCAACAGCTCGGCCGGCGGACGTGGTGTCGCCTCGGTGAGCGGATCGCCGGAAACGATGCGTGCCGGGCCATAGGCAATGTCCGGCCCCGCGTCAAAACCCTCCTTGTAGGTCGGGTGGCCGTTCTGCAGCGGGAACCAGCCGCGATAGACATTGGCATTGCCGGGCGCGAATTTCTGGCGCCAGAGACCCCGCGCAACCTCTTGCGGCAACTGAAAGATGCGCAGCAGGCGGTCGAGCGGCACGGGCGGCGGAAGATGGGTCAAGGTCATGAAGCCGCTGTCCGTGGCGGCGGCCAGGATGGCAGCGTCGGTCGCGTCGCGCGCGGCGCCGGATGGACCCAGAAGCGGCCTGGCATCGATCAGAGGAATCATGAGGCCGAGGCTAGGCTATCGTCCGCCTGGAACAAATGCGTTTTGTCGATCGTCCGATCCGATTTGGCTATAGTGCCGGCCCGTTTCATCGTCTCGGATATTGCCTCATGACCGCTGCCGCCACTGCGCTGGACCGCCTGCTCGACATCATGGCGCGGCTGCGCGACCCGAATTCCGGTTGCCCTTGGGACCTGGAGCAGAATTTCGCCAGCATCGTCCCGCATACCCTTGAAGAAGCTTACGAAGTCGCCGACGCGATCGAGGCCGGCGACATGCCGGGCCTGGTCGGCGAGCTGGGCGACCTGATGTTCCAGGTGGTCTTCTATGCCCAGATGGCCTCGGAAGCCGGCGACTTCGCTATGGTCGACGTTCTTGAATCTATAAATAACAAAATGATAGAGCGGCATCCTCATGTGTTTTCGAGCGCAGAGATCAATACCGCCGCGGCCCAGACCGTTGCCTGGGAGACTCATAAGGCCGCCGAGCGGGCGAAGATTGCCGTTGCTTCGGGCCGGGCACCCTCGGCCATCGACGGTGTGATCGCGGCGCTGCCGGCCCTCGCCCGCGCCGACAAGCTGCAGAAGCGCGCCGCCCGGGTCGGTTTTGACTGGCGCAATGCCGCCGAGGTTACCGCCAAGGTCGAGGAAGAACTGGCCGAGATCCGCGCCGAACTCGCCGGCGAAGCGAGGCCCGCGCATGTCGATGAGGAGATCGGCGACCTGCTATTCGCCGTCGCCAACCTCGCCCGGCATCTCAAGGTCGAGCCGGAAGGAGCGCTGCGGCGCGCCAATGCCAAGTTCGAGCGACGCTTCCGCCGGGTCGAAGAGATTCTCCGCCAACAGGGGACCGATCCGGCGTCCGCCGGCATCGACCGCATGGAAGAAGCCTGGAACCAGGTCAAGGCCGAGGAGCGCGCGTCTCACCCCTGAATGACCGGGACGGTGAAGATGGCGCTCGTACCCCGGCCATAAGTGCTTTCGAGCCAGGCCCTGCCGCCATAGGCTTCGACGATGCGGCGGGAATTGACGAGGCCGAGACCAACCCCGTCATGCTGACGGCTAAGGCTCTTTTCGACCTGAGCGAAGGGCTTGAACAATTCGTCCAGATCTTCCGGCTTGATGCCAATGCCATGATCGCGGATCGAGACGCGAAGGAACCCCGGGGGCTCAATCGCGGCGTCGATTTCGACCTGCCCGCCAGGATGCGAAAACTTGATCGCATTGCCGATGAAATTGATGAGGATCTGGCGCAGATGCACCGCATCCATTTTGACTTGCGGCAGCTGCGCCGGCAGGTGAGAAGCCACCGATATTCCGCGCGCTTCGGCGCGCTCCGCCAGCAGGCGGATGGTGGCGGCAACGCTGGCATGCACATCGGCCGCCGCATCTGCCTTTACCAGCGTGCCGGAGTCCAGCTTGGCCGATTCCAGAATTTGGCTGATGATGCCGAGAAGATGGCGGCCGGCATCCCCGATATCCTTGGAATAGTCGAGATAGTTCCTGGACCCGAGCGGCCCGAACAATTCTCCCTTCAAAACGTCTGAAAAGCCGATGATCGCATTGAGCGGCGTGCGAAGTTCGTGGCTCATATTGGCGAGGAAATGCGACTTCGATTCGTTGGCCGCTTCGGCCCGGTCGAGGGCCAGAGCGAGCTTGGCGGCCTCGGCTGCTCGCCGCTGCATCAGCAAGATCAGCCACAGGCCCATGGGCGCAATGACGGCGGTTGCCAATGCGGCGATCGTCACGGGGACCAGGCTCTCGGACCGAACCACGGCGGAAAGATCGCTTTCCTTCATGCCGGCGAAGGCGATGAGCGGTTCCGCAGCGATCCTTGAGAATGTGACGCGCAATTGTCCATCACCATCGAGTGACGGCAGAACGTCCTCCGAGCGCGCTGCCATGGCTGCCCGTGCCAGCACATCGGTAAAGCCGGGGATATGCCGGCCCTTGAGGTCCTCTCTGGCGGGCCAGACGAACAGCAACGTGCCGTCGTCGCGCAGGAGTCCGACCGTCGCCGGGACGAGGTCCGTGAGCCCACTCATGGCATTGCTGAAATTGTCCTCGTCGATCGAGGTAGAGACGATGCGAATGCCGAGATGGTTGGGCATTGCCCGCAAGGCGATCGGCAACGCCTTCTTGCCACTCCCCCGACCAAGCACGGGGGCGCCGACGAAATACGTGCCGGGCGGTCTGTTCAAGAGACCGGTTACGTAATCGCGATCACCAAGAGACGTATTGCCCCATGTGGCCGGCGCAGGATCCCTCCAAACACCGTTGCCGGCCGCATTGATGAGACCGACCGATAGCTTCTGCTCACCTGGCAACTGAATGTTCCTGAGCATCGCACGCAATTGCTCAAACGCGCCGAAAGAACGTCCCTCAGGCTGGTGCGATATCCATTCGTCGGTCAAGCGCAAGAGCTGCTTGGCATCCAGGTAGACGCTTGCCGTTTGGGCGCGCATGGCATTGATCGCATTGTTGAGTTCCTGCCTTGCCTCATCATCTACGGAAGAACGTCGCTCGACGACGAACGCGAACAAGGTCGCCCAGATTGCCAGCAGAACGACGCCGGTGAACAAGAGGGCCGGAACGACAGATCGGAACAAGGGCCGCGTGAAACCACCGTATTTCGCCGATGTCGGCATCAACACACAGCCTTCCCCTCGGCCCAAGCAGCATTGTTGGGCTCCGTTCTGAGAGCCTAGCCAGTGCAGGTTAATCTGTGCTTACCGCGATTGACGCGAACACGCCGAGACAAGCGGGCCATGAGTCGGACCAGCTTCCTGCAAGATGCGATGCTTCGTGTGACCATTGTCTTATTCGAAGACGGCGCGCCGGTGTCCAAATCGTTGCGGCAGGAACATTGCCGCATTTTCTCGGCTACGATCGCTTCGATGGCTGTGGCGAAGGCAAGATGTCCCATGGCAGATTCTCCTCTGCGCTAGACGCCGTTGGATGCGTTATCGGATGTGGCGGGCTGGCTTACTTGGCCGGACTTGCTGCGTCGGCCCCTATCTCAAGCGGCAGACTTGCAGCCCGGTGTCAGCGGGCAGCTCTCCTGCGGGCAAGCGCTGTCGTCACAGAGACGGCAGGCGGTGTCGGCGGTGGCCTCGTCGGTGGCCAGGCTCTGCAGCATCTTCTCGATCAGTCGCGTGAGCGTGCGTCGTTCTTCTGGCTCAAGGGCATCAAGAGGTTCCGCCAGGACCTTTTCGCGGCCCAGGAGCATGGCGCGAACCATGCGCTGGCCCTCGGCCGTCAGCACGAGCGGACGGGCGCGGCGGTCGGCGCCCTGCTGGCGCTCGACCCGGCCCTCTTCGACCAGCCGGTTGATCATGCGCACGGCGCCGGGCTGAGACAGGCGGACGATGCGGGCCAAGCGATCGACGGTAATTCCGGGATTCTGCTCGATGACGATGAGGGCCGCCCAGTCGCTCTCGCAAATGTCGGTGAGGTCGCCGAGTTCCTTGCCCATGGCATCCGTCATCATCAGCGACAGGGCGCCAAGGAGATTGGCAGTTCGGGCGTCGGCCTTGTTCATGACACTCTCCCTTTGGGATGCGCCAGCGAGTTCTATACGGGCTGACTGGTTTGCTTGACTATCTGTTAGGTATTATATGCATGACGCATGCAATTGTCAAGCGCAACGAAAATCAATATATTGATTCAGATTGTTAGTTATATATTAATGCTTTATGATGCGTTTTTAATCTAATACATTTACTTATTGTCGATTTCCATTATCAGAGAATACAAATTTCCGAGATGCTCGACCCGCCGGAAGCGCGGCGAAGTGCTCGGTGCCTCGCTATGCTCCAGCGCCCAGGTCAGTTCGTGCGGCACATGCACGCCCCAGCTGCCGGCCTCGATCGCCGGGACGATGTCGGATTTCAGCGAGTTGCCGACCATCATGCTCTGCCCTGCTCCATCGCCATGGCGGGAGAACACGGTCTGGTAGGTGGCGGCGGTCTTTTCCGAAACGATCTCGACGGCCGTAAAGAAATCGCCGAGACCGGATTGGGCGAGCTTGCGCTCCTGGTCGAAAAGATCGCCCTTGGTGATCAACACCAGCCGATAGTCACCCGAGAGCCGTTCCAGCGCCTCACGGGCATGGGGCAAGGCTTCGACCGGATGAGTCAGCATCTCGCGCCCGGCGGAGAGGATCTCGGCGATGACGGTCGTCGGCACCTTGCCGCCGGTCAGCGTAATCGCCGTCTCGACCATCGAGAGGGTGAAGCCCTTGATTCCGTAGCCATAGAATTGGAGGTTGCGCCGCTCTACCTCCAGAAGATGGCCCGAGATGGCCTCTGGACTGGCGTGATCGGCCAGCAGGGAAGCGAAGCGGGTTTCGGTCAGGCGGAAGAACTGCTCGTTCTGCCAAAGCGTGTCGTCGGCATCGAAGCCGATTGTGGTGAGTTGGCGCCCCATATTCTGCCCTATCCTGCCGCCGCTTCTTCCTGAACCCACCGGACGAAGGCGCTGATGCGCGGTTCGTCGGCGCGGCGGGCGGCATGAACCAGCCAATAGGCGAAGGGATCCGGCACGGCAATCCGAAAAGGCTCTACCAGCCTGCCGGCGGCGAGATCCGCGGCCACCAGGATGCGCGGCGCCAGGGCCAGCCCACGTCCGGCCGCAGCGGCATCGATGGCAAGGTGCGACGAACCGAAAAGCGGCCCACGCAAGGTATTGGGCCTGATCCCAACCGCCTCGACCCCGGCGGCGGCCAGCCAGCTCGACCAGCCGCCCAGCTCCACCTCGCAGTTGTCCGCAGCGCCATTGGTCACATTCTGACGACGCGCCGGCATTGCCGTCCGCAGCAGCGGGTGCGCCAGGACATCCTGCGGCCTTCTGAGCCCGCCTGCAGCGGCCAGCGACGGTGCACAGACGACCACGATCTCGCCCTTTGGCCAGATCTGGGTTTCGGTGGCGTCCGCACCATATCCGCCAGTGCCGTAGCGCAAGGCGACGTCGACGCCGCCCGCTGTGACGTCAGCCAGTGAATCCCCGGATTGCAGCCTGAGTTCGATCTGCGGATGGGCGGCCTGGAAGCGGTGCAGGCGTGGCACCAGCCATTTGGCGGCAATCGATGGGGCCGAGCTGATGGTAAGCGTGGCGACCCCTTTCGTGAGGCCGGACGCATCGAGATCGCGCAGGCCCGCTTCCAACCGGGCAAAGGAATCCGCTGCGACGGCGGCAAGGCGTTGACCGGCCGTCGTCAGGCGCAAGCCGCGATTGAGACGCTCGAACAGCGATGTGCCCAAATGCGTTTCCAGAGCCTTGATCTGGTGGCTGACGGCTGCGGGCGTCACGGCGAGGTCGATGGCCGCCGCCTTGAAGCTGCCGAGGCGCGCGGCCGCGTCGAAGGCACGCAAGGCGCCAAGCGGCAAGGTGGCGAGACGGGAACGGTTGGACATGAGTGCCAGGCGCTGGTTCAGGTGAATAAAACTATCCTGACGCGCAAGGAATGTCGTTTGTCATTTTGCGGCCAGGGTTGGACATTTGGGCCGGCAAGCCTGCCAGTCGCCGCAATTGTTCAACCGGAGCTTCCCATGACCGACCCGCGTCATTTCCTGTTCCTGTCCTCGAGCTGCCGCAGCGGCGGGAACACCGAAACGCTGGCGCAGACGGCTGCCGCGAAACTGCCAGCCAGCGTCCGCCAGACCTGGCTGCGGCATGTGGACCTGCCCCTGCCCCCCTTTGTCGACATCCGCCACAGTGGTGACGGTACCTATCCCATGCCGGAAGGCAATGGCCGGGTGCTCCTTGATGCCACATTGGCTGCCACCGACCTGGTCTTCGTGGCGCCGGTCTATTGGTACGGATTGCCGGCCGACGCCAAGCTCTATCTGGACCATTGGAGCGGCTGGATGCGCCTTCCCGGCGTCGATTTCCGGCCGCGCATGGCGGGCAAGACGATGTGGGCCATCACCATGCTGAGCGACCGCGATACCGCCCAAGCCGATCCGCTGCTCGGTTGCCTGCAATGGACAGCAAAGTATCTCGGCATGCGCTGGGGCGGCTCGTTGTTGGGCTATGGCAACAAGCCGGGCGATGTCCTCGTCGACGAGGCGGCACTGACGCGGGCGAACACATTGTTCGCGGCCTGATCGGCTCAGTTCGTCTTAGGTGATGACACTACCGCTGGTCGGCCAGAAACTTCGTCAGTGCTTCGACGACGAGGGCGTGATCCTCGGCTTGCGGCAGGCCGGAAATGGTGACCGTGCCGACATGACCGGTGCCGGCGAGGATGATCGGAAAGCCGCCGCCCTGCGGCGCATAGCGCATGGGATCGAGGTAATAACGCTCCGTGAAGACCACGCCCTTCGCAGCACACGACCGGCCCATGTAATAGGATGAATGGCCGAAGCGCATAACGGTCGCGACCTTGCGCTTGATCCATTCGTCATTGTCGGCGGAAGAGCCGGGCATGGCGACGTGGAAAAGCTGCTGGCCAACCCGGGTTATATCGATAACGACAGGCAGCTTGCGCTCACGCGCCATGTCGACCAGCAGCAGGCCCAGCGCGATCGCCGTCTCATTGTCGAACTGCTTGAAGACCAGACGCTGTTCAAGCTCAAGCAATTCAGCCAGGAATTCCGGGCTGGTGTCGGGCTCGACCGTCATCGGGGCTCCTGTTCGCTGCGTCATCCTCGGGCTTGACCCGGGATGACGTAAAATTGGGCATCCGCGTCCTGGCTCGCGCCGCTTAAGGCTCGCTGAGAGGCTGCATCAGTGACGATGTGTCCCAGCGGCCGCCACCGCGCTTCTGGATGCGGGCGTAGAACTGGTCGACCAGGGCCGTGACCGGCAATTGCGCGCCGTTGCGCTTGGCTTCGGTGAGGCAGATGCCAAGATCCTTGCGCATCCAGTCGACGGCGAAGCCGAAATCGAACTTGCCCTGCAGCATGGTGAGACCACGATTTTCCATCTGCCAGGATTGGGCAGCGCCCTTCGAGATGACGTCGAGCAGCTTGGCGCCGTCGAGCCCCGCCTTCTGGGCGAAATGCATGCCTTCGGCCAGTGCCTGCACGAGACCGGCAATGCAGATCTGATTGACCATCTTGGCGAGCTGCCCGGAACCGGCCGGGCCCATCAGTTCGCAGGCGCGCGCGTATGAATCGATGACCGGTTTGGCACGATCGAAATCCTTTTGCGCACCGCCCACCATGACCGTGAGCTTGCCGTTCTCGGCACCGGCCTGACCACCTGAAACCGGCGCGTCGAGGAAACCGAGGCCGGCGTCACGGGCCGCTGCGTCGATCTCGCGCGCCACTTCGGCAGATGCCGTGGTGTGATCGACGAAGAGGGCACCCAGGCTCATGCCGGCAAAGGCCCCCTCCTCGCCATAGACGATCGAGCGCAGATCATCGTCATTGCCGACGCAGGCGAAGACGATCTCGGCGCCCTTGGCCGCCAGGGCCGGCGTCGGCGCGGAGGTGCCGCCATGAACCTCAGCCCACTTCGCCGCCTTCGTGCCGGTGCGGTTATAGACCGTGACCTCGTGGCCGTTACGCTTGAGGTGGCCGGCCATGGGGAAGCCCATGACGCCGAGGCCGAGGAAGGTTACTTTCATTGATCGTCTCCTATGACGACGGAGCTATTGCTGAGACCAGCCGCTATTCCCCGAACAGCTTGTCGTGCACATCGCGCCAAGTGGCGTGGCTGGTGGCGGAAAGGATGCCAGCTGCACTGAGCGCCTGGCTCGGTCGGTAGGTTTCGTCACCGCGGATATAGGCGATATGCCCGCCCAGTTCGCGGATGATCATGGCGCCGGGGGCATGATCCCAGGGCATGATGCCGCTGAAGAAGGTGAAATCGATCTCACCCTTGGCCATGCGCACATAGTCGATGCCGGCGGCGCGGGAACTCTTCACCTGTTTGAGGCGGTCGCGGCGCTTGTCGACCAGGGAGGCGATGCCGGGAACGCCGCGCGAGCCATAGGCAAGGACACCTCTCGGGTCGATGGCCGGCTGGAACGAGGCCACGCGGCGGCCATCTATAACGACGCCGCCACCCTTCTCCGCGATCGTCATCTCGCCGGTGATGGGGTGATAGATCCAGCTGGCAAGGACGTCATCGGCCTGGATCAGCGCCAGCATGGAAACGAAACCTTCGTTGCCGCCGGCAAAATTGCCGGTACCGTCGATCGGGTCGACCACCCAGACGGGCGCATCGCCGGCCAGGGCGTTCATCACGGCCGGATCTTTCGCGGTCGCTTCCTCGCCGACCACGACCGAACCCGGCAACAGGGCGATGAGGCCCGGCGTCAAAGCGAGCTCAGCCGATTCGTCGGCGATCGTGACAAAATCGCCTGGCGATTTCTGGCGCGTATCGCCTTCCTTGAGATTGCGGAAGCGCGGCAGGATTTCGACCGCCGCGACTTCACGGATGAGGGCGGCGACTTTATCGAGGTCGATGCGGGGCGACGTTGCGGTCACTTGCGGCCTTCGATCCATTCCCGGACGTCATTCTCGCTATGGAGATAGTCCGCGCCCGACTTCACATCAAGAGAGGCTGCGAGGCGCAGCAGATGCCACATTTCCGGATCGACTGCCTCAGGGTCCTCGCTCTCGATATTCTCCTGAACCTCAGCCGCCCATTCGGCAGCGGCCAAGCGGCTGCTGGTGCCATCGAGCACCGCCAGCAAAAGATTGACTAATTCCTGGCGCGTCGGGACCGGGATGCCGCTCATCAGCGCCCTCCTCCATTTGATTTTGCGTTGCCATCGCGGACGTTGCGTTGGCGTTCAAAGCGCTGAACATCTTCGGGTGCCAAACGCACCGTGATTTCAGTCTGTTCCTCGTCATCGGTGCGGTTCAGCACCTCGCCATGGCTGTAGAGCCAGGCCATGGCGGCACCCTCTTCATGGCCGAGGCGATAGGTTTCAACGACGCGCTGCGCCGAGAGCCTTGCATCAACCGCCGCCAGCAGCGCATCGATGCCGTCGCCGGTGAGCGCCGAGATCGGCCGCAGGCGCGGATCGCGCGCCGACTGCGCCATCAGCGCATCGCGGGCGGCATCGTCCAGCAGGTCGGTCTTGTTCAATACCTCGAACATGGTGTCGGTCACCTCGTGACCGAGCCCGAGGCCTGCCAACACCGCTTCGACGTCGGCCTTCTGCCCATCCGTTTCCGGATGCGCCACGTCGCGCACATGGAGAATGACGTCAGCTTCCAGCACCTCTTCCAGCGTGGCGCGGAAGGCGGCAACCAGTTCGGTAGGCAGGTCCGAGATGAAACCCACGGTGTCGGAGAGGATGATTTCGCGCCCGGAGGCAAGATGTACCCTACGCATCGTCGGATCGAGCGTTGCGAAGAGGAGATCGGCCGCCATCACCGAGGCTTTGGTCAGGCGGTTGAAGAGCGTCGACTTACCGGCATTGGTGTAGCCCACCAGGGCCACGACCGGATAGGGCACGCGCTTCCTGGCCTGGCGATGCAGGGCCCGGGTGCGTTTGACGTCCTCGAGGTCCTTCTTGATGCGGACGATGCGTTCATCGATCAGCCGGCGATCCATTTCGATCTGGCTCTCGCCGGGACCGCCGATGAAGCCGAAGCCGCCGCGCTGGCGCTCCAGATGGGTCCAGGAGCGGACCAGTCGGCTGCGCTGATAGGAGAGTGCTGCCAGCTCGACCTGCATCTGGCCTTCACGGGTGCGGGCGCGTTCGCCGAAGATTTCGAGGATGAGGCCGGTGCGGTCGATGACCTTCACCTTCCACTCGGTTTCGAGATTGCGCTGCTGCACCGGGGTAAGGGCTGCGTCGAAAACGACGAGCCCAACCTTCTCCGCCTCGATGAGAGCCGTGATGCGCTCGACATTGCCCATGCCCATGAGGGTGTTGGGCTTGGGGTCGTTGATGCGCACGACCTCGGCCGCCACGACGTTGAGATCGATGGCGCGGGCCAGGCCGCAGGCTTCTTCGAGACGCGTGTCCGGTGTGCGGCCGCCGCTGTATTGCGCGCGCGGCCCGGTCTTGAAAGCGGGATGGATGACCAGAGCGCGGTCGCCATGGCGGATGCCGTCGAGGTCGGTATGTACCCCGCCGGTCTGTTCGGTGGTTGCCGTCAATTTCCTACTTTCGTGGGTAAAAACCCGATCAAGCTTCGTCGCCCTCTTTCACGGGCTCGAACAGCTGGATGGGTGTTCCCGGCATGATGGTCGAAATCGCGTGCTTGTAGACCAGCTGGACATGGGAGTCGCGGCGCAGCAGCACGGAGAAATTGTCGAACCATGTGACGATGCCCTGCAACTTCACGCCGTTGACCAGGAAGATCGTGACCGGGATCTTGTTCTTGCGAATATTGTTGAGGAAGACGTCCTGGACGCTTTGTGATTTTTCGTTTGCCATCGTCCTATCCTTTTCTCATTGGGCCCGTTTTGAGCCGTTTCATTATTTTTCGCTTGTCCATGCCCGCGATGGAACGGAGCGCTCCCGCCCAGCCATGGCCCTGACCTTCAGCGCTTGGTTAACACAGAACTTGACAGAATGAAACTTCTGTCGGTGAAAACGCGTGTCGGCGGCGCCAGGAATCGGGCTAGAAAGCCGCCAGAACCGCCTGAAGTCCTGACAGAGCAGGAAAATAGTGCTGCGGGGCCGCCTCGCCGAACTCGCCGGCATGGGGTGGCTGCGGGCGCACCAGGACCGGCACGCAACCGTTGCTATGCGCGCAAATCAGATCGATATCGGTATCGCCGATGAACCAGACATGGGGCCCCGGCTGCCATTTGCCGGGATCCAGCGCCAATTGCACATGCTCACGCGCGGGCTTGTCCCGGGCAGCATCCCCGGCCCCGGCGAGGGCCGTAAAATACCGGTCCCATCCGAGATGCGCCGCCTCCTGGCGCAGATAGGGCCCGCGCTTGTTGCTGACGACGCCAAGATAGAAGCCGGCTTCGGCCGCCCAAGCCAGGAGATCGCCGGCACCGGGGAGCGGCTGCAGTTCGAGGAGATGGAGCCGCTCGAAGGCGTCATAGAAAATCTTCTCGGCTTCCTTCCAGCGATCGCCGAAAAGGCCGGGGAAGCTGTCGCGCAAGGAGGCGCGGATGCGGTTCTCGGCATCCGAACGCGACCAGCGCGGATGGCCCATGGCTTCCAAGGTCGTGTTCATGGCGGCGTGAATGACGCCCCAGGAATCGACCAGGGTATTATCCCAATCGAACAGCAGGACGCTCGGTTTGGCGCTCATGATGCGGCCTTGATCTGGCGCGTTACGTTGTCGAGATAGATGGCGCGCAATTGCTGGGTGACCGACCCGGGCTTGCCGGTACCGATCTTCTTGCCGTCGATGCTGGTGACGGGGAGGACGAAGGCCGATGACGAGGTGAGAAACGCCTCGTCGGCCGCCAGGGCCTCAGCGAGGGTGAAACTGCGTTCGACCAGCTTGATGCCTGTGTTCCGGGCCAGATCCAGCAGCGACAGGCGGGTGATGCCACCCAGAATGTCGTGGGTCCTGGGGGCCGTGATGACGGCGCCATCCTTGACGATCCACGCATTGGTGGAGGAACCTTCGCTCACCACGCCAGCCGCGTCGACCAGCCAGGCCTCGAAGGCCTTGGCTTCAAAGGCCGCCTGCTTGGCGAGGATATTGGGCAAGAGTGAGATCGATTTGATGTCGCGGCGCGGCCAGCGCAGATCCGGCTGGCTGGAAACGGGGACGCCATCGCGCAGCACCGCCTCGGAAGGTGCCGGCATGCGCTTGGTGGTGATGACGAGGGCGCTCTTCGCTGTCGCCGGAAATTTGTGATCGCGGGGAGCGACACCGCGCGTCACCTGGAAATAGACGAGGCCCCGCTGCAGCCCGTTCTTCGCCACCAGTTCGCGCAGGATCAGCCGCAGCACGGGCCGGGTCACCGGCCAGGCAATCTTCAATTCGCCCAGAGAATAGCCGAGACGGTCGAGATGCGGTTCCTCGTCGACCAGCACGCCGTCGATGACCGGCACCACCTCATAGACGCCATCAGCGAACTGGTAGCCCCTGTCCTCGACATGGACCATGGCTTGGGCATGCGGCACATAGCGACCGTTGACATAGGCGAGACGGCCCATTTTCAGGAATTCCTCATGGATGCTTGCTTTACGCGCCTTCCGGCTTCAGGCCGCCTTCGCGTTCATTGGTATTGATGCCGAGCGAGCGCAGCTTGCGATGCAGCGCCGATCGTTCCATGCCGACGAAATGCGCGGTGCGCGAAATGTTGCCGCCGAAACGGGCCACTTGGCTTTCCAGATAGCGCCGTTCAAAAATCTCGCGCGCCTCGCGCAGCGGCAGCGACATCACTTCGGTACCTTCGGCCAGCGAGGCCGGGGCAATGGAGACGGAGCCGATATCGGGCGGCAGCATGTCGGCGCGGATCGGCTCGTCCGGGGTACCCCCGGTCATGATCAGAATCCAGTCGATGACATTGCGCAGCTGGCGGACATTGCCTGGCCATTCATAGGCCTGAAGCACGGCGACGGCGTCTTCGGCGAGGCGCCGCGCCGGCAGCCCGGTCTGCTCCGAGGCGCGGGCCATGAAAAAATCGAGCAGATCGACGATATCGTCGCGGCGCTCCTTCAAGGGTGGTAGGCGCATGGGCACGACGTTGAGCCGGTAGAAGAGATCCTGGCGGAAGCGGCCGGCGGTCATCTCCGCCTGCAGGTCGCGGGCGGTGGCGGCGATGACGCGGACATCCACCTCGACCCGGATCTTGCC
The DNA here is from genome assembly GCF_041906375.1 of Dongia sp. Classification (GTDB taxonomy): domain Bacteria; phylum Pseudomonadota; class Alphaproteobacteria; order Dongiales; family Dongiaceae; genus Dongia. The sequence goes on along the minus strand of NZ_JAYRJJ010000006.1, from coordinate 183,222 downwards.
GCCGACGCGTTCGAAGGTCTGTTCTTGCAGCACGCGCAGGATCTTGCCCTGGGTCTCCAGCGGCATGTCGGCCACTTCGTCGAGCAGCAGGGTGCCGCCATGGGCCTGTTCGAGGAAGCCGATCTTGGCCGCGCCCTCGCCATCCCGCTCGAGGCCGAAAAGCTCGCTCTCCAGCCGGTCGGGATGCATGGTGGCACAATTGAGCACGACGAATGGCCCGCCGGCACGTTTCGATCGCCGGTGAAGGAGGCGCGCCGCCACTTCCTTGCCGCTGCCCGGCGGACCGGAAAAGAGCACGCGGCTGCCCGTCGGGGCGACCCGCTCGATCGCCAGGCGTAGTTGCAGGATGGCCTGGGAGGAGCCGATGAGCTCCCCCTCCCCGCCAGCGCGGTGCTTCAGTTCCTCGACCTCGCGCCGCAGCCGGGCGGCTTCGAGTGCCCGTTCGATCGTCAGCAGCAGGCGGTCCGATTTGAAGGGCTTTTCGATGAAATCGTAGGCGCCGTGCTTGATGGCGGTGACGGCGGTCTCGATATTGCCGTGACCGCTGATCATGATGACCGGGACGTCCGGGAATTCGACTTTGAGCACCTCGAGCAGGCCCATGCCGTCGAGAGCGGAATTGTTGAGCCAGATGTCGAGGATGATGAGATTGGGCCGACGGCTGCGCAGTTGTGCGAGCGCCGCGTCGCTGTCAGCCGCTTCGCGCGTCTGGAAGCCTTCGTCGCCGAGGATGCCGCTGATCAGCAGGCGAATGTCCGCTTCGTCATCGACGATCAGAATGTCGCGCGCCATGCGTTACTGCCTCGTACTATCTGCTGGCGATCTGCAGGCCGGGCGCCGGTGCGGCACTCGTGGATCCCTGCACGTGCGGCACGTTGAGGGGGAAGCTCAAAGTCACAACCGCCCCGCCGCCGGGGCGATCCGCCAATGACAAACGACCACCGTGATCCTCCATGATCTTCTTGACGATGGCGAGGCCCAGCCCGGTCCCCTTGCTGCGCGTCGTCACATAGGGTTCGGTCAAGCGTTCGCGTCCTTCCTTCGGCAATCCCTTACCGTTGTCGGCCACGCTGAGCAGCAGCGCATCGTCCTCACGTCTTATCCATAAATGGATATGCCCTGGCGTCAAGAGTTCTTCCGCCGCGCGCATGCGCCCTTCCTCGAGGCGTCCCTCAATGGCATCCGCGGCGTTTTGCAGCAGGTTAGTCAGGGCGCGGTTGAACTGGCTCGAGTCGCATTGGATCGTCACGGGGATTTCCGGCAGGTCGAGCGAATAGTCGATCGCCGGGTGCGCGCTTTGCTGCAGGAAAACCAGTTCCTTGGCCAGAGCCACCGGGCTTTCCAGATTGAGCACCGGCGCCGGCATGCGGGCAAAGGCGGAGAATTCGTCGACCATGCGACCGATATCGCCGACCTGGCGGATGATCGTATCTGTGCAGACGTTGAACGTCTCCGGGTCGTCGGAGATCTGTTTCAGATATTTGCGCTTGAGCCGCTCGGCCGACAGCTGGATCGGGGTCAGCGGATTCTTGATCTCGTGGGCGATACGGCGGGCGATATCTGACCAGGCCGCCTTGCGCTGCGCCGACAGCAGCTCAGTGACATCGTCAAAGGTCACGACGAGGCGCATATGCTCGTCCTGGCCGCGCTCGGAAACGATGCGGACATGGAACGTGCTCGTTGCCCCATTGCGGTTCAGGGAAATCTGACCATCGGCGGTGCCGGAATTCCGCTGCTGGGCCTGGATGAGAAGTTCAGCCATTTCCGGCACCAAATCGGCGATCGGCTGGCCGATGCCCTGGTCGAGATCTTGGCCAAGCAAGGTCGAAGCGGACCGGTTGGCAAAATCGACGATGCCGGTTTCCGTGACGCCTATGACGCCGGCCGAGACGCCGGACAGGATGAGGCCCGTCAGCCGGCTGCGGTCATTCAGGTCCCGGTTGGCGGAAATGAGCGCCGCCTGCTGGCTCTGCAGTTGCGAGACCATGACGTTGAAGGTGCGACTCAGCGCTGCCAGTTCGTCGTCGCGGGAGCCCACCTTGACGCGCGCCGACAGGTCGCCGCCACCCACCTTCTGTGCAGCTACCGCCAGGCGCGAAAGCGGCTTTACCAGCTTGCTCGCGGAAACGATGGCGTACCAAACGGCGCCAAGCAGCATGAGCAATGCCAGAACCGCATAGATGACGCCGACCGTGATCTGTAGTGTCGAGCGGTCACGCTCGAGGTAGCGATAGAGACGGACCGCATCTTCATTGCCACGTACGGCGCTTAAGACCCGGTCATCAATCAGGCGGCCGGTATAGAGATAGAGTCCGGCCAGGGGGTCCAGCAGGATCAGAGCCCGCACCCGGTCGCCGGTCGGCATCAGCAGGATCGCGGTTTCGCCCCGGTCGGCCTTGTCGAAGACATCCTCGGGAATATCGAGGCTGAATTCCATCATGACGCTGAAGCTTGAGCGTGCCACCACCTGCAGCCGGCGGTCGATGACGATCCCCTCGGAAAGACCGCGCAAGTTGAGCTGGCGGTCCAGGATTGCCTGAAACCGGTCGGCGTTGCCGATTTCAGCGAGGCCGCTGAGCTGGATTTCCGTGGCGATTGCCGAGGTGTCATCGCCAATACGCTGCTGGGATTCGGCCAGATAGGATTGGGCGACGTTCAGTGAGCTTTCGACGGCATTCTTGATGCGGTCGGAAAACCACGTATTTAGGCCATAATTGAGGAAGGCCACTGAGAAGATCGAGACGACGATGGTGGGGATCACCGCAATGAGGGCGAACATGACCACCATGCGCGCGTGCAACCGCGCACCGGCAAGGCCCTTGCGCCGCCCCATCCACAGCAGGACGGCGCGCCGCGCAATGATGGTGGCTAATGACAAGGCAACGACCAGATCGCCGGTCAACAGCCATGTGACGGTCCGGACCGGCTCTTCCGTGTCCCAGACATCTGTCAGCGCAAAATAAGTGAGCAGTCCAAGACCGGACCCTGCCAGCATCAGGAAGATCGCGAACAGGCGTTCAAAGCCGATTTCTATTGCCCAATGCTTCAGCGCGCGGCTCCGCCAGGCGGTGCCGACCTTCTTGCTCCTGTAAGTCGGATTGCTGTCGGGATCTGGCGACGTCACGGCCTAGCGGCTCCCGCGAGTCGGTTGCAACTCCAGCTCCTTCAGCTTCTTGCGCAAAGTGTTGCGGTTGAGGCCAAGGAGATCGGCGGCGCGGATCTGATTGCCACGTGTCGCTTCCATCGAAATCGACAGCAATGGCCGTTCGATCTCATGAAGAATCCGGTCGTAAAGGCCACGCGCCGGCAAGGCGCCTTCATGCGCGTCAAAATAGGCACGCAGATGGCGCTCGACCGATTGCCCAAGCGTTTCGTCACTGGCACGGGCGCCAACATTGGCGGCTTGTTCCTGTGCTTTCAACTGCTCGGTCACGATGCGGGCGTCAATTGCCGGTTCGCTATAAAGGACAGCAATACGCCGCATCAGGTTTTCGAGTTCCCGCACGTTGCCGGGCCAACGGTGGCGCTTCAGCAGTGTCTGCGCTTCCGGATCGAGCGTCTTCAGGGGCAGGCCTTCGGCGGCAATCATTTCCAGAAAGTGTCGCGCCAGGTCCGGGATATCTTCGGCCCGGTCGCGCAATGGCGGCAGAGTGATCGGAACGACGTTGAGGCGGTAATAGAGATCTTCGCGGAAGCGGCCCTGCTGGATCAACTGGCGCAGGTCGCGGTGGGTCGCCGCTACAATGCGGACGTCGGCCCGGATCGGCGTGCGCCCGCCGACCGGCGTGAATTCGCCAGATTGCAGCACGCGCAGGAGCCGGGTCTGTGCCTCGAGCGGCATGTCCCCGATCTCATCCAGGAACAGGGTACCGCCGGAGGCCGCTTCGAATTTGCCGATCCCGCGCTGAATGGCGCCTGTGAAGGCGCCCTTTTCGTGGCCAAACAGTTCGCTTTCGATAAGTTCGCGCGGGATGGCCGCCATGTTGACGGCGATGAAGGGCCGGTCGCGACGGCGGCCGAAATCATGGAGCGCCCTGGCCACCAATTCCTTGCCGGTGCCGGACTCGCCATGGATCAGCGCTGTCATGTCGGTGCCAACGAGACGGGCTACGACACGGTAGATCTCCTGCATCGCGGCCGAGCGGCCGATGATGGGGAGCTTGTCTTCCTTGACTGAACTAGCTGCCGGACTGGCAACGCTGTCATTACGGGGACGAGTCAAGGCACGGTCGACAGCGGCGGTAAGGGCACCTAGGTCGAATGGTTTGGGCAGATATTCGAACGCCCCACGCTCGGTCGCCTTGATGGCGGTGAGGATAGTGTTCTGGGCACTCATGACGATGATCGGGATGTCCGGTCGTTCCGCCTTGATGCGTGGTACGAGATCGAGACCATCGCCGTCGGGCATCATGACGTCGGTGATAATGACATCGCCCTCTCCGCCCTTAACCCATTGCCAAAGGGTTGCTGCGTTGGCGGCCGTTTTGACCAGATGGCCACGTTCGGCCAGCGCCTGGCTCAGCACCATTCGGATGGCGCGGTCATCGTCGGCGATGAGGACGGTTTTGCTCATGAGTTCACGCGTCTCCACGGCCATCGGCGATCGGCAAAATGACCGAAAATGTCGTGCGACCGGGCTGGCTGTCGCAGTCGATCAAGCCGCCATGGTCGGTGACGATCTTGGCTACCAGAGCGAGGCCGAGCCCTTTGCCGCCGGCCTTGCCGCTGACGAAGGGCTCGAAGAGTTGCGCTTTCAGGGCTTCGGGCACACCGGTACCATTGTCTTGCACTGTAATGACGAGGCCAAGGCGTCGACGCGATGCCGTACCGGGCTCGCTGACAGAAAGGCCTGGACGATACCGGGTGTTGAGGGTGATCACGCCCCCACTGGCCGGCGCGGCCTCCGCAGCGTTCTTGAACAAGTTGAGGAAGACCTGGATCAGTTGATCGCGATTGCCGAGCACCGGCGGCAGCGACGGGTCGTATTCCTCGCGGAAAGCTACGTCGCGGGCGAATCCTGCCTGCGCCAGGCGACGCACATGCTCGAGCACCTCGTGGATGTTGACCGGCTGCATCGCGGCGGGACGTGAGTCCGTGAAGACTTCGAGGCCATTCACCATTCCCACGATACGGTCGGTCTCTTCGCAGATAAGCTGGGTCAATTGACGATCACCGGCCGAGACCTTGGATTCGAGCAATTGGGCCGCCCCGCGAATGCCCGAGAGCGGGTTCTTCACTTCATGCGCCAGCATGGCGGCAATCGCCTTGGCCGAACGCGCAGCGTCGCGGCTGACGGCCTGTTGCGCCAGTCGCCATTCCAGCCCGCGATCCTGCAGCAGCAACGCGATATGGCCGCTCGGCTGATTGAGCATGGCGACGTCGACCGCGGCATGTTCGATGGTGAGGCGCGGCCCGGAAAGCGACATGTCGGATTCGCCCACAGCACTGGCGCCGGCACGCGCCGCGTCGATCAGCGCGAAGAGCGGGGAATCCGCAGCGACATGCTCGCTAAGCGGCTTGGCGATCAACTGCGCCCGGCTGAGCCCGAGCAAGGCTTCGGCGGCGGCGTTGACGCTGGTGACGTGATTTTCGGCATCAAGTGCGATGATGGCCAGCGGCAGGGCTTCGAGCAGGGCCAAAGCGTCCGGCAGTTTGGCAATGCTACGCGTGCCGGGCGCCAGGGCCAGCTTGGGGATGACGGCAGCGGGGGCTGCGCGGTTCATGCGGCCTGCCGATCGAGCTGCGGTTCGTAAAACTCTCGAATTGCAGCCTTGACCAATTCCGGCGTTTCCAGCGTATTGATCCGTACGCGGAATTCGGCCGACCCCGTCAGTCCCTTGGAATACCAGGCGACATGCTTGCGCGCGATTTTGAGACCGGTATCGCGGCCATAATGCTCGATCATCGCCTCGTAATGACCGAGCAGCAGTTCATATTGCCGCCAAAGCGGCGGATCCTGCAGGCGATCGCCCGTCTTCAAATACTTGATCACCTGATTGGGAAACCAAGGACGGCCATAGGCGCCGCGGCCGATCATGACGCCATCGGCGCCGCTCAGAGTGAGCGCTTCCTTGGCCTTTTCAATCGTCGTGATGTCGCCATTGACAATGACGGGAATCGATACGGCTTCCTTGACCTTGCGGATGAAAGCCCAGTCGGCTTCACCGGCATACATCTGGCAACGCGTACGACCGTGGACGGTGATCATCTTGATGCCGCTGTTCTCGGCGACACGCGCTAAGCTCGGCGCATTGAGATTGGTCGAATCCCAACCCATGCGCATCTTCAAGGTAACGGGCAGGTCGACCGCCTTGACCGTTGCCTCGAGAATCTTCCCGGCATGCACTTCGTCGCGCATCAGCGCGGAGCCGGCATGGCCATTCACGACCTTCTTCACGGGGCAGCCGAAATTGATGTCGATGATGGCGGCGCCCCGGTCGGCATTGAGCTTGGCAGCCTCGCCCATAACTCTGGGTTCGCAGCCGGCCAGCTGGACCGACATCGGTGCTTCCTCGGCGCAGTTGGTCACCATTTTCATGGTCTGCCGCGTTTGGCGGATCATGGCTTCGCTGGCAATCATCTCGGAGACGACCAGCCCTGCCCCTTCCTGCTTCACCAGGCGGCGGAAGGGCATGTCGGTAACGCCCGACATCGGCGCCAGGATGACGGGGTCCTCAATCTTGATGGGACCGATTTGAATGCTCATTTTTCGGGCAACCAAGTTCAATGCCTATTTCTTAGGCGATTTCTACCGTTATCTCTCGCAATTGCAACAGAAAAGGCTGGTGGACGCAGAAAATCAGGTGAGCAGCACATCCTTGACGAACTTCACCCCGGAATACCCCAGAGTGAGCAGGAGATAGCCCGCGAGAACCCACCGGGCTGCCCGCCTGCCCCGCATGCCGGTCAGGCGATGCGTCACCAGCAGAACAACCAGCACGACAAAGGCCAGAAGGGACAAAAGGACCTTGTGACTGAGGACCGGCAGCGCCCCGGTCTCCATGAAAGTGTTGGCAAAGCCGCTGGCCAGGGCGGCCGCCATGAAAATCGCAGCCCAAAGCAACAGCTTGATTTGCAATTCTTCGGCGACCATCAGTGGCGGTAAAGCGCGCTCCGACCAGCCGGATTGCCGACGCTTCAAGGCCCGTTCCTGAATAAGGACGGCGCTACCGGCGATGGCTCCAAGGGTGAGTACACCGTAGCTGGCAATGGCCAGGACGACATGTGCCCGGAACCAGCCCGCTGAGGCAATCACCGGCGTGGGTTCGCTGAAAGACGCAAAGAGAAGGGCCAGCAATGCCAGGACCAGCAGATAGGGCAGCAGGAGGGCCGCGAGCTTGAAGGCCTCGGCATTGACCAGATTGAGGGCGGCAAAGGCGATGAGCGTCACAGCACAACTGGCCCAGAGATTGGCCGAGAGGCCCGCTTCCCAGCCATTGGCCATGGATTGACCGAAGACCCCGCCGCTGCCGGCGATGGCGGCAGCCAGGAACAGCCAGAACTGGAGGTTACGCTGCAGCTTGGCAGTAACGGCCAGGAGGGCCAATGGCAGCAGCGTGAGAAGGCCGGCGATTTGTAGATTCAGGGGGCTCGACATGGCGCGCATTATGGTGAGGTGCCGCCCCCTTGGCAAACCAGATCGGATGGCCTAGAGAGCCATCATGTCACATTCACGGAATCCCCAGAAATCCCCGGCCGTGCCTCGGGTCATTGCCCTTATCGTCGCTGCCGGCAGCGGTACCCGCATGGGCAAGGACATGCCCAAGCAATACCTGCCGCTGGGCGGCAAGACGGTGCTGCGTCATAGCCTGGAAACATTTCGACGCCATCCGCGCATCAGCGCCGTCCGGGTCGTCATCAACGACGCCCTGCGCGATCTATATGACGCTTCCGTCGTTGGACTGGATCTGCTGGCGCCCGTCGCCGGCGGTCAGCGCCGTCAGGATTCGGTCAGGCTGGGGCTGGAAAGCCTTGTCGCCGAACGACCGGACCTGGTGTTGATCCATGACGCCGCCCGCCCCTTCATCGACGATGCCACGATCGACCGCACCATTGAGACACTAGGTCTCCATGACGGCGCGCTCGTCGCCGTGCCGGTGGTCGATACGCTCAAGCGCGAGACGGTCGCGGCGGGTGTCACCTTCAGTGGCGCCACGGTGGACCGCAGCGGCCTTTGGCGCGCACAGACACCGCAGGGCTTCCGCTTCGCCCCGCTGCTGGCGGCACACCGGCAGGCTGCGGCCGGCCCGGAGATGACCGACGATGCGGCGGTGGCCGAAGCGGCTGGCATGAAGGTTGTGCTGGTGACAGGGCACGAAAACAATTTCAAGATCACGGCTCCGGCCGACCTCGAACGCGCGGAGCGCTTGATGAGTGAGCAGATGGAATACCGGACCGGCAATGGTTTCGACGTGCATCGGTTGATTGCCGGTGATGGTGTCATCATGTGCGGGGTGACCATCCCCTATCACCAGAAACTCGAAGGCCATTCCGATGCGGATGTTGGCATGCACGCTTTGACGGATGCCATTCTTGGTGCCATCGGTGCCGGCGATATCGGCCAGCATTTTCCACCCTCGGATCCGCAATGGCGTGGTGCCGCTTCATGGAAGTTCCTCGCCCATGCCGCTAGGCTGGTGGCCGATAAGGGCGGTCGCATTGCGCATTGCGACGTAACCCTCATCTGCGAGAAGCCCAAGGTCGGGCCACACCGGGCGGCGATGCAGGCAAAGCTCGCCGAAATACTGGGGATCGCGCCGGACCGGGTCAGCGTCAAGGCGACGACGACTGAACAATTGGGCTTCACCGGCCGCGGCGAAGGCATTGCCGCACAGGCGACAGCGACCGTCGCCTTGCCGATCAAGGCGTAAGGGGGCATCATGGATGTCGCCGGCCTGCTCGATCTCTACCGAAGCCAGGGATTGAAGATCGCAACGGCGGAGAGCTGCACTGGCGGCCTGATCGCAGCAAGCCTCACGGCTGTTGCCGGATCGTCCGATGTTTTCGACCGTGGCTGGGTCACCTATTCCAATCAAGCCAAGAGTGAAAGTCTCGGCGTGTCGGCAGAACTGATCGCCGACAAAGGCGCCGTCAGCCTGGAAGTAGCCGAGGCAATGGCCAAGGGTGCCCTGCGCCGCTCCCAAGCCGATGTCGCTGTCTCCGTCACGGGCGTGGCCGGTCCCGGCGGCGGCTCGGAAGAGAAGCCGGTGGGCCTCGTCTTCATCGGGTTGGCGCGCAAGGATGGCTGGTCGCAGGTTGAACGTTGCCTATTCCCCGGGAATCGCGACACCGTGCGTGCGCATACTGTCGCCCGTGCGCTGGCCCATCTCGTCACAGCCCCTTCGGCGAGCTGAGGCGGTCGCTTGACCCGCATTCTGGGCATCGATTTCAGCGGGGCCCGGGATGCCGGACGGAAGATCTGGATTGCAGAGGCACGGCGCAGCGACGGCCCCCTTGCGATCGAGAACTGCCTTCCGGCAAGCGCCTTGCCGGGCAGCAGCAAGGAGCCGGGGATTGCTATCACCGCCCTCGCCCGCCACATCGTGGCCGAGGCGGACACTATCGCCGGCTGCGATTTTCCTTTCAGCCTGCCGGTGGATCTGGTGCTGGCGCCGGCCTGGCGCGGCTTTGCATTGAGTTTCCGTCAGCGCTTTGTTGACCCACTGAGCTTTCACGATATCTGCCACCGTGAGACCGGCGGCATCGAAGTGAAGCGGCGCACCGACCGCGAAGACAGGACCCCGTTCAACTCCTTCAACCTGCGCCTTTATCGCCAAACGTGGTGGGGCATCGGCCATCTGCTGGCACCACTCGTCGCTGCGAAGGCGGCCACGGTCTGGCCGCAGATGGACCAGGTGTCAGGCAAGCCGGTCATCATCGAGGTCTGCGCCGCCTGCAGCCTGATCCGCCTCGACCTCTATCCGCCCTATAAAGGCCGGACTCCTGCCCACCGCAAGGCCCGGCAGCGTATCCTCGATCAACTGGTCTCAGGCGGCTTTCTGGCACCGCCGAAACGCAGCCTGCGCACCCTTCTCCTCGACAATCAGGGCGGGGATGCCTTGGACGCCGTGATCGGCGCCATCGCCGTCAACCGCGCTCGGCTTGATCACACGCGCGATCGTATCGACCGGCTCGAGGGGCGCGTTTACTACGATCTCAATCAGGCGTCGTTGGCCAAGGCGATACAGTCGAGCTCGATCCTGGCACCAAGCGCCAGTCCAGCCACAGCAACACCGGTCCGTGCCGGCCGATGCGTGCCGAAGAACTCGGCGTAAATCGCGTTGAAGGCTTGAAAATCGCCGATGTCGGCGAAATAGACAGTGCATTTGATGACGCGCTCCAGGCACGACCCGGCTGCAGTGAGCGCATCGCGGAGGTAGCTGAGCGCCTGACGTGCTTCCGGGGCGAGACCGCCCGGCACCAGTTTCAGTTCGCCAGGAAGATGGCCGATCTGTCCCGACACATGGACCATGTCACCGACCCGAACCGCCGAACTGAACGGCAGGACGGGCGGCAGCGAGTCAAGGCGAACGGTTTGCAATGAGGTGGCCATCCGAAATCTCCTGTCGGGGGTAGGTTGTGACCGCAATCCTTTCGCCATCTAGATCCAACTCGCAAACGAAATAATATGACCTCATCACCCACTCGACCATTCAAGCGGATCGTGCCTAGGATCAACCGTTGCTTCACGCGACCCAATGCGAGATCAACACGCCAGCAGATCGGGAGGCATGAGCATGGCTTTTTCAATTCATCCGGCGGTCGACAAGGGCTTCAAGCCGGCAAAGCCAGGATTTTCCGGTGGTACGTTGCACTGCAAATGCAGCAAGGATCCGGTCGAAGTGAAGATCACCGGTCAGACGGCGCATAACCATGTCTGTGGTTGCACCAAATGCTGGAAACCCGCCGGCGCGCTGTTCAGCCAGATCGCTGTCGTGCCGCGCGACAAAGTCACCGTCACCAAGCATGCCGAAAAACTGAAGATCGTAGACGCCAGTGCACCGCTGCAGCGCTATGCCTGCACCGGCTGCGGCGTCCACATGTACAGCCGCATCGAGAACAAGGGCCATCCGCTGTACGGCCTAGATTTCATCCACACCGAACTGTCGAATGACGACGGCTGGTCGCCGCCGGAGTTCGCGGCCTTTGTCTCGTCGATCATCGAAGGCGGTGCGGACCCCGCCAATATGAGCGCGGTGCGCGCGCGCCTGCGTGAACTCAAGCTAGAGCCCTATGACTGCCTTTCGCCGCCGATCATGGATCTCATCGCCACACATACGGCCAAGGCCAAGGGCATACTGAAATAGAGAAGCAGGAAGCCGTGCGGCATAAACCAGGAAGTCCGGCCCAGCTTCGGTGACAGGGTGGCAGCGATGGCTCGGGCCTTCTCTGGGGAATGCGTGCGTCAATGATTGCGCGAATGCATCATATCTTTCAGGGGGAATCGATGCGTCAAATTGTGTGGCGGTACAGTCGCTGTCTGAAATTTCTGCTGTGCTCCGCCGTCCTTGCGATAACGGTCGGCTGCTCGTCGGTGCCGCGCCAAGCCGAACCGCCGGGAAGTGCAGGCACAGCATCGATCGCCGGTTTTACCGATATCCGCTATATGGTGTTCACGCATCCCGAAGCTGTGCGAACGATGCTGAAGGAGGCATACGCGGAAGAAACGGCTGACTGCTATGAAGTGCAGCCAGACGGCACCCGCGTCTACAATTACCTCGCCGTCTCCGGCGGCGGTTCCGACGGCGCCTTCGGCGCTGGCCTGCTGAATGGTTGGACCAAGGTCGGGGGCCGGCCGAAGTTCAAGGTCGTCACCGGCGTCAGTACTGGCGCCCTCATCGCCCCTTTCGCCTTCCTCGGTTCCAAGTATGACGAAACGCTAAAGAAAGCCTATACGACAGTCGACCAAAGCCGCGTCTTCGTCGTGCACTCCTTGCTGTCGATCCTGTGGCAGGAATCCCTGACCGACACGGCGCCCTTGCGGGAAATGGTGGCATCGTTCATCGACGACAAGGTCCTTGCCGATATCGCCATCGAACATGCCAAGGGCCGCCGGTTGCTCGTCGCCTCGACCAATCTCGATGCGGAGGAGCCGGTGGTCTGGGATCTCGGTGCAATTGCCAGCAGCAACGCCAAGAACAAGCTGCAGCTATTCCGCTCTATCCTGGTCGCCTCAGCCGCGATTCCGGCAGTCTTCCCGCCGGTGATGTTCGAGGTCGAGGTAGACGGCAAGAAGTACGATGAAATGCATGTCGATGGGGGCGTGTTCTTTCAATCGTTCTCGATCGGCTCCATCATCGATCTCCCGTCGACGATCAAGAATGCGCACCCCGAATACACCGGCAAGTTCACGCAGCGCCTCTATGTCATCCGTAACGGCCGAATTACACCCGATCCCAAACAGGTTGAGCGTGGCCTTTCCAGTATCGCCGTGCGCGCCATCGGTTCAATGTTCAAAGTATCAGGAATCAACGACCTGTGGCGGCTCTATCTGTCCACCATCCACGACGAAATCGAGTTCAGGTACATTGCCATACCGCTGGAATACGAGGGCACGACGGAGCAGCAGTTCAACGAAGCTGAGATGATCAACCAGTACAAGTATGGTGAAAAGCTGGCCAGCCAGGGCATCCCATGGATGACAACACCACCGGGCTATGCAATCAAATAAGCGGAATGGTGCGCGTGGATTGACGCGATTGATGCGCCTGGCCGCGATCGGGCTCGCTTGGCTCGTTCTCGTCGGCATGTCGGCCTGGGCTATTGCAGCGCTCTACATCGACCTGCCCGCCTCTTGGAGTACGGCGGCGGCCGTATCCTATGCCGCGCTTCTCGTCTGCACGCTGTTCGCCTGCCGCAGCCCGTTATTGCGAATGTCCGTCTGGCTAGCGAGCTTTGCCGTGGTTCTCATCTGGTGGCTGTCGCTGTCGCCCAGCAATAGTCGTCAATGGCAGATGGATGTAGATCGCACCGCCTGGGCCGATATCAGTGGCGACATTGTCACCATCCACAATGTTCGCAACTTCGATTACCGCACGGAGATGGACTATCGGCCGCGTTGGGAGACACGCCGCTATGACCTCTCGCAGATCCAAGGCGTCGACATCTTCATCACCTTTTGGGGTTCGCCCTGGATCGCGCATCCGATCGTCAGTTTTCAATTCAGCGATGGCCAGCACATCGCCTTCTCAGTCGAAACGCGCAAGGTGATCGGGCAGAAATACTCCGCTATCCTCGGTTTCTTTCGTCAATATGAGCTGATCTATACCGTCGCGGACGAACGCGACGTCATTCGCTTGCGTACCAACTATCGAAAAGACGAAGAAGTCTACCTCTATCGCACGACGGCAACGCCCGAGGCCGCCCGCAGCATTTTTATTGACTATCTACATAGCTTGAACAGGCTGCATCAGCGGGCGCAATACTATAATGCCATCACGTCCAACTGCACCACCAACATCCGCATTCATACCTCGGCGGCCTCGGGCAAAATGCCTCCCTGGGATTGGCGCCTGCTGCTGAATGGCAAGGGCGACGAATATGCCTATCAGCACGGCAGGCTCGCCGGTGCCCTGCCCTTCGACGAATTGAAGGCGCGTGCCCATATCAATGACGCCGCGCGTGCAGCCGGTCAGGCGCCGGATTTTTCTGCCCGCATCCGCGCCGGACGTGCCGGTTTCCGTTAAGAAAGCGCGCTGATGAAATCGGGAATTTCGATCGTCAGTCCGTCATAGGCGGGCTCGACCCCCACCGGACAGCGCGCTTTGATGACATCATAATCGACCAAATGGTTCATGTGCGTCAGCACAGTGTGCTTGGGCTTCAGCAATTCTACCCAGGACATGGCCTTGTCAAAATTGGCATGGGTCCGATGTGGCTCGAAACGCAAGCAATCGACAATGAAGAGGTCGAGGTCCTCCAATTTGTCGAGGCTCTCATCCGGCATTTCCACGCAATCCGTTGAATAGGCCATATTGCCGATGCGGTAGCCAGTCGAGCTCGTACCAAAACCGTGATCCTGCGCATAGGGCACGATGTCGATACCACACACATTGAAGGGCTGATTGCCGATCAGATGCGATTGGATGAACGGCTTGTAGAGATGGCCGGAGCCCTTGTTGTTCTGAGCGAAGGCATAATCGAAACGCTGCCGCAGCGTCGCCAAAGTCTCCGCCGATCCATAGATGGGTACCCGGTTGTCGATCGACTTGTCCTTGCTGCGAACGAAACGGAGATCATCGATGCCTTGCGTATGATCGGCGTGGTCATGCGTATAGAGGACGGCATCGAGATGATGGATACCTGCACCCAACACCTGTTCGCGGAAATCCGGGCTGGTGTCGCAGATGATGTTCACATGCTTCTGCTGTACCAGAATGGAAACACGACGCCGCCGGTTCTTCGGATTGTCCGGATTGCATTCGCCCCAACCGGGACCGATAAGCGGCACCCCGCCCGAGCCACCGCAGCCGAGGATGGTGACCTTCATGCCGCCGCCTTGGTGAACAGGCGATCGAAATTTGCCGTGGTCTGCGCGGCAAGATCAGCTAAGGAGAGGCCAAGAAAATCAGCGACAAAGCTTGCCGTGTGCTTCACGAAGGCCGGCTCGTTGCGTTTGCCGCGCATCGGGATCGGCGCCAGATAGGGCGAGTCTGTCTCGACCAGCAGTCGGTTATGGGGGATGGTGCGGGCGACGTCGCGCAAGGCGGTTGCGTTCTTGAAGGTGACGATGCCGGAAAGCGAAATATAGAAGCCCATCTCGAGCGCTGCATCGGCCAGATACTGCGTCGATGTAAAACAGTGTATCACGCCCGTGAGGCCGCCCTTTTTCGCCCCATCCTGCAACAGACGGACGGTGTCTTCATCCGCGTCGCGGCTATGTACGACGATCGGCAGGCCGCTTGCGCGCGAGGCCTCGATATGGGTAGCGAAAACGACCTGCTGCCGTTCGCGCGGGCTCTTATCGTAGAAGTAATCGAGCCCGGCTTCGCCGATTCCAACGACTTTCGGATGCTTCGCGAGATCGACCAGGCGCGCAACATCCACATCCGGCTCGTGCTCTGCTTCGTGCGGATGAATACCGACGGTGCAGCGGATATTGTCATGCGCCGCAGCGATGGCCAGCACCTGTTCGAACTTGGTCACGCGCGTGCAGATGGTCAGCATGCGCTCGACGCCGTTCTCTCTGGCGCGAGTCAAGACGGCATCGAAATCCGTCCCGAAATCGTCGAAATCGAGATGGCAATGGCTGTCGACGAGAGAAACCATGATCAGCCCTTAGCTTCCTCGGGTTCGACATATCGCGGGAAGATCGCGACCGGCGCCGGCAGTGTTGTACCGCCCTTGATCCGGCTCTTGCCGCCGATCTGGCTGAAATCCCGCTCCGTTGCCGCAACGCCAAGGATGTCGAGTAGCTTCGCGGTCGCTTCCGGCATCACAGGCTGCGTCAGGATCGCCACCTGGCGCAGCACCTCTGCCGTTACCCACAATACCGTGCCGAAACGCTCCGGGTTGGTCTTACGCAGCGCCCACGGTTCGTTGCCGGCGAAATACCTGTTTGCTTCCGCGACGACTGCCCAGGTGGCTGTGAGGATCTGGTGGAGCGCATAGTCCCCCATGCTTTCGCGCGCCTTGCCGAGAAGCGCGTCGGCCTGCTCAAGCATCGTGGCGTCTTCTTCATTGAGCGCGGTCGGCTCCGGCAGCCTGCCGTCGAGATTCTTTGCGATCATGGAGAGCGAACGTTGCGCCAGATTGCCGAGATCGTTGGCAAGATCGGCATTCATGCGCTGCACGATCGCTTCCGGGCTGTAGCTGCCATCCTGCCCAAACGGCACTTCGCGCAGAAAGAAATAGCGCATCGCGTCGACGCCATAGGCCTTGGCAAGGTTGAAGGGGTCGATGACGTTGCCGACCGATTTCGACATCTTCTCGCCCTTGTTGAACAGGAAGCCGTGGCAATAGACGCGCTTTGGCAAGGGCAGGCCCGCCGACATCAGGAAGGCCGGCCAATAGACCGTATGGAACCGCACGATGTCCTTGCCGATGATATGTACATCCGCCGGCCAATAGGCCGCGCGTGGATGGTTCGTATCCGGCCAGCCGGTCGCGGTCACATAATTGGTCAGTGCGTCGACCCAGACATACATGATGTGCTTGGGATTGCCGGGCACAGGAATTCCCCAGTCGAAGGTCGTGCGGCTGATCGACAGATCCTTGAGGCCACCCTTCACGAAGCTCATCACTTCGTTGCGGCGGGCATCGGGGCCGATGAAATTGGGCACGCGTTCGTAAAGATCGAGCAGCTTCTCCTGGTAGTTGGAGAGGCGGAAGAAATAGCTTTCCTCCTCAACCCATTCGACCGGCGTACCCGTGGGCGCCAGACGCTTGCCGTCGGCGTTCTGCGAGAGTTCGCTTTCGTCGTAATAGGCCTCGTCGCGGACCGAGTACCAGCCGGCATATTTGTCGAGATAGATATCGCCGGCCGCTTCCATCTTTTCCCACAGGGCGGCGCAGGTCTTGTAGTGCCGCGCCTCGGAGGTGCGGATGTAATCGTCATTCGACGAATTGAGGGCCGGGCCCATCTCGCGAAAGCGCGCCGTGTTGCGATCGGCCAATTCCTTGGGCGTCACGCCTTCGCGTTCCGCTGTCTGCTGCATCTTCTGCCCATGCTCGTCCGAGCCGGTCAGGAACAGGACATCACGCCCATCAAGCCGCATGAAACGGGCGATCGCGTCCGTGGCGATCAGCTCATAGCCATGCCCGATATGTGGGGCGCCATTGGGATAGGCAATGGCCGTGGTGATGTAGAATTTGTCTTTTGACATGGATGGTTCCAATAAAACCTCAATTATTGCCATCCTGCGCAATGGCGCAGGACCCACGCGCTATTCTCGACGTACTGCCAGAGATCGCGTGGCTGGGCAGCCCCCAATCACAGTCATGGGCCGGACCAAAGCGAAGAATGAACGGGCTACCGCCCCGGCGACGCGAGCACCAGCCAGGCCGTGGCCCAAGCTTGCTTGCGGTCGAGATTGGCACTGGTGACCCGAGCAAACAATCGGGTGACCTTTTCCCATGATTGCAGCCAGTGATCAAGGCTGGCGGCCCCGCGCAGGCGTTGCATGAGCCCGGCTTCTCCCGGAAAAACCTCAGCTATCTGAAGGTCTTGCACGGCAGACCAGCGAATGAAGCGGGTCAGCCACCAGTCCAGCAGGGCCGTGGCGATCTCGAACTGCCCCTCGCCGCCCTTGCCCGCAAGCTTGTCGCCGAGCTTATGGAGGATGTTGGCGTCGTAGTTCGGCCAGCTGGCCAGCAAGGTGGCGATCGACTGAAAGAGGTCCAGCCCGGCGCTATCGCTGCCGAAACCCAGGGCCCGGCCAAGCGATCCTTCAGCCAGCGCCGTGCACAGGGCAAGTTCGGCGCTGCCCAGATCGATTCCGTGACGCTTCAGTTCCGAAACGATAACGGCCGGCGGCAAGGGCTCCAGCGCCAGCTTGCGGCAACGCGACCGAATCGTCGGCAGCAAGCGGCCCGGCGCATGCGAGATGAGCAGGATCACCGTGCGCGGGCGCGGTTCCTCCAGGATCTTCAGCAGCGCATTGGCGGCATTCCGGTTGAGTTCGTCGGCGGCATCCACCACCAGCACGCGCCAATCGGATTCACCCGGCGTCATGTGCAGAAATTCGATGGCCCCGCGGACCTCGTCGATGGTGATCTCGGCACGCAGCTTCCCGGTTTTTTCATTGGCGCTGCGACGCAGGACGCGCAAATCGGAATGCGACAACTCGCGTACTCGGCGGAAGATCGGGTGGTCAGGCGGGATATCGAGGCTGGTGAGTTCCGGGATCGGTTCCGGTTCGGGCGCATCGCCGAACAGGCCCATGCCGGCAGGTTCGGCAGCGGCGGGGGCAGGAAGCCCATGGCTCAGCAGGAAGCGCGCCATGCGGAAAGCCAGCGTCGCCTTGCCAATGCCGCGCGGTCCGGTGATCAGCCAGGCATGCGGCATCCGCCCGGATTGATAGGCACGCAGGAAAGCGGCCTCCGCCTCCTGGTGGCCAAGAAGTTGCGCCGTAGCCTCCGGCGGTGGAAAACGCGTTTCGTCCGTCATGCTGTCAGAGGCTGACGCCGAAACGGTCCCGGATCAAGCCGGCGATGTCGGCGGCGATCACCTCGCGGGCACGTGCGGCATCGATTATGCGGCAACGGGTGGGATCGGCGGCGGCCAGCTGGCGGAAGCCGTCGGCCAGCCGCCGATGGAAATCGACCCCCATCCGCTCATAGCGCTGTTCGGTCTCGGCGCGCGCCAGCCCCTTTTCGACTGGTAGATCCATCATGAACGTGAGGCCCGGCTCGGTTGGGCCGACAATGCGCCGGCGCAGGGTCCACAGCCAATCGAGATCGAGCCCCTGGCCGTAGCCTTGATAGGCCAGGGTGCTGTCGGCAAACCGGTCGCAGAGCACCCATTTGCCGGCAGCCAGGGCCGGCCGGATGACATGGGCCAGATGTTCGGCGCGGGCAGCAAAATGGAGCAGTGCCTCAGTCTCCGCCTGCCAGCGCCCCGCCGCGCCTTCGACCAGCAAGGCACGGATTTCCTCGGCACCTTTGGTGCCGCCGGGCTCGCGGGTAACCTCGACCAGTTCTCCCGCCTGCCGCAGGGCTTCGGCCAGCAAGCGGATCTGGGTTGACTTTCCGGCCCCCTCGCCGCCTTCAAACGTGACGAAGCGCAAAGGGGTGACCGGCGGCATGAACGATCAATTCGCGCCGAAGACGAAATGCTGCAGGGCCGCGGCGATGCGTCCACCGAAGCTGAGATCGGCGACGTCCTTGGCTGCCACCAGTTTGGCGTGCGCCTGCGGCATGCCGGGGATATCGATGACCAGTTCGCCGATTTCCTGGCCCTTCTTGATCGGCGCCTGAACGGGGCCCTGATAAACCGCCTTGGCAACGATCTTCTCACGCTCGGCGCGCGGCAGGGTCACCAGCAGATCGGATTCCACGGTGAGCGGCACCGTCTTTTCAGCACCCATCCAGACCTCGGCTTCGCCCAGGACCGTGCCCGGGGTGGCGATGGTGAAGTTGCCATATTCACGATAGGCCCAATCGAGCAAGCCGCCGGCTTCGTCAGCGCGCTCCTGCATGCCATTGAGGCCATGAACGACCATAATGATGCGGCGGCCGTCGCGTACCGCCGAGGCGGTAAGGCCGAAGCCGGCTTCTTCCGTATGGCCCGTCTTCAACCCGTCAACGCCGGAACCCTTGCGATAGAGCAACGGGTTGCGATTGCCCTGCTTGATCCCGTGCCAGACGAATTCATGCTCGGAGAAATATTTGTAGAACTCGGGGAAGTCGTCGATGAGGTGCCGAGCCAGGGTAGCCAGGTCTTTGGCAGTCATCAGATGATTGGGGTCCGGGAGGCCCGAGGCATTGACGAAATTGCTGTCGGTGAGGCCGATTTCCTTGGCTTTCTTGTTCATGCGGTCGGCAAAGGCTTCTTCCGAACCGGCAAGGCCCTCGGCAACGACGACGCAAGCGTCGTTGCCGGACTGTATGATAATGCCCCGAATGAGGTCTTCGACCGGGATCGAGGCGTTGATCTCGACGAACATCTTCGAGCCCTGTGTCGACCAGGCCTTCTCGCTGACATGAAAACTGTCGGTGAGCTTGACGTCGCCACGCTTGAGCGCGTCGAACAGCATATAGATGGTCATCAGCTTGCTCATCGAAGCCGGATGCAGACGCTCGGTGGCCAGCTTGTCGAACAGAACCGCACCGGTCTGATAGTCGACGATATAGGCGTGCTGCGCGTTGGTCACGAGCGGCTCGGCCCGGCTCTGCCCGGCGGGGACACCCAGAATGAGACCCGTGGCAAGAACGCAAGCCAGCAGAAGCTTCAACATATTTCCGACCTCAGAAACTCACATAAGACTCGCCCGAATTGGGCACTTTAGCGCGGCAAATTGATCCTCGAGCCCAACAACGTCAAGCAACATCCGGTTCGGCAGGAAATCCAGTCAGTTCACGGCGATACGGGCATCCGGATGCCCGCTATCGAGTAGCTTCTGCAAGACCTGATCCGCCTCCTCGACCGAGGCCAGCGGCCCCAGCTGGACACGGTAGAAGCGCTGCTGGTTGAGCATGAACTGCGTGATGCGGGTGGGATGGCCGAGGCTGGTCAGCTTGCGCTGCAGTTGCTGGGCATTGGCCTGGCGGAGGAAGGCTCCCGCTTGAATGAAGATGTTGGTCGCTTTCACCGGCACCACCGAAACCTGGCCGGTCAGCTGCGGAATTTTAACGCTGCCGACGGCTGATTGCTTGGCGGCCGGGGCCGGGGCCGCCGGCGCTGGTGCCGCGCTCCCCCCGGCGGGTGGCAGAGCCTGGGCGGTGACAGCTCCGGCCGGCGCGGCGGTCGGCGACGGGCTGAAGACATCGCCGCCTTGGGACGAGGCCTTCGCCGCCAGCAGCATGCTTTCTTCCTTCATCACCTGGACACGGACCTTGGCCGTCCCGTTCTGCTCGAAACCGAGAAGCTGGGCGCCGCGTCGCGACATGTCGATGACTCGGTTGTTGACGAAAGGCCCGCGATCATTGATGCGCACGACGATCGAACGGCCGTTTTCCAGATTGGTGACGCGCACCAGGGACGGCATCGGCAGCGTTTTATGCGCCGCCGTCAGGTCGTTCTCGTCATAGGTTTCGCCATTCGCGGTGGCCTTGGTATGGAAGCCCGGCCCGTACCACGAGGCGATACCGGTTTCGTCGTAATTGTAATCGGCCTGCGGGTAATACCAGACACCCTTCACCTGATAGGGCTTGCCGACCTTGTAGGGGCCGCTGACGTCCGGCTCCTGGCGCGTGACCACCTTGGTCGTTTCAACCGCCAGATTGGTCTCGGCGCAGGCGGCGGCCAGCGTCAGCAGCCCAAGAACGGCCAGAAGACGAGAAAAGTGACGAAACCCCTGCATCTGGACCGCCCGGACCCCTGAATCATCAAGATATAGTGGAAATTTGCGGTCCATAAACTATCCGCCCAGGTCGGTTTGCGCAAGAATGGAAAGGGATTCTGATCAGAACGACCGATCCGCCTGCGAAAAAAGACCGCCATGGCAGAGCATGGCGGTCGACTCGAGGTACAGGTACGGGCTGAAGGATGGCGGGCCGGGCTAGATCGCCTTCCTCTTCATCTGCTCGGCAATGAACTCCGCTTGGCGAATGGCCAGGGCTATGATGGCTTGATTTAGCCTGCCAGGATGGATAAGGACCTTCCGCAAGCCGGAAGGGTGGCCGAGTGGTTTAAGGCTCCAGTCTTGAAAACTGGCGTGGGTGTAAGCTCACCGTGGGTTCGAATCCCACCCCTTCCGCCATCCTGCTTAATGACCGATGACATGGAGAAGGCTGATGACCTTGCTGCAATGGCTAGTTGCGGTCAGGATGGCCCTCCTTACCGTCCTGCTCCTTGGTGGCCAGTTGCAACCCGCATTTGCGGATCCTGCCATTGCCGATCCCGCCATGGCGCAAAAACTTCTCGGCACCCACGCCATCACGCTGCAATGGCTGGGCAGCGGCACGCTGAAGGATGCGGGCACGGCCGAGGTAAAGGCGATGGATGGGGAATGGCGGCTAAGCGGGCGCCAGGAAGCGGCCGAAGGTTTCGTTTCGGTCGACGGCATTGTCACTTCAATCGATGCAACGAGTTTCAGGTTCCGCGGCAAGATCGTCACAGAGGTCAGCCACATCAACGGCGGGAAAGCGTGTATACGGGAAGGTGATTTTCTCTTCCTCAAAAAGGGCAAACGCAGATATTGGCGCATGCAGTCGATCGACAATCCTTGCGACCTCGCGGCGGACTATGTCGATATCTATCTGCGCTGAGGCCCCGCTTGAAATTGCGAAGAAAGCGTCGCCGCAGTGATTGCGATGGGATCGATGTCCTCGAGCATTTCATTCCTCGTATAATAGTATTGGCGCGCTGCTCACAGCCGTTCTAGTGTCTTTGCCAGGGACAATGATCGCAGGTGTCTTGGGGGCATGGGCTGGACTAGGTTGAAGCCGAACTATGCGGGCGCCCTTAAGGATGCCATCGAGCGCTACCGCACCCCGGCCTGCCGTATGCTTGCCAACGGGTTTCTGAGCATGCTCGATGAAGCTGGTGGCGTCATTCCCCAGAAAAACGACCTCAATCTGCAGAACTTCGTCGCCGTCATTCCTCATCTCGCCCTGGTCGCCGTTACCAAGCCGGACAAATGCATCTATCGCGTCGCCGGGGAAAGGCTAAAGGAACGGGTGGGACTCAATCTCGCGGGTCGCAACTACTATGACTTCGTCCCGCCAGAAAGGCGAGACGTGGCCGCGCGGGCAATGCACATGGTTATCGACACGCCCTGCGCCGTGCGCGCGGAAATCCAGCAGAGCTATTCCGGCGGCTCGGCACTCATGATCGAGGCCACCGGATTTCCCTTGAAGTCCTCCGAACCCGGCATCGACGGATTCATCCTCTTCGCCGACCAGGCGATCGAGCCGGATCAGCTCTATCACGAGGTGCACCCGCAACTGCGCGGTGCCAATGTGGTGCACCGTGACCTCATCGACCTCGGTTTCGGTGTCGATGCAGATTTCGAGGATATCGTCCAGACTGAGTAAGGGCGGCGCTAGGCTTGCCTCAGGCTGGCGCAGCGAGGACCTGATCAAGCGGTGTTTCCACGTGCAGTTCCTCGAACCGGTTCCAGAACGGATCGCCATCACTGGACAGATAGATCGCGCCGAAGATACCTGAGGGCGTCTCGCCATCCTCCGAGATAGGCAGATTCAAACGCGCATACGCCAGATAATCCTTGGTATAGGACGTCATGTGATCGTGCGTGTAGGCGACAATCCTGTGGGTCACGATGCGGTGCGTTTCGGCACTGGTGCGGTTGAACTCATCGTACCGCTCCGGCTTTACATGGCAGGCACGTATCTGGGCGCGGCTCAAACGGCCTGGCTCAAAGCCGAAAGCCTGCACGATGATGCTGCCGGCCAGACGATATCGCAACTCATCCGGCGTGGCACCGGCGTCGATCAGATAGAGATGCGGCAACAGCTTGCGCAGCGCAACCGGATCGATATCCCGTCGCCGCGGCACCGAGCCCTTCCGCGACAGGCTGCGCCAGTAGCGCAAAAGCGCCTTCAGGGCCGGGTGCCGGATGATCAACTCGTCGAACGAAATCACAGTATCGCCACGGCCTGACCGCTTAAGGATGGTACTTCGCAAAGCACCATAGCCGGAACGTCCCCCTTAACCAAACACCCTTGCGAACTCGGTGCCTCACGCAGCGAGCGGCGCCCTTTTCGGGGAGGTCTTACGCTGGCTCCAGATCCGGTCTGCCGCCAGCTTCAGGGGAATGAACGCCGCGGTGACCAGCAGCACCCACCAAGCCGGCCGGACGTGGCGGAAATCGAACGTCGCGGCGAGAATCCGCTCGCCGCCGATCCCCGTCGCGAATTGGTACCATGCCGCTTCCCCCAACAATGTGAGCAGAGTTGTCGCGAGCGTCAGCGTGACAAGCTGCCAGACCCCGAGCGCCCGTTCGCCGTTCCAACGGAAGGCCAGGCGATAGAGCATCAGCCACAGAAACAGGCCACTCATCAGGACAGGCTCGCCGACATTGACCTTCGATTGCATGAAGAAATGCGCAAGGCCCAGCACCGCCAACGGATAGACGAGGTAATGAAGGCGCTGCCACCTCTTGCCTCCCAATCGGCGCATCGCGCTGTCGGTCGACGTGACGGCAAGGGCTGTAAGGCCGATGAGGGCCACGAAACCGATGGTGAGATAGATCCGCAAGGCGACCTCGCTCGCCACGAATAGCAGGCGATAGTTCTGTTGCACGATGTAAAGGCAGAAATGAAGCAGCACATAGGCAAAGGCGGCGACGCCCAACATGCGCCGCAAAGTAACGGCGCGCGGCCAGGCGCCAATCCGCCGCAGCGGCGTTACGCTGAGCGTGATCAACAGGAAACGCACAGACCACAGGCCGATGAGATGCAGGGCCGCCGTCACTGGCATGGCGCTGCTGCCAAGGGCGCCAGGTGCCGGCGGCGGCGCGAAGGCCCAGATATAGGCAGCCCAGAGTCCCGGCAGCAGGATGCCGATGAAAACGCCAAGTTTCAGCCAGGACAATCGGCCGGATCTGTCGAGCCATGGATACAAGGTCTACTCCTTTGCCTGATGAAGACCATTCGGCCAGACACGGGCTTCCGTTACATCGCTCGCAAAATTTGACGCTATAACAGTAGGTTGACAAGCCTTGTGCCCCAGCGCACAAGGGTCACTCGCCTTTGTTACGAGTGCTCGCATGAATCCGATCTTTGCCCAGACCTCGACCAGCGTCTTTGAAACCATGTCACGCATGGCTCGGCAATTCGATGCCGTCAATCTCGGCCAAGGTTTCCCCGACGATCCAGGTCCGCTCGACGTGCGCCGGCAGGCGGCCGATGCGGTGGTCAATGGGTGGAACCAGTACCCCCCGATGATGGGCATTCCGGAACTCCGCCAGGCTATTGCGCGGCACTACAAGCGCTTCCATCATCTTGATTTGGATTGGGAAACCGAGGTCATGGTGACTTCGGGCGCCACCGAGGCCCTGGCCGGTGCCCTGCTCGCCTTGATCGAGCCCGGCGATGAGGTCGTGCTGTTCCAACCGATGTATGATGCCTATCTGCCCTTGGTGAAGCGGGCTGGCGGCATCCCCCGCTTCGTGACTCTCCGGCCGCCGCATTGGGGCATCGATGAGGCGCAACTAAAGGCGGTCTTTAATGCCAAGACCAAAGTCGTACTGCTCAACCATCCGCTCAACCCGAGCGGTTCGGTGTTCTCGCCTGCCGATCTTGATCTGTTGGCCAGTTACATCGTCCAGCATGACGCCATTCTGGTCTGCGACGAGGTCTGGGAGCATGTCTTATTTTACAACGTAGAATTCAGGCCCACCCTAACCATCCCGTCACTTCGCCGAAAAACGCTTAAAATCGGTTCCGCGGGGAAAATCTTCTCTCTTACCGGCTGGAAAGTCGGCTTCGTCTGCGCGGCTCCGGAGATCCTGAAGGTGGTTGCAAAAGCGCATCAGTACATCACCTTCACCACCCCGCCCAATCTACAGGCTGCGGTGGCATATGGGCTCGACAAGTCGGACGACTATTTCACCGGCATGCGCCGCGACTTCCAGGAGGCCCAGGATCGTTTTGCCGACGGCCTTACCAAGCTCGGCTTCCATGTCATCCCGTCCAATGCGACCTATTTCCTCAATGTCGATCTCACCAAGGGACGCTTCGCCGGCATGGACGATAATGCCTTTGCCAAGCTGTTGGTCGAAGAGGCGCGCGTGGCATCGATTCCGGTCAGCGCCTTTTATGCCGAGGATGCGGTGACGAGTGTCGTGCGCTTCTGCTTTGCCAAGAAGTTCGAGACGCTCGACGAGGCGCTGCGCCGAATCAAACAGCTCTGCTAGGCTCCCACCATGTATGAAATCGACCCAAGCCGGATCGACCTGGCGCAAGAATTCAAACGCAAGCCCTTCGGTCGCCACAGCGCAGAACTGCAGCGGGTGCTCAACCGCATGCGTTCGGAACCGTTCGAGGGGCATTACGTGCTTCTGCGCGATGGCCGTTTCGGCCCGTGGAAGCTCGCCCAACTTGGCAGGCGGCCGCAGGATCCGATGATGCTGACCGGTCATGTCTTCGAAGATCGTGTCACGGCGGAATGGGCCGTGTTCAAACTGCGCTGGCGGCGTCTCACCGGCCAGGACCTGGCATTGGATTGACCTGATCATGCTCAAAATCGTCGGCTATACGGATCGCCCCTCGGCACGGCCTGGCGAACGTCTTGATTTCAAGGTTTCTTGCGAAGAAGGCGCCAACGCGTTCAATGCACGCATCGTGCGTCTGATTTGCGGCGACGATGGGCCGATCAGTCCCGGCTATAAGGTGATCCCGATCGATGCCAAGGTGAACGCGACCTATCCCGGCCGCAAACAGGCAATCGATGTCGGTTCCTACATGCTTGTCGAGAAGCCGGCCACCCTGCTCGCCTCCGCCGGTTTCACCCTGGCCGCCATCGTGCAAGGCCATTGGATCGACAAAGAAGCGCCGCAGGCCATCATCGCCTGCCATGACTTGGCGCAGGCCGGGTCAACGCGTGGCGTCACCTTGTGTCTGGATCGCAGCGGTGCCGGCGCCGTCACCGTGGGCGACGGGCGCGGGCAGATCACGCTCGGCACCGGCAGACCGCTACTGCCCAGGCATTGGTATCTGCTGGCGGCAAGCTACGATGCGGCAGACCGACGCCTGATCGTCATCCAGCGCCCCTTGGAGCGGCAATTCGGCGAACCCGAGATCAGCGACGGTTCAGCCGTCATCCCCTTCACCCTGCCGGACATGATGGCCGCCACCATCACCGTCGGTGCTTCCCTGCAGCCGGGCCTTCCCGACCGCCGCCACTCGCAGAACCATTTCGACGGTAAGATCGAAGCGCCGGCGCTCTATATCGGCTATCTAGACCCGACGCGTATCAGCCACCCGAGCTGGGCGCCGCTGCCCTGCCTCGCGCGGTGGGATTTCAGCCGTGATATGGCCGCCCGCCACGTCAGGGACCAGAGCGGCAACGGCCTTGATGGCTCGCTGGTCAATCTGCCGACCCGCGCCGTCACCGCATCGAATTGGCACTCTGAGACGACCAATTGGAAGGAACGGCCAGATCTCTACGGCGCCATCCATTTCCATTGCGACGATCTCTACGACATGGGCTGGGCGACGGATTTCACCTGGAACCTGCCGGCCGACCTCGCCAGCGGCATCTATGCCTGCGAGCTGACGACCCAGGATGGCGGCGAAGACATTCTGCCCTTCTTCGTGCTGCCACCCAAAGGCAAGGCGACGGCGTCGGTAGCCCTGCTTGCCTCAACCTATACCTATCTCGCATACGCCAATTCGCATCACGGTTACGAGGACGCGTTGTCGGAAGTCTGCTACGGTGCCCTGCTGGAACTGGGACCGGCGGAGCAGTTCCTGAAAGAGCGGCGCGATTTTGGCGTGTCGCTTTATGACCGGCACCGCGACGGATCTGGCAGTTCCTATTCCTCCTGGCTGCGGCCGATCCTCAATACGCGCCCCAAGCGCGCCATCTGGAATTTCAACGCCGATCTTCATATCACCGACTGGCTGCACGCGATCGGCCAGCCCTATGACATCATCACCGACGACCGCATCCATGCCGAAGGCGTCGAGCTGTTGAAGAACTACCGTTGCGTCATCGCTGGAACCCATCCCGAATATCATACGACCCAGATGCTGGATGCGTTCGAGCGTTATCAAAAGGACGGCGGCCGCCTCATGTATCTCGGCGGTAACGGTTTCTATTGGCGTATCGCCACCAATCCGGAATGGCCGGCCGCCATTGAGGTGCGCCGTGGCGAGGCCGGCACGCGCTGCTATGAACTGCCGCCGGGCGAGCGCTACCACGCCTTCACCGGGGAGTTCGGCGGATTGTGGCGGAGCCAAGGCCGCGCTCCGCAAAAGGTGTTCGGCGTCGGCTTCGTGACCGAAGGATTCGATGCCAGTTCCTATTACACGCGCCTTGCCGACAGCTTCGATCCACGTGCGGCCTTCATTTTCGACGGGATCGGGCCGGATGAGAGCATCGGCAACTTCGGCATCCTGGGTGGCGCCGCCGGATTAGAACTCGACGCCTCTGATCCTGAACTCGGAACGCCGGCCCACGCCTTGATCCTCGCTAAATCCGTCGAGCATTCGAACACATTCCTCCTGACACCCGAGGAATTGCTGGCGGGTTTTCCCGGCCTTGATGCCATTGAAAGTGACCGCTGCCGGGCGGAAATCGTATTCTTCGAAACCCCAAGTGGCGGCGCAGTCTTCTCGACCGGCTCGATCGGCTGGTCGAGTTCCCTGGCGCACAATAATTATGACAACAATGTGTCTCGGATGACTCTGAATGTCCTCCGGCGCTTCCTGGATCCGAAGATCTTCGGTTAGCCCGCGGGCAGACGGGGGCTGGCCCGCTCCCTCTCCACTCTTGCCATATCCCTCCCCGGCTCCCAGAATACCCCCATGTTGCTGGAAATCTTCGCCGATACGGTCTGCCCATGGTGCTACATCGGGAAGCGCCGGTTGATGCGTGCGCTGGCCAATCGGCCGCAGGCCGATCTGGTCATCCGCTGGCGGGCATTTCAGCTCAATCCGGGGATGCCGATGGCGGGCATCGACCGGGCGCAGTATATGACCGCAAAGTTCGGGTCGCTCGAGCGGGCGCAACGGGTGTTCGACAGCGTCGCCCGTGTCGGCCGCAATGAGGGGATCGAGTTCCAGTTCGAGCGTATCAAGCGCACGCCTAACACGCTGCGATCGCATCGACTGCTACAAGCGGCGGCCAGGATAGGCCGCGAGGCCGCCCTGCTCGACCGCCTCTATGTCGCTTATTTCATCGAAGGGATCGATATCGGCGATCCGGAAAAGCTGATCGGCCTGGCCGAGGAAATGGGGCTCTCCGCCGATACGGCGCGCGCGGCCGTCGAGGGCATTCCAGAGATCGATCTGGCATTGGCTGAGGATTTCCAATCGCGGCGACTGGGCATCACCGGCGTGCCCTACCTCATCTTCAATGGCCGCTTCGGCCTTTCCGGCGCGCAGGAACCCGAAGTTCTCTATTCGATGTTCGATCTTGCCCGCGAGGATGACAAGGAGCGGGTTGCTTCCTAAGTCGGTTCACGCAGCCATCTCTGCCAATCTATCCATGAGCTTCCTCACCCCGCTGACGCGAGCGTCGGCATCAAGCCAGTCTTGGCGATAGACCAGTTTCTGATCGGGGCGGACTGACATGATGTCGGAACGCTTCGAGATGTAGTCGATGAGGCGCTCGGGTTTGGCGTAGCGGTTGTTGCGGAAACTCAAAACCGCCCCCTTGGGACCGGCTTCAATGCGTTCAATACCCGCGCTGCGGCACAGGCGCTTCACCGCCACGATCTTCAGCAGATTTTCCACCTCGTTCGGCAGCGATCCGAAGCGGTCGATCATTTCGGCGGCGAAGGCTTCGGCTTCCTGGTCGTTTTCCAGCGTGGCTATGCGGCGATAGAGCCCCAGGCGCACAGAAAGGTCGGTGACATAGTTCTCCGGGATGAGGACCGAGGTACCGAGATTGATCTGCGGCGCCCATTCCTGTTTCTGTTGTGCCCGGAGATCGCCGCGCGCTTCGGCGACGGCTTCCTCGAGCAGTTGCTGATAAAGCTCGACGCCCACTTCCCGAACCTGCCCCGACTGTTCCTCGCCCAGCAGGTTCCCGGCGCCGCGGATATCGAGATCGTGGCTGGCGAGGGTGAAACCGGCACCGAGCTGATCGAGCGTCTGCATCACTTCCAACCTCTTCTGCGCGGTCTCGGTGAGGTTCTTGTTGGGGACCGTGGTGAGGTAGCAATAGCCGCGCAGCTTGGAGCGGCCAATGCGCCCGCGCAGCTGGTAAAGCTGCGAAAGCCCTAGAATGTCAGCGCGGTGAATAATCATCGTATTGGCGCTGGGGATATCCAGGCCGGATTCGATGATGTTGGTGGCGAGCAGCATGTCGTAGCTGCGGTCATAGAAGGCGGTCATCGCCTTCTCAAGGGCCGTTGCGGACATCTGGCCATGGGCAGTGACGATCTTGACCTCCGGTACCAGCTTGCGCACCCGCTCCGCTACGGTTTCGAGATCTTCGATGCGCGGGCAGACGTAGAAGATCTGGCCGCCACGGAACTGTTCGCGGAGAATTGCTTCGCGAATGACGACCGGATCAAAGGGCAGCACGAAGGTCCGAACGGCCAACCGGTCGACCGGCGGCGTCGTAATGAGACTCATTTCGCGAATACCGGTCAGCGCCAATTGCAGGGTGCGTGGGATCGGCGTCGCGGTCAGGGTCAGCACGTGGATGTCGCCGCGCAATTCCTTCAGGCGTTCCTTCTGGCTGACGCCGAAATGCTGCTCCTCGTCGACAATGAGCAGGCCGAGATCGGCAAACTCGATAGATTTCGAGAGCAGCGCATGGGTGCCGATAACGATTTCGACCTTGCCTTCCTTGAGGGCTTCCTTGGTTTCCTTCGTCTCCTTTGTACCTACCAGGCGCGAGAGCTGGCGGACTTGCACGGGGAAACCACGGAAGCGTTCGCTGAAGGTCTTGAAATGCTGCCGGCAGAGCAAGGTGGTGGGCGTCACGACGGCGACCTGCTTGCCGCTCATGGCCGCCGCAAACGCAGCGCGCAGGGCCACCTCGGTCTTGCCGAAACCCACGTCGCCGCAGACCAGGCGATCCATCGGCTTGCCGGCAGCCATATCCGTCAGGACATCGTCGATGGCGCGCTGCTGGTCCTCCGTTTCGGCATAGGCGAAACGGGCACAGAATTCGTCGAACAGACCCGCCGGCGCCTGCAGGGGATCGCTTTCGCGGATGGCGCGCTGCGCTGCCACTTTGAGGAGATGGTTGGCGATGTCCTTGATGCGCTGCTTGACGCGGGCCTTCCGGGCCTGCCAGGCAGCACCGCCCAATTTATCTAGCTCGACCAAAGCATCCTCGCCGCCATAGCGGGTGAGGACCTCGATGTTTTCGACCGGGACATAGAGCTTGTCATTGCCGGCATAAGTGAGCCGCAGGCAATCATGCGGCGCCCCGCCGACATCAAGCGTTTCCAGTCCCTCGTAACGACCGACGCCGTGATCGACATGGACGATGAAATCGCCGGCAGCGAAGTTGGCGAGTTCTGCCAGGAAGGTTTCGGTCTTGCGCTTTCGGGTCACCGTGCGCGTCAGGCGGTCGCCGAGGATGTCCTGTTCGGTGACAACCAGCAGGTCGTTGGCGCGATAGCCCTGCTCCAAACCCAAGACAGCGCGGCCCAGATTATCGCGCGGCCAAGCCATGAATTCGGCGAGGTTGCCAACCGCTACCTGCTTGGTCAGGCCGTGCTCGCTCAGCAGATGGCCGATGCGTTCGACGGCACCTTGGCTCACGGCCGTAAGCAGCACACGCCTGCCGGCCTGCTGCTCGGCACGGATGGCCTTGGCAGCGGCGTCATAGACATTGACGTCTGGATTGATGCGGGCTTCGGCGAAATTGAGGCCCGGCGCCCCCATCGCACGCAAGCTTGTCTCGCTGCCTGTGCCGAAATGATGGAAGGCAAAGATCGTGTGCCGGCGCGCCAGGTTCTTCCAGTCGGCATCCGTAAGATAAAGCTGGTCTGGCGGCAGCGGCTTGTAGGCCGGGGCACCGGATTCCCTTTCAGCCCGGTGCAAATCGCGCCGCGCCGAATAGAAGTCGGCGATAGTGTCCAATCGCGCACGCTTGGCTTCATCGGCCTGATGATCGAGCGTGATGACGCATTGCGGGAGATAGCTGTCCAACGTCACAAGGGCCGCGCCGAAGAGGGGCAGCCAATGTTCCATGCCGGGATAATGCCGACCGGCACTGATCGCCTCGTAAAGTGGATCGTCGGACCCGCTCGAGCCGAAAGTCTGGCGATAGCCGGTTCGGAACGCCTCGATCGCCGCCGGCGTGAGCGTGATTTCGTTGACCGGCTTGATCTGGAACCGGTCGAGCTTTTCCTGGCTGCGCTGCGTCAGCGGATCGAACAGCCGGATATCCTCGATCTCATCACCGAAGAAATCGACGCGCAGCGGCTGTTGGGTTCCCGGCGGGAAGAGATCGACAATACCGCCGCGCAAAGCGAACTCGCCAGGCTCGCTTACAGTCGCATTCCTGAGATAGCCATTGCCGAGCAGATAGGTGGTGAGTGCGTCCTGGCCGAGGGTCTTGCCCTTGGCCAGATCCAGGCCGCTATTGGTGAAAGAAGCGGCGCCTGGCACCTTCTGCAGCAAGGCGCCCACCGTGGTGACGACGATGGGCAGTGGCTTGCCGGCGGCGCCGGCCGCAGCCAAGGCGGTCAGCGTTTCGATGCGCGCGGCCAGAATGTCTCGATGGGGTGAGGAGCGGTCGTAAGGCAGGCAGTCCCAGGCGGGGAATGTCAGAACTTCGAGGTCGGGGGCCACAAAGTGCAGCGCCTCGACCATGCGCGTCATGCGCAGATCATCGCGCGCGACGTGGAGGATGCCGTTGAGCGAGCGCGCCCGGGCAATACCGGCGACGAGTTGGGCGTCATGGCCGTCGGGGACACCGGCGACGTCATGCCGGCCGGCCTCCGGAACGTCAAAGGGCAACGGCTCGCGCATCAGGCGGTCTCGCCGCTGGCGGTCGAATCGCCCAGGCGCACGCGGCCGTAGGCGACGAGGCGCTCCGTGACGGGACTGCGCAGCCGTTCCGGCAAGGGTTCCCGCCCAGAGAGCCAGTCATAGATGTCGGGGTCGATTTCAGTGAGGAAGGCAGTCAAAACGCGTAACTCGTCAGCAGACATGGCGGACAAATGGTCGTCGGCAAAAGGCCCCAGAACCAGGTCAAGTTCCTTGGTGCCCCGATGATGGCATTGGAACATCAGCTTTTTGCGCTGTCGCTCCACCTCCTCCATGCCGATACCCTTCCCTCTTTTACGTTTGGCGCATAGAGTCACCCCATTTCCAGCAGCTGCCGGACCTTAGAATCCCTTGCGACCGCAAATCCTTTACCCGCTCTTTGCGCCGGTGACCAGCCTGCCCGGTATCGGGCCGAGGCTCGGCAAGCTGTTCGAGAAGCTGACCGGGCCCAGCGTCGCCGGGCTGCTATGGCATCTGCCGACCGGCATGCTGGAACGTCAGCAGGAACCTCCGATCGATACGGTGACCGACGGTGCCACGGTGACGCTGAGGGTTCAGGTGACGATCCACCTGCCCCCGCAAAGGCCGCGCCAGCCTTACCGGGTCTCCTGCGTCAATGATTCCGGCGCGGTCGACCTGGTGTTCTTCAACCCCCGCGTCGATTACCTCACCAACCTGCTACCACCGGGCGAATGGCGTGTGGTGTCGGGCCGGGTCGAGCGCTATGCCGGCACCCTCAATATGGTGCATCCGGACTATATCCTGCCGCCGGAGCGGATGGCAGAGATCAAAAAGCTGGAGCCAACCTATGGCCTGACCGCGGGCCTGACGCCGCGGCTCGTGCTGAAAGCAGTGGCAGCGGCCATAGACAGGGCGCCGGAGCTGCCCGAATGGATCGACACCCATGTGATGAAGCGGCATCAATGGCCGAAATGGAAACAGGCGCTGGAGGCGGTGCATCACCCAGCCACCCAGGCGGATCTTGGGCCGGAGACATTGGCCCGGCAACGCCTCGCCTATGACGAAGTACTGGCAAGCCAGGTGGCTCTTGCCTTGGTACGCCAGCATAACCGGCGCCTCGCCGGGCGACCCTGCGTGGCAACGGGGGTCCTGACCTCGCGCGTGAAAGCAAAGCTCCCCTACGACCTCACCGGTTCGCAGCGCCAGGCGATCGAGGAGATCGCCGCCGACATGGCCTCGCCACAGCGCATGCTTCGTCTGTTGCAGGGCGATGTCGGCAGCGGCAAGACCGTGGTGGCACTCTTTGCCATGCTGATTGCGGCAGAGGCCGGTGGCCAGGCAGCCCTGCTGGCGCCAACCGATATTCTGGCACGGCAGCATTTTGCGACTTTGGAACCCCTGCTGCGTGCGGCTGGGTTGCGGTTAGAGCTCCTCACCGGACGCGACAAGGGCAAGAACCGCGAGCGCATCCTAGCAGGACTCGCGTCTGGCGAGGTGCCGCTCGTCGTCGGCACCCATGCCTTGGTCCAGGAGAGCATCGTCTTTCACGATCTGCGCCTTGCTGTGGTTGACGAGCAGCACCGCTTCGGCGTGCAGCAGCGTGTCGCCTTGTCGGAGAAGGGCAAAGGCGTCGATCTCCTGGTCATGACGGCAACGCCAATCCCGCGCACCCTCACCCTCACCGCCTACGGTGATATCGACGTCTCTCGCCTCACCGAGAAGCCGCCGGGACGGCAGCCGATCGATACGCGCACCATCGCCATCGACCGTCTGGAGGAGGTGGCGGGTGGGCTCCGCCGGGCCATCGCGCAAGGTTCGCGTATCTATTGGGTCTGCCCGTTGGTCGATGAATCCGAACTCATCGATCTCGCGGCGGCCAGCGAACGCTATGACATGCTGAAATCGATTTTCGGCCTGCGCGTGGGCCTCGTTCATGGCCAGATGAAGGCCGCCGAGCGCGACAAGACCATGGCTCAATTCCAGGCCGGCGAGATCGACATCCTGGTGGCGACGACGGTGATCGAAGTCGGTGTCGATGTTCCGCAGGCAACCGTAATGGTGATCGAACATGCCGAGCGCTTCGGCCTTGCCCAGCTTCATCAATTGCGTGGCCGTGTGGGGCGCGGCTCAGGGAAATCGAGCTGCCTGCTGCTCTACCAGACGCCATTGAGCGAGACCGCCAAGGCGCGGCTTAACATCATGCGCGAGACCGAGGACGGCTTCCGTATCGCCGAGGAGGATCTACGCCTGCGCGGTGCCGGCGAGCTTCTCGGCACCCGGCAGAGCGGCATGCCGGAGTTTCACCTAGCCGATCTGGTAGCGCATGCCGATCTCATCCAGATCGCTCGCGACGATGCGCGCCTGGTGCTGGAAATGGATCCGGAACTGGTCAGCGAGCGCGGGCTCGCCTTGCGCGTCCTGCTCTATCTTTTTGAGAAGGACGCGGTGGTAAAGACGATCCGTTCAGGCTGAGGCCTTCGGCTTCTTCGTTGGATTCTTGCCCGGCGCCACGATGCCGCCGGAAACGACCAGCTTGATGCCGTCTTCGACAGTCATGTGCAGATATTTGACGTCCGCCCGCGGCACGAAGATGAGATAGCCGGAGGTCGGGTTCGGCGTGGTCGGCACAAAGATGGTAAGTGCATCTCCACCGATCGCCGCCGAGACCTCAGGCGGGGTGGTGCCGGTGACGAAGCCCAAAGTCCAGGCGCCGGGGCGCGGAAATTCGACCAGCACACAATCACGGAAGGCCGCCGACTGATTGGCCAGCACGGTTTCGATGATCTGCTTGATGGCACTGTAGATGCTGCGGATGATCGGCAGGCGATTAAGGATGCTCTCCATTAACTGCCGCGTCAGGCGTCCGAAAAGGCCAGCGGTGACGGCGCCGATGGTGGTCAGCACAATGAGGACGATGATGAGGCCGATGCCGGGAATGGAGAACGGCAGATAGTTTTCCGGATTGTATTCCGGCGGTACCAGAGGCAGCACCGTCAGGTCGACCCAGTTAATGAACAGCCAGGCGATGTAGATGGTAAGGGAGACCGGGGCGGTGATGAGGATGCCGGCCAGGAAATAGTTGCGCAGGCGCACGCCGAGACTGAGCCCGAACGAGCGCCTGGGTGGCAGTTCACCCGGTGAATGTGGCGTTTCCTGCCCCGGAACCGGCGGGATCTCTGGCTCGCTCATGGTCTTCGGCACCCTTTCTCTGGCATTTCCGGCCTATCAAATAGCACTGGCAGGGTCGGCGCAACTCCGGCAGACTTTGCACATGCGGGGGAATAAGAGTCGGAAATGATGGGTCATCCGGTCGCCAGATTGTTGCTCGGCCTTACGTTGCTGTTTTCACCACTGACGGCATGGGCGCAAAGCACCAGCCCGGTCGATGCCGGTTCCGCCGCCTTCATGCATGGCGACTATGCCCTCGCAATGCAGGAATGGTGGAAAAAAGCGCAGGCAGGCGACGCCGAGGCAATCAACAATATCGGCATCCTCTACAACAAGGGGCTCGGCGTCGAGAAGGACCCGGCCAAGGCCGCGGAATGGTATCGCCGCGCCGCCGAATTCGGCTACGCCAATGCTCAGTTCAACCTCGCCAACCTGCTCTATTCCGGCAACGGCGTGCAGCGCGACTTAAAGCAGGCCGCAGCCTGGTATCTCGAGGCAGCCAAGCGTGGCCACCTGGGAGCACAGTATTATCTGGGCCTGATGTATGCCGACGGCGAAGGTGTCCCACAGGACAAAATCGAAGGGCTGAAATGGATCGTCAAAGCGGCTGATGCCGGCAACGCCGCCGCGCAATATGAAGTCGGGCATATGCTGGTTGAAGGCGACGGCCTGCAGCCCGATCCGGTGAAAGGGGCGGATTATGCTCTCAAAGCCGCTCACGCCGGCAATGCCAAGGCGGCGCTGCTGATGGGGCAAATCTATGCCACCGGCAATGGCGCCGAAAAGAACGACATCGAGGCCTATGTCTGGGCGCGCATCGCCGTTGACCGACTGCAGCCGGGCCAGGATTCGAAGAGGGCCGCTTCGCTGGTTGAAGAACTGGAGGGTCGGCTCGAGGATGGCGCCATCAAAGCCGCTGAGCGCGTTATCGCCATCCGTAATCCCAAGCCGGAAGCGCAGGACCAACCGGCGCCTCAATGACGTCTATTGGTAAGTCGCACCCGCGTAGATCTTTTCCAGGCGGGTGACGGTTTCGGCCGTGGAAACCGAAAGATCGCCCGCCACTGGCGCGGCGACGAAATCGACGATGATGATCGATTTGGCCCTGGCGGTCGCCCAGCGCCGCTCCGAGCAGATGTAGTCGTCTGGCCAGCCATAATAGCCATGGCGATGCCCGTAATAGCCAAAGCCGGGATAGCCCCAGAACGGCGCCGGCCGGCAATGCGGATAGGATTGCACGTTGATGTCGCTGTCGGTCTTCTCGGTGACGATGCGCAGGGCCACAATGCCACGCTCCTGCGCCATGCGGGCTGCCCGCAGCACGGCAAGATCACGGACCTTTTCCTTTTCCGCCGCGACCCTGGTGTCGCCGCGGGGGTTGCTGGCCGAAACTCTCACCTCTGCGCCGAGATAGGTGACCTCGATCGTATCGGCATCAACGACACGGTCCATGAAGCCAAAATTGCCGGCCGCCGACAGGGCCTGCATCGCCGGTCGCGGCGGCGGCGGTGTCGTACAGGCTGCCAAAGCGGCAATCAGGCCGAGGAGCAGGGAAATGTGTACTATCCTCATGGGGCGATCATAACATCGCTGAGGCCTAACCGCTGCCACTCCCCCCAACCCACTCAAGGAAAAGTGATCAGCGCCAATCGGCATCCGGATTCGAGAGCACGGCCGGGCTGAGCGCCAGGCAATATCCCTGTTCCGCCCAGACCTTCTTGCAGGCCTTACCAGCCTCTGCCTGATCGAGGCCGACCAGCAGGGCCGAATAGCGCGTGAGCCCTTCCCAGGTCCGTTGGATGATGGCCGGCCGCCCCTTCTTAATGGTGTCCTTGAGACGCGTTTTCATCGTCGCGACCGTCTTCTCGGCTTGGCCCTTCTGCGGGAAAGCGCCGAAGACGACGCCCCAGCCGGAAATTCGCGCCGTTGTCGTGATGGTTGAGTTACCGTCTTCGGCCACGCGCTGATCGCAATCCCCCCCCTTCAAGAGGGTCGGCGGCGGCCCCTGCTCCTCGGCCGCAACCTTGATTGCCATGTCCCTGAGCTTGGGCCGTTCGGCAGAAGCCTGCTGGAACCCGGCATTGAGAAGTTGGGTCATTAGGGCCGCCCGCTCGCCACGGTTGCTGCCGCCAAGGACGACGCCGATCAAACGCCGGCCATTTCGCTTGGCAGAAGCCACCAGGTTGTAACCGGAGCCGCAGGTGAAGCCGGTCTTCATGCCATCGGCCCCCTGATAGGAGGAGAGGATTCCGTTGACCGAAGGCTGTGTCCGGCCAGCGATGGTAACACTCCGCTTACCGAAGAAATGATAGTGCTCCGGGTAGCTTTCCAGGATGTGCATGGCAAGCTCCGCCATATCACGGGCGGTCGTGACCTGACCGGCATTCGGAAGACCGGATGCGTTGCGAAACTCGCTGCGCGTCATGCCGATGCGATGCGCGGTCGCAGTCATCATCTGTGCAAAATGTTCCTCCGAGCCACCGATTGCCTCAGCAAGCGCCACGGCTGCGTCGTTGCCCGACACCACAATCATCGCCGTAAGCGCTTGTTCTATAGTAATTTTCTGCCCGGTCTTGAAGCCGAACTTGGTGGGGGACTGGCTAGCGGCGTTGGCGGAAACTGTGATCTTGTCGCTCAGGTGGATCTCGCCGGCCTTGGCTGCCTCAAAAACCATGAAGGCCGTCATCATTTTGGTGAGGGAAGCGGGGTACCAGAGGGCATTGGCACCGTCGGCACGCAGAACCGTGCCATCCTTGGCATCGACCAGGACATTGACGCTCCTGGCCACAGCTGGCACAGCCGCCAAACTCAGGTTCAATACCAGAAAAAGCGCCAAAATCGGCCAAATCAATAGCGGCCTTGCTTTGTGCAACATACTTCCCTCAAGTCCCAAAATCGGGTTGGATGTTAAGACATGAGTCTGCGACGGGTTACAAGCCGTTTTAGGCATTGTTCCTGCATTCGGCGACGTTATGGTGACGGAATTGGACGGCTTTTGGGGGTATCTGTGATCCGAATCACGCGCAATCTCATGGTTGGCGGCTGCTTGCGCCTCGCCATCTCGGCCGGTGCAGTCGTGGCGGCCGCCCTGCCCGCCTGGGCGGATTATCAGACGGGGGTGGACGCCTATTACAAAGGCGACTTCCAGGCTGCCTACAATGAGTGGCTGCCCTTGGCGGAAGCCGGCGACGCGGTGGCGCAGAACAGCCTGGGCGCACTCTATGATCACGGCCTCGGTGTCATGGAAGACAATGCCGAGGCAGCGCGCTGGTACGAAATGGCCGCCCAGCAGGGCCTGCCTCTGGCGATGCGCAATCTCGGCAATCAATACGCTACCGGCCACGGCGTTCCGTTCGACCTTGAGCTTGCCAAGCAATGGTATGAAAAGGCAGCGGCCCTTGGCGACCAACAATCGGCCGCGCTGCTCGCTCATTTGCGGCCGGCGACGACACCTCCGACGGATTCCGCCGCTGCGGCGGCTTCGCCCACCTTCAGCGCGCCGAGCACGACCGGCAATCTGGCCGAACCCGTCGAAGGCGCTGCACCAGCAACTTCCGGTGCAATGGCCCCGGCAACTAGCGAAGACGAATTGGTCATCGCCGATGCGCCAGCCGCACCAGCGGCGCCTGCGCCGTCCACTGATGCGCCGATTGCACTCGATCTTGGCGGTAATACCGTTACCATGCCGGCCTCCAGTGGCGCCGCGGCGCAACCGGCGGCGCCCGTGCAGCAAGCCTCCATCACACCGATCCAACCCGCCCCGGCGCGCACCGACGGCAACTGGCTGATCGGACAGTGGCAGGGCCCATCTCTGGGCTGCCCCAAGGGTGGCGGCGTTGAGTTCACCGAGAATGAGACGCTGAGCTGGTTTGACGGACAGGTCGCCGTGCGTCTCGCCACGACCTATCAGGTTTCGGGCGACAATATCGTCGTCAACGCCTCCGGCAGCGACGGTGCCGCTCAGCAATACACCTATCAGCGCAGCGGGCCCGACAAGATGATCATCGTCAGCATCCCGCCGTCGATGCCGAAATCACTTTTGGGCATCGCCTATCGCCGCTGTGGTGCTGTCCCTAGCGCCACACAATCGGCTGCGTCGCCTGCCACCGGCACCACGGAGCCCTCACCCGTGCCGGCGACCACGCCGATCATCGGCGGCGGTGCGTCCTCGTCAGGCCTGCCAACCAGCACGCCGACTGTCAGCACTGAGCCCGCAAGCGTGCCTGCAGCCGACACGGCGGCCGCGGCCTCGCCCGCGCCTTCCGCGCCCGTGGGCGCTGCCCCTCAATACACTCTGAAGGAACAGGCGGCGTTCGCAGAATCGGCGACGGCCAACGATGACAAGGCCGCAGCTGGATGGAAGGCCTTCGAGCAAGGCCAGTATGAGGAGGCGCTTGCCGTCTTCAAATCGCTGGCGGAGGCAGGCAACAGCAACATGCAGGTGCTGGTCGGAAACATGTACGATTATGGCCAGGGTGTGCCACAGGACGACGTCCAGGCGCTGCAGTGGTATCTGATGGCCGCGGCCAGCGGAAATGCCAAGGCCCAGTATCAGGCCGGTACGCTTTATTTCAACAGCCCGACGGTTCCGCAGGACATGATCGAGGCATATCGCTGGACCAGTTTGGCGGCCAAGGGGCCGGCTGGGCAGCCCGTCACGATTTGGTCGCAGCAATTGCTATCGGTCCTGACGGCGAACATGACTCTGGACGATATCGATGATGCCAAGTCACTCGCCAAAAGTTCTGTCAAGAAAGAGTGACCGCTTTTCCGGAGTTTTCCATGTCCAGCAATCTCGCCTTCGACGCGGTCGATCTTGCCGCTAAGGATCGCGCACACCTCATTCATCCCTGGGTGGACCTGGGACTGGTCAAGGATACGGAACCGCTGATCGTTTCCGCGGCCGAAGGTGCCTATGTCTACAATGTGCATGGGCAGAAGATGCTGGACGGCATCGGCGGCATGTGGTGCGTCAATGCGGGCTACGGTCGCGGCGAAATCGCCGATGCAATGGCGGAACAAGCCCGCCGCATGGCGTATTTTTCACCCTTCGGCGTCATTGGCAATCCGCCGGCCATCGAGTTCGCGCATCGCCTGACGCAGCACACGCCAGGCGATCTGAAGCATGTCTTCTTCACCACCGGTGGTTCGACTGCAGTCGATTCAGCTTTGCGCTTCGTCCATTTCTTCAACAATTTCCATGGCCGCAAGCAGAAAAAGCAGATCATCACCCGCGAATATGCCTATCACGGATCGACCTATCTGACTGCCTCGGTCTCCGGTAAGCCGGCCGATCGCGGCAACATGGATCTTGAGACCGGCTTTATTCATCATCTACCAGCACCCAACCCCTACCGCCGGCCGGAAGGCATGTCGCTCGAAGCCTTCTGCGATGCCAAGGTGAAAGATCTCGAAGACAAGATTCTGCAACTGGGCCCAGACAATGTTGCGGCCTTCATTGCCGAGCCGCTTCTGGCTTCGGGCGGTGTTATCGTGCCGCCGCCGGGCTATCAACGGCGCACCTGGGAAATCTGCCGCAAATATGACGTGCTCTATATCTCCGACGAAGTGGTAACCGGCTTCGGTCGCCTGGGGCATATCTTTGCCTCCAAGCATGTTTTCGATATCGAGCCGGATATCATCACCTGCGCCAAGGGCCTGACGTCGGGCTATGTGCCCCTGGGTGCCATGATCGTTTCCGACCGACTCTATTCGACGCTGACCGACAAGGCCGGCCGCGGCCAGACTTTCGCCAACGGTTATACTTATTCGGCACATCCGGTTTCCTGCGCCGCGGGGATGGCCAATCTAGATATCTTCGAGCGCGAAGATATTTGCGGCCACGTCCGCCAGACGGGCCCATATTTCCGGGACCGCCTTAGCGAGCTCATCAATATCGATATGGTGGGCGATGTGCGCGGCAGTCACTTCATGGTTTGCGTCGAATGCACGTCGGACAAGAAGAACAAGACCGTCCCGCCGGCGGAATGGAATGTCGGCAAACGCATCTTCGAGAAGTGCCAAGGCAAAGGTTTGCTGGCGCGGCCGATGGGGCATCTGATCGTCATGTCGCCCCCGCTCATCATCAACCGCGCGCAGATCGACTTTGCCGTCGAAACGCTGCGGCAAGGTATTCTTCAGGTAATGGATGATTTGAAGCGCGAAGGTCTCTGGCAGGGGTGACACCAAGCCTGGCGGCTATTTCAGCCAGATTTCCGCGCTGGCAGAGCGACCATCCGCATCGATGACGGTTACACGTTGCGCGCCCTTCCCATCAGGATCCCATTGCGCTTGCCTGAGATAGGGCGGCGCACTGACCGGCTTTCCATTGACGAGCCAGCGTAGGGGCAGATTGCCGCCCTCTGCCTTCAGCACCAGCGCCATCGGCAGTTCGGTTTCCGGGAGTGGTACCGTCGAGCCATCCAATGGAAAGGCGATGCGCAGTCGATTTTGGGGACGCTCCGCCGAGCTTAGAGCCGGACCGATGTCATAGCGCCTGAGATTGGCTGGAAGGCTCGTGTTGCCGACCAGGAGCGCCCCGACGGGTGCTATACCCGGCAAGGCGCTGTCGCTCGGCGGCAACTGGTCGAAGGCTTCGAACAATATAGGTGCCGCAGCATCGCGGCCCATGCGACCACCCGAGAATGAGCCGTCCGGACGACCGACCCAGATGCCGATCGTATAGTCCTTCGTGTAGCCAATGGCCCATGCGTCACGATAGCCATAGGACGTGCCGGTCTTGTAGGCGATGCGACTGGCCTGCCGCCGGTTGGCACTGGCAAGCCACGAGGCCGGCGGCGGCGTATCTTCGAGAATCCGGGTGACATAGTAGCTACCCAGCGGGCCGATGAACGGCTTGGCATCGCCTGCCGGCTGATCCTTGATATAGTTCAGCGACCGCGCGACTCCTTGTTCGGAGAAGGCGGCATAAAGGGTCACCATTTCCTCAAGCGAAATACCGACGCCGCCAAGGGCAATGGGCAGCCCCGGCCGCCCAGCTTCCTTTGGCAAGTGCAGCGGAATACCTGCGTCGGCCAGCCTCTGTGCAAAAGGCGGCGCGCCTATGGCGTCCATGAGAGTCACGGCGGGGAGATTCAAGGACAGCTGAAGCGCCTCGCGGGCCGAAATTTCGCCGCGAAATAGGTGGTCGAAATTCTCCGGTGCCCATTCACCGAAACGCATCGGCTGGTCGACCATGATGGTCTCCGGATGTACGACCAATCCATCGAAAGCCATGCCGTAGATGAAGGGTTTGAGCGCAGAGCCCGGCGAGCGGATCGCTGTAACCATGTCGATCGGCCCGAATTGGCGATGGTCGAAATAGTTGGCTGAACCCAGATAGGCGAGTACGCGGCGGCTATCGTTGGCGACTACCAGGGTTGCAACCGTTGCGCCTGGCTCTAGGTTCATGGACCGTCGCGCGAGCAGCGCCTGCAGATTGCGTTGCAGATCGTGATCGATGGTTGTGTGGATGACGGCATCACCGGGCCGTTCTCGAGCCAACCGTTCCGCCAGATGCGGTGCATCGCTCAGGGCCGGCAATCGCCGTGCCGGGATCGGTTCAGCAAGCGCCGTCTGATATGTTGCCGCGTCGAGATCGCCATCGGCGAGGAGGCGCGCCAGCACCTTGTCGCGCGCCCGCTTGGCCGCCGCAGGGAAACGATCCGGACGCAACCGCTCCGGGCTCTGCGGCAATGCGACCAGGAGTGCCGCCTCAGCCTCGGTCAGATGCGACGGCTCCTTGCCGAAGTAACCGAGGCTTGCCGCCCGAACGCCTTCAAGATTGCCGCCATAAGGTGCCAGCGTTAGGTAAATATCCAAGACCCCTTCGCCGCCCAGCCGCCAGGTAAGCTGGAAAGCGCGCAAGGCCTCGATGGCCTTGGCCCTGAGGCCGCGCGGTCTCGGTTCCAGCAAGCGAGCCGTCTGCATGGTCAGGGTCGAGGCGCCGGAGACGACCTCCCCCGCCGCTGCAGCCTGGAAGCCTGCGCGAAGGACGGCCAGCGGATCGACACCCGGGTGCCAGCCGAAGCGGCCATCTTCGAACGTCTTCAGATAGCGCAGGAATTTCGGATCAACGTCGGTCGTCCTGGTCGGAAACCGCCAGGCGCCGTCGGCCGTGGCGAAGGCGCGCAATACGCTATCATCCGCCGCCAGGACGAGCGTCGAATGATCCCGCAACCGACCCAGGAAGGGCGGATAGAGGGCATCAGCCAACAATCCGCCCATCATCGCCAGCAGGACGAACCCGCCAGCGATGAAAGCGGAGCGTTTCAGGTATTGATGTCGGAGCGACACCAAGCCGACGCCTCAATAGGCCGTAACGTTGAGCATGTCCCTGCCACCGCGCGCCCTAATATCCGGGGCGTACATGTCCTCAACCTGCACCGCCGGCACTGTATAGCTTCCAGGCGTTACTGCGCGAACCATATAGGCCAGGTTAAAGTTGGCCGTTTCGCTCTCTGCGTCGACATCGAGAGCCCCGATATAGCGATCATCCAGGAACTCGCTGTAGGTGAGCGACGCCAAGGTGGGTAGCCAGGAAAGGTCGCCCGTGCGCCGGGTATCGGTCAGCCTTTCGTTTTCGATCTCCAACCCCGCCGGCAGCAGGTCCACCACGAGGGCGCGGCGGTAGTCGGCGGCCTTGATCTTGCCGCTGATGACGGCAACAAGGACGTCGTTCTGGCGGACATTCTTCAGATCAACCGGCTCCCCGGTCAAAGTGTAGAAGACGCGCGTGATCTCGAAGCCGCTCTGTTCCGGCGGCAGGTCGGCGATGGGAACACCGGCGACCGTCGCCTTGGCATAGATGGGATCGGTGCCGTTATTGGTGAAGACCGAGCCTGCCCCCAGATCCTCCGATGCCATGTGCAGGTAATAGGGTTTGGACTGTTTCACGGCGGCCTGGGCGTCACGACCGATGCTCACCACGGGCTGCGATGTTGACGTCGTCGCTTTCGCCGCCATCAGAATCCAGGCTTCCTCCTGGGTGCTGAGATATCCGCGGCCGGCCTGGAGATTGGCTAGCGTATCCAAATAGAGGGTCGGATCTCGACCCGGCAGCTTGGCTTCGCTGAGCAGCGTGATGATCGCAGCGATGTCGCGGAGATCCGAACCGTAATCCAGCATATGCCGGCGCGCGCGATTGGCCGCCAGCATTGCCGCGTCGAAAGCCGCGTTGGCGCGCACGATATCACCGTTGAGCGCCAGGGCCGTGCCGAGCTGAGCCAAAGCGAGACCGGTAGGCATACGGTCGAGATA
Source organism: Dongia sp. (assembly GCF_041906375.1). Classification (GTDB taxonomy): domain Bacteria; phylum Pseudomonadota; class Alphaproteobacteria; order Dongiales; family Dongiaceae; genus Dongia. The sequence continues at coordinate 138,591 of NZ_JAYRJJ010000006.1, read as the reverse complement.
ATTGTCGGCCAGATAGCGCAGTTCGCTGAGCTTCCCCTCCTTGGCTTTTGCCAGAACGTAGACGGCATAGGCGCGGGCGGCCAGATTGTCGGCACTGTCATTGTTGTAGTCGGTCGCCACGTACCGCAGCCCATCTAGGCCGTGATTGTAAGCGATGTCCGACACCTCATAACCGCGTGCCCGTGCCTGGGTCAGAAAATCCATGGCAAAGGCCGAGAGCCAATTTTCTGGCGGGCTGAAGCTGGTCCAGAGGCCAAAGAGGCCATCGCTGCGCTGACGCTCGAGAATGCGGCCAATGGCGATCTGCACTTCTTTCGGGTCGCTCTTGGCGTATTTGTTCTCGAGGCTCCAGATCTCCGCCACTTCGTTGGTGAAGAGCAATGGGAAGGCCACACTGGTAGTCTGCTCGAGGCAGCCATAGGGATAGTGATAAAGGTTGGCCAGCACACTCTGTACGTCAAGATTGGGATGCGGGCTGAAGGACAGGCGCAATTCCGCCGTCTCCGGCAGGAAATCGGCCATGGCGTTGGCGGAAATCTTGAGCGGTGCACCCGGCAGCAGACGTTCCGTCAAGGTCTGACTGATGGCGGCCTGGGCCGGCCGGACCGGCAGATTGATCTCGCGCGTGAGCGCAAAGCCATCCGGCCCCTTCATCGTCATGGTGAGATGACCTTCGCCCACCGCGAGTGCCTGGACGCCGGTCCGCCAATCCTTGCCGGCTCCCTTGGCCAGGTCCACGGATAGATGCGTTTCGCCTGTAAGGCGCAGATTGTCGCTGGCTGTGAGATCGATCTCATAGGCACCGGAAGCTGCTTCGACATTCTGCAATGAGAGCGAGACATTGCTGTTGTCTCCGGGCGCCAGAAAGCGCGCGGCAGATGCCAAGGCGACGATCGGATCGCGCACGATGAGAGGTGCCTCCGCGGCCCCCACGTTCTGGTCGTCCCAGGCCACGGCCATCAGACGCAGGCGGCCGTTGTAATCGGGCACTTCGAATTTCACCGTTGCCTTGCCGGCGGCATCGAGTTTCACGATGCCGGAGAACAGCGCAACCAACTTGATCTCCTTGGGCGCGCCGCGCTTTGCGAGACCTTCGCCGTCACCACCGCTGCGGATGACGCCGCGCTTCCCCTCCTTGCCGTCGATGAGTTGGCCATAGAGGTCGCGAATTTCGACACCAAGCCGGCGCTTGCCGAAATAGTGGTCGATCGGGTCCGGACTGGCGAAATCGGTCAGTTGCAGAATGCCCTCATCAACCGCCGCCAGGGTGACATAAGCATCCTTGCCGGCAAGGTTGGTGACAGCGATAGGGATGTCGATCGACTGGCGCGGTTTCATCGTCTCCGGCACGCTCATCGATATCTGCATGGCACGTTGCTGCGGGTCGATGGCGAGCCAGCTGAGACCAATGGCCCGGCCCGGTCCATGTTCATTGACCTTACCTGCGCGATAGGCATTGACCAGTACGTAGGCGCCGGCGCCCCATTTCTTGTCGACCGGAATCTTGATGGTCTTGCCGTCCTGGGGGATCGAAACGGCGAAGCTGTCGAGGATGTGATCGGTGGCGATCGTCACCTGTGCCTCGCCGGCGAACGGCGCGCTGAGGCGGATTTCCGCCTTCTCCCCGACATTGTAGAGTTCCTTGTCGGCTACGACCTGCATCTTATCCGGCGTGCCGCCCGTACCCGGCGCCGACCACCAGCCCGCATAGAAGCGAACCGAACTGGCGCTGCCGCTGGACGGATCGAAGATCTCCAGGCGATAGCGCCCCCAGTCGACCGGCATGCTCAGCTTGCCCGGCTGATCGGCCGTGACGCTCAGTGTGCCGGTTGAGGACTCGGCATCGCGGACGACATAGTCGTAGTCCCAGCGATTGTCGCGGTAGAACCAGACATAGTCCCAATCCTCGCGCACGAGGCGGTAGGAGAGGTTCGGCAGCGCCTTGGTCTTACCGTCGCTGCCGACGGCGAGCACTTCAAACTCGGCTGGCGAACCTTCCTGCGCCTGGTCGTCTGCAAAGAGCGGCTTGATACCGAGATAAAGTTGCTTGTCGCGGATCGGCCTGGTCAGCGTCTCGATAACCGGTCGGCCGCCGAATTCATAGACTTCAACCCTTAAGGTCGCCGCCAGGGGAACCTGGGCCTCCGGGACCGTGTCAAAGGACATGTCGAGTTCGAGATGCCCCTGATCATCGGTGGTCGTATCGTCATAGGCAAGACGTTCCGCCTCGACCTTTTCATCGGCCAGGCCAAAGCGATAGCCGACCAACTCCGGGAACGGCTTGGGATCGGCGGCGATAACAACTTCAGCTTTCACCGGCAAATTGGCCGCCGGGGCGCCATAGAGATATTTGGCGTCGATCTGGACTGGCAGTGGCGCCGGCGGCGTCAGCACTTCAGCAGCAGCACTTAGCTTGGCCTCGATGCGCGCGGGAACGACATCCTCGACCAGGAAATGCGTACTGGAAAGCGCATCACCTTCGGGATCGAGATAGGCTTCCAGTGTCCAGGGACCAGTGCGAGCAGAGCTAGGCAGGTCGACATCGACGGAATAACCGCCGCCGGTATCCGTGACATCGACATACCGACGCGCTTCAATGCCATCCGGGCGCAGCAGGCGGAATGTCAGCTTCTGATCCCTGAGGGCCGCCGCGGCGGGGTCGCGCGAGAGGGCCATCACATGTGCCGTTTCACCCGGGCGATACACGCCACGATCTGTGTAGAAGAAGATGTCGAGGTCGGCCGGCATGGCCCTCCCACCGACGCCTCGATCGGAGAGATCGAAGGCCGGACCGCTGATGTCGAGAAAACTGAAATCGCCGTCGCGCCGGAAGGCCATCACCGCCGTTGCCGTGCGGCCGCCAGCGCCACGCAAAAGGCCCGCATCAAAACGGGCCATGCCGGCCGTATCGGTCAGCACCTTGCCCAGCACTTCGTTGTTGCGCGCGATGAGACGCAATTCCAACCGATGCATCGGCCGCCCGCTTTCCAGCGAACGTGCCTGCACGTTGAGACCATCCGTGCCGCTGAAGGCCGTCAATCCGACGTCGGAGACGACCAGCCATTGTGTCGCCTGCGGCTGCCAACGCCAGGAATAATCATCCTGGGTTTCCTCGTCGGCCGCATTGTGCGCCATCAGAATATAGATGCCTGGCTTGGTGTCCGGGACGACCTCATCGATCGGGAACGCCGTCACCACGCGCTTGTTGCGGTCGATGGCAACGTCCATCTCACCGGTCCAGATCTCTTCGCCCGACTTCTCCGCAATGCGTTCGCGGTCATATTCCTCGAGATTGTTGAGGAAACGGCCATCATAGAGTTCGTTGATCAAGTTGCGGTCGTTGATACGCATCAGGCGCAATTTTGCCTTGTCGACATTGACCGTGATTAGCGGCACGCCAGTGCTGCCGATCTTCGGGAGCACATAGGCCTGGTTGCGAAAGCCAATACTGGGGGCACGGTCGCCAATAGTGAAGGCCCACGCCTCGTTCTCGGTCAGCTTTTGTCCATCGAGCGCGGGCAGACCCTGCAGCACAGTGAGTTTGAATGATTCGCCGAAACTGAGATTGCCGACACAAAGCTGCGCGCCGGACACGCGATAGGTCGCCTTCACCTCCGGCTCCACGCGCACATAGTCCTGATAGTTCACGGCGTCCGGTGTGGCGAGGTCACCGCGGAATTCAAGGCAGGCCTCCGGCGTCTCGCCTTCCGTGTTGAGCTTGGTGTTGGTGAGGGAAAAGGCCAGCATCTGGCGAATCTGCTCGGCGCGATTGGCTGCCTGCTCGTCGTAATTGTAGCGCTGCGCCTCTTCATAGGCTGCCAGCGCCAAGCGCTTTTCGTCCAGATTATCGAACTGCTTGGCAACCATATTCATGGACGACGCCTGCAATTCATATTGGTTGGTCTCGACGAAAGCGCGATAGGCCGCGAGCGCTGCCTTGCGCTTCTCGCCCGCACCTTGAAGCAAGTTCGCCAGTGTGATCCAGCTGTCATAGCTTTCGTCGCCCAGGCCGATCGCCCTGGCCCGCAGGGTCGCCGCCTCCCTGAACCTATGAGCATCGCCTTCCGCCTTTGACTGCTGGACAAGAAGATCGATCCGGCGCGGGTCATCGCCCTTGGCCGCCGCGAGAAGTTCAGCTCGATAGGCCGCAGCTTCCCGCGCGATATCGGTCAGGTCGGCTGCTTTGGCGATTTGCGGATGGAGGAGTTGAAGGACGAGCAGGAGGAAAAAACCGAGGCGGAAGATGGGCGCGCGCATGTCAATGATCCCGCATGAACGAATGAGTCAGATGGCCGTGTCGACGATTGACGATCGAAGCCGGTATCGATTTGCCCTTCCCGCAAATCCATGGTCGCCAATTATAGCGCCGACGGACTGATTTGATACCCGATGATTGCGACAGGATTTGGGCGCGATACCACTTTGCCGCGATTTTTTTCGCTGCCTTGGCGCTGTCCGATTCGGTTGCTAAGGTCCGCCGACCATGAACACTCCTGCCACCAACAAGCTGCCGACGACCTGGCTGATCCTCGGCGAGCGCGCCGGCGACAACGCTCAGGTACTCGCCTTGGGCCGGGCCCTCGGCTGGCCCTGCACGGTGAAGCAGATCCGCTATGACGATAGCTGCACGATCGACTTCAAGGATCGCGGCGCCAGCCTGACAGGGGTTGACCTCGCCGCCAGTACCCCTTTGGCCGGACCATGGCCCGACGTGCTTATTGCCATCGGCCGCCGTTCCGTGCCGATCGCACGCTGGATCCGCGCGCAGTCGCCGTCGCCGATCCTTCATGTGCATCTGGGGCGCCCTCGGGTGGAGCTTGAGTTGTTTGACCTCGTCGTCACCACCCCTCAATACAATCTGCCCGAAGCCGAGAATGTGATTGAAATCACCCTTCCCTTTGTTTCGGTCGATGCCGAGGCCCTGGGCCGGGCCGCAGGCAGCTGGCACGACCGCTTTGCGCAGGTTCCCCGCCCTTGGACAGCGGTCATGGTTGGCGGGCCGACCCCGCAATTGGCTTTCGGCCCGGCTGAAGCCGAGCGAATGCTGGCCGAATTGCTGGCCTTCCGGGCCAAAGCCGGCGCAAGTCTGCTTGTCACGACGTCGCCGCGAACACCGGTCGAGGTTAGTGAGGCTCTTAGCAGCGGCTTGCAGGGCCTGGGCCCGTCAGGGCATCTCTTCTTCCCCTTCGCCCGCGATAGCGACAATCCCTATTTGGCCATGTTGGCGCTGGCCGACAGTTTCGTCATTTCCGTCGATAGTGCTTCGATGGTGGCCGAGGCGGCGACAAGACAAAAGCCGATCCACCTGTTCCACCTGCCGAAGATCCCGCCCAAGGTGAAGCCGGGGCTCAAATCCGCCCTGTCGCGCAATTGGCGGCTGCGGCGCAAGGCGCGCCAGGACGCCGATTTGCCGGCTGACCCGCTCGATAAGCTCTATGATTTCTGGACCAGGCGCGGAAAGGCCCGTCCGCGGCGGGACATCGACCAGTTGGAGAACCGGCTGATCGGCATGGGTATAGCCCAACCCTTGTCCGGGTCAGGCCCCACCGAGGGCGAAAAGGTCACAGCGGCCTTTGCCCAGCTTGGCAGGGAGCGGGAGGAGGTCCTGCGACGGATAAATGCGCTTTGGGCCGATAGACTATCAATGCAATAGGCTTTTATTGCTTTATCTGCCTCGAGCCAAAGCTTGAGGCCGGTGCAAGCCGCATGATATGACGCGCGCATGAAATTTCCCTGGGAATCCCGATAAATGCTGGTTTGGATCGATGCCGTCCAATGTGGACGGGCTCCGAAGATTTTTGGCCTGACCCTGGTCGAACGGCACTTGCAGGCGTTGAAGCGCTCCCTGCCCCGCCCGGCACGCGTCGTGGTCGACCTCGGTTCTGACGGACAAAAGCCGAAAATCGATCCCAGCCTCAACGACGCATTCCCGATCGAGTGGCGTCAGGAGTCCGGCGATTTTGCTGCGCGCCTTGAACGTTTCCTGACCGAGTCCGGGGATATGCCGGTCATGCTGCTGGACGGCACGACGCTGCCGGACGCACGCCTTCATGCCTCGCTGACGGGCCTTGCTGACTCGGTTGCCGTGTTGGCGCCCAAGGATGAAGAGCGCGCCGCCATCGTCCGCCTCGAACCGGGTCGCCTCAACAACGCAACGATTGATGCTGCCGACCTGCCGGCTCTCGCCGTCAAACTGCTCGCCGCTGGGACCGTCCGAGCTTACGGCCAAGGCGAATTCAACGGCTTCATTCGCAAGCTGCGGCGAACCATCCCCTACTACATGTTCCGTGTTGAATCGGCCGACAAAGCGGCAAAGGTCGAGAAATTCATGTTCTGGTCGAACTACAAGGGTTCCACCGACTTCTTCACCCGTTACGTCTATCCTCCCTTGGTCTGGATCTCCGTCGGCCCCTTGGCGCGCGCGCGGGTGCACCCCAACGCCGTCACGATCTTCAGCATCATCCTGGCCCTGGGGGCCATTCCGATCTGGGCGATCGGCGAAACCTGGTCGTTCTGGACAGGCTTTGCCATGGCCTACGGCATGAGCGTCCTGGATTCGGTCGACGGCAAGCTTGCGCGCCTCACCTTCACTGACTCCCGCTTGGGCAACTTCCTAGACCATGGGCTGGACATGGTGCACCCGCCTTTCTGGTACCTCTCCTGGGCCTATGGATTGGGCTTGGCAACCTTGGGCTGGGGGTCGACGCTGGGCTTGGCGACCATCCTGATCATGGCTTTCTACGTTGTCGATCGGCTGATCCTCAAGGTCTATCCGACCTTCTTTCAGCGCGCCTTCCATACGCATTCGAAGCTCGACGGTCGCATGCGGACATTCATCGCCCGGCGGAACATCACATTGCCGATGTTCATTGTCGGCTATGCGCTGGGCTATGCCCTTGAGGCATTTTATCTGATCGTTGCCTGGCAGATCCTGACCGCGGCCTATCACGGCGGGCGCACATTCTGGATTCTGGTGGTGGACCGCGCGCATCTCAAGGATCGGCGCCCGACGGACGTCGCTGCCGCCCTCAAGCAGGTCGACTGAAAAGAAAAGCGCCGCCCAGAATGGGCGGCGCAGTTGATTCAGCCTGGGTGATCGGTCGTCAGTATTTGTCATCCTGCACGGCGGCACTCACATCCTTCGAGTACCAGATCTGCTGCAGGCGATTGAGTTGCTTGGGCTCGAAAGCCTTGAACGGCAATTCGGCAATGAAGTTAATATACCGCCGGGGAATGTCCGTGATGCCACGCGGGCTGACGCCATGGATTGCCTTCGCAGAATTGACGAAGCAGGCATAGGAATTGGCAGCATACTTGAGCGTCTTCACCAACTCGACATCACGATCCATCGAGCGATGCTTGATGAAGCGCGGCTCGCGACGCCAACGATAAATGTCAAAATCGCCGCCACTGACATTGTCGCGCGGATCGCGGAAATAGAACAAGGCCGAGAAAATCTTGTCGCACAGGTCGACATGCGGCGTCTTCACGCTCGTCACCTGACGAACGGGTGTGTTCATGACGAATTGACAGTCCAGCCGAATATCCGCTTCGCCGGAGAAACCGCGGGGCATGACACGCCAGTCTTCAAAGCGCCGGCCGATCTTGGCTTCAAGATCCGGGAACTCGCTACGCAGCTGGTCGCCGAAAAGGCGGGTCACGTCGCGCCAATAGTCACCTGACGTATGGTATTCAAAGAACTCGCGCCACAGCGGAGAAATGCGCCGGTCGCCCAATACCTGCTTCACGGTCAATCGGACAGCAATATTGCTGCCGGGCTCAGTACGACCGTTGAGGATCGTTTCAAGGCTGGGAAAGTCGGCTTCCAGTTGCCGATACACGTCGGCAGGCACGGCATTTGGGCGCGCATAATGTGCGTAGGGCTCGGTAACGACCTCTTCGGGACGAACGCCTTCGAGCATGTGAGGTGCGCGTTGTTCAACCATGGCTGCCAACATCGACTCTATCTCCACTCCTGCCCCCGCCGCGGTCTTATCGCCGCCAGGGAAATTTCATCGGAACCGTCGCACTTTGGCTGACATCATTGCCAGATTACAATTTGACAACCCGCCGCAGCGACGTTCGGTCGCCGCAGCCTAAGCAGCCAATTTGCGGCAAAGGTCCAGGGCATCGTGACGAACGTGGTTCAGCGCCATTTCCCGTTCCACCATCGCCACGTCGACAATGCCTTTGTCCAGCATTTCGGTCAGCAAACTGAAGAACAACCGCTCCTGATTGGGGTCGGGATGTGGCTGATAGTAGCCGTCCTTTACCGCCCGGGGTCGGGATACGCCAATGCCCTTCTTAAGCGCCTTCACCAGATTGCCGGCCAGCGACTTCTTTGGTTTTTCGCGGATTGAAAAGTCGATCGGCAGGCCTGTCTTCCATGGCTGCGTCCGCCGGTAGGTCGTGTGCAGGATCTTGGTGGCCGGCGTCAAATGATCAAAGTCGTTCCATTCGGGCTCAAGTATGCCGACATTCGAATCAGCCTCGTATTCGAGTTTGATCCATTTCAGATAGTCCTTCTTGAACTCAAACAACTCGCCGAAGGTCTGTTCGGCATCCCAGTGTGTCAGCTTGGCGTTCTCCAGCAGCATGACACTGGAGGCGCGGTAAGGTGGCATCTCCTTGAGAGCCGGGCGCATACAGCACATGACGCCTGCGCCCTTCATGTCGCGGTTGAACAGTTCCATGATATCGCCGACGGCAAAGCAATCGGGATCGATCACCACTGCCCGCCCTTGATAACCCATCGCCTTCGGTGGGGTGAAGCGTACCGGGGTGAAGGATTGCAGATCCGCATCGGTCCAGACCCGATTCTCCAATCCGCGCAGAAATTTCTGACCGACCCGGGCGCTCAACCAAGGATAGTCCTTGAAATGCATGATCTCGACGCCGAACGCGTCCGGCTGACGGCTATTCCGCTTTGCCGCGTAGCCAGCGACCAGGGCACCCAGATATTGTTCGTCGTTCGATTGTATGAACAGTTTGTTCTGCACGAATTGCCCCCTCATGCGGGTCAATGGGCACCCACCTGCCCCTTTGCGGCGAATGATAATCGTCCGAACTCATAGGAGCAACCGAACCGCTTGAAAATGCGCCGAATTGCCGCAAAATCCAGGGGATAATCGGTGGTGGGGCCGGGCCGTGATTGACTTCCCCGGCCCGAGTGATATCAAAACGAAACCATCGGCCTTGCCGGGCCGATTTGTCTTTCTAAAGGCATCGCCCTTGGCCGGTTCAGACCGCGAACTTACGAATACCCTGGATTCGAAGCAGACTCCCTCCGCTTTGACTAACGCATTTGGCGTGATTCGGAAGCATGGGCTATGGCGGCAAGTTCCGGTGATGATCGGCGTCATGGCGGCCAGCTTGCTCGAAGGGCTTTCAGTTGCCAGCCTGTTTCCGATCCTCACGATCGTTTCGGGGGACTCCACCGAGAAGCCAAACAAGCTAGAGCGCTTCATCTTGATGGCGTTCGACATGCTTCATATTTCGCCGACCTTGGGCGCTTTCATCCTTCTCCTCGGCGCTTTTGCCATTCTTAAAGCGATCATATCGCTCAATGTCAGTCGCTATGTCGGGTTTCTAGTCGCCGAAATCGCGACCGAGATGCGCTCACGGATGGTTGACGCCATGCTGGCGGCGCGTTGGTCCTATTATACGGTAAATCCGATCGGCCGATTTGCCGGCGCAATTACTACGGAAGCCAATTGGGGTTCGGCGATCTACCGGACTTCTCTCAACCTCATTATTGCGTCCATCCAGGCCGTAATCTTCGCGGCGATTGTTTTCCTTGTCGATTGGCGGGTAGCTCTTGTTGGCTCGGCAATTGCGGTTGTCGTTGGCGTTGCGATGCGCGTCCTCATCCGCCGTTCCCGTACATTCGGGCGTCGCATGCTCATGACGAGCAGAACGATCGTGACAGATCTCAACGACGTGGTCGTCAGTTTCAAGCCGATGAAAGCCATGCATCGGCACGAAGCGCTCATCCAGGAACTACGCCACGAAACGAAGTCGCTCCGCCAATCGCTACGTGAATTGGTGCTTTTGGAGCAGCTGGCAGGCCAGATGCCGGACCTGTTGATCATTATTATGCTGGCAGGAGTTGCCTATTTCTCGGTCAGCGTCTTACACCTCGACCTGTCGAGTATCCTCGTTTCGGGGCTTCTTATTTTGGGCCTGACCCGCTCCGTCGCGAAAGTAAACCGAGCGACTCGCGAATCCGCGCATGCCGAGGTCGGATACTGGTCGTTCATGGATACGCTGCGGGAGACGGAAGCGGCCGCCGAGTCCTTCCGTGGCCGTGCGGAACCAAGCCTCAAGGTGGCGTGCCGGCTGGAGAACGTGACTTTTTCCTATGGTCGCGCACCGGTGCTTCGCAACGTCTCGATTGAACTCGTACCCGGGTCGATCACGACGCTGGTCGGAGAGTCCGGCTCTGGCAAGACGACCATTGCTGATCTGATCCTCGGCCTCTTTGAACCAGAACAGGGGCGCATCACCTTGGACGGCGTTCCGATGCATGACATTGACATCGGCCGGTGGCGGAGCCAGGTCGGCTACGTGCCGCAGGAGATCCTCCTGTTCAATGATACAATTCTTGCCAACGTCACCCTGGGCGACCCAACCATCAGCGAAGCAGCGGCAATCCGCGCGCTGGAAACGGCCGGGGCCATGCGCTTTGTTGCCGAGTTGCCGAACGGCCTGTTCACCATCGTAGGGGATCGCGGGGTACTACTCTCGGGCGGTCAGCGGCAGCGCATTGCCTTGGCGCGGGCACTTGTGACAGAGCCAACCCTCCTCATTCTGGATGAAGCCACGAGCGCGCTCGATCCAGAGACCGAGGCTGAGATCTGCGCGGCGGTAGGTCGGCAGCGCGGCAAGCTGACTGTGCTTGCAATTACCCATCAACCCGCTTGGGTTGAACTGGCGGACCGGGTCTATAGAATTGACCAGGGTAGTGTCTTCGACGATCAGGCAGGCCAGCATACCAACCAGCCGGCAGAGATGATATCGACTCAGGCCGGCTCGGCTGTCCCCGCTACAGGCGCCATCGTTACCTTTCCATCGCGTATCTCGTAGACACGATCGGCCGCATCCACCCAAAGGGCCTGGTGCGTAATTGCCAGGATTGTGCGGCTCCCGGTTAACGCCCGTGCCGCACGGCTGATTTCACGCGCGGTCTTCTTGTCCAAGGCGCTGGTCGCTTCATCAAGAATCAATAGCTTCGGATCACCGATCAAGGCCCGGGCGATAGCGAGACGCTGGCGCTGGCCACCTGACAGCAGGCTGCCCCGAACACCAATCATAAACTCCATTTGCTCTGGCAGCTTGGAGACAAAGCTCCAAGCATCGGCCGCTTTTAGGGCTGCCTCAACTTGGCCTTGCGATATGCTCGGGTCACCCAAAGTGACGTTGTTGATGATTGTATCGTTGAAGAGGATGCTGTCTTGCGGAATGTAACCGAGCTGACGGCGCCAACCGGCCAAATCGAGTTCATCGATGGGTATGCCCCCGATCCTGATGGTTCCCTCGGAAGATTTGTGAAGGCCTGCAACTAGATCGGCAATGGTTGTCTTGCCGGCCCCTGATGGACCGATGACTGTGGTCAAGTCTCCTGCGGGAAGATCGATTGTGGCATCACTCATCACGCGCTTGCCGGGATAAGAGAAACCGACTTTGTCTAGTTCAATGGTAGCCGGCAGTGGCGGCAACTTGCCCGTCGCGAGCACTTCGCGATTGTCGCGCACTTCCTGGAGCAGATGCTGCAACTGCCAAAAGGATGGGCGCTCCAGAATGACGCGCTGATAGTTGGAGCGCACCGTCCCGATGGAATCGGCGATCCGCTTCAACAACAATGTCGAACCCAACATGACGCGCAGATCCATGCCGAGCATGGCATGCCCTACATAGAGTCCCGCCAGTATGAGCACCGTGAACAGTGGTTCCTGAATAGCGCGCACGGCGCTCGTGCTATAGGTCTCCGCCTGGGTCGCCCGACGCAAGCGATCGACGTGCACAGCAAAAGTGTGGCCAATGAAGCCATGACGGTTCATTGCCTTCAGAGCCTTTACATTGGTCAATGCATCGGTCACCGAGTGCAGCAATGCCAAATTATGCTTGGACTTACCGCGACCTGCTTTTTTGGCCATGCGCATGTAGCGGCCGACACCAAGCCAAAGCACGGCCGAAACTGCAACGGCGCCCAGGAAGAACGGCCAAGAGACGAACAGCGCAGCTGTCATCAGAACCAAGGTCTGTACCAAACCGGCAAGACACAGGCTGGCGGACTTGAAAGCGATTGCCGCTCGGTCGGCATCCGAATTGATAGCTGCGGTATAGCGTGCAACAGGTTGCGCGACGAAATAGCTCCACTTCGCATGCACTAACGCGTCGATCAGCTGCAGTCGAACGCTGATGCCGAAATTGGCAACCGTGCGCCCCACGAACACGGATCCGGCAGTCCCGAACACGAAGGAAAGCGTCGCTGCGCCGACCACGACCAATAGCAGGATTTCGATCGTCAACGGCAGGTTCAGCTTGTCGAGAGCCCAGCGCACATATTCGTCAATGGCATGCGACTTGGTTGTGGGCTGCCCGCCGATGAGGCCAATCACGGGCCACAGCGTTGCAATGCCGACAATTTCCACCAGGCCGGAACCCAGCAGTGCCAGCAGTATGAGCATCTGCTGTCGCCAGCCGGTATTGAAAAAGATCCTGAATACGTCTCGCACGAATCTAACTCGTCGCCACTTCGATAGCCTTAATGAGCGCGGCCCGCACGTCCATGCCGCTGGACCCTATGGCCGAGCGCGCGAAGCTCTTATCGACATGGGTAATCCTTGCCGAAACGCTTGGCAACTCAAGTATTTGCGCTGCCGCCATTCGATGGGTACCGCGACGAATATGGATGATTTCGCCATCGGCGGCCAGGCCGAGGCAAATTTCGTCGTCGCCGCAGTAGCGGTAGCCGTCCCGTTGCAGCGAGCGATATAGGTCCAGGTAAGTTCGGCAATAGGCTTCGATCGCGGCCTCGCTGTTGAAAATCTGGCCACGCCCTTCCGCCGGCCGCCCGGCCTGCCAAGCCGCCTTAAGCCATTGATAGAGCCTCGTGCGCGGGAAATCGTTCTCGAACCGGGCGATATCGGCCATATCCATATAAGTATAAAGGTCTTTCAGGAGGTCAGACGGCAAGCGCCCAAGGCCTTCCACCAGAAAGCAATCCTTAAGCGGCGCGACGGCCTTTGCCGTCAACTTACGCCGTACACGCCGTGGATCGACCGTGACTTTGAGCGAGGCCCCCAACTCCCGTTCGGCCACGGTGGCGAGATTCCAAGCGGGGTTTTCGAGCGATGGCCAGAACCTGAGGGAAAGCGGCGCGATGGCGCGCCGGATGCCCTCCCCCAATTTCCCCATGCTGTCTCAATACCCCCAGAGATGCTGCAAGCCGACCGCACCCTTGGGTGACGTGCCGAGAACGTGCGCCGTGAGATCGGCGTCGGCCGATTTCACCTGCAAAGTCGCGATACCACTTTCCCCGACATGCTGCCGCAAGGTGGGCAAGACGTCATCCAGCCAAATGATGTCCGCACCAAACGCCGGCAATGTCACGAAATAGCTGAGCCGCTCGCCAGCGTGATTGATGGCCGCCAGCTCGACCTTTGCCGGCATATCATATTTGAGATTGCCGCTGGCATTGGCGACGAACACGCCGGTGCGGAACCAGTCGCGCGTGCGCACCCGGCCAATCAGATTGGTGCGCCCCATGATACCGATCGAGGGGTGCAGCCAATGTGGCAGAGTCGGAATATCGGCACCGACATTGCGCCAGGAAGATTGGAACTCCGTGAAATCCTGGTCGCCCGTCACCCGGTGCTTTACCGCCATGTCCGACGTCGTCACCAGGCGCTGCGGAGCAAGGCCGATCTTCAGGTGGTCCGGACACACCAGCGCCATAACGACTTCGCTTTTGCGCGGATGGGACCAGCCGGCCATGACGTCGTCGAGATAGGCCGGGCCGATGAAATCCTTGTGGTAGCGCATCTCACCCACGAAGCCGCCGCGCGAGTCGTAGAAGCGTAGCCAGTAATCATCGAAGGGCGGATTGGAAGCGTCGAAATTGAAGCCAAACGAGAGTGCATCGCTGGCCGGTGTCACCGGCAGGCAGCAGGGATGAATCATGAAGCCGGATTTGATCGCTGTTTCGACGATGCGCCGCTCATCGGGCGTGAAAAGAATGTCATCACGATTATCGACCCCGACGCGACACAGATGGTTGGCCGCGATCGATGCGATCTTGCCGGGTTGCGGCGAGAATCCCTGATCAAGTGCATACCAGAACGATGTGCCGTACCCTGCATAGGACGCGGCGAAGTAGTTGCGCTCGTTCGACGGTCCCGGGTTGCGCTTGAAATGCACCTCTTCAACCGGCCGCGTGCGCGAGCGCTTGATCGCCGATTTGGCGGAGCCTGTGCCGATCTTCACTTCGTCATCGGCGCCCATATCGAGATCATAATTGGGCACCGTCATGATGACTTCACCGTTGCGCACGACGGAGTCGATCAGACGGAACGGCTGTACCTTATTTGGATTTTTGAAGAACTGGTGCGAGCCATGGATGATCGTGAAGCTGTCCTTCCAGAACACATCGCCGCATATACGGAAGCGGTAATGACGACCGCGAGTCAGAAACGGATGGGCCACGAAAACCTTCATGCAGACCGCGCCCTTGCGGTCCGGCATCAGGGATTTGAGGTTGAGATTGACCGACTGGCTCGGCCCCAGCACCAGATAGGAGCGGCGCGTTTCGCCTTCCGCAATGACCTCGAAGCGGAACTGCAGCGGATCCTTGATGCCGAAGAATTCTTCGAAATGATTGAAGGCCAGTGCGTCCACGTCCTCGATTTCGAGCGGAACGGCCGCCGTGCCGGCGCAAAATTCCCAGTTCTGCGCAACCCAATGCACCGGCGTGGCCGGTGCATGGGCATGGATCAGACGCAGGCTGTAGCGGAACTTCGTTCCGACGTCAGTGCCGCCGGTAACGATCGCATCGCAATCCTTGACCGTCTCCGCGTTGACCGGCTTGGCCCCCTTGGGTTGGTCTCCGATGATGTCGGTCGAGAGCCAGATCGTCTCAAGCCCATCCGATTCGCCGCGGAAGGCGTCGTAGAAGGCCTGATCGCTATGCACGGCAACGCGGCGCGCGCCATCGGCGCGCAGAAGGCCGAGCACATCGGCGACTGATTGGCTTACCTTGGTCTTCGCGTCGGGTGCAGCCACGGGCGGCGTACCCGCCTTGAACTTCTGTTTCTTGGCCTTGGGCTTGGGGAGGAGCCAATCGAACAGGCCTGTTGCACCAGACTTATGCTCCTTACCGCCGGAACGCTGGGCTACCGACAGTTCAAGATCCGAGGTCTTCATTAGGTAACTTCCCTAAAACGGACGCGCTTGTTTTATGGTCCACCCGGCGCGTCCAATGTGCAATGCCTTGTCCGAGGTCCGGACATTTGCTATGGACCGCGAAATCCTAGGGGCCACAAGGCCTGTACGCAATTCATCCAACTGCGACCTAAGGTCCCACGATACATAGATTTAATCTCAGCAGAGCCTAAAAGAACAGCCCAGACGATATGACCTTGAAACCAACCGCCACCACCAATTCCAGCCTGAAACATCGCCGCAGCACCTTCGAGACGCTGTGGGAGGCGCTGGATTATGCTGCTGGCGGCGCAACCGGGCTCAATTTCTACACGGCCAAGGGTGATCTCGCCACTGTACTCACCTATGCCGAGTTGCGGGACCGGGCCCGCGACTTGGCCCAGCGATTCGCCGGTATGGGGCTGGAACGTGGGTCCCGCGTCGTTCTGATCGCGGATACAGATGCCGATTTCGTGACCGCCTTCTTTGCGACGCAATATGCGGGTCTGTTGCCGGTCCCCGTGGCCGTGCCGACCAGCCTTGGCGGACGCGATGCCTATATCAGCCAGTTGCGGCAGCAATTGTCGGGCTGCGAAGCCAGCCTCGCCATCGGACCCGAAGCCCTCATGGGCTTTCTGAACGAAGCCGCCGCCGGCCTGCCGCATTTGCGCATGGTAGGGACTCTTGCCGACTTCATGGCCCTGCCAGCGGACAAGGCTGAGGCAAGGCCATTTGCCGCCAATGAACCAAGCTATCTGCAGTTTTCTTCGGGTTCGACGCGATTTCCCAAAGGCATCGAAATCCACCAGCGCGTGCTGATGGCCAATGCGTACGCCATCACGCATCATGGCCTGGCGATCATGGAGATTGATCGCTGTGCATCCTGGTTGCCCTTCTACCACGATATGGGCTTGGTGGGGTTCCTGCTGGTGCCGGCGACCGGACAGGTGTCGGTCGACTACATCGCGACCCGTGATTTTGCCCGCCGCCCGCTTACCTGGCTGAAGCTTATCTCCGAGAATCGCGGCACGCTCGCCTACTCCCCGACCTTCGGCTATGAGCTCTGCGTCAAGCGCATGCGGAGCGATACGGACTTTGCCGGCGATCTTTCCAGCTGGCGCGGCGCCGGCATCGGCGGCGACATGGTGCAGGACACCATTTTGCGCCGGTTCAGCGAGACCTTCGCGCGTTTCGGCTTCCAGCATAAGGCCTTCGTACCCAGCTACGGGATGGCAGAAACGACCCTTGCGATGAGCTTCGCGCCGCTCGAAACGGAATATCGCGTCGATCATGTCGACCGGGCCGATCTCGAGAATCAGTTGGCGACGCCGGCGCCTGCGGGTAAGGCCGCGCGCAGCCTAGTCGCCTGCGGTCCCGCTCTCCCAGGCCATGCCTTCGAAATACGGGACGAAGCAGGCAATCCGCTGCCGGAACGCCGGATTGGCCGTATTTTCTTCAAGGGTCCCAGCGTCATGACCGGCTATTTTCGCCAGCCGGAACTGACCGCGGAAGCCTTGAGCCCGGATGGATGGCTGGATACAGGGGATCTCGGCTACCTCCAGGATGGCGAGATCGTCATCACCGGCCGCGCCAAGGACCTCATCATTATCAACGGCCGTAACATTTGGCCGCAGGATCTGGAATGGACAGCGGAGACTCTGCCAGACCTGCGTCGGGGCGACGCCGCCGCCTTCTCGATCGTCGGCGATGATGAGCAGGAGCAGGTGGTTGTGCTGGTTCAGTGCCGCACGAGCGATCTCGCCGCCCGCACCAAATTGAAACAGGATATTGCCGGCCTTTTGCAACGTTCGATGGGCGTCGAGGCGCGTATTGAACTGGTGCCGCCAAAGGGCCTGCCGCAGACGTCATCCGGTAAACTCTCGCGTGCCAAGGCCAAGGCCAACTTCCTTCAGGGCGTCTATGCCGATGCCGATCTCGGCATCAGTGCCTGATCAGGTTCAGGGCTGATGTCCGGCATTGTCGCGCTGACCGGCGCCACCGGCTTTGTCGGGGCTGCGGCGGCGCGCAGTTTGGCTGCGGCCGGCTGGCGGGTTCGGGTTCTAGTACGGCGCATGCCCCAGGCGGCATTGATGCCGGATCACTGTCTGGAAGTTGTCCTGGGCGATCTTGACGATGCAGCAAGCCTTCAGCGCCTGCTCGGCGGCTGCGATGCCATCGTCCATAGTGCCGGTCTGGTCCGTGCCCTCACCCCGCTCGAATTCTTCCGCGTTAATGAGGGCGGCACGGCTCAACTGCTGGAAGTAGCGGCCCGGATAGCGCCGACCGCCCGCTTTTTGCAGATTTCCTCCTTGGCGGCACGTGAGCCGCAGTTGTCCCCCTATGCCGCCAGCAAACAGGCGGCCGAAGCCAAACTTGCGGCGCTAGCCGGGGCCCGGGATTGGATTGCTCTGAGGCCGCCGGCAGTTTACGGCCCTCATGACCACGAACTGCTGCCTTTGTTCAAAGCAGCCAAATTAGGGTTCTTGGCCTATCCCGCCAGTCCGGGAGCCCGCGTTTCGACAATTCATGTGGCGGATCTGGCGACGGCGATTGTCTCTACCCTTCAAATGCCCATCTGGTCCCAGCGGATCGTGGAACTCGATGATGAGCATCCCGGCGGTCACGACTGGATGGAAATCGTCGAGACCCTGGGCCACTGTTTCGGAAAGCACCCACAAGCCGTCCGCCTGCCTCGCCCCATGATGGAGCCGATTGCCTGGGGCATGAGCATCGTTTCCGCCCTGACCGGCCACGCCCAAGTCCTGTCGTGGCAGAAAGTGGCGGAACTTTACCATGCCGACTGGGTCGCCCGTGGGCCGCGGTTGTCGGAATTGGCACCCTGGCGGCCGCGTTTCAGTCTTGCTGACGGATTTGCCGATACCCTTCGCTGGTACCGCGCCGAGGCTCTTTTGTGAGGTTAGATTCCTGCCTTAAGCGGTTGGAATCGATGACTTGTTACATTCGGTAACAATTCGTCATTTAACTTTAGCAGCAAAATTTACGACAACCTCAGCAGGACGGTCGGCGTGAGTCGCTTTCCGGCCTAAGGGGTTCCCAAAGTTAACAGATTCGACAATTAGAACAGATTGGTCCGGCATCGTGACGGCGAGTGCAGCGCAGATTCCCAGTTTCAATTTGGACAATGTCGTGGCGGAGATCGCCACCGCACTGGTGCCGTTCAAGAAGTCAGACATCGAGATCACCGCGGCAACGGATATCGCTCGTGACCTCAACATGGATTCGCTGGCAGTCATGGATCTGCTGATGGAGCTTGAAGACAAATTCGACGTCTCCATCCCGCTCAACATGGTGCCGGAGATTGCCACGGTCGGACAGCTTGCCCAGACCGTGATCGATTCGAAGAAGGGGGCGTAAGATGGGATTGATGGATCGCTTCAAGGCGCAGCGCGAGCTGCATGCCGCGGTGAAAACCTGCGGCGCCGATCCGTTCGGTGTGAAGATGGACAAGATCGTGTCCTCCACCGAGGCGATGATCGAGGGCCGCCGTACCATCCTTTGCGGTTCCAACAACTATCTGGGCTTCACCTTCGACGCCGATTGCATCGAAGCTGCCAAGAAGGCGCTTGAGACGAGCGGCACCGGCACCACCGGCTCACGCATCGCCAACGGCTCCTACAACGACCACAAAGCGCTCGAAGGCGATCTTGCCGATTTCTACGGCAAGAAGCATTGCATGGTCTTCACGACCGGCTATCAGGCCAATCTCGGCGCCATCTCGACCCTCGCGGGTCCGGACGATTTCCTGATCATCGACGCCGACAGCCATGCCAGCATCTACGATGCCTGCAAGCTCGGTTCGGCCACCGTAATCCGTTTCAAGCACAACGATCCGGCCGATCTCGACAAGCGTCTCGCGCGTCTGGCCGATCAGCCTGGCAACAAGATCGTCGTCGTCGAGGGCATCTATTCGATGCTCGGTGACCACGCTCCGCTCAAGGAATTCGTTGCCGTCACCAAGAAGCACAACGCTTATATCCTGGTCGACGAGGCCCATTCGATGGGCGTCATGGGCAAGACAGGCCAGGGTGTCGTCGAGCATGACGGCGTGCTGGAAGATGTCGATTTCATTACCGGCACTTTTTCGAAGAGCATGGGCGCCGTCGGTGGCTTCCTGGTCTCGAACATGGACGATTTCGACGTCCTGCGCGTTGCCTGCCGCCCCTATATGTTCACGGCGTCCCTGCCGCCCGCGACAATCGCTTCGGTGCGCATGGCGCTCGCCAAGCTCCGCGCGAACCCGGGCCTGATGGACAAGCTGTGGCAGAACGTCGACACGCTTTATCACGGCGCCCAGAACGCCGGCTTCACGGTCGGCAAGCAGAAGGGTCCGGTGGTAGCCATCCATCTCACCGATCCGGCATTGGCTGCCCGCGCCTGGCGCGCGCTGTTGCTCAACGGGGTCTATGTTAATCTGGCCCTGCCGCCGGCGACGCCGTCGGGTACCGCCTTGCTCCGCTGCTCGGTTTCGGCTGCGCACAGCACGGAGCAGTTGGAACAGGTCGTCGCGATCCTGACCAATATCGGTCGCGACCTTGGCCTGCTGAAATCGCCGGCACATGCAGTGGCCGCTGAATAAGTTTCTCGAGTAGGTAACCTAAGACCTGTCTCACAGGGCCGATGCGAAAGCATCGGCCCTTTTGTTTTTAGCGCCGTTCAAGGCCGTGCCAGACATCTTCCTCGCGCCAACCGAGTTCGGCAAAATCCTCGGCATGAAACCTGGCGTCTCCTTCGGAGAAAAATTCGTCGAGCTGCGGTGGCGGCACATTCGTCCCGGCCAGCATCGCATGTACCTGGCCGCGATGATGGATCTGATGCTCAAAAACGTGCAGAAGGAGCCGGTCGGCGCGATCGACCTGAATGTGCTTTGCCCTGTGCACGTTGACTGGCAACGCCAACTTCGCATCATCAAGGCTGTCACAGTATTTGATCAGACGCAGGTCGACGGCGGTCTGAGCGGCACGAAGCCCGGCAAAATCCGGGAACGGCACTTCGTTCTCCCAGGCTTTCGGCCCCAGTGTGCCGCCTTCCATCGCGTCGACATAAAACCAGTCGATGACAAGGATGTGGTTGCAGGTCTCCATGATCGACGGAAAGAAGCTGGTTCGCTTTGCTGCAAATTCATCGGCACTTAATCGTGCGCACGCCTTCAGCAGGCGGTGATTGGCCCACGCATTGTTGCGTGCCATGGCCAGAAAATAGAGACCAGCACCACTCGCCATGCTTCCCTCCCCATTGCGCTTCCCAATTGCGACTCTTGTGCCGCTATCTGAACGCTCCGCGCCGATAGAGCTTCCACGCCAACGTCGGCGCCGCCAGCAGCGGATGGCGGCGTTGCCAATCACTCACGGGAATGACAACCCCGGAATGCCGCCGGACTTTCCACATCACATAATCCACAGCGCCGTCAAAGGTGAAGGCAGCCTTCACCAGCCGCAAATAGTTGAGTGCCTTGCCAAGACGGCGTCGTTTTTGCCAATTGCGCAGCGCGGTCTCCCGCGACGATACCACTCCCTGCATTTCCTTGAGCATGGCTACGCCAATAGCGCGATACCGGGCTTCATCTGCGGCGACAATCGAAACTGCGCGCTCAGTGGATTCCGACCGCAGTTCGGCAGCGTAGGTTGCCCGGAACCCCGCTCGCCAGACCGCCAACGGGTCGGCGGCATCAACCCCTTCGCACAACGGCAGGGCATTTGCGAACATCGTGCGGCAGGCCTGCGCCAAGGCAGCCGTCAGCGCCTTGTCAGTCGTGTCATCACGGCACCAGATGAGCCGGGTCGGCTGGCAAAAGCGCGCCCAGATCGAGACATTCCGCGCCATCGGGGCACAGCCTTCGGCGAATTGCCGCAACGAAATGACTGCATATTTGGCGCGCAGTTGCACGCCCTGCCAAGGCAGTTCCACGTAGAACACATTGGGCGGGAGCATCGCATTGGCCCACGCCAGGAGGTTCCCGTCATAGGCATGCTTATAGTCGTCGACGATGACATAAAAATCGAGCAGGGCGTCCGCCAGGGTCTGGTCGGGCTGACGCAGGCAGGAACCATAAAAGAGAACTGCAACGGCGGCATCGCCATGCCGCGTATGGCAAAATTCCGCCATCGCGCGTGCGGCCGGTCCCACCGGAACGTGGAGTTCCGCGGCGATCAAGGCGGCAAGCACGTCCGGCGCCATGTCCCGCGAAATCTCCCCTGCTAGAAGCGGTGGAATTGCATCACCGGTCCGGCCGTGACGACGATACGTCCGCTGGCCGGCGGCTGGAAGCACTCACCATCAATCATCACCGGCGACCGGATATCAAGCTCAAGTTTTTCGATGCGACGACTGACGTAGCCGGCGCTGTGCATCCAAGACTTCGGTTTACCGCGAAGGACGGATAGGGCTGCGGAGGCAAGGCGGCGGGGCGGTGAATCAATTGTCGTAAGCTGCAATCGGCCCGGCCCCTCACCCCAGAAGGGGGCGACGCCAGGCAGGACCGAATTGAGCGTCGATCCCAAAAAGATGAAGCAATCGCGCTGTTCGGATACCCCGTCAACGGTCAGACCGATGGTCTCGCCATGAAAACCGGAACGCCGTCCGGGGCCGAACACAAGGATCTTGATGATCGACCAGGCGATACCGAGCTTTGCGGCAAATATCTGCTTTGCCCCAAGGCTATGAATGTCGCGCCGTACCAGCTGCGTGCCCTGATAGAAGCCAATTCCGCCGATGAGAAAACCACGCTCGATAGCACGGCCATCTCCAAAATCCACCGACAGCACTGGCCGCTCCAGCACTTCACCCGGCTCACCCGCCTCCACGCGCATCACTAGGCGCTTAAGGCCATTTGCAGGAAGACCCGGCTGGCCGACTTCGTGAGCAATGACATTGGTCATGCCGGCGGAAAGGAGGCTGAGACAAGGCGGCGTGGCAAAGGGGCTGTTGTTGAGCAATGCAGAAACGACCGCCAGCACGGTGCCATCACCACCGCTGACGGCCAGATGCGTGATGCCCGCCGCCGCCATCTCCGCGAGGCAATTGGGCAACTCGCTGATGTGATTGAAGGACCGGTGCTTTACATGCGGATGTTCGGCCAGCAGATGGTGGATCTCGCGCATCGAAATCTTATTGCGCTTACTGTGCGCATTGCTGATGACGCCGATCCGCACCATGCTCAGGCGACCTCGGTGAGCCAGGATTGCAGGCGAACACCCTGTGCACGCGCGACGAATGCCTGGGCGATGCGAAAGCAATGGAAAGCAAAGGAGATGATCGTCCACCAGGCAACGAGTTCAAAGCCGAAAGCCGGCGCACCCAGCAGTACGGCGATGCTGAGGATGATGAGGTTGGGATTGCGCCGCGCCGTGATTTGCCGGAAGGCTGAATCCAGCGGCCGCCAGATATGCATCTCGATGCCGAACTGCCAGATGAAAAGCCCCTCCTGACCACGGCCGAGTATGTATCCGGCGATGATCACCCAAAAGGTCCACGGCGCGACGGCAGCTGCCCCGCCGAGGCCCGCATACCACGCCCAGTACCAGAAGGGCGGATGCACCAGATCCGTGCCATGGTCGAACACATTGCCCCATTTGCTCGACGTCAGCGTCACGCGCGCAAGCTTGCCATCGACCGTGTCGAGAAAACACATCGCCCAGGCGGCAATCAGCCCCAGTCCAAACGCCCCAACCGCAAACGCCCAGGTCGCAAGGAGGACGCAAATGAAGCTGATCAGGGTCACCATATTGGGTGAAATCCTGTTCTGGGCACAGAAGCGCGTGACATGGAGGGCCGGTATCGGCCAGACATGCTTCGTGACGACGTCGGTGACACCCTTATATGATTCCATATACATGCGCCGTTCGATCTCGGGCGTCGGCAACTGGCCGACAGCGAAAAGATAGGGCGCACCTTTACGACGGAGGGCCTTGTTGTAGTTGCTGGCGAGACCGGCGGCGTCGACCGGCACGAGATCTGTAGGCATACCGGTCATATCGCCCCGCTCGATCGCGGCACGGACGGTCGCCGTTTCCTGCAGGCTGACGCAATGCGCAGCGACCGGTCGGCCGGCGCCGTCGAGCAACACTTTTCCCGGCTGTAGCAGCAGCGCCTTTACAAGCGCCTCATCGAAAATGGAATCGGCCCGGAAGACCAAGCGCCCCAGGTCCACGCCGGTATCTGCGCGCCGCAAGGCACGCTCCAAACGCTGGCGCGGCGACAGCCCCCAGACGATCTCGCCCGACTCGTGGACGAAGATCGCCTCAGATCCTCTATCCGATTGAATTACCATGCTATTTTAATCGCACCGGCGGCTGTGACGGGCTTTGTTAGCGCCGATTGGGCTATCCCGTCTAGCCAAATCGGCAGTGGGTGACAAAAGGTGTTAGAAGCTTGACCGAACGAGATAATCGGCCCAGATAAAGCACCCCCCGAGCGGCGGATCGTCCATGACGGCACCCATTGCAAGGAACGACGCGTGACTGGCTTTACCCTGGCGCATTTCAGCGACCCGCATCTTGGCCCCCTGCCCGCCGCCAGCTGGCAGGATTTGGCCAACAAGCGGGCGTCAGGTTTATTTTCCTGGACCCGAAACCGGGTCAAAATTCACAAGCCAGCGGTCCTCAAACTACTGGTCGAAGATCTGAAAGCTCAGTCTCCGGACCACATCACCGTGACGGGAGACCTGGTTAACATCTCGCTGCCGGCCGAATTCAAAGCCGCAGCGCGCTGGCTGGAGACTGTCGGCACGCCGGACAATGTCACCATCATCCCTGGCAACCATGACGCCTATGTTGCGATGCCGTGGGCTGATTCTCTGGCTTGCTGGGCGCCCTATATGCTTGGCTCCCGTGCTCCCGGCGGCCCGGAAACGCTGCCTCAAAATGGGGCTGACTTTCCCTTCGTCCGTCGCGTCGGCTCCATAGCGCTTGTGGGCACATCGACCGCCGTTCCTATGCCGCCCTTCATCGCCGCTGGGCGCCTGGGGGCTGAACAACTCTGCCGGCTACGCGACCAATTGCGTTACCTGGGCCGTGACGGCCTGTTTCGTGTCGTTCTGATTCACCATCCGCCATTCGGCGGTGGTGCCTATAAGCGGAAATCTCTGCTCGACGCTCAGGACTTCCAGGAGGTTCTGGCAGACGCCGGGGCCGAGCTCGTTCTCCATGGCCACACCCATGTGTCGGGTCTGGCACGCATCCAGACACCTCAGGGACCGATTCCTGTTATCAGCGTCCCTTCTGCATCGGCCGTGGCCGCTGGCCACAAGGACCCATCCCGCTATCACCTCTATCGAATCAGCCGTAGTGCCGATTCATGGCGGGTGGAGGTCGATATCCGCGGTCTCAACACAACCCAGGATGCTTTCGTGCCGCAAGGCAGTATGGCGCTTACGATTCCCCTGATAGTATCAAAAAATGTCTCGGTCGCCGGAGCGGCCGCATGATGTTCACCCGCGCCGTGCGTTGGCTTGAGGCACTCATCGTTTCATGAAATTCCTCCGTATAGACCTCTATATCCTGAAGCGCGTGGCCCTGCCGTTGCTTGCGACGGTTGGCATCGCTATGGCAGCGTTGCTGTTAGAGCGCCTCATCAGATTGCTGGACCTCTTCGCCAATCGCGGCGGGCCGATGAATATCGTCCTCAAGATGCTCGCGAATCTGGTGCCGCATTATCTTGGCATTGCCGTCCCGGCGGCGCTTTTCGTCGGTGTGCTCTATGCCAGCATGCGCCTCTCTTCGGACAGCGAACTCGACGCCATGCGGGCGAGCGGCTTGTCATTGCGTCGCCTCATGATGCCGATCCTGGCATTGTCGGTCGTGCTGGTCATCGCCAGCGCCTATCTCATCGGCTTCCTGCAGCCATATACCCGCTTTGCCTATCGTGCGCTGGTGCACCTCGTTGTCGAAACCGCCTGGGATTCTGCAATTGAACGCGGCGCCTTTTTCACGGGCTTTGGCGGCAAGACGATCCTCATCGGCGACATCTCCGAAGGTGGCAGTCGTCTCTCAAAAATCTTCGTCAAAGAGATTGATGACAACGGACAGGACATTGTCACGACAGCTGAGAGCGGGCAGCTCGAGCGCAATTCGGATTTGTCCTTGGTCCTGACCTTGCACAATGGCGTGCGAACCGAGGCCATGCCCGGGACCACGGATGCCAAGGCGGTCGAGTTCACCGAAATCGAACTGCCGATGGATACGATAGCGCCCGAACCGTTCCGCAATCGCGGCGAGCGGGAAAGCGAACTTGATTTCATCGAGTTGGTGCAAGCGCTCTTCAATACACCGCCGGCTCTACACATCGACGATGTTAAGGCTGAATTGAACAGCCGCCTTGTACGTACCATTTCGATCATTTTCCTGCCCCTTCTCGCCATGCCGATCGGTGTCTCCTCCCGTCGCACGTCAAAGGGCATGCGCATGTTGGTAGGCATCCTGTTCCTGGTGGCCTACTTTCAGATCCTCCAATTCGGGCGTGACGCGGTAGGAGCCGGTATCCTGGGACCTGTCATGGCTTTGTGGGTCCCTTTTGCCGTATTCGGCAGCATCAGCATCTGGCTCTTCTACCTCGCCAATTCACGCCCCGGTGCCGATCCGCTGGCTCATGTCTTTGAATCGATTTCGGACAGCACTGACTGGCTCTGGAAGCGCACCCGACGTGCCCTGTCTCGTCGCACGCAGGAGATCGCGGAATGAACACTTTTTCGCGCTACGTGCTGAAGAACTTCCTTTGGCAGTTCCTGCTGCTGCTGATCGGGTTCACCGCCTTGCTGCAACTCTTTGACCTGCTCAACAACAGTGCCGATATTCTGAATGACCACATGGGCCGGATCAGCGCCGTATTTGAATACGCCGCTCTGAGGCTACCTGAAATTACGTCGTTTCTTGTTCCATTCGCCGTCCTCATGGGTGCGCTGGTGACGCTCGGCAAAATGGAACGCAACAACGAGATCATGGCCTATAAGGCGGCCGGGGCTCCCTATTTCACCGTGCTGTGGGCCTTCCTCCCCGCGGTCGGTATCGTCGCGGTTCTCCATTTTTTCCTTGCCGACCGAATTGTACCGGTATCGATTCAAACCCTGATCGCACGCGACCTGACCGCCGAGCGCAACAAATCGAAAAATGAGGCAAAGGACGAACCGCTTTTCGTACAGGAAGGCAATTCCGTCATCGAAGCTGGCGCGGTTGGCCAGGATGGCATGGTGCTCAGTCATTTGCGCATTTATGAGCGCGACGCTGAGGGCAAGATCGTCAGACAGATCTTTGCCGACGACGCCCATTACGATGCGGCGGAAGAGACTTGGCGTCTTATAAATGTCTGGACTACCGTCGTTCCACCCGATGGAGCCGCTCAGACCCTGCACAGTGAAAGATGGGATTGGAAGTCGCGCCTGACGCCGGCCGAGTTTTCGGACCTGGTTGAAAAGCCCCAGGCCATGACGCTTGGCAAAATCTGGGGCTTTATCTCCTCGACCCAGGTCGGCGTGAGACCCACCTATTTCTACGAAACCTGGCTGCAGAAGCGCATCGCCTTGCCCGTGAGCTCAATTCTGATGATCCTGCTTGCAGCACCGGTGGCTCACTCACTGCACCGGCGCGAGCGTGGGCTAGCCATGGGCATGACGGTCGGCTTCGGGCTCGGATTCCTCTACTTCCTGACGGATGGTTTGGTCCTCTCCCTGGGTGAGTCCGGCGCTGTTCCACCGTTCCTTGCCGCTTGGCTTCCGATCCTGCTCTTTGCTGCCATCGGCGGCGCCTGGCTGATCAAGCAAGAAGGCTATTGAGCCATGAAGCTGTGGATCGACGCCGGGCGCTTCAGCGCCGAGCGGGTCTTTGGCATCGATATGATCGAACGCCATCTGAAGGCCGCCCGCCATCAGAAGCTAGATCTCAGCGAAGTCATCATCGATATCGGTGCCGGATCCGCGCCGACCTGGACATCGGAACCGCGGCTGCATTGTCCTGTGAGAATCGTGTCCGGCGACGGCGACTGCGGCACAAGATTGAAACGTGCACTTGAAGCCGGCGAAGTCCTTCTGGTCACCGATGCGGCCAGCCTCGCGGACGCGCGCCTCTATCGCTACCTCGCCGATCGCAAGGGCAGTTGTGCCATCCGCGCCAACAAGGGCGCGATTGGCCGCATCGAACCGGTGGACGCTGCCGCCGTCCTGCCGGCACCGACACTTGATGCCGCTACCGGCCATCTTGCCGAAGTCAGCCAGGATGAGTTCCCGGCCTTCGTTGCCAAGCTGCGTCGTTCACTGCCCTACTATCTCTTCTCAGTTACAGGCCCAGCAGAACGAAAGAGCGTCGAAAAGTTCCTTTTCTGGTCAAACTACAAAGGCTCGACCGACTTCTTCACGAAATACGTCTACCCGCC
This sequence comes from Dongia sp., assembly GCF_041906375.1. Classification (GTDB taxonomy): domain Bacteria; phylum Pseudomonadota; class Alphaproteobacteria; order Dongiales; family Dongiaceae; genus Dongia. The sequence goes on along the minus strand of NZ_JAYRJJ010000006.1, from coordinate 110,793 downwards.
TTTGGTCTGGATGATGGTCCCGCCCCTGGCGCGGGCGCGGGTACATCCCAATGCGGTGACGATCGTCAGCATCATTCTCACCGTGCTGGCAGTGCCACTCTTTGCGACCGGCCATTTCTGGTGGGGCTTTGCCTGCGCCTATGGCATGAGTGTGCTGGACTCCGTCGATGGGAAGCTTGCTCGCCTCACCTTTACGGATTCGGCCATCGGCAACGTCCTGGACCATGGCCTCGATATCGTCCACCCGCCCTTCTGGTATTTTGGCTGGGCCATCGGGCTGTTGGGGGGATGGGCTGCAATGGATCCCGCTTCGCCTCTGTGGCATGCGGCCCTCTGGATGCTCGGGCTCTACATCCTCGATCGGTTGATTTTGGCGGTTTACCGCGCAAAGTATAAACGTGGCTTGCACACGCATGCGCCGATGGATGCATTCGTGCGCACCTTCATCTCGCGCAGAAACATAAATCTCCCATTGTTTACAGTCTGTTATGCCCTTGGTTGGGGAATTGAGGCCTTCTATTTCATCGTTCTTTGGCAGGCCCTTACCTGTGCTTACCATGGGCTGCGCACGATCTGGATTCTGATGACGTTCCGCCCGGCCGTTTCCAAGCCCACATAAATGCGCCGATCGATCCCATGCTTGCCCTAAAATGTTGATCCGACTAGATTACCGGCGAAGTTTCAATCTAGACAACATCAGCTAGCGAGTCCGCCGCCATGCTTCGTTTCGGCTTCTGGAAAGACCGGACCCATAATCTATCGCGCATGTCGCTCGCCGATCTCTTTGCGGCATTCGCCACCTATCCGTCGGTCCACGCTTACTTTGGCCTTGCGGCGGTCAGCCTCTATTTTGTCTATCGCTGGTACGCCGGCTGGGCGCCGTTGGCGATCGCCGTTGGTTTGTCCGTCCTGGTCTATCCGTTGGTCTGGTACGTGCTGCACCGCTGGGTCTTGCACAGTCAGTTCCTCTACAAATCGCCGCTGACGGCCAAGGTGTGGAAGCGCATCCATTTCGATCACCACCAGGACCCGCACAATCTCGTCGTCCTGTTCGGCGCGCTCTACACAACGCTGCCGACTATTGCGCTCGTTACCATGCCGATCGGCTATGCCGTCGGTGGTCTACCCGCGGCTGCTATGGCCTTTGCAACCGGGCTACTGACCACCTGCTTCTATGAATTCTGCCACTGCGTGCAGCACCTCAATACCAGCCCGAAGACGGCGTTCATGAAGCGCCTGAAACAGCTCCACATGTGGCATCACTTCCACAACGAGCAGGGCAATTTCGGCATCACCAATTTCCTTTGGGATCGCCTGGGCAAGACCTATTACTCGAGGGCCAATATGGTTCCTAAGAGCCCGACCGTCTTCAACATCGGCTATACGGCGGAAATGGCCGAGCGTTACCCTTGGGTGGCGCAGCTATCCAACAACACCCGTGGTGACGGCAATCCCCGCCGCTTCCGCACCGGTGACGGTGCGACGGATAGCAATCCGACCGCCTGAGCATCTTCATTCGTAAAGGCTGACTTCCATGGCAAAGATCGAGGTTGTTCCGGTCACCGACGCGGCCGGGCTGAAAGCCTTCATTGCCTTGCCCAAGCGCCTCTACCAGGGGCAAAAAGGTTATGTCGCTCCACTCGACATGGAGCGTGAAGAGGTCCTGTCTCCCAAGAAAAACCCATATTTCACCCACGCCAAGGCGCAGCTTTTCATCGCCAGGCGCGATGGTACGACCGTGGGCAGGATTTCGGCACAGGTCTGCTCGCTTGAGCAGAAACTCCGACCCGGTACAGGGCATTTTGGCTGGCTCGATGCTGAAGATGACCCGGCGATCTATCGCGCCTTGATCGACACTGTGGCCGACTGGCTCCGCAAGGAAGGTTCCACCCGCATAGTTGGCCCTCTCAGCTTCTGCACAAATGAAGAAACCGGGCTGCTGGTCGACGGGTTCGACAGCCTGCCCATGCTGATGATGCCCTATCATGCGCCCTATGCCGGCAAGAATGTAGAAGCGGCAGGCCTTGCCAAGCTCAAGGATTTGGTCGCCTACGACCTCGACAAATCCGCCTATAAGCCGATGGGATCATCGCGCATGCTGGAGAAAATGCAGGTCGACGGGACCATCCGCATGCGCGGGCTGGACATGAAGAACTATACCCGCGACCTCGGCATCATTCTGGATATCTTCAATGATGCCTGGAGCGAGAATTGGGGCATGATCCCTTTCACTGCCGATGAAATCGCCGCGGCCGCCAAATCAATGAAGCCGTTGATCGACCCGGATCTGGTCGTCATCGCCGAGGTGAAAGGCGAGCCGGCTGGCATGCTGGTCTGCCTGCCCAATCTCATGGAGGCGATCCGCGACTTCAATGGCAGCCTGCTGCCGTTCAATGTCTTCAAGCTGCTCTGGCGTTTGAAGAGGAAGACATTAAAGTCGAGCCGCATTCCCTTGATGGGTATTCGCAAACAGCATCATGGCTCTGTGCTGGGCGCCACCCTGCTGCCGCTCATGTTCAACCGTTTGAAAGAGCCATTCCTGAAACGCGGTCTCGAAAGCGTCGAAATGTCGTGGATTCTCGAAGACAATCTGCCGATGCGCCGAGTCATCGAGGGCGTTGGTGGCAAGGTCTATAAGACCTATCGTATCTATGAGAAATCGCTGGCCTGACCGGCACATGACCGACGCAACGTTCAATGCGCTGATCCTCGCCGGCAACCGGCGCGAGGGTGACAGTGTCGCCAGCCTGACCGGTGTCAGCCACAAGGCTCTCGCGCCGATCAACGGCATTCCAATGTTGCTCCGGCTCTATCGGACGATGCGCGCCTGCGCCGGCATTGGCGATGTCTACGTCTGCATCGATGACGGTGCGTTGCTGGACGAAATTGCCGAGCTAGCGGAGGCGCGAAATAGCGGCCGGTTAAAAATCGTCCCGCCGGCGGCGAGCCCTGCGGCGAGCTTGAGCGCTGCTTTGGATAGGATTGGTCTCGCCCGCCCGCTTCTCACCACGACCGCCGACCACCCCCTTCTCCGCCCGGAGATGGTGGCGCACATGCTGGCTTCGGCGCCACCCGGTGCTGAGCTCAGCGTCGGCCTTGCCGAAGCGGAGACAGTGACAGCTGTCTATCCCGACGCCATCCGGACATTCTATCGGTTCAAGGGGCGCCGCTTCAGCGGGTGCAATCTCTTTCTCGCCCGTAGCGAGGGCGCTAAGAAAGTTGCCGCCTATTGGCAGCGCATGGAACGGCATCGCAAAAAGCCCTGGCGGCTGGTGTGGGAAGTCGGGCCTCTGGCTCTCCTGCGCATGGTTTGTGGCCAACTCAGCCTCGACGATGCTTTCGCACATGTCTCGCGTCTTACCGGCGCGCACATTCGACCGGTTCTGCTGCCCTTTGCCGAGGCGCCGATCGATGTAGACAAGCCCGCCGACTACGAACTCGTCAGCCAGATCCTGCGCAGCCGAGAGGGTGCCGCCTAGGTGCGGGCGATCTCATACCCTGGCCCCCGGTATTCGGACTGCCTGCACCCTTGGCTTTCTCTTCTCCAACGGCCTAGGATTGTCGCAAATAGGCCTGTGAAATCAGGCGGATCGATTCGGGAGAGCCAGTGATGCAATACACCGCGAACACCCTCGAAAACCATTGGATGCCCTTCACCTCGAACCGCGACTTCAAGGCGGAACCCCGCCTGATGGTCAAAGCCCAGGGCATGCACTATTGGAACCACAAGGGCGAAAAACTGATCGACGCCTCGTCTGGACTGTTTTGCTGCGCTGCCGGCCATGGCCGCACCGAAATCATCGACGCTGTCCATGCGTCCATGAAGGAAATCGACTACACGCCGCACTTCCAGGTTGGCCATCCCTCTTCCTTCGAACTCGCCCAGAAGGTCGCCAAGATCACCCCCGGCGACCTCGACTACGTCTTCTTCTGCAATTCCGGTTCTGAAGCCGTCGAGACAGCGATCAAGATCGCGCTTGCCTATCATGTCGCCAAGGGCGAGGGCCAGCGGACGCGCTTTGTCAGCCGCGAACGTGCCTATCATGGCGTCAATATCGGCGGCGTCTCCTTGAGCGGCATGGTGCGGAACCGTGAAACCTTCGGCGCAGTCATGCCGGGCGTTGCTCATCTGCGGCACACTTGGCAGCCGGAGGCCCGCTTCACGCGCGGCCAGCCGGAGAATGGCGCCGATCTTGCCAACGACCTGCAGCGCTTTATCGATCTCTATGGCCCTAAATCCATTGCGGCCTGCTTCGTGGAGCCGATCGCTGGCTCCACCGGCGTGCTGATTCCGCCGAAGGGTTATCTCGAGCGCCTGCGCGAAATCTGCGACAAGAACGGCATCCTGCTGGTGTTCGATGAAGTCATCTGCGGTTTCGGTCGCACCGGCAAGGCCTTCGCCGCGCAAAGCTTCGGTGTGACACCCGATATCATCACCATGGCCAAGGCACTCACCAATGGCGCCCTGCCGATGGGTGCCGTCGCGGTAAGCGAGAAGATCTATCACACTGTCACCAGCTCCGCTCTCGATGGCGCGGTCGAGTTTTTCCATGGCTACACATACTCGGCCCACCCGGCTGCATGTGCCGCCGGCATCGCCACCCTCAATGTCTATGAGAAGGAAGGACTGTTCGAACGCGCTGCGGAAATGTCACCCTATTTCCTCGACCGCATGTATTCGCTGCAGAGCGTCAAGTCCGTGACCGACATTCGCGGCTATGGCATGCTGTGCGGTATCGATCTGGCACCGGCGGCGCGACCTGGCCTGCGTGGCTTCGACGCCACCAAGCGCCTGTTTGCCAAGGGTCTGCATATCAAGTTCACCGGCGATGCCGGAATCTGCGCGCCGGCACTCGTCGCCACAAAGGCCGATATCGACGAAATCTGGCGCATCTTCAAGGAAGTGTTCAGCGAATACTGATGCCAGTGCAACCAGCCAGGTCACGCCTCATCCCATGACCAAGCCGCGCTTTCTGGCGGAGAAGATCGCGACGCCTGCCGACCGGCCGGGCGAGCAGAAGATCGACTATTCGGTGCCTGCCGATGACGAGGTGAAAGCGACGACCTGCTACATGTGCGCCTGCCGCTGTGGCATCAAGGTGCATTTGAAGAACGGACAGATCCGCTATATCGAAGGCAACCGCGACCACCCGGTGAACAAGGGCGTCCTCTGCGCTAAGGGTTCCGCCGGAATCATGACTCAGTACTCCCCGGCCAGACTCACCAAGCCCTTGAAGCGAATTGGCGAACGTGGTGCCGGCGAGTTCGTCGAAATCGAGTGGGACGAGGCACTTGCAATCGCCACTGAACGGTTGGCGAAAATTCGATCCAGCGACCCAAAGCGTCTTGCCTTCTTTACCGGCCGTGACCAGAGCCAGGCCCTGACCGGTTGGTGGGCATCGAAGTTCGGTACGCCCAATTTCGCCGCTCATGGCGGGTTCTGCTCGGTCAACATGGCGGCTGCGGGCCTCTATTCCCTCGGCGGGGCCTTCTGGGAATTCGGTGAACCCGACTGGGAACGCACCAAATATTTCCTGATGTTCGGCGTCGCCGAGGATCACGACAGCAACCCGATCAAGATCGGCCTTGGCCAGCTGAAGAGCCGGCCCGCGGACAACCGTGCCAAGTTCGTCTCGGTAAACCCGATCCGTACCGGATATTCCGCGATTGCCGACGAATGGGTCGGAATCAAGCCAGGCACGGACGGTCTCTTCGTTCTGTCGCTGATCCATGAATTGCTGCGCAACGACAAGATCGATCTCGACTTCCTGGTCCGCTACACAAACGCACCATGGTTGGTCGTCAATGCGCCTGGCACTGAGGAGCACGGCCTGGTCTATCGCAACCAGGAAGGCGACCCACTCTGCCTCGACCGCAGCAGCGGCCATTTCGTCGATGCTCTGCGGGCTGGTGTACGGCCTCATCTGATCGGCCAGATCACCCTGCCGGACGGCCGACCGGCACGGACCGTTCTCGATCTCCTGGTCACACGCTATCTCGATGCGGCTTACGCGCCCGAGGCTGTTTCGCCCCAGATCGGCATTCCGGCAGACACGATCCGCCGGATCGCCGCCGAACTGGCGGACGTGGCCTTTGCCCAGACGATCGAGATCAAGACACCCTGGACCGATTGGGCCGGCCGGCGACATGACAGCATCATTGGGCGACCGATCTCAATGCATGCAATGCGTGGCGTGTCGGCGCATTCCAATGGATTTCAGACCTGCCGGGCTATCCATGTGCTGCAGATGCTGCTGGGCAGCATCGACTGCCCGGGCGGCTGGCGCTACAAGCCGCCCTTCCCGCGGGTTCCCGGTTCTGGCCCCACACCGTCGCCGATGGTCGGTCCCAACCAGCCCTTGGCCGGGATGCCGCTGGGCTTTCCCCAGGGGCCGAAGGATCTGCTGGTGGATGCGGTCGGCAATCCGTTGCGGATCGACAAGGCCTATTCGTGGGAGGCGCCACTGGCCCTCCACGGGCTGATGCATATGGTCATCCACAACGCCTGGAAGGGTGATCCATATCCAATCGACACCCTGTTCCTCTACATGGCCAACATGGCCTGGAACTCGTCAATGAACACGGCGGGGACCATGGACATGTTGAAGGACAAGGACCCGGAAACCGGCGAATATCGCATCCCCTATGTGATCTACAGCGATGCCTACTATTCCGAAACGGTAGCCTTTGCCGATCTCATCCTGCCCGACACGACCTATCTCGAACGGTGGGACTGCATCTCACTGCTCGACCGGCCGATCAGTCACGCCGATGCCGCCGGCGACGCCATCCGCCAGCCGGTACTGAAGCCGGACCGGGACGTGCGTCCCTTCCAGGATGTGCTGCTCGACATCGGCACGCGCTTGAAACTTCCCGGCATGGTCGCCGAGGACGGTACCGCGCTCTATCCCGGAGGCCTGCACGACTACATCTTGAAGCATGAGCGCAAGCCAGGCATCGGCATGTTGAGCGGCTTCCGCGGCGACGGATCGGACGAAGGGCGCGGCAAGCCGAATCCGGACCAGATCCAGCGCTATATCGCCAATGGCTGCTTCCACCAGATGGAAATTCCGGACGGCGCGCGCTTTTTCCGCTTCGGCAATCTCGACTATCTCAATTGGGCCACGGCGCGTGGGCTTATCGATAGCCCGGATCCGATGGTGCTGCAGCTCTATTCCGAACCGTTGCGCCGCTTCCAGCTCGCGGCCGAAGGGTTCGGACCGAAACAGCCACCGAATGAGGCGGATCGGGCCCGGTTGAAATCCTTCGCCGACCCGCTGCCTATCTGGTATCCGCCCTTTGGCGAGGCAGAGACGGCTGATGGGTTTCCATTGCATGCGCTCACGCAGCGGCCGATGCATATGTATCATTCCTGGGGCACCCATAATGTGTGGCTCCGGCAATTACAGGCCCGTAACCCGCTCTTCGTCCATCATCAGACAGCGACTGCGCTTGATCTTACCGATGGCGACTGGGTCTGGATCGAAAGCGCGCACGGCCGCGTGAAGGCTGAGGTCAAGTTGATGGACGGCGTTCACGCCGGCACGGTCTGGACCTGGAATGCCATTGGCAAGCGCAAGGGCGCCTGGAATTTGGCACCGCAGGCACCCGAAGCGAAGGCGGGATTCCTGCTCAACCACGTCATCAGCGAACTGCTGCCGCCGCGCGACGATGGCTATCGCTACACAAATTCTGACCCGGTAACAGGGCAAGCCGCGTGGTTCGACCTCAAGATCCGCTTGCGCAAATGCACAGCTGACGAGGCGGGCGCTACGGAACCTAGCTTTGCGTCGCAGCCGCGTCGCGGACAGGCGCCGAACGCCACGGTTCGGTATGGTGCCGATATGAAGAAGGGCGCCGCCGGATGACCTCCCTTCCAACCCAGCCAGCAGCCCGGCGCCTCGGCCTGGTCATCGATCTCGACATCTGCGTCGGCTGCCACGCCTGCGCTGTCAATTGCAAGGAATGGAATGCCGGCGGCCATATGGCCCCGCTCACCGATTTCGACGCCTTCGGCGAAAAGCCGAGCGGTGTCTGGTTCAACCGCATTCATACGTTTGAAGCCGGTGAAGGTGCCGAGGGGCGCACCGTTCACTTCCCCAAATCATGCCTGCATTGCGAGAAACCGGATTGTGTCACCGTCTGCCCGACCGGAGCGTCGTTCAAGCGGGCGGCGGACGGCATTGTCCTCGTCAATGAAGATATCTGCATCGGCTGCAAGCTTTGCTCCTGGGCCTGTCCGTACGGCGCCCGCGAGTTCGATGAAGATGTCGGTGTCATGAAGAAGTGCACTCTCTGCGTCGACCGCATCTATAATGAAACGCTGGACGTCGTCGAACGCGTACCCGCCTGCGTCTCGACCTGTCCGGTGGGCGCAAGGCATTTCGGTGACCTCGGCGATCCCAGCTCAAGTGTCTCTCAATTGGTCGCCGAGCGCGAGGGTTACGATCTGATGCCCGAGATGGACTATCGTCCAACCAACAAATATCTGCCTCCACGGCCGCGCCAGGATGGCTCGACCTGCGCCAACACAACGCCTGCCGTGACCAGGGCTGACTCTGTCGACCTCACCGCGCACCCCTTCCTGCGCTGGGTCGACCGGCTCCTGACCCGCTGAGGCACCATGTATCCCGCCTATTCCGTCATCTTCTTCACGACCGCATCCGGCGCAGGTTACGCGTTGATGGTGCTGATCAGCGCTTTTGGCCTGGTTGGCCTCCTGCCGGCAGAACGCTGGTTCGGGCTGACCGGTTTTCTGGTTGGCCTCATCGCCGTCACGGCGGGTCTGCTGTCCTCTACCTACCATCTGGGGAGGCCCGAGCGCGCTTGGCGCGCCTTTTCCCAATGGCGCTCGTCCTGGCTGTCCCGGGAGGGAGTGTTGGCAGTAGCGACCTTCGTGCCAGCCGGCGTCACGGCACTGGGCTGGGTCTTCTGGGAGCAGATCTGGGCGTTGCCTGCCCTGCTCCTGATCCTGTTGGCGGTGGCCACCATCTGCTGCACGGCGATGATCTATGCCAGTCTCAGGACCGTCCGTCGCTGGAGCAATGGCTGGACCGTTCCGGCTTATCTCAGCATGGGCTTTGCAACCGGCAGCTTGTGGCTGAGCCTGTTGGCATCGCTATTCGCCTTGTACGGCTTGAGCACCGGCATCCTCAGCCTGGCAACCGTGATTGCTGCGGCCTTCGTCAAGCAAGGATATTGGCGCTTCGTCGATACCGACATCGGTACGGCAACGTCCGGCACCGCGACGGGCCTCGGCCGATTTGGCAAGGTGCGCCTGTTCGCTGCCCCGCATACGGAAGAGAATTACCTGCTGAAGGAAATGGGGTTCAAGGTGGCGCGCAAGCATGCCCAGCAGTTGCGTCGCATCGTCTGGGGTAGCGCTTTCGCTACCCCCCTCGTCTGCACAATCCTTGCCTTGTTGCTGCCGGCGCTCAGCCTGCCATTGCTGGTCGTTGCCGTTCTCGCCAACGCAACGGGCACCCTAGCCGAACGCTGGCTGTTTTTTGCCGAAGCCCGTCATGTGGTGACGCTCTATTACGGCGCCGAAACCGCGTGACCGCGGATCAAATCAAGGCACTGGGATCAGCAATAACCTGGTTACGCCCGTTCTGTTTAGCGCGGTAAAGGGCGGCATCAGCGACCTTCAGCAACTCTTCGCCCGGTATGACCTTTGTCGTCGCCGCCAGGCCGATCGATACCGTAACGGTCAATTCGCTATTCGGCGCGCCATCCACCTTCATCGGTGTCTCCGCGACGCGCTTGCACAGGCGTTCGGCAACCTTCAGAGCCGCCTGGCCATCGGTGTCAGGCAGCAGGCATACGAACTCCTCGCCACCCGTACGCGCCACCATGTCGAAGTTACGCATTGCCGCCGTGGCGCGCTGGGCGAACTGCTTCAGCACTTCGTCGCCCGCGGCATGGCCATATGTATCATTGACGGTCTTGAAACGGTCGAGATCGCAGACCAGCACACTCAACGCCTTGCCACTCTCCTTGACCCGGTCCATGAGGCCATCGAGGTGGCGCATGGCATAGCGACGGTTATAGAGGCCGGTAAGGCTGTCGGTGAGCGCCAGCGACAGGCTGCGCTCATAATTCGCGCGCAGGCGGTCCTGATAGCGGCGCCGACGCACTTGAATGCGCACGCGCGCCAGCAGCTCATTGGGATCGATCGGCTTCATCAGATAGTCGCTGGCGCCGATATCGAGGCCCTTGATGAGCCTGGGCATATCAAATTCTTCAACGATCAGCAGAATTGGCACCTGCCGCGTCTCTTCCTGTGAACGCAGATGCGAGCACAGACGCAATCCATCCTCGCCACCAACCTGGATATTGGTGATGATGAGATCATAGCGCTTTTGCGCCGCCAATTCCTGCGCCCTGGCGAGATTGTCGGTCACCTCGACAGTATCGTCGTCCTTGGCCAGGACCTGAACCACACGCTGCGCCGCCGGAGCAAAGCTTTCGACCAGCAGGACCGAAGCGTTGCGGTCTTCATTCACTTCCGGTTCGTTGGTACCGAGGAGATCGAACTGGCCGGATGTCTGCTCGCGCATCCGCCATTCGTCCATGATCATCTTCAGGCGCACCAGCGAACGAACGCGGGCAAAGAGCGCAAGATCATTGACCGGCTTGGTCAGGAAATCGTCGGCGCCGGCCTCAAGGCCACGCACGCGGTCGCTGGGGTCGCTCAGCGCCGTCACCATCACCACGGGCAGGAAATGCGTTCGGGGGTTTGCGCGAATACGCGCGCAGACCTCGAAGCCATCCATTTCCGGCATCATCACGTCGAGCAGGACGATATCGGGGATTTGCTTGTCGATGAGTTCGAGGGCTTCCTTGCCGCTGGCCGCACTCACAACCTCGAAATACTCAGCAGCCAGCTTGGCTTCAAGCAAGCGGACGTTCGCCGGTATGTCATCGACGACCAGAATGCGAGCAGACATTTAATCAGCCTGCCGTGCTATTGCAGGAAACGGTCGACGGTCTCCAGGAACTGGACGACGGAAATAGGCTTGGCGATATACGCCTCGCAGCCACCTTCGCGGATCTTTTCTTCGTCGCCTTTCATGGCGAAGGCGGTGACCGCGATGATCGGGATCGCACGAAGATTGTCGTCTTCCTTGATCCATTTTGTGACTTCGAGGCCGGACACCTCCGGCAATTGGATGTCCATCAGGATCAAATCCGGCTTGTGCTGGCGCGCCAGTTTAAGTGCGTCCATCCCGTCCTTGGTCTGCAGGATGTTGTAACCCTGCGCCTGGATGAGATCGTGGAAAAGCTTCATGTTGAGTTCGTTATCTTCGACGATCAGAATCGTCTTGGACGCCGCTTTTTTACGCTTTTCTTCGGACGTTAGCTGGTCTGCCATATATCCTCCCACCGGCCCAGATACCGGCACCCCCACACACCGACTCCATAGGGTCGGCACAATCGTCACTCGACCCTATTCCCGCCGACTTTTCAATGCCATATTAGTAAATGTTCGACGAAAATTCCAAGGTGAATCCGAACGTCGTTAATATTTATGGCGACCAATTGGGAGCCTGACGGTGGCCGGCTTTTGTCGCGAATGTGAAGCTAATTTCTCCGATCCCCACATTTCTGATGGGGAAAGCGGCGGTAAACCGCCAGCGGCGCGCTGCCCTGCTTGCCGTTCGCCGCGCGTCCAGTTTCACCCTGAACTGGAAAGTCTGAGCATCGGCCATGTCGATTGTGACGCGTTCTATGCCGCCGTCGAGAAGCGGGACCGGCCGGAACTCTGCGACAAGCCCCTGATCATCGGCGGTGGGCACCGAGGGGTCGTCTCCACCGCCTGCTATATCGCCCGCTTGAATGGCGTCCGCTCCGCCATGCCAATGTTCACGGCCCGAAAGCTTTGCCCCGAGGCTATCGTACTGCCGCCTGATATGGCCAAATATCGACGGGTTGCCGAAGAAATTCGTAAATTGATGAATGCACTGTCACCCCTCGTCGAGCCGATTTCAATCGATGAGGCCTTTCTCGATCTCACCGGAACCGCGGCGCTTCACAAAATGAGTGCGGCGCAGTCCCTGAACCGGCTCGCCAAACGTGTCGAGACCGAGATTGGCGTCACCGTGTCGGTGGGTCTCAGCCACAACAAATTCCTGGCCAAGCTAGCCTCCGACCTCGACAAGCCGCGCGGCTTCTCCATCATCGGCAAGGCTGAGACCATGTCATTTCTGGCCAGCCGGTCCGTCGGCATGATCTGGGGCGTCGGCAAGGTCATGCGCGAGCAATTGGCCAAGGATGGCATCGTTACCATGGGCCAGGTCCAGCAAATGCCCCTGGATGACCTCTTCCGCCGCTACGGGCAGATGGGCGCGCATATCTGGCATCTGGCGCGGGGGCTCGACAGCCGGCGCGTCGAGCCCGACGGCGCCGCCAAGAGTATCTCCGCCGAGACCACCTTCGATGTAGACATTGCCGATGTCGACACTTTGGCAGGCGAGCTTTGGCCGCTTTGCGAAAAGGTCGCCCATCGGCTCAAGGCAGCAAATTTGGCTGGCCAGGTCGTTCATATCAAGTTGAAGACAGCCGGCTTCCGTCTTGTGACGCGCCAATCGCGCCTGCCCGCCCCGTCGCAGCTGGCAGAAACGCTCTATCGCGCAGGCCTTGCCCTGCTCCAGAAAGAAGCGACCGGCGATTGGTATCGACTTATCGGCATCGGTGTCGACTCCCTACACGGGGACGAGGATGCAGACCCAATCGACCTTGCAGATCCTGACGCAGACCGCCGCCGTCGGGTCGAGGCGGCTATGGACACTGTCCGCGCCAAACTCGGCAAGGACGCCATCGTCAAGGGCCGCAGCCTGAAGACCCTTAAATGAGGTCTAGCAGCTCTCCGGCTTCAGTGGCGTCAGTTCATCCATGATCGCGTGGACTTTCAGATCGCCCAAGGAGAAAGTCAGGCTACCGACTACCCCATTGCTATAGAGCCGCATGCCCTGCTCCGTGTCCGGGACACCTTCTGGTGAACCGCTCATGTAGAATGCCAGGGCGGCCGGAAATGAGCGCACGCCCTTGAGGTCTGGGAAGGATTTGCCTGGCGGTGTCCAATCCAGCGCGCCTGGCCCCAAAGCCGCTCCGACCTGGACCGCCTCATTGCCGATCGACCCATCGAAGAGGTTGGCCAGCACATAGGCTTCGCCCGCCGCATCGCCCTTGATCAGCGCCAAGGTGTGCTGCACCGGAAAGAGCGTCCCTGCCGGCAAGGTGAATTCGGCCTGCTGGGGCAGGTCGGCCACGACTTCAGCGGCACCGTCGGCCGTCTCGCGACGCGCTTCGCCGCGCCGGCGGGAGGTCTCATCCTTGTCCGACAATTCGCGGGTGAAATAGCGGTACCGCTTGCCGTCCTTCGATTCCCAGCTGACCTGGCTCCAGCCCAGCCGGTGAATCTCGCCGTCCTCCCCCGCCAAGGCGATCTCAGCCTTCAAATCCATGGCCCAGCCGTCGCAGACGTCCTTAATTTCAAAGGTCATCAAGCCGTTGCCGCCGGTGAGCGTTCCACTGGTACCCAAGTCGAGAGTATAGACGACGCGGTGGGGCAACAGGTCTGCCTGGGCCGGCCCGACAGCGAAGAAGGCGAAGCCCCCAAACAGGGCGGTGACCAGGAAATTGCGGTAGATCGACAAAAGCGACGCCCTTTCTTGTCGTTCACGAGGCAGTTGCAGCCGTTCCTGGCAAGTATGGCATGCAGCCACTTTGCATGATAGACGCCACCAACCGCCGTTTTACGAGCCCCGGGCCTACCGCCCGACGGCCGCCATGACCCTAGGGGAACCAGATGACTGCCCGGCCCAAACTGCTGATCACCCGCCGCCTGCCCGACGACGTCACCAAGCGTGTCTCGGCCAGCTACGAGGTGGAACTCAATGCCGACGACCATGTCATGTCCGCCGACGAATTGCTGACCCGGGCTCAGGGCAAGGATGCGCTGCTGGTCACCCCGGTCGACAAGATCAATCCGGACCTGGTCGAAAAACTCCCGGCTTCGGTCAAGATGATCGCGACCTTTTCGGTCGGATTTGAGCACATCAACGTCCCGGCACTCAAGGCGCGAGGCATCAAGGCGTCGAACACGCCGGACGTACTCACGGATGCCACCGCCGATATCGCCCTGCTCCTCCTCCTCGGCGCCGCCCGCCGCGCCTATGAAGGGGAACGCGCTGTCCGCGAAGGCACATGGAAGTCATGGTCAACCGTCTACATGCTGGGTGTTCATGCTACCGGGAAGCGCCTCGGCATCTTCGGCATGGGCCGTATCGGCCAGGCCGTCGCAAAGCGCGCCCGCGCCTTCGACATGACGATCCATTACTACAACCGCAGCCGCCTGGCGCCCGACCTGGAACAAGGCGCCATCTATCACAAGACCGCCGAGGACATGCTGCCGCATTGCGACTTTCTCTCGATCAACGCGCCGGGTGGCCCGGAGACGCAGCATTGGCTGAACGCCGATCGCATCGCCAAGATGCCAACCGGCGCAATCGTAGTGAACACCGCACGCGGCGGCTTGGTCGACGATACCGCGCTGATTGCTGCACTGAAATCCGGCAAGCTGTTTGCAGCCGGCCTCGACGTGTTCGAAAACGAACCGAACCTCAACCCGGCCTACCGCGAATTGTCGAACGTGTTCCTGCTGCCGCATCTAGGCAGTGCCACGATCGACACCCGCAATGCCATGGGCTTCAAGGCGCTCGACAATCTCGACGCCTTCTTCGCCGGACGGCCGCTGATCGATCCGATCGCCTAAACCAGACTCCCATGCCCGGATGAAATTCCGGGCATGGTGTGGTCCGGGTCTCAGACGATGGCCACCGGCAAGCCGAAGGCGCGGCCAACGGCGTCCAGTCGACGCTGAATGGCCTCCCCGAAAAGAGCGCCGCCGTCTTTCGGCAGATGCAATTCCAGGCGATCATTGCGCTTTTCGATCGATGTCAGGTTGAGCATATGCTCGGTCCCGGCGCTCAGGGCATATGCCAGGCGCAAAGCGGCGCCGGCACGGGCCGCGAAGGCCTTGTCGCTGTCTTCAAGAAGGCTGGTCAGGTTCTGGACATAGGGCGCGTCATGGCTGCCGCCATAGCGTGCCGAAATGATGAGCGCCAGAATGACACGCTCGGGATGCGTAATGCCCGCCACAGGCAGCCGCAATACGCGCAGGAACGCATGCTCGGCGCGATAGTCGGGATGTTCCCGCCAGGCAATATCCGACAGCAGACAGGCCGCTTCGCGCAGGCGCGCCCGCGCTTTCCCTTCCGACCGGAACAAGGGGGCCAGCCAGTCGTCCAACAAATCGCTGACCGAACCGAATCTGCCATCGGCGCCGCCCATTTCGGCACATCCAACCAAAAGCGGATCTCCCTGCTGGGCAGCCGCATCCAACGTGCTGAATAGGTAACCTTCACGCAATCCATAGGCCGAATAGAGGACGCATTCCGGCTTCACGGCCTTGATCAGGCGCTCAAGAACAAGCGCGCCATAGGGCAATGTCTCCAGGCGGCGGCGCGACATGCCGACGATATTGGCCAACGACTTCTTGCCAAGATGGGATAGCACACTGGCCAGCTCTTCGCTTTGCCGCCGCGTCATGCGGTATTCGTGGATCACATGGAGCGGATAATGGGCCTGCTCCATGTGAATACGCGCCAGGGAACGCCAGGTCCCGCCGACCGGATAAAGCGTCTTGCCCTTCACTTCGGAAAGCCAGGGCAATTTCTCCAGCTGTCGATCGATCAGGCGCTGCGCCTCGTCGATATTGCCGTTTGTCGCCTCGACCAGGCGCAGCGGCCCCAATGGCAAGGTGACATGTTCGCAGATCTCTCCGCCTTGCAGGCGCACGAGCTCGAGACTGCCGCCGCCAAGATCCCCCATCAGTCCGTCTGCTTCCGGAATGCCGGCCAGCACACCCATCGCCGAGAGCTTGGCCTCATCCTCGCCGCTGACGATTTGAACTTTACGCCCCGTCTGCTTCTCGATTTGCGCAGCGAAGGCCTTGCCATCCTTGGCATCGCGCACCGCAGCGGTTGCCAGTAATGCGATGCTGTCGACACCCATTGCCTCGGCCATATTGACAAAGCGGCGAATATTGACGATCGCCGCTTCGGTCCCATTCGGGTTGAGCAGGCCGTGACGCTCCAGTCCTTTGCCGAGCCCCGGCTGCGCCTTCTCGTTGAAGACGGGAACCGGACAGCGCGAACGCTTATCGAAAACCACCAGACGTAAGGAGTTGGAGCCGATGTCGATGACCGCCACGCGCCCGGACTTCGTGGCCCGGGCGGTCGCGGTGGCCTTGCGGAGAGATGCGGTCACGTATCAGGCTTTCGGCAAATCCAGTTTCGAAATTTTCTTCTGCTTCTTCAGTGCCGATCCGCGGCCGGAAAGGCTTGGATTGGTCATGAAATAGGTGTGGGCGCTGAAACCAACTACCCCCTCGGCCGGCGCCAAACGGTGATAGACACCGTCGGAATCCAACTCCCAGCTTTGCAGATTGTCCTTCAGATTCGCCATCATGATCTGATCGAGCACCTGTTGATGGACCGTCAGATTCTCAACCGGCACCATGATCTCCAGCCGCCGATCCATGTTGCGCGGCATCCAGTCCGCCGAGGAGATGAACACCTTGGCATGGCGCGACGGCAGAGGATGACCATTGCCGAAACAGATGATGCGCGAATGTTCGAGGAAACGGCCGATGATACTCTTGACCCGGATGTTCTCCGACAATCCTTTTACGCCAGGTCGCAGGCAGCAAACGCCGCGAATGATCAGCATGATCTTCACGCCAGCCTGGCTCGCACGGTAGAGCGCGTCGATGAGCCCGCTATCGACCAGAGAATTGAGTTTCACCCAGATGGCACCGGCCCGCCCGGCCTTCACATGCTCGATCTCATCATCGATCAGCCTTAAAATGGTCGTGCGCAGCGTCGTCGGCGCGAAAGCGACCTTCTCCGTGGATTCTGGCCGCGCGTAGCCGGTCATGTAGTTGAACAGGCGCGCCGCGTCGTGGCAAAGACCCGGCTCGCTGGTGAAGAAGCTGAGATCGGTATAGATCTTCGCCGTGATCGGATGGTAATTGCCGGTCCCGAAATGCACATAGGTCTTGAGGCTGCCGCCCTCGCGCCGCATGACCATCGACACTTTCGCATGGGTTTTTAGAGCGACAAAGCCGTAGACCACCTGTACGCCGGCACGCTCCAGATCGCGCGCCCAGCGGATGTTCGCGGCCTCATCGAAACGCGCTTTCAATTCGACCAGGGCCGTCACGGATTTACCCGCTTCCGCCGCCTCGATCAGCGCCTTGACGATGGGGCTGTCGTCGCTGGTACGATAGAGCGTCTGCTTGATGGCCACGACATTGGGATCGCGCGCCGCCTGCAGGATGAACTGCACAACGACGTCGAAGCTCTCGTAAGGGTGATGGACGACGATATCCTTGGTCCGAATGGCGGCGAAGCAATCCCCTCCCATCTCGCGAATACGCTCCGGGAAGCGCGGGCTGAAGGTCTGGAACTTGAGGTCCGGCCGGTCACTGATGATGAGCTGCGACATAGCCGCAAGTCCCAAAAGGCCGTCGAGCACGAACACTTCCTGGCGGTCGGCATCGAGTTCGTCGATGACGAAGGACAGCAGGTCTTCCGGCATTTCGGCATTGACTTTGAGGCGGATCACCATGCCGCGTCGCCGCCTTTTCAGCGCCACCTCATAGTGGCGCACAAGATCTTCGGCCTCTTCCAGCACCTCGATTTCACTGTCGCGAATAAGGCGGAAATTGCCTTTGCTGATGACCTCGAAGCCCGGGAAGAGCCGGTCGAGATAGAGCCCAACAACCGATTCAAGCGTGAGGAATCGGACGTTATACGGATCCCGCCCCGGCAACCGCACGAAGCGCGGCAGCAGACTTGGCAGCATGATGAGGGCCCGCATCGGCTTGCCGTCGCTGTGTTGGCGGAGTTCGAGGACAACCGAGAAACCGAGATTGGGAATGAAGGGGAACGGATGCGCTGGGTCGACCGCCATCGGCGTCAGCACGGGGAAGATCTGGTCCATGAAATGGTTGTCGAGCCATTCCATTTCCGCGCCCGTCACTTCGGATGGCTCGATCACAGCCAGACCATTCTCGCGCAATTCATCGCGCAGATTGCGCCAATGCACTTGCTGGGCGCGCATCAGCTCGCCAGAACGCTGGTTGATGGCCGCCAACTGCTGTGTGGGTGTCAGACCGTCCGCCGAAATGACGTTGACATGGGCACGTTCCTGACCGCGCAATCCCGCCACGCGAACCATGTAGAATTCATCAAGGTTGTTCGCCGAAATCGACAGGAAGCGAACTCGTTCCAGCAAGGGATGGGCTTTATTACCTGCCTCTTCAAGCACGCGCTCGTTGAAAGCCAGCCAGGAAAGTTCCCGGTTGATGAAGCGGTTCAGCGCGTCCGGCTGGTACTTGGGTTCAACCAATTGTGCGTCGTCCACGGGCAGCTTCCTGTACTTGTCCGATCCTGTTCCACACCGCCATTCCGCCTGCGACACCCAAAGGGCCGCTAGCGAAAGATGGCCACCTCGCATACAGTATAGAACACTCGTTTGGTGGTTGGTATTCCTTATAAATCAATTACTTCAATTTGATGACAGAATGAAGACACTGATCCTCATGCGTCACGCAAAATCGGCCTGGGAAGCCGGCGATGTGGCCGATCACGACCGCCCACTTTCAGACCGCGGGCGCACAGCAACTCCGGCCATGGGTCGCTGGCTGCGACAGCAAAAGCTGAAACCCGACCGGGTACTCTGTTCCACGGCCAAACGCGCTGGTGAGACGTTGGCCCTGCTGCGTCCATACCTGCCCGACGATGTGCCTGTCGAGATGACAGAACGCCTCTATATGGCGCTGCCGCGGGAAATGCTCGCCGTACTGGCCAAGGTCAAGGACAACGCGGTCGAAAGCTTGCTGATGATCGGCCACAATCCAGGCATCGGCAGCTTGGCGCACTGGTTGGCTGGCCAGGGCGACAAAAAGACTCTCGGCCGCATGCAGGAAAAGTTCCCGACCGGCGCAGTTGCAGTCATCGATTTTGACATCGCTTCGTGGCGCGAATTGGACGGCGAACAAGGTAATCTTCGCCTCTTCATGACACCCAAGGAGCAGGCAAAGGACTAGTCGTCGCCCCAGAACTTCTTCTGGGCGCGGAAGGCCTCCCAGGTCCCTCGGAAACCGGCCAGGTCCTGCGCAATGCGGCGCGATTGCCAGCCAAGCACGACACCTTGCAGCAAACTCGCGTCCTGTGGTGACAGATCCTTCAATCGACCGATCAGATCCACCAACAAATGCCGCCCGACAACAGCGTCATTGAGTGAGCCCAGGTGGTCTTGAATCGCGCCGAGATGCAGCAAGTATTTCTCGGAACGTTTGCTGCGATAGAGTGATGCGAAGGTCTGCGCGCCATAGCGCATCTTCTTTGCCAGCAGGCGCAGTCGGTGCAATTCGGCCTCCGAAAGCTCGGCATGTTCGCCGCCCAGGCGCACCAGGCGCCTATGCGTCCTGCCCAACCAGGCATTGGCGAATTCGCGCGCAGGCCGGGCGAGACCGGCCCTAGCCTCTTCCGTGCTGCCACACCAACCATCGGTGTGAAGCTGGCGATAGATCTGCAGCAGCATCACTGCATAGCGTGGATTGTCGAGGGCCAGATGCGCGTGCCGCCGCGCCTCGTTCCGCGCGTCTTCGGCAACGCTCAATAGCGCTGCCATCGATGCCTGCCCATGCAGGCGGGCGTGCATGGGTACCAGCGTATCGGCAATCAACACGTCGAGATCACGCGCCGGGCCGAATTGCCGCTGCAGCCAGCGCAGATCGATCGACATGACCGCATGGGCACCGTCGTCGATCAATTCGCGGAAGGCGCCGATGCCGGCACGAAAACGTCGGATGGCGACGCGGAATTGGTGAATCGCCTCATTGTCTTCGGATTGTTCAATGGCCGCCTCATTGGCGCGCAATTGCTCCAGGCAATTGCGCATCAGTGCGCCAAAGGCGTCACCGGCGCTGTCTTTACGACCGAGCACCATCGGCGCAGCGCGAACCGGGGCGGCCTTGCTACCCTCGACCAGCGCATAGCCGCGCGCTGCCTTGGTGACCAGTCCGAGACGTGACGGGATGTCCTCAGCCAATCGTTCAGCGCAGATAAAAAGATCGACCGGCTGCCCTGACTTTAATTCCAGTTCGATTTCGGCAATCGGCATTGACCCGGCACGGGACGTGATGTCTCCCTGATCCAGTGCCACCTCGATTTCACTTTCGCCCCGTTTGATCAGCCAGGCAGCGCGTTCGAAGCGGGTCGTAAAAACCGGCCTTGCCGTCTCAAGAATTTTTTCCTTTTGCAGCCACCGCCTCAACTTGGCATCTGAAATGGCGGCCAATTGCGGCCTGGCTCCATTTATTTCCGCCTCAAACTCCAAGAAGGATTGCAGCCCATCCACAGCTTCCGCCGGCGCTTTCAATGTCTGGATGCGCCGCGTACCCCGCCGCCTTATGCGCAAAGCCATGCCGTGGCGGCGCAACCAGCTGTCCGGCGTGTCGAAGTAGATTGTCTCAAGATTCTGGAGATGAGCTGCCTTATTGGCGCCGATCAACCGGCGCAACGTAGCCGGCCTCATCTTGGAACCGCTGTCGGGCAGCACCAACTTTAATTCGATTTCCCGGTTCTTCATGGTCCCCAACCGCATCCGGCGCGATCCTAATCAGCCCCGTCCGGGATAAGAAATGACGGTTTGATGACAATTTGATCATTTCAAGCCAAAAAAGTCTCCCTCATTCACAACTTCGTGAGGCCCCGCCATTCTGCTGCGCCAGCAGCGGCATTTCTGCATACTCGGGTTTCGGACCAGCCATCACTCTGAAATCGGAGGGAAAAGCCAAATGACGCGTGTGAAATTGCTGATCGGGGCGGCCGCCTTCGCGGTCGCTTTGGGGGGAATTGTCGCCCAGGTGACTGCGGAGATACCGCGTGAAGACGCGATGAAGGAAATGGGCAAGAACATGAAGGCGATCAAGGAGATCGTCACCGCCGGCGGACCGGCGGCTGATGTGGCCCCTCACGCTCAGAAGATTGCCGAGATTGCCGCCAAGATTCCCGACCTTTTCCCGCAAGGTTCGGACACGGCCGATGACGAGGCGAAGGCCGAAATCTGGCAGCATTGGGACGATTTCACCGCCAAGGCGAAGGCCCTGCAGGACGAAGCGACGATGCTCGCTTCGGCAGCTGGTGGTGGCGACATCGCGACGGTTGGTGCGCAGTTCGAGAAGGTCGGCGGCACCTGCGGTGCCTGCCACAAGGAATACCGGGAAAAATCGAACTAACCCCCCGATCCATCGACGATACGGAAACGGCAGCCCGGTCCACGAGCTGCCGTTTTCCATTCCGGATAGCGGCTATTTCAGGCTGCCGAGATATTCCGCGATGGCATGGATATCGGCGGCCGGCAGCTTCGAGACGTTCTGCTGCACTTCGGCCATGCCGCCTTTAACAAGGCCGTCATAGAATCCCTCCTCGCCCTCAGTGAGAGCGCTGGCGAGATCATCGACGTCCTTGTACTTCTTGCGCCCGATAAGATCCCGCAGGCTCGGCACCTGGCCGCGGCCTTCCGGATGCGGCCCGCCATCAAAGGCTTCGGCCTCCTTTATCATCATCAGCGCATTGCGCGGCGTATGGCATTCGGCACAGTGGCCGGCGCCGTTGACCAGATAGGCACCGCGGTTCCAACTCGGAGATTGGCTGGCATCCGCTTCGATGGGCGGCATCGTCGCCATCTTCTTCCACAATCCAATGCCGCGCCGGATGACCCAGGGGAACGGAATCTCGTCTTCCTTCCGCACCGAACTCACCGCCGGCAGCGTCATGAGATAGGCCCGAATATCGAGCACATCTTCGACCTTCATGCGGCCATAGGAGATGTAGGGAAAGCCTGGCACATAGTGCTGGCCGGTTGGCGAAACGCCATGCTGCACGGCGTCAACAAAATTGGCATCGGTCCATGCCCCGATGCCGGTCGCCTGATCCGGCGTGATGTTGGGCGGATAGAGCGTGCCGATCGGCGTCACCAATGGCGCGCCGCCCGACGGCAGGGACATATCCGCCCCGCTATCCTTGGCCGGGTGATGGCAGGAGATGCACCCGCCGATATGGTATAGCAACTCGCCATTTGCGAGATCGGCCGTATGGACCGGCAGGCTGGCGCCATCGACATGCTGCGCCGAGGACGCCCACAAAAGTCCCCCCGCGACAACGGCACCAATAAAGACGGTCGCACCAACAAAACGCTTTTTCATCACGATCCTATCGGCAGAGCCGGCCTGTTTGAAGATTCGCAGTTTCCCGCCAATCCGTCCAGCGCGGCATGTCCTGTTGGTTGAGCGGAAATTCCGATTTATTGAGCAGCAGACATTGGCGATTTCTTATCAACCGCAGCTGTCATCTATCTGTCATTGTATCAGGATCCGGCACGGCCTCCTTTCCTAGATCTCCGCAGCGGCCCATGGCTCGCGCGCCGCAAAATGCTCCGCCATCAGATCGACAAAGACGCGGACCTTGGGCGAGAGGTGCCGGTTCTGCGGATAGACGACATGCAGCGAAACGGCGTCCGTTGGAAAGTCCTTAAGCAATCGCCGCACCTTGCCCTTAGCCAACGGTTCCTCAATCGAAAAAATCGGCAGCAGAGCTATGCCATGGCCGGCGAGCAGCGGCTCCATCAGCAGCATGCCATGATTGCTTTGGATCGATCCGGACACGCGCACGGTCTTGCGCCCCTGCGATGTGCGGAAGGCCCAATCGTTGGGCGCCGGAGATTGCGTGTAGATCAGGCAATTATGGTCCTTGAGATCTTCCGGGCGCTTGGGCTCGCCGAATTTCTTCAAGTATCTCGGTGCCGCACAGACATAGCGCGGAATGGTGCACAGCCGCCGCGCGATCAGGCTGGAATCCGGCAGTTCCGTACGGATGCGGATCGCCGCATCAAAGCCTTCTTCAATAAGATCGACGAAGCGATCGCTGGCTTCGATGCTGAGCCGCAATTTCGGATAACGCGATGCCAGATCGTTTATTGTTGCCGCCAACTGCGGCACACCGATGGCATTGGGGACACTGAGCCGCAGCGAGCCCGTTGGTTCAGCTTGCAGGTGACGCACCTCGGCTTCAGCCGCCTCGAATTCATCCAGCAGCCGGATGGCGCGCTCGAAATAGGCGTGGCCGACCTCGGTGACGGATAGCCGGCGGGTCGTACGGTGAATGAGTGTCGCCCCCAGATGTGCCTCGAGTTCACCGATCTGCTTTGAAACTGCTGCCTTGCTCAGATTGAGACCGCGCGCCGCCGCCGTGAACGACCCCAGTTCCACCACGCGCCTGAATGTGCGCATCGCCGTCAGTTGATCCATGCCGCTCACCGATTGTCATCCAATAGTGAACGATCTTATCACAAGCGGCCTCATTGTCTCCATGCTCGGGGACCCCCAACATATCAACCTTACTACCCCGACTCCCCGCTTTCCCCTTATTTCCATGAGGCTTTCATGACCAAAGTTCTCGTTCTCTATTATTCGACCTACGGCCACATCGAGAAGATGGCGGAAGCCGTTGCAGAAGGTGTCCGCAAGGGCGGCGCCGACGTCACCGTCAAGCGCGTGCCGGAACTGGTACCGGAAGATGTCGCCAAGGCCAGCCACTTCAAGCTCGACCAGAAGGCCCCGATCGCCAAGGTGGACGAGTTGCCGGAATATGACGCCATCATCTTCGGCGCACCGACCCGCTTCGGCGTCGCCGCCTCGCAGATGCGCAACTTCCTCGATCAGACCGGCGGCCTCTGGGCCAACGGCGCCTTGATTGGCAAGGTCGGCAGCGTATTCACCTCCTCGGCCACGCAGCATGGCGGCCAGGAAACCACCATCACCTCTTTCCACACGACTCTGCTGCACCATGGCATGGTGATTGTCGGCCTGCCCTACTCCTGCGCCGCGCAAATGGGCGTCGATGAGATCAAAGGCGGTTCACCCTACGGCGCCAGCACCATCGCCAATGGTGACGGCAGCCGCCAGCCCTCCGAGCAAGAACTCGGCATGGCCCGCTTCCAGGGTGAACATGTGGCGAAGATCGCGGCGAAACTGAAGTAATTTCTTCCGCCAGGTCGCGGCAAATGGCGCCGAGAAATCGGCGCCATTTTTTTCTTCTTGCGTACTCCTATTACGGTTATTTATATTGTATACTTCTATACCGGAGAGCATCTTGGTTGCGCAGACTTTCGCCATATCTCCCGTTACCAGCAAAGAGGAGTTCGACGAACTCTGCGGGCTTGCCGCGTCGTGTTACCAGCTGTTTCCGGAAGACAACACGGTGCTCGGCAACGCCCTGACCGCCCTTCAAGGGAATAAATCCAGCCTTCTGGGCGTCGGCCGAATGAACGAGGATCCCATCGCGTTCTTCATTCTCGGCCTCGACGCCGAGCCGGCTCTGCAGGTCATCTATGTACCGCCCGACCTGCGCAACATCCGTCTTGGCTCGTCGTTGTTCGTCAACATGGCTATGATGATGCATATGGAGAATATCGAGAGCGTCTCCATGGTCGCCTGGGGACAGAACATCCGCTTCTTCGGACGGCTAGGCGCTCGTCCGGTGGACGACCGCCCTGACATGAACGGCGCGCAAAGAATGACGTTCAAACGGGATGACCTAACAAGGCCGCCCGGCTGGTTCGAAGAGCATATTTCGCCGGTTAGCGAATGATCAGTTGAGCGCGAGGCGACGCTTGCCGGCGACGATACGCGCCAGCCGTTCACGCGGATATTGCGCGACCACTTCGACCAGTTTCATCAGCGGTGCCGAAATGCGCGCATCGTGCTGGCTTAGCACCATACGCGCCGCGACCGCAGGATCGAGCCCGTTCGGCAGGCCCATCACCCAGGCCAGCAGTTTCATCTGCACAGGTTCGTGTGCCACGGCGTCAAGCGCCAGCAGCGACGCATTGAGTTCGGCGCCGTCAAAAGAGAAATCGCCAAAAGATAAATCGGTAGCGAGAGTCATCGACCACCTCTGCCAGGCCCGCCGCCCGGTCGCATGAGTTTCAACAGGTGATGGCAGGTCTCCTGGCTCGCGGTTCGCTGCTTCTTGCCGGCCTTCCCGGAATGACGAGGCATCCCAGTGGCATTGTTGGCAGGAAGCTCACCGCTCACAGTTGCGGGGGCAGCCGCGGTATTGCACCGCGTTCCCTATTAATCACCGGCCGGCACCAAAGGCGCCGAACGCGATGAACCATCGCCGCCGAAATTAATTCAGGTGCCCCGGAAAGGCAAAGGGCACGAAGGTCGTAGCAAGGCTTCCTTTCCAATCGTTCAGGAAGCGACGCTTTTTATCCCGTGCTTGACACGCCCCGGCATATCGGCGATATCGGCGGTGGGCCACGCTCCCCCAACGGAGCGCTTCGTTCTGGAAGGAACGCATGATGACAAAACCGCTCCAGCGGCCGATTCGGCCGCAATTCTCGTCCGGACCCTGCGCCAAGCGCCCTGGCTGGACCCCCGCTCTCCTCGACAATCAGAACATCAAGACGGCCACCCACGGTCGCTCGCACCGTTCGAAGGCCGGCAAGGACAAGCTCCTCGCCGTGATCGAGCGGTCGAAGCGCATCCTGGGCATTCCGGCCGACTACCGGCTCGGTATCGTGCCAGCCTCCGACACAGGCGCGGTCGAGATGGCGCTGTGGTCACTGCTTGGCCCCAATCCCATCACGGTCCTCGCCTTCGAGAGCTTCAGCGAGGAATGGGCCGGCGATATCATCAACGAACTTCATTTGCCGACAAAGGTCCGACGCGCCGATTACGGTGCCTTGCCGGATCTCGCCGGCATCGACCCCGCCGACGACATTGTCTTTGCCTGGAACGGCACGACATCCGGCGTCCGCATGCCGCATGCCGACTGGATCGCCGACAATCGGACCGGCCTCACCATCTGCGATGCCACATCTGCCGTCTTCGCCATGGAGTTGCCCTGGCAGAAGCTCGATGTGGTCACCTGGTCCTGGCAGAAAGTGCTGGGCGGTGAAGGCGGGCACGGCATGCTGGCCCTGTCGCCCAAGGCCGTCGCGCGCCTGCAATCGTACAAGCCGGCCTGGCCGTTGCCTAAGATCTTCCGCCTTACCAAGGGCGGCAAGCTGATCGAAGGCATCTTCAAGGGTGAGACTATCAATACGCCGTCCATGCTTTGCGTCGACGACCAACTCGATGCGCTGGCCTGGGCCGAAGATATCGGCGGATTGCCGGGCCTGATTGCCCGCAGCCAAGCCAATGCCCAGGCGATCGCCGATTGGGTCGCAAAGTCCGATTGGGCCGGCTTCCTGGCGCAGGACGCCGCCGCACGGTCCTGCACCAGCGTCTGCCTCAAGATCACCGACAGCTGGTTCACCGCCCACGACAAGGACGGTCAGCAGGCGATCGCCAAGGACATTGTCGGTCTGTTGGAAAAGGAAGGCGTCGCCCTCGATATCGGCGCCTATCGCGACGCACCGCCGGGCCTGCGCATCTGGTGCGGCGCCACCGTCGAGCGCAGCGACGTTGAAGCCTTATTGCCCTGGCTCGACTGGGCCTATACGCAAGTAAAAAACAATGGCGTCAAACAGAACGCGACCCCGCTCGCCAAGGAAGCCTGATCATGCCCAAAGTCCTGATCTCCGATGAATTGTCACCCGCCGCCGTCCAGATCTTCAAGGAGCGCGGCATTGAGGTGGTTGAAAAGACCGGCATGAAGCCGAAGGAACTGGCAGAGATCATCGGTCAGTTCGATGGCTTGGCGCTGCGCTCGGCCAGCAAAGTCACCGCCGACGTTCTCGCCGCCGCCAAGAACCTCAAAGTGGTCGGCCGCGCCGGCATCGGCGTCGACAATATCGACGTCAAGGCAGCGACCGCGCGTGGTATTTGCGTGATGAACACGCCCTTCGGCAACAACATCACCACGGCTGAGCATTCCGTGGCGATGATGATGGCCTTGGCGCGCCACATCCCGGAAGCCAACAGCTCGACCCATGCCGGCAAATGGGAGAAATCCCGCTTCGTCGGCGTCGAGCTTTACGCCAAGACGCTGGGCCTCGTCGGCTGCGGCAATATCGGCTCGATTGTCGCCGACCGGGCGCAAGGGCTGAAAATGAAGGTGATCGCCTACGACCCGTTCCTGTCTCCGGAACGGGCCATCGATCTCGGCGTCGAAAAGGTCGATCTCGACACGCTGCTGGCCCGGGCTGATTTCATCAGCCTGCACACGCCCTTGACCGACCAGACGCGCAATCTCATCGACAAGGCGGCACTCGCGAAGTGCAAACCGGGTGTCCGCATCGTCAACTGCGCCCGCGGCGGGCTGATCGTCGAGGAGGATCTCAAGGCCGCCCTCGACAGCGGCCAGGTGGCGGGAGCAGCCCTTGACGTCTTCCCGACCGAGCCCGCGACAGAGAACATCCTGTTCGGTCATCCCAATGTCGTCTGCACGCCGCATCTGGGTGCCTCTTCGACAGAGGCACAGCTCAATGTCGCCATCCAGGTGGCGGAGCAGATGTCGGACTTTCTCCTTCATGGCGCCGTCACCAACGCCCTCAACATGCCGTCGGTGACGGTCGAAGAAGCTCCCAGGCTCAAGCCCTACATGAAGCTTGCCGACCAGCTCGGCGCCTTCGCCGGACAAGCGACGGAGACCGGCATCCGGAAAGTGACCGTCGAATACGAAGGCCAGGTCGCGGCCCTCAACACCCGCCCCCTCACCGCCCTCATCCTGCAGGGCCTCCTGAAGCCGCAGCTCTCCGACAGCGTCAACATGGTAAATGCGCCGCTGGTGGCCAAGGAACGCAACATCGACCTTACCGAGGTCAAGCATGACCGCGAAGGCGACTATCACACCCTTATCCGCCTCACGGTCGAATCCGAACGGTGGCAGCGCTCCATCGCGGGAACGCTTTTCGCCGATCAGCGCCCGCGGGTCGTCGAGATCAAGGGCATCAAGATCGACGCCGAGTTGGGGCCCCACATGCTTTACGTCACCAATGACGACAAGCCTGGCTTCATCGGCAGATTGGGGACGCTGTTGGGCGATAACGGTATCAATATCGCCACCTTTGCCCTTGGCCGGTCGGCGCCGGGGAAGGATGCAATCGCATTGGTTGAGATCGACGGGCCGATTCCCGCACCTCTCCTGAAACAGGTGCAGGATTTGGCCCAGGTCCAGCAGGCCAAGCATCTCGTTTTCTGAGAGAAAATGCCGTTAGCCCCCAATTGGTTGGCAGTGCCAACCCGGGCATGCCCGGGTCACCTCGACTCTTGCGGTTAACGCATTATTATGATTTTATCCGCAGTTGAGAGGTTAAGCCGGAATCGGGGGCTTGCGCGCCTGCGCGTGGGTTGTTGTCCGGGACCAAGGATCACTTAAAAGGGGTAGTCGCATGATGAAGATTTTGTTGCCCGTTCTGGGCGCCCTCGCCCTGACGGCCTGCGCCGTGGAACCGCAATACGAAATGCATCAGCAGGTTTCGGGCCTTTGCGGCTCTGCAGAGACCGCTATGGCGACGCTGGCCGGTGCCGAAGCTGCCACGGCTGCCGAGGTTTACAAGAACAGCCCGACTGTTGCAGTTGACCCGGCCGTTGCCAGCCTCCTCGGCGGCGACTACGTGGAACTCGCAGAAGCCGGCGGCAGCGCCCCGACCAATGATTACTGGCGCCATGTCGAACTGCGTCACAATGATTACAACGCGGCCTGCATCGGCGCGCGTGCACCCAATCCCTAAGCTGTTTTAGCTTTCAGAACAAAGCCGCCGGCGGCATTGCCCCGGCGGCTTTTTTGTTGCTCGAGCGGGAATTCCCGCCGAGCGATGCTTATCTTGGATTTCCCTCAAATTTTCCGTTTATCCCATTGATTTAACTGTAATATTTCTGTGCACGGGTATCGTCAAACTGCACTCGGTGTTATTCTGCCCAAATCGAATCATTCGCTCCCGACCGCGCCATGGAGCCGACCGATGCAAGACCGTAAACTCATCCTGATCGCCGGCCGCAATGCGGTTCTCGCCCAGGAACTGGAAGAGATGATCTGGCCCGCTGGCTACGAAGCCCGCATGCTGACCGGAATCGAACTCGGCATTCTGGACATCGATCGCCTGCGGCGAAATATCGACGCCCTGGCGCCGACCCTGATCATCAATACGATCGGCTATGCCTCCCCCGACGGTGCCGAAAATCAGCGCATCCTGACCCAGGCCAGAAGCCATTGGTCGGTGGGCGATCTGGCCGAGGTCGCCGGCGAATTCGGCATCCCCCTGGTCCACCTTTCCTCTGACCAGGTCTTTGCCGGGGACAAATTCACGGCCTATCTCGAAACGGACGAGCCGGACGCCATCAGCGTCTTTGGCCAGGCCCAGGCCGCTGGCGAAGCGGAAGTGGCTGCACATTGCCGAAACTTCGCGATCCTGCGCACCGGCTGGCTGTTCGGTGCCAAGGGCCACAACATGCTCAAGACGATGCTGTCGCTCGGCCGACGCGGCGGCCGGGTACATGTGCCCAATGACCATATCGCCGGCCCGACCCCAGTGCGTGAACTTTGCGCCGCCATGCGCCGCATCGGGCTGGCGCTCACGGACGGCAGCCTTGCCGGCGGCACCATCCTGCACTTCAGCGGCGCACCGTCGGCAACCTGGTTTGAATTCGCCTCCCATGCCCTGCGGCAGGCGAGCCCCTATCAGACACCGCCCGAACTGGTCCCGATCACGCCCAATCGCTTCGGCGTGACCGGCGCGCCGGCGCGCCGAACCGAACTGGAC
Organism: Dongia sp.; assembly: GCF_041906375.1. Classification (GTDB taxonomy): domain Bacteria; phylum Pseudomonadota; class Alphaproteobacteria; order Dongiales; family Dongiaceae; genus Dongia. Next base: position 80,946 of record NZ_JAYRJJ010000006.1, on the reverse strand, counting down.
TGCAGCCGCACGCAACATCTGCTGCAGCTTGAACTGCCTGACTGGCGGCGTGCGCTCGACGATTGCGTCGAGGAGATCTGCCTGACCGAACAGCGGCCGGCCGAGGCCCCTTTGTTGCATCAACTGGACCCGCTGCCCTACCGGCAAATGATCTCAGAGGAGCGTCGCCGCGGGGCGGTTCCCTTTGGTATGGTCAACGACCGCCGCCGCGTCGGACGGTAGAGCTACAGCACTGCGACAGATCGCACATAAATTGAACCGCAAACGAAACGGGCCGGAACTTGCGTTCCGGCCCGTCTGTTTTTGGTGCTGAAGACCAGTCTTAGAACAAGCCTTCCACTTCGCCCTTGTCGTTCAACCGGATGTGGTTGGCCGACGGCACGCGCGGCAGGCCCGGCATGGTCATGATTTCGCCGCAGACGACGACGATGAACTCGGCGCCGGCAGAGAGACGAATCTCGCGGATCGGCACAACATGGTTCGACGGCGCGCCCTTGAGGTTCGGGTCGGTCGAGAAGCTGTACTGGGTCTTGGCCATGCAGATCGGATAGTGGCCAAACCCCATCTTCTCGAATTCGGCAAAACGATCGCGCACCGCCTTGTCGGCGATGATGCCCTGGGCGCCATAGAGGCTCTGGGCGATCGTGCGGGTCTTATCCCACAGCGACATATCGTCCGGATAGAGCGGCTTGAAGTTGCTGCCGCCATCCGCAAGCTTCACCACGGCATGGGCGAGCTTCTCGGTGCCTTCCGAGCCGAGGGCCCAGTGGTTGCATTCGATGGCCTCCGAACCAAGCTCCGCGCAAAGCTGGCGCACGGCATCCAGTTCGGCATCGGTATCGGCCACGAAGCGGTTGATGGCAACAATGGCAGGCACACCGAACTTCTTCACATTCTCAATATGACGGGCCAGGTTCTCGCCGCCTTTTTTCACCGCGGCCACATTCTCCTTGCCGAGGTCTTCCTTGGCAACGCCGCCATGCATTTTCAGCGCGCGGACCGTGGCCACGATCACGGCTGCGGCGGGCTTCAGGCCGGCCTTGCGGCATTTGATGTCGAAGAACTTCTCGGCGCCGAGATCGGCGCCGAAACCGGCCTCCGTCACCACATAGTCAGCCAGCTTCAGCGCGGTCGTCGTGGCGATGACCGAGTTGCAGCCATGGGCGATGTTGGCGAACGGGCCGCCATGGATGAAGGCCGGGTTGTTTTCCAGGGTCTGCACGATGTTCGGTGCAATCGCGTCCTTCAACAGCACGGTCATGGCGCCGTCGGCCTTAAGGTCACGGGCATAGATCGGCTTCTTGTCGCGGGTGTAGCCGACAATGATGTTACCGAGGCGCTTGGTAAGGTCGGCAAGATCGGTCGACAGGCAGAAGATCGCCATGACTTCCGAGGCGACGGTGATGTCGAAGCCATCTTCACGCGGGAAGCCGTTTGAAATGCCGCCCAGCGAATTGGTGATCTGGCGGAGCGCGCGGTCGTTCATGTCCATGACGCGACGCCAGGTGACACGGCGGCTGTCGAAGCCCAGCTCATTGCCCCAATAGATATGGTTGTCGATGAGGGCCGAAAGCAGGTTGTGCGCCGAACCGATGGCGTGGAAATCGCCGGTGAAATGCAGATTGATGTCTTCCATCGGCACGACCTGGGCATAACCGCCGCCGGCGGCACCACCCTTCACACCGAAGCACGGCCCGAGGCTCGGCTCGCGCAAGCAGATGATCGCCTTCTTGCCGATGCGGTTGAGGCCGTCACCCAGACCCACCGTGGTGGTCGTCTTGCCTTCGCCGGCTGGAGTCGGGTTGATCGCCGTGACCAGGATCAGCTTGCCGTCCTTCTGGCCCTTCAGCGACTTGATGTAGTCCATCGAGATCTTGGCCTTGGTATGGCCGAAGGGCAGCAGATGCTCTTCCTTGATCCCCAGTTTCGCCGCGACCTCGCGGATCGGCTTCATTTTGGCTTCGCGGGCGATTTCGATATCGCTGCCGACCTTTTTCGACATGCAGATTCCCCTATGGATCAAGACGTTTAACCGGCGCTCTCAGTCCCCATGCGAAAGGTCCCGGGAACGCGATGGCAGAGACTAGGTCCGATTCAGACCGCCCATCTGCCTGCCGGCGACCGATTTTTGTCGATTTCGCGCCGCCGTCAATGTCGCGATGGCGTCATTTTCTCATCCAACCGGGCCGGAATACTCATTTCCGGTCCGGTGGATGACATATCGAAAGCCTATTGCCGCTCGAGCGGTCGGGTCAGGCAAGTAGGGCCCCCTTCGCCCGGGACGGAAATGGCATCCGCATCAATGACATGGACCTTGCAGCCGGCGGCTTCCATGCGCGTCTTGGTCTCCGGATTCCCCTTCACCATGACCACTTCCCGGGGGGCGATGGCCAGCACATTGCAGCCCATGCTGGCGAATTCGCTGTCCGGTACTTCGACCAGGGTCTGGCCGCGCGACAAGAGCCATTCGCGGAAGGGGATCGGCATCAGCGGCGAATAGACCAGCTGCAAATCCTTGTCCAAGGGGGAGATCACCGACATCAGGTGAAAGACGTCGGTCGGCCCCTTGTAATGCGGCATCACCGCGATTTCGACATGCACATCCGGCCCGACCAGGTTTTTGAATTGGCGAATACCGGCATCGTTGGTGCGATAGGTACGCCCGACGGCCACCGTCTTTTCGTCGAGCCAGATCAGATCGCCGCCCTCGAGCTTCCCTTGTCCGGCAATGCTGCCGAGGACCGGAATATCCGCTTCCTCGAAGAAATGCCCATGAACGCCCGGCTCGCCCTCGCGCTGCTTCTTGCCCATATTGGCAAGGATCACGCCCTTGGGGCACACGGCAGCCGCGTCACGGACATAGAGGCTGTCCATGGTTAGCTTCTTGTCCGAGGGCAGATAAAGAATCTCGGCGCCGACACTCTTGATGATCTCGGCAAAGCGCTGATGCTCGGCCACCGCCTTCTTGAAATCCGGCCGGGTGTGGTAGTTGAGATTCTTCCATTCCTTGTCGATTTTTGCGTCATCGACAAAAGCATCCGCTGGCCGACGCATGGCGACCCGCTTCAAGCGACCGAACTCATTGATTCCCGTAAGCATTTTACCTACCGCTGCAACAGCACGACATCCGTGCGCGCTGCATAAAGGCTCACTTCCTGGCCAGCGGTCAAGCCCGCCGAAACCGGCGCCCTGAGGATGAGGTCCTGGCCGGCCACCTTGCAGTGGCAGCGGCAATGGGCGCCCTGGAAAGACAGTTCCTCGACTGTTCCTTGCCCCAGACTGATCGAATTCAGCTGCTGACTCAGCAGCAATTGCTCCGGGCGCAAAGCGATGTGAACGGCGGCGCCGACCGGGCTTTCGCCCTGGGCGACGACGGGACCCAAGGCCGTCTCGATCTTCACCTCGCCCGAATGGGCGCTGACCACGCGACCGCCCAGCACATTGCTCTCGCCCATGAATTTTGCGGCAAACAAGCTCGCCGGCCGTAAATAGACCCGCGATGGCGGCCCCATATCCTCGATGCGCCCCTTGTTGACCACGACAATGCGGTCAGCAATCGACATCGCTTCTTCCTGGTCATGCGTGACATGGACAAAGGTGGCGCCGGAGCGGCGCTGCAGCCGCACCAGTTCTTCCTGCATCTGTCGGCGCAGAGCAAGATCAAGCGCCCCCAAGGGCTCATCGAGCAGCAACACCTTCGGTTCCACCGCCATCGCACGCGCCAGCGCCACACGTTGGCGCTGGCCGCCGGAAAGCTGGTGCACACCGCGATCGCCGAAACCTTCGAGACCCACAAGCTTCAGCATCTCGGCCGCTTTCGCCAGACGTTCGGCCTTCGGCACCTTGCGCATGCGCAGGCCGAAGGCAACATTGGCGGAAAGGCTCATATGCGGAAATAGCGCGTAATCCTGGAACACCGTCGCCGTCGGGCGCTTGGCCGGCGGCAGCTCGGTCACATCCTCGCCATCGATCAGAACCTGACCAGCCGTCGGATTGGCAAAGCCGCCGATCATGTTGAGCAGGGTCGTCTTGCCGCTGCCCGATGGCCCCAACAGCACGACGAACTCACCCGCTGCCATAGTAAGATCCAGGGGCTCGACGACGGTGAGGCCTTCATAGACCTTGCTCACCTGCCGCAGTTCGACGCGATCCGATCCGATATTCTTAGGCATGGCTCTTCCTTGAACGCCACAGCAGGAATTCGACCACGCCGACGGCAAGAATGGAAATGATGAAGACCAAGGTGCCGGTCGCATTGAGTTCCGGCGACAGGCCCGATTTCAGCATGCTCCAGATGACGACCGGCAAAGTGACGTCGAACCGGCTCACCAGGAACGCGATGACGAACTCGTCCCAGGACAGCGTCGCCGCAATGAAGAATGCGGCGAGCAGCCCCGGCCATAGCATCGGCACGGTGATTTCCAGCACCACCTGCCAATCCTTGGCACCGAGATCATAAGCAGCGCGTTCGATATTGGCCTGATGCTCGCCGAGCTGCGCATAGAGGATCGCGAAGGTCAGCGGCAGATTGATCACTACATGGCCGATGCCGACCGCCCAGAGCGACTTGCCGATGCCCAGATAGTTGAACGTGATCTGCAGCCCCATGCCGATGATGAGATAGGACACCGTGATCGGCGCCATCAGCAGAAACTGGTAGAAACCGGAAAGACGCCGCTTCTGCCGTGCCATGGCATAGGCCGCCAGGAACCCCAGCACCGTGGCGACGAAAGCGGAGCCGAGCCCCACCAGCAATGAGTTCGTCAGCCCATCCGTGATCTTGCGGTTGGCCAGTACCTTGGTCCACCATTTGAGGCTCGGGCCATCGAAGGGCGGTACCGGCGCCATGCCGTTCTGGAACGAGAACTGGATCAGCACCAGCACAGGCAGGAAGATGAAGAGCAGCATCAGGCCGAGATAGGCCCAGGGCGCAAAGCGGCCAAGCATGCGCATCAGACCCGCTCCATCTTGAGGCGCTTGGCAAAGACCAGAAACGCTGCCGTGATCACCAGCATGAGGATCATGGAGAGGGCCGAAGCCAGCGGGAAATCCGCCTGTCGCCCGATCTGCAGCATCACGGCCTGTGGCAGCAGCATCTCCTTCGATCCGCCGAGAATCTGCGGCGTGATGTAGTCGCCGATCGCCAACACGAAGGTGAGAAACGCCCCGACGCTGACGCCAGGCAGACTTAGCGGCAAGGTGACATGCCAGAAGGCCTGCCAGCCATTGGCGCCGAGATCGGCCGCGGCCTTCCGGTAGCTCTCCTTGATCTGCACCAGATTGGCGTAGATCGTCAGCGTCAGCAGCATGGCGAAGAAATGCACAAAGCCCAGCACCGTCGCAAAGCGGCTATTACCCATGCCGACCGGCGTATCAAGAATGCCAGACCACAGCAGGAATTGATTGATGATGCCGTTCTCCGAAAGGACCAGCAGCCAGCTGTAGGACCGCACGACATAGGAGGTCCAGAACGGCAGAACCGTCAGCACCAGCGCGAAACGCTGCCAGTTCTTGGGGATCCGATAGGCAAGGATATAGGCGAGCGGATAGGCCACCAGCACCGAGATGATCGTGGTAAGTACCGTCACCTCGATCGAGTTCCACAGCGCACCCACAAACGTGCCGTCGGCCCGTGTCAGGAACGCCCGGTAATTGTCGAGCGTCCAGACAAGCTCGATCTTGCCCTCGATCCGCGCCGAAAAACTCATCACCAGCATGGCGATGAGCGGCAGAATGAAGAACAGAAGCGTCCAGACGAGAGCCGGGGCAAGGCCCCAGCTCTTCAATCCAGGCAGTTTCAGTTTAGGCACCGAGCACTTCCGTCCAGACTTCCTGCATCGCCGCATCAAGCTCCGCATCGCCGAAGAAATACGGATAGGATTTGGCAATGAATTCCGGCTGCTGGTCCCAGCGCAGGCGCTTCTTCTGCGCATCGTCCAGATTGGCCTTGGAATTGGCCGGCATCGCCCAATAGCAATCCGCCGTGGCAAGCCGCCCCTGCCCTTCCGGCGAGACGATGTATTTGACGAATTCGGTCGCCAGATCCTTCTTGGTCGAATCCTTGAAGATGCCGATGGACTGCGACCAGCGCACGCCGCCTTCGTCGGGCAAGACCCAATCCAGTTCCGGCTTTTCCGCCATGAGGCCGGCTACCGCGAACTCGCCCCCGCCGACGATGATGTCGGCGGCCCCTGTTACCAAGGCGTTCTGTGTCGTCGGTACGTCGCCCACCAGCGAAGACAGCTTCTTCATCTCGACCAGCTTCTCCTTGATGGCCGGGAGATGCATCTTGGTGATCTCCTGCGGCTTGATGCCAAGCGCAATCGCCACCATTTCCATGGTCGGGATGTAATAGTCATAGATGGCGATACGACCGCTGAATTTCGGGTCCCACATCACCTTGGCCTGACGCGCCTCTTCCTGGGTTACCTTGGTGTTGTTGAAAGCGATCGTGTTGTAGCCGAACTTCTCCGGCACGGCGTAAAGCTTGCCGTCCTTGTAGTGTGAATCCGGCTGCTTCAGTTCGGGGAAGATATCGGCCCAGGGCATTTCGGCATCCGGCAGTTCGCCAAGATACCCTTTCGCCACCGCGCTCATGATATCGCCGGTATCCGCCACGAAGACATCCCAATCACCCGGTTGCGATTGCTCCAGGATGCTGTAGGCAACACCCGGCAGGTCGTATTCCTTGGTGTTGATCTTGATGCCGTGTTTCTCGGCAAAGGGATCCAGCAAGGCAGCGCCGGTATGGTCACACCAGACCAGCAGATTAAGCTCATCTGCTGCGCGCGCACCCTTCGGCATGAAAGACAGCGAGGCAAGGGCGGCACCACCCGCCTGCAAGGCACGTCGCCGCGAAATCATCTGTCGACCCATGGAACTGATCATCATCCGTCTCCCTCAACAATGAAGCCCAACTTTTCTTATTGCCAAAAAGGTGAATGAACTACAAAATAAAGTCAATTCAGATTTTTCAAGAGCCATCATGACCGGTCTCCGCGAAAGACAGAAAGCCGGCCGCCGCCGCGACATCCTCGCCGCCGCCAGCCAGTTGTTCCGCAAGAACGGCTTTGCCGACACCTCGGTGGAAGCGATCGCCGCACTCGCCGAAGTCGGCACCGGCACGGTCTACAACTACTTTTCCTCGAAGGGCGATCTGCTGATGGCGCTGGTGGCCCTCGATGGCGAGCAGGTACGCGCCAAGGGCAAGCGCTACATCGCCGGCGTCACCGGCGAGGCAGCCGCAGCCCTCTATGGCCTGCTGGCCATCTATGTCGACCATTCACTGGTCCACCTCACCAAGGAGCTGTGGCGCAACGCCGTGGCGACCGCGGTCACCCAGGCGGATTCCCCCTTCGGTACCGGCTATGCCGAAAATGACCGGCTGCTGGCAGCACAGGTAGGTGAACTGGTCGCGGCTCTGCAGGAAGCGGGAAAGGTTCGCAGCGACATCGACGCGGCAACGGCCGGCGCCGCGCTCTTTATCCTTGTAAACGGCCTCTTCATGCAATTCGTGGCACGGGATAAGATGCCCAAGGCCGATATCCACGCGCGCCTGCGCGAACTGGTCGCCATCTTCGTTGGTGGCCTCAGTGAAACCAATGTGCCGCAAAGGAAGCGCGCCTGACATGAAGATCGCAACGCCCGAGACCTGGTACGTCACGCGCGCAATGAATGACGGCATCACCTGGATCTACGAACCGTTCATCAAGGAATACTACCGCTGCAATATCTGGCATGTGCGCGGCCGCGACCGGGATCTGCTGATCGATTCCGGCATGGGTGTCGTCTCCTTGCGCGAACAGATAGCAGCGCTCGCTGAGCGTCCCATCCTGGCGGTGGCCTCGCACACCCATTTCGACCATATCGGGACCCATCACGAATTCGCCGAGCGCGCCGTGCATCCGGCGGAAGCCGCCATTCTGGCCCATCCGACCCGCGACAACACCGTGGCCGGCAAATATGTGGCGGACGATTCCATTTTCACCGCCTTGCCGCCCGGCGACTGGAACCCGCTCCGCTATGAGGTGAAGGCAGCGCCCGCCCAGATTTTGCTCGAGGAAGGCAGCATCGTCGACACCGGTGACCGCTCCTTCGAGGTCTTTCACCTGCCCGGCCATTCCGACGGCTCGATCGCACTCTATGAACGCGCCACGGAAACGCTCTTCGCCGGTGACGTCATCTATGACGGCGAACTGGCTTACGACACCGCCAATGCAGCGGAAATGCGCCTCTATGTCGCCAGCATGAAGCGCCTATTGAACCTGCCGGTCCGCGCCGTCCATGGCGGCCACTATCCCAGCTTCGGCCAGGACCGATTGCGCAACATCATCCAGGATTTCTTGAGCGAATTCGATCGGTGACCCGGTACGCGCTAAGCCACCTTCTCCATCAGCCTGCGCGTGAAATCGGCTATGCGGCGGCAGGCCTCCATCAGATTCTTCTCGTCGACGGCGAAGGAGATGCGCACATGGCCTTCGGCACTTGGCCCAAAAGCCGTGGCGTCGAGGGTTGCCACACCCGTGGCGCGGAACAGAGCCCAGGAGAATTCATGTCCGGTCATACCCGTGCCGCGTACGTCGGCCAGCATGAACATACCGGCGGCGGGGCTGCTGCAGACGATGCCGGGCAGCTGGCTCAACGCCTTCACCGCCATGTCGCGGCGGCGGCGATAGATTTCGCGCATCTCCGCCACTTCCGGAATATCGCGCTCCAGCGCCATCGCCGAGGCATTCTGGATGAAGGGCGGCAGGCCATAAAGACTGGCGAGCCCCAGATTGCCGACATGCTCAATGAGTTCAGCCGGACCCGCCACCCAGCCAAAGCGCCAGCCGGTCATGGCGTGGGATTTGGAAAGGCTGCTCACGGTCGCGGTCCGCTCCGCCATGCCATCCAGGCCGCAGATACTGACATGCTCGCCGTCGAAAACCAGCGTGCTGTAGACTTCGTCGGCAACGACCCAAAGATCGTTTGCACGCGCTACCGCAGCGATACCTTCGAGCTCGGCACGGCTGAGGACAACGCCGGTCGGATTGCTGGGTGTCGCAAAGAAGATGGCGCGCGTCTTCGATGTCACCGCCCGCTTCAGATCGGCGATATCGAGATGGAAGTTATTCTCGGCCTTCAGCGGCACACGGACCAAGCTGGCGCCGCTCGCCTGGATGGTTGCCTCGTAAGTGACATACATCGGCTCAAGCACGATGGCTTCGTCGCCGGGATCGAGGATCGTCATGGCGACGGCGAACAGGCCGCTCTGGCAGCCGGACATGATGGCGACATTGTCGATGCCGATCTTCTGGCCCGTGGACCGCGAATGCTGCGCCGCCACCGCTTCGCGTGCGCGCGGCAGACCCAGGATGTCGGCATAATGCGTGTCGCCGCCGCGCAGCAGGCGCACGGCTTCTTCGGTAATGACCTTGGGCGTATCGAGATCCGGATCGCCGATGGAGAGAATGATGACATCCTTGCCGGCGCGCATCTGGGTCAGCGCTTCGACATGGAGGTCCCAGGCCGCAGCCCCTTCACCGGCAACACGATCAGTCAATTGTGCAAAGCGCATGATCATTCCCCGACAAGAGCGGCACGACTTGAATCTTGTGCCTGTTGTTTCGAGCAAGGAGTAGAGTCCGCTCGACACACGGTCAAGTCGTGTATTTTCAAGCAGTTGAAAGGCGAACGCGTGGCGCGAAAGCGCATGCTAAACTGATCTTCAATCGGCGTTTCGACAGTGTGGGTGGCGTTTCGCCACTTGCACCGGAAGCCGCTCACTACTCCGACAAATGAGGCAGAGCATGAACAAGATTCCCCAGGACAAAGTCTTTCACCAGCCGCTCGGCGGCAATCAGATGCCGCGCTTTGGCGGTCATGCCACCATGATGCGCCTGCCGACCCGGGAAAATGCCGCTGGCCTTGATGCAGCCTTTGTCGGCGTACCCTTTGACATCGGCACCTCCAACCGCGCTGGCGCCCGCTTCGGCCCGCGTCAGATCCGCGCCGAATCCTGCCTCATCCGTCCCTACAACATGGCGACACGCGCGGCACCCTTCGACAGCCTCAGCGTGGCCGATATCGGCGACGTCGCCATCAATACCTTCAACCTGCAGAAGAGCATGGGCATCATCGAAGCCGCCTATGACGACATTCTCGGCCACAATTGCGTGCCGCTGACCATGGGCGGCGATCATACGATCGCCCTCCCCATCCTGCGCGCTATGAAAAAGAAGTACGGTCCTGTCGGCATGGTCCATATCGACGCCCATGCCGACATCAACGACACGATGTTCGGCGAGAAGATCGCACATGGAACACCCTTCCGCCGCGCGGTCGAGGAAGGCCTGCTTGACGGCAAGCGTGTGGCACAGATCGGCCTGCGTGCGACCGGCTATGCTGCCGAGGATTTTGACTGGCCACGTGCACAGGGCTTCCGCGTCGTCCACGCCGAAGAATGCTGGTACAAATCACTGACACCGCTGATGGCGGAAATCCGCGCGCAGCTGGGGCAAGGACCGGTCTATCTCAGCTTCGATATTGACGGCCTCGACCCCTCCTCCGCCCCCGGCACCGGCACGCCGGAAATCGGCGGCCTCACCACGATTCAGGGCATCGAAATCATCCGCGGCTGTCGCGGCCTCGATCTGGTCGGCTGCGACCTCGTCGAAGTCTCGCCGCCCTATGATCCGACCGGCAACACCGCCTTGCTGGCTGCCAACCTGCTCTATGAAATGCTCTGCGTACTGCCCGGTGTGAAGTATCGGGCGTAACCAAAAGCGCTCCTCACCCCGACCCTCTCCCCGCTAGCGCAGCGCGAGGGAGTTACGATCGAGCAAAATAGAAGCCCCTCGCCCCTTTGGGGAGAGGGGTTGGGGTGAGGGGCATCTTCATCGGCCTACTTCGGCATCACCACGGTCATATAGGGTGCCGTCGGCTTCTCCGTGGCGCCGAACGGACCCGGCACGGCATGCTCCACAGCCGGCAAGGTGCGCAGATAGGCAACCAGCGAGGCCGCATCGTCCTTGCTGATATGGCTATAGGACATCCACGGCATCGCCGGCGCCAACTGGCGTCCGTCGGGCCGCACGCCCCCCGTGAAGGCGGCGATGACCTGCTCGTCCGTCCATGCACCCAGGCCGGTCTTCTTGTCCGGCGTCAGATTGGGCGGATAGAACACGCCGAGCCCCGGCACTTCGAAACCAATATCCGAACCGGACAAGGGCGTTTCCAGATTCGGCTTGGGCGTGAAGGCGCCGGTATTGTGGCAGCCGCCGCAATCCATGATGTGACTGAGATATTCGCCGCGTTTGACGCTGACATCCGCCTGGGCGTCTGTGGCGGGGATGGCCAACAGCGCACTGGCCAACAACGCATTGGCCAGCAGGGCTGGCATTGCATGCTTCATGTGACTTGCTCCTGAAAGGTCCAGCCCTGGCCATATCCGCTCGGCCGGGCTACGCGGCGCCTGTCTAATCCTTCGGCATCGCGGCGGAAACATAAGACAATGCTAAAAGGCGTGGGAGCGGTCACATTCTGATGGCGCCGACAAAGAAAAAGGGCCGCGACCGAGGTCGCGACCCTCTTTAATTTGTCTGACCAGAGCCAGAAAAGCGCTTAGATACCCGGGCGCAGGCTGATCTGCGCCACACCGGCGGCGACATTCACGCCGACGCTGCCGGTGACGCTCACCGGCTGCAGAGCGATCTGGCTATTGCCGCCACCCACCAGCACGTTGGCGCCAAGGCCGAGACCTGCAGCAACATCCGCCGTGGCACCGCCGTAATTCCCCGCCAGCGCGCCCGGAGCGACATTACCGGGGGCGAAGACGACCCAGATCATATGCGCTTCCTTGGTGAAACCGATGTCGACGCCGTATTTATTGATCTCGCCGTTATAGACCTCGGCCGAGCCATCGGCGCGCGTGAACACGCAGGACATCGTCTTTGACGAACCGAAAATAAAACCCATGCCGCCGGCCACATTGCAGCTAAGCGAACCGACATTGACGCCCGACGCCGAGAAGGCCGGAACAGCAGAAATCATCAGCGCCGCGGCCGCGGCGATCAGGCTACCAACTTTCATTTTGAAGCTCCCATGAATGAAAAGTGTCCGTCGCCCGTCCGCGGCGGTGAAAGCAATCTAGCACCGACCAACCGAATCTCCCAGGCAAGACGCTGTGATGGCCCTCACAAAGCCTTAAAATCAGCGGGTTTATGGATCGCTGGACAGAGCCGGCCATTCCATGAACTATCCGCGGAGCATTTCTTAACGAGCTGCCAAGACCTTGCAGAGACGCCATCTCCCCCCGCTGAATGCGCTCCGCACCTTTGAAGCGGCAGCCCGCCACCTGCATATGGGGAAGGCCGCGGACGAACTCGGCGTCACCCATGGCGCCGTTTCCAAGCAGATCGTCAATCTAGAGGACCAGTTGGGTTTTCCCCTCTTCCACCGGCTCGGCAATCGCCTCGAGCTCACCGATCAGGGGCAGAAACTCCTTAAAGCGGCGACCACTGCTTTTGACCAATTAGGCTATGCCATCGCGCGGCTTGAGGGCGAGACCATCGCCGGTGAGCTCCGCGTTTCGGTTCCCTCCGCTTTTGCCGAGAAATGGCTGGTGCCACGCTTGGCCAAATTCGTCGACGCGGCGCCTGCCCTGAAGCTGTCCCTGCTCTCGGCCAATGCCAGTTACGATTCCGCGGGCGGGGACGTGCTGGGCGACGGCCTCGATCTGGCCGTACGGTTCGGTGAGCCGGTCTGGAAGGACGGCACCGCCAGGTTGCTTTCCCATGTCGGCTCCTTTCCCGTCTGCAGCCCGCTCCTTCTATCGGAAGGTTCGGGTTTGGCGACACCGAACGACCTGCTGCAGCACACCTTGCTGTTGGACGATCCCCAAGGCGCCAACTGGCTACGCTGGCTTAAGCGGGCTGGCGTCAGCCTGCCTCAACTGCCCCGCGCCCTCTATTTCCAGGACTTCAACCTATTGCTCGCTGCGGCCAAACAGGGCCTTGGATTGTGCCTCGCCGACCGGATCACCGCAGGGGAGGATCTGGCCCGCGGCCATCTGTTGCGCCCTTTCCGCCAGTCGATCGAGCATCTCGGCGCCTACTTCATCGTCCTCCCGCCCTTGGTCTTGCCGGCGGCCCGCGCCTTTGCCGACTGGCTGGAGGCTGAAATGGCCCTTGCCGGCGCACCGGACGAATTCACTGTGAGCTAAAGTGGACCAAGTGCCCAGATTTACTCCCTGGGCCGGGCTCCCCCGCCGCTGCTAGTCTTTGGCCTCCAATCATCAGACAGGGAACGAGCCGATGACCAGCACCCAGACCCCGCTCCGTGGCCGCGTGATCGGCGGCGGCACGCCGCTCATGAAAAAATGGAACCTCGCTTCGGAATCCGGTGCGCTCAAGGACGTGCTGCTTGGGCCGGCTGAAGGCTTCCGCTGGATGGGGCTGGAGAACGCCGCCTGGTCATCCCTGGTGCGCGACACCATGCGCAAAGGCTACAAGTTCGACAAGCAGCTCGCCATGCGCCAGCACCGCGAAATGGTCAGCGCCTATGAAAGTGCCGGGGTCAATTGCCACTTCCTGCCGCTGGACGAGCACAACCCCTACCAGGTCTATGCCCGCGACTCCTCCTTCATGACTCCCTACGGCGCCGTCATCTGCCAGATGGCCAATCCGCGCCGCCGTGGCGAATATGCTTCCTGCCTGCGCTTCTATATGGAGAACGATATACCGGTCTACGACATGGTGAGTTCGGGCAATTTCGAAGGGGGCGATTTCAACATCATCGCCGACAAGACCGCCCTCATCGGCTATACCGACCATCGCTCGGAAGAAGTTTCCGCCCGCCAGATTTCAGAATGGATGCGGGATGAAGGCTGGGAGATCAAATTCGCACCGATCGATCAGTTCTACGTCCATATCGACCTGATGGTCTGCATGCTCAACGAACATGTGGCCGCCGTGTGCCTCGAGACGACCGAGGACGACATCATCGACTTCCTGAAACAGAAGAAGATCGAGATCATCCCGGCAACCTTCAAGGAAACCATGGCGCTCGGCTGCAATGTCGTCGCGCTTGGCAGGGACCGCATTCTTTCAACGCTTGGCGCCAAGGATCTGAATGCCAAGCTGCGTGCCAACGGCTTCACCGTCTACGACCCCGACATGACCATGTTCACCTGGGCCGGCGGCGGCGTCCATTGCATGTGCCAACCCTTGAACCGCGAAGCTGCGTAAACTGCCATCGGCAGGCTGACGGCTTGCCCTTGCGGCAAGCCGTCAATGCTGTCTTCCGAAGAATGTCAGGAACAATGTGCGAGGACGTTCAGTTCCGCACGGTCGCCTTGGATGTCATGAGGCCCTTGAGGACTTCCATAAGTTTCGCGGGATCTACCGGTTTGCTCACATAATCGTCCATGCCGGCGGCCATGTAGCTCTCGCGGTCGCCGGGCATCGCATTCGCCGTCAGCGCCACAATCGGCATCTGCGCCACGCGCCCGCCGAGATGGCGGATCTCGCGGGTTGCGGTCGGGCCATCCATGACCGGCATCTGCACGTCCATCAGGATGGCATCGAACGCATTGTTCTTCGCCATCTCCACCGCCTCGGCACCATTATTTGCGATCGTGACCTTGTGTCCCAGCGATTCCAGGATCGCGCGCATCAGGAACTGATTGGTCGCATTGTCTTCGGCGACCAGCAGTCGCAAGTTCAGCACACCGGAATCGGCGCGTTGATCCGTCGCGCCGGCATGCGGCGGCTCGCCAAGCCCGATCGGCACGCGGCACCAGAAGGTGCTGCCCACCCCGAACTGGCTTTCGACGCCGATTTCCCCGCCCATCAACTCCGTCAATTGCTTGCAGATCGCAAGCCCCAGCCCGGTACCGCCATAGCGACGCGAGGTCGACTGGTCGGCCTGCGTAAATCGGTTAAATAGGCGCCTGATCGCTTCCTGATCCAGTCCGATACCGGTATCTTTCACGCGAAGGACCAGAAGGGGCTCCCGGCCATCCACCACCGCGTAATCCGCCAGCAGCGTCACCGCGCCGCGCAGGGTGAATTTGATGGCGTTGGAGAGAAGATTGAGAAGGATCTGCCGAATACGGTGAGCATCGCCCTTCAGATAGGTCGGCAGGCCGGGCGCTACTTCGCATTCGAGGGAAATTCCCTTGGCAATGGCCGTCGGACGCAGCAGGCCGATGACATCCGTCATCAGCTCCTTCACGTCGAAATCGGCGACTTCCAGCTCGGTCTTATGCGCTTCCAGCTTTGACAGATCGAGAATATCCGATGTCGTTTGAATGAGCTCATTGGCCGAACGCAGGGCAGTGGCGACAAGATTGGCCTGCTCCGCCGAAAGATGGCTAGACTGCAGCAGGCCCAATACGCCGACGACACCATTCATCGGCGTGCGAATCTCGTGACTCATCGTTGCCAGGAAACGCGACTTTTCGATATTCGCGGCCTGGGCATCGTCGCGGGCCTCGGCAAGGTCTTCAAGCAAGGTCACCTGCCGCGCCGCCTCCATCTCGATGCGCTCCTTGGCCATTTCGAGTTCATTGAGGCGATTGTGCAATTCAGTCTTCGTGCGATTGAGTGCCGCCTCGCGCTCCCGCCGCTCGGTGATATCAACCGCCATGCCGAGAAAGCCGGTCAGTTCGTCATTCTCGTCGCGCAAGGCCGTGACACTGAGCAGGACAGGAATGCGCCCGCCATCCTTGCGAACATAGGTCCATTCATGCTCACTGCGCCGCCCGGCGATCGCTTCTGCAACGAAAGCGTCGAAGCCGGGTTCGACCGGAATCTGCAGCATGGTGCTGAGCCGCTGCGCCTGTGCGAATACTTCTTGCGGTTCATGGAACACCGCCGGCGTGGCGCGCCCGATCAGCTCGGCCGCGGAATAGCCCAGCATGACCTCCGCGGCGTGATTGAAGACCTCGATCGTCCCGTCGATGCGCGTCCCGATGATGGCGTAACCGGCGTGATCCAGGATGGCGGTCTGCAGCTGCGCGATATTGCGGAAGGCCTCTTCCGCCTGTTTGCGTTTGGTGATGTCGAACCGCACCGCCGTATAGGATTGCAGCGAACCATCGGCGTCGAAGGTCGGAATGATGTGGGTATCGACCCAGTAATGCGTACCGCTCTTAGCGCGGTTGCAGATTTCGCCGCGCCATATCTTACCGGCGGAAATAGTCCGGAACAGATCCTCGAAGAAGCGCTTCGGGTGCAGGCCCGAATTCAGGATCCGGTGATTGGCCCCCACCAGTTCTTTCCGCGAATAGCCGCTGATCTCGACGAAGAGATCGTTGGCATAGGTGATCGTACCTTCAAGATCGGTAATGGCGACAATGGCAACCTGGTCGGTCACCAATTCGGGCCTTCCTGCCATGATCTCGTCAATACGAGCCGGCATCAGGCTCAAATCGTTTGAACTAGGCATTCAATACTTCCGCAGCACAGTCGACGGCAGGGAAGCAGGTTATTCTGCCTTAGTTAACAGGATGATAACGGCAGAATCACCGCAGGATCAAAGACCTACCCACCAGTGCTGACGACGAGCGCATCCACTGCGACAGCGCCATCGGCGTTGACAATCAGCGGATTGACGTCGATCTCGCTCACCAACCCATCGAGATCGGCGACCATTGCAGAGAAGGCCGCGAAGGCTTGAGCAAGGCTGGCGACATCGGCCGGCCGCGCGCCGCGCTTGCCGTCGAGGAGCGGGCGCAAGGACAGCTGATCGATCTGCCGTCTTGCCTCAATGGTGCCGAAGGGCGGCAGGACGAAGCGCCGATCCGGCATCATCTCAATGAGAATACCACCGGCGCCGACCATGACGATCGGCCCGAATTGCGGGTCCGCGGTCATGCCGAAGGAGATCTCCGTCCCCTTCCCCGCCATCGGCATCAGCAGCACCCGCGCGCCGAGACGCGCTTTGAGATCGGCATAGGCGGCCTCGAGACCAGCCGCATCCTTGATCCCGAGTTTGACGCCGCCAACATCGGATTTGTGCAGGATGCCCGGTTCCGCCGTCTTCATCACTACCGGATAGCCGATGCGCGCGGCGATCGCCGTGGCCTCATCGAGGCTCGACGCATGCTGATGCGCGATGACCGGCACGCCATAATCCGCCAATAGATCGAGCGCATCCGCCTCCGAGAGATTGCCCTGCGCCAGGCGCATTGCCCATTTCGACCGCAGGCCTTTCGGGGCCGGCGCAATGTGGTCCGCACCAAGTGCCGCGCGGTCCCGCTCCGCCATCGCCTTCTTGACCACGCTCAGCATCGAATTGACACCGGAGAGTACCGGCACGCCGTCATGGGCGAGACGCGTGATCACATCGAGATTGGCGTTGCTTGCCACATTGGTGGTGTAGAAGATTGGTTTCGTCGTCTTTGCAGCGACCTTGCGCAGGATGTCGGCATAGCCGGCGCTTAAGTAATATCCGTCGCGCGCCTCCACGCAGAGCGTCGCCAAGGCCGTGTCCGGATCGTCCACCAAGGCCTGCAGGCAATCCTCGAAAATGCCGTCCCAATCGTTCCCCGTGCCCCAGGCATCCAGGGGGTTGATGGGTTCCAGCCCGAAATCCAGCCTTGCGGCAAGCTTGTCGCGCGTGGCCTCGCCGATCTTCGCGAACCTCACGCCGGCCTCGATTCCCAGATCCAGCACCAATTCGCGGAAGCCACCGGAATCATGCATCGTCGTCAGCCCGCCTGGCGCCAGCTTGCGCTCGGATGAAAAGAGATGCAGGGCGTTCACCAGTTCGTCCATATTGGCGACCTCGATAACGCCGTAATGGTCGAAGAGCGCGCGGTAGGCGGCATGGTTGCCGGCGACGGCACCGGAATGCGACACTGCCAAAGCGGCACTCTCGGCCGTGCGGCCCACTTTCAACGCCACCACCGGAATGCCCTTGGCACGTGCCTTGGCGAGCGATGCCTTGAAACCCTGCGGGTCGCGCACGGTCTCCAGGAACAAGCCCACGACCTTGGTCGCCGGGATATCGAGGGCGAAGTCGAGATAATCGGCGACAGTGGTCGCCAGTTCCTGTCCCGCCGAAACCGCCAGACTGAAGCCGAAGCGCCGGTCCGTATGGCAGAGCGCCGAGAAGGCCGAGCCGGAATGCGTGATGAAGGCGACATTCCCTTTCCGGATCCAATCCGGCGGCGGAAAGCCGCAGATACGCAGACCGAAATCGAGATGATAAAAGCCCATGCAATTGCCGCCGCAGATGGCAACACCCGCCGCCTTCGCCTTCCGCGCGATGCGATCGGTGAGCTTGGGCGCGGAGTCGTTTTCCAGATAACCGCTGGCAAAGATGGTGACGGCGCCGATGCCGCAGGCGATCACCTCGTCGAGCGCTGCCTCAAGCCGTGCATTGGCGATGCCCAGCACCGCCAAGTCGACCGTTTCGGGCAAAGCGCTCAGCGACGGATAGCAAGGCTGCCCATCGATCTCCGCGTAACCGGGATTGACGAAATAGATCTTCGACGGCGTCCCCGCCATGCCGGTCGAAGTGATCATGCCACGCCCGACCGAGCCCTCCTTCGGACTTGCGCCCACCAGCGCAACCGTCTTCGGCTTCAGCAGCCGATCGAGTTTGTGTGCCAACAACCCCTCCCCAACATCGTCATCCCCGGGCTTGACCCGGGGATCCACGGGCGCCGCTTGTGGATCCCCGGATCAAGTCTCGGCATGACGATAGACTCTTTTTATTCGGACCCTTTTAGCGTCGCCAAGGCCGCGCGTTCGCGCAGAGCCTGTTCCTGTGCGTTGGCGAGGCGTGCCTCGAACAGACGCTGCGCTTCGTCATGGATCGGGCCATAAACCTCCATCCACAATTGCGCATCGGTCGCCACGATGAGACGGCCGATCTGCCACGAACTGGGCTCGGCGCGGCCCTCCAGCCAGCTTTCCAGGATCTTCACCGAGATGCCGGCCGCCGCCGACAGCACCTCGCGGCGCAAGGGCCCCACCGGTTCCAGGCGCTTGCGCAAAGCCGCGGCGAGGCGCGCCCGGTGCGCATTGCGCCCCTGCACTTCCTGGTCGATGGCCAGCACCACGCCATTGTCGTTATCGCCCTTGCTTTTCTTCACGCCACCGGAGAAATGCGCCGGGAAGACCGAGGCGAGATACAGCCGGCAAATGCGTTTGGCTTCCTGCCGGTTGAAGGCCTTGGGTTCCATCAGGCAGTCGAACCACATGCCGTCGATCATGGCATTGAGGCCGGTGGCGACGTCGCCGGCGCTCACCCCTTCATAGCCGCCCTCCTGGATGATGCGCTGACAGAGCGTTTCGGTCTGGGCGAGGTAATCCTGCTCCAACCGCGACACCACGTCGTGATAGGCGGCATTGCCGCGCGCTTCCGCCCAGAAGGCGTACCAGATCGAGACCTTCTCGACGTTGCAGACGGTAGGATGGAAGTCGGCCTCGATCATCGCCTCGAGGCCCGCGGCCGGCGCCACTTTCCCCTTGTTGATCGCCGCCTGCCAGAAGGCCGAATATTCCTCGGCGATCTGCTCCAGCGTGGCGATCAGCAGCTGTTCCTTGGACTTGAAGTAGAAATTGACGATGCCCGGGGACAGCCCAGCTTCCGAGGCCACATGGGTGAGCGTCGCGTTGGCATAGCCGACCCGCCCGATTGCGCGAATTGTCGCATCTATCAACTGCTTACGCCGGACTTCCTTGACTGCTTCAGCCTTGGCCATTGGCGCTTTAACCCTTTCGGCTCCATCGGGAGAGAATCGCGATAACTACATGATATATTTAACTTTGCTGCACTCGCAACATTAAATGTTCATTCAGCGATCTTGCCCTTTTCTGAATCGCATGATAGATTTTTTATACAAACATTCAATGACCGGACGGTGACCGTCGCACGTCGATAGACGTCAATTCATCCAACCGGAGCGCGGGGCAATACCGCATCACTTTGAGACCAATGGAGATTTTCAGATGACCACGATCAAAACCGATCGTCGCAAAATGGATAAGAATCGCGCCCATTTCAAAGAGGCGATCAAGCATTTGCCCCTCGGTGTCAGCTCCAACTTCCGCTATTGGGGCGACGACAACACGGTCTTCGTGAAGAAGGGCAAGGGTGCCCGCCTCTGGGATCTCGACGGCAACGAATATATCGACTACCGCCTCGGCTATGGCCCGGCGATCCTCGGCCATTGCAATGACATCGTCGATGCCGCCGCACGCGAGGCGCAGTCGGTCGGCACGGTCTATGCGCTTGGCACCGAGAAGGAAGTCAGCGTCGCCAAGTTGATCAAGGAAATGATGCCGGCCGCCGAGCTGGTGCGCTTCTCAAACTCCGGCACCGAAGCGGTGATGGCCGCCTTGCGCCTCGCGCGCGGCTACACCGGCAAGGACAATTACGTCACGTTCGAGGGCTCTTATCACGGCCTCTTCGACGCCACCATGTGGACCGCCGATCCGGAAGACATGAAGGACCAGAGCAAGGACCCCAAGGTCATTCCCTATGGCCTGGGCATTCCGCAGGCCGTCCGCCAGCTCTTCTGGCAGGTGCCGTATAACGACGCGCAGCGCCTCGAAGACGTGCTGAAGAAGAACCACGACACCATCGCCGCCGTTCTGATCGAGCCGATCCTCGGCAATTGCTGCGGCATCCCCTCGAAGCCGGAATTCATCAAGGCTGTGCGTGCCCTTTGCACGAAATATAACGTGCTGATGATCGTCGACGAGGTGAAGACCGGCTTCCGCGTCGCCAAGGGCGGCGCCCAGGAACTTTATGGCATCGAAGCCGACATCTTCACGGTCGCCAAGGCCGTGGCGAACGGCTATCCGATCTCGGCGATCGGCGGCAAGGAAGAGATCCTCCGGAAATACGGCAAGGGCGTTGCCCATGGCGGTACCTATACCGCCCAGGCGATGAGCTTGGCGGCGGCCGAGGCGACCTTGACCATCCTCAAGGACACCGACGCCCTGAAGAACATCGCCGCCTACGGCCAGGCCATGCAGGACGGCATGCACAAGGTGCTCGTGAAGCGCGGTATCCCGCACAGCTTCACCGGTCACCAGTCGATGTCGGGCCTCTTCTTCAGCGCCGAGGCGCCGACCACCTACCGTAATTGGAAGCTCTCCGACTACACCTTCTATGACACCATGGCCGGTATCCTCATCGACATGGGCATCATGTGCGAGCCGGACAGCCGCGAGCCGTGGTTCATCTCCTCGGCGCACGATGCGGCCTGCCTCTCCGAGACCCTGGGCAAGTTCGAAGAAGCCGTCGACCTCACCCTCGACGAACTCGCCAAGGGCCGTGAGGATGCCAACAAGCTGATGCCCGGCATCAGCGGCTAAATCACTTTACCGACCTGAAGACGCAAAACGGCGCCGTGGCAACACGGCGCCGTTTCTTTATAGAAACCCCGGGCCAAGACCGAGCAATCTTGATCGATGGCAGCCGCATCCTGGTTCGGTTCCTGCTCCTACATCGTCCCTGGAAACAATTTCCAAGCTCCCACCGCATCGAGATAGGGCAGTGACGGATAGTCGGTGATGGTCAAGCCGCCATCGACAGTCAGTACGGTGCCCGTCACGAAGCTCGCTTCGTCCGAGGCCAGGAACAATACGGCACGCGCAATTTCGTCAGGCGTGCCCATGCGGCCCAGCAGCGAAGCACCCTTCTCCCAATCCTCCGCCGCGCCACTGCCGCCCGTCGTCTCTGTCTTGATCCAGCCAGGCGAGACCGCATTGGCACGGATGCCATGCGGCGCACCTTCGGTCGCCAGGGCGCGCGTCAGCGATTCCATCGCCGCCTTGGCCATCCCATAGCTGCCCCAATTGCCGTGCAGAGTCGCGGTCGATGAAATATTGACGATCGCCCCACCGCCGGCCGCCTTCAGCGCCGGCAGTGCATAGGCCGCGACGAAATAGGCGGAATGGAGATTGGCCGCCATGATCTTCTGCAGCCGTTCACCCGGCGTGTCCGCCCGCTCGACCCCCGAACGCCGCGCCCCGGCGCCGGCATTGTTGACCACGACGTCTAATCGTCCGAAACGCGCCAGCACGTCGGCGATCAGCTTCTTGGCGGCTTCTTCGTCGCCGACGTCGGCCGCGAAAAATGCCACCGCGCACGGCAATGCGCCAAGTTCCGCGGCGGCTTTGGCGCCCTTCGCCGGATCGCGCCCGACAATGGCCAGGCTGGCGCCCTCAAGCGCCGCCCGCTTGGCGATGCCGAAGCCGATGCCGGTCGTACCACCCGTCACCAAGACCACTTTGTCGGTAAAGCGCATGGCAACCCCTCTTGCCCACGGTCCAATCAGGCGTCCGGCTTGGCCTTCTTCTCCAGCGCGGCCAGCTTCTGGCTCTGATCGTAATAGAGATCGAGCAGCTTGACGAAGGCCATGCAGGACCGGACCGCATCCTTGACCTTGAACGTCTTGGGATAAAGCAGCGCCTGCAGCCAGAATCCGTCGATCATCGCCGACAAGGCGCCAGCGACGCGCACGGCCACTTTCTTGGCCTGCGCCACCCCGGACGGCTGCGCGATGCAGATGTTGTAGATCTGGTGTTCCAGCTCTTTCACGTAACGCCGCTCGACCGCCGTCGCTGCCTCGCGGAATTTGTCGCGCAATTGCGGGTCCGACCAGAAGGCGAACCACACCGCCAGCTTTTCGCCGGTGAACACGTCGCGATCGAAATAGGTCTCGACCATGGCTTCCAGCCGCGCCCAGGGTTCGGCCGGTGCCGATCTCACCCGCGTGTTCCAGACCAGCATGTATTCATTGGCGAGGTATTTGAAGACTTCCTCGAACAGCTTGTCCTTGCTCTCGAAATGGAAGTTCATCAAGCCGACCGAGACATTGGCCGACTTCGCCACGCGGCTGACCGTGGTGCCATGATAGCCGAATGCTGCGATCACATAGATCGTCGCCTCAATGAGCTCCTTTTTTCGATTGCTGCGGATGCCGGGATTGCGGGCCATCTAGCAGTACCTTCCAATATCGTCCCCTCCCCCCTTCAGGGGGGAGGCCGGGAGGGGGGCGGTCCAGTCTCGACCTGCGGCAATCATCGCTTCGACCCCCACCCAACCCTCCCCCTGAAGGGGGAGGGATTTCGAGTGAGTCATCCTCACACAACCTCCTTCTTCCGCGGCGGATCGAAGAACATCCGGTTGCGGGTCCAGCAGCGCACCATGCTGCGCTCGATCTTCTTTTCCTTCGGATACCAGATTTCGATCCACATTTCCGTGCCCGGCTTGGTATAGGCCGGTGGAATTTGCGCAAAGGCGATATTCTTTTTCAAGAGCGGCGACCACATGGCCGAGGTTGTGAGGCCCAATTCCTTGGTCCCTTTCTCATCGGCATAGAGGAAGGCGCCGGGTGCTGGCTTCCGCCCCTCGATCTCGATCCCGCTCAGGATGAAACGCGAGGACCCTTCCGCCTTCTCCTTCTGCAGGGCGCGCTTGCCCACGAAATAGGCATCCTTCTTGAGCGCCACCGCCCAGCCGATGCCCGCCTCGATCGGCGACACGCGTTGCGTCGGCCGGATCGCGTGATGGGCGCCGATATAATCGACATCGACCAGGATGAAGCCCGCTTCAATCCGCGTCATTTCCAGGGCGTGACCGCCCATCGGCGCGATCTTCAGCGGATCGCCAATGCGGAACAGGGTTTCCCACAGCCACAGCGCATCCTGCGGCTTCACCCAGATCTCATAGCCGAGATCGCCGGTGAAGCCCGCCCGGTCGATGCGCAGCCAATGCCCGTCGACCGATGTCTCCATGATGCCGAAATGGACCAGCTTGCCGATGCCCTGGACGCCCAAGGTCTCCAGAATCACCCGCGCATTCGGTCCCTGCAGCGACAAGCCGGCGAGCTGGTCCGAAATCTCCTCAATCTCGACATCGAAACCATAGGCACTCTCTGACAGCCAATGCAGCTGATGCAGCGCCGCGTTGAGGATGAAGTCATTTGGCCCAAGGCGGAAGATCGTCCCCTCCTCGATCATCCTTCCGTCATCGTCGCACCAGGCCGTATAGGCGACATTCATCGGCGCCACTTTGGTGAGGTCACGCGTCACCAGATAATTGGCGTACTTTGCCGCGTCCTTGCCCCGGATCGCATATTTGATCAGCGGCGAGACGTCATAGACCGTCGCCCCGTTGCGGCAGGCCATGTACTCGGACTGCGTGGAATCGTAAAAGGCCGGCGAATAGAAACCCTGCCACCGGATCCATCCCGCTCCATGCATCAGGGCTTCCATCGGCTCATGGAACGGTGTCTTCTTCAGGAACGGCTTCAGATGCTGAACATGGGTCATCAGGCAGCTCCTTTCCGGGCGTTCTTCAAGTCTTTCAAAATCTCTCGCGCCGCATTGGCGCCGGCGGCGCCCGAGACGTTGCCGCCGGGATGTGCCCCCGCCCCGCACAGCCACAGCCCCGGCAGCGGCATCTTGTATTGCTGGAACGAGGCTGCGGGCCGCAGGAAAAACACCTGGTCGAGCGTCACTTCTCCCTGGTGCCATTGCCCGCCGGAGAGGTTGAATTTCGCCTCGAGGTCTTGCGGCGTCAGGACTTCCGATGCCGTCACCAGGCCGCGCACACCGGGCGCAATCTGCTCCAGCACATTGAGGGTCCGCTCCAGCACCTGCGTGCGCGCCTCATCGGCCGAGGTCTCTCGCAGCTTGTAGGGCGCGTATTGGCTGAGGATGGAGGCCACATGCTTGCCCGATGGTGCAAGGCTCGGATCGGTCAGGGTCGGAATGACGATCTCCAGCACCGGGTTGTCCGAGACCCGGCCATATTTCGCGCAATCGAAGGCGCGCTCCACATAGTTGGTCGACGGCGCAAATACCATGCGACCCTGCGCCTGCTTGAACACCTCGGGCAGACCGTCCAAGGCGAGATGCACCTTGGCGACGCAACCGTTCATGCGGAGATGCCGCATCCGGCGCAGAAACTCGGTATCGAGATTGCCCGGTTGGACCAGTTTTAGCAGCGTCCGCTGCGGATCGGCGCTGGAAGCCACGATCGGCGCGCGTATCTCCTCACCATTGGCGAGGACCACACCGACCGCGACTTCCTTCTCGATCAAGATATGGCCGACCGGGGCGTTTGTGCGGATGGTGACGCCGGCTGCCATGGCCGATTTCACCAACGCATCGACCACGGCGCCCATGCCGCCCTGCGGCAGATAGAGCCCGCCCTGCCCGTGCTTCGCATCCATTGATGCCAGGCGATAGAGCAGGTTGAAGACAGTGTTCGGCGAGCGTGGCCCCAGATAGACGCCAAGCGTCGCCTCCAGTCCCAGCAATCCCTTCAGAATATCGCTCTCGAAGAAATCGTTGGCGAGGTCCGCCACGTTGATGGTGAGGATGCGGCTGAGTTCCAGCATGTCCTTCTTGCCCATCATGCGCAGCTTGAAGGCGAACATGCCGAGCGCCAGCTTGGTCTGGAAATCGTTTGACGCAGGCGATGGGCTCGGCGGCGTCTTCATGAGGAAACTACCCAGCGCACCGGCGAGCCGCACCAGCCGCTCCATGCGCGGATGATAGGCCAGCGAGTCCGCTGGGGCGAATTTGGCAATCGAGGCCTGCGTCGCCGCCTTGTCGGCGGTGAGATCCAGGCGCGCTCCACCGGGCAGCATGGCCGACGTGCCGATGCGGTGCTGCGTCGCCTTCAGCCCATGCTGTTCGAGGCCGAGATCGCTGATCACCTTGGGATGCAGCGCATGCAGGATATGGGCAACCGAGGAGACACGATAACTCTTGGCGAACGTACGCGTCTGCGCGGCACCGCCTGCCTCCTCCCCGGCTTCGACCACCAGCACCTTCTGCCCGGCTTTGGCGAGATAGTTGGCCGTCACCAGCCCGTTATGGCCGGCGCCGATGACGATGACGTCGTAATTGTTGGCGCTCATCACACCACCCCGTGCTTGAAGTCGCGCAGCATCTCGCGCGCCGCATTGGCCCCCGGCGCACCCATCACGCCACCGCCCGGATGCGTGCCCGATCCGCACATGTAGAAATTGTCGAACGGCCCGCGATATTGCCCGAGCCCCGGGAATGGGCGGTTAAATAGCATCTGGTCCAAGGTCAACTCGCCCTGGAAGATGTTGCCTTCGGTCAAGCCCACTTCGTTCTCGATGTCCCAGGGTGTCCGCGTCTGGCAATGCAGGATGAGCTTCTTGAAGCCCGGCGCGTTCATCTCAATCGTGTCCAGCACGTCTTTCTCGAACGCCGCCTTCATCTCCGGCGTCCAGGGCTGCTCAGCCAGCTTATAGGGGACATACTGCACGAAGACCGACATGAAATGCTTGCCGGGCGGTGACATGGTCGGGTCGACCGTGGTCGGGATGACGATGTCGAGGAACGGCCGCTTGGACCAGGAACCATATTTGTAATCGTCATAGGCGCGTTCGATGTAGTCGAAATCGCCGCCGATATCGACCGTGCCCCAGGCGGATTCCTTGGGCAGGCCGGCGAATTGCGGCAGGCCGTCGAGGGCAATGTTCAACTTCCCTGAACTGCCGCGGATCTTGAAATTCTTGGCATAGGTATGGATATCTGGATCGATCGAATCCAGATCCGACTTCTCGATCAGCTTCAGATAGGTACGCTTTGGATCTGCGTTACTGACGACGGTCCGCGCATAGATTTCCTCGCCATTGGCGAGGGTCACGCCGACGGCCTTGCCGCCCCGGATGATGACCTTGGCCACCTCGGCATTGGTGCGGATCTCGACGCCGGCTTCGGTTGCCGCCGAGGCAATGGCCCTCGAGACCGAGCCCATGCCGCCGCGCGCAAAGCCCCAGGCGCCGATCTGCCCGTCCACTTCGCCCATATAGTGATGCAGCAGCACATAAGCGGTGCCCGGCGAATAAGGCCCAAGCGCCGTGCCGATGATCGAGGAAGCCGCAGCAAAACCTTTCCAGCGCGGCGTCTCGAAATATTCATCCAGGAAATCGCCGATCGACATGGTCCAGAAGCGGATGATCTCATACATCTGCTTCTCGCCCATGCGGCCAAACTCGCGCGCGATCTTCAGAAACCCCTCGAGATCGTTGCGCTTGCCCCAGGGATTGATCTTGTTTTGCGCGAACGGGTTGATCTGCGTCGGGTCCGGCGGCGTCACCATGAGGAGCGGCTTGATGAACCGGCACTGCCGGCCGATCTCCGCCGCATAGTGATCATAAGCCTCGGCATCCTTGATCGAATGCCGGCGCAGCGACTCACGCGTGCGGTCATGGTCCGAATAGGTGACGATCCCTTCGCCATCCGGATTGGGCGACGAGTTGATCTCATAGGGTATGACTTGCAGCCCATGCCGTGGCAGATCGAGAAAGCGGAAGATCTCCGGCCGCAGGAGCGAGCATACATAGGAACAGGTCGAATAGGTGAAGCCGGGATAGATCTCCTCCGACATCGCCGCACCGCCGACCTTGTGGTAGCGCTCCAGCACCAGCACCTTGAGCTTGTTCTTGCCCTCCTTCTCGCCCCCCTTGGCGAGATAGGCGGCCGTCACCAACCCGTTATGGCCGCCACCGATCACGATCGCATCATATTTGGCCGCCATCGGACCCCCTTGAAGCTGAATAGTCATTCAATTCTTGAATGCTTATTCAGTTTCAATCCCTCTGTCCAGCCTCCCCATTGACGCCTCTCTTCCACCCCTTTACCAAGGCCGCCAGGGACGCCCAAAAAGTCTAGGATTTTCAATGAAGATTAAGATCTGGCTCGCCAGCGCCGCCCTGCTCTCACTGATCGCCGCCGCGCCGGCCGTAGCCAAGACCAAGAATCCGCTTCAACCCCCGCCCCCAGCGGTGCCGGTTGGCGATGTCGATGCCACACCGCTCGAAGCGCCGGTCCCGCCGACTCTGGAAGGCTCCGGCCAGGCGATCGATGGCGATGAAATTGCGATCGGCGATGTGATCTTCAAGCTCGACGGCATCGCCGCACCCTTGATGACCGTGCCGATGGGACCCGAGGCGCGGGTGGCGTTGCAGGCCTTGATCGACGGGCAGCGCCTCGTCTGCGCCGTGACGGATCGCGGAGCCGATGCGCAACATCTTTCCGGCACCTGCAAAGTCGGCGAGGACGATGTCGCCGAGGCGATGCTGGCCGGCGGCATGGCGGCGGTCTATCGGCAGACCACCGCGCCCGAAGCCGCAGAACGCGAACGCTCCGCGCGATATGACGCGGCGGAAACCGAGGCGCGCGGGCGCAATCTGGGCATCTGGACCAAGCCGGCGACGGAAGAGGTCAAGATCGAGCCGGCACCGGCGGTCGAACCGTCGATGGACCGCGATCTGCTGCGTGGCTGGCTGATCCAGATCCCCGGTATCCTCTTTCTGGCCCTTGCAGGTATCATCGCCCTTGTCGTCGGCAGCAGCCGCAAGCGCGGCCGCGAGGCCGATGCGGAAGCTGAGGTGCAGGCACTGCTGGCGATCCTGCTCGGCGAAGTGCTGTCGGTGCGCGCGGCCGCCCAGGCGGCTTATGACGGCACTGCCAGTCTCATCCAGGATCTACCGATTCCAACGGCGCAGTTGGCCAGCATCGCCCTGCCGCCGATGACGGTGTTCGAGGCCAATGCCGGCAAGCTTGCCGCGCTGCCGCGCGAGGTGTCGGTTGATATGGTGCAGTTCCATGCCCGGCACAAGATCGTCAGCAAAGTTCTGTCGCAGGCCCCGACCCTGCGCTGCGAGCAGTTGCGGGCGGCGCTGGAAGCCCTGGTAGCAGCAGCGGATGAGCCGATGCAGCGCGCGGAGAAACTGCTCGATTGAGGTCAGCCGTGCTGGGGATAGCGCCGCTCGAGATAGCGGGCAAGCGCCGTTAGTATCGTCAGTATCGAGATGTATTCGAGCGCCAGGAAGGTGTAGATCTCGAGCGGATGCAAGATTTGCGTCTGCAATAGCATCGCGCGCTTGGTTATTTCAGCCGCGCCAAGGAAACCCGCCAGTGATGAATCCTTGATCGTCGAGATGAATTGGTTCGTCATTGGCGGCAGCATGCGTCTGACTGCCTGAGGCAGAATAATCCGACGCATCACAAGCGCACGCGACATGCCGAAGGCGAGTCCCGCGTCTATCTGCGGACGGCCAACACTTTCAATGCCGGCCCTGAACAGTTCAACCATGAACGCGCCCGACAAGAGCGACAGGCCGATAACACCTGCCGTGAACGGCTCCATCCGCCGAAGCGTCTCCAGACCGGGCAGATCGTGCAACGCGTCAGGAAGCTCGCCGATAGCGATCGGCAGCGCATAATAGATCCACAGGAGCAACACAAACAGTGGCACCATCCGGAAGAATTCGACGTAAAGCCACACTAAGCGCCGCAACCAGGAGAAGCGGCTGCGCGCAAGCAATGCACCGACAAGGCCGATGATCGAACCGAGCGCAATTGCGTAGATTGAGATCAGGAGTGTGTACTGGAGCCCGCCCGTCAGGATCCAGAAATTCTTGTCGCCCATCGGCGTGCCTGGAAGCAGCGGCGTCCAATCACCGCAGCCAGCCAGCAGCAGCGGCAGAATAAGAACGGCGCCGGTACGGCCCAATTTCGATCGTCGGGCCATGCCAGCGCCGCTCCAATCCGATAACTGCTGGGTGAGGCTTAGCTGCCCGCGATCCACTTGGCGAAGAGGGCGTCGAAGAAGCCGGACTGGGCCTTCATGGCGACCCAGGTATCGAGCCAATTGCGCCAGACGTAATCGTCGCGGACGGTCATCATGGCGTTGGGCTGGCCTTCGATGGCGTGGGTCGGGTCGACCGCGACCAGCTTATCGGAATATTGCGACAGCGCCTTCTTGATGAAGACGGTGTCAGTGATGGCCGCATCGACCTTGCCTGCCAGCAGTTCCTGATAGTCGAGGGCCGGCGCGACGATTGGGACGATCTCGGCCTTGGTGAAGTTTTTCTTGGCCGATTCCTCGGCCGAGGTGCCGCTCTGCACAGCGATGCGGATGCCTTCCTTGTCGAGGTCGCGCCAGGCGGCGTATTTGGCGCCGTCCTTGGATTGCACCAAGGGCACCAGCGGGGAATCGAGATAGGCGGCCGAGAAGCCGATGCTCTTGAGGCGCTCCAGGGTCAGTGTGATGCCGGACGCGGCGACATCGTACTTGCCGGCCTGAATACCGGCGGCGAGGGTTTCCCATGTGGTCGGCACGAATTCGACCTTCACGCCGAGATCCGCCGCGAGTTGGGTCACCACGTCGATCTCGTAGCCCTTATAGGTGTTGCTCGTCTGATCGAGCTCTGAATAGGGCGGATAGTCGCCGGTCGTGCCGACCCGCAACGCGCCGCGCTCAAGAATCTGGTCCAATAGGGATTTCGCGTCCTCGGCCTTGGCCTGCAGCGGCAGGATCAACGTCACCGCCACGATTGCGGCGGCGATTCCACTAAGAATTCTGCGCATTTATGTCTCCCTGGTGAATGGTTTCGCCCATGGATAGCGCGCCGTTTACTGCCTGCCAAGGAAAAGGACGCTTAAAAAGCCACCCTTTTCGCGCGAGCGGAGGACGCAATTCTCATCTCAATGCGATTTTTCAGGACATAATTGATACATTTTTAACGATAATTCCCCGATTATCCTTTTCGGGTGGAGGCTGAATACGCCCCGAACATGCCTATTATTCCCGCCATCGCAGACAGGGACAGGAAATGAGCGTTCCGATTGCCGATCGTTTGCGCGACGAGCGCGACCGTTTTGTGGGCTTCGCCTTTTCCAACGCCGACGTGCTGCTGGAACTGGACGAAACGAGCAAGGTTCTGTGGGCCGGCGGCGCAGTGAAATCGATCCTGGGCGTCGAGACGGCGGACCTTACGAACAAGCCCCTGGCAGACATTCTCACCACCGCCGATGCCATCCTGCTGAAGACAGCTTTGCGCAACCTGATGCCCGGGCAACGCCGGCGCGATCTCAATCTGGTGTTGGCGGAAACGTCCGAAGGATTGCCAAAAGACGGCGGAATCGAGCAACGCCTGACCATCACAACCTGCATCAACCGCTCGCTGAAGAAGGACCAGCCGCACTATTTCCTCAGCGTCAGCAGCGCAGCACTCAATGCCATCCCGCATAGCGGCGCCAGGCGGCGCGACCGCGTCACCGGCCTGACCGAAGCGGTCGAATTCACCTATGCCGCGTCGCGCGCCGTTCAGGAAGCGCGCAAGTCGGGCAAATCGGCCTGCCTCACCTTGCTGGAGATCTGCGAGATCGAAGAACTGAGCCGAGTCATGGGTCCGGAGCGCGCGGAATCCCTCATGGCCGAGGTCGGCGCACAATTGAAGCTCCATGCGCTGGATCCGGATGCGGCCGCCAAACTGGGCGACGGCAAATTCGGCGTCACGCATCTTGAAGATACCAACCCCGACATAATCGTTGACGCCATCAAACGCGTCAGTGACCGGTTCGACCTTGATCCGGCCACGATGAAGGCAACAGGCAAGACCATATCGTTCCACGGCAGCTCGCTCGGCGATGACGATGTCGAGAGCATCCTTTCTTATGTCGTCGGCAAGTTCAGCAATGAAGGTATCGCCAAATTAGACGCCGGTTCGGCCGACCAGTATTTCAAACGCATGACCGCCGAGGTCCTGAGCCGCGTCGTCGCCATGCGCGATCTCATCCACCAGCACCGCATCAATCTGCACTTCCAGCCCATCGTTCATCTGCAGGACCGCACACCCCATCATTACGAGGTGTTGTTGCGCTTCGAAGATGGAAGATCGCCCTTTGCCGACGTCATGTTTGCCGAGGAGATCAACATCGTCCACGAGTTGGATCTCGCCGTCGCTTATGGCGCGGTTACGCGCATTCAGCAAAGCGAACAGATCGGACAGGAATTACGGCTGGCGGTGAACATGTCGGCAAGGTCGTTGCTCAACGACAACTTCCTCAACATGTTCGACCAGCTGGCCGGCAAATTGGGCAAGAACCGCAATCATCTGATCGTCGAGGTGACGGAATCCGCCAAGCTCGACGATTTGCCGAAAGCCGCGCGCGCGGTCGACCGCCTGCGCGGCGCCGGACACCTGGTTTGCCTGGACGATTTCGGTGCCGGCGCCTCGTCCCTGCCCTATCTGCAGCAATTACAGGTGGATTTCGTCAAGATCGATGGCGCCTATATCAAGAGCATTGTCGAATCCTTGCGCGAACGTGCCATTGTGCAAGGGGTGCTGACGACCTGCCGCTGCCTGAATATCAAGACCGTCGCCGAAATGATCGAGAAAGAGGATCAGCATAAATGCCTGCTGGAACTCGGCACCGATCTGGGCCAAGGCTGGCTCTATGGACGCCCTTCGCCGGATATTCCCAAGCCGACCGTCGCCGGAACGCGCCGGCTCGGAAAGCGCGAAAGCCCCAAGGAGCAGTGGAGCTGAGGGCCCTGCGCCTGTTTAGCGAACACCCGCCGCCGCCAGCGACATCATCGCCGCGGCTTCGTCCTTTTCGATGAAACTGGGACCGGTCGCATAGAGCCCATCCGGCGGCACCGGTTTCAACTTGTAATGCTTCAGCAGGTCAAAGGTCACGACGGGGATGTAGCCCATCAGATAGGGCTGCGCATCAATCGCCCAGAGCGCCCGGCCGGAGGCCACTGCCTGCAGGACTTTGGGCGACATATCAAACGTGCCAAGCATCGGGCGCTGCAGGGCCGGCCTCTTGTAGATCTCATCCAGGGCGGCTTCGGCCGCCGCCGTTCCGAGGGTTAGAATGAAGTCTGTTTCGGGATGTTCCACGAGATAGGCCGACAGATCCTTCGCCATGACGCCAGGCGCCAAATTGGTTTCCAGGACGGGAACATTCACACCGAGGCCGCTGCTGAATCCATGGCAGCGCGCCTCAAGACTGATATTGCCCCTTTCGTGATCGATGCAGAGCGGATGCTGTGCGCCAAGCTCACGCGCGCGGTGGCCGGCCTCGATACCCGCCCCGAATTCCGACTGCCCCATGAAAAACAACGCTCCCAGTTTCTTGGCCAGGGAAGGCCCCCCGGAATCGATGATGATCACGGGGATATGCGCATCCGCCGCCGCCTTGATCGATAGGCCCAGGGCTTCCTCATCGGGCGCCGAAACAACCAGCCCGTCCGGATGAGACGCCACGGCATCGCTGATAAGGCGCTTCATCTCATCCGTGCTGAACGTCGCCGGGGCGTGATATTCGACCGTCACGCCAAGCTTGGTCGCCGCTTCGTTCATGCCGCTCTTGACGATGTTCCAATAGGGATCATTGCTCTGACCATGCGTGACGAAGACGACACGAACGTCATTGGCGGAGCTGGCCAACGGGCTGAGAAACAGAAACGATGTAACGAGAAAACACTTTACCCACATGCGGGGCATGACGCCGCCTCCAGTGAATGCGCCCCCCAAGGCCAGGAATTATAGCCACGCCGGAAAGCGCGACACTAGGCCTAACAAGATCGTGTGAAGGCCCGCTGATACTCGGCGGGGTGTCTTGAGGACCATGGTCCTCTACGATGCCGGCCGCAGCCAATTTTCTCCGAAAAGAAGGCCTCGGCGTGCGGATTTCAGCCGAGGTTTGAGCGCATGAGCGCCAGCCCTACGAAGACGGCAACAATCGAGAGAACGACGGAGCCCGCGATGTAGAGGATCATGGAGGCGTGCGCCCCTCGCTCGTAAAGCAAAGCGGTATCGAGGGAGAATGCTGAAAAGGTCGTGAACCCGCCGAGGATGCCCGTGGTGAAGAACAGCCGCCAGGCCTGTGTAGCCTCGCCCTTGAAGGCGAAATAACCGGCGAGCAGTCCCATGGCGAGGGAGCCGAGGATATTCACCGCCAGTGTGCCCCATGGAAACTCAATCCCCAGGAGCCTGGCGCTGGCGTTGTTGACGCCGTGGCGCAGGGCTCCGCCGATGCCGGCACCGAGAAAGACGATGAGGTAGTTCATAGCGTGGCCCCACACATTCAAACGGGACAGAATAGTGGTTTAGCTCACCTCCTCATGCAAGGGGTGCGATGGTGAATGATCCACACGCAAACCTTCTGCTGTTGACGAATATCACCGACGCCATCTAGCGTCCTGGACAAGACAAGCAGGGGGAATGTGATGGAGCAGCCCGACTGGTACTATGTTGACCTGAAGCAAGTCGGTATTGACTTCGCGGACCCTGCCGAGGTCGAAAGCTATGACGAAAGGCAGGCGGACGACCCACAAGAAGATAGAGCATTGCTAGCCCGTCTCGGCATCGAGCATTTTCATGTCGTCGCCGATTTCGGCTGCGGCACCGGAATGCTGGCTTGCGAAGCGGCCCAGATCGCCAAGCGCGTTCATGCTGTTGATATATCGGCCGAAATGCTCGCCAAGAGCTTGCGCCGTGCCAAAGGAATGGGGCTTGGCAATCTGGCGACGCAGCAGGCTGGATTTCTTAGTTACGAGATTCCGGATAATTCGGTCGACATTATCACTAGCAAGTTCGCTCTACACCACCTGCCGGATCTCTGGAAAGGGGTCGCGCTAGCGCGGCTGCAACGAACCCTGAGGCCCGGCGGAAAGCTGTTCCTGCGCGATGTCGTCTTTGAATGCGATCCGACTGAGGTTCCGGCGGTCGCCGAAAGCTGGATCGGGTGGATGGGGGCAAATACCGGCTATGACCGCGCAGAAGTCGCAACACATATCCGCGACGAGCACAGCACCTATTCGTGGATTATGGCTGGGCTGATCGAGCGTGCCGGCTTTCGGCTTCTGCAGGCCGACTATAGTATGCGTATCTACGCGGACTATTTCGCAGAAAAAGCGTAGATCGCGCTTCGCGCCCCCCTAACGCTCCCCCACGTGGGAGAGGGTCAGGGAGAGGGGGTAGTGCAACCGGGTTCGATTACACCGCCGATTCAGCGCCGCGGCCGCGTTGGCGCTGGGCGAGGTATTTGGTGTTGGTGATGCGGAGCTCGGTTGCGGTGGCTTCGACCAGGTGGTCGATGAGGCGCGTCTCTTCCGGTGAGCCGGGCTGGAACTTGCGGGCGCGGATGTCGGCGGCGAGTAGGCGGCGTAGGGCGCCGAGATCGCCGTCGCATTCCCTGCCATAGAGGCGCTTGAAGCTCTGACGCTCAGCCTGGGCGGAAGCGTCGGCACCGGCAATATCCTGCTTCGCCACGGAAACCGCCCGCGCGATCATGGCGGCAAGGAATTTCTGGCGGCCGCTTAGACTCGGCAGCAATTCTTCCTGCAGTGTTGCGAGCGCAGCATCGAGCAAGGCGTCGGCACCGGGGCGTTGTTTCATGCAGCGTCTCCATCATCGGCGCGTTTCTTCGGAGCCGGCTTGAAACCGGGCAAGCGCAGATCGATCAGCAGATCGTATTCCATCTCCAGCGAGACGAGTCCGGTGAGGGCCAATTCAATCGAGCGCTCACGACCAGAGAGGTGCCGCTCGGCCTGCTCCAACGCCATAATCGACCACCGGAGAGCTGCCATCTGTTCCCAGAAGCGGACCTTGGCATCGTCGACAGGGCCACCGCCGCCCGCTTCGTAGCCGGCGTAGAATGCCTCGCGCCGACCAATGCCGCCCGCTTCCGCCCCGCTCATGCCAAAGCGCCAGCAGCGGGCGCAGAACCAGCCGAAATCCTCGTAAGGATCAGACCAGCCGGCAAATTCAAAGTCGAGAATGCCGCTGAGCTTGGCATCCTGGACGAGGTAATTGCCGGTGCGGAAGTCGCGATGACACAGCCGGACCGTATCCGATCCGCGCGCGTAATTCGGCGCTTCATCCTCCAGTCGGTTGATCGCCCATTCAAGCACCGGCTGCGCTTCCGGCAAACGATCGAGTTGACCGCGAAAGCGGGCCAGACGATCGGCGACCAGATTATCCGGCACCGGCGGAAGGAAGCCGATCCCGGCCGGGGCCGATGCCGGTGTCACCTCGTGCAGCTTGGCGAGCTCGGCACCCAATGCATGGGCCAGGGCATCGCCCTCTTCCTCCTCCAGCGCACGCACCAGCTTCCTGGGGTCCGCCGAGCCATTGAGGCGCCGCGTGATATGAAAGGGCTGGCCGATGACGCTGCCGGTTTCTTCCAACCAGAGCGGTTCCGGCGCCTTCATGCCGGTGGCCTGCACCACTTTCAGCAAAGCGAATTCCTGGGCCTTGCCCCAGCTTTCGGCGATGCCGCTCGGCGCATCCGCGCGGAGGACCGTGGCGGTCACGGTGCCGTCGATGTCGAGGTCGACGGCCCAGTTTTCCTGAATGGCGCCGCCGCCAAGGCGACCGATCAGCTTGACGCTGACTTTGCCTGCGCCCGTCTGTCGACGCAGGAAACTCTCAAGGGCATCGATCTTGTTGGCCAGCACGATGCTCAACCCCATTTCCAGAAATCGGGGCCCTCGGCGGTGAGGTGCTGGGCCAGGACCATCTTGTGCACTTCGGAGGCACCGTCGACCAGGCGGGCCTGGCGCGCATAGCGGTACATCCATTCCAGGATGGTGTCCTTGGAATAGCCCTTGGCGCCGAGCAGCTGGATTGCGGTATCGACCGCCTTGTGCAGGCAGTCGGCGACGGCAACCTTGGCCATGGAGACCTCCTTGCGCGCGCGGTGGCCGAGATCAAGCTGATAGGCCGCATTATAGGTGAGCAGGCGCCCCATCTGCACCTGCATGGCGGCTTCACCCAGCATCCATTGCACGCCTTCATGTTCCATCAGCGTGATGCCGAAGGCCTTGCGCTCCTGCACATGCCGGCAGGCGATGTCGAGCGCGCGCTTGGAAAGGCCGAGCCAGCGCATGCAATGGGTGAGACGTGCGATACCGAGACGGATCTGCACGGCCTTCAGCCCCTCGCCGACACCCATCAGGCGGTTCTCATCGGGAATTTCGAGCCCATCGAACTCCAGCTCGCAATGGCCGCCATGTTCTTCGGGGCCCATAATGGGGATGCGCCGCTTGATGTGCCAGCCGGGCTGGCTGCGATCGAACAGGAAGGCCGTGAGGCCACGGCGCGGATCGTCGGACGTACGCGCGACCAGGATGAAATGCTCCGCTGCCTCGGCGCCGGTGATGAACCATTTCTGGCCGCGGATGATCCACTTGTCGCCTTTCTTCTCGGCGGTGGTGAGCATCATGCCGGCGGGGTCGGAGCCGGAACCCGGTGCCGGTTCGGTCATGACGATGGCCGAGCGCACTTCACCGTGGACGATCGGCATCAGCCAGCGTTCCTGCTGTTCCGGCGTCGCCACCCGCGACAGCAGATGGATGTTGCCATCGTCAGGGGCGGCAATGTTGAAGCAGACAGGGCCGAAGATGGAGCGGGCGGCGGCTTCGTAGATCGGCACCAGTTCCGTGAATTTGAGGCCCTTGCCGCCGAGCTTTTCCGGCAGCTGGAAATTCCACAGACCTGCCGCCAGCGCCTTGGCATGGAGTTTCTGCAGCAGATCCTCGCGGATGTTCTCGCCGTCATCGAAGCTCGAACGGTCGCTTTCCAGTGGAATGACATGTTCATCGAGAAAGGCGTCGATCTGACGGACATATTCCGCCGCGCGCGGGCTGATCGAGAAATCCATGGTCAGGCCTTTCTAGAGACTGGAATTGAGGTGACCGCCATCGACGGTGAGGACCGTACCGGTCATGTAGCGGGAGGCATCCGAGGCCAGCAGCAGAAGCGGCCCGTCAAGATCCTGCGGCGTGCCGAGACGCCGCTGCGGGATGCGCTTGATCAGCGCAGCACCCGCTTCGGTGCCGAAGAATTCGTCATTCAACGCAGTGCGGACATAGCCCGGCGCCAGCGCATTGACGCGGATGTTGTGGCGCGCCCATTCCAGCGACAAGGCGCGCGTCATCTGGATGAGCCCGGCCTTCGATACGGCATAGGGCAAACTCTGGCTGGCGACACGCTGGCCGAGGATCGAGGCGATGTTGATGATGTTGCCGGGGCGCTTGGCCGCAACCCAGCGGCGCGCAGCTTCCTGGCTGGCGAGCCAGGCCCCTTTGAGATTGGTGTCGAGGACCGAATCCCAATCACTGTCCGGCAGGTCGATCGAGGGCGTGGTGAGGGAGATGCCGGCATTGTTGATGAGAAGCGAGATCGGCCCGAGCTCATTCTCGGCCGCGGCGAAGGCAGCGTTGATTCCCTTGGGCAAGGTGATGTCGCCGGTGACGGCGCTGGCCTTAAGGCCCCGCCGGCGCAGCGCCTCGGCTTCCGCCGCCACCAGGTCGCCGCGCCGCGCCATCAGCACCACGGCCGCCCCGGCTTCTGCCAGGACCGATGCAAAATGCCGCCCGAGATCGCCGGAAGCACCCGTTACCAGGGCCACCTGCCCCGAAAGCCCGAAATCCACCATCGCCGCCCCTGCCATCCCTTTCCCGGGAATCTTTTTCTTCAGCAGCACTATGCCCGCTGGCATGGGCGGAGGGAAAGCGCGGGATGAAAAATGAAACCCGCCGCGGCCTTGGCCCGGCGGGTTTCGCTTCGATTTGTCGCGGGGATCTAATTGGACGGGCCTGGGATTGGGGAGAACCCCCGTTTCGCCGCCGTCCTTAGGTGCCGTCCGGTCATTTGGGACGACACCCCTCGGTATCCCCGGATCTCACATCTGAGTTTTCAATCTGCTGTCTTAGCCAGATTGTCGGAACGTATCGCCGGTGGAGTCATGTTTCTTACGCACCCTCCTTGGTTCGAGTGGCCGGGAACATCTTCCGCCAAGCCAGCTATCCCTTCTCTCCTGAAGCAAGGAAGCGGCGCTGGAAGATTCCAGAAACGACGCCGCTTGTTTCGCATAGGGCAGAGAAAAAGTCAAGGGTTACGCAATAAACATGCGCATATTGCGCAGCAATTATTCCGTTTATTGCCGTTATTTATGAGCGCCGGCCTCGATCGCCTTGCGGATGATATCCACCGCTTCCTCGGTCTCCGCCCAGCGCGCGAACTTGACCCACTTGCCCTTCTCCAGATCCTTGTAATGGCTGAAGAAATGGCGAACCTGCTCGCGCAGGACCTCAGGCAGATCGCGATAGGAACTGACGTTGGAATAGAAGGGATGCAGCTTGTCGACCGGGACCGCAATGATCTTCTCATCGCCGCCGGCCTCGTCTTCCATCATCAGACAGCCCACGGGGCGCGACCGCACCACGGCGCCGGGCACGACCGGGGTGGGACCTAGGACGATGATGTCCAAGGGATCGCCGTCGCCGCCCAAGGTGTGCGGGATGAAGCCGTAATTGCCGGGGTAGAACATCGCCGTATAGAGGAAGCGGTCGACGAACATCGCGCCCGATTCCTTGTCGAGTTCATACTTCACCGGGGTGCCGCCGAGCGGAATCTCGATGATGGCGTTGAGGTCGTAGGGCGGGTTCTCGCCGATCTTGATCTTGGTGATGTCCATAATGGTCTCTTTCGGGCTGAAACCGCCCTTTGGCGGCTTATGCTGCACTGCAAATAAAGACCAATCCCCCCGCTCTGCAACAAAAAAGCACGGCGGAACAGCTAGGTCACAAAAAAACCCCGCTTCCGGTCGGCCGGCAGCGGGGCTTCTTTGGATATTTAAACGTCAGTTCAAGACGTTATAGCCACGCCCCGCCATGCAGCGACGATAGACGTCGCGCTGGTTCTGGACACCCGTGACGGCACCGCCGCCCAGGCCCACGGCACCGCCGGTGGCCGCACCAAAGGCAGCGGCTTCGCCAGCGCCCACACCGCCCACCAGGGCGCCCGTGATGGCGCCAAGGGCAGCACCCGCCGCAGCGCCGCCCAGGGCGCCCACAGCGGCATCACCGACCGGGCTGACCTGGTTGGCATATTGCTCGCACTCGTAATTGTCCTGGGAATAGCGCGACGAATCGACCCCCTTGGTGTCGACCATCGGCTGGCTGTAGCTGGAACAGGCTGCCAGCGTCGACGCCGTCAGAATAGCCGCCACGATCCGTTTCATCTTGAGCTTCCTTTCTTGCTTCTCGTCCCGGCCCCGGGCGGTTGCGCCCAGTTGGCCAGATAGCCACTAAATCGCACGTAGTATAGAGCGGTTCCCTGCCTCGCCGAACACTCAAATTTAAGTGAGCGAGCCCCCCAAACCACCCCGAACAGGGGGTTAATAATAGGTGCTGTAACCGCGGCCGCGCATGCAGTTGTTGAGCACCTGCTTCTGGTTCTGGGTACCGGTATAGGCACCGCCGGCAAGGCCCAGGACACCGCCTGCAGCGGCACCCACGGCGGCACCCTCGCCGACCGAAACACCCTTGAACAGGGCGCCCGAGAGAGCGCCGAGGGCGGCACCGCCGGCAGCGCCACCAATGGCGCCCACGGCGGCGTCCTGCACCGGGCTCACCTGGTTGGCATAGGCCTGACATTCGGCCAGGTCCTGGTTATACGAATTGGCACCGACCTGCTGGTAAGGCTGATAGGTCTGGGCGAAGGCGCCCGAGCTCAGCAGCGACAAGGTGGCGGCCAAAAGAATGCGTTTCATGTTCTGATCCCTTTCCCAACCGGATGAGGCCGTGTGGCCCGTTGGTTGAAGAATTAGGGCATCACCGGAAATCGCGCAGTGACCGGCGACACAGGTCAGGCGTGACGAAGCGCACAGATCGGCCCCGAAATTGGGGGAATCAGTCCCAATGCGGCATCAGCGCGATCATCAGCTGGTCGACGCGCCGCCCGTCCGAGGATTGCGGCAGGACCACCGTTTCATAGCGGATGAAGCGGCCGGCATAGGGAATCTCGCGCTGGAGATAGAGGGGCCGCCCCTCGTCGACTGCCCGGGCCAGCGACTGAGCGACCACGGCATAGTAATCGGCGGGCAGACTCTCATCGATATAGCGACCGGTGCAATCCACCCCGAACAATTCCACCTGGCGCGTCCCATCCAGGCGACACCAATAGCGCCGCGGATTGTCCTCGACATCGTAGAGGGTGAGATCACCCAGGGCATATTTCATCTCGACCGGGTCGAAATCCGCCCGGCTCGGCCAACGGCGACCGTCTCGCTTTTCGTCCCACAGCGCCACGATGCGCTTCAAGTTGGGGTGTTCCACTGCCAAGGCCAGCTTGGCGATATCGGCATCCATATCCTGCCTATGCGTCCCGAAAGATGGCCGAGTATGGACGGCTTTACGGCGCTAAATCCAGCCAGAAAGCCGCGATGACAGCTGCCTAGCTATATACAGCTCTATTGACAGCGAGCACCGGCAGGATAGTTAGGGAGCAGCAGAATTTCATGGATGCCAGATTCGACCATGCGACAGGGCCGCGGCACGAAGAAGACGGTTGAGCGAGGCAGGAAGCAGGCGGCCGCTGCCTTGTCGAATGGCCGCGCCGTGTCACCAACGCAGATCTACGAGCAACTGCGCCAGCGCATCGCAACCCGCATCTATCCACCAGGAACGCGCCTCAGCGAATCCGAACTGGCAACCGAATTCCGGCTGAGCCGCACCCCTGTGCGCCAGGCCCTGCAGCGCCTGGCCACCGATGGGCTGGTCAGCATCAAGAACGGCGTCGGCGTCACCGTCACCGATCTCGACCGGACGGAGATCGACCAGGCCTATTACCTGCGCTGCCAATTGGCGGCCATGATCGGGCATACCAACCCGCGGCCCTTGTCGGATGCGGATCTTGCGGAGCTCAAAGCGGTACATCTGCGGGTGAGGGCCTTGCTGGGTAAGCGGGGCGGCATGCCGCTCGGCGAGTTCTCTGAGCTCTGCGAGCGCTTCCACAATATCGTCAATAATGTCATCGGCTCGCGCATGCTGCGCGACTTCATCGAGATCCTTTATCACCAGACGGACCGTTTCTGGTTCGGCTGGATGAGCGAAGCCGACATGCGGGCCGAGGTCACGCATTTCCTGCACGAGGTGGAGGAGACGCAGCGCGCGCTTGAGATCAACGATTTCGAGGCCGTGGGCTACATCCGCCGCAATCACATCACCATGATGCTGGCGCGCATGGCGGCGCTGCGCGACGCCTAGCCGACCAGCGACAGGTGGTTGTCCCATTGCAGCGGATCAAGGCGTAGGGCTTCAGGCAGAGCGACGATGCCCTCGACAGGATCGACATGGATCGGCAGTCGGGCGCCGTGGCCGGAGCTGAGCAGAAAACCTCCCGCCTCCGGTCCACCGGCGACGCCGCAGGTGTCGGGCAAATCGATCGCGTCGACGTAGTGGCCATCGGTCGCCGTCCACACCACGGCAAGGCCACCGCGCGGCGAGGTGGCGCAGATGAAAGTCCCGCTTGGATCGACGGCGACACTGCCGATATAGCCCATCAGGCGACGATGGATCTCGACCGGCAGGTCGAGCCATGTGACCTCCCCGGTCGCATCGGCGATAAGCACCAGCGGCCGCAGGTCGGTCGCAAAATCCTGATCCTGCACACCGCAAACGATACGGCCGTCAGCAAGGCGCGCCAGATGGCGCAGGGAAAGCGTTTCGTTATCCTCGTCGAGAACCACCCTGCCCTTCAGCGCGCCGCTCGCAGCATCGAGCCATACCAGGCTGGACTCGATCGGGTCCGTGGCATTGCG
The DNA here is from genome assembly GCF_041906375.1 of Dongia sp. Classification (GTDB taxonomy): domain Bacteria; phylum Pseudomonadota; class Alphaproteobacteria; order Dongiales; family Dongiaceae; genus Dongia. The sequence continues at coordinate 38,539 of NZ_JAYRJJ010000006.1, read as the reverse complement.
ATCAAGAATGCCGCCGTTTCCGACGACCAGCGTCGCACCATCCGCAGACCAAAGCAATTCGTGGGGCTCGACACCATGGCTGGAATAGCTGTTGAGCACAGTACCCCGGCCAACGTCATAGACAACGATATGGCCGATCTGGGCCTTGCCCTGGCTTTGGGTGGTATAAAGCCGCATGCCGTCCCTTGAGAACACGGCATGGCCGTCGAAGGTACAATCAGGCAATGGGTCGAGTTTGCGCAGCAGATCCCCGCTGGCGAGATCGCAGAGCAGCGCCTGATGACCGGGCTTGCGCCCGACGATGGCGCAGCATCCGCGCGCCGGATCAGCGATGACGTCATGTGCGCGCCAGTCGAGTGCTCGCCGCCACAGCTGAACGCCGCGATCGCTCACCGCCAAGGCCGCAAACGCGACCTGCCCACCGGCATTGTCGCCGCAGGCCAGCAAATGCGTAGGCTGGATACCCGGATGATCCAGTGCCCACGCCCGGCGTTTCAGGAAGCGATCAAGAGCCATCGCCGTCGAGCTCATTGAAGCCCAGAGTAATGCCGACGGCCGGCGGTACCTTTTGGCGCAGCAGGTCGCGCAGGTGATTGACCTTCACCAGCAGGGTGGTGACCGGCTTGCGCTTGTCCTGATGGGTGATGTCGTCGGTGAAATGCTCGTCCACGGCCTTGGCGGCAGTGATGGACTCATCGAAAGCCTTGGCAAGATCGGCCTTGAGTCCGGCCTGGTCCGCCGGCAGCAGATCGGCATAGCCGCCCGGCGCCAGAACCGAGGCCTTGGCAGTCTCGAGGTTGAGGATGATGTTGCGGGCGGAACGGCCGGAGCGCCATTGCTCGGCTGCTTTGGGCTTGGCATTGGCGGCATCGGCGCCACCCAAGGGCACGCCGAGTTTCTGCTCCGCCACCACCTGGGCGATGGTGAGAAGATTGGTGTAAGCCTGCGCCGCCCCTTCGGCCGGGCTGGCGGCGAAGGAATTGGCGGCCTTGGCCGGATCCTTGAGGTTGTCCGCCCAAACAGCCTGAGCTTCGCGTGCAATCGCATGAAGATTGGCAGCGAGGGCGGCAACGATCGCCCGACGGCGCTCGGCGCTGTCGCCCTTCAGCAGTTCGGCACCCTGGTCCTCTCCGTAGAGAATCCGCTCCAAAGTCGGCAGACCTTGCACGGCGACGCTCGCATTGGCGATCTGGTCGGGCTTCAGGCCTTCAAGACCCTTGCCGGCCAGCAAGGCGCGGTACTGTTTGTCGACGACATTGCGGCGTTCCGGCCAATAGGCAAAGCGCTCAGCACGCTGTCCCTGCGCCAAGGCGCCAATGCGGAATTGCTGGGCCGACGCCCAGGCATCGGAAACTTCGTTGAAGCCCTGCTTCGCAGCATCAACGCCGGCAGCGTCCGGCTTGGCAGCGAAGGCTTCGGCGACCTTGGCAAAATCGCCGGTGACGGCAACGAGCTTGTCGAAGGCCGGCAAAACGATCTTGGCACCAAAGGCCGCGTTGAAGGCGCCGAAATCAGGCCCCGCAGCAAGTGCCGGGCGCGAGACGGCGGGAACCATGCCGGCGGCGATCAAAGCCGCCAATGTCTGCCGCCGGGAGATCTTGTCGTTGGGTTGATCCGTCATGGAACGCACTTTCAAAGACTGGAGAGAAAGGAAATCAACGCCTGTCTATCTACAGCCGACAGGCCCGCAACATGGTCGCGCGCCGGCAGCGCCTCGCCGCCGTGCCACAGGATGGCCTCCAGGATATTACGGGCGCGGCCGTCATGAAGCAGCGTCCCGCTTCCCTGCTGGTCGACGGCCCAACGCAAGCCCCAGAGCGGTGCCGTGCGCCATTCGGCGCCCTCGGCATTGCCCTCCATGAGATCCTCGGCCAAGCCGGCCCCCATGTCATGCAGCAACAGATCTGTATAGGGCGCGATGTGACGTGTCGTGCCGCTGCCGTCAGGCCATTGAATGTCGTAGCCCGTCTTGTGGCAAGCCACGCAGCCAGCGGTCGCAAAGATATCACGGCCCTTTTTCAGGCTCTCTGGATCTGCCTTCTGCTTGGGGCCGGCCGGCAGCACAGCTTCAGCCACGAAACGGTCCAGCACCTTCATCAGGGTTGTCGAGACCTCAAGATCCTCGAATTGCGGCGAGGCGCCGCTCGGCGCAGTACGGCAGAGTTTCTGGCGGTCGGTGCATTCGCCGTAGGCATCCGGAAAGAGCGGCGTCGAGAGGCCCATGTCTGCCATGAAGGCGTGGGCGTTCTGCGCCTCCATCGACGGCTGCACTGCCTTCCAGCCGAAGCGTCCGAAGGACTTTCGATCCCCATCCAGCCAATGAACGCGGCCCGATATCCCGTCACCGTCGGCATCGTCCGGATCCGCCATGGCTTCAATGGTCGCAGCCGGAATGCGGTCGAGCGGCCCGATGCCGTGAATGGCCGGCGCCAGGCGGAGACCGGTCACCGTCTCAGGGGCCAGCGGTCCGTCCGGCAGGTTCGTCACGGCGACCACCGGCCGCTGCAACGCGACAATGGTGCCGTCGGCAAGCTTGGTTTCGGATGGCGCAAACGTAACCGCGAACTTGCCTTCGGGCGGGACGCCCCGCGCGGCCTCGGTCTGCAGTTGATGTCCATAGATCGGATCGGCGGCCCCATCCGTCTTCAACCCCAGGCGGACCAGGAGCGACGGGCTCAGCGACCCGTCCTTGTTGAAGACCGTCCCATGGGCACCGCCCGGATGGCAGGCGGCACAGGAGCGTGCGTTGAACATGGGACCGAGACCATCCGCCGCCTCTGTTGAGGATGGTGCCGAGACCCAGATGCGTTCGAAGATCGACTGGCCGAGAACATTCTCCATCCGCGCCACGGCATCGTCGCCCAGCGACGGGTCGCGAATGACTTTGACAACGTGATGATGCTTTGTGGAATCGTCGGCGTGGACGATCATCACGGGCATCATCAAGGTCAACGAGAACAGGATCCCCGCCGCCAACCGCAGCATCGCGGCACCCCGCATCCCGCGACGGTGGAGTGATTGGCTTTGGCCCACGCGCGGATTCTCACGCGACACGATAGATCCCCATCATGCCGGTTTCCTGATGCTCGATGATGTGACAGTGGATCATCCAATCACCGGGACTGTCGGCGACGAGGGCGATCTTCACACGTTCCTTGGGGGCCACGAGAGTTGTGTCGGCGAAATGCGGAACCACATCGCCCTTGTTCGAGGAGAGCACCTTGAAAGTATGGCCATGGAGATGCACCGGGTGAATATGCGGTGTCTGGTTGATGATCTCAATGATGTAGGTTTTGCCCTGCTGAAAAGTGACCAAGGGGGGCGGCAGCACCTCATGCGATTGGCTGGGCCAGGGCTGACCGTTGAGGGCCCAGAACGTCTTCGGCGTCAGGCAGAGCGCGTCGGCATAACGCAGGACAGATCCATCCGGCATGACGAGATCGGGCGGCAGTTCCGCTGGTGTCGAACTCGCGCTGAGGCGCAGCTGGAAAGTCTCGGCACCCTCCAATCTTGGTTCGGGAATGACCCCGCGTTTGAGGGGCGCCGGCACGAATGCCGGCTTTGCAAGCGGTGCGCCCTCCGCCTCAAGCTCCGCCATCACGATCGGCTGCGGCGCATAGTAATTGACCAGCTGGATGCGGGTGCCAGCAGCGTCGGGCATGCGCAAGGTAAGGTCGGCACGCATGGCCGGCCCCAGGCGCCAGGATTTCAGCTTCTGCGGCGGAAGCCCGTTGCCATCGGTGGCGATGACCCAGGCGTCGGCACCGATGACGCCGAGATCAACGATGCGTGACATATCGAGATTGAGGAAGCGGACGCGGATATCCCCGCCACTCGGCACCTTGAAGACCGGCTGCAGCTGGTCGTTGATGGTGCGATGGTCGCCGAATGTGCCTGCCTTGCTGGCGCCGGCATCAGTCATCATCGGCTGGTATTTGCCGGCACCATCGATGCGCCAATCGCGATATGCACAGACGAGGTCGTGATCATGCGGCCGCGTTTCGTCGCCCTCGACAATCAGAATGCCGGCGAGGCCATGGCCTAGTTGTTCCACGGTGTTGCAATGTGGGTGGAAGAAGAAGGTGCCCGTGTCCGGCGGCTGGAAGCGATAGGCGAAGCTCTCGCCCGGCATGACCGGTGGCTGGGTGAGATAGGGAACACCGTCCATGGCATTGGGGACCCGAATGCCGTGCCAGTGAATCGTCGTATGCTCGTGAAGCTGGTTGGTGAGCGTTGCTTCCAGCCAGGCACCCTGCTTCACGCGCAGGATTGTCGGGCCATCGGTGTAGTCGAGAATTTCGGTAGGCGCCGCGGGCGCTGCCGCCAATTGCCGCAGATACTGTTTCGCCGTCAGCGAAATGTGCTGCGGTCGTGCATCGGCCGGCATCGCGGGTGCTTGCGGGTAGGCCTGCTTGGCGCCCTTCCCGGCATCGGCGAACGCGGCTGCCCCGGCATAGCCGAGGCCGGCGCCAAGAACGACACCGCCGAGCGACTGAATCGCTCGGCGGCGGCTGATCGGGTTCTGACCCGGCAATCTAGGCATGACGCGCAAGGTCCATTCTGCGATCGCCCCGGATCCTTTCGGGGGCGATCTGTCTCCCTATTACTGGCTCACGGCCGAGGGATTGTCGAGACTATCCGAGCCTTCGACGGTGATCTTGAGGCCAAGTGCCGCAACAGCCGCCTCGACCGCGTGAGCCTGGGCAACGAGGGTCGTCACGACGCCATCGATGATCTTGTTGCCGGCCGCATTGTCGGCACCGATCATCTGGTCATAAGCTTCCTTGCCGCTGTCGGCGGTATCCTTCATGACCTGCATGGCCTTGCTGGCATCGGCCATGGCGGCGGTGACGCGGTCATTCACCTTGGCATCCTTGGCAGCAACTAGGTCCTTTATGCTGGGCCCCTTCACCACCGTACCGTCGAGGCGGGTGTAGCTGGCATTGTAGATGTCAACCATGCCGACCTGGTCGTAGTAGTGCGAGTTGTGGGTGTTGTCACTGAAGCAATCATGCTCCTCCTCGGGATCATGCAGCATCAGCCCGAGCTTTGTACGCTCGCCGGCCAGTTCGCCATAAGACAGGCTGCCAAGACCGGTGAGGATGCCGGCAAGGCCCGCCTTGGCATCGCCCTTGAGAAGGCGCTGGCGCGCGGCGCCGTCGGCAGTCCAGATCGCATGCATCTGACCGAGATCCTCGATCAGCAACTCGGTCGCGGCCTTGAGATAAGCGGCGCGGCGGTCGCAATTGCCGTTGCTGCAGTTCTTGGTGTCGTAATCGGTGGCCGGCCGGTTGCCCGCACCTGGGCCGGTGCCGTTGAGATCCTGGCCCCAGAGCAGGAATTCGATGGCGTGATAGCCGATCGCGACGTTGGCCTCGTTTTCGCCAACCTCTTGCAGCGATTGCAGCAACTTTTTGTCGATCACGGTCGCATCGACCTTGTCGGCGCCGATCTGCAGCTGCTTATTGGCAATGACGTTGAGGGTGTAGAACGGGTTGCTATCGGAACTGTCGCCATAGGAGGCGCCGTCGACATAATCGATCAGGCCTTCGTCCAGCGGCCAGGCGTTCACCAGGCCTTCGAGATCGTCGACTTCCGGGTTGCCGAAGCGAAAACCTTCGGTGCGCATATAGGCCGGGCGGGAATCGATCCAGGCCTGGCGTGCCGCCTTGAGATTGGCGTCGGTCGGCTCGGCGATAAGCTTGTCGACGCCAGTCTGGAGAGCGCCCGCGGAAGCAACGGCGTCGCCGAACATGGCTTCGGCAATATCGGCATAGGTCTTGAGCACCGCCGCCTCGTCCGGCGCCTCGGCATTGGCGCAGCCGGCCGCGAGAAAGCCAATTCCCAACAATACCGCGGCCGATCCGGCCATCGTTTTCCGCCCTTTATTCATGTTCCCCTCTAAAGAATTGCGAATGGAAATGCGAAGCATGCGCAATTATCTAGCCGAAGCCACTCATATTTGCAACTCATTCGCATTTACACAAACTTGGGCAGGGAATGGACGCTGGTGGCCCGGGTTCAGGCGGCTTTAGCCTCTTTGGCCTGCAGGCTGGTCATACGCTCGATTTCCGCCCAGGCGGACCGAACGGCTTGGTCGGCCTCGGCACTGCTCTCCTTGCGCATATATTCGCGCAGGCCCCGGTGGAAGCCACGGATATGCTTGTCCACTTCCATCTTATGGCGGCGCAGGAAGTCGCGGCGGAACAGGATCCGCTTGATAAGGTCGAGGGACATATCCTCGTCCGGCACCGAACTGACGATGGCAAAGGCGGCGCTGACCAGGGCGAAACGCTGCGCCGTCTCGTTCTGCATGTCGTAAAGCACATCCAGGCCGTGTGCTTCCTGCTTCTGTTCCTTCTCGGCAATCAGCACGCTGGCTTCCGGGCTGCCGCCGGACACATGGTGCATTCGCTCGTTATATTCGAACTCGAGCGACATCACGGCATGCTCTGCCCGCTTCACCTCTTCATAGGCAAGGTCGAGTTCCGCTTTCGCCTCTTCAATCAGATGATGCCGTCTGATCGCCAACCGGACTTGCTCCCATGCTTCGCCGAACCCACGAGGGCTGGACGCCGCCAGCATGCCCTGCAGCTATTAAGGTGAGGTTAAGCTCCCTCTGCTAACCCCCTGAACAGGATCAATATCCTTTCCTAACATCGACCTGATTGAGCAGCGGCCGGCCAGTCATGGCGCGGCGATAATTTTCCAGGATGTCGTCGGCGCCGGTCCCGGCTCGGGTGATTGCCGCGACGTGCGGTGTCAGCGTGATCTGCGGATGATTCCAGAAAGGATGCGCCTCAGGCAGCGGCTCTTCGCGAAAGACATCGAGGACGGCGCGACGAAGACGGCCGCTTGACAGCGCGGCGAGCAGATCGGCGTCATTGAGCTGCGCACCGCGACCGACATTGATGAGCACCGTTCCGTCACGCAGATGGGCGAACAGCTTGGCATCCAGAATGTTCTCCGTCTCGGCCGTCAGCGGCAACAGGCAGATGAGGATATCGAGGTCCTTGAGGAACGCCGGCAGGCTTTCGGCGCCGGCGAAACTTGCAACACCCATGCCGGCTTCCTTGGGCGAGCGGCTCCAGCCGCGCATGGAGAAGCCTAGCCCCGCCAGCTTGACGGCGATGTCGGTCCCCAGCGTGCCGAGGCCGAGGAGGCCGACATGGCAATCCTCCGCCCGGCGCGGCATCGTCTCCAGCCAACGAGCTTCCCTTTGCGCCGCGCGCAGCTCCGGTCCGCGCCGCCATTCGTCGAGGACCTGATAGACGACGAACTCGGTCATGCTGCCGGTCAGACCGCGATCGACCATGCGCGCAATCGGCACGCCATGCGGCAGCCCCGCGGAACGCAGCAGATGGTTGACGCCGGCCCAGGTCGACTGGATCGCCCGCAACTTGGGAAAGATGGAAAGGTCACCTGGAGAGCGGCCACCAACAATGACGAAATCGACCGCTGCCGGATCACCCCAATCCGGCCAGAAGCGGATGTCGAGCGTAGGCTCGAGCGCGCGCAGGGAATCGGTCCATTGCGCCGCCTCATCCGCTTCCGCCGCATATAGAATCGACATCCTATCCCCTGCTCCCCCGCTGGTACGAACGACTTCGCTTGACTTAAGGTCAATCGCCTTGGCATGACCGATGGCATAGCAGCCAAAGGGAGCACTGAATGTCAACCGCGGCCAAAAAAGACAAAGTTATGGATTGGGAACCCGGGCAATTGCCCAAGGTCGATTACGGCCAGGGCTGCTATATCTTCGACACCAACGGCAAGCGCTACCTGGACGGCTCGGCGGGTCCGGCGGTCTATGCCCTGGGCCATGCGCATCCGGAGGTGAACGACGCGATCAAGGCGCAGCTCGACCGCATCGCCCATGGCTATCGCTACACGTTTACGAGCGATCCGCTGGAGGAATTGACCGCGATCGTGGCAGAGCGCTGCGGCGGCGGCCTGAAGAACATGACGTTCAATTCAAGCGGTTCGGAAGCAGTCGAATCCGCCCTCAAGATCGCACTCCAATACCAGACGGCGATCGGGCAGAAGAGCCGGCGCCTGTTCATCAGCCGCGAACGCTCGTGGCACGGCAATACGATGGGCGCCACGTCGATTTCAGGCTTCGCCGCGCGGCGGGCTGCCTTCGAGGGCGCGTTGATGCCGTCCAACCTGCTCTCGCCAGCGAATATCTACCGGCCGCCGTTGGGCTATCTCGCCAAGAGCGGCGGCAAGATCGATCCGGTCGAGGTCGGCCGCTATTGCGCCCAGGAGCTTGAAGACAAGATCCTGGAACTGGGGCCGGAGCGCGTCGCCGGCTTCGTCTTCGAACCGGTGGTGGGTGCCGCCGGCGGCTGCGTTCCCGCACCGCCAGGTTATGCCAAGCTGGTGCGCGGCATCTGCGACAAATACGGCGTGCTGATGATGGCCGACGAGGTGATGTGCGGATCCGGCCGCACCGGCACCTGGCGGGCGCTTGAGCATGACGGGGTGGAGCCCGACATCATGACTGTCGCCAAGGGCCTCGGCGCCGGATATGTGCCGCTCGGCGGCACGATCTATCACGACCGCCTCAAGGGGCCGATGTTCGCCAAGGATGGTGGATTGCTCACCGGCCACACCTTCACCGGCCATACCTTGGCCTGCGCCGCGGGCGTCGCCGTGCAGAAAATCATGCTGCGCGACCATCTGGTCGAGAAGGTGCATGACGACGGCGTCTATTTCGAGCAATTGCTGCGCGCCGCCTTCGCTGACCACCCACATGTCGGCGACGTGCGTGGCCGCGGCTTCTTCTGGGCGATCGAGATGGTCAAGGACCGCGCCAGCAAGGCGCCCTTCGATCCGGCGCTGGCGGTCTATCAGCGCCTGCGCGACCGCTGCTTTGCCAACGGCCTTATCTGCTATCCGGTCGGCGGCAATGTCGATGGCAAGGCCGGCGATATCGCCATCATGTCGCCGCCCTATATCGCCACGCGCGACGAGTTGGCGACGATTGTCGAGATCATGAAGGCTAGCCTCGATCAGGTCCTGAGCGAACTAGGGTAAGCAAAAAAGCCCCGCCAGGTCAGTTTGCCCGCATTTGCGCACACGATGATGGAAGGGTGGTTATCCTTTTTCAAGGATTTGCCTGTTATAGTGGAATTGTGACGGTGAAGGGCGGCAGTTCCACAACTTTTGCCCCATACCCGCCAGAGCAATTCCACGGACCATCTCGACCCCCTAAAGCAACTCGCCGGCATCCCCCGATGCCGGCGTTTCCTTTTCGTGGCAAAGCGCCCATCATCGGGCCATGCAAGCCGACCAGGACAGGCCGCTCGCCAGCATACGCATTGCCCGCGCTGAGGATGCCGGCGGCATCGCCCGCGTGCATGTCGAGAGCTGGCGCGACGCCTATGCCGGCCTCCTTCCGGATCGGCACCTGCTGCAGCTTGATCCCGAACGGCATGCCATCGGCTGGACGCGCACCCTCGCACGCGCCGATGATCGCCGTCATACGCTCGTCGCTACTGTCGACGACGACATCGTGGGCTTCGCCACCTTCGGCCCCGGCCGCGAAGGTCGCCCGAATGGCGAGGGAGAGATCTACATGCTCTATATCGCGACAGACTGGCGCGAGCGCGGCATCGGCAGGCAGCTGCTCCAGGGCGCCTTCGTCGCGCTGTGGGAGATGGGCAACAAGGCAGCGAGCATCTGGTGCCTTGCCGAGAACCATGCTGCCGTAGGATTCTACAAGCGCCTGGGCGGGGAACGCATCGCGGCACCGCGTGCCGAGAATGTCGCCGGCGGCGTCTTTCCGGTGGTCGGGTTCCGCTGGGAACTGCATTGAGCGGGCAAACATATCTGCGAGAAATGGCGCAGCCTGCTGAGCAGAACATAGCGTTCTGCCACAACGCCCAGATCACAATTCTAGGAAATTCTGCGCGTTGCCCTTTGGGCTATGGCGCGGCCGCCTTCACTCGCTCGGCGCGCGAAGGCTGGTGGGCGATGACGGACTCGAACCGCCGACATTCTCGGTGTAAACGAGACGCTCTACCAACTGAGCTAATCGCCCCCAGAATGCAGACTCTGTCGTGAGCCTGCTCCGGTACTAAGTCACTTAATTGATCGCGTCCTTCAGGCCCTTGCCGGCCTTGAACTTGGGCTGCTTGGACGCGGGGATCTGGATTTCCTCGCCCGTGCGCGGGTTGCGGCCGACGCTGGCCTCGCGCTTGGCGACATGGAAATTGCCGAAGCCCACCAGACGCACTTCCTGCTCGGCCTTCAGAGAGCGGGTGATGGCATCGAACACGGAATCGACGGCCTTGGCGGCGTCGGCTTTGGAAAGGCCCGTGTCCTGGGACACTTCGGCGATGAGATCGTTCTTGTTCACGGATAACCCCTTTTTCTTACTGGATCGCTTGAGCCCTGCTCGCCCATCCCCGCAAGAAGGCGCGCGGATATTAGAACCGGGTCGCCCCAAAAATCAATCACGGCGCCAAGGGTTTTTGCCCTTGGCGCCGCGATTTAATTGAGACAAATCAACGAGAGTTCAATGGGTAACGATGCCGCCCACTTCGTCTTCACCGTCTTTCTTGACGGTATGATCGACTTCGGGCGGTTCGACCCACTCGATCGGCGTCAGCGGATTGACCAGGGCGTTCTTCAACACCTCGTCCACCGCCTGTACCGGAATGATCTGCAGGCCTTTCTTCACATTCTCCGGAATCTCGGCCAGATCCTTTTCGTTTTCACTGGGGATCAGCACCGTCTTGATGCCGGCGCGAAGGGCCGCCAACAGCTTTTCCTTGAGGCCGCCGATCGGCAGCACACGACCGCGCAAGGTGACCTCGCCCGTCATCGCCACGTCGCGGCGGACCGGGTTGCCGGTCAGCACCGAGACGATGGTGGTGACCATGGCGATACCGGCTGACGGACCATCCTTGGGCGTCGCACCTTCCGGCACGTGCACATGGATGTCCTTGCGATTGAAGATCGTCGGCTTGATACCGAATTCAACCGCGCGCGACTTCACGAAGGATTCGGCGGCCTGCACCGATTCCTTCATCACATCGCCGAGCTTGCCGGTCGCGATCACGCGGCCCTTGCCGGGCACGGTGACGGCTTCGATGGTGAGGATCTCGCCACCGACTTCCGTCCAGGCAAGACCGGTCGTGACACCGACCATGTCGGTGAGTTCGGCCTCGCCATAACGGAACTTGCGCACGCCGGCATATTTGCCGAGGTTGCGGCGGTTGATGGTGACCTTCTTGAGATTCTTCATCAGAATCTCTTTGATCGATTTGCGCGCGAGATTGGCAATCTCACGCTCCAGGCTGCGCACGCCGGCTTCGCGCGTGTAGTAGCGCACGAGGTCGCGAATGGCATCCTCGGACAGCACCCACTCGCCCTTTTTCAGGCCGTGATCCTTGACCTGTTTCGGGACCAGATGGCGCATGGCGATTTCGACCTTCTCATCCTCGGTGTAGCCGGGGATGCGGATGATCTCCATGCGGTCCAAAAGCGGCTGCGCCATGCGCAGGCTGTTGGCCGTGGTGATGAACATGACATCCGACAGGTCGTAATCGACCTCGAGATAATGGTCGTTGAAGTTCACGTTCTGCTCGGGATCCAAGACCTCAAGCAAGGCCGATGACGGATCACCCCGATAATCCGAGCCCAGCTTGTCGATCTCGTCGAGCAGGAACAGCGGATTGGACGATTTCGCCTTCTTCATCGCCTGGATGATCTTGCCGGGCATCGAGCCGATATAAGTGCGACGGTGACCGCGGATCTCAGCCTCGTCACGCACGCCGCCGAGGCTGATGCGCGAGAAGGTGCGGCCCGTGGCGCGCGCGATCGACTTGCCGAGCGAGGTCTTGCCGACGCCCGGAGGACCGACGAGGCACAGGATCGGCCCCTTGATCTTCTTCTGGCGCTGCTGCACGGCCAAATATTCGAGGATGCGCTCCTTGACCTTTTCGAGGCCGTAATGATCCTCGTTGAGGACCTTTTCGGCCAGGCGCACGTCGCGCTTCACCTTGGTCGGCTTGTTCCATGGAATCGACAGCAACCAGTCGAGGTAATTGCGCACGACCGTGGCTTCGGCCGACATCGGGCTCATGCTGCGAAGCTTCTTCACTTCGGCCATGGCCTTCTCGGCTGCTTCCTTGGAGAACTTCGTCTTCTTGATGCGATCTTCGATTTCGGCCACTTCGTCGCGGCCTTCCTCGCCCTCGCCGAGTTCCTTCTGAATGGCCTTCATCTGCTCATTCAGATAGTACTCGCGCTGGGTCTTCTCCATCTGCCGTTTGACGCGGCTGCGGATGCGTTTCTCGACCTGCAGGACGCCGATCTCGCCTTCCATGAAGGCATAGACCTTCTCCAGCCGCTCCGCGACCGTGGCGCATTCGAGGATTTCCTGCTTCTCGGGAATCTTCAGCGCCAGATGCGAAGCGACCGTGTCGGCAAGCTTCGCCGCGTCTTCGATCTGGTTGATCGAAACCAGGACCTCAGGCGGGATCTTCTTGTTGAGCTTTATGTACTGCTCGAATTGCGAGACGACAGAACGCGCCAGCGCCTCGACCTCCTTGCCTTCGATCTGACCGTCGACGATCAGCGCCGCTTCCGCCACGAAGAAGGCGTCGTTGTCGACGAACTTCGTAATGCGGGCGCGCTGGCCGCCTTCGACCAACACCTTGACGGTGCCATCGGGCAGCTTGAGCAGCTGAAGGACGGTACCGACCGTACCCACCTCATAGATGTCGCCGGCGCCGGGATCATCCTGGGCGGCGTTCTTCTGGGTGGCGAGGAGGATTTGTTTGTCCTCCTTCATCACGTCCTCGAGGGCGCGCACGGACTTCTCGCGGCCGACGAAGAGCGGCACGATCATGTGGGGAAACACCACGATGTCCCGCAAGGGCAGGACGGGATAGTTCTGGGTCTTCGGGGAGCTCTCGGACATGTTGATTCTTTGCGCCTTTTCTCACTAGCGGCAGACTATCCCTGGGACCTACGGCCCGCAACCTCGGGCCGTTAGCCTCGCTCATCCAACTCCTCGACCAAGCGGCGCATCAAGGACCTGAACTCTCGGGACAGTACCGTCTTTCCGTTAACAATTTGGGCAACCCTTAACGCGCATTCAAGTGCGACGTGCACGCGGTGGCAGCCTGTTGAAATTGCAACCCTTTTCAGTACGCAATTCCCGGGCCTCCGGACCGTGCGCTGGGCCGACTCCGCCCGTCTCACCTAAGGCAGGGCGCGCAGAATCCTGCAGGAACAAGGCGAAGAGCCGCTTTCCTGAGAAAGGACGGCTCGCCTATTCGGAGATTCGGGCCGTGGCGCCCGGGCCATAAAGCTGCCGGGCACGGCTCTCAAAGGCGGCAACCATCCGCTTCACTGCTTCGTGAAAGAGCACGCCGATCAGTTTCTGCAGCATGACCGACTTGAACTCGAATTCCAGATAGAAGCCGATCCGGCACTGGTCGTTGCCGATATCGGTGAACGTCCAGTGATTCTTGAGATAGCGGAAGGGACCGTCGACAAACTCGACATCGATCCGCAGATCCGGTCGATTGAGCCAGACCTTGCTGGTGAACTTCTCACGCACCATTTTGAAGCCGATCATCAAATCGGCCAGGATCATGTTCTCCCGCGCCTCGCGGATGCGGGCGCCGGTGCACCAGGGCAGGAATTCGGGATACTTGGCGACATCGGCCACCAGGTCGAAAATCTGGTCAGGCCGATACGGAAAGATCCGCTCTTCGGTATGCGTGCGCGCAGTCATGACGGCTTATATCAAACGGCGGCCGCCAATTGTGCTTCGCGCGCGGCACGAAGACGCTGAAAATCCTCGCCGGCATGATGTGATGACCGGGTCAGCGGTGACGAGGCCACAAGCAGGAATCCTTTCCCCTGCCCCATCCGCTTCATTTGGCCGAACTCAGCAGGCGTCACGAAGCGGTCGACATGGTGGTGTTTCTTGGTGGGCTGCAGGTACTGACCGATGGTCATGAAATCGACCTCGGCCGCACGCAGATCGTCCATGACCTGGCCGACCTCTTCCAAGGTTTCGCCCAGCCCCACCATGATGCCGGATTTCGTGAAGAGCGAAGGGTTGATCTCCTTGGCGCGGTTGAGCAGACGCAGCGAATTGAAATAGCGGGCACCCGGTCGCACCTGACGATAAAGACGCGGCACGGTTTCGAGATTATGGTTGAAGACGTCGGGTGCCGCATTGGCGACGATTTCGATAGAGCCCGGCTTGCGCAGGAAATCCGGCGTCAGCACCTCGATCGTTGTCGAGGGCGTCAGCTCGCGGATGCGGCGGATTGTCTCGGCAAAATGCGCGGCACCGCCATCTTCAAGATCGTCACGATCGACCGAGGTGATGACGATGTGCTTCAGCCCCAGGCCGGCGCAGGCTTCCGCCACATGGGCGGGCTCATGCGGGTCGAGCTTGTCTGGCCGGCCGGTCGCCACGTTACAGAAGGCGCAGGCACGGGTGCAGACGGACCCCAGGATCATCACCGTCGCATGCTTCTGCGACCAGCACTCGCCGATATTGGGGCAAGCCGCCTCTTCGCACACCGTGTTGAGGCCGAGCTTCCGCATTAGCCCACGGGTATTGTTGTACTCCTCACCGCCCGGAGCCTTGACGCGGATCCAATCCGGCTTGCGCTGGATGGGTGAATCCGGCCGGTTGGCTTTCTCAGGATGGCGAAGTTCGGGCGTCGTGGTCACGGGATTAGTTCCTTCACGCTAGATATGGATCGCCCGGCCATAGGCTGCAAGGACGCTCTCATGCATCATCTCGGAGAGGGTCGGGTGTGGGAAGACCGTGTGCATTAGCTCGGCTTCGGTGGTTTCGAGCGTGCGGGCGACAGTATAGCCCTGGATCAGCTCGGTCACCTCAGCGCCGATCATATGGGCGCCCAGCAGTTCGCCGGTCTTGGCGTCGAATACCGTCTTCACCATGCCTTCCGGTTCGCCCAGCGCAATTGCCTTGCCATTGCCGATGAAGGGGAAGCGGCCGACTTTGACCTCATGGCCCTTGTCCTTGGCCGCCTGTTCGGTAAGGCCCACCGAGGCCACCTGCGGCATGCAATAGGTGCAGCCGGGAATGTTCCTGGTGTCGAGCGGATGCACGGCTTTGACGCCGGCGATCTTCTCGACGCAGATGACGCCTTCGTGGCTGGCCTTGTGCGCAAGCCAGGGGGCGCCGGTAAGATCGCCGATGGCGTAGACGCCGGGTTCACCCGTGGCGCCGTAGCCATCGGTCATGATGTGGGTCTTCTCGACCTTCACCTTAGTGCCGTCGAGACCAAGATTTTCGACATTGCCAACGATACCGACCGCGAGGATGACGCGGTCGAAGGTTTGATCCTCGGTCTTACCGCCGGCCTCTATGGTCGCCGTCACATTGTCGGCGCCCTTCTTGAAAGCCTTCACATTGGCGCCGGCCATGATCTTCATGCCCTGCTTCTCGAAGGACTTCTGGGCGAAGGCCGAAATCTCGGCATCCTCGACGGGGAGGATGCGCGGCATCACCTCGACCACCGTCACCTTGGCGCCTAGATTGTGATAGAAGCTGGCGAACTCGATGCCGATGGCGCCGGACCCGACGACCAGCAGCGATTTCGGCATCACGGTCGGCACCATCGCTTCCTTATAGGTCCAGATCAGCTTGCCGTCGGGCTCGAGCCCAGGAAACACGCGTGCGCGGGCACCGGTCGCGAGGATGATGTTCTTGGCGGCGAGATCGGCAACCGGCTTCCCGTCCTTCTCGACCTTCACCTTGCCGGCGCCATTGAGGCGACCCAGCCCGTCGAAGACCGTGACCTTGTTCTTCTTGAGAAGGTGTTTGACGCCGTTCGACAGTTGGCTCGCCACCTTGCGGGACCGGTCGACGATCTTGGCCAGATCAAACGAGACATTGCTCGCCGAGAAGCCATAGGCATCGGCATGCTTCAGGAGATGCCCCACCTCGGCAGAGCGCAGCAGCGCCTTGGTCGGAATGCAGCCCCAGTTGAGACAGATACCGCCCAGATGCTCGCGTTCCACCACGGCCGTCTTGAGGCCAAGCTGGGCGGCGCGGATCGCCGCCACATAGCCACCCGGTCCGCCACCGATCACGACGAGGTCGAATGAAGTATCCGTCATTGCGAGCTTCCCTCTATTGGGCCGTCTGTTCCTTGATGCAGGCAAGTTCCGCTGCATCCGTCTGTTCTTCCGTCACGTCGCTCGGCCGGATCTTGCCGCCGACGGCATAGGTCTCGATGATCCGTGCCACGGCGCAGTCACAGACCGAGTTTGCCTGCTCCGGTTGCAGCGACGTCGCCAGGCCGACCGACTTCATCACCTCCGGCAATCGCAGCTTGCAGCCCAGCATCATGGCATCGTGATACTGGGCGCGCGCTTCCGCCGTCGACACATCGATCTCGCGCTGCATGGCCCAAACGAAAACCAGCGCACCGAGGACGATCGCCGCTACGATCGCGATCAGAAAAAAGCGGGCGAAGAGCTTCATCGCGCGACCGTAACCCTATTTGCCCTGACACTTGGCAAAGAGTGGTTTGATCTTCGACGCGGCCGGTTCCGCCTCCGGGTTGTTGGCAAAAGCAATGATCTCGCCGGCAGAAAGATAGCTAACTACCGCCTGCGACGTGCACGCGCAGTAATTGTTGATACTATCGCCCAGATTGCCCTGGTCGAGCCGCTTGCCTTGCGACTTCGCCTGGGCTTCCAGGGCGCTTTGGCATTGGGTAGAAAAATAGTCGAAAAACTGCTTCTCCAATGGCGGCCGCAATTCCTCGGCCTGCGCGGGCAAGGCGAGACCGATCAAGAACGGGATACTCAAAAAGCCAAGACGCATGATCACACCAGCATGCCGAGCGGCTGTTCAATAAGACGCTTGAACGCTGCCAGGAACTCGGCGCCCGTCGCGCCATCGACGACGCGGTGATCGACCGAGAGCGTGCAGGTCATGACATTCGCCACCGCCAACTGGCCCTTGCGCACCACCGCACGTTCCTCGCCAGCGCCGACCGACAGGATGCAGGCCTGGGGCGGGTTGATGATGGCACTGAAATCCTTGATCCCGAACATGCCGAGATTGGAAACCGAGAAACTGCCGCCGGTATATTCTTCCGGCTTCAGCTTGCCTTGCTTGGCACGCCCGGCCAGTTCCTTGATCTCCATGGAGAGTTCGGACAGGCGTTTCTTTTCGGCATGACGCAGGATCGGCGTGATCAGTCCCCCCGGAATGGCGACTGCCACCGAAATATCGGCCGACTTGTACATTTTGACGCCGTCATCAGACCAGGACGCATTGGCATTGGGCACTTGGATTAGCGCCAGCGCCGAGGCCTTGATGACAAAATCGTTGACCGAGACCTTGTAGGCGCCGGGGCGTTCCTTCGGCGCGCCGGCATTGATCTCCTCGCGCACCTTGAGCAGGCGGTCGATTTCGCAATCGATCGTCAGGTAGAAATGCGGCACGAATTGCTTCGATTCCTGCAGGCGCCGCGCGATGGTCTTGCGCATCGATGTATGCGGCACGAGTTCGAAATCAGGCTCACCGAATTGCTGTGTGCCGGCGATGGCCGGGGCAGCTGCCGGTGCTTTGGCACCAGCGGCAGCTGGCGCCGGCTTGGCGCCACCCTTAGGCGCGCCAGCGAGGTCGGCCTTGACGATGCGGCCATTGGGGCCGCTGCCAATGACGGTCGACAGATCAATGCCTTGCTGTTCGGCAATGCGCCTGGCGAGCGGGCTGGCGACAACACGGCCGCCGGATTTTGCTGCCGGGGCCGCGGGCTTCGGGGTCGGCGTCGCTTCGGCCTTAGCCGCAGGGGCCGCTGCTGCGGGCTTCGCTGCGGGTGCTGCACTGACCGCATTGGCGTCTTCGCCTTCTTCGGTGAGGACCGCGATCACGTCATTGACCTTGACGCCCTGCGCGCCGCCGGGAACGAGAATCTTGGCCAGCGTCCCTTCGTCGACCGCTTCCACTTCCATGGTCGCCTTGTCGGTTTCGATTTCGGCCAGCACTTCGCCGGCCTTGACCGCATCGCCCTCTTTCTTCAGCCAGCGCGCAAGATTGCCTTCCGTCATGGTCGGCGACAGGGCGGGCATCAGGATATTGATCGGCATCAGACCCTCCCCTGTTCAGCGATAGCAGACGCGCTTGGCGGCTTCGACGACCCATTCCGGTTGCGGCAATGAGAGCTTCTCCAGATTGGCGGCATAGGGCAGCGGAATGTCCGCGCCATGCACGCGCGCCACCGGCGCATCGAGATCGTCAAAGGCCAGTTCCATCATCAACGCCGACAGTTCGGAACCGATGCCGGCATAGGGCCAGCCCTCCTCGACCGAGACAAGACGGTTGGTCTTCTTCACAGACGCCACGATCGTGTCGGTGTCGAGCGGCCGGATGGTGCGCAGATCGACGACTTCCGCCTCGATCCCATCCTTGGCGAGGATGTCGGCTGCCGCCAGCGCCACCGCAACCATCTTGGAGAAGGCCGTGATGGTGACATGCTTGCCGGCACGGACGACGCGCGCCTTGCCGATCGGTACGATGAATTCGGGATCGGTCGGCACCTCGAAGGATTGCCCGTAGAGCATTTCGTTTTCGAGGAAGATGACCGGGTTCGGATCACGGATCGCCGATTTCAGCAGCCCCTTAGCATCGGCCGCCGAATAGGGTGAAACCACCTTCAGCCCCGGGCAGTGCGCGTACCAGCTGGCATAACACTGAGAATGCTGCGCGGCGACCCGGGAGGCGGCGCCGTTGGGGCCACGGAACACAATCGGACAACCCATCTGACCGCCCGACATGTAGAGCGTCTTCGCGGCCGAATTGATGATGTGATCGATCGCCTGCATGGCGAAGTTGAAGGTCATGAACTCGACGATCGGGCGCAGGCCACCGAAGGCAGCGCCGACGCTGAGACCGGCGAAACCATGCTCGGTAATCGGCGTGTCGATCACGCGCTTGGGGCCGAATTCTTCGAGAAGACCCTGACTGACCTTGTAGGCGCCCTGGTATTCGGCGACTTCCTCACCCAGCAGGAAGACCTTCGGGTCGCGGCGCATCTCCTCGGCCATGGCATCGCGCAGCGCTTCGCGCACAGTATGTGTGGCCGTGGCGCCGGTATATTCAGGCTCGGCAGCTGCTTGCACGATGGTCGGGGCTGCAACCTGGGTCGGCGCTGCAGGTGCGGCGGCTTGCGGCGCCGGCGCCTTTGCCGTGGGGGCGCTGCCCGCAGCCTCGTCCTCGCCGCGCAGAATGGCGATCGGCGCATTGACCGCAACGTTCTCGGTCCCGGCCGCGACGAGGATGCGGTCGAGGACGCCCTCGTCCACCGCTTCCACTTCCATGGTCGCCTTGTCGGTCTCAATTTCGGCGAGGATATCGCCGGGCTTCACCGCGTCACCGGCGTTCTTGAGCCATTTGGCAAGCTTGCCCTCCGTCATGGTGGGCGAGAGGGCGGGCATCAGAATTTCAGTCGGCATATTGCAATCCCCCCGTTCACGCTTCGACCAGGACGTCGGTCCACATTTCCGACGGATCCGGTTCAGGCGAGGATTGCGCGAATTCGGTCGCCAGCGAGACGACATCCTTGATCTCGCGGTCGATGTTCTTGAGACCGGCCTCGTCGATGACCTTTTCCGCCAGCAGGCGCTCGCGCAGGCGGTCGATCGGGTCGTGCTCCTGGCGCATCTTGGCCACTTCTTCCTTGGTACGGTACTTGGCCGGGTCCGACATGGAATGGCCGCGGTAGCGATAGGTGTTCATCTCGAGGATATATGGGCCTTCGCCGGAACGGGCATGAGCCAGGGCAACCGTCGCGGCTTCCTTCACCTTGACGACGTCCATGCCATCCACCTGCATGCCGGGGATGCCATATGCAGCGCCGCGATCGCACAGCTTCACGCCGGCCGCAGAGCGCACCACCGAGGTGCCCATGGCGTATTGATTGTTCTCGATCACATAGACGACCGGCAGCTTCCACAAGGCAGCCATGTTGAAGCTTTCGTAGACCTGGCCCTGATTGAGCGCGCCATCGCCGAAATAGGCCATGTTGACGCCTTTGTCTTCGCTGTATTTATGCGCAAAGCCGAGGCCGGTACCGATCGGCACCTGTGCGGCCACAATGCCGTGGCCGCCGTAGAATTTCTTCTCGCGGCTGAACATGTGCATTGAGCCGCCCTTGCCTTTGGAATAGCCGCCCCGACGGCCGGTGAGTTCGGCCATGACACCCTTGGGGTCCATGCCGCAGGCGAGCATATGACCATGATCGCGATAGGAGGTGATGACGCTGTCCTGCGTTTCGGCCGCGGCCTGCATGCCCACCACCACGGCCTCCTGGCCGATATAGAGGTGGCAGAAGCCGCCGATGAGGCCCATGCCATAAAGCTGGCCGGCCTTCTCTTCGAAACGGCGAATGAGGAGCATATCGCGATAGAATTGGATGAGTTCTTGCGGCGTGACTTGAGCGCCGGCTTTGGCCGCCGGACGAGACGCTGACTTGGCCATTAGACCCCCCTGACTGGGTTTTGGCTGTTTACTATAGGCCGCGCATTTGGGCTGTCGACCGTAGGTGCGGACCGCGTTTGATTTGCGGATTATCGTGGTTAACACCACGCAAATCAACCACAACTAATTAATTGGTTTAATGAGATAAAATAGATATTAACTGAAAACAAGTTAACTTAACTAGGATTGGCCTCCTTACCGACCAATCGCGAACCCACATGCTAACGCGCATGCAGCACCGCCGCGGCCTTACGCGCCGACTGAAAATGGCAGAGGCAGCCCCTGAAAAACTAATTGATGGCGCGGTTGTCGTCCCCGGGAGCGGCGTCATCCTGCCCCTTCAGGAAGATGATGAGGTCGTCGGGATGCGCATAGTTCAGCATCACCCGGGCGCGTTCCTCGAGCATGTCGAGGTCGAGCGACGTATTGGAAAGCAGCGTCACGCGACGCTCCATTGCGGCCCGGTCGTCGGACGCCTGGGCGGCCTCGGCTGTTGCGGCCTTCAGTTCCTGATTGAGCCGCAACCAAGCCAGAATGCCACGGTCACCATGAATGGCATGGAACACGAAATAGGCAGAGAGGCACGCCCCCAGAAGAGGCAAGGCAACTTGGCGCAGACGACGCCGTATTTCGCGGCCGATTTCCATGCGCCTAGCGAATCACACTCCGATTCCACCCGTCAACAGAAAAGCGATTCAATGCCTTAGGCAAAGTGGTTTCAGCAGTGCCTGAGGTCTTGAGGATCAACACTTGATGCGCTCGACGCCCGCTCGGCCAGCATAGGTCGCAGCCACCCCCAGGCCTTCTTCGATACGCAGGAGCTGGTTGTATTTGGCGATCCGGTCGGAGCGGCTGAGCGACCCGGTCTTGATCTGGCCGCAATTTGTCGCGACGGCAAGGTCGGCAATCGTCGCGTCCTCGGTCTCGCCGGAGCGATGGGACATGACGGCACGATAGCCGGCCTTATGGGCCATCTCGACGGCCTCCAGCGTCTCGGTCAGGGTGCCAATCTGGTTAACCTTGACCAGGATAGCGTTGCCGACGCCCCTTTCGATACCACTCTTCAACCGCACAGGATTGGTGACAAAGAGGTCGTCCCCAACCAATTGGACGGCGGCGCCGAGCTTGTCGGTCAGGGCCTTCCAACCGTCCCAATCATCTTCGGCCATGCCGTCTTCGATGGTGACGATCGGATAAGCCTTCACCAGCTTGTCGTAGAAGGCGACCATGCCGGCGGCGTCGAGCACCTTGCCCTCGCCTTCCAGGTGGTATTTGCCATCCTTGAAGAATTCGGTCGACGCCGAATCAAGCCCCAGGGCCACGTCGGTTCCCGGCTTGAAACCGGCCTTTTCGATCGATTTCACGATGAAGGCCAGGGCTTCGTCGGCGCTCTTGAGATTGGGCGCGAAACCGCCCTCGTCGCCGACATTGGTGTTGTGACCCGCGGCCTTCAGCTGCGCCTTCAGGGCGTGGAAAATCTCGGCGCCCCAGCGCAGTGCTTCGGAGCCGCTGGCCGCCGCCCAGGGCAGGATCATGAACTCCTGGAAGTCGATCGGATTGTCTGCATGCGCGCCGCCGTTGATGATGTTCATCATCGGCACCGGCAGCGTCCGAGCGGAGGTCCCGCCGACATAGCGATAGAGCGGCAGGCCAGCGTCGGCCGCGGCAGCCTTGGCCACGGCCAGGCTGACCCCGAGGATGGCGTTGGCGCCGAGGCGCGCCTTGTTGGGCGTACCGTCCAGCTTGATCATCAGGCGGTCGATCTTGACCTGATCCTCGGCATCGAGGCCAGAGATCGCCTCAAAAATCTCGCCATTCACGGCTTCAACGGCCTTGAGCACACCCTTGCCGAGATACCGGCTCTTGTCGCCATCGCGAAGTTCGACTGCCTCATGGGCACCGGTCGAGGCGCCCGAAGGGACGGCAGCGCGGCCGCTGGCGCCGCTTTCCAGGATGACGTCGACCTCGACCGTGGGATTGCCGCGGCTGTCCAAAATTTGGCGCGCGTGCAGGTCGATGATGGCGGTCATGGGCTAACTCCCTGGCAGTGGATCGAAAGAGGTCAGCCGAGTTATAGGGGGACGCTGCCGACCCATAAAGGGAAAATGCCGCGACGCATCAAATTGCGTCGATGCTTTTGAGGGCCACCGCGATGGGTTCGTCGAGGGCCGCCTTCTCGGTTTCAGCGATGCGGCGCATCAGTGGATCGACCAAGGGCACCACCTCCTCCACCGTTTCCCCCAGGGCGATCCCTAGGTGATGACAGACGTCGTGGATGGTGAAGGTATTGAGGTCCCGGGCCAGCATCCAGCGCCCGCTATCCGAGCGCGCGATCAGCCGATGGGATTTCAAAGCCTCCAGCAACCAGACAAGGCGCCCAGGATCGGCCGCCAGGCGGAGTACCAGTTGCTCGGTGCGGATACCGGCGCCGTGCGATTGGGCCCTGTGGAGCTCGGCAAAGGTGCCGAGGGATAGGCTGAGAAGATCGCCTCGACGAAGCGATTCGCCAACCTGACGCCTCCCTGACCGCCACTCAGGCAAGGCGGCAGCAATCTCGGCGCCGATCAGCACGGTTACCCAAATGAGATAGGTCCAGATGAGGAAAATGGGCACCGTGGCGAGCGCACCATAGACCAGCTGATATGAGCCGAAATACTGCAGATAGAGGCCAAAACCCCGTTTCAGACATTCGAACAGCGCAGCGGCCAGGATGGCACCCATTCCGGCATCAGACAGACGGACCGGCCTGGTCGGGATCATCCGATAGAACAGGGTAAAGCCCGCAACCTCCAACAGAAACGGCAAAATTGCCGTAAGGATCTTCAGGCCGGCGGAGAGGCCATAGAACTCCCCTCTGCTCGCAAGAGAGAAGACATATGTCGATATCGAGAGAGACGCGCCGAAGAGCAGCGGGCCCAAGGTGATGATCGCCCAGTAGACCGGCAGTCGCTTCAGCTTATGCCGCGGATTGGTGACACCCCAGATCTTGTCGAAGGCCGTCTGGATCGTATTCACCAGCAAAATCGCCGTGACGCCGATACCGATGACGCCGATTGCAGAGGTGCCGCCAGCATTCTGGATGAACGTGCCAAGATATTGATTGACGACATTGGCCAGATCTGGCGCCAGATTCTGTGCCAGCACGATGATCAGATCGTCGCGCAAATCGGCAAAAGCCGGAAAGGCCGCGAACATGGCGAGGCCGATCGCCAGAAGCGGAACAATGGCCAGGAGCGACGTATAGCTGAGGCCTGCGGCGACCCCGGTGCAACCATCCGCCTGGAAGCGTCGCCAGACGTAGGGCACGAAACTGAGTGTGGCGCCTTTGGCCCTCTCCGCCATATCACGCGCCCGGTCCGTTACGCGCTGCGCTTCATCGCTTTCAGGTAACGCCGTCTTTTCCGAAGCGCTGTCCATCAACGCCGCCCTTCTAAGTGAATCACTTTCTGCTTTTATACCACGTGCAATACAGCAACGCCGACTTCCGGGAAAATGATCCTGCCCGACATGCAGCAAGTTGTTCCTAGAGCAATTCTAAGGATTAAAAAGCGAGGAATATCAACCTGTTTTCAATTTAAGCAATCATTTCTTTACCAGTTCGGATCAAGTTGAAGACAGTCTTCATCGAAGTGAGAGCGGTACATGATCCAGCAGCAATCATTCAACGCCGTTGCTTTTGCCGTCATCATTTTGGTGGCCGGCGAAGTCGCCATGTTTAACCCAGCAATGGCCCAAGAGGCGACAACGGCTCCGGCTACCGCAGCGCCTGCAACAACAGAACCAGCGACCACGGTGCCAGCAGTTGCCGCCCCCGCTCCTGCGGCCCCGGCGGCATCGGCTGAACCCGCCGCCGCACCAACATCGCCACCCATTTCCGCCGACATCATTACCCCAGACGTCATCAAGGACATGCGCGAACGTATCGTGCAGCCGGTGACGATCATGTCCATTCTTGCTGCCAATAAGGTGCACACCGGCATTGACCAAGGTGCAATCGATAAAATGGACGAGGCGTGGAAGACTGAAGCTAAGTCGGACGACCAGCCTTTCATTGCTGAAATCCTGAGCAGCCCGCTCTCTAACTACCTCCTCTACATCCAGGCAAGCTCTGCCGGATTGTTCACCGAGATTTTCGTAATGGACAAGTTCGGCCTCAATGTCGGCCAGAGCTCCGTGACCTCCGACTATTGGCAAGGCGACGAGGACAAGTACCAGAAGACCTTTGCGGTCGGCCCAGACGCCGTCTTCGTCGACGAGCCGGAGTTCGATGACAAGACGAAGACCTGGCGCACGCAGGTCGACTTTACTGTTGTCGACCCCGAGACCAATCAATCGATCGGCGCAGTCACCGTCGAATTCAATCTCACCGAGTTGCAGCGCCGGCTGCAGAGCTGACAGGAACGGGGATCGTCATGAACTTTGCCAATTTATCCGTAGCCAAGAAGCTCATCATCGCCTTCTCGCTGCTGGGCCTCGTCATCATCATCTCCGGCGGCATTTCGATCATGTTGACCGCCCGCATTGACCGTGCGAACTCCGTCAGTGATGCGGCCGAACGACAGGCCAGCTCGATCAACGCGACCTTGGCTGTTGCAGCCAAGATGCAGACGGCGATCCGCGGCCTGCTCGTCACCGGCAATTCGGAATATTCACGCAACTACCAGACCTTCAGTGCCAGCTTCGACCAGTTGTTACAGGAAGCCATTGCCAACGCAGCCGGTGAACAACATTTGCTGGCACCTCTCGACGCGATCTCCAGCGCTGTCAAGGAATGGCGCGACGGTCCGGTCGCGAAACAGCTCAAATTGATGCGTCACCCTTCGACCGTCAATGAAGCGCGCGCGATCGAAGTCACCGGTGCCGGCGAGACCTTAACGGACAAACTCGAGGCCGCCGGGAAGGAGTTGGCCGACGCGATCCGGGAGAACTCGGCCGCTGCCAATGCGGAAATCTCGTCAGCCCTTGCCTGGACGCTGCGCACTGTCATCATCAGCGCCATTGTCATGCTGGTTGCCGCCGTTCTCTTCTTCTTCGTGCTTTCGCGCCAAATCGGCGCACCAATCCGCGTCATCACGGATACGATGAAGGAATTGGCGTCTGGCAATACGGCAGTGCATATCCCCTACGCCGAGCGCGCGGACGAAGTCGGCAACATGGCTGGTGCCGTTGCCGTCTTTGCCGACAATATGCGCAAGAACGAGGTGCTGCAGGCGGAGGCCGCGCAGCAGCAACAGGCGCGCGAAAAGCGTGCTGCGCAGATGACCGATCTTGCGCGCGGCTTCGACCAGGAGGTCGAAACCATCCTGCAGGCCCTTGTGAAATCCGCCGACGAACTGGATCAGACGGCAGAATCGCTCACCAAGCTGTCGACCGAGTCTCTCGACCAGGTGCAGAAAGTGGCGGCAGCTGCGACTGAAGCCAGTTCCAACGTGCAAACCGTCGCAGCAGCAACGGAGGAACTCTCCAGCTCGATCATGGAGATCAGCCGCCAGGTTGCCAGCCAGGCCGACATTGCTGCGGCTTCGACGCATGCCATCGAAGATACGACGGAACGCGTGACCTTGCTGACAGAGGCGTCGACAAAAATCGGGGACGTGGTCCGACTCATTACGGAAATTTCGAACCAGACCAACCTCCTGGCGCTCAATGCCACTATCGAAGCAGCCCGCGCCGGAGAGGCCGGCAAGGGTTTTGCTGTCGTCGCCAACGAAGTAAAGAGCCTCGCCAACCAGACGGCTCGCGCGACCGACGACATTGCCGTTCAGGTGCAATCCATCCAGACCTCGACCCAATCAACGGCCGATTCCATTCGGTCGGTAGGTGAGCAGATCCGCCAGATGAAGGACATTTCCGGTGGCGTCGCGGCCGCGGTCGAGGAACAGAATGCCGCCACCAAAGAAATTGCGCGCAACATTCAGGAGGCTTCGGCCGGCAACCAGGAAGTCTCTGAGAAGGTGGTTTTCGTAGCCCAGGCCGCCGGCCAGACGCAGAATGCCACCGCGACCGTGCTTTCCGCTGCCAAACAACTTGGCCAGAACACGGCCCATATCCGCAGCACGATCGAGCGCTTCATCCACGATGTGCGCGCACTGTAGGAGATGAAAAAAGGCCGGATGACCCTCACAGGTCTTCCGGCCTTTCTCATTCTTGAAGCGATCGGTCAGGCCGCAGCTTCTTTAAAGATGCGACAATAGAAATAGCCAGTCGACGCGCCAAGTGCGGCCCAGAAAAGCAGTCCAACGACTGTGGCTGCCACGATGAACCGGTGCGCAAGCGCCTCGGGTGCCACGCTTGCGTATTCAGCGGGCTGTGGTGCGCCATAGGCATGCGGCAAGACGACAAGCGCAAGCCCCAGAGCAGCCATCCAGGCTTGCCTTCCGATAAAGATGCAGCCTAGGCCGGCCGCCGTCAGTGCGGCCGTTGCGATCCACCACATCTGACGATCGGCGAGCGGCGCGGCCTCCGTCCCGGGAACTTCCGGCGGAAGGCCAAGATTTGGCGAGGCGACGATCGCGGCAAACCCGGCAAGGCCCCAGAAGAGTCCTATCCGCCACGTCATCTGCCCACCCCAAAGGTGATAGGCAGCGGCCAGCACCAGCGAAAAACCGATACCAGTCAACACATCCGCCGTGGCGGTTGCCAGCGTGCGCTGCCAACCGTCGGTCGGAAACCACGCCCCAGCTTCACCTTCCGAGTGGCCATGGCCGGTGGTGCCAGTTGCATCTTCATGCGTGTCCGTCGCCACCGCATCGGCAGAACCCTCATAGACTTCTGCCGCGAGGATCAGCGGCGTCGTGCTGACCTGATGCACCAGGGAAATGAAGATGCCGCTTACAAGTCCGGCGAGGGCCGCAACAATGAAAAGCTGCCGAAACGTCTCCATGCAGTGCCTCCTGCCACCTTAGTGGCAGGGAAAAGCGTTGGCGTGGCGTGTGTCATGGGCGGCGTTATGGACCGCTTCAATGTGCGAAAAGCCCACGCCCCAGACCATGACAAGGCCCAGCATCGCGGCCATTGCGGCGCCCGCAACAGCTTCGGCGCGGGTTTTGGATTTGGTAGACAGGGCAGTTGATGAAAGTTGTGCTTTGGCTTGCATTGGTGAATCCCCTCAAATTGGTTGACTGGTGAGAAATCCATATCGAACGGGGATGGCGTGTCGCCAATGGGCCTTGAGGTATCCTGCGATACCAAGCCATCAACACCGCGCGGACACCCCGTCCGGGAAACGGATTCTTCCTGTCGCTGGCAGGTCTCCTGGCTCACGAGTGTTGCGCAGCGCCACCTTCCCAACCAAGTTGCCAGCGCATTCCGCGCCAGCTCCGGTCAGTGGTTATTTCGGCGTCTGCTCCTCGCTTACAGTTGCGGGGGCAGTCACGGCTTTGGCCCCTTTTGGGTCGTCCGCACCGTGTTCCCTATTAATCCCCTGGAGTCCATCCATCGGGGAACCATCGACGGGCCAACATTTCTCCACTCCGCGTGCCTCGTCAAGAAATTTGTCATTGCACGACGAAGGACGGAGCCAGTTTCTCCAATAGCGACGCATGCAGCGTGAGCCGCGACTGAACCTGTGACTAATCCCAATCAGACTGTAGGGTGAAATCCCCAGATTCGCGCCTGCTCCAGGCAGGCTTGATGCGATTGGACCGTGGCGCAGGTAGACAGCCCTTTCAGCGACATCGCCGCGGTCGCATGGGCGAGCTCAAGAGCGGCCGGGACCTGCCACCCTTCATGAACGCCATAGAGCAAGCCAGCGGCGAAAGCATCGCCCGCACCGTTCGCGCTGACGATAGCGCCTTGGGGGATATTGACCGATGGTGCCGTCGCAACATCGCCCTCGCGACCAAGGGCGATCGCGCCGGCTGGGAAATGCACGACAACCAGCTTCATGCCACCTTGCGCCATGATAGCGCGCGCCGCCTCGATACAGGTCGAAACTGCCGTAACACCATCCGACGATGTCTGCATCCGGGCCAACGCGCCAATCTCGAAATCATTGACGATCAGATAGTCCAAATGCGGCAGGCACGGCCGCACCAGATTGGCAATCCGATCCGGGGCAATGCTGAAGAGCTCCAGATTCGTCTGCAGGCCCATGTCGCGCGCCCGGCGCAGGACAGTCACCCAGCCATTGGCACCATCTTGCCATGGCCCATCCATATGCTTGTGTGCGCCTGGCAAACCCAAATGCAGGATACGCGCTGTCAGCCCCGTGAAATCAAAATGGTCCGGTGTCAACAACGCGCCGGTACCCTGGAAAAAGATATGCGTGCGACGGCCACTGCGTTGCGAAACATAGGCGTCGGTGAACTGGGTCTCTGCCGCGGAGGTGACAGCCAGGCGCGCGCGCTCTATGCCGTGGATATCGGCCTGATGCGCGAGGAAGCGCCCATCCGCATCGTCCCCAATCAGGCCAATCGTGGCAACCGGAAAGCCCGGATCCAGTTTTTTGAGGTCGATGGCCAGGTTGCAGGCCGAACCACCGCCATAAAGCTCGGTTGCCAGGATTTCGGCGGCACCGTCTTCATGCGGCCAAGCATCGATCGCACGGTTGCGATCAACGCACCATGTTCCCCCCGTCACGATGCCACGGCGAGACGTTGTCATGCCTACTTCTCTACAGGCGGTTGTGTCGGGAATCCAGTGGGCTGATCAAGCTGCCTGCCGAAGAACCGCTTCGGTAACGGCACTATCGTCATCTAGTGACCGGATCGGCTTGATACCCTGCTTTCCCAAGGCGCCATGATAGGCACGAACCGCCTCCTGCGGCGTCACTGTTCCATCGGCTACATGACGCATCAGATCTACCATGGTCAGCGGATCCTCGGCCAAATTGATCTTGCGCCCAAAGAGGGCAACCCGCGCACCATAGCGCTCCGCCTGGGCGAGCAGTTCAAAGCAATCGCGCGTTGTCCCCGCCCCGCCGCCCAGCACGCCGACGATCATGCCGGGATCGTAGCCGGCGATTTCTTCCAATGCCTTGGGGCCATTGTAGGCCACTTTGAGAAACTGCGGTCGATCGGCCGCGGCAACACCGGCGAGACAACGCACGATGCAATCGTTGACAAAGTGCGGCATGATCTCCGGCGCAACATCCCGCCCGGCATTGGGGTTGAATACCTCCAGGAAGTAGCTGAAGCCGTGCAGCGCAGCATCAGCACGAAATGCGGCGAAGGCCTCCAGCGCCCGAAGATCGGCCTCAAGGTCATTGTTGAACGTTATAGAATAGAGCCCGAGATCCGTGCCAGCGACGGACGCATTGCTTCGGAGAGCAGAGCCGCCATGCAAAACACGCGGCAAGGAAGCCGACCGAAACGGCCGCGAGGGCAGATGGTTATAGGTGCCACCCCGAACCATCCAGATATCGCTCGTGTCATTTGCACGTACCGCAGGCTTCACCGGGCTGCCGCGAAAAACGCCCTCCGCCGCCAGTTTCTCGAGATTGGAGGCCGAGAGAAGCATGATGTCGACGATATTCTGCGCCACGATAGAACGCACCTGATCGAGAAACTCAGCGCGGTTGCGATAGCGCGTCCAACTCCCGTCCTTTTGCCGCAGGGGCCCGGTGGACACCAGGCTTGGCCCCATGTCGCCGTCTTTGGCATCGGCGATGATGAAATCACCGCGAGTATACTGTCCGGCACGAATGCGGGCGAGCTTTTGGTCGAGGCGGGTCGTCATCAAGCGTGACCTCCGGTGAGGGCAATTCGGCGCAGTTCCGGCAGCACAGTGCCGAGATCGGTCGTCGGGTCGACGCCGCCAAAGCCACGGTAAAGGCGACGAAAAGTGGCATATAGGCGTTCATAGATCGCTTGCGCCGCCGGATCGGGTGT
The DNA here is from genome assembly GCF_041906375.1 of Dongia sp. Taxonomy (GTDB): domain Bacteria; phylum Pseudomonadota; class Alphaproteobacteria; order Dongiales; family Dongiaceae; genus Dongia. Next base: position 8,203 of record NZ_JAYRJJ010000006.1, on the reverse strand, counting down.
GAAGGTCCTGAATGGCAGGCACATGGCAGCCTGTGCGGCGGCGACATCCGCATGAATGCCAGCGGCTAGGCTCGCAAAGATGCCGGCGCCGAAACCGGTCGGCACCCCGTCCGGCACCAGTACGGGCTTGCCGAGGACATTGGCGTAAACCTGGTTCAGCACCGGATTGTGCTGCGGGATGCCGCCGCCATTGATAATGCGATCGATCGGCACACCGCCCTCGGCCATTCGCTCCAGAATGAGGCGGGTATGGAACGCCGTGCCCTCGATCGCCGCGAAGAGCTCATCCTGCGCCGTATGCAGCAAGTTCCAGCCGAGCGTCACCCCACCCAAATCCGGTCGCACCAATACGGTTCGGTCGCCATTATCCCAGGTGAGGCGCAACAGACCGGTCTGCCCGGCGCGATAATTTTCCAGTCCCCGAGACAGATCGGCGATACGGGTATTGGCGCGCTTGGCGATGGCATCGAATATGTCACCCGTTGCCGACAAGCCGGCCTCGATCCCCATCAAATGCGGATCGACGCTGCCGGGCACAATTCCGCAAAGGCCGGGAATAAGACCGACATCACGCGCGGTTGCTATGATGCAGGTCGAGGTGCCGACGACATTGACCACGTCGCCGACCTTGCAGCCCGCGCCGAGCGCGTCCCAATGCGCGTCAAAGGCCCCGACCGGGATCGGAATCCCCGCTTTGATACCCAGCCGGTCCGCCCATGCTTGAGAAAGACCGCCTGCGATCTTATCCGAGGTACAAAACTCACCACCGATCTTGGCGCGGATATTGTCAAATAGTGGATCGACACGGGACAGAAAATCCTGCGACGGCAAACCGTCCCAACGCGGATTCCACATCCATTTGTGCCCCATGGCACAGACACTGCGCTTCACCTGCCCCACATCCGTGACGCCGGTCAGGGTCGCCACGACCATGTCGCAATGCTCCATGGCGGTGATGAAGCGACCGCGCTTGCCGGGATTGTGGCGCAGCCAATGCAGCACTTTGGCGAAGCCCCATTCGTGCGAATAGACACCGCCGCACCAATTAATCGCCTCCAACCCGACCTTGTGGGCGTGCGCAGTAATTTCCTGCGCTTCGGCCTTGGCCCGGTGATCGCACCAAAGATAATAGTCGTCGAGCGGCACCAGCCCTTCACCAAGCATGACTACACTGGAGCCGGTCGTGTCGATGGCTAGGGCGGCAATGTCATCACCCGGCACGTGACTATCCCGCAGCGCCCTTTGAACGGCATCTGCCAGGGCCGACATCTGGTCATCGTGCGATTGAGTGGCATAGTCCGGATCGTCGCGCCGCCGGTGCAAGGGATATTCGGCGCTGGCGTGGCCGAGCGCCCTGCCCGCATCGGAAAACAGCGTCACGCGGACGCTCAGGGTTCCAAAATCGACCCCGGCAATGACGGATGACATTATGGGCGAATCCTGCTGGCTTGCGACTGACCGTAGGTCGCCTTGGCACCATGCTTGCGAAAATAGTGCCGGTCCAGCAAGGCTTGGGAAATGCCAACGGCATGCGGCTGCAGTGCCAGCGTATGCAATGCCATGCGAGCGACGGATTCCAGCACGACCGCATTGTGCACCGCGTCGCCGGCATCAACGCCCCAGCAAAAGGGACCGTGGCCAGACACGAGTGCCGCAGGCATAGCGAGCGGATCCTTATCGCCGATCGCCTCGACAATCACCCTGCCGGTATGGTGCACGTAGTCGCCACCGATTTCCGCCCCGGTGAGTTCACGCGTGGCCGGCACCGCACCGTGAAAATAGTCGGCATGTGTCGTCCCGAAGGCAGGAATGGCGCGCGCGGCTTGAGCCCAGATCGTCGCGAACTCCGAATGTGAATGTACCACGCCGCCGATCACAGGAAATGCCTTGTAGAGTACCAGATGCGTCGCAAGGTCGGAGGACGGCCGCAGGTCTCCTTCGACCTTGGTTCCATCCAGATCCACGATCACCATGTCGGATTCCGACATGCGTTCGTAGGGGACACCGCTCGGCTTGATGACGATCAGCCCTCGCTCCCGGTCAATGCCGCTGACATTGCCGAAGGTATAGAGAACGAGACCGGCACGCACCAATTCGAGATTGGCCGCCAGAACCTGCTCGCGCAGTTCCTTCAACATTATTTCTTCCCGAGAAAAAGCGCCGGCTGCGGCCAGGGACCGCAGCCGGCCGCAGACGCATTCAGCGAGCCGCCGTCCAACCCTTGTAGGAACCGAGGTTCTCGGAGGTGATCAGCACCGGATCAAGCAAGATCACGTTTGGATCCGGCTTCTTGCCCTGCAGAATGCCGGCCGCCAGTTCGAGCGACTGGCCAGCCATTGCATACGGATCCTGCGAAGACGACGCCTTGATCAGCGAGGTGCCTGTTTTCAGTTCCGCTTCGATATCCGGCGCACCGTCCACCGCCGTGATGATGAACTCGCTGCGGCCCAACTGCTTTGCCGCCAGGCTGGCGCCAATGCCGGTCGGATCATTGATCGCGAAGATGCCGTCAACCTTCTGGAAGCGCGTGAGCAAGCTTTGCGTCACGGCGAAGCCACCGTCACGCGAGCCCTTGGCATCCTGATCATCCGACAGGATCTTGATATCCGGGCTCTTGGCAAAAACCTCCTTGCAACCCTTGACACGGTCCGCGACCGAGGTGACCTGCGGGCCATTCACGATGAGAACGTCACCCTTTCCCTTCAGGTGGTCGACGATGTACTGGCAAGCAAGAGCGCCCGCCTTGACGTTGTCGGTCATAACCGTGACGTCAGCCCCCTGGGCACCGACATCGAAGGCGGCAACAACGATCCCTGCTGCCTGTGCCTTCTTAATCGCGGGCGCGATGGCGACTGGATCAACTGCATTCAACATGATGACATTGACGCCGGCGGCAATGAAGTTATCGATCTGCGTAACCTGCTTGTTGAGGTCGTAGTCTGAAGAGACCGAGATCACTTCAACATTGGGATTGATCCCCTTGGCCTTATCTTCGATGCCCTTGATTGTGGCGACGAAGAAAGGATTTCCCAAAGAGCCGACCGAAATACCGACCTTTTGGAGTTCTTGGGCGACAGCAGGCATCGTCAAACCGACCGAAACCACCAGCCCTAGGGCAAGACGCGAGAGTTTCATGTTTCCTCCTGTTGGATTATCACACCGGATCGCTGTGCGACCGATACGGCTTTCTATCCGGCGACTTCGTTGAGCGCCGGCACTCTTGGCCCCGTCATGTCCGCCCCCCTTCCCGCAAGCGATAGCGGTCGAGCGCCACGGCACCGATGATGACCAATCCCTTGATGATGTATTGCCAGATGTCTGATATCCCGAGCAGGATCAGCCCGTTAGTCAGCACGGCGATAATGAGCGCACCGATCAGCGTGCCCCAGATCGAACCGATTCCGCCGGTAAAGCTGGTGCCGCCAAGTATGACCGCCGCGATCGCATCGAGTTCATAGCTCTGGCCCAGTTGCAGTCCGTTGGCAGCAAAAAGGCGCGCCGCCGACATGGCACCGCCAAGCCCCGCGAGCAGACCCGCCATGGAATAGACAAAGAGCAAGATCTGCCAAACCTTGATACCCGCGAGCCGTGCTGCATCGGGATTTCCACCGACGGCATAGATGCGATTGCCAAGGACCGTGCGCCGCAGGATCAGCCACGAAATGATGACGACGGCAAAAGCAATGATGACGAGCCAAGGTACCTGCAAAAAGGTGCCGTTGCCGATGAAGGCAAAGGGCAGATCCGGATTGAAGACAGTCGTATCTTCGCCAAGAAGGCGCGCGACGCCGCGCACAGCCGTCAACGATCCCAAAGTAACGATAAAGGGCGGCAATCGCATCGCAGCAATGAGAATGCCATTGATGAGACCGAAAATCAGGCCAATGAGGAGTGCCGCCGGTACGCCCAGCATGCCGTAATCGGGCACCTTCGAGACAATGATTGCGATCATCGCCGAGGCAGCCAGGATCGAGCCGATGGAGAGGTCGATACCACCCGTGAGAATGACGAAGGTCATGCCGGCGGCCAGAACGATGTTGATGGCCGCCTGCTGTGCTACAATTGACAGGTTCATCCAACTCATGAAGCGATCGGTTGACACTTCGAAGAAGATGCCGAGGATGATGAGAATCGGCAGCATTCCGACAATCTGCAGGATCGAGCGCATCCGCTGCTTTCGTGCCAGAGAGGCCTTCTCAATATCCTGAGCAGTTATGCCCATCGCTCTGTCGCTCATACTCAATTCCCTTCGCCCCACAACCACATTTAGGCCGCGTTGAGTGCCGCCGTGCTGGTCGCAATATCCATGATCATTTCCTGCGTGATCGGCGCGTTCGGCCGCCCTTCGATTTCACCGACAATTTGCCCGTCGCGCATGACCAGTACGCGATCCGAAATGCCGACAATCTCCGGTAGCTCGCTTGAAATCACCAGAACCGCCGCGCCAGCCCGCGCCAGTTCATCAATGATGTGATAGATCTGCGATTTGGCGCCGACATCGATACCGCGGGTAGGCTCATCCAGGAGCAGGACGCGTGGTTTGGTCTCAAGCAACCGCGAAAGCAAAACCTTTTGCTGGTTACCACCTGAGAGCGACCCCACGGTCACTGCGCTATTGAGAGTGCGGATGCCAAGCGACTTGATAGCAGCGGCGGCCCTATCCCGTGCCGATCTGAGATTGAGAATACCGCCGGCAATTGCATCCTCATCCAGGACGCTGATGGCAATATTCTCTCGGATCGTCATGTCCAGAAACAGGCCAAGGGCTTTGCGATCCTCTGTCAAATAGACGATGCCCGATTTGATGGCCTGTAGGGGTGTCGCGATCTGGCATTCGGCGCCGTCGACCAGGATGCGGCCGCCAGCCTTCGGATCAGCACCGTAGATGAGCCGCGCAAGTTCCGTCCGACCGGAGCCGACGAGGCCGGCCAATCCAACTACTTCGCCGGCTTTCACCGACAGGCTGCAATTCTTAATGAATTTATCATCGTGAATATTTTCCACCTCCAGCACCGCCATGCGGTCGGCAGATGGATGTCGATGTTCCTTGGTGTAGAAGGAGGACAACTCGCGGCCGACCATCATCCGCACCAAGGCCGGTGCGGTGATTTCCCCCTTGTCCAATGTACCGATCAGCGTGCCGTCCCGTAGAACACTTACCCGGTCCGCCAGTTCATAGACCTCCGCCATGCGGTGGCTGATATAGACGATGGCAATACCCTCGGACTTCAGTTGCCGGATGATGGCAAAGAGCCGCGTTGCCTCGCGGGCCGAGAGGCTGGTGGTCGGCTCGTCCATCACCAGGATGCGCGGATGCCCGGCAAGGGCACGGGCGATCTCGACCAATTGCCGTTCGGCAATGGAGAGCCCTGCGACGCGTGCATTGGCAAGGAATGGCGCATCGAGCCGGCGCAGCAAGGGTGCCGCTGCAGCCTCCATCGCCTTGCGGTCGATGAAGCCATAGCGTCGCTTTTCCTCACCCAGAAAGATGTTCTCGGCAACGGTCAGGTTGGGCGCCAGGGAGAGTTCCTGATAGATGACGGCGATGCCATGACGCCGCCCCGCAAGCGGGCCACTTATCGCGACAAGCTCGCCGCGCAGACGGATTTCGCCGCCCGGGTCTGCGCTATAGGCACCGGAGAGTATCTTCATCAGGGTCGATTTGCCGGCCCCGTTCTCGCCCATCAGGGCATGGATTTCGCCACCGCGCACAGAGAAGGAGACATTCGATAGCGCTCGGATGTTGGCAAAGCTCTTGCCGATGTTGCGCATGTCGAGTTCCGGCACGGATTCTCCATAGCCGCCCGCATGCGGATGAGAATCGACCTGCGCTGCCGTCATCGAGCGGTCCCTGTCATGGCGCTTCCTCGGTATCGGCGACTTTAGTTTGTCGCTCTACTTGTGATATAGAAACTTCCGTATCGAAAGTAGATTGTCAAGCCGGATTGAAAAAGCATCCGCTTTTGCAGTATTTCACCTCATGCTCATGTCAATTCAGGGTTTCGGATTGTGCAGTGCGGCGTAATGGAACCGAAGCAATGACAGCTGAAACACTCGACGACGAACTAAGTGCCATCCCGGCTGGGACGGAAGGTTCGGCCTCCGATGCAAGGCGAGAGCAATTGCTCTCCTTCATCCAGATGCATGAATTCGTCCGCATCTACGACCTCGCGCGCCAGTTCGGCGTGTCCGAGGTAACCATTCGCAGCGACGTCGATATCCTCGCCCGCCGCGGCGGTATCCGTCGCGTGCGCGGCGGCGCCATGCGCGTGGTGGAGGCCGTCCCCGAGGTCGATTACGAGGCCCGCGTATCCAGCTATCTGCCGGAAAAGCGCAGCATCGGGTTGGCAGCTGCCGCCATGCTTTCGCCGGGCGACAGCATCATCCTCGATGTCGGCACGACGGCAATGGCGATCGCCCACGCTATCGCCGACCGGGAGGATCTCACCAACCTCACCATTTTTACCCCCGGCTTGAACATCGCCCTGGCTTTGGAACGTGCCATTCCACGGGTCGAGGTTGTCGTCACCGGCGGCACACTACGACCGCAGCAGCATTCCCTGGTCGGCCCGGTGAGCACCCTTATCCTTGAGCGCATCCGTGCGTCTTTTGCTTTCATTGGCTGCAATGGTGTCGACCCGTCCTTCGGGATCATGGGCCTCAGCCTGCCGGATGCCGCCCTCAAACAGGCGATTCTACGTGCCTCGCGTCTCGGCATCGTGGTCACTGACGCCAGTAAATTTTCGCAAACGTCACTGGTCCGGGTTTGCGGTTTCGAAGATGTCGACATGATCCTGACAGCCGGCGCGCCAGATCCAGCGACGGTCGCCGCCGTGCGTGAAACCGGTGTCGAACTGCGCATCCTGAATGCGGATCGGAGCTAGCAGCGTCAGCGCACACCTTGCCGAATCCACAACTGAGGTCCAATCTGCGCTGCGTTTCATTACTGCCATTGATCGTCGAGGCCTCTATTGCGCGCCGCACTGTTCGAAGAATTCCGCCAGCCGCTGGTGGTACGCGATGTACCGGACCCTAAATGTCCCCGCGACGGCGTCGTCATCGCCGTGGAGGCTTGCGGGGTGTGCCGATCCGATTGGCATGGATGGAAAGGCGCCGATCCGGATGTCGCGCCGCCGCATGTGCCTGGCCACGAGTTCGCCGGCACCGTGCTTGAGGTCGGACCCGATTGCCGACGCTTCCAGAAGGGCGACAGGGTTACCGCCCCTTTCATCATTGCCTGTGGCGATTGCCCGGACTGCCGCGGCGGTGATCCAACCATATGTGCACACCAATTCGTCCTGGGCTTTTCCGCCTGGGGCGCTTTTGCGCAATTCACTGCGGTGCCGCATGCCGACTTCAACCTGGTGCACCTGCCAGAAATGATCGGCTTTGCCGAGGCGGCCGCCATGGGCTGTCGCCTGACTACCGCCTTCAGGGGTATCGTCGACCGCGCCGGTCTCAGGCCGGGTGAATGGCTGGCCGTTCATGGCTGCGGTGGCGTCGGCCTCTCCGCCATCATGATCGCAGCGTCGCTTGGCGCTCAGGTGTTGGCGATCGATGTCAATGCCGAGGCCCTGGCTCTCGCCCGATCGCTCGGTGCCACTGCGACGCTGAACGCCGCCACATCTTCCGATATTGCCATGGACGTACGCGCCGCCACCGATGGAGGCGCGCATGTTTCGATCGATGCCCTTGGCATTACGACGACCTTCCACAATTCCATAAGGGGTCTGCGCAAGCTCGGCCGGCATGTGCAGATCGGCATGCCACTGGAACAGCACGCAACTCCCATCATACCATTGCTTGAAACGGTCTATTCTCGCCAGATCAGCATTATGGGCACTAGGGGCATCGGCGCCAGCCGCTTTCCTGCAATCTTCGGGATGATCAAGGCCGGTCGGCTGGACCCCTCCCGCCTTGTCACCAAGCGCATTGCTCTCACCGAAGCGGGCGCGGCACTTGCATCCCTTGACGGCTTCCAAGGCGTCGGCGTTACGGTTATCGATCGCTTTTAGGCAGGCAATTGGCCTGCACAACAAAAAAACGGCTTAGCTGAGTTACAGCTAAGCCGTTTTATTTAATGGTTGCGGGAAGAGGATTTGAACCTCTGACCTTCAGGTTATGAGCCTGACGAGCTACCGGGCTGCTCCATCCCGCGTTAAGTCGGCTGGAAGTAGCAAAGGCGCGCTTTGTGTGAAGCGCG
>NZ_JAYRJJ010000018.1:0-10699 GCF_041906375.1 Dongia sp. | reverse complement strand
GAGATCGCCGACGGCATCGGCGAGGGCGCGCTGATGGACTTGCTGGCCAAGGTCGGCCGCGCCACGGGTGAAGACAGCATCACCGCCCGCGCCGACGCCAAGACCGGCCGGCCCCGCTCGCCCGCCGAAGCCATGAGCGAAATCGCCAAGCTGCAGCAGGCGGCCAAGGGCGATGCCAAGCACCCTTACGTCAACAAGACCCATCCCGACCATGCGGCAACGGTGAAGCGCATGGAGGATTTGTTTGCGCTGGCGTATGGGGGTGAGGCGGGTTGACGGCGTAGATCGCTTGCCTCCCCCTTGAGGGGGAGGTCGCGCGTAGCGCGGGAGGGGGTGTGGCGCGTTTCATTCTCGTCGCTTTCTGCCGCGGATAGATACCCCCCTCCCCGACCCTCCCCCTCAAGGAGGGAGGGGGATTCCAATCATCAAAGTCCGGACAACCGCGTGCTTTCGCGGCCCGGCTGACGGCTCGGAAAGACGAGCCGCGTAAGGGTGCGCGCTTGCATCCAGGCTTGAGGTCCGGAACCGGGCAACCTCGCCGATCAACGCAGTCACATCATGACAATCGAGCAGAAAGGAAGTGTGGACCCATGTCCTCGCAGATCCAGGTTGCGTTCAACAACCTCTATAGTGCCAACATCATGCTGCTGGTGCAGCAGAAGGGCAGCCGCCTCAAGGATGCGGTGCGCCAGGAAGTGGTTGAGGGCGAAATCGCCTATTTCGACCAGATCGGGGCCGGCAGCGCGGTGAAGCGCCAGTCGCGCCATGCCGACACGCCGCTCACCGAAACGCCGCATGCGCGCCGCCAGGTGATGCTGGAAGATTACGAATATTCCGACCTCATCGACCGCCTGGACCAGGTGAAGACGCTGACCGACCCGACCAGCGCCTACAGCCAGGCCGCGGCCCATGCGCTGGGCCGCGCCATGGACGATGTCATCATCGCCAATGCCAACGGCACCGCGCGCAGCGGCAAGACCGGGCAGACCAGCCTTGCGCTGCCGTCGGGCCAGAAGATCGCGGTGGGCGGCACCGGCCTGACGCTTGCCAAGCTGCTTGCCGCCAAGGAAATCCTGGATGCCGCGGAGAACGATCCGGACGAGCCGCGCTATGTCGCGTGTCCCGCCAAGGACATCACGGTCCTCCTCAGCAACACCCAGGTGACGTCGAGCGACTACAACACGGTGAAGGCGCTGGCCGCCGGTCAGATCGACACCTTTCTCGGCTTCAAATTCATTCGCACGCAGCGCTTAGGGACCACCACCAGCGGCGACCGCGCGTGCCTCGCCTGGCGCCAGTCGGCCTTGCTGCTCGCCATCGCGCAGACGCCGAAGGTGAAGGTGACCGAACGCCCCGACAAATCCTATGCGACGCAGGTCTATTGCGCCATGTCGGTCGGCGCCACGCGCATGGAGGAAGAAGGCGTCGTCGAGATCGCGACGCTTGCTTAAAGGGTCGAGGGCATCGCGGCCGCCCGGTCGGCGAATGCCGACATGCGTCGGCGGGCCAACTCCGCGATGCCCTCGACTGGTTTGCAGACTGAAACCTATCAGGAGAGAACATATGGCTACTCAGTACGGCACCCAGATGGGGCGCCTGCGTAATTCATTGCCGGTCGATCTGCCGATGGCCGGCGACATCCATGGCCGCGTGCGCGTCTTCAACGAGAAAGTCGTGCTGGCGGCCCAGCCGACCAGCGACATCGTCGAAGTGGCGCGCCTGCCCAAGGGTGCCCGCGTGCTCTATGGCATCCTCGACAGCACGGTCTCGCTGGGCTCGTCGACCTTGGCGATCGGCATTGCCGGCAACTCCGGCAAGTATCGCCCGGCGGCGGCCTTCACCGCCGTCGATACGCCGACCCTGTTCGGTCCGGCGGCTGTCGCCGGCGAAGCGCTGGCGACGGAAGAGATCGTCATCCTCACCATCGCCGCGGCCGCCCTGCCGGCCTCCGGCACGCTGCGCGTGATGATTTTCTACACATTGGACTAAGTGATCGCGCGGGCAGCGGCCGCCAAGTTGGCGCATGCCGACATTCGTCGGCTGGCAACCCCGCTGCCCGCGCGATAGTTGGAGACTGAAAAATGGCCATCTCGACTGTTTCGATCTGTAACCGCGCGCTCGATCTGCTGGGCGCCGATCCCATCATCTCGCTGGAGGATGGATCGAAAGCGGCCAATCTGTGCCAGCGCAATTTCGAGCCCTCGGCGGATTCGGTACTGCGGCTCTATCCGTGGAACGCAGCTTTGCGCCGTGCGCGCCTGCCGGCCCTCAACGAGGCGCCGGGCTGGGGCTATCTCTATCAGTACCAGCTGCCGCAGGGGCCGGAGCCGGCTTTCTGCCTGCGCCTGCTCGAGGTCGACAACGGGACGGATTACCGGGTCGAGGGTCGCCGCATTCTCGCCGATTACGCGGCGCCGCTCGATATTCTCTATATCGGCCGCATCGTCGACGTGGCGAGCTATGATTCGCTGCTGGCCGAGGCGGTGGCGGCGAAACTGGCCGTGCATCTTGCCGGCAATCTCACCGAAAGCGGATCGCGCATTGAGGCAGCGCGGGACTATTTGCGCACGGTGCTGGCCGAAGCGAAAGCGGTCGATGCGCAGGAAGGCGGTGCCAGCGATCTCGTCATCGATGCCTGGCTGGCGGCGCGAGGTTGAAATCCATGGCGCGCGCATCGCATCTGCTTTCGACCTTCAATGCCGGCGAATGGTCGCCGGATCTCTACGGCCGCATCGACCTCGACAAGTATCGCAACGCCTGTCGCCGCATCGAGAACTTCGTCCTGCTGGCGCAAGGTCCGGCGACAAGGCGGCCGGGAACCGAATTCATTGCCCACACCAAGGATGATGGCGCCGTGCGCCTGATCCCGTTCGAGTTCTCAACCGAGCAGGCCTATGTCATTGAGGCCGGCAATGGCTATTTCCGCTTCTACATGAATGGGGGCCGGATCGAGACCGGCCCGGCGATCCCTTACGAAGTGGCAACGCCCTATGGCGCGGCGGATCTCGCGGGGCTCAAATGGGCGCAGTCGGCCGACGTGCTCTATCTGACGCATCCGCTATTCGCCCCCTATAAGCTGGCGCGGAGCGGACATACCAGCTGGTCGCTGACACCGATCGATTTTCAGGACGGGCCCTATCTCGACGAAAATGTCGGCGCCGTCACCTTGGCGCCGGCGGCAGCGAGCGGCAGCGATGTGACGCTGACCGCCTCGGCCAACCTGTTCGTGGCCGGCGATGTCGGACGCCTGGTGCGGATCAAGCATGCGAGCATCTGGGGCTGGGCGAAGATCGCAGCCTTCACCAGCGCCACACAGGTGAAGATCGACATCAGGAGCGCCTTCGGCGGGACAGCGGCGGTCACTTCCTGGCGGCTCGGCGCCTGGTCGGCGGGCACGGGCTGGCCCGGCACGGTCACCTTCCACGAGGAGCGGCTGTTCCTCGCCAATTCGAAGCTGCAGCCGCAGACCCTCTGGGCCTCGGTCTCCGGCGCCTATGAAAGTTTTTCGCCAACCGGAACCGATGGCGTCACCAAGGACGATCACGCGCTCAATTTCACCATCGCCGACGACCGGGTGAACGCCATTCGCTGGATGAGCGCCGGCAAGACCCTGGCACTCGGCACTACCGGGGGCGAGTTCAACCTCAGCGCCAGCTCGCTCAACGAGGCAGTGACGCCGAGCAATGTCACGGTGCGCCGCGAGACCACCAATGGCAGCGCCGACATACGGCCGGAGCGTATCGGTGCTGCGGTCCTCTATGTGCAGCGCGCGGGCCGGAAGATCTATGAAATGGCCTACAGCTTCGAGAATGACGCGTTCAACTCGCCGGAGCTGAGCCTGCTTGCCCGGCATCTGACGCAAAAGGGAATCAAGGAAATCGCCTATCAGGCAGAGCCCTGGTCGGTGGTCTGGGTGGTGCGTTCGGATGGGGCGCTGCTGGGCCTCACCTATATGCGCGGTCAGGATGTGGTCGGCTGGCATCAGCACCGCATTGCCGGCAAGCGCGCCAAAGTCCTCTCCGTCGCCTGCATTCCGGGAACCGGCCAGGACGAGGCCTGGTTGGCGGTGGAGCGTGAGGTGAACGGTGTCGTGCGTCGTTCGGTCGAACGGATGGCCGGTGCCTTCGAGCCGGAAGATCCCTTCGACAAGAAGGGCGCCTTCTTCGTCGATGGCGGCCTGCGCTATGACGGCGCCGGCGCCGGCGCGTTGACGCCGGGTGCGGGTGCCACGGTGCCGGGACAGACGGGCGTCGTCTTCATGGCCGGGAGCGCAATGTTTGTGGCGGGCGACGTCGGTCGCGAGATCCAGTACAGCTTCCCGGCCCCCTCGGGAAGCGGCTATCACGTCGCGCGGGCACGCATCACCGGCTTTACCGACGGAGCACATGTCGTTGCCACGATCCTCACCGCGTTTCCCTCGCTGAGCGGGATGGCGGCCGGCGCCTGGTCGTTGGGCGCGCGGGTCATCCGCGGGCTCGATCATCTCATCGGCGAAACGGTGACAATCCTGGCCGACGGCGCCACGCATCCGACCCGCGTGGTGGCGCCCGATGGCAGCGTCACGCTGGAACGATCCGCGGCCTTTGCGCATATCGGCCTTGGCTATACCAGCCTTCTCACCACCATGGATGCCGAAGCCGGTGCCATGGACGGGACGGCCCAGGGCAAAAACCGGCGCATTCACCGCGTGACGGTGCGGCTCACCAACAGCCTTGGCATGCGTGTGGGCGCCGAAACCGGCCGCACCGAGGATGTGGTGTTCCGCGCCGCCCAGACGGCGATGGATCAAAGCCCGCCGCTTTTCACCGGCGACAAGGTCGTCGCCTTTCCCAAGGGGTGGGAAAGGCAGGCAATCATCGCGGTCCTGCAGGAGCAGCCCTTGCCCTGCACGATCGTGGCGCTGATTCCGCAACTGACAACAATGGATGGATGACATGTGCAGTACCGCGGCAGCAATGGCTGCATCGATGGTCGTTTCGACCGGCGTCAAGATGGCAGCCGACGCGCAGGCAGCTGGCCATGAGAGCCGTGAGCTGGAGCGCGAGGCGAAGGTCGCCAAAGCGCAAGGGGTGGAGCAGGAACGTCAGCTGCGCCAGAAGGCGGCGGTCGATCAGTCGAGGCGGCGCATCGCCGTTCTGAAGGGTGGTGTCACCACCGAAGGCTCGCCCACCGACATGCTGGTCGATGCCGCCCGCGCCGACGATACCGAGGCACGCTGGGCCCGCTTCGGCCAGACCGAGGCGGCGCGCGCCAAGGAACGCGAGGCGCGCTATCGCCAGCGGCGCTCGTTGCTGGACCAACTGTCGAATACGAGCTCGCTTGGAAACAGCATCATCCCCCTCGAACCATGGAAGAAAGAACAATGAGCCGACACGATTCGCTTGATGCCGCCATGCGTGAAGCCCTTGCCGCGCGTGGCATGAACATTCCGTCCAACCAGCCGACGAAGCGGCAAGGCGATCTGGCCGACGCCATGCGGGCGCCGATGGACCCGCAAGGATACCAGATTGCGGTACCGCCGGATTTCGAGCGGGACGATGCGCTTGAGGGCAAGGCGCGGCAATGGTTCCATCGCGCCGGCCTGCCGCAGGGGGCGGTCAACGGCATCGTGCAGGCCTATTGCCGGCAGCTTTGCGACGCGGCGCCGTCCGGCGCTGATCCTGCCGGGCTGGCGCAGGCGGAGCTCGCTCAGGAATGGGGCGAGGGCTATCCGCGCAAGATCGCCGCGGCGCAGTCCTTGATCGAAAAATGCGGTGGCGCCGAGGAGCTCGCCGAATTGCTGCGCGGCACCGGCCTTGGCAACGATGCCTGGCTGATCCGCACGCTGGCGGCGATCGCCGAGATGGATCCGCAGGCAGGAGGGGCGCAATGAGCCAAATCGTGACTGAACGAGAAGCGCCCGGTGCTTTGCCCGCATCGCCCGCGGAGTGGCAGGCCTGTGCGGCGCATTTGCAGGCACGGCAAGCCGAGAATGACGCGGAACGCGCACGTCTGGCCAGGCAGCGGGAGGCCCTGGCCCTTGCCGCCGCCACGGGAGACGGACGCGCCCAGAAACGGGTGCAGATGCTGGCAGGGCGAGACCAGGCCTTGGCCCTTGATGCGATGAACATCGCGCAAGGCCTTGCCCATGCCGAAATCGCCATCGCACGCAGCGTGGCGGATCGGGCCGGTTTCGAACGACAGGAAGCCGTCCGGCGCCACCAGGTCATGCTGGAAAGCCGCCTGTCGCTCATTGCCGAGATCGAGCTGGTGTTGCGATCCATGCCGCCGCTGCTGGTGCAACTCGCTGAAGCCACCCGCCTGATTGAAGAAAGTCATCTGGCGCTGGGCGGTGAACGGCCGACCTTGCCGCCATTGGCGCAGGAGGCCGCCGGCGGGCGCCTTGCGGAGTTCATGACCGGTATCGGCTTTGCGGCATGGTTGCCGCTGGCGCGGCCGGAGATCCGGCCAGCCATCCAATCCTGGACGGAAGCGGAACGAGCGGCGCAAGCGAGCTACGCATTGCCTGCCTGAAAAGGAAGCCACATGACCATCTCAACGACGACCTCCCGCGTGACATACGCGGGTGACGGGTCAACCGTGTCTTTCGCGGTACCCTTCATCTTCTTCGGCGCTGACGAAATCGACGTCATCGAACGCAGCCTGGCCAGCGGCGGCGAGACGCTCAAAGTCCTCACTACCGACTATGCGGTCTCCGGCGGCGGCGGTGCAGGCGGCACGGTGACGGCGTTGATGCCGCCCGGCAGCGACAAGAGCTGGACCATCGCACGGCGCACCAATCGCACGCAGGAAGTGGATTATACGCCCAACGATCCCTTTCCGGCGGAGACGCATGAACGTGCCCTCGACCGCTTGACGGCGCTCATCCAGGAACTTGACGACAAACTGGGGCGCGCCGCGGCGCTGAGCCCGACCAGCCCGGTTGCCAACCTCACCCTGCCGGACCCGGATGCGGACAAGCTGCTGGGCTGGAAGGGCGATCTTTCGGGCCTTGAGAACAAGAACATCCCAAGCGGCGCCGCCATCCTTGCCGCCATCGACAAGACACGTGCCGGCGTGACCGAAGTGGAAAGCGCGACACCGCGGGGGCTTGCGGCGCTGTGGCGCAAAGGCAGCGACATCGCCAGCGCAGCGGCCCTGGCCAAGCCAGCGGATACCAATATCGGCGGCTATCATGTCGTGACAGGTGCTGCGACCATCGGCGGCCTGTGGGCAGGGGACCTCGCCGGTACCGAAGTGGAGCTACGATTCGCGGCGCCGCTGACCCTCACCCACAATGCAGTGAGCTTCATTCTGCCGAGCGGAAACAACGTCGTCACCGCAGCCGGCGAGGTCGCCAGATTCCGCTGCGAAGGCAATGACAATTGGCGCTGCGTGTCCGGGCCGCCAGCCTGGTTCGGGCAGACGGGCGGTTTCAGCCTGCCGGTCAACGCCAAAAGCGCTGCCTATGCCATGCTGGCAGCGGACAAGGGCAGCGAGATCAATTTCACCACGGCCGGCGTCACCTTAACCTTGCTGGCCGCAGCCACGGTCGGCAATGGCGGTGTCGTCGCCGTCCGGAATTCCGCGGCGAGCGGCGACATCACCATAGATCCCAACGGATCGGAAACACTGGACGGGCTGGCCACAAGGTTGCTGCGGCCGGGAGACGCGGTGCTGCTGCGCAGTGACGG
Organism: Dongia sp.; assembly: GCF_041906375.1. GTDB lineage: Bacteria > Pseudomonadota > Alphaproteobacteria > Dongiales > Dongiaceae > Dongia. The sequence goes on along the minus strand of NZ_JAYRJJ010000018.1, from coordinate 3,026 downwards.
CAGCGCGTGGCGAACCATCAACGGCAGCTATTCCTTCGAGAGTGCTGAACAGGTGCTGGCCGTGAGCACGGCTCTTTCCGTGGCACATGGGCTCGGCGTGAAGCCCAACTTTGTACGCGCCGTCTTTCGTTGCAAAGCGACCGATCTGAACTGGGCCGTTGGCGACGAGATCGACTACACCGCAGTCGTCTGGACGTATGGCGGCGCGCTGTCCGCCGACGCTGTGAACATGGTGGCGACGCTTAACCAGACCTATCCGGTCAGCATTGCGAGCAAGAGCAACGGGCTCGGCACAAGCATGACCTACGCCAACTGGAGACTGGTCTTCTATTGCAAGGATCTGCGAGGTTGAACATGCAGCACTTCTATATCGACGCATCGGGCAAGTGCATCGGCAGCTATGACGGTCCGCCGGAACAAAGCCCCTTCGCCGGCACGCCGGTTGCCGTCGCGCCCGAAGACGCGGATGCCCAGCGGTGGGATGGTGCCACCTGGGCCTGGCCGCCTGAGACGCGGCGCCAGATGGTATTGCGGGCCATCGCCGCGCGCTATCAGCAGGCCCTCGTCGCCGGCCTTCCCTATGGCGGCAAGGTGCTGCAGATCCGGGAACAGGATCAGGCCAACCTCACCACCATGGGCAACGAGGCGCGCTGGGCGGAAGCGAATGGTGCCGCGTGGCCAGCGCAATTCGCCTGGCGGATGGCGGATGACAGTTTCTTCCCGGTGGCGACGCCGGGCGCGATGATCGCCCTCGCTGAAGCAGCCAAGTCGGAAGTCTATCGGCTGCGCCAGGTGAAATGGGGGCATGTCGATGCGGTGCGCAATCTCGCGCAGGCCCCGGATATCGATGCCTACGATTTTGAAACCGGATGGTGAGGTCGTGATGGGCGGATTGCATGAAACGTCGCAGGCGATCGGCCGCTTGCAGGCCAGCGTCGAGAAACTCGAACACGCCGTCGCCAGGCTCGGCGATCGCATCGAGGAATTGCAGCGCCTGCGCTGGCTGATGATCGGCGCGCTGGTCGTGCTGTGCGGTATCTCGGGAGCCGGCAGCGGGTGGCTCGCCAAGCTGCTTGAAATGAACACCGCGAGCTGAAGGAGGGAAGGATGATCAAGCAGGGAATTGCGGCCATCGGGACAATCAGCAAAGGTGGCACGATCAACAAGGCTTGGGCGGCAGCCATCGCGGCACCGCTGGCCGATTGGCTGGTCGGCATTCTGGTGGATACGCTTTGGGAGCGGATGCACATCGCCACGCCGGACAGCGCCCAGATGGCGCTGGTCTCGCTGATCGTGGGGCTCGTCGTCTACCAGGTGCCCAATCTTGCGTCCGATGCCACCGACCAGACAGGCGCTTCAATATGAGGCAGCAGCATCGGAAATACCCCGCACTGGCATCGGGTCTGGTGCTGGTCCTGGCGCTGCTGGCCGGCTGCGCCGCCAATGCGACGGCAGACAACCTGTGGGCGCGCCTCACCGCCGCCAACCTGCTTGCCGGAAGCCTGGCGGAGGGGCTGGGTCAAGCGATCGAGGCGAAATGGATCACGCCCGGCAGCCAGCGCGCCCAGTTGATTGCCCGGACGTTGGATGCGGCGGAACTGTCGCTGGATGGGGCCGCCGCGGCCTTGCGTGCGGGGCTGCCGGCAATGGCCGAGCGCCAGATCGGGGCGGCCGAAACCCAGCTCAGCGGCCTCGAACCATTGATCACAACCGAACAAGGAGAAACGCCATGAACGCGGCAACCGTCACTGCCATCATGCAAGGAGTGGCCGCCCTGGCGCCTTATCTCGCCCAGCTCGGTTCATTGGCGGCAAAGGCACAGGCCGGCGGACTCGTGACGGAAAGCGATCTGCGCCTGGCGGAGGAAGCGCGCCGCCGCGCCTTCGCGGCCCTGCGGAAAGAAATCGGCAAAGAAGGCGGGAATCCCTGAGACTCGGGGATTGCGACGAATTGACCCGCCATGCCCGCCAGAATGTCGCCCGCCCGTCTTTTGCCCCCCAATATTGCCTCTGCAGCCGACATCCTATAATGACGGTCGCATGTCAGTGGATACTCTCATGGAAGGCAGCCGCTCCCCGACATGGATCATCTAGACCAGCTTGAGGCGCAGAGCGTTTACATCCTGCGCGAGGCATTCAACCGGATCGAAAAGCTCGGCATGCTTTGGTCGCTGGGCAAGGACAGCAATGTCATGGTGTGGCTGGCCAGGAAGGCCTTTTTCGGCCACGTGCCCTTTCCGGTCATGCATATCGATACCGAGCGGAAATTTCCGGAGATGTATCTGTTCCGCGAGCGCTATGCTAAGGAATGGGGCCTTAATCTCATCATCGAGAAATGCCCGCCGGTCGAGGCGACCGATCCGACCTTGCCGCCCAATGCCCGTTCCGCCGCGCGCAAGACATTGGGCCTGCGCGACACCATCGCCAAATACGGCTTCACCGGCATCATCGCCGGCATCCGGCGCGATGAGGAGAGCGTGCGCGCCAAGGAGCGCGTCTTCAGCCCGCGCGGCGAAAGCGGCGCCTGGGACTTTCGCGACCAGCCACCGGAGTTCTGGGACTATTTCAATACGGATTTGCCGGCGGGAACGCATCTGCGGGTCCATCCTCTGCTGTCCTGGACCGAGCTCGACATCTGGCGCTATGTCGCGCGCGAAGGCATTCCGATGGTGGAACTCTATTTCTCGAAGAACGGCAAGCGCTACCGGTCGCTGGGCGATCATGACATCACCTTCCCGGTTGCCAGCGATGCCGCGACGATAACCGAGATTATCGCCGAACTGGAAGCGACCCGGACGCCAGAGCGCGCCGGCCGTGCGATGGACCGTGAAACCGAAGATGCGTTCGAGCGCCTGCGCGCCGCCGGGTATATGTGATGACCACCGAACTGCAGGCCGCGCGCGAGTTGATGCGTATCGTCATCGTCGGCCATGTCGATCACGGGAAGTCGACCCTGGTCGGCCGCCTGTTCCACGATACCGGCTCATTGCCCGAAGGCAAGTTCGAGGCCATCAAGGCGATGTGCGA
>NZ_JAYRJJ010000017.1:0-10868 GCF_041906375.1 Dongia sp. | reverse complement strand
GGCCGTCGGGCAGCTTCATCCCGGCCGAAGTGTAGACGTCACGCAAATCGATGAGATGCTGCAGCAACTCCAGCATCAATTGCGGCGAGCGTTCGACATGGCCACCGTCGGCGAGGATCTGCGCGGTTAAGGTGGGACCAAGTAACGCCTGCCCCTTGGCCAGCCATTTTTCGCCGCGCGGCAGGATGAGCCCGGCCAGCATCAGGCTGATGATGGCCTTCACCAACGCCGCACCCGCCAATCCGTCCGGCAGTGCCCGCGCAAGATGTTCGGCCTGGCGCGAGAGGGAGAGCAGCAGCTGCGAGCGGAAGAGCGCGTCGCTGTTGACCTCGAGATAGGTGTGGTTGAGGAGGATGTTGCGGATGCGTGCGGCCAGGATGTCGGCGCGCCAGGCGAATTCGTCGTAGCGCTCGTTTTCGTCCATCCAGCGCGTGATGAGCTGCTTGGCCAGCGCCCGCGCCGAGGGACCGCCCACGGAGCGGAGATCATTGAGCCAGGCGAAGGAATTGACGATTTCGCGCCAGCCATCGCTCATGCCGATCGGGTTGCCGAGGGGCTTCGGGGAACGCACCACTTCGCCGGCGAAGCGGAATTCGTCGCTGAGCAGCAGGAGACCTGCCTGCGGATCGCCCGGCCAGGGTTCGGGCGAGGGAAGCTGCAATTCGCCGGCGGAACGCTTGCCCAGGGTCAGGTGATAGAGGCCGCTATGATAAACCGGCTGCATCAGCCGGCGCTTGCAGCGCTGCCAGATCAATTGGCCCGGCAGCGAAAAGAAGGTCTGCAGGCGCGGGGCCACCAGTTTCGGGCGCTGGTTGCCGCGACGCTGACCGGCCTTTTTCACATCGCTGCTGCTGCCCTCGGCCATTGCGGCGCCGGGCCCGGTTTTAAGCGCGCAAGCCGGCAATATTGCCGGCATAGGCTGCAGGACCGCCCTTGAAGGTCGCGGTGCCGGCCACCAGCACATCGGCGCCGGCCGCCACCACCTGCTTCGCCGTCTCGGCATTGATGCCGCCATCGACTTCAAGATCGATGACGCGCCCGCCCTGGGCGGCGCTGACCTTGTCGATCCGGCGGCGGATTTCGGCGATTTTCTCCAGCGCCGAGGGAATGAAGGCCTGGCCGCCGAAGCCCGGATTGACGCTCATCACCAGGACGAGGTCGAGGTCGGGCAGCAGGTAATCGAGTACGTCGATCGACGTGGCCGGGTTGAGCGAAACCCCCGCCTTTTTGCCCAGGGATTTGATCAGCTGGACGGTGCGGTGGGGGTGCGGCCCCGCTTCCGGGTGGAACGTGATGATATCGGCCCCGGCGGCAGCGAATTCGGCCACGAAGGGATCAACCGGGGCAATCATCAGATGAACATCGAAGGGAATGGCGGCATGGGGCTTCAAAGCCTTCATGACGGCCGGCCCGATGGTGATATTGGGCACAAAATGGCCATCCATGACATCGACATGGACGTAATCGGCGCCCGCCGCCGCGATGGCGGCAACCTCCGCGCCCAACTTGGCGAAATCGGCCGACAGGATGGAGGGGGCAATTTTTGTTTTCTGCTGCATGGCTGCCTAACTAGCATCCGCCCCGCGCCGCGATCAAGGAGAGGTGGGGGATCCCTCGCTGATGCCGACCCTTCACGCCTCTGGCGTTCGTCATGCCCGGGCTTGACCCGGGCATCAGCTTGCGACCGATTGACCGAGCCCCGTCGTCCTGGATCCCCGGGTCAAGCCCGGGGATGACGAGAATCAATACGTTAGTCCCCATGCATGCCACCCCCGCATTCCTGACCCTTTGCCCGGCGGCACGCTTCCCTATATTGCTGAACTGAACAGTTTACCTGCCAGGATGCACCGATGGCCTCGCCTCACACCCCCTCCCAACCGAAATCGGCCCAATCGAAATCGGCCCAACCGGGACCAGGGGGTGGCGATACCAACCCGCATACCCAGATGCAGGCGCTTCGGGCCCTGCTGCCGCATCTGTGGCCCAAGGGGCAATGGGACCTCCGCGGCCGGGTCGTGCTTTCCGTCCTCTGCCTGATCATCGCCAAGGTCGCCAATGTCTATGTGCCGATCCTGTTCAAGCGCATGGTCGATGCGCTGGGCCCCCAGATCGGAACGGCGGGGGCTACGGCCACCAGCGTCATCGGCGTCTCATTGGGCCTGCTCGTCGCCTATGGCATCGCCCGCGTCATTTCCCAGGCCTTCGCCGAGTTCCGTGACGGCATCTTTGCCAAGGTGGCGCAGCGTTCGATCCGCGCCGTGGCACTTTCCACCTTCCGGCATCTGCATTCCCTGTCGCTGAAATTTCATCTGGAGCGGCAGACCGGCGGCCTCAACCGCGCCATCGAGCGCGGCGCCAAGGGCATCGAGTTCCTGCTCTTCTTCATCCTGTTCAACGTCCTGCCCACCCTCATCGAGATCGGCATGGTCTGCGTCATTCTGTGGACGCTTTATGACTGGACCTATGCCGCCGTCACCTTCGTCACGATCGCCGTCTATATCTGGTATTCGCTCTCCGTCACCGAATGGCGCATCAAGTTCCGCCGCGACATGAACGAGAGCGACCAATCGGCCAACACCAAGGCCGTGGATTCGCTCTTGAATTACGAGACGGTCAAATATTTCAGCAATGAGGAGCATGAGGCGCGGCGCTATGACGTGGCGCTGCAGGCCTATGAAGTGGCGGCGGTCAAGAGCCGCACCTCGCTGGCGCTCTTGAATGTGGGCCAGGCCTTCATCATCGCCACCGGCCTGGTGCTGATGATGGGCATGGCGGCGCATGGTGCCGCGACGGGCAAGATGACCGTGGGCGATTTCGTGCTGGTCAACGCCTATCTCATCCAGCTCTATCTGCCGCTGAACTTTCTCGGCTTCGTCTACCGCGAAATCCGCCAGTCGCTCATCGACATGGAAGCGATGTTCGCACTTCTGCGCGTCGATATCGAAATCGCCGACAAGGCCGGGGCAAAGCCGCTGATGGTGACATCGGGCGAGATCCGCTTCGACAATGTCGAATTCGGCTATGACCCGAGGCGGCCGATCCTCAAGGGCATCAGCTTCACCGTGCCGGCCGGGCACAAGCTCGCCATCGTCGGGCCGTCGGGTGCGGGCAAGTCGACCCTGTCGCGCCTGCTGTTCCGCTTCTACGACGTGAATGCGGGGCGCATCCTCATCGACGGGCAGGATATTCGCGACGTGACGCAAGCCAGCTTGCGCGCCGCCATCGGCATTGTCCCGCAGGACACCGTCCTCTTCAACGATACGGTCGCTTACAACATCGCCTATGGCAAACCGGGCGCGAGCCAGGCGCAGATCGAGCAGGCGGCGGACCTTGCCCATATCCATGATTTCGTGAAAGCCCTGCCCGACGGATACCAGACCAAGGTCGGCGAGCGCGGCTTGAAGCTTTCGGGCGGTGAGAAGCAGCGCGTCGCCATCGCCCGCACCATCCTCAAAGACCCGCCGATCCTGCTGTTCGACGAAGCGACCTCCGCGCTCGATTCCCATACCGAACGGGAAATCCAGGACAATCTCGCTGAAGTGGCGCGCAACCACACGACGCTGGTCATCGCGCACCGGCTTTCCACCATCATCGATGCCGACGAGATCATCGTGCTGGATGACGGCAACATCGTCGAGCGCGGCCGCCATGACGCATTGCTGGCCCGGGAAGGCCAATACGCCGCGATGTGGCGCCGCCAGCAGGAAGCGGCAAGACGCGAATTGATGGGTGAAAGTACGGGCAGTAAAGTGCCGGCATGAACGCCATCGACGAGTCCGCCCTTGCCAGCCATTGCAGCCAGATCCGCGCCGGCGACCGGCGCGCTTTGGCCCGCGCCATCACGCTGATCGAATCGACCCGAAGCGATCACCGCCGGCAAGCGGAGGCGCTGATCGAAGCCCTGCTGCCCGACAGCGGCAAATCCCTGCGCATCGGCATTTCCGGCCCGCCGGGTGTCGGCAAATCGACCTTCATCGAGGCCTTCGGGCAATATGCGATCGAAAGAGGCAGACGCCTTGCCGTGCTGGCGGTCGATCCCTCCTCGCGCCTTTCCGGCGGATCGATCCTGGGGGACAAGACGCGCATGGAGGCCCTGTCGCGGGCGGAAGCGGCCTTCATCCGCCCCTCGCCCGCCGGCCTCACCCTGGGTGGGGTCGCGAGACGGACGCGGGAAGCGCTGCTGGTCTGCGAGGCGGCGGGATTCGACCTCATCCTGGTGGAGACGGTCGGCGTCGGCCAGTCGGAGACGGCGGTGGCGGAGATGGTCGATCTCTTTCTGCTGCTGCTGCTGCCGGGCGCGGGCGACGATCTCCAGGGAATCAAGCGCGGCATCATGGAGTTGGCCGACCTCATCGTCGTCAACAAGGCGGATGGCGATTTCATGGCGGCGGCGGAACGCAGTGCTGCCGACGTCGCCAACGCATTGGGGCTGATGCAGCCCAGGCATGCCGGCTGGCGGCCCGAGGTGCTGCGCTGCTCGGCCCTCAAGAACCAGGGCATCGATGCGATCTGGGCGCGCACGCAAGCCTTTGCGGCAGCGCTCAGTCAATCTGGCGCCTTCGATGCCCAGCGTCGCGAGCAGGCCAAGGCCTGGCTGTGGCACGAGCTTTCGGACAGTCTCCTTGAGGCGCTGAAGGCCGATCCGCATGTGGCCGCCAAGCTCGGCAGCCTCGAAGCCAAGGTCGGCGCCGGCAAGATGGCGCCGGGCACCGCCGCCCGGGAATTGCTGGCTGGTTTCCTCGCCCGCTGACGCGCTTTTTGTCCCACTTGTGATCGAATTCCCGGCGCAGAGACCGGAATCTGGTGTTTTTTCCCGGCATTATGCCGTTTTTTCCCACGAAATTAACTAATCTCTTACGCTCCGCCCCCTAAATTCGCCGCTTGTCATACAAATGTGCGGCATTCCGGCAAATGTGCGGCATTCCGGCAGACCGATCTATCTGCCGCCGGCACCGGAATGACGGACTCGGGAAATTGAGGGATAGGGTGACGTGATGGGGAAATCGTTCGGAATTGCCGCCAAGCTGGCCCTGGCCATTGCGCTGTTTGCGCTGCCGGTCGGCTTCACGATCTACAAGCTTTATGAATCCCAGCAGATCGCCATCGATTTCGGCACCAAGGAAGACCAGGGCAACACCTATCTGGGCCAATTGCGGAAAGCCCATGGCGAATTGCTGAGCGGCGGTGACAAGGCCGCGATCGCCAGCACCATCACGGCGGCAGAGGCCGGCTATGGCGAGGGCATGCAATCGGCCGAGCTGGCAAGCGCTGCCGCCGCCGCCGTGGGCGGTGACGACCCGGCCGCCGCGGCAAGTGCCATCCGCGCCCTCATCACCCGTGTCGGTGACAAGTCGAACCTCATCCTCGATCCCGATCTCGATTCCTATTACGTGATGGATCTGGTGCTGCTGAAGGTGCCGGATCTCATGGACCGGGTGAAAGAGGTCGCCACCTATATCCGCGCCCATGAAACGGCGGCGGCCGGCGGCTACACCATCAACGAAGTTGCCGAACTGCTGAAGCTCGACGGCGGCTTCAACTCGGTCGTGGCGGGCGCCGCCGGGTCGATGGATTCCGCTTACGGCGGCAGCAAGGACAATCTCTATGGCAAGGTCGATATTCTCCCCGACCGCCTGGGGAAGAGCAATGAGGCGATGAACGCGGCGCTGGCCGCCTTTACCGACGCCTATATGAAGACAGAACTCGCCGGCGGTACCGAGAAGCTGGACGTCGCCGCCGTGACCGCCGCCGAAAACACCGCGCGCGAGGCGATCATCGCCTTTGGCAATGCCAATGATGCCGCCATGGCCGAACTTCTCCGCGCCCGCATCGACAGCTTCGTCACCGACCGCATCGTCACTTTCGCCGTCACCGCCTTGCTTTTCGCACTCGCCATCTTCGGCACGGTCTGGTTCATCCGCCGCAATGTGACGCGGCCGGTGGTGGAACTGGCCGGAATCATGGACAGCCTGGCCGAGGACCGCACGGATATCAACGTGCCGCTGGTGGCGCGTGGCGACGAGCTGGGCCGCATGGCCCGCGCGGTCGAGACCTTCCGTGTCGGCATCGGCAAGCGCCTGGAGCTGGAAAACGCCGCCCGGGCCGAGGCGGATCGGCGCGAGGCGCAGATCCGCGAGATCCAGACCCTGTGCACCGATTTCGACCGCGCCTTCGTCACCGCCGTCGGTTCGATGATGGGCAGCGCCGGCGACCTCAGGCAGGAATCCGAAGTGATGCGCGCCGCAGCGCAGACCTCCGGCTCGCAATCGGAGGAGGTGTCGCGCCTTGCCGCCACCGCCGCCGGCAACGCGCAATCCATCGCCGGGGCGATTACCGAAATGTCGGCCTCGATTTCCGAGATCGGGCGCCAGGCGGAAACGGCGACGCAGACGGCCGAAACCGCCGTCGCCCGCGCTTCCGAGATCGGGCGCATCGTCAACGGCTTGACCGAAGTGGCCGGAAGGGTGGCGGGCGTCTTGGGCCTTATCCGCGATATCGCCGGCAAGACCAACCTGCTGGCCCTCAACGCCACCATCGAAGCGGCCCGCGCCGGCGAAGCCGGCCGCGGCTTTGCCGTGGTGGCGACCGAGGTGAAGAGCCTTGCCAACCAGACCACCGACGCCACCGCCGAGATCGAGGCGCAGATTTCCGGCGTGCAGAAGACGGCCCAGGACGCGGCCGACGCCATTTCCGAGATCACGGCGGTCATCAACGGCATGAATGAATCGACCGGAGCCATCTTCGCCGCCGTCACCCAGCAATCGGCGGCCACGCAGGAAATCGTCCGCAACGTCACCGAAGCCAGCGCCAAGACCCAGGAAGTGGCCAGCGTCATTTCCGAGGTGAAGGCCGCCGCCGACACGACCGGCGAACGCTCCAGCCATGTGCTGGAGGTCGCCGGCTCAGTCAACGGCCAGGCCGGCACCCTGAAATCGGTGGTCGAGCAGTTCATCGGCCAGCTGATCTCGACGGCCGGACGGACGGGGGAGAAACGTCCGGCCTGACGGCCGGGGGGCTGGCAAAGCGGGGCCGGAAGTGCCGGAATCGCCTTGACGCCAAGGGCTTGGCCACGTAAAAACCGCCCCGAGCTGGCCGGAACCCGTTAAGTCCGGCCCCTTTCTTTTGGTTAAGTGTTTGGATTAGAAGGATTTCCGCCATGTCCCGGCGTTGCGATATCACTGGCAAGGGCGTGCAGACCGGCCACAATGTGAGCCATGCCAACAACAAGACCAAGCGCCGCTTCCTGCCCAACCTACAGGAAACCAAGCTGCTTTCGGACACGCTCGGGCAGCAGATCCGCCTGAAGCTGACGACCCATGCCATCCGCTCGATCGAGCATAATGGCGGCCTCGACGCCTATCTCGCCAAGACGGCGGACAAGAACCTGCCGGCCGAAGCCAAGCGCCTGAAGCGCCGCATCGAGAAGGCCGCTGCGAAAGCCGCCGCCTAACACCTTCGTCTGAAAAGACGATCCGAAAAGGCCCGCATGCAGATGCGGGCCTTTTTGTTTTCCCGCCCCGCAAGTTTTGGGGACCCACCCCGCGCCCGGCGTGGGTTGTGGGACCCCTGGGGGCTGGCTAGATTCGCTGCCAGCACAACGCCACCAGACGAGTGACACCCATGAGCAAGCCCGGCCCCTACCGCCTGCAGCAGACCCTCAGCACCGATGCGCCGGTCGTGGCGGTCCCGATGTGCGTGAAGTTCATCGACGGGCAGAACTATCACACGGTGGGCGAGAAATACCTGACCGCCCTTATCGAGGGGTCCGGCGTCTATCCGCTATCCTACCCGGCACTCGGGCCGGCTTTGCCGGTCGAGGCGCTGCTTGACCATGTCGACGGCGTGCTCTTTACCGGCAGCCCCAGCAACATCGCGGTCGAGCATTACGACGGCGACCCGGACCGCGACGACAGCCCGCAGGACCCCGGCCGCGACGCCATCACCCTGCCGCTGGTGCGCGCCGCCCTTGCGCGGGACATTCCGCTCTTTGCCATCTGCCGCGGCTTCCAGGAGCTTAACGTGGCGCTGGGCGGCACGCTCCACACCCGCATTCACGAATTGCCGGGCAAGATGGATCATCGTGGTGCCGACGGCTCCTATGACGAGATCTATAAGCCGGCGCACAAGCTGCAGCTTGAGGCGGGCAGCACGTTCGCCAAGATCCTCGGCGCGCCGGAAATCACCATCAATTCGGTGCATTGGCAGGCGATCGATCGCTTGGGCAGCGGGCTGGTGGTGGAAGGCCGCGCGCCCGATGGCGTCATCGAGGCGGTGCGCGTGCCGGGCAAGCGCTTTGCCCTGGGTGTGCAATGGCATCCCGAATATCGCTGCACCGACAATGCGGATTCGATGAAACTCTTCCGTGCTTTCGGCGACGCGGTGCGCGCCTATGCCGCCGAGCGGCGCTCCAACACCAAGCGTAAATCGGGTGCAGCGGCGTAAATCGGCCCCGATTTTCTTCCCGCTGCCGGTTCGATTCCTGATCATATTCGCGTGAGGTGCGGATTCGCGCGGCGATTCCAAACACTTCCGAGTTATGCAGCGATGCGCAGTCAGAATTGCATTCTTTCGGAATCCCACCCCTTGAATTCGGGTGTATCAGGATCATCTAAGTTCCATGCGAATGGCGATGGTTGCAATGACCGTCGTCAGCACCGGAAGCGGTCTCCCCCACCGTAACCGGACTCCGATAACACGGAGTATCGAACGCCCGGTCCTCCCCTGACCGGGCGTTCTTATTTTCTGGGTGTTGTTATTTTTTGCCCGTTCTTATTTTCCGGGCGTTCTTACTCTGCAGGTTCTGCTCCACGCATTCCTGTGCGGGCGTTCAACAATCGGCAGCTTGCTGGACGACAGCCGAGTCGACATGCGAATTCAGCACGCACTCGACCTCACGGCTGATTGGATCATCGATGCGCGTCGCCACCTGGAACATCAACTCATTGCGCTTGCGCATCGACCTCCTGCGCCGCCTGGTTCAACAGGAAGGGCCGGACGTCATCTGCCTGCAGGAAATCAAGGTCGAGGACGGGTTGTTCCCGCTCGAAGCGGTCATGGCGCTGGACTATCCGCATGTCCGTTTCCACGGCATGAAGGGCTATAACGGCGTCGCCATCCTGTCGCGCATCCCGTTCCGCGTGATGGACCCGAAGAACTGGTGCCTCAAAGGCGATGCGCGCCACGCCCATGTCGTCCTCGACGGCGATGTCGAGCTGCATAATTTCTACATTCCCGCCGGCGGCGACATTCCCGACCCGGACGAGAATGTGAAGTTCGCGCACAAACTCCAATTCCTCGACGAGCTCAGGGATCATTTCGCCGCCGGCACGAAGGCCGGGGCCTCGGCCAAGGGCAAGGCGATCATGGTGGGCGATCTCAACATCGCGCCGCTCGAGGACGATGTGTGGTCCCATAAGCAGCTGCTCTCGGTCGTCAGCCACACGCCGATCGAGGTGGAGAAACTGAACGCCGTGCAAGAGGCCGGCAAATGGGTCGATGCGGTGCGCCAGGTGACACCACCGCCGATCAAGCTTTTTTCCTGGTGGAGCTATCGCTCGGCCGATTGGACCAGGAACGACCGCGGCCGGCGCCTCGACCATATCTGGGTGACGCCGGCGATCTCGAAGCGCGTGCGCCATGCCACCATCCTCAAGGATATGCGCGGCTGGACCCAGCCCAGCGACCATGTCGCCGTCATCGTCGATATCGATTGAAGAAGAAAAAGGGCGGCTCGTCGGAGCCACCCTTTTGAAGGCAATACAGGGTCGTCGGGTTAGGGGTCGTCAGGTTAGGGGTCGAAAGATCGGGGTGGAAAGGTCCGCTACGATGAGGACCGTTTCAGACCAGACGCAATTCCTCGTCGATGCGTTCAGCCAGATAGAGAGCGACGGACAGGCGGCCGGGCTTTGCCAGCTGTTGCGCCGCCAGTCTGATCAAGGGCATCAGACGGCGCTGCGCATCGGCCGAGGCGCAGATATAGGTCATGGCGCAATCGCCGGCCTGAAGGAAACTGCCGACCATCTGTGCCCGCGCGCCGACCCAATCGAGGTGACGGCTGAGGGCCTGCGCCTGCTTGCGATCCCGCGGGCGGTCATGAATCCGGTCGAGCAGTCGCTCGGCGATCGCTTCATAGAGGTCGGCAAGGGCGCGCAGGATTGCCGTGGCGCTGGTCGCCTCCGATAGGGCCGCATCCGACATCGCCGCCTTTTGCGGGCGCGCTGCAGCCGGCTGCTTCGTGCGCGACATCGTGGCGATGACGCCCTTGTGCTGAACTGTCTTCGTGTTTTGCCTGAATTGTACGCCCATCGTGTGGTCCCCATTGCATTGCAGGCGATCCTTACCTGCAGGCACAGAATGGTATGGGGTGGGGAATAACTGAAGCGAAGGCTGTGAATCTTTCCCGCCAATGACTAACTGAATCGCGACAAATTTGGGCGCCGCATGTGATGCGATGCTACTTGCACATTTGCATGATTATTTTGCGTCCCGCTTGACGCTGCCGCTGCGGTTTTCGCGCCAGACATAGATCAGCAGAGTGGCGAAAATGAGACCGCCGCCGAGCAGGGTGGGCCGGTTCGGAATCTCGTTGAACAGCAGCCACACCCAAAGCGGTCCCAGCGGTGTTTCCAGGGCACCGAGCAGGCCCGCTTCACTGGCTGCAAGGCGTTGCGCTCCCTTGGCATAGAGCACGAAGCCCACGCCGGACGTGATCGGCCCGAAAAGCGAGAGCCAGAAAATATCGTGCGGCGTCACCGCGAGCGGTGCGGCGAAGGGCAAGGCCATCAAGGCGGTCAGCAGACAGGCGCAGGCACCGATTGCGACCATGGGGAGATCCGGATAGCGCCGCACATGCACGGTAATGAGCGCCA
>NZ_JAYRJJ010000005.1:0-359364 GCF_041906375.1 Dongia sp. | reverse complement strand
AGATGATCAGCCGCTTCGGCTGCCAGTCCTTCAGCACCCGGCGGATGAACGCCTTGCCGAACGAACCCGTCCCGCCCGTCACCAGGATCGATTTCCCGTTCAGGTCGGGAAGTGCCGTTTCAAACATGTTGCTGAACCCTTGGAAAATGAACTGCCGCTAGGGCCTAGCGGCCACGATTGGCTCTGTCAATCAAACGCGTGCCCGCAAGGGCCTTGCCCAAGAAAAAGGGGCGCGACAAAAGCGCGCCCCTGCCTCGTACTGTCTTTTGGGCGACTTGGGCGCCAGTATTAGGCTCCGGTAAAGGCCTGGAGCCCGGTCTGGGCGCGACCCAGGATCAGCGCATGGATGTCGTGGGTGCCCTCATAGGTGTTGACGGCTTCGAGGTTCATGACATGGCGGATGACGTGGAATTCGTCAGAAACACCGTTACCGCCGTGCATATCACGCGCCATGCGGGCGATATCGAGCGACTTGCCGCAGGAATTCCGCTTGATCAGCGAAATGGCCTCCGGCGGGCAGTTATCGGCGTCCTTCATGCGCCCGACCTGCAGGCAGGCCTGCAGGCCCAAGGTGATCTCGGTCTGCATGTCGGCGAGCTTTTTCTGGATCAGCTGATTGGCGGCCAGGGGGCGGCCGAACTGCTTGCGATCGAGCGTATATTGCCGCGCCGCGTGCCAGCAGAACTCTGCGGCACCCAAGGCACCCCAGGCGATGCCGTAGCGGGCATTGTTGAGGCAGCCGAACGGGCCGCCGAGGCCCTTTACATTCGGCAGCAGGTTCTCTTCCGGCACGAACACATTGTCCATGACGATCTCGCCGGTGACGGAGGCGCGAAGTGAGAACTTGCCCTGGATCTTCGGGGTCGAAAAGCCTTTCATGCCGCGCTCAAGGACGAAGCCGCGGATGACGTCGTCCTCGGTCTTGCCCCACACCACCGCGATATCTGCGATTGGCGAATTCGTGATCCACATCTTGGCGCCGGTCAGGATGTAACCGCCATCGACCTTTTTGGCGCGGGTCTTCATGCCGCCCGGATCCGAGCCATGGTCCGGCTCGGTCAAGCCGAAGCAGCCGACCAGTTCGCCGGTTGCGAGCTTCGGCAGCCATTTCTGGCGCTGCGCCTCGGTGCCATAGGCATTGATCGGGTGCATGACCAAGCTCGACTGCACCGACATCGCCGAGCGATAGCCGGAATCGACGCGTTCAACTTCGCGCGCCACCAGGCCGTAGGAGACGTAGTTGGTACCGGCACAGCCATAGCCGTCGATGGTCGAGCCCAAGAGGCCGAGCTCGCCCAGTTCGTTCATGATCTCGCGGTCGAAACGTTCGTGGCGGTTCGCCTCGACGATGCGCGGCATCAGCTTGTCTTGCGCATAGTTGCGCGCGGTGTCGCGGACAAGCCGTTCCTCTTCGCTCAATTGCGCGTCGAGGAAGAGGGGATCTTCCCACTGGAATTCTGGCTTGGCATGACGGGCGGAACTCATGGTCGTACTCCAAAAGCTTTTGTCGTTATCCTGGTCGGCGGCGGATGCTATATCATGGCCGCCCGGCGCGGGACAGGCCAGCTTGGTGCAGGTCGTTCATGTGCCATACAGCGAGGTCCGCTGCCCATGCATGCGAGCCATGCGCCGGCCTGAACAACCGGTGGTGTCCGATCTGCCCAGCTAGAAGGTGCGACGTCTTGTCCGAGGACGGCTACATAGTCGAGTTTCACCAGGTCGGTACCTACGTCAAGGTCTCGGCCATGGATCCGGCTACCCTCACCGAGGTCTCCATGGTGGTGCCGGTCAACCTGTCCCAGCATCAGGCCGCGCAGGCGGCGATCCGCAAGCTCAAATATGTGCTGGACCGGCGAAATGTCACCCATGCTGACGGAACAGCAGGCGAACATAAATAACACCTTGTCCCCCCGGAATTGACGCGATAGGTTCCGCCCCAATGACGAGCTGCATGCCGACGGGCCGGAAACGGTCCCGCGAGAAGTGGCCGGAATGGGGGCCTTTCGTTTGACGTGACGACGGTATTGCTGGATGGGTTCCACCAAGGACTCGATTCCGCGTGCCGGTTTGGGGCATTGCCACTCCGACCATTCGCCAAGGTAAGCAGCTCAGGGCGGGCCGACAGTTTGCAGGCCCAGAACAGAGGAGACTGCGCGCGAGATGGATTGGCTTCCATATTTCCTGCAGCAGCTGATCAACGGGCTCACGCTCGGATCCATCTACGGACTCATCGCCATCGGTTACACGATGGTCTACGGCATCATCGGCATGGTCAATTTTGCCCATGGCGACGTCTATATGATTGGTGCCTTCCAGGCCATGATCGTGCTTTTGTTGTGTGGCACGCTTGGCATCACCTGGGTGCCGTTGCAGTTGTTGATCATGCTGGTCGTCGCCATCGTTCTCACCGCGGCCTACGGCTGGACGGTCGAACGCATAGCCTACCGGCCCCTGCGTGGCGCGCCGCGCCTTGCCCCCCTCATCTCCGCCATCGGCATGTCGATCGTGCTGCAGAACTATGTGCAGCTGCTGCAAGGTCCGCGCCCGAAGCCGGTCGAGCCGCTCATCCGCGGCGGCTTTGAGTTGATGAGCCGTTCTGACGGCAGCTTCGTGGTTCAGCTCGGCTATCTGCAGATCATCATTGTGGTCTTGACCGTCGTGCTGATGACCGGCTTTGCGCTGATCATCTCGCGCACGACGCTGGGCCGCGCCCAGCGCGCCTGCGAACAGGACATGAAGATGGCCTCGCTGCTGGGCGTCAATGTTGATCGTACCATTTCGCTCACCTTCGTGATGGGCGCGGCACTCGCCGCCGTCGCCGGCATGATGGTGACGCTCTATTGGGGCAACAACGATTTCTACATGGGCTTTATCGCCGGCATCAAAGCCTTCACGGCGGCGGTGCTGGGCGGCATCGGCTCGCTCCCCGGCGCCATGCTGGGCGGTGTGCTGATCGGCCTCATCGAAGCCCTGTGGTCGGCCTATTTCTCGGCCGAATATAAGGACGTGGCCGCCTTCGGCGTGCTGGTGCTGGTGCTGATCTTCCGGCCCACCGGTCTCCTCGGCCGGCCCGAAGTGGAAAAGGTCTGACCGCCATGACGAACATGACGCGAGACCAAGCCGGTCCCAAGGCCCCCTCTGCGCTCGTGGAGGCCGCCAAGGAGGCCGTCTTTACGGCCATCCTCGTCTTCCTGCTCGGCTTCCTGATGGTTGGCTACCAGACGCAGGTGCTGCAGGGCGAGCAGATGAGTTACGTCACGCGCTACAGCGACGTGATCTGGGCCATGCTGCTCATCCCCGCTGGCCGCTTCCTGCTGACGCTGACCCGGTTCGATCGCACGCTGCCGGCGCTGGTGTTGGGCGGGCTCGGCTTCCTCTACCTTTTCGGCGCTGGTGTAATCGGCGTGCTGGAATTGCCGATCTATGGCGAGCTGCTGGTCACGGTCGATCCGCTGCAGCCCGATATTCTGCCTTTCGAGCAGCCGATGGTGAATGTCATCTTCGGGCTTGGCGCCTTCTTCGTATTCGCCTCGGCCGCCAAGACGCGCCGCCGCAAGACGCAGGGTGCCCAAACTCTCGAAGTGCGCGAGGCCGCAGAAGCGCGGCAGGCGAGCTTTGCCCGCAATCTCTCCACTGTGCTCGGCCCGGTCCTGATCGGCTTTGCCATCGTCCTGCCGCTGATCAATTGCGACTGGATGCCGTCCTGGTTCCAGGCCTGCGGCAGCCGTTCCTTCGTCGACAGCCTTATCCTAGTGATGACCTATGTGATGCTCGGCTGGGGCCTCAACATCGTGGTGGGCCTCGCCGGTCTTCTCGATCTCGGCTATGTCGCCTTCTATGCCGTCGGCGCCTATACCTATGCCAAGCTCTCGACCACGCTGGGGCTCAATTTCTGGGAAAGCCTGCCGATCGCCGGCGGCATGGCGGCTGCCTTCGGTGTCGCCCTCGGCTTCCCGGTGCTGCGCCTGCGCGGCGACTATCTCGCCATCGTGACGCTGGGCTTCGGTGAAATCATCCGCATCATCCTCATCAACTGGCAGTCCTTCACCGGCGGTCCGAACGGCATCGGCAACATTGCCAAGATCGATTTCTTCGGCATCCCGTTCGAGCGCAACCCAGCGGAAGGGACGCAGGCGTTCCACACCTTGTTCGGGATCGAGTTCGCCACCGTTCACCGCGTCTACTTCCTCTATTACGTCATCGTCGGCCTGGCGCTGATCACCAATTTCGTGACCATTCGCCTTCGCAAGATGCCGATCGGCCGGGCGTGGGAGGCTCTGCGCGAAGACGAGACCGCCTGCCGTGCGCTTGGCATCAATCCGACGAACACCAAGCTGACGGCCTTCGCCATCGGTGCCATGTTCGCCGGCTTTGCCGGTTCCTTCTTCGCCACGCGGCAGGGCTTCGTCAGCCCGGAAAGCTTCACTTTCATCGAATCCGCGGTGATTCTTGCCATCGTGGTGCTGGGCGGCATGGGCAGCCAGGTTGGTGTCGCCCTCGCTGCCATCCTGCTCATCGGCCTGCCAGAGGTCTTACGTGAACTCTCGCTCTATCGCATGTTGGTCTTCGGCGGCGTCATGGTGCTGATCATGCTGTTGCGTCCGAAGGGGTTGTTGTCCTATCGCGTTCCCACCATCCTGCTCAAATCGACGAAGGCGAAGTCGCCCCAAGCGGCCGTGCCGGGAGCCGGGCAATGAACGCGCAAACCGCGATGAATCCGGCGGACGATACCCTGCTCGAAGTCGAGCGGCTGACCATGCGTTTTGGTGGGCTTGTCGCCATCAACGATGTGAGCTTCTCGGCGCGCAGCCGCCAGATTACCGGCGTCATCGGCCCGAACGGCGCTGGCAAGACGACCTTGTTCAACTGCATCACCGGCTTCTACAAACCAACGGTCGGTCGTATCGCGCTCCGCAATCCGCGTGGCGAGCCTTACCTGCTGGAACGCATGGACGGCTTCCGCATTGGCCAGAAGGCCAAGGTTGCGCGCACCTTCCAGAACATCCGTCTGTTCCCGGGTATGTCGGTGCTGGAAAACCTGATGGTGGCACAGCACAACAAGCTGATGCACGCTTCGGGCTGGACCGTGCTTGGCCTGCTGGGCCTGCCGACCTTCCGTCACGCCGAAGCGGCGGCCCGCGACTTGGCCGTGCATTGGCTGGACCGGGTGAAACTCACCCATGTCGCTGACGAGCCGGCAGGCAGCCTCCCCTATGGCGACCAGCGGCGGCTGGAGATCGCCCGTGCCATGTGCACCGAGCCGGTACTGCTCTGCCTCGATGAACCGGCGGCCGGCCTCAATCCGAAGGAATCGGCCGAGCTTAACGCCCTGTTGCTGTCGATCCGCGATGAGTTCGGCATCGGCCTGCTGCTGATCGAGCACGACATGAGCGTCGTCATGGGCATTTCGGACCATATCGTCGTGTTGGATTACGGCAGCAAGATCGCCGACGGCACACCGGTCGAGATCCGCAACGATCCGGCAGTCATCCGCGCCTATCTCGGCGAAGACGAGACGGAATAGGCCAAAGGTATAGGTTATTGCCGATGCTCAAGATTTCAGGTGTTCACACTTTTTATGGTCACATCGAGGCGCTCAAAGGCGTCGATCTAGAGGTTCGCCAAGGCGAGATCGTCACCTTGATCGGCGCCAACGGCGCCGGCAAATCGACCCTGCTGATGACGATCTGCGGCACGCCGCGGGCGCGCTCCGGCCGCATTATCTTTGAAGGCAAGGATATCGCGAGCATGCCGACCTTCGAGATCATGCGTCTCGGCATTGCCCAATCACCGGAAGGCCGCCGCATTTTTCCGCGCATGACGGTGATGGAAAATCTGCGCATGGGGGCCATCACCAGCGAGCCGCAGCATTTCAGCAACGATCTCGATCGTGTCTTCACCATCTTCCCGCGCCTCAAGGAGCGCATGGGACAGCGCGGTGGCACGTTGTCGGGTGGCGAGCAGCAGATGCTGGCCATTGCCCGCGCGCTGATGAGCCGGCCGCGGCTGCTGCTGCTCGACGAACCGTCATTGGGTCTGGCGCCGCTCATTGTGCGCCAGATCTTCAGTATCATCCGCGAAATCAACGAGCAGCAGGGCATGACGGTGTTCCTGGTCGAACAGAATGCCAATCACGCGCTAAAGCTGGCACATCGCGGTTATGTCATGGTCAACGGCACCATCACGCTCTCCGGGACGGGTGCCGACCTGTTGAGCAATGCAGAAGTTCGCGCTGCCTATCTCGAAGGCGGTCACTGAGGAGTCGACGATATGCTGGTTTTCATTCTCCTCACGGTGGTTATTTTTGGCGGCGTCGCCTTCCTGATGGGTCAGGCGATTGCCGAGACATGGCGGCCGGCCTGGCAGAACATCCCCTATGGAATCCTGCTGACGCTCGCGAACCGCTTCTTTGCCGGTTCATTGTTCCAGCAATCCTACCTGTCGCCGGTCGGTTTCGCGGTTGATGTGGTGGTCCTTATTGCGATCGCCCTTGTCGCCTACCGGCTGACCCAGGCGCGCAAGATGGTCGCCCAATATCCCTGGATCTATGAACGCGCCGGCCTTTTCAGCTGGCGCGAAAAGACCGCAACCCAGGGTTAAACAAGGTTAAGTACGACAAACCGCAGGAATAAGCGGATCACGGAGTTTTGCAGTCGGTTTGGATTGACCCGGCTGCAGTAAGGCGGGAAGATGCCGTCAGCTTAACCTGACGGCGGAAGACCGCAGGGGTAAGTGAAAAACTCAGGCTTTATGTGAGGGATCTATGCTTAAGAATCTGATTGGCTCGACGGCTCTTGCCGCCGTGCTGGCTACCGGTGCGTTTGGCGGTGCGTCGTTGGCTCATGCCGACATCACCATCGCCGTTGCCGGTCCGATGACTGGTGAACTCGCGGCGTTCGGCGAGCAGCTGAAGCGCGGTGCGGAAAAGGCAGTCGCCGACATCAACGCCAAGGGCGGCGTCAATGGCGAGCAGCTGAAGCTCGAGATCGGTGACGACCAGTGCGACCCGAAGCAGGCCGTGCAGGTTGCGAACGATCTCGTGAAGAAGGGCGTTGCCTTCGTTGCTGGTCACTTCTGCTCGGGTTCCTCGATCCCGGCTTCGGCGGTCTACGCCGAAGAAGGCATCGTGCAGATCACCCCGGCTTCGACCAACCCGGCCTTCACCGAAGATATGGCTGCCAAGGGCGTGAACACCGTGTTCCGCACCTGCGGTCGCGACGACGCCCAGGGCGTGTTCGCCGGTCCGTGGCTGGCCAAGACCTATCCGGGCAAGAATGTCGCCATTCTCGACGACAAGTCCGCCTACGGTCAGGGTCTCGCCAATGAAACGGCGAAGAACTTCGAATCCTCGGGTGGCAAGGTTGCGCTGCGCGAAACCTACACCGCCAAGGAAAAGGACTTCTCGGCGCTCATCAGCAAGCTGAAGGACGCCAAGATCGATGCCGTCTACATCGGCGGCTATCACAACGACGTGGGCCTGATGGTCCGTCAGGCGCGTGAACAGGGCCTCGAAGCCGCGTTCGTGTCGGCTGACGCCCTCAACACTGCTGAGTTCTGGTCGATCTCCGGTCCGGCCGGTGAAGGCCTGCGCTACAGCGATGGCGCCTCGGCCGTCAACCTTGACTCTGCCAAGGATGTCGTCGCTGCGTTCCGTGCCGACAACTACGAGCCGGAAGGCTACACGCTGAACAGCTATGCCGCGATCCAGGCTTGGGCCGCTGCGGCGACCAAAGCCGGTTCGACCGACGGTGCGAAAGTCGCGGAAGCGCTGCGTGCCGCGCCGATCCCCACCGCGATCGGCGACCTGACCTTCGATGCCAAGGGCGACCTGACCAAGGTCAACTACGCCTGGTACGTCTGGCACGATGGCAAGGCGATTCAAGAGCCGCTGAACTAAGCATCAGTTCGTCAAGAGCCGATGCAGAAAGCCCGGGCGTCACGCCCGGGCTTTTTTATTGTTCGATTGCCGGATGCTGTCTTGTTCGGCGACGTCACATCATTCCCATCGGGCCCATCATCAGCTGGTCGGCCACGGCTCTCTGCTCCGGTGACAGCACGTCATAGAGCTTGGTCGCCGGCTCCTTGATGCCTTCCAGCATTTCCAGATGCGCGCTCATATGCTGTTCCATCCAGTCCATGCGCTGCGGCAATGGCATCGGTTTCCCGTCCTTACCCAGCATCATCATCCCCATACCAGGGCCGGCCGCACCTTGGCCCATCATGCCCTGGCCCATCATCCCCTGGCCCATCATCCCCTGGCCCATCATCCCCTGATTTCCCATCATTCCGGGTCCCATCATGCCTTTCGACATCATGTCGCCGAACATATCCCCCATACGTTTGGCATTGGCCCGCATGGCGTCGGCATAGGCGTTCCATTGTGGCGCCTGCGCGTCGGTGATTTTCAACTCGGTTTTGAGGAAGGCGAGGCGGCCTTCGATATGCTGGCCCGGATTCATCATCCCATAGCCCATCATGGATTGGGGCGCTTGCTGGGCGATTGCAGGTGTACCCATGAGGGTGGCGATGATCACAGAGACGAGGAGTGAGTTGCGCATGATTGGCCTCCTTTCAGACCTGCTAAAAGGCTGATCCTCGGGCAGGCTTCCGGCATTGCGCTGGATCAAACGCTTTCCGCGTTGTTTTCCCTGACGGGTAGCTGTCAATGTCAGGCAAGTCTGCCGGCGCGGTAGGCTCTTGCGCTGGGGCCAATCGCTCATTAATCGTATCGCAACCGAAACACCAAGTATCGGGGCGGAATTCAGGGGGTAGGGGATCGTGGCTGTCAGGCACATTCTTGCAACACAGCTGGTGATGGCGTTTCTGCTCGCGGCCTGTGCCGGCCCCAGTGGCCCGACTGCGGAAGAAATTGCTGCCGCCCAGGCCAAGGTCGAAGCCAATTCGGCCGCTGCAAGGGCCAGTGCCGAGCAGGACGGCAGGGTCATCGTCGGTGTTGCCGGCCCGATGAGCGGCGAGTTCAAGACCTACGGCGCGGAAATGCAGCGCGGTGCCGAGATGGCGGTGGCCGATATTAATGCCGCCGGCGGCGTGCTCGGCCGCACGCTCGTCCTCGAAGTGGCCGATGATGGCTGCGGCATCAAGGAAGCCGACCGCGCCGCAACGGAACTGGTCGAAAAGGGCGTCGTCTTCGTCGACGGGCATTTCTGCTCCGGTTCATCCATCCGCGGCAGCAAGATCTATTCCAAGGCCGATATCCTGCAGATCACGCCGTCCTCGACCAATTCGCTGCTGACCGATACGGCCAAGCAGGACAAGGTGACGACCCTGCTCCGCGTCGTCGGGCGCGACGACAAGCAGGGCGAGTTTGCGGCTGACTGGCTGGCCGCCAATTATGCCGGCAAGCCCATCGCGATCGTCAGCGACAACAGCCTCTACGGCAAAGGCATCGCTGCAAGGCTGCTCGCGCGTCTGAAGGAGAAGGGCATTCGCCCGGTCATCGATGGCGAGTTCATTCAAGGCCAGACCAGCTATTCCAGCCTGGTCGAGGCTCTGAAGAAGACCCAGCCGGGCGCCCTCTATGTCGCCGCTTATCACGACGATATCGGTCGCATCGCCTGGGCCATGCGGGTAGCCAAGCTGGATACTGAAATCGTCGGTCCGGATGTCCTCAATAACCCTGAATTCTGGTCTTTTTCGCAGACCAAGGGGAATGGCGTGCGCTTCACCGATTTTGCCCCGGCCATCGAGCGACCGGAGGCGGCCGAACTGGTTGATCGCCTCCGGGTCCAGGGTGTCGAACCCTCAAACTACACGTTGAATGCCTATGCGGCGGTCCAGGTCTTTGCCGCTGCGGCCGAGGCGACCAAAGGCACCGATGCCAAGGCGATCGCCGACTATCTGCGCCGGAACAGCGTCAAAACCATCCTTGGCGAGCTCACTTGGGACGAGAAAGGCGATCTCACCAAGGTCGACTACATCTGGTATGTCTGGCAGGACGGCCTGGCCGTCCGCCAATAGGCCGCTAAATCCCGTCTTTTCCCTGGTCCGACGGCATAGTTTGTGGTTGGCGACGACCCCGCCCCAGCTATATGGTAGCCCCCGCCTGAACCTGCGGCGCTTGCGGGTTCAGGCATCTTGCATATTGGGCCGGGACTGATGGCGGAAAAGATCGCAATTGCCAGTGACCACGCTGGGTTTGAACTGAAAACCCAATTGAAGCAGGAGCTTGAACGGCTCGGCTTCGAACCGGTTGACCTTGGCACCGATGGCCCGGCTTCGGTCGACTATCCCGATTTCGCGCTGAAAATGGCGGAAACGCTTAAGGCCGGCACGGTGTCGCGTGGGGTCCTGGTCTGCGGGTCGGGGATCGGCATTTCCATGGCCGCCAACCGGCACCCGCAAGTGCGGGCAGCGCTCTGCCATGACCACCTCACCGCCAAGCTCGCACGGCAGCACAACAATGCCAACGTGCTCTGCCTCGGTGGCAGGACCACCGGCGCTGATGTCGCTCGCGACTGTTTGCAGGTGTTTCTTGGGACAGAATTCGAAGGTGGCCGTCACCAAAATCGCGTCGCCAAGTTCAGCTAGGACTTCGGGCGAAATTCGCGACGCCGGCAGCCGTTCAAGGCGCCGGATGATGGCCAGGAAAGGTTAAAGGGAATGAACAAGGACACCAAGAATTACAAGCCGATGCCGGGCTTCTTCGACAAGCCGCTGGCCGACCAGGATGCTGCGATTTTCGATGCGATCGGCAAGGAATTCCATCGCCAGCAGGATCAGATCGAACTGATCGCCTCGGAGAACATCGTCTCGCGCGCGGTTCTAGAAGCCCAGGGCTCGGTGCTGACCAACAAATATGCCGAGGGCTATCCATCGCGCCGTTACTATGGCGGTTGCGAATATGTCGACATCGCCGAGGAATTGGCGATCGACCGCGCCAAGAAGCTGTTCAACTGCAAATTCGCCAATGTGCAGCCGCATTCGGGCGCCCAGGCCAATCAGGGCGTCTTCATGGCGCTGCTGCAGCCGGGTGACACCTTCATGGGCCTCAACCTTGCCGCGGGCGGTCACCTGACCCACGGCTCGCCCGCCAACCAGTCGGGCAAGTGGTTCAAGGTCGTTTCCTACACCGTCGATCCCGCGACTCTTACCATCAATATGGACGAGATCGAGAAGCTGGCGCTTGAGAACAAGCCCAAGCTGATCCTCGCGGGTGGTTCCGCCTATCCGCGCTTCTGGGATTTCGCGCGCTTCCGCAAGATCGCCGACGCGATCGGCGCCATCTTCATGGTCGATATGGCGCATTTCGCCGGCCTGGTCGCCGCTGGCGTGCATCCGAGCCCGTTCCCGCATGCCCATGTCGTGACGACAACGACGCATAAGACTTTGCGTGGGCCCCGTGGCGGCATGATCCTTGCCGATGATGATGATCTGGGTAAGAAGATCAACTCGGCCGTCTTCCCGGGCCTGCAGGGCGGTCCGCTCATGCACGTCATCGCCGCCAAGGCCGTGGCGTTCGGCGAGGCGCTGAAGCCGGAATTCAAGGTCTATGCCCAGCAGGTCGTCGATAACGCCAAGGCGCTCGCCGACACCATTATCGAAGGTGGCCTCGCCATCACCACGGGTGGCACCGACAACCATCTGATGCTGGTCGATCTGCGTCCGAAGAAGCTGACCGGCAAGGCTGCCGAGCATGCGCTCGACCGCGCCGGCATCACCTGCAACAAGAACGGCATTCCCTACGACACTGAAAAGCCGATGATCACCTCGGGTATCCGTCTGGGTACGCCGGCGGGAACGTCGCGTGGCTTCGGGACCGGGGAATTCCGCCAGATCGGCAAACTGATCTGCCGCGTGCTGGATGGGCTCGCGGCGCATCCCGACGACAATTCGGCGACGGAAGCTGCCGTGCGCAAGGAAGTACTCGCCTTGTGCCGCCAGTTCCCGATCTACCCAAACCGCTAATGGGGCCGAGCCGGTAATCGGGCTAAACGGGGAAGAGGGGACAAATGCGCTGCCCATTTTGCGGCAATGAAGATACCCAGGTGAAGGATTCGCGGCCGACCGACGACAACGCCGCGATCCGCCGCCGGCGCCAATGCGGCAATTGTGGCGCCCGCTTCACGACCTTCGAGCGCGTGCAGCTGCGCGAACTCGTGGTGGTGAAGAGCAATGGGCAGCGCGAACCTTTCGAGCGCGACAAGCTGATGCGCTCGATGCAGACCTCGCTCCGGAAGCGTCCGGTCGATGCCGAACGCCTCGAACGCGTGGTCAACGGCATCGTCCGGCGGCTCGAAAGCTCCGGCGAAACCGAAGTGCCCACCTCGATGATCGGCGAGGCCGTCATGGATGCGCTGGCAAGCCTCGACAAGGTCGCTTACGTGCGCTTCGCCTCGGTCTATCGCAACTTCCGCGAAGCCAAGGATTTCGAGACCTTCATCGGCAAGCTCGGTGGCGAGAACGACTAACGCCGAAACCGACAGCGACCGTGCCCATATGGGCGCGGCGCTGGGTCTTGCCCGCCGCAATCTCGGCCGCACTTGGCCCAATCCCAGCGTCGGCTGCGTCATCGTGAAGGATGGCCGGGTGGTGGGGCGCGGGCACACGCAGCCCGGCGGTCGCCCCCATGCCGAAACTGAGGCGCTGGCTAAGGCCGGCGCCCTCGCGCAAGGGGCCACGGCCTATGTCAGCCTTGAACCCTGCGCCCACCATGGCAAGACACCGCCTTGCGCCGAAGCCCTGGTCGCGGCCGGCATCAAGACGTGCGTCATCGCCACCGGCGATCCGGACCCGCGAGTTGCCGGCGGCGGCATCGCCATCCTCCAAGCGGCGGGGATCGAGATCCGCCAGGGCGTCCTGGAAGACGAAGCGCTGGAGCTGAATGCCGGCTTCTTTACCCGGGTAAAATCGGGCCGGCCGCTCGTCACCCTGAAGCTCGCCACCTCGCTCGATGGCCGCATCGCCACCTTGTCGGGCGACAGCAAGTGGATCACGGGGCCGGCCGCGCGGGCGATCGGCCATCAGCTGCGCGCCACCCATGATGCGATCATGGTGGGGTCGGGGACGGCGCTGGCTGATGATCCGGAACTGACCTGCCGGCTGCCCGGTCTTGAGGATCGCTCGCCGGTCAGGGTCGTGCTCGATACCCGGCTGCGGATCGCGCCGACGGCAAAGCTGCTGGCAAATCAGGATCGGTTTCCGACCTGGCTGGTGCCGGGACCTGGGCACCCGCCTGCAGTCCTCGACCGCCTGCGGGCGCTGAAGACGACCCTGATCTGCCCGCCGACGGGCGATTCCGGCAGGGTCGCATTGAGGGTCGTTC
Organism: Dongia sp.; assembly: GCF_041906375.1. GTDB lineage: Bacteria > Pseudomonadota > Alphaproteobacteria > Dongiales > Dongiaceae > Dongia. The sequence goes on along the minus strand of NZ_JAYRJJ010000005.1, from coordinate 346,082 downwards.
TGAAGGAGCTGGCCGATCGGGGCCTCACGCGCCTCCTGGTCGAAGGCGGCGCCAATCTCGCCACCAGCCTGCTGAAAGAGGATCTCGTCGACCGCCTGGCCTGGTTCCAGGCACCGCTGGTGATCGGCGATGACGGCATGGCTGCCATCGGCGAACTGGGCAGGGCCGCGCTTGACCGGATCAGCCGATTCAAGCTTCTGTCGGCGCAACAGATCGGTCCGGACAGCTTCTCACTCTATTCCCGCGCCGATTGAGCCAATTCTTTCAAGCTACGGAAATTAAAAGATGTTTACTGGAATTGTGACCGACCTCGGCACCGTCCGGGACATGAAACCCGGCGCCGTGACCCGGCTCGAAATCGCCACCGGCTATGAAACGGGCGATATCGCGCTGGGCGCCTCGGTCGCCTGCAATGGCTGCTGCCTCAGCGTGGTCGAGAAGGGTGCCGGTTGGCTCGCTTTTGAAGCGGCGCAGGAAACACTCAACGTAACCACTTTGAAAGACTGGAAAGTCGGCGACCGCATCAACCTCGAGCGACCCATGTTGGTGGGCGATGAATTGGGTGGCCATATCGTCGCCGGCCATGTCGACGGCATCGGCTCCATTGTGGAAGCGGCAGATGACAGAGGCAGCTTGAGGCTCACCATCGAAGCCCCTGATAATCTGGCAAAATATATCGCCTCGAAAGGCTCTGTCACGATCGATGGCGTCTCGCTCACCGTCAACGAAGTGAGCGGCCGTCGCTTCGGCGTCTGCCTCATTCCGATCACCCAGATCGCCACCAATCTCGGCAAGGCGACGGTCGGCAAGCGAGTCAATCTCGAGATCGACCTCATCGCCCGTTACGTGGCGCGGCTGCTTGGCCAGGACGGCAAGTAAGCAATCCTCGACCTTGGGCAGCGAAGCCGCTAAAAGGCGCGCAACCCTTGCATAGAGCTTTAGGAATTATGACCGCTAAACCGCAGAACACGCCCCCCCATATCATGGTGGTCGAGGCCCGCTTCTACGAAGACCTCTCCGACGCATTGTGGGAAGGCGCCGAGCGCGCCCTCAAAACTGTGGGCGCCACCTATGAGCGCTTCACCGTCCCCGGCGCCCTCGAGATTCCGGCCGCCATCCGTCTCGCCCACCTCGCGGCCGAGGCCGGCAAGCTGAAGAAGCCCTTCGACGGTTACGTGGCCCTGGGCTGCGTCATCCGGGGCGAGACCACACATTACGAGACCGTCTGCAATGAGAGCGCCCGCGGCCTCATGACCCTGGGCACGGAATATGGCCTGGCAATCGGCAATGGCATCCTGACCTGCGAGAATGATGAACAGGCCTGGGTCCGCGCCAAGGCAAACGAGCTCGACAAGGGCGGCGGGGCTGCCCTCGCTGCCATGAGCCTCATCGCCCTCCGCAAGCAGCTGGGGTCATAATGGCCGACGACAAGAGTCTCAGCGCCAAGGAACGCAGCCAGCAGTTGGCGCTGGAGCGCCGCGCCGCGCGCCTGGCCGCCGTCCAGGCGCTCTATCAATGGGAACAGACCGGCACGCGGCCCGAGGTGATCATTGCCGAATTCGGCACCCACCGTATCGCCCGCCGCCCGCAGGAAGGCCAGGAAGACGCGGAACTGCCCCCGGCCGACCGCAAGCTTTTCGGCGAATTGGTGCGCGGTGTTGCCGCCAGTGTCAGCGAACTCGACGACATGCTCTCGGCCGTCATCTCCGACGATTGGAGCGTCGAGCGGCTGGAATCGATCCTGCGCGCCATCATGCGCTGCGGCGCCTTCGAACTGGCGCATCGCCAGGACGTGCCGCCCAAGGTGGTGATCAGCGAATACCTCGCCGTGGCCGATGCCTTTTTCGGCGAGAAGGAAACCGGCATGACCAACGGGATCCTCGACAAGCTGGCGCAGACTCTGCGCCCGGGCGAGCTCACCGGCAAAGGGACCGGGCGCGGTGGCAAATAACCGGCTGCCCGGTGAATTCGACCTCATCGCGCGCTACTTCAAGCCGCTTGCCGCGAACATGCCGGGGGCCGTCGGCCTCGACGACGACGTCTGCACCTTTGCGCCGGCGCCGGGCGATGAACTGGTCTTCACCGCCGATGCGCTGGTGGCAGGCATCCATTTTCTCCCCGACGACCCGGCCGACCTCGTCGCCCGCAAGATGCTGCGGGTCAATCTTTCCGACCTTGCCGCGAAAGGCGCCAGGCCCATCGGCTATCTGATGGCGACCGCCTTTTCGCCCGATGTGGACGAGGCCTGGGTCGCATCCTTCTGCGCAGGGCTTGCCGCTGATCAGGCGGAATTCGGCATCGGCCTGATGGGTGGCGACACGGTGGCGACACCGGGGCCGCTGACCCTCTCGCTGACTGCCATCGGCACCGTGCCCGCAGGCCGCGCGCCGCGCCGGAGCGGGGCGAAGGCGGGGGATGTCGTGCTCGTTTCCGGTTCCATCGGCGACGGTGCGCTGGGTCTCAAAGTGCTGCGCAACGAATTCCTGGGCATCGACGAAACCAGCCGGCGCTATTTGAGCGGGCGCTATCACCTGCCGCAGCCCCGCGTCGATCTGGGCCGCGCCCTCATGCTAAGTGGCCTCGTCCACGCCATGATGGATGTATCGGACGGCATCGTCGCCGATCTTGCCCATATCGCCGAAGCCTCCCATCTCGCCGCGATCCTGCGCGCCAACGCCGTGCCGGTCTCCGAACCCGCCGCGGCGATCCTCGCCGACGACATGTCCTGGCTACCCCTGATCCTCACCGGCGGCGACGATTACGAATTGCTGCTGACGGCCGCCCCCGATTCCGTGCCTGATTTGCTCGGCATTGCCGCCGAACTCGACATGCCGCTGACCGTGGTCGGCGAAATCGCAGCGGGCGAGGGCGTCTCTGTGGTCGACCGCGACGGTGCAAAGCTGGAATTGGCAAGCCAGGGCTTTCGGCACTTCTAACTTCACCGACGAGCCCAGTCGTCCGACCCCCTCACCCTGACCCTCTCCCGCGAGGGGAGAGGGAATGAGGTGCCACCGGACATTGCCATCAATATTGAAGACTGTAGCGCGTCGCGCGGTGAGGGGGATCTTACTGTCATCCCCGCGAAAGCGGGGATCCATGGGATGGTCGGCGAGATCAGCCTGGCGGATGCATGGATGCCCCGGTCAAGCCGGGGCATGACAAGATTGTTTGGACTGGAATGAAGATTGAGTTTGTGGTGAGACCTAAATCCCCACACCCAACTCCCTCAGCCGCTCAAGCGCCGTGCCGTCGTTCTTGAAGTGCACGGTCTTGATCCCCAACGCTTCCGCGGCGGCAATGTTGCGTTCGCTGTCGTCGATGAAGACGCATTGTTCGGCGGGCAGGGCGATCTTCTCCAGCAGGTGGTGATAGATGTCCGGTTCCGGCTTCACCATCTTGAGGTGGCCGGAGACGGCGACATATTTCATGTGTTTGACGAAGGGCAGGTGATGCTGGCGCGTGTCGTAGGTTTCCGCCGACCAGTTGGTGAGGCCGTAGGCGGGAATGCCGGCTTCGACTACGCGCTCCAATATATCGTGGCCCTCGGCCACCGGGCCTGAGACCATCTCGTCCCACTGATGATAGAAGGCGCGGATGAGCGGCTCATGCTGCGGGTGCTCGGCCACCAGGAGGTCGACAGCCTCCGCCCAAGGGCGGCCGCGATCCTGTTCCAAATTCCAGGCGGGGCTGCAGATATGCGCGAGGAAGGCCCGGCGTTCGGCCGCATCGGGGATGAGGCGGCGATAGAGATTTTCCGGGTCCCAGCCGACGAGCACATTGCCGAAATCGAAGATGACGGCGCCTATGGTCATGAAAAACCTCTGCTTTCGGGGAATCAGGCGGTTCGTGTAGAGTGGCCCGAATGTGGGGAGCGAATATGGCATTTTTTGGCGCGCCGGCGAGAGTATGAAAAAGCTCATCATTGTGCTGGTCGTTCTGCTTCTGCTGGGTGGCGGCGCCGCGGCGGTGTGGTGGTATTTCCTGCGCCCGCCGGAAGACGGCGCGCCCGTGGTCGAGGAAGTGCCGCCGCCGGTCCTCAGCCAGATCGACCTGCCGCTCACCTCGGTCTCGGTCATCAAGAACAACAAATCGACGCAGCGCATCGACTTCCTGATCACCGTCGTGTTCGACGATCCGGAAAAACAGAAGCGCTTAGAGGAGCGGCTACCGCGCCTTTACGATTGCGTCCTCTCCGAACTGCACGGCATCCTGCCACGCAAGATGGTGGAGCAAGGCGGGTTCGACCGGAAATACCTTGAGGAGCGGCTGACCAAGGCAGTCGCGGCGCGCTTTGGCGCCGGCAGCATCTACAAGATCTATATCAAGGACATGCAAGTCTACAAATGAGTGCGGCACCCGATGCGACCACAAAGCTGGTGAGCGCGCATCGCGCCGTCTTTGTGCTGGCCCTGGCGCAGGCCACGGCGATGATCTGCAATTCGATCATGATCGTGACCTCCGGCCTCACCGGGCAGATGCTGGCCGAGCATAAGGGCTGGGCCACATTACCGCTGGCCTTCCAGTTCATCGCCACGATGCTGACCACCTTCCCGGCGTCGTTCCTGATGAAGCGGGTGGGCCGGAAGCGCGGCTTCATGCTGGGGGCCTGCATCGGCATCCTCGGCGGGCTGATCATGGCCGCTGCCACCTATATTGCCAGCTTCTGGCTGTTCGCATTCGGCAACACGATCTTCGGTGTCTCGGCGGCTTTCACCTTGTTCTATCGCTTCGCTGCGGCGGAAGCGGCGGATGACGCCTTCCGGCCCAAGGCGATCTCGCTGGTGATGGCCGGCGGCATCGTCTCGGCCATCCTCGGGCCGGAACTGGCCAAGCGGGGGCAGGAGATTTTTCTGCCGCATCTTTTCACCGGCGGTTTCGTCTTCATCGTCGGCCTCTCGATCCTCGTAGTCCTGCTGCTGCTGCCCTTGCGGCTGCCGGTGATCGCCAGCGAAGCGTCGGCACATGCCAAGGAACCGGCGCGGCCCCTCCTGGAAATCGTGGCCCAGCCGCGCGCCTTCTCGGCCATCGTGGCCGCCATGCTGGGCTATGGCGTCATGTCCTTCGTCATGACGGCGACGCCGCTCGCCATGACCTTCTGCGGCTACAACCTCAATACCGGCATCGCCTTCGTCATCCAGGGTCATGTCCTGGCAATGTTTGCGCCGAGCTTCGTGACCGGCCATATCATCCGCAAATTCGGCGAGTACCGGGTGATGTCGGCTGGCGTACTTTGCTATGCCGGCTGCCTGGCGATGGGTCTTGCCGGCATCGACATCCATCATTTCTGGGTGGCGCTGGTGTTGCTGGGGTTGGGCTGGAATTTCCTCTATGTCGCCGGCACCAGCCAGCTCACCAAATGCTATCGCCCCTCCGAGCGCGCCAAGATCCAGGCCTTCAACGATTGCATGGTGTTTTCCGGTGTCGCCCTCTGTTCCTTCATCGCCGGCACGGTCGAGCAGGCCTATGGCTGGAACTGGGTCCTCTACGGCGCCATGGTGCCGGTGGCCCTCATCGCGCTGTCGCTGGTCGTCGGCTGGCGGCGGGAGAGGGCGGTGCCATCTACTTAACGCGTCATGGTCGGCGAAGGCCGACCATCCACGAGTTTTTGGCCAGCTGATGAAAGTAAGTCGTGGGTGGTCGGCCTTCGCCGACCATGACGAAGAGAGAAGAGACCTACCATGACCGAAACCCATGAAGAATATGACGCCCGCATGCTGACTCTCCTGCAGATGATCTGGGGGGAGGGGTTTTTGTCGCCGGGTGGGCCGCAGGCGGTCAGGGAGATTGCCGGCGGGTTCGACCTCGGCGGCAAACGGATATTGGATATCGGCTGCGGCCTGGGCGGCCTCGACCAGGTGCTGCTGACGCTGGGCGCCGGGCATGTCACCGGCATCGACGTCTCGCCCTATATCGTCGAGGGCGGGCAGGAGCGCATGCGCCGCTCCGGCCTCAACAAGAAGATCGATATCCAGTTGGTGACACCTGGGCCGCTGCCCTTCGCCGATGCCAGTTTCGACATCGTCTTCGGCAAGGACGCCTGGCTGCACATTCCGGACAAGGCGGCGCATTTTGCCGAAATCTTTCGGGTGCTCAAACCCGGCGGCCGCATTGCCGCGGGCGACTGGATGAAGTCGCCGGGGCCTTATAGCCGGGACATGGAATATTTCTTCGAGATGGAAGGGCTCACCTACCATCTCGTGACCCTCGCCCAATACGGTCTCTTGCTGCATGAAGCGGGCTTTGTCGGTATCCGGCTTGCCGATATCACCGACCGCTACCGCGCCGAGGCGCATGAGGAACTGGCGCGGATGCAGGGGGAACTGGCCGGCATGATGCTGGCCGAGCTGGGCCCGGAGGGGAACGCCCATTTCATCGAAGACTGGCGCTCGCTGACGGTTGTGCTCGACAAAGGCGAGTTGCGGCCGGCACAGATCTGGGCCACCAGGCCCGCCACCTGATTTACGCTGCGGCGCAGCAACGCAGGCGACTCGAATTTTCCCAAGCGATTCCTTGGCTTGGACCAAAAGCGAATTGGCCGCCTCCACGCCGGTCGGTGGGCGCTTGGTTGCAAGCCCATGCCTATTCCTTTATGTTCCGGCCACTTTTAATGATCGCCGCAGGTGACGTCGATCGCCGACCCAAGGCTTTCGACGGACCCCAAGTGGCGGCCCGCCAACTCAATTCTGAATGAGGGGATGCAAGAATGGATTCGTGGCTTTGGGGAGTAATGGCTTGCGGCGTCTTCGCGCTGCTGTACGGCATCTGGGCGACCAGATCCGTCCTGGCGGAGAGTGCCGGCAATGCCCGCATGCAGGAAATCGCTGCCGCTGTTCAGGAAGGCGCTAACGCCTACCTCAACAAGCAATATACGGCGATCGCCGTCGTCGGTATCGTGGTCACCGTCATCCTGTTCTTCTTCCTGTCGACCCTTTCGGCCGTCGGCTTCGTGATCGGCGCGGTGCTGTCCGGCGTCACGGGCTATATCGGCATGAACGTGTCGGTGCGCTCCAACGTCCGCACGGCCGAAGCCGCGCGGAAGGGCCTCGCCCCGGCACTCGCCGTTGCCGCCAAGGCCGGCGGCATCACCGGCATGCTGGTGGTCGGTCTCGGCCTCCTCGGTGTTGCCGGCTATTACATCTTCCTGAAATCGGCCGGCGTCGAAATGCGGGCGATGGTGGAAGCGCTGGTCGGCCTCTCCTTCGGCGCCTCGCTGATCTCGATCTTCGCGCGCCTGGGCGGCGGTATCTTCACCAAGGGAGCCGACGTCGGCGCCGACCTCGTCGGCAAGATCGAAGCCGGTATCCCGGAAGATGATCCCCGCAACCCCGCCGTCATCGCCGACAATGTCGGCGACAATGTGGGCGATTGCGCCGGCATGGCTGCCGATCTGTTCGAGACCTTCGCGGTCACCGTGGTTGCCACCATGCTGCTGGCCTCGATCTTCTTCACCGGCCCGGCCCAGGAACAGCTGATGCTGCTGCCGCTCCTGATCTGCGGCGCCAGCGTCGTCGGTTCGGTCATCGGCATGTTCTTCATCAAGCTGGGATCGAGCAACAACATCATGGGTGCCCTCTATAAGGGCCTCATCGCCGCCAGCGTGATCTCGATCGTCATCATCGGCGTCCTGGTCAACAAGGTGGTCGGCTTCGACGTCATCGAAGGCACCACGGTCGGCCTCACCACGCTCACCGGCATGAACATCCTGTGGTGCGCCGTGATCGGTCTTGCCGTCACCGGCCTCCTGGTCTGGATCACCGAATACTACACCTCGACGGCCTATCGTCCGGTGCGCTCGGTTGCCCAGGCTTCGACCACGGGCCATGCCACCAACATCATCCAGGGTCTTGCGGTTTCGATGGAAGCCTGCGCCCTGCCGGTGCTGGTGATCTCGGCCGCCATCGTCGGCGCCTTCACCCTGGGCGGTCTCTACGGCATCGCCATCGCCGCGACCACCATGCTCTCGTTGGCTGGTATTGTCGTGGCGCTCGACGCCTATGGCCCGGTCACCGACAATGCCGGTGGCATTGCGGAAATGGCCGAACTGCCGCCGGAAGTGCGCAAGGTGACCGACGCCCTCGACGCGGTTGGCAACACCACCAAGGCCGTGACCAAGGGCTATGCCATCGGTTCGGCGGCTCTGGCGGCGCTGGTGCTGTTCGCGGCCTATACCGAGGATCTGAAGCACTACTTCCCGCAGCTCATCGACACCATCAAGTTCGAGCTCAACAACCCCTATGTCGTGATCGGTCTGTTCATCGGCGGCGCTCTGCCGTTCATGTTCGCCGCCATGGGCATGATGGCTGTGGGCCGCGCGGCCGGTGCGGTGGTGGTGGAAGTCCGCCGTCAGTTCAAGGAAATCCCGGGCATCATGGAAGGCACCGCCAAGCCGGAATACGGCAAGGCCGTCGCCATGCTGACCACGGCGGCGATCCGGGAAATGATCATCCCGTCGCTGCTCCCGGTGGCAGCACCCATCGTCCTCTACTTCGTGATCTCGACCGTCGCCGGCCAGGCCGAGGGCTTCATCGCCCTGGGTGCGATGCTGCTCGGCACCATCGTCACGGGCCTCTTCGTCGCCATCCAGATGACCTCTGGCGGCGGCGCCTGGGACAATGCGAAGAAGTACATCGAGGACGGCCATCACGGCGGCAAGGGCTCGGACGCCCACAAGGCCGCGGTGACGGGCGATACGGTCGGCGATCCCTACAAGGACACCGCCGGCCCGGCCGTCAACCCGATGATCAAGATCACCAACATCGTTGCCCTCCTGCTGCTGGCGGCTCTCGCCCACTAAGCAGAAAGAGGTTTTAGCCAAAAGGAAGCCCCGGCCGAGCGATCGGCCGGGGTTTGCTTTTTGTATCGGGTTGTTCAAGAGAGTGTCGATGCCGCCGTCCAAATCGCTGCTGCTGCCGATCGGCGCGCTGATCATCGCCATGGTCTCGGTGCAGGCGGGTGCTGCTTTCGCCAAGATCCTGTTCCCGATCATCGGCGCGCAGGGGACTGTCGTGCTGCGGCTTTCCCTGGCGGCCTTGATGCTGGGCGCCGTCCTCCGGATCTGGCGGGTGCGCATCGTGCGCGCCAATTGGCACATCGCGCTCATCTATGGTGCGAATCTCGGCGTCATGAATTTGCTCTATTACCTCGCCGTGGCGCGCATCCCTGTCGGCATCGCTGCAGCACTCGAATTCACCGGGCCGCTGGCCGTCGCCATCTTCACGTCGCGCACGCGGCTCGACCTGTTGTGGGCGGCATTGGCCGTGGGCGGGATCGTTCTGCTGCTGCCGCTGGGCGGCGCAGAGAGCGCGCTTGATCCCTTGGGCGTGATCTTCGCGCTCGGCGCCGGGCTTGGCTGGGCTCTCTACATTTTCACCGGCCGGCGTGCGGGCAATACGTTCGGCGCGCCGGCGCCGGCACTGGGCATGATGGTGGCGGCTCTGATCACGATGCCGCTCGGGGCAGGTGAGGCTATGGCCGGCTTCAGCTCGCTTAACATCTTCCTGCTGGCGGTTGCGGTTGCCGCATTGTCGAGCGCCGTGCCCTTCGCCTTCGAGATGGCCGCTTTGCGGCGCCTGCCGCCGCAGGCCTATGGCACGCTGACCAGCATGGAGCCGGCGATTGGCGCCTTATCAGGTCTCGTCATTCTGCACGAGATGCTGCCGGTCCACCAATGGCTGGCGATCGGGCTGGTGATCCTGGCCTCGATCGGTACGACATTGACCGTTCGCGCGCGTGAGCGCGGACTTGAAAAAGAGACGGACTAGCCGCGCCTACACGCCGCCGGGGGCGCCGGTGGTGCCGGTCGGGCCGGTCTTGGGACCGTCCTCGCCCGGGCTGAAGCGGCCGAGATTGCCGAGCATCTGCTGGATGATGGTCAGCTCGTTGCCATGGGTCGGCGTCACCCGGTCGACCATGGCGACCAGGCGGCCGTCGGTCTGGTCGTAGACCTTCATGTCCTGGACGATGCCCTGATTGTCGAACGAGATGGCGAGGACACCCTGGTCGATGATGTCCGGTTCGAAGAAAGCGGTCTGGCTGGTGCGCTTGGAGACGTAGTACCAGACGTCGTCGCCGAACGTCCCGGTGGTCGAGGGCGAACCCAGCAGTTGCTCGACCCGGTTCTTGTCGTCCTGCCCGGGCTGGATCTGGACGACCTGGTCCTCGTCGGGGACGTTGCCGTGCTGCAGGATCTTGGACTGGCAGCCGCCGAGGAGGATGCCAAGGCCCAAGGCGCCGACAAAGAGAGTACGGGCCAGAAGGGCAGAGCGAACAGAATGGTTAATTCGAGCCATAGGCATGGTTCCGGGGTCTGCCAAACTTGTTGCGCCAGCCCTTGCCCGAAAGTACGGTCCCCGACAGAAAGATATGGGGAAAGAACGGTATCGGCCAAATCAACCGGCGCGCGGTGGCAAATTCGCACCGCGACCTCATGGCGTCAAGGCGCAGCGGCGCCGCGGCCAGCGCCTGGGCCGGCGATTTGGCAGGAAAGGATAAGAAGTGGCGCAATCGGCATTGGGCGAACTCATTGCCCGGGTCCTGCAGGGGCCGGGGGCAACCAAGGAGGTTGCCGCCAAACTATTCGGCCGCTTGGTCGCCCAAGCGCGCGCCCGGGTGTTCTATGAGCAGCTCGGCGTGCCGGATTCGGTCGACGGCCGCTTCGACATGGTGGCGCTGCACACCTTTCTCATCTTCCAGCGCCTGCGCGGGCAGGGCGACCGGGCGGCCATTCTGTCCCAGGCGCTCTACGATACCTTGATCAATGATTTCGAGGCCTCGCTGCGGCAATTGGGGGCCGGTGATGTCGGGGTCGGCAAGCGCATCCGCGTCATGACCGAGGCGCTGCAGGGGCGGATCAAGGCCTATGAAACAGCGCTCGCCGGCAGCCAGCTCGATCTTGAGGGCGCCCTGCGGCGGAACCTTTATGGCACCACGGACCCCGATATGGATGCGATCCGCACGGTGGCGAACTATCTGCGCCGCGGCAAGGAACTGGCGGACAGCCAGCCGGTCGACCGCATCCTGCGCGGCATTTTTGAGTTTCCGCCCGTTCCGGCAGGCACCGCACAGGCTTATGGTTTAGATTGAGAATGACAGCTCAACAATCTGATATTTCAGTATTTTCCAGGCCGATTGAAGCCGCCTCGGTGAGCGCGCGCGCGACCGAGCGGCGGATCGAGGCGACGGCCGAAGAGCGCGCGGCCCTGGCCGATGTGCTGGACCTCCAGGCCATCGGCCGGCTTGTGGCCACCCTGCAGCTCCGGCGGCTGGCCTCGGGCCTCGTTGAGGTCAAGGGTGAGCTCGAGGGCGAGGTGGTGCAGACCTGCGTCGTGACGCTGGAGCCGGTCCCGGCTCAGATCCGCGAGAGCTTCCGCCTCACCTTCGGCGATGCGGAACCGGAACCGCTGCTCAGCGAAATCGACATCAGCTTCGACGATTCGGACCCGCCGGAGCCGATCGAGGACGGCAAGATCGATCTGGGCGCCCTGGTGGCCGAGCAGCTCTCCTTGGCGCTCGATCCCTATCCGCGCAAGGAGGGGGCGGCGATCCCTCAGGAATTTACCCCTAAGGAAGCCGACATAACCGATCTGGCCGAGGCGGCTGGCAAGCGTAAGCCGTTCCTGGGTCTCGATAAACTCAAGAAATAGCCGGCGCGGGCCGCAGCGGGCGGCAAACCGCCGGCTGCGGCAAGACGCTTGCTATCCCGCCGGATTTTGGATATCTACCCGCCCATTGGCGGCCTCCGAACAGCTCGGGCGTGCCGCCGCTATTTTTTTGTGAAGAGAGTGGATCATGGCAGTCCCCAAGAAGAAAACCAGCAAGTCGCGCCGTGACATGCGCCGCAGCCATCATGCGCTGACGGTGAGCGCGTCTGCTGAATGCCCGAATTGCGGCGAGCTGAAGCGCCCGCATCACGTTTGCGGCTCCTGCGGCCATTATGACGGCCGTGAGGTCGTGGCGCAGGGCACCGAGGCAGACGCAGCGTAACTCCAAACCCGCTGCTATGATGGCCGGGAAGGAGTGACGGGTGGGCACCAGCCTGGCTATATCTTTGGATGCGATGGGCGGCGACAACGCGCCTGACATGGTGGTCAGGGGTGCGGATATTGCGCGCCAGCGCTTTCCCAATGTCCATTTCCTGATGTTTGGCGACGAGGCCAGGCTCAAGCCGATGCTTGATGCGCTGCCGGAGCTCGCCAAGGTCAGCACCATCCGCCATACCGATTCCGTCGTCTCCATGGACGACAAGCCGAGCCAGGCGCTGCGCGCCGGCCGCCAGTCTTCCATGCGCCTTGCCATCGATGCCGTGCATAGCGGCGAAGCCGGGGCCTGCGTCTCGGCCGGCAATACCGGCGCGCTGATGGCGATGGCGAAGTTCGTCTTGAAAACCATGCCGGGCATCGACCGGCCGGCGATCGCCTCCTTCTTTCCGACCATGCGTTCGGAAAGCGTCATGCTCGATCTCGGCGCCAATGTGCAATGCGACGCCAACAACCTGGTGCAGTTCGCCGTCATGGGCAACGTCTTCGCGCGCCTGGTGCTGGGCGTGCAGCAGCCGAGCATGGGCATCCTCAATGTCGGCGCCGAGGAGCTTAAGGGCCACGATGCGGTGAAGGTCGCCGCGGCGATCCTGCGCGACGTGCCGCTGCCCGGCAAGTTCATCGGCTTCGTCGAGGGCGACGACATCGCCAAGGGCACCGTCGATGTCATCGTGACCGACGGCTTCACCGGCAACATCGCGCTTAAGACCATCGAAGGCACCGTGAAGCTCTACGGCCACTGGCTGAAGCAGACCTTCTCGGCCTCGCTCTGGTCCAAGATCGCCTATCTCTTCGCGCGGCCGGCCCTCAACGGCCTCCGGGCCCAGGTCGACCCCCGGCGCTATAACGGGGCGATTCTCATGGGCCTCAACGGTATTTGTGTCAAAAGCCATGGCGGGACCGATTCCTATGGTTTTGCCAACGCCATCGGGGTTGCGGTAAACATGGTGCAGAACGACGCCATGGAACGCATGAAGCAGGATTTCGCCCAGCTCATGGCGGTCCCGGGCGTGGAAGCCGTCGCCGCGGCACTCTGACGGCGAACTTCTTCACTTTATTCAAAGATTCCAATGGCCCGCAGATCCCTTCTTCTCTCCGCCGGCAGCTATCTCCCGAAGGAGATTCTGACCAATGTCGACCTCGCCAGCCGCGTCGACACCACGGATGAGTGGATTTCGCAGCGCACCGGCATCAAACAGCGCCACATCGCGGCGCCGGACGAGCTGACCTCCGACCTCGCCGTCCATGCGGCCGAGCAGGCGCTCCACCATGCGGGCCTGCGCGGGGCCGATATCGACATGCTGCTGGTCGCCACGACCACCCCGGACCACACCTTTCCGGCGACCGCCACCAAGGTGCAGCAGCGCATCGGCATGAAGGGCGGCTTTGCCATGGACGTGCAGGCCGTGTGCTCGGGCTTCGTCTTCGCGCTGGCGACCGCCGACAATTTCATCCGCTGCGGCCAGGCGCATCGCGCGCTGGTGATCGGTGCCGAGACCTTCTCGCGCATTCTCGACTGGAAGGACCGCAACACCTGCGTCCTCTTCGGCGATGGTGCCGGGGCCGTGGTGCTGGAAGCGGGCGAGGGCGAGGGCACAGCGAAGGATCGCGGTGTGCTGTGCACGCATCTCTTCTCGGACGGGACCTATTACGACAAGCTCTATGTCGATGGCGGACCGTCGACGACGCAGACCGCCGGCTTCGTCCACATGGAAGGCAAGGAAGTCTTCCGCCACGCCGTGGTCAATCTGGCGGCGGCGGTCGATGCGGCGATCGCCTCGGCCGGCATCACCGCCGACGATGTCGACTGGCTGGTGCCGCATCAGGCGAATCGGCGCATCATCGACAGCATGGGCCACAAGCTCAAACTGCCCCCCGAAAAAGTGGTCGTCACCATCGACCGCCATGCCAACACCTCGGCGGCCTCGATCCCGCTGGCGCTCGCCGAAGCGGTCAATGACGGGCGCATCCAGCGCGGCCAATTGGTCCTCATGGAAGCTATGGGTGGTGGCTTCACCTGGGGTTCGGCCCTGATTCGCTACTGAATCTTCGGTGATATTGCTGAACCAATCCCCACACATATGATTGCGGATCAATGACGCTCTCTAATTGACTGATTTCAGAGTAAACGATACGCTCATTCATCAAGAGCCGATTGAGAAAGGCAGGGGGAGATGAAGGGCAATACGATCACGCGCGCACATCTGGCCGAAGCCGTCTATCAAGAGGTGGGCCTGTCGCGTAACGAATCCGCCGAACTGGTCGACACCGTCCTCGACGAAGTCTCGCATGCGCTGGTGCGCGGCGAGAGCGTCAAGATCTCATCCTTCGGCAGCTTCCTCGTGCGCCTGAAGGGCGAGCGGGTCGGCCGCAATCCCAAGACCGGCGAAGAGGTTCCGATCAAGCCGCGGCGCGTGCTCGTCTTCCGCGCCTCGCATGTCTTGAAGGACCGGGTCAACAAGGGCGCTGAGCAGAAAGCATGAGCTCCTCGGCAGAACGGCTTCCCGCCGCCGAGAGTGGTGCGGGTCCAGACAAGCACGATCAGGCCGCAGCACAACGCCGCGCCAATGCGCGCCGGGTCGAGAAGGCCGCCGGCGCTTTCCGCACGATCAGCGAAGTGGCCGACGATCTCGAAGTGCCGCAGCATGTGCTGCGCTTCTGGGAAACCAAATTCCCCCAGATCAAGCCGATGAAGCGGGGCGGTGGCCGCCGCTATTACCGGCCCGAAGACGTCGATTTGCTGCGCGCCATCCGCGGCCTGCTCTATGACCAGGGCTATACTATCAAGGGCGTGCAGAAGCTGATCCGCGAAGGCGCCTTGCGCCTCGGCGCCGATCTGGCTGAAGTCGAGGCCCTGGGGCTCTCGCCCGAGGCGCTCGGCAACGGCCATGCCCAGACGGGCGTGGAATCCGGCCACCCGGCCGACGCCGCCGCCGACCCGACCTTGGCCGCCAAGATCGGCCAGGCCCAGGCCATGCTGGACCTGCCCCTTTTCAAGGCCGCCTCCCTCGACGAACGCCAGATCCGCGAAGTGAAGGCGATCACCAGCGAACTCGAAGACCTGCGCGACCGCCTCAAGAAGGTCCTGGGCTGACGCGCAGCCGCCGAGATCCAGACCCTCCAGGTCGACCATTGAAAAGCCCGGCCCCTGATTTATTTCTGGGCCGGGCTTTTCTGTTTTGGGGGGGCGCTGCCCGCCAAACCTGTCCGTCATGGTCCGCGTAGGCGGACCACCCACGAATTTGCCAACCAGCAACCGGGAAACGGCGAGAAACTCATGGGTGGTCCGCCTACGCGGACCATGACGATGCGGGAGTAATCCAGCCCCCGCCCCATTAACTATTCACCCCCAACCGCCTTCTTTGCATTGCGCGACCCGGTGGGGGCCGCTATATAAGCCTCGCCGTCGGCACCCCCTAGGGTCTTGAGGTCAGCCTCACCCCTCCGCCGTCTGGCCCGGGCCCCCGCATCTGCCGGGTGCGCCTGAAAGAGTGTCGGAGCGTGGCGCAGCCTGGTAGCGCACTAGACTGGGGGTCTAGGGGTCGCAGGTTCAAATCCTGTCGCTCCGACCAATCTTTTCAATGGGTTAGCAGAAAATCCTCTCCCGAAAAAAATGAACTTTCAGTTCAATTGAACTATAAGTGCTCAAACGACCCGCTGTAGTGCCCAGACGCTCGCTTGTGTCTGATCAGGCAATGCACTCGGAGCGACACAGCGCTTATTGGAAACTGGATAGGCGTCAACGGCGACACTGACCGCTGAGCACCGCTTCGCTCTCGGCTAACAAAAAAGAATCGCGCGCAGCTTGGATCTGGAAACTCAGAGCAGGTTTCGTTGGCCGTCTACGTTACGTATTTCGTTCCAGAACTGGATGGCCGTCGAATTGCGAGCTACGAACGCGAGCCAATAGAGGCGCTGGCCTTGTGTTCCTCGGACCAGTTCGATTCCTTCGGCGATCTGCATGCCGAGATCCTTTATCAAACTCTTCCAGTACCCGAGAAAGTTAGCTCGAAAGGTCGCTTGATGGGGGCTGGGGGAGACATGCTTTCTCCAATCAGGGGCAAAGCGATCGAGTTGCCGATTGTCTTCATTAGAGTACTCGACCGCATTCCTTTGAAGATCCATCAAGCTAATATGAATCAGCATGTCCATCCGTTTGAGGCTCGCCAATTGGCGAATGATGGAGAACGGGAGAGAATCCAAATCAAAAGGATCTAGATAGGCGAAATGAAGGCCGTGCGGGCTTAGTTGCTTTACAACATCTTCAACGACATGCTCCGCCTGTCCGACAAAATGGGTTACTGGCGCCCGCAACGCTCTAAGCCGGTTCGCACTCGTATTCGCATGACAATCGTCCGCATCTGACACAAGCACCCTTGTGAAGGGCGCACCACAATCTTCCGACTTCTTCCAACCTGCTACGCATCCGCCATCGATAAAATCAGACTGGCCTCTTATCTGGCATCTCCCCGGGCCGCTGAACAAGTCGATGAAAGTGGCTTCGCCAGAGTTACCGTCAAGCCACTTGCGGCGAACAAACCTACTTATGTCGATATACTTCGTAAGTCTTTCGTGCTTTTCCCGAGCCCATTCACCTACCATCGAGCATCGAAGGCCATCGGTCGGATCGATTACAAACTCCTGCTCTGCTGTCATGGCAATGGCTCGCTTAAGTTACTCGGCAACTTTGCGGTGGTGAGACAACTGTGACGGAATCTCATTCCACGTTTGCCCGTTCAGGAGTCTACCTGCGACGTGCTTCGGTGAGCGACGAAAACTAAACTCAGAAACTGTAACGGTGCGTCCAGCACTCTCTGCAACGCCTTCATTTACGGGAGCCCAGTTTCCCCACTGCTTGAAGAAGAATGGCGTGCGCGATAGCGAACATTGGTCCCTTAGCGATGTAACCCAAATAGGTAGCATGGGGCGTGCTCTCCTCCCGCTTTCGCCACCGGCTATTACCCAGTTAATCTTCTGCCTGCTGCTCTGATCGCCCAACCATTTCGCAACATCGAGTCGACCCAGCAATGGCTCGCATGAAATGAACCGCACAACAGCTGGATACGTGAGCAGAACTGGAATTCGCTTATCTGCCCACTTTTGGTTCTCCGCGCTGGTTCCAATCCATACATTGTGAGGCCACTTGTTCTGCCAAGGGACGGTTGCTCCAATTCGTTCGGGCCGCTTTGTCAGTAGCAGCCAATCTAGTTGTGGTGTTGCTTGAATAAGCGCCCACAACCTTTCTCGTTCAGGGCTTAGGTCAGCTCGCGCCTCAAAGACGTCCGCCATAGAGGCGCAGAACACTCGTCGCCTTTCGCCTGCCTGAGCTGCTTCACGGTTCCATCGGAGCGGCTCCTTCCAATGTGCATCGCTAAATCGGCGCCGGTCTGCTTTTGGCCCCCAGACATCGAGGGCGAAGCGCGAAGCCCATGCCTCTGCGTAGCAATTTTTACATGCAGGAGAAACGCGAACACAACCCCACCAAGGATTGAACGTGTGATGTGTCCATTCAATTGTCGAATTTGCGCCCATTGGGGAGCGAGCCTTTACCGTTAATTATCTATAATAACACGTTCACTAGACGTTCGCTCTAGTGCAAGTTGCCGCAGTATCACTTTCGTTACGCTATATGCATATGTACAATTAATTCGCTCGCATTGAACTAGAGACCCCTGGATGTCCGCAAAGCGCCTTTCATTGAGGAGCTCGCTGCATGGTCGGGCGAGACTTCCAAAAGTGGCAGTTGCCTCTTTAAGGGATTTTGCAAAGTATCGCGGAGGGTGAGGAGATACAGGAATCCAGGGGGCGCTAGTTCAATTGAACTAAGAGAATTTCGCTGGATTCGCGAAACCTAGCAAAACAGCTGATTTCGCTCTTCGCCTCATTCGCCAAAACGCCTCGGAAGACACTCTTAAGCCATTGTAATGGCGTTGCATGCCAGTTGCTGGGGGTCTAGGGGTCGCAGGTTCAAATCCTGTCGCTCCGACCATCACTTAGCTGAATTTTGGTGGTTCTAGAACGGTCCTCTATGACCGTTTTCGGGCGCCGAGGCGCGCCTATATTGCTGCAAAGCGTTAGCCGAGCTTAAGTTGATCTTCGTAAAACTGGATCAAGCGGTCCGCGCGTTCTATCCGCTGGCGATGCTCCTTTATCAGGTCCGCAGTGACGTCCTGCATTGGTTCGGTCCCTGCGCCTTCCCACATTGAGACGTCAGGTCGTTCGATATACTGCAGGAATCTCTGGGAGTGAGCCTTTTCTGACCGAAAAAGGTCCAAAGACTGCCGGATAGAGTCCGCGGAAATCTTCGCCATTCAAACCTCCCCAATCGCGACGCTAATCCTTGATGCCGACGTCCTGGCGCCGCGCTTCGATCAGCGCGTCGTACCTGTGCATTTGAATAGAGAGCAACGACCATGGCAGGCCAAGCGATAGAGCAAAGGCGAAACCGCCCAGTCCCAAAAACCCGTGTTCCAGCCACATTTTTAACGTCGGGCTGGTGTCCTTGATGACGATGGCAAATAGCGCGAGGGCGAGAGTCAAAAGGTAAACGACGAACAGGTATTTTTGCCGTGACAGTCGCGCGTGGAAGGCGTCACGGCGTGCTTCCAATCCCTGCCAAGCCATGCCGCTGAGATAACCCGGATCACCTAGAAGCGTGATAAGCGCAATTTGGAAGCCCGCTAGGATCGAAAAGATCGTGACGATGGTATTGATCGCGTCTTGATTACCGTGCACGAGAGGCTGGCCAAACACTGAAGCGGCCACACCGATACCCACGGCGACGGCGAATAGTGCCAATCTCATCCAAGCAATGTTCTTCACTGTTTGACCAGTCCTCCTTTTGTCAGGTCCGATATATACTGGCGCAGCGCTTGCCACGCTGCATCTCTTTGCACGGATTTGCCCTTTCGCGGAAGATTGCAACCTTTCTGCAGAGCGATTTCATCGCCTTTAATCTTGTTTTCCTTGCCCGTGATAATGATGAAATCGGAATCATCGCCCGCGAGCAAATCAAGAGCGAAGCTGTTTAGCTCTCTCGCTGCTAGCCCACCGCTCTTTCGGTTTAGTTTAACTTCGAGCGCAATGCTCAGGTCGGCCTCTTCCTGCATCGCGGCGTCGCTCTGGTCAGCCTTAACGAAGGCGCTTAAGGTACTTTTGATAGTCGAGACGATTTTCCCCTTTGGGCGCTTTCTATCGATGTGTGCGAGCGTCTGCTTGTGCAAAGACGCCCGAAACATGACAGACTTCACCCCTTCCTTCTGAATCAGCTTCGCCTTCTCAACATTCGCCACTGGCATCAAGAACACATCCGACGAGGCATTGGGTTGACCGCTCGCATTGAGCAACATGCGAAGGTAGGACTCAAGGGTGCCTTCGCGGCAGTTTGTGCAGCAAAGTGCGATATCGTTGTCCCTCACGATGGCAAACACTTCGCGGTCCATATATTCGGAGTCCTCGGGCGGCGGCGCGGTGTCGACCGACCCCTCTAAGGTACCGGCGGCGACATGTTTCACAACTGAAGCGGATTCGTTTCGAGTGTAGGTCACCACGTGGAGCACGACACCGCTCGGCTTATCCTTACGGGTGACCGTACCTTCAACCATATCACCATCAGCGAGCTTGAACGTCCGATCTTGAACGCTCTTGCGCGTGGTGACCGCCTTTATAAGGAGTTGCTCCAAGTTCTGCCCATCTTTGGTGGCAAAAGTTGCGCGACGATAAAGCAGTTGTTTCTGACGCGGCTTGTCCATCCATTCCCCCGATTCCGGTATCACACGATGCTAACAACGAATCGGGCTCGCCGTACAAGGGAAATCGATGTGCGCGGTTGCAATCTTAAGGCGTGGGTCGCGGATCTTCATCCTTCCGAATGCCCTAGTGAGGAGGGCTCGCATTCCCCTGTCAAAGGCATATTTGCGGTCGTGGGGAAGAATCGGGGTCAGAGTGAGATTTATCTGGTCGCAAAATCGCAGCCTGACCCCGTTTGTTTAAGAAAAGGGGCCCGCTCCGAGTAGCGCAGTTATTGCCGCGCCGGCACATAAATCTTCGCGTCGCCATAGAGGCGCTGGCGGTTCCATTCGTCGCGCGAACCGAGATATCTTTCCGTCGCGGCGAGGTCGATGCCGTTGCGGTCGTAGCAGACATTGCGGCCGCGCTCGCAGATGAGGCCTGGTGCCGGGGAAAAGCGGTTGGCCCCGAGATAGCCGGTCGTCTCGGCGCTGGGCTGGCCCCAGGGCGTTGCATAGCCATAGGGCGAGGGATTGCCATGGGCATAGGTGGCCAGATCGACGCCTTCGCCTGAGCTTATGGCGCGCAGTTGGACAGGTTTGGGCGGCGGCGTTGAGGTGCAGGCGGCGAGCGCCATCGAGGTCAGCGCAAGGCCGGCCAATAGAACGGCGCGGCGTTTCGGAACAGTTCGGGTGAGCGACCATCTGGGCATGGCATACCCCCGGGCGAATGTCTTCGCGGTACGGAGCTTACGCTTCCTAGTTCATTATCGCTCTCCGGGGCGGAAAGTTCCAGCTTGGCCGGGCGTGGCGCCGGCTCAGCCGGCCGCGCGCTTCTTCTCCTGGTGCCAGTCGAGGAAGCGCATGTCCATGGTCAGCACCGTGCCCAGCAATTCGTAGAAGCATTCGGCGGCGATCCCGCCGAGGTCGATGACGCTGTCGGCGAGTTCGTCGGCGATGCGCTCAAGGGCGCTGATGGTCTCGGCATGGTGCTTGGCGTGGGCGTCGCGCGCGGGGTAGGAGAGGAGGCCCAGATATTCCTCCTCGTGCCGGAAATGTCCGGCAAGCTCGTCCCTGAAATGCCTGAGATGGGTCAGCACCTCGCTGCTGTCGTGGCGCTCTTCAGCGCCGGCAATACGGTTGATGACCGTGACGAGGTCCTGATGCTCGGCATCCAGTTGGGTAACGCCTGTGAGCATGGATGGGGTAAG
Organism: Dongia sp.; assembly: GCF_041906375.1. Classification (GTDB taxonomy): domain Bacteria; phylum Pseudomonadota; class Alphaproteobacteria; order Dongiales; family Dongiaceae; genus Dongia. The sequence goes on along the minus strand of NZ_JAYRJJ010000005.1, from coordinate 325,109 downwards.
CGCGTACATGGCCGGGCCGCGATCCATTTCCTGCTTCTGCTCATTGAGGATTAGGGGGGCGAAGCAGGGGATGCAATCGGCGGTCAATTTTTTCGGGTTTTTTCGCTCAATGGTGCCGGTGCCTGGGGAAAATCGGGGCCAGAGGAAAATCCGCTTCTAATCATGTTCCTAATTTGTTCTTGACAAGAGTTTGGGAATTTGGTACTAAATGGGTTGCGCGCACATCACCTCAAGACGGTCACCCCGTTACCATCACTCCCGGCGCTCAGCCGGAATTGCTCGGTTGTCTTCGGCGCAAGCCCCGGTCGGGGCGCAGGCCGACCATATCGCCTCCCTTCCACCGGGGGCAGCCTGGGCCGGTGGCTGCAACCGGCCTCCCGGATCGGCTGGATGAGCGATCCCCCGCGAGTCCCGGGTCACAGGACGCTCCCCTCGGGCCGCAGATGGATAAGCAGCCCCCGCCGGACCCGATGCGGTGACCGGGTTCCCCTCCTGGGACGGCAGGCAGCCGCCCACGTCGCGGCCGACACGAAACGGCCGCTTGCTGCCCGAGCGATTCCTGGTGAGCGTCGCCCCGAACAGAAAGGAAGGCCTGACAAGAGAAGAGAGCCCGGAGAGAGAAGGGGATCATGTCAGTCAATTATCAGCTTCGTGTCAGGTTTCTAAGGCTAGCCTGCGCGCCTCAACAGACTCGAGGGAGGCACCCATGCACTTTTTGACATCGCGCAAGTCGCAGCTGCGACTGGCGGCGCTTGGCTTGATCCTGGCCGGCTGCGCCACCGGCCTCGGCGGCGACCGGGAGCACGCGATGGAGGAGATCGGCGGCGCGTTCAAGCCGCTCAACGCCATGGCGAAGGCCGGCACGTTCGATCAGGCCGAGGTGGCCGAGAACGCCAATCTCATCGCCAGCCAGCTGCAGCATTTCGGGACGCTCTTTCCCGACGGGTCCGAGAAGGCCGATGGCGCCGCCAATGCCAATATCTGGTCCGACCGCGCCGGTTTCGAGGCCGCGCGGACGAACGCGCTCTCTGCCGCAACGGAACTGGCGGCCGTCACCGATGCGGCGGCCTTCCCGGGGGCGGTGAAGAAGCTGGGCGATTCCTGCGGCGCCTGCCATTCCAAGTACCGCGCGGAATATTGATCCGCAAAGATGGTTAATTTCGATGGCGGGCGCGGCGCGCCGGCAATCAAGGTCTAGTCGCGTTTGCCCTGCCATCACCGTATCTACAGCGTGCTCTAACGGGTATTTCGATCAAATGTGCGGGAAAAGCCCAGTTCGCACATTTTGGTGTATCGAGCGGGAAGATTCGCCGGTTCATTTCCTGGACGGGAAGTGCGATAAATAACTCGGACAGAAACAGTTTAGGCGAATGCGGCCTTTAGGGGCTGGGCGGCTTGGCCTTCGCTGAAGCGAGAATTGAGATGATTGACGCTCCTGAGCACTTGCAACCGATTGTACCTAACACTGATGGCGACGCCGGCAACGGCGACGCCATCAGCCTTTCTCTTGCTGACTTGCTGCCCGACAGCGGCGGCGCCATCGTGATCGAAGGCGATGGTGGCGATCTCAGCATCCGAATCATGACCGATGAGGCGGTGGTCGATGCCGGTGTGGTCGAAACCCTGGTGACGGCGACGGGCGAAGACGTGTCCGGCCATGCCTTCTTCTCTTTCAGCAATGGCACCACGCTTTACGCGCCGCGCGAAATGGATCTGTTGATCGTCAACATCGACGTTTGACTGGCTGCTCTGCGCCGCAGATTTTCCCAGACGCTACATTGATTGATGAAGGGCCGGCGAGATTGATCGCCGGCCCTTTTCGCATCAGGCGCTAGAAGCTGCCGCCGCCATTGTCGTTTTCATGCTCGTGGTCATGCTCATGATCATTGTCGCGATCCTTGTTCTTGTCACGGTCCGGCGGCAGGCATGAATCGTCGTCCGGGTCAAAGCAACTGACCTTCCGTTTCCTCTGCGGCTTCTGCGGCTGGCTGGGCGCCGGCAGCGGCGTCATGTTGAGGGGCGGCGCCTTGCCGAGGTCGAAGCCGATTTCCGGGCCCGGAACCTCGGTCGCCGTCATCAGCGCCGCGAACCTGTCTTCTCCCCAGCGGCTGCTGTCGCCGAGGGGGGCTTGCGTCACGCTGATGCCGCGCTGGCTGGTGAGGGCGACGCCGCTGGCGCCGGAGACCTCGTTCTTGCGCACGCCGACCCGCCCGGAGACGACCATCACCTCGGTTTTCTCGGTGTCGGAGAGAATGCCCCATTGGGTCCCGCGCACGGCGGTGATGGCCTTCGGGGTGCGGATCTCGAAACGTGATTTCGGCGTGGCCTTCGCGGCTTCCGCCAGCAGGGCACCTTGCGAAAGATCGAGCGCCACATCACGGTCGGTCCCGATGCCGCCGCTGATGACCTGATCGATCGCCATCCTGGTGTCGGAGCCCAGATTGATGACCGAGCCGTCGATCAATTGCAGCCGCACGCGACCCGTGGCGTCGGTCGCCACCGTGTCGCCGGATTCAAGGGCTGCACCGAGCACCAGCGGTGCGGTGGCATCATCGCGCAGGAGCGTGGCCGAGCCACTGAGCTTCGTCACCTGGGCGACCGGATCGGCCCAGGCAAAAGCCGTGGAGGCCCACAGGGCGAAAACTCCCCAAGAGAGTCCGCGCAAGCTGAACATGTCCATGTCCCATCAGCAGTTGCAACAAAGGTAATGCTCGCTACCCAGCACGTCTATACGTGCCGGCCACCCAAATGGGTGCCTTGTAGCGGCGATCACACCTTTGTCGGGCCGATCGGCGGAATGTTCACTTGCCCGCTCACACTCCCGGGTGATGTGCGTGCGGGCCTTCCGGAATCAGGGTGGGCTCAGATGTCGAGGTTCTCAGATGTCGAGATTCTGGGCGAAGCGGGCGTTTTCCTGGATGAACTGGAAGCGCATTTCCGGCTTGCGGCCCATCAGGCGCTCCACGAGGTCGGCGGTCTCGCGCGCCTCTTCGCGTTCTTCCTCATTGTACTTGTGCGGGATGCGCACCTTGAGGAGCGAGCGATGGCGCGGGTCCATCGTGGTCTCCTTGAGCTGTGCCGCCGGCATTTCGCCAAGGCCCTTGAAGCGGCTGATCTCGACCTTGCCGCGGCCGGAGAACTCGCCCTTCAGCAGCGCGTCCTTATGCGCATCGTCGCGGGCATAGGCGACCTTGCCACCCTGCGCCAGGCGATAGAGCGGCGGCTGGGCGAGATAGAGATGGCCGTTCTCGATGAGCTGCGGCATTTCGCGGTAGAAGAAGGTCATCAGCAGCGACGCGATATGCGCGCCATCGACGTCGGCGTCCGTCATGATGACGACCTTCTCGTAGCGCAAACGCTCTTCGCTGTATTTGTCGCGGCTGCCGCAGCCCAGCGCCTGGATGAGATCGACCAGTTCCTGGTTGGCGGCGAGCTTGTCTGTGGTGGCGGAGGCGACGTTGAGGATCTTGCCGCGCAGCGGCAACACGGCCTGGGTCTCGCGGTTGCGCGCCTGCTTGGCCGAGCCGCCGGCGCTGTCGCCTTCGACCAGGAAAATCTCGGTGCCGGCCATCGCGTCCTTGGTGCAATCGGTGAGCTTGCCGGGCAGGCGCAACTTCCGGGTCGCGGTCTTGCGCGACAGTTCCTTGTCCTGCTTTTTGCGCAGGCGGTCCTCGGCCTTCTCGATGACGCGGTCGAGGAGGTCCTTGGCGCGACCGGGATCGTTCGACAGCCAGTGGTCGAAATGATCCTTGATCATGTTGTCGACCAGGCGCGTCGCTTCCGGCGAGGAGAGCTTTTCCTTGGTCTGGCCCTGGAATTGCGGATCGCGGATGAAGACCGACAGCAGCATCGCCGCATTGCCGCAGATATCGTCGGAGGTGACGAGGCTGGTCTTGCGGTTGCCGATCAGATCGCCATAGGCCTTCAGCGAGCGGGTGAGGCCGGTGCGCAGGCCGCTTTCATGCGTGCCGCCTTCGGGAGTCGGCACCGTGTTGCAATAGGAACTCATGAAGCCGTCCTCATCGACCGGCCAGGCGATCGCCCACTCCAGGCGCCCCTGTTCGTCGGTGAAGTCGGCCTGGCCCGCGAAGGGGGCGGCGGTGATGGTTTTGCGTGTGCCCAGCGTCATGCCGAGATAGTCGAGCAGGCCGCCCGGGAAATGGAGGACGGCCTGGGCCGGCGTCTCATCGCCTTCGTGAATGAGGGTGGGGTCGCAGTTCCAGCGGATCTCGACGCCGCGATAGAGATAGGCCTTCGAGCGGCACATGCGATAGAGGCGGCTCGGCTTGAAGTGGAGCTGCTTGCCGAAAATCTCCGGATCGGGATGGAAGCGGACCGAGGTGCCGCGGCGGTTGACGTTGCCCTGGTTGGTGAGTTTTGTGACCGGCTTGCCGCGCTTGTAGCTCTGCACCCAGAGCTGCTTGTCCTTGGCCACCTCGACGATGAGATCGTCGGAGAGCGCGTTCACCACCGAGCTGCCGACGCCATGGAGACCGCCGGAGGTCTGATAGACCTTGCCGGAGAATTTGCCGCCCGAATGGAGCGTCGTCAGAATGACTTCGAGCGCGGACTTGTCCTTGAACTTCGGATGCGGGTCGATCGGGATGCCGCGACCGTTGTCGCGCACGGTAACATAGCCGTCCTTGTCGAGTTCGATCTCGATCCGGCTGGCGTGACCTGCGACGGCCTCGTCCATCGAATTGTCGAGCACTTCGGCGACCAGGTGATGGAGCGCGCGTTCGTCGGTGCCGCCGATATACATGCCGGGGCGCCGGCGGACGGGCTCAAGACCCTCCAGAACCTCGATATCCTTGGCGGAATAGTCGCCGCCCTTCTTGGGCGTGCCTTCGAAAAGATCGCTCATGGTACTCCAAACCGTACTCGACTCGTTCGCGCAGCCGGGCGCGTTCGGCGCAGTGATACAGAGCCAAGGGCCGCCACCGCAAGGTTTTGGTCAAGTCCTTAATTTATAATGATATTTATCAGTCGTTTGGCTGATTGCTGCCGGGGTGGCGGCAGGAAAGGGCGCGGTGCAGGACGTCGGGGGCCACTTCGACCCCCATCAGATTGGCCCGCCAGAGATCGGCCCCGTCGAGATTGGCACCCGACAAATTCGACCCTTTGAGGTTGGCGTCGGAGAGGTCGGCACCGCTGAGGTCGGCGTCTTTGAGGTAAGCCCCGGCGAGATTGCAGCCGGCGAGGTTGGCGCCCTGCAGCTTGCTTTCGGACAGATCGGCGCCGGAAAAGTCGCAGCCGGCGAGATTGGCCATGGAAAGGTCGAGGCGCGGCAGCTTGAGGCCGGATAAGTTGCGGCCGGTGAAATCGGCCCGCTCGCCGCCATCGCCGCGCAGCCAATCATGATGGGCGCGCAGGATGTCGAGCAGCATGCGCAGGTTGCGCGATTTGGCCGCCCGTTCCGCCGCGTCGATCTCGGCCTTTTCAACCAGATTGACATGAGGCGGCAGGCTGGGGGCCAGCAGTTTCAGCCGCAGTTGGCGCTCGGCATCGGCCTCGTCCTCGGCCAGGATCTCGCCGCGGAGGGTCGGCAGGCCTTTGCGTTGCTGAATCCGATAGACGAAAACCTTGGGCTGGGAATCGCCGTCTTGCGGCTGGTTCTCGTCCGACACGGTCATGATGCGGGGATGCTCCCAGCTGCCTTCAATACGGGCCTTGCTCCAGAACGGCGACTCAAGGCACCTCGGCAAACTATACCAAGCCATTCTTGCGCAAACCCTAATGAAGAATGGTTAACGCGAAATGTCTGGAGACGTTCTGGCGCTGGCGCGGGCCTGCCATGCCCGGTATAGATTTTCATCCTTTCCTATTATGCCCACGGAATCATGAGCACGAATTCCTTTCTCCCCTATGGCCGGCAAAGCATCGATGCCGACGATCTGGCTGCCGTGGCCAAGGCGTTGCAGGCCGATTACCTCACGACCGGGCCAGGTGTCGGGCGCTTCGAGCACGCCTTTGCCGATACGGTTGGCGCCCGATACGCCGTGGCAAGCAATAGCGGGACAGCGGCGCTGCATCTGGCGTGTATCGCGCTCGGCCTGCAGAAGGGCGATGCGGTGATCGTGCCGACCCTGACCTTCCTGGCGACCGCCAATGCGGCGCGCTTCTGCGGTGCCGACGTCATCTTCGCCGATGTCGATGCCGATAGCGGGCGCCTGACGCCGGCCACGCTGGAAGCGGCGCTGGCGCGGGCGGGCTCGGCGAAGGTGAAGGCGGTTCTGCCGGTGCATCTCAACGGTCACTGTGCCGATCTCGCGACGATCCGTGCCATCACCGAGACGCGCGGCATCAAGGTGATCGAGGATGCCTGCCACGCTTTGGGCGGGGTGCATCAGTCGGGCAACAACAGCGTGGCGAAGGTGGGGGCCTGCGCGCTGTCGGAGCTTGCCTGCTTCTCGCTGCATCCAGTGAAGACGATGACGACGGGCGAGGGCGGCGTCACAACCACCAACGATCCCAAGCATTACAAGATCATGCAGCTCTATCGCAGCCATGGCATGGTGCGCGAGCCGGCCGATTTCCGGCATCGCGATCTCGGCTTCGCCGCCGATGGCCAGCCGAACCCCTGGTATTACGAGATGCAGGCGCTGGGCTGGAACTATCGCATCACCGATTTCGCCTGCGCGCTGGGCGAGAGCCAATTGGCCAAGCTTGGTCGTTTCATCGATCGCCGGCGCCAATTGACGGCGCTCTATGACGCGCAGCTGCCGGAACTGGCGCCGCGCCTCAAGATCGTGCCGAAACAGCCTGGCGACAATGCAGCGCTCCATCTTTATGCCGTGCTGATCGATTTCGCCGCGATCGGAAAATCGCGTGCGCAGGTGGTGGCGGAGCTCAAGGCGAAGGGTGTCGGGACCCAGGTTCATTACCTGCCGGTGCACCAGCAGCCTTATTACCGTGACCTCTATGGTAATCAGGATCTGCCGGGTGCCGATTCCTATTACGCAAGGCAACTCTCTATTCCGCTTTATCCCGATATGACGGATGCCGATGTGAGCCGTGTAGTCGATGCCTTGCGGGGTGTGCTCGGCTGACCTAACGTGGGCTCAATGCCACGCAAATGAAGGGGAAGGCCATGTTGAAGGAATTCAGGGACTTTGCCGTTCGCGGCAATGTGGTGGATCTGGCCGTCGGTATCATCATCGGCGCGGCTTTCACCGGCATCGTCAATTCGCTGGTGAAGGACATCATCATGCCGCCCATCGGCTTCATCATGGGCGGGATCGATTTCTCCGACTTCTTCATCGCGCTGAGCACCGAGCATTTCGACACGCTGAAAGCCGCGCAAGATGCCGGTGTGGTGACGATCAACTACGGCCTGTTCCTCAACGCCTGCATCAACTTCCTGATCGTGGCCTTCGCCATATTCATGCTGGTCAAGCAGATCAACCGTTTCAAGAAGGCGGAAGAGGCGGCACCCCCGCCCGCACCCAGCGAGAGCGAGAAGCTGCTCGCTGAAATCCGCGACCTGTTGAAGACTAGCCGCTGATTGGAAGGCTAGTCACTGATTGGAAGGCTGGCCGCTGACTATTTGCGGCAGCCCAGGCTGTTGAAATCGGCCTCCGGCGCGCGGTTCGGATCATCCTGCTTCAGGCTGGCATGCCCGGCATTGTCGGCAATGAGTTGCTGAACAAGCGCCCGGTCGACGGCGTGGTCGAGATGGCTGCTGGGATCGGCGGCAATCGCATCGAGCACGCGCAGATAGCTCACTTCGCCGCCATGCATGCCATCGACGAATTCGCACGGATCGGTGCCGATGCTCGCCGGGTCGTGAAAATCGAAAGTCAGCGCCGGCAAGGTGCCGAGATGCCGCTGCAGTTCCTTGACGAGATTGGGTTCCGGCTGTTCGGCCAGCCAATCATAGATCGGCTTGGCCACTGGCGGTATGACCACGATGACCTCGGTGCCGGCTTCCTGCAAGCGCCCAACCAACGCCTCCAGACGTTGCCAGGTTTGCTCGGAGAACGCATTCGAGGGCGCACGATCGTTCCGCTTTGACTTGCGTGCGATGTCCTTCAGCGTCTCCTTGAAGCCGATATCGCTGCCGCCGGCCTGTTCGGAAAGGCCGCTGCCATAGTCGTAATGGCCGAAGGCATTCCAGCCGGCATATTTGAAACGGGCCGGCAACCCGATGCCGGGCTTGAGGGCGCCGGGGTCGAACAGCAGAGTCGACAGCTCGGCAAAAGATAGCGTGCCGTCCCAAAGCCAGACGGCGGGTTGCGTCAACTCGTGAAGTGTCAGCGGCGTCTCCGGCGACGCATCGCTCGGCGCGTCGGGCCGTCGCGTTTCACTGAACCACCACCAGTCGAGGGTGATGATCATCTGTTTCGGATGATAGGCCTTGAGAACGGCATCGACGAAGATTTCACCGGATTCAAGATCGCGCATGGCGCCGCCGGCATTGAAGGCGGCCTCGCGCCATGGTGCCGCCACGAATTGCATGGCGCGTGATGATCCGAGGAGGACAATGTCCGATTGGCGCAGGATCGCCCGCTCGATCTTGTACGGACGCGGCCGATAGAAGAGAGCGGAACTGTAGCGAATGTCTTGTTCCTGCTGCAGGTGTGCCGCGGTGATCGGATCGATCGTTTCGCCGGCGCGCCATAGAATGAGAAAGGACAGGCCCAGAGCGGCGAATGCGATCGCCATCGGCAGCGCGAATAGAAGGGCATAGCGAAGATTACGGGGCATCGTCATCGCGCCTAGAATTGGAAGTAGAGGAATTCGGACTGCCAGCCAAGAATGGCGACGGCACCAGCCGTTGTCACCAGGCCGGCGATCAACGCCCAAACCGTGACCGGACGCCATTCGAGGCGGCCCTCCAGTCGGCCGAGATGGCGCTTGGCCAGCGTTTCCAGCTTCAGCGTGGGTGCATAGCGGCGGAATATCTCGGTGCTGTTCGGCGCCAACGTGGCCAAGAGCCCAGCGATAAGGATGACCGGCCAACCGTCGAGGGGCAGATCCGGCAGATTGGGTGTTTTGAGGCCCAGGCCATTGGCGCCGACCAGGGAGGACAGCACGCTGTGCGCCGTGTCGACGTCAGGTGCGCGAAAATAGACCCAGGCCGCCATGACGGCCAGCATGGTGATGAACCAGCCGACCGGGCGGGGCAGCATGAAGCCGCGGCGCTTTGCAAACAGGGACCAGAGCCGTTGTGCGGCAAGGAAAATGCCGTGCAGCGCGCCCCAGATGATGAAGGTCCACCCGGCTCCGTGCCACAGGCCACCCAGCAACATGGTCAGGAAGAGATTGAGCATCTGCCGTGCCGGGCCGCGGCGATTGCCGCCCATGGGGATGTAGAGATAGTCGCGCAGGAAGCGCGATAGCGTCATATGCCAGCGGCGCCAGAAATCGGCGATGTTTACGGATTTGTAGGGCGAATAGAAGTTGGCCGGGAAGCGCACGTTGAACATACGTGCCAGCCCGATCGCCATGTCGGAATAGCCCGAGAAATCGAAATAGAGCTGCAGGCTGTAGGCGAGCGCGCCCATCCAGGCTTCCACCAACGTCAGATCGGCACCACCATAGGCGGCGTTGAAGGCCGGGTTGGCGACCTGTGCCAATGTATCGGCGATCACCGTCTTCTTGAAAAGCCCAAGGCCGAAGAGCGATACGCCAACGAGGAGGTTGATGCCGCGGGGCGTCAGAAAGCCGGGGCGGCGGATCTGCGGTATCGCCTCGTTATGATGCACGATCGGCCCCGCGATCATCTGCGGGAAGAAGGTCACGAACAGGCAGAAATCGACGAAGCGATAGTGCTTGGCCGAGCGGCGATAGGCGTCGACCAGATAGGCGATCTGCTGGAAGGTATGAAAGGAAATGCCCAGCGGCAGGATGATGAGGCCGAGGCTGAGCTGGGTGCCGCTCAGTTCGTTGACGACGCCGAGGAAGAAATTGGCATATTTGAAATAGCCCAGGACAATCAGGATCAGCGCGATCGCCCCAGTTAGAATGAGCCGACGATGCCGGTCCTGGAGGTCGGTTCGCTCCAACTGCCGCCCGACGAGGAAGCTGAACGCGATCTCAGCGAGGATCAGCAGAATGTAGATCCAGTTCCACCAGGCGTAGAAGAACACGGATGCGAGCGTGAGGAACCCGATGGCGACATCGCGTGCGGCAAAGCGGCCCAACAGGAAGAAGAGGGCAAGCGTCACCGGCAGGAACGCGAACATGAATGGGTAGGAATTGAAGAGCATGCGTCAGCGATCCTTGTCGCAGCTGTCGTGTCGGAAGAGTGCTTCGGCGGGGGCGTCCGCGGGCAGCAGTTCTGCCAAGCGCACATGTTCGGCATTGGAGCCGATCAGGCTTGTCACCATGTCGCGGTCGATGGCCTGGCTGAAATAGGTGCCGCCGAAATTGCTGATGGCATCGAGGGTGCGCAGAAAGGCTACTTCGCCCGCGGCTATGTCGCTGACGAACTCGCATTCGGTGGCGCCCAATGCGACCGCGTCCTGGAAATCGAAAACGCGTTGGCCGAGGGAGCGAATGGCATCGCTCCACAACGGGATTAGGCGGTTCTCGGGGTCCTTGGCCAGCGCGCTGCGCATGGGTGGCGCGATTGGCGGCAGCATGAAGAGCACTTCGATCGATTGGCCGCTCAGCTCGGCAATGAGGGCATTGAGCTGCGCCATGGATTTGCTGGACGGTCCAATGCGGACGTCATCGACGCCGGTCGGCATATACGCGCCGCCGCTCGGATGCCGCCCATTGTCATAGCGTCCATAGGCGTCCCAGCCTTCGCCGTTCAGGACTGCGAGGGCGCCGATGCTGGCGGTGTCGCCTCCTGACGGCAACAGGGCGGCGGCAATCGCGCGCGGAGAGATCTTTCCGGTGATCAGCCAGAGGAATGGGTCCAGCAGCTGCGCCGCATAGCCTGGCGAAGACGCGGGCGATGACGAGGGCGGCTGGGGCGCTGATTCCATGCTCGGGTTGAACCACCAGTAATCCAGCCCGATGAGAATTGATTTGGGTGGGTGTGCGGCGACAGCCTGACGGACAAAGGCCGTGAGTTGGCCGAGCGAACTCGCGGCGCCGGCGGCATTGTAGACCGAGCCCGAAAACGCTTCACCGGGAAGCGCCGCGAGGCGCCGGGAGCCGACAATCAGGACTTCGGGCTGGCGCAGGGTGTAGCGCTCGAGCTTGTAGGCAAAGATGCTGTCATCGGTTACCGGCCCGTAAAGCCCGCCATGGCGCTCCTGCAGCTGTGCCGCCAGTTCCGGCGATGTCGTCTCGCGCGCCAGCACCAGGACGATCGCGCTGCCGAGGCAATAGAGGGCGACGAGGACCAGGGCGACGCTGGAAAGGATCACCGTATTGCGCAAATGCCGGCCGGACTTGTGTCGCCAGACACCGCGCCGAGGTGAACCGATGGCACGATTGGAACGCATGTTGCGAAGGGTCACCATTAGCTGAGTTGAGGCAGGAGAATCGGTCGGTTGCGCATTGCCAAGGCCGGGGCCGGGTTATATCAATTGGCGGGCCTGCTGTCATGCGCCGCAGTACGATCAAGTCCCTTATTCTTCAAAAGGTTAACCATGGCCCGATTCACTTTCTCCTGCATCGATGCACATACCTGTGGCAATCCTGTGCGGGTCGTCTCGGGCGGTGGTCCGCAGCTCGAGGGCGACAGCATGAGCGCGCGGCGGCAGCATTTCCTCAAGGAGTATGACTGGATCCGCAAGGGGCTGATGTTCGAGCCGCGCGGGCACGACATGATGTCGGGCAGCATCCTCTATCCGCCGACCCGGCCGGATTGCGATGTTGCCATCCTGTTCATCGAGACGTCGGGCTGCCTGCCGATGTGCGGCCACGGGACGATCGGGACGGTGACGGTCGCCATCGAGAACGGCCTGGTGCGGCCGAAGAAGCCGGGCGAACTCAGGCTCGACACGCCGGCGGGCCTGGTCGTCGCCACCTACAACCAGGTCGGCGAATATGTCGAATCCGTCCGCCTGACCAACGTGCCTGGCTTCCTGCACTCGGAAGGGCTCGACATCGATTGCCCTGACATCGGCCCGATCAAGGTCGACGTCGCCTATGGCGGCAATTTCTATTGCATCGTCGAGCCGCAGGCCGGCTATCGCGACATGGCGGATTTCTCGGCCGGCGACCTCATCGCCATGAGCCGCGAACTGCGCCGGCGCATGAATGAAAAATACACATTCCAGCACCCGGACAACCCGACCATCCAGGGCCTGTCGCACATCCTGTGGACCGGCAAGCCCACGGTCGACGGCGCCGATGCGCGCAATGCCGTCTTCTATGGCGACAAGGCGATCGATCGCTCGCCCTGCGGCACCGGTACCTCGGCGCGCATGGCGCAGCTGGCGGCCAAGGGCAAGCTGAAGGTCGGCGACAATTTCGTCCATGAAAGCATCATCGGGTCGCTGTTCAAGGGCCGGGTCGAACAGGCGGCCACCGTCGGCAACAAGCCGGCCATCGTGCCGTCGATCGAAGGCTGGGCGCGTGTCACCGGTTACAACACCATCTTCATCGACGACCGCGATCCTTATAAGCACGGGTTCCAGGTCATCTAACAAGAAGCATCAGAACCCGGCATTCGGGAACCCCGGTCTTTGATAACAGGGAGCAGGACATGGTCAAAACCTTCAAGGAATTCCCGACGCTCAGCGTGCTTGATCATCCGTTGATCCAGCACAAGCTCTCGATGATGCGCGACAAGGCGACGCCGACGACCCTGTTCCGCCAGTTGCTGAAGGAGATCGCGCTCTTGATGGGCTATGAGCTCACGCGCGATCTGCCGATGACGACGCAGGAGATCGAGACGCCGCTCACCAAGATGGATGCACCGGTGATCATGGGCAAGAAGATCGCCGTGGTGCCGATCCTGCGTGCCGGCCTCGGCATGGCCGATGGGCTAATGGAACTGGTTCCGGCGGCGCGCATGGGGCATATCGGCCTCTACCGCGATCATGAAACCAAGCGGCCGGTCGAATATTTCGTGAAGCTGCCGGAGCCGGAAGGGCGCATCTTCATCCTGGTCGATCCGATGCTGGCCACGGGCCACTCGGCCGCGGCCGCGATCGATACGCTCAACAAGCGCGGCATTTCCGACGACAATATCCGCCTGATGTCGCTGGTGGCGGCCCCTGAGGGCGTGCGCGTCGTTCATGCGGCCCATCCCACCGTGCCGATCTTCGTGGCGGCACTGGATTCTCATCTCAACGAGAACGCCTATATCGTGCCGGGCTTGGGTGATGCCGGCGACCGCCTCTTCGGCACGAAATAGGGAAGGGCGCTGTCATGGCCAAAGCCGATCTCATCCTGGCCATCGACCAGGGCACCACCAGTACAAGGGCGATCGCCTTTTCCCTGCGCGGCGAACCGCAGGCGACCGCCCAGAAGGAACTGCCGCAGATCTATCCGGCCGATGGCTGGGTCGAGCACGATCCGGAGGAAATCTGGCGCGCGACCGTGGAAGTGACGAAGGCTGTCATCGCCAAGGTCGGGGCCGAACGCGTCGCTGCCATCGGCATCACCAACCAGCGCGAGACGACGGTGGTGTGGAACCGCAAGACCGGCAAGCCGGTCCATAATGCGATCGTCTGGCAGGATCGGCGCGGCGCGCCCTTGTGCAAGCAGCTCATTGCCGATGGGCGCGAAGCGATGATCCAGGCGAGGACCGGCCTGCTCATCGACAGCTATTTCTCGGCCACCAAGATCGCCTGGATTCTGGAGAATGTCGCCGGTGCCCGCGCGGCCGCCGAGAAAGGTGAGCTTGCCTTCGGCACGATCGATACTTTCCTGCTCTGGCGCCTCACGGGCGGCAAGGCGCATGCGACCGACGCCACCAATGCCTCGCGCACCATGCTGTGCGACATCCATAAGCTTCAATGGGACGATGAATTGCTGGCGCTGTTCAAGATCCCGCGCGCGATGCTGCCGGAGATCCGCGAGAACGCTGCACCTTTCGGCATGACCGATCCGCGTGAACTTGGCGTCAGCCTGCCGGTCGCGGGGATGGCCGGCGATCAGCAGGCGGCCCTCATCGGCCAGGCCTGTTTCACGCCCGGCATGATCAAGAGCACCTATGGCACCGGCTGCTTTGCGCTGATGAACACCGGTGGTAAGGCCGTGCTGTCGAAGAACCGCCTGCTCACCACGGTGGGCTATCGCCTGAAGGGCGAGACGGCCTATGCGGTGGAAGGATCGATCTTCATCGCCGGTGCCGCCGTGCAATGGTTGCGCGACGGGTTGAAGCTGATCCAGCAGGCCGGCGAGACCGAGCGCCTCGCGCGTTCGGTGCGCGGTACCGGTGGCGTCTATCTGGTGCCGGCGTTCACGGGCCTGGGCGCCCCCTATTGGGATCCGATGGCGCGCGGCGCATTACTGGGGCTTACGCGCGATACCGGCATCGCCGAAATCGTGCGCGCGGCGCTGGAGGCCGTCTGCTACCAGACGCGCGACCTGATGAGCGCCATGATCTCCGACACCGGCACCGACGTGCAATCGCTCCGCGTCGATGGCGGCATGGTGCGCAACGATTGGGTCATGCAGTTCCTGGCCGATCTCCTCAACGTGCCGATCGGCCGCCCGGTCGTGGTGGAGACGACGGCGCTCGGCGCCGCCATCGCCGCCGGGCTTGGCGTCGGCCTCATTCCCGATCTCAAGGCGGCCGCCGCCAACTGGCAGCAGGAGCGCGAGTTCCGCCCGGAAATGGCTGCCGATGAGCGCGAACGACTCTACGCCGGATGGAAGACCGCGATCGGGCGGATTCGGTCCTGATGTCGCTTTTCTTCGCCACCTTGAAGGGGGAACGGATGTTGGGTCGTGTCGGGCGTAACGTCCTCAGTGCGGCTCTCCTGATCATCGTCGGGGCCTGCGCGTCATCCGAACCGGCGTCAAAGGGGCCGGTGGTGACCAGCGAGGACCTGTGGCGACTGAGTGGGACGAGGGAGGCGCTGGTCGAATTGCACCATGCGCTCTCCGACGCGTGCCAGGCAAAGCTCGAAACACCGGACGACCTGCTGACATTGCCGGCCGGTCAAGCGGTCTGCGTGCGCTCGCGCCTGGTCGAAGCCTTCGATGCGGACGCGGGCGCCAGCCCCTGCAGCCAGGGTCGGGACCTGCGGCAGTTCGTCAGTTGCATCCTGGAAGGACAGTTTGTCGGCAATGTCATCGAGAACAGCGGCTCGGCAGCCTTGCCGGCTGACGTGCAATGGGGCAGCCGTGACGCGCGTGGGCAGCAGGCCAGCAAACTCATCAGCGACCGGATCCATGCCTCATGTCTGACGCCGAGCAAATCGGCCATGCAGGAATGCGTCGAAACCTCGATGTTCCGCTATTTCGAGGTCAAGCCGGAGGCAATCGATTTCTGCCCGGCCAAGGAGCAGCGCGACATGTGCATCTATTGGGCCGGCTTTGCCCATTCGATCCGCCTGAAGCTTGATCGCGTGCACTCTTGATGAAGGTTGCGCATTTGAGCAACCAGGGCGCGACAAAAATGATAATTGCCGTCTAAAAAGAGCATCGATAGTATTCCCCCGATACTGAAAACTGGGGGTGGAATATGCGTGCAGGTGCCGCGTTAGGGGCGTCCTGACTACTCTTGCTGGCCTTGGCTGTCGCGGCCTGCCAACCGGCTTCTCCCAAATCAACGACCA
This sequence comes from Dongia sp., assembly GCF_041906375.1. Taxonomy (GTDB): domain Bacteria; phylum Pseudomonadota; class Alphaproteobacteria; order Dongiales; family Dongiaceae; genus Dongia. The sequence goes on along the minus strand of NZ_JAYRJJ010000005.1, from coordinate 309,471 downwards.
CTGCCCAGCCGGGGAAATGCGCGGCATCTGCATTGGCAAAGCTGGCGTGGCGCATTTCGTCCAAAACCGGCTGGCATTGATATTCTAGGCTGCGGCGCTGGAACCCTTCAGCCAGCCCGCAAGATCGCCCAGCGCGCGTGCGCTGAGGCGCGGCTTGCGCCCCGCCTTCCACTCACGGAGTTGCGCCTTGTTGAGGCCATCGGGCGCCTCGATCTCCGGGAAGAGACCGAAATTGACGTTCATGGGCTGGAAGGTCTTGGCGTCCGCCTGGCCGGTGATGTGGCCGATGAGAGCGCCCAGGGCTGTGGTGAGCGGCGGTGGCGGCAGGTCGCGGCCCAGTCGCTCCGCCGCGGCGAAGCAGCCGGCGAGCAGACCAATGGCGGCACTTTCGACATAGCCTTCGACGCCGGTAACCTGGCCAGCAAAACGCAGGCGCGGCAGGACCTTGAGACGCAGCGAGCCATCCAGCAGCTTGGGGCTGTTGATGAAGGTGTTGCGGTGGAGGCCACCCAGCCGCGCGAACTCGGCATTCTCCAGCCCCGGGATCATGCGGAAGACGCGAACCTGTTCGGCATATTTCAGCTTCGTCTGGAAACCGACCATGTTGTAGAGGGTGCCCAGCGCATTGTCCTGCCGGAGTTGTACCACGGCATAGGGGCGCCGCTGTTCCCTGGGATCAAAGAGGCCGATGGGCTTCATCGGGCCGAAGCGCAGGGTGTTGGGACCACGCGCCGCCATGATCTCGATCGGCAGGCAGCCTTCGAAATAGGGCGTTCCTTCCCATTCCTTGAACTCGGTCTTCTCGCCGGCAAGGATCGCCTCGATGAAGGCCAGGTATTGCGGCTTGTCGAGCGGGCAGTTGATGTAGTCGGCGCCGTCGCCTTCGGGCCCGACCTTGTCATAGCGCGATTGGAACCAGGCCTTCTCGAGATCGATGCTGTCCTTGTGCACGATCGGCGCGATGGCGTCGAAGAAGCTAAGCGATGCTTCGCCGGTCAGTTCCAGGATGGCCTCGGCCAAAGGCGGCGAGGTGAGGGGGCCAGTGGCGATGATGACGCTGTCCCAATCGGCCGGCGGCAGGCCGCCGATTTCGCCGCGCTCAAAGGTGACGAGGGGGTGCGAGGCGAGGGCCGCCGTCACCCGTTCGGCAAAGCCGTCGCGGTCGACAGCCAAGGCGCCGCCCGCAGGCAGCTTGCTGGCATCGGCCGATTGCAGGATGAGCGAGCCGGCGCGGCGCATTTCCTCGTGCAAGAGGCCCACCGCGTTGTTCTCGGCATCGTCGGCGCGGAAGGAGTTGGAGCAGACCAGCTCGGCGCATTTGTCGGTCTGGTGCGCATCCGTGCCGCGCAGCGGCCGCATTTCATGGAGAATGACCGGCACGCCGGCCGAGACGAGTTGCCAGGCGGCCTCGGAGCCGGCGAGGCCGGCGCCGATGACATGGATGGGTTTGGTTTTGTTTGCATTCATGAGCCGGGTCATAGCGCTCATTCGCGCCATCGGCAAGGCCGGGACCAAAGGTTGACATTGAGCCCGGCTGACGGAACGATAAAGCACGTATCATCAAGGAGATAGAGATGCTGAATTTTCTAAATCCACCCTCGGCGCCGCCACCCTTCAGCCGCTATTCGCAGATGGTTTCGGCGCCGGAGAATTATCGCTGGCTCTATATCAGCGGGCAGGTCGGCTGCGACCGCGAGCACAAGACGGCGCAAGGCTTCGCGGCGCAGGCGGAACTCGCCTGGCGCAACCTCGCCGCGTGCCTGGAAGCCGATGGCATGACAGTGCAGGATCTGGTCAAGGTGAACGTCATGCTCACCCGTGCCGGCGATGTGCCGGCCTCGCGCATCGCCCGGGATAAAATCCTCGGTGGTGCCCAGCCCGCCTCGACTCTCATCGTCGTCTCGTCGCTCGCCAATCCCGAATGGTTGATCGAGGTGGAGGGTATTGCAGCCAGGGCAGCGTAGCCGGGGCCGGCCGAGTGCCGCACCATGATCCTTCTATCCCTTTGGGGAGAAGATCATGGTGGAGAGCGGACCGGACAAGCGGCGCCACCCGCGCCGAAAGATGCTGAAGGGCGCCAAGGCGGTCTTCAATGGCGGCGCCAGTCTCTATGATTGCCAGGTGCGCGACTGGTCGGAGTCCGGCGCGCGGCTGGTCTTTGCCGAGCTGACCCCGCTGCCGCATCTTTTCACCCTGCGCCTTGCCGATGGCAGCGAGTATCCGTGCGAAGTCGTGCGTGCCGACGGGGGCGTGGTCGGCGTGCGCTTTGCCGGATCGGTCTAAGCGCGGACATTTGGGCAGCTTCAGACACCCCTCACCCCAACCCCTCTCCTCCGTCGGCGAAGGCCGACATTCGTCGGCTGAGGGGCGAGGGGCTTTTTACCAAGCTTGCTCGAAACTCCCTCGCCCCACGCAGTGGGGAGAGGGTCGGGGTGAGGGGCCTTAGACGTCAGACCGGCTGTTCGAGCCCCTGGTCCTTCAGCATCTGTGCGTAGGCCGGGCGCGCCAGCGCTGCTCGTACCAGCTTGTTGAGATGCGGATAGCTGTGCCCGGGCTTCGCGAAATTGCGTGACCAGCGGATCAGCATGGCGAGGTAATAGTCGCAGGCATAGAAGGCAGCACCGCAAAGATGCGGCCCCTTTGCGGCGAGTTCATTGTCGAGGAAGTCGAACATCTTGCCCAGGCGTTCTTCGGCCTTGGCATGCAACTTGGCCTGCTCGGCCTCGCCATCGACGAAATAATGGGGATACCAATATTGCATCAGTGCTTCCTGCGGCGTGTTCGTCAGATAGGCCATCCATTGCAGGAAAAGACCGCGATCGTCATGGCCAAGGGCCGGGGCCAGTTTCGTGGCCGGATAGTGCTCCGCCAGGAACTGGCAGATGGCAGCACTCTCATACATCACCTTGCCGTCGTCATAGATGAGCGTCGGCACGCGGCCATGCGGATTAAGTGTTAGATAATCTTCAGATTTCTGTTCGTTTTTCTCACGGTCGAGTTTGATGAACTCGGCCTTCACGCCAGCTTCGATGAGAACGGCATAAGGTGCCATCGCGGCGCTGCCGGCGATGTAATAGAGCTTGTATGACATGCTTTGCTCGCCTTGCTGATGCAGGTGGCAAGGCGAATAATCGAGGCGGCCTTGTTTGGCAAGTGCCGCCTATAGTGCCAGAGGACCGATGTCAGTCAGAGCGGCCCCGATCAGACCGGTCCCGATCAGACTGGCCCCGATCAGACCGGCTGGTCGATGCCCTCGTCCGTCAGCATCTGCGCGTAAGCGGGGCGGGCCATCGCCGCGCGCACCAGCTTGCTGAGATTCGGATAGGTGTGGCCGGGCTTGGGCATCCGCCTCGTCCAGCGGATCAGCATGGCGAGGAAATAGTCGCAGGCGTACCAGGTCGAACCGCAGAGATAGGGACCCTTCGTGGCGAGTTCGCCGTCGAGGAAGGTCCACATCTTCGCCAGCCGTTCCTCGGCCTTCGCTTTCATCTTCGCCTGCGCGTCGGCACCATCAACATAGTTCTCGCTATGCCACCACTGCATCGACGCTTCCTGCGGCGTGTTGGTGAGATAGGCCATCCATTGCAGATAGAGCCCGCGATCGGCATGGTCGATGGCGGGGGCGAGCTTCGCCTCCGGATGGCGCTCGGTCAGGAATGCGCAGATGGCGGCACTTTCATACATCACCTTGCCGTCGTCATAGATCAGCGTCGGCACCCGGCCATGCGGGTTGAGCTTCATGTACGCTGCACTCTTCTGCTCGTTCTTCGCGTCATCGACTAGAACGAATTCCGCCTCGACGCCCATCTCGATCATCATCGCATGCGCTGCCATCGCGGCACTGCCCGGGCTGTAGAAGAGTTTGTACATGCGGCGCCTCAAACTGCTTGGTTGGTGCTTTAAACGACCTCTGAGCCTGCCCGCTTCAGCCCCGCTTTGTCTCGCAAGAGCGACACGAACGATTGTAGGGACAAATACCGAAGGGGAGGACGTATCAACAACAATTGCTCGTCAGTAGCCCAGCGAGCAGTCTCGTTGTACCAAGCTCTCTTCTTCAGAGCTATATCGGGACGTTTCCTACAAGCCAATGCGATGCGATCACCCGCCGCAAACACCGCTTCTATATCCCGCCACAATAGCGTGCCGCTCCACAAATCGGGCATTTGCAGGCCATCGCGATCGATGAGAAGAGGTGATCTGGCAGCAAGCCAGCTCCAAAAAGCCATACCCACCAACGACAAACATAGTCCGACCAAGCACCAAAGAAAAATCAATCCTGCTTGGTCCAAATCCGTGTTCGTCCAAATGATCAGTTCGGGGACCACGGCGAGAAAGGAGATCGTTAGAATTGCGTCGGGCCGCCGATTGAATGGAATTGACATGCCGGTGGCCCCGCTCAGCAGAAGCTTATCGCTGTCTCGATGGCCAAACCGAATTGAATAGATTGCGAAGGGAATGCCAAGGATGCCGAGCGACAGCAGCAGAGTTGCTGCCGCCGAAAGAAGCACACTACCTGTGGTCTCGACGAAAGAGTGGAACGCTGCAAAGATGATGATGCCACCAAAAAAGAGAGCCCCAGCCATCCTCAGCGCGAATTGCCATGTGGGAAGCTTGGATTCGCGGTCCAGCTTAATTGGCATCAAATGTCCTATCCCCTTGCTGCCTTCTTCTTCATGCGCTTGCTCAGATACGGCGCCAGATACTGACCCGTATAGCTGCCGGGCGTGTCGGCGACGTCTTCCGGCGTGCCTTCGGCGACGATGCGGCCGCCTTTGTCGCCGCCTTCGGGGCCTAAGTCGATGATCCAGTCGGCGACCTTGATGACTTCGAGATTGTGCTCGATGACGACGATGGTGTTGCCCTGGTCCACAAGATGCTGCAGCACTTCGAGGAGCTTGCGCACATCCTCGAAATGAAGGCCTGTGGTGGGCTCGTCGAGGATGTAGAGCGTGCGGCCGGTGGCTCGCCTAGAGAGTTCCTTGGCGAGCTTCACGCGCTGCGCCTCGCCGCCGGAGAGCGTGGTTGCCGCCTGGCCGATATGGACATAGCCGAGGCCCACCTGGTTGAGCATGGCGAGCTTGTCGCGGATGGCGGGGACGGCCTTGAAGAACTCGACGCCTTCCTCGACCGTCATGTCGAGCACGTCGGCGACCGACTTGCCCTTGAAATGGACTTCCAGCGTTTCGCGGTTGTAGCGCTTGCCCTTGCACTGGTCGCATTGCACATAGACGTCGGGCAGGAAGTGCATCTCGATCTTGATGACGCCGTCGCCCTCGCAGGCTTCGCAGCGACCGCCCTTAACGTTGAAGGAGAAGCGCCCGGCCTTGTAGCCGCGCGCCTGGGCATCGGGGAGGCCCGCGAACCATTCGCGGATCGGCGTGAAGGCGCCGGTATAGGTGGCGGGGTTGGAGCGCGGGGTGCGGCCGATGGGCGATTGGTCGATGTCGATGACCTTGTCGAGGAACTCGATGCCCTCGATGCGGTCATGCTCGCCCGGATGCGTGCGCGCGTCATGGAGGCGCTTGGCGAGCGCGTTATAGAGCGTTTCGATGATGAGGGTCGACTTGCCGCCGCCCGAGACGCCGGTGACGCAGGTCATGGTGCCCAGCGGAATGTCGACGCTGATATTTTTCAAGTTGTTGTGCTTGGCGCCGACGATGCGGATCTTGGCCTGTTTGCCGGCCCCCTTGCGGCGCTCGCTCGGGATCTCGATCTTGCGGCTGCCGTTCAAATATTGCGCGGTGAGGCTGTTGCCCTTCATCACCTCGGCGGGCGTCCCTTGCGCGACGACCTTGCCGCCATGGATGCCGGCCGCCGGGCCCATGTCGATGAGATAATCGGCATTGCGGATGGCATCCTCGTCATGTTCGACGACGAGGACCGTGTTGCCGAGATCGCGCAGCCGTTTGAGAGTCGCCAGCAGCCGGTCATTGTCGCGCTGATGGAGGCCGATCGACGGTTCGTCCAGCACATAGAGCACGCCGGTAAGGCCCGAACCGATCTGTGAGGCGAGACGAATGCGCTGGCTCTCGCCGCCCGACAAGGTTGCCGAGGCGCGGCTGAGCGTCAGATATTCGAGGCCCACCGAGTTGAGGAAGCCCAGGCGCTCGTTGATCTCTTTCAAGATGCGATAGGCGATGTCGTTCTGCTTCTTGGTGAGCTTCTTGGCAAGGCCACCGAACCAATCGGCTGCCTGCAGGATGGAGAAGTCTGAAATATCGGCGATGTTCTTCTTGTCGATCTTGACGGCCAAGGCTTCCGGCTTCAGGCGCCGGCCTTCGCAGGATTCGCAGGGGCTGGTCGATTGATAGCGGCCGAGTTCGTCGCGCACCCAATTGCTGTCCGTTTCGCGGAAACGGCGCTCCATATTGGTGATGACGCCCTCGAACGGGCGCGTCGTCTTATAGGAGCGCGTGCCGTCATCGAAGGACATGGTGACGACTTCCTCGCCCGAACCGAACAGGATGATGTCACGGATCTTTTTCGGCAGGTCTTTCCAGGCCGTGCCCAGGGCAAACTTGTAATGCTTGGCGAGGCTTTCCAGCGCCTGGTTGTAATATTGGGAGGTCGAATTGGCCCAGGGTGCCACGGCGCCATCGCGCAAGCTCTTGCTCGTATCGGGCACCACCATCTCGGGGTCGAAATAGAGCTTCTCGCCAAGGCCGTCGCAGACCGGGCAGGCGCCGAACGGGTTGTTGAAGGAGAAGAGGCGCGGTTCGATCTCATCGATGGTGAAGCCCGAGACCGGGCAGGCGAAGCGCGAGGAGAAGAGAATGCGCTCATCTGGTTTGTCGGCGTAATCGGCAAAGAGCAGACCGTCGGCCAAGCCCAGCGCCGTCTCGACGCTGCCGGCCAGGCGCGTCTCCAGACCCGGCTTCACGGCGATGCGGTCGACCACCACCTCGATATCGTGCTTCAGCTTCTTGTTGAGGTTCGGCACTTCGCTGATTTCATAGATCTTGCCGTCGACGCGCATGCGCTGGAAGCCGCGCTTCTGCAGGTCCTGGAATTCCTTCTTGTATTCGCCCTTGCGGCCACGCGCGATGGGTGCGAGCAGCAGCAGGCGCGTGCCTTCGGGCAGGCCCATGATGCGGTCGACCATCTGGGTGATGGTCTGGCTTTCGATGGGCAGGCCGGTTGCGGGCGAATAGGGGATGCCGATGCGCGCGAACAGCAGGCGCATGTAATCGTAGATCTCGGTCACCGTGCCGACGGTCGAGCGCGGATTCTTCGAGGTCGTCTTCTGCTCGATGGAGATGGCAGGGCTGAGGCCCTCGATCGAATCCACATCCGGCTTCTGCATCAGTTCCAGGAACTGGCGGGCATAGGCGGAAAGGCTTTCGACATAGCGCCGCTGGCCTTCCGCATAGATCGTGTCGAAGGCCAAAGACGATTTCCCCGACCCCGACAGGCCGGTGATCACCACGAGGGAGTCCCGCGGCAGGTCGACATCGACGTTCTTGAGATTGTGCTCGCGCGCGCCGCGGACGGAAATCTTGTGACCAGTCAATTGGTTAGCCATAAGGTCGATCTTTTCGGGAGCTGGAATCGGGAGCGGCCGGCGGCCGCCTTTGGGGCGCATCATAGCGGCCTTCGCACCCGCTTAATACCCCTTTTGTTCTTCTCTTCGGAGTGCTAGGAAAATGCCCGGCGAAGCGCTATACGGGCGCTCCAGTTCAATCGGATTCCAGCAGGGGGCAGCGTCATGGCGGGCAGCGTCAACAAGGTCATTCTCATCGGCAATCTGGGGCGCGACCCCGAGATCCGCTCGACCCAGGACGGCACGAAGGTCGCCAACCTGTCCATCGCCACCTCGGAATCCTGGCGCGACAAGAGTTCCGGCGAGCGCCGCGAAAAGACCGAGTGGCACCGTGTCGTCATCTTCAACGAGCGCCTGGTCGATGTGGCCGAGCGTTTCCTGAAGAAGGGCTCCAAGGTCTATCTCGAAGGCCAGTTGCAGACCCGCAAATGGACCGACCAGTCGGGCGCCGAGAAATACACCACCGAAGTCGTCCTGCAGCGCTTCCGCGGCGAACTCACCATGCTTGACGGCAAGGGTGAGGGCGGCGGCATGTCCGACAATGGCGATGCCGGCTATGGTGGCGGCAGCGGCGGCGGCTATGGCGGCGGCTCGTCCGGCGGTGGCGGCGGCTTCGGCGGTGGCTCGTCGGGTGGCGGCGGTGGCCGCGGCGGCGATCTCGACGACGACATTCCGTTCTGAGCTTGGCCGGTACCGGTCCGAAAATTCAGATCAGGCCAGCAGGGCCGGCGGACATGCCGGCCCTGTTTGCTATGCGCGGCCTAGTCACCTTGCCGCAGCGTCCAGATCCCTGAGCCGGGCCAGCGCTCCCTTGCCCGCGACGACACCGCTCGCCAAACAGGCGGTGAGGAGATAGCCGCCGGTGGGCGCTTCCCAATCCAGCATCTCGCCGGCGCAGAAAATGCCGGGGAGGGATTTCAACATGAGGTCCGGTGTCAACGCTTCCAGCCGCACGCCGCCGGCGGAGCTGATCGCCTCGGCCAAGGGCCGTGCGGCCTTGAGCCGGAGCGGCAGAGCCTTGATGGCAGCGGCGAGCTTCAGGGAATCGTTGAGGTCGGAGGGCGTCAGAACTTCGCGCAGCAGCCCGGCCTTAGCACCAGAGAGGCCGAGGCTTGATTTCAAATGCGATGACAGGGAGCGCGATCCGCGCTGCGTCAATGCGGCGGCGATGCGTGCCGGATCATGGTTGGGCAGCAGATCGAGATGGAGGATCGCGGCACCTTCGGCCGCAAGCGCATCGCGCAAGGCGGCGGAATGGGCATAGACCAGGCCGCCTTCGATCCCGCTTGCCGTGATGACGGCTTCGCCCTGCCGGCTTTCCCCTCGGAATTCGGTGGCGACGTTCTTCAGGGCCGCGCCGGCAAAGCGTTCGCGGAAATGATCGCTCCAGCCGATATCGAAGCCGCAATTGGCCGGCAGCAGAGGTGCGACATCGACTTGCCGCTGCGCCAGGATCTGCTGCCAGGCGCCGTCCGAGCCGAGCTGCGGCCAGCTGCCGCCGCCCAAAGCGAGGATGATGGTATCGGCTTCAATCTCGGTGGGGCCCTTGGGCGTCGCGAAGGCGAGCTTGCCGCCGGACCAGCCCAGCCAGCGATGGCGCACATGGATGCGCAGGCCGGCCTGCCGCAATCGGTGCAGCCAGGCGCGCAGCAGCGGGGCTGCTTTCATCTCCGCCGGAAACACGCGGCCTGACGTGCCGACGAATGTCTCGACACCCAGCGCATGGATCCAGGCGCGCAACTCGGCCGGACCGAAGGCCTCGAGCCATCCGGCGACATGCTTCTGCCGGACGCCATAGCGTTTGACGAAGGCGGCCGGCGGTTCCGAATGGGTGATGTTGAGGCCGCCCTTGCCGGCCATCAGGAATTTGCGGCCGACCGACGGCATGGCATCGTAGAGATCGACGGCAATGCCGCCTTGCAGCAGGATTTCGGCCGCCATCAGGCCGGCCGGCCCGCCGCCGATGACGCTTGCATGCCTAGTCATTGCTGCGCCGGAAGGGCGAGAGCGTCTGCAGCCCCTCGATCTCGTTATGCATCACGCGCCGCTCGCGGTCGAGATAGTCGGCCACGGCATCGCGGAAATTGGCATCGGCGATCCAATGCGCCGAATGCGTTTCGACCGGCAGATAGCCGCGCTGGATCTTGTGCTCGCCTTGCGCTCCCGCCTCGACACGGGCGAGCTTGTGCTGGATCGCGTAATCGATGGCCTGGTAGTAGCAGCATTCGAAATGCAGGTTGGGCACGTCCTCGATGCAGCCCCAATTGCGGCCATAGAGAGCGTCGGTGCCGCGCAGGTTCAGTGCGCCCGCGATGGGTGTTCCGTCGCGAAAAGCCATCACCAGCACGATCCGATCGCGCATGGTTTCATGAAGAGCCGTGAAGAAGGCGCGGGTGAGGTAGGGCCGGCCCCATTTGCGCCCGCCTGTGTCCATGTAGAACGCGAAGAAAGCATCCCAATGCGCCGACTCAAGCGCGTCGCCGGACAGGGTGCGGATGTCGAGGCCGGTGGCGGCGACGCTGGCGCGTTCCTTGCGGATCGCCTTGCGCTTGCGGGACGACAGCGTGCCCAGGAAATCGTCGAAGCTCGCATAGCCGGCATTGGTCCAATGATATTGGCAACCGAGGCGATTCAGATAGCCGTGCTCGACCAGATCGCGCGCCTCGTCGCCCAGGCAGAATGTGATGTGGAGGGAGGAGAGCCCCGATTTCTCCGCCGTGCTGGTGAGGGCGCCGATGAGGGCGCTGCGCAGTTCCGGTGCAGTATCGCCCCCCTTCACCAGCAGGCGCGGGCCGGGCACGGGCGAGAAGGGGACCGCCACCTGCAGCTTGGGATAATAGCGCCCGCCGGCACGCTCATAGGCTTCGGCCCAGCCATGGTCGAAGACATATTCGCCCTGGGAATGACCCTTCACATAGAGCGGTGCGGCGGCGTGGATGGCGCCTTGCTCATCCTCCAGCACGATATGCTGCGGCAGCCAGCCGGTGCCGCGACCGACCGAGCCCGATATTTCCAGCGCATTGAGAAACGCATGGCTGACGAAAGGATTGTCCGCGCCGGCACAGGAATCCCAGGCGGATGCCGTGATCTTCTCGATCCGGTCGACCACGCGGGCGGTGAGGGTGAGGTCAGTCATGCGCTGGCTTCTCACCCTCGACCGCAAACGTGGATCGATAACTCTTAAGCAATCTCGACGATCGCATCGACCTCGACCGCCACATTGAGCGGCAGGGTGTTGACGCCGACGGCGGAGCGGGCGTGCTTACCGGCCTCGCCAAACACTTCCACCATCATATCGGAAACGCCATTGGCGACCTTGGGCTGCTCGGTGAAGCTGTCGAGGCAATTGACGAAGACGCCGAGCTTGGCAATGCGCTTCACGCGGTCGAGATCGCCCAGGGCGTTCTTCAGTTGCGCGATGATGTTGAGGCCGCAGATGCGCGCGGCCTGCGCCGCCTGCTCGGTCGAGAATTCCTGGCCGACCTTGCCGATGAACTTGAACTCGCCGTTCCAGACCGTGACCTGGCCGGAGACATAGGCGGTGTTGCCGGCGATGACGACCGGCACATAGTTGGCGACGGGGACGGCCGCCTTGGGCAGTTCGATCTTCAGTTCGGCCAAGCGGGCGTCGATTTTGCCAGCCATGTTTCTCTCTCCTTGAGCGTGTTTGGGGTGTTCTGTCGGGGGCGATCCTAGCGGGTCGACAGTCCGCAATCCAGTGTGCTGGGGCGATTGGCAGGCCGGCACTTTCCCGGCTATAAGATCAACCCTGAAATTAATCAGCTATTCGGCGCGCAATCTTGAGCGACACCCACCCAGCAGAGCAGAGCGACGAGGCGGCCCAGAGCGGGCAGGCGGGTGGCGACCAGCTCGCGGCACCGCCGCCGGTCTTCACCTTGGCCGCGGCCGAAGCGCTGGCGCGCGACTATTTCGGCCTTGAGGGCACGGCCGCACAGCTGACCAGCGAGCGCGACGCCAATTTCCGCATTCGCCATGCGGGCGGCAGCCATGTGCTCAAGATCGCCAATCCCGCCGAGGCGCTGGAAGTCACCAATCTGCAGACCATGGCCCTGTTGCATATCGCCAAGGTCGATCCGGGCATGCCCGTGCAGCGGGTTCTGCCCAGCATCCATGGCCGCCATGAGGAATTTCTGCGCGGTGCCGACGGCCGGCCGATGGTCTTGCGCCTTTTCACCTATCTGGAAGGCGAGCCGCTGCATCTCGCCCCCCGCAGTGCCGCCCAGCGGCGCAGCATCGGGGCTAATCTGGCGCGCCTCGGCCTCGCTTTGCGGAATTTCACGCACCCGGCCGCGGGGCACGAACTGGTCTGGGACATCAAGCATGCCGGCCGCCTGTGGCAATATCTGCCCTATATCGAGGGAACGGAACGGCGCGGGCTGGTCGAGCGCATCCTCAAGGCCTTTGCCGATTTCGTGCAGCCGGTCCTGCCGACCCTGCGCGCGCAGTTCGTGCATAGCGACCTCAACCCCCACAATGTGCTGGTCGAAAAGAGCGATCCGGACATTGTCGCCGGCATCCTCGATTTCGGCGACATGGTGATGACGCCGCTCATCAACGATGTCGCCATTGCCGCTGCCTATCAATTGTCGCTGGAAGGCAACCCGCTGGCCGAGGCCGGCGACCTCATCGGCGCCTATCACGCGGCCTCGCCCCTGCTGCCGATTGAGATCGATCTGCTCTACGACCTCATCGGCGCCCGCATGGCGACGACGGCCTGCGTCACCGCCTGGCGCGCCGCGCGTTACCCTGAAAACCGCGACTATATTCTGCGCAATGCGCCGCGCGCCTGGGCCGGCCTCCAGGCCTTTGCCGCCCTGCCGCGCGAAGAAGCCCAGGAATATCTGCGCCGCATCTGCGGCGTTTGAGGTTAGGCATGATCGAGCAGACAACCCCTCACCCCGACCCTCTCCCCGCTATCGCGGGGCGAGGGAGGTTCGGGTCAGCCCGGCTTCAAGCCCCTCGCCCCTCCGGGGAGAGGGGTTGGGGTGAGGGGGCTTCGGAGCAGATGACGGAATTCAGGAGATAGTCAGATGGCGATGGTGAATCAATATGTCCCGGGCCGCGAAGGCGATATCAGCGCGGCCGACGCTGCGCTCATCAAGCGCCGCGCTGAATTGCTGGGCCCGGCCTATCGCCTGTTCTATGAAAAGCCGCTGCATATCGTGCGCGGCGAGGGTGTTTGGCTCTATGATCCGGAGGGCAACGCCTATCTCGACGTCTACAACAACGTGGCCTCGGTCGGCCATTGCCATCCGCATGTCGTGGCGGCGCTCACCAAGCAGGCCGGCATCCTCAATACCCATACGCGCTATCTGCACGAAACCATCGTCGACTACGCGGCCCGCCTGCTGGCTAAATTCCCGCCGGCCTTGAAGCATGTGATGTTCACCTGCACCGGATCGGAAGCGAACGACCTCGCCCTCCGCATCGCCAAATCCTACACCAAGGGAACCGGCGTCATCGTCACCAAGCTTGCCTATCACGGCCTCACGGTCGCGATCGCGGAACTCTCGCCGTCGCTGGGTGACTATGTCGAGCGCGGACCGAATGTGAAGCTGGTCCCGGCGCCGGATACCTATCGCATCGACGGTGACGTCGGCGCCGCCTTCGCCGCTGGCGTCAAGCAGGCCTTGGCCGAGATGCAGGCGCAGGGGATCAAGCCCTGCGCCCTGCTGGTCGACGGCATTTTCTCCAGCGACGGTGTCTTCCCGGGCAAGCCCGGCTTCCTCAGGCAAGCGGTCGACGCCGTGCGCGCGGCCGGCGGCATCTATATTGCCGACGAAGTCCAGCCGGGCTTCGGCCGGGTGGGGCCGGAATTCTGGGGCTTTGCGCGCCACGGGCTGGTGCCGGATATCGTCACGGTCGGCAAGCCCATGGGCAACGGCCATCCCATGGCCGGCGCCATCATGCAACCGCAGATCGTCGAGGAGTTCGGCAAGCGCTCGCGCTATTTCAACACGTTCGGCGGCAACCCGGTTTCCTGCGCCGTGGGCCTCGCCGTGCTCGACGTCATCGACCAGGAGAACCTCGCCCAGAATGCCGGCAAGGTCGGCACCTATATGCGCGAGGGCCTGGAAAAGCTCGCCGCCCGCCACGACATCATCGGCGATGTGCGCGGCGCCGGGCTGTTCCTCGGTGTCGAATTCGTGAAGGACCGCAAGAGCAAGCTACCGGCCGCGGAGGAAACCACCCGCGTCGTCAACGACCTGCGCCGCCGCAAGGTGCTGATCAGCGCCACCGGTCCCGGTGCCAACATCCTCAAGATCCGCCCGCCGCTGGTCTTCACCCGGGAACATGCGGACATTTTCCTGGACGCTGTGGGACAGGCCGTGGCGGCACTCTAAGACGACAGGCCGGGCATGAAAGATTATGCGGATGAGATCTTTCGGACCCTGAAATACCTGCAGCGGCAGCCGGGGCTGGAAGCGCTGCAGCAGCTCTACCCTGAGGAATGGCGCACGGTCGAAATCGAACTCGCCGCGGCCATTCGCGACAAGGACAAGGCGAAGCTCGACCGCCTCATGCGCCCGCTTGAGGGCTTGCCGAAGCCAAAGGAACGGCGCAACCCCATCACCAAGCAGGAATCCCGCGACCTGCAGGGCAAGCTCATTCGCCAGCGCATGTCGGCCATCGCCATCGAGCGCTATCTGAAAACCTCTCTGTCCGACCCCAAGGCGCCGCATCTCAAATGGCGCGATCGGCTGATCTTCCGTGTGCTGTTCTTCGCCAAGGGCCGGCAAAGGAAGCTCGTGACGCCTTGGCTCTTTCGTCTGCTATGGCAGCTCGTGCGCCAGCGCAACCTGCTGATGCCCATGGCGGAGGCGCGTGGCATCTATAATTTCTACAGCAGCGGCTTTCTGAAGGCACTGGCAACCGAGATTGCGGGCAAATCCTGCCTGGAGATTGCGGCCGGCGACGGCTATCTGTCGCGCCAGCTCACCCGCCGCGGTGTCCGGATTGTCGCCACTGACGATGGCAGCTGGTCAGGTAAAATTGATGGTATCGGCGATGTCGAACGCCTCGCCGCTGATGCGGCCATTGCCAAATACCATCCGGAAATCGTCATCTGTTCCTGGCCGCCCGCCAACAATGCTTTCGAGCAACACGTCTTCGCCGATCCCGGCGTAGAGCGCTACATCATGATCGGCAGCGAGCATCGGCGCCTTTGCGGCAACTGGCCGCTCTATCAGGCGCAGCAGGCCTTCATGCAAACCAGACATGACGGCCTCAGCGCGCATCTCTATCCGCGGGACTTCGGCGGCGCCGTATTCATTTTCGATCGCCGCAAGCTGGCCGGATGAAGAGTTTGCGCGGTATCTTGTGCCGCCCCACGATCTCGCCCGTATCGACAAAACCGAACTTCCTGTAGAACGCGATCGCCCGCTCGTTGAAATGAATGACGCCGAGCTTGACCGGCAGGGCCGGGCCAATCCACTGCATGGCAGCGTTCATCAGGGCGACCGCAACCCCCGTGCCGCGGTGGGAATGCGCCACGATCAGCCAATCGATTTCAGGAAGTACCAGGTCGCTGCGGTCGGCAATGACAAAGCCAGCCAATGCATCGCCGTCTTTGGCGGCAAAAATGACGCGCACCGGATTGTCTATGGCGCTGAGGCAGGATCTGCTGGCAATTTCGATAATCCAGGCGTTCTCCGCCAATTGCGCGTCTGTGAGGTCCGGCCGGTAGAATGCGTCGCTGATGAAACGTGACTCATAGTTTGCAGTAAGCGGGTTGCTAACCCCTTGAGACATAAGACCCGTCAACCGCGGTTGACTCATCATTTGCAGCAGAATGACTCAACTGCTTGCAGTAGACATTTGGGTGCCTCTCCGAGAACATAATCGCATGAGTCGGGTGTCGTTGGCGAGGATGCAGAAAATTGGTACGGTTTGAAGGAACAGTATCCAGGGAGTGGTTTGAATTTGATTGCAGGCGGCCAAGGAATGCAGAACTGGATTGTCTATCTAATAGGGCCACCCGGCGTGGGAAAGCAGACGGTTGCCGAGGCGATCGCGGCGACTATCGAGTGCCAGGTGGTTGACAACCATACCTGGCTCAATCCGATACTTCGGCTGGTGCCACAGGACGGCGCGACGCCGCTACCACCTAAAATTTGGTCACTTTCAGCTAAGATCAGGCGTGCGATTTTGGAGGCTGTTTCAGAACTGTCGCCGCCGCATTGGAACTTTGTCTTCACGCTTGCGGCGGGAGACCCCAACGAGCGAGACGAAGATAGCTCCAGGGTTCAGGAAATCGTTGAAGTGGCACGTCGCAGAAATGCCCGTGCAATGGCAGTCTGCCTCACATGCGCACCTGAGGAGCTGGCGAGGCGAGTGTCCGCGCCCGAACGTCACTTGAAGATGAAGGATACAGACCCGGCGCGAGCGAGGTTCTTGGCTTCACAGCCCACATTCAATCCGCGGTGGGCTTACACGTTAGAGATCGATACGACTAACTTAGTCCCAGCCCAAATCGGTGGCCGAATTGTCGAGAAGATGAAATCTATAGAAGCGACAGCGTAGCCGCAGAACGGGCCGGAGTCTCCGCTGCCAAGATAGAGTTTCCGGTTGAAGGCGAGCCGGAGGAAGGCATCACTCCTGGCTTGTGGATCTGCTAGGGCTAAGTGCTCAAATTTGCTTGCTGTGCCTCGTCAGTCGAGCGGTCGACCAAGCGTCAGCAACGACGCCGATCAACAGCCGATCAACGGTCGCTAAAGCGTTGTCTCGCCGCCTCGGTCATAGGTGTATAAAGGGCGACACGGGTGCCCTCAGGGTCAGCAAATTGGACTGTGCGATTGCCCCATGGCAAATCCTTGGGCTCATGCACGACCTCAACATGGCCTTTCAAGCGTGCGAATTCTGCATCGACATCAGATACCTTGAACTCAAGAATGGCGGTCCTATTAGCACCGGGCTCCGCACTGCCTTCCTTGAATAGGGCGACGGTCTCGGCGCTTCCAATTGACAAGACAGCGCCGGGCGTGACGATTTCGGCAAATACGGGAGCAAGCCAGTCGGCGCGGTAGCCCGTCACCCGCTCGTAGAAGGCAACCATGCTTTTGATGTCAGCGGCGACGAGGCGGGTGGATGCAAATTTCATGATCTTTCCTTGAGCGACAACAATCTTCCGCGCTTTTGTGGCTCATGCCTGCTGACAGCGTTGTGGCAGCAGTATTCAGCAGCCTGCAGGGCGATGCCCGTCCTGCAGGCTGACTTGATCGAATTTGGCAGCTATCCGGTCTATTACAACCCGATAGAACTGGCAGGCGACTTTGGCTCCGGTCGGCACGACGACGACGCGATTGTCGAGATCGGCTGAATGAACTGGGTCGGTCGTTTTAAGCCGAAGATGGCCACCCACTTGGTCGACAAGATCAAATCTATAGAGGCGGCAGCTAAGCCGCTCCAAAAGCTAGTCATGTAGGGTCTTTTGTGGAACACCTACATGTCACTAAATGAGGTCGTCACGTCCCCACGGCCTCTGAGGCTTGCAGTGCCCTTGGAATGAGAGAAGTAGCGACAATGGACATCGCGGAAACCTATAGGGCGTATATCGCCTGCCTAAACAAGCAAGACTGGGGGAATCTCGGAGGCTTTGTTGGAGATGAGGTGCGTCACAATGGCAACTTGCTTGGCCTGAGCGGATATCGGCGCATGCTGGAAGCAGACTTCGAGCAAATACCTGATCTCCATTTCAGCATTCAGATGCTCGTCACCGATCCACCCCGTATCGCAGCCCGCTTGTGGTTCGATGTCAGCCCCATAGGGCAATTCCTTGGTCTGCCCGTGAACGGTAGCAATGTCACCTTTGCGGAAAACGGCTTCTATGAATTCCGGGAAGATCGAATCCACGAAGTATGGTCGGTCATCGACAAAAGCGCCATTGAGGCACAACTTAATTGAGTTAATGGGACGGAGTTAGGTCCCTTGCCCGAGCGGGAAGTTGAAAGTGAAAGCCGTCCCAGCAGAGGAACTCTCGAAACCTCCGGTGCCGCCAAGTTGCGTAACTTCCTTCAACCAAGCCCCAACTCCAAAAAACTCAAGTTCGGAGGAGATCTCATTATTGCTTCTACCGCCATCGTGAGGGGCGCGACCATCGTGAGCTTCAATGTCGCTGATTATCAGGCTATCCATCAGCACTTTGACTTGCCAGGCCTCTATCATCCTGGCCGACAGGAGTGGATGATCGAATACAATCCAGATAAGGGATACACTTCACGCTAACTCGCCGCGTCATCTCAGGGAGATGTCTGCAGGGGCACAAATCGCATAGGGCGATGGAGCAGAGGAGGGTTTGGTGGCTGCTGTCCGCTCGGTGCTATCTTGGTGAGATAACCCCCCGTAACATGCGCGATCCATCCGGTGCAGGCTTTGTCCGAAGACGCCGGAAAAGTCTACGCTGATCTCCGACCAGATTTGGTCTCGTCGTTCGAAATAGTCTGGGCGCAAACAACCCGGTTTCGTCCCAACTCTTTCGCTTGGTACAGAGCTTCATCAGCCGCTTTGATGATGGAGGCCATATCGCTTGCGGTGCCTGGCGCAATGGTGGCCACCCCGATACTTACTGTGACGACCTGAGGCAAATTCCCTTGGTGTTCGATCGCCCGTTGCTGAAGGTTGTGTCGAAGCTGCTCCGCGATAGCTTCAGCATCTCGTTGCTCTGTTCCGGAGAGTATCGCTGCGAACTCCTCACCGCCATATCGAGCGACGCGATCAGTTGTACGCTTAACCGATTCCTTGAGGCATTGCGCGACCTGCCGCAAGCATTCGTCGCCAGCGAGATGCCCGTAGGTGTCATTGTAGATTTTGAACTTGTCTACATCAATGAGCAGGATGCTGGTGGGACCAAGCCCTCTTGCGCAACGTCCCAGCTCTTCAGCGAGGAATTGATCCATTGCACGGCGATTCAACAAGCCCGTTAGTCCATCAGATTGGGCCAACTCTTCAAGCTGAGCGTTTACAGATTTCAGTTCATGCTCAAGCTTCTTCTGGTCGGTAACATCAGTGTAGACAGCAAAGTATCCGCCCGGCGTCGGGTTAATGCGGGCTTCGATCCATCGTCCGTCACTCAAATCGAATTGTGTTTGTGTGATTTCACGAATAGGGACTTCGGATAGCTCCACAATACGCTCAAGTTCTTCCCTCGAAGAAACGCGCTTCTCGCCGCGCTCCAATGAAGCGCGTATGATGTCTCGAAATCTTGCCCCTGGCTGTCGCACGTCGCGGGTCATTGGAAAAAGTTCAAGATATCGGTCGTTGCTGAACAGCAGCTTGTAGGAACTGTCGAACATCGCGACCCCGGCAAGCATGTTCGAGAATGTGAGCTGCAACCGCTCCTGGCTGATAGCGAGTTCCTGCTCCAGGCGCTTTCGAACCGAAATGTCGCGATTATGTGTGATCAACCCCTGAAATTTGCCACGCTGATCGTGTACAGGAACCTTGAGGGTCGAGAGCCAAGCGGTCGATCCATCCTTATGGACGACATACTGTTCGATCGTACGCGGGGTACGAGCCTCAACGAGCTCAGTCTCGTAGGCTCTAAATTCCGCTGCAGTGGCTTCGGGGTAGAAGTCGTAATCCGATTTTCCTATCAGACTCTCCGAACTTGCGGCACGCATCAACTTTGCGGTGGCTGGATTGGCGGCAATGAACTTTCCGTTTTCGTCTTTGACGTTCAAGCAATCTGGCAGTGCCGCCATAATGGCGCTGTAGATCGTGTTGGTGCGCGCCATTCCTTGCCGCCGAACTTCCTTGGCCATGGCCAAGGCCGACAGCAAGCAAGTTGCGAAGCGGAACAGGGTCGGGTGGAGCAGCACTTCCGCCGTAGGGCGAATTTCGACAAATGCGGCGTACAAGGCGCCGCCCAGGACTGTAAATGCGACAGCGAGGACGAGAGCGTCCTTTCGTTGCGGCTCCCTGGTTCTCATGCGAACGTGAACGACTGACCCGATGACGACTGCCGATACCATCAGGAAGAGCGCCAGGGTTGTATCCGGGCCTCCGATGTAGAGGCGATAAGCCGCAGCCAATAGCCCGCAAGTTATCCCGGCAAGAGGTCCGCCAATGAACGACGAAGAAACGATCAAGACGTTCCGCAGATCGAGTAGCGCGCCGCGGGAGTGAGATTCGAGAGCGATTGCCATGCAAACAATCGCACCGAAGCCGAACAACACACCGAACAGGCATTTTCTCAATGGGGTCGAGCAATCAACCAGTGGCGGGATGTGGCTCCACAATGCGATGAAGAGCGCTACTACGCCTGAACTGACCAAAAGGCTATGCCACGGTTCGTCCATGCTTACCCTCAACGAGTCCGGCACGGGTCGTCATAGTCACGTCGGCCCTGGCGGATTGCCCAAGGATGCGACGAGTTCCTTGACGTTACCTTAACGCCCCATGAATATCCTCCCAATTCCCCCCCCTGAACGGCGGAAATTGGCTGATTGGCTATCCTCGAATTTGGTCAATCTGCTGCACGGATTTAGGTCTGAGCCCGCCGCGATTGCGTGAACGGTGCAAGAGGCTCGCAGAGGGCGACCCACCCATCAGCGGCCGGACTTGGACCTCTTCGCGTCAAGCCAGTTCAGAAACTCCATATCTTTGGTGACGACGGCCGTGAGCAGCTCCGTATAACATCGCGCAGCTATACCAGCAGGAGTTATGCCTAGATTTTCACGCAGAGAATCGAGGGCGATGATCACGTTGGAATGGTGCCTTACATGCGCATCGCTCTCTGGGTATTTAAGCATGCGCAAATAATGTTCCTCATTGGCGAAGTGGTCAGCGAGTTCACTACGAAAGGCGTGGAGGCTCACCAAAAGTGCGCCCTGATCGCCATCTTGTTCGGCGACCCCGATCCGGTTAATGGCGCTAACGAGATCCTGATGCTCCGCGTCCAGGCTATCGACTCCGGTACGCATAGAGGGTAGCAAGACGAATGAGGTGACAGTCATCGGTGCTGCTGTTTCTCAGAATTCTGCCGAAGCGGCGGTATCTTGGTCCGCCGGGCGGCTTCACAGACATTTTGCGCGCGTAGAACGACCCAGTAAAGCCTAAGCAATACACTCCAACGTCCGCAATTAATCCGTCTTTACTCAGATGGGCGGCGGAGAATTTTCCACACGCCGTGCCTTTAGCTTCGCCGCAGAAAATCAGCGCCATTAAGGCGCGGAATAACCATCGGCCCGGATGCGCTATCCGAGCGATATTTTCATCGTCAATGACTGCGTGATCCGACCTCGACCTGTGCCGAATGCATTCGTAGAAATTCAATGCATTGTCCCAAGTATGACCACGCCGGAGGCGACAAAGAGCGAAGCGGCGATACGACGAAATCCAAACCCTTCCTTCAAGATAAAGGTGCCAATCAACGTGCCAAATACGACACTTGTCTCGCGCAATGCGGTAATTGGTCCAATTGGCAACTGATTCACGGCCAGGAGATAGACGAGAAAGCCCAGCGTAGAAATGATACCCGCCATAATCGACGTTGCACCATGTCGGTAGAGAAAGGCAGAAATACCTCGCCTTCTAAACAACAAGACGTAGCCAAATATTCCTCCAGCATTGATGATCTGCGCGACTGCCAGAAACCCCAGCACTGAACCTGACACACGGACGCCGACGCCTCCTAGAAAGCTGTAGCTCGCGATCGTCACGCTTGTCGCCAGCGCCAGCCCAACCGCACTCGGCTTCGCGCCCATTCCGAATGTAAGGGCCAGAATACCGAGCGAAATTAGACCTACCGCAATCAAAGTACCCACCGTCAGCGTTTCGCCGATGGCGACGAAGGCCACGGCGGTAGTGATCACGGGAACTGCCCCGCGTGCAAGCGGATAGACAACGCCTAAGTCGCCAACAGCGTAGGATCGGACCACCAACGCGTAATAGCCATAATGGGCGATGGACGTTAGCACGAGCCACTTAATGCTCTCAATCGAAGGCCAGTCGACAAATGGTAGTGCTGCAATTCCGAGGATAGCCCCGACGGTGGGGATTGCTGCCATGCTGAGTAGGCGATCTGATGACGCCTTAACCATCGCGTTCCAGACGGGATGCGCGATTGCCGACAGAAGGACAAAGCCATAGAGGATTTCCGCACGCATGTTTCCATCTTCAAGAAATCTTCACGCGGATGGGAATTTCACAGAATCAAAACACTGTGAGAAATGTAGCCTGTTGGAACAAGGGTTATGCAGGTTATTTGCGCGATAATGGCGGAAATTAGTCCATCCGACGACCAATCTAGCGCTCCTTCACTCCTGCTCGTGTTCAACGACCCCGACCAGCGATCTGGTTCAGGCAGGAAACCTCCCTGCGATGATGAAAAGTGGCCTTCAGGGAGTCGGAACTGAGGGTGGGACTGATACCCAAACCGTCGAAGAGATACTGCCGCAATTCGACGGGTTGGGTATCAGTGTTTCTTGCGAGGCGGTCAGCGAGAGAGGGCGAGTAACCCATGACTTCGTTTTTGGAAACCTTGTGCCAGATAGGTAGTAAGTTCTGGTCGCCGGAAACGGTCTTTGTCACAAGCCCATCCAGCTCGTACTCAGGTTATCCCCGACCAAAAAAGGCTTGCGACAAGACAACGACACCAAAGCGGCTGCGGGCGATTCCCCCGTCTATTTTACGCCGCAAGCTGTCGCCAGTTCTAAGCTCGAACTCATCATACCAAACTGCCAATCCGGCTCCCTCCCGACCTCTCCTAACGAACCCGCCGACGTGAGGGGCTTTATCCACATTGATAATCTCTGGCTGCGTTTCAGTACACTGTCCTTGCTCAAGTGCGACCCACAATAACCTCGACATTTTCGTCGATATCATTTGCAGATGGCGACGTTTTTCGTTGCTATCTGCAAATGATATCGACTTAAAGAGGTCGGCATACTTCTGAACGAGGCTAGAGCCTCGCCCTAGCGGTCTCGTTGACGAACACCGGGCGACCGAGGACACTTCGTCAGTTTTCTTCGATAGCCGATGTCACGATTCAGGCTCAGCTAGAAAGTCCAAGCGCTTGCATTTGCCTCAGCGCTATCGATTGATCCAGGGATCGATTTGATCAAAGCCTGATACGCTTCTGGATTGCGACGGTGAGTATCATCGATAACTGCTTTTTCCTCCGCCGTAATCTCTCCAAGAAAGCGAAAATTGCGGATAACCCCTTCAGTCATCTCGGCTAGATTGACGGATTGGCCTCTTGGCAAAAGATTCAGTAGGTCCGCTTGATCGTAGTTGCGGCCGTTCTCAATATTGGCTTTGAACTCTGCGTAATTGAGCTGGCCTTTGTCAGACTTCCAAAGCTTTGCCGTAGCCAAAGAACGGACAAGAGCTTGATCCATCTGGCGACTACCAATCTTATGAAGATCATAGAGGTCGCGAACCTGAGCCCGTTGATGGCCAGCACGAATTTTTTCCGCGATCACTTCCTCGTCTTGCAAGCAGAGAACTTCACACGGGGTAAACTCTGTAATCGCTTTTAGGTAAGGGTCAGGGAGAATTTGCGCCTTCTTGACGGGTGGTAAAATGGTTCGCTCCCTGAAACTCACTTGGATCTTGATGAGCTGTCCATTTGGATTGGCTGGATATGAACATTTGGGCGTAACTGCGCAGCCGTCCTCAGTTTCATACCAGTCGCGCTTGTCATTGACCTCGAAGCTGATGTCATGAAAGGGGTCAATGAAGCTTTCGCGGAGCGCGAGAGATAGGTCGTCTCGATCAACGTCGGGAAGTGCCGTGAAGTCCAAGTCGGTCGAGAGACGACCTGCAGGACCAAACACCATCTTCCTCAACATCGTGCCGCCTTTGAAGGCGAGATATTTTGCGATTCCTCTCTCTTCAAATAACTGGAGAAGATATGTCAGCAAAACGTCGGTTGCGACATTCTCGAAGCTTCGTGCCCCAGTGTGTCCAGGTAGTTTTCGCAGGTTGGTTTCGGTGATCATGCTGGCATCCTCCGTGTGGCAGTTCCAAATGGAAGATTGCCTAGCAGTTGGCTCTGAGTGATGTTGACGTTGAGATTCCAATCCGGGATGTAGCCGATGTCGCCCTCGCGCCGCTCCAGGGCGCCAATCCTCGACCGAGCAGACTTGGGGATGTCTTCGCGAAGTTTATCGCGGATGGTAGAAAGCTCTGTGACTTCCGCTACGTCTAGGAAGAAGCCTAGTCTTTGGAGCAGGGAGACCGACTCCATCCGGCGTGCGTCCCGGAGTAATTTATCGAAGTCCAAATGCGGCGCCGCCGTGAATACGATCCGCACAGCTTCCGAGGGACCGCCACAAAGGTCGAGGCGGTCAACGCAGTCCAATACGGTCTTCTCCCGGTCAGATACGCGCAGTGTCCGGCCGAAAGAGACGACCTCCTGCATGCCGAAAAACTTGCGAGGATGGAGGCGGTGGAATTCGATCTTAGTGTCGTTGATGAGCCGATCAGGAAGCTGCCGGGTTGTTGCCACATGAATGATCATCGGCACTTGGGTGGTAAAGCTGTGGTGAGCGGCAGCAGACCACCAGCCGATATAGGAGGGCGTTTCCGCCATGGAGGCCAGGGCGAGGGTGTTGTAGTCGCCAATGTTCTCGGCTCCATAGTTCGGAGGCACGATGGCATAGCGACGGCCACCTAAGCGCGTAAGCCAGCCTTTTGCGATCAGCCGTTTCACGGCAGAGCGGGCTTGAATCTGGTTGCCGACGATCGAGGTGATCTCGCGAGCGTCCGTAACCGAAGCGCCGTTTTCAACGAGCGTCAGCACGATAGAAGCTTCAAGCGGCCCCAGAGATCGGACGTTAAAATTGTTCGACATTGGCTTCTCATACATACCATTTCATATATAGAATACACTATGGTTTGCAAGAAGCCAGTGTAAGTTATAAATCGATAAGATCGTGAAAAAGACTATTCCATATATAAAATACACATATTAAAGTGAGTTATATCAAGAAAAATATATTTATATCAGTCGTTTATGGCAAGAGTACACGAAGGGTTAAAAATATCGGAGCGTCGATAGAATCTAGCGCCAACGTCTTTGGCATTGATTGCGGGAGAGATCGAGGCTGCGTCGAGCCTGCGGCGAAGATCGCCCAGATACACCCTCAGCTCGGCGCCGAGCCGCGTCAGGCCAATGAAGTCCCGGTTGAAGGCGTCAAGATCATCCTGGCGGATGATCCGCTGGGGACATCTGTTGACTGGATTGATGACGGTCTCGGACGAAAGATGCCCGTGGTCAATGAGGGCCAACAGGACGGCGGTAGATACACCTAGCAACTTCTCTGCCTGCCGGAGAGTCACGCCACCATGGTCTTCGCCCTTCACGAGACGGCGGACCTCATCATAGTCAACCAGCACCGATAGATAGCCTTCCACGCCCGGTAGACGGCCCTTCCAGGCCAGCCTCTCGCCTTGGATGAGTTTCACGATCTCACCTGCCGAGCAGCAGGCACGCTTGGCGGCGGTCGGGATCGTTGCTCTGGTGCCAGTACATGCTGCGACCGCCTCGGAGCCGTCCAGAAGCCGGGCTAAAAATGCATCCAGCATCCGGCGGGAGTAGGCGCCAGCCCGTCCGTTTCCGGTCTCCATAGATAGCGACGGCTGGAGAATTCCCGCTTTATCTAGGGCGATCAGTTGGGCCCTTGGGATATTGAGATAGGGGCCGACCTCCTTAAGCTTCAGGGCGTCGGAAAGGCTGTTCAGTAATGAAGTGGACTCAGCGACTGGAAAAAGCACTCGATCATCAGGAAGCCGCAAATCGGCCTTTGAGACCAGACCAGCGGCATGCACCTGTTTTCGAAGCCGCTTGGGGTGGAGGCCTGTTTCAAGGGAGGCGGACCGGATGGAGTGGATGACGCGGGCCTTCACAGGATGGCCCAGCAGCAATTCGCCGGGTCCAACGGGAAAATTGGCAATCGTGAAGTCCCGGATCATCTGACGAAGAGGTTCATAGACCGGGTCCTCAGTCTCGTGAGCCAGCCACTCATATAGACGGCCGTACGTGTATCTCGGTCCCCAGGTGCGGCGTGCCGCAAGAAATGTCGATTTTAGGCCTTCGAGATAACGATTGACGCCATCGATTCCATCCTTGGCAAAGGCATATCCGGCTTGACCAGCCTGACACCACTCGTCGTCTGTGAGATCGTCCAGCATTACATTTGGGCCATGGCGTGATACGGCTCCAATGACCTCGCAGGCCCTGACAGCGGCATAAAGAGGAAATGTATCGAGCCACTCCGATTTTGGTTTGCGCCCGCTCAGCCTGGCGGAGACGTATTCTTCAAGATCGCTGGTCTGCCTAGCTTTAGTCTTGATCTTGAAAATCTGCTCCTTAAGAAAAGTCTCCACTCGAACCGAGAAATCATGAACGTCGTGTTTGGGGTCCCTGGGGATCTTGCAAAGGACTCGATTGTGCTTGGCGCAGGTGCGGATCGGCGCGAGCAACCAGCTCGCGCGACAATAGGCAAGCCCCTCGGGAGGACCGTCTGCAGCAATATCTTCCAGCAAGCAGTCTGGGCAGACGCACAAATGCTCGCGCCTCAAGGTGTGCCTGGCGAGTGTCTGACCCTGGAGATAGACCCCGTCGTCGTTTCGATGAATGGAGTTTGCACGCAGGGTCTCAGTGCCTACGCTGAACCATTGCTTTGTTGCCGCGAACGCCGCCTCGCGTCCTTTCACTACGTCCCCATACCCGATACGGAGATGCTCCAGGAACAGCCTCAGCGATGGGCAGCCATTGAGTGCTGCCATCCGCGAAAGGAAGGTCGGCAGCGGTTCTTCTGGTTGTGGCGGCAGACGGAGTAGGGTGGTCATTTCCGGCTGCGCTTCTTTCGCCCAGTCTTCCCTTTAGGCTCATCCTCCTCGTCGTCTTCGGATAAAGCCTCCAGAGGATCAATCTGATGCCAGTTGGGCGCCAAGAAGATGTTCTGCTCGGGCGTACACCCGGTAATCTGGAAGTAAGTTTCACCGAAGTGTTCGCGGGTGGCACGCTCTTCTCGTGCGTAAATGATTTCCTCGGCACCGCCCTGAAGATAGCGGCCGATCCGACCGAGAAAATTTGAGGCGGCATGGCACAGGCGCGGATAGAATTCGTCCTGCTCCAGATCGGAAATATCGAAGCCGAGCCGTGTCTCCAAGATACCCTTCGTCATGAAGCGCACGAATTTTCCATCGGCCGGGAGTTGAAGCGGATTCACCAGATGGATGCGCGATCGAAGCGGGAGCTGCGGGTCCGATTGTCGAAACTGCGTAAGCTCTGGCAAGCCCGACAATACCAGCCGCATCGGCCATTCTGGATTCTGCATGAGATTTTTAAGGGTGTCAGCCAACTTTTGCTGTTCGGCCGGGTTACTGAAGTGGACAGCATGCTGAGCCTCGTCGACATGCAGAATGAGGCAGCGCCGAAGTTTGAGCTGCTGTTTGACAATCCGCCAAGCGACGTTTTCCTGAATATTTCGATTGGTGGGATAGCCAACGGCGTCGAGAATCTCAAAAGCCAACTGCTTCAGAGTACAGGGAGATGGAGCAATGACGCTGACGAGCGGCATCATCTTACCCATCTCTGAATCGTATTGGGCGAGGCTGGGTCGCTTTTCAAAGAGGTAGCGAATGGCGTGGCTCTTGCCTGCCCCACTTTCGCCCACAATGACGAGCGCGCGTCCCTCGAAGCGCTTGCCGGGAACGTTAGGACGCGAAACTATCGCGCCGTCTAACAGACGGTCGAATTGCCCGGCGAGCTGCTTATCTCGCCCCGAAGTGATGTACGTTTCCCAGAGCGTCGCCAACTTGTCGGCGACCTCAGGGTTGTCTGAGAAATGGTCCGATGCAATGGTCTCAATGGACCACTCCGGAGCATCGCTAGTCGAAATCTCAATCCGGTCTTCCATAGGGGCCTCCTGATTAGTCCACGGACCAATCGTCTTCGTCGCCTGCGGTCGGAATGACCGAAGTGCGTTTAGGGATACGGGGATTGGGAACAGCGTTCGATCGGGTCGTCTCTGGCGATACAGGACCCTCGGGCACCGTCACAGCAGCAGATGGCGGAGGTGGATCATCGCCGACTTCATATTCGATGGGAGCCTGCGCGGTAGCAGGGCGACTCTCGGCAATACGAAAGGTCTTGAAGAGGTCCCGTTCCAGAGCCTTGAGTTCCTTCATGCTCATCAGAGGCGAGTCGAGACCAGCAGCCGTGACTGCGTTGTCGCCCATGGCACTGAGATCCTGGATCGCCCGAGACATGATCGGCCAGGATTTCTCGGCGTCATCTAGGTTTTGCCGCTGCTCTTGGCGCCGTGCGGCCACCCAGAGCGGGAGCGCCGTACCCGCCATCGGTTTAATCGCTGGGACAGAAATCCAACCCTTGGCACCTTCGACTGAAATCTCCCCCATATCGGCCTGATCGACTTTCACATGGACTTGCTTTTGGCCAACCTCCCGGCGGATCATTTGGAGAGCTTCCGACTGGTAGTACATGCCCATGAAGAAAATGCCCTTACCGCTGATTCGCTTGTGGATGGAGGTCCCAAAGATGAGCCGCATATCGTCGATAACGGGAGCTGGCTCGATGCCGTACTGGCGCGTCAGGCTGAGCCAGGCGTTGTAAGGGGTTTTCTTGTTGAGACCTTCATGAGGAGCGTTGTGATAGATATCGTTAATCCACCGGACGATCGCCTTATTCAGTTCGGCGAACTCCAAACTGGCGTCTTTCTCGGAGTTGTATCGACCCCGCTGACCAACATTGGAGAAGGTGCGCCCCGTGAAATTGAAGAGAAGTCCTTGATCGATGGTTCGGAACGAGCGCTCGATGGTGCCGCGAAGTTCTGGAATGCCAGCAGGAGCGGTTTCGTCGTGAGCGCCAATAGCGTTAATGACACGGCGAACTTCGTCAGCAGTGTAAATCACGCCGCCATCGTGAACGATGCGGTCGGGTCGACCGTGCATGCTCCAGGGCGTGCCGCATCCAAACCGAACGGCAAGCTCGTTCTTGTCTGAAACGACCATCTGCAGGCAACGGATGACATCCGCAGCGGTGGCACTACCTGGCACCAGATATGCGGCGACAGCGCATCGTGTTGCAACATCCAATACGGAGATGAGGGAGCATCGGATTCGGGCGATTGCGTCTCGTTCCTTGTCTGTGAGCATCAGCCAATCAGGTGAGCGGCGCAGAAGGACGTGGAGATGTGTTTTCCATTCATCGGTCTCCAAGCGTTCGAAAGGCCTGACGACCTCCAGACCTCCGCGCGAGAAGATGAACTTCTTCTTGGCTGCGTCGATACCCTGTCGCGCCGCCGTGGCGTAGATTGGGTCGAGGCGTCGAGCTGCTCGATAGACGGCCTGGATGTCAGGCACTTCCAAATCGAGGCCGGGGCGTTCTGCGTTCCGTTTGTCGATCTCGATTTTAACCTGGTGAAAGGCCTTCCTGACGTTGGGAAGGCGACGATCGAGAAGAAGACCCACCTTTTCGTCGATGATTTCCTTCACCTCGTGGTGATGGCGGTCGCTCGTGTTTCCGCTCCGGCTGTTACCGGGCAGAAGTGACAGCGGGTTGAATCCGGATTTTACGTACTTGTTGATCCAACGAGTGAGCGTCGTGTCACAAGGAGGATTACGAATCTCGACACTTTGCCCAGCTCGACCGGAACCCTTTTGGTGCCGCTTCTGCGTGGCGATTTCCCCAGAAATGATGGCGATGGCCTGCAGCATCGGCTTCTTGGATCGGCTCACCCAGGCAAGCTCGGCTTCCATCTGAAGGAATCGGTCGCAGTATTCCTTCCGCCAGATGATGGTGTCTTTCTCCGTATCGGTGAGATCTTCCCAAGCACGATCATGTGTCGTCGATCTGACAAGCGCGGCCTGCGGGCTATAGAACTGGCGGTCGACTTTCAGTTCACGCGCCTTTAGAAGCATGTCGACCTGGGAATGCGTGAAGGTCTCGAAGAGATCACTGCCATCCATTCGTTTCAGGTGATGGCAATAATGATCCGAGTCACAGCAGCGATAGGCGACGTTGTTGATCGTCAGCCGATCAGAACTATTGAAGCGATAGATCGGCGTGACTGGAGTGAACACTGTCATGCGACTTTTCGCTTCGCTGTGCGCACGACGTAATTTTCCGGCGAAATCCGCCCGCCGTTCGCCAGTGCTAGATAGCCGTTGTCGATAAGACTGACCACGTGTCGAAAGATGCCATCGACATCGGCAAACATGGTCATAAGCACGCCAATCTTCACGGCGCCGTTCAGTGTTGAAGCGAGCTCGCGCAGTGGTGCGTAAATTTGATGGACCGGGATACCGCCGCAGGCCCACAGAATCTCCGCGTTCTTGGCCATATCAGCGGTGATGGTTTGTTCGCTGTGGACGACGACTTTGTTGGCGAACTTGCGGCCAAGCTGATGGCGTGCCGCCTCGATCTTTTCTCGAATATGGAAGCGCTCCATCGTGCCTTCATACTGCACGACAAAGGCGGTCCGCGTGCCGTCAGCATAGTCGACAAGGTAGTCGAATTTGCACTCGCAGATTTCCCCGTCCGCCGTTACGTAGGACACGGGGGCGGGGCGATCCTGGATCGAGATCACGTTGCGATTGACAAGCATCATGTAGAGAAACTCCGCCTGCAGATGGTTCTTATGAATCAAGGCGCGATTTGTCCGCGGGTCGACCAGGCTACCGTTGAAGCGGTGGCGCGAAGTCGGCTTCAGGGGACGTTCGGCAGTCGAGCTTTGATGGAGAAGGCGCGCCTTCCCACCGTAGGCGTCTACTTGGCGCAGACCCCTATGCGGCAGCCCCCGGCGGTGGTGGGCGCGGCAGGTTCCAACGTAATGAGATCGTTGGCCGGAAGCGGAAACTGGGGGATATGGGTATCAGAAGACATGGGATGACCTTTCAGATGGAGGCGAATAACTGCAGTGCCGTCACCAAGCGGTGACGGAGTTATTTGGCTGCAGCTATTTGTCTAAAGGTCGTCTTCATGGTGTGCATTGTTAGCAGATCCTTCCTAGTTTGTCGATCGAAATCTTCAAAAAACATAATAATATCAGTTAGTTGAAGAAAATTTGTCTCGACTTTTAAGGATCACGCCGACGATGAGCTGTAGTTTGCGAAGCGAGCCACCCGGCCAAGATGATCGCATCGCATCGAGTTCCACCTGATCGAACGAGCCCACCCATCTCGGGTCCAGGCCCTGTTCCTCATGTAGTGTAGCCATGATGCGGCTGGCCAAAGGCACCAGATGTTCTGCGGTCGGAGTTGGAAAGATAATGCGTCTGCAGCGATCACGCAGCGGAGCTGGAATCCCGTTCATGCTATTGGCCGTTCCAATCCAAAGAACATGTCGGAGGTCAACAGCCGCTTGAACGTAAGGATCATGCCATCGCTCGGACGATTGCGGTTCAGTCATGCTGAGCAACGCATCTAAGAGCGATCCGTTTTGCTTTGAGGTGGCCACTTTCTCAGTTTCATCAAGCAGGATGCCTGGCGAAGCAAGCATATGCCGCAGCATCAGCGAAAGAGGCAGGCAAGCCTCTCCACTGCTCCAGCGGCGAGCCGTGCCAGCCAGCGTGGCGTCCGCAACACCACCGCAGCCGTAGAGTTCGTAAGGGACGCCGAGAAGTTCAAAAAGCCTGCGAGCAAAGGCCGTCTTCCCACTTCCGGGGGTGCCGACAAAAATCGTCGGTCTGAACTTCACATGGTCGCGGCCCCGTAGATCATTGATGACGTTCTCGATAACAGGCGCCGCGTAAGAGAACTCGGTTAGTAAAGTCTTCCGGACGACTGCAAGGTCCGGCATGGGTAGCAACGGAAGGGGCGTATTCAAGATCGCCTGGAATTGCTTGACGATTGCTCTGCCTTCGGTGGAGGCAGGGCTGCCAATCTCCCTCATCACCACGGCTGTAGGGATGTTCTCCACATCAGCATCATCAGCTTCCTCGCCCGAGGCAGAATCGGCACCCCGTTTCTTAAGAGCTGTAAGGCGCGAGACTGCCTTGCGATCCTCTCCGGCTGTATCTGCCGAGATTTGTTTTTGGATTTTCGCGGCAGTGTCGACCTCGGTTACGATACGGTCCACCATCCTGAAGCCAAGTTCGTGGGCGATGACATGGCGCGGCTTCCAGTATCGCGGGAACCCCTTTGCTTTCCCGGCCGCCACCAGAACCCAACCGACGCCAACCGTACTGAAGGCGAGAACCTGCTCACCTGGTGTTCGTGGATCGTCAGCCAGATCGAAACAGTATCCGGCGATCCTCCACGCTGTCTCGTCACTGCCAGAGACGGCCGCATAGAGCTCACAGCGTCGGGCACTTTCTTCCCACATCACCTCATGCTTCTCATCCTCGTCCGCAGTGAAGCGAAGAGCCTGTGCCGCGGTGAGGCACGTTTCGGCATCAGTTGTTAGTGAAAGAGCGAGCAGGGCCTCCTTTGTGGGTTCAAACGTTGCCCAGTGAGGTTTCAAGCGGGTCATGAGGCGTTGCGCAAATACCTTGGCGTCGTGCTGCATGTCCCCGCCGCAAAACCCCTGCATCTGGAGCAGCTCATGCAGCGAAGGAAGATGGAGGCCCGTTTCGGCCGCCGCAGATCGGCGCTTGAACGCTTTGGCGCGGCGTGATCGAGCTAGGATTTCCTCGTTTGATACCTCGCTCATTGCACCTTCTCCTCCACTTCCTGGAGGGAAGCGCCGAGCTTGTACCAGCGGCTGTAAGTTCGTGCCCAACGAGCCGCGTGGTCTCCTGCCCAAACCTGCGAAGTCGTGATTTCGCTCATTCCAAGCAAAGGATGGCCGACGGACGTGCCTTTCAGGCATGGCGCAGACCTGATGGCCATGCGCCAGCCTACGAGGAGCGGGGCGTCCGCCAAATCGGCTGCGGTTGGAGCTTGTCCTGCGGCAATCCTCTTCAGGTCCGCGAGGAGGGCTTCGAGGGTACGGATTTCGGCGAGGGCGTACGCAAGCATGCGCCCTTCATACGGTGGCTTCATGGAGTTCACCTGCAAATTGGGATTGGGGCGGCCCCAGGAGGCCCAGGGCGGCGGCTAATGCAGGCGACGGAAAAGGGAGCGGTTAAGCAGCCATGGCGCCACCTGCAGCCTGACGTATTCGCAGGCGGCAGGTCGGGAAGGTCGTTTCGCCAGCAGAGTGAAGATAGATAGTCATGCTGGGAACATAAAGCGAACATAGAGCCGGAGTCAACACCCCAGCATCGTGAAAAACTGTGCTCCTGTAATTGCTTGCCAGTGTAAGGAGAATGAGCGAATTTCCTACAATCTCAAGGAATCATCGCGTTTTTCCGGGGGTAGTGTACGGCCTGACGATACCATTTTCCGGATCGTGCCTGTCAGGTCCGGCACGTTCAGCGCGTAGGCATGTCTAGGGGCAGCAATCACAATGAACGCCGTCGAGATCGAGGAAGCCATATCGACTCTCGCCGAGCAGCCGTTTGACGCTGCAGAATTCCCGTACCTTTTCCTGCAAGCGTTCGGGAACAAGGAGACGACGCTTAGAAGGCTGCGCAAGGGCGAGACAAACAAGTCCGATCTCGGCGGCGTTTTGCAAACTAATCACATCCACATAGCATCTGCCGCGCCGGGAGAAGTCACCAAGACCTTGTTTGCGCTCAAGGCCAGCCCGATGACGGGAAAGGCCAAAGCCAAATTCGTCCTTGCAACGGATGGCGCGACCTTTGAAGCCGAAGATCTGACAAGCGGTGGCACCGTAGCCTGCGCTTACAAGGACTTTCCTGACCATTTTGGCTTCTTCCTGTCACTGGCGGGTATTACAACCGTCGAACAGGTTAGGGAAAGCTCCTTCGACATTCGGGCGACCAGCCGTCTAAATCGGCTCTATATCGAATTGCTAAAGGACAATCCCGACTGGAGTACGTCAGCGCGTAGCCATGACATGAATCACTTCATGGCTCGGCTGATCTTCTGCTTTTTCGCTGAGGATACAGATATTTTTCGTAGCACTGGTCTGTTTACGAACACGGTCGAACAGATGAGTGAGAAGGACTCGTCCAACACCCACGAGGTGGTTGGAACGATCTTCCGCGCAATGAATACAAAGATTGAAGATCGTACCGCCGCGAAGCTGCCTCGCTGGGCAGATGCTTTTCCGTATGTGAACGGCGGTCTGTTTGCGGGCAGTACAGACACTCCACGCTTTAGCAAGATCGCGCGCTCATATCTAATCCACATTGGCAATCTCGATTGGAAGAAAATCAACCCGGACATTTTCGGGTCGATGATCCAGGCCGTCGCGGATGAGCACGAGCGTGGCGCCTTGGGTATGCATTATACAAGCGTGCCGAATATCCTGAAAGTTCTGAACCCTCTATTTCTCGATGACCTACGGGCTAGGTTAGAGGAGGCCGGAGACAACCCACGCACGTTACTCAATCTTCGGAAGCGCATGGCGAGGATAAGAGTATTCGATCCCGCCTGCGGGTCTGGCAATTTCCTCGTCATCGCTTACAAAGAGATGCGGTTGATTGAGGCGGAGATCAATAAGCGACGCGGTGAATCAGATCAGAATAGTGAAATCCCACTCACAAATTTCCGAGGAATCGAGCTGCGAGATTTTCCAGCCGAGATCGCACGGTTGGCGCTAATCATCGCGGAATACCAATGTGACGTTCTCTATCGCGGCCAAAAGGAAGCCTTGGCAGACTTCCTGCCGCTGGATACACAAAACTGGGTTACCTGCGGCAATGCCCTTCGTGTCGATTGGCTAAGTATCTGCCCGCCCACCGGAACGGGGGTGAGGTTACAGGCCGACGATCTCTTCGCGACGGCGCTGGATCAGGCACAGATCGACTTCGAGAATCAAGGTGGTGAAACCTACATTTGCGGCAATCCACCTTACTTGGGAGGGAAGACGCAATCGCCAGAGCAGAAATCTGAATTGGCTTCAGTCTTTGGCTCAAGCGAGAGCATCGGCGAACTGGACTACGTTTCTGGATGGCTGTTGAAGGGCGCAGAATGTGCTGCTACGACGCACGCAAACGTGGCCTTCGTGGTGACCAATTCGGTGAACCAGGGCGCGCAAGTGCATCAGTTGTGGCCGCGAATATTCAGCCTGGGTATCGAGCTGTTCTTCGCCCACAAAGATTTTAAATGGGCTAACAACGCAACACATAATGCCGCTGTTATTTGCTCGATCGTCGGTCTCAGACCTAAAGGCGGGAAGAAGAAGACTTTGTTCTTTGACGGTCTTGCACGTGAGGTGGATTGCATCGGTCCATATCTTGTGCCGGGCCATGAGATTGTTGTCGAGCAGGCCTTAGCGCCAATTTCCGAGTTAAGTCCAATCATTACGGGCAACAGCCCTTATGACGGCGGAAATTTGCTGCTCACGGCAGAAGAAAAATCGGATCTACTGTTGCGCTATCCAGAAGCGAAATCCGTGGTCAAACGCCTGTATGGGGCGAAGGACTACTTAAGCGGCGATCAACGATACTGTTTTTGGATCGATGACGCCTCTCTTCCCTTGGCAATTTCCATTCCTGAAATTCAAGGTCGGATAGAGAAGGTTCGTGAATTTAGACTGTCCGGGGGGCAAGTTGCCCGAAGTCTATCGTCGCGACCCCATCAGTTTCGATATACACACCAGGCGAAGACGCACTTGATTATCGCCCCCCGAGTTTCTTCGGAGCGCCGACCATACATCCCGTTTGGGCTACTCTCCGAGGATTGCATTGTTTCTGACTCCGCTCAGGCAATATATGACGCGGAGTTATGGCACCTGGCCATTCTTCTTAGCCTTCTTCATATGGCGTGGGTGAGAACTGTGGCAGGCAAACTCAAGACGGATCTGAGATACTCCTCAGCCTTGTGTTACAATACGTTTCCAATGCCGCGATTGACCGACAAGAACAAGGTTGATCTCACCAGATGCGCCGAAGATATCTTATTGGCGCGAGAGAAGCATTTCCCAACCACTATCGGCGACCTTTATGACCCAGATGGAATGCCAACCGATCTGCGTGAAGCACATGATCGCAACGATGAAGTGCTGGAGCGCATCTTTATCGGTCGTCGCTTTCGAAACGATACCGAGCGGCTAGAGAAGTTGTTTGAATTGTACACCAGAATGAGCGCCGGAAGCAGGGCGACGAAGAAGGCGAAATAGAGGTTGAGGAAATGACGGACGGCATCAAATCAGTTCCATCTATTTCTGTTTCTTACGCCCGCAACGGTAGCTCGACAAAAGCCAACGCCTTGGGGATGCGCTTGATGCAGGAGCGCGCATACGAAAGGCGCGGTGAGCAATATCTACTGATCAAGTCGCCACCCGCATCTGGCAAGAGTCGCGCGCTCATGTTTATAGCCCTCGACAAGCTAGCCAATCAGGGAGTTAAGCAAGCGATCATCGTTGTGCCGGAGAAATCGATTGGTGCGAGCTTCCATGATGAGCCGTTGGCTAAGTTTGGCTTTTGGAGCGACTGGAAAGTCGACCCGAGATGGAATCTCTGTGATGCACCTGGCACTGACAATGGCGGTAAAGTTAATTCTTTAGGCGCGTTTCTGGATAGCAGTGAAAAGGTGGTTGTTTGCACTCATGCAACCTTTCGCTTCGCCGTCGAGAAGTTTGGTATCGAAAAGTTCGATGGTCGGTTGATTGCTGTAGATGAGTTTCATCACGTATCGGCCAATCCGGACAATAAACTTGGACAGCATCTGGGACAATTCATCGCTCGCGACAGAGTACATATTGTAGCGATGACGGGTTCATATTTCCGCGGAGATGCAGAGGCAGTTTTGGCTCCCCAGGACGAAGCAAAATTCGATACCGTAACCTATACATACTATGAGCAGCTCAACGGCTACGAATACCTCAAGAGGCTCGATATTGGATACTTCTTCTATTCCGGTTCCTACGTCGACGACATCCTCCATGTCCTCGATCCGGAGGAGAAGACAATCATTCACATCCCCAGCGTCAATTCACGAGAGAGCACCAAAGATAAGATCAAAGAGGTCGAACATATCATTGAGGAACTGGGCGAGTGGCAGGGGACCGATCCCAACACCGGATTCCAGTTAGTCAAATCCCCTTCGGGCCGCATCCTTAAGATCGCTGACCTTGTTGACGACGATCCTAGCAAGCGTGAGCGTGTTTCAATGGCCCTAAAGGATCCAGGGCAGAAGAGCAATCGTGACCATGTCGACATCATTGTCGCGCTTGGAATGGCTAAGGAGGGATTCGACTGGATTTGGTGCGAGCATGCGCTGACTATTGGATATAGGGCCAGCCTAACCGAAATCGTCCAAATTATTGGCCGTGCTACGCGTGATGCGCCAGGCAAGACCCGCGCCCGGTTCACCAATCTAATTGCGGAGCCAGATGCCTCGGAGCAGGCGGTCACAGAAGCCGTAAATGATACGCTGAAGGCCATCGCGGCCAGCTTGCTTATGGAACAGGTCCTGGCGCCACGTTTCGAGTTCAAACCCAAGAATCCGGGTAACACCGCTACCCCTGGTTTCGACTATGGCGAAGGTGGGTACGATCCCACCAAGTGCAACGTGGGCTTCAGCGAGGAGACGGGGGAATTCCAAATTGAGATAAGAGGGCTGGCAGAGCCTAAGAGTAAGGAAGCACAACGCATCTGTCGTGAGGACTTAAATGAAGTCATCGCGGCCTTTGTGCAAGACAAGCCCACTATAGAGCGGGGACTATTCGACGAGGAGCTCGTCCCAGAGGAACTTACTATTGTTCGGATGGGGAAAATCATAAAAGAAAAATACCCAGAACTTGAGGACGACGATCAGGAAGCAGTGCGTCAGCATGCCGTAGCAGCCTTGAATCTTACGCAGCAGGCCAAGAGAATCGT
Organism: Dongia sp.; assembly: GCF_041906375.1. Classification (GTDB taxonomy): domain Bacteria; phylum Pseudomonadota; class Alphaproteobacteria; order Dongiales; family Dongiaceae; genus Dongia. The sequence goes on along the minus strand of NZ_JAYRJJ010000005.1, from coordinate 272,106 downwards.
TCTGGATGACGATGAACTTCCTAGTGCCAATACTGCGCTCATTGACGGTGTTCGCAAGTTTGCGATGGATGTGCGCGAGCTGGATATCGATCTTATCGACCGCATCAATCCTTTTGGTGAGGCGTACGCAATCCTCGCGAAGACAATGAGCGAAGAAAGCCTGAAGCAAGTGGCGGCAGCGATTTCAGCTAAGAGAACTACTCTGAATGCTGAAGAGGCTCGTGAATTGGCGAGGCGAGCGCTCAAATTCAAGCAGGAACGCGGACGACTCCCATCGATCACGTCAAGCGATGCCTGGGAGAAGCGCATGGCTGAAGGAATCGCATTTTTAGCGCGGATGAAAGCAGAGGCAGCCCGTGGCTAAGGGATTTACCGATGAAGATGATGCCCTTCTTGAGGAGCTAGGGGTCGAGGTTGACGTCAAGAAAGATACTGGCCGGACAGCGAGAGAGGAGCGTGTGATCACGGGGTTTGAAGAAATCCAGCGTTTCGTGGATAAGCACGGTCGCATGCCTCAGCATGGTGAAGGCAACGATATCTTTGAACGGCTTTACGCCATGCGCCTCGATCGACTGCGGGAGCAGATTGATTGTCGGGCCATACTTGAACCATTGGATCGCCAGGGGATTCTTACGGGAGCGAGTGTTGCTGCTCCTACCGTGGACACTCTAGATGATGATGCACTTTTGGCCGAATTGGGCGTGGATGTAGCTGGAGACCACATCTCCAGTCTGCGGCATGTTCGTTCCGCCGCCGACAAGCGGGCGGCCGAAGAAATCGCAAACCGTACGAAATGCGAAGACTTCGAGCAGTTCAAGCCGTTGTTCTTGGCAATTAAGGGAGATCTCGACGCGGGTATCCGCGAAACCCGTCCCTTTCAGAAAATGGCCGAGATTAAGAAGGGTGAGTTCTTTGTCGTCGGAGGTCAGGTTGCCTATGTTGCGGAAGTTGGCGAGGAGTTCATTTCGCAATATGAACGCCGCGACAGCCGTCTGCGAGTGATCTATGACAACGGAACGGAGAGCGATGTGCTCCTGCGTTCCTTGCAACGGGCCCTTCACCGTGACGGGACGGGGCGGCGAATCACCGACCCTGTGGCAGGACCGCTGTTCTCTGAAGAAATTGAAGAGGGCGACCAGTCGAGTGGCACGATCTATGTACTTCGCAGCCAGTCAGACGATCCTGTTGTGGTCGCCAATCGAGGTGTTCTGCACAAAATTGGGGTCACAGGCGGAAAAATTGAAACTCGCATCGCCAATGCCAAGCTTGATCCGACTTTCCTAATGGCTGACGTTGAGATCGTCGCAACCTACAAGCTTTCTAATATCAGCCGTGTAAAATTGGAAAACCTCATTCACCGGATCTTCGGTCCGGCTCGGTTGGATATCGAGATTAAAGATCGCTTTGGAAATGGCATTCTTCCGCGCGAGTGGTTTCTTGTGCCTTTGTTCGTGATTGATGAGGCAGTTGAGCGAATAAAAGACGGAACGATCACTAATTATAAGTACGACCCGATGAAGGCTTCTCTCGTTAGCAGTACGAAATAGCTAACCTCCGCCAGCCTGTTTCGAGCATCTCTGTTATCTGATATAGACACCCATAGGTAGAGACGATTCGTTTCGAGTCGCCTCACAATAGTGTGCGGGCGTGGTGCTCGAAAGAGGCGTCTATGTCTGATCCATCACTTAAGGACGGGAACAAGATCAAAATTCTGACCATCTTGGTCGCGAATCTTATTGTCTACTATCTCGCCGTCAAAACGGATGCGCTCTTTGCCACAGATTGGTCCACTCTCGCCAATTCGCTGGTAGAAGGAGCCCCTGCGGGCATCCTGCTAATTCTAAGCGGGATCGCCAATGCTCAGCTTTCGCCGATGGCAAAGGCGCGCATTTCGTTCCTTCGTTGGAATGATCCGCTTCCAGGCAGCCGAGCATTCTCTCACTACGCTCAGACCGATCCGAGAATCGATCCCGCCGCTCTGGCGCAGAAATACGGAACTCTGCCGACGGACCCCAAGGATCAGAATCGGCTTTGGTACAAAATGTATAAGTCGATCGAGAACGAAGCGGCCGTTCTGCAGGTCCATAGAGAATATCTCTTCACCCGAGACTACAACGGTTTGGCGCTATTGATGCTCATTGGCCTGGGTATCGCGGGAGTTATCCAAATCCCGTCCTTGGAAACTGCGGGGTACTACGCGGCAATCCTTCTCGCACAGTTCTGGTTCACAGGGCAGGCGGCGCGCCATCATGGGCAGCGCTTCGTTACGACCGTGCTCGCGCGGTGCGGCGCCAAGGAATAAGGGGAGTTCCATGGCGGACTATTTCGAAATCGATTTTCTCGACGTGGAGACCACGAAGAGTGGCGACGCTATCGCCTTGCGGTACTCCGTAGGTGGACAGGTACAAATCCATGTGGTTGATGGCGGTTACGTCGACACTGGGTCGTCTTTGGCAGCTCATATTCGCGCGCACTATGGAAACCCTGGGATCATAGACCGAGTCATCGTTACTCATCCTGATGGGGATCACGTGAATGGTCTGCGAACCATTCTTGAGGAGTTCCAGGTCAGGCAGCTCTGGATGCTGCGCCCGTGGGAATATGCGGCTGAGCTGCTGCCACGGTTTGCACGCTTTAATAATGTCGAGAACCTGAAAGCGCGCCTGAAGGAGATATATCCCTATATCGCAACCTTGGAAGATATCGCGAAGGCAAAGGGAATACCCATCGGCGAACCCTTCCAGGGAACTCTACTTGGTCCTTTCGCCGTTCTCGCTCCCACGAGAGCGCGGTACTTGGACCTAATCGTGGAGTCCGACAAGACACCCGAGGCGACGAAGGAACTGTTCGAGGCAGCGGCAGCCGCCATTGCTGAGCTTGGGGCAAAAGTGGTCGCGAAGGTGACCTTGAAGCTGTCTGATTGGGGGCTTGAAATATTCTCCCCCGAGGAGACCAGCGCCGAGAATGAGATGAGTGTGGTGCAGTACGCTAACATCTGCGAACAAAAAATACTTCTGACCGGGGATGCTGGACGCGGAGCGTTGGCCGAGGCTGCGGCCTATGCTCCTGTGGTTGGCCTCAATCTACCTGGTATCAATCGATTTCAAGTCCCGCATCATGGCTCTCGACGGAACGTATCATCTGCGCTTCTGGACCAATGGGTAGGCCCGAAGCTGGCCAATAAGATTGAGCCGGGGCAAGGGACCTTTTCCGCAATCATCAGCTCAGCTAAAGCGGACCCGGATCATCCGAGGAAGGCGGTGGTAAGAGCACTGATGCATAGGGGCGCAAATCTCTACACCACTGAAGGAAAGACGGTCTGCTCGTACAAAGACTCCCCAGCAAGGGCAGGTTGGAGTGCAGTGACACCTGAAGCCTATCCAGACGATCAAGAGGAATAAGCTGTGGCCGAGCCGGAACACCAATTTAGCGGGTATAATCTGGATGCCATGAACGAGACAGATGTTCGCGAGGCGATAGTATTCCCTCTGCTCCGCGAGCTTGGTTACAGGCATGGATCTCCAGCAAACATTGTTACCGAGAAGAAGCTCCGCTACGCGAATTCCTTTCTCGGCCGAAAGAAGGATACGGATCCACCTCTGGCAGGCAGAGCCGATTACATCTGCGATGTCGTCGGCTATGGGCGTTGGGTAATTGAGGCAAAGCCACCAACCGTGCCCATTAGCACCGATGATATCGAGCAAGCGTATTCATACGCGGCGCATCCTGAAATAGGTGCCTTGTTTTTTGTTGTTACCAACGGTCGCGAGTTCCAGGTCTATCGAATTGGAAATGCGACCGATCCAATCTTCAGTTGGAAACTCGAAGAGACTATGGATCGCATGATGGCGATCCGGAATTTGCTCGGACCAGATGCTATTCGAAGGCGTGTCGAGATTCATATTGATCTCGGAAAGCCACTGGCTCTGGGGTATGGATCGCACATCAAAATTGCTGGTGGCTCGCTCACCTACCAAGATTTTTCTAGCAATTGGGGCATGCTCGATCAGACTGGCGTGCTTGAACAGCAGAAGGCCGCGATTGTCGGAGGAGAGATTTATCGGTTGCCTGATGGTCGTATCGAAGGGCACGTTGAACAGGCTGGACCCTATGATCTTTTTACCTCGATCGCGCAAATGGGCGGCGCTGACATCCTGAAATTTTCATGTTCCGAGGAGTACATTTCGACTCAGAAGTCCGATCCCACCATTATGCAGAACTTCGTGGATTGGAAGCTCGCTGCGGGGACGCCTTTACCTGCCTCCTTGCTAATCCAATTTGGCGGGTTGAGAAACTTGCCCTTCAAGGTCTATGCAACGGCGCTCACCGAAGTCGTCGGCTATATCGACGGCGTCACTTTGAAAGGGTCCTTCACGGTCAAGTTTTCGCTGGCCCTTAGTGCATGGCAGGTCCGCTTACCAGCGGGAGCAGTTCCAAGTCAGATTGAAGCGGATTCTGCTGGGATATTTGAGGTGAACATACAGGATTGGGGGGGGAGGGGCTGAAAAGGCCTTCGCGCCCTCCGGCTGAATACGGCCAGCCTGCAAAGCGAAATGGCAAAAACCTACGCGGTACGCCTACCGTAGCTTTCAAGCAGCCCTCCGAGGCCCACACGATCTAGTGATGTGCCGACCCGCGGGGCCGACTTGTGTTCGGTGTAGATCATGTAGTTGCCGTTCGCCTGCACATGAATCCGCATATGCCCGTCAGATCGTGTCGTCAGAACTTTCCGCATGGGATAGGCGCCCAAGGGATAGCTCATATCCGGGATTCCTTGGACGCGGTCCCCGTACCAGCTCACGGTCTGCTGAGTATCGTGTTTGTGCTCGTAGTCGGAAAAGATGACGACGTGGGGACGGCAGAAGTTGAAGAGTTCCGGGCATTGCCCGTTACGCCGACCGTGATGCGAGGCAACGAGGACCGTGACGCGAGCCAGGCGGCGGCGGAAATCCGGACTGACCAGCAGGTTCCTCCAGCCGTCGGCTTCCAAATCGCCGCCAAATAGGATCGTGAATCCGCCTTTACCGACAAAGAGCGGCATGCTCAGGTCGTTGGTCTCGGTGAATGGGTTGCCGTAGTTATTCCAGAACGAATGCCACCAAAAGTCCGGGAAGGCAGCGTTCGGCCCGAAGTTGGGGCCAGCGACGGCAAGAATTCGCCACAAGGCCCACAGCGCGTCATTCATGCCACCTTCCTCCTTCATTCGCAGGAAGGTTTCGGCAGAGATCGAATGATTGCTACGAAACGCCTTGAAACCGACGTGGTTCATCAGGTCAGGAAGATCGTCGACATGGTCGCTGTCCAGGTTCTGGACAAACAGCATCTCCATGTTTTGCCCGGAATAGCGGATCGACGGGAAAAACGGGGCCTCTAGGCCATAGCCGCAGTCGATCATAATCTTGCGACCGTCGGACGACGTGACCACGGAACAGGCGCCATGGCCTACGTTGTGAATATCGATGAGCATACTCAAGCTCCTTCGTTAATGCCCCATCTCCCTCTGCCGTTGCCCCTAATCGCTCACCTGAGTTGCCCTCAGGCTCTCCTTCTAAAGAGCCACCCCCAGCGCCCGATTCGGGGCCTTCTGGGGGTGGTTTTCAATCTACTGCACGCTGTTGAGTCATTTACTGCAAGCTATGCACCCATTTTAGATAAACTATGAGTCACATCTCACCCTTGGTTGACCTCTTCCAAAACCTTATGAGCAGCCGCTGGTCGAGCCGCAGGTGGTGCACTTCATGCAGGTGCCGTTGCGCACCAGGGTGAAGTTGCCGCACTCGCCGCAGGCGTCGCCCTCATAGCCCTTCATCTTGGCTTCGCGGATCTTGCTGAGGCGGGAATCCACGGCCTGCACGACCGAGGCGCTGACGCTGGTCTGCGTCGCCGTCACCGAGACGCTGGACATGCCGTTGCCGCCGTCATTGCCGCCATGGCTCGCCGAGGCGTGGGCATGGGCGTGGTCGTGATCATGGGCATGATCATGCGCCAGCGCCGTATTGCCGACGGTGCCGCCCATCATCGAGGCGTTCTTCAGCACGATCAGGTTCGAGCGCACATAACCGGTCGAGGTGATGCGGCGCACGGCTTCGACGCCGCGATCCGTCGTTTCCTTTTCCGGCAGGGCCTGCTCGTCGGCGCCGCTGCCCATGGCGTCGTGCAGCAGATCGGAGGGCTGCACGTGAGCGAGATCGTTGCGGCCGAGATAGGAGACCGCGAGTTCCCGGAACGTGTAGTCGAGGATCGAGGTCGCCATTTTGATGGCATCGTTGCCTTCGACCATGCCATTGGGCTCGAAACGGGTGAAGGTGAAGGCCTCGACGAATTCCTCGAGCGGCACGCCGTATTGCAGGCCGATCGAGATGGCGATGGCGAAGTTGTTCATCAAGCTGCGGAAGGCGGCGCCTTCCTTGTGCATGTCGATGAAGATCTCGCCCAGCTGCCCGTCTTCATATTCGCCGGTGCGCAAATAGACCTTGTGGCCGCCGACGATGGCCTTCTGGGTGTAACCCTTGCGGCGCTCCGGCAGGCGCTTGCGGCCCTGCTCGACGATGCGTTCCACAATGCGCTCGACGATGCGTTCGGCGACGATGGGGGCGCGGGCCGCGGCCGGCGCTTCGATCACGTCGTCGAGAGTGTCTTCATCGCCCAGCACCGAAGCCGAGAGCGGCTGCGAGAGCTTCGAGCCGTCGCGGTAGAGAGCGTTCGCCTTGATGCCGAGCTGCCAGGAGAGCAGGTAGGCGTTCTTGCAATCCTCGACGGAAGATTGGTTCGGCATGTTGATGGTCTTGGAGATGGCGCCCGAGATGAAGGACTGGGCGGCGGCCATCATGCGGATATGGCTCTCGACCGAGAGATACCGCTTGCCGATACGGCCGCAAGGATTGGCGCAATCGAACACTGAGAGATGTTCGTCTTTGAGGAACGGTGCGCCTTCCAGCGTCATGGCGCCGCAGACATAGGTGTTGGCGGCTTCATATTCGGCCTTGCTGAAGCCGAGCGAGGTCAGCATGTCGAAAGTGGGGCTCGCCAGTTCCTCGGCCGAGAAGCCGAGTTCGCCCTGGCAGAAGCCTTCGCCGAGATTCCACTTGTTGAAGACGAAGCGGATGTCGAACGCCGATTCCAGCGACGCTTCAAGCTTGGCCAGCGTGTCGTCGTCAAAGCCGCGGGCCTTGAGGCTCTGATGGTTGATGTAGGGCGCATCCTTCAAGGTCGCGTGACCCACGGCATAGCGCACCATCTCGTCGATCTGGGCCGGGCTGTAGCCCAGTGTCGTCAGCGCGTCCGGCACCATGCGGTTGATGATCTTGAAATAGCCGCCGCCGGCGAGCTTCTTGAACTTCACCAGGGCGAAGTCGGGCTCGATGCCGGTGGTGTCGCAATCCATGACGAGGCCGATCGTGCCGGTGGGCGCGATGACGGTCGATTGGGCGTTGCGATAGCCGTGCTTTTCGCCGAGCGCGAGGGCTTCGTCCCAGGCGCGCTTGGCGGCGTCGATCAGGCGCTTGTCGGTGCAGCTCTTATGGTCGAGCACGACGGGAAGGACGGAGAGGCCTTCATAGCCGGTGGTCTCGCTGTAGGCGGCGCGACGGTGGTTGCGGATGACGCGCAGCATATGGTCGGCGTTCTTGGCATAGCCCGGGAAGGCGCCGAGTTCGCCGGCCATCTCGGCCGACGTGGCATAGGCGACGCCGGTCATGATCGCGGTCAAGGCTGCGGTGATGGCGCGGCCTTCTTCGCTGTCATAGGAGAGGCCGATCGACATCAGCAGGCCGCCGATGTTCGCATAACCGAGGCCCAGCGTGCGGAACTCGTAGGAGAGCTGGGCGATTTCCTTCGACGGGAACTGCGCCATCAGCACGGAGATTTCGAGGACGATGGTCCACAGGCGGACGGCATGCTCGTAGGATTCGATGTCGACCAGGCCGTCGGCGCCCTTGAAGGTCATCAGGTTCAGCGAGGCGAGGTTGCAGGCCGTGTCGTCGAGGAACATGTATTCCGAGCACGGATTGGACGCGTTGATGCGGCCGGATTCCGGGCAGGTGTGCCATTCGTTGATGGTGGTGTCGAACTGCACCCCCGGATCGGCGCTGGCCCAGGCGGCCTGGCCGATCTTTTCCCACAGGTCGCGGGCTTTGAGGGTCTTGTGGACCTTGCCATCGGTGCGGCGGATGAGATCCCAATCGCCATCCTGCTGCACGCGCTCGATGAAGTCGTTGGCGATGCGGACGGAATTGTTCGAGTTCTGGCCCGAGACGGTCAGATAGGCGTCAGAATCCCAATCGGTGTCATAGGTCTTGAAGTCGATCTTGCTGTAGCCCTGGCCGGCGAAGTGGATGACGCGCTGGACGTAATTGTCCGGCACCTTCGCCTTGCGCGCGGCGCGGATCGCGGCCTTGAGGGCCGGGTTCTGCTTCGGGTCGAGCTTGCCCGGGCCTTCGCCGTCATGGGCGGCCTTGATCACCTTGTTGAGGTGTTCGTTGCAGGCATGGCTGCCGGAAACGAGGGCTGCCACCTTCTGCTCCTCGAGCACCTTCCAGTCGATATAGGCTTCGATATCCGGATGGTTGAGGTCGACCGTCACCATCTTCGCCGCACGGCGCGTGGTGCCGCCCGACTTGATGGCGCCGGCAGCGCGGTCGCCGATCTTGAGGAAGCTCATCAGGCCCGAGGAACGGCCGCCGCCGGAGAGCTTTTCACCATCGCCGCGGAGTGCCGAGAAGTTGGAACCCGTGCCCGAACCATATTTGAAGAGACGCGCCTCACGGACCCAGAGGTCCATGATGCCGCCTTCGGAGACGAGGTCGTCCGCGACCGATTGGATGAAGCAGGCATGGGGCTGCGGGTGTTCATAGGCGGAAGCGGAAAGGGTGAGCTCGCCGGTCTTGAAGTCGACATAGTGATGGCCCTGGGCCGGACCGTCGATGCCATAGGCCCAATGCAGGCCCGTGTTGAACCATTGCGGGCTGTTCGGCGCACCCATCTGGCGCGCCAGCATGAAGCGCATTTCGTCATAGAAGGCGAGGGCGTCTTCCTCGGTGTCGAAATAGCCGCCTTTCCAGCCCCAATAGGTCCAGGTGCCGACCATGCGGTCGAAAACCTGCTTGGCGCTGGTCTCGCCGCCGAAGCGCTTCTCGGCCGAGAGTTTCACCAGGGCTTCCCGGTCGGCCTCGCGGCGCCACAGGAAGTCCGGCACGTCGCCTTCCACCACGGGGCGCATCGCCGCCGGCACGCCCGCCTTGCGGAAGTACTTCTGCGCCAGCACGTCGCTCGCCACCTGCGACCAGTCGGCCGGGACCTCGATATCCTTCAGCTGAAAGACGATCGATCCATCCGGATTCTTGATCTCGCTCGTGGTACGGCGGAACACGATTTCCGAATATGGCGACTGGCCGGCTTTGGTGAAACGACGTGCAATGCGCATCTTCTTGGCCCCCGAAAGTGATCTTTATCTGCCCTTCACGAACCGAATCCTCGCCCCTCTGCAGAATCTGGTTCAGCAAAACGGGGTAAAGGATTGGTTCGGCGCGCCTATATCTAGGTGCCTAGAGTGGCGCCGTGACCAGATATTGATGCCGCGAGGGGTCGAGCAGCAACTAGAAAATATCAAGATTTGGTGATTATTAATCTTGACGCCCATAGATGTTGAGGATGCCCCCGGTTTATGGGCCTTTCTGGATCATGCTGCAGCGCAAAATGCCGATATTAACCGATTCTCATTTTTTGTGACGTCCGCTGACGCTCGAAAAGATGATGGAAATCAACAGGATGAGAGTGCCGATCCATTGCTGCGGCGACGTCGCTTCGCCTAGGACCAGGGTCGCCGCGACCAGGCTGATGGCCGGTTCGAGGTTCAGGGTCATGGCTGTTTCGGTGGGCGACAGGGTTTTCATCGAGCTGAACCAGCAGATCATCGCCGTTACATAGCAGGCGGTCGCCCCCAGATAGCCGACCCAGCCCATGCCGCTGGCCGGCAGAGCCACGCCGCCGACCGCGCCCACATAAAGGGTGGCAAGGCCGATCATCCACAGATTGGCCCAGAAATTCATGACGCGTGAGTCGACACCGTCGAGATAGGCCCCGCCCCAGGTGACGAAGCCGGCGACACCCAATGAGGCGATGAGCGCCAGGGCCGCGCCCCGCCAGTCGAGCGAGATCTGGCTGGAATCGAAGGCGATGCCGCCAAGATCGACAGTGAGGCCGATATCGCGCCCCAAGGCGATGACGAGCCCGGCAAAGGCCGTCACCAGCAGCAGCGCGCGCAATGGATTGATCTTCTCGCGGCCGGAAAGGGCGGCAAAGACCGCCACCAGCAGCGGATAGGTATAGAGGAGGATGACCGCGAGACTCACCTTGATGAAGGCTACCGAGCTCAGATAACCCACCGACATCATCATCAGGCAGATGGCGATCCAGAAGGTGGCGCGGAAATTCCGTCTGGGCAGGCGGAAGGTTCCGCCGGCGAGCTTCAGAATGATCCACAGGGCAATGACCAGGGCCGTGAAGCGCGACCAGACCAGCAGCATCGGCGTCGCCCCGCCCTGATAGGCAAGGCTGGCGAAAGTCGTGATCAGGCTGACGAAGACGGTGCCGACAAGCAGCAGGCCCAGTGCTGCCCAATGGCTGCGGCCTTGGGCGATAGGTTGGTCGCTCAGGATGGTCCCCCGAAGAAAATGCGCCCGCTTTGCGCGGATCCGTGTAGGGGCCGAACATGGTATAAAGTCCACGAAGCGTCAAACAGCCCTCCGCCCCCTGAGATATCTGCCAGCATGATCCGCTACCCGCGCGCCGCCCCGGAAGACGTGCCGCAGCTCGTCGGCCTCATCCATACCTGCTTTGCCGAACTGGCGAATTTGACGCCGCCCTCCGGCGCCATTGCCGAGACGCCGGCCGCCATCGCCGCGCTGCTGGCCAAGGGCGCCCTGGTGAAGGCGGTCATGGACGGCGAACTGGTCGGCTGCGTCGCGGCGGAGCCGCGCGGAGACCATGTCTATGTGGGAAGGCTCGCGGTGCTGCCGGCGCGGCGGCGTCTGGGAATCGCGCAAGGGCTGCTTGCGGCAGTTGAGGATTATGCGCGGGAAGTGGGTGCCGGCGCGCTGCGGCTCAATGTCCGGCTGGTTCTTTCCGGGAATATCCGGCTGTTCGAAGGGCTTGGCTACCGCATCACCGGCCAGGGAAGCCATCCCGGTTTTGCGGTACCGACCTACCATGTGATGGAGAAGCGGCTCGTTTGATCCCCCATATGTGGGGGAGGCTGCGAATCCCGTTCCTTGCCTGTCAAACGGCTGGCTTGTATAGTCCCGCCCGAGTTCTTAACCTGTTGCTCTGATTGGCCCTTCCTGGCCCTTGGCGACACAAGACGGCGAATCACGCGATGAGCATCGGCACACGGCTTTTCACCTGGCTGAACGGCGAACTGGTCGGCACAGACGAGTTCGGCAACAAATACTACGTTCACCGCCGCATGAAGGGGCATAAGCGCGAAAAGCGCTGGGTTCTTTATAATGGCGAAGCAGAAGCCAGCCGCGTGCCGCCGGAATGGCATGCCTGGCTGCACGCAACCACTGCCGTGGCGCCGACCAATCGTGCCAAGCCCAAGGATTGGCAGAAGCCGCATGAGCCGAACCGCACGGGTACCGAGCTTGCCTATCGCCCGCCGGGCCATACATTGATGGGCGGCCAGCGCGCCAAGGCCACCGGCGATTACGAACCCTGGTCGCCGGCATAAACGCGTCGCCGCGACGTCCAGACGCCACTCCGCCAACCGCCAGGGTTAGTATCCATGCAGCGCAACGTTCTTGAAACCATCATGGGTGCCGTGGTGCTGATCGCCGCGGCGGCGTTTCTCTACGTGATCTATAGCGGCAGCGGCATCAAAGAGGATCGGGGCGGTTATCAACTGACGGTCCGCTTCGACCGCGGCGGCTCCGTTCTCCCTGGTACCGATGTCCGCATCAGCGGCGTCAAGATCGGCGCCGTCACGTCACAGGATTTCGACCCCAAGATGTTCCAGGCGGTCGTGAAACTGAACATCCGCAGCGATGTCGAATTGCCGGTCGACAGCTCGGCCATCATCACCAGCGACGGCCTGCTCGGCAATTACTACATCAAGCTGGAACCGGGTGCCGAGGACGCGCTGCTCAAGAACGGCGATGAAATCGCCCATGCCCAGGGTGCCCTTGATCTGGTCGAGCTGATCAACAAATTCGTGGTCGGCGGCTCTGCGGAAGAGAAGCAGGAAGAATCAGCGACGCCCTGAAGGCGGCAAAACGATGAGCAAGGACAAGCCGAACGCTGGTTTTGAAGTTCCGGTCTGGAAACAGCCCGACGGCCAGCCCGTTTCCTGCCTCGAAAAGGTCAAAGTCCTCAATCAGAATCTGATCGAGATCAGGCAGCTGGCGCAGGATGCGCTGGAGGATGCGGTGCTGATGGGTTGCGATGAAGCGCAGATCCGCGCCGTCTTCTACGATCTCGTCGCGAAACTCGAGAATCCCTACGGAAAGAAGTCATGAAGTTGAGTTCGGCTGGCGTGGCAATGGCGGGCTTGGGTCTCTCGCTCGCCGTCACCATCGCCATTCCCACCGCGCTGGCGATCCCTGGCGACAATGTCGTCCTGCGCGCCATGGACAAGATCACTGCCCGCGTTTCGACCATCACGGTGCCCGTGGGCGGCACGGTGACCTTCGGTTCGCTGCAGATCACCGCCAAGGCCTGCGACAAGCACCCGCCGGAAGAAACGCCGGAAGCCTCGGCTTTTCTCGATGTGGTCGAGGAGAAGCCGGGCGAAGCACCGCAGCCGCGCTTCCAGGGCTGGATGTTCGCCTCGAGCCCGGCGCTCTCAGCCCTTGAACATCCGGTTTATGACCTCTGGGTGCTCGATTGCACCAGTGACGACGCACCCGCCGCGGCTCAGCCGGCAGAGTCGGCGCCGGCCAATTCCAGCACCACTGAATCCGGCACCTCGCAATAGAAGGTGGCGGGCTTCGCCAGCGCGATATTGAGGCGCACGCGATAATCGTCGCGCGGGATCTCAATGGCGCCGAAGCGGGCGAGATGCTTGGTCACGAATTGCGTGTCGAGCAGGGAATAGCCGCCATAGCGCAGCCGCGCCACCAGATGCACCAGGGCCACCTTGCTGGCGTCGGTCGCCCGGCTGAACATGCTTTCGCCGAAGAAGGCGCCCCCTAGGCTGATGCCATAAAGCCCGCCCACCAGCGCTTCGCCGTTCCATACCTCGACGCTGTGCGCGTGTCCCATGAGGAAGAGTTGACGGCAGAGATCGAAGATCGTGTCGTTGATCCAGGTCTGGCCGCGGCCCGGGGCGGGGGCCGCGCAACCGGCAATGACCGCCTCGAACGCCTTGTCGCAGGTGACGCGGAAGCCGTCCGCTTCGTTGGCCAGGCCCTGGCGGACGGTTTTCTTCAGGCTGCGCGGAATGTGGAAGGAGTCGAGGGGCAGGATGCCGCGCTGCTCGGGGTCGATCCAATAAAGTTCGGGGTCGTTGCGGGCTTCCGCCATCGGGAAAATGCCGATCGCATAGGCGCGCAGCAGCATTTCTGGCGTAATCTTGGGCGGCTTGACCCTGTTGGACATCGACACCTCTGCTGTCCCGGTACACCCACGACTTGAAGAGTGCCGCAGGTTCGGGGCAGCGTCAAATGCCGACGAATTTCTCCAGCCAGCGGATGTCGTAATCGCCGTTGATGAAGTCGGGCGCTGTGACCAGCCGCTGATGCAGGGGGATGTTCGTCTTCACGCCTAGAATCACCATTTCCTCAAGTGCGCGGCGGGCGCGCATGAGGGCTTCGTTGCGGGTCTTGCCGTGCACGACCAGCTTGGCGATGAGGCTGTCATAGTTCGACGGCACCTTGTAGCCGGCATAGAGCGCCGAATCGACTCGGACGCCCAGGCCGCCCGCAGCATGGAAATCGGTGATGAGGCCCGGCGAGGGCATGAAGGTGACCGGGTCTTCGGCATTGATGCGGCATTCGAAGGCATGACCGGTGAAGGTGATGTCCTGCTGGCCGAAGCCCAGGGGTGCCCCGGAGGCGACGCGGATCTGCTCGCGCACCAAATCGATGCCGGTGATCATTTCCGAGATCGGATGTTCGATCTGCAGGCGCGTGTTCATTTCGATGAAATAGAACTTGCCGTCCTGGAACAGGAACTCGATCGTGCCGACCGAGCGATAGCCCATGGCCTTCACCGCCTTCACCGCGATCTCGCCGATCTCGGCGCGCTGGTCGGCGTTGAGGGCGGGTGAGGGCGCTTCTTCCAGCACTTTCTGGTGCCGGCGTTGCAGCGAACAATCGCGCTCGCCCAGATGCACCGCGTTGCCGTGATTGTCGGCGAGGATCTGAATCTCGATATGGCGCGGATGACCCAGATATTTTTCCATATACATCTGGTCATTGCCGAAGGCGGCCTTCGCCTCGGCTTTCGCCATGGCAAGCGCTTCCTTCAACTCGCCCGGATTGTTGGCGACCTTCATGCCCTTGCCGCCGCCGCCCGCTGCGGCCTTCAGCAGGACCGGATAGCCGGTCTCTTCGGCAATGCGTGGTGCATCTGCATCCGTGATGGCGCCGTCGGAACCCGGCACGCAGGGAATGCCGAAGCGCTTGGCGGTCAGCTTGGCTTCGACCTTGTCGCCCATCTGCGACAGATGTTCAGGCGACGGGCCGATGAAGGTGAAGCCATGTTCCTCGACCATCGCCGCGAATTTGGCGTTCTCGGACAGGAAGCCGATGCCGGGATGGATGGCATCGGCGCCGGTGATGGTGGCGGCGGAAATGATTGCCGCCATGTTGAGATAGGAATCGCGCGACGGCGCCGGACCGATGCAGACGCTTTCATCAGCCAGCCGCACATGCATCGCGTCGGCATCGGCGGTCGAATGGACGGCGACCGTGCGGATGCCCATCTCGCGGCAGGCGCGATGGATGCGGAGCGCGATTTCGCCGCGATTGGCGATGAGGACTTTTTCAAACATCGTCGCGGCCGGTCCCTATTACTCGATGACGAGAAGCGGTTCGCCGAACTCGACCGGCTGCGCGTCGTGAACGAGCACTTCCTTGACCACGCCGGCGGCGGGAGCGGAAATCGGGTTCATCACCTTCATCGCTTCGATGATCAGCACCGTCTGGCCCTTGGCGACACGGTCGCCGACCTTCACGAAGGGCGTACCGCCCGGTTCCGACGACAGATAGGCCGTGCCGACCATGGGCGAGGTGAGAGCGTTCTTGGCGGCTTCCGCCTTGGCCGGGGCTGCCGCGGCCGGGGCGGTCACATTAGCGACCGGCGAGGCGTGGACCACCGTGGCGGGTGCGGCCTGCGAGGTCACGCGGATGCGCTGACCGTCTTTTTCCAGCTCAAGCTCCGTGAGGCCCGTTTCCTTCAGCAGGCTGCCAAGCTTGCGGATCAGGGCTTCATCGATATCGAACTTGCTCATGCGCGTGCCTTTTTCGTCTTGATCAGATTGGCCATCGCTTCCAGGGCCAGCAGATAGCCTTGGCTCCCCAACCCGCAGATGACGCCGGTGGCGGCCTGCGACGTATAGGTGTGATGGCGGAACGGCTCTCGCCGATGGATGTTGGACAGATGCACTTCGATGACGGGAAGTTCCGTTACCAGCAGGGCATCGAGGAGGGCAATCGAGGTATGGCCGTAGCCGGCCGGGTTGATGACGATCCCGGCATGGCGGCCCCGGGCCTGCTGCAGCCAGGTGACCAGTTCGCCCTCGATATTGCTCTGGCGGAAATCGATCCCGAGGCCCAGGGCCTTGGCCTTGGCCGCGCAGACAGCCTCGACATCGCCCAGGGACTCACGCCCATAGACGTCAGGCTGGCGCACCCCCAGCATGTTCAAATTCGGCCCGTTGAGGACCAAAACGGTCGGCTGCTTGGCCAAGATCGATATTTCCCAATGATATCGGGCGGTAAAACGATGAATCCGCGCCCTTATAGCTGTGCCGGCATGCCAGGGCAACCGGCCGCGGCCGGGGCTTTGAGAACTTATTCAGAACGTGTTTAATCTGATGCACAAATTTTTAACATCGTGCACAATTATGCGAATTAAATCCGGCCGTCAGAGCCGGGACGCTGGGATATGCAGGGGGAAGAATTGGCTCATTCGGACGCGGCGCCCGAAAGCGGGGCACCTGATTCTCGGTTGATCGAAGCGGGCCTCGGGGGTCTCGAAAGCCTCCAACACGGGATCGCCCGGGTCCTCGAGGCCCAGGCCCTGTCCCTGGGCGAAATCGCTGAACGCAGCCAGCGGATGAGCGCCGCCCTAGATCACTCGACCGAGGAGGTGCTCTCCAGCGGCCGGATCGCCGGCGATCTGCGGCAATCGCTTGCCGCCGAGATGGCGGCCGTCGTGGCCAGCATCCGTGGCGAGTTGGAGCAGGTCGTCTCGGCCATAGAAAGCAAGGCAGGGGACGCGCTCTCGGTCCTGCGCGAGATCGAGAGCATCGCCAAATCCGTCAACCTGCTGGCGCTCAACGCGACCATCGAGGCGGTCCATGCCGGTGAACAAGGGAAGGGCTTCGCGGTCGTCGCCAGCGAGGTGCGGCAGCTGGCGCAGCGCACCATGCAGAGCGCCAAGGAAGCCGGCCGCAGCATCGACCTCAGCGAAGTGCAGAAACGTGTCGCCGGCACGGCCAGCAAATCCGACCAGATGCTGCACGAGATTTCCGACCATCTGGCGCGCGAGCTTGACCGGCTCAACGCCAACTTCCAGGCGATCAACCAGCGCATCGACGAATTGAAGGACAACAACCGCGTTATCTCGGTTGCCGTACCCCAGGCGACGGCGCGCAATGACGGCGTCGTCGGCAAGTCGCGCTGGTCGATGCAACTGGCCGAAGAACTGGCCGGCGCCTTGGAGCAGGGGACGGACGCGGTGCGCGACGTCCTGCAGCGCCATCACCTCCCTAGCAGTGCCGATTTCGACCGGCTGGCGGAAATCCGCCGCCGCGGCAAGGTGCGCATCGCCGTCGAACCGGCTTTCGTCGGCCTCTCGTTCCACCTGCGTCCCGGCGCGCCGCTCACGGGCCTCGACATTGACTATGCGACGGCCTTTGCCAAATGGCTCGGCGTCAAGGCGGAGTTTGTCGAATACCCGTGGGATCAATGCACCGAACTGCTGCATCTGGGCTCGAAACCCGGCGAGCCACCCGCCGATCTGGTGTGGAGCGCGCTGCCGCCCAATGCCGCCTATCGCGGCGTCGCCTTCTCGGAAAGCTACACCTATCTTCATTACATTCTGGCGCGGCGCTTCGGTGACGACCAGATCCGCGGCGTCGGTGATCTCTCCGGGAAGGTGTTGGGCTGCATCAACGACCCCGGCGCCTTCGCGACGCTGGAGGCGGCCGGCATACGCTGGGCCGCCAATGCCAATAAACCCGGCGGCAAAGTGCGCCTTGCCAATCTCATCGCCTATTCGGATCAAAGCCAGATCCATGATTGTCTGGTCGACAAGGTGGTCGACGCCTTCGCTGTCGACCAGCCGATCTATTTCTGGGCGGCAACGGGGGCTGAAAGCCGCTGGCGCGGCAGGATCGAATTGCTGCCCGGCAATCTGGCACCCGCTCCCTGGTACTACGCCGTCGGCGTCGCGGCGACCGGCGCCAGCTACGCCTTGCTTGCCAAGGTGAATGAATTCATCCGCTGGTTCCGCGACCAGCCGGAACGCGCCGCTCTTGAGAGCAAATGGCAAGGCCAGGCCGTTCAGGGCACCAGCACCTATCGCGACGAAGCCGGCGATCTCCTCGGCGAAGAGGATCTGGCGAGGCTCGTGCTCAAGGCGCCGGCTGGCTGATCACGACCCGTTGCGGGCATCCGCGATGAGGTTCTTGAGATCATCGATCGACAGCGCACCCGGCATGACCTTGTCCCCGATGACGAAAGTCGGTGTCGAGCGGATGGAAAGGGCCAGCGCCAGTTCGTGATTGGCGGAGAGCTGCTTCTCGATCGCTTCCGACCCCATATCGTCGACCAGCTTCTTCCCGTCGAGTCCGACCGATGCCGCGACCGAGGCGATCGAGTTGAGATCGAGGGCGCCGCGATGAGCCATCATGGCCTGGTGGAAGGGCAGGTATTTGTCCTGCTTGGCCGCGGCCAATGCCGCGCGCGCGGCCAGCACCGACGGATCGCCCAGGATCGGGAATTCTTTGAACACGATCTTCAGGTTGGGATCGTCCTTGAGCAGGCCTTCGAGGGCCGGCGAGACCTGTTTGCAATAAGGGCATTTGTAGTCGAAGAACTCGACCAGCGTCACGTCGCCCTTGGGATTGCCGGCCACCGGCGCGTCGGCATCGGCATAGAGCTGGTCCTTGAGTTTCGCTACGGCTTCCGACTGGCGGTTGGCCTTGGCGGCTTCTTCCTTGGCCTGCAGCGCCTGGATGGCGTCGCGGATCACTTCCGGATTCTGCAGCAGATAGTCATGCGACAGGCGTCCGATCTCGGCCGCCTGCGCCTCGCTGAAGCTCGCTGTCGCTGCCGCGGGTGCTGCATCCTTCGCCGGACCGGCAAGGCCGAAGGCGAGGGCAACGGCGCTGAGGGCGAGGGCCGCGAGGCCCGGCAGTTGACGCATGAAGGAAGACATTTATGGAACCTCGGCTGAGCGGGACCCGGTCGACAGCGACGCGACCGGGCCGGAACGCTATTTGTTTTCTTTGATCAACTGGGCTTCGCTGATGATGTCGTTGGCTTTCAGCCAGCCGGGGGAACCCGCTTCCATTCCCTCCAGCGCGCGCTTGGCCTGGGCCCAGGCCTCTTCGGAATTGCCCTGCGCCATGGCCTGCTCGGCCTGTGCCAGGGCCGACATCGGCAGATTACCGTCGCGCCCATAGGCGACGGAAAGGAAATACCAGGCGCGCGCATTGCGCGGCTCGATCGTGGTCACGGCCTCAAGATGATGAATGGCCGACTTCGTATATTCAGGCTGTTCCATTTCGATCTCGACCTGCGCCAGTTCCAGCCCCAGCAGCGGCTCGGTCGGCAGCTGGTTGAAGGCGGCTGTATAGAGCGGCAGCGCCTCGGCAAGCTTGCCGTTCTCGAACAGGATCTGCGCCTTCTGTTCCTGGAAGAAGGGATCGTTGGGCACGTCCGCGAGCAGGCTGTCCATCAATTGCAGCGCTTCAGGCATGCGGCTGACGCGGAAGAGGGCGATGGCGCGGGCATAGCGGGCGCCGATCGACTTGTCGCTCTGCGGGAATTCCTGCTCGACCCGCGACAGGGGCCAGATATAGCCCTTCAGCTTTGCCACCATGCGCTCATGGCGCGCGATGTCCGCGGGCGGGTCCTTGGATTCGCTGTAGGTCGATTGATCGACATGCTGCTGCACGGAATCGATACGGTCGGTGGTGAGCGGGTGGGTCAGCAGATAGGGGTCCTGGTTCTGGCCCAGCAGAAACTCCTGCCCTTCCAGCTTTTCGAAGAATTCCAGCATGCCGCGCGAGGATTGCTTGGTGGCGTCGAGAAAGCCCATGCCGGCCTGGTCGGCGGCGGCTTCCTGCGTACGCGAATATTTCAGCAGGTTGCGCTTGGCGATTTCGTTGCCGAGTGTCACGCCGGCAACCATCGCGCCACCATTGCCGCTGGCCACGGCCGCGGCACCGCCCAGCACCATGCCGATGATCTGCTCGATCGTGGCGTTCTTGAGTTCGTCCTGAATGCGGGATAGATGCGCGCCGGCGATATGCCCGGTTTCGTGCGCGATGACACCTTTCACCTGGTTGGGGGTGTCGGCCCGCATCAGGAGGCCGGTATTGATGAACAGCCGCATGCCGCCGGCGACGAAGGCGTTGATCGAATCCTCGTTGACCAGCAGGACGCGGATGCCGCTGGGGTCGAGGCCTGCGGCCCTGAACAGCGGATCGGCATAGGAACGGACCGTCGCTTCGATCTCGGCGTCGCGGATGAGGCTGAGACGGCGCGACTGGGCCTGGGCCGCCGGCACGGGCCCGAGCAGGCTCAAGACCAGCGAAATGGCCAGAATCGGGGCCAGAAACCGCCTTGCATCGGCTCGGTTGATCAATCCGGGCATCCTTCTCTATGCTCCCCGGCAATCGGGGCGTCCCTAGACCCCCACCTAACAATGTCAGCAGGGCGGAGTTCACTATGTCTGGTGCCTATCATAACGACCAAGCCAACAGCGGCCAAGGCGGGTCCGACGGCGGCACGGCCGGCGGGTATCGGCGCGGCCGGCGATTCGCTGCTCAAGCGGCAATTGGCCGGGGACGGCTGGGCGGAGTTGCCCTGGGCGTCGTGGCGACTTTGCTGCCGGTTGTGCTGGGCAGCTGCGGCAATACGCGGTCCGTGGCGTCGGACGCCACCCAGATCCAGGGCTTCCGGGCCGGCGTCGTGGCGGATGATCCGCGGGCGGCGCTGATTGGTCGCACCATGATCTCGAATGGCGGCAATGCGGCCGACGCGGTGGTCGCCGCCTATTTCGCCATGTCTGTGACCATGCCCGCGTCTGCCGGGCTCGGCGGGGGCGGCGTCTGCATTGCCCACAATGCCGATGAAAAGACCACCGACATCATCGATTTCCTGCCGCGTGCAGCCGCCGCCGGTGCCGTCGCCATCCCCGGCAATGTCCGCGGCATGGCGGCCCTCAACGCGCGCTATGGCAAGCTGCAATTGGCGGCATTGGTCGGGCCGGCGGAAAGCCTCGCCACGACCGGCGTCCCCGTCAGCAAGGCGCTGGGGCGGGACCTGCAGCAATATGGCGATCTGCTGAACAACGATCCCACCCTGCAGGCGACCTTCCAGCACCTCGACGGCACCCGCTTGGCCGAAGGCGACAACATGCGCCCGGTCGATCTCGCCGCGAGCCTCGGCCAGATCCGCGCGCAAGGCGTCAACGCGTTCTACAGCGGCTTCCTCGGCCAGAAGCTGGTCGAGGGCGCGCAGGCCATCGGCGCGCCGCTCACCATCGACGATCTCCGCAACTACAAGGTCGCCATCTATCCGCCGCTGGAAACGCCCTTCACGGATCTTAGCCTCTATGTGGCGGCCCCGCCGGCCTCGGGCGGCGTCATCACGGCGCAGGCGGTCTCCTTGCTCGCCTCGGCCGACAATTCGCCGGCCGGCCAGGCGGCGATTTCGCGCCAGATCATGGCGGCGCGCGGTGCCTGGATGCAGGCCGACGGCAGCACGCAGGCGGCACCGGCCGAATTGCTGGCGGCCGAAAAGGTGCGCGCTCTCGCCAGCCAGAACAGCCTCGCCTTGCCGCAGGAAAACACCAGTGCCGCCAGCGTTGTCGCCATCGATTCCGATGGTGTGGCCGTGGCCTGCACCTTCACGATGAACGCGCCCTTCGGTGCCGCCCGCGCGGCGCAAGGGACCGGCATCGTGCTGGCGCCGGCACCGAACGATCAAGGTGTGGGTTTCTCCACCCTGTCGCCGGTCATGGTGGCCAGCAAGTTCAATGGCGAGGTCTATTTCCTCTCCGGTGCCGCCGGTGGCGCGCCGGGGGCGCTCGCCGAAGGATTGGTGCTCGACGCGGTCATGCATCGCGCCATGCCGCTCGACCAGGCGATGCAATTGCCGCGCGGCTATGATGACGGCACGCAGCAGATCGATGAATCGGCCGGCCTGCGCATCGGCCGCTTGAATGCAATCTTCTGCAGCAGCGGCGCGCCCTCCGACCCCGATACCTGCCAGTTGCGCAACGATTATCGCGGGTTTGGTCTGGCGGCGATCCTGGGCGAGGAATAGACCGTATCATGGCCTTGAAGGAGTCGCGCCGCGCCGCCATCGATCCCTTCATCGTCATGGAGGTGCTGCGCGCCGCCAATGAGCGCGCTGCGTCGGGCGGCGATATCATCCATATGGAAGTGGGCCAGCCTTCGACGCCGGCCCCGCGCAAGGTGCTGGAGGCTGCCAAGCGCGCGCTGGACAACGACCTCATCGGCTATACCGACGCGCTCGGACTGCCTGCCTTGCGCAGCCGCATCGCGCGGCATTACCGCGATTTCTACCGCGCCGACGTGCCGGCCGAGCGCATCGCCGTCACCACCGGCTCGTCAGGCGGTTTTCTGCTGAGCTTCCTTGCGGCCTTCGATCCCGGCGACCGCGTGGCGCTCGCCATGCCGGGTTATCCCTGCTACCGCCACATCCTCACCGCCCTCGGCCTCGAACCCGTGCTGATCGAGACCGGGCCGGAAACGAAATATCAGCCCGACATCGCGGCGCTCGAAAAGATCGACGGCCGCCTCGATGGCCTCATCCTGGCGTCGCCCTCGAATCCCGTCGGCGCCGTCGTGCCGCCGGCGGAACTTCACGCCATCGCCGCCTGGTGCGCGCGTAAGGGGGTGCGCCTCATCTCGGACGAGATCTATCACGGCATCACCTATGGCCTTGCCGCCGCGACGGCCGCCAATGACGCCGGCGCCATCGTCATCAACAGCTTCTCCAAATATTTCAGCATGACCGGCTGGCGCTTGGGCTGGATGGTGCTGCCGGAGGATCTGGTGAAGCCGGTCGAGCGCCTGACGCAGAATTTCTTCATTTCCGCCCCGGCGCTGTCGCAGCTGGCCGGCATCGCGGCCTTCGACGCCGAGGATGAGCTTCAGGGCAATATCGCCCGCTACGGGAGAAACCGCGAGATCCTGCTCAATGATCTGCCCAAGGCCGGCTTCGACGATCTCATCAGCACCGACGGCGCCTTCTACATCTATGCCAATGTGGCGCGCCTGACCAATGACAGCCTGGATTTCTGCCAGCGCATGCTGGTCGAAACGGGTGTCGCCGCCACCCCCGGCATCGATTTCGATCCCATGCGCGGTCGCCACTTCATGCGCTTCTGCTTTTCCGGCGCCACCAAGGACATGGTCGAAGCCGCAAGGCGCCTGCACGCCTGGCGGAAGTAGGGGCCTTAGCCCACCTTCACCACGACATGTTTCTTCTTGCCGGCGGAAAGCTTGATGACGCCGTCGGCGTTGATGTCGGCCACACCCACTTTCAGCGCATCGTCGCTGATCGGCTGGTCATTGAGCCGGGCCCCGTTTCCTTTGATGAGGCGGCGCGCTTCGCTCTTTGAAGCAGCAAGCCCTGCTTGCACGAGCAGGTCGATCACGGCGATGCCGGCCTCGATTGCAGCGCGCGCGACGTCGATGGTGGGGAGATCGCCGCCGAGGCCACCCTCGACGAAGACCTTCCGCGCGGTTGCTTCAGCATCCGCCGCGGCCGCGTCACCCCGGCACAGGCGCGTTGCCTCATTGGCCAGCACGATCTTGGCTTCGTTGATCTCGGCGCCTTCCAGCGATTCCAGCCGCTCGATCTCGGGCAACGGCAATTCGGTGAAGAGGCGCAGGAAGCGGCCGACATCGGCATCCTCGGTATTGCGCCAGAACTGCCAGTAATCATAGGCGGAAAGGCGCTCCTCGTTGAGCCAGACGGCGCCGGCCGCGGACTTGCCCATCTTGGCGCCCGACGCCAGCGTGATGAGCGGGGAGGTGAGGCCATAGAGCGCCTTGTCGTCGCAGCGCCGGCCCAGTTCCACACCATTGACGATATTGCCCCATTGGTCCGACCCGCCCAGCTGAGCCACGCATTTGTGGCGCCGCGCCAGCTCCAGGAAGTCGTAGGCCTGCAGGATCATGTAGTTGAATTCGAGGAAGGTGAGGGGCTGCTCGCGCTCCAGGCGGATCTTGACCGAGTCAAAGCCCAGCATGCGGTTGACCGAGAAGTGGCGGCCATAGTCGCGCAGGAATTCGAGATAGTTGAGCTTGTCCAGCCAATCGGCATTGTTGACCATGATGGCGTCGGTGGGGCCGTCGCCGAAGGTCAGGAATTTCGAGAAGATCTGCTTGATGCCGGCGATGTTCTTCGCGATGTCGGAATCGGACAGCACCTTGCGCATGTCGTCGCGGCCGGTGGGATCGCCCACTTTGGTGGTGCCCCCGCCCATCAGCACCACGGGCTTCCCGCCCGAGCGTTGCAGCAGGCGCAGCATCATGATCTGCACCAGTGAGCCCACATGCAGCGAATCCGCGGTGGCGTCGAAGCCGATATAGGCCACCAGCGGCGCCTTACCCGGCATGGCGAGGGCGTCGAGCTCCTCCATGGCGGTGCATTGGTGCAGGTAACCCCGGGCGACGAAATCGCGCAGGAAGGGGGATTGCGGCTGGAACATGGATCTTGCTCGTCGGCTTGGCTTGTTTTGAGGCCGGTCATGTAACACATTCGCGCGAAGCGGGCCAAGTCTACCAAGAATCGCTGACAACCCCTCACCCCAACCCCTCTCCCCGGAGGGGCGAGGGGCTTCAGGGCAAGTTCGGCGGAGACCCCCTCGCCCCGCTTGCGGGGAGAGGGTCGGGGTGAGGGGTTCCGCGCTGCGGTTAGGACTTAAGGGATGTCAGATGGCTGGAAAATGGGCGATCGGGCTGATGAGCGGGACCAGCGCCGACGGGGTGGATGCGGCCCTGATCGAGGCCGATGCCGAGCATATCTACGGCTTCGGCCCCGCCCTTTCCGAACCCTATGACGCGGCCTTCCGCGCCAGGCTGACATCGACTTATGGCGGCAAGGGTTCGGCCGAATTCATCGCCGAAATCGAGCTGGAACTGACGCGCCGCCATGCCTCGGCGGTCCTGCATCTCCTTGAACGCGCGCAAATGAAGCCATCCGACATCGCTGTCGTCGGCTTCCACGGCCAGACCATCTTCCATGCGCCGCATGAAGGCCGCACCTGGCAGATCGGCGACGGCGCCTTGCTGGCCAAGCTGACCGGCATCGACGTGGTGAACGACTTCCGCAGCATGGATGTGGCGGCGGGCGGGCAGGGGGCGCCCCTGGTGCCGATCTTCCACAAGGCGCTGGCCGATGCCTTGCCGCCTGAGGTGAAGCGGCCGCTGGCTGTCCTCAATATCGGCGGCGTAGCCAACGTCACCTGGATCGGCCCCAATGATTCAACGGGGGATGGATCCTTGCTCGCCTTCGACACCGGTCCCGGCAATGCCCTCATCGACGATTGGGCACAGCGCCACAAAGGGACACCGGTCGATCTCGGCGGCGCGCTGGCACGGATGGGCCGCATCGACGAGGATGTGCTGGCCCATCTCCTCAGCCATCCCTTCTTCGCTCTCGCCGCCCCCAAATCCCTCGACCGCAATGCCTTCCATTCGACCCGCGTCGATCATCTCTCGGTCGAGGACGGTGCGGCGACCCTGACCGCCTTCACCGCCGCCGCCATTGCGCGCGCCGTCGATCATTTCCCCGCACCGGCGCAGAACTGGCTCATCTGCGGCGGCGGCCGGCACAATCCCGTCTTGATGGAAGCGCTCGAGGAACGCCTCGACGCCCCCGTGCGCGGCGTCGACGAAATTGGCTGGGACGGCGATGCGCTGGAAGCCCAGGCCTTCGCCTATCTGGCCTTGCGCTCTGTCGCCGGATTGCCCATCAGCTTCCCCACCACGACCGGCGTGAAACAGCCGATGACCGGCGGCAAGCTGTGGCGTGCGTCATGACAATGTCATGACGCGGCTTGGCGTGCCGTAAGCTTCCTAACAGGTTGCTGTGATCGATTCCGGCTTGCGGTGATCACGGGCTGCCAGCGCCCGGTGCCGTTCAGCGCTCCATCATGCCTGGGTTGAGGAAGCACATGTCTCTATTGCGGTCACCGCAGGCGTTTCGGACCGGCCGGGTGCTGCCCGGCACGCGCGCCTTGCGCTACTTTGCCGGCGCCACCTGCATTCTGGTGCTGCTCGAGGCTCTGCTGGCGCGGGAGCCGGTGGTTGCTTTGGCGGGCCTTGGCCTTGGCCTCTCGATCGTCTTCGCGGCACCTTGGCTCGTCGAGCGCAATCGGCGCCTTGCGCGCTGGCCGGCCGCCATCGGCCCAGGCGTCCCCGCGCCCTGGCTGCTGCGGGCCCTCGGCGGTGTGGGCCTCGCGCTCGCGCTCCTTGACCTTGGCGATCTCACGGAGAACGAGCCGGGCCTCTCTTATCCGATCGTCCAGCTGAGCCTGCCGGTCCTCGCCTTTTTCGCAGCCCTGCTGGTGAGCCTGCGCCGGGTGCAGCCGGCACCCGCATCGGCTGATCGTCGGCTTTCGCCGCAGGAGGAATCCCTCCGGCGCGCCTGCCTGGCGTTCCTCGCTTGCGGGACAGTGGCGCTGGGCCTCTCCGAGCTTGCCGAACATGGCGTGCCGGGGTCGGACACGCTTTATCTGATCGCGGCGTTTGCCGGCGGGCTCGTCCTTCTCGGCGCATTTCTGCGTTGGTATGTGTTGGGCTTCACCTTGCCGTCCTTGCCCCGATCGGTCACAGCGCCAGGCGCCGAAGACCTGCAAATCCCCGAACTGCAAACGCCCGAACTGCAGACCCCCGAATTGCAAACACTGGGTGTCCGCGTCGACGGTCGCGTCAAATGGGTTGATCTGCTGGAAGACTGCATGAGCTTCGGCCAGCGGCGCAACATCCTGGCGGCGACCTTGGCGGCGTCCCGGATCGGCGCCGGTCAAAATCTGCTCGACATCGGCTGCGGCACGGGCGAACTCGTCGTCGCGGCGGCCACCATCATCGCCGATGGCGGCCGGGCGCGGGGCGGCCATGCGATGGGCGTCGATGCGACACCCGGCATGATCGATCTGGCGCGGCGGCGGGCCGATCTCCAGGGCATCATCGCCCGCTTCGAGGTGGCGGTCGCCGAATCCCTGCCATTACCCGACGGCGTCATTGATGGCGTCACCAGTTCGTTCTTTTTTCATCACCTGCCCAGCGCCGTGAAGTGCCAGGCCCTGGCCGAGATGTGGCGTGTCCTGGCGCCGGGCGGCCGCCTCGTCATCACCGATTACGGCCGGCCGCAAAACCTCCTCGGTCACATCGCCTCTTTCCCGATGCGCTTCAACTACCATGAACATGTGCGCGGCCAATTGGGTGGCGAGCTTGAAGCCATCATCGCCGCGGCCAGCATCGGCACACCCCGGATCGAACGGTCTTTCCTCGGCTATATCAATGTCATGACGCTGGAAAAGCCGATGCACCCGGCATGCGCTGATCGGACGCCTTCCCACGCCTGACGGTTCGGTCCAGACTTTCGCGATCGGGACAATCCCGCAAGCGAAACGAAAGGACCGGCCATGGCCAAGGAATACAAGGCGATCATCGGCGACATCAGCGCCTACACCAAGGAACTGCACAAGCTGATCCCCGACACGATGGCGGGCTTCTCTGCCATGGCCAAGGGCGCCACGCAGACCAAGGCGCTCGATGAAAAGACCAAGGAACTGATCGCCCTCTCGCTCGGCGTCGCCGCCCATTGCGACGGCTGCCTCGGCTTCCATACAAGGACGCTGGCCAAGCTCGGCGCCACCCGCGATGAAGTCGGCGAAGCCCTGGCGATGGCCATCTATATGGGCGGCGGCCCCTCGCTCATGTACGCTGCCGACGCCCTCCGCGCCTTCGACGAGTTCAAGGGGCAATAGGGCGCGCAATCCACGTCTCCCTCTCCCCTCGCGGGAGAGGGTCCCGTCGGCGCATGCCGACATTCGTCGGCGGGGGTGAGGGGGATAGGCGAAGACCGGCGCCAAGCTGGCGCCATCGGCACACGCAACGGAGAAGGCTATGAGCGAAGGCGAACGACATGAAGGCGGTTGCGTCTGCGGGGCCGTGCGCTATGTGGTGCGCGGCCTGCCGGAGCGGGTCAGCCTGTGCCATTGCACCTGGTGCCAACGCCGCACCGGCTCGGCCTTCGGCACCGAAGCCGTCTTCAGGCCTGAGAACGTGACCTTCACGGGCGCCGTGCCACGCGTCTACCGCCACCACTCGGATCTCTCCGGCCGCTGGCTCGACCAGCATTTCTGCCCCACCTGCGGCGCCAATCTCGGCCTCACCATGGAAGCTGTCCCCGACATCCGCTCCATCCCCGCCGGCACCTTCGACGACGCCGCCTGGCTCGACCCGGCGAAGATCCCCTTCCGCCACATCTTCATGCGCTCCGACCACGGCTGGGCGAATGTGCCGGAAGGCATGGAGCAGCACGCAGAGCATTTCCGGAAGTAGGGCGATACGCCATTGCAGACCACTCCGAGAGCTACCACAGGTGCATTCTTTATAGGCCGGCATCCCCAGCCTTTTTTGAACCGTCATCCCCGGGCTTGACCCGGGGATCAGCCCGCAACCGATGGACAGAACCCCGTCAACCTAGATGCCCCTGTCAAGCCCGGGCATGACGAATTTGGATTCATGCGATTGCCCCGCCTTCGAAAGGAAGGAGGCGACGATCTTGTTAGGAAGCTAGTAGAGTGCTGTATGAATATTACAATTAATGATATATAAACTCTTACTTGACCCGCTGTAGTCAATAAACTACATATTGCATGTACGAACTGAGACAAACGGAGACCTTTCGCAGGTGGCGTACGCAGCTTAAGGACGAGCGCGCCCGCGCGTTGATTGCGTCTCGGCTCGATCGCCTCGCTTATGGGCATGCGGGCGATGTCGAACCGGTCGGAGCGGGGATCAGCGAATTGCGGATTCACTATGGCCCGGGCTATCGCATCTACTTCCATCGGCAGGGCAAGACGCTGATCCTGCTGTTGTGTGGCGGCGACAAGAGCACGCAGGCAAGAGATATCAGGGCTGCAAAGCGGTTGCTGAATGAATGGACGGAATGACATGACTGCAAAGCGCAAGGCCGCCAGCAAGATCACGGCCTACGATCCCGCTGAGGATCTTACCTCCGACACGGCCATCGCCATTTTCATGGCCGAGGCCTTTGCGACAGAAGATTCCGGCTATATCGCCCATGCTTTGGGTGTGGTGGCGCGTGCGCGCGGCATGGCGCAGATCGCCAATGAGACTGGCCTCTCGCGCGAACAGCTCTACCGCTCCTTCAGCCGGAACGGCAACCCGACCCTGAAATCGACCCTCGCCGTCATGAAGGCCCTCGGCATCGAACTGACAGCCAAGGCACATCGCTGACATTCGTCGGTCAGGCGAGCCGAGGCAACATGTGGCAAATCCCACTTCACTTCGCGGCATAACCACGCCACAGTCTAGCGGTCTTACTGCAGAATCGACTCCCCAGGACCCCCATGCCCCCCACCTCGCACGCCCGCGGTATCGCGCTCTACCTCGCCGGCGTGGCACTCTTCGCCGCCAATGATGCGCTCGGCAAATGGATGGTCACGGACTATTCCGTGGCGGAGCTGATGTTGATCCGCTCGGTCGGGGCGGGGGTGTTGCTGCTGATGCTGGCGCGGTCGATGGGGATCTCGCTCCGATTGCCGGCCGGGCAGGTACCGCTGCATGTGCTGCGCATCCTGCTGCTGGCGGGGGACAGTTTTTCCTTCTATTTCGCCACCAAGGCGCTGCCTCTGGCGGATGTCATGACCTTCTACATGTCGGCGCCGCTCATCATCACGGCGGCCTCGGCGCTGCTGTTGAAGGAGCGGGTGGGCCTCAAACGCTGGTCGGCGATCTTCTTCGGTTTCGGCGGCGTCGTCATCGCGCTGCAGCCGACCGGGGCCGCTTTCTCGCCGGCAGCCCTCGTGGCGCTCGCGGGCGCTGCCTGCTTTGCGCTGGCCATGGTCATCACGCGGCGCCTGCGCGATTGCCATTGGCTGCCGCTGGTGGCCTGGCAGTTCATCGGCTGCGGCATCGTCGGTGCGGCGGCCTCGCCGCTCGACTGGGTTACACCCACCGGGCTCGATTTCTCGCTGATGGCGCTCGTCGGGCTGGTCGCCAGCGGCTGCTTCATGCTCATCACCAAGGCCCTCAGCCTGGCACCCGCCTCGCTGCTGGCGCCTCTGCAATACACCGCCATCGTCTGGGCCTCGATCCTGGGCTGGATCTTTTGGGCCGACAAACCCACGCCGCACATCATCCTCGGCAATTGCATCATTATCGGCAGCGGTCTCTTCGTCCTCTACCGCGAGCGCACGCTCAAAGTGGATGTGAACCAGCGCATCGAGCCCATTCCCTGAGGCGCTGGTGTGGAAGTTCTTGAAATGTTCTTGACAAGAACGCTAGGAATATGATACTAGTTCAAGGGCGCGCATAGATCACGAAACACCCGGTCCGGCGAACGACTTGCCGGCGCCGGGCATCTGGAATGACTCGGTTGTCGCCGGTGCAAGCGGTCCCGTTTGGGCTGCGCAGACCCGACCCCGGGCGTTGCGGGGCGTCGGCTCGTTCGCGGGTCGGCGATAGCAATGCATCCTGGCTGGTGATCGATCAGCCTCCCGGACCGCAGGGTGAGCGGTCCCCCGCAGGGCCCGGCGGGTGAAGGGGCCCCCCGCGGATCGTGACGGGTGATGCGATTCCCCCTTGGGCCAAGCGGACAGCCGGCCTCCCCGGATCGGCAGGGACAGCGATCCCCCCTTGGGCCAAGCGGATAGTCGGCCTCCCCGGATCGTCAGGGACAGCGATCCCCCGCGGTTTGCCTGGGTTAAGGCGCCCCCTGTTCGGCCGGGACAACCGAACAATCTTGCCGGTGGCGT
Source organism: Dongia sp. (assembly GCF_041906375.1). Lineage (GTDB taxonomy): Bacteria > Pseudomonadota > Alphaproteobacteria > Dongiales > Dongiaceae > Dongia. The sequence continues at coordinate 241,665 of NZ_JAYRJJ010000005.1, read as the reverse complement.
CAGCCGCCGGAACGCTGCCCGAGTGATTCCAGATGGGTAATTTCAGACGGGTGAGTTGATGAGGGAGCGAGGAAATTGATGAACAGGCTTAGGGCCGGCGCAGGATGAGGACGCTGCAATGGCCTTCGGCGACGAGTGCTGCGCAGATGTCGGGATCGGTTTCGGCCGCATCGAGCACCAGCATGTCGCATTTCATTTCCGCGCTGCGCCGGGCGAGCACCGATGCGGCATGCGATTCGTCGCGCTGCAGATAGACGACCGACCCGCCCAGTTTGGCCGCCAGGGGTGCCGCAATGCGCTGAGCGCGCGGCTGCTTCTCGCCATCCTGCAGGCTGCCGATGACGAGCTTGTGCACCAGCCCCTGGTTGAGCACCAGCACGGAAGCACCGTCGGTGGTGAGGCGGCGCGGCCAGGAGGATCGCAGCCTGGCCTGTCCGGTCACAGGCCGCGAGAAGCCCTCAACGATCACCAGGTCGGTGCCGCGAACGCCGATATTGGCCAGCGTCGGTTGGCCGCGCCATTCAGTGAAGGAGGGGCGAATGCCGGCCTCGCGCGCGGCAAGATCAAGCGCGTCGCGACAACGCAGCATCTCGACCTTGATGGCGGCGATCAGCAGATCGGATTCGAGAGCGCGCGACATCTGATTGCCGAGGTCGAGATGCGCGGCGAGCGACAAGGTGGCGACGTCGAGCAGCGCCTCATCCTCGGCGAAGACGGCCTGGAGCGGCAGTTCCAGGGTCGACGCCAGATCGATGGCGGCCTGGATGCCGGCGCGATGTTCACCGCCCGGTTCGAGGATCAGCACGATGCGCTCGATGCCAAGCTCGCTCATACCGGACGGCCGATCGTGAGTTGCGTGCCGCCGCTCCATTGCTTCTGGCCCTCGGCAAAGACTTTCAAGCGCTGCATCACCGCCTGATTGAACGTACCGGCCGGATATTCGCCCGTGATCGCCAGTTCGCCGGCGGGCATTCCCGACAGCAGGGCGATCGCCTGATCGACATGGCCGATGGCATGGATATGGAACTGGCCGCGCGATACCGCATCGACCACGTCCCGGCGCAGCATCAGATTGCGCACATTCGTTGCCGGGATGATGACCCCTTGTGCGCCGGTGAGGCCGCCGAGATTGCAGACGTCGAAGAAGCCCTCGATCTTGTCGTTGACGCCGCCGATGGCCTGCACATTGCCATGCTGGTCGACCGATCCGGTCATGGCGAAGGATTGGCTGAGCGGGCGCTCGGCGATGGCCGACAACAAGGCGACGAGTTCGGCACAGGAGGCGCTGTCGCCCTCGACGCCGGAATAGGATTGCTCGAACACGATGCTGGCATTCAGTGCCAGCGGCTGCTTCATGCCATAGCGGCCGCCCAGGAACGCGGTGAGGATGAGAACGCCCTTGGCATGGATGGGGCCGCCGAGTTCCGTCTCGCGTTCAATATCCACCACCTGGCCGCGTCCCAGCTGGACCTGCGCGGTGATGCGGCTGGGGCGACCGAATTCGGTGCCACCGATCGAGACGACGGACAGGCCGTTGACCTGACCGACGCGCTCGCCCGCAGTCTCGATGCGGATAGTCTCGGTGGCGACCAGCTCGTGATAGCGCCGATAGAGCCGGTCGGCGCGCCGCCGCCTTGCCTCGATGGCGCTCTCGACGGATTGGGCGCTCACTGTCTTTTCACCGGCGGCCTTGGCGCAGTAATCCGCTTCGGTCGCGAGGTCGGCCAGCGCGCTCATGTCGGCCGTGAGCTTGTGAGCGTCACCGGCAAGGCGGGCGGCGTATTCAATGACGCGGGCGATGGCACCGGGAGCGAAGGGCAGCAGCTTCTCTCGCTGGGCGATATGAGTGACGAAGGCGGCATATTGCTTCGTTTCTTCCGCTGTCCGGTTGATCTGGTCATCGAAATCAGCGGCCACCTTGAACAGGGTTGCGAATTCCGGATCGAGCATCGAGAGCAGGTAATAGGTGCGCGGCTCGCCGATCAGGATGACCTTGAGGGCGAGCGGCATGGGTTCGGGCTTCAGCGAAACGGTGCTGGCAAGGCTCAGCAATTGTTCGATGGATTCGATTTTCACCTCGCCGGCGCGGAGGGCGCGCTTCAGCGATTCCCAGGAGAATCCGTTCATCAGCAATCGTTCGGCATCGATCACCAGATAGCCGCCATTGGCGCGGTGCAGGGCGCCGGGAATGAGCAGGTTGAAATCGGTGAGCAGCGTGCCCATGCGCGCAATATGCTCGACGCGGCCGACCAGATTCTGATGCGTCGGGTTGTCCTCATAGATCACCGGCGCGCCGCCAAGGCGGCTGTTGTCGACGATCACATTGACCTGGTAGCGACGGAAGGAAAGCCCGTTGCGCGAGCTGCCTTCCAGCGGACCATCGTTCTGGTTCGGCTCGTGCGCCGCGGACAGGAACTCGTCGGCATTCTGCTGGATGTCTTTCTCGACCACGTCGAGATAGGCGCAGACCGCCGGCAGGTCCTTGAACTTCTCCTTGATCTCGCCGAAGGGCAGGCTGGTGACGGCGAGGACGATTTCCTGGTTGAGATTGCGGATGGCCTCGCGCACCTCGCGTTCCCAGTTGGGGATCTGCCGAACCAGCTTCTCCAACTCGACCTGCAGGATTTCGATCTTCTCGCGGATCTTCTTCTGTTCGCTTTCCGGAAAGATGTCGAAATCGGCCGGGCGGATCGGTTCCTTGTTCTTGAGCGGCGCCAGCGTGAGGCCGAAGGGCGTGCGCATGACGGCGACATCCTGCGCTTCGGCGCGCTGGCGGAATTCGTCGAAGGTCTTTTCATGTGCCGACTTTGCCTGCTGCTCGAAGGCATCGCGACGGGCGCGGTAATCCTCTCGCTCGAACGCGGCAGGGAGGGCCGCGCGCAGATCCTTGATCAGATGCGCCATCGCCTCGCGCAATTCGACCGCGCGGCCGGCCGGCAGCCGCAGGATGGTCGGCTGGTGCGGCTCGGCAAAATTGTGGATGTAGCACCAATCGTCGGGCCGTGGCCGCCGATCGGCGGCTTCCTGCAGCAGGGTCTGCACCAATGTGTGGCGCCCGGCACCGGTCGGCCCGTGGACGAAAATATTGTAGCCCTTGGTCTCGACGCCGATGCCGAAGGCCACGGCTTCCATCGCGCGGTCCTGACCGATTGCGCGTGGCGCGGCGCCATCTTTCGGCTGGGGAGCTGGCAGATCGGCGGGCGCGCAGGGATGATAGAGGGCCGAAACGGGCACCCTGGTCGACGCTTTCGCATCAGAAGTGTCTGCCATGCCCATCTCTCCCTTCGGAACCATTTGACACCTTAAGACCCTGCGCGCGAAAGAGGGCTTGATTTAGGTCAAGGACAGGTCCCGAATTAGGGCCAAGCCTGATCTTGTCGGTATTACAGAGTCTGGAACGGCCATGAAAATTCCCCTGCAGATCACCTTCAGCAACATGGACCCATCCGATGCCGTGCGGGTGCGGATCGAGGAACTGGCGGCCAAGCTCGACCGCTTCAGCGAGCAGATCGTCAGCTGCCGCGTCGTCATCAGCGCCCCCAATAAGCGCCAGCGCAGCGGCAAGCTCTATCATGTCAGCATCGACCTCGCCTTGCCGGGCCATGAGATCGCCATCAACAAGGCCTCGCCCAAGGACCAGGCACATGAGGATATCTATGTCGCCATCCGCGACGCCTTCGATGCGCTGACCCGGCGCGTCGAGGATGCGACGCGCAAGATGCGCCACGACGTGAAGTCGCATGAGGCGCCGGCCACGGCGCGCGTCGTGCGCCTGTTCCCGGAGCAGGATTACGGCTTCCTCGAGGATGCGACCGTGGGCGAGGTCTATTTCCATGCCAACAGCGTTCCCCATGGCGGGTTCAAGAAACTTGCCGTCGGCGCGCGCGTCACCTATGTGGCAGCACCGGGCGAGAAAGGCTTGCAGGCAAGCGTCGTCAAGCCGCTGGCGTGAGCGCCATGCCGAAGGGTACCGCCATGGTGCTGGCAGCGCCGGGTGCGGCGCTGCAACGGCAGGAACGGCACTGGCCGCAACCGCAGGCTGGCGAGGTGCTGATCAAGGTTCATGCCTGCGGCGTCTGCCGGACCGATCTTCATGTCGTCGACGGCGAATTGACGGAGCCGCATCTTCCCTGCATTCCCGGACATGAGGTGATCGGCACCGTGCTGGCGCTGGGTTCCGGCGTCACCTCGGTAGCGTTGGGTGCCCGCATCGGCGTGCCATGGCTGGGATTCACCTGCGGCAATTGCGAACATTGTCGGGCTGGCCGCGAAAACCTGTGCGCACTTGCTTCCTTCACCGGCTATCAGCGCGACGGCGGCTATGCCGAATTCATGATCGCCGATGCGCGCTATTGCCTGCCCATTCCGCCGGGCTATTCCGATGCCGAGGCAGCGCCATTGCTTTGCGCCGGCCTCATTGGCTATCGCGCCTTGAGGAAAGCGGGGGAGGGCAAGCGCCTCGGCCTCTACGGCTTCGGTGCTGCGGCACATATCATCGTCCAGGTGGCGCAGTATGAGGGCAGGGAAGTCTATGCCTTCTCGCGCCCTGGCGACGATGCGGCGATGGATTTTGCGCGCGGACTTGGTGCCGTCTGGGCCGGACCGTCAGACACGCTGCCACCGGTCGAACTCGATGCCGCCATCATCTTCGCGCCCGACGGTGTCCTGGTGCCGCGAGCCCTCCGCGCCATCCGCCCTGGCGGCCGCGTGGTCTGCGCCGGCATTCATATGAGCGATATTCCAAGCTTTCCCTATCGCCTGCTGTGGCAGGAACGCGAGATCGTCTCAGTGGCCAACCTCACCCGCCAGGACGGCCTCGACTTCCTCGCCCTCGCTCCAAAAATCCCCGTGCACACCCAGGTGACGCTCTATCCATTGCATGAGGCCAACCGCGCCCTATCCGATTTGCGCAAAGGAAGATTGCAGGGCGCGGCGGTGCTGGTGCCGGGAGAGGGGTGAAGCTTCAGAGGTGGTACGAGACGATAGCGATGTATATTGGCGGCCGACTTTGAATATTGAAAATTGGGTAGCAGTGATCTCTGCGCGGGTTCTTTGCATTCGTTCGTCAGATGCGACGCCGATCAGGCTTTGGGGAATTCGAAGCCCATCATAATCATGTCTACTGAGGCGCCGTCAGATGCCAATGGCAGCAAGAGCATGCCATAGCGAAAATACTCGCCGTCAATGATGACTGATCGACGCACCATCAACGGCACGCGTTCCAGGACGGTTTTGCTCATGACCTCCTTTATGAACGCTCTCGATTGAACGCGCGGGAAGTCCTCGACGAAGGTATTGGTCGGATCAAAGCCAAATTGCGTGACCCAATCGGTGCCGACCAGCCGAAAACGAAAGCGCAGCGGATCTGAAAGTACGTCGACTATCACAATTCGACCGAGCAGCTTTCGCATGTCCAGTGGGTCGAACGAGGCCCGTGCCGGGAGGCCGCCCGTCTTGCGCCGGTCAAGCCACATTGAAAGAAGCTGCGAAAGATCGCCAAGCCCCGCCATATCGTCGACAGTGGGAGCGGTGACGCTCGTGTGTTCGTCAAGGTCGTTCATCTTGACTTCCCGCTGTGCGCAAAGTCGCGCGGCATAAGAGAGGCTGCAACTCCTGGCTTTTCTCCTTTTGCCGAGCTAGCCATTCTCCACAGCCGCAACAATGCGACCGAAGCTCCAGTTACGCGGTGATCGCTCGCGTCACAGAGACATCGAAGCATTGCGATAGACAGAGTGTCATCGGCGAATCTGATTGCCAATGACTTACTTCGGTCGTTGTCCATTAGCGGAGGATTGGATGCCTAGATTCGGTCAAAACCGGACTGTCGGCGATCCCGCTTTGGCCCGCGATCTCCTGGCGCTCATCTTGCGATAGTCGGTTGCAGCCGAGCCTACTTCCCAGCCCGCGACTTTGCAGCCGCCTCGGGGAGTGCCGTGTCGAGGTAGGTGTCGCAGATCTTGGTGAGCTGATCGAGATGCTCGGTGAAGAAGTGCGAGGCGCCCGGCACGATCTGGTAGTCGATCTTGATGCCGCGCTGGTGGGTGAGTTTGGTCACCAGCTTCTGCACCGATTCCTGCGGCACGACATTGTCCTGGTCACCCTGGACCACGAGGCCCGAGGAGGGGCAGGGGGCGAGGAATGAGAAGTCGTAGATATTGGCGGGCGGGGCTACCGAGATGAAGCCGGAGATTTCCGGGCGGCGCATCAGGAGCTGCATGCCGATCCAGGCGCCGAAGGAAAAGCCGGCGATCCAGCATTGCGGGGCGTTGGGGTTCCAGGTCTGCAGCCAATCAAGGGCCGCCGCGGCGTCCGAAAGTTCGCCTTCGCCCCGGTCGAACTTGCCTTGGGAGCGGCCGACGCCGCGGAAATTGAAGCGCAGGACTGAAAACCCACGCTGCTGGAAGGTCTGGTAAAGGCTATAGACGACCTTGTTGTTCATGGTCCCGCCATGCTGCGGATGGGGGTGCAGCATCAGCGCTATAGGGGAATTAGGGGTGCTTGCCTGCTGATAGCGGCCTTCAAGCCGGCCTTCCGGCCCGTTCATAATAATCTCAGGCATTTCTTGTCCAATAACCGATCTATATCAGCAGGTTAAGGGTTCACGGCCAGAATGTCACAGACGCTTGGTTGACATTTTCCGATGGAAAACAACCGGCCAGAACCCTGGGTCATAACGATCAATACTTGATCGTCATAGTCAGGCATATTATATCACCTTCGAACGGTGACCACCGCAGTGGGCCGGGCTTATAGTTGACTGCTTATATCAGCTATAGGCCGAAACCGGCGGCGCGCTAATAAACACGATGGCGATGATGTTTTTCAAGAACATTGCGGCTGAGCTCGATGCAATTAAGGCCCGCGACCCGGCTGCCCGGTCGCGGCTGATGGTGGCGCTCACCTATCCGTGTTTCCATGCCGTGCTGCTGCATCGCCTGGCGCGGCCGGTCTATCTCGCCGGATTTCCGACCCTGGCGCGCATGGTTTCGCAGTTTTCACGCTTCATCACCGGTATCGAGATTCACCCCGGTGCCCAGATCGGCAAGCGCTTCTTCATCGACCATGGCATGGGCGTCGTGATCGGCGAGACGGCGGTCGTCGGCGATGACGTGACCCTTTATCACGACGTGACCTTGGGCGGCATCGCGCCGGCCATCAATTCGGCAGCCCAGGTCAATGTGAAGCGCCACCCGACGCTGGAAGACGGCGTCATCGTCGGTGCCGGCGCCCAGGTGCTGGGCGACATCGTCGTCGGCAAGGGTGCCCGCGTCGGCGGCAATGCCGTCGTGATCAAGAGCGTGCCGGCCAACAGTGTGGCGGTCGGCGTCCCGGCGCGGATCGTGATGCCCAAGGAATGCGGCAGCGAGTTCGCGGCCTATGGCATGCCGACCCAGGACCTGCCCGATCCGGTGGCGCGCGCCATCGAAGGATTGCTGGACCAGATTTCGCGCCTGCAGGCGCGCATCACGGTCTTGGAGACGGAAGTGGAACGCGGCACCGGGCCGGCGGCACCCAAGACGGATGGACAAGAAGACGGCGAGCTCGGCGATGTGCGCCGGTTCGGCCACAACTGACGACAAGACGGAAATCGAGGGCGGGGCGGGGCAGACTCCCGTCCGGCAAGCTTTAGGAGAAGTGTCATGAGATTGAGCACCAAGGGCCGCTACGCCGTGATGGCGCTCGTTGATCTGGCGACCAACAGCCAGGGTCGACCCGTTTCGCTGGCCGATATCTCGAGCCGGCAGGAAATTTCGCTGTCCTATCTCGAGCAGCTGTTCGCCAAGCTGCGCCGGGCCGGGTTGGTGAAGTCGGTGCGGGGTCCCGGCGGCGGCTATCTGCTGGCGCGCACGTCGGACGATACGCGCATCGCCGATGCGATCCTCGCGGTCGACGAACCCATCCGCGCCACACGCTGCAAGCCGAACACGGCCACCGGCTGCCATTCGGACAAGTCGCGCTGCCTGACCCATGATCTGTGGGAAGAGCTGTCGCGCCAGATCCATCTGTTCCTCAGCTCCGTGTCGCTGGCGGATGTGGTCGAGCGTCGTATCCTCGGCATCGCGCACAAGGTCGAAGGCGCACAAATGAGCGCACCGGCCAGCAACGGCAACGGTGCCGACCATGCCGCGGATTCGGCCGCGGCGGCAGCGGAGTAAGACAACAGCATCATGAACCGCGCCCTCTACATGGACTGGAATGCGACCGCACCGCTGCGCGCAGAAGCGCTGGCGGCGATGTCGGCCGCATTGCAGGAGGTCGGCAATCCGTCCTCGGTCCATGCCTTTGGCCGCCGTGCGCGGGCCTGGGTCGATCATGCGCGGGAGGCCGTGGCCGCTCTGGTCGGCGGTCGGGCGCCGCTGGTGACCTTCACCTCGGGCGGTACGGAAGCGAACAATCTGGCGCTTCATGCGCGCCAGGGGCGGCCGCTGGTGGTGTCGGCGATCGAGCATGAATCGGTGTTGCGCCCGGCGCGGCTTGCCGGTGCGCAAGTCGCACGCGTGGGGCGCAACGGCGAAGTGGATGTGGCGCATCTCAGCCACCTGCTCGACAAGGCCGATCGCCCGGCCTTCGTCTCGGTGATGCTGGCCAATAACGAGACCGGTGTTATCCAGCCAGTGGCAGAGATCGCGCGCGTGGCAAAGGCCAAGGGTGCGCTGGTGCATTGCGACGCCATCCAGGCGGCGGGGCGCATCCCGGTCGACATCAATCAGCTGGGCGTCGATTACCTGACCTTGTCGGCACACAAGATCGGCGGGCCGCAGGGTGCGGGCGCCCTGGTGCTGGCCGGCGATCTGCCGGTCGAGCCGCTGGTGCAAGGCGGCGGCCAGGAGCGCAACCGGCGCGGCGGCACCGAGAATGTGGCCGCCATCGCCGGCTTCGGTGCGGCGGCGGAAGCGGCGGCGAGTCTGGTGGAGAGTACGCGCATCGGCACATTGCGCGATGCGTTGGAGGAGAAGCTGGTGGGTTTCGGCCTGCCGGTCACGATTTTCGGCCGATCGGCCATGCGTTTGCCCAACACGTCCTGCTTTGCCAGCGGTACCAAGACGGCGGAAACGCTGGTGATGGCGCTGGATCTCGCAGGCATTGCCATTTCGGCGGGCTCCGCCTGTTCGTCAGGCAAGGTGCGGCCGAGCCATGTGATTTCGGCCATGGGCTTCGATGCGGCGACGGCTGGTTCGGCCATTCGCGTCAGCCTCGGCTGGCAGAACAGCGCTGCCGATATCGATCAATTCATCGCCGCCTGGGCGCGCGTGCAGCGGGCGGGCCTCGCCCGCAACGACGCTGAACAAGCGCGCGTTCCGGCTTAAGAGAGAGTGGAAGGGTAGCCAAGTCATCATGAACATCGCCAACCAGAACACCAAATCGGCATCGAGCGGCAGCAATCCGGGCGTCAACATTCCCAAGCTGCCGATCTATCTCGATTACCAGGCGACGACGCCGTGCGATCCGCGCGTGGTCGAGGCGATGCTGCCGTTCTTCACCGAGCATTTCGGCAACCCGCATTCGCGCAATCACAAATATGGCTGGGACGCCGAAGCCGCCGTCGAGAAGGCGCGCGCACAGGTGGCCAGCATCATCGGCGCGGATGAGAAGGAGATCATCTTCACCTCGGGCGCCACGGAATCGAACAACCTGGCCATCAAGGGTGTGGCGCATTTCTACAAAGACAAGAAGAACCACATCATCACCACGGTGACCGAGCATAAATGCGTGCTCGATTCCTGCCGCCATCTGGAGCTGGAAGGGTTCGAGGTCACCTATCTGCCGGTGCAGAAGAATGGCCTCGTCGATCTCGACGTGCTCAGGAACGCGATCACGCCGAAGACGTCGATCGTCTCGATCATGGCGGTCAATAACGAGATCGGCGTCATCCAGCCCTTGGCCGAGATCGGCAAGATCTGCCGTGAGAAGGGCGTCTTCTTCCACACCGACGCGGCGCAGGCCGTGGGCAAGATTCCGCTCGACGTCGATGCGATGAACATCGATCTGCTCTCGATCTCGGGTCACAAGATCTATGGGCCCAAGGGCATCGGCGCGCTCTATGTGCGGCGGAAGCCGCGCGTGCGCCTCGAAGCGCTCATTCATGGTGGCGGTCAGGAGCGCGGTTTCCGTTCCGGCACGCTGCCGACCCCGCTTTGCGTGGGCCTCGGTGAAGCCTGCGCCATCGCCGAGAAGGAAATGGGCGCCGAGTCCGAACGCCTCAAGAAACTCGCCAAGCGCTTCTATGACGGCGTCACGGCGAAGCTCTCGGAGGTCTATCTCAACGGCGATGCCGAGCACCGCATCCCCGGCAACCTCAACCTCTCCTTCGCCCATGTCGAAGGCGAGGGGCTGATGATGGGGATCAAGGATCTCTGCGTGTCGTCGGGTTCGGCCTGCACTTCGGCCTCGCTCGAGCCGTCCTATGTGCTGCGTGCCCTCGGTGTCGAGGTCGAGATGGCGCATACCTCGCTCCGGATCGGCATCGGCCGTTTCACGACCGAGCAGGAAATCGATTACGCCGTCGAGCATCTGGTGCAGGCGGTGCAGCGTCTTCGGGAAATGAGCCCGCTCTGGGAAATGGCCCAGGCCGGCATTGATATCAAGTCGATCCAATGGGCCGAGCACTAAGCCCCGTGTTAAGTTTCTTGGGCATTGGACAGCAGGTGTAAGGGAGTAGGTCATGTATAGCGAAAAAGTCGTCGACCATTACGAGAACCCCCGCAACGTCGGCGGTTTTGCGAAGGAAGAAGCCGGTATCGGTACCGGTCTGGTCGGTGCGCCGGCTTGCGGCGACGTGATGAAGCTGCAGATCAAGGTGGGTGCCGACGGTCGCATCGAGGATGCCAAATTCAAGACCTTCGGCTGCGGTTCGGCCATCGCCTCGTCGTCGCTGGCGACCGAATGGGTCAAGGGCAAGACGCTCGCTGAAGCGGAAACGATCAAGAACACCGAGATCGCGCAGCATCTGGCGTTGCCGCCGGTGAAGATCCATTGCTCGGTGCTGGCCGAAGACGCCATCAAGGCAGCGATCAAGGACTACCGCGAGAAGGCCGGCATTGCGGACAAGGCGGCGGAATGAGTGACGGTGGCAACATGACCGAGACGAGTACGGCGCAAGGAGCGCCGGCACCGGCGCCGGTGAAGCCCGCGCGGCGCCCCAAGCCCGCGGCGATCACGGTGACGCCGGCGGCGCTGGAACGCGTGCGCGAATTGCTGGGCAAGCGCGGCAAGCCGTCAGTCGGCATCCGCATCGGCATCCGGTCGAAGGGTTGTTCGGGCCTTTCCTACACGATCGAATATGCCGACGAACGCGGCCAGGGCGACGAGGCGATCGAGCAGGACGGCGTCACCATCCTGATCGATCCCAAGGCGTCGCTGTTCATCTTCGGCACGGAGATGGATTTCGTCGAAGAAAAACTGCAGAACGGCTTCGTGTTCCGCAATCCCAATGAAAAAGGGCGCTGCGGCTGCGGCGAGTCCTTCCACGTTTGAGCGCATACGATGGCTGTGGTTCAGAATATCGGCGGAGCGGGCGCCGGGGGCGCCGGCGCGGAGTTCGTGCCGTGCTGGTCGTGCAAGGGTCCGGTAGATAGCCGGGCGTTGTTCTGCCACACCTGCGGCGCTGTCCAGGCGCCGGGATCGACGGATCATTTTGCGCGACTGGGGATGGAGCGCAGCTTCGACCTCGATGATGAGCGGCTGGAAAAGCAGTATCTGGGATTCCAGCGCGTGCTGCATCCAGATCGCTTCGCCGGCAAGCCCGCCAAGGAACGCGCCATCGCCGAATCCCAGGCCGTAGCTCTCAACGAAGCCTATGAGACGTTGAATGATCCGCTGAAGCGGGCGACCTATCTGCTGCGCCTCAAGGGCGTGCTATCGGAAGCCGCCGCCGACAAGACGATCAACGATCCGGCGCTGCTGATGGAAGCGATGGAGAAGCGCGAGGCGCTGGCGGAAGCCGAAAGCGCCGATGCGATCGAAGAGCTGATGGTAGGTGCCGCGGCCGGCGCCATCCAGCTGCTCAGCGACATCTCGCTGGCCTTCGCCGCCGACAATCTTGTTGCCGCCAATCGCGCCGTTCTGCGCCTCAAATACCTGCGTAAATTCCTGGAAGAAGCGCGCCTGCGACGGGCCGCGCTGGAATCCTGATGGTGAAATACTGATGCTGCTGCAGATTCACGAACCCGGTGCGACGCCGGAACCACATGCGCTGGAGCGCAGCCAGGCGATTGGCATCGATCTGGGGACCACCAATTCGGTCGTCGCCATGGTGTCGGGCGATCATCCAGAGGTGCTGCGTGACGGTTCCGGCGATGGGCTGGTGCCCTCGGTGGTCGCTTATGCCTATGACGAGCCGATCGTCGGCCGCGCCGCGCTGGCGGAACTGGCGCAGCATCCCGACCTCGTCATCTCCTCGGTCAAGCGCCTGATGGGGCGGGGTGCCGCGGATCTCAAGACCCTCGCTGGCGCGCTGCCTTATGAAATCGCACCCGATGCGGACGGCCAATCCGGCGGCATGGTGCGTCTCAAGGTCGGCGATCGCATTCTGTCGCCGGTCGAGATTTCGGCCGACATCCTGAAGGCGCTCAAAATGCGCGCCGAGATCAGCCTGGGCCACAAGGTCGAGAAGGCGGTCATCACGGTGCCGGCCTATTTCGACGATGCCGCGCGCACGGCCACCAAGGACGCGGCGCGTCTGGCCGGGCTCGAGGTGCTGCGCCTCGTCAATGAACCGACGGCGGCGGCGTTGGCCTATGGCTTGGACAGTGCGGCGGAAGGCATCTATGCCGTCTACGATCTGGGTGGCGGCACGTTCGACATCTCGCTTCTGAAGCTGCAGAAGGGCGTGTTCCAGGTGCTGGCGACCGGCGGCGACGCGCAATTGGGCGGCGACGATTTCGACCATGCGCTGGCGAGCTGGGCCATGCGCCGCACCGGCATCACCGGCCTGACCTCCGGCGAGGCGAAAATTCTGCTGCAGGCCGCGCGCGCCGCCAAGGAGCGCCTCACGACGGCATCGGGTGCGGAACTCAAGGCCAAGGTCGCCGGCCATGATGTGCGCCAGTCGATCGACCGCGGCACGTTTGAAGTTCTCATCGAGCCCTTGATCGGCCGCACCTTGCGTGCCTGCCGCCAGGTGCTGGAAGACGCCAAGCTCTCGCCCGTCGACGTGAAGGGCGTGGTGCTGGTGGGCGGATCGACCCGCGTGCCGCTGGTGCGCGCCTTCGTGGCCGATTTCTTCAAGCAGGAGCCGCTCGCCGACATCGATCCCGATGAGGTCGTGGCCGTCGGCGCCGCCTTGCAGGCGAAGGCGCTGACGCAAGGGTCCGACACCTTGCTGCTTGACGTCATTCCGCTCTCGCTCGGTATCGAGACGATGGGCGGCATCGTCGAACGGGTGATCGAGCGTAACACCCCGATCCCGGTCACCAAGGCGCAGGATTTCACCACCTATCAGGACGGCCAGACCGGTATGCTGATCCATGTTGTGCAGGGCGAGCGGGAAACCGTCGACGCCTGCCGTTCGCTGGGCCGGCTGGAGCTCAAGGGCATTCCGCCGATGGTGGCGGGTGCCGCGCGCATCCGTGTCACCTATGCGGTCGATGCCGACGGGCTGCTCACGGTGAGCGCCGAGGAACGGATGACGGGTGTCAAAGCCGAGATCGCGGTGAAGCCGTCTTACGGCCTCAGCGACGACCAGATGGCCGACATGCTGCGCGACAGCTTGACCTTTGCGCGCGAAGATATGGAAAAGCGCCTGCTGCTCGAATCCCGCGTCGAGGCGGAGCGGGTGCTGCTGGCCTTGAACGCGGCCCTGAAGGCCGACGGCACCCTGCTGGATGCGGCGGAGCGGGCCGACATCGACCGGGTGGCGCAAAAGCTCAAGGATCTGCTGTCTACCGAGGACCGGGTCCAGATCCATGCCGGGATGGAGGAATTGGACCGCGCGACCCATGCTTTTGCGCAAAAACGCATGGATCGGGCCATTCAGGCGGCCTTGAGGGGCCAGCGGCTTGACGAGGTCGAGGCCGGTATGGCAACTGACGGCGCGCAATAAAGGGTTTTTGGGCCGGACCGATGCCGGGGCCCGCGATAGAGAGTGTAAGCAAATGCCGAAGATGACGTTCGTGAAGCAGGATGGGACCCGGGTCGAGTGCGAGGCCCCCTTGGGACTGTCAGTCCTGGAGATCGCCCACCGCAACAGCATCGACCTGGAAGGCGCCTGCGAAGGGTCGCTGGCCTGTTCGACCTGCCATGTCGTCATCGACCCGGAATGGTATGACGTCCTCGCCGAAGCCAGCGAAGACGAGGAAGACATGCTCGACCTCGCCTTCGGCCTGACGCACACCTCGCGCCTGGGTTGCCAGATCAAGATGACGGAAGAGCTGGACGGCCTCGTCGTCAGCCTGCCCTCGGCCACGCGCAACATGCAGGTCGACAAGTAGGAGAGAGCGGCCCCGCCATGGCGAAGAAGCTGCGCTGGACCGATATCCACGACATCGCCATCGAACTCGATGAGCGGCATCCGGATGTCGACGTCGTCAATCTGCGCTTCACCGATCTGTGGAAATGGGTCCAGGAACTGCCCGATTTCGAAGACGACCCGCAGAAGAGCAACGAGAAGATCCTCGAAGCCATCCAGATGGCCTGGCTCGACGAGCGCGATTGAAACCATCTTCCAGCGAGCGCCCCGACATGAGTAGCAATGCCGGCCTCGCCCGACTTCTGGCCAAACCCTGGATCGATCCCCTGTGCCTGTGGGGCATGGGCTGGCTGTTGCCGGCAGCGCGTTGCTGGGCGGCAGCTGGGGCAGGCGACGTCGATGCCTTTGCCGAGACGCTGAATCTGCATGCCGTTCCCGCCGGCATCGCCGCGCGCGTGCGGCAGACGGCGGAACTGGGACGCCTGTCGGCGCAGGCGCAGGCGCAGTGGATCGATGCAGCCTTCGGCCATGGACGCGATCTTTATGCCGCCGAGCGGGCGCGGCGCGAGGCGGCGCATAACTTCCTCGGTCACCGCTTCAACTACATCTGGTTCGCGCGCCGGGCGCGCGTGCCGGCGGTGCGGGTCGACGTGCCGCTGCCGCCGGAGTTGGACATCGCCATCGCTGGCCAGAGCCCGGATGCGTTCTTCGCGCTGCCCGCGCAATTACCTGCGGTCGAGCGCAGTCATGTGATCGAGCATGCGGATGTGCGCGAATACTGGCTGCGCTTCCCATCGCCCGACGATCCCACTGATCTCTGCTGGGTGCATGTCTATGAGGGGCGGCAGGAGAAGGTGCCGAGCCTTATCTACGGCCATGGTTTCGCCATGGAGATGGAGATGATGCGCGGCGATCTGCGCGGGTATCGCAGCCTTGCCGCCCATGGCTGCCGCATCCTGCTGCCGGATGCACCGGGCCATAACAGGCGCACCGTGCCCGGCCTCTATGGCGGCGAGAGCTTCATGCGCCGGCCGCCGCTCTCCGGCCTGCTGCATTTCCGCCAGGCGGCACGGGAGCTTGGCACCATCATCCATTGGTGCCGGCAGAACGGCAGCACGCAGGTGGGCCTCAGCGGCACCAGCCTGGGGGCGCTGACGGCCCAGGTGCTGGCCGAGCGCATGGGCAGCTGGGACGAGGCATCGCGACCCGACAAGCTGATGCTGCTCACCACCACCGACCGGGTGAGTGCGCTCACCTTCAATTCCTCGCTGGCCACCATCACCGGGCTCGACAAGGCCGCCAAGCTCGCTGGCTGGGGCGAGGCGGAGATTGCCGCCATGGGCCGCTTTACTGACAGCGCGGGCGAGGCCCCGATCGACCCCGCCGGGATCGTGCTGCTGATCGGCACCAGGGACAATGTGACACCCTATGACGGCGGCCGGCGGTTGGCCGAAAACTGGCGGATTCCTGCGGAAAACCTGTTCGTGCGGGAGCAGGGGCATTTCTCCGCCGCGATAGGATTGGAAGCGGACCCGGCCCCCTTTATCCGCACGATAGGGCTGCTAAAGGGGCATTTTGGCGCCTGAAGCGGCCGGTGATATAAGCTCGCCCCATGAACTCACTCGGCTTTGATAAGGCACCCGCCGATACCCGCGTTGTCGTCGCCATGTCCGGCGGCGTCGATAGCTCCGTCGTCGCAGCACTCCTCAAGGAGCAGGGCTATGACGTGGTCGGTGTGACGCTGCAGCTCTATGACCATGGCGTGGCCCTGGCGCGCAAAGGCGCCTGCTGCGCGGGGCAGGATATCTATGATGCGAGGCAAGTGGCCGAGCGGCTCGACTTCCCGCATTACGTCCTCGATTACGAGAGCAAGTTTTCGGACGCGGTGATGCAGGAATTTGCCGACTCCTACCTCAAGGGCGAGACGCCGATCCCCTGCGTGCGCTGCAATCAGCGTGTGAAATTCCGCGATCTCTTGACCCAGGCGCGCGACCTCGGCGGCGACTGCCTGGCGACCGGCCATTATGTGCGCCGGGTGATGACGACGCGCGGGGCCGAGCTGCATCGAGGGTCCGACCCAACGCGCGACCAGAGTTATTTCCTGTTCGCAACCACGCAGGCGCAGCTGGATTATCTGCGCTTTCCGCTGGGCGATATTCCCAAGACAGAGACGCGGGCGCTGGCCCAGCACTTCGGCCTCGAAGTCGCCAACAAGCCGGACAGCCAGGACATCTGCTTCGTGCCCAACGGCAATTATGTGAGTGTCGTGGAGCGGCTGCGCCCGGGCGCCGTCGATCCCGGCGAGATCGTGCATGTCGACGGGCGCGTGCTGGGGCACCATCAGGGCATCGTGCATTACACGATCGGCCAGCGTCGCGGCATCGGCGTCAACGAGAAGGGCACCAATAACGAGCCGCTTTATGTCGTGCGGCTCGATGCGGGCGCCAAGCAAGTGATCGTCGGCCCGAAGGCCGCGCTCGCGCGCGACCATGTCACCCTGCGCGAGATGAACTGGCTGGGCCGGCCCGGCGAAACGATGACCGACGTCCCCGTCGCGGTGAAGCTGCGCTCGATGAGCGAAGCCGCCCCGGCGCGCCTCACCGTCGGCACGGATGGCGCGGCGGAGATCACCCTCGAGGCGCCGCAATTCGGCATCGCTCCCGGCCAGGCGGCCGTCGCCTATCAGGGCGACCGGCTGGTGGGCGGTGGCTGGATTGCCGCCACGGCCTCTCTCGGGCAGAATGAGGCCAGCGCGACCGAGTAGGGGATACCGCGCGGGTCCTGGGGGAGGGTGTCGGATGGACGCGGAAAGCCTGATCGCCGAAATGCGCCAGAGAGCCGGGCAGAACCTCAAGCTCGGCTACAAGGTGAAGTTCGTGGTGGATGACGAGATCATCTTCTGGGACGGCACCGAACACCCGCCGGTCATCGACGGGACGGACCATGGCGACGCCAATACGACCATTACCATCACGGCCGAAAACCTCGCCAAACTGATGGCCGGCAAGCTCGACCCGACGCTCGGCTACATGACCGGCAAGCTGAAGGTCGAAGGCAGCATGGGGGTGGCCCTGAAACTGACCGCCATGTTCGCTGACTGAAGCCGAATCCGGCTTTTATCCCAAGGGCTTGCGTAATCCTTGACAGTGGGGGCAGCCCCCCTATATACGCTTCCCCGACCGGCCGGGCGCCAACGCCCCAGACCGGCCTCGCTTGCAAAGCGTGTGGCACCGTAGCTCAGCGGTAGAGCAGGGGAATCATAATCCCTTGGTCGGCGGTTCAAATCCGTCCGGTGCTACCATTTCCCCCCACGGATCACCATCGGCCCGTTTCTTGTCGCTGCTTAGTTCCGCGATGAAACCGTCGACATGGGCGTAGAACGCTACTGTAAACTACTCCTCAGCAGCGGCGATCGCACGCAAACTGAACGTGCAAGCAACGACCGCGCCGGTGTGGTCGCCGCTTAAGCGTTGCGATCATGCCGGGGATTCGCCTGCAGGGCGCTAATGGAACTCTCATTGTGAAGCTGGCTAGGACATGCGACCCAGCGCGGTTCAGCCTTGAAGCCGTTGCCGGAAGTTCGCCGCCGTCTTCTCGATGCCCGTTCATACCCCGGCGGGTCTATGCATAAACTCATAGTTGGTCTCGGTAGAAAAGCCTACTCAAAGTTTGACGCCCATTCGCCTTGGGAAGGGGACCTCAATGTCAAAGCACCGTTTCGAACAAATCGTCATTTGTTTGGCCATGGCGATGTTCATGATAAGCCCCGCGGCGGCAGACGGATATGAAGTAGGCACGAATGTGACCGCGAGCCAGGTTCTGCCCGCCGATGTTCTTTCCGGCCCCCATTACCGTATTGGCGATAAAGTCGTCAGCGACGGATTTCTGTACCGCTACACCGTCGAATCCGATTACGGCACGTTCAGGCCGATTGGCACTTATGCGCTGCAAAAAATTCTGACAGAGATCCAAGTCATTACGGCTCTCAAAGACATTAGTCGCACCGAGGCGTTTGCCGATGCCGTCCTTCATGCAGCGAAGTCGCCGCTACGCTTTGGCGAAAGCATGATCACGGATCCGGTCGATACCATCACCGGAATCCCGCGCGGCCTCTTTGCCATTTTCGAGAATGTTGCCGAGAGCGTGACCACTGATGCCAATCCAAGCGAAGATGGCAGGATGAAGCAGGCGTTGATGGTGTCGTCCTGGAAGCGCGAGTACTGCGCCGATATGGGATGCGACGTCTATTCCAGCAACAAGACGCTGCAGGAAGAACTCAACCGAATCGGTTGGGCGGCGGCGATTGGCGGCCTTACGGTCTCCGGCGCCACGACTGTTGCCTCGGGTGGTGCGGTGATGGCCTTCAGCCTGGTCCGTACCTCTGATCAGCTCAATGAGGCATTGCGTTCCGAGCCCCCCTCGCGCCTACGGATTGAAAACGAAAAGAAACTGGCGGAACTTGGCATCAACGACGAAATCGCGCAGCGCTTCCTGGATGACCCGGCTTTCACACCTCGTCAGGCCACATTAATTGTCGCAGCGCTTCATGACATGAAGGGTGTGAAGGGCCTGGACCGTTTTCTGGAATTGTCCATCCGTGCGCAGGACGAAGTGGGTGCCAATTTCTACCAGAACACCGCAGAAATACTGCGCGGCTATCATACCAAGAACGCGCGCTTGGTGGAACTCATCCCGGTCCTGGGTGTCGCATCGGCGAGTGCAACGAATGGGCGTGTGGTGCTTGCAGTAGCCTGGGACAACGGGGTCTACGATTCTGCGATCGCCAAGCGCATCGATTATGGCCGTGCGCAGTTCGAGAAGGCCGGCTTCAAGAAGGGTATCGACATCTGGACGACAGGGACGGCCAGTCCGCGTCTCAAGGAAGAACTGGCCAAACGGAATTTCACATTGACTGAAAACATTGAACGCAAGGTGCCCATTACGCAGTGAGGCGGAGCCAAGCGCAATTCGCTGTCCAAGAACAACGCGCGGCCACACAGGGAGCCAGATATGAGTCGTTTGACGCACCTCGTCGGATTGATCACGCTACTACAAACCACGCTTCTTGTTTCACTGACCACACCGTCCTTCGCCGATACTCTCGGCAGTATTAAGGAGTCGAAGGTGCTGCGCTTGGCAGTCCGCGAAGACGCGCCGCCATTCTCCTCCAAGAATGCCGACGGCAGGTATGTCGGATATTCTGTGGCGCTTTGCCAGGCGATAGCTAATGCCTTGAAGAAGCAATTGAGCATCGCCGATTTGAAGATCGAGTACGTTCCTGTTACGGCAAGCGACCGGTTCGACATAATGACCGGGCATAAAGCCGATATCTTGTGTGAAGCTACGTCTGCAACCCTGACACGGCGCGAGGCAATCGATTTCTCCATTCCCACCTTCGTGAGTGGCACTGGTCTGGTCATCCGCGAAGGCGGGCCAATGGATATGAAGAGTCTGACCGGTAAGAAGTTGGGGGTACTGGGCGGCACGACAGCTGAAGAGGCGCTCCGCCGGACTTTGAAAGACCAGAAGATCAGCGCGACCATCGTGCCGGCCGTTTCGCATGAAGAGGGGATGTCGGCATTGGAAAAGCAGGAAGTGGAAGCGTACTTCGCCGATCGCACGATCTTGCAATATTGGTTGGCGACAAGGAATTCTCCGCAAAAGTTTTTGCTTGCAGAAGAATACCTGACGATTGAACCCTACGCTCTTGGTCTGCCAGGAAATGATCCGACCTTCAGATTGGCCGTCGACCGGGAACTCAGTCGAATGTATCGGTCCGGCGGGGTCATCAAGCTATTTCGAGGTGCGTTTGGGGAAAAGGCCAAGCCCACCAACTTGCTTAAAGCGCTCTACACAATCTCAGGTCTGCCTGAGTAATGGATTTGCCTCCTGTTTCGGCAGCGCGGCGACATGTGCGGGAGAAAGCGCGATCATCACCAGTCCGGATGATGTTTCAAAGGAGCACGATCATGCGCCGCGTTCTTGTCAGTCTTTGCCTGGGAATGCTGGTCGGTACCCTCGCCGCATGCGGTTCGGATACTGATTCGGAAATTACGAACAAGATGTCGAAGAAAGACCGGGAATCGCTTCCACAACCGACGCAGATTCTCGTTTACGATTTCGCCGTCTCACCTGGCGAGGTTTCCGCAGATAGCGCTGTGGCGGGACGGCTCCAAGGCGCGGGTGATGATCCGAACAGTAACGCTGCCCGCTCATCGCTGGAGCATCAGATCGCCGCAATCGTGGCCGAGAAACTGGTTGAAGAACTTCGGGATCTGGGTCTACCGGCGAGACGCTGGAATGGTCCTGCGACTGCAGGCGCAGGCGTCTATACAATCGAAGGGCAGTTCGTCACGCTCGACGAAGGCAATGCCGCAATGCGCCTGATCATCGGCTTTGGCGTGGGCGGGACTGAGATGGAGACCCTTGTCCAAGCTTATGCCGCCGAGCCAACCGGCAAGCGACTGCTGGCAGAAGCAACGGTCAGTTCGGAGAGTTCCAATATGCCGGGCCTTGCGGCGACGTTGCCGGCTGGTGCGGCCATCTCCGGTATCGGCGTCGCGACTGCGATAAGCACCGGTGTTGGCGTTATTCGGGAGATCAACACCGATGTTCGCGAAGGCGCCGAAGAAACCGCCGAGGCGATCGTGGAGTTGATGGAGCCGCGCTTTGAAAAGCTCGGTTGGATTGATTAATGGTTTTTGGGCAGGAGCGGGGTACTTGTCACTCTGTCCGATGCGTGGCCCGGCCGGTCTTCAAGGCAATGATATTTCGCTGATACTCAGGCCATTGTAATCGCTTGATCGGCGGTTCAAATCCGTCCGGTGCTACCATTTCTCTTTGCAACTGCGGCCCCCTTTTTTATCTGCCCGGCTAATTTCCTAATTCGACGCATCTCAGTCGAGAGCTTAGCTTTGCCGAATACTGGAGCGTGCCAGTAGGCTTCGGTGTTTTGCGCAAACCAATCGGCATTTCTGGCAGTCTTCAATGCTGCCAACGGCTTCATGTCCATCTGATATCGATAGAGGAGTGCGATTAACTCTCTCAGATCAGTGGCACTAGGCGGGCGTTTCAAACGAATGTGAAGGTCAGTCAACTGACCACTGACACTCTCTACACATGAGATCGATTGAAGCCAGTGAAAGAATGAACCCTCGTCACGAGGTGAGAAGTAAGTGGGGCCGGTCACTATCAGTAATTTTCCGCCCATGATTCCCGCTTCCTATTCGAGAGAATTTAGTACCAAAGCCTCTAGCAAGGCGTGTAACGGCTACATTCCGGCTGTAGCGGCGTCAAGTCATTCGGCTCGTCTTGGCTGTCGGGACGCATGCCTCGGCACATTGTCCACCTTCTGTCACCCGCGTACGAAGCACATGATTTTCCGAGCGAAAATCGCACCGTCATAACCACTTGATCGGTGCCTCAAACGGGCCCCTTTCCCTATATCTGCCCGCGATCCGCCCAAAGCGCCTCCCTTGCCAAAAATAGGGAGGACTCCCGATGTGCCCCATAGGCCGTCCGCTTAATTTGCCGCCCGGATGCCGGAGGAGAGGGCATCCGCGAAATTTGGCGGAGAGTGGCGATGGTGGCGAGTTATGCCATTGATAGAATTGAGGGTACGGGGCCGGCTGCGGCCACGGTCATTGCCTTGCCGTGCTCGGGTGCCGGCGGGGCTATGTGGCAGGCTTTGCGCGCTGCGTTAGGTGGCGATTTTAACCTGCTGACACCGGAGTTTTATGGCGCGGCAAGCGGCCCGGTCTGGCCAGGCGCGCGCGCCTTCACCTTGGAGGATGAGGCGGCACCGATCGTCGGGCTGATCGATGCAGCCGAGGAGGCCGTTCATCTGGTCGGCCATTCCTACGGTGCCGCCGTCGCTTTGCAGGTGGCGCTGGCGCGGTCCGAGCGGGTTGCGGGTTTGACACTCTTTGAGCCCGCCGCCTTCCAGCTGTTGCAGCCGATTGACGGCATTGAATATGCCGAGATCACCGCGCTCGCGCGCGATGTCGAGGCGACGCTCGCCCGCGGTGACGCGCGTGGGGCGATGCGGCGCTTCGTGAACTATTGGGGCGGTGCCGGCGCCTGGGACCAGATGACGGAAGAGGCGCAACGCGCCCTGATGCGCTGGGCGCCTAAGGCGCCACTCGATTTCCGCGCCCTGCTGGGCCGGCCGGTGCGGGCCTCGCGCTATGAAGATCTCGGGATGCCGTGCCGGATTATTTCCGGCGACCGCTCACCCGATCCGGTGCGTGAGATCGCCGGCATCCTCTGTGAACTGATGCCGCGTTGCTCGCTCCAGAAGATGGCCGGTGTCGGCCACATGGCGCCGTTCACGCATGGCGTCGAGGCGGCGGATCTCATCGCCGACCATGTCCGATCGCTTCGTCCGCGGGCGACGCCCGATGTCGCGCGATTGGTGCGGGCAGGGCGCTGATCGGCACAACGGAAATTCAAGACGCGCTTAGACAACATCAACAACCAAATGAGGAATGAAACCATGACCAACTCTGTTCAATCCGGGAAATGTTTTTGCGGTTCGGTGGAGATCGAGGTAACGGGCGAGCCCGCGGCGATGGGGTACTGCCATTGCGCCTCGTGCCGCGAATGGTCGGCCTCGCCGGTCAACGCCTTCACGCTGTGGCAGCCGGCCTCGGTCAAGGTGACCAAGGGCGACAAGCAGCTCGCCAGCTACAACAAGACCCCGGGCAGCACGCGGAAGTTCTGCACCAAATGCGGTGGCCATGTGATGACCGATCATCCGGGCCTCGGCCTTGTCGACGTCTTCTCGGCCATGCTGCCCAATCTCGCGTTCAAGCCGGGCGTGCATGTGAATTACGGCGAGACCGTTCTGCGCATGAAGGACGGCCTGCCCAAGCTGAAGGATTTCCCGAAGGAATTCGGCGGATCGGGAGACATGGTCGCTGAATAAGCGGCGCGTGACATCGCCGGCCTCGTTGCGGAAGGGAACTGACATGGGTGGGAAGTACCAGAACATCACCGAGACCATCGGCCGGACGCCGGTCGTGAGGCTGTCGCGCCTCGCGCTGGTGGGGGTCGAGATCTTCGTCAAGGTAGAGGCCTTCAACCCGATGGGTTCGGTCAAGGACAGGTTCGCTTTGGCCGCCATCGAGGATGCGGAGCGGAAAGGCCTGCTGAAACCCGGCCAGACGGTGATCGAGGCCACCAGCGGCAATACCGGCATCAGCCTCGCCATGGTCTGCGCGCAGCGGGGCTATCCCTTTGTTGCGGTGATGGCGGAGAATTTCAGCGTCGAGCGTCGGAAGCTGATGCGCTTCCTCGGCGCGAAGGTGGTGCTGACGCCGGCCGCCGAGCGCGGCAGCGGCATGCTGGCCAAGGCCGTGGAACTCGCCGCCACCCATGGCTGGTTCCTGACCCGGCAGTTCGACAACGAAGCGAATGCGGAAATGCACTCGCGGACGACGGCGCAGGAGATCCTTGCCGATTTCGCGGGCGAGCGGCTGGATTTCTGGGTCACCGGCTATGGCACCGGCGGCACACTGAAGGGTGTTGCCCGCACCCTGAAGCAGGCGCGCCCGGAGACCCGGATCGTCGTCGCGGAACCGGACAATTCGCCCTTGCTGGGTAGCGGAATCCGCTCGCAGCGGAACGCCGACGGCAGCGAGGCCGGGGCGCATCCCGCCTTCCGGCCGCATCTCATGCAAGGGTGGACGCCGGATTTCATCAGCCAGCTGGTCGAGGACGCGGTCGATCTCAACCTCATCGACGAGGTCGTGGGGGTCGCCGGCAATGATGCGCTGAAGACGGCCCAGGACCTTGCGCGGCTTGAGGGCATCTTTGCCGGAACGACGGCCGGGGCGACCTTGGCCGGTGCCATTACCGTGGCACGGCGGGCACCAAAGGGCAGCCGGATCCTCTGCATGCTGCCCGATACCGGCGAGCGTTATCTCAGCACGCCGCTCTTTGCCGATGTTCCGGTCGACATGACGGACGAAGAAAAGGCGATTTCACGTTCGACCCCGTTCGCCCGGTTCGACAATGCCGGTGGCACCCCGCCGAAACCGGCCACGGCGCCGGTCGAGCCGCCACCGGTCACGCCGGAAGCAGCGGCCTTCGTTGCGGCGGCACTGCAGGACCCGGCCAATCCCGTGGTGATGTTCGCGCTGGAATGGTGCGAATTCTGCTGGTCGGTGCGCAAGATGTTCAAGCATCACAGCATTCCCTACCGCTCGATCGATCTCGATTCCGTGGCCTACCAGAAAGACGATTGGGGCGGGAAGATCCGTGTGGCACTGAATGCCCAGACCGGCATGCGGACGATTCCGCAGATCTTCATCCGGGGCCAGCATATCGGCGGCTGCACCGACCTGTTCGACGGCTGGAAAGCCGGCCGCCTGCAGGGCCAGATGAAAGCGGCCGGCGTCGCTTTCGGCGGCGACATGGTCGATCCCTATGGCTTCCTGCCGACCTGGCTGCATGCCAGGGGGTGATTGTTGGGCGAAATAGACGGAGTAACAGCCGTCGGCGATCTGGTGGGTTCGTCGTCAGGACGGCGCATAGTCAATGTGCGCGGCGTCATCACTGCGCGCCGAACCTTTGCTCACAAAGACCCACGGCGCGCTTGGCTTTGTCGAGGAAGGGGGCCTCGCCGATGGCTTCCATCATCTCGCTTTCGCTGAGGTCGCTGAACTGTGGCAATTCCTTCAGGATGGAATCAGCGGCGCAATCGCAGACCTTATAGAGCTTGGCCCTTGCACTGTTGTCGACCAGGTAGCCGGCAGCGGTGGCAGTATTTTCGGCGCTGGCGACGCATTGGTGGATGAAGCGTCCTCTGTATTCGGTGGAACTGGCCAGTTTCAACATATCTGCCTTGTCTTGTTCCCTAATCATAAACCCGATCGCTGCCAACACGATCAGCCCACTCACCGCCCAAATTCCCCAATCCATCTAGGTCCTCTATTCCGTTCAAGAAGAGGAGAGCAGCTTATAATAGCAAAAAGCAAATATCAATATATGGATGGTTGTTGCTAAAGTCTTTGATTACCCTGGTCAAGCCGGCAGACCGGCTTTATTAAGGCGCCCAACATAAAGGGAAAAAATGGCGCATCTAGCGTGCGCCAGCTGAGAGTTCGGTCATGACACATTTCTGCGGTCTCGATTTCGGCACGTCGAATTCGACGTTGGGCCTGAGTTCCGGCAATGGTGTTGCACTCTGCCCGCTGGAGGGCGAGAGCGTCACGCTGCCCAGCGCCATCTTCTTCGATTACGAAGATCACAAGGTGCGCTTCGGGCGCGATGGCATCGGCGCCTATATCGAGGGGACGGAAGGCCGGCTGATGCGGGCGCTGAAAAGCGTCCTCGGCTCGAGCCTCATCGACGACACGACGCTGGTCCAGCGCAAGCGCGTGGCGATGCGCGACGTCATCGGCATGTTCATGCGGCATCTGAAGGCCCAGGCCGAGCGCAAGCAGGGTCATGATATCGACCACGTGGTGTTAGGGCGCCCGGTGCGTTTCGTCGACGATGATGATATGGCGGACCGGCGCGCGGAAGCGGAACTGATCGGCATCGCCAAGGCGCAGGGTTTTCGTCATGTCGAAATGCAGTTCGAGCCGGTGGCAGCGGCGCTTGCCTATGAACAGTCTTTGACCCGGGAAGAACTGGCGCTGATCGTCGATCTGGGCGGCGGCACGTCGGATTTTGCCGTGGCACGCCTGTCCCCGGAAAGATCTCTACAGCATGACCGGTCGGCCGACATTCTGGGTCGCAGCGGCGTTCATATCGGCGGTACCGATTTCGACCGGCGCCTCAGCATCCATCACGTCATGCCGCATCTCGGCTATGATGCGCTGATCGGGCCGAAGAAGCTGCCGATGCCGAGTCATCTCTATCACGACCTCGCCACCTGGCATCGGATACCGACACTCTACACGCCGCAGAATATCAATTACCTGCGCTCGATCCTCTCCCAACTCGACCGGCCGGATCTGGTCGAACGCTTGATCAAGGTGTTTGCCGAGCGCAAGGGCCACCGCATCGCCGCCGAAGTGGAAGCCGCCAAGATTGCCCTCTCGGAACAGGCTGAAGTGGTCTTGCACATTCCGCTCGATCCGGAGGTGGAGACGGTCCTGCATCAGGGCGACCTCGACCATGCGGTCTATGACGATGCGGTGCGGATTGTGCACGCCATCGATTTGTGCCTGGGGGCGGCGGGGGTAGGGCGGGCCGATATCCAATCGGTGTTCCTGACCGGCGGCTCGACGGCGGTGCCGGAAATCCGACGCCAGGTCCTTGGCCATCTGCCGAACGCGGCGCCGGTTTCCGGCGACATGTTCGGCAGCGTCGGGCTGGGCCTGGCCATGGATGCGGCCCGCAAATTCGCCTAAGCGAATGCGCGTCAGATGAAGTAACCGCCGGCGACTTCGATCGACTGGGCGTTGATCCAACGATTGTCATCCGAGAGAAGCCTGGCGATGACGCCGCCAACTTCGTCCGGTTCGCCGATGCGCCCCAATGCGGTCTGCGAGGCCAGCAACTTTTCGAATTCTCCGCTAAGTCCGCCGCCGAGATCGGTTCGGATCGCGCCGGGAGAAACGGCGTTGGCGCGGATGCGGCGCTCACCGAATTCCTTGGCCATGTAGCGCGTCAGCACCTCAAGCCCGCCTTTGAACGCCGCGTAAGGAGCGACGCCGGCCGTGGCGACGCGCGTCGTCGCACTGGTGAGGTTCACGATCTGGCCGCCGTCCGCCATCAGGGGCAACAGGGCCTGGGTGAGGAAGAAGGGGCCTTTCAGATGCACGTTGCAGAGGCCGTCAAATTCCGCCTCCGTCACCGTGGCGATCGGGTTGAAGCGCCCATAGCCGGCATTGTTCATCAGGAAGTCGAAGGTTGACCGTGCCCAGGTCTTCTGCATTTCCGCGCGGACGGCCTGTGCGAAGATCGGAAATGTCGCCGTGGCCGTAACGTCGAGCTTGAGGGCGACGGCTTTGCCGCCTTGGGAAGCAATATTGTTCACGACCTCAGCAGCGGCCTGCGGATGGTTGTTGTAGGTGATGATGACACCCATGCCGGCCTCGGCACATTTCCGGGCCGTGCTGGCGCCGATGCCGCGGCTGCCGCCGGTGATGATGACGATTTTCATGGCTTCTCCTGTGCGTGACATGAGCCGAGGTGATAGGGCGAACAGGTTCGCCGCCGCGCGCCCGATCCTCCCTGAAACTTGCCTATTTCTGCTTTTGACTTGTGCGGGGGAGGTTGCTCTGGCAATGCTCCGGCATGGACGAACAGCTGCAAGAACTGCGGAAGCTGGCGGCGCGGGCCGAGAACCGGAAGACCGAGACGGGTATCCCGCGCGTCGCCATGGTCCAGGGCGCCATCCCGGCGCACCGGCTTGCCGCCATCTATGATCCCATGGTCAATCTGATCCTGACCGGCGGCAAGACGATGACGGTGGGCGAGCGGACGTTCCACTACGATCCGGCGACCTATTTCGTGATGTCGGTCGACCTGCCGGCCATCGGGTCCGTTCACCCGGCTGCCAGCGGCGAACCCTATCTGGCGGTCAGCCTGACGCTGGAGCCGGCGATCGTCGCCAGCCTGCTTGCGGACCTGCCCAAACCTGCCGGCGGCGGGCTTTATGAGTTGGGCTTCTCGGTGGCCCCGGCCACGGAGGAATTGCTCGATGCCTGGGTGCGCATGATGCGCCTGATGGACCGGCCCGCAGAGGTCGCGGCGCTGGCACCAGCCTATGAACGGGAGATCCTGTTCCGTGTGCTGCAGGGTCCGCATGGCTGGATGCTGCGGGACATCGCGACGCCCGGCACGGCACTCTCGCGCATCAGCGCTACTATTCACTGGATCCGGCGGCATTTCGACAAACCGCTGCGGGTGGAGGCGCTGGCGGAGATGGCGGCATTGAGCGTTTCCGCCTTCCACCGGCATTTCAAGGCGGTGACGGCGCTCAGTCCGCTGCAATACCAGAAGCGCATCCGGCTCCTGCAGGCACGCGCGCAGCTGCTGGCGGGGGCGGGGAATGCGACGACCGTCGCCTTTGCGGTCGGCTATGAAAGCCCAACCCAGTTCAGCCGGGAATATGCGCGCCTCTTCGGCCTGCCGCCCTCGAAGGACGTGGCGCGCATCGCCCGGAACCTGCGGGTGGGGTCGCCAAGGGCGTAGGATCCTGGCCCTTTCCAGAAACTTGTCGAAGTCCAGGGGCCCAGGCGATATACACACGGCATGACTAAAGACAGCGATTTCGAGATCTTCCTGGTGGCCGCACCCGGCTTCGAATCCGTGCTTTGCGCAGAGGCGCTGGAGAAGGGTTTCGTCGACCCGAAGGAAGCGACGGGCGGGGTCACGATCCAAGGCGGTTGGCCGGAGGTATGGCGGGCCAATCTGAAGCTGCGCGGCGCCAGCAGCGTCTTCGCGCGCATTGGCGCATTCCCTGTCTTCCATCTGGCGCAACTCGACAAGCGGGCGCGAAAGATGGCCTGGGGCTCGGTCCTGCGCAAAGACGTGCCGTTCCGTGTCGAGGCCAGCTGCAAACATTCGAAGATCTATCATTCGGGGGCGGCGAAGCAGCGCGTCGAGACGGCAATCGTGGAAACGCTGGGTGCGCCGATATCTGCCGAGGCGGAGGTCTGCGTGAAGGTGCGGATCGAGGACGATCTCTGTACCATCAGCATCGATACGTCCGGTGAATCGCTGCACAAGCGCGGCCACAAGGAAGCTGTCAACAAGGCACCCATGCGCGAGACGCTGGCGTCGCTCTTCCTGCGTCAATGCGGCTTCGACGGTACCGAGCCGGTGCTGGACCCGATGTGCGGGTCCGGCACGTTCGTCATCGAGGCGGCTGAAATCGCGGCGCATCTTGACCCCGGCCGGTCGCGAAGCTTTGCCTTCGAGAAGCTCGCGGGTTTCGACGCGGCGGCATCGGCGAAGATGCGTGGCGGCAGCGTCGGCAGCAAGCCGGCGGTCAAATTCTATGGCTGCGACCGGGATGCCGGTGCCATCACCATGAGCCGCGCCAATGCCGAGCGAGCGGGTGTCACCGAATTTACCTCGTTCCGCCATTGCGCCATGAGTGCAGCGACCGCGCCGAACGGGCCGCCGGGCCTGGTCATCGTCAATCCACCCTATGGCCAACGCCTTGGCGACAAGAAGCGGCTCTATCAGCTCTATGGCGCGCTCGGCCAGACGATGCGGTCACGCTTTGCCGGTTGGCGCGTGGCGGTGGTGACGAACGACATGTCGCTCGCCAAAGCCTGCGGCCTGCCGTTCGGGCCACCGCAGGGGCCGGTTTCCCATGGCGGACAGCGCGTGTCGCTGTACCTGACCGACCGTTTGCCGTGAGCGCTTCGCGAACTCTGCCGGGTGGGGCTGGGGAGGCGCGGGATGGTTGGCGCTGACCAGTTGGCGTCGCTCGGGCGCTTGCGCTAGCATGGTCGGCAGGCGACGAATACCGTGGGGACGGTTACCGAGGTACAACCCTCGGGGCAGCCGAAAAAAGAAACCGAGATCACCAGATGTTCCTGAGCGTCTTCGATATTTTCAAGATCGGCATCGGGCCGTCTTCGTCCCATACGATGGGGCCGATGACCGCGGCGGTGCGCTTCCTCGAACAATTGCGCGGCCAGCCGGCGACGCCTGCCAGGTTGCGCGTGACGCTGCATGGGTCGCTGGCTTTCACCGGCAAGGGCCATGCAACGGACCGCGCTGTCGCGTTAGGGCTCATCGGCTATACGCCGGCCGGGATCGTGCCGGGCGAGGCGGAGCAGCGCCTGGCTGATTTGCAGGCGGAGATGGTGGTACGGCCCACCGGGCTGCCGGCCCTGAGCTTCAACCCGGCAAGCGACATCGTGTTCGATTATGGACCTTCGCTGCCCGGGCATTCCAACGGCCTTATCTTCGAGGCCTTCGATGCCGCCGGCAAGTCGGTCCTGCGCGAGGTCTATTACTCGATCGGCGGTGGCTTCGTCGTCACCGAGGCGGAGCTAGCCAATCCGACCACAGTCGACAGTAGCGCCCAATCGGTAATGCGGCCCTATCCCTTTGATTCGGCGGCGGCGATGCTGGAGATGGCGCGCGCTAGCGGCAAATCCATCGCCGTGATGAAGCGCGAAAACGAACTGAAGACGATGTCTTCTGCGGAACTCGACAGCGGCATCGGTCAGATCTGGCAGACGATGAACGGCTGCATCGAGCGCGGCCTGTCGCAGCAGGGTGAACTCCCCGGTGGGCTTCACGTGAAGCGCCGCGCCATGTCCATTCGCGGACAATTGGAGAAGGAGAAGGGCACCAACCGGGCCCAGCCGCATGTGACGTCAGACTGGCTCAGCGTCTATGCCATGGCGGTGAATGAGGAGAATGCGGCCGGGGGAAAGGTCGTGACCGCGCCGACCAATGGCGCCGCCGGCGTCGTGCCTGCCGTCATTCGCTACTACCTCGATCATTGCTTCGGTGCCGATCCGGCGCGGGTTTCTGAGTTCCTGCTGACGGCCGCGGCGATCGGCGGCCTGATCAAGCACAATGCCTCGATCTCCGGCGCCGAAGCGGGATGCCAGGGCGAAGTCGGCTCCGCTGCCGCAATGGCGGCAGCCGGTCTCTGTGCCGTGCTGGGCGGATCGCCGGAGCAAGTGGAGAACGCGGCAGAGATCGCGCTGGAGCATCATCTGGGCATGACTTGCGATCCGGCGGCGGGCCTGGTGCAGGTCCCCTGTATCGAACGCAACGGCATTGGCGCGATCAAGGCAGTGGCGGCAGCGTCGTTGGCCTTGCGCGGCGACGGTTCGCATTTCATGCCGCTCGACAATTGCATCGAGGCAATGCGCCAGACCGGCGTCGAGATGAGTGCCAAATTCAAGGAAACGAGTCTCGGCGGCCTCGCGGTCAATCTGCCGGAATGCTGAAAAGAAAGAGCCGGACAAACCTGGTGGGACTGTCCGGCCAAGTGAGGCTTGGTTCTGGGAGGCCGGATCCCGCTGCGGAGGAAAACAGGTCCGGGTGTGCGACCGACGTGTCGTTCTGATGAACAGAGTGACTGTCTAGCCATCTTCATATGACTGCAATGTCGAGCAAGTCGCAATCGAGGCTTCCTTGTGATCCATAGAGATTTTCTGCGGCCTCGGCGGCATTAGAATTTCTGTGCAGCGCGCCAGTTAAGCTCGTTTGTCGATATCTCGACGCCTCCCCTAACATCATCTGGCGGCAGGGATTCGCGGCACATGGCTGGTGCGGGGGAGAAGTTCCCTCTCATACCCGAAACAGCATGGACCTAGATGAGGAACCGCAGGGCGACGGCCGGCGATTTGCATGCGCAGCAGAGTGAGCGGCAATGTCTGCGGCGGGGTAGATTGCCGGCCGCGCGACTTTTTGAGATCACGTGCAGGGTCAGATAAACCTGAGACTCTGCCCGACCCCTTGTGCCGCCGCCTTGGTCAGCAGCGCATGGCCGAGGGCGATATCGCTGAGGCTCAAGCCACGGTGCCAGAAGAGATTCGTTTCAGCATCGCTCTCGCGCCCGGGCTTCAACCCAGCCACAATCTGCCCCAACTCGGCATGCAGATTTTCCTCGGTCAGCCGGTCGCTCTCGACATGCTGTCGGAGTGCCCCAAAGGGCAGCCCCTTGCGACACTGGCCCCAATCGTCGACCACGACCTTGTCCATGATGTCGGTCAACGATAGTTCGACGGCACTCATAGTGCCATATGGGACCACCAGTGCGCCGCGTTTGATCCAGTCGGTCTTCAGCATCGGTTGCGGCTTGGGCAGGCGCGAGGCCTCTACAACAATGTCGGCCCCGCGTACGCAAGTTTCCCAGTCGGTGGTGACGATGATTTTCTTGCCGAGATCGGCAGACAGCCGCGCCGCAAAAGCCTCGCGGCTTTCCGGCCGGCGCGAATGCACGCGGATCTCGTCGAAATCGAAGAGATGATCGAGCAGGCGCACATTCCAATAAGCGGTCCCGCGTGCACCGATATGCCCCAGGGTTCTGGAATTTCGGCGCGCCAGATGCTTGGCGCCAAGCGCGGTGATGGCGCCGGTGCGCATGTCGGTGATGGCGGTGGCATCCAGGATCGCGCGAGGCATGCCGGTTTCAGGGTCGAACAGGTTGAGCACGGCCATTTCGGAAGGCAGGCCGCGCTCGAAATTGTTGACGAAGTCGCCCACCACCTTGACGCCAGCAAGGCCGAGAGGCTTCACGACTCCACGCAGGACATTGAAATGGCCCTTGGCCGAATCTTCCGGCACCAGATGGACGCGCGGCTCGATCACGGTCTGCCGATTGCCTTGCGCGCGCAAGGCGTCCTCGACCGCTGTCAGAATCTCGTCGTCGGTGAGGGCGAGGCGGGACACATCCTCGCTGTTGAGGAAGGTGATATGGATGGGCTGGCTGGATGTCATTGCGCTATTGAGCTGCTTTGGCAATCAGGAGATCGGCGCCGACGGTATAGATGTCAGGCTGTTGCACGTCGGCGCCATAGACGGCACGAAAGGCCTTCGGGTTCTTTTCGCGCTGGGCGAGAAACAGTTCGGGCAGAGCTGCATATGTGAATTTGGCAACCTCCTGCGAGGAGATCCAACCATCGCGCGGGTCGACATCGCCTTTTCCTTTCAGGGCCTGATCGACCAGATAGGTGAGGAAGCCGGCGCCGAGTTCGGCACTTTCCGGCGCCAGCTGGTCGCGCCTTGTGGCGGTCAGGACCTGGATGCCGGAGCTGCGCAAGCCGTTGGTGAGGAAGCGCTTTTGAAACGAGGTGACGGCATAGAAATTTTCCACGGTGCCGCCGGAATAGCAGGCATCAATGATGACGAAGACGCGCTGGGCACCGGATCTTTCCAGAGCGCCGCGAATCTCGCTGGCGGAGATCCAGCTGTCCGAATCGTCTTCGGTTGCGTCGCTGGGAAGGAAATACCAATCGCTTTCATCCGTGACCCCGTGGCCGGAGAGAAAGAGGATGACGGAATCCTCCGGTTTGGCGGTTTTGAGGCCGTCGAGGGTATGGAGGATCTGTGCCTTCGTCGCCTTGACATCGGTCAGGTCGGCAGCGGCGATATCCGTGAAGAGCGCCTTGGAATAGGTCGAGACAGCGGACTTCACGCGCCCGGCGTCATTGGCGGCGACCTTCAGCTGATATTCCTTGGGCAAGCGGCTGTATTGCGAGACGCCGACGGTGATGAGGTTGAGCTGTCCTTTGCGCGGCTCACCGGAGAAGGTCTGGCGCATTTCGGCCTGATCGCCCGGGTTGTCATAGGAACCCGTGGCCGCGGCCTGGAACACATTTGGCCCCGGCACGGGCCAGACATTGTAGCCGATGACGCGCACATGCTTGCCGTCGACCTCGGCATCCTTCTGTTCGAGGATGGCGCCCACGTCGACGATCTTGCCATTGTGATAGAGGCGCACGTCCTTGATGCCGCCACCCTGGTCGGTGGCGATGACCATCAGCTGATAGGGTTTGTCACCGGCGAGTTCGGTTGAGATCGGTTCGATTTCGGCCTTGGGCGGCATCGGGTATTTCTCGACCGGGTTGCCGGGGACGGTGCGCAGCTCACGCTTATCCTTGTCGAGGACGGCGGAGAGCATGCCCGGATCCGAAAAGGCCTGGGTGAGTGAGGAGATCGGGAAATTCGATTTCTTGACCGCCCAGCTGATGCCGCGCAGGCCGCTGCCCGACCCGTCGAAGCGGCCTTGCCGGTCGACGAGGGCCCAGCCTTGGGCGGAAATGAAGATCGACAGCACCATCTCCTTGGTCACCGTGTCGAAGACCTGCAGGGTGCCGGCGGCATCGATGACGATCACCTTGGCGGCGGCCTCGTCGTAGATGACGCCGATCGCTGGGGTCTTGAGTTCGGTGATGGTGTGTTTCGTCTTGCCCGATTCCAGGTCGATCAATTCGACGACTTTGCCATCGCGCAGGACAGTTGCGCTATCACCGGTGAGGCCGATATCGGCACGGGTGAGACTGCCAAGGTCGGTGGTACTGGCTCGCTTGCCTAGGCTGAGAGCCTTGCCATTGCCGCCGATCGCAACCAATTTCTGGCCGCCGGGCGCAATATAGAGGGCGGCAGCGGTTTCGCCCAGGTTGCCCCTCAAAGCGGTCGGCTTGCCGGTCGCAGCATCCAGAACGACGAGTGCGCCGCCGGCATCGGCAATGGCCAGAAATTTGCCATCAGCAGAGGCGCTCAATCTGGCGATGGCGCCGGATGATACCGGAGCGGCCCATGCCGGCTGGCGCGTATCCAAGGGCCAAGCGCTGACCGTCCCTGTTGCATGAGCGACGAACAGGACGGAATCGTCGGGCGAGGCGGCCAACGCCGTGACGGCGCCGCCCTTACCGGGAAGTGTCGCGAATGTCTTGCCACTGTGCGGGTCAATCAGCAGCACGCTGCCGTCGGATTGGCCGATGAAGAAGGTGGTGCCGCCGCTGGACGGGGCGAAGGCCGTACCGGCTGGCGCCTTGATCACGGCTTGCTGGCTGCCGGCCTGCAGGTTCCACAGGCGGTAGGCGCCGTCGCTTCCCTTCAGCACGAAACTGTTGCTCCCGGTCCCGAGGGCGACATCATCGAGCTTCAAGAGCGGGGTGCTGATTTTCAGCTGCGCCTGGGCGTAGAGGACGTTTTCGAACAGGTGGTCGCTGATGGCGTCGAAGACAGCGTCCTGCGCCGCAGCCGGTGCACCGTGAAGTGCCAGCGGCAGCAGGCACAGCGGCAACAGCTTGGCCATCGTCCTCAGTCTGGGTGCCAGGAAAATCATGTGAGCCAACTCCCGTTAAGCACCGTCCCAACAAAAAGGGGCGCGCCCGCCTCGGCGAGCAGCGCCCCCATTCTATGTCATCCCAAACCGTATTGGATCAGAAGCGTGCTTTGAACTCCAGCTGGCCACCGATCTGGTTGGTTTCCTGGTTGACGACTTCGGCGCGCACACCGGCGCCGAGCGACAGCCAATCGTTCACCTTGCCGCGCACGCCGCCCGAGAGATACAGGAAGTCCTGATCGCCTTCGTCGACTTCGGGGACGTTTTCGGGCCAGACATGCTCGTACTGGACACCGAGATAGGGAACGAAGGGATCGAGATTGTAGCCGACCTCGAACGAGGCGACGGCCGTGTGGGCGTCGCTGTCATCGTCGCCTTCGGCCTCGAAGTCGAGCAATTCGGTGTAGGAATAGCGCCAGCCGGCCTTGCCCTTCAGGATGAAGTCGCCGACCGGGGCGGCGGCATTGAGGGCCAGTTCGCCGGAGAAGGTCTGGCTGTCGGAATCGACCGATTCGGTGTCATCCGCCGTGCTCTTGCCATCGCTGTAGGAATAGCTGAACAGGCCGGTGGCGAAGAAATAGTCGGCGAAGCGGTAGGCGATATAGGGCGAAACCGTGAAGGTGTCGCTGTAGAAATCGGAATCCACGTCGCTGCCCTTGGTATCGATATCGGTCGCCGAATTGGCATAGGCGCCGGAGATACCGAGGAAGAAGGAATCGCCGAAGCGGTGATCGATGCCGAACGGAATGGTCCACAGGTCGGTATCGAACTCGCTGCCGGCCTTCTCGATCAGGCTGCTATTGTCGCTGGTGACATTGGCATAGGAGGGGGTCAACCAGACGCTGTTGGTGTAGCCCGTATCCGGCATGCCTTCCATGTCGGAAGTCACGTCGTCGCCGATGCGCTTGGAAATCGCGTCGGTCACCCGACGGCTGACTTCGTCGCGGATCTTCTTTTCGATTTCGTCATCGGCTCGTGCCAGAGCGACGGTGGTGCCGCAAAAGACGGTCGCCGTCAGGGCAAGCCGCAATGATTTTGCCAAAAAAGCCATTATCGTCCCTCGTAAATTATCGTTTCTCCGGGTGCGACTAGCTCCATCACCCGAAAATGTGTCTTTTTGTACAGGTGGTCGAATACCGCTTCTAGCGAGCCCCGCCAAGAGCGTCAACACCGGCTTGTGACGGGAATCACAAACCATGCGTTGCCCCATAGCGTCTAATTCACCCACATGCTTATGATGCCTGCGAATGGCCCGGCCCGGAAAGCTAAGAAGTTGCTAAAATGACGAGCAAGTTTAATAAAATCAGATATTTGCTGTGCAGCGGCCTAGTCGCCGTGGTGGCGGTGATTCTTTCCGGACATTCGTCGGAAGCGGCGCCGAAAGCGGTTGCGATTGTGGAAAATTCCGCGCGAAACGAAGGGCTGGGCCAAGCATTCGACATGCTGCCGGAGAATACAATCCTGGATCTCGCGCAAGGCGAAACGATCGTGCTCGGCTATCTAAAATCCTGCGTCCGAGAGACGATCACCGGTGGCAAGGTGACTGTGGGCCTGAAGGAATCGGCCGTCGAGGGCGGCACGGTCGCCCGGGAAAAGACCGAATGCACGGAGACGCGCCTGGCCCTGACCGCCGACGAATCGCAGCAGAGCGCCACCATCGCCTTCCGCGGCCAAATCAAACATATCTTCACCCGCCAGCCGATCATCATCGCGCGCAAGAGCGCCGGCGTGATCATCGAGCCGATCAACGGCGGGGAGACCTGGAAGATCGAGCCCAAGAACGAGCGCATCGATTTCCAGGCGGCCAAGCTGGAAATGCAGCCGGGCGTTGCCTATCGCGTGAAGGGTTTCACCCAGACCGTGATCGTCGAGGTTGACCGGAATGCCACCAAGGCCAAGACTGGCACGCTTGAGCGTGTCGTCATTCTAGATTAACAGCTTGGCTCTCTTTCGATTCCTGGCCGCCAAGACAATTTCAAATGCGAGGCAGCTTGCGGGGGCGGCGGAACCTCATCATCAGTCTGGGTCTGGCGGCGCTTATCGGCGCCGCCTCGCTTTCGTCCTGGGGAATGGCACTCGACCGGCTGTCGATCGACCTGCTGCATCTCGTTCATTTCCGCATCTGGGGCCCGCCACCGCTCAGCGATGAGATCGCCATCGTCGCGGTCGATGAGGAAACCTACCGGGACGAGCATTTCAGCAACCTGCCCCAGGCGCTGTGGACGCCGGAACTCGGCAACGTTCTCGATGCGGTGCTGGCCGCCGAGCCGAAAGCCGTGGGCATCGACATCATCATCGGCACCACGGCAGACAGTATTTCGCCGGGTTATGACCGGGCCTGGCTCAAGGCCCTGCAAAAGGGCGCCAAGAGTGGCAAGATCGTCCTCGGCTATACCAAGCACCAGACCGATCCGGTGCGGCCGACCATTCAGCAGCGCTGGGCCGTCGGCGCCAAGGACATAAGGGATCTGAAGAACCAGAACCCGGCGAACATCCAGACGGATGAGGATGGTGTCGCGCGCAGCGTGCCGATTTCGATCGCAACCACGACCGGCAAGAGCGAGTTGGGGCTTGCGGCAGCTGTTCTCGAACGGGCGACGGGCACCGATCCCACTTTGGGGCAAAGCCGCGATGAATTGCTTCTGAACTTCGCGGCGTCTAAGCGTGCGCCGGTCTATTCGCTGGCCGACCTGCGCGCCTGCGCTGAGGCCGGCGACAGTGCTTTCTTCAAGGATAATTTTGCCGGACGGATTGTGTTGCTTGGCGGCGTTCTTGATGTCGAGGACCGTGTCCTCACTTCCGGGCGCTTTGCGACATTGCCTGACGGCCAGGATTTGGGGCCGCGCTGCCGGATTCCGGCAGACATGTCGAAGTTCTCAGGCGTGGCCCGCAATGCCATGCCAGGCGTCCTCATTCATGCTGCAGCGCTGGACAATCTGCTGCACGAGAACGGGTTGCAGAAGCTCACCCCGAATGCGCGGTTCGGGCTGCTGAGCCTGCTCGCCTTTGTTTCCATGTATTTGTTCGTCATGGCGAAGCCTTGGCGCGCCTTGCCGGTTTGGCTTGTCTTTGTGGCAATCTGGGTGACCGCCGCACTGGCCGCTTTCGTAAACTTGCTGGCGGCGCCGCTCGTCACCGGCGCCATCGCGATGTCATTGGCAGCGCCGGCGGGACTTGCCCTGCGCATGGGCAGCATGGACCGGGCCAGGCGGCAATTGCGCAACGCGTTCTCGCTCTATCTGCCCAAGAGCGAGGTGGATCGGCTGGTCAAGGAGGAGAAACTGCCGTCCCTGGGCGGCGAACTCCGTGACGTGACGATCCTCTTTTCCGATATTGCGTCCTATTCCACCTTGTCGGAGCGCGTGGAGCCGGGTCCGCTGGTCGACGACCTCAACCGCTATTTCGGGCGCATGACGGATATCGTGCAGGCGCATGGTGGCTTCGTCGACAAATTCATTGGCGACGGCGTGCTGGCGATTTTCGGGGCACCCTTGGCCCGGCCGAACTCGGCGGTGGATGCGGTGCGGGCAAGCCTCGCCATGATCAGGTCGCTGGAAGATGATCCCCTTTATATCGGTGGCGACGGTCAAAATGGCGGCGGGCGTATTGCCATCCGCATCGGCCTTCACCGTGGCGAGGCGATCGTCGGCAATATCGGTTCCTCACAGCGCTTCAACTACACGGTCATGGGTGACGCCGTGAATGTCGCCTCGCGCCTGGAAGGTGTGGGCAAGCATTACGGTATTCCCATCGTCGCCAGCGAACACATCCAGGAATCGGCCGCGCAGGACTTCACTTTCCGCGAGCTCGATTTCATTCGTGTCATCGGGCGGGACCAGCCGGTACGCTTGTATCAGCCACTGGGGCCCGAAGCCGCGGCGAAACTCGATCTGCCAGCCTTCTCCGCTGCGCTCACGCTGTGGCGAGACGGCAGATTTGCCGAAGCGGCAAAGGCATTCGCTGCATTGGCGCAAAACGGCGACGAACTCGCTGCCCGCTACGTCACGTGGGCGCAAGGCTATGCAGAAACGCCGATGTCGGGTTGGGAAGGCATCATTCAGCAAGGAACGAAGTAGATGACGGGCATGAGCGATCTGGTTGGCA
The DNA here is from genome assembly GCF_041906375.1 of Dongia sp. GTDB lineage: Bacteria > Pseudomonadota > Alphaproteobacteria > Dongiales > Dongiaceae > Dongia. The sequence goes on along the minus strand of NZ_JAYRJJ010000005.1, from coordinate 202,423 downwards.
AGCGCGTGCTGGTCACGGGCGGCGGCACTGGAATTGGTGCGGCGATGGCCCGCGCCCTGAGTGCGGCGGGTGCAAGGGCCGCCGTGCAATACCATTCCGGAAAGGCTGCCGCTGAAGCGCTGGTCGCAGAGCAGGGCGCCGCATTTGCTCTGGGTGCTGATCTGACGGCGAGCGGTGCGGCAGATGGTCTCGTCAAAGCTGCGGTCGCGGCGCTGGGCGGGCTAGATATCCTGGTTAACAATGCCGGCGGCATGGTGGCGCGCAAACCACTGGCCGAGATTGACGATGCATTCATCGACGCGGTCTTCGACCTTAATGTGCGATCCACGGTGCATTGCTGCCGCGCGGCGCTGCCGCATCTCAAATTGAGTGGCAAGGGTGCCATCGTCAATGTGAGCTCCGTTTCGGCGATCACCGGCGGTAGTCCTGGATCCAGTATCTATAGCGGCGCCAAGGGATTCATCTCGACCTTCACGCGGTCGCTGGCGCGGGAACTCGCACCGGACGGCATTCGCGTCAACGCAGTCTCACCAGGCACGATTCATACGGACTTTCATGTGCGCCATTCAACGCCGGAAAAGTTGGAAGCGACCCGAAAGACGATTCCGCAGCAGCGCTTGGGCACGGCGGAAGATTGCGCCGGCACCGTCCTCTATCTCGCCTCGGAGAACCTGTCCGGTTATGTCACCGGACAGGTCATCGAAGTGAATGGCGGGCAGTTGATGGTCTAGATCCTCGGCAGTTTGACCCAGGCTGCATTGCGGGCGGAGGATTTCACCGCCGCTTCGACGAAGGCGACACCGCGGGCGCCGTCGGCAACCGTGGGGAAGGTGACGGCGGGATCAGCCCGCCGGCGCTGGCGCGAGGCGCGGATTGCCGCCGCCACTTCCGTATAGATATTGGCAAAGCCTTCGAGATAGCCCTCCGGATGGCCCGGCGGCACGCGGGTCATGCGGGCGGCGGCGGCATTCGCAGCGCCCGTCCCACGCGAGATGACGCGGGTCGGCTCACCATAGGGTGACCACAACAGCTGGTTGGGATGCTCCTGATGCCACTCCAACCCGCCTTTGGCGCCATAGAGGCGCAGGCGCAGATTGTTCTCATTGCCGGGGCTCACCTGGCTGGTCCACAACATGCCCTTTGCACCGCCGCGGAAACGCAGGAGGACATGGGCGTTGTCGTCAAGCTTGCGGCCCGGCACGAAGCGGGAAAGATCGGCGGCGAGTGACTCCAGGGTGAGACCACTCACGAAACAGGCAAGATTGTAGGCATGCGTGCCGACATCGCCTAGAGAACCGCCGACACCCGATTGCTTGGGGTCGGCGCGCCATGTGGCCTGCTTCTGGCCGGTGGCTTCGAGCTTCTCGGTCAGCCAATCCTGCGGATATTCGACTTGAATGACACGCAAGGACCCAAGCGCACCATCGGCCACCATCTGGCGGGCGTGCCGCACCATGGGATAGCCGGTGTAGTTATAGGTGACGGCCAGCAACTTGCGCGCCTTCCTGGCGCGCCGCTGGAGGTCGAGGGCATCCTTCAGCGAGGTGGTCAGCGGCTTGTCACAGATGACATGAATACCAGCATCGAGAAAGGCGCGAGCGGCAGGCGCATGGAGATGGTTCGGCGTCACGATCGCGACGGCCTCAATGCCATCCTCGCGGGCGGCCTCTTTGATGGCCATGGTCTCGAAATCGCTGTAGACACGATCGCGCGCGAGTCCCAGGGCCGTGCCGGAGCGCTTCGCCTTGGCAGGCGTCGAAGAGAGTGCGCCCGCCACAAATTCGAACTGGTCGTCCATGCGGGCCGCCAGACGGTGCACAGCGCCGATAAATGCGCCTTCGCCACCACCGACCATGCCGAGGCGGATGCGGTCGCGACTTGCCTTTTCTTTGCTTCCCTCGATAGCCATGTCGTTTCCTCCTCAGATGCCGAGCATACGGCGGTTGGCGGCCTTGTCAGCACCGCCGCCGGCGAAATCGTCAAAGGCCTTCTCGGTCACACGGATGATATGGTCGCGGATGAAGATGGCGCCTTCGCGGGCGCCGTCTTCCGGGTGCTTCAGGCAGCATTCCCATTCCATCACCGCCCAACCTTTGAAGCCATATTGGGCGAATTTGGAGAAGATGCCTTTGAAATCGACCTGGCCATCGCCCAGCGAGCGGAAGCGGCCGGCACGATTGACCCATGTCTGGTAGCCGCCATAGACGCCCTGGCGGCCGGTCGGATTGAACTCGGCATCCTTCACATGGAACATCTTGATGCGCTCGTGATAGATGTCGATGTATTCGAGATAGTCGAGGCATTGCAGAACAAAGTGTGATGGATCGTAAAGGATGTTGCAGCGGGGGTGGTTCTTCACCCGCTCCAGGAACATTTCGAACGTGACCCCGTCATGCAGGTCCTCGCCCGGATGAATCTCATAGCAGACGTCGACGCCCACCTTGTCGAAGGCATTGAGGATCGGCAGCCAACGTTTCGCAAGCTCCTCAAACGCGGTATCGGTGAGGCCCTTCGGGCGTTGCGGCCAAGGATACATGAAGGGCCATTCGAGTGCTCCTGAGAAGGTGACATGGGCGTTGAGACCAAGGTTGTGCGAGGCCTTGGCGGCCAGTATCATCTGATCGACCGCCCATTTCTGCCGTGCTTTCGGATTGCCGCGCACTTTCGGCGGCGCGAAGCCGTCGAAGGCCTGATCGTAGGCGGGATGTACGGCGACGAGCTGACCCTGCAGATGCGTCGAAAGTTCAGTGATGGCAATGCCGTGCTTGGCTGCGGTGCTTTTTAGCTCTTCGCAATAGGTCTTCGACTTCGCCGCTTTCTCCAGGTCCATCATGCGGCTGTCCCAACTCGGCACCTGGACACCCTTGAAGCCGAGCGACGCCGCCCATTTGCAGATGGAATCGAAAGAATTGAACGGCGCTTTGTCGCCGGCAAATTGCGCCAGGAAAATGGCAGGTCCTTTGATGGTGGTCATGGCCATGGTCGCTTCTCCCCTTGCTGCGCCTTGTTTCCGGCGCGTTGCCTTTGTGATCAGAGATAGGAATTGACGAGGTTCTCCAGAAATTCCTGCTGGCCCGAACGCGGCGTGGGCTCGGCATTGCGCGCTTCGACGCCAGCGGCAATTTCCGCCAGCGACTTCTTGCCGTCCAAGATAGCCTGGCCCTCGGCGCTGTCCCAGCCGGCATAGCGGCCTTTGACATGGCGAGCGAGGGCGCCGTCGGTAATCATCCTTTCGGCGATCAGCAGCGCGCGGGCGCTGACATCCATGCCGCCGACATGGGCGTGGATGAGATCGTCCGGATCAAGCGATTGCCGGCGGATCTTGGCATCGAAATTGAGGCCGCCGGTGGTGAAGCCGCCACCTTGCAGAATGTAGTAAAGGGCCAGGGCCGTATCCTGGATATTGTTGGGGAACTGGTCCGTGTCCCAGCCCAATTGCGGATCGCCGCGATTCATGTCGATCGAGCCGAAGATGCCAAGCGCCCAAGCGAGCGAGATTTCGTGCTCGAAACTGTGGCCTGCCAACGTGGCGTGGTTGGCCTCGATATTGACCTTCACCTCCTTCTCCAAGCCATAGCGGGCGAGGAATCCATAGACGGAGGCGACGTCGAAATCATACTGGTGCTTCGTCGGCTCGCGCGGCTTGGGCTCAATGAGGATGGTGCCCTTGAAACCGATCTTGTGCTTGTGCTCGACGACCAGGTTGAGGAAGCGCCCGAGCTGATCCAGTTCACGGCCGAGATCGGTGTTGAGCAATGTCTCATAGCCCTCACGACCACCCCAGAGGACGTAGTTCTCGCCGCCAAGTTGATGGGTGATTTCGAAGACATTTTTCACCTGGGCAGCGGCGTAAGCGAAGACCTCAGGGTCAGGGTTGGTAGCAGCCCCGCTCATATAGCGGCGATGCGAGAAGAGATTGGCTGTGCCCCAGAGCAGCTTTGCCTTGGCGCCCTCCATCTTGCGGGCGATGACATCCGACATTTCGCGCAGATTGCGATTGGATTCAGCGAGGTTGGCCCCCTCGGGCGCCACATCCCGGTCATGGAAGGTGAAGTAGGGGACATTCAACAGGCGATAGAGCTCGAAGGCGACATCCGCCTTTTGCTTCGCCAGTTGCATTGCGTCGCCGGGCTGCATCCAGAACCGCTGCAGCGTGTCGCCGCCGAAAGGATCCGTTCCCGGCCAGCAGAAGCTGTGCCAGTAGCAGACGGCAAATCGCAGATGGTCTTCCATGCGCTTGCCGAGCACGATCTGGTCGGGATTGTAGTATTTGAAGGCCAGTGGATTGCGCGACGTCGGTCCCTCGAATTTCACTGGCTGGCTGGTGGAAAAGAAGGGGCGGATCGGAGCGTTCATGATGCAATCTCCTTCAAGCTGGGATAGAGCTTCCGGTAGCGCGCATAAGAGGCGGCATAGCCGTCGCGCAGAGCGGGTTCGGGTTGGATAGTCCTGCCGCGCGATGGCGGCAGGCAGACGCTTGCTGGGGCCTCGCCGGTGACGGCCAATCGGCCGAGACGTGCAGCCCCGAATGCGCCGCTCACCTCTGCGCCGGTGACTTCGGTCAAGGGCAGGTCGAGGATGTTGGCGAGGATGGCGAGCCATAGCGCCGAGCGGGCGCCGCCGCCGATGACATCCGCGGTCGTGATACGTGTGCCGGCGGCCGAGAGGGCATTCAGGCAGTCGCGGAGGGCAAAGGCAACGCCTTCCATGACGGACTGGACCAGGGCGGCACGATCCGTCTCATGCGCCAACCCGATGAAGGCGCCGCGGATCGCGGCGTCATTGTGCGGGGTGCGCTCGCCGGAGAGATAGGGGAGGAACAGGGTCCGGCTTGGCGCCGTAGGCTTTTCCGCAAGCCCTGCCAGCAAGGCGCTTTCGCTTGCGCCGAGAGTCTGCGCAAGCCAACTGAGACAAGAGGCAGCGGAAAGGATGACCCCCATCTGATGCCAGCTTTGCGGCAGGCAATGGCAAAAGGCATGCACGGCAGCGGCAGGGTTGGGGGCAAAGCCAGCGGTCGTCGCCCATAAGACGCCCGACGTGCCGAGCGAAACGAAAGCGTCGCCGGGTCTTACCGCGCCGAGGCTGACGGCGCCGGCCGCATTGTCACCGGCACCGCCGGCAACAATGGGGGCGCCAGTCATACCCCAGCGCCGGGCAAGCTCACCGCGAATCCGGCCGGATGGTCGCGACCCTTCGACCAGGCGCGGCATGTGCCCACGGGTAAGGCCGGTTGCGGCGAGCGCGGCATCGGACCAGTCGCGTTTGGCGACGTCGAGCCATAGCGTGCCCGCGGCATCGGACATTTCCTCAACATGCTCGCCGGTCATCAGCAGGCGGAGATAGGCCTTGGGCAACAACACCTTTGCTGTCGCGGCAAAGTTGGCGGGCTCGTGTCTCTTCACCCAAAGAAGCTTCGGTGCCGTGAATCCCGGCATCGCGATATTGCCGGTAACAGTTCGGAGCTGCGGCCAGGCCGACTCCATTTCGGCACACTCTGCGGCGGCGCGGCCGTCATTCCACAGGATGCAGGGGCGCAGCACCCGGTCCTTTGCATCCAGCAAGGTGGCACCGTGCATCTGTCCGGAAAGGCCGATGCCGGTAACGGCCTGCATCGATTTGGGTGCCTCGGCCGCGATGCGGTCGAGAGCTTTCAGGGTCGCTTGCCACCAACTGGCCGGATCCTGTTCCGAATGTGTGGGTGCCGGCCTGGTGACCTCGAGGGGTTCAGAGGCAGTCGCCAGCACATTCTGGTCGGGATCGACCAGAATGCATTTCACCGACGAGGTGCCAAGGTCGATACCGATGAACAAAAATGTCTCCTGGCGGTCAGGGCAGGTTGTCGCGCAGGAAGATGTCGATGCGAATGCGCTCCTGGTCGTCGATCATGGGCTGACTACTGCAATAGGCGAGCAGTACGCGCGCGGCCGAACGGGCTTCATGGCCGGCATCCTGATTGATGACCGCATCCATGCTACCCTGAATGAGGTAGCGGCGCGAGAATTCGGTTAGTTCATGCCCGATGAAGATGACGGTACGCGCCCGGCCGGAACCTTCAAGCGCCTCGACGATGCCGCGATTGCCGGCGCCGATGCTGTAGATGCCGATGAGATCGGCATGGTCCTGCAAAAGAGACTGCGCCAGTACCTTGCAGCGGAGGGCGTCGTCATTGCCTTCGAGCGTGGGCAAAGGCGTCAGGCCCGCAAATTCCGCCGCGAGGACCTGCTGAAAGCCGAACAATCTTTCGGCGTGATCGCGCAAGCTCAGATTGCCGGCGATGAGACCGAGCTTGCCCCGGCGATTGCCTGAAAAGCGGCCCATCAAGGTAGCCGCGGTTCGTCCAGCGGACGAATTGTCGATTCCGATATAGCGGTGGCGTCGTGATGATGGCACGTCGGAGACCAGGGTGACGACAAAGATGCCGCTGTCGACCAGCGCATTGATGGCGTCACGCACGGCCGGATGGTCGAGGGCCACGACGGCGACGCCGTGATAGCGACCGATGAGGCTGCGCAATGTATCGGCTAAGACCAGCGGATCGAACACATCGACGCGCAACAGGTCGCCATAGGTATTCTGGTCATCGAGCCATTGCAGGGAGCGCTCAACCTGAGACGCCAGCATCGACATGAAGGTGTTGGTGCCGGTCGGCAGGACAAAGCAGAAGTTGAACTGGATGCCACGGGCAAGACGTACCGCCGCTGGGTCGGGACGGTAGCCCAGCTTTACAAGAGCCTGTTCGACCCGTTCGACGGTTCGGACGCTGACGCCAGGGCGGCGGTTGAAGACACGGTCGACGGTGGCAAGGCTCACCTGCGCATGTTCGGCGACGTCAACGAGAGTGGGGCGGCGGGGGCGATCATTCATGTTGAGCAAATTGCCGTCAAAAAATGAGGTGCGCAACGCAAAAAATGAGGTATCACGCGGAGAATGGCAGCAACCGCCATCCAAAATGATGTTTATTGTGTTTAGTAATGCATCCATGTGAGATGTCACTTTGTGCGCTTCTTCGCGCTTGCAGAAAAATTAATGTCCATAATGCTGCATTGCAGCGCATTTTAACTGCCAATCAACGTCGAATTTCTTCTTCAGCCTACTTGTGATGTTTAGTGTATTGAATTATTACTGAACACCGCGATCCGGCATTTAAACACCTCAAGAAAAGCCCCGGAGCGGAATCCATCAAATGAAATGCCGGGCAGCGCGGGGAGCGCGACCGGGACCCACAGGGCCATCACGATCGAGCGATGCAATCGGCCGATCCGACCCTTGGGGGAATGGATGCAACATTGGGAGGAGATCGGAATGAAGAAGTTCCTTGCGGGCGCAGGTGCATTGGCGGCTGCCATTGCCTGTGCACCACTGTCGCAGGCTAAAGCGGATTCGCTGACACTGTGCTGGGCAGCCTGGGATCCGGCCAACGCGTTGGTCGAACTGTCGAAGGATTTCACCGCGCAGACTGGCACCGACATGAAGTTCGAGTTCGTGCCCTGGCCGAACTTCGCCGACCGCATGCTCAACGAGCTCAATTCGGGCGGCAAACTGTGTGATCTGCTGATCGGCGATTCGCAATGGATCGGCGGCTCGGCGGAGAACGGCTACTATGTGAAGCTCAATGATTTCTTCGACAAAGAAGGAATCAAGATGTCGGACTTTGCACCGGCCACCGTCTATGCCTATTCGACCTGGCCGAAGGGCACGCCGAATTATTGGGCGCTGCCGGCAATGGGCGATGCCAATGGCTGGTTCTATCGCAAGGACTGGTTTGAAAATCCGGACCTGCAGAAAGAATACAAGGCCAAGTACAACCGCGACCTGGCGCCGCCGAAGACCTGGGAAGAGCTGAAGGAAACAGCGGAGTTCTTCCAGGGCCGCGAGATCGACGGCAAGAAGGTCTATGGTGCGGCGATCTTTACCGAGCGTGCCTCGGAAGGGATCACCATGGGCGCCACTTCGGCGCTCTACCCCTACGGCTTCAAATACGAAAACACGCCCGGCAAGTATGACATGGAGGGCGCCGTCAATTCCGCCGATGCGGTTGCAGGCCTCGAAATGTACAAGGCGATCTACAAGTGCTGTACACCTCCGGGCTATACGGACAGCTATATGGGTGAAGGCCTCGATGCGTTCAAATCGGGCCAGGTCGCCATGATGATGAACTGGTTCGCCTTCATGCCCGGCATGGCGAAGGACGAGACCGTCGGTTCAAAGACCGGCTTCTTCGTCAATCCAAGTGCCAAGGTTGCCGCGTCCACGCTGGGCGGGCAGGGCATCTCGGTTGTCGCCAATACCGACAACATGGATGGGGCGCTGGCCTATATCAAATGGTTCGCCCAACCCGACGTGCAGAAGAAGTGGTGGTCGCTTGGCGGCTATGCCTGCCACAATGCCGTCCTGAACGATCCGGGCTTCAAGGACTCGCAACCCTTTGCTGCCCAATTCCTCGAAGCGATGGGTGGCGTGCAGGATTTCTGGCAGGAGCCCTCCTATGCCCAGCTGCTTCAGGCCATGCAGAAGCGTCTGCATGACTATGTCGTGGCCGATCAGGGCACGGCCAAGGAAGCCCTGGATGGTCTGATTCAGGACTGGACCGCCATCTTCAAGGAAGAAGGCAAGCTGTAACGACCTGTTAGCGTGTCACGGCGTCTCCGCCGCAGTTTGACGGAGACGCCGCTTCTTCCAGAGAGACTCATGCCTGATATTGAAGCCATTGCCGATCGCGCAGCTTCAGCGACACCGCATGGTGTTGCCAAGGTCGTGCGCGGCCTGTCGGACCGGTCCATCGCCTGGCTGTTCGTTGCGCCGACGATGGTCCTCTTGCTCGCGATCAACATCTTTCCGCTGATCTGGACCGTCTACCTGTCCTTCACTAACTTTGCCTCGAACCGACCCAATCGTCCGGTCGTGAATGTCGGCCTCAAATGGTATCAAGACATTCTGAGCTCGCCTGAAGTATGGGCAGCGATGCAGGCGACGGCTCATTTCGTCTTCTGGACCATCTTGTTCCAGACATTGATCGGGTTCGCCCTGGCCTACCTCATCGACCGTAAGTTTCGCGGCCACGCCTTCTGGACGACCATCATCCTCATTCCGATGATGCTGTCGCCGGCGGTGGTTGGTAATTTCTGGAAATTTCTCTATCAGCCGCAGATCGGCCTCTTCAACTACATCGTTTCGTTTTTCACCGGCATCCCGCCATCCTCCTTCGAGATGCTGGGGTCGGTGACGCTGGCGCCCTGGGCCATCATCATCGTCGATACCTGGATGTGGACGCCCTATGTGATGCTGATCTGCCTCGCCGGCTTGCGTTCCATCCCGGATTACATCCTGGAGGCGGCCGAAGTTGACCGTGCGTCGCGCTGGCGTCAGTTCTGGTCGATTACGCTGCCCATGGCATTGCCGTTCATCATGCTGGCGGTACTGTTCCGCGGCATCGAGAACTTCAAGATGTTCGACATGGTGATGCTGCTGACCGGTGGTGGTCCCGGTTCAACGACTGAATTGGCTTCGATTACCCTGAAGCGCCAGGCTTTCGAAGCTTACCGGACAGGGTATTCATCGGCCTTCGCGATCATTCTATTCGTGGTCGTCTTCGGGCTTGCCAATGTCTATGTGAAGGCCCTCAACAAGGTGAAACAGAGATGAGCGGCGCGCCGACAACTGCCCATTCTGTCGTTGAGCCGTCGGCGAATTCCAAGCGGATCGCTGGCTTCCTGGTGGTGCTCTATGCGGTGATCTCGATGGTGCCGCTGGGTTGGATCTTTGCAACCGGCTGGAAAACACCGCCGGATTCGATTTCCTATCCGCCCAAGATCGTCTTCGAGCCGTCGCTGGAGGGCTATTGCAACCTCTTCACGACGCGAACGAGGCAGACCAACGAATATATCGAAGCGCTCGGTCCGCCACAGGGTGAGTGCGACGAAGTGACGAGGCGCCGGGAGATGGTCATTGCGGGCACGTCGAACTATGTGCCGCGTTTCGTCAATTCACTGATCATTGCCTTCGGATCGACTTTCCTCGCCGTTTCGCTCGGCGTCTTCTCGGCCTATGCCTTTTCCCGTTTCAAGATCCCCCTGGCTGACGATCTGCTGTTCTTCATCCTGTCGACGCGTATGATGCCGCCAATTGCCGTGGCAATTCCCATCTATCTGATGTACCGCGAGCTTGGCCTCTCGGATTCGGCGCTCGGCATGATCCTCCTTTATACGGCGGTCAACGTGTCGCTGGCTGTCTGGCTGCTCAAAGGCTTCATTGACGAGATTCCGCGCGAATATGAGGAAGCCGCCATGATCGACGGTTACACGCGCCTGCACGCCTTTTTCAAAGTCGTGCTGCCGCAGGCGGCCACCGGTATCGCGGCGACGGCTATTTTCTGCATGATCTTCGCCTGGAATGAGTACGCCTTCGCGGTCTTGCTGACCTCCGGTGAGGCCCAGACGGCACCGCCCTTCATTCCAACCATCATCGGCGAGGGGGGCATGGATTGGCCGGCAGTCGGTGCCGGTACGACGCTGTTCCTGATCCCGATTGTCTTCTTCACCATCCTGCTGCGGAAGCATCTGCTGCGCGGCATCACTTTCGGCGCGGTGCGCAAATGAGCATGGGACCCTTGCTGAAGGAGCGGACGCCACCGCAGCGCAATTGGCCCGGCTGGGCCAGGCGCGGCCGGCTTGAGAACATTGCCATCGGCCTTATCCTGCTGGGCGTCTTCATGCTGGTGCAGCCGTTTTCGATCACTCTCTATGGCTGGTCATTCATTACCGTGCTCGCAGGTATCGTGATGTTCACCGTCGTCAGCAAGTTCCCGGAGTAGACGATGGCTGAGATCAGGGTTGAAAATCTGCACAAGAGTTTCGGTGACTTCGCCGCGGTGAAGAATTCGAACTTCACTGTCGAGAACGGCGAGTTCTTTGTCCTGCTCGGACCGTCCGGCTGTGGCAAGACGACCACGTTGCGCATGATCGCTGGTCTGGAACTGCCGACTTCCGGGCGCATCCTGCTGGGGGGAAATGACGTCACGTTTAAGCGCGCCGCCGAACGCGATATTGCTTTCGTGTTCCAGCTGTTCGCGCTCTATCCGCATATGAATGTGCGCGAGAACATTGGTTTTTCGCTGAAATGCCAGGGTATGCCGCGAGCCGAGATACGGCGCCGGGTCGACGAGGCGGGCCGGATTCTGCGCATCGAGCATATCCTGGAAAAGTCGGTTTCCGGGCTATCGAGCGGCGACCGCCAGCGCGTGGCTCTGGGCCGAGCCATTGTGCGCGAACCGATGTGCTTCCTTATGGATGAGCCATTGGGAGCGCTCGATTCCGAATTCCGCCATGTCATGTGCGGCGAATTGCGCGGGCTTCACAACCGGTTGAAGGCAACGACGGTTTATGTAACCCATGATCAACTCGAAGCCATGTCCATGGCCGACAAGATCGCCGTGATGAGCGGCGGGCTGATCGAGCAGTTCGGAACGCCGCAGGAAATCTATCAACGTCCGATCAGCATGTTTGTGGCCGATTTCATCGGCTCTCCACCGATGAATTTCCTGCGCTTCGAGGCCGGCGTGGCACGTGGCACGGCGGAGGCGCGGCTTGGCGATGCCGTGGTGCCGATGCCCACTGTTCACGAAGACATTGCGCCTTCCAAGCTCGTCCTCGGCGTACGACCGGAGCATATCCGATTTGACGACGGCTCGCCGCTGCGGGGCGCTGTCTATGGCACGGAATATCTCGGAACGACCCAGATCATCACGGTCGATACCGTATTCGGTCAGGTGAAGGCACGCACCAATTCGCATGTCGCTGTCACGCCCGGCGCCCATGTCGGCCTCCGCCTCAAGTCGGAACGGCTGTCTCTTTTTCGGGGCGAGGGCGGCCGTGCGGTCAATACCGCTTTGTTCGATGGAGCGGCCCATGGCTGAGATCCGCCTGGAAGCAGTAACCAAGCATTTCGGGGATACGACCGCCGTGGAAGGCGTCGACCTTACCGTGCATGACGGCGAGTTCGTCGTATTGCTGGGGCCGACCGGAGCCGGCAAGACGACGACCTTGCGTCTCATCGCCGGTCTGGAAAAGCCAGACGCAGGCCGCATCTTTATCAATGGGCGGGATGCCGCGCCCTTGTCGCCCGCTGAGCGGAACGTCGCTTTCGTGTTCCAGCAATATTCGCTCTATCCACATCTGAGTGTGTTCGAGAATCTGGCCTTTCCACTGCGATCCCCGGTTCGCCGGGTGGATGAGGCGACAATCAAGGCGACGGTCGAGCGTGTGGCTGCTTTGCTGCGCATCGAGAAAAAGCTGCAGAACCGCGCGACTCGTCTCTCTGGCGGTGAAATGCAGCGTGTTGCCATCGGCCGGGCCTTGGTGCGGTCGCCATCGATCTATCTGATGGATGAGCCGCTGTCCTCGCTGGATGCCAAGTTACGCTCCGACATGCGGCTGGAATTGCAGCACATCCAGCGTGACCTCGGCGCCACCATGCTCTATGTGACCCATGACCAGATCGAGGCGATGACGATGGCGACGCGCATCGGCGTGCTTGACCATGGTCGTTTGGTGCAGGTTGGGACGCCGCGGGAAATCTATGAATCGCCACGCAATATCTATGTAGCGACACGCCTCGGCATGCCGTCGATCAATTTGCTGCCCGCAGCGGCATTTGCCAGCCATCCGATGCCGGCGGGAACTGCGACGATCGGTGCGCGGACCGAGCATGTCGTCGTGGGTAGGGTGGCGCAGGCTCGCAGCAACGCTGCAAGGGTTGACTGGATCGAGCATCTCGGCGATCAGAACCACCTCCATCTCAGCCTCGGGGAACATAAGCTCGTGACCTTGGTGGACCCGGATATGGACTTGTCGGTAGGCGATGCGGTGGATCTCGGCCTCAAGGGCGCACTGTTTTTCGGGCCCAGTGGCGAGCGTATTGCGTCTTAGGAGAGGAATGTGAGTTGCTGGCGTATGGAAGCATGGGCATGAAACAGGGTGCGGAACTCCGCCAGGCTCTGGTTGCGGCCGTAGCCAAAGTGATCGAGCAGCATGCCGAGGAGTTGACGGCCCTCGATCAGGCGATCGGCGATGGCGATCATGGCATCAATATGAAGCGCGGCTTTGAAGCTGTTGCCGCGGATGCCGCGAGCTTGGCAGCAAAGCCACTGCCGGAATTCCTCAAGGGTGCCGGTATGACCTTGGTCATGAAGGTTGGTGGTGCCTCGGGGCCGCTCTTTGGCACGCTTTTCATGACGTTGGGCAAGGAATTGCCGATTGAGCCGACTGCCGCCGACATCGTGAAGGCCTTCCGAGCCGCCATCGTCGCGGTGCAGGCGCGCGGCAAGGCGGAGGCGGGGCACAAGACGATGCTCGACGTGCTCATTCCCGTTGCCGAGCAATTGGAATCCGGCAACCTCGATCTCGATGCACTCGCGGCGAGGGCTCATGCGGCGAGCGAGGCGACTAAGCCGCTCAAGGCCATCCGCGGCCGAGCGTCTTTCCTGGGTGATCGGTCGATCGGTCATATGGACCCTGGCGCCCGCTCCTCGGCGCTGATGATCGGCGCAGTGGTGGATGTGTTGAAGGAAGTGGCATGAGCAGGGTTGGTATCGTCATCGTTTCACATTCGCCCAAGGTGGCGGAAGGTGCTGCCGACATGGTGCGTCAGATGGTCGGAAATGAGGTTCCCCTGGCCTGGTGCGGAGGCGATCCGGCAGGCAATCTTGGCACGTCGGTCGAGCGCATCCTCGAAGCGATCGACAAGGCCTGGTCGGATGCCGGTGTCGCCATCCTGGTCGATCTCGGCGGTGCGGAGACCAATTCCGAAATGGCGGTTGAAATGCTGCCGGCTGATCGACAGGAAAAGGTCGTCGTATGCAATGCGCCGATCGTTGAAGGCGCCGTCATAGCGGCAACGGAGGCGTCCGGGGGGTCTTCTCTGGACATCGTGCGGCGGACGGCCGAAGAACTGTCGCCGCAATGATGGCGGCATTCGAGTCGGGAACGAAACTGGGTGAGCATGACTGAGACGACGATCAAAGCGGCGATCGAGATCACCAACCCCACCGGCCTGCATGCGCGGCCAGCGGTGAAGATGACCAAGCTTGCCAAGACGTTCGCGGCCAGGGTCCAGCTTGCCTTCGATGCTGCCGGACCCTGGATCGATGCCAAGAGTGTCGTCAAGGTGATGGCGCTGAAGGCCCCCAAGGGCGCGGTCCTGCATTTTTCCGCCAATGGGACGGATGCGGCGGAGGCGATCGCGGCGCTGTCTGATTTGGTGCGACGCGACTTTGACGAGAATCACGAGGGCGTTGCGGCGAATGTCGGTCCGGGGCATGGCGCCTGACACATGGCATAGTGGCCGCGCGGCGTCGCCCGGGCTTGCGGCCGGGCCTCTCTTTATTTCGCGTCCGGTGACGGTGCAGAGGCATGCCGCTGGTTCGCCGGTCCAGGAGGCTGCCAAGTTGCGCGACGCTATCGCGCTTGCTATTGGCGAGATCGAGAAGCTGCAGCAGCAGGCAAGTGATGACGCCGCCGAGATCCTGGAGTTTCAGGTGGCGATGCTGGGCGATGATGCCTTGGCCGAGGCTGCTTTCGCGGCGATTGCCGAAGGTGCAGCAGTCGATGCCGCCTGGAGCGAAGCTCTGAACGAGCAGATCGCGGAGTATGAGGCCGCCGATGAAGAGTATTTTCGGGCCCGCGCCAGCGACATGATCGATATTCGCGACAGGGTTCTGGAACATTTGTTCGGTACGGCCGCTGCGCTTCCGCCGGCCGGTGCGATTATCCTCGCCGAGGATATGCCGCCGTCTCGATTCCTTGCCTGCGACTGGTCGGCGGGCGGCGGCATCGCCCTCACCGGTGGGAGTCCCAGTTCCCATGTTGCCATGCTGGCACGGACGCGTGGTGTGCCTATGGTGGTTGGGCTCGACCTTGATCTCGCCGACATTCAGCCGCTGGAATCCGCCCTGCTAGACGGGGAAGTGGGCCGGATCAATCTCGCCCCGACCGTGCAGGCAGCGCAGGCGTTTCAGCACCAATTGCAACACGCTGCAACGGAGGCGGCGCAATGGGCACAATACCTGATGCAACCGGCTGTCACTGCCGACGGGCAGCGGGTGTTCACGCAGATCAACGTGGCGGCACCCACGGAACTCGACAAGCTCGACCCGGCGATCTGCGATGGTATTGGGCTGGTCCGTACCGAATTCCTGTTCCACGACCAGCCGCAATTGCCGGACGAGGACCAGCAATTCGCGGTCTATCATCGCATCGTCACCTGGGCGGCTGGGCGCCCGGTCACTATCCGCACGCTTGACGCCGGCGGCGATAAACCGATCGAAGGCCTGTCGATGGCTGCCGAATCCAATCCATTTCTGGGCTTGCGCGGCATTCGCCTGTCGCTGGCGCATCCTGACGTCTTTCGCGTTCAGCTGCGTGCCCTGGCGCGGGCAGCCCATTTCGGCCCACTCAAGGTGATGCTGCCGATGGTGACCGTTCCGGCGGAAGTCGCCGCTGCTGCTGCGCTTCTGGCCGGGGAAGTCGCCGATCTGGAGCGGGCTGGCGTGCCCTGCCGGATGCCGGCCCTCGGCATCATGGTGGAAGTGCCGGCTGCCGCCCTGGCGATTGATCGTTATGACGCCGCATTCTTTTCCATCGGCTCCAACGATCTCACACAATATGTGACGGCGTCGGCGCGTGATATTTCCGCCGTCGCCGGCCTCAACGACACGGCGAATCCGGCAGTCTTGATGCTGATCGAGCATGTAGCGCGCTTTGGGCGCGAGGCCGGCCGGGAGGTCAGCCTGTGCGGTGATGCCGGCGGCGACCCACGCCTGCTTCCCTTGCTCCTGCAGGCGGGTGTACGTAACGTCTCGATGGCGCCGACCATGCTGGCCCGCGCAAAGGCCGTGATCGCAAGGTGGCAATCGACATGAATGCCGAGACTGAAAGTGTCACCAATGAAGCCTCTGCCATGGCCGAGTATAAGGGCATCCTGCAGCGGCTTCTGGACAATCGGCCGTCCGGTACGCGCCAGCGGCTGGCGCATGCGCTGGGCAAGAACCGCAGTTTCATAACGCAGATTACCAATGCAAGCTATGCGGTGCCGATACCGGCGCCGCATATAGAGACCATTTTTGAAATCGTCCACTTTCCGACTCACGAGCGACAGGCCTTTCTGGAGGCCTATGGGCGCGCGCATCCGGGCCGGCTGCAGCGCGCGCAATCGAGCCGCCGCATCCGCACGACGACCTTGCACGTGCCCGATCTGGGCGATGAAGAGCGCAACCGGCGCCTTGATCATATGCTGAGCGAGCTTGCTGTTCAGGTAGCCAGGATTGTTGAAGACGGCCAGTAACAGCCGCGTGAGTATATTGGGGAGCAGAACATGAAGAAGCTGATCAACGGAACTGATACGGTCCTCGCTGAGACGCTGGACGGCTTCGCGGCGGCCCATGCCGACATCGTCGAATTGGGGGAAGAACGCAAGTTCATCCGTCGCCGCAGCCTCAAGAAAGGCAAAGTCGGCCTCATCTCCGGCGGCGGTTCCGGGCATGAACCACTTCATGGCGGCTTTGTCGGCCATGGCATGCTGGATGCCGCCTGTCCGGGTCAGGTTTTCACATCGCCGACACCTGACCAGATGCTGGCAGCTGCCCAAGCGGTCGATACCGGCGCCGGTATTCTTTTCATCGTCAAAAATTACGAAGGCGATGTGATGAATTTCGCCATGGCCGCAGAAATGGCCGGTGACATGATCGGCGGACCCGTTGCTACCGTGATCACTGACGATGATGTGGCTGTCGAAACATCGACCTATTCGACCGGCCGGCGCGGCGTCGCGGGCACATTGATCGTCGAGCGTCTGGTCGGGGCCGCAGCCGAGCAGGGACGGGATCTCAACGCGCTCCAGGCCTATGGACAATCTGTAAACGGCCGCACCCGATCGATGGGCGTCGCGCTCAGCAGTTGCACGGTCCCGGCTGCCGGCAAACCGACATTCGCTTTGGCGGAGGACGAGATGGAGATGGGCGTCGGCATTCATGGCGAGCCTGGCCGGCGGCGGGTAAAGCTTGCCTCGGCCGATGCCATCGCCGCGGAAATGGTCGGTGCCATCACGGGCGATCTGGCGCCGAAGCCCGGGCAACAGGCAATCCTCCTGGTCAACGGTTTCGGCGGCACGCCGTCAATGGAACTCTATCTGATGTGCAATGCCGCGCGGCGCATCCTGGCCGGCCAGAAATTGCTGGTCGCCCGGTGCCTGGTCGGGCCCTATGTGACTTCGCTGGAGATGGCGGGTTGTTCGATCACACTGTCCCTGATCGAGGATGCCGACCTTGCCTTGTGGGATTCGCCGATACACACCGCTGCATTGCGCTGGGGAATGTAGCTTATCCTTCGACGCGGTAAGCACGCGGCAGTGTCGCCACGGCGCGTGAAGCCGTATTGACGCCCGCGGTGATGGCATCCTTGAAAGGTCTGCCCTCGGCTATTTCAGCGAGATAGGCGGCATCGAAGACGTCGCCGGCGCCAATCGTGTCGATTGGGACGATCTTCGGCGCTGCGATCTCCACGCGTTCTTCGTAATAGAGCCCAACCGCACCGGCGGGGCCGCATTTGACCACGCAATGGCAATCGGGCGGCGTTATACCGCTGAGCGCGGTCAGTGCGGCATCGACGGAGCCGGTTGAGGTAAGTGCGGTCGCTTCAACCTCGTTGAGAAGCAGATGCGTGCAATGTGCCAGCCAGCTGCGTGTGGTGGCTATAGTTGCCGCTGTCCAGCCGCTGATAGGCCATCCGGTATCCAGAGCAACTTCAACCTGATGCGTCTTGAGCCACGTGAACAGGGACGCATACTCGGCCGTCAGCGCATCGGTAAGATAGGAACCGACAAACAAGGCAATGCCGCCTTGCAAGGTGTCGATATCGATCATGTTGCGGACTTGTTGCGCCGTCAGCAGCGGCATATGGCCCGGTATCGTGAAAAAGGTGCGTTCGCCGTCAGGATGTGTAACGCCAACCGAGAAAGTCGTGGCTGTCTGGGCAATGGGCCAACGTCGCGCGTGATCGGAGAAGGTGTCGCGCAACCAGCGGCCGAAATGATCATGGCCGGTATTGGCGGCCATCTGATAGTGAATATCCAGGGCGTTCCAGGTCAGCCCGACATTGCCTGCAGCGCCGCCGACGCGAATCTCGCCATGGTCCACCAGGACTTCGGTGCCTGGCATAGGCCAGGGAGCTGCGGGGCCGATAATGATGTCGACATTCACATTGCCGATGACGGCCAGGGAGCGACGCGGCCTGTCACTCATCGCGGGTGATCTTGCCACTGCGGATTGGCGTGCCGACGTTTTCAGTCCGTGCATCGGCCAACTCGATCACCAGTTTCTGAGCTGCCGGCAGCAGCGAAAGGGCGGCCGCGATGCCGGCAGACTTCCGTGCTGCAATCTGACAGGTGCCTGGGACGGCAGGCTGGCCGCTGGAATCGACTAGAATTGTCGGTGATCCGGCAGCGACGCAGAGCTGCGCCAGGCTGTCGATAAGAGGTGCCGTCGGCTCGTCTGATTTGGCCAAAACAACGCCAATCTTAGGCCCCAGGATTTCCATCGGGCCATGGCGGAACTGACCGCCTTCGAGGGCGAGCGCCGGCAGGCGCCCCAACTCCATGGCGCCAAGGGCTGCGGCCTCGGCAAGGCCGCGCATGGCGCGGCCGGAGAAGACGAGGGCGCTGCTATCTCGCAAGGCAGCGAGTGCCGAACTAAGATCCGGTGTGCTCGTGTCGGCGAGGGCTGCGAGGGCAGAAGTCGGATCATCGCCCAGAGCAGTCAGCACCCGCTGATGCAAAGCAAGGCTGATCAGCAGGCTGCGGGTGGCGGCAAAGGCGCGTTCGGTTCCACCACGTCCGATGAGCGACGGGGAGGATTGCGCCAGGGTGGAACCACCCTCCAGAGTGAGGCCAAAGACGCTGTCGTGCCGGCCGAGTGCGCTGAACAGCCGATGGACTTCGACTGACTCACCCGATTGTGACGTGACAATGACGACGCTGCCCGCGAGATCAAGTGGCGCATAAAGATGCTCGGACAAAGGCAGCGAAATCGCCTGTATGCCCAAGGCGCGATAAGTTGGCTCGACCATGCGATTGACGGCATGCGACGCTCCCATGCCAAGCAGGACCAGCCGGCGATTGCGCCGTAGTGCTCCGGCTATAGTCGTCGCGATCTCACCATTGGCGTCATAGGAGTCTCGCGCATCCTGGTGCTGGCGCGCCATTTCGGCCCGCAATGCCAACAGGCCTGGCCCGGCCGTACGCATAGTCATTTGGTCATCCTTTTACACTGCCGGCGGTCAGGCCGGACACGAGGGATTTTTGCAGGAAAAAACCGATCAGAACCGGCGGCAATGAAGCCATGACACCCGCTGTAGCGATGAGGCCGTAATCGGCAACACGCCCGCCGGCGAGATCGGCTATGAAGACAGGAAGCGTTTTCGAATCCTTGGCCGTAAACAGCAAGGCATAGAAAAATTCGTCCCAAGCCAACAGAAATGCGAAGAGCCCGGCAGTGGTGAGGGCAGGGGCCGCCAGCGGCAAAGTGATGCGCCGCAATATCTGGTCGAGCCGTGCGCCGTCGATCATGGCTGCCTGTTCTATTTCAGCGGGCACATGATCGAAATTGCTCTTCAACAGCCAGGTGGTGAAGGGCGCCAGGATGCTAAGATACACGATGGCGAGGCTGAAGACCGAATTGAGTGCTCCCATGGCGCTGAGTGCAAAATAGATCGGCACCACCAGCGCCACGGGCGGCAGCATGTAGGTGCCAACAACAACATAGAGCGAAAAGTTGAGGCGACCATTGGCGCGGGAGACGGACCATGCGGCCGGAATGGCGACGGCAAGCGCTCCCAATGAAGCGAGTATTGCTACGGCCAGACTATTGCGGAGTGCGGTGAGGAAGGCGGACCCGACACTGTTCGCGGTCAGCGAAATGATCTCGTGGTAGCGGTGCAGGTCGAACGTCTGGGGTATCCAGCGCAAGGGAATGGTAGTGAGGTCGTTGGTGTCGCTGATGCTCATGATGAGAAGCCAGGCGATTGGCGCCAGGATAAATATCCCGAGCAGCAGGGCACCCGTGTGAATGAACATGCTGAAGGCGAGGCTGCGGCGTTCCATCATGTCAACGGAACTCTCCTTGCCGGCGCAGCAGGCCGACATAGCCGGCGATCAGGATGGAACTCACCAGTACCATGATGAGTGCCACCGAGGCGCCGATGCCTGCCTTCTGAAAGGAAAAAGCCTGCTCATAGACCAGCATGCTGACGGTCTTCGTACTGTTTGCGGGACCGCCGCGCGTCATGACCCAGATGATGTCGAATACTTTGAAGGCCTCGATGGTTCGCAGAACGATGGCGACTGTGAGCGGGCCGATGAGATAGGGGAGCACCACCGCCCGGAACCGCGACCAGGGGCCGGCCCCATCCATGACGGCTGCAGCGTGCAATTCGCGCGGCACCGATTGCAGGGCGGCGAGTGCGATGAGGGTAACGAGAGGAAAATTCTTCCAGACGTCGGCCAGGCAAACGGCAAGAAGCGCCGAACTCGGCTCGCCGAGCCAGGAACGGTAGGTATCGATCAGGCCGGTCTGGGTGAGCAATGCGTTGAAGGCCCCGAAATCGGGATTGTAGATAAGGCGCCACATGGTGGCGTTAACCACCGTTGGCAGCGCCCAGGGCAGGATCATGAGGGCGCGCAGGAGATTGCGGCCGACGAATTTCTGATCAAGCAGCAAGGCTGCGGCCAGCCCGATGGCGAATTCGGCGGTGACTGAGATGAGCACGAAGCGGATGGTGGTCCAAACCACGCTGTAGAATGCGCCGCTGGAGAAGACTCGGCTGAAATTGTCGGTTCCGACCCAGTTGACCGCACCGCCGATAAGCTTGGCGTCGGTGAAGCTGACGCCGACAGTCTTGGCGAGGGGCCATCCGATGATGAAGGTCATGATGGCGAGAAGGGGGGCCAGCAACAGCCAGCTCCGCAGCATCATCCATCGTCCCATCATCATCGGTGACCTGATCTCTCGTGTTCAGCCGGATGTGTGGTCCGGCCGGTTCGTGCTATCAGAGACCGCCGCTGGCGCTCTCGGCCGCAGCCTTCAGGGCTTCCTCCGGTGTCGATTGCTTCAGCAGGGCTGCATGGATCGCCTGCTGCAGCTGGGTGGAAAGCTGTTGATACGTCGGCGTGGTTGGGCGCGGGAACATCAGGCCCAGCGATGTCTTGGCCGCAGCCACGAGTGCTTCCTGCCCGGTCGTGACGGCCGGCTGGCTGTAGGAATCCGCCCAGATCGGAAGGCTTAGCTTGGCAAACTTCTCCTGCTCGGCCTTTGAGGTCATGAAGGCGATATAGTTCCAGGCCTCATCCGGGTGCTGGCTGGTGCTGGTAATGCCAAGGCCCATCGATCCATTGACGGCCGAGGCCTCGCTCTTGCCTTCGACTCCCGGTGCCGGGACAACGCCGACCTTGCCGACGATCTTCGATTCCTTCGGATCGTTCGCCATATTGTACATATAGGTCCAGTTCATGGCGAAGGCAGCCTCGCCACTGGAAAAGACACGGCGGACATCTTCCTCGAGATACTCCTTCGAGTTCGGGTTGCTGAGGCCCTGCTCGATCGAATCCGTCATATAGGCAAGCGCGTCGACGCCGCCACCGTTCTGGAAGGCGGGCTTGCCGTCGGCGTCAAGGAAGAAGCCGCCGAAGGCTGCGACGAGCGTTGTGTAGTCGCAGATGGCCGCTTCAGCTTGGGCCCAGCTCCACACGATCGGGAATTCGGCGAGCTTCTTTTCCTTGATGATCTTGGCCTGGTCGAGCAATTCGGCCCAGGTTTTGGGCGGAGTCTTAATGCCGGCTTTTTCCAGGATCTCGGTGTTGTAGAAGAGATATTTCGTGTCGAGGATCCAGGGCAGCCCATAGCGCTTGTTCTGATATTCGACCGTAGTCCAGGCGCCTGGCAGGACACCATCCTTCATCTCCGGCGTGATCTTATCGGTGACGTCGAGGAGCACCTTGTTCTCGGCGAATTCGGCGGGCCAGATAACGTCGAACAGCACCACGTCGTAGCCGCCGCCGGCACCCTGGGCCAGCGTGGTTTTATCATGGAGCCCTTCATATGGAACGAATTCGAGGTTGATCTTGACACCCGGATTGGCGGCCTCGAAATCGGCGGTCATGGCGCGCACATTGTCTTCGCTGTAGGCGGCTTGCGCCATGAAGAGGGCATTCAAAGTGGTGTCGGCGAAAGCGCCGATCGTGAGTGACTGGGCGCCGGCCAGAATGGCGCCACCGACGATCGCCTGCAGCAGGCGTGTGCGATAGTTGTTCGACATTGAAACCTCCCTTTGATGCATGCCGGTTGGCAGCAACGTTCCACGCTCCCGATGGTGGCGTGCTGGTTCGTGATTGTCGAACCAGTTATCTCGGACGCCGTGCTGTTTGCTCACTTGCGCCCAGGATCGTCACCGGTGATAATAAATCAAATTGGTTGACTTAATGAGTTTCGGGCAAAATCCGGGACGTGTCAATGGAGTTGCGGACGGTGCAAGTGAAGCGCGCGATCGTTGCCACGGCCGGTACCAATCTGGGCGGTGCCAGCGCCCATAACCGGCGGGTCGTCTTCGATGCGCTGCGGCTCAACGGCGCCTTGTCGCGGGCCGAGATTGCGCGGGCCACCCAGCTGACGCCCCAAACGGTGAGCAATATCATCGACCAGTTCGTGCAGGACGGCCTGGTTGCTGCGGATGAGCCCGTGCGCGGCGCACGTGGTCAGCCGGCAACGCCCTATCGCATTCTGCCGGGTGGCGCCTGGTCGATCGGCATCGAAATCGACCGCCACCGTGTGCTGGGTGTAGGGGTCGATCTTGCCGGCGCGACCTTAAGCCAGCGCCATTGCCGATTGCCGACAGGTGGGCCGCAGCGAGGCCTCGCCGTCGTATTGGATCTCATCGCCGATATTCGCAAGGATTTGAAGAACGTCGCCAGGAACCAAAGGGGCAGGTCGGTACCGTTGCTGGGCCTCGGCGTTGCCATGCCAGGTCCTTTCGGCATGAGCAACGCAGCGGCGCCGCACGATCCCTTGCTAGATCCCTGGGTCATGCGCGAATGGCACAGTTTTCCCTTGATGGCGGAACTGACCAAGGCGACCGGGCTGGAAGCGCGGTTGCAGAATGATGCCAGCGCAGCTGCCATGGCCGAGAAAATGTATGGCGTCGCTCGCGGCCTCGACAATTTCGTCTATCTATTCCTCGGCTACGGACTTGGCGCCGGAATCGTCATTCAGGGCGAGATCTATGCCGGCATGGCCGGCAATGCGGGTGAAATCGGGCAGCTTCCGGCCATGGCTCACGGTCCGACCGAACCACCCCGTTCGCTGGAGGAATTCGTCTCGATCCTGTCGCTCTGCCGTGCGATCGGCCTCGATCCATCCAGCGGCGATCTGTTCGAACAGATGCAGGTGCAGGGCGATTTGGGTGGGCCTCGCTTGCAGAAATGGGCGGAGCAGGCCGGCCACCATCTGCGCCAGGCAGTGCAGATCCTCGAGGCCCTGTTCGACCCGCAGACGGTCGTGCTTGGTGGGCAGGTGCCGGCGCCACTGCTGGTGGAGATTGCGCGGCATATCGAACCGCTCCTGCCGTCGGTTTCAGCCAGGCGCGATCGCGACCGGCCGCGTCTGACGCTGGGCAGCGCCGACCTTTGGGCGGTGGCGCAAGGGGCCGCGATGGAGCCGATCGCCCGGACCTTTGATCCTCAGTTCCGGGCGATCTTCAAATCCATCGAGTGAGCAATGTCGAGGTTATTGCTTCAACGCTTTCACTTCTTCCCACAGCTTGATGTATTTCTGGTTCCGTGCCGTCTCGACTGGCTCGAACAGAATGCCGTTGTTGAGGTGCTGCACCGGATCGGTGATGCCCAGCGCTGAAATTTGCGCCGGATCGGCGATTTCAAACGCCTTGCGGTTGCTGTGGCCGTAGCCATAGGCTTCAATCATATATTTCCCGGTCTCTGGCGAGAGCCAGGCGTCGAGGAAATCGTAGGCGGCAGCTTCGTCCGCCTTGCCGGTGTTGAGCAAGGTCATGCCGCACAGCCAGGTGAAGATACCTTCCTTGGGCTGCGCATATTTGATCGGCACGCCTTGTTCCTTGAGGCTCTTCACCGTCTCGTTCCAGGCATAGGCCGCGACGATCTCGCCAGAAGCGAGGGCTTGGTTGATCTCGGTATTGTCCTTCCACAGGAAGCGGCTGTTCTTGACGATTTTCTCCAGCAGCGGGCGGGTCGCTTCCAACTCAGCATCCGACATTTCGAAGATCTTCTTCTTGTCGTAGCCGAGCAGCAGGCCGACGATTTCGGCAGCGCCTTCGGTATCCGACATCGACAGTTTTCCCTCATAGCGATCATCAGTGAAGATCGCCCAGGATTCGTTGGCAGCGTAATCAGGCTCCACCAGGTCGGTCCGATAGGCGATGCCGGAATTGCCCCAGTCACAAGGCACCATCACGACATTGCCACCGACGACCACGCCGACGCCCGTCTTCAGCGGCTCGAACACATCGTTCCAATGGCTGAGGCGCGCCGTATCGATCGGTTTGGTGAGGCCGGCTTCGACGAAATAGCCGACCGAATAGGTGCAAGGATGGACCGCGTCGGCATTGAAACCGGAGCGCACTTTCTGCAAGGCCTCGTCTTCATTGGCGAAGATCGAGAAGGCGGGCGCGGCGCCGTGCTTGTCGACATAGGCCTTGAAGAAATCCGGTTGGTCGTAGCCGCTCCATTCCATGACGACGAGTTGTTCCTCGGCACGCGCGCGGGTCGGCATCATCATCATGCCGACCCCGAATGCAGCAGCCGAGCGCATGACGTCACGGCGCGAAACGCGCCCCTGTGCCATGCGATCGATAAATTTTACGCGGTTCATTCCCATAGCCCCCTATCCGATTGAAACGTTATTTGATTGTAGGATGGTCTAAACCCGGGAATTTGACGACCGGCTATATGTGGCTGTCAACGACCTTTGCTGGATTGTGCGCTCGCTCACGAAGGTCTGAACGCGACGCATGAACTGAGGTCGCTCATACATGAATTGCCTTGCGCTTGACAGCCGCGTCGCTGCCATTTGACACTCGGGGCAAGGCGCGGCGACAAGACCGTGCCAAAGGGATGGTGGGCGTGATTGGGAATTTCTCGAAATGAGTGACGCTGCGCCAAGCAGTTCCGTCACTGAGATGGACCGTGGAGAGGCTGCCAGAAGCACAATTCTGCAGCGCTATCCGTGGTTGCGCGGCTATCTGCTCATGTCGCCGACCCTGGTTGTCATGCTGGCGATGCTGGTCGCGCCAATTATCGCATTGGTGGTGCGCAGCTTCTGGACACAGAACGTGTTCGAGATCGATACGACCTTCACCTTGCGCAATTACGGCCAGATTTTCGGCCTGGGAGAGAAGCTTACCTATTGGATGGGCATCCCCTTTCCCTTTGCCAATCCGGTCTATGTCATCCTGCTGGTCAAATCGATCCTGATGTCGCTGGCGGTGACTGTTTTCGTCCTACTGCTGGCCTATCCGATGGCCTATTTCATGGCCTTCCGCGTGCACCGGCACAAGATTCTATGGCTGATCCTCATCACGGTGCCGATCTGGACCAGCTACCTGCTGCGCGTCTTTGCCTGGAAGATCATGCTGGGCTTCAACGGTGTCATCAACTCAAGCCTCATCAAACTGGGGCTGATCGACAAGCCGCTTGATTTCCTGCTCTACAGCCCGACTGCGGTGATGCTGACCCTGGCTCATGCCTGGGTCGCCTTCGCAATTCTGCCCATCTATGTGAGCCTGGAGAAGATCGACCGGTCGCTGCTCGAAGCGGCGACGGATCTCGGCGACAAGCCCTGGGAACGGTTCTGGCACATCACCCTGCCGCTCTCGGCACCGGGCAGCATCGCCACCGCGTTGATGGTCTTCATCCCCACCGTCGGAGACTATGTAACACCGACGCTGGTCGGTGGCTCGGGCGGCAGCATGATCGGCAACAGCATCCAGATCCTGTTCGGCAGGCAGAATGATGCGCCCCTGGGCTCGGCTGTCTCCGTCGTCATGATGGCGCTGATCACCGGTATAGTGTGCCTGTTCCTATGGGCGGTCGGGTACCGCAAAATCCGCGCGCGCGGGGCAATCTGACACATGCGCAAACGCTTCGACTTCCTGCCGCTCTACGCCGTCCTGTTCCTGGTGTTCCTCTATGGACCCGTCTTGCTGCTGCCGCTGTTTTCCTTCAATGACGCGACCTATGCCGTCTTCCCCCTGAAAGGCTTTACCTTAAAAGCCTATCAACAGATGATCCACGATCCGTCGTTGATTGCTTCCTTGAAGAACAGCCTGATGGTGGCCGTCGGCGTTTCGATCGTCAGCACCGCCTTCGGCCTCCTCGCCGCGATGGGCGTCACGCGCTACAAGATGCCGGGGCAGGGACCTGTGATGGGCGGCATCATGCTGCCATTGGTGGTGCCTAGCATCATCCTCTCGGTTGCCTTGTTGGTGATCGTGCGGCAGGTCTTCGACATTCCGCTGACCTTGTGGACAGTCGGCGCGGGCCACGTCCTGCTCTGCGTGCCATTTTCGATGATGGTGCTGATGGCGCGCCTCGAAGGTTTCGACAAGAGCCTGGAAGAGGCTTCTGGCGATCTCGGCGAGAATGGCTGGATGACATTCTGGCGCGTGACTTTTCCCCTCGCGTTGCCCGGTGTCGTCTCCAGCCTGCTCATGTCCTTCACCATATCGCTCGATGAATATGTGATGGCCTTCTTTCTCAGCGGCCTTGACCAGACTCTGCCGATCTTCCTCTATGGCCAGCTTCGCTTCCCGCAGCGCCTGCCCATGACCCTGGCGCTGGGCAGCACCATCCTGGTCGTTTCGACCATCATCGTCGTCTTCTCCGAAATCCTGCGCCGTCGCGGCGTCCCAACGACCAAACCAAGCGGATTGTGAGACCATGCCTGGCGCCGATACCATCATCTCACTCAACAATGTCTCAAGGCATTTCGGTCCGGTCCGTGCCGTTGACGATGTCAGCTTCGAGATCAAGCGCGGCGAATTCTTCTCCCTGCTGGGCCCGTCCGGTTGCGGCAAGACCACCTTGCTCCGAATGCTGGCCGGCTTCGAAGTACCGACGGCCGGTTCCATCCTGATCGACGGCCAGGATGTTTCGACCGTGCCGCCCTATGCGCGGCCGACCAATATGGTGTTCCAGAACTACGCCATCTTCCCGCATCTCAATGTCGGCGAGAACATCGCTTATGGCCTGCGCAAGAAGGGACTGTCGAAGGCGGAAATGGCGCGGATCGTCGATGAGGCGCTGGAGCTGATCAAGATGCCGGGCTATGGCGCCCGCGGTGCTCATCAATTATCAGGCGGCCAACGCCAGCGCGTGGCATTGGCGCGTGCGCTCGTGTGCAAGCCCAAAGTTCTGCTGCTGGATGAACCATTGGGTGCGCTCGATAAGAAACTGCGCGAAGAGATGCAAATCGAACTGCGTCAGATCCAGCGCTCTGTTGGCGTCACATTTGTCTTCGTCACTCACGACCAGGAAGAGGCGCTGGCGCTCTCGGATCGTATTGCGGTCATGTCTGGCGGCAAGGCGCTGCAGATCGACAGTGCCAATCACCTCTATGAAGCGCCCAATTGCCGTGAGGTGGCGGCATTCATCGGCTCAATGAACTTCTTCCCCGGAATTCTGAAGTCTGTTGCGGGCGGTATCGCTCACGTCGATGCCGGGGCGCTTGGCAGTCTTTCCATCGCGGCCGGCGGCTCTGCACCCGCAGCGGGAGCAGCCGTGACCGTCGCCGTCCGACCGGAGAAAATGCGCCTCGCCTGGGTCAAGCCGGATGTGGGCGGCAATGCGCTCACCGGCACTGTTGCTGCCGAAGCCTATTTTGGCGACCGCAGTCACTATCATATCGCGGTCGACGGGCTGTCAGCGCCGATCGCCGTTGCGCATCAAAAAGCCGACCGCAGCCTCGACGATGCAAGCTCGATCGGCCGTCCGGTTTGGCTGAGTTGGCCAGATAGTGCTGGCGTGTTGCTGGGCGCCTGAAGAATCAGCCGTAATGCGCCGCGATTGCGCGCAAGGCCGCCAGGATGTGGCGGTCCATGCCTTCGTCAACCGGCAATGGCTGCGATGAAACCTTGACTACGACCAGTTCGGCCTGGCGGTCGATGAATATCCATTGGCCGTGAATGCCGACGGCGCAGAATGCCTCGCGCGCTTCATCGACGATGTACCATTTGCTGCGGTACTTGCCGCCCTGAAGGAAGCCGGCCATGTCGCCGCGCGCCCAGGCCCCGGCATCGCCATTTTTTAGGATATCGTCGACCCAGTTTCGCGGGATGACGCTCTTGCCGGCGACGATGCCGTGTTGACGCATCATTTCACCGAAACGGCCGAGGTCGCGCAACGTTGCGCTGATGCCGCCCGCTGTGCGCGCGGCACCGAGGCGGTCGACCGTGACATAGGCCGGCATTTCGGCACCGATATGCTGCCAGATGCCGTCGCTGAGAATATCGGCAAGCTTGCGACCCGAGGCACGTTCCAGCAGCCAGCCAAGCAGATCCGAATTCGGCGAAACATAATGAAAGGCATGCCCGTGTTTGCCATCGGCACGCCGGGTCGTGGCGAGGAAGCTGCGGAGATCGCCACCGCTTTCCGGGCTCTCGACCGGGTTCCAGCCGCTGGCGCGGCGATAGCGCATGAAGTCGCCCTGTGGGTCGAGATAGTCTTCCGTGAAATCGATGGCGACGGTCATGTCGAGCACATGGCGAACGGTGGCATCGCCATAGGCCGAGCCTTTGGTCTCCGGCAGATAGTCCGACACCAGTGCATTGGGGTCGAACTGTCCGTTGGCGACCAGGAGCCCGGCGAGGCTGCCCGTGATTGATTTGCTGACCGAAAAGACGATATGCGGCCGATTGGCGGCGAGGGCCGCTGCATACTTCTCGGTTGTGATGCGCCCTTGATGCAGCACAAGGAAGCCGTCGGTAAAGGTGTCGGCCAGCATGCCGGCGACCGATCCGGCCTTGCCGTCGACGGTGCGGTAGGAGATGCCGCCGAGTTCGGCCGGCGCCATCGCAAGCGGGATCATTCGCGCTGGATCGTGTGCGATGATGGCGCTGGGAATGATCTCCGAGACATGAGAGAAAGACCATCGATTGAACGGTGCGAGGCGCCAGTTGGCGAGTGTAACCTGATCCTCGGCGCTGGCCGGGGAAGCTTGCATCAGCGCGGTTTGAAACGGCATCCCATCCATCGCAGCACCCATCTTATTTTTCATTCGTTCAAATGGTGCTGCAATCTAACTCTGGCCGTTCGGTATGCCAAGAGGCGCCGAGGATGGGCGGACCGCGGGTCGCGGTGCAAGAAAGCGATGGTGCTCGACTTCCCGTAAGAGCTTCTGGGCCAGCGCGTGGCCCCTTCGCCTCAGAACAGTTGGGTAAGGATCAGCACCAATCCAGCCATGGAAATGGCCCAGGATCCCGTGCGTACCCAGGGAAGGCCGATAAGGTAGACGACGGCATAAGCGGCCCGACCCCAGAAGAACAGCTGCGCGCCCAGCGCGGTCATATCATTCCCGAGCATGCCGATTTGGGTAACCAATGCGAGGGCTGCAAAGAGCGGCAGGTTTTCCAGCATGTTGCGGTGGGCGCGGGTGGCGCGGCCGGCAAGACCGGTCAGCGGCGGCATGTCGTCGCGATTGCCGGCGAGGGTTGGCAATCCCACCTGCATCTGTGTCGCCATAACCGCGATCAGCATCTGCGCGATGCAGAGAACGACGCTCCAGATCAGCAGGGTAAGTTCGGTCGACATTTCACCCGGCATGACGTTCTCCCTGGACAGGTGGCGCTACGTGGTGGCTCACGAACGTAATAGGCGCATGATAGCGCGAATGTAGACCTCGACCTAGGGCAGAATTGCGGCAAGAAAAAACCCCGCGCCGATCAGGCACGGGGTTCTTTTGCCAACGCTCGAAAGGCGGCTTAGCCGAGCTTGCCGACGGCGACCAGCGTGTCGCACATGCGGTTCGAGAAGCCCCATTCATTGTCGTACCAGCTCAGCACGCGGACGAAGGTGCCGTCGATGACCTGGGTCTGCGACAGATCGAAAGTCGAGCTGTTCTGGTTGTGGTTGAAATCGATCGACACCAGCGGCTGGTCATTGACACCAAGAACGCCCTTCAGGGGGCCATTGGCGGCCTTAATGATCGCTTCGTTGACCTTTTCCTTGGTCGTGGCCTTTTTGGCGACGAACTTGAAATCGACGACCGAGACGTTCGGCGTCGGCACGCGGATCGACGAGCCGTCGAGCTTGCCGGCGAGTTCCGGCAGCACCAGGCCCACCGCCTTGGCGGCGCCGGTGGTGGTCGGGATCATGCTGAGAGCCGCCGCGCGGGCGCGGTAGAGGTCCTTGTGCATGGTGTCCAGCGTCGGCTGGTCACCCGTATAGGAATGGATCGTCGTCATATAGCCGTGCTCGATGCCGATCGCTTTGTGGAGAACAGCGGCAACTGGCGCCAGGCAGTTGGTGGTGCAGGAAGCGTTCGAGATGATCTTGTGCGACTTCTTCAGCTTGGCGTGGTTGACGCCGTAGACGACGGTGAGGTCGGCATTGGTCGCCGGGGCCGAGATGACGACGCGCTTGGCGCCGGCATTGATATGCGCCATCGCCTTTTCACGGTCGGTGAAGAGGCCGGTGCATTCGGCGACGATGTCGACCTTCAGGTCTTTCCACGGCAGCTTGGCGGGATCGCGCTCGGCGCTGACATTGATCCAGCCGCGGCCGACATCCATGGCGCCTGCCTTGGTCTTCACATTGCCGGGGAATGCCCCATGCACGGAATCACGGCGGAACAAATGGGCGTTGGTCTCAACTGGGCCAAGATCGTTGATGGCGACGATATCGAGGTCCTTGCGGCCCGATTCCATCATCGCGCGGAGGACGAGGCGGCCGATGCGGCCGAACCCATTGATCGCAACCCGAATTGCCATGTTAGTACCTTTCTTCTCTTCGTAATCAGAGTTTCGCGGTGACGGCGTCGACGATCGCCGCCGGCGTAATGCCGAAATTCTTGTAGAGGTCGGCGATGGGAGCCGAAGCGCCAAACCCCTTCATGCCGATAAAGATCCCATCGGTCCCGATGTAACGCTCCCAACCGAAGCCGATCGCGGCTTCGACGGCGACCTTGAGGCCGCTGCCGAGCACTTCCTGTCGATAGGCGGCCGATTGCTGGTCAAAGAGTTCGCAGCTTGGCATCGATACGACGGCGGTGCCGATGCCCTTTTCCTCAAGCAGCTTCTGCGCGTCGATGGCGATGGCGACTTCCGACCCGGTGGCGATCAGCGTGACCTTGCGCTCCTTCTGCGTCGGGCGGATGACATAGCCGCCGCGGGCGCAATGGTTGGCGTTGGCAGCGTCCGCGCGAAGATGCGGCAAAGCCTGGCGGGTGAGGGCCAGGACCGACGGACGGTCCTTGGTGGTCAGCGCCAGCGCCCAGCATTCCGCCGTTTCCATCGTGTCGCACGGACGGAAGACGAGGAGATTGGGGATCGCGCGCAAGGCGGCCAGATGTTCCACCGGCTGGTGGGTCGGACCGTCTTCGCCCAGACCGATCGAATCATGGGTCATGACATATACGACCCGCTGGTTCATCAGCGCGGAAAGGCGAATGGCCGGACGGCAGTAATCGGTGAAGACCAGGAAGGTGCCACCGAACGGAATGATGCCGCCATGAAGTGCCATGCCGTTCATCGCTGCCGCCATGCCGTGCTCGCGGATGCCGTAATAGATATAGTTGCCGCCGTAGTTTTCGGCGTTGACCGGCTTGGCCACCTTGGCCTTGGTATTGTTCGATCCGGTGAGGTCCGCTGAGCCGCCGATGAGTTCCGGCAGGGCCGGAACCAGGGTATCCAGGACCATCTGCGACGACATGCGCGTGGCCAGCTTCGGCGCATCTTTTGCAATCGCGGATTTGAGATCGCCCAGTACCTCAGCGAAATTGGCAGGCAGCTCACCGGCCATCACGCGTTCGAACTCGGCCTTCTGCTTGTTGGCGTCCAGGCGCTTGCTCCAGCCGGCCATCGCTTCATTGCCGCGGCTGCCGATTGCTTCCCAGGCAGCTTTGATGCTTGCCGGAATGTCGAACGGTGCATGGCTCCAGCCAAGCTTCTCGCGGGCACCGGCGACTTCGTCCTTGCCGAGCGGCGAGCCGTGGGTGGCCGAGGTGCCTTCCTTCTTCGGGGCACCGAAGCCGATCACCGTCTTGCAGGCGATGAGGCTGGGTTTGCCCGATTTCTTGGCAGCGGCAATGGCGGCTGACACGGCTTCCGCATCATGACCATCGACCCGCGCTGTGGCCCAGCCGCTCGCCTGGAAGCGCATGAGCTGGTCGTCGGAGCAGGAGAGGGAGACAGCGCCGTCGATCGAAATGCCATTGTCATCGAAAAGGACGATGAGCTTGTTGAGCTTGAGATGGCCCGCGAGCGAGATTGCCTCGTGGCTGATACCTTCCATCAGGCAGCCGTCGCCGGCGATGACATAAGTATGGTGGTCGACCAGGTCGTCACCGAAGCGGGCATTCAGGATGCGTTCGGCCAGCGCCATGCCGACGGCATTGGCGAGACCCTGGCCGAGCGGACCGGTGGTCGTCTCGACGCCCGGCGTATGGCCGAATTCGGGATGGCCTGGCGTCTTGCTGCCCCATTGGCGGAAGCGCTTCAACTCATCCAGGGTAACGCCCGGCACGCCGGTGAGGTGCAGCAGCGAATACATCAGCATCGAGCCGTGGCCGGCCGACAGCACGAAGCGGTCACGGTCGGGCCAGGTCGGGTTGGCGGCGTTGAACTTCAAATGCCGCTGGAACAGCACGGTGGCCACATCAGCCATGCCCATCGGCATGCCCGGATGTCCGGAATTGGCTGCCTCGACCGCATCCATCGACAGAGCGCGGATGGCATTGGCGAGATCGCGGTGAGGGATTGTGCTCTTGGCGGCAGCAGCCGAATTGGCGTCCATTATCATTCCTTGGCCAGAATCATCTGTAGGATCAGCCGGCAAGTACCGGGGAATCCTAATGTGGCGGCCAACCGATCCGGCCGCCGGATCGCGCCGGAACATGCCCGCCCGGGGCCGTGAGGTCAACAACGGATTCCCGCCGAATTTGTCGCAAAGTGCCAAGTTCTTCCGGCTCTGCGTCAGTTTGGCGGGCCGCATCGGTTGACGCCGCTTAAAGAGGTCGAGTAAACGAGAAGAAGCAGGTAATCAAACCGGCCCCGGAGGCCGGATTCAGAATCGGACCGTCGCAACCGGGGGCCAGGAACCGACAGCATGTCCAGATTGGATTCAGCACTCAGCCGCCTCGATGCGGCCATGGCCCGCTTGGATTCGGCCGTCGAGGAAAGTTCGTCCCGGGGGTATCGGGACCGCGATCTGCTGCAGACGGAACTGGCCGTGCTGCGCCAGACCTACTCCTTGCTGCAAACCGAGGCGCGTCTGGTATCCGACCGATTGGATACCGTGATCGGCCGCATGCATTCCGTGACCGAGGGGGCCTGATATGCCAACTGTCACCATCGGACTGAACGGCCGCAACTACGACATCGCCTGCGGCGAGGGCGAGGAAGCAAGGGTCCAGGAATTGGCTGGCGAGTTGCGCCGCCGCATGGAAGGCCTGGCCAAGAACGCCGGCCCGGTGGCCGAGAATCTGCTGTTCACCCTCACCGGGTTGCTGCTCGCCGATGAACTCGATCAGAAGAACCGCCAGATCGCGCAGCTCAAGGGACAGCAGGAAGATCTCGTGCAAAGGCGCGAAATAGCGCTCGCCGACACGATCGAACGGCTGGCCGTCAAGATCGAAGCTATTGCAGCGCGGCTGGAAGCAGCCTAAGTACCAACCGGGCGGAGCGCTGCAGGGTGCGTAAGCCGGGTAATCCCTGAGGCCAATTCTAACCTCTAGGGAGCTGTCCCTGCCAAGACCGTGGTCTTGGACATACGGCGCCCACCTGCTTAGGCAGGCCACGGAGGATTCATACGTGCGAACGGCCCAGGTGGCACCGCCCACCTCATCCACAGCCGCATCATTGATCGAACCGATCGATCGTTGATGCGGCTGTTTGCTATTCAGTCGATCAAAGAACCGCTTTATGGATTCTCAGGAACTTGCTGATTTTAAAGCTGATTTGCGCAAGGAAGCGTTTGCGGTGCGTGAAGCGGCATGGCGCGCGGCACCTGATGCCGGCGAGGCCCTGAGGCAGCGCCTGATCGAGGCTTTGGCCATGCCCCCGGGCATCGCCATCTCAGGTTATTGGCCGCTGCCGGGCGAAATCGACGTGCGCCCGGCGCTGCTGCATTACCACGCCGAGGGGCATCCAATCGGCCTGCCGGTCGTGACGGGCAAGAATGAGCCACTGATTTTCAGGCGCTGGAACCCGGCGGTCGCGCTGGTGCAGGGCAGTTTTCGGGTCATGACGCCCCCTGCAGAGGCACCGGAGGTGCGGCCCACGATCCTGCTGGTGCCGTTGCTGGCCTTCGATCCGGAAGGATACCGCCTGGGCTATGGTGGCGGCTTTTACGATCGCACGCTGGCCAAGCTCCGCAGCGACGTGCATGCTGTGGCGGTGGGCGTTGCCTATGCCGTCCAGGAAGTGCCCATGGTTCCGCGTGGCGCGTTTGACCAGCCGCTCGACTACATCGTCACGGAACGGGCTATCTTCAAGTTTGATAAGAGAAATGAGTCTTAACTAAATGAATTTGTTGTTTTTGGGTGATCTAGTTGGTCGCGCTGGCCGCGATGTTGTGGTGGAACGCTTGCCGCAGCTGCGCCGCGATCTGGCGATCGATTTCGTCGTCGCCAATGTCGAAAATGCCGCCGGCGGCTTCGGCATCACCCAGAAGCTTGCGGCCGAGCTCTTCGCCCATGGCGTCGATTGCGCGACGACGGGGAATCATGTCTGGGACCAGAAGGAAACGGTTGGCTTCATTGGTTCCGAACCGCGCCTGCTGAGGCCGCTGAACTTCCCGATGGGGACGCCAGGTAAGGGTGCGGGTGTCTTTCAGACGGCCCGGGGCAAGAAGATCGTTGTCGCCAATCTGATGGGTCGCCTGTTCATGGACCCGTTGGACGACCCCTTCGCCGCCGCCGAGGCTTTGCTCAAGACCTACCGTCTGGGCGGGAATGCCGATGCCATCCTGTTCGACTTCCATGCGGAAGCGACCTCCGAGAAGATGGCATTCGGCCATTTTGTCGATGGCCGTGCCTCCTTCGTCGTGGGAACACATACCCATGTGCCGACGGCGGATCACATGGTCCTCGAAAAAGGCACCGCCTATCAATCCGATGCCGGTATGTGCGGTGATTATGATTCGGTCATCGGCATGGAGAAAGCGAATCCCGTCCTGCGCTTCACCCGCAAGCTGCCAACCGAGCGGCTGGCGCCGGCCAACGGTGCCGGCACCCTGTGCGGGGTTTTTGTCGAGACCGATGATTCAACCGGCCTCGCGCGGCGTATAGCGCCGGTACGCCTGGGTGGAAAGCTCGAGTCAACGCTGCCGAAGACGGCATCTGCCCTGGCCTGACCATTCCTGGCCCGACCATTCCTGGCCTGACTATTGCCGAACGTAACCTGGGTTTCTTTTAGTTAACCTGAGTTTAAGCGCTTTGCGGCACTGATTGGGCCAGAACCGCCCGATTTGGAGCCGCTTGAGAATCGCCATGGTGAACCACCTCCACACGACGCACGATCCGCTGATCGTTCTCTTGTCGCTGCTGGTTGCGGTTGTCTGCTCGCTTGCCTCGCTGGACGTGGCGGAACGGTTGCGCGGGGCGCGGGGGCGCGCCTGGGCGCTATGGCTGGCGGCCGCCAGTTGCACCTTGGGCGGCGGTATCTGGGCGATGCATTTCATCGCCATGCTGGCTTTTACGCCGCCCTTCGAGGTCCGCTACCATGTCGGGCTGACCCTGGCATCGCTGCTGATCGCCATCGCCTCGGCGGCCATCGGCTATGCGATCGTGGCCTGGAACCGGTCCCTGAACTGGCTGAAGCTGTCCCTTGCCGGCCTGTTTGCCGGCACCGGCGTTGCTGCCATGCACTACACCGGCATGGCCGCGATGATCATCCCGGCCGAAATGAGCCATGACCCACTGCTTGTCGTTGTTTCGGTCGCCATCGCGGTGGTCGCGGCGACGGCCGCCTTCTGGCTCAGCCTGAGGCTCGACCGCATCTGGCACAAACTGGCGGCTTCCCTGGTCATGGGTGGCGCCATCGCTGGGATGCACTACACCGGCATGGCGGCGGTCAGCTTTGCCGCTAACATGCATACGGACATTCCGGTCGCCAGCGGCGGGACGCCGGCGCCGATCCTCGCCGCCGCCTTGTCCGTGGCGACCATCCTCATCCTGGCGATCGGTTTCCTGGCAGCGATCAGTGACCGTCGTTTCGACCAGCGCGCGCAGCGCGAGGCGGAGCAGCTGCTCAGGACCGAGCGTCGTTTCGAAACGATCGTCAGCGCCAGTTCAAATGTCGTGCTGCTGCTGGATCGCGATGGGCGCATTACTTATGACTCTCCCTCGACCCGCCGAGTATTGGGCTATGCCGAGAGCGCCCTGATCGGCCGGCCGCTGGGAGAGTTCATCCCGGAAGAAAATAAGCTTCAATACCAATCACTCATGCTCGATCTCTCAGGCAAACCCGGTGCGACCGAGGACATCGAGATGCCGTTCCTCACGGCCTCCGGCCATGTCACCTACACCGACATGTCGATCACCAATCTGCTGGCCGATCCGCACCTCCACGCCTTTGTGGTGAAGCTGCACGACATCACGGAAAAGAGACGCTTCACGGAGGAACTGCGCGCTGCAAAGGAGCGGGCCGAAGCGGGCAATCGAGCCAAATCGACCTTTCTTGCTAACGTAAGCCATGAACTGAGGACGCCACTCAATTCAATTATCGGCTTTTCTGATCTCCTGCTGGCGCAGCCCAACGGGCCTCTGCTGCCGGCCTATTTCGAGTTCGCCCGGGACATCAATGCCAGCGGCAAGGCATTGCTCGACCTGATCAACCGCACCCTGGAATTCTCTCGAGCTGAATCCGGCGCGACGCGGCTGGACAGCGTGCTGCTCAACCCGATGGCCGAGTTGGAGGCGGTGCTGCATGTCTATCAGGGCCAGATCAGTGCCAAGGGAATACAGCTCGATGTCGAAGCTTTCGACAACCGCTTCAAGCTGTTGGCTGACCAGGACAAGTTGCGGCAGATCTTTATCAACCTGCTGTCCAATGCCGTGAAGTTCACGGGCGAGCGTGGCCGCATCAATGTCAGCGCCGAAGTCGACACGACGGGTACCTGTATCATCGCCATCCAGGACAATGGGCGCGGCATGAGCGAGGAGGAGATTGCCCAGGCGCGACAGCCTTTCGGCAAGGGGAACGCGGGTCTCAATCGGGATTTCGACGGCGCCGGTCTGGGATTACCGATCACCAATGCCTGGGTGGCGCTCCATCAAGGTCAGCTGATCATCGAGAGCGCCCGTGGGGTCGGCACCCTCGTCATGGTGAAATTTCCGGCGATGCGCGTGAAATTCGTCGGCGAGGAAGAGCCGGCCGTGTCGCTGGCGGGAACCGCCACGCGTTAACTTCAAAAACTGGATGCCGTCAGGCGCGCTTGCCGCCGGCCACTGCCATGAAGCGGTCGACCTCGTTCTGCATCTGCTCGGCCCGGCCCATGAACTGACGGGCCATCTCATGGACACGGTCGCAGGCGCGGGGTTCACCGTCGGCAGCGATCTTCAGGGCGCCGCTGACACCTTCGATGCCCATCTGGCGGGCGACCTGGGTGACGACCTCCGCCATGCGGCGGATTTCGGCTTCCAGATTGACGCTCCGGCTTTCACTGCCGGGCTCCCGGATCGTTCGGGACATGAAATGACCTCGCATCATCCGAATTTGGTCCGAATCGGAACCAATCGTTAAAAGCTATACGGAGCTTTCCGTAAACGAGTCATGAATTTTGCGGCCCCTCCGCCCGAAACTCCGCAAAGCAACGGATCGGGGTGTGTGGTCCAGCCCGGCAATCGATCTGCGCCGGCCGGGCTTGGCAGCGGGGGGAATTGTGCTAAAAGGCGTCAAAATCCTGCCATATTCACGGTCTAGCGTCGCCCCGAGGATGGCGCCCGATCCCAACATCTGGTCAGGATTTGCCGATAGTCCACACTAGGTTTTGCGTTCAGGAACGGATCGATGGCTGGCCATTCCCAATTTAAGAACATCATGTATCGCAAGGGTGCGCAGGATGCGAAGCGCGCCAAGGTCTTCACCAAGATCATCCGCGAATTGACGGTTTCGGCGAAAATGGGCTCGCCCGACCCGGCGACCAATCCGCGCCTCCGGGCCGCGATCATCTCGGCCCGCGAGGCCAACATGCCCAAGGACACGATGGAACGCGCCATCAAGCGCGGTGCCGGGGGCGATGACAACACAGCCTATGACGAAGTCCGCTATGAGGGCTATGGCCCGGGCGGCGTCGCCATCATTGTCGAGGCGCTGACCGACAACCGGAACCGGACCGCCACGGAGGTCCGCACCGCCTTTGCCAAGGCCGGCGGCAATCTCGGCGAAACGAATTCCGTCAGCTTCATGTTCGAGCGCAAGGGCGTCATCCGCTATCCGGCCAAGGTGGCCAGCGCCGATGCCATGTTCGAGGCCGCCCTTGATGCCGGTGCCGACAACGTCGAATCCGATGCCGAGGCGCACGAGATCACCTGCGCGCCCGAGGATTTCGCCTCCGTCCGCGACGGACTGGAAGCGAAGTTCAAGGAGGCCAAGGAAGCGCGCCTGCAATGGCGGCCGGTGACCACGGCGCCGATCGACGGCGAGACCGCTGAGACACTTTTCAAGCTGATCGACACGCTGGAAGACAATGACGACGTCCAGACGGTCAGTGCCAATTTCGAAGTGTCGGACGAGACCCTGGCCAAGTTGATGGCCTGAGAGGGCAACGAAGGAAGCGCAAATTAGGACCGTTGGCGGCATGCGAATTCTCGGACTGGATCCCGGTCTGCAGCATACCGGCTGGGGCGTCATTGACGCCGTCGGGTCGCGGCTGTCCTTTGTCGGCGCGGGGGTCGTCAATTCGGACGCCAAGCGGGACCTGGCCGAACGCCTGGTGCAGATCCATGACGGCTTGCGGGAGGTGATCGACCTCTATCAGCCCGACGAAGCGGCGGTCGAGGAAACCTTCGTCAACAAGAACCCGAGTTCCACCCTGAAGCTGGGCCTGGCGCGCGGTGTGTCGCTGCTGGTGCCGGCACTCTACAAGCTGCGTGTTGCCGAATACCCGACAAACCTGGTGAAGAAATCGGTCGTGGGGGCGGGGCATGCCGATAAGGAGCAGGTCAAGATGATGGTCGGCGTCCTGCTGCCGGCAGCGCGCGACCAGAAAAGCTCGGATGCCGCCGACGCGCTGGCCGTCGCCATCTGTCATGCCCATCACATGGGCACGCTAGGGAAATGGGGCGCGCAGGACTTCCGCGAGGTTGCCCGTTGATCGGCAAGCTGACAGGAGTCGTGGACAGCGTTGCCGCCGATGCCGCCATCATCGATGTGGGTGGCGTCGGTTATGTCGTGCATGCCAGCGGCAAAACGCTGGGCCGGCTCGGGGCCCGGGGCTCGGCGGTGAGCCTGCTCATCGACACCCATGTGCGCGAGGATGCGATTTCGCTCTTCGGCTTTGCGGAAGGCGTCGAGCGCGATTGGTTCCGGGCTCTCCTGAATATCCAGGGTGTGGGCGCCAAGGTAGCGCTCAGCATCCTCTCCGTCCTGGCGCCCGACGAGCTGGCACGCGCCATCGCGGCACAGGACAAGGCGGCGGTGGCTCGCGCCAACGGCGTTGGCCCCAAGCTCGCCCAGCGCGTCGTTTCGGAAATGAAGGACAAGGCCTCCGGCATCGGCCTCGGTACCGCTCTGGCGGGTGGCGAGGTGCCCGTGGCGGCGCCTTCGGAAGCTGCCGACGGGCCGATGAACGATGCCGTTTCGGCCCTGGTCAATCTTGGCTATCGCCGGGCGGAAGCCTATGGCGCGGTTGCCAAGGTGATGCAGAAGCAGGGCGCCAACGTGGCGCTCAATGAACTCATTGTGCATGGCCTCAAGGAGCTGGCGCAATGAGCACGCCTGTCAATAGCGCGGGCGAGCCGCGCATGATCGCCCCCGAGCGTATCGAGGAAGACAATCCCGAGCAGAGCCTGCG
This sequence comes from Dongia sp., assembly GCF_041906375.1. GTDB lineage: Bacteria > Pseudomonadota > Alphaproteobacteria > Dongiales > Dongiaceae > Dongia. The sequence goes on along the minus strand of NZ_JAYRJJ010000005.1, from coordinate 162,130 downwards.
GCCGCTGGCGCTTTCCGAGTTCATCGGCCAGCAGAAGCTGCGCGAGAATCTCGGCATCTTCATCGAAGCAGCCAAGGCGCGTGGCGAGGCGCTCGACCATGCGCTGTTCTATGGCCCGCCGGGCTTGGGCAAGACGACCTTGTCGCAGATCGTGGCCCGTGAGCTCGGCGTCGGTTTCCGCGCCACCTCGGGCCCTGTGATTGCGCGGGCAGGGGATCTGGCGGCGCTGCTCACCAATCTGCAGCCGCGCGATGTCCTGTTCATCGACGAAATCCACCGCCTGTCGCCGGCGGTCGAGGAAATCCTCTATCCGGCGATGGAGGATTTCCAGCTCGACCTCATCATCGGCGAGGGCCCGGCCGCGCGCTCGGTGCGGATCGATCTGCCGAAATTCACGCTGGTCGGCGCCACCACGCGGCTCGGCATGATCACGACACCTTTGCGCGAACGCTTCGGCATTCCGCTGCGCCTCAATTTCTATACGCATGCCGAACTCGAGCTGATCGTGCGCCGTGGTGCGCGCGTGCTGGGCCTCGATCTTGCCGACAGCGGTGCCGCCGAAATTGCGCGCCGCGCCCGTGGCACGCCTCGTGTTGCCGGCCGGTTGCTGCGCCGCGTGCGTGATTTTGCGGCGGTCGCCAACGTGACACGGGTCGAGGCCAAGCTCGCCGACGCGGCACTCACCCGGCTTGAGGTGGACCAGATCGGCCTCGATGCCATGGACCGTCGCTATCTCACCTGCATCGCCGAGAATTACGACGGCGGTCCGGTGGGGGTCGAAACCATGGCCGCGGCCCTCTCGGAGCAGCGCGACACGATCGAGGACGCGATCGAACCCTATCTCATCCAGCAGGGGCTGCTGCAGCGGACCCCGCGTGGCCGCATGCTGACCTTGAACGGCTACAAGCATCTGGGCCTGACACCCTCCAGCCACGCCGCACAGGCGGATCTTCTCGAACCGGCAATCGGGGAGGATGAGCTGTGATGGAAAGACCCGTCGCTCACCCCCTCACCCCAGCCCCTCTCCCGCGAGGGGAGAGGGGCTTCGTGCCGAGCTTGTTGAAAACTCCCTCGCCCCGCTTGCGGGGAGAGGGTCGGGGTGAGGGGGCGCAACGATGACTCTCACCGCGCTCACCACGGCCGCAGCCAATGCACACCACTTCCCGATCCGCGTCTATTACGAGGATACGGATGCGGGCGGCATCGTCTATTACGCCAACTATCTGAAGTTCGCCGAGCGCGCGCGGACCGAGATGCTGCGCGAGGCTGGCTTCCATCACACCGCCATGATGGAAGGCGACGGCATCATGCTGGCGGTGCGGCGGGTGAGCGCCGATTACCTGCGCCCCGCCAAGCTCGACGACGCGCTGGGGGTGACCACCAGCGTTACCGGCCTTGGTGCTGCCACAATCGACCTCGATCAATGTATCCGGCGCGAGGGCCAGGAACTCTGCCGGGTACACGTCACTATTGCCTGCGTTGGGCGGGACGGTCGGCCGGTGCGCCTGCCGACGGAGCTCCGCGCGGTGCTTTCATCGAACATGCAATCTTGAAGAAGAAGTGAAGAAGAACCATGGATCCGCAACAGCCAGCACCTTCCGCAACGCCGGTAGCTCCCGTCTCAGGCAATGTCCTTGATGGGGTCGATGCCGCAGCACAGGGTGTCGCCGGCCTGCCCAGTGCCGTCACCCACGATCTTTCGGTCTGGACCCTGTTCATGCAGGCGGACTGGATCGTCAAAGGCGTGATGCTCTTCCTGCTCGCCGCCTCGATCTGGAGCTGGGCGATCATTTTCGACAAGATCATCCGCATCCGCCGCCTCCGGGAACAGGCTCGCCAGTTCGAGGAAGCGTTCTGGTCCGGTGGTTCGCTCGAGGAGCTTTACGACCGCATCTCCAACCGCCCGGCCGATCCGATGTCGTCGATCTTCGTTGCCGCCATGCGTGAATGGCGCCGGTCGGCCGCGAAGGGCCTGCTCGCCTCCGAGCATCTGCGCGAGAGCCTGCAGGACCGCATCGAGCGTGTCATGAACATCACGCTCGGGCGCGAGATGGACCAGATCGAGCGCTACATGGGCTATCTCGCCTCGGTCGGTTCGGCGGCACCCTTCATCGGCCTTTTCGGCACGGTCTGGGGCATCATGAACAGCTTCGCCGCCATCGCCGGCTCCAAGAATACGACGCTCGCAGTCGTGGCTCCCGGCATCGCCGAAGCCTTGTTCGCCACCGCTCTCGGCCTCGTCGCCGCCATTCCGGCGGTGCTCGCCTATAACAAGCTCTCGGGCGACATCAACCGCTACGGCAACCGCCTGGAAGCCTTTGCCGGCGAGTTCGGCGCCATCCTCTCGCGCCAGCTGGAGGAGAAGCACTAATGGCCGTCAAACTCGGCGCCGGGCATCCGTCGCGCGGGCGGGCGGCACGGCGCAAGTTCTCGCCCATGGCCGACATCAACGTGACGCCGATGGTCGACGTCATGCTGGTGCTGCTCATCATCTTCATGGTGACGGCACCCTTGCTCACGGTCGGCGTCGAGGTCGAACTCCCGAAGACCAGTGCCGAGGCGATGTCCAACCCGGACGAACCGCTGGTGGTGACGGTCAGGAGCGACAACGCGGTATTCCTGCAGGAAACGCAGATCGGCATCGAGGAGGTGGGGCCGCGCCTCAAGGCCATCACGATGAACAAGCCGGATACGATCATTTACGTTCGTGGCGACGCGACGGCGAACTGGGACGGCATTGCCCAAGTTTTGGCGGAATTGCAGGCTAATGGTTTCAACAAGGTCGGCATTGTGACCGACACCAAGGCCAGTGGTTCGGAATCGGGTGGCGAGCCCGAGAAGAAGAAGTCGAATTAGCGTAATGAATTTCGTGATGGAAAAGTTGGGCTTCGATGCGGAACTCAACCGCGGCTTCATCGCCTCGGTCGTCTTCCACATCGCCCTGTTCCTGTTCGCCTGGTTCGGCGTGCCGCATCTCTTTCAGGACGAATTCATTGCCGAGCCGCTCGGCATCGAGGCGGCGATCGTGTCCGACCTCACCGCGGCGCCGAAGGTGGATAAGCCGTCCAAGAAGGTGAGCGAGAAGCCCAAGCAAACGCAGAAGGTCGAGCCGCCGAAGAAGGATACGAAACCGGCGCCCGCCAAGGAAAATCCGAAAGCGGCCTCAGCCCCGCCACCGCCGGAACCCGAGCAGCAGGCCGTCGCTATTCCGGACCAGGCCAAGCCGAAGGAAGAAAAGAAGGTCGAAAAGAAGCCGGAAGAAAAACCGGAAGAGAAGCCGAAGAAGAAGACCGAGGAAAAGAAGAAAGAGAAGAAGAAGGACAAGGCGGAACTCGACAATCTGCTGGCCAGCGTCCTCAACGAGCAGGCAGCCGAACCGACGCCGGAGAAGCCGAAGAAGCAGGCCGCCGCGGAGCCGGAAGAGAGCACAGGCCCGCAGACCGAACTTATTTCCGAGATCCCGATGACGTCCGGCGACGAGGACGGTATCCGCAGCCAGATCGAGCAGAACTGGAACCTCGGCAGTGCCGCGGGCGCGCCCAATCTTGACCAGATCCTGGTCGAGTTGCGGATCGAATTGCAACCCGACGGCACGGTCACGCGCGTGGAATTGCTGAACAATCAGGCCGACCCCTATTTCCGGTCGATTGCCGAGGGTGCCGTGCGCGCCGTCAAGCGGGCCAGCCCGCTGAAACTGCCGCCCGGCAAGTTCTGGCCGACGATCAAATTGCGCTTCCGGCCGTCGGAAATTATTTGACGGCCGGCGGGCGCAGGGCGCCTTTCGAGATCTTCAAGTGTTTGTCAGATGCGTTAATGCGTGAATCACGGTATGAAACCAATTGAACGTTTGCATTGTTGCACACCGGACGGTTGGGCGAGTTAAGCCCTAATATATGAGGCAAGGCATGAAGCAGATTCTGCGCGGCATCCTGATGGTGTCGCTGGTGATTCTCCCCCTGGGGATCGGCGCGGCCAAGGCCGAGCCCACGATCGACATCACGCGCGGCACGGTCGAGCCGATGCCGATTGCAGTGCCGGATTTCTTCGCCGCGGCGCCAAATGACAGCCAGGTGGCGCGCGACATGGCTGGCGTGATCGCCGCCGATCTCGAACGCTCCGGCCTCTTTGCGCCGATCGACAAGAAGGCGTTCATTCAGGATTCAGGCTCGCTGCAGCAGGCACCACGCTTCCAGGACTGGCGTCTTATCAACGCCCAGGCGCTGGTCGCCGGCAACATCACCTCGCAGGCCAACGGGCAGATCGCGGTGCAGTTCCGCCTTTGGGACGTCGTCGGCGAGCAGCAGATGACGGGTTTCCAGTACAATTCGGCGACCAATAACTGGCGTCGCGTCGCCCACAAGATCGCCGATGAGATCTACAAGCGCATCACGGGTGAAGAGGGCTATTTCGACACCCGCGTCGTCTATGTCTCGGAAACAGGCCCCAAGCAGAAGCGCATCAAGCGCCTCGCCATCATGGACCAGGATGGCGAGAACCATAAGAACCTCACCGATGGCGGTGTGCTGGTGCTGACGCCGCGCTTCTCGCCTGCCGCACAGGACATCACCTACATGTCCTATTACGGCAACAAGCCGCGTGTTTACCTGTTCAACATCGACAGCGGGCAGCAGGAAGTGCTGGGCGATTTCCCAGGCATGACCTTCGCGCCGCGCTTCTCGCCGGATGGGTCCAAGGTCATCATGAGCATGGCCCAGGGCGGCAATACGGACATCTACGTGATGGATATCCGTACCCGCCGTACCCAGCGCGTCACCAATACGCCAGGCATCGATACGGCGCCGAGCTATGCGCCGGACGGCCGCCAAATCTCCTTCGAGAGCGATCGTGGCGGTTCCCAGCAGATTTACGTGATGGGCGCCGATGGTTCCGGCCCGCGCCGCATCAGCAAGGGGCAGGGGCGTTATGGCACTCCGGTCTGGTCACCGCGCGGCGACCTCATTGCCTTCACCCGCCAGTATCAGGGCAGCTTCTACATTGGCGTGATGCGCCCCGACGGTTCGGGCGAGCGCATGCTCTCCCAGGGATGGTTGATCGAGGGGCCCACCTGGGCACCTAATGGTCGTGTCCTGGCCTATTTCAAGCAGGAGCCTTCCGGCAAAACTCAACTGCATTCTATCGATCTCACCGGTCACAATGAGCGTGTCATGAAAACGCCACTGGACGGGTCAGATCCGGCATGGTCACCCTTGCTTGGAAATCAATAATGATCTATGTTCCGCCCCGATTCTAGGATCAACTCGTTCCTGGAATACCTTGATTCAGCGCGGAATTTAAGGCTGCGGGTGACTCGGCGATCCACAATCGGGGGGTGGTCGGGGGAGTTGCACGGGCCAAGAACGGAAAAAAGAGGAAACTAAAAATGCGTCTTTCGATCTTGTCGGCCCTGGCTGCGGCCGCTCTTCTGGCAGCCTGTTCGTCGGACGTTCCGGTGAACGACGCCGGCGGCGCCGGTGCGGGTAGCTCGGCTTCGGCAGCGACCGATACCGGCATTGCCGGTGCGGCCGTCCCGGGTTCGCCGGAGGACTTCAACCAGAACGTCGGCAACACCGTCTACTTCGATCTCGACAGCTACAGCCTGAGCTCCGACGCCCAGAGCCAGCTGCAGCGCCAGGCCGCCTGGCTGCAGCAGTACCCGGCTCGCACGCTGACGGTCGAAGGCCATGCCGACGAGCGCGGCACCCGTGAGTACAACCTTGCCCTCGGCGAGCGTCGTGCGAACTCGGTTGCCAACTACCTCGTCGCCCTCGGCGTCGACAAGGCGCGTCTCAGCACCATCTCCTACGGCAAAGAGCGTCCGCTCTGCACCGAGAGCGATGAGTCCTGCTGGTCGCAGAACCGTCGTGGCGTCAGCGCCATCAACCAGTAATCTCGCTCTTTAGCAGATAACTGGCGTCATCAGCGCCGGCCTGGAGCAATCCAGGCCGGCGTTTTTGTTTGTGTGGCGCGGCACATTCCCCGACTTCGCGCGATTTCTGCCGCAATCCAGCCCAACTTGCCGTCGAGTTTACCTCTGTTGTTGTTTTTCAACCTAAAGAGGGGACTCCCATGCAACTCACAAGTGACCGCAGCCGGCAGATGGCCGCGATCATGTTCGCCTCACTGATGCTGCACGCTTGCGGCACCACCGACGCAAACCATCAGGCAGCAAACACCGCGCCCGCAACCACCGGGGGCGATCCGGCCGCGACGGACATGACCGCCTCGCAACTATCGGCAGACGAGATCTTCAACACGCAAATTGGCAATGCGGTGCTGTTCGCGACCGATGCGCATGACCTTTCCTCCGAAGCGCAGGCCGTCCTGCAGCGACAGGCACAGTGGCTGCTGCGGAACCCGGCGCGTACGGCGGTGGTCGAAGGACATGCCGACGAGCGTGGGACACGCGAATACAATCTGGCCCTGGGCGAGCGACGGGCGGAATCCACCCGTGCCTACCTCATTGCGCTAGGCGTGGATGCCGCGCGCCTACAGACGACGTCCTTCGGCAAGGAGCAGCCGCTCTGCGGGGAGGCCACTGAAGACTGCTGGCAGCGGAACCGTCGTGCCGTGACGGCGTTGAATCCTTGATTTCCGCCGTTTCCGGGGCGAATCCAGCCTGGGCAAGCGATTGCCCAGGCTTGCTTTTCACCGAGTCCCTTTGGCATTGTCAGCTCGCAATTTTGTGACCGGGCTGGCCCGGCTGCGCCACAATTCTGCCCGGATCGGCGTTGACCATGGACAATGCCGGCATCGGGGCCGAAACCGGGATGACGAGTGATGAGGATGAGCCGCGTGACATTTGCAAATGGAATGAAGATTGCCGCCGTGGCGGGCCTGCTGGCTTTGGCGCCGATGGCGTCTGTCCAGGCTGACGAGGTCGACGATCTCCGCGCCGAACTGCTGCAATTGAAACAGCAGGTCACCTTCCTCGAGAATCAGATGCCCAAGGGCGGTGGCGCGGTCGCCGGCGGTGGCACGGTCGCCGCGCAGAACGAGGTCCGCTTCCAGCAATACGACCAGCAGATGAGCCAGCTCACCGGGCAGATCGAGCAGCTGGAACTCAAGATCAACGATATCGCCGACAAATTCGACCGCATGCAGAAAGACACCGAGTTCCGCCTGAGCGAGCTGGAGCGCCAGAGCGCCGGTGGCGGCGCGGTGCCGCCAGTCGCGGGCGCCGATACCGACGCGGCAGCCCCCGCCCAGGTCGATCCGGGTGCGCCGCCGCAACCGACCGAGCCCGGGGTCATGGGGACCTTGTCCAACGACCAGATGCAGAACCTGCCGCAGGCGCCCGCAGGTGCTGCCCAGCAGGCTGCGACAAGTGCCGCCGGCTCCGTCGTCCTGCCGGGGAACACCCCGCAGGAACAGTATGATTATGCAACGGGCCTCGTGCAGCGCGGTGCCTATCCCGAGGCTGAGATCGCGCTCAAATCCTTCGTCGCCGAGCATCCGAAGGATCCGCTTGCCGGCAACGCACAGTATTGGCTGGGCGAAACCTATTACGTCCGCAGTGATTTCAAGAACGCGGCCGTGGCCTTTGCCGAGGGCTACCAGAAGTATCCGAAGAGCGCCAAGTCGGCCGACAATCTCCTGAAGCTCGGCATGTCGTTGGGCCAGACCGGGCGCAATCCGGATGCCTGCACGGCCTTCCGCCAGCTCGACAAGCAGTTCCCGGATGCTTCGCAGGCGATCAAGGACCGCGCCGCCCGCGCCAAGCAGCGCTATAAGTGCTGACCAGATCGGCAAAGGATTGCACCGCTTGGGGATAAGCCGGCAGCATCGTTGAACGAACCCGACTTCGCCGGCCTGATGGATGCCTGCGGGCCGTTCGAGCGCAACCCGCATGTTGCCGTTGCGGTGTCGGGCGGGGCTGACAGCCTCGCCCTCATGCACCTCCTCAAAGCCTGGACGGTTGCGCGGCAAGGGCGCCTTACGGCGCTCACCGTGGACCATGGCCTGCGCCCGGATTCCGCTGCCGAGGCGCAGACGGTCGCCGGTTGGGCCAAGGCCGCGGGGATTAAGCACCACATCCTGAATTGGACTGGCGACAAGCCGCAAAGCGGCCTGCAAGCGGCCGCCCGCGATGCGCGTTACGGCCTGCTCGGCGCGTGGTGCCGCGCCGCCCATGTGCTGCATCTGGCGACGGCACATCAACTGGACGATCAGCGGGAAACCGTCGCCATGCGGCAGGCCCGTGGTGGGGGCGATCAGACTGGTCTTGCCGGGATGAGCCTCATCACCAACCGCGAGGGTGTCCGCCTGTTTCGCCCGCTGCTGGGCGTTCCGGCTGCCGATCTGCGCCGATTTTTGACCGCCTTAGGGGCGAACTGGATCGAGGATCCCTCCAACCGGCAGGAGCGCTTTGAGCGTATCCGCTGGCGCCAGGGCCTGGAAGGGCCCTTGCCGACGCCGGCCGAAATCCGCAACTGGGGCAAGCAGCGTGCGCGTGACGAAGAGGCAATGGTCGACCTCCTGATGCGCTCGGCCGATATCCGCCCGGCGGGCCATGTGCTCGTCGATCTTGACGTCTGGCAGGCAGCTCCCGGCCGATTGCTGGCGCCGGCGTTGTGGCGGTTGATGGCAACCGTCTCGGGGCGGGACTATCCGCCGGCCCGTGCGCCCCTGGACCGCGCTTTGAAAAATCTACTTACCGGGGGGAGTGTCGCAAGTCTGGGCGGAACCCTGATAGGCCGCTGGCAGGGAAAAGGGTTGATCTGCCGGGAGGCGGGTGCCGTAACTGAGGCGCTGAGGACCAGCGGTCTTTGGGATTGTCGCTTTCAGGTGGAGTGGACGCGTAGTGAGGCCGGGGGGCTGGTCAGCGCTTTGGGTGAGGTTGGCGTGGCCGAGATCGGGCAAAGTGGCCTTCTCCGTCAATCCAGTGTGGATATTCCGCCGCTGGCGCGACCGGCTTTGCCGGCGGTTCGGGATGCGACAGGTCGTCTCATCTTCGTGCCATATCTGGGTTTCGACCCATATGGGCGAGGACAGGACGCCCAATTCCGCTTTTTGCCCCGAAATTCAGCAACATCAAGCGGCTTTACAGTTGCGTATGGGTGGCCGCACACTATTTAACTACAGATAGAGCGTCTGGTTTAAAGCCGCGGGCAGCGTCCGATTGAGGCAGCCACCCGGGTCCCCAACCGACCTTGCGACCTTATGAGGGATGAAGATTGTGAATTGGGGTAAAAACCTGATGATCTGGGTGGCGATCGGCCTGTTGCTGGTCGTCCTGTTCCATATGTTCGGCGACGCGACCTCGCGGAACGCTCAGACCCAGATGGCCTATTCGTCTTTCCTCGCCAAGGTGAATGAGGGGTCGGTCAGCGACGTCACCATCCGTGGACCCGACATCACCGGTCATACGACTGATGGCCAGGCCTTCTCCACTTACGCGCCGGACGATCCGAAGCTGGTCGAGAACCTGACCGCCAAGGGCGTCGAGATCAAAGCGGCTCCGCAGGATGACGGCATGAGCCCGCTGATGGCGCTCCTTATCAATTGGGCGCCGCTGATCATCATCGTCGGCATCTGGATCTTTTTCATGCGCCAGATGCAAGGCCAGGGCGGCAAGGCCATGGGCTTCGGCAAATCGCGCGCCAAGCTCCTCACCGAGCGCACCGGTCGCGTCACCTTCGACGACGTCGCCGGCATCGAAGAAGCCAAGGGCGAGCTCGAAGAAATCGTCGAATTCCTGAAGGACCCGCAGAAGTTCCAGCGTTTGGGCGGCAAGATTCCGAAGGGTTGCTTGCTCGTCGGCCCTCCGGGTACCGGTAAGACGCTGCTCGCCCGCGCCATCGCCGGCGAAGCCAATGTGCCGTTCTTCACAATTTCCGGTTCGGACTTCGTCGAAATGTTCGTCGGCGTCGGCGCCAGCCGGGTGCGCGACATGTTCGAGCAGGGCAAGAAGAACGCGCCTTGCATCATCTTCATTGACGAAATCGATGCGGTCGGCCGCCATCGCGGCGCTGGCCTCGGCGGCGGCAATGACGAGCGCGAGCAGACCTTGAACCAGATGCTGGTCGAAATGGACGGCTTCGATGCCAATGAAGGCGTCATCATCATCGCCGCCACCAACCGTCCGGACGTGCTCGATCCGGCGTTGCTGCGCCCGGGCCGTTTCGACCGCCAGATCACCGTGCCGAACCCCGACATCAACGGGCGCGACCAGATTCTGAAGGTCCATATGCGGAAAGTGCCGCTGGGGCCGGATGTGGATTCCCGCGTCATCGCCCGTGGCACGCCCGGCTTCTCCGGTGCCGACCTCGCCAACCTCGTCAACGAGGCGGCGCTGATGGCGGCCCGCTTTGGTAAGCGCGTTGTCACCATGGCCGATTTCGAGCAGGCCAAGGACCGCGTCATGATGGGCAGCGAACGCCGCTCGATGGTCATGACGCCGGAAGAGAAACTGGCCACCGCCTATCACGAGGCTGGCCATGCGATCATCAATCTGGAAGTGCCGGAAGCTGATCCGCTGCACAAGGTGACGATCATCCCGCGCGGCCGCGCGCTGGGTTTGACCATGTCGCTGCCGGAGAAGGACCGCTACAGCCTCTCGAAGACCTGGATGGAGAGCCGCATCGCCATCTGCTTCGGCGGCCGAATTGCCGAGCAGTTGATCTATGGCGAAGAGCATCTCAATTCCGGTGCCTCGAATGACATCCTGCAAGCAACCGAAATGGCGCGCCGGATGGTGACTGAGTTCGGCATGAGCGAGAAGCTGGGGCCGCTGCGGTATTCGGAAGGCGAGCAGGAAGTGTTCCTGGGCTATTCGATGGGTCAGCAGCGCAAGAGCATGTCGGATGAGACGACCAAGCTGATCGACCAGGAAGTGCGGCGCATCGTCGAGACGGGCGAGAAGAAGGCGCGCGAATTGCTGACACATCACCTTGAAGGCCTGCACACGGTCGCCAAGGCGTTGGTCGAGTTCGAGACGCTGACCGGCGAGGAAGTCCGTGCCCTGTTGAACGGTGAGACGATCCGCCAGGATACGGGCCAGGGCGGCAGTGCCGCAGCGACCATCAAGCCGCGTTCCTCGATCCCGACCAGTGGCGGCACCATTGCGCGCCCGGGCTTCGAGCCGAAGCCGCAACCTGGTGCCTGAACCGCATCGGTTGGGTGTTGAAGACTGTTCCGAAGCCCCGCCTCGTCAGCGGGGCTTCTGGTATCTGCGAGACTGATTGGGGTTTTCGATGACGGGGTTGTATCTCATTCCCACGGCGATGCTGGCCGGATCGGCGGCTCAGCGCGCCATTGCGGCCGGTATCGCGCTGCCTCTGGCCGGTGGTCCCGTAGCCTTCGCCGCTGCGGAGCAGGCCACCCGCGGCGCCGATGGAACAGGTATCCGGCGACCCCTGCCGCTGGCGGAAGTGCCGGAGGCACAGCTGACCGCCTTCACGACTGCACCACAGCCCTGGGCGGGCTTCGACCTCAAGCGCGCGCTCATCATGGGTATCGTTAATGTGACTCCTGACAGTTTCTCCGACGGCGGCGACTATGCCGAAACCGGTGCTGCCGTGGCGCGCGCTATCGCCCTGGCCGAAACCGGCGCGGATATCCTTGATATAGGCGGTGAATCGACCCGGCCCGGTTCGGCGCCGGTATCCGCCGATGAGGAGATGCGCCGGGTGGTGCCTGTCATTCAGGCTCTTGCGGAACGGGGGCTCTGTGTTTCCGTCGATACGCGGCACGCTGTCGTGATGGCGGCGGCGGTCGCTGCCGGCGCTCGGATCATCAACGATGTTACCGCGCTGACCGGCGATCCTGAGAGCGAGCGCATCGCTGCCAATTCCGGCGCTGCCATCGTCTTGATGCATATGCTGGGCGAACCGCAGACCATGCAGGCCGATCCGGTCTATGCGGACACGACGCTGGATCTAATCGACTATTTCGCCGAACGCCTGGCCCGGCTGGATGCTCTCGGTATCGACCGCGGCCGCATCTCGCTGGATCCCGGGATCGGCTTCGGCAAGAAGGACCCTCACAACCTGCTGCTTCTGAATGAGCTTGCGGCGTTCCACGGTTTTGGTTGCCCGATCACGCTGGGCGTCTCGCGCAAGAGCTTCATCGGACGCCTGTCCCGGGGCGAACCGCCAAAGGAGCGTTTGGCGGGGTCTGTGACGGTGGCAGCCGTGGGGCTCGCCCAGGGCGCACAGATCGTCCGGGTGCATGATGTGCCGGAAACCTTCCAGATGCGGGCCATGATCGAGGCCTTGCGGTACGCCTGAGGGCGCGTTTGCTATAGGGGGAGGAGGGGGTAAAATGCCGGACTCGGCAAGGATTCCAGGATCGGACGGACTATGACCCGCAAATTGTTTGGCACGGATGGGATGCGCGGTTTGGCCAATGCCGAACCCATCACGGCAATGACCGCCCTGCGCCTCGCCCTGGCGGCGGGCGCGCATTTCACCCGTGGCGGGCATCGGCACCGGGTCATCATCGGCAAGGATACACGTTTGTCCGGTTACATGCTGGAAACCGCGCTGACCTCCGGTTTCCTGTCCATGGGGATGGACGTGATGCTGCTGGGGCCGCTGCCGACCCCGGCCGTGGCGATGCTGACGCGCTCGATGCGGGCCGATCTCGGTGTCATGATCTCCGCGTCGCACAATCCATATGAAGACAACGGCATCAAGCTGTTCGGGCCCGATGGTTTCAAGCTATCGGACGATATCGAGGCGGAGATCGAGGGGCGGGTGCTCGGCACGGGGTTTGAGCCTGTACTGCAAGGCAATCTGGCGCCGTCGGCTCAGCTCGGCCGCGCCAAGCGCATCGACGATGCCCAAGGGCGCTACATAGAATTCGTCAAGTCCAGTTTCCCCAAGGGCCTCAGTCTGGAAGGTTTGCGCGTCGTCGTCGATTGCGCCAATGGCGCCGCCTACAAGGTTGCACCCACGGTCTTGTGGGAGCTTGGTGCCGATGTCGTTGCCATCGCCAATGAGCCAGACGGTACCAACATCAATGCCGGCTGCGGCGCCGTTCACACCGAGCGCCTGTGCGAACAGGTGAAAGCCAGCGGCGCGCATCTTGGCATTGCGCTGGACGGCGATGCGGACCGCGTGATCGTCGTCGACGAAACGGGCACCGTCATTGATGGCGACCAGTTGATGGCGTTGATCGCCGAAAGCTGGCAGAGCGCCGGCCGGCTCGCGGGGGAAGGCATTGCTGCAACGGTCATGTCGAATCTGGGCCTGGAGCGGCATCTGCAGAATCTCGGCCTCAAATTGCACCGGACCGCAGTCGGCGATCGATATGTCGTGGAGGCGATGCGCCGCCTCAACATCAATATCGGCGGTGAGCAATCGGGCCATATCATCCTCAGCGATTTTGCGACGACCGGTGACGGCCTCATCGCTGCGCTGCAGATCCTGGCGGTCCTCATTCGCGCCGACCGGCCGGCGAGTGAGGCGGGCAGGGTGTTCACGCCGCTGCCGCAGCTTCTTAAGAACGTCCGCTACCAGCCGGGGCAAACGCCGCCGCTGGAACAGGTCAAGGTGAAGGACGCCATTGCCGCCGGCGAAGCGGCGCTGAACGGCAGCGGTCGGCTGCTCATTCGCAAATCAGGGACCGAGCCGCTCATCCGTGTGATGGCCGAAGGTGAGGACAAGGCGCTTATTGCCCGTGTCGTGGATGACATCGTCGGCGCTGTCGAGGCTGCGACCCGTTAGATACAGAGATTTGAAACCTAGGTTACCAAGGCAGAGGACAAAGCATGTCGAACCGTTTGCTGCACACCATGATCCGCGTCATGGATCTCGATAAGTCGATCGACTTCTACACCCGTCATCTCGGCATGAAGCTGTTGCGGCGCAAGGATTATCCGTCGGGCGAGTTCACGCTGGCCTTTGTCGGGTATGGTGACGAGGATGACCATAGCGTCATTGAACTCACCCACAATTGGGGCCGCAAGGAACCGTATGAGATCGGCACGGCCTTTGGCCATCTCGCCATCGGTGTCGAGGATATTTATGGGACCTGCGACAAGCTGGCCAAGGAAGGCGTGAAAATCCCACGTCCAGCCGGCCCGATGGCGCATGGCGGGTCGGTTATTGCCTTCGTCGAAGACCCCGACGGCTACAAAGTCGAACTCGTGCAGAAGTAATCGATCATTAAGCATAGTTTTGCGGGAGGGCGGCCATCGGCCGCCCTTCTTGCTTTTTGGGGTAGCGCTATTTGATCTAAGTCATGTTTCCTTAATAGCGCAGCGACTACGCTGAGACGGGATTAAGCTGTTCAACTGTATTGAAAAGCGCGGAAACCGAAGCCGATGAAGATTTCGACGAGATTGTTGCTGCACGGGTTGGCCAACATCATCGTGGCGACCGGCCTCATGGCGATAGTTGTTCTTTATGTCGTCTATCAGGGCAGTATGCGCCAGCTGGCACAGGTCAACGAAGCAGCTCGCAACCACATCGAAACCTCGCTGCACGATCTGGAAGGCAAACAGGCGGCGCCGACCGCCGAATGGCTTACGGCGCTCTCACGCGATGTCGGTGGCGATGTCAGTATATGGCGGGATGGCAAGCTCCTCGCCAGCAGCCTCACCGATGCCCGGGTTCGCGAGGATGTCGACCGGGTTGCGACCGCGGCCGAGACAAAGGCGGCCGTCGCTCAATCGCAGATCTACGAGGTGCCACCGGCTCTAGTGCTGCCGCTCTCTGATATCCACCTGACGTCCATCTCCCAGATCGGCGCGGACACCGTCGCGATCTCGCGGCGATCTGATGTTTTTCTGGGCACCTTCATCGATCTTCTGGTCGCATTCTGCCTGCTCGGTGTCGGCGGTGCGGTGCTCTCCGGCGTCGGCCTGTTCTGGTCGGTGCGCCATTCACTGAGTCCTCTATTGCGCCTATCCGACAGCATGACGGCTTTGGCGCAGGATCGCCTCGATGTCGACGTGCCGGCAAAGGACCGGAATGACGAGGTCGGCCTCATGGCCCGGGCTGTCCAAGTGTTCAAGGAAATGGCGTTGAAGCGGCGCGAGTTGGAGACCGAGCAAAGTTCCTTGCGTGAACAGGCATCCAGCGAGCGGCGCAAGGCGATGCTCACCTTGGCCGGCAGGCTGGAAGGTGAAGTGCAGCAGGCGGTGGAAGGGCTGCGGGCGGCGGCCGCCCTGCTTGGAAAGACAGCGGCGACACTTGATCATTCCGCACATGTTGCCGCCGACCAGGCGAAGGAAGCAACCGACGCGGTGGTCGAGGCCGAGGCGGACGCGCACAAGGTTTCATCCTCGGCCGACGAGCTTTCCCATGCCATCAGGGCTATCACGGAAAATGTCGAGTCGGCGCGTGACCGGGTGCAGAAGGCGGTGACGGTTGCCGACCGCACCAACAACACCGTTTCTCAATTGCATGTCGCGGCTCAGCAGATCGGTGAGATTGTGACTCTGATCAGCGAGATCGCCGGCAGCACGAATCTTCTGGCACTCAATGCGACGATCGAGGCAGCGCGGGCGGGTGAGGCCGGAAAGGGCTTCTCCGTGGTGGCGTCCGAGGTCAAAAGCCTCGCGAACCAGACCGCGCGTGCGACGGAAGATATTACGCGGCAGATCGGCGACATCCGACGCTCGGCCGAGGAATCTGCCGAGGCCATCGGTGCCATCCAGGCCAGCATGCACGAGACGAGTGCGGCCACCAGCAGCATCACCGAGGCCGTCGAGCGCCAAGAAGCCTCCACGCAAAGCATGGCCGGCAATATCCGGCACATGGTCGATGGGACCAAACGTGTCAGCGGCAGCATTACCGACGTGCGGGCGATCGTCGGGGAGACCAGCGGCGTTGCGCGGCAGATGCTCGATATGGCCGCCGACATGGAAAAGAAGGTCCAGTCGCTGGACGGTGCGGTGCGGCAGGTCCTGCTGGAGTTGCGGGCCGGCTGAGCTGCGCCCAAGAGGCAGCCGACAAAGTGGTATGCCAAAATATTCGAAAGTGGTACTTTATATAGAACCACTTTGATGGCACATCGCGGCGGTCACATAATCGTCGGGAACTTGCCCAATGGACCTCTCGCAATGGAAGGGCGCACCGCGCCCTGAACGTATTTCTCTCGAAGGCAGCTATGCCTTGCTGGAACCGCTGGATCCGGCACGCTACGGGCCCGATCTCTTCGCCTCGGCGCAGGCGCCGGGGGCAGAGGATCGATTCCGCTATCTCTTCGAAGAAGCGCCCGGCGATGCGGCGGCCTTCAAGACCTGGATCGACAAGGCCGCAGCCGGGACCGATCCTTTCTTCTACGCGGTCATCGACAAGAAGACCGGCCGGGCCGAAGGGCGCCAGTCGTTGATGCGCATCGATACGGTGCATGGAGTGATCGAGATCGGCAACATCCTGTGGGGGCCGGCCATCGCCCACAGCCGTGTCGCGACCGAGGCGCTGTTTCTCTTTGCCCGCCACGCCTTCGACCTCGGCTATCGGCGCTTCGAGTGGAAGTGCAACAATCTCAATGAGCCGTCGAAGCGCGCGGCCGAACGCTTCGGCTTCAGTTTCGAAGGCATCTTCCGCCAGCACATGGTGGTCAAGGGCAAGAACCGCGACACGGCTTGGTTCGCGATCATCGACCGGGATTGGCCGCGCCTCAAGGCCGGCTATGAAGCGTGGCTCAGCCCTGAGAACTTCGACGCAGCCGGCCAGCAGCGCCACAAGCTAACCTTCTGACGGTGGCGGCTTGATGGAGAAGGCGCACGGCGAGCGGGGCGCCCGTGTCACGCTGGCATTGGTGACGCTCATCTGGGGCCTCAACTGGCCGTCGGCGAAGTTCGGCCTGCAGGATTTCTCGCCCTGGACCTTTCGCACGATCTGCTTTGGTGTCGGCACCGCGATCCTGATGGCTGTCGCGCGCCATCGCGGCATCAGCCTGCGGATCGGCTCAGGTGCGGATCGCTGGCATCTGGCGATCGCGGGCTTGCTCAGCATCGGCGGGTTCGGCGTGCTCGCAGCCTTCGCGCAGCTTGCCACCACGACCAGCCGGACGGCCATCTGCGCCTATACGATGCCGATCTGGGCGAGCGTCCTTGCCACTCTCGTGCTGGGCGAAAGGCTCGACCGCCGCCGCGGCGCGGCACTGGTGCTCGGGATTGTCGGGCTCATCATCCTCTTCTGGCCGCTGCTAGAGGATGGCGTGCCGGTGGGAGCCGTCTATGCACTGGGATCGGCCGTCAGTTGGGCCGCCGGGACCGTCTATCTCAAATGGGCGCGGATCGACGCGCATCCGCTGGCGATCACGGCCTGGCAGCTGGTGGTGGGAACGATTGCCGTCGCCGCCGGCTTCTGCCTTACCGGTTTCGAGATCGGCGACATCCGCCATTGGTCGTCGCTTGCCGGGCTCTGTTACAGCACGTTCGTCGGCACGGCGCTGGCCTATCTGCTGTGGTTCCAATCCGTCGCGCGATTGCCGGCGAGCGTCGTGGGGCTCGGCACGTTGCTGGTCCCGGTCATCGGCGTCATCGCCGCCGTGATACTCCTCGGCGACCGGCCGACCGTCGCCGACAGCGTCGGCTTCGTTCTCATCTTCATCGCCGCACTCTGTGCACTCGGTGGCGGCAACAAACCCATCAGCCATTCACTCGCGGAAGGAAATCCGGCATGACAGCTCCCGATATCGCCATTCGACCCTTGCGGCGCGAAGATCACGCGGCCTGGATGCCGCTGTGGCGCGGCTACCAGGAATTCTACAAGGTCGACATCGCGCCGGAAGTCACCGCCGTCACGTTCGACCGGTTGCTCGATCCGGCGGAACCGATGGCGGGGGCGCTCGCCTGGCAGGGGGAACGCGCGGTGGGCATGGTGCACCATATCCGCCATCGCTCCTGCTGGACGGTGGGCGATTATTGCTATCTCCAGGACCTCTTTACGGCCGCCGACATCCGCGGCGCCGGCATCGGGCGCAAGCTCATCGAATATGTCTACGATATCGCCAAGCAGCAGGGTTGTTCGCGCGTCTATTGGCTGACGCATGAATCAAACGAGGTGGCGATGAAGCTCTATGACCGGATCGCGGACAAGTCCGGCTTTATCCAGTACCGCCGCATTCTTTAGGGTGAGACGAAAAAGAAGGGGCGGCGCCTTGCGGTGCCGCCCCTTTGCCTTTTCCGCGCCGTCTTACTTGCGCTTGTTCATCGGCACATAAGGCCGCTCGCCATAGCCGGTGTAGAGCTGGCGCGGGCGGCCGATGCGCTGGGTGGGGTCCTCGATCATTTCCTTCCACTGCGCGACCCAGCCCACCGTGCGGGCGACGGCGAACAGCACGGTGAACATGGAGGTCGGGAAGCCGATCGCCTGCAAGATGATGCCCGAATAAAAATCGACGTTCGGGTAGAGCTTGTGCGAAATGAAATAATCGTCATTGAGGGCGATCTTCTCCAACTCCATTGCCAACTGCAGCAGCGGGTCATTGCGCTTGCCCAGCGCATCCAGCACTTCGTGGCAGGATTTGCGCATCACGGAGGCGCGCGGGTCGTAGTTTTTGTAGACGCGGTGGCCGAAGCCCATCAGGCGCGTATTGTCCTGCTTCGATTTAACCTTGGAGATA
This sequence comes from Dongia sp., assembly GCF_041906375.1. GTDB lineage: Bacteria > Pseudomonadota > Alphaproteobacteria > Dongiales > Dongiaceae > Dongia. The sequence continues at coordinate 143,605 of NZ_JAYRJJ010000005.1, read as the reverse complement.
TAGTCTTTGATATTGGCCGTGGTGCCGATCTCGGCCAGCATTTTCAGCACGGCTTCGTTGGCGCCGCCATGAGCTGGACCCCACAGGCAAGCGATGCCGGCCGCGATGCAGGCAAACGGGTTGGCGCCGGACGAACCGGCCATGCGCACGGTCGAGGTCGACGCATTCTGTTCGTGATCGGCGTGGAGGATGAAGATCTTGTCCATCGCCTTGGCCACCACGGGGTCGATCTTATATTCCTCGGCCGGAACGGCAAAGGTCATGCGCAGGAAGTTCTCGGCATAGGACAGTTCGTTCTTCGGATAAACGAAGGGCTGGCCGACCGAATATTTGTAGGCCATGGCGGCAATCGTCGGCACCTTGGCGATGAGGCGGTGCGAGGCGATCATGCGCTGGCGTGGGTCGTGAATATCGGTGCTGTCGTGATAGAAGGCGGAAAGGGCGCCCACGACGCTGACCATCACGGCCATGGGATGCGCATCGCGGCGGAAGCCCTGATAGAAGCGCGCGATCTGCTCGTGCAGCATGGTGTGATAGGTGATGTTCTTTTCGAACTCCGCCTTCTGCTTGGCGTTGGGGAGTTCGCCCTCGAGCAGCAGGTAGCAGACTTCCATGAAGTCGCTGTTTTCTGCGAGGTCTTCGATTTTGTAGCCGCGATGGGTAAGGACGCCGACGTCGCCGTCAATATAGGTGATCGACGATTGCGTCGAGCCGGTCGAACCATAACCCGGGTCATAGGTGAAGAGACCCTGCTCGCCGTAAAGCTTGCGGATGTCGACCACGTCAGGGCCGACCGTGCCTTTGAGGATCGGCAATTCGAAATTCCTGCCGGTGCGGCTGTCCTTCAGGGCAACCGAAGCATAGGCCTTCGGCGCCGCCGGCTTGATCCCGCTATCGGCCGTCTTCGATCGCGCCGCCGGCTTTGCTGCCGCCTTCGTGACCTTCTTGGCTTTCGCCGCAACGGTTTTGTTCTTGCTCGTCTTGCCAGCCATATTGCTTCCCTTCGTCCTATGCAGGGGCGGGCCGGCGCGGGGAGACGCCGGCGGAGTGCCGCAGGTGTTGCTGCAGATGCTAATGCGGATAAGGTTAACGGATGGTGACGCATCTGTCATCTGGTGTGAAAATACCTGCGCGCTTTTTGGAAGATCGGGCTTCCCATTGATCTGAATAGGAAAACCCACACACCCAGGGGCAGGCGAAGGGCTTTTCAAGAAGCTCAAGAGCCGCGAAACTGGATTTCATGTTGGAAGTCGAAAATCTGGTCTTCGATTATCCGGGCCATCGCGCCCTGGACGACGTGTCTGTGCGCCTCGAGCGGGGGACGATCACGGCCCTGGTCGGGCCGAATGGGGCCGGCAAGTCGACCTTGATGCGCCTTTGCGCCGCTCTCGACCAGCCTTTCTCCGGAACCGTGCGGTTGGATGGCGAGGATGTTCACGCCAATCCGCGCGCAGCGCACCGACGCATGGGGTTCCTGCCCGATTTTTTCGGCCTTTATGATGACCTGACTGTTGCCCAGTGCCTGCAATACCGTGCCGCCGCGCAAGGTGTGCCACGGGCGCAACGCAAAACGGTGGCAGAGACTGTCGCTGAGCGGTTGGAGATCGCCGACCGGCTTGGACAGAAGGCCGGGACGTTGTCACGCGGATTGCGCCAGCGCCTGGCGATCGCCCAGGCCGTACTGCATGAGCCGAGTTTCCTCATGCTGGACGAGCCGGCTTCCGGGCTCGACCCGTCGGCCCGCATCGGCCTTTCCGGTGTGTTGCGCAATCTGGCGCGGGACGGCATGACCATCCTGGTTTCTTCGCATATCCTTGCCGAACTGGAAGATTATTCGACCCACATCCTGATGCTGCGGCAAGGCCAAGTGGTCGACCACGCGCCATTGACGACAATGGGGCAGGTGACCGAGCGCCGGGTCGAGATCCGCCTGGATTTTGCCCGCCCCATCACTGAACTGCGCCGCCGCCTGATTGCCATCGGCAGCATCGAGGTGATCAGCTGCGGCATAGATGAGGCCATTGTCGTCTCCGACCCGGATCCTTCGGCACGGGCGGCCATGCTGGTCTCGGTGATCGAGGCAGGCCTGCCGCTCGCCTCTTTCGCACCCGAGCGGCGCAGCCTGCAGGACATCTATCTGGCCCGCATGAAGGCTGCGGCGGCCGAGCGACCCCCCTTGCGCCTGGTGAAGCCGTCATGAGCCTAGACCTAAATCCGGAGTTCCAGCGGAACTTGTGGTTGCATCTCGGTTGGCAGCGGACCATGTCGGCGGCCATCGTGGGCCTCACCATTGCCTATGCGATATTTCTGGTTAGCGACTTCAACAAGGTCTCCTATGCCGCCAACCTCATCCTCACCATGGTGCTGGGCATGTGGGGACCGCGCCGGGCGGCCGATGCGTTGGCTGAGGAAGTAGCCGGCGGCACCTGGGAATCCCAGCGCATGTCCGGCCTATCTGCCTGGTCTATGGCCTGGGGCAAGTTGATTGGGGGTTGCAGCTTTGTCTGGTATTGCGGCTTCCTCGCTCTGATCGTGTACGTTTTCGCCGGCTTCAGGCTTGGCTTTCCGCCGGGCCGGGCGGGCAATTTCTGGCTCGGCATCTATCTGGTCCTGATCGGTGCCTGCCTCTCCCACGCCGTGGCGCTGGGTGTCGCGCTCATCCGCCTGCGCAAGACGGTGCAGTATCGGCGGCTGACAATCACACTGGCCCAAACTTGCGGTTTTGTCGTTTTCCTGGCCGTGAGCGGGGTCGGGACGGCGCCTGTGCTCAATGAATCGAGCTTCACGCCCGGCACCGCCTTTGTTTATGACAGCGCCTATTCCTGGCCGCTGGTCCGGGCCGTACTCGGGTCGATTTTCGTATTGTGGGCGGTCGCGGCCGTCTTCCGCCTGATGCGCAGCGAGCTGCAATATCGCGCCTGGCCCTGGCTGTGGACGCTCTTCATGGGTTTCTGTGCCACTCTGGCAGCCGGTATTGCGCCCTGGCCTGGCGGCGGGATGGTCGGCGCGGCACTGCCCGTTTTCGCGGCGATGATCATTCTCACATACCTGGCGGCACTGGCCGACCGGCGGGACCCGATCCATTACCGGTCCGGACTGCTGGCCATGCGACGCGGCGATTTCAGCCGGGCCCTGGCCGAACTGCCTTGGTGGTTGATCGGAATCGTGGCCACGCTGCTGGCGGCGACCTTTGCCTTGACGGCCGTGGCCGGGATAGGGAGCGACGACTGGCCGAGCAGCCTCTCAGCGCTGCTGCTGCGGCTCCGGCTCCTCACCTTCGATCACCTCAGTGAGACGCTGGTGCTGGTCCTCTTCTTCATGGCGAGAGACCTTGGCGTCTTGCTGTGGCTGAGCTTCGGGACCTGGCGCAGCCGTTCCGACGTTACCTGGCTCGTCTATCTGGCCCTGGTCTATTGGCCCATCGGCATCATCATGCTTTTCGCCGGCTATGGCGACTACATCACCGTCGTTCTGCCGGTCGCAGGCGACGATGTGGTTTGGAGCTTTGCGCCAATACTGATCCAACTTGTCGTGCTCGGCGTCCTGCTTCGGCAGCGGTGGTATCAGGCCACGCGCGGTGGCGTCGTCGCCTGAGTGCCGGCACAGTAAGCTGGCCCCGATAAAGGGCCATGGACACGTCCGCTTTAACCCTGTCATACTAACGTCAAATAAGAAGAGTTTTTGATTGAACAGGGTGAGGCTCAACCGTGTCACGGGCGTTGGCGCGTCCCTATCTTCTGCTGTCTCCGGCAATCCTGTCGCTGACGCTGCTTATGGTGGCGCCGGTGGTGTTTGTGCTGATCTATTCCTTCTGGTTGCGCACGGCTGAAGGGTTGGATGAACCGGCCTTCCAGTTCGGCAACTGGATCAATTTCTTCACCGACAAGTTCTATTGGCTGGCTCTTTACAGCACCTTCAAGACGGCCTTCGTCACCACCATCGTCTGCATCCTGCTCGGCTATCCGACCGCCTATTTCCTGGCGCGGGCCGAGATCAAGAATCGTGGCCTGCTGCTGTTCCTGATGTTTCTGCCCTTCTGGGTCTCCTACATCATCCGGACCATGTCCTGGATCAACGTGCTGGGTAAGAATGGCTTCGTGAACGCGGTCCTGGTCTGGACCGGCATCACCGACGAGCCGTTGAAGCTGCTCTACAATGATTTCTCAGTGATCATGGGTCTGGTCTATTTCCAGCTCCCCTACATGATCATCAATGTCTATGTCAGCCTCGACGGCATCGACCGGAACCTCGAATCAGCTGCGCGTGTGCTGGGATGCAATCCTTGGCAGAGCTTCCTTGAAGTGACCCTGCCGCTGTCCCTGCCGGGTCTCGGTGCCGGCTCGCTCCTTTGCTTCGTGCTGGCGGCCGGTTCCTATGTGACGCCGCGCCTGCTGGGCGGGACGGACACGCTGTTTTTCCCCGACCTCATTTACGAAGCCATCATTTCGCAGCTCGACTGGCCATTCGGCGCGGTGCTGTCGATCGTCATGCTGGTCGCTCTGGGGATCGTCATAGCCGTCTATAACCGCTTCATGAGCCTTTCCGACGTCTATCGGAGCTTCGCGCGATGAGTTCCGCGGCTGGAAGGCAAATGGGTGAGGACAGGTTGGGCTGGGCGTTGCTGCGCCTGTGCTCCATCGCTGTCTATATCTTCATGTTCGCGCCGATCGTTGTGGTGATCCTGCTCGCTTTCAATTCCTCGCGCAGCGGCGCCTTTCCAATGGAAGGGTTCAGCCTGCAATGGTTCAGCAAGCTCTTTGCCAATGAATCCATTGTCGAGGCCTTCAAGACATCGCTGATCCTGGCCGGCACGTCGGCGGCCCTTTCCACAGTGATCGGGGTAATGGCGGCTTTGGCGCTGGTCCGCTACAGCTTCAATGGCAAGGAGGGCATTCAGACCTTCCTGTCGCTGCCATTGCTGATGCCCGAGGTGGTGATGGGTGTCGCCTTACTGATGTTCCTAAAATTTCTCAGCATGCCGCGCAGTTTTGCGGTGTTGTTGGTTGGTCACACCGTGCTCTCCTTGCCTTATGTCGTGCTGGTGGTGCAGGCGCGGCTGGTCGGCTTGCGGTCGAGCTATGAGGAGGCGGCCTGGACGCTGGGCGCCAATCGCCTGCAGACCTTCTTTGAAGTGACGCTGCCGCTGATCTCGCCGGCCATCGTCGGCGGGTTCCTGTTTGCGGCCACTTTGAGCTTTGACAACATCACGGCAACGCTGTTCTGGAAGAAGCCCGGCATCGAAACCGTCCCGACCAAGATCTTCGCCATGCTGAGGACCTCGGTCAGCCCCGAAATCAATGCGCTGGGGGCCGTCATGATTGTGATCACCATCCTGCTGCCTCTGGTCGGCGGCTACATGGTGCGCCGTTTCGCCAAGGCAAAATAGTGGATGTCCAATTCGTTTGTTTTCTTGACCGTGTTTATCTTAACCCTGGGAGGAAGGCATGAAGAAATTGACGGATCAAAAGCGCTACGAGCGTCTGCTCGCTGCGGTTCAGAGCGGCGATATCGACCGTCGCTCGCTTCTGCGCATCATCGGCGTGACCGCTGCGGCAGTGGGCGTTACCGGCGGCCCATTGGGCCTGCTGCGACGCCAGGCCTTTGCCGAAGGAGTCGAGTCCATCCGCTTTGACGGTTGGGGTGGCATTGTCTCCGAAGCTTTTCATAACAACGCCTTCCCGCAATACACCGAGAAGACCGGTATCAAGGTGGTCGAGGGTGAATTCGGCGATACGGACGAGTTCATCTCGCTGGTCAAGGCCGCTCAGCCCGGAGAATACAATGTGTTCCTGGTGAGCGGCGTCTACGATTACTACCGCTTCGTCAAGATGGGGCTGGCGGACTTCGTCAACGAGAAGAACATTCCCAACCTTGAAAAGCTGCTGCCGGCGACGCTGGCTGCTTTCCGCAACGAAAGCGAAGGTAAGCTGGCTGCCGTACCTTTCGACTACGGCACGACGGGCATCGCCTATAACCGCAAGTATATCTCGGACGAGGAGGCCCAGGCCGGTGCCAAGCTTCTTTGGGACGAGAAGTATAAGGGCAAGATTGGCCTTTATGACGGCTTCCAGACTCGCGCCTGGATGTCGAGCCTGTACACCGGACAGGATCCGCAGGGAGCCACCGACACAGCGGCGATGTGGGATGCCACCCGCAAGCAGCGTGACTTGGTGCTGAAATACTGGGGTTCGGGCCAGGAGTTCATCGATCTCATGTCGAAGGAGGAAATCATCCTCTCCGACGGCTGGTCGGGCCGCGTCGCCTACCTGCAGCAGAACGGCCATGATATCGGCTTCATCGACACCGCCCAGGCGGGTTTTGCCTGGATCGAGGGGCTGATGGTGTTGAAGGGTAGCCCGATGGAAGCAGCCGAGCAGTTGATCAATTTCTGCATCGAACCGGCGGTCGCTATCGCCATCGCCGAAGGGCAGAACTATCCGCCTTCGCTCGATCCCACCAAGGTCGAACTGACCGAGAAGGTGAAGAAGCTGCCCGGCTTCGACCCGACCGGCAAGTTCGACAACTATATTTGGGAAAAGGCAGGCTATTGGTTCGACAACCAGGACGCTTACAAGAAAGAGTGGGACCGCATCTCCAAAGGCGCGTAACCCACGCGGCGCCCGGCTGTCCTGGGACGGCGGCAGCCGGGCGCCCAAATTTCACGGTGATGGACAAGGCAAGCTATGAGCGCGGTTGAACTGAAAGCGATCGAGAAGCATTTTGCCGGCGGCGTGATTGCCGTCGACGCAATCGACCTCGATGTACCGGACGGTGCTTTCGTCACCTTGCTGGGCCCATCCGGCTGCGGCAAGACGACGACCTTGCGCATGGTCGCGGGGCTTGAGCACCCGACCGGCGGCGAGATCCGCATCAAGGGCAAGCGCGTCAACGAGACGCCGATCCATCAGCGCAATCTCGGCATGGTGTTTCAGAACTATGCGCTGTTTCCGCACAAATCGATTTTCGACAATGTCGCCTTCGGTCTCAAATATCGCGGTGTGGTCAAGGCAGATATCGAGACCCGCGTGCGCCGGGCGCTCGACATCGTGCGCCTGCCGGGCGTCGAGCAGCGCTTTCCCCAGCAGCTTTCGGGTGGCCAGCAGCAACGTATCGCGTTGGCGCGGGCCCTGGTTATAGAACCCGACGTTCTTCTCCTCGATGAGCCGCTCTCAGCACTTGATGCTAATCTGCGCGAGGAAATGCGCGGTGAGATCAAGGCCATTCAGCAACGTATTGGCGTGACGGCGATCTTTGTGACCCATGACCAGGGCGAAGCGCTCGCCATGTCCGACTTGGTCGTGGTGATGAACAAGGGCAAGATCGAGCAGCGGGGAGCACCTGCCGAAGTCTACGAGCATCCGAGATCGGCGTTTGTCGCCAACTTCCTCGGCAATGCGAATTTTGTCGCCGGAACGGTTGCGGCTGTCGACGGTAAGAGGGTCAGTGTTGCTCTGGCCGATGGCGCACGTATCGACGTCGCGGACGCTGCACGAGCCGTGCAGTTGGGTGAGGCAGTGAATGTGATTGTGCGGGCAGAAAAGATCGACATTGGCGGCGGCGGCCTCGCTGGCACCATTGCGGCGGTTGACTACCTTGGCTCGACCGCGCGCTACGATGTCATCCTGGCGGGTGGCCAGAAGGTGACCGCCCTGGCGACGATCCGCGACGGCGCAAGACGCGTCGGTGAAGCGGTGTCGCTTTCTATAGCCGCGGAACACTGCCGCATCCTTTAATCTGACCCGTTTCCATTTTGTTTGCATTTGGGCGAATTGTTGGCTACAATTACAACTAATAAGGAATATCCAATGTGGTGACGCTCGTGGCGCATGATGTTGTTTCACTTATTCCCAGCTTCTGCGACGCTTTTAGAGGCGTAAATGCGGGCGTTGAGGGTGGGATGATGGCATGGAGTAAGACCGATCATACGGCCTATGACTATTCCGTCGACTCCCTGATGGAGGTCGACCGCTACCTGGACGCTATTCGCCCCATAAAAGATCAGGTTGATTGGCAGGTTTATACCAACACCGTCCTCGTCACCGGCGCTTATATCGGTGAGGTTTTGCGGCGTCATGGCGACAAGCCTTGGGAATGGATGAATTTCAGCGACTTCTTGCAGCAGCATGGCGATTTGGCGGTAGCGTTGGAAATTTCGGGGGAAGAACTGCACGTTGCTGCGTTCTTGGTCGCGGACAGGTCGGTCACCCTTCCATTCAATAAGGTTATGCGGAATCTTGAAGAGGGGCCGGAGAACAGCATCCATTTCTATGTCACGGCGACGGGGGCAGGTGATTGACAACTGTTGACCTCGACCTTGATTGGCGTGCAATTCTCCCCACGTGAAGTGGCGGAGAAATGCGAATGTCTCGATACGATTACGATCTCTTTGTTATCGGCGGCGGTTCGGGTGGGGTGCGCGCGGCGCGGATCGCCGCTGGGCATGGTGCCAAGGTTGCAGTTGCGGAAGAGAGCCGGTTGGGTGGCACCTGCGTCATTCGCGGCTGCGTGCCGAAGAAGCTGCTCTCTTATGCTGCCCACTTTCATGAAGACTTCGAGGATGCGCGCAACTACGGCTGGACCGTGGGGGAGGTATCCTTTGACTGGCCGACCTTGATCGCCAACAAGGATAAGGAGATCGACCGCCTCAACGGCATCTACAAGAAGCTGCTCATCGGCTCGAAGGTCGACCTCCTGGAAGCTCATGCGGTGTTGGCCGATCCGCATACGGTAGAGGTCGGTGGTAAGCGCGTCACGGCCAAGCAGATCCTGGTCGCGGTGGGTGGTTGGCCGGAACGTCCCGGCATTCCGGGGATCGAGCATTCGATCACCTCGAACGAGGCCTTCCATCTGCCGACGCTGCCCGTGGAAGTGGTCATCGTCGGCGGTGGCTATATCGCGGTTGAGTTTGCCGGCATCTTCAACGGTCTTGGCGCCAAGGTGACGCAGCTCTATCGCGGCGAACAGATCCTGCGCGGCTTCGACGACGACGTTCGTCATTTCCTGGCGGCGGAGATGGGCAAGAAGGGTATCGGCATTCGGACCAAGACAGAGGCCAGTCGGATTGAAAAGGCCGGGAACAGGCTTACCCTGCATCTGAATGACGGATCACAACTCACCTGTGATGCCGTCATGTATGCGACCGGTCGGCGTCCGAAATCCGATGGCATGGGCCTTGTTGAACTGGGTGTTGCCGTGAAGCCGGATGGCGCCATCATCGTCGACGCGGATTCGCGGACGAATGTCGCAAACATCCACGCCATCGGCGATTGCACCAATCGGGTCAATTTAACCCCGGTCGCCATCCGCGAGGGCCACGCCTATGCTGATACGGTGTTCGGCAACAGGCCCTGGCAAGTCGATCATCGCACGATTGCCTCCGCCGTCTTCAGCCATCCGCCGGCCGGCGTCGTTGGCCTCTCCGAAGCCGAGGCACGCAAGGGCGGACATGAACTCGATATCTACAAGGCGGATTTCAAACCCTTGAAGCACACCATTTCGGGCCGTGACGAGCGCACCTTGATGAAAATGGTCGTCGACCGAAAATCGCAGGTGGTGCTGGGGGCGCATATGGTTGGGATGGACGCGCCGGAGATCATCCAGGCGCTCGCCATCGCCGTGAAGATGGGGGCCACCAAGGCCCAGTTCGATGCGGCAATTGCCGTGCATCCGACCGCAGCGGAAGAATTTGTCACGATGCGGACGCCCGTGGCCGGATAATGGCGGCGGCAGACGGAAGGAAGACCGAACGCCGGCAGTCCGTCGTTCACTGGTGGCTGCTGGCCTTTGTCTGGGGCCTTGCGGAAGCGACACTCTTCTTCATTGTCCCCGACGTATTGCTCACCTGGATTTCGGCGCGGGTCGCGCGGCGAACCGCCGTGATCGCCTCTGTGTTTGCGGCTCTGGGGGCGGTGGCGGGGGCTGCCATCCTGCTCTGGTGGATGCGTCATGACGCCGCCGGCGTCGTCAGTGCTGTCCTGGCTCTGCCGGGCATAGATGATGATCTTCTTGCGAATGTGCGCAGTGATGTGGCGCAAGGCTGGTTCCGCGCTCTTGTGGTTGGAGCCTTCTCCGGTGTTCCCTACAAGCTCTTTGCCGTCCAGGCATCCGAGACCGGCTTGACGGCATCGGCCTTCTTGTTCGCGTCGTTTGCGGCACGGCTGCCCAGGTTTTTGCTGACGGCCCTGGCGGCTGATTTTTTGGCAGCCAGGTTGCGGCGATGGGCGCGCGCCGGCTGGATCCGGCCATGCTGGCTGATCTGGTGGCTGGGCTTCTATGCCGTCTATTTCTATGCAATGGGTTGGTGACCAGGCAGAATGGCGGGAATAAATCGCGATGACTTCTGAACTGCGATGGAGCATGACGTGTTGCGCAAGATGAAAATGATCACAATGTCCCTGGCAGCGCTTGCCGTGACGGCGGCACCCGCTGCTGCCCGCGACACGCGCTATGAACTGAAGATCGCCGATGTGCAGGCCGATCCGCGTTACGCACAGAACGTGCCGGCGGGCGTGAAATTCTATTTTGCCAATCAGACGGCACCCGCCGGCCAGAATCTGGGCGAGTTCGTCACCAATCGCAAAACCAACTCCTTCGGGAAGCAGGACGAGGAAGCCTGCACCTGGGCGATGATCTCGGCCATGAAGGAACTGGGCGAGCGGGCTATCGCAGAAGGTGGCAATGCGGTCATCAATATCGTCAGCTACTACAAAAAGAAACCGTTCTCGAGTGACACGCTCTACGAATGCCACGCTGGCGCTATCGTGGCAGGCGTCGCTTTGAAGGGCAGTGTGGTGAAAGTGTCTCCGTGACGGCTTCACGAATTCGTGAGGCGTGAAGGTACACGCTTTAATGGTGTTGCCGCAGCAGGTGCACTAGCTTGGCCCCATCGTCAGGAGGCGAAGCGATGAGGATGTTTCTGGGTGCGTCGGTTCTGAGCCTTTTAGCCGCGCCGGCCTGGGGTGAGGTAGGAACGGTGACGTGTGACTCGGCGCGCGCTGTCGCAATTGTCTATTCGCTCTACACAAATCCAAGCGGCCCCACTGAATTCCCTCTAATGACTGGTGAATTGACAAAGACGGGCGCCGTTTGTCTGCTGAAAGGGCAGGTGCTGGGCATGGAGACGAACGGCTTCACAGTCACCTTTTCGCTTCTGCCGAGCATCAGCCACGCTTGGCAACTGACGATCCATCGATCCTCCTATTTCGGCGGTCAAATGGGAGCACAAAGCTCTACTAGCGAACTGGAAGAGCTGGACCCTGCCGCTGGCGTCGAAATCGATAGCGAAAGCCTGGGTGGCAGGCTGGTCAAAAAGTTGACCGGTAGCGCTCTGGAGGGGACAACGGTGCGCATTCCGCTGGCGCAGCGACACGCCTATGATCGGCAGCAGGATGGGAACTGGCGGTATGTGCCGTTGAGGATCGACTATTGGGGTGATCTAAGGCTAAGGATCGGCAACCCCGATACCGGCGTTCATACGGCAGGGAACTCTAATCTTCCCAGCATCATGCCGATGTCCGGTCAATCCAGTATTTCCAAGCTGGTACAATAGCTTATTGTTCTTTCCGCCATAATTTGCATGCGGCCTTCATAAATCATATATACAGTTCCGCTGTTATCCACAGTGGGACAGTCCCGCGGGCGCGTAGCGTAGAGGCAGAAGATGAGCACGAAATGGTCGCCGGAGAGCTGGCGCGAGAAGCCGATCTCCCAGGTTCCGCAATATCCCGATGCCGCCAAATTGGCCGCGGTCGAGGATCGCCTTCGGACCTATCCGCCGCTCGTTTTTGCCGGTGAAGCGCGCCGCCTGACCGAGGCGCTGGGCCAGGTGGCGGAAGGCAAGGCCTTCCTGCTGCAGGGTGGCGATTGCGCCGAGAGCTTTGCCGAATTTTCGGCCAACAACATCCGTGACACGTTCCGTGTGCTGCTGCAGATGGCGGTCGTGTTGACCTATGGCGCTGCCATGCCGATCGTGAAGATCGGCCGCATGGCCGGCCAGTTTGCCAAGCCCCGGTCGGCGCCGACTGAGGTGATCGACGGCGTTGAACTGCCGAGCTATCGCGGTGACAATATCAACGGCATCGACTTCACGCCGGCCGCCCGCGTGCCGGATCCGGAGCGCCTGCTGCAGGCCTATAACCAGTCGGCTGCGACGCTCAATCTGCTGCGCGCCTTCGCCCAGGGTGGTTTTGCCGACCTTCACAAGGTCCATCGCTGGAACCTTGATTTCGTGGCCGACAGTCCCTTGGGCCATCGTTACAAGGAACTGGCCGATCGCCTCTCGGAAACGCTCGAATTCATGGCAGCCTGCGGCCTCACTTCCGAAACGGTGCCGCAGATCCGCGAGACAGAGTTCTTCACCAGCCATGAGGCCCTGCTGCTCAATTTCGAGCAGACGCTGACCCGTACCGACAGCCTCACCGGCAAATGGTATGCCTGCTCCGCGCATATGCTCTGGATCGGCGACCGCACCCGCCAGCCGGACGGCGCCCATGTCGAGTTCATGCGCGGCATCCAGAACCCGATCGGCCTCAAATGCGGCCCGACCATGGATCCGGATGAGCTGTTGCGTCTGATCGACATTCTCAACCCGCAGAACATTCCAGGTCGCCTCACGCTTATCGCCCGCATGGCGCATGACAAGGTCGAAGCCAAGCTGCCACCACTGGTCCGCGCGGTGAAGCGCCACGGCGCCAAGGCGGTCTGGTCCTGCGACCCGATGCATGGCAACACGATCAAATCGTCGAACGGCTACAAGACGCGCCCCTTCGATCGCATTCTGGGCGAGGTGCGCGGCTTCTTCGACGTGCATCGCGCCGAAGGCACCCATGCCGGCGGCGTTCATTTCGAGATGACGGGCCAGGATGTCACCGAATGCATCGGCGGCGCCAAGGCCGTCACCGAAGAAGCATTGGCCGACCGCTACCATACCCATTGCGATCCGCGTCTCAACGCCACGCAGGCGTTGGAACTTGCCTTCCTCATTGCCGAGCAATTGAAAGCGGAGCGCGCCGGTGGACAACGCATCGCCGAAGCCTCGTAACGACAAGCCGGGGAAGGAATCCGGGCCGGTCAGCGGGCCGGATTCCGCCCAGGTTGCCGATTGGTCCGACCAGTATTTCCTGAAGACGAAGGCGACCGTCGCCCAGTTCGGTGACGTCACGGTCACCTATGCGATCTTCATGCGCCGGCCGGTCATCTCTGCGCCGCGTCTGGCGCTCGATTGGCTGCGGCGCATAGCCGCCGAACGCGACACCGAGTTCCAGATCGACCTCCAGTATGACGAGGGCAGGTGGGTCGGTGCCGGCGAGCCGATCATGTATGTGACTGGTTCCTTCGAGCATCTGGCGGATCTCGAGACCTTGCTGTTGATGAAGCTGGGGCCGGCTTGTGTCGCCGCCTTCAATGCCTTCACCATGTGCGCCGATCTCCCCAATGTCGCCTTTCTCGCCATGGATGCACGCCATTGCGCCGGCCTCGAAATGGCCGAGATGATGGCCTATGCCGCTTCCGTCGGTTCCGCCCGCGCACACCGTAAGGTGAAGGCGACGGGCTTCATCGGGAACGCGACCCAGGCGACGGCCCATTATTTTGGCCGCGAGAAAGCACTCGGCACGATGCCGCATGCGCTGATCGGTTATGCCGGCTCGACGCTGCGTGCCGCCGAAATGTTCCACGAGACATTACCGGACGAGCCGATGACGGTCCTGGTCGACTATTTTGGCCGGGAAGTGACCGACGCACTCACTGTGGCGAGGCGCTTTGCCGCCATGGCGTCGTCGGGGCAGTTGTCGGTCCGCATCGACACGCCGGGCAGCCGCTTCATCGAAGGGCTCGACCCGCCGGCTTCTTATGCCGTGCTGGACCGGCATGTGCCGAAGGTCATTCGCGGCTATCGATCCGAAAGCGAACTGCGGCATTTGGTCGGCGCGGGCGTTTCGGCGGCCGCCATCTGGCATTTGCGCGACGCGCTAAATCGCGAAGGCTTCCACAAGGTCAGGATCGTCGCCTCATCCGGCTTCGATCCGGCCAAGTGCAAGGTGATGGCGGAAGCCCAGGCGCCGATCGACGTGGTCGGCACCGGCTCGTTCCTGCCGCAGCGCTGGACCGAGACCTACGCCACTGCGGATATTATCGAGTATAACGGCGTCAAGCGCGTGAAGGTCGGCCGCGAGTTCCTGTTCCGGAAATAGTCACTTCGGTGCCGGATTGAACGGCACCTCGGACCAGACATAGCCGTTCTCGTTGCTGTGGTTCTTGACGCCGAATTCCAGGATCCAGGTCTTGCCCGTCTTGGTGTCTAGCAGCATGTTGACCTTGCTGCGGCCCTTGGTGAGGTCGCGGTCCGGCTGGTCGAGCACCATCAGGATGTAGCGGTTGCCGGCCGGTTCGATGACCGGGGTCGGCGTCAGGATTTCGGCATTCTGCGCCAGGGCGGGGCTTGCAAAGGCCGAGAGGGCCAACAGCCCCAGTGTCATCAGAGATCTGCGCATTATCGGAATCCTTTCAATCGCCGCTGCCCCAGAGCCTATCACAAGCAAAAAGCGGGCCCAAAATGCCCGCATGCCGGGCTTGTGCGCTGCGCAATTGACATCACCCGGACGGCGGTTAAGTTCCCTTCATGACTGACAAAATCAAAATTGCCCTGGCCCAGATCAACCCCAAGCTCGGTGACGTTGCCGGCAATGTGGCGCGGGTCCTTGCCGCGAGGGACGAGGCTGCTGCCGGCGGTGCCGATCTCATCTTGGCGCCGGAACTGGTCGTTTCCGGTTATCCGCCCGAGGACCTTGTGCTGAAGCCGGCTTTCCAGGATGCCTGCCGTCAGGGTGTCGAGCGCCTGGCCAAGGAAACGGCGGATGGCGGCCCCGCTCTCATCGTTGGGTCGCCTTGGGTCGAGAACGGCAAGCTGCATAACGGCACCTTTCTGTTGGGCGAGGGCAAGATCCTCGCCAAGCGTTTTAAGTACGAACTGCCGAACTATGGCGTATTCGACGAAAAACGCGTCTTCGTGCCCGGGCCTCTGCCTGAACCGGTCGAGTTCAACGGTCTTAAGCTTGGCCTGCCGATCTGTGAGGATCTGTGGTTCGCGTCGACCAGCGCATACCTGAAGGGGAAGGGGGCTGAAATACTGCTCGTCCCCAATGGCAGCCCCTATGATCACGACAAGCCCAACCAGCGTATCGAGATTGCCGGCGCGCGCCAGGACGAAACAGGTTTGCCCATCGTCTACGTGAACCAGGTGGGCGGGCAGGATGAACTGGTCTTCGATGGCGATTCCTTCGTGCTGGATCGCGGCAAGGCGATCAAGGCGCGCTTGCCGGCCTTCGTGGAAAAGATCGCCATCACCGAATGGCAGCGCGGCAATGACGGCTGGTTATGCCTGCCGGGCGATGTCGCACCCGTTCTTACATCGAAGGAATCGATCTACCGGGCGATGGTTCTTGGCCTCAGGGATTACGTCCAGAAGAATGGTTTTCCCGGCGTGCTGTTAGGGCTTTCGGGTGGTATCGATTCCGCTTTGTCGGCAGCGGTTGCGGTCGATGCTCTAGGGCCAGACAAAGTCCGTGCCGTCATGATGCCGTCGCCCTATACCAGCCGCGAAAGCCTGGAAGATGCAGCAGCCTGTGCCAAGCTGCTCGGTATTCGCTACGATTTGGTCTCGATCGAGCCGGCCATGAAGGCGTTCGAGGGGATGCTCGAAGGCGTTTTCGCCGGCAAGGGCAGGGACACGACCGAAGAGAATATTCAGAGCCGCGCCCGTGGCGTCACGTTGATGGCCATGTCCAACAAGCTCGGCCACATGCTGCTCACGACCGGCAACAAATCGGAAATGTCGGTCGGCTACGCGACCCTTTACGGCGACATGTGCGGTGGTTATTCGGTCCTGAAGGACATCTACAAGATGACCGTTTTCGCCCTCTGCCGGTGGCGCAACGCCCATTTCCCGGCCGGACTTGCCGGGCCCAAAGGCGCCGTCATGCCGGAGCGGGTCATCACCAAGCCGCCCTCGGCCGAATTGAAGCCTGACCAGACCGACCAGGACACTTTGCCGCCCTATGACGTGCTGGACGGCATTCTCTCCTGTCTGGTGGAGGAGGAGATGGCCGTGGACCAGATCGTCGCCAAAGGTTATGACAGGGCCACGGTTCTCCGGGTCTGGCGCATGCTGGATCTGGCTGAATACAAGCGCCGCCAAGCCCCTCCGGGGGTCAAAATCTCGCGGCGCGCCTTCGGCAAGGACCGGCGTTATCCGATCACCAACGGCTTCCGGCCCCAATAGGTCGTGGCTCCGCGGATAGGTCAGTTTGATGGAAATCGAGTGTTGTGATGTCGGTTCGCGTTCGCTTCGCACCCAGCCCCACGGGCCGGCTGCATGTCGGCAATATCTATATTGCCCTGAATAACTGGCTGTTTGCGCGTCAGCGCAATGGCAGCTTTCTGCTGCGCCTCGACGACACCGATATCGAACGCTCCACGCCCGAGTTCGCTGCCGGGATCGAGGCCGATCTCACCTGGCTGGGCCTCACCTGGGACAGCTTTACCCGCCAGGTCGAGCGGATTCCCACCTATGACGCGGCGGCTGCCAGGCTGAAGGCCAGCGGGCGACTTTACCCCTGCTATGAAAGTGCCGAAGAACTGGCGCTGAAGCGCAAGATCCATCGGGTCTATGACCGCTCAGCGCTGAAACTCACCCCCGAGGATCGCGCCAGGCTGGAGGCTGAAGGGAAGCGCCCCTATTGGCGCTTCAAGTTGGAACATCGCCAAGTGGGCTGGACCGACCTCGTGCGCGGGCCGGAACATATCGACACTTCGAGCCAGTCGGACCCGGTCCTGATACGTGCTGATGGCAGCTATCTCTATACATTCACGTCAGTCGTGGATGATATCGATCTCGCCATGACGCATATCATCCGCGGCGCCGATCACGTCACCAACACGGGGACGCAGATCCAGATCTTCGAGGCCCTTGGCGCGAGCGCGCCCGACTTTGCACATCTGCCGCTGCTGGTGGATGCGGCGGGCGAGGGGCTGTCGAAACGACTTGGCTCCCTTTCCATTTCCGACCTGCGAGGGCAGGGCCTGGAGCCGATGGCGCTCAACACCTACCTTGCCTATATCGGCACTGGCGTGCCGCTGGTCGTGGTGCCGCATTTGGGCGATCTGGTCAAATCGCATGACCTGAGCAAGTTCGGCAAATCGAGCCCGCGTTTCGATCCGGCAGAGTTGCTGCATCTGAATGCGCGCCTGCTGCATCTGCTGCCCTTTGAGGAAGCCAAGACGCATCTGGCCGGCGTGGGCCTCGGCGAAGTTGACGCGGCTCTTTGGGATGTCGCGCGCGCCAATGTTGAAAAGATCGAGGAGATTGGGGAATGGCAACGTATCTGCCGCGGCAGTATTGCGCCGAAAATCGTCGATCTGGCTTTTGCTGGGCAAGCGGCCGATGTTCTGCCGCCTGCGCCCTGGGATGAGGGCAGTTGGAAGATATGGACCGAAGCAGTGAAGTCGGCCACGGGCCGCAAGGGCAAAGATCTTTTCATGCCTCTGCGCCTGGCGCTGACCGGGCTGGAGCACGGCCCGGAAATGCGTCTGCTGCTGCCGTTGATCGGTCGCGACAAGACATTGCGCCGCTTGCGAGGCGAGACCGCCTGAGCGGTCAGCCCCTGCGCGCCAAATGGGAACAAATGAAATGACGATCCATCTCTACAATACGCTCCGCCGCGAGAAGCAGATCTTCGAGCCGATCGACGCCGGCAACGTGCGCATGTATGTCTGCGGCCCGACCGTGTCGGACTATGCCCATATCGGCAACGCCCGCCCCGTGGTGTGCTTCGACGTACTCTACCGCCTGTTGCGCCATGTCTATGGTGCCGACCATGTGACCTATGTCCGGAATATCACCGATATCGACGACAAGATCATGGCGGCTGCCGAGAAGAACGGCGAAAGCATCGAAAGCGTTACAACGCGCACGACCGGTTGGTATCACCAGGACATGGCGGCGGTAGGTGCCTTGCCGCCCAGCCGCGAGCCGCGGGCGACCGAATTCGTGCCGCAGATGGTGACACTGATAGAGCAGCTGGTCGCCAGGGGTCACGCCTACGCGGCCGAAGGCCATGTGCTGTTCAATGTGCCGTCGATGCCGGATTACGGCGGACTATCGGGGCGCAGTCTCGAGGATATGATTGCCGGTGCCCGCGTCGAAGTGGCGCCTTACAAGAAGCACCCGGCTGATTTCGTGCTTTGGAAGCCGTCCGAAGCCAATCAGCCGGGCTGGCCGAGCCCCTGGGGTCGTGGTCGTCCAGGCTGGCATATCGAATGCTCCGCCATGTCGGGCGAGTTGCTGGGCGAGGTCTTTGATATCCATGCCGGCGGCATCGATCTTATTTTCCCGCATCATGAGAACGAAATCGCGCAAAGCCGCTGCGCCCATGGCACCGAGGTCATGGCGAAGTTCTGGCTGCACAATGGCTTTGTGCAGGTAAACGGCCAGAAAATGTCGAAGTCGCTCGGCAATTTCTTTACCGTCCATCAGCTTCTCGACGAAGGCTATCGGGGCGAGGCGATCCGCTTGGCGCTGCTGTCGGCGCATTACCGTCAACCGATCGACATCACGCGCGACGGCATCCTTGAGGCGAAGACCCAGCTCGATCGCTTCTACAGCGCGCTCGCCAAGGTGAGCGACATTGAGGTCGAACCGAAAGCCACCGATGCCATCCTTGCGGCACTTGCTGACGACCTCAATACACCTCTGGCGGTGAGCGAGGTTCATGAATTGGTGACTGAGCTCAACAAGGCGACGACACCGGCCAAGAAGGCCGCCGCGAAGGCGGCTGTCCTGGGGGCCGCCCAGCTCCTCGGCATCCTTTGGCAGGATCCGGTTGCCTGGCTGCAGCAGGATGACCGGGGCGAGGGGCGCAGCGCCGCTGAGATTGAGGAGCTGATCGCCGCCCGCATTGCAGCCCGGAAAGGCAAGGATTTTGCTGAAGCCGACCGCATCCGCGATATGCTGGCGTCAGAGGGTATCCTCCTCGAGGACAGCCCCACCGGTACCAGCTGGAAGCGCAGCTAACACTTCTGGTAGGGCGGCGGATCCTACTGGTTAAGATACGCCGCTAAATTATTGACCGTCTTGCGGAAGACCGCCGCTTGACCGATGATGTTCCCGGGGACGACGTCTTGCCGGGCGTAAACGCGGCTATGCAGGAGGCTGGTATGACTTATCAGCGCCTGGTGTCGTCAGATTTTCTCAAAGTCTGCTCCATTCGCACAGCGGCTCTCTACCGCTATTGGGAAGCCAGGAAGCGCGGCAGCAATTTGCCGAGCCGAGCCGACATCGATCCTGCCGAAATGAAGCCCTGGCTGCCTGGGCTCGTCCTTGTGGACGTGTCGGAACTATCGTCCGAACGCCGTATCACTTACCGGGTGGTCGGTACCGCCGTCTGCATGCATCGCGGCTTCGATCCAACCGGGCGTCCGGTGCAGGAAGGGCTCTATGGCAAGGTGCGTGACGAAGTGCTGGAGAACTACCGTATCGCCATTGAGGAGAGGTCGATCGTCTTTGACTACGATCCGACGCCCTCGCGTTCCGGCTGCGCGCGGGAAATTGGAACTCTCTTCCTGCCGTTGTCTGGCGACGGGAAGAGGGTCGACAAAATCCTCATTTACCAGGATATCGAGCCGATCCTGGCAGCTGAACTCAATGCCGTTCTGCCAGGGCTAGGCGAATGGCAAGGCCCACGAAAACGAGCGCCGATAGCCGGTTGAGCCAGCGTCCGATGCCGGCCGACCCGCGCAGCAGGCCAGCCGCCGCCGCGGTCGAGAAGGTCACGATGCAATTCACCGTCGTGCCGCTGATATTGAACAACATGCCCAGGAACAATATCTGCAGCCAGACCGGTCCCGCCGTCGGATCAACGAATTGCGGCAGGAAGGCGAGGATGAACAGGGCCACTTTCGGGTTTAGAATGTTGGTGAGCATGCCCTCAGCAAAGAGGCGCCACAGCGATACCGGCGGCAGAATCCGCGGGGCGGCGCTGCGTGCGGCGCCATTCACCAGCGCCTTCCACGCAAGATAGAGCAGATAGGCAGCGCCCACAGCTTTCACCGTGATGAAGGCTGCCTCCGAATGGGCGAGGATGGCCGAAACGCCAAACGCGGCCAGTGCGGTATGCACGAAGCTGCC
Source organism: Dongia sp. (assembly GCF_041906375.1). Classification (GTDB taxonomy): domain Bacteria; phylum Pseudomonadota; class Alphaproteobacteria; order Dongiales; family Dongiaceae; genus Dongia. The sequence goes on along the minus strand of NZ_JAYRJJ010000005.1, from coordinate 123,426 downwards.
GCCGGCAATGCCGAAACTCGCCGCAACCCCGGCTGCCCGACCCTGGGTCGCCGTGCGGGCGATGACATAGGTCATGTCGGCGCCTGGCGTCAGATTGAGTGCGAGCGCCGCCACAAGGAAGGGCCAAAGAGTGGCGAGATCAGGCATTTTGGCCTCATTTCAAGGGGTTGGTAATATTGTGTCGCCCGGTCTGCTTGACGGGCAGAGTCCCATGTGCTGAATACCCCGTCAATCAGGCAAACGCCTGGAAAAGCCAGCAAAATCACGGCCGCAGAACCATGACCGACGATAAGCGCGTATATCTTTTCGACAGCACGCTACGCGATGGAGCGCAGACGCAAGGGGTCGATTTCAGCGTCAATGACAAGCTGGCGATCGCCCATGCGCTGGACCGCATTGGCGTGGACTATGTCGAAGGCGGCTGGCCAGGTGCCAACCCAACGGATGACGCATTTTTCGGCGCCCCGCCGAGTTTCAAGCGCGCGAAGTTCGTGGCTTTCGGCATGACGCGCCGCCCAGGCCGTTCCGCGGCCAACGACCCCGGCCTCAACGCCCTCCTGAACGCTAAGACAGCTGCCGTGTGCATGGTAGGCAAGAGCTGGGATTTTCATGTCGATGTAGCGCTGGGCATCAGTCGTAGCGAGAATGTCGATATGATTGCCGAGAGTGTTGAGCACGCGAAACAACGCTGCAGCGAGGTTATGTTCGATGCCGAGCATTTCTTCGACGGATACAAGGCTAATCCGCAATATGCGCTCGATTGTGCGCTCGCGGCCTACAAGGCTGGCGCCCGCTGGGTGGTGCTGTGTGACACCAACGGCGGCACCCTGCCGCACGAGGTCGAACGTATTGTGGGCGAAGTGAGCGCCAGGATCCCCGGCAGCAATCTCGGCATCCACTGCCACAATGACACCGAGAATGCCGTCGCCAACTCGCTGGCGGCAATCCGTGCCGGCGTGCGCCAGGTGCAGGGGACCCTGAACGGCCTCGGCGAGCGCTGTGGCAATGCCAATCTTGTCTCGCTAATCCCGTCGCTGATGCTGAAGACCGATTTCACGGTGGGTTTGAGCTCTCAGGAGCTGACGCAGCTTACCCATCTTTCACGTTTGCTCGACGAACGGCTCAACCGGGCGCCGACAAGAAGCGCCGCCTATGTCGGTGATAGTGCCTTCGCGCATAAAGGCGGCCTGCACGTTTCGGCCGTCGAAAAGGACCCGCGCACATACGAGCATATCGAGCCCTCTCTGGTCGGCAATCGCCGCCACATCGTGGTTTCCGATCAATCCGGTCGTGCCAATATCCTGGCGCGTTTCCGTGAGATCGGCCTCGATGTCGACGCCGATGATGGCAAAGTGGGTGCGCTGGTTGAAACGGTGAAGCTTCGTGAATACGAAGGCTATGCCTATGACGGGGCCGAGGCTTCCTTTGAATTGCTGGCGCGTCGTGCGTTGGGATCGGTGCCGACCTTCTTCCGCCTTGCGCGCTTCCGGGTCATGGACGAACGGCGCTGGAACGTGCGCGGCGATCTGGTGACGGAATCCGAAGCTACCGTGACGCTCGATATCGAAGGCGAGCAATTGATGACGGTGGCCAGCGGCAACGGCCCGGTGAATGCGCTCGATAGCGCCTTGCGCAAGGCTTTGCTGCCGGCCTATCCGGCGCTTGCCGATATGCGCCTGGTGGATTTCAAGGTTCGCATCCTCACCCCTCAGGCGGGTACCGAGGCGATCACGCGTGTGATGATCGAAAGTGCCGACGATGCGGGCGAGCGTTGGACGACGGTCGGCGTGTCCCCGAACATCATCGATGCCTCTTTTGAGGCACTCAACGACGCCATCACCTGGAAGCTGCTGAAATCGTGCGCTCGCCAAAGCCAATGACGACGCACAAACCGGCCATCATCCTGATCACCCCGCAGATGGGCGAGAATATCGGCACGGCCGCCCGCGCCATGCTGAATTGCGGCCTCACCGATCTGCGCCTGGTCGGTCCCCGCGACGGCTGGCCGAATGTGAAGGCCGAGCGCGCTGCCGTCGGCGCTTTCGAGATGATGGAGCCGGTCAAGCTCTTCGAACGAACTGAAGATGCGCTGGAGGACCTCACCTATGTCTACGCCACGTCGGCGCGGGACCGGAAGATGGTGAAGCCGGTCGTAACCGCGCGCTATGCCGCCGGCGAGGCGCGTGAGAAGATCGCCGCGGGTGGCAAGATCGGTTTCATGTTCGGCGCCGAGCGGATGGGCCTTCTCAACGACGATGTCGCATTGGCCGACGCACTCCTCACCGTGCCGCTCAATCCGGAGTTCACCAGTCTCAACCTCGCTCAGGCGGTGTTGCTGGTCGGCTATGAATGGTTCCAGGCGGGTGACAGCACGCCGCCGGCCCAGGTCGACATGAACGGCACGGAACTTGCGACCAAGGAACAGGTTTATGCCTTCTTTGCTCATTTCGAGCGTGAGCTTGATGCTTGCGGCTTTCTGCGCAACGAGGCTGCACGCCCCAACATGGTGCGTAATCTCCGAAACATGTGGTCGCGCGCGCATCTGACTGAGCAGGAGGTGCGGACATTGCATGGCGTCGTCAAGGAATTGACAACGTTGCGTGTTCCCCGAAAATAGCGTCCGATAGCTCCTCGATTTCGGCGCATTGCCAAGCGAGGTCATTTGGCGAAAATCTCTTTCACGGCGCATCTGCGCAAGGTGGCACCTGCCGGCGCGACAGAGGTTGCGGCGGCGTCGCTGGGCGATGCGCTCGACCAGGTTTTTGCACGGGCACCGCGGTTGCGTAGCTATGTGGTCGATGAGCAGAACCGGCTACGCTGCCACGTGGTGATTTTCATCAACGGCATCAAGTTGCCTCCCGAGAACTGGTCGGCGCAACGCCTCGGCGCGGATGATGATGTCTATGTGATGCAGGCACTTTCAGGCGGTTAACGCTATTGGGCGGTTAAAGAGGAGGCGGCGATGGCGCGCAAATTGGCGATTGGCTCGCGCAAGGGCCTGATTCTCTATGTCGCCGATGGCGAGGGGTGGCGCTATGACGGGGTGCGGTTTCGCGGCACGCCGATCAGCATGGTCATGCAGGACCCGCGCGACGGTACCTTGTATGCGGCGCTCGACTACGGTCATTTCGGCCCGAAGCTGCAGCGCTCTGACGATGGCGGGAACCACTGGCAGGAAGTGACTCCGCCGGCTTTCCCCAAATCGGACGCGGCGGACGCTCCGGCGGTGCTCAACATCTGGGCGCTGGAACCAGCCGGCAAGGACATGCCCGGAACGATCTGGGCCGGCACCGTGCCGGCCGGCATTTTCCGTTCGGATGACAAGGGCGTTACCTGGACGATGAATGAGCCGTTCATGGCGCTGGCGGAGCGCGGGCAATGGGGCGGCGCCGGCAATGACACGCCGGCACTCAATTCAATCTCGATCCATCCCGATGATGGCCGGGTCATGGCGGTGGCGATTTCGGCAGGCGGGGTGTGGCAGACGGCTGATGGTGGAAAATCCTGGGCCAACACCTCGAAAGGGCTTTGGGCTGCCTACATGCCGCCGGACCAGGCCGAGAACCCTAATATTCAGGACGTGCATCAGATGCGGCGCGCGCCCTCGGAGCCTGATCGCCTCTATGTTCAGCATCACAATGCGGTCTTCACCTCTGCCGATGGCGGCAAGAACTGGCAGGAGATTTCCAAGGCTTTCGGCTTTGCCGTTGCCGTGCACCCCAAGAATCCGCTCACGGCCTGGTTTGTCCCGGCCGAAAAGGACGAATACCGTCTGCCCAAGGACGAGACCTTCTGCGTCGCCAAGACCGAGGATGGGGGCAAGAGCTTCCGCCATATCACCCGCGGCCTGCCGGCCAAGCCGGCTTTCGATCTGGTGCTGCGGCACGCCCTCGACGTCGACCGCAGCGGCAACCGCCTCGCTTTCGGCTCCACCACCGGCAATCTGTGGATAAGTTCCGACGGTGGCGAGGGCTGGCATTTGCTCTCCAGCCATCTGCCGCCGATCTACTGCGTGCGGATGCTTGAATAAATGATAATCATATCAATGTGTTAAATTGTAAAATTAGCGCCTTATCGTTGCTTGACTGTCAGGATTTAGCCGCTATATTCCGCCCGCTCCCGCGCCGGACTGCCTAAAGGCATGCCCAGCCGCCGGTTTTTCACCGGGTCGGACAGCCGGGACATGAACAACGTCGTGAAAAAACGAGAAGGTAACCATGTCTAAGCGTATTGAAGCCAAGCACAAAATCGACCGCCGTTTGGGTGTCAACCTCTGGGGCCGCCCCAAGAGCCCGATCAATGACCGCGAATATGGTCCGGGCCAGCACGGTCAGCGCCGCAAGAAGCCGACCGATTACGGCATCCAGTTGATGGCGAAGCAGCGCCTGAAGGGCTATTACGGCTCGATCGGCGAGCGCCAGTTCCGCAAGCTCTACCAGGAAGCCGTGCGCCGTCGTGGCGACACTTCCGAGAACTTGATCGGCCTCCTGGAGCGCCGTCTGGAGACGGTGGTTTACCGCGCCAAGTTCGTCCCGACCGTTTTCGCCGCCCGCCAGTTCGTCAACCATGGCCATGTCCTGGTGAACGGCAAGCGCGTGAACATCGGTTCCTACAAGCTTTCCGATGGCGATGTCGTCGAGGTGCGTGAGCGCGCCAAGCAGATGACCCTCGTCGTCGGCGCCGCGCAGTCGCAGGAGCGCGACACGCCGGATTATCTGGAAGTCGACCATAAGAAGATGACCGCGAAGTTCGTGCGCGTCCCGGCCCTCGGCGATGTGCCGTATCCGGTCAGCATGGAACCGCACCTCGTGGTCGAATACTACTCGCGCTAATCGACGCGAGATCATTCGCCAGAATGCGAAAGGGCCGGTCCATTGGACCGGCCCTTTTCCGTTGCGTCGACGTTGTCGTCAGTTGCCCCGCAAGCGGTCCAGGCCGCGCGCGAGATCCTCAATGAGATCCTGTGGATCCTCGAGACCTGCGTGGATGCGCACCGTCGGTCCGGCGGCATTCCACTTGGTCGCGGTGCGCGCCGTGCCGAGGGAAGACGGCACCATCAGGCTTTCATAGCCGCCCCAGGAGAATCCGAGACCGAACAGTTCCATGCCATCGATCATGGCATTGACGCGTTCTTCTGCCGCCGGCTTCAGCACCACGCCAAAGAGCCCGCTGGAGCCCAGGAAATCACGTTTCCACAACGGGTGACCCGGATGGTCGGGAAGGGCGGGGTGCAGCACGCGCTCGACCTCCGGACGACCCTTGAGCCACTTCGCCAGGGCAACCGCCGTTTCCTGGTGCTGTGCCAGCCGTGCTGACAAGGTCCGGATGCCGCGCAGCGCCAGGTAGCAATCGTCACCGCCGACGGCGAAGCCCATGCCGTGCACCTGGGTCTTCACTTGATTGTAGAATTCCCCGCGCATGGTGATGATGCCCATCATCACGTCCGAATGGCCGACCAGATATTTGGTCGCGGCATGCACGACCAGATCGACACCGTGGCGATAGGGTTTGAAATAGAGCGGGCTCGCCCAGGTATTGTCCATGACGACGATACAGTTCTTGGCATGCGCCGCAGCCGCGATCGCCGGCACATCCTGAATCTCGAAAGTGTGAGAGCCCGGACTCTCGAGATAGACGACCTTGGTGTTGGGTCGGATGAGATCAGTGATCCCGGCGCCGATCAACGGATCGTAATACGTGGTCTCGACGCCGAATTTCTTCAACTGCGTGTCGCAGAAGAAGCGCGTCGGTTCGTACACGGTATCGACCATCAGCACATGATCGCCGGCTCCAACGAAGCTCATTAAAGCACCGGCGATAGCACCCATGCCGGAGGGGACGGCGACCGCCTTGTCGGCCTCTTCGAGGCACGCCACAGTCTCTTCCAAAGCGAAGGTCGTCGGGGTGCCGTAGCGGCCGTAATAGACATTGTTGAACTTGTCCCGGCCGCGCGCGCGCATATCGGCGACATTGTCAAAGAGCACGGTGGATGCGTGATAGACGGGAGGGTTAACGATGCCCTTGTTGGCCCGCGGGTTGTTGCCTGCATGTGTAATAAGGGTGCGGTCGCGCCGTTTCATAACCGGTTCCAATTTGTTTAGTTCATTGATCTTTATCACCGCCCGGCACGGGTTCCTAGCTGCACTGCGGTGGGCTTTAGCGCCCGGGCCAGAAGGCTTGTGAGGGAAAAGTGCATGTGTTACAGAAAATTCAAGCTTGTTTCGCCTCTGGGAACTGCACCCGAAATCGGGGCAATGGTGGAACGGGTGAAAGGGAATAAAAACTCCAGGGAAGGACTGCAAAAATGAAGCATTTGAAATACGCCGTTGCAAGTGTCGCTTTGCTGGCTGGCATGGCCACGGCCGCGCAAGCCGGGACGCTCGATGACGTCAAAGCGCGCGGCAAGCTGCTGTGCGGCGTCACCACGGGCCTCGCCGGTTTCGGCGCGCCGAACGACAAGGGCGAATGGGCCGGCCTCGATATCGATCTCTGCAAGGGCATTGCCGCCGCCGTTTTCGGCGATGCGAGCAAGGTTGAATACAAGCCGCTTTCCGCTGAGCAGCGCTTCACCGCCCTGCAATCCGGCGAAGTGGATGTTCTGGCGCGCAACTCGACCTGGACCCTGTCGCGCGACAGCCAGCTGGCGCTCGATTTCGTGCAGGTTAACTATTATGACGGCCAGGGCTTCATGGTGCACAAGGATCTCGGCGTGAAAAGCGCGCTCGAGCTGAAGGGCGCCACCGTTTGTGTGCAGGAAGGCACCACGACCGAAAAGAACATGGGCGACTTCGACAAGGCCAATGGCCTTGGTTTCCAGCCCGTGAAGTTCAAGGAAAACGATCAGGCCCGTGCGGCCTATGACGAAGGCCGCTGCGATGCCTACACGACCGATGCATCCGGCCTTGCCGGCGAGCGCACGGCCCTGAAGGATCCGGCAAACAATATCATCCTGCCGGAAATCATCTCCAAGGAACCGCTGGGCCCGGTCGTTCGCCATGGCGACAACCAGTGGGGTGACATCGTTCGTTGGACGCATAACGCGACCCTGGTGGCCGAAGAAAAGGGCATCACCCAGGCGAATGTCGACGAAGTGAAGGCGGCGAATGCTGCAGACAACGCCTCGGCCGATGCCGAAGTGCAGCGTCTCCTCGGCGTTACCGACAAGATGGGCGAAGGTCTCGGTCTCGGGAATGACTGGGCCTACAACATCATCAAGGCTGTCGGCAATTACGGCGAGATCTTCGACCGCAACATCGGCCCGAAGACGCCGATCGGCCTGGAGCGCGGCTTGAACGCGCTGTGGAACAAGGGCGGCCTGCAATACTCGCCGCCGGTTCGCTAAACCAGTAAATCGCTGATATTCTACGCCCGGCTCTTAACAAGCCGGGCGTAGATGTCTTATCTGCACGCAACCCGTTGGGGAGGCGTTGACATGGCGTCAGCAAAAACGGCGGCAGCTGCGGGTGCCGCTGCGAACACTATTTCGCAAAGCAAACCGGCATTCTGGCGCGACGAGCGCGTGCGCGGGATTATCGCGCAAATCGCCGTCCTCCTCCTCCTGGTCGCCGCCTTTGCGTTTCTGATCTACAACTTTCTTGAGAAGCAGTCGAAGGCCGCTGGCCCCGCCATCAGCTTTGACTTCCTCACCAATATCGCCGGCTTCCAGCTCAGCTTCTCGATCATCGATGTGACGCTGGATTCCCAGATCGGCCACATGATCCTGGCCGGCATGATAAATACCTTGTTGGCGGCTGCGATTGCCGGCTTTTTCGCCACCATCCTGGGCCTTCTGGTCGGCATAGCGCGGTTGTCCAAGAACTGGCTCGTTTCGCGGATCGCCGCGACCTATATCGAGATCATTCGCAACATTCCACTTCTGTTGCAGCTTGTCTTCTGGTTCAGCGCCATGATCGCGATGCTTCCCCTGGTGAAGGAGAGCTTCAGCATCGCAGACGTGATCTTCCTCAATAAGAAGGGACTGTTTCTGCCCAAGCCGATGTTCGAGGGCAGCATCATCGTCTTCATCCTGGCGGTTCTGTTTGCGATCGGCCTGGCGTTGGGCATTGCCCGGTGGGCGACGAAGCGACAGCTTGATACCGGCCAGCAATTCCCAGTGATTATCGTCAACACGGCGCTGGTCATCCTGCTGCCGCTCATCACCTACATCGCGGTCGACCCGATCATCTGGGAAGTTCCGCAACAGGGTGGCTTCAATTTCAAGGGCGGTCTCACCGTCCAGCCGGAAATGACGGCGCTCATCATCGGCCTTTCGATCAGTACTTCGGCCTATATCGCTGAGATCGTCCGCGCCGGTATTATCTCAGTCAGCCACGGTCAGACCGAAGCCTCATTGGCGCTCGGCCTCAAATCCAGTTGGACTCTGCGGCTCGTCATTCTGCCGCAGGCGCTTCGTGTCATCATTCCGCCGCTGATCAGCCAATATCTCAACGTGGTCAAGAATTCGACGCTCGCGGGTTTCATCGGATACGCCGACTTGTTTGCCGTCATCGGCACGTCACAGAACCAGACCGGTCGGGCCATCGAATGCATCATCATCCTGATGGGCTTCTACCTCGCCGTCAGCCTGATCATATCGTCGATCATGAACGTCTATAACAAGCGCGCCGCGCTGGTTGAAAGGTGAGGGCGCAATGACGGACATGACCGATACTCCGATCGTTCCCGGCAACCGCCCGAGCCTGCCGCCGCCCGTCACCGAAGCCGGTGTTATTGGCTGGCTGCGGCATAATCTGTTTGCCAGCTGGTGGGATACGCTGCTCACGCTTGCGGCAGTGGTGCTGCTTTACATCCTTGTCCCGCCCATTCTGCGGTGGGTTTTCATCGACGCCGATTGGAATTATCTGCCCTCCGTGATCGCGGGCGAGAAGGCGCCTCAGTTTGCCGATTGCACTGCGGGCGGCGCTTGCTGGATCTTCGTCAAGGCCCGGTTCGGCCAATTCGTCTATGGCTTCTATCCCGACACGCCGATCGCCGACTGGTTGCCGCTCAGCAATCGCTGGCGCGTTGACCTGACCTTCGTCATGCTGGTCGTTTCTGTCTATGGACTGCTCGCCGAGAGGGTGCAGCACAAGAAACTCTTCGCCTGGTTCTTCTTCGCGATTTTTCCTTTCCTCGCTTTCTTCCTGCTGCATGGCGGCTTTGGCCTCGAGACGGTGCCGACGTCGAAATGGGGCGGCTTGATGCTGACCCTGATCATCGCCGGCATCGGCATTCTGTTCTCGCTGCCTATCGGCATCCTGCTGGCACTCGGCCGCCGCTCCCAGCTGCCGGTCGTGCATATGCTCAGTGTGATTTTCATCGAATTCGCGCGCGGTGTGCCGCTGGTCACGATCCTCTTCATGTCGAACATCATGCTGCCGCTGTTTCTGCCCCCGACCTTCGAGCCGGATATCCTGCTGCGTATCCTGGTAGGTGTGACGCTCTTTGCCTCGGCCTATATGGCCGAAGTGATCCGCGGCGGGCTGCAGGCCCTGCCCAAGGGGCAGTATGAAGGTGCCATGGCCATGGGCCTCGGCTACTGGTCCATGATGCGTCTCATCATCATGCCGCAGGCCCTGCGCATTGCCATTCCGGGTATCGTCAATAATTTCATCAGCCTCACCCAGGATACGACGCTGGTAGCCATCGTCGGCCTCTATGATTTCCTCGGTATCGTCCGGGCAGGCTCACGCGATTCAAATTGGATCGGCACGGAGATCGAAGGCTACGTTTTCTGTGCGGCGGTCTACTGGGTCTTCTGCTTCTCCATGTCGCGCTACAGCATGCGGATCGAGCGCAAACTTCACACCGGCCATAAGCGCTAAGAGGGGTTCATCATGAGCACACAAGCACAAGTCAATCCGGCCGCGAGCGAAATGGCGATCAGCGACGAGGTCATGATCGGCCTCTCCGGCGTGAATAAATGGTATGGCCAGTTCCATGTCTTGAAGGACATCGACCTCACTGTGCTGAAAGGTGAGCGCATCGTCATCTGCGGACCTTCCGGTTCCGGCAAATCAACACTCATCCGCTGCATCAATCGCCTGGAAGAGCATCAGCGCGGCAAGATCGTCGTCGACGGCATCGAACTCACGCATGACCTCAAGAACATTGAAAAAGTGCGACGTGAAGTCGGCATGGTTTTCCAGCACTTCAATCTGTTTCCGCACCTGACCGTGCTGGAAAATCTCACCCTGGCGCCGATCTGGGTAAAAAAGGTGCCGAAGAAGGAGGCCGAGGAGGTAGCCATGCACTACCTTAAGCGCGTCAAGATTCCCGAGCAGGCGGGAAAGTTCCCGGGCCAGCTTTCGGGCGGACAGCAGCAGCGCGTGGCCATCGCCCGCTCGCTCTGCATGAGCCCTAAGGTCATGCTGTTCGATGAGCCCACATCGGCACTCGACCCGGAAATGATCAAGGAAGTGCTCGACGTGATGATCGAGCTTGCCCGATCAGGCATGACCATGATCTGCGTCACCCATGAAATGGGCTTCGCCCGCACCGTGGCCAACCGCGTCATCTTCATGGACAAAGGCGAGATCATCGAGCAGAACGAGCCGGAAGAATTCTTCCATCACCCGAAGTCGGAACGCACCAAGTTGTTCCTCAGCCAGATCCTGCACCACTAAGAGAGCAGGGCGGCAATCGCCTTCACCGGATCGGGCGCTGACCAGATAGTGGGGCTGGGCGCCAGGAAGTCGACGCCGGCCGCGACGAAGGCCTTGGCCGTCTCAGGTGTGAACACAGCGGCGACGACACTAGGCACCGTCATCATCTCAGTCCACCAAGCGATGAGGTCGAGAGCCTCGGCCTCGGTTTCCGTCGTCACGGAGAACTGAACGTAATCGGCGCCGGCCTCGCTCACTTCCATGGCGGTGTGCCGCTCCAGCGGGCAGGCAACGCCGACGATTCCCTCGGCGCCGACGCTGCGTCGCGCTTTGGCATAGAGCGTTGGATCGCTGAGATGCACGCCATCGGCCTGCAGTTTTACGGTTAGATCGGTATCATCGAGCAAGACTGCGATATCGCGTTCCTGCGCCAGCGGTAACAGCGTCTTTGCGATTGTTGTCACCCGCGCGGTATCGTCACCGGCGATACGCAGGCAGGCGACATCGGTCGCTGCGATCGTCGACAACAGCAGATCGGCAAAGCCGGTCACGGCAACGCCGCCCGAGATAAGCTCGGGCGGCGTCGTCAGTGTCAGCCTGCAGCTAGGGGTTTCGGCAGAGATCGCCTTATTCCTTGCCCTGATAGATCTTGATGATGGTGTCGAGCATCTTCAGCGCTTCCTCGCGCGGACGCTGGAAGGTGTTGCGGCCGATGATCGAACCGTTGCCGCCACCGTCACGGATGCCACGGATTTCATCGAACAGGCCGTCGAGGCTCTTCGATGCGCCGCCCGAGAAGACGACGATGCGCTTGCCGTTGAAGCAGGCTTCCGTCACATGGCGGATGCGGGCCGCCATTGTCGCGATATCGACCTTTTCTTTCTCGTAGACCTTCTTGGCCTCGCCTTGCTCGAGGAAGGCGGTGGGCGGCTTCACCTTGATGATATGGGCGCCGAGGAGGGCGGCCATATGGGCGGCATAGGCGCAGATATCCATCGCCGTCTCGCCGTCCTTGCTGATGCCATCGCCGCGTGGATAGGACCAGACCACGACCGCGAGGCCGGCGGCCTTGGCTTCTTCCGACATTTCGCGGATTTCTTCCATCATCTCGAAGGCATAGTCGGAGCCCGGATAGATGGTGAAGCCGATCGCGGAGCAGCCGAGGCGCAGCGCGTCGTTGACCGTGCCGGTGACGGCCTGATCCTTGAGTGTGGCAAGGCTGTTGGAACTGTTAACCTTGAGGATAGTCGGGATCTGGCCGGCAAAAGTGTCGGCACCCGCCTCGATCATGCCGAGCGGAGCGGCGTAGGCCGAGAGGCCGGCTTCGATGGCGAGGTCGAAATGATAGTGCGGGTCGTAGGCGGCCGGGTTGGCGGCAAAGCTGCGCGCCGGACCGTGTTCGAAGCCCTGATCGACCGGCAGGATCACCAGGCGGCCCGAGCCCCCCAAGCGGCCGTTCATGAGGATGCGGGCCAAATTCCCCTTGGTGCCCGGATTGTCCGATTCGTAATGGGACAGGATCTTGCGGACTTTTTGTGTTGTTTTCATATAGTTAGCTCCCGATGCGGGTCGCGGCTTTTGCAGCCGCGAGAAAATGTAGGTCGGGGCTGGTTCATAGCCAGATTCCTTGGGCAGTTCAATCCGCTCAGGATCTGACAGCGCTTACGTCACGGAAATATAGGTTTGGTGGTAATGACCCGCCCGCCGCAGCCGGCGGCGATATCGGTGACTTTTTCCGTCACCTCGGCGGGGGCGCGCAGAGCGACATTGCGCAGGCCAACCCGAAGGGCCTCGATCGCAAGATCCCCACGGCTGCCGCAATCGATCACCAGATTAGGCTCCCGATCCGGAAATGCCATCCGCAGGGCATGTTGCAGCGTGTAAAACCACATCACGCCGTGGATCTCGGCGCCGTTCTCCGGTGACCACAATTCCAGATCGCCGGCCAGATCCTTTGAGAGTGCCGTACTCGCCTCAGGCAGGGTTGCAACGCGGCTGATCAAGGCTGGACCAGAGGCGGCATGTTGGGGACCCATACATTCGGGTCCGGTGCATGAAATGCGAAGGCCAGCTTGAAGCTTTCTGCAATCCGGTTGGCTTTTTCGATGAACGCCTCTGCCAAAGGTGGCGCGAAGAGTTCCCGTGCCGTGGCCGTGAAAAGGGCAAGCCAGTGAGCGAAATGCTGCGGCTCGATCTCGTTGATCTTGATATGGGCCGGGATCGGGCGGCCCTTATAGCGGCCGGTGGTCAGCATGACCGAGGACCAGAAATTGCACATGGTCTTCAGATGCGGCGTCCAATCCTCACCGATCACCCGGGCGAAAATCGGGCCCAGTTCCGGGTCCTTGCGGATGCGGGCGTAGAAGGTCGCCACCAAATCCTCGATCTGGGCTTCGGTGGGCAGGGCCGGATGGCCGGATGCACTGGTGCTGGCCGTCATTTGGAATGCCTATAAAGATGAATGCAACTTACATAATTTATGCGCTCCCGTCCAACAAGCGGCACCAGCACCCTGCGACAACTGGCGCGGGTGGAAAATACGCACTATGTCGCTCGCGATGAAGTGATCGCCCATCCTCTAGCGAAGGCGGGACGGGCGTGACATATCGGACCGAATGAAACGCCGCGCTTTCGGCGGCCATGAGGTCGATATGCGTTACTGGTTTCTGCCGCTTTCGGCACTGGCACTGATGCTCACCGCCTGCACAGCGTATCAAGGCGGACCCGCCTATGCGCCGGCCTATGTTCCGTCCTATGGCGCGGCGGTATCTCCCTATGGCTATGGCGGCTGGTCTTCGCCCTATGGCTTCGGGAATGACTATGCCGGATCGAACCGCTTTTCGCCCAAGAAGGGCCTTACCTGCGACCGTAATCGGCATGTCTGCTACGATCGTTACGGTGTCGACTATTACGCCACCCGCGAGTATCTCGGCTCGAAATCCGCCAAATACGGGGTGAAAAAGTATGGCGATCAAGCTTTTATCTTCGCGCCACAGCAGGGTGTCTTGTGCGATCGGCGGAGCCAGTCCTGCTCGGATGGCAACGGCTTAAATGCGTCGCTCACCCGCAAATATTTCAGCAAGGGCGACACCAGGCGGGTGGCTGGCTGGACAAATGCCGACATGTTCGCTCCACAGGCCGGGGTAGCCTGCAATCGGACGACGCAGATCTGCAGCAACAATGCCGGTCCTAATGTCGATCTGACCCAGCTCTATTTCGGCCGCGAGGCTGCGGTCGATCTCGCCAACCAGCAGAACCAGCCTCTTCTGGCGCCGGAACCAGCGCCCGTCGTCACCCCAACCGTGGAAGCGCCGACGGTCCCGGCCATCGCGCCGGTCGAGGCGACCGCTCCTGCCGGGCCGCTCCCCGCTGAACCTGCCGACGCGGAGACGCCCACGGCCTTCATACCGCCGCCCGAGCCCATGCCTGTGGAGGCCGCCCCGGAACCGGCGGCGGCCCCGCTGGAGCAGCCAGTTCAACCCGCCCCCATGCCTGAGCCTGTCGCCGCGCCGGAAGCCGCGCCAGCCGTGCCGGAACCGGCCCCGGCCGCAACAGTTTGCGAAGGCGAGACCTGTCCTTAAATTCTGTGTGGGAATTTGTCGCAGGGAAAGTTAACGCCTCTCCTTGCTATTCAGAATAACTCGCAATATCGTTTTCGCCGATCTTCAAGCAACGCTTCGGTCCCAAAGGCGGACCGGGCCGCGCCCTGTTGCGAGAGTTGGTTCCTTGGCCTCGATTGACACCATTGCCGATGCGCCGGGGCGCTTTTCGTCCGCTCGAATGAGCCGGCTGCGAATCTGGCATGTGTCGACCTGGGCTATTGCCCTGGCCGTGGCCTTTCCCATTTTGGCCGTCTTCAGCAGCATCTTCGCCGCCAAGGGCGAGATATGGAGACACCTCGCCGAGACGGTGCTGCCGAGCTATGTCGGAAATTCGCTGCTGCTGGTTGCGGGTGTTGGTGTCGGCGTGCTGTTGATCGGCGTGCCGGCGGCTTGGATGGTGACTCTCTGCCGGTTCCCCGGACGGCGTCTGTTCGATTGGGCATTGCTGCTGCCCATGGCGATGCCAGCCTATGTGATTGCCTATACTTATACCGGCCTTCTCGATTATGCGGGACCAGCCCAGACGGCGCTGCGTGACCTGCTCGGCCTTGAGGGCGGACTGCGCTGGATCCCTGACATCCGCTCGCTGCCCGGCGCCATCCTGATGCTGGTGCTGGTGCTCTATCCCTATGTCTACCTCCTGGCGCGCGCGGCCTTTCTGGAACAATCGGCTTGCGTGCTTGAAGTCAGCCGGACACTCGGTTGCTCGCCCTGGCGCGGTTTCTTCCGTGTCGCCTTGCCACTGGCGCGACCGGCGCTCGTTGCCGGCGTCGCCCTGGCGTTGATGGAAGCGCTCAACGACTATGGCACCGTGCAGTATTTCGGGGTCGATACGCTGGCAACCGGCATTTACCGCGTCTGGCGCGGCATGGGCGATGCCACGGCCGGCGCGCAACTCGCCGCCTTGCTGCTGGTCATCGTCTTTATCTTCCTGGGGGTTGAACGCTGGTCTCGCGGCCGGCGCAGCTTTGCACATTCGACCACGCGTTATCGGCCCCTGCCGCGATACAAGCTCAGGGGCTTGCGCGCTTTCGGGGCCATCTTCGGCTGCGCGCTCCCGGTAACCTTCGGGTTTCTGCTGCCGGCCGCAGTCCTTCTCTATTGGGCTATCACCAATCTCGATGCCTGGGCAGGTGCCAAGTTCCTGACCCTCATCCGCAACAGCTTTTTCATGGCCGGTTTCGCGGCGATCCTCGCCGTCTGCCTGGCCTCGGTCCTCGCATACGCCATGCGGCTGCACCCGACACGCCTGACGCATTGGGCGGTGCGGGTTGCGAGCCTCGGCTACGCTATTCCCGGTCCCGTACTGGCCATCGGCATCCTGCTGCCCTTCGCTGGCATCGACCGCATGCTCAATGCCTGGGCCAAGGCAAGTTTCGGCGTCACCTTCGGTCTGATCCTCAGCGGCACGCTGGTTGCCATAACCTTTGCTTATCTGGTCCGCTTCCTCACGGTCAGCCTCAATGTGGTCGAAGCCAGTCTCGGCAAAGTCACGCGGTCGATGGATTTTGCCGCCCGCTCGCTGGGTCGCACGCCGCTCGGAACCCTGGCGGATGTGCATCTCCCCATCATGCGCGGCAGCCTGCTCACAGCGGCCATTGTGGTGTTCGTTGATGTGTTGAAGGAATTGCCAGCGACCCTGGTATTGCGGCCTTTCAATTTCGACACGCTGGCCACGATGACCTTCAATCTTGCCAGTGACGAACGGCTGGCGGAAGCGGCCGGCCCGGCGCTTGCCATCGTTGCAGTCGGCATCATCCCGGTCTATCTGATGGCTCGCGCCAGCGCCCAGGCGCGGCCGGGGCACAATGCGCCGGCGACCAAGAAGCTCATTTGATGAACATCCAGACTGCCTGCGCCCTTGAACTTCACGACGTCAGCCACGCTTATGCCGAGGTGAGGGCGGTCGACCATGTCTCGCTTCATGTGAACGAAGGAGAGGTGATCTGCCTGCTTGGCCCCTCGGGCTGCGGCAAATCGACCATTCTGCGCCTGGCTGCGGGGTTGGAGCCGCTGCAGCAGGGCCGCGTGCTTATGCAGGATCGGCTCGTGGCGGATGGCACCTCTAGGCAAAGCGTGCCGCCGGAACGTCGCGGCGTCGGTCTTGTGTTCCAGGATTTTGCACTCTTTCCGCATCTCTCCGTCGCGCGCAACGTGGGCTTTGGCCTGGCGGATCTCGATGCGCGCGCGCGCGAATTGCGTATTGCCGAAGTGCTGGAACAGGTCGACATGACCGAATTCGCCGAAGCCTATCCGCATGCCCTTTCCGGCGGGCAGCAGCAGCGCATCGCGCTCGCGCGCGCCTTGGCGCCGCAACCGGCCATCCTGCTTCTGGACGAGCCATTCTCCGGCCTTGATGCGCGCCTGCGCGAGCAGATACGTGACGACACGCTGCATGTGCTGAAGCGCAGCCGCACGGCGACATTGATGGTCACGCACGACCCGGAGGAGGCCATGTTCATGGCCGACCGCATCTACCTGATGCAGTCCGGGCGCGTGGTGCAGAGCGGATCACCGGATGCGCTCTATCATCGGCCCGTCAGCCCCTTCGTGGCACGTTTCTTTACCAACACCAACGATCTGACCGGCGAGGTCATGTCGGGCCATGTCATGACCCCGCTGGGATCGCTGCCGGCCCCGGGTCTTGCTGACGGTGCCGCGGTCCAGATCTTGATACGGCCGGAAAGCCTCCGCGTGGTACCGGCTGGGGCCGGGAATGCGCCCGCAGTACCGGCGCTGGTGGAAGAGGTGCGTTTCCTGGGGGGCAGCAAACTATTGGTGGTCCGCCTGGAACCGGGCAGCCAGGAGGGGCCGCTCCTGCGTGTCCGCCATGCCGGTCGCCAACTGCCGGAGCCGGGCAGCCGGATTCTCCTGCAACTCGATCCGGCCGACGCCCTGATCTTTCCCGAGCGGCGCGATGGTGATTGCCGCCAGCCTGAACGATGACGGAAATTCCGGCCTTGTCAGCGAGTTAGCAGCGACTAAATGATGCTGACTGGCTATTGTAGCGAAGCGGCGGATTTGCCATAGTCCGCCCGGGTCCGGCGCCCACCGCCGGAGGGAATAAGATTTAAGGAGAGGCCCAGATGGGTAGCTTCAGCATTTGGCATCTTCTGATCGTTTTGGTCGTCGTGCTCGTCCTGTTCGGTGGCGGCGGCAAACTGTCGAAGATCATGGGCGACCTTGGAGCCGGCATTAAGGACTTCAAGAAGAACATCAAGGACGGCAGCAAGGACGAGGCGAACATCAACGTCGCCAAGACCGAAGAGAAGCCGCGGGACACCATCGTCGACCGCAGCTGATGATCGCCGCCCGGCTCCCGGGCATGCGAAACGACTAAGGGCTAAAAGGGTAAGGCTGGATGTTCGACATCGGCTGGAGCGAGATGTTGATCATCGGTGTGGTTGTCCTGGTCGTCTTGGGGCCAAAGGAACTGCCGCACGCGCTGAAGACCTTCTCCCATTGGATGCGTGCGGCGCGGAAGCTCGGCAGCGAATTCCAGAGCGGCGTGAACGAGATCGTCCGCGATGCGGAATTGGAAGACGCCAAGCGCGAATTGCAGAAGATCAGCAAGCACTCGATCGGAGACAAGATCGAGAAAGCGATCGATCCTTCGGGCGATCTGAAGAAGGCGATCAATGAGCCGGTGGCGGAAGCCAAGGCGGCTCTATCCGAGCCGGCTGCTGAGTCCGCGGGCGACAAGCCGAGCATCGCCGACATGACGGCAACCATGCCGTCCTTGGCCGTTACAACCGGCGAGCCAGCCCCTGCTGTCACTGAAACAGCGCCTCCCGCGGCCGAACCGGCTATTGCCGGCCCCGAGATCACCCCCGATAAGAGCCTTTCCGCATGAGTGGCGCCGAAGAAGACAAGAAGATGCCGTTGCTCGAGCATTTGGTCGAGCTGCGCACACGCCTGCTCTATGCGGCGCTGGGATTCTTCATCGCCTTCATCGCTTGCTTCTTTGTTGCGCAGCATATCCTTGAATTCCTGCAGCGGCCTCTGGCCGAGCTGCTGCCGGCAGGCCGGCCGATGATTTTCACTGATCTGACGGAGCCATTCTTCACGCAGCTCAAGGTCGCGGCCTTCGGCGCGCTTTGCCTATCCTTTCCCATAATCGCTTCGCAGATATGGGCCTTTATCGCACCCGGGCTCTATAAGCATGAGAAGAGCGCGTTTCTGCCGTTCTTGATCGCGACGCCGGTCATGTTCGCCGTGGGTATGGCGTTCGTCTATTACGTCCTCATGCCGATGGCCTGGAAGTTCTTCCTCGGGTTCGAGACCGCGGGTGGCGAGGGGAAGTTGGCGATAGAACTTCTTCCCAAGATTGGCGAATATATCAATCTGATCATGAAGCTGATCTTCGCTTTCGGATTCTGTTTTGAGCTGCCGGTACTGCTGACCTTGCTGGCCAAGGTCGGGATCATTGGGTCACAGGGTTTGCGGGAAAAGCGCCGCTACGCCATCGTCGCCATCGTGGTGGTGGCTGCCGTCGTGACCCCGCCGGATGCCATCAGCATGATGTCGCTGGCGGTGCCGATGCTGGCCCTCTACGAGATTTCGATCCTCATGGCCAGGCTGGTGGAAAAGAAGCGGGCCGAAGAGGAGGCGACGTCCTCCGAAAACGAGCCAGGGACGGACGTCAAACCGGCCTAAGCCGGCTCCAACCCAGCTTTGACCGCTCGCAGGTTCCGTCTTATAAGTTGAGCCGAATCGAGGATCTGGAGCTCGGCGGCTAAATGTTTGACCCTAAATGGATTCGTGACAACCCAGCAGCTTTCGACGCCGGCCGGGCGCGGCGCGGTTTGCCGCCGCTTGCCGCCATCGTGATCGAACTCGACAGCAAGCGTCGTGCGACGCAAACCGCGTGGCAGGAAATGCAGGCCAAGCGGAACGACCTTTCCAAACAGGTCGGCCAGTTGAAGGCAAAGGGTGGCGACGCCAGCGCTGTCATGGCGGAAGTGGCGAGCCTCAAGGATCGCATGGCGGCAGCCGAGATCGAAGAACAGAAGGCTGCAGCCGAACTCGACGCCCTGCTGGCGCAGCAGCCGAACCTGCCCGCGCAGGATGTGCCCGAAGGGGCTGACGAAAAGGCCAACCGCGTCGAGCGCGAGGTCGGCCATCGCCGCAATTTTTCCTTCGCACCGAAGCAGCATTTCGAGCTTGGCGAGGCGATGGGCCTCATGGACTTCGGCGCTGCCGCCAAGATTTCCGGTGCCCGCTTCGTCGTTTTGAAGGGCGCCTTGGCACGGCTCGAGCGCGCCCTCGGCCAGTTCATGCTCGATACGCATACCGCCGACCATGGTTATACAGAGGTCAACCCACCCTTCCTGGTGCGTGACGTGGCCCTCTACGGCACCGGCAATCTGCCCAAATTCGCCGAAGATCTGTTCAAGACGGAGCAGGGCCACTATCTGATCCCGACCTCCGAAGTGCCACTGACCAATCTGGTTGCCGACGAGATCGTCGACGAAACGAAGCTGCCCTTGCGCTTCACTGCGCTGACACCTTGCTTCCGTTCCGAGGCCGGTGCCGCCGGGCGCGATACGCGCGGCATGATCCGTCAGCACCAGTTCCTCAAAGTTGAGATGGTGTCGATCGCGCATCCGGATGAATCCGAGGCCGAACATCAGCGCATGACCAAATGCGCCGAGAACGTGCTTTCAAAACTGGAGCTCCCCTATCGGGTTGTGACACTCTCTACTGGCGACATGGGCTTCTCCGCGCAGAAGACTCATGACATCGAAGTGTGGCTGCCCGGTCAGGGCATGTACCGCGAGATTTCCAGCTGCTCCAATTGTGGCGAGTTCCAGGCCCGGCGCATGAAAGCGCGCTGCCGCAAGCCCGGTGAAAAGGGCACGCGCTTTGTCCACACGCTCAACGGTTCGGGTGTCGCTGTCGGCCGGGCGCTCATTGCGGTTCTGGAAAACTACCAGCAGGAAGACGGCTCGATCCGCGTGCCGAATGCGCTGCGTCCCTATATGAACGGTCTTGAGGTCATCGGCACCCATGCTTAAGCTCCCTTTCGATCTGAAGAAAGCCCGCATCCTCGTCACCAATGATGACGGCATCCACGCGCCAGGTCTCAAGGTTCTTGAGAAGATCGCCAAAAGCCTTTCGACCGACGTCTGGGTGGTGGCGCCGGAGAGCGAGCACAGCGGTGCCTCGCATTCACTGACCCTGCGCCGGCCGCTGCAGATCAACAGGATCACGCCGCGCAAATTCGCCGTTTCGGGCACGCCCAGCGATTGCACTCTGATCGCCGTCAATCACATCATCAACGGTCGCCGACCCGACATCGTCCTTTCCGGCGTCAACCGTGGCGCAAACCTCGGCGAGGATGTCCTTTACTCCGGCACTGTCGCCGCCGCCATGGAAGGGGCCATGCTGGGTATTCCCGCCATTGCCTTCAGCCAGGTGCGCGTGAAGGACAAGCTGCATTGGGAGACCGCTGCGGCTTTCGCGCCGCAGGTGATCAAGAAGTTGGTCTCCTTGCCCTGGCCCAAGGGCGTGCTGATGAGTGTCAACTTCCCACCCGTTGCGCCCAAGGATGTGACCGGCATCGAAGTCGGTCGCCAGGGCCGCCGCATGTCGCATGTCGAAGTGGTGCATGCGCGCGATCCGTTCGAGCGTGAAGTGACCTGGATCGGCGATTTCCCGACCGATGAGCCGGAACACCCGGAGACGGATCTCGGCATTGTGCTCACCCGTGCCGTGTCGGTAACGCCGCTTCATTTCGATTTGACCCACGGCGCCATGCTGCGGCGCATGGAGGGTTTGTTCCCCAAGCCCAAGGCCGGCAGCGCGTCGAAGAAGAAAGTCCGCAAGACGGACGGCTTGCCTAAATGAGCCTGCCCCGATGAGCCTTCATGCGCGCAAGATCCGCATGATCATGAACTTGCGGCGGGCGGGCCTGACCGATAGCAACGTTCTCAATGCTATTGAGCGAATCCCGCGCGAGCTCTTTGTGCTCGACAGCTTCCATGACCAGGCCTACGAAGACCAGGCGCTGCCCATCAGCCATGGCCAGACAATCAGCCAGCCGCAGATCGTGGCGCAGATGACCGAGGCTCTCGAGGTCAAGAAGACCCATAAGGCATTGGAGATTGGCACCGGCTCCGGCTATCAGGCAGCCGTCCTCTCCAAGCTCTGCCGCCGCCTGTATACGATCGAACGCTACAAGTCGCTGCTGGCCGAGGCCGAGCAACGTTTTCATCATCTGCGCCTCCATAACATCACAAGCCGCTGCAGCGACGGATCGCGCGGGTGGCCCGAGCAGGCGCCGTTCGACCGCATTATCGTGACCGCAGCTGCGGCCGAGATACCGCAGGCCCTGGTGGACCAGCTCGCGGTCGGCGGCATCCTGGTCATTCCGGTGGGGCCGGAGCGGGGCGATCAGGTCCTGGTCAAGCTCACCAAGGAAGAGGACGGCAATCTCACGCCCAAGATCCTGACCGAGGTGCGTTTCGTGCCGTTGGTCGGCGGCGCCCTGCCGGAGGGCGAGGGCCGCGCCGTGCCGAGGCGAATGGAGAATTGATCATGCGTAAGCTGATCCCGCTGCTTATCGCCGCAGCCCTGCTGACCGCCTGCGGTAACATGGTAGCGCCGAGCCTCAATGCGACCTATTCCTCGGCGCCCAACAACCCCAACATGGGCCAGGTGGTGAACGGCGCCTATATCGTGGCGCCGGGTGATACGCTGGCCAGCGTCTCCAACCGAACCAACACGCCCATCAGGGCACTCATTGACAATAACGGTCTGCAGCCGCCTTACAATATTCGCCCGGGGCAGGAACTGCGCATCGCCGAACGACAGAATTACGTCGTGAAGAGCGGCGATACGCTGGGTGGCCTTGCAAAGCGATTTCGCGTGCAGCAGAGCGCCCTCGTCGAGCTTAACAATCTGAAGCCGCCTTATTCTCTGCGCGTCGGCCAGTCGCTGGTGCTGCCGAGCGCTGTCGAGGCGACGCAATCGGTCGCGACCGCCTTGCCGGCATCGACGCCGGCGACACCGCAGGCGCCCAAGGTTGATGTGGTGCCGTCCGCTGCTACCGCCGGCGCCGTGTCGTCGACCGCTTTGCCGCCGCCGCCATCGGCCAAGGCGACAGGGACCACTTCGGCGCCTACCACGCCATCGACGGCGAAGGTTCAGCCATTGCCGCCGCCCGTGACCGTGCCCACCGCGCCGACGCCGAGCGCGCCAAAGCCGGTTTCTTCCGAGCCGGATCTTACCGCGGCGGAAGAGGCGGTCGAAGGTGCCTATGAGCAATCTGCGCAGGCGCCAAAAGCCACAGTTCCCAAGCCGGCAGCCCCCAAGCCGGCAGCACCCGCGCCGGCGCCCGCTGAACCAGCGCAGGTGGCGAGCATCGCACCCGCCAGCGCGTCAGGTTTCTCCTGGCCGGTGCAGGGCAAGGTGATTCTCAAATATGGCGCCACGTCTGACGGCCTTCGCAATGACGGTATCAACATCGCCGCGCCCGCGGGCGCCCCGGTGATGGCGGCAGCTGACGGCACCGTCGCCTATGCCGGCAATCAGCTGCGCGGCTTCGGAAATCTGGTGCTCATCCGTCATGCCAACGGCCTCATCACCGCCTATGCGCATAACCAGTCGCTGCTGGTGCAGAAGGGCGACAAAGTGAAGCGCGGGGCCACGATCGCGCGGGTGGGTTCCACCGGCAACGTCGCGAAGCCCCAGCTCCATTTCGAGATCCGCAAGGGTGAGGAGCCAGTCGATCCGATGAAGTATCTGGATGGTGGTGCCTAAAGCACGATCTTCTTTCCAAGCCGGCCGGCGAGATCCTGGATGAATTGCCACGCCACGCGACCTGAGCGCGCGCCGCGCGTTACCGACCATTCAATCGCCTGCGCGTGAACCTCGTCCCGAGGCAGATCGAGGCCGAAGCTCTGACAATAGCCGTCGATGATGGCGAAAAAGGTTTCCTGGTCGCAATTGTGGAAACCGAGCCACAGCCCGAAGCGATCGGACAGTGACACCTTCTCTTCGACCGCCTCGGACGGATTGATCGCCGTTGAGCGTTCATTCTCGATCATATCGCGCGGCATCAAATGCCGCCGATTCGAGGTGGCGTAAAAGAGGACGTTGCCAGGCCGCCCCTCGAGCCCGCCTTCCAGTACCGCCTTCAGGGACTTGTAGCTGGCGTCGTTGGTATCGAAGGAAAGATCGTCGCAGAAAATGACACTGCGCCGCTTCTGATCGCGGAGCATCGTGAGCAGGCGGGGCAAAGTCACCAAGTCTTCGCGGTGGATCTCAATGAGGGTGAGCGGCGTTGCCGGGTCAAGATTGACCGCCGCATGCACGGCCTTCACCAGCGAACTCTTGCCAGTGCCGCGCGCACCCCAAAGGAGCGCATTGTTGGCCGGCAGCCCGCGAGCGAAGCGCCGCGTATTGTCGAGCAGGATGTCCTTGTTGCGCTCGATCCCCTGCAGCAGGTTGATATGTACGCGCGACACGCTCGGTACCGGTTCCAGCCAGCCGGTCTCGGACTGCCACACGAAGGCGTCGGCAGCCGAGAGATCGAGGGGCTTGGTGGCAGCCGGCGCCAGTCGCTCAAGGCTGTCGGCGATGCGCTGCAAAAGGGGGAGAATATCCTGGCTCATCTGCTCATTTTCCTCAGGAGGATCGGCAGATGTCATAGCGAGTTTGCAGGCGGAACACCAGATCGGGGGCGCTAGGTTCCCCCGGTTTCCCGCCAGAATTCCCTGACTTTGGCGGCGATAGCCGCCGCATTGGCCTCGGTCAGGATGTGACCGGTCGCCCAGAGTTCGACGAATGTTGCCGCAGGTAGAATGTCCTTGATTGCCGCCGCCTGGGCCGGCGCAATGACCGGGTCCGCGGCGCCGTGCAGCATCAATGTCGGGGCAACGATCGCGGCCAGCAGGGAGCGCCTTTCGCCGGCGGCACGCATCGCGCGCGCCTGGCGCCAAATACCGGCTGGATGGTGGCCCCGCGCCAGCGCTTGGCGGATGGCTCTGCGCCGCGCCTCTTCCGGCGGCAGTAAAGTTGGTCCGGCATAGATATCCTCCGCAGCCAGCATGAAATCGGCCAACTGCTTTTGACTGCCTTCAAGGAGGATCGAGCGGCGCATCATCGTATCGGCGGCCGGCGTGCTCTCGATCCAAGCTTGCCCGGCACTGGTCATCAGCCCGGTGAGGCTGGCCACGCGGCCAGGCCGGACGGCTGCCATCACTTGCGCGATCATGCCGCCCATGGAAAAGCCGACGAGATGTATCCGCGATATCCCCAGCGCGTCGAGTAGCCGCCAGGCATCTTCCGCCATGTCGGAGAGGCTGTAGGCAAGTGGTCCCGTCAATGCCTCGGCCCCAGGGAAGTCCTTTTCGGTCAGGGTCTCGATGCTGCCGCGGCCGAAGAGTTGTGACAGGCCGCTGTCGCGATTGTCGAAGACCAGCACCGGGCGCTCGGCAACGAGCGTTGCGATAATTTCCTCCGGCCAGTCGGTAGCCTGCATGCCCAGCCCCTGGATCAGTAGGGCAGGTGTCTTCGATGGCTGCTGGCCAGCGACGTAACGATACCAGAGCGAAAGGCCATCTAAGGCGATAAGCGGCATCGGCCTTCGCTATGTCTTTCAGAGTCCGAGCGCTTCCTTCACGGCCGGCAAGGCATCCTTGCCATCGACCGTGGTGACGCCGGCCAACCATGCATCGAGATAGTCGGGATGCGCCTTCAGCGCCTTTTTCGCAGCATCGGCCGCTGGCATGCTATCGCGGATAAGAAACCCCATCCCCTCATTTTCCAGAGGAATGTCGAAGGTGATGTTCGACAGCAGCTTGGCCACGTTCGGGCATTCCGCCATATAGCCCTTGCGGACCTGGGTATGCACAGTGGCGGCGCCGAGATCGGGGCCGTAATAGGCATCGCCGCCGGTGAGATAGGCGAGCGGGAAGTCATTGTTCATCGGGTGCGGCGCCCAGCCCTGGAAAACGATCCAATCCTTGCGGCGCACGGCCTTGTCGACCTGCGTCAGCATGCCTTGCTCACTCGATTCCACGACTTCCCAGCCGTCGAGCTTGAACTTCTTGTCGGCAACGATGTCAAACATCAACTGGTTCGAGCCTGGCTCGATGCCGTACATCTTCTCTTCGAATTTGTCGGCGAATTTGGCGAGGTCGGCGATGTCGTGGACGCCGGCGTCATAAACATATTGCGGGACGGCGAAGGTGTATTTTGCGCCCTCGAGATTCTGGTGCACGGTCTCAACCGACCCGTCGTCCTTATAGGTCTGGTAGTAGCTGACCATGGCGGGGTCCCAATAGCCCATGAAGACATCGAGATCCTTGTTCTTCAGGCTTTGATAGATGATGTCGAGCCCGAGCAGATTGCTCTCTGCTTTGTAGCCGAGGCTGTTCAGGATCACCGAGGTAACGCCGGTGGTGAAGGTGAGATCGTTCCAGCCCGGTTCGGCCAGCCGGACGGTCCGGCAGGTCTCCGGCTCGGCGGCGATGGCTGCCGAGGGCAGTAGCAGGATGCAGGCACTGAGCAGCAGCGACGACGCACGCATGGAAACCTCCCGGGGCAGGATTACGATTAAGATATTGACCAATCGGTTTATTTATTGACCTGTGGGTCAATTTATAGACCAAGTGGACAGCGTGCGCAAGGACGGGGACAATGGGGTCTTTATCGCCGACCGGAGAATCGTTTTGGCCCGACTGAGCATCGAGCAGCTGCGCCGCCAGGAACTGGCCGCCGCCGCCTATGAAATCCTGCAGGAAGAAGGCATCGCCGGCACGACGCTGGCGAAGGTCGCCGAGCGCGCCGGCATGTCCAAGGGCATCGTGCTGCATTACTTCAAGGGCAAGGATGAGCTCCTCGAAGTGGTTATGCGCCATGCCAATTCCCTACTGCGTGATGAGGTCGTGCTACTCATGGCGCAGGCGAAATCACCGCGCGAGCGGGTCGAGGCGATCATCGCCGGCAATTTCTCGCCGAAATTCTTCAAGCCGGAAATATGCAATGCCTGGCTTTCGCTCTGTGCCGAAGTACCACGCAACGCCAATTTCGCCCGCATCCAGCGTGCCATCCATGCGCGCATGCGTTCAAACCTCATGTCGGCGCTGCGTCATTTTCTGCCGGAGGCGCGGGCGGAGGCCGCCATCATCGGTATCACGGCCATGATCGACGGCCTCTGGCTGCGCTTCGGCCTCAGCCAGCAGGGCCTGACCTTGGCCGAAGCGAAAATACAGACGGATGCCGTCCTGGAATTCTATCTGGGGCCAAAGACCAGGACCGCGAAGCACGGGACAGCCTGACACCATGGCCTGGGACCTTATCGATACGGCCGAGCTTGTCGGAGGCGAACTGGCGCTCTACCGCCAGGGCGACCGTTCATCCGGCGAGGTCTTCATGATCCGCGTGAACGGTCTTGAACTGATGAATGGTTTTGGCCACCAATCGGAAACCGTACTGGGCGAAATGGCCGTGGCGGTTGCCAAGGTCTCAGCGCCCCATATTCTCATTGGCGGCCTCGGCCTGGGTTACACGCTGGCAGCAACCGCTGCGGCGCTGAAGGGGGCAGGGCGCATCACCGTCGCCGAACTGTCGCCCAAGGTAATCGAGTGGTTCGATCGCTATGTCTCGGCGAGCGTCCTCCCTGAACGCCCATTAAATCTCGCCATTGTCCCCGGTGATATTGGCGCCTTCATCCGCGGCAAGGATGTGGGACCTTTCGACGTTATCGTGCTCGACGTCGACAACGGCCCCGAGGCCTTGGTCTCCCCGCAGAACGCCCATCTCTATTCGGCCGAAGGCCTCCACGCCTTTGCAGCGAAGCTTTCGCCAAACGGCGTGATCCTCCTCTGGTCCGCCTTCGAAGCGCCCGACTTTGTTGTGCTAGCTGAGGGAGCTGGTTTCGCTGTCTCGGCCACCGCGCTCGCAGCTGTCAGGCGTCCCGATCTTTTGCACTACGCCTATGTGCTGGAGCACGATTTTGGGTCCAGGCAAAAAAGTCGATGACGGCATTGTTTGCAGTGGTGGACTCCGAAGGGCGGCCGGAAGGCTGCACCTCGACTGAAATTGTCCCTTGGTGGAGTTTTACGAAGACACTGATCGCGGCGGCGGCACTTCGGCTTTCAGAGGAAAAACGCCTAAGGCTCGACGCGCCGATCGACGGCGCCCCCTATACCCTTCGTCAATTGCTGCAGCATCGAGCGGGCGTCGGCGATTATGGTGCGTTGACGGCTTACAATGCGGCGGTGGCGCGGCGCGAACAGCCTTGGCACGATGATCAACTCTTCGCGCATATCGATCCGGCGGCTCTGCTGTTTCCGCCGGACGGCGGATGGGCTTACTCCAACCTCGGATATCTGCTCGTGCGTCGGGTGCTGGAACGCACCTGCGATGCTGATTTGCAGGAGATACTTGGGGAGAAAGTACTTCGCCCGCTCGGCCTGCTGAGGTCGCGTCTCGGCGTATCAATCGATGACATGCAGCAAACGCCATTTCCCGGGGGACATGGCTATCATCCTGGATGGGCTTTTCACGGGGTCGTGCTGGGGCCCGCTGCAGAAGCCGCCTTGGCACTCCACCACCTACTTTGCACCGATTTTCTAGAACCCCTTTCGCGCAATGCCCTTTTGGACCGACATCCAGTCGGAGGCGTGGCGAATGGACGTCCCTGGGTCGAGGCAGGCTACGGGCTCGGCCTGATGAACGGCACAATGCAGGCCGCTGAGGGGCATGCGCCGCTGTGGGTGCTTGGCCATTCTGGCAGTGGACCCGGCAGTGTCTGTGCCGTCTATCATGCTCCAGACCTGACTGAGCGCTTGACGGCCGCCGTCTTCGCCGATGGGGCCGACGCAGGCGCCGTCGAACGCGAGGCGCTCAGGCACATCGTACGTGCAAGTTAAGCTGGCCACGAACGCCACTCGTCATGTAACTATATGTATTTAAAGGAAAACTGGTGCCGTCGAGAGGAATCGAACCTCCGACCCCGTCCTTACCAAGAATGGGCGGGGGTTGAAGTGTCATGCCTTTTTGCGCTTCCCCACACTTTCCCCCGCCAGCCCCGGTAGTTTTGCTAAGGTCAAGCGTTGGACCTCGATATCCGTGGATTGGTAACGCATCGAGCTCTTGGGGTCCGTATGGTCGAGAGCGTCCATGATACTCCGCTGCCCCGCACCCGAGGCGTTCAACCACTTGCCGAGGCTGTGCCGCGCCATATGCGGCGTGAAGTAGACGCCGGCAGAGACGGCAAGGGGTGTCAGCTCCCGGTAGACGGCCCAGCGGTTGGCATAGGGGAAGACGCGGCCCACCCTGCCAACGCCCGCTGGAAGGGCAGCGAGGGCCGCTACGGTGTCGGGGTGGAGTGCCTTCTCCCGGTATCGATCTGTCTTGGCGATACGCGTCTCGAACGTACCGGCCTGCAGGTTGATCCTTTCCCACTCGATAGCGATGGCGTCGGAGATCCGCATACCGTGCCGGAAGAGGAAGACGAGCAGGGCCCGCAGGTGCCCCTCGGCCTTCGCTATCAGCTTGACGGCATCGTCGAGGTCCAGGGCGCGCGTGACGGCCTGCGGTTCCTTGAATTTTTTGAAGCGCGTATAGCCGCACCACTTGCTCTCCGCCGCGTAGTGCATGATGGCAGCGCAGGGGGTCACGACGAGCCGGTTTTTCGAGTTCTCCTTGTGCTCCGGGCAGAGCCGATTGGCCAAGCCGTGCAGCTCGGCGCTCGTGACCGCCTCTAACGGTAGATGGCCGATCTCTGCGACGAGGCGATTGATCTGCTGCACCTCCCGCCACGGCGGCTTGCGCCAGGCGGTATAGGCCTCGGCAGCTTGCCGAAACGTCTTGGTGGTTAGCGGAACGGCCGGACTGGCGACGAATTCGGCAATAAGCTTTGCCGCAATGCTTTCAGCCGCGCTTTTATCGACGGTGCCGGTCGTCCACTCGATGGATTTGCCGGCAATCCGCCCTCGGATGACGTAGAACCGGTTCCCTTTCCGCTTCCCGGGAGGGATGAGTTTGAACATGTCATAGCCTCGATGAGCTCTTTATAGGCGTCCAGGGTCAACCGGGTGCCGCGCCCCCGGCCGACTGTGGCAATCTCAGGGTGCTTGCGCAAGGCCCTTACGATGGTGTCATGGCTGTATTGGGTCGCCGCGGCAACCTCGGCCAGGGTGTAGAGGCGGGGGAGGTCAGTCACGAGGGTTTACGCTCCCCGCGCTCGAACGCCTCACGACCGTCGGCGGAGTTATGTGACCATAGATTGGGCGTGTCCGCGTCCTCAACTGGCGCACACCAGCACTCGGCGGAGAGTTCATGCTCGCGCAGGTCACCGATCGGCACGACGTGCAAAGGCCCCTGGGCAAACAGGGGTTTGAGTTTCTCGAGCTGCGCCTCGGCACGCCGCCTGCGCTTAACTTCCCACTCGATCTGCTTTTCGACCATGTCGAAAGGACAATCCAAGAGCTCCTCGATCGTGCGCAGGCGGTCGAACAGCACCCCATGCAAGTCGACGGCGGCCTTGTGGACCGTCTCGAGATGAGCGATCCGCTTTGCCTTTATCGCAGTATCTTCCACTAGCATGTTGAATTCGTTCTGCCACGCACGCGGGGCTGGGTGCGGGGCGTCGTCCACGTCGGAGCCGCACCGTTTGCAGATCATCCGACCGCCCAGCATCCGCACGCCCGGGTCGGGTTCGCAAATGATGCCGTGCCAAGTCAGATACAGTTTGCGGCGGAAAGTCGCCCACATCTTACCCTCCGAAACCCGGCATGATCAGCGACGACGGCGCGATCCGTTGGCGCACTTCGGCGAGGATGTCGACCACGCGATTGACGTCCATCACCGTTGACGAGAAGGCGAGATTGACCCCCGCCCAGCAGATCGACAACACCTCGACGTTCGGCGAGCCGGTCATGGACTGCGCCTGTTGGTGGATGCGCCCCGTCTCGTTGGCGAGCATATCCTGCAGCACGTGCTGCGGGTTGGCGACGTTGATGATTTTACCGTTGTGCATTCTGTTGCTCCTTTTCGTTATCTTTTTTCAGATGAAGGGATCACCTGACCGCTACCTTTCCGGTAACTGCATCGAAGCAGTACATGGGGCGGGGATCGATCCCCGGGGCGTCGACCTTTCCCATGTTTCGCATGGCGGCTTCGCAGGCATCGAAACTTTGGAAAGGGATAGTTACGGCGGCAACACCGTTGCCGGTCATAAGTTGGACTAGAAGGTACGCGACCGTTAGCGCGGGGCTCATCGATGTTGCTCCTTTTTGGCACGTTGCCGCTCGTCTTGGCGGCGCATCTGCCCGAGGGCCTGCTCCGCTTTCTCGACGACGCGGCGCGGCTGGCGCGACGTCTCGATCCCTTCGGCGATGAGAAGCATGGCGGCCTCGTACTGCGCGCGGGACATGGTGAATTTGATGCGGATGCCGCGCTCGCGGTCGCGACCATCGGGGTGCACGGCGGAGAAATCGAAGGTCATATCGCGTTCCTTTCCCGCATCGCATCAAGTAGCAAATCCTGCACCGACCGCTTGCCCTCGAGCCGGGTCAGCACCGTGTTGTCGATCGTGCCCTTGGCGACGATGTAGTGGACGAAGCAGGGCCGGTTATGCCCGGCCTGCGCCTGGCGCGTCGGGCCGATGCGTTCGATGATCTGGTCGTGCTCCTCGAGGTTCCACCACAGGCCAAAAAAGGCGATGATGTTGCCGCCATCCTGCAGGTTCAGGCCGTGGCCGGCGCTGGCCGGGTGGGCAAAGAGGATCGGTACTTTGCCAGCGTTCCAGGCGTCGATAGTCGACGCCTTGGCGTCGAGCTCGCGCCCCTTGGGAAAGGCCTTTTTCAGCCGCGCCAGATCCGACTTGAAATGGTAGGCAACGATCACCGGCATGCCGGCCGCCTCGTCTATGACGTCCTCGAGCGCCTCCAGCTTGGCTTTGTGTATCTCCTCCCAGGTGCCAGCATCGTCGACATAGGCCGCGCCGTTGGCGACCTGCAGGCACTTCGTCGACAAGGCTGCGGCGTTGAGAGCCTCAATTGCCTCTCGGCTCTCGAGCTCGGCAAAGAACTCCCTCTCCAACTCGCGATATACTTTCATCGCGGGAGCAGGGAGCTCGACCTCGATCACGTTGCGCACCAGCGGCGGCAGGTCCATATGGTCGGCGGCGTTTACCGTGATCGTCACGTCACGGAGTAGGGCCTCGATTTCGCGTTGCGCGTGGGGTAACACCGACTTTTCTACCCAATGTGCATTGGGATGCGGCCGGTTGGCCTGAAACCAGCGCGCCTCGAAAGCGCCGAAGGTGCGGCCGAGACGCTTGCCGGCGTCCACGAACCAGTTCTGACCCCACAGATCCACGATGCCGTTCGGGCTGGGCGTACCTGTGAGGTTGGCCCAACGCTGCACCACGGTATGCGCGACGCGCGCGATGGCCTGCCCGCGCTTGACGCCTTGGCGTAGCCGGAAGCCCTTTAGCTTGGTGCTCTCGTCGGAGATCACCATGTCGAAGGGGAAATTATCGACGCCCGTCTGTTCGATCAGCCAGACCAGATTTTCATAGTTGATGGTGACGACCTGCGCCTTGCCGAAGATGGCGGCCCGCCGGCGGTGCGTGTCGCCGGTGGCGTCGGTCAAGGTCAGGTGGCGCAGATGGGCCCACTTCCGGACCTCGCCTGGCCAAGTGCTGCGCGCCACCCGGAGCGGCGCCAGCACCAAGACGCGGCGCACCTCACCAAGGACGTTGATGAGGATATCGAGGGCGGTGAGTGTCGCCACCGTCTTGCCCGTGCCCATGCCCGACCACACGTTGACGCGTTGGCCGAACAAAAGGTGGAGCGTAATGGCGCGCTGATAGTCGCGAGGGGTGTAGGTGAGCATCAGAACGGGGTTTCCCAAATTGAGGGGTCACCGGTGTGGACCACCGAGGCGACCAGCGTTTTGGCCTGGTCGACGGCATCGATCACCCACACAGTTTTCCCGCGCGACCGGAGGCGCGCGTGTTCGCGCTCCTGCGCCTTGCGGGGCTTCTCGCCCGGGCGTTTGCACTCAACAAAGAACAGGGGAACGCCCGGGAGATCGACGAGCCGATCAGGCACGTTGCGGCGAGCTGGACTGCTGAATTTGTAGGCGACGCCGCCGTGGCGCTTTACCTCGGCTACGAGCGTGCCTTCGACGACGTTTTCCTTAACGGACATGGGGTGCTACCTCGTCGAACAGACGCTCTTGTCGCGCGTAATCGCCATAGCGGTTGTGGCGGTTCTCGAGGGGTGTTGCCCAGCGAAGGTTATCGCGGCGGCAGTCTAAGCTCTCGCCGTTCTTGTGGTCGCAGATGGTATGCTGCGCCGTTGGCGCGACTGGGGCGAAGCGCTTCAATACTTCCTTGTGCAGGTAGACTTTTATCTGCCTGCGGCTGCTCGGTACGCGGGTGTTGCGCGTCGCATACACCTTGCATTTGGTCGAGTTTGGGGTAACCGTCCATAGCCATTGAACGGCCCAAACATAGTCGACGTCATCGAGCAAGGCGGCGGTCGCGCCGTCGTTGTCGAGATAGAGGCGCCTCACGGGCGGAACCCTCGACCATGTCAACGGATTGAAAACGTCAACGATCACGCTGCGGCCCTCCCAGCCAGTTGCTCCTCGAGTTCGCGCACCTTTGCGCGCAGATAATCGACCTCGCGCCATGTCGACATTTGACCTAGCAGGCGCGTGATGTGGCCCAGCGATTTCGGCCCAAGGCCGAGATGGTCGGCGATCTCGCGCCGCGTCGGCCGTCGCCCGTGCTCGACGATGTAGCCGTTGACATAGTCGATCACCTGCCGGTGGCGGTCGGTGATGCGGGAACCCTTGAGGCTCATGATGCCCTCCGCGTTTCGGAGAGCAGGATTTGAAGTTCATTCCAGAGCTGGCTGTAGATCTTGCGGCAAAGCTCGCGCCCCCAGTGCCCGACGGGGAGGGAGAGGCCGCGATCGGCAACCTTCTCCATGCGTTTGATAATCATCTCGACTTGGGTCATTGGAAAACCCCAGCAGCAAAGAAGATGAGGACGATGAGGGCGCCGAACATGGCGCCCCCGCCGATGCGGAGAAGGCGCTTTGTCACGCCTTCACCAATTTGCCGGTATCGTCGACGCGGTAGTCGACATTGGGTTCGATGCCGTCCTCACCGACATAGCCGACCGTGACGCGCCGGCGGGTACCGTCGTGCCAAGTGAGTGCGATGACGCCGTTCGGGCCTGCCGATGCGGTAGCGTTGTAACCCGCTGCTATCGCGATGCTGTCATCGCCGGACGCGGCGAGCCGGCTGTCATCGCCGGACGCGGCGAGCTGGCTGTCATCGCCGGACGCGGCGAGCTGGCTGGCGTCGCCGGACGCGGCGAGCTGGCTGGCGTTGCCGGACGCGGCGAGCCGGCTGGCGTTGCCGGACGCGGCGAGCTGGCTGTCATCGCCGGACGCGGCGAGCTGGCTGGCGTAGCCGGACGCGGCGAGCTGGCTGGCGTAGCCGGACGCGGCGAGCCGGCTGGCGTTGCCGGACGCTTCTTCGGTCGCCTCGGCCTCGGTCGTGCGGATAAGGTCGGTGACGTTCTTCACAATGCGGCTGGCGTCGCAGACCACCTGGCACAGCGCGACGGCGAGAGAGGAGACGCTACGGACCAGCGCCCCTTTGAATTTCACCTTGCCGCCAATCTCGACGATACCGGCACGGTCCACCTCGACGATGAGCGCCTTGGCTTCAAGCGACCAGTCGAGGAGGCCCCAATCGCCATCTCCCTCAAGCAACCCGTGCAGCCCGTGCCCACATTCTGCGGTCGGACGCCAATCGGGCGCCTCGACATAGCCCTCGCTCGGCCATTGGAACCCGCCCCAGCTCGTAAAGTCGGCATTGCAGGTGCGGACCACCAGAACGGGGTCGGTGAATACCGGCGGTTCGACGGCTGCGGCAACGGCGGTCGGGACTTCGACGGTGTTGGCTTTCTTCCTGGTCATGAACGAGGCTCCTGGGTTGACGTTGTTAGCGATTGCTAAAGCGATGGACGTGGTTAAGCGGCGATGGCCTTGGCGACGGTGCCGTGCGGTAAGCCGAAACGCTCGGCGCAGATCGGACCGTACCCAACCTCGACCGAGGTGGGGTCAGAGAGAAGGCGGGCGCAGAAGCAGCAATTGCCCGTCGTGTGCCCGTGCGCCGCGGCGGCGGAGGCGGGATCGGCGGCAAGGGCCTGGATTGCGGCGAGCACCCCGTCGCCACTGTGGCCGTAGTAGGTACCGACCTCACTCACCTTGCCCGCGTAGCGGTACTCGCCATCGACTAGGCGGTGCACGTAGACAAAGCCCGGGTTACGGCCCGTGGTCGGAGCAGGTGTCAACTTGATGGCAGTGCCGTTCACCTCAAGACGGATCTTGGGGAACTTCAGTCCTGCGGCGCTGGCCTTCTCGAACAGCTTCCGGATCTGGGTGAGATCGGCGGTAAAGGCGGAGCGGGCAGGTTCGACGGGGGCGGGCACGGCGGCACGCTCAACCAGGACGCCAACCCAATGCATCTGCTTCTCGGACAGGGAGCCGCGCTCGGCCCATTGGGCGAGCAGGCTGTTAGCGAATTCAGCATCGCGGCCCAACAGGTTGGGAGCGGCGGCTTTGAGTTGCTGGTAGGGCGTCATCACTGTGCTCCTTGGGAACGTTGCGATGTGAGCAAATGCTAAAACGATAGATACGGTTAAGCGATGTCGGCCGCCTGCTCGGCCACTTTGCCGAGGCGACGTTGCAGCCACCCAGGCGCGTAGTCGAGAGGCTGACGGGGATCGTCCCTTTTGCCAAACGCGCAGGGCATGATGGCGCCAAAGAAATCGGAGCGCTGACTGTTTAGAACAATGATGGGGCGCTCCGCCCCGTCGAGATAACCGCCGTTCTTTCGCTTATCTCGCTCAGGTGCGAACAGGAATAGGGCGGTGTCGAGGCCGAGTGCGAAGCGGGCGAGGAGGGCAGGCTTGACCTGGACATTGGCGCGCTCGGACGCCTGCGACACAGTCGACGGGACGACGCGTTGCCATTCCGGGAAGATGCCGTGCACTAATTTCATCGGCACCGAGAACTCTGGTGTAAAAGGCGCATTCTCCTTCGCGCCAATGTAGGCAGTGACGACATCGCCGGCACGCGCAGTATGCGGCACGTAGAGCCTGTCCAGGTCTATCGGTTTGTAGGCTTTGCGGATACGTTTAACCGTGGCGATGAAGTCCTTGTCGACGCGCAGCGTCCATCCCCACTCTGACGCTTCGCCGCTGGCGTATTTCTTGGCCGGTGCCGCTTTGGCCGTCTCGTCCTCGATCGCGCCCAGGGTGGCACCGTCAGTCGCGACATAGTGTCCGGTCGACGGGTCAACGTGCACACCGTGCAGATAGGTACGGTGCTTGTCGTCACTCACAAATGCGGCCAGATCGATGAGTGCGTCGAGGTTTAGCGGAATGAACTTTGTGGTGACGTCATCTGACATCTGCATCGGCTCCCTGTGCGCGTTGTGATTGCGCAATATTAGCAGATGCTAAGAATTAGCATAGCAAAATGAACTGCGACAAGTTGTCGCACCTTAGCTTCCCTTCCGATATCGGAGGCCCTCGAACCCGCCGGCGGAGAGCGGGAGGCCCTGCGCCCAGACGGGGACCCAGGCCATGATGTGGCTGAGTTGCTTGGCGCTGAAGCCGTTTTCGCCATCGATCTGGGGCGTCTCGGTGATCAGCTCGTCGTGCACCGAGAGCACGATCTGATAGCCGGCAGCTTCCACCTTGCTCATGTTCTCCTTGAGCACCTCCGCGGCGCAGGCCTGGGTGATGTTCTCCACCAACTTGCCGCCATAGGTCTTAAGGCGCGTCCAGCGTTTCGAGTAGGGCGACATGCCCATATAGGTGATCTTGTCGTTCTCGATGCGGGGCGAGGGGTAGCACAGCGCGCGACCGCTCGGCAGGATGATGCGCAGCCAGGCGCCGTCGCGGCGCACCTTCACCTTGCGGCACTCCACCACGCGACCCGGGACGTTGATCGCGATCCGCACCGCGTTGTCGAGCTCCGCCCACAGGCTGACGATGTTGGGATTGGCCGCGCGCCACGACCGCACGATTTCTTTGACGCGATACTCGGGCAGATCCAGCCCGTAGATTGCAGCCATCGAAGCGAAGGCGCCGCTGGCGCCTTGATAGCCGCAGGCGAGCTCCGGCACCTTGCCCGCGGCCTGGCGCTCGTCGTCATCGATATCCTCCGGCCGCTTCACGAGGATCGATGACGCCGTGAGCTTGTAGAGGTCGTGCCCCTTGCGGATGGGCTTGCCTTTATCGTCAATGCCAATGACCGTGTCATAGTCGCGGAACGCCTGCAGCTTCCATTCCTCGCCGGCGAGCCAGGCGAGCATGCGACCCTCGATATTCGACAGGTCGCTGACCACCAGTTTCTTGTCGCGCCCGGCAACGAGCAGGCCGCGCAGGGCGTTGGCCCCGGCGCGCATAATGTCCTCGACGGCGATATCCTCGACACCCAGCTTGAAGGCCTCAATCGCCGCCTCGATCTGGTGCTGTTTCATGTCGGGGCGAGGAAGGTTCTGCGGCTGGAAGGTGCGCCCGGCCCAACGGCCGGTGCGTTGGGCGCCGGAGAACTGCAGCGTGCCATGCATGCGACCGTTTACGACCGCTTTCAGCATCGCTTTGTATTTAGCCGTGCTGGCGGTGGCCGATTGTAGGCGAATGCCGATCAGCTCGCGCACGGGCCACGGCAAGTCCTGGTCCTCAAGACGACGCTCGAGAGTGTCCTTCTTCATGTCGGGAAGGTCGACCCCGTATTGTTCCAGGATGTGGCGCAGAAGGGCGTCGCGCTTGGTGGCGCTGCTGACCTCGCCATCGGTGAGCTCCTGGGTGCGGACAGCCAGGCGCTTCTTCTCCGCTTCGGTCGCGCGCACCGCCGCCTCGGCCAGTTCGACGTCGACGGCGAAGCCACGGTCGTTGATCTGCTGGTCCAGAACCCACCGCTGATATTCGATACCGTCGGGATAGTTCCAGCGGGGGAGCTTCTTGTAGAGCGCGCGCATCGCCTCGACGTCGAGACCGGCGTAGTCCTTGAAACGCTGCCACTCGATAGGGTGGGTGAGGCGGGTGGCGCGGTGAATCTTTGCCGTCTTGGGGCGCGGTTTGCAGAATAGCTGCACGAGCTCCTTGCCGGCTTTATCCTTGGCCTTGTCGACGGGCAGGCCGAATATCTCGGACAGCACCCCGAGGGAACCGGGGAGGCCGTGGCAGTAGGCTTGCACCATCGTATCGTGGATCCGCTCAACCGGGAGGGCGATGCCGTTCTCGCCCAGCACCGTGCGATCGAACATGGAATTGTGAATGACGACAATGTCGGCCTTGTCAATCTCTGCCGCTATGTCGTCCCGCGTGGCATCGTCGGTGAGGTCGCGCACCGTCACGGGATCGTCGTCCCAGGCGTAAGCCGCCAACATGATCTCGGCGTCGGCCGCATACCGATAGGTGCCGTCTTTGATCGGCGTCTCGCTGAAAGTTTCGAGATCGAGGTAGAGGGTACGAGGCATTAGCGGTCCTGTAGAATGCGCAACATAGCGTCAAGCCGGTAAGCAATTTCCCGCGCGCGGCGGGCGTCTACCTGAATGCGCTTTATCCCCCCCCATACGGGGACAACTTCGATGACGATCTCGGCAGCGGGGGTGCTGTCTGTGAAGGAAAGCCGCAGGTCAGCTATGTTCGCCATATCGGCGGCGCGCTGATCCGGTCGAGAGGAGGGCTTGGTTTCGATCATGCGGCCCTCGCCACGCCGCGGCGCTTCTTCCCGTGCGCGATAAAGACGATGCAGTCCTTCTTGGCTGTCTCGGCCCAGCACAGGCCGCAGGCGCCGCAGCACGTCGTGGCACCCGTCATGGCGGGGCAGACGATGCCCTCGGCAATGCGTGGCTGGTTAGGGTGGTGATAGATCGTGACCGCGCCCATCTCGCGCAGCTGGCCGGAGAAGCGCACGACCCAACGGTCGGGAAAAAGAATGTTCAGCGCCTCGACGTTGGCGCCGATGGCCGTGGCGCGGCTATTCGCCGTATAGCCAAAAACGTGAAGTGCCTTGAATTGGCGCAGCCAGGTATGCCAGCGACCGACATAGCCGACGCTGTAGAAGTCGCCCAGCACGTGGAGGCGGACAACGAACCCGGCCGGATGTTGCGCGGCGAGGTGGGCTAGCTCGGCGGACAAACGCGCTTCGAGCGCGGGGCCGCTATCGTGCCGGCGCGCGAAGTGCATGGCGTTGCCGTAGCAATCGAGCCAATGCGCGCAAGAGCGAGGGCAGGTCGCGCGCTCCTCGAGCGTCAGGGTATAGATCGGCATGCCCGCCCAGGCGCCTTTGGTGACGTGGCTCCCGATCTTGCGGCTATTGAAGCCGCTCACCAGCAGGCGCGGGCTCGCCTCCGCCGACACGACGGTCGACGGGTAGACCGTGCGACCGTCCTGCGCCGCCGGGTGCGATGGCTGCAGAGCCACCACATCGGACGGGTCGGTCATCGATTTGGAGGCGAAGCGCCGCCGTGCCTGCTGGGCGAGCATCACACGATATCCGACATGCCCAGCGCGCGGGCGTAGATGTCGAGAAGCTCCGCCATCTCGGCGCGGGTGTTGGGTTCCATCTTGCGGGCCTTGACGATGCGCCGCATGATCTTGGTATCGAACCCGGTGCCCTTCGCCTCGGCGTAGACTTCCTTGATGTCGTTGGCGATGGCGGCCTTTTCTTCCTCGAGACGCTCGATACGCTCGATGAAGGATTTTAGGTGGTCGGCGGCGATGCCGCCCGAATTGTGTCCGATCTGGCTCATTGCATACCTACGTTGCGAAGGATGTGGGAGGGAAAGTGCTTGTCGTCGCTGGCGTCGAGGCCGAGACGCTCGAGCCGGCGGGCGTACCGCTCAAGGCGGCGCTCTGCCCTGTCGCGCCCCGAGGGGTGCAGGTAGGGCGCCGGCTTGCTGGTGCGGTACCGCTTGACGGGGCGGGGCACGGTCACGGCACGAGCACCCAATCATTCGCCAGCACATCGGTTTGCGAGGCTAACCAAGGGACGACATCGCCCTGGGCCGTTTTCATATCGATGTGGGCGTGGTACCGGACCTCGGCCCCCTCGGGGTAGATACCGAGTAGTGGCGGGCGATTGACTTTGAAGGTCGAGCCCGGAACGAGGAAGAGGAACATACCCTTACCGTTCCAGCCTTGGCGCGCGACTTTCATCCCGATCTTGAGGTGCGAAAGCGCACCGCTGAAATCAAAGCCGGTCTTTTCGGCCGAGCCGGCGAGGGGCGGCTTTGGGCAAGGGCCACTGTAGCCGTGAAATTTGAACACTTCCTCGCCCGGGGGCATCGGCTCGCCGCAGATGTTGCAGGTCGGAGGCGAAGATGAGAAATCAGACATTGGCTGCTCCTGTTATGGGGGTGACGCAGCGGCCGAGGGAGGGGACCGTTAAGCTCCCTGACCCTCTGTTACGTGTTAGTTCGCCGCCGATCGGTTACGCAACGTCTTCGAGGTTGTCGGCACCGTTCGACAGGTCGTCGAACTCGTCGGCATTGGCCGGGGTGCCCCCGCCGAAGCTATCGCCGTCCTTCACAAACTGGACCGCGCGAAGCGAGGCGTTGATGCGCTTGCCGTAGCCGTTGGACTGCGCCCAGATCTCGAGCGAGGCGTTGACGAAACACCCCGCATAGGGGCGCCCGTCGGCGGCGATCAGCACCGTCTTGTCGCGATCGATGACCAAAGGACGCTTATTGGCCGGAGAGCGGGCGTTGATAAACAGATTGCCCTCATAGCCGGCGTACTGCGCCTTGGTGTCGCCGTCATGCAGCGCGAGCTTGTCGGACGCGGTGAGGGCTTTTTTCACGGCCGGCCACTGGTCCTTCCACTTCTCCTTGCCGACGCGCTCGGTGGCATCCTGGATCTCCTTGATCTGCGGATGGTCGGGCGGCAACAGGAAAGCGGATGAGTAGGCGGGTTCGCCTTCACCCTGCACCGTCTTGGGTTCCCAAAGGACGGGGAAGGCGAGACGGACGTTGCGAAGCTGGATAATCGACATAGGTTCAACTCCCGATATTGGTGAGAATTCAGACCAAGTCGTCCGCGCTCTCTGCGAGGGCTAGATCCTCGAACTCGTCGCTGACTGGTTTGATGGTGAGTGCCGGGCGCGGATCGCTGGCCGGCGCAACGGTCGGGTTACCACCCGACTGGGTGATGTGCTTCTGCAGCGCCTTCCAGCGTTTGGGGCTGTCCTTGGCGAGCAGTTTCTCGGCGGCGGTGGGCGAGATGAGGGTCAGGCTGTACATCTCGTCACGCTTGAGGCGCATGGCCTTCAGCGCGTTCTCGGCCTCGTCGGCGTCTACCCACCGGCGTGCGCCGCGCTTACCCTCGACGAGCTTGTATCCCGGCACGTCGATACCGGAATGCAGAAGCTCCTCGCCCCGGCTGCGCACGGCCTTGACCCACGTCTCGATGAGATCGAGATGCGGAAGCAAGCGGCCGATGATCTCGGCCTCGGCGTGTTTCGGCGCCGCGGCCTTCGAGGCGGTGAGGTCTTCAAAATCGTCGGCCGTCGCTGCCGGCGTGTTGAGGATGAGCTCACCCGCCTGGGCGATGAGGGCGGAACAGGTGGCGCGGGCGGCGCAGAAACCGCACTGCTCGTCGCCGGGGTTGAGAAAGTCGGCGAGGTCGACCTCGGGCTTGAGCGCCGTCCACACATTCTCGACGGCGGGGGCGACGTTCTCGGCGATCCAGGCCCTGAGCTCGTCGGCGGTCAACACCCATTCCTGCACACTGTCGTGGCGAGGCTGAACGATGACCATCCGCACCGTTTCGAAATCGTTGACCAGGGCGTGAAGCTCGAGCGCGGCAGCGGCGTAGATCGCAAGTTGCGCGTTGCCAATGGCCTCGACCTGCTTGTTGCCGTCCTTGAGGTCGACCACGACGAGCTCGGTGGCACCGACGATGACCGCATCGCCGGTACCCTCGGCGCCTTCCTCACGGGTCAGCCAGGCGATCGGCAGAGCTTGCTCAACGTGAAGCTCGCCGCCAACGACCTTGTGCAGGTCGCGCACCGTGTCGACATAGAGCTGGGCACGCTTGGCCCTCTCGGCCGTCACTTCGTTATCGAAGCCATCGGCCTCGATAACGCGGCCGAGATAGGCGACCGCGTCGGTTCCCTCGGTCAGGCACCATTCGGAAAGCTGGTGCGTGGCCGTACCGCTCGAGGTGTATTCGGTCGCTTTCCGCTGGCGGCCCCGTTCGAGCACCGCCGAGCCGGCGCATAGCATCCGGCGCTGAGCGCTGCTCGGCGGGAAGATCTCGGCGTGCTGCGCGGCGGCCATCTTAGGCAACCGCGGCGTCGGTGGTGTCGAGCGCGAGGCTGAACGCCTTGAGGGCGTCCGGGTATTGCTCAGGCGTGAGCTCGGTACCCTTGGCGACGCCGAACTGCTTCAAGACGGCAACGGCGGCATCGCGGCCCTTGGCGGCGGACAACTTGAGAATTGCCGCCTTGACGTCGTCATAGGGGATTGAGGCGGCGTTCGCGTTCTGCGCCTGCGGCGCGTCGTTCGCGGAGGGCTTGCCCCCCGTTGCGGGTTCCTTCTCCGGGTTGGGTTTGCCGGAGCTGGCCTTACCCGTCTGGACTTCGGTCCGCAGCGGGGTTTCGGTGGAGGGAACAACCTGGATCGGGTTGGCAAGGAGGGTGATCAGCTTCTCGATATTGGTATTGAGAGCCGCAATCTGGGCTTCAAGCGACATGGGGCTTAGCTCCTGCTGGGGTGGATTAATTGGCAGGTGCTAAGTTAGCGAATGCTAATATTGACGAGAACAAAAATCGGAGGGGGTGCCTCCGATTTGCTTGGTGGTTACGGAGTGGTGGGTGGCGTCGTGCTGATTTGGTAGCCTTTGCCGACCATGCAGGGTTGCTCCGTCTGCGCCATGACCGCGTAGTTGCCGGCGCCTTTGCGGCACTCGGCAAGATCGGCCGCGGTTGCCTTGTACCCGACGCCGGGCTTTACCCAGTATTCCGTCGCGCAGCCGCTTAGGGCGAGCAATGCAATAAGAGCTAGCTTTCTCATTCCGTCACCGTTCCTACGATTCGATAGAGGCCGACAATTCCCGACCGCGGGACATGCTGTTCTTCACGCGGGTTCAACTGGCACAAGAGTGCGCCATTATCGTTGCGCCGGACCAGGCGCTTCACAATAGCCCTGTGGTCGGGCAGCTCGACGACGACAAAGTCGCCCGAGCGGAC
Organism: Dongia sp.; assembly: GCF_041906375.1. Classification (GTDB taxonomy): domain Bacteria; phylum Pseudomonadota; class Alphaproteobacteria; order Dongiales; family Dongiaceae; genus Dongia. The sequence goes on along the minus strand of NZ_JAYRJJ010000005.1, from coordinate 80,967 downwards.
TGGCTTCCGGGGGTCAACGAGCACGATCTCACCCGCGTAATAGCGCGGTTCCATACTGTCTCCGGTTACGTAGACCCCGCACGCCTTCTTAGCGCCAAACAGTGATGGCGGACGCTGGATGTATTCAACCGGGTTCTGATAATCGACCTCGACACCGTCGAAGCCCCCTTGGACTTGGCCAAACACCGGCAGGTCCCGAGGTCCGTCCTCGTTGAGGGCGACGGTACGGACGACCTTAAAACCCAGATTGCGCACTGCATCCTGTAGCGTCTGCTCGGCGGCGCCTGATACTTGGTTGGCCTCGGATATGACCCTGTCGATGTCGTCTAACGTTTGTTGCACGTGGCGCTCGGCTTCCTGCCGCTCGGCGGCCTCAGCCTTACCTTGCGCGAGCAGTTTCTGGTTCGGCACCACGCGTAACGATGCTGGTAGGTGGGGAGAGGTGGCCCAGGCGCGGAAAGCCAAGTCAGCGTTTTGGGTATCCATCCAGCCGGACGGTAGCTTCAACGTCTCTTCAATGTTGCGAGCGACCTTCTCACCGATCGTGCGTGTGGGGTTCGGTCCTGCCAACTGGGAGAGATAGGTGCCGTTGGCGTATTTGAGCTTCAACGCCAGCGCGGTGGCACCGCCCATTGCATCTATCAGCTTGCGCAGATTGTCTCTGCGGACGTCGGTAATCGCGATGCTCATGACGGAGCCCTCTTAAAGGGCGCTATCAACGCCCTGATCTATATGCATGCTTTGTCAACATTATAGCTTTTGTAATTCTTAGCATCTGCAAAAATATTCCTAGCGAAAAAAAGAAGGCACCCCGTTTGCTGGTATAGTTAGCAATTGCTATGATTTTAACTGCTGCTAACTATTAGCAAATTTGCAGGTAAACGAATGCACGCATTAAAGGTGTGGTTGCGACTGGCAACCGCGAGTGAGCGCGTCAAGCTGGCCGAATATGCCGGCACGAAGGTCAGCTATCTCTATTTCCTCTCCAATCCGGACGCCGCCTACGGGCGCACCGCGACCGCCGATCTGGCTGGCAGGTTGGAGGCCGCTGCCGAGCGGATCCGCGCCGAGGGTGGCGAGGACGTCAAACGGCGCCTGCCCAAGTTGCTTCGTACCGATATGAGCCCGACCTGTCGCGGTTGCGCTTTCGCCCAGCGTTGCCTGGGCGATGCTGCTATCGCGTCCGAGTTCGGCTACGAGGCTATGCCTAAGGAAGGCGCGCTCGAGAGCTCCTGACCCCGCCCGATCGACAACGATTACCGAGGCTTAAGTCGAACGGAAGTGCAGGGGCTTTCATGGATCGGACCAAGGGTGCAACGCCCGCCGAGTGGCGTCATTTCATCAAGGACCTAGGGATCGTCACCGCGCTCCTGCCGGCCGTGGCGGACCCGGGCGCCGTGATCAAGTCGGGGTCGAAACTGCGCCCGGACCAGCTCGGCAAAATCCCGTCCCGCTACACCGGCAACGAGGCGGTCGGTTTCGGCAAGTGGACCGCCTATAGCGCATCGGGCAGCGATGCCGACGGGTGGGCCAAACATGGCGGCTACTCGATCTGTGTTCAGGCGCGCGTCGACGGGTTGCAGGCAGTCGATATCGATATTGGCGACCACGACCAGGCGCGGCGCGTCATCGCTTTCCTTGAGGACCATCTTTTGACGCATCTGCCGGTGCGTTACCGCGATAACTCCGGCAAGCGTCTCGTGCCCTTCAGTTGTGGTACCGCCTTCTCTAAGAAGGTCATCAAGACGCGCGACGGGAACATTGAAATCCTCGGCACCGGCCAGCAATGGATCGCAGCCGGTACCCACCCCAGCGGTGAGCGCTACCGTTGGACCCGCAGCGACGGCGCCGCGGTGGGCCTGCCGGATACCGACCTCGTTCCACGGCTGACCCTGCGGGAGGTCGAGGATATGGTCGACGCCCTGCAGGCCGAATTCGGTATCGCGCCGATGCAGGACAGTCGCGTCTCGAACGCCCCGCGCACCGAGGTCATGGCCCGGGTGCATGTCAACGACCCTGTCGCCAAATTCCTTCTCGAGAACGCCTGGGTGCATGACAGCAAGGCGGACCTCTCGCTTGTCATTCGCTGCCCGTTCGAGGAGGGGCACTCGACCGGCGCGGCCGGCGACACCTCGACGCTCTATTACCCGGCCTTCACCAACGGCTACGAGCAGGGGCATTTCAAGTGCCTGCACGCCTCCTGCGCCCATCGGTCTGACCACGATTTCAGGGTCAAGTGTGGCTTCGAGCTGGCGCTGGTCACGGGGGAAATCATCGCCCCGGGGGCCACGAGCGCGCCGGCGGGCGGCGACGACGCCGATATCTACAGGGCGGCGGTCGAACGCTTTCTGGCGCTCAAGCTGCCCCGCAACAAGGCCGGGCGGGTAACGGCGACCCTGCCGCACCTCGCCGCCACCTTGCCTTTCGATACCATCCTGGGCTGCGCCATCAGCTACGACACCTTCCGGCAGGTCGGCACCGTAGCCTGGGGTAAAGAGCCGCCGCGGGAGATCACCGACGCGGACGTGGTCAAGATCCGCGAGCGCCTCGAGCGCGCGCCGTTCCGCTTCATGCCGGTAGGCAAGGAGATCATGCGCGACGCGCTGATCGCCCATTACGACCGCAACAGCTATGACAGCGCCGTCGCCTGGCTGCGCAGCTTGCCGCCTTGGGATGGCATCTCGCGGGTCGAGCGGCTGCTCCCGGCCTATCTGGGGGCCGATGACACGCCTTACAGCCGCGCCGTGGGGCGTTACCTCATGACGGCGCTGGTGGCGCGCATGCTGGCTGCGGAAGCGCCGGTGAAGGCCGACATGGTGCCCATTCTGGTGGGCGAGCAGGGCGCGCTAAAGAGCACCTTCCTCAGCGTCCTTGCGCCGACGCCGCGTGAACATATCGAGCTTGATCTCGGCCGGTCGGAAGATGAGCGGGCCCGCCACACGCACGGCACGGTGCTGGTCGAGCTCGGTGAATTGCAGGGTTTCGGCAAGCGGGACCAGAACGAGCATAAAGTCTGGCTGGCCAAGCAGCGTGACGTGCTGGTGCGCAAGTACCAGGAGGCCAAAAGCGAGATCACGCGGCGTTTCATCTGTGTCGGCACCACCAATGAAGACGAGTTCCTGCAGGACGCCACCGGCGAGCGCCGCTACCTCCCTGTAAGGGTGACCAAGCTGGACCGTGACGGGCTCGAGGCGGCGCGGGAGCAGCTTTACGCCGAGGCATTGACGAGGGTCGAACTGTTTGGGGTGGACTTTGAAGACGCCGAGAAGCTGGCCAGAGAGGTGCATGGCGATTTCAAAGTGACCGACACTTGGGACGATGCAATTGAGAGGTATCTCAACCAAGAAGATACGTTGGCGGGCGAGACGACCGCGACCGGAAGAACAGCCGTGACGGTCGCCGAGGTGCTCGTGGCGGCGGTGGGAATGGACCTCAAACACATCAAGCGAAGCGACGAAATGCGCGCCGGAAAAATCCTCAAGAGGCTCGGTTACGCGCGTATGCGGGTCGCGGTTGGAGCACAACGCTCTTGGCGTTGGGTCAAGGCGTAGGCGGGGAGGGGCGGATGCAACACGTAATTTTTTACGACATCGCAGAAAATAGCGGATTGAAGGGTGCCCTACCTGCCCAACCTCTGCCCTACCTAAATCGTGAGGTAGGGCATGGCGAAAAAAGCAGGCTGCACAATGGTTTGTCTTATATCTGCCCTACCTGCCCTACCTTTTTCTTGAAAATGGAAGGTAAAGTAAAAAACGCTATTTTCCTAGGCCGGGCCCGGATCGTGCTCGGGGGGAAACATAGAGCAAAAGGTAGGGCAGGTAGGGAGGTAGGGCAGGCCCAACCCGCAGAGAATTACGACTTGCAAAAAATTGCAGGTCGGGGCTGGCGCCCGTCATGACCCTCGGCAAAACGAAATGGGTGGCCGTCAATGAGTATGGCCGACGCATCGGAAGCTCACATCCGCGCTCCAAACTGACCGAAGATCAGGTCGACGAGATACGTGACCGGCACGAGGACAGTGGCGAAAGCGCGGCCTCGTTGGCGCGGGCTTTCGGCGTGTCGCGCCGGACCATCCGCGATATCCTGAATTACACGCGCCGCGCGCAAACCATCGCGGGGTGGAAGAAGGTCAAGGAATAGCGGTGCCTTCTTTTTGCGATGACGATCTTTAGCCCCGTGGTATCCTGCCAGCGTTCGACGTAAAGCCTCGGACTTGAAGCCCGCTCGGTAGTTCGTTTCGCTCCGCGAACATCTATCGAGCGGGCTTTTGCTTTGCCCGCGCCGTGGCGCATGAGACTTCAGCGCAGCGCTAGACTGCGCCGCATGAAATTCGACACCGACACCAAAGCGACTTTCCTCTTGCACCTGCGCCGCCACGGCAACATTACCCGGGCTGCCGCCGCGGTCGGTGTTTCGCGTTCCACTGTCGTCGCCCACAAGGCGGACGACCCCGTCTTTGCGCAGGAATGGGAAGACGCGATGGAAGGGCTCCTTGACGAGGCCGAGGAGGAGCTTCGCAATCGGGCGATCGACGGCGTCGAGGAGCCGGTGTTCTACAAGGGCGAGGTCGTCGGCTTCATCACGCGCAAGTCCGATAGCAATCTGCAATGCCTGCTCCGCGCCAAGCGGCGCGACGTCTTTGGCGACAAGCAAGACGTGAACCTGAAAGGCGCGGTGGCAACAGGCGACCTGGATGACAGCCAGCGCCTGCGCCTGATCAACGAGCTCCTCTCTCGGGCCAAGGAGCGCAAGGATCTGGTCGAGTGATCCAGCCCGGGCTCCTCGAATATCTCTCACCATCCGAGCTAACGCACCTCGACGCCCTCCTGCGCGGAATGAAATCCGCCATTTGGGGGCCGCTGCCCGGGCCGCAGCAAATGGCATGGGAGAGCCAGGCGGACGTGATCGGGTTTGGGGGCGCCGCCGGCGGGGGCAAGACCGACCTGATGGTTGCCAAGGCCATGCTTCAACACGAAAAGAGCATGATCATCCGCCGCAACGGCACCGAGTTGACGGCCATCGTCGACCGCATTGCCGAGCTCAACGGGTCGCGCGACGGGCTCAACGGCAAGGAGATGATCTGGCGCTTTGTCGGTCGGCAGATCGAATTCGGCTCAACCCCCAACGCGGGCGACGAGCGCAAGTACCAAGGCCGGCCGCATGATTTCATCGGCTTCGACGAGACGACAAGCCTCCTGCAATCGCAGGTCAGGTTCCTTATGGGCTGGCTGCGCACCACGACCAAGGGGCAGAAAAAGCAAGTCCTGATGACGTTCAACCCGCCGACCACGGCGGAAGGACGCTGGGTCATAGACTACTTTGCCCCCTGGCTTGATCCGAGCCACCCCGCGCCGGCCGTGCCGGGCGAGTTGCGCTGGTTCGCCACCGTCAACGGGCGGGATATCGAGGTGCCAGACGGGGCGCCCTTCTACAATGGCCCCGAGCTGATCGAGCCGCAATCGCGCACGTTCATTCCCTCGCGCATCACCGACAACCCGTACCTCATGGGGACCGGCTACATGGCCCAGCTTCAATCCCTGCCGGAGCCACTGCGCTCCCAGATGCTCTATGGCGACTTCACCGCCGGCATGGAAGACGATCCGCAACAGGTCATCCCCACCGCCTGGGTGCAACTCGCTCAGGACCGGTGGAAGCCGCATGACGTCCTGCCCCCGATGGATAGCATGGGCGTCGACGTCGCCCGCTGCGGCAAGGACAACACCGTCCTCGCGCGCCGCCACGGCTGGTGGTTCGACGAGCTCCTGTGCTACCCCGGCCGGGCCACGCCAGACGGGGCTATCGTCTCGGGCCTCACAATTGCCAACCTGCGCGACCGCGCGCCTATCCATGTCGACGTGATCGGCGTCGGCGCCTCGGCCTATGACTTCCTGAAACAGGCGCGGGCCCAGGTGCTCGGCATCAACGTAGCGGAAAGCGCACGAGGCACCGACAAGAGCGGCCTGCTCACCTTCTCGAATCTCCGCAGTCAGCTCTGGTGGCGGATGCGGGAACTGCTCGACCCGCAGGCCAACAACGGCATCGCCCTGCCACGCGATAGCCGATTGCTCGCCGATCTGTGCGCCCCGCGCTGGTGGACGGTAGGCCGCACAATCTACGTCGAAAGCCGCGACCAGATCATTGAACGTATCCAGCGGTCGCCCGACTACGCGAGCGCCGTGATCCTGGCCGCCATCGAAACGCCCAAGATCGATCAATTCATGGCCGGTGCCAACGCCCCTGCGCGGCCACCCCACGACCCGTTCGACCGCATGAGGCACGACATGGCGCATAACTCGGGCTCGCACGGCTACCATCCGCTCGACCGGATGAGGTGACGGAATGGCGGGCACGCTGCTCGGTAGCGAGGATCAGGCGCTTTCGGGAACGAGCAAGCGAAGCAAATACTCGCTGCTCGGCTCCTTCAACGCGAACGCGAACGAAAGTGAAGGCGCGGCGACCCGTAACGCCGATGCTATCGACACGGCGCGCAGCACCGGCGTCTCGCCATCGTTCTCGGACTTCGCGCAATCGGCAACGATTGGGTCCGCAGCGGCCGGGCCGTTGGGGCCGCTTCGTGCCGCCGTGGCCATCGGTGTGGGCGGCATGCCGAACAACTACAACCAGAACCCCGGGTGGAATGCCGCCTTCGACAAGAACCTCAAGAAGGTCCAACAGGATTTCCCCGGCATGCCCGGCTCTTTCCACGGAACGATAGCAGCGCAGCGCGCCGCGGCGGAGTTGGAGCGGGCCGACAAGGATCCGGACAAAGGCAAGAAGCAGGGCGACAAGCCCGCCGGCGCTGGCGCCACGGCTGGTGGCGGCAGGGCCAATCCCGGCAACACCACTTTTTGAGGCAAGGCAATGTGCGGCGGCGGCAAGTCACCAAAGATGCCCAAGATGGAAACCCAGCCTTTGCAACAGGCTGAGAAGACACCGGATGTGCCGATAACGCGCAAGAAGGCCGCGACGGGCCCCCGCGCGCCAGGCGGCACGTTGTTGGCGGGCGCCACGGGCGTCGACTTCAACTCGATCAATACCGGCGCCAACACGCTGTTGGGGGCGTGAGATGGAACAGCAGCGCGCGCTGAAATCGCCCGCCGAGATGCGCAAGCTGAAGCTTAAGCGTCGGCAGGCGCTGCTTAACATCCGCAGCAACCGAGAGAGCGAGTATCGCGAGATCACGGACTATCTGATCCCGCGCCTCGGCCGGTTCAACTGGCAAGGCGAGCGCGACCGCTCCGCCACCAAGTATTCGCGCTACAAGCAAATCCTGGACAGCGCCGGCGGCCACGCGCATCGCATCTGTTCGGCTGGTCTCATGGCCGGCATGTCGAGCCCGGCGCGCCCCTGGTTCCGTCTGACCCTGTCCGACAAGGACCTTGCCGACTACGATCCGGTGAAGCTGTGGCTCAAGGACACGGGCGACGTGCTCCGCGATATCTTCTCGCGCTCGAACACCTACCGGGCGCTGCATTCGATGTATGACGAGCTTTCCGCATTCGGCACCTTTGCCGACATCATCGAAGATGACTACGAAGATTTCATGCGGCACCACCCGCTGACGGCCGGTGAGTATTCCCTCAATGTCGACGACCGTGGCGTCGTCAACACCCTCTATCGCGATCTTGAGCTCAGCGTCGAGCAGATGGTCGACAAGTTCGGCTTCGACAATTGCTCGACCACCGTGCAGAACCACTACAACCAGAGCAATTACGATGTGCTGATCCCGGTCATGCACGCCATCGAGCCGCGCAAGGAGCGCAACCTGCGCAAGGCAGATGGGCGCAACAAGGCGTTCTGCTCAATCTATCTCGAGGCCGGCGCGTCGAACGATCTGGGCCTATTGCGCGACGCCGGCTATGACCGCTTCCCGGCGCTGGCGCCGCGTTGGGTGGTCACCTCAGGCGACATCTACGGTTGGTCACCAGCGATGGAAGCCATCGGCGATATCAAGCAATTGCAGCATGAGCAGCTCCGCAAGTCGCAGGGTATCGACTACATGACCGAGCCGCCGCTGCAGGCCCCGGCGAGTTCGGTGGGGTCGATCGACAAGCTGCCGGGGGGCATCTCGTATGTCGACATGCCGGGCGGACAGGGCGGCGTCAGGACGATGTTCGAGACGAAGCTCGACCTCTCGCACCTCCTGCTCGATATCCAGGACGTACGCCAACGCATTGACCGGGCGTTCTATGCCGATCTTTTCATGATGTTGGCCAATGATGATCGTTCCGGGATCACGGCGCGCGAGGTGGCCGAGCGGCACGAGGAGAAGCTCCTCATGCTCGGCCCGGTCCTGGAACGTCTGCACGACGAGGCGTTGTCGCCCTTGGTCGACCGTACCTTCGAACGTGCCGCTCGCATTCCCGGTATTCTGCCGCCGCCGCCGCAGGAGCTTCAGGGCATGGAGCTCAACATTGAATTCATTTCGACATTGGCCCAGGCGCAGCGCGCCGTTGGTGTTGCCTCGGTCGACCGCCTGCTCGGTGTCATCGGGTCGGTGGCGCAGCTCAAGCCTGAGGTCGTCGACAAGCTCGACGCGGATCAATTGGTGGACCGCTACGCCGACATGCTCGGGGTCGATCCGTCGCTGATTGTGGCCGACGAGAAGGTCGCGCTGGTTCGGCAGGATCGGGCGAAGCAGCAACAGGCCGCACAGAATGCCGCTATGGCACCGGTCGCGGCCGGTGCCGCCAAGGACCTCGCCTCGGCGGACACCAGCGGCAAGAACGCGCTAACCGACGCCATCAACATGTTCCAGGGCTACACCGGCGCCGCTGCCTGAGGCGGGGTGGCGCATGACGCTTTAGGCCGGAGTTAGGATGCACACGATTGCAGATCACGACCCGCTAGATCTTCAAGGCCAACAGGCCGCGAGATCACAAGCCGGAGAGACGGAAGCGCACCGACGGCGCATCGAGTTGGAAGATCTGCGATGGCTGATGAGCGACAAGCGGGGCAGGCGCTTCATGCACCGGCTCCTGAGTAGGGCCCACCTCTACCACTCGTCGTTCACTGGCGACCCGCACTCGACCGCCTTCAAGGAGGGAGAGCGCAACGTCGGGCTGACTTTCCTCGCGGATGTGATGGAAGCCTGCCCCGATAGGTACACAGCGATGCAACAGGAGAGCAGAGCGGATGGCAACGAACGACCAGGCGAACGGAACGCAAAGCGCCGGTAACGGTGCGACCAGCGACAATGCGCAAGGCGCGGCGTCGGCGACCGACAACGCCAACGGTTCGACCCCCCTTGCCGGCGACCAGAAGCAAGGCCAGGACCAGCAGCAGTCGCAGGCTGATCAGCAGGGCCAGGAGCAGCAGAAGGCCGACGACAAAAAGGATGAAAAGCCAGCCGGCGCACCGGAAGCCTACGCGGATTTTAAAGCGCCAGAAGGTGTGGAGCTCGACAAGGATATCTTGTCCGAGTTCGTGCCCTTCGCCAAAGAGCTCAACCTGACGCAGGAAAACGCTCAGAAGCTCGTCGATTTCGGCGCGAAGATCATCACCAAGCAATTCGAAGCGATCGAGGCCCAGCACGTGAAGTGGGCCGAGGACGCCAGGGCCGATCCCGAGATTGGGGGCGACAAGCTCCCGGCCAATCTCGCGCTCGGTAAGCGAGTGATTGACTTCGCTGGCGGAGCCGAGCTCCGCAAGGAGCTCAACGATAGCGGGTTTGGCAACAACCCCGCGCTTATCAAGGCATTCGCCAAGTTGGGCAAGCTTATCTCCGACGACATGCTTGAGCGGGGTCAGCCCTCGGCCGGACAGGTCGATCCGCTGGCTAAGATGTATCCGTCGATGGCGAAGGGGTGAGCCCCTTTTTTGCCTATCACTTTAGCAAACGCTAAGAAGGACAGTTAGCAATGGCCATTCTCTCCGCAGTGAACCCGACCCTCGCCGATGTTGCGAAGCGTCTGGACCACAACGGCAACGTCGACACGGTGGTCGAGATCCTCAATCTCACCAACGACATTCTCGATGATGCAACTTTCATCGAAGCCAACGGCCCGACCAGCCATCGGACCACGGTCCGCACGGGCATCCCGTCGCCGACTTGGCGCAAGCTCTATGGCGGCGTCCAGCCGACCAAGAGCACGACCGTGCAGGTCACCGACAACACCGGCATGATGGAAAACTACGCCGAGGTCGATAAGGCGTTGGTCGACCTCAACGGCAATACGACTGCCTTCCGCATGTCGGAAGAGGTCGCCATCATCGAAGGCTTCAACCAGGAATTCGCGTCCTCGCTGATCTACGGCAATGAAGGTACCAACCCGGCGACCTTCACCGGCTTGGCGCCGCGCTACAACTCGTTGTCGGCCGCCTCGGGCGACAACATCATCTCGGGTGGCGGCTCCTCGAACCTCACCTCGATCTGGCTCCTGTGCTGGGGTCCGCAGACGATCCACTGCATCTATCCGAAGGGATCGAAGGCAGGCCTGCAGATCAATGACAAGGGGCAGGTCACCATCGAAAACGTCGACGGTGCCGGCGGGCGCATGGAAGCCTACCGCACGCACTATCGCTGGGATTGCGGCCTGTCGGTTCGCGATTGGCGCTATGCGGTCCGTATCGCCAATATCGACGTTACCGCGCTCACCAAGAACGCCTCGGCCGGCGCCGATCTTATCGACTTGCTCGCGCAGGCGGTGGAACGTCTGCCCGCCATCGGCCTCGGCCGCCCGGTGTTCTACGCCAACCGCACCATCCGCAGCTTCCTGCGCCGTCAGATCGCCAACAAGGTCGCTGCCTCGACCCTGACGATGGAAACGGTGATGGGCAAGAAGGTCGTCGCGATGGATGGCATCCCGTTCAAGCGCGTCGACAAGATCCTCAACACCGAGAGCCAAGTCTCGTAAGCGGCGCCCGGAACCCCCTGACAGAAGGACAGCAAGCATGATTATCGACAAGCGACTTCAGGTGGCCACCGACCAGGCGGTTACGGGTGCTGCTACCAGCGCCTCGACCGACGCCGTCGATCTTGGCACCGACCGCGACGTCGGCCCGGGCCGCCCGCTCTGGCTTATCGTCGCCATCAAGGTGGCGTTGGGCGGCACCACGCCGACGTTCAACTTCTCGATCCAGACCGACGACAACTCGTCGTTCTCCTCGGCCACCACGTTAGTGACCTCCGAGACGTTGTCCGGCGCCGCGGCTGCTCCGGCCGGCAAGTTGATGGCGCTCGCGGTGCCGCTCACCAACGAGCGTTACATCCGCGCCGCCTTCACTCTCGCCGGCACCTCGCCGACCATCACGGTCGACGCGTGGTTCACCGATCAGGAGCCGACGGTGCTTGGCAATCTTATCCCGGACGGACTCTGAGGCCTGAGCAGGAAAGGATAGAACAATGGCTCTCCACAAGGCTCTGGCTGAATGCTTTCACGGCGGTTCTCTCCGCAAACCCGGTGACGTCTTTGACTACAACGGCCCCGAGGTCGCGTACCTCGAAAAGCTGGCGGCGCCAAAGACGGCATCGGGCGCGAAGACGACCGGCGCTCCGAAACCTGGGGCGGCTGGCGGGGACGGCAAGGAACCGCTGGCCTGACTGGAAACGCGGGGCTCCGGCCCCGCGTCTTCTCCTTCCGAGGTGACACATGAGCACGGCCAAGACGACCGCAATCCCGGACAGTTTGAACCAGCGCGTGGCCATCACGACGTGGCCGGCGCTCTTGGCTAGCGAGACGGGGGAGCCAGTTGAAGCGGCTCAGTTCGCTGACCGATCGGTTCAAATCAGCGGTTCGTTCGGTGGCGCAAGCGTGATCGTCGAGGGCTCGAACGACGGCGTGTCATATTTCCCGCTGACTGATCCGCAGGGTAACAGCCTTACGTTTACCGCGTCGAAGCTTGAAGCGGTGACCGAATTGACGCGTTGGTTGCGCCCCCGCGTTAGTGGCGGAGATGGCACTACGGAAATCGCCTTCGTCCTACTGGCCAAATGGTGATCTATGACCGACGTGAAGAAGGCTGTTGAGCAGATCCGCAAGTTCAAGAACAGCTTCGGTCAGATGTTCGATCTGGCCGATGCGTTCGAGAAGTTAGGCTCTATCGAGCAGGCAACCAGCGAAGTGCTGGACCGCCGTAACGCGCTGTTGCGCGAGGTCGACCAGGCGAAGCAGGAGCTCGTTGAGTTGGCGGAGCAGGCTGATCGTACCAAGCGCGACGCAGAGGAGTATGCGGCTACGCTCCGCAGTGCTGCTGAAGCTGAAGTGGAGACGGCAAAGGCAAGGGCAGAACAGGAAGCACAAGCACTCCGCGGCGCAGCGGAAGGCGACGCACAGCGCGTGCGTGACGATATCGTAGCGCTTGAGGCGAAGCGCTTGGAGGCCGGTGAGACACTGACCCGCGTCAATAGCGCGGTCGCAGATGCAGAGCGCAAGCTTGACAAAATAAACACAGACATCGCCAAGCTACGAGACAAGTTGGCATGAGCAGTAGTGTAGCCGCCAATTCGACGGACGGCTTAGGCCCGCCATTCGCTGTAGATAACGCTGCCGGAGTATACTGGCCTTACGGTAAGGTCGCTTACGGCGCGGACGGTGTGCAGGCGCTGGTCACGGCTACGAACGGCTTGCCGGGCAACCTTATCCAGATCGGCGGCGAGGCCGTGCCGCTGGTCAATATGGACTATACCAGTGTCACCGTGCAGAACATGATGCCGGTCGCCCTGGCCTACCGCACGAATAGCGGCCCGGCGTATGTCGCCACGAATAGCGGCCTGCCGGTTGACACCAGCCAAACGGTCATCGGTATCCAGGACGGCTCCCAGAACTATTACCTTTCCGCATCGGCGACGATGAACCAGTCGAGCGGGGCCGGCTTGTTCCCCGCCGTGAATGTCGCGCAGTTCGATGACGTGACCCCGACCGCCATCACCGAAGACCGGTTCGGCAACCTTCGCATGTCGAGCCGCCGTGAGCTTTACGTTCAACTTCGCGACGCCGCCGGCAACGAGCGCGGCCTAAACATCGACGCCAACGGCGCCATTTCCACACAGGCACGGGCCGCGACTGTCGATAGCATCGCCGCCAAGCTTGCGACCGACGCCATCATGAATGGCACGACTGCGCTGACGCCGAAGTTCGCCATCATCGATGCCGCTACCTCGGGCGATAACACGCTGGTGGCTGCAGTATCCGGCAAAAAAATCCGCGTCCTTTCCTGCGTCCTGGTCGCGGCAGGCGCGGTGAACGCTCGCTTTGAGTCAGGCGCGGGCGGCACAGCTCTTTCAGGCCAGATGAACTTGACGACGAATAGCGGCTTTACCCTGCCGTTCAGTCCGGTGGGGTGGTTTGAAACCGCCGCCGCGACATTGCTCAACCTTGAACTGTCAGGCGCCGTCTCGGTGGATGGCTGCTTGGTCTATGTCGAGGTCTAATGGGTAAGGCTCTACTTATAGGCGGGAATAACGCCTCCGTCGCGTCCGGCAGTGAAACGAATTTTTTCGGCGCACTTTCAAATTCGACGGAATCAAACTGTCAATATTCGGCTACGGAAGGAGCGGATTTTACCGGCCTGGGCGTTCGCATTGCTAGCGGCGGTTCAGGTTCTAATACGGTCCAGTTCCGAAAAAACGGGGCGAACGGTCAAAACGTAGTTTCTCGTACCGGAGCAGGCACTGCAGAAGATACGACCCACACCGACACCTTATCGGCAGGCGATCTCTTTAACCTCGCCATGACCGACACCGGTACGACACCGAATTTCCGGTGGTTTCGCGCCAATGTCCAGTTTGCTAGCGGTCACGGATGCTTCCATGCGGCTGCGAGTGTCGCCACCTGCGATGTCCCGTCGTCAACGCGATACCTCCCCATCAGCGGCACACTGGTTGCTGATGGTCAGGCGACAATCGCGAATGTCCAGTGGAAGAATAGAGGCTATACCAGCCTCGAAGCTTTTCAGATTTTTGTTAATTCAAATCTGCGCCTTAATGACAGTGTTTTCAGCGTCAACATCAATGGAGTCGATGTAGGGACGCCAATCACGTTTGGGGCCGGAGCGACTGGACTGCAAACAGTAACCGGCATGGGTATCAGCCTTGCAGACGGTGACTTGATTTGCATTTCGATGACGCTGGGGGCCGGGCTGGAAGATCTGGTCCTGTTTCGGACCGGGGCCACACTCAAGTCCACCAATAATAACAGTGACGCAGTGTGTGGTAGTGCCTTTGGCAGCTCTATTACCGCGTCAGGGACGCCAACATACGTTACTGCTGCTGGCTCGCTCCTCAATCTTTCTGATGAAGCAAATCAGCGCGTAAAGGTTGGCTTCGCCGCGCGGATCAAAAACCTCCGCTGCTACCTGTCCGCCAATACTTACTCGGCTAATGCGACACTCAAGTTGATGGTGAACGGATCTGCCGTCATCACGACGACGATTACAGCATCCGGCGGGGCCGGATGGTACGAAAACAGCTCTGACTATTACGACATCGATGACAACGACGAAATAAGTTACGAAATCGTCGGTGGGACAAGTGGGTCAATAACAGTTCATAGCATCGGCGTGACCTTTGCAGAAATTCCTGCGTCCGGTCCTGTTCAGAAGGGAAGTCACTCCCTGCTTGGAGTTGGTGCATAACCGATGCTCATCTTCTTCTTCTGGTCCCAGCCATCTGGCTCCGCAAGGTCTAATGGGCATGATCGCCTAGTCGAGACGCTTTGTAATCCAAAGGACCGGCAATGAACGCCACGCATTACCTGTTCTTCTGGTTTCCGTCGGGGGGGTCGCCCCCGGCAGTCATTGTTAGCGATCTGATCGTTATCAAGCGGCGCCGCCGCAGGAGGGCATAGTGGCTTCCGTCGTCGATATCTGCAACTTGGCGCTCGGTCACCTCGCCGATGACGCCGAGGTCACGTCGATCAGCCCGGCGGACGGCTCGGCTCAAGCCGGGCATTGCGCGCGGTTCTACCCAATCGCGCGCGACGCGCTGCTCGCGCTCCACGACTGGACCTTCGCCAAGGTGCGCAAGACGTCGCTGGCCGAAGTCGGCGGCGCAACGACGGCGGCGTACCCTTACGCCTATGCACTACCCTCCGGCATCATCAAGCCGATCAAAGCCTTGCGCGACGAGCATGCCGACGAGGAAGACGAGGGGGTCGTCTACAAGATCGAAGGCGAGACGGTCCTCGCCAAGGAGCCCATCGTCACGCTGATCTGCATTGGTCGCGTGACGAACACCGACAAGTTCCCGCCGCTTTTCGTTACGGCGCTCTCCTGGTTGCTGGCCTCGTATCTCTGCGGCCCGATCCTCAAGGAACTCGCCGGTGGCAAGATCGCGCGGCAGATGTATCAACAATTCCAGGTCACGTTCGGCCAAGCCACCGGCACTGACGCCAACCTGTCGAACGCCGAGCCGACGCATACGCCTGGCTGGATTGGGGCGCGTTGATGGCGGACCGCACCTCAAAGCTCTTTCGCTCTTTCGCCGGCGGGGTCATCTCGCCCGAAATGTTCGGCCGGCTGGACCTGGATAAGTTCCAGACTGGCGTCGCGCGTGCCGACAATTTCCTGATCTTGCCGCACGGTCCGGCGCAGAACCGGGCGGGGTCGAAGTTCGTAAATGAGGCGAAGGACAGCACCAAGAAAGTCCGCGTCATCCGCTTCAACTACAGCCGCGCCCAGACGGCCTGCATCGAGCTAGGCGGCGGCGCGATCCGTTTCCACACCAATGGCGCGACGCTGCTCGAGACGGGGCAGGCGATCACCTCTATCAGCCAAGCCAATCCCGGCGTCGTCAACAAGGTGGCACACGGCTACTCCAACGACGAGTGGGTGTATCTCTACAACTTCGTCGGAATGCCCGAGCTGGGCGGGCGCTTCTTCCGGGTGAGCGGCGCCACGGCAGATAGTTTAACGCTGCAGGATATGGCGGGGAACCTGCTCGACACGTCGGCGCTCGCGGCCTTCGTCTCAGGCACGATGGCGCGGGTCTACACCTTGGCGTCACCCTACCTCGAGAGCGAACTGTTCGATATCACCTACACCCAGGACAAGGACGTCATTACGTTGGCGCATCCGAATCACCCCGTGCGCGAGCTGCGGCGGCTTGGGGCGGCGAGCTGGCAATTGGTGGAAGCAACCTGGGCGCCGTCGCTGGCCCAGCCAGCGAGCGCGGCAGCGGCGGTAAAGACGGGCTCCGGGGCGGTCGCCTACGAATACGCGGTTACTGCTGTTGACGCGACGGGCGTTGACGAGAGCTACCCTCGCACAGCGGTGGTCGCATCGTTCAGCATTACAGGCATCACCAAAGCCAATCCCGGCGTCATCAGCACGAGCGTCGTGCATGGGCTACCCGTCGGCGCCCGGGTGCAGATCGTCAATATCGGCGGCATGACCCAGATCCCGGACGGGATCTACAAAGTCAACACGGTGCCGACCACCAGTTCGTTGTCGTTGAAGCGCATTACCGACGACACCGTCGTCGATACGACGAGTTTTTCAACCTGGACGGCGGGCGGCGAGGTTCGCAGCATCGAAGTGTCCAACAACCTGTCGACGGCGGGTAACGCGAACAAGATCACTTGGCCGGCCGTGACGAAGGCGGCGCGCTACAATGTCTATAAGCTGCGCAACGGGCTCTACGGCTATATCGGGCAGACGACCCTCCTTGAGTTCATTGACGACAATATCGCGGCCGATGTGCTCCGGACGCCGCCCGAGCCGGGGTTGGCCAACCCCTTCCCGGCACCGGGGGACTACCCGGCAGCGGTAGGCTATTACGCCCAGAGGCGCGTGCTCGGGGGAACGAACAACCGGCCGCAGAACGGGTGGATGACGAAGCCCGGCACCGAGAGCAACCTGACCGCATCGGTGCCCGCCCAGGACGATGACAGCATCTCGTTCCGCATCGTCTCCGGAGAAAACAACACCATCAAGCATATCGTCGCCTTGACCGATCTGCTCCTCCTGACCGAGGACGTCGAATGGCGACTGGTCACCCAGAACAGTGACGCGCTCACGCCGAGCACCTTTGAGGTCAAGGCGCAAAGCTATGTCGGCTGCAACAACGTGCGCCCGATCCTCACCTCGCGGTCGGTGCTGTTTATTCAGCAGTCCGGCACGCGCATGCGCGAAATGAGCTACGACTGGGAAGTCAACCAGTACAGCGCCAACGATATCTCGCTGATGGCGCCGCAACTTTTTGACGGCTACACCATCGTCGACATGGCCTTCCAGAAGGCGCCATACCCGATCGCCTGGTGCGTCCGCTCCGATGGCGCCCTGCTTGGGCTCACCTACGTGCCCGAGCACAAGGTCGCCGCGTGGCACCTTCACGTGACCGTCAATGGCGCCTTCGAGAGCGTCTGCACGGTGCCGGAGGGGACAGAGGACGCCGTCTATGTCGTGGTGCGGCGTACGATCCAGGGGCGCACGGTGCGCAATATAGAACGCTTCTCAACCCGGCGTTTTGCGACGCTGGCGGATAGCTTCTTTGTCGATTGCGGTGTGAGCTATGTCGGTACCCCAAAGACGACGTTCTACGTGCCTCATCTGGAAGGGCAGGAGGTTGATATCTTGGCCGACGGCGGCGTCGTCGGTCGACAGACGGTAACCAACGGCAAGATCGAGCTGGGGGTGCCCGCCGGCAAGGTGCATGTCGGCCTGCCGATCAAGGCGGTCCTCGAGACGTTGCCTTTGACCCTTGAACAGTTCCCGGCGTTCGGCACAGGCATGATGAAGACCAACGGCAAGCTCGCGCTGCGGGTCAAGGACAGTTCGAACATCCGGGCGGGGCAAAAGATCGACAAGCTGACCACGTTCAACCAGCGCAGTACCGAGAACTACGATACGGCGCCCGCGTTGAAGGACGGCATTGCTTCGATCCATCCGCCGGCCGGGTGGAGCTATGACGCCCCGATTTTCGTGGTCCAGGACCAACCCTTGCCCGTCACGATCGTGGCGCTGACGACGGTGGCCGCCGGTGCCTAAGTATCAGGTCCGCCCCATTGCTGTTGGGGATATCGCTTTCTTGGCCGCCAACCTCCGCGCCGCCGATAGGGCCGAGCTCATTGCGGTACAGGGGTATGACGATGCCCTCGGGGCAATCTCCTTGTCGGTACTCCGCTCGACGGAAACCTGGGTAGGGGAAGACGAAAGTGGGGTCGTCTGCATGTTCGGCGTCGGCCCTATAACCCTGCTGACCGGCACGGGCCGCCCGTGGATGCTGGCGACCGATCGGCTGGACCGCTGGCCGGTGGCGCTTAACAAGCTTGTCGGGGGCTATCTTAGGCGGATGCTGGACCAGTATCCGCACCTCGAGAACTGGGTCGATAGCCGGAATACGCGCCACGTGCAGTGGCTGCGCCGGCTCGGCTTCACGCTCCACCCTGCTCAGCCGGCGGGGCCCTTTGGCGTGCCATTCCACCGCTTCGAGATGGAGGCCACCTGATGTGCCTTTTCATGGCGCCGGCCGCGGCGGCGGGCGCCGCTGCAGCCACCACGGCGACCGCGACGGCTACCACGGCCGCCACCGCAATGACGGTAGCCTCTCTCGCCGCCGCAGCTATCGGCGCAGGGGTGAGCGCCTACGGGCAATGGCGGCAGGCGCAGGCGCAGAAGGCCATGGCCAAGGCTGAGGCCAAAATGGCCGAGCAGAACAAGAAATACACCGATGCTCAGGCGGCCGACGCGGTCACACGCGGTGGCGAGGCGGATATAGAGCTCCGCCGGAAATACGCTGCGACACGGGGCAAGCAGGTCGCGGGGCTTGCCGCGAACGGCGTGGCGCTGGACGAGGGCAGCGCGCTCTCGGTGCTGCAAGATACCGACATGTTCGAGCAGATCGACAGTCAGCGCACCCGCAACAACGCCCGGCGCGAGGAGTGGGGGTTCAAGGTCCAGGGCGCCAACTACGCCGGCAACGCGGCCATGTCACGCACGGCGGCGGCAAACATCGGCTCCTCGTCACCTTACGCCATCGGCGGCACGCTGCTCTCGGGTGCCGGGGAGGTGTCCGATCGATGGCTGCGATATAGGGAAGTCACCTAATGGCCGTCGTCCCCCGGATCGGCAACCCTTCAGTCGACACCGCGCCGCTGCCGAATGCGCGTGTTGCGGTCGACCTCAACCCCGACGCCTATGGCGTCAACGACGGGCGCGCGCTCCAACAGACCGGCCGGCAGATATCGGACGCGGGGCAGGGCTTGCTCAATGCCGCCGTGCATATCCAGGAACAGCAGAACACCGACATGGTGTTTCAGGCCGAGGCCAAGCTGTCCGAGGATTGGCTCGCCTACCAGAACGAGGCGACGCAACGACGCGGCACGGCCGCATTCGGCCTCAGCAAGGACACGGCCGCCTGGTTCGACAAGCGCACGACGGAGATTGCCAAGGACCTTCCGTCCCAGGTCAAACGCATCTACGACCAGCGCGCCCTTCAGCGCCGGCTTTCGGGTATCGAGTGGGCGGCCGGCTACGAGCGCCGCGAGCGCGATGCCTCTCTGGAACAGAGCTTGGCCGCCAGCCTTGCCGCAGCGCAGAACGAAGCGGCGGCCAATCCGTCGCCCGATGCTGTGGCAACGGGCGTGAAGAACATCGAGAAAAATCTGCGCGCCACGGCGCAGGTCATGGGTTGGGATGCGACCTATCTGGATCAACGCATCCTTGAGGAGCAAGGCAAGCTGCACGTGGCCGTGATCAACAATATGGTCGAGAGCGATCCTCGCGGCGCCCGGGCCTATTACGCCGAGCATAAAAACCAGATCCCCGGCACCGTGCAGGATCAGGTTGGAAAGATCGTCGACAAGAGCGTTAAGGTCCTCGACGCCCAGGATTACGCGGACGCGGCCATCGCATCGGGCGCCAGCGAGACGGAGGTCTTACGGCGCATCCGAGCAAATTATCAAGGGGACGACGAGGAGTTGATCGTCGCGCATGTCCGTTCTCGGTTCAACGAACGGGATGCGGAGATCGCGCGCGCGGAGAAGGCCAACCGCGATACCGTCTGGAACGCGATTGCCGAGGCGGGCGGCGATATGACGAAGGTGCCTACCAAGACGCTATCTGCGCTCGATGCCTACGACCAGCAACGTGCGTTCGACTATGCGGAGAGGCTGCGCAACGGCAATGACAGCACCACCGATTGGTCGGCCTATACCAATTTCATGATGCTGCCAGACGCCGAGAAGGCGAAACAGGACCCCAGCAAATTGCGCCCGGTGCTCGGCAACACCGAGTACAAACAGGTCATCGGGATAATCGATGCGCTCAAGAACCCGACCGTCAAGCCGATGGCCGATACAGCGACGCCAACCCAGCAGGCAAACATGGCGGCCGACGCGCTCGGGCTCACGGGGGAGGGGATGGTGTCGCAGCGCGGCATGTTCACGTCCGGTATCCTCGACCGCGTCGAGGCCTTCAAAACGGCGAACAAACGCGAGCCCAGCTATTCCGAAGTCAAGGACATGATCAAGGAAGTTACCGACTTGGCGGCGCAGCGGCCCGAGTTTTTCAAGCCGGAGCAAAAGCCCGACGCGGCGCCGACGGCCACCTTGGAGAGCCAGCTCAGCACCGCGCACGATATGCTCGACCTGGGCGGCGCAAAGAAGGCGGCCGAGCGGGGGGCCTTTGATACCCTCGTCACCAACGAGGTCGACCTTTACCGCAACGCCAATGGTGGGCGCGATCCGGACTATGCCGCCGTACAGGGAATTATCAAACGCGCGACCAAAGAGACGGTCGTCGAAAAGGAATGGTGGCCCGATAGCACGGTTACGCCGCTTTCGGTCGAGGTGCCGGCGGACGACCGCAGCAAAATCGAGGCCGAGTTTATGAAGTCGCGTAGCCGGAAGCCCACCGAGCTCGAGGTACGTGAGGCCTATATCAAGGTTCAAGCCAAGAAGGCGGCGCAATGAACGGCGACGACCAGAACGACTACGCCGGCATTGCCGAGGAAATCGATAGCGCCGATACCCTGTCGCCACCGGTTGACGACAACCCCTACAGCGGAATTGCCGACGAGCTGGACGGCACGGCCGACCGGCGGGCGCAGGCACAGCTTCGCGCCAGTGTGGCCTGGGCCAAAGAGCAGAACCCCAACATCGTCGCGGACGTCATGCGCGCGGTCGACGCGGTCGGCCTCCCGCGGGGCGCGGTGCCCTATCTCGGCGAGGACTTCCTTGATCGCACCAAGACTGACGACATGCTGCGCGCGCTCGACCGCGCGCCCGTCACGAAAGAGCTTTCCGGCGACCGCTCGTTTCTGTCACTGGCGCAGGACGACATTCCGAGCATCGTTGCCATCGAAAGCAAGATGGATCAATTCGGCACGCTGGCGCCGGGTAAGGAGAGGGCCTTCGATTTCTCGGCGGTGCGGCAGGCAAAGAATGTGGGCGATAGCCTGCTGATCGGTACCGGCGTGGCCAGCAAAGGCATTGTCGGCATGTTCCTGAACGGCGCCGAGGCGTTGGGTATTCAGGACGCCGTCGATAGCTACCGCTGGTGGATCGATAGCATCAACCGCAACGAGGCCGCCCTGCGCGGCCGGCAGTCTTTCGGCAGCGAATTGGAGCAGACGGTCAATCAGGGCGTCGAAAGCGTACCCGGCTCGGCAGCGGGGATCGCCATATCCGCCCTTGGCGCACCCGAGCTTGGCATTCCGATGATCGGGGCGCAGGCCTACGGCAACGCCTATATCCAGGCGCGCGAGAGTGGCCTGTCGATTGGGCAGTCCTCGGTGTTCGCCGGTCAACAGGCCGGTGTCGAAATGCTGACGGAGAAATTGCCCTTCGACAATCTGATGCGCGGTCTCAAGGCGGGATCGCCGCTGCTCAACCTGCTCGGTACCCAGCTCCTGGCAGAGATCCCCGGGGAACAGATCGCAACCGCCTGGCAAGACGCCAATGAGTGGCTGATGCTCCACCCGACCCAGACCCTGGGCGACTACATGGCGGCGCGTCCGAAAGCCGCGATGGATACGCTGGTCGCGACGGTGACCAACACCTTGATGACGACCGGCGGCTCGGCCGCGCTCAACGTCGGCCTGCAGCGCCTCGAGGCTTGGCGCGCCGAGCGGAAGTCGGAGAAACTCAAGGAGATTTTCGCCGATGCCAGCAACTCGAAATTGCGTGAGCGCGACCCCCAAGGGTTCGCGCAAGCCGTCCAGAAAATGGCGGACAAGGCGGGGGCGCCAGAGGTCTATATCGAGGCGCGAGCCTTGGCGCAGATTATCGACAAGGCCGGCGAACAAGCCTCGTCAATCGCACCCCAACTGGCGTCGGCGCTCGAACAGTTGCCGGAAGCCATCGCGGCCGGTGGCGACGTGCGCCTCCCTGTCGGCGCCCTCGTGGCAGCGGTGTCGGGTACCAGCATAGAGCAGGATATCCTCGACAACATGCGTGCCAATCCCGACGCTCTCAGCGTGGTCCAGGCCAAGGAGATCAGTGCCGGCGACGCCATGGCGGAGCTTGAAAAGCAGGCCCAGGTCATTTTTGAGCTGCAGCAGAACAACGATACTTTCATGCAATCGGCCGACCGGGTGCACCAGGAGATTCTCGGCCAGCTCAATCAAGTGAAGCGTTTCACCGAGACGGTCAACACGAGCTACGCTGAGCTCGTAAAGAACTTCTATGCCGTGCAGGCCGACAAGCTCGGCGTAACGCCCGAGGAGCTCTATCAGAAATTTCCTCTGCAGATTGCCAGTGCGGTCGAGCCCGGGGCACAGGGGATGGATCAGGCCTTTCGTCCTCGACCGTTTATCGAATTCACCCAGAAGCTCGATGCGCTCAAAGCGGGGCAACCGATCCGCGGGGAAAGCCTCGACATGGGGCGCACCATGGCCACCTTGCGCGCGGCGGGCTTGCCCGACCTGCCGCTGGTCTACCAGCAGCGCGAAGCCCACAAGACGCTACTCGGCAAGCATAAGGGCCTGATCGATGAGGAGACGCTACGGCGCCTGCCCGATCAGCTTGGCGACCCTGTACTGGCCTACCGACAGGAGGACGGTCGCACCGTCGTGCTGTTCCGCGATGCCAAGGGCAATGATGTGCTGACCGTAATCAAGCCCAACGCGGTGAGCGGAGGTCGACGGGTCAACCTCATTGTGACGACGCACCCCAAGGCACGGCCGAACTCCGTTCTCGCGGCAATCCGCGAAAACCGGGTGACCTACTATCATCGGGAGAAAAGCCTTGGCTGGTTTGACCAGGCCCATCAAAGTGCGCCGAAGCGCGATGGGGAGGGAGCCCAACCAAGGCCAGCCCCTAATGTAGTAACCGACGCCGACGTCGTCAAGGATGAGACATTGCGGCAAGGCGAGGCGGCCCCGCGCGGGTTCTATACCCCCTCGGCCCGCCGTATCTCTTTGCTGCAAAATGCAAATTTATCAACTTTCCTGCACGAGACGGGGCATTTCTTCCTCGACGTCTACGAGGAACTGGCGAGCCAGCCGGAAGCGCACCCCGAGATCACGCGCGATATGCAGACGTTGCTCAAATGGTTTGGCGTCAAGGACATCGCGACGTGGCGGGCGTTGTCGTTGAAAGAGAAGCGTCCCTACCACGAGAAATTTGCCGAAGGGTTCGAGCGTTACCTGTTCAAGGGCGAGGCGCCCAGCGTCGATATGCAAGGGCTGTTCGCCAAGTTCCGCGCCTGGATGATCGCCGTCTACAAATCCCTCAAGGGCACTTTCTCGCCGGAGGTGAAGGCGGTCGTCGATCGGATGATAGCCAGCGACATGCAGATCGCCCAAGCGGAGGCGGTGCGCAACATGGCGCCGATCTTCTCCACGGCCGAGCAAGCCGGCATGACACCGGAAGAGTTTGCGGCCTATCACGAGCTCGCGCAGCGAGCGACGGAGGAGGCCCGGCAGGATCTGCAGAAGCGCAGCCTGGCCGATATGAAGTGGCTTTCCGAGGCCAAGGCCAGGGCCCTGCGAGAGGTGACCAAGGACGCAAAGCTAAAGCGCGCCGAGGTCGAGGCCGAGGTGCGTGACGAAGTCCTGCGCCAGCCGGTGTACGCAGCGATGCGCTTTATGTCGCATGGCGAGTTGCCGCCCGGGTTCGAGCCCACCAACAAGGCGGCCCGCCGGGCGGGACAATCCAGCCAACTCCAAGGGAACAAGATATCGCTCGCCGCCCTTGAGGAGATGTACGGCCCCGGTGCGCCCTCGCTCTCTACCGGCAAATATGGTTTGGCGACCAAAAAGGGCGGCCTGCACCCGCAGGTCATCGCCGACCTGTTCGGTTTTCGCTCGGTCGACGAGTTCCTGCAGGCGATCACCAAAGCCGAGCCGCTCGGCGATCTGGTCGAGGGCATGACCGACCAGCGCATGCTTGAGCGCTACGGCGACATATCGAGCCCCGATGCTCTTGAGCGCGCCGCCGAGGCCGCCGTGCACAACGAGGCCCGGGCACGCTTTATCGCGGCTGAGCTTGCAGCCCTGCAGAAGGCGAACGATACCACCACGCAAACCGGCACGGACAGGAACGGTCGCAAGATCAGTGCCAATACGCTGGTACTCGCGGCGCGGAAACTCGCGGCCGAACTGATCGGGCGGACCCTCGTCAAAGACGTCTCGCCCGCCCAATACGCCGCGGCGGAGGCCCGCAACGCCAAGCAGACGTTCGAGGCCATGAGCGCGGGCGATCTCGAAAAGGCAGCAGCAGCCAAGCGGCAGCAATTGATCAGCCACCGCACGGCGACTGAAGCAATCCGCGCGCAGGCCGAGGTGCAGAAGGGGCTCCGCTACCTGTCCAAATTCGCAAAGGACAAGGTACGGCAGAATATCGACCCGGAATATGTCGAGCAGATTTTTAACCTGTTGGAGCGGTACGACCTGCGCAAGTCGACCACCCAGCGCCAGATGCAACGCCGCCAATCGTTGCTGCAATGGTATGAGGCCCAGCTCGCCGGCGGTCAGCAGCCCGTCGTGTCGCAGGCCCTGCTGACGGATGCCCGCAAGCTATCCTACAAGCAACTCACGGTCGCCGAGTTTCGCGACCTTATCGATGCGGTCAAGAATATCGAGCATCTGGGCCGGCTCAAGCAGCGGCTCCTCACCAACAAGGATGGGCGCGAGTGGGACGCCATCAAGGCGGATATCACGACGTCGCTGCAGGCGAACCGTACGACCGATCGCCGCACCTATAGCGAGGACGGCTGGCGCGCCAAGGCGGCCGATCTGTGGAACGGCTTCTTGGCACTGCACCGCAAGGCCGCCAGCCTGATCTATGAAATGGACGGTTTCAAGGATGGCGGCGTCCTGTGGAACTATTTCATCCGACCGATGAACGAGCGCGGCGCGCTCGAAGCCTCGATGCGCGAGCGCGCCACCATCGATCTGTCGCGGATCATGAAGCCGTTGCTGAAGAAGGGCGGGCTCGGGGGACGTCGGATCCTGTACGCCGAGGTTGGGCAAAGCCTGACGCGGGAACAGCTCATCACCGTAGCGCTCAATCGGGGGAACGAAGGCAACCTGCAGCGCCTACTCGACGGCGGCATCAAGAACAGCGGGCCGCTGCGCATTGAGCAGATCGACGCGTTGCTCAGCCATCTGACCGCTGACGAGTGGAAAGTGGTCCAGGCGATCTGGGACTATTTCGATAGCTACCGCCCGCAGATTGCCGAGAAAGAGCGCCGAGTTACCGGCGTCGAACCGGAATGGATCGAGCCGGCGCCGTTTGCAACGCCGCACGGCACAATGCGCGGCGGCTACTATCCGATCAAATACGACGCCAAGGCCAGCAAGAAAGCCGAGCAGTTTGCCAACGCCGAGGCCGCGCGGGCGCAGATGCAGGCGGCCTTTACCAGCTCCACGACCCGGCGCAGCTTTACCAAAAGCCGGGCCGAGGCCGTAAGCGGTCGCCCCTTGATCCTGAATTTCAGCGGCATCTATCAGGGGCTCAACGAGGTCATACACGATCTGGCTTGGCATGAATGGCTGATCGACGCCAATCGCATCCTGCGCGACGAGAGCATTGACCGGGACATGCGCTCGGGCTGGGGGCCGGAGAGCATCCGCACACTCACCTCGGCCGTCGAGGATATCGCTCGCGGGGACGTCGGGGCGCAGAACGAATTCGAACGGATCATCAACCATCTACGGACCGGCGCGACTATCGCCGGTTTGGGGTGGAACCTCATGACGTCATTGATGCAGCCGCTCGGCCTGACGCAATCGATGGTGCGTGTCGGCACGCCATGGGTGGCCAAGGGGATGACGGCTTGGATCAAAAACCCGGTCGCCTCTATCGAGCAGATCCACGCCAAATCGGAATTCATGCGGCTGCGCGGCAAGACGATGCAGCGCGAACTTAACGAACTCGAAAACCGGGTGCAGGGCCAATCCGATGGCGGCGCGCTGTTCCAGACCTCGCTGTTCTACATGATCCAAAAATTCCAGGCTTTGGCCGATGTGCCGACTTGGTTGGGGGCGTACGAGAAGGCCCTTGCCGGCAACGAGACGGAGGAGCGCGCCGTCGCCTTGGCAGACCAGGCAGTGCTCGACGCGCAAGGCGGCGGCCAGCAAAAGGACCTCGCTGCGATCCAGCGCGGCGGTCCCATGATGAAGCTGTTTACCAACTTCTATTCGTTCTTCAACACCACCTGGAACTTGGCGGTTGAACGCACAAAGGCGACGGCGGCAAAGCCCAGCCCACAGGCCATCGCCGGCTTGGCGGTCGATTACGCCCTGCTGTTCGCTGTCCCGGCCATCGCCGGCGAGCTCATGCGCATCGCCCTGAACGTCAGTATAGGCGGGGAGCCGCCCGACGAGGAGGAGATTGCCAAGCGACTTGCCGCAGCGCAGCTCTCCTACCTGCTCGGGACATTGGTGGGCTTGCGCGAGATCGGTGGTGCCTTTGGCGGCGCGGTCGGCTACAGCGGTCCCGCCGGAAATCGGTTTTTTGCAAGTCTCACCGATCTTGGCAAGCAGGTCAGCCAAGGCGAGCTCGACCGGCCGTTGGCCCGCAAGGCGATTGACGTGGTCGGCATTCTGACCCATCTGCCTTCCGGGCAGATCAACCGGTCGCTCGACGGTGTTATGGCGTTGATCGAGGGCGACACCGTGAACCCCGCCGCGGTGCTCCTGGGCGCCCCGCGCTAGTGGCGCATGACGCCACGCACGGCGGGTAGGATGGCGACAAACCGGAGAGCATCGCCATGCCCGTTAATTCAGCCGTTCGTCGTGCTGGGCCCTATACCGGCGGAACCGTGTTTCCGTTCGACTTTACGGTGTTCGAGGACACCGATGTGCAGGTCGTCGTCACCAACAGCGATGGGGTCGACGCGACCCTCGTCCTAGGGGTCGACTACACCATTTCGCGCAACGCCGACCAGAAGAACGACCCCGGCGGCGAAGTCACTTACGCCAGTCTGGCGGGGGGATCATCTCTCGTTATCCTTGGGGCGATCGATTACGAGCAAGGGGTCGAGCTACCCTCGGGCGGCAATTTCAACGCATCGGTTATCCAGCAGGCGCTTGACCGCGCCGTGATCATGATCCAGCAGTTGCGCGAGCAGATCTCGCGGGCGCTGCTGCAACCCGTATCGACGGCGTCAACCGACTTGGCCGTACCGGAGCCGGAGGAGGGAACCTTCCTCCGCTGGGTCGGCGGCAAACTCGTAAACTCGGCGCTGGTCGTGGCTGGCGCGTTGTCTTTGCCGGTCAGCATCGCCAACGGCGGTACAGGCGCCTCTACCGCCACCAACGCACGCACCAATCTGGGCCTGGGCACGCTGGCGACCAAGGCCAGCGTCACCCACACCGAGCTCGACAAGACGGCCATCTCCGGACAAACCGAGCTCACCGGGGTCGACACCGCCAACGACTTCGTCCTCGCCTGGGACGCCAGCGCCAACGGGGGCACGGGCGGCTTGGTTAAGGTCAAGCCGCAGAACCTTATCAGCGTCGGAGCGGCATCGCTCGACGTCCTCACAAAGACCGCGACCTACCCAGCCAACAACACGACCGACAAAGGCAAGGTCATCCGCTTCACGACGTCGAGCACGATCCTGCAGTTGCCAGCGGTGTCGGGGAACGCGGGCCTTTGGTACTGGGTCGAGAACGCGGCGGCGAGCGGCGACGTCACAATCGATCCGAACGCGAGCGAAACCCTCGACGGCCTCGCAACGCGTTTGCTACGCCCCGGCGATCACGTGCTTCTTTATTGCGATGGCGCGG
This sequence comes from Dongia sp., assembly GCF_041906375.1. GTDB lineage: Bacteria > Pseudomonadota > Alphaproteobacteria > Dongiales > Dongiaceae > Dongia. The sequence goes on along the minus strand of NZ_JAYRJJ010000005.1, from coordinate 52,853 downwards.
GGTGGAAGACGCTCTCCGGCGCCTACAGCTTTGAGAGCGCTGAGCAGACGGTCACTGTCGGATCGGTCGCTGTTGTCGCCCACGGCCTCGGCAAGAAGCCGGAGAACGTTACGGTGTGGCTGCGGTGTAAGACTGCAGAGTTCGGCTGGTCTATCGGGGACGAGGTGCTTGTCTATGGCGCCGGCCTGGGCACCAACTCCGGCGCGTATGCGGATGCCGCCAACATTGGCTTACCGATCGCCGGAGCATATGCGTTTCAGGTCAACACCAAAGGCGGCGGCGGCTACAACAACGTCACCCCGGGGAACTGGCGTGCCGTCATCCGCGCGTATGTGAGGTAGCACGATGCAAAGGTTCTTCATCGACGCGCAGGGTTATCTGATCGGCTCATACGACGGGCCGGACCCGCACCCGTTCGGCGAGAACACTACGGCCCTCGACCATGGACCGACCGACGGTCGCATGCGGTGGGACGGCACGGCGTGGTGTCTAGACAAGAGCATCTTGCTGGAAGTTGCGGCGGAGAAGCGTTGGCGGGTAGAGCAGGGCGGGACGACCTGGAACAGTTGGGCGCTGCCGACCGATGACCGTTCACAATCGAAGTATCAGGCCGAGCTCGCTGCGGTAAACGAAGGGGTTCGCCTGGACGGTGACTTCTGGAAGTTCCCCCACGGTTTCGAGCCCATCACAAACACGCAAATCCGCGCGATGGCGATACAAGCCCGGCAGCACGTGCTGGGCAGCTTCGCGCACGAGGCCCAGCTCCAAGGGCTCATCATGTTGGGCCAGATCACGACCCCAGAGCAGATCGAGAATTGGGAGGGCTGGCAGTGACAGGCGGCGAGCTCAACGAAACGTCGGTCGCCATCGGCGAGTTGAAAGCCGGCTTGGCGGCCCTGCGGCAAAACCATGACGACAAGGCGCGCAAGGACGAAGACTTCCGCAAAGCGGGCTACGAGGCGTTCGGCGCACTTAAGCACATCGCCAAAACGCAAGAGGAGCATGCCGCCGCGCTTAAGACGCACGGCGACCGCCTTGACGATGTGGACCAGCGGCATAGCAGACAGAAGGGCGTCATGGTCGCCCTGGGCGCGGTTGGCTCGGCTATTATGGGCGCCGCCGGGTTGCTGGTGCAGTACATCACATCCGGTCCGAACGGCCAATGACGGTCGAGCGCCAAGCGCCAAACCGCATCGGCAAGGTTCCTCTGGCCATCGCGGGAGCCGGCGCGCTCGGCATTGCCACCTTCCTGCTGCAGCCGTTCGAGGGCCGCGAATACGACGCCTATTGGGACGCGCCGGGTCAAGTCTGGACGATCTGTGACGGCGCCACGACGGGGGTCAAGAAAGGGGATTTTGCCGACGATGCTGACTGCAATCGCATGACGCGGCGGGATGCGGCGGTCGCCGATGCGACGCTGAACCGCTGCGCCCCTGGGGTCGAGATGCCACCATATCGGCGCGCCGCTTTTATCGACTTCATCTACAACGTTGGCCCAGGCCGCACAGGTATCAAAGACGGCTTCTGCGTCCTGAAATCCGGCCGACCGTCGACGATGCGCGTCAAGCTGAATAGCGGCGATCAAATCGGCGCCTGCAATCAACTCCCCTTCTGGAACAAGGCCGGCGGCAAGGTGCTGCGCGGCCTCACCGAGCGCCGCGAAGTCGAGCGGCTGATCTGCCTCGGCCTCATCGTCGAAGGCGCCGGGCACTGGCACGACTGGAGAAAGCGTTAACATGAGCCAGCTCAAGCGCGTTGAAATCTATATCCCCAGCGACGTCGGTTGCCGTTGCGTCGTTCGCACCGAGACGCTCGGCGGTTCGGCGGTACCCGGCGTCCCTTTCCGCATCATCGATCCCGGCGAAAGCGCGGCATTCGAGCTCGATCCCCTGTCGCAACAGCTTGTCGTTGCGGCCAAGCCGGAGGAGTAGGCGGCATGATCGGCATCGATGACCTCGCTGTTGCCGGCATTCTCGGCGTTGCCAAGCGGAACTGGAAGCCGTTGCTGCTTGGCGGGGTAGGGCTCGCCGCGGCGGTCTATATCTGGATCCTGCGGGGCGACGTCGCCGACCTCGAGCGCGACGTCGTAGCGGCCCAAAAAGGTGAGCAGGCGGCGCAGACCGAACGCGACATCTGGCAGGCCAGCGCCGAAGCCCAAGCCGCCGGCGCGCGTGACGCCTACCGCGTGGTCGAAGGCCAGAAGCGCCAGATCGACCTCCTCACCACCGCTTGGCGCGACACCAGGGCCGATGCCGAGAAAGCCGCCGCGCGCGCCAAGGCCAGGGCCGCAGCCTATGCCGAGGCCGAGCGCAACACCACGGAGAGATCCCATGATCCGAAAGCTGATCCTGCTGACATCGCTCTGCGCAATTTTGAGTGCCTGCGCAGGCTCCGGGAAGCCGGCGCTTCCGCCACCGCCGCCACCTGTCGAGACTAAGGTCGTCTTTGCCCCGCTCGATGGCGCGCTTCTGGACTGCCCGCAAGGGCCGGATCTGGCTGCGGCCATGGCGCAGGTCGAGGCGGTGAAATACGACCCGACGCTGCCTACGGCCGACGCCAAGGCCAATGCCATCATCGGCATCCAGGGCGTCACCATGCTGCGGTACCAGAGCGACCTCACGACCTGTCGCGACAATCTCGAAACGATCCGCAGCATCCAGGGCAAGGAAGCCCCGGGGCCGTGATTCGGGCGCTCGCATTGGCGCTTTTGCTCGCCGGCTGTCAGATCGAGCTGCCGGGAGGGATGTTCTCCCCGCTCCAACCCGAGCGGCCGGTGGAGTTTTTGGTTACCGTTTGGACGATCCGTTTCTGACCCGGACTGTGGGGTAAAGGTAGAACATTTTCCCCACACAATTCCCCAAGTTTGAGCGGATCATAGCAGATTATTAGCAGTCGCTATCTATTCTGCTAAACCAAAAAATCAATTAAATCAATGGGAAGTGGTGCCGTCGAGAGGAATCGAACCTCCGACCCCGTCCTTACCAAGGACGTGCTCTACCCCTGAGCTACGACGGCGCCGTTTAGAGCTTCTTATCAAGCGGGCTTGGGTGAGGCCCGGTGAAGCGGCGCGGAACATGCCAGAAGGTGTTTCCGATAGCAAGCGCCGTGACGACAGGGAAGAATTCACGCCGGGAATGCTCTAAACAGCCTTGGCCGGGCCCTATTTTGGCCGTAATTAAATGGTGTCAATTCAGTTACTTGCAGTAAACGAGCCGAGGCGGGAAAAGCATGGCCAACGGGGAGGACGAACGACCGGCGGCAGGGAATGCCAAGCCGGCCGCAAATGACAAGGCGGAGCGGCTGGCGGCTGCTTTGCGGGCGAATCTGAAACGCCGGAAGGTCCAGGCCCGCGACCGGGCGGAAATCGGCCGGGAACCGCCTGAAACCGATCAAAAAACACGCTAGATCCAGAACACGCTAGAACTTGAGGCTTGGCAGGCCTTCCGATACAAACGGCGCGATTGGGTGGAGCGCTGGCAGTTGAGCGAATCCACCTGGCAAACCGTTCACCCAACCCCAACCTTCGACACGCAAAGGGACCCTACCGCCTATGTCGATCATGCCCGATACCTGGATCCGCGAGATGTCGCAAAAGCACGGCATGATCGAGCCATTCGTCGAAAGTCAGAAGCGCGATGGCGTCATCTCCTATGGCGTCTCTTCTTATGGCTACGACGCGCGCGTGTCGCCAGAATTCAAGATCTTTACCAATGTCGATTCCGCCGTGGTGGACCCGAAGGAATTCAACCCGAAGAGCTTCGTCGACCGTGAGGCCGATGTCTGCATCATTCCGCCCAATTCCTTCGCGCTGGCGCGCACGGTCGAATATTTCCGTGTCCCGCGTGACGTGCTGGTCATCTGCCTTGGCAAGTCGACCTATGCCCGCTGCGGCATCATCGTCAACGTGACCCCGCTCGAGCCGGAATGGGAAGGCCATGTGACGTTGGAATTCTCCAACACCACCCCGCTTCCCGCCAAGATCTACGCCAATGAAGGCGCCTGCCAATTCCTGTTTCTCAAGGGCGCTTCGGCCTGCGAGACCTCGTACAAGGACCGCGCCGGCAAGTATATGGGCCAGCGCGGCGTCACGCTGCCGCGGCTTTAAGAGAGATCGGATCAGATATTCATGGATCGCATTCGCATTCGCGGCGGCAACGCCCTCAAGGGCGAGATCAGGATCAGCGGCGCCAAGAACGCCGCCTTGCCGCTGATGTGCACCTGCCTGCTGACCGATGACGAGGTTCGGCTCGATAACATGCCGGACCTTGCCGACATCACGACGATGACGAATCTGCTCGCTCATCTCGGGGTCGAGGTGACAACGCGCCAGTCGCTGAAGGGCCGCTCGGTGAACTTTTCGGCAAAGGGCCTCGCGATCACGACCGCGCCCTACGATCTGGTGCGCAAGATGCGCGCCAGCGTCCTGGTGCTGGGGCCGCTCATCGCCCGCCATGGCCAAGCCAAGGTGTCGTTGCCCGGTGGTTGCGCCATCGGTACGCGCCCGGTCGACCTCCACATCAAGGGCCTGCAGCAGATGGGCGCCGAGATTGAACTCGATTCCGGCTATATACTTGCCAAGGCGCCCCATGGCCTCAAGGGTGGCGAAGTTACCTTTCCCAAAGTCTCCGTCGGCGCCACCGAAAACCTGCTGATGGCAGCCACCTTGGCCAAGGGCGAGACGCACCTTATCAACGCGGCGCGGGAGCCGGAAATTTCCGACCTCGCAAACTGCCTCAACGCCATGGGTGCCGAGATTGAAGGCATCGGCACCGATCATCTCAAGATCCAGGGCGTCGACCAACTCCACGGCTGCACCCATGCCGTGGTGGCCGACCGGATCGAAGCCGGAACTTACGCGATGGCGGCGGCTATCACCGGCGGCGAGGTCGAGTTGGTCGGCCTTCATCACGAACTGATCGGCGCTGCCGCCTCGACCCTGTCGCAGGCTGGCGTGTCGCTGACAGAGACACCGCGCGGCCTCATGGTGAAGCGCAAGAACGGTGCGCTCAACGGTGTCGATGTGATGACCGAACCATTCCCCGGTTTTCCGACCGACCTCCAGGCGCAGATGATGGCGCTGATGACGACGGCCGAAGGTGCTTCCATGATCACCGAGACGATCTTCGAAAACCGCTTCATGCATGTACCGGAACTGGCGCGCATGGGTGCCAGCATCAATGTGCACGGCTCCTCGGCGATGGTGCGCGGCGTCAAGAAGCTTACCGGCGCCCCGGTCATGGCGACGGATCTGCGTGCCAGCGTGTCGCTGGTTCTTGCTGGCCTGACGGCTGAGGGCGACACCTATCTAAACCGCGTCTACCATCTGGATCGCGGCTATGAGCGGCTCACCGACAAGCTCTCCGCTTGTGGGGCGGAGATCGAGCGCCTCAGCGACGGCGCGGCGGAGTAGGGACATGGCGAAGCCGGCCAACGCGAATGATATGCGCCTGATGGCGAAGGATGCCGATGATCTCGCGATCATCGCCGCCTGCCTGCAGGACGCGTTGGTGCCTATCTCCGAGGTGCAATATCTCAGCACTGAGCAGCGCTTCATCATGCTGCTTAACCGGTTCCGCTGGGAACGCCAGCCGGCTGGTCGTCACGCACCCACGGCACCGGCCAAGGCGGATGCCAGCTTCCACGATGCCGATGATTATTACGATACCGAGCAGCGCATTCACTGCGGACTCTGCGCCGACAAGGTGACGGCCGTGCGCAGCCGGGGCGTTGATCTCAAGCAAAGAGGCAAATTCCTGTCGTTGTTGACGCTGCAGGTTGATGGAACGCATCTCAATCTGCTGTTTTCCGGCGGTGGGGTCATTCAATTGACGATTTCAGAACTCAGCGTCTTCCTCAAGGACATGGGCGAGGGATGGCCGACGCAATGGCGCCCGGATCATGAGCGCGAAGGTGCTGGCACCAAGGGGCGAGAATGAGTGACGTTTTTGTTCTGGCCTTGCCGAAGGGGCGCATCCTCAAGGAAGTTCTCCCGGTCCTGAAGCGCGCCGGCATCGAGCCCGAAGCCGAGTTCGCCGATGAAAATTCGCGCGCCCTCCGATTTCGCACCAACGATCCGCGGCTGGAGATCATCCGCGTGCGTAGCTTCGATGTGGCGACCTTTGTGGCCTTCGGTGCGGCTCAGCTGGGAGTTGCCGGCAATGACGTGCTGCTCGAATTCGACTATCCGGAAATCTACGCGCCGGTCGACCTCAGGATCGGGCATTGCCGCTTGTCTGTGGCTGAACCTGCTGATCTCTCGGCAACCGACGATCCCAGCCGCTGGTCGCATATTCGTGTTGCCACCAAATATCCCAATATAACGCAGAGCCATTTCGCTGCGCGCGGCGTGCAGGCGGAGTGCATCAAGCTTTCGGGCGCCATGGAATTGGCACCGACCCTGGGCCTCTGCCGTCGCATCGTCGACTTGGTTTCCAGCGGTGCTACCTTGAAAGCCAATAACCTGGTCGAGATTGAGAAGATTGCCGAAGTCACATCGCGCCTCATCGTCAATCGTACGGCGATGAAGACCTACCCGCGCGAAATCGACGAGCTCGTCGAGCGCCTGCGTCTGGCCGTGGGCTGACCGACCCGCCATGACCACCGGCCGGCTGATCCGCATCGATCTCGACGAGGAATCGACGGCACGCCGATCGCCGGAGGTCGAGCGAGAGCGCGCGGTCGCCGTTTTCGATCTGCTCGAAGAAAACGAATTCGTGCCGGCGATCGAACACAAGGGCCCCTATCACCTGGGTCTCTCGATCGAGGAGAACCGGCTGGTTTTCGACATAAAGGACGCGGCCGAAGCACCGCTCTACAAATTCATCCTGTCGCTGTCGCCATTTCGCCGCATCGTCAAAGAATATTTCGACATCTGCGAGAGCTACTACCACGCCATCAAGACCGCCTCGCCGTCGCAGATCGAGGCGATCGACATGGGTCGGCGCGGCTTGCACAATGAGGGGTCTGAGATCCTGCGCGAAAGGCTCGCCGGGAAAGTCGAAGTCGATTTCAACACTGCGCGCCGGCTATTCACGCTGATCTGCGCGCTCCACGTCAAGATGTGAGGCCGCATGCCGCAGGGCCTTCCCGGCAGCGTCCTCTTCTGTTGCACCTACAATTCTGTGCGTTCACCGATGGCCGAGGCGATCATGAAATATCTCCACGGCACCCGGGTCTATGTCGATTCAGTGGGAGTGCGCGCGCAGGAGGTCGACGGTTTCGTGGTCGCCGTGATGGACGAGATCGGCATTGACGTCACCAAGCACCGGTCCAAGACCTTCGACGATCTGGAGGATGATTCCTTTGACCTCATCATCTCGCTGTCGCCGGAGGCGCAGCACAAGGCGGTCGACATGACCAGGACCATGGCGTGTGATGTGGAGTTCTGGAATACCATGGACCCGACCATCGTCGAGGGCAGCCGCGAGGACCGGTTGGAGGCCTATCGCGCTGTTCGCGACGGCCTGATGAAGCGGATTCGAGAGCGTTTTCCGGTCTCGGGCGCTCCCCAGATATGAATTTCGGGCGTACGCTATTCTACAACGTTAAATTAGCATCATTCTGGAAGGCCAACTCTTGCCCCTCATCCTAGCCTCCGCCTCGCCCCGGCGCCTCGACCTTCTGAAACAGATTGGCATTACGCCGGCCGTGATCGACGCGCCGCATATTGACGAAACGAACCAGAAGGGCGAATTGCCCGCCGTCTATGCCAAACGCATCGCGGCAGAGAAACTGGATGCGGTGGCGGCCCGCCATCCGGGTGCCTATGTGCTGGCGGCAGACACCGTGGTGGCCCTCGGGCGACGCATCCTGCCCAAGGCAGAGGACGAGAAGACGGCACGCAAGTGCCTGGAATTGCTATCGGGTCGGCGGCACAAGGTGATTGGCGGCATCGCCATCTCGGCACCGGATGGCCGGCGCGCGGTCCGAGTGGTGAGCACCGGTGTTGTCTTCAAACGGCTCGACGCCACAGAGTTCGAGCGCTATATCGCAAGCGGCGAGTGGCACGGCAAGGCTGGTGGCTATGCCGTGCAGGGCCTAGCAGCCGCTTTCATCCCCGACATCGCCGGCTCCTATAGCAATATCGTGGGCCTCAGTGTCAGCGACGCCTATGCCATGCTGATTGGGCTAGGCTTTCGAGGGTAATCATGGCGGATCATGTCTTTGTCAGCATCTCACTGGATCGCATCGAGTTCTTTCGCTGGGCGAACGACCGCCTCGCGCAGGCGTTTGTCGAGGGGACCGGTGCGGGCAGTGTGATTGGCGGCATCTATCTCGGGCGCGTTATCCGGGTGGAACCCAGTCTCAATGCCGCCTTTGTCGAGATCGGGCTGGATAAGCCCGGCCTGCTGCCGCTGAAGAAGCAAGGTGCCCGACCTGGTGAGGGCGATGCGCTGATCGTCCAGGTCCGTCGCGAGGGGCGCGAGGAGAAGGGTGTTCGGCTGACCACCAGTATCAAGACACTCGTCGATGCGGCTGCCATCGCCAAGTCGAAGCAGCCGCCGGCTCTACTGGTGGCACCACCGAATCTGTGGCAGCGATCGCTGGGGGCGCTGGATGATGTGGCAAGCATCACATGCGATCGGCGCGTGGACGTGCCAGTCATTGATGAATGGTGCAGGCGACATCGGCCGACCTTGGCCGGCAAGGTCGAATTTCTGGCGGAGCGCGACTGGGTTCCCTCCCGCGCCGACATCAAGGATGCGATCGCCGAAGGTTTGGATGAGGAAGTGCTGTTGCCGGGCGGCGGCAAGTTGCTGTTCGAACCGGTGCGCACACTGACAGCGATTGACGTCAATTCGGCGGCGGCGACAGCGGAAAAGGGCTTCGAGCGGACAGCACTGTCGGTCAATATCGAGGCTGCGCGCGAAATTCCGCGTCAACTCGCCTTGCGCAATCTGGGCGGCATCGTTGTGATCGACTTCATCGACCTTGAAAACCGCAATAAGCGAGATCAGGTTATCGAGGCGTTGCGACAGGCGGTTGGGGTCGATCCGGCCATAGAATGGGTCGGCAACATGTCGCGGCTGGGATTGGTGGAATTGCTGCGCAGGCGCAATGGCCCGACGCTTTCAGAGATGTGGCAGGTGGCAAATGGCTAAATGTCCAATCTGTGGCAAGCCGACCGAACCGGAGTTTCGTCCCTTCTGCTCGGCGCGCTGTAAGAAGGTCGATCTCAATCGATGGCTGAGCGATGTCTACCGAGTCCCGGCCGACGCTACCCCGCCGGATGAGGATGGCAAGTCAAGCGATTGATCCGGCATACCTTTTTGGCTAAATAGGCGATCTCATTTGCGGCTGGACAAGGTCGGTTAAAGCCATTAAATATCCGCCGGTTCCAACGTGGCCCGGGTAGCTCAGTTGGTAGAGCAGCGGATTGAAAATCCGCGTGTCGGCGGTTCAAATCCGTCCCCGGGCACCACTTTCCCTATCAGAAAATCGAATGTTCGCCAGAACGCCCCTGTCAGCGGGTGTGGAATAATTCTGCGTCTTCGGCGCTTGGCGGCACGCCTAAGCCGGCGGCGACGCGTTCGGCCAGCGCCAAGCTGGCGGTGAGGCCGGGGGATTCGATCCCGTAAAGGCAGACCAGGCCAGGGGCGCCGTGATCGGCTTCGCTTGCGATGAGGAAGTCTGAATCAGCGCGTGGATCGCGCGAGAGCTTGGGGCGGATGCCGCAATAAGCTGGCACAAGCGAATTGTCGGCAAGCGCCGGATAGTAGCGACGGATTGCGGGATAGAACTTGGCGGCGCGGTCGGGATCGAGACTGTAATCGATCTTGTCGATCCATTCGACATCGGGGCCGAAACGCACCTGTCCACCAAGATCGAGCGTCACATGCACACCGAGACCGCCGGGTTCCGGCATTGGATAGACGAGACGCGAGAAGGGCGGCTTTCCGCCTTGCAAGGTGAAGTAATTGCCCTTGGCGAAATGGGTGGCCGGCACGCGGTCGGGGGCAAGACCCAAGGCGCGCGCCACTTGGCTCGCCTGCAGGCCAGCAGCGTTGACCACATGCCGCGTCTTGATGTCGTCGGGTTCGTCGCCGCCGAGGCCGATCTGCCAATGATCGGATTTTCGCATACCACGGATGACGGGCGTGCGCAGGGAGAGGGCCGCGCCGGCATTCTCGGCATCACCCAGGTAGCTCAGCATCAATTGGTGGCTGTCGATGATGCCGGTTGATGGGGAGAGCAGAGCAGCCACGCAATGGAGTTCCGGTTCCATCGCTTTTGCTGCGGCGACGGAAAGGATATGCAAGTCTTCGACCCCGTTGGCTAGCGCCTTGTTTGCCAAAGCCTCAAGTGTCGGGCGCTGGTTTTCATCGGTCGCCACGAGAAGTTTGCCGATCTGGCTGTGCGGGACGCCACGCGTCGCGCAATAGCGATAGAGCGCCCTGCGGCCGCTGACGCAGAGCTGGGCCTTCAGGCTGCCAGTCGGATAGTAGATGCCGGCATGAATGACCTCGCTGTTGCGCGAACTGGTTTCGCTGCCGATCGACGAGCCGGAATCGACGATAATTACTTCGCGCCCAGCACGGGCAAGACGGCGGGCAATGGCAAGGCCGACGACACCGGCACCGATGACGAGAAAGTCGAGCATGGCTCCGACACTAGCAGTGCTCCCATCGGGCGTCACCAGGACAAAGCAAACGTGGTGGGACCCTAAGCCCCACCACGTTCCGGCGGCGATCAAATGCTCCGATTACAGGTGGTCAGTTTCGGGCTGAGTCGAGGGATGGTTGCCGCCATCTTCCGGATCTGGATCCGGGTCCGGATCGGGATTGCCGCCACCGTCTCCGTCGCCGTCGCTTTCGTCTCTCTCGCTGTGATCATTGTCAGACTCGTGCTTATTCGGCTGGTTCGGTTCACCACCGGCAGCCGTCGTCACGTCCAGGTCGCACTTTCCCTGGTCAACAGCCTGCAGAAAGGCTTCGCTCGGCAACTGGTCGCAATTTCCCTGCGCCGTTTCGTTGGTCTGCGCACAGGCGGCCATCAGTGCCGCGAGCGCGATCGCGGTAAGAAGTTGGATCTTGCGCATATTGTCGTCCTCCAATGTGATCATGTACCGCCGAATGCGGGTTCCATGTCCGTTGGTGCCATGAGGACGTCGAACGGTTCAAATGCAGGGAAAATGCGATGGCATCAGCGTGACGGCTATCACAGTGGGCCGGGCGGACGGCCTATTCCTCCGCGGAAATCGGCCCGCTGGCCTTGGGCTGCTTGGTCGGTTCGGTCGCCGGCGGCGGCAGCGACTCAGCTCTCGGCCGGATGAAGCTGGCGGTATGGGCCATTTCCACGCCATGGGCGTGGAATGCGGCGTCGATGGCAAAATTGAGATCCGATGTCACCTGATTCACATAGGCGGTGTCGATGACGAAGCAGCGCAGTTCAAATTCGAGGCCAATGTCGACGAAGCGCTTGAACAGGACGGTCGGCGACGGTTCGGCACAGACGCGGCGCTGCTGTCGCGCGCAATCGAGCAGCAGGTCGCGGACGAGCTTCGTGTCGGTACCCGGCACCACGCGCATTGGAATGACGATGCGGATGATGCGATCGCGTAGAGTCCAGTTGACGACAGAATTGGCGATGAGTTCCGAATTGGGGAAGATCACGCTGGCATTGTCGAAAGTTTCGACCTCGGTGGAACGCACCGAAATGCGTTTGACCGTGCCTTCAGTGCCGCCGACCACGATCCAGTCGCCCACCTTGATGGGGCGTTCGATCAAGATCAGGATGCCGGCCACGAAATTCTCGACGATGGTCTTCAAGCCGAAGCCGACACCGACCGACAAGGCGCCGGCAATGATCGCGACGCTGGAGAGGTCGATGCCCAATGTTACGACGGCCAGGGTGATGACGATAATGCTGGCGACATACCCAAAGCCGGCGGCGACCGAGTTCTGCAGGCCGATATCAAAGCGCGATTTCGGCAGAATCTGGTTGGAGAGCCAGCGCTTGACACGGCCGACGACGAAGAGGCCAGCCACCAGCACAAACAGGGCCAGCACGATCTCGCTCAGCGAGAGTGAGACCTGGCCCACCTGAATGCCGCCCACCGCCCGGTTGATGATGAGATTAAGCAGCGCCGGCGAGAGGCCATAAAAAAGCAGCAACAGATAGGCGGCCGGCAGCCAAAGGACGGTTTCGACCAAGAGCCTGGCCCAGAAGGTGAGGCGGAAAGCATGCCCGGTCCCCGGTGTTGCCGCCGCACCTTCGTCGGTTACCTCGGAGCCTAGGATACGCGCCAGGCCTTCCAGCATGACAGAGCGCAGCAGCCATACCACGCCGACGAGGACCAGTGTGGCCGTGACGGCTATCAGCACCGATTCCGACAGATAGGCATAGCCGGCGAGTGACAGCAGCGGTGATGCGCAGGCGACGATGATGAGTACGCGTCGGACGAAGCCCATGATGCCGGCAAGGCGTGCATCCGGAGCGGCCCAATAGACGCGGCGTAGCAAAGAGAGTGCGATAACGCCGATCACGACGTCGCGCACGAAAGTGTTGCAGGCGGTAAAGGCGTCCGCGGCGATGGGACCCTCTTTTGTGCCCATCAGATAGATCATGTTAAAGATGGCGACCATGATCGCCAGCAGCGTGACACGGTTGGCGATCTGCTGCGCACCCTGTGGCGTTACCGGAATGACACGCCAGTTTGGGAGGTGGGGGGACAGGGTCGCACGGGCGAGGCCCGAAACAAGCAGGAACACCATGACATTCTTGGCGCCGCCGCCGACCAGTTGCGTAAAGAAGTCTTTCTCGACCGGCACGGTAACATCCACCAATGCCCAGAGGGCGATGAGGAAGATGCAGGGCAGCAGAATGTCGGAAACGGCCATGGCGCCGGCCGCCAGAATGCGCCGCGCATGGCTCGGTTCTTCGATGCCGTGATTGGGTCCCCAGCGGCGGCGAAGGAAAAGATGTAGGGGCCAAGCGAGGAAAAGGGCAAGTGCCGTAAGGATCGAGCCACCGAAGAGGACGATGCTCTGCATGCCCTCGGCCGCAATAACCCGCCACCAGCGTTGTGGTGCGGCCAGGGTGTCTTCGACGGCGCCCAGCATTTGCTGCCAGCCTTCAACCCAGACGCCCGGCTTCAGCGGTGCAGGCAGCCGCTTGAGGATGAAGGCGGTGCGCTGTCCCTGCTCATGCACGCCTAAGGCGCCAATGAGATTCTGCGCGCGCACGGTGGTGAGCTGGGCCTGGCTTATATAGCCATCGAGTTCAGCTTGGCGCCTGGTGAGGGTTGCGCGAGTGTTGGCGACCTTGTCGTCTTCGGGGGGAGCACCTTCGACAGGCGCCGGTCCCAGGCTCTGCAGCTCGGCGACAATGGACTGCAGGGCTTGCTGGCTGGCACTGCGCAGCGCCTGCGCCTCGCCAATGATTCCGGAAAGTTCCTTGGTCGCCGCGTCGATCTGAGGGGGATCAAGCTCCTCCTGCTGCAAAGCAGCCTCCGCCGCCTTCAGAGTCTTTTCCCAACCGGCCACGCGCTGCGTGGCCTCGACGAGAGGCGATTGCCCGGTTGACGTCTGGGCCAAAGAGGGGCTGTCGACGGTTGAGAGGAACAGGGCAAAAAAGACGAAAAAAGCGATTGAAGCGCGGGTTACCCGCATTCTGACGGCCTGCAGTGTGAATTGGGTAAATGAATGCGTCAGAGTAGCCAGCCCGGCGCTGAAGTCCAGGGGCTACACGACGCAGGCAGGAGTTCGGCCGGTCACATTCCCGGCACGAGGCATAACCGGTCGATAGGGAAATAGTTTCGCCCGGTTAGATGGCCGGGTCGGACGCTCGGCTAAATGCCGATGAATGGCTGCATCAGGCGGCCGATCCAGCTGTCGAAGCGCAACGGAGCATCGGTAACGGCCAGGCAGATGCAGACATCCTCGGTCCCGGCGACCGGTCGGTGGTTAACGCTCTCATCCGCCACCTCGATATCGCCGCGCGCATAGCGTTCGCCCTGGGAGCTGTAGCTGCCCCTGAGAACGAGGGTCAGTTCGGAGCCACCGTGGCCATGGTCGAAGACGGAACGACCGGGTGCGATGCGCAGAAGCCGCGCCGTGACGCCCTCGGCGTTCACCAGCGGCATATGATGAATGCCCGGCCCGAGGGGACGCCATTTCACGGCATCGACATCGCCACCGGCATAGCGGCGCAAGGGCGCCGGCAGGACGATCGACGAGGAGGGCGCCAGTGCATTTTTTGTCGGTGCTGACAGGGAAATGGCTTGCGGTGCCGGCGCCTTGGCGCGAGCCAAGGTGGCCGCCAGGGCGCCATCGGACATCGCCGCTTCTGGGAGCGCATCAATGAGGTTACCGCCGAGTGCCTCATATTCCGCCGCCTGCCTACGGCAGCAAGGGCATAGGCTCATATGCGTGGCGATGGCAAGGGCGCTTGCTTCGTCGAGTGCCCCAGCCACATAGGCGGCGATCAGGTCTTCACCCGGGTGATGAGCGATGGGGGGAAGGGGGGTCATGAGTCGGGCTCTCCAAGGGCCTTGCGGAATCGCTGGAAGGCGAGGCGCATGCGCGACTTCACCGTGCCGAGCGGAATGCCGAGCTGCACAGCAATTTCGGCATGAGGTTTGTCTTCGAAGAATGAGAGGCGGACAATGGTTGCCTGTTCCCTTGGCAGGGTTTCAAGCGCCGCCCGCACGGCCTGCGCCTGCTGGCCATGATCGAGTTCGGCCTCGGGCGAACGCGGATCGTCGGGCACCAGCGTTGGATCATCCAGTTCGATCTCGGGCCGTTTCCGCCGGCGCAACGCATCAATGCGGAGATTGCGGGCGATCGAGAAAATCCAGGTGCCAGCACCAGCCTTGTCAGAGTCGAAAAGATGCGCCTTTCGCCAGACCATGGCCATGGCTTCCTGCGCCAGTTCCTCGGCCATGTCCTCGGCGGCGCCTAGCTTGCGCATGTAGGATTTCAGTCGTGGGGCATAATAGCGAAACAGCTCAGCGAATGCAGCTTCGTCGCGCGACAGCTTCAAGACGCACAGAAGCTCGGTCATGCGTTCGGCGCCTGTTTCGGCTTTGGCGCCAACGGGCTCCGAATCGCTAACGCTCATTCTGTTCGACGCTGATCGTAAATCTGCCCATGAACCCCTTTTAGACTGTTTCTTGTCGGGGCGCATCCACACGGCATTGAGGAGGCCGGAGGCGGGCAGGATCTGACGGATGACATGCGCGTTTTCCATGCCATCGTTACGACACCTGTCGCCGTCTGGATCAGCCGTCGGAACCCCCCTTCATTCCGGCACCTGGTGATCTGGCCGCCGATCCAGCACGTAACGCTGTCACAAATAAGCATTTTTTGACGATCTTATAAGGGCGGTTCATGGCTCCGAACGACCAAGCTACCTTCTTTCCGACCGAGATCGCCCCACCTCAATTCAGTCCTGTCGCGCCGGATATGCCGGCGCGCCGGCTGCGCGTGGCCGTCCTGGGATCCGGGGTTTCGGGGTTGGCCGCCGCCTGGTTGCTGGCGCAACGCCATGACGTGACGCTTTATGAGCGGGATGGTCGGCCGGGCGGACACAGCCATACGGTCGAATTGGATTTGCCGGAAGGACGCGTGCCAGTCGATACCGGCTTTATCGTCTTCAACGAGCGCACCTATCCTAATCTCACAGCACTGTTCGATCATCTGGGGGTTGCCACCCAGGCGACCGACATGTCTTTCGCTGCGTCGGTCGATACTGGGCGCTTCGAATATTCGGGCGGCAACCTGCGTGGCCTCTTTGCGCAAAAGCGGAATTTGCTGCGTCCGCGCATGTGGCGCATGATTGCCGACTTGCTGCGCTTCTATCGCGAGGCGCGCCTGGCTTCGGTTAGCGACGTGACGCTCGGCGATTATCTGGACGCAGCCGGCTACGGCGCGAGCTTCGTGCATGACCATCTGCTCCCTATGGGGGGCGCCATCTGGTCCACCTCGCCGCGGCAGATGCTGCAGCATCCGCTGGGGGCGTTCGTACGGTTTTGCGACAATCACGGGCTGCTGCAGGTAATGGACCGACCCTGTTGGCGCACGGTGGTCGGCGGCAGCCGGACCTATGTCGAGCGGATGCTATCGGCCCGGCCGATCGATCTTAAACTGAATGCACACATTGCCGCCGTGCAACGCGGTGGCGCCGGACCCAGCCTGGTTTTTGCTGATGGAACAACCGCGTGGTTCGATGCCGTTGTCATGGCGACCCATGCTGATCAGGCCCTGGGTCTGCTCGCCGCGCCGACGGCGCTCGAGCGCCGGCTTTTGGGGGCTATGCGCTATCTGCGGAACGATGCGGTGCTCCATGGCGACGCAAGCATGATGCCGAAGCGGCGCGCTGCCTGGTCGAGTTGGAACGTGCTGAGCGAAAGAGCAGGGATTGAAAACGACGCGCAGGTCTGCGTCACTTACTGGATGAACCGGCTGCAGCATCTGCCGGTGGCGCGCCCAGTCCTGGTAACGCTCAACCCGAACCGGCCTGTGCGCGAGGATCTCGTTTGGGGGCGGTTCGACTACGCCCATCCCTTGTTCGACCGCGCGGCCGTAAAGGCGCAGCGTGAGTTGTGGTCGCTGCAAGGTCAGGGAGGCGTCTGGTATTGCGGCGCCTATTTCGGTGCCGGATTTCATGAAGACGGGCTGCAGGCGGGTCTCGCCGTGGCGGAACGGCTGGGCCAGGTGCGCCGACCCTGGCAGGTGGCTCATCCATCAGGTCGCATCCATCTGCCGGAAATGCCGGGTCTCGCCGATCTCCTGCCGGCGCCCGCGGTATTGGCGATTTGAAGGGGATAGCCATGTGGCGATCGGGCATCTATTGCGGCAGCGTCATGCATCGACGGGTACGACCGAAGCGGCATCATCTGCGCTATAGCGTGTTCTATCTTGTGCTCGATCTCGATGAGTTGCCGGACCTGCAGTTTGCCATGCTCGGCATCGAACGCCCGGCGCCGCTCTCGTTTCGCGCCAAGGATCATGGCGACGGCAGCGGCAACCTCAAGGCCTGGGTGCTGCGGGAACTGCGGGCGGGCGGGGTCGCCGGCGACATCGGGCGCATCAAGCTGATGTGTTTCCCACGCGTTTTCGGCTTTGTCTTCAACCCGATCTCGGTCTTTTTTTGCTATGCAGCATCTGGCGAGATCGCTGCGATTCTATATGAAGTGAATAACACCTTTGGCGCACGTCATGCATATGTGCTGCCGGCAGAGGCCGCGGGAGACAAGGTTTTCCAGACCTGCGCGAAGCGCCTCTATGTTTCGCCCTTCAACGACGTCTCGGGTGGCTATCATTTTGCCGTGCGGCTGCCGGGTGAGAAGGTGGCGCTCTCCATCGACCAGCACGATGCCGGCGGCCATTTGCTGCGGGCGGCCTTCGCGGGACGGCGCCGGGAGTTGACCGAAAAGGCCCTGCTGCGGCTGTTGGTGGTTTACCCGCTTCTCACCCTCAAAGTCGTGGCCGGCATTCATTGGGAAGCCCTGAAATTGTGGCTTAAGGGGGTCCCGCTTCACAAACGGCCAGGATCCGTCGATACTTCCCGTCGGTCTGACATTGCCGCACCTGACATGAGGGGGGACAAGCATGGCGGGGTCTTTTCAGAGCCGGGATCCGCATAATCCCGAAAGCCATGGAGCAGACATGGGGAACAGAGGCCTCATGTCCGGTCTTTGGGAGACGGTCTTCAACCGCACCCTCAACCATCTGCGGGTCGGGCGCCTCGCAGTGCTGTTTCCCGATGGTCGCCGCCACGCTGTCGAGGGCGCGGAGCCAGGTCCCGAAGCGGAGCTTGAGATCCGTGATCTCAAAGGCATCCAGCGGCTCCTGCGCGGTGGCGATATCGGCTTTGCCGAGGCCTACATGGCGGGCGAAGTGGACAGCCCGGACCTCACAGACCTCATCGAACTGGCGGCGCGTAACGAGCAGGCGATGGCGGCGGCGCTATCTGGTAAGCGGCTGGTGAAGGCGTGGCACCGACTGCTCCATCTGATGCGGCCCAACAGCAAAGCCGGTGCCAAGCGCAACATCGCTTATCACTACGATCTGGGGAACGAGTTCTACGGCAAATGGCTCGATCCCTCGATGACCTATTCTTCGGCCTATTTCGAACGCGGCGCCAATGAACTTGAGGCGGCGCAGGCCGACAAGTACCGGCGCGTGGCGGAGTTGGCGGAACTGGCGCCCGGCAAGCATGTGCTGGAGATCGGCTGCGGCTGGGGCGGTTTTGCCGAAGTGGCGGCGCGCGATTTTGGCTGCAATGTTACGGGTCTCACTTTGTCGAAAGAGCAATTGGCCTTTGCCCGGGCGCGCATGCAGCGGCAGGGCCTTGCTGACAGGGTCGAACTGCGCCTGCAGGATTACCGCGATTGTCCCGGGCGCTTCGATAGCATCGTCTCGATCGAGATGTTCGAGGCGGTAGGCGAAGCGCATTGGAAGCGATATTTTGACGTCCTGCGAGAGCGGTTGAACCAGGGTGGCACAGCGGTCTTGCAGATCATCACCATCGCCGAGGCGCGTTTCGAAAGCTATCGGCGCAATGCCGATTTCATCCAGCGTTATATCTTCCCTGGTGGCATGCTCCCAACCAGCACCGCCTTACGCGGGCTGGCGCGCGAGAGTGGACTGGAGTTCCTGGGCGAGGACGGCTTTGCTGGTTCCTATGCGCGCACCTTACGCGAGTGGCGGGAATCCTTCTTGCAGGCCTGGCCGCGCATCCAGCCCCTAGGCTTTGACGATCGCTTCCGCCGTATGTGGACTTATTATCTCGCCTACTGCGAGGCCGGGTTCAAGGCGGGCTCGATCGATGTCGTGCATCTGAAACTGCAGCGCTGAAGGAGTGATCTATATCGGCACGCAGTCCGTAACTGGAGCAAAGACATGGCCCCGTTGCGGATGTGATGTGATGAAGATCGAGTTTTTTGGCGGAAATCAGCCGATGTTTGAGCCGGAAAAATACTTTCTTGGCAAGACGCGTGGCGCTGGGATGTTCCACGACCGTTTTGGCAATCTGCGGACCCAGTTCACGATCGACATGATGGGTGAGATAGAGGGCGACATTCTCGTTCTCTCCGAAGATTTCCTCTTTGATGACGGCTCGACAGACCGACGTACCTGGCGGCTCGCGAGCCTGGGTCACGGGCGTTATGAAGGCGTCGCCAGCGACGTGATCGGCATGGCGAAGGGCCGGGTTGTCGGCAATGCGTTCCAGTGGTGCTATAAGCTCAATCTTAAAGTAGGCGGCGGACATTGGCGCGTCGCCTTTGACGATTGGTTGTTCCTGCAGCCGGGCGGCGTCATCCTCAACCGTGCCACTGTTACGCGCTGGGGCTTCGAAATCGGTACGATGACAGCGACTTTCAGCAAGAAGAGCGTCGATTCGATTTCGGATCAGTTGATGAGTGCTTCCGCCTTCGCTTGAACCGGCGAGAGATAGTCCTGCTTCACTCGTTGCGGCGGGAATACCAGCCCCATGCGGGTGCCTTGGCCGACCTTTGTTTCCACCGTCACATCACCCTCGTGCAGGCGAATCAATCCCCTGGTGATGGAAAGGCCGAGCCCGGTGCCGCCGCGGCCCGCTGGCGCATTCTCCGCGATATGCGCCGAACGGATTCCGAAGGGGGAGAAGAGCAGCGGCAGCATACGGTCAGGAATGCCAGAGCCGGTGTCGGAGACGGCCACCATCAGGCCGCCCTGCGGTGTGGGATCGGCACTGACTGATACGGTGCCCGCGGCCGGGGTGTGGCGGATCGCGTTGCTGAGCAGGTTGAGCAGCATCTGGTTAAAGGCGCGTCTGTCGCAATTGAGAACAATGGGCAAAGTGCCGGCCGGTGCATGCAGGATGACTCCGCGTTCGTCGGCTGCCGGCTTCACCATGGCGAGACAGCCATCGATCAGCGGCCGGATATCATAGCTGTCAAACTTAAGATCCATTTTGTCGGCCTCGATCTTGGACAGATCAAGGATGTCGTTGATGAGGTCGAGGAGATGCTTGCCGCTGTGGTGGATATGGCCGACATATTCGCCGTAGCGCTTGTCGCCGAGCGGTCCATAGAGCTGCAAATTCAGAATTTCCGAGAAGCCTAGGATGGCGTTGAGAGGAGTGCGGAACTCGTGGCTCATATTGGCGAGCACATTCGACTTGGTGCGGTTGGCGCGCTGCAGCTCGGAATTACGACTCTCCAGCTCGCGACGCGCCTCTTCGAGCTTGCGATGCGACTTGCTGATACGCTCCGCCATGGCGTTGAAGGTGCTGGCGAGGCGACCAAGTTCGTCACTGCGGCGAATCTCGGCACGGACGTCCTGTTCACCATTCTCAAAGCGCTGCACGGAACCAGCCAGCAGCCGCAACGGCTGGACGACACGCTGCTGAACAAGGGCGTGAATAGCCATGGCGACCAGCAGGAAGGCGATCAGGGTGACGATGGCGGATCCGAGGAAAGCGTCGGGAACGCGCCCCGCGACGCTTTCTTGCGGCACGATGTCGATCAATGTCCAGTTCGGCCCGGCGATCCTGCTCGCAGTTGCCAACACCGGCTGGCCTTGGAATTCCGTCGTCGTGACGATCGATGTCTCCAAATCGCCAAGTCTCTTTATGACCGGAGCGAGGGCTTTGTCGATGACTGCTTTGTCCGGCGCCGAGAAAGCGACGCTTTCGATCTGATTCTGCCATTCGCCGGCCAGCATGTAGCCGCCATCAGCGTCGATCAGAAAATCCTGCGACTTGGCAAAGCTCGGATTGCTGGCGAGGCGATCGAAGAGGCCGGCAAGAAAAAGATCATGCCCAATCGAGCCCACCCATTGGCCGTTGATATCCATGGGCTTGGCGACGCTCACCATCCATGACCGTGCCACGGGATCATACGCTGGTTTGGTCCAATACAGTGACCGCGTCGGGTTGACGGCCGGGTCGGCACCCTCGATCCATTCCGTCTTCGTGTAGTCATCTTCCGGCGTGGCGTCCCAGATGAAAGACGGCACGCGCGGCATCAGAACGATCATCGAATGCCAGCGCGTGAGGAGCCAGAGCGAGTCGAAGGTTGGGACCGTTCCCGCGCCATAGAGGTCGATGATGGGATATAGGCGCGCATGCAGGGCTAGAGAGGCCTCGGTGCGCGGCGTTCGCGGGTCGAGATAGAGCCCGGCGTGCTGCCTACCGTTGAATTTCTTGGGATCGGACCGCATCGTACCGTCGATGAACGGTATCGCGAGGCGCTTCAGGGCGGCTTTGTCGGCCGGCCCAGGGGGCGGCACCATGGCTGCCGCAATGAAGCCTTGCAACTTGGTGAGACTGGGCTCTGCCATGGCAAGCGTCGCTTCGATCTCGCGGCGCTTGCTTTCCTGAATGCTGAGGATGATGTGCTTGGCGTCTTCCAGCGCCCAGCGCTCGCTGAAGAAATATAGCAGGAAGCCGGCTGGCGCGCCGATCAGGAAGACGCTGACCGCCAGAGCCGCCATCAGCTGCCGAGACAGCCTACCGCCCAACCATCGCTGAATTCCTGCCAGCATCGAACACCTTCCGGACCGAGCCAGAAAAATGACTGACGAGAATTAATAAAGCATTGAAATATCACGAATTAACGGTAGCAGGGGAATCCGCGAATCATACGGTAAAGGGTTGAAAACAGGGGAAAAGTCGCGCATTCTCCGGCCAGTCATCAGAAAATATTAGAGTGATTCAAAAGAATGAGCAGTCGCAACCTCGCTGCCCAGGCGGAGATTGGCGTTGCCGCATTGGCGGGACGTTTGGAACTGGGAATCGAAAAAGCTGCCGACGCCCTGCTGAAGCAACAGCGGGAAGATGGCCATTGGGCCTTTGAACTGGAGGCCGATGCGACTATTCCCGCCGAGTATGTCTTGCTGAAGCACTTCCTGGACGAGATTGACACGGCCACGGAAGCGAAGATCGTTCGGTATCTGAAGAACATCCAGGGTGCCCATGGCGGCTGGCCGCTCTATCACGGTGGCGCCTTCAACATCTCGGCCTCCGTGAAGGCGTATTACGCCCTCAAGATCTGTGGCGAGGATATTGATGCGCCGCATATGAAGCGGGCGCGCGAAGCGATCCTGGGATTCGGCGGCGCGGTGAAGAGCAATGTCTTCACGCTGATCCAGCTTGCGCTATTCGGTCAGATCCCTTGGCGGGGCGTACCGAAGATGCCGGTTGAGATCATGCATCTGCCACGCTGGTTTCCGTTCCATCTCGACAAGGTCAGCTATTGGTCGCGCACGGTGATCGTGCCGCTGCTGGTGCTGATGTCGAAGCAACCCAAGGCACGCAACCCGAAGCGGGTCGATGTGCGGGAACTGTTCCTGGTGCCGCCGGAACAGGTCACCAATTGGTACAATATGGACCGTAAAGGACCTTGGGCAGTCTTCTTCCGCGTGGTCGATCGTATCCTGCAGCGCGTCGACGGGTTGTTTCCGAAGAGCGTTCGCCAGAAAGCGGTCGACAAGGCCGTGGCCTGGACGATCGAGCGCCTCAATGGCGAAGACGGGCTGGGCGCCATTTACCCGGCAATGGCCAATTCGGTCATGATGTTCGATGTGCTGGGCTTTGACAAGAATGACCCCAATTTCGTCATCGCCAAGCAGTCGATCGAAAAGCTGATGGTAGTCAAGGATGATGAGGCCTACTGCCAGCCCTGTCTGTCGCCAGTCTGGGATACGGGCCTCACGGCCCATGCCCTGCTTGAGGTGGGCGGAGAGGCGGCGGCACGCGTAACTGCGGCCACCGACTGGCTGAAGGACCGGCAGATTCTGGACGTGGTCGGCGATTGGGCGGTGAAGGCGCCGGGCGTGCGTCCTGGCGGCTGGGCCTTCCAGTACAACAACGCGCATTACCCGGATGTTGATGATACCGCTGTCGTGGTGATGGCAATGGATCGCCTGGACCATGCCCGCTACAAGGAATCGATCGACCGTGCCGTGGAGTGGATCTTTGGCCTGCAAAGCAAGAATGGCGGCTGGGGTGCTTTCGACGCTGACAATGAGTACTACTATCTCAACCACATTCCATTCGCCGATCACGGTGCGCTGCTTGATCCGCCGACGGCAGACGTCTCCGCGCGTTGCCTCTCCATGCTGGCACAGCTCGGTTACAAGATCGATCACCCGAAGGTGACGGCGGCCGTTGACTACCTGCTGCGCGAGCAGGAAGCGGATGGCGCCTGGTTCGGACGCTGGGGCACCAACTACATCTATGGCACTTGGTCCGTGCTATGCGCGTTGAATGCGATCGGGCTGCCGCCGGACCATCCGGCCATGCGCAAGGCGGTGGCATTCCTGATCAGCAAGCAGCGCGCGGATGGCGGCTGGGGTGAAAGCGGCGATAGCTATTGGGCCGACAAGCCGCGTGGTGAAGGGCCGGAATCCACGCCCTCGCAAACGGCCTGGGGCGTGCTCGGCCTGATGGCAGCTGGCGAGGTCGATAGCCCCGCTGTGGCGCGCGGCATGGCGTATCTCACCGACACGCAAAAGGCTGACGGCACCTGGGACGAGCAGGAATACACTGCCGTCGGCTTCCCACGTGTTTTCTACCTGCGTTACCACGGCTACAAGGCGTTCTTCCCTATTTGGGCGATGGCGCGGTATCGCAACCTCAAGCAGGGTAACGCGCAACACGTCATGTACGGGATGTGATGACGATCGGCGTCGTCACCGGGATGTTGGCCGAAGCCAGGCTTCTTGATGGGCTCGGCTATCATGTGGTTGCCGGCGGCGGGCATGCGGGGGCCACGCGGCGGAAGACCGAAGAGCTCATCGCGGCTGGTGCGACGTCGTTGCTGAGTTTCGGCATTGCCGGTGCACTCGATCCGGCGCTGCAGCCGGGCGACCTAGTCGTTGCCGAAGCGGTGGAACTCGCCGATGGACGGCGCTTTCCCTGTGACGCCGCATGGCGGCACCGCGTGTTGGAAAAGAGTGAGGCCATCGGCGGTGTGATTGCCGGGCGATCCATCGCAGCCTCCACATCAGCCGAAAAGAGCGCGCTGTTCAAGGCGACCGGTGCCGTTGCGGTCGATATGGAAAGCCATCATGTGGCAGAGATCGCCAGTCGGCATGGCCTGCCATTCCTGGTGATCCGCGCTGTGGCCGATACGGCGCAGGATAATGTTCCGCCAGCGGCACTTGTAGGCCTCAACGAAGAAGGACGGCCCGCGATCGGCGCCGTCCTTCAGTCTTTGCTCATAAGGCCCTGGCAATTGCCTGGGCTGATCCGCGTTGCGCTGCGCTCGCGAACCGCGATGGCGGCGTTATTCCGCAGCCGCGCGGCCCTGCTTTAGGCGCTCTTTCTCCTCGTGGATCTCGTGCATCGCCTTCTCGACATGGCTTGAGAAGACGTATTCGGCCGGACGCTGCTTATCGAGCGAGATGTCGGCCACCATCGGCTTTTCCGTTTCGATGCCCTTCATGACGACCTTCAAGGCCTTCAGTGGGCTGCGAATGGTGTCTTTCACGGCGCTGCCTTCGAAGCCTGAATGGACCATGCAATCGGCGCACTTCTCGTAATTGCCGACGCCGTACTTATCCCAATCGGTTGTTTCCATGAGTTCGGTGAAAGACTTGGCGTAGCCTTCACCGAGCAGATAGCAAGGGCGCTGCCAGCCAAACACGTTGCGGGTCGGGTTGGCCCAGGGCGTGCAGTGATAGGCCTGGTTACCGGCCAGGAAGTCGAGGAACAGGGTTGACTGGCTGAACTGCCAGCGACGACCACCATTGCCTTTGCGGAAGATGGCACGGAACAGATCCTTGGTCTTCTTCCGATTGAGGAAATGCTGCTGGTCGGGCGCGCGCTCATAGGCATAGCCCGGCGAGACGGTGATGCCATCAACGCCCATGGCCATCACGTCGTCGAAGAAGCTCGCTGCACGATCAGCATCGGTGCCGTCGAAGAACGTGCAGTTGATGTTGACGTTGAAGCCGGCCGCCTTGGCCTTCTTGATGGCATCCACGGCCTGCTCGTAGACGCCTTCCTGGCAGACCGACTTGTCATGCTCGGCCTTCGAACCGTCGAGGTGAACGGACCAGGTGAAATAGGGCGACGGCTTGTAGAGATCCATCTTCTTTTCGAGAAGAAGGGCATTGGTGCACAGATAGAT
The DNA here is from genome assembly GCF_041906375.1 of Dongia sp. Classification (GTDB taxonomy): domain Bacteria; phylum Pseudomonadota; class Alphaproteobacteria; order Dongiales; family Dongiaceae; genus Dongia. Next base: position 27,790 of record NZ_JAYRJJ010000005.1, on the reverse strand, counting down.
CGAACGCTTCTGCTCGTTGATCAGGCGATCGACGATCTCCGGCAGTTCCTTGTGCAGCAGCGGCTCGCCGCCAGCGATGGAAACCACAGGCGCGCCACATTCATTGGCGGCGTCGAGGGCTTCCTGCACCGAGATGCGCTTATTGAGGATCTCGGCCGGGTAATCGATCTTGCCGCAGCCGGAGCAGGCGAGATTGCAGCGGAACAATGGCTCCAGCATGAGCACGAGCGGATAACGCTTGCGACCCAGGATGTGCTGCTTGACCACATACGATCCGACGCGGATGGCTTGGCGCAATGGGACGGACAAGGGGTGATCTCCTTCTTCTTATTCTTTACTGCGCCGCGGCCGACTGGTCAGCCAGTTCGGGCGGCAAGCGGAAACGGACGTTCTCTTCGACGCCTCGCATCAATTCGACCTGGACGTCCTTCAGTTCCTGAAGCCGTGCAACCAAATCCTGGACCAGAACATCGGGCGCCGAGGCGCCGGCGGTGACGCCGACGGAGCCGACATCGACGAGCCATTCGGGACGCAGCTGTGAAGCGTCCTCGATCAGGTAGCTCTTGATGCCCAATTCTTTGGCCAGTTCCTTGAGGCGGTTGGAGTTCGACGAATTGGGGGCGCCGATGACAAGGACGAGGTCGACCTGTTCAGCCAACTGACGCACGGCCTGCTGGCGATTCTGCGTGGCGTAGCAGATGTCCTTGGTGCTGGGGCCGACGATCTCCGGGAAGCGGGCCTTCAGGGCCTCGATCACGGCTTTGGTGTCGTCGACTGACAGCGTGGTCTGGGTAATGTAGGCGAGCTTGGCCGGGTCGCGAACATTGACCTTGGCAACATCGTCGATGGTTGAGATCAGAAGAACGCCGCCCGGCACCTGGCCCATGGTGCCTTCGACTTCGGGATGGCCGGCATGTCCGATGAGGATCACCTGCCGACCCTGATCGGCATAGCGCGTGCCCTCGGTGTGGACCTTGGAAACAAGCGGGCAGGTGGCATCGATGACATTGAGGCCGCGCTCCTGTGCCGCCTGGACAACGGTCTTGGAAACACCATGGGCGCTGAAGATCGCGTAACGGCCTTCAGGAATCTCGTCGAGCTCCTCGACAAAGACGGCGCCCTTGGCGCGCAACCCTTCGACCACATGCCGGTTGTGCACGATTTCGTGACGCACATAGACCGGCGGTCCAAAGCGCTCGATGGCGCGCTCGACGATTTCAATCGCGCGTTCGACGCCGGCGCAGAAACCGCGCGGCTGAGCCAGAACTACCCGCATGCCATTCGATCCAATTTGTTCAACAAGAAAGCGACAAATACCCTAGCATAGCGCTCAGTTTTGGCGCCTTATTTCAACGCAAACCAACCGCGGCGAATAGCTGGGACTGAAAGCACCGTTTACACAGAATTGCCTTGTTTGACCACAGCAAATACCCCATGCGGGTGCTAACATCCGGCATGTTACAAGGAAATGCGCAATAATCTAACGATTTGGTCAACCATTTCGGGGGTTTTACTGCCGACAGCAGCTAATCCCCTTTGGAAAGGGGTGGCACTTTGCCGGCGTTTTGCCTATAAGCAGCCGGATTCGGATAACCGTGAATACTCTTTTAATCCGGCGTTTGGCTGATGACAGACGACCGGCCAGCAGCGCGTCGGATTGGGGCGCATCAACAATGGGTAAAAGGCTTTTCTCTTGACCAGCAAAACCCCCTTGCTCGACCGCGTCATTACGCCGGCACAACTGCGCCAGCTAGACCCGTCCGATTTGCGCCAACTGGCCGATGAATTGCGCCAGGAAACGATCGATGCCGTATCGGTGACTGGCGGCCATCTCGGCGCAGGTCTTGGTGTTGTCGAATTGACGGTGGCAATTCATTACGTCTTCGACACGCCTTATGACCGCCTGATCTGGGATGTAGGACATCAGGCCTACCCACACAAGATCCTGACCGGCCGGCGCGACCGGATTCGCACCCTGCGTCAGGGCGGCGGCCTCTCCGGCTTCGTGAAGCGCTCCGAATCGGAATATGATCCGTTCGGCACGGCACATTCCTCGACCTCTATTTCGGCGGCCCTCGGCATGGCGGTCGGCAGCGAAATGCAGGGCCGTAAGCGCGCTGCGATCGCTGTTATCGGCGACGGCTCCATGTCGGCCGGCATGGCCTATGAAGCGATGAACAATGCCGGGTCGCGCGACACCAAACTGATCGTCATCCTCAACGACAACAACATGTCGATTGCGCCGCCTGTCGGCGCCTTGTCCGCCTATCTTTCGCGGTCACTGTCTTCCACCTCGTTCCGCTCGCTGCGCCACTTCGCGAAGGACACTCTGCGCATCCTGCCTGACCGGCTGCAGAAGATGGCGGCGCGAGCCGAGGAATATGCTCGCGGCATCATTTCGGGCGGCGGTACCTTGTTCGAGGAGCTCGGATTCTATTACGTGGGGCCGATCGACGGCCACAACATCGATCATCTGTTGCCCGTGCTGCAGAATCTGGCGAAGTCGGACGAACCTGGCCCGGTCCTGGTTCATGTGGTGACGCAGAAGGGCAAGGGCTATGCGCCCGCCGAAGCCTCGGCTGACCGCTATCACGGCGTGGTCAAATTCGACGTCGCCACCGGCGTACAGCAGAAGTCGGCGCCCAAGGCCCCGAGTTATACCGGCGTCTTCGCCAAGGCGCTGATCGCTGAAGCGAAGGCCGATGATCGCGTGGTCGCGGTGACGGCGGCGATGCAGTCCGGCACCGGCCTTGATGCGTTCGGCAAGGAATTCCCCGACCGTACTTTCGACGTCGCGATCGCCGAGCAACATGCGGTCACCTTCTGCGCCGGCATGGCGACCGAAGGCATGAAGCCGTTCTGCACAATCTATTCGACCTTCCTGCAGCGCGGTTACGACCAGGTGGTGCACGATGTCGCCATCCAGAGCCTGCCCGTGCGTTTTGCCATCGACCGTGCCGGCCTCGTCGGCGCTGACGGCCAAACCCATGCCGGCAATTACGACATCACCTATCTGGGCTGCCTGCCGAATTTTGTTCTGATGGCACCTTCGGACGAACTTGAGCTCATGCACATGGTGGCGACAGCCGCCGCCATCGACGATCGCCCCAGCGCCGTGCGCTATCCGCGCGGCGAGGGTATCGGCCTCGATCTGCCGTCGCGCGGCGAAGTGCTGCCCATCGGCAAGGGCCGCATCATTCGTGAGGGAACCAAGATCGCCATTCTCAATTACGGTACCCGGATGGTGGAAGTGCTGAAGGCAGCCGACGAACTCGCGGCTAAGGGCCTTAGCTGCACTGTGGCCGATGCTCGCTTCTGCAAGCCGCTCGACGAGGATCTGGTGAAGCGCCTTGCCCGTGAGCACGAAGTGTTGATCACGATCGAGGAAGGAGCCATTGGCGGTTTCGCGGCCCATGTCCTACAGTTCCTGGCCAAGAGTGGTGCCCTGGACAAAGGCTTGAAGATCAGACCCATGACCCTGCCGGATATCTGCATCGATCACGATGCGCCGCAAAAGCAATATGACGTGGCATGCCTCAATGCCCGCCACATCGTCAGCCAAGCGCTGACCGCCTTGGGTGTTGCCGAGGCGAGTGTCCGCGCATGACTAAGCTGAGCCTGTCCCGCCGCGAGGCCCTGGCCTTGTTTGGAGCTGCTGCCGTGCTTCAGCCGGGCATTGCGTTGGCGCAGGCCGTGCCGGACCCAGTGACGCTGATCAATGGATTCTATGCCGCCTTGCTTGAGTGCATGAAGCGAGGGGCGGAACTTGGCTTTGATGGCCGGTTCAAGCTGATCGAGCCGGTGCTGAACGAGACCTTTGATGTCGCCACGATGTGCAAGATTGCCGTTGGGCCGGAATGGACCAAGATGCCGGGCGAACAAAAGGGCGCTGTTCTGGTCACATTCAACAAGTACATGATCACCACCTATGCTGCGCGCTTCAAGGCCTTCAAGGGTCAGGAGTTCCAGGTCGGTGAGGCGAAAGAAGCCGGTGAAGGCCGCACGCTGGTGGAAACGAAGCTGATCCGCTCGAACGGTGAACCGGTCGAACTCAACTATCTGTTCCGCTTCAACAAGAATATGTGGCGGGTCATCGATATCTATCTCGCCGGCGCCATCTCGCAGATGGCGCAGCTGCGCTCGGAATTCTCCAAGACGGTGGTTGACGGCGGCGCCGACGCCCTCATCGCCTCGCTTGAGCAGAAGATCGAGGATCTCAAGAAGGAAGCCTGACCGGGTCTGGCCGGTCGGACCAATCGAAATACCAAGAAGCGGGCGACCAATCAGCGCCCGCTTTTTCTTTGCCTATTCCGCAGCCTGGGGCGGCTTGCCCATCAGCACCGGCATGAAGGCGAAGATCACCACCAGCAGCATGGTCAGCGAAATCAGCAGCAGCATGCCCATGCGGGCGGTCCCAGGATGGCTGGAGAGGGCAAGGCTGCCGAAAGAAGAACCCGTCGTCAGCGCGCTGAAGAGGACCGCGCGGGCGGTGCTCGTCGACAGTGGTTCCGCAATACCGCGACGCCAGTTCACGACGAAGTAGATGTCAAAGGCGACGCCGATGCCGAGCAGCAGAGGCAGTGCAATGATGTTGGCGAAATCGAGCTTCAGCCCGAACGTGACGCAGATGATGATCGTACCCAGCGCTGTCATCAGCAATGGCAACATCACATAGGCAACGTCCCGCGGGCGACGCAGGATGGCAAAGAGCAGGATGGCGATGGCGATGATTGCGGTGAGGGTCGCCATCTGGAAAGCCTTGGTGACGGCGCGGCCTGACTCATATATCTGCACGGCCGGGCCGGTTGCCTCGGGCGCCACGCCACGCACGGCGGTGACGAAGTTAGCCAGCACGGTGCTGTCATTGCTATCGCCCTTGGGCATGACGGTGAGGCGCATTTCGCCATCTGCCGCGATCCATTGCGATTGGATCTCGTCGGGCAGCGTCTCCAACGTCACCGGTTCGGCTTGCAGGGCAGACGCCAGCATCTTCAGGCGCGGCGTGAGTCCGTCGACCAGCATACGCTGCAACTCCGGAAACAGAGAGGCTTCCGCTGCTGCGGCCTGGTCGAGCAAACGGGCCAGCTGCTGCGCCTTGTCTGATGAGGGCAGGGCTTCGCGCAGTTTTGCCGCGCATTGCTTGAGTGAAGCGCGAACCTCGTCGACAGTGGGCGCCGGTTTGGTGGAAATCGGCTCCAACGTCAGTCCCATCAGCATCTGCAGATCGCCGAGGATGGCGAGTTTATCGTCCTGATCCTTGGGCACGAAGCTGGAGGCCGAGATTACAGCATGAACCTCGCGGAGCCTGCCGAGTTTTGCCTTCAGTTCGTCCGCTGCCGCGGCATTGGGCACCAGGATCTCGATCGCATAGGGCGAACGGATCGGATCCTTCATCAGGTCGAGGATCGCGGCCATGGATTCGACCTTGGGATCCTTGAGATGCAGGGGATGGAAATCGAATTCCAGCCGCGGTGACAGGACCACCCCGATTACGGCGACAATTCCCCAGCCGACAAGGACAAGCTTGCGGTTGTTGACGAGCCAGCGATCGGCTGGCTTGCCCCAGGCGAAACCCATCTCGCCGCTCAAGATGCGCGGCCTGAGCAGGGCCAGCAGAGCCGGGAGCAGAGTGACGTTCAGCGCCAGGGTGATCGCCATGCCGGCGGTGGCGATGAGGCCGAGTTCCGACACACCGCGATAATCGGTTGGGATGAAGGCGGCGAACCCAACGGCAATGGCAATGGCCGCCAGGGTCAAGGGGCGCGCCATGGCAAGGCCGGTGCGAACAAGGGCACCGGTCAGGCCACCTTCAACCTTTTCCTGGCCATAGCGCACACCGAACTGGATGCCGAAATCGATCGATAGACCGATGAACATTACAGCGAAAGCCACTGAAATGAGATTGAGCTTGCCCACCGCGAGCGTGGCGAAGGCAAAGGTCAGGACGAGACCGATGATCAGTGTGATGAAGGTTGCCAGGATCAGCTTGATCGATCGCAAGGCCATGAAGAGCCAGAGCAGCACCAGCACGGTCGATATGAGCAGGGCCCATCCCATGCCCTCGGCGACGGTTGCAAACTCGTCGTCATTGAGTGCCACCGGACCGGTCAGGCGAATAGTGACGCCGGTGTCGGGTGTAAGGCCGAGTTCCTTGACGGTGTCGCGAATGAACCCGGTTGCCGCGGCGCCGGGCTTAAGCGCAGCGAAGTCGCGGTTGGGCTGGGTGAGGATCAGGCGGCGCAGGTCGCGCGCCTCAACCGGGCGGTCAAGCAGCAGGGTCTGCCAGGACATTGCCTGGCGGCTGCCGGAGAGGGCGTCGCTGAGCGTTGCCGAAATGGCGGCCAGCGGCTTCTCCAGGCGATCGATACTGCCGGCTTTCTGCATCACACCCTGCATCGCCAGAGACAGCACATCGAACAAGCCGCGCAGGCTGGGGTCCTGGGTCAGCGAACCGATGAAGGGCTGTGCCTCGATTACCGCATCGGCGATCTTCTGCACCTGATCGGTGGGCAGGAAAAGGAGGCCGTATTTTTCAAAGAAGGGGCCGCCATCTGCACGGCGCGCGGTGGCGAACAGATCCTTACGTGCTTCGATCTTGGCAAAAAGAGCCGCAGCGGCATCTTCGGCAGCATCAGGCGTCTTGCCGTCGATCATGACGACGAGCAAGCCGGTATTCTGTGGAAAGAGGCTGTTGAAATGCGCGAGGTCCTTGCGCCAGGAAAGGTCCGGCGAAATCATGTTGGCCGTGTCCGTATCCATGCCGAGATGGCGCGCCGTAAACACGCCGGCACCGGCCGTCAGCAGCAGGGACAAGATCACCAGCAGCAGGGCGCGTCTTTCGCTCCAGGCAACAATGGCGCCCACTAATCTCTCAAGCATCAGATCAAATCTCGCGATAAAGAATGAGTATTATGCCGACGAGGCAGAAGAAGGTCGGCCATAGCCAACCGCAGATTTCGCGCCCCCGGCCGACCAGACGCAGTTCAAGCCAGCGCGACCAGGCGGCCCAGATGCCGAGGATAGCGATGGGCATGTGCGTCATTTCGATCAGCAGCAATTCCTTCACATTCGCGATGGAATGCGAATGGGTGAGCAGCATCATGCCGCCGGCGGCGCTCAACAGCGGAAAGATGTAGCGCGCCCAGCTTCGTGTGAGGGCGCCTGTCCGGACGCTCCATTCGAAACCGGCAAATCCCGTGATCAGCGCCATGAAGAGCTTGTGCTGAACGTATTCAGGGTCGCGCAGGCTTTCACCCAGGCTGAGTGTCCCCAAGGGCCAGCCTTCGGCCTCGGACCGCATGAAGAGAAAGCCGGCGAGGCCGACGAAGAGGAGTGGCCAATGCCTGGCCCAGGGCGCCCGTCCAGTCCGTTCCAGCAACGCCAGGATCCCGATCATGAGCACAAAAATGCCGGCCCAATGGTGATTGTATTCCGACCAGGCGATATCTTCGGCATTGCGCGGCAAGGGTACGCCGGAGCCTGGAACATAGACCTGCATATGGCTCGACATGTCCGGCATCGCTGCCTTGTGCTGCTCTTCATAGAAGGCAAGGCTGCTCTTGTCGGGACTGGTCAGCAGGGGCCATTTGGGCGACAGCCGCTCGGTGATGTCGCTGAGGGTGGCGCGCCCCTCAGTAAGGTCGATCGCCGGGGGCAGGGAGGTGATCGAGGCCGCCACAAAGAGGATTGTGATGCCGATCCCGATCTCCACTTCGACAAATCTCTTCAAGCGCAGGAGCGGCGCGCCGGAATGGCCGGCCAGCATGCGGACGGCACGGGAGTTGAAAAAGCCCAGTCCAAGAAGTGTTACAAAGAGGATGGTCTTGGTGCCAAGCATCATGCCGTAGGCGGTGCCGTACATCGCCTCGGTCGAGCCGACATAGTAGACCAGCATCACGAAGCCGGAGAAGGCAATCGCCAGCACCGAGAGCAGGCAAAGGAGAGAGTATCGCCGGCCGACACGCTCCAGCAGGGGACCAACTGGTAGCGTGTTAAGTGCGAATAGGAAGGCCGGCAAGCCGCCGATCCAGATAGCCGCGCCGAGATGATGCAGGGTTGTGGTGACAATGAGCAGAAGCTGGTTGTCGAGCCGGGCCGCGGCATGACTGGTGGCGATCCCGGCACCGATGTCGATCAGGGCGAGGAGCGGCAGGAAGATATCCGCGCGGCTGCGCCGACAGAGGATCAGAAGGGCCACGACAGCCGCACCCAGCCGCAGCAACTGGGCCGAGGCGTAGGTGCCACCCAGAGCATTGAGATAGCTGCCGTCGGTCGTGCCGGCCAGGATCGCTGTATGCGCCCAGAGGCTCGCGGCCAGAACAGCAATCATGACAAGTAGACTGTAGGCGGCGGTCTTCCGGCTGACGATGATAACCCGATCACCCAGCACGCCGGAATGGGCACAAATTGGTAAAGCTGCGAGAAACAGGAACGCTATCGAGCCCACGTAAAAACACTGGGCGGTCCTGGTGAGCCCGGACAGCAAAACGGTCAGGAAGCCGAAAATGTCGAGCAGAAATGCCACGGTGCTTCAGTCGCCTCGCAAGTAACGAATGAAGTTCAAGGAAGCACCGTGAAGGCGACATCGCCGCGGGTGATGTGGCCGTCCGTGGCCAGGACCTGCCATCTGACCGAATAGGCGCCTGGCTTCAGCCCGGTCAAATGGCCAGCCAGTACGGCCGGACTGTCATCGGCCACGATGACAATGTCCGAGTTGCTCCCATCCGGCCCGGTGAGGGTCAGTTTGGAGCGTTGGGGGTCGACACGGACATTGAAAGTAAAGGCAAGATCGACGTCGGGGCCGCTGACGCTGGCGCCGGCAGCTGGCTGTGCCGACACGATAATAGCGTGGGCCCAGCCCGGTACCGGCCCGATCACCAAGCCAGCCATCAATAGTGCGCTGCCCAGAGTCAGGATCCTGACAAAATAAGTAAATTTATTCAATGTCTTACCCGAGTGAGGCTGGTGGGGTGGCGAACCCGCTAAATAGCAGACCGGCGCGGCGAAGTCATCATTCGGCCAGTATTCCTAGGGCAGGCTCGTAGGCGGCGGAAAGGCGCGGTCGAGGGCGTGCCGCCACGGCCCGAGGATTCGCGCCGCGTTGGCAGGATGTGCGGTATCGAGAGGTGCCTGGAGCGCCGTCAGCCCGCGCAGAAAGATGCCGAGCGAAATGCCGAGAATCCGCAGATCGGCCAAGCGCAGGTGACCGTCGTCGGCGGCTACGACCCATTTGACGGCCCAGGGTTCGCGCGCGGGCCGGACGACCCGGCTTGCGACAATGACCATTCCTTGGGCGCCGGGACTGACCTGCTCCAATTCGAGGTGCAGACCGGGAAAGGCTGAGCGCAGTCGCGTGACGGCGTCGATCGCCAAGCCGCAGAAATCCGCAGCGAAGCGGGTTCGCTCGCTCTCAGGGAGGCCATGCCAGGCATAACCTGCCGCGAAGCGACCAAATTTCGCAACATCCGGGCAGATGCTGGCTGCTGCCGTCCCGGACCGCAGGCTTGTCTCAAACAGGGCGCGAATATAGCTTGCGGCCGCCTCCTGCTGTATTTCTGCATACAGCGATGTCGGCCAAGTCAGTGAGAGGCTAAGTGCCGCAATTAAAGCAGCTTTGAAGCGGGTCATCAGCATGATGCGGGAATTTACATGGTAGGATCGGAGTCGCGCGAGAACGGCCTGAACCTTGTCACGGGCGGCTGCGGTTTCATGGGGCGACACCTCGTCTCGCTGCTGAGCGCGCGGGGCGAACGGATTCGCGTCCTCGATCTGCGTGATTGGCCGCAATCGGCCAACCTGCCGATGCCTGGAAACGTGGAATTGCGGCAGGGATCTATCCGCGACCGTGCTGTCGTGACGCGGGCAATGGCGGGCGTAAACCGAATCTTTCATCTCGCAGCCAATCCCAATCTTTGGGCGGCGGATCCCAATACTTTTCACGAGGTGAATTATGAGGGCACATGTCGTGTCCTTGAAGCCGCTGCGGCGGCCAATGTGGCGCGCTTTGTCTATACGTCGACGGAATCGATCCTTAAGAACATCAATGCGCCACGCACCTCGCGGAACGCCCTGATTGACGAGAAGGTGCGGCACTCGGTGGACGATGTGCCCGGCCCCTATTGTCGCTCTAAATTCCGCGCGGAGGAGGCTGCAAAGAGTGCCGCTGACAACGGGCTGCCGTTGGTCATCGTCAACCCGACCATGCCGATTGGTCCCGGTGATTTCCTGCTCACGCCGCCGACGAGGATGATCCTCGGCTTTCTCAACGGCACGACGCCGGCCTATCTCGACTGCGATTTCAACCTGGTCGATGCGCGCGATGCCGCGCTGGGTCATCTGCTTGCTGCGGAACGCGGCCGCATTGGCGAGCGCTATATCCTGGGCCACGAGAATTTGAGCCTCGGCCGCCTGCTCGCCGAGTTGGAGCGACTGACGGGGCTGGCCATGCCGCGACGTAAGGTTCCCTATTGGCTGGCCTATGCCTCGGCAGTGGTGAGCGAGGGAATTGCCAATTTAACGAAGAATCCGCCATTGGCACCACTTACGGGCGTGCGGCTGGCGCGGTCTTCGATGGCGTTTGATTGCAGCAAGGCGCAAAAGGAACTGCAGTGGCAGTGCCGGCCGCTGGAACAGTCGCTGCGTGACACGGTGCTGGATTTGCAGCAGCGCGGCCTATTGCGGCGGCACCCAGTCCTGCCCACCGCTTGAGGTCGAGGCGATCGGCGCCGGACTGGCACCCGCGGCAACGTTGTAGACGAAGCCATAGGCCGGATAGACGCTGCCATAAACGCCCGCTTCGGCATTGAAGAAGCGCGGCATGGACCAATCATTGGCCGGGGAGACGTCATAGACGCTTTGACCATTGATTACCTGGCCGGGAATCCAATTGGCATGGTCGACTAGGATTTCACGCGCGTTGACGACTTGGCGCACGACCGCAACATGGCCGCTGCGCAGCCGATCAGTCTGTGCAAGGACGAGCACAGCGCCCGGTGCAGGCGTGGCACCGCGCTGATAAATGCCGCTGGCGCCACTCCACCAGGTATAGGCATCTCCCCGCAGGTTGATTCCCGACACCATGCGCGCATAGGGCACGCATTGCATGTCGGAATAGGGTGACACGCGGCTGGCATCGGGGCCGGTGATGTCGAGGAAGACGCTTGAGTAACGCGGCTCGACCTTCGGTGCTTCCAAAGTATCTGCACAACCGGTCAACAGTATCGCCAGCACTGCCAGCGGTGATATCGCAAGTATTCGGTAATGCTGGTCCAACGGTGTTTTCCGTATGATCATGTCGCGCCGACGACTCGTGACGTTTTCGCAATCATGGTAGTCGAATCTGGGACAGTGAGAAAGACCCGCAACGATAGGATGAATCCGGGTCGCCAAAAGCGCCCGGACGAGTGACCGGACAAGCGCGCCACAGGTTGATGCTGGCGCCGGGAAGTAGTCGTCATCCGCCCATGCGACCAGAGTGATCGCGTGCCGGATGCGGGGGTCGGAGAAAATTCCGGCCGCCTGGTCGATCGGCCTGCTGAACGCAGCACCTGACAGCACAGACAGTTGAACGCGCGATTGGGCGCCACGGCCTCGCTTGGCCCTGGCCCGGCGCAGGTCGATAGGGGAGAGTCGGCGATGAACATTCATGAATATCAGGCCAAGCAGTTGCTGCGGCGGTTCGGCGTTCCGGTGCCACGGGGCGATGTCGCGCATAATCTGGTAGAGGCAGAATCAATCGCGGAAGAACTCGACGGACCGACTTGGGTCGTCAAAGCACAGATCCATGCCGGCGGCCGCGGCAAGGCCGGTGGCGTCAAGGTTTGCCGGTCAATCAAGGAAGTGGTTGCCAATGCCGACCAGATGCTCGGCATGAAGCTGGTGACGCATCAGACCGGACCGGAAGGCCGGCAGGTGCGTAAAGTCTATATCGAGCAGGCGAGCGACATTGCCCGCGAGCTCTATGTGGCGCAATTGATCAATCGCGCGACCGGTGGCGTCACCCTCATCGCTTCGACCGAAGGCGGCATGGATATCGAGGAAGTGGCGGCGCATCACCCGGACAAGGTCATTCGTCTCGACATGCAGCCGGCAACGCCGATGCGCGCCTATCAGGCCCGGCAGGTGGCGTTCGCATTGGGGTTGAAGGAGCGGGAAGTGCACAAGTTTGTGCGCTTGGTCATGGCGGTCAACAAGGCCTTCCGCAGCCTCGACGCGGTGATGATTGAGATCAATCCACTGGTCGTGACCGGTGTCGGTCGCCTGGTGGCGCTCGATTGCAAGATGATCTTCGATGACAACGCTTTGTTCCGCCACAACGACATTCAGGACCTGCGTGACGATAACGAAGTCGATCCGCTTGAATTGGAGGCGGCGCGCCATGACCTCAATTATGTGAAGCTCGATGGCGATATCGGCTGCATGGTCAATGGGGCAGGCCTTGCCATGGCGACCATGGACATTATCCAGCATTTTGGCGGGCAGCCCGCCAATTTCATGGATATCGCCGGTGCTGCAACGAAGGAACGTGTGGCTCGGGCTTTCAGGCTGATCTTCAACGATCCCGGCGTGCGGGGCATTCTGGTCAACGTCTTCGGCGGCATGATGCGCTGCAATTCGATCGCGGAAGGGATTGTTGGCGCCGCCAAGGAGGTTGGGCTCGACCGGCCGCTGGTCGTGCGGCTTGAGGGCACCAATGTCCAATTGGGGCGCGAGATCCTCGAACAATCAGGCTTGCCGATCATCACGGCGACAACGCTTGCCGATGCGGCTCAGAAGATCGTTACCGCCACGCGGCCCATCGGTACAGATAGGAAGAGGGCTTAAGCCATGGCCATTCTCGTCGACAGGAACACCAAGGTCATCTGCCAAGGTTTCACCGGTACGCAAGGTACCTTCCATTCGCAGCAGGCGATGGATTACGGCACGCAAATGGTGGGCGGTGTCACGCCGGGAAAGGGCGGCAGCTCGCATCTCGGCCTGCCGGTTTTCAACACGGTGCATGAGGCGCGCGCCAAGACCGGGGCCAATGCGACAGCGATCTATGTGCCACCGATCTATGCGATGGATTCGATCATGGAAGCGATCGACGCCGAGATCGAGATCATCGTCGCCATCACTGACGGCATCCCGGTCCATGACATGGCGCGGGTGCGCAAGGAATTGAAAGGCACCAGGTCGCGGGTCATCGGCCCGAATTGCCCGGGCGTCATCACACCGGACCAGTGTAAAATGGGCATCATGCCCGGCTACGTGCACAAGGCGGGCAAGGTCGGCATCGTGTCACGTTCCGGCACGCTATCCTATGAAGCCGCCACGCAGACCACAGCTGTCGGTCTCGGCCAATCGACTGTCGTCGGTATCGGCGGTGACCCAGTGAACGGGTCGAGTTTTCTCGATATTCTGGAACTCTTCCTCGGTGATGACCAGACTGAAGCAATCATCATGATTGGCGAGATCGGCGGCACCCCGGAGATCGAGGCCGCCGAGTTTCTGAAGCGGGAAAAACGCCGGAAGCCGGTCGTTGGCTTTATTGCCGGGAAGGCAGCGCCGGCTGGTCGTCGCATGGGACATGCAGGGGCGATCGTTTCGGGTGGCGGCGAGAGTGCTGCCGAGAAGATCGAGGCCCTGCGCGCGGCCGGTATCCGCATTACGCCCAGCCCTGCGGAACTGGGTCAGACTGCGCTCGAGGCTTTGCGAGCCGGTGCCTGATCGATCTATTTTGCGCTGCACAAAAGTTCTTTTGCAGCTGCGCCGAGCGCGGTACTCTGTCGCTTCGGCGCAGCTATTTTCTTTGATTTGGAGGGGTTGTATGAGCACGGCAAAGCGGGCACCGTCGCGGGGTGGTGATGTGGCGGCTTTGCGCGTGAAACCGGCTCATCGGAAGCCCGCCAAGGCTGATGCGGCGCTGGAAGTCGGCCTGAAATCGCTCGATCGCATGTTCCCGGTGGAGCGGGGCTTCGACGCCTCGAGAACCGAGCGGGAGCTGAAGTCCGTCTTCGGTGACCTGATCGGGCTGCGCGAGCGCAATCCCTTCGGCAATTCGGTAAAGCTGCTGGCGCTCGAGGTGGGCAAGCGCCTCGACAAGGGCAAACTGAGCCTGGGCGCGGTGGAAACGCTGATCCAGGAACTCACCACGGGGGCCTTCGAGCACCGCGCCGAGCGGCTCCACAACTATCTTGGCGAGAGCGATCCCAAGCGCAACGAGCAGCGGCTGCGTGACGTGTTCCAGGCTTTGGCTGCCGGATCGCGGCGGCCGGGCGGCGGGAAGGGCAAGGGCGCCCGCATCCCTTTCCAAGCCTATAAGGCGGCAGTCGAACGAGAGCTGTTCGGCATTGTCATTACCGGTCACCCGACGTTCAGCCAATCGCATGAGATGGTGCGGCTTCTGGCTGAGCTTGGCATCGGCCGCACGGCCGAAGGGGAGAAGGTGACGGCGGCACGCCGGCGCAAAATTCTGACCAACGCCCGCGCTGTCGAGCATCGACCACCGGAGAAGCTTGATCTCGCCTATGAATATGACATGTCGGTGGCGGCCATTGCCAACATCCACATTGCCCTGCGGCAGGCGTATGAAATTGCGCTCGATGTGGCGGCGGAGAACTATCCCCAGGAATGGGAGCAACTCTCGCCGCGGCTGATGACGGTGGCGAGCTGGGTCGGATATGACCTCGACGGCCGCTCCGACATCAAGTGGAGCGACACGCTGTTTACGCGGCTCAAGATCCAGGTGCTGCAGCTGCAGCGCTATGTGAAGGTGGTCGAGGAACTGCGCACCGGCATCGACCAGAAGCGAAACCAAGTGGACCTCGTTCATCTGCTCGAACTGCTGGAAAGCCGCCTGGCCTTGGCTGTCAAGGAAGCCGAGGACGAGATTGCTGTCTTTCAGGGTGGCAAGAAGGAGGGTGAGGCGCCGCTTGCCTGGGCCGAGGAAGTTCGCCGGATCGCCAAGCGCATGCATGACGGGCGCGATCTGCGCCTGATCGACTCAGCACAACTCCTCGAACTGATCGACCGGGCGATCGGCCTTTCCAAGACGTCGGAGCAGCGCCGTAAACTGATTGTGCTGCGGGCGGAACTGGCCAATCACGGGCTGGGTCTGGCGCACACTCATGTGCGGCTCAATGCCGTGCAGATCCACAACGCGATCCGCAAGCTGATCGACATGGAAGCCGCGCCGGATGATCCAGCGCACAAGCGCTCCTACATCGCCAAAATCACCAAGCTCCTTCTCACCGTGAAGCCGGTGCAGATCAACTTCGCCTCGATCCTGGCCGAGCGCACATCTGCCAAGCGTCTCTTCATGATCGTGGCGAAGATGCTGAAATATATCGACGCCACGGTGCCGGTGCGCTTCCTCATCGCCGAGACGGAAACACCGCTCACTTTGCTGGCAGCGCTCTATTTCGCCAAGCTGTTCGGTGTCGATGGCAAGGTCGATATCTCTCCCTTGTTCGAGACCACGAAGGCCTTTGAGCGCGGCATCCGTGTCATCGATGAATGCTTGCAAAACCCTGCTTTCGCCGCCTATGTCCGCCAACGCGGACGTCTATGCATCCAGACCGGCTTTTCTGATGCCGGACGCCATTTAGGGCAGACGGTTGCGGCAATCTCGGTCGAATGGTTGCGTTTGAAGCTGGCGGAGTTGCTGCGCCAGCGCGGCTTTGACGATGTCGAACTGGTCATCTTCGACACCCATGGTGAATCGATCGGCCGCGGTGGCCATCCAGAGGATTTTCGCGCCCGCCTCGAATACATTGCCTCTCCGGTCAGTCGGCAGAACTTTGCTCAGGCAGGTATCCGGGTGAAGGAGGAGGCGAGCTTTCAGGGCGGCGACGGTTATCTCTATTTCATCACGCCTGACGTCGCCTTGGCGTCGGTCACCCGCATCCTGGAATATATGCTGCCAATTCCGACCGAAGACGTAGAATCCGATCCGGCTTATCGCCACGACGAAGACTATGTGAAGGAGTTCTTCATCACCATCCGTCGCTTCAACGAGGAGGTGATGAACGATCCAGCCTATGCCGCGCTTCTGGATACGTTCGGCGGCAATCTGCTGTTCACCAGCGGGTCGCGGCCCGTCAAGCGCGAGCATGAAGGGCTGGCGCACCGCGTCAACCTTACGCATCCCAAGGAGATGCGTGCCATCCCCCATAACGGCATCCTGCAGCAGCTCGGAATGTTGGCAAATACGGTGGGCGGTGTCGGGCAAGCGATCGCGCGTGACCCGGAGCGCTTTCAGCGCCTCTATCAGTCATCGCCGCGCTGCCGCCGACTCCTCGGCATGGTTGATTGGGCGCTGGCCTTCACCGATCTTGAAGCCTTGAAATGCTATGTGGATCTGTTCGACCCCGGCCAGTGGTTGTCGCGCGCTTATCAGGCCAAGGACCAGACCACGGCAGTTGAACTGCGCCACGTCGCCGAACATCTTGAGGGTGACCGTGTCTATGAGAAGCTTGCCAAGATCTATCGCGTGTTCCAGCGCGACATGCTGGATCTGCGCGAGGGTCTGGCGCTGGTCGGCCTGCCGCAGGCCAAGATCAGCGACGAGACCAGGATGAATCTGCGCCTGATGCATGGTTTGCGTATTGCACTGATCATGCGAATCTTCACACTGACGGCGCATATCCCTGACTTCTCCGACCAGCACAACATCACCCGTCAGCAATTGGTGTCGAAGATCTTCCACCTTGAGATTGACGACGCGATGCGCAAGCTCAACATGATCTTCCCGAAGGTCGAGCAGCTGAAGTTCGAGGGTGATTTCGGCGAGGCTGCAACTTATGTGGGCGACTGGCATCAGACCTATGAGCGCGAACACCAGGCTATTTTCGGTCCGATCGCCGGTCTCTATACGTTGGTGCGACGGTTGAGCTCGGGCATCATCCACACGGTGGGTGCGCTCGGCTGAGATTTCAGGGATTTTTCCGGACGTGGAATGGATTTTGCGGACGGGCATGAGTTTGGCTATGCTCGCCCACGATTTTTCCGGTTCGCATTCCATGTTCTAGAGGATTCCCCTGATGAAAATTGAATTTGTAACCAAGCCGGCAGCGAAGGCTGCGGTCCTGGTCCTGCTGATTGCCGAGGCCGGCAAGCTCGGCGCCCACGGTGCCGCTATGGACAAGTCACTTTCTGGTGCGCTGCAGCGAAGTCTCTCTTTGCCGCGGTTTAAGGGCAAGAAGGGCGAGGTGACGGAATTGCTGGTGCCAGTCGGCACCGCCGCGCGGCGGGTCATTGTTCTGGGCCTTGGCAAGGCGAAAGACATCGATGCGCTGTCGCTGCGTGAAGCTGGCGGGGCCCTGGCCGCGCATCTCGTGGCGGAGTTTGAGGCCGGAGCCACGGTTCTGGTCGATCCGATCAAGGAAAGCAGGGTTGATGAAGCGCAGATCGCGGCCGAGCTCGCTCTCGGTGCCATTTTGCGCAACTACCGCTTCGAGCGCTTTTTCACCAAGCCGAAGCCGGACAAGGCGCAGGCCCTCGGAGGGCTGTCGCTGGTTGTGCCCAAGCCGGCCGCGGCCGAGAAGGCGATGCACCGCCTGCAGGCGGTCGCCAACGGTGTCGCCCTCGCGCGCGATCTCACCAACGAGCCGCCGAACGAGCTCTATCCCGAAAGCTTCGTGGCGCGCGCCAAGGCGCTCAGCAAGCTCGGTGTGAAAGTCGAGGCGTTGGATGAGAAGGCGATGGCGAAACTGGGCCTCAATGCAATGCTATCGGTCGGCAAGGGCTCGGCCAAGCCGCCACGGTTGCTGGTGCTGCAATACAATGGAGCGCCGACCAAAAAGGGCGACGGGCCGCTCGCCTTTGTGGGTAAAGGGGTCTGCTTCGATTCCGGTGGCCTGTGCATCAAGCGATCCGGCGCCATGTATGACATGAAGGGTGACATGGCCGGCGGTGCCGCCGTCATCGGCCTGATCCACGCTCTGGCAGAGCGGAAAGCCAAGGTAAATGTCGTCGGTGTCGTTGGCCTGGTGGAGAACATGCCGTCCGGCACGGCGTTCAAGCCGGGCGATATCGTAAAGACACTGTCCGGGCGCACCATCGAGATGATCGACACGGATGCGGAAGGGCGGCTGGTCCTGATTGACGCTCTTTTCTATACGGCATCGCGTTTCAAGCCGAAATCGATCGTCGATCTTGCCACTTTGACCTACTCGATCCAGGCGGCACTCGGCACAGTCTTTGCCGGCCTCTTCGCCAATAATGACGATTTGGCTGAACAGTTGACTGCGGCCGGAAAGTCCGTCGGTGAGCGGCTGTGGCGCATGCCGCTCGACAAGGCCTATGACGAGCATCTCGAATCCCGCATCGCCGACATCAAGCATCACGCCGAGGATTCCGAATCCGGCGATGCCCCGCATGCCGCGGCACTGCTGAAGCAGTTCGTCGAGGACCGGCCCTGGGCGCATCTCGACATTGCCGGGCGCGAGTTTGCCGGCAAGGACCGTTCGACATGTCCGGCGGGCGGCACCGGCTACGCCGTTCAACTGCTGGAGCAGTTCGTCGCCAAGACGGAAGGCATCATCTGATTGACACGCGCGCGCCGCAGATCTTGCTCTTGATCTGCGGCGCGCTGGCTTTCATCGAAATTACCTATATAGGTCATAGGGAAAGGACCCTGTGACTTCGATTTGTAATATATCCTTCATCATAGATGCGCAGTTGATGGCCAATTTCCTGGCGCCGCGTTGGGCGGTCGCACACCAGGAGATTGGGGAATGAAGAATTGGATCTCGCGCCGGCAACTGGCGCTGTTGGGGGTAGCTGTCCTGGGGACGGCCGCCGCATTGTTTTCCACCACCCAGCCGAGCTCGGCTGACGACGTGGTGTTGAAGGTCTACACCGCGCTCGAGGAAGAGCAGCTCCCGATCTACAAGGAAGCCTTCGAAAAGGCCAATCCCGGCATCACGATCGAATGGCAGCGCGATTCCACGGGCGTGATTTCGGCGCGTCTCCTGGCCGAGAAAGAGAACCGCCAGGCTGACGTCGTCTGGGGCCTGGCCGCCACCAGCCTGATGGTGCTCGACAAGGAGGGCATGCTTGAGCGCTACCGCCCGGCCGGCTTCGATCAGATCAAGGAAGACTTCAAGGATACGCGCAGCGGCTGGCCGACTTGGGTTGGTATGGACGCCTGGGCATCGGCCATCTGCTTCAACAAGGTCGAGGCCGAAAAGCTCGGCCTGCCGAAGCCGACGAGCTGGAAGGACCTCACCAACCCGGTCTACAAGGATCAAATCGTCATGCCGAACCCGGGTTCGTCGGGGACCGGCTTCCTTACCGTATCGGCCTGGCTGCAGCTCTTCGGAGACAAGGGTGGTTGGAGCTACATGACGGCGCTGCATGACAATATCAAAACTTACCTCCATTCCGGCTCGAAGCCCTGCAAGGCGGTTGGCGCCGGCGAATATCCGGTCGGCATTTCCTTTGCTTATCCGGGCGTCAAGCTGATCAATGACGGTGCGCCGGTCGAAGTCATCCTGCCCAAGGAAGGTATTGGCTGGGATATGGAAGCGACGGCGATTATGACGGGCACGAAGAATCTTGATGCGGCGCAGAAACTCGCCGACTTCGCAGCCAGCGCCGATGCCAACAAGCTCTACAATGACAGCTACCAGGTGTTGGCACGAAAGGATGTGACCGCATCCCTGCCGGCCAACTACCCGGCGGGCGAAGAGAAGCTGATGATCTCGCCGAACAATTTCTATGAAATGGCGGATCGCCGTCAGGCCATTCTCGACGAGTGGCAGCGCAGCTTCGGTTCGAAAGACGCGCCAAAGTAAAGACGACAACGCATCAGTTTGCGTTCTTTTAAGGACGATCCCGGCGCTTGGCGTGCCGGGATCGTCTCCTTGTTTAGCAGTGGGATTTCATCATGACGAGCCAGGAGCCTTATCTTCGCATCCAGCGGGTGGCCAAGAATTTCGGTGATTTTCAGGCTTTGCGCGATATCTCGTTGGACATCTATGCCGGCGAATTCGTTTGTTTCCTGGGGCCATCTGGTTGCGGCAAGACGACGTTGCTGCGGGCGATTGCCGGCCTCGATATTCAGACATCCGGTCGGATCATCCAGGACGGGGTCGATATCTCCGCTCTGCCGCCTTCGGAGCGTGACTTTGGCATTGTCTTCCAATCCTATGCGCTCTTCCCCAATCTCAGCGTCGCCGACAATGTGGGCTACGGGCTGGTTGGTGGCAAGCTTTCGCGGCCGGCGATCAGCAAGCGCGTGAACGACCTGCTGGCCATGGTTGGCCTCACCGGGCAGGAGAAGAAATATCCGGCCCAACTCTCCGGGGGGCAGCAACAGCGTGTGGCATTGGCAAGGGCGCTGGCTATGTCCCCGGGCCTGCTGTTGCTAGACGAGCCGCTTTCGGCCCTCGATGCGCGCGTGCGCCAGCATCTGCGCGGCGAGCTGAAGCAGTTGCAGAGGCGTCTCAACGTGACGACGATCATGGTGACGCATGACCAGGAAGAAGCACTGGCGATCGCCGATCGGATCGTCGTGATGAATGAGGGGCGCATCGAGCAGATCGGTACGCCGATGGAGATCTATCGCCAGCCTGAGGCCGCCTTCGTCGCGGATTTCGTCGGTCAAATGAATTTCTTGCCGGTCGACATCCACGGCGACAAATCGATTCGGCTTGGTGAGGCCGTGATCGAGCTGGCAGGGCAGATTTCACATTCTGGCCCAGGTGCCACACTCTGTATCCGACCGGAGGATATCCAGGTCCGCGGGGTTGTCCTCGGAGAAGGCAACAGCCTGTTGGCGCGGATCGAGCATATGGAGTTCCTCGGTTCTTTCTGCCGGGCCGAATTGCGGCTTCCCTGTGGTCGCAATCTGTTGGCGGATTTTTCGATCAATGCCATGCGCGATCTCGCCCTGGTGCCGGGCCAGGAGCTTTGTGTGGCGCTGCCGCCGGATCGCATTCGCCTCTTTTCAGGTGAAAGGACGCGCGGTCATGGCTGATATCGCTTTCACGGCCGAGAACGTTGAGGCTCCGCGGATAAGGGCAAAAGTCACGCGGGAGGATTGGCTTGTACGCCTCGGCCTGCTGTTGCTGGCGATCTATCTAATCTTCACCCTGGTGCTGCCGCTCTATACCCTGCTGGCCAAGAGCCTGCAGGACAAGGAGGGGCAGTTTGTCGGCTTGGCGAATTTTGCACGTTACTTCGCTGATCCGGCGATGCTGCAATCGTTCGGCAATACGATCTTCGTTTCGCTGCTCGGCACATTCATCACTCTTGGGCTGGCATTCATCTACGCCTATGCGTTGACGCGGACCTGCATGCGCTGGCGCGGCTTTTTCCGCGCGATTGCCTTGATACCGCTGCTTGCGCCTTCCTTGCTGCCTGGCCTAGCGCTTGTCTATCTCTTCGGCAATCAGGGACTCTTGAAGTCGCTTCTATTTGGCCACGAAATATATGGTGCCATCGGTATCGTCATGGGAGAGGTGTTCTTTGCCTTTCCGCATGCGCTCATCATTCTGGTAACGGCGCTCGCAGTCGCTGATGCGAGGCTTTACGAAGCAGCTGAGGCGCTGCGGGCGCGCCCAATCAGGATATTCTTCACAGTAACCTTGCCGGGTTGTCGCTATGGACTGGTCAGTGCGGGCCTGGTGGTCTTTACCCTCATCTTCACTGATTTTGGCGTGCCGAAGGTGATCGGCGGATCTTACAACGTCCTCGCGACCGATGTTTATCGTCAGGTGATCGGGCAGTTTAATTTCCAGATGGGTGCCGTCGTTGGTCTCATTCTGTTGCTGCCCGCCTTGGTTTCCTTTGCTGCCGACCGCATCGTGCAGCGCCGCCAGGTGGCGCTGCTGTCGGCGCGGGCTGTGCCGCTGCAGCCCAAGCCGCGTGCGATGGTCGACAGTCTATTCTTCGTCGCAGTTTCTTTGGTGGCGGGCTTCCTGCTCCTCGTACTCGGGATGGCTCTGTTCGGTTCGCTGACCAAGCTGTGGCCCTACAATCTCGGCCTCACCTTGAAATGGTATGATTTTTCCCGCATCGGGACGGACGGCTGGGGGCCTTATTTCAACAGTCTCAAGTTGGCAACTTGCGTCGCTGGAATAGGAACAGCAGTCATCTTCTGCGGCGCCTATCTGGTGGAGAAGAGCAGGGGCGCGGGCAGGTTGCGGACAGTCCTGCATCTCCTCGCCATGATTCCCCTGGCGGTCCCCGGCATCGTCCTCGGCCTGTCCTACATCTTCTACTTCAATGCCCCCGGAAACCCGCTCAACGTCATCTATGGCACCATGACCATCCTGGTGATCAGCACCATCTGCCACTTCTATACGGTCAGCCATCTGACGGCCGTCACGGCGCTGAAGCAGGTGGATGCCGAATTTGAAGCGGTTGGCGCCTCGCTGAAAGTGCCGCTCTACCGGACCTTCTGGCAGGTGACGGTGCCGATCTGCCTGCCGGCGATCCTCGACATAGCGATCTATCTTTTCGTCAATGCCATGACGACCGTCTCGGCGGTGATCTTTCTTTATTCGGCCGATACGAAGCTCATGTCCATCAACGCCATCAACACCGATGATGCCGGCAACACGGCAACCGCCTGCGCCATGGGAATGACCATCGTGGTGACATCGGCAATGCTCAAGGGCCTGCAAAGCCTCGTGGCGCAGGGTCTCAACCGACGCACCCAAGCCTGGCGCAAGCGCTGACGGCTTGGCGTAAGCGCTAGGTTAGCCGTCGGTTCTAGGCTGCCATCGCGAACCCCATCGCTTATATGTTACAGTTTCGTGACACCGCACGGGATGGTTGGTCTCGAGTCGAGGCGATTAGGCATGATCTTTCTGTTGAACCTGTTCGGCGCTGCGGCGCTGCTCCTGTGGGGCCTGCGCATGGTGCGCACGGGCGTGCTGCGGGCCTATGGCGCCCAACTGCGCCAAAGCCTCGCCCGCGCCACGAGCAACCGTTTCTCGGCCTTTGTTTCGGGCCTGGGCATCACCTGCCTGCTGCAGTCATCGAGTGCCACGGCGCTGCTTTCGGCTTCGTTCGCGTCGAGGGGGCTGGTGACGACGGGCGGCGCACTCGCCGTCATGCTGGGGGCAGATCTTGGCACCAGCCTCGTGGCGCAGGCCTATTCGTTCAAGGTCGGTTGGATTTCACCGCTGTTGATCGTGATCGGTTGGATCCTGTTCAATAAGTTCGAGGATTCCAAGACCCGCGATCTGGGGCGCGCCATCGTCGGCCTCGGCATAGCGCTACTGGGGCTACATCTCATAACCGACGCGGCAGAGCCGGTACGTGATGCGCCGCTTCTGCCTCAAATCCTGCAACTGATGAGCAATGCACCGATCTTCGGCGTGTTGGTCGGCGCCGGCCTTACCGTGCTCTCGACATCGAGCCTCGCGGTCGTGCTCCTCGTCATCAGCTTCATGGCAAAGGAAATGGTGCCGGTTGATCTCGGACTGGCGCTCGTTCTTGGCGCCAATCTGGGCAGCGCCGTTATGCCGATCCTGGCCACCGCCGGGGAGCCGCCTGAGGCGCGGCGGGTGCCCGTGGGTAATCTTATCTTCCGCGTCATCGGTGTTGCGCTGACCGTGCCATTGATCGGGCTGATACAGCCTTATCTCGCCATGCTCGAAATCGACCGCGCGAGACAGGCCCTGAACTTCCACGTGGCCTTCAATCTGGCGCTGGCCATGACTTTCATATGGTTTACAGGACCGGTCGCGCGACTGACGGCACGCCTGTTACCCGACCAAGCCGGCATCGACGACCCGGGAAAGCCTCGCTATCTCTCGCAGGGACCGGTCGA
The DNA here is from genome assembly GCF_041906375.1 of Dongia sp. GTDB lineage: Bacteria > Pseudomonadota > Alphaproteobacteria > Dongiales > Dongiaceae > Dongia. The sequence continues at coordinate 4,023 of NZ_JAYRJJ010000005.1, read as the reverse complement.
TCAACCCACCATTGCCCTTGCCAATGCGGGTCGCGAGGCCTTGCGCATGGGTGATCTCGTGGGGCAGATGCTGCGCCAGTCGCTGGCGGTCTTCCGCTCCGACGATCGTCGCTTGATCAAGCAGGTAAGTGACCTCGATACCCAGATCGATCGCCTGAACGAGGCCATCAAGCTCTATCTCACCGGTGTCAGCCGCGAGTTGATGGATCCGTCCGATCAGAAGCGCGTGGTAGATCTCATTACCTTCATCACGAATCTCGAGCATATCGGCGATATCGTGGACAAGAATCTGATGGAGCTGGCAGCGAAGAAGGTGAAGTACCAGTTGAAGTTCTCGCCGGAAGGGACGCAGGAACTCGACCAGCTGCATGAACGCCTCACGCATAACCTGGAACTCGCCATGAATGTCTTCATGTCGGGTGACATCAAGTTGGCGCGCCAACTATTTGAGGAAAAGCGGCTGTTCCGCGAGATGGAGAAGAGTGCTGCCGAGAATCACCTGTCGCGGCTGCGTTCGGGGCGGGTCGAGAGTATTCAGACCAGCAGCCTGCATCTCGATATTTTGCGGGATCTTAAGCGGATCAACTCGCATTTGGCCATTGTCGGCCAGCCGATTCTGGAAGCTGCCGGTGAACTGAGCCCAACGCGCCTCCGTTAGGCGCGTTGGCCCCGTCTTGCTTTCTGGGTCCTACTTGCCGGAGCGACGATCCCCGGCCGGCAGACGCACAGGACGACGCAGGAAGGCGGGCAGGTGATCGCCAAAGCCGTGGCCGGCGACCATAGCCTCCTCCTCATGATGCGGCTTCGATTGAGCGCGGCGCTGATGCCTATTTTCGTGCGGTTGAACCGGCGCCATGCCCTTCTGGCCCTGCGACTGCGACTGCGACTGCGGCGCCGGCGCCACGACGACATCAAGGGGCACCGGCAAGGCCGTGCTGGCTTCAAGAAGGTCATGGCGATGGAGCGACTCGCTCGGGTGCGGAATGGCGGCGTCGATCACGGCCTCCGGTGAAACGGCGATCGGCGCGTCCTTCTTGCCGCCACGGCGGCGACGCGGACTGCGTGATTTACCCTCGCTATCGGCAACAGGTGCCGCCGAAACGACATCAACCACGGAGACAGCAAGCGGTTCGCTGCCAATATCCAGCTGCGGCTGCTCATCCTGTTGCGGTCTAGAGCTCGGGCGTCCCTGATCTCGCCCGCGGCCGCGCGTATTGCGGCTGGCAGGGGCCCCACGACCGCGACCGCGGCCACGGCGGCCATCGCCTTCCTCGAAGGGAAGTCCTTCGAAGCCTTCGATGGTAATCTGCGGGATTTCTTTGCCGATCAGCTTCACGATCGCAGCCACATGCTTACCGTCATAGGGCGTGGCAAAGGTAAAAGCGCGGCCTTCTCGGCCGGCACGACCCGTGCGGCCGATGCGATGCACATAGTCCTCGGCATGAATCGGCGTGTCGAAATTGAAGACATGGCTCAGGCCGGCGATGTCGATGCCGCGCGCGGCAACATCGCTGCAGACCATCAGCGAGGCTTCGCCGCGCTTGAACATTTCCAGCGTTTCGCTGCGCGCCGATTGGGCCATGTCACCATGCAGGCGCACGGCCTTGAAGCCATGCTTGGTGAGCGACTTGTAGAGGATGTCGACGTCGACCTTGCGATTGCAGAAGATCAGCGCATTGCCGACATTCTCGGCGCGGATGAGGCGGCGCAAGGCTTCGCGCTTATCCATCTCGTCGAGCACGATCATGCCCTGAGTCACTGTCGTCGCCGTGCTGGCCGGCGCCGAGACGCTGATCTCTTTTGGATTCATCAGGAAGGCATCGGCCAGGCGCTTCACTTCCGGCGCCATGGTGGCGGAGAAGAACAGCGTCTGGCGAATCTTCGGCAGCAGGCTGACGATTCGCTCCACATCAGGAATGAAGCCCATGTCCAGCATGCGATCGGCTTCGTCGATCACCAGGATCTTGACGTCGATGAGCAGGATCTTGCCGCGCTCGAAAAGATCTAGCAGGCGGCCGGGCGTGGCGATAAGGACGTCCACGCCGCGCATCAGCTTGGCTTCTTGGTCCGCAAAACCTTCGCCGCCGATGATCAGCGCGTGATTGAGATTATGATACTTGCCGTACTTCTCGAAATTCTGTGCCACCTGTGCCGCGAGTTCGCGGGTCGGTTCGACGATCAGCGAGCGCGGCATGCGCGCCTTGGCGCGTCCGTTCGCCAGGATGTCGATCATTGGCAGGGTGAAAGAGGCTGTCTTGCCTGTTCCGGTCTGGGCGCACCCCAGCACGTCGCGGCCCATCAGGACCGTCGGAATTGCCTGCGCCTGGATGGGCGTCGGTTCGGTGTAGCCGGCTTCGGTGACGGCGCGGATAAGCTCGGGGCTGAGCCCCAGATCGGGAAAACCCATGATGTCTCGAAAATAAGGGGGCCGATCAAACAAGCAAAACGGCCGCCCTCGGCTCCCGTGGCGACCGCCGCATTTGTGAGCGGGACTATAAGGAGAACCTGGCTTTTGTCAATCGCAACTGCCCGCTATGCTCGCAGAAATGCCGTCAAATCCGCGTGTTCTGGGAGGTCACTATGTTGATCGACAGATATAAATCTCAAATATTAGTAGTCGATATGCAGGAGCGACTGGCGCCGGCCATCGATGGTGGTGCGGCCGTTGAAGGCCAATGCGGCATTCTGCTTCGGGCCGCGCGCGAAGTGGCTGTTCCGGTTATCTTCTCTGAGCAATATCGCAAAGGGCTGGGCGCCACTTTGCCGCCCCTGCTTGCCCTCGCTGAAGGGGCGCAAATCTATGAGAAGATGGAGTTCTCCTGCTTCGCCAATGCGGAGCTGAATTTGGCGCTGACCAGCGAACTAAGCCGAACGACGATTATCTGCGGCATCGAGGCGCATGTCTGCGTTTTGCAGACGGCGTTGGAGATGGCGACTGCTGGGCGCCCTATCTGTGTTGTCGCCGACGCGGTGGGGTCGCGCCGGCCGGAGAGTCGGGCCATTGCTCTTGCGCGCATGCGTGCCGCCGGCATTGACGTGGTGACGACCGAGATGGTGTTGTTCGAATGGCTGCGCAGTGCCGCAGTTCCAGAATTCAAACCGGTTTCCCGGTTGATTCGCTAACCTCATCAACATCGCAATTTCCGAGCAAATGACGGTTCATCTGGTCAAACTCTGCGTCGGCGTCGATAGCATCGCCGAATTGGTCCGCTACCGCGAAGAACTCCAGCGCAAGCGGCGGGCTTCGAAGAAGCCGCTTGAAGATCAGCATTGGACACGCTCGTTCCCGCGCCGCGCGGAGGAGGTGCTGGATGGCGGCTCGCTCTATTGGGTCATCCGGGGCCGAATCTGCGCGCGCCATCAAATCCTGCGACTGGATGAGGTCGAGGACGACCAGGGCAAGCCTTATTGCGCCATCGTCTATGATCCGACGGTGATCGTGACCGAGATTCGGCCGCGGCGGGCCTTCCAGGGCTGGCGATATCTCGAGGTCGAGGACGCCCCGCCGGATCTTCCCAATCAGCGGGTGGCGTTGGGCCAGGCAATGGCGGAGGAGGGAATGCCGGAGGAATTGCGCGCGGAGTTGCGCAGCCTGGGCCTCCTCTGAGGCGAGCCGAAATCACCCCTTCGAGGGCCATTTCGGTGCTTTTTTGAGGGGGCGAAATTTTTGTGCTTGCAAGTCCCGATCCGACTCGCCTATAAGCCGGCCACCGAACGGGGCCGACTGGTTCGTCGGGTCCGGTTCGAACCGGCGGCTGAGAAGCCCCGGCGAGATCTTGGTGGAGCAGGTGGAGGCGAAGGCCTCTAAGCGCTTGTAACGCCATCCCGGCATCGCTATATTGCACGGCTTCACCGGCCGAGTCTGGCTGGTGGGTTTCCGTGTGACTGCGGGGCCAAGCTATTTGACATTGTGATATTCGAAGAAGGGATACGCGGACGGCGGGTCTTTGGGCTTTGTTGCTTGAGGATTTTAGTGAAGCTGTCGCGTGTTTCTGAATGGAGACCTGGGTCTATGGGGTGGCT
>NZ_JAYRJJ010000004.1:0-373152 GCF_041906375.1 Dongia sp. | reverse complement strand
CACCTTCTGGAACCGCCGCTCCTTCACCCAGGACGGCGCCGGCAAGGTCCCCGAGGGCTTCCGCTTCGCCAGCGACATCAACAGCCAGTGGCTCGATGCCGCGTCGCTCAAGAAGATGATCTGAGGAACAGGCGCGATCGCATCGACGCGCCGTTGTTCGGTCAATCGCCCGGCCGGAACAAATTTCGTGCGGCGTTCAACCAGCCGGTGCGACTTTGCCCGGCATGCGCGCTCTTCTTGAGCTCGGGGTTGAGCGACTGCGAGTAAAAATTTCGATAGGCAGCCTGGAAGGGCAGACTGAAGGATTTGGGCAGGCGGTCCAACAGGTCAATGTCGCGCAGAACTTCGGGAGCGGTAAAGCGTTTCCCCATCCTGCAGCCGACATAATATTTTCCAAATACGGGCAGTATCTCGTTCCAGAACGGCTGTTCCGCCAACTCCACGCGAGTGTCATTGCATCGCGGGGCCACTGCCGACGACGCGTGGCCGCGCCACCAGTTCAAGGCGGCCTTGGGATCGCTTGCCGGATATTTCCCAATCGATTGCCACCAGGTGTCGCCGCCGGCAGGCTTTTCGAGATCCAGAAATTTCCAGATGTCAGCGACAATCTGCTCATTGCTGCCGAGGAAATCCTCCAGCCGGACATGCAGCACCCGCTCGAGCAGGAAGCTTTCCAGAAAATGCCTAGTGTACTGAACGGCAAGCGGGACGATGTCGTGATCAAATGAATATTCCGCGCGAACGCTGTCTTTCGCCAGCCACTCGGGAAGATAACGCACACTGAAGATGATGCGCGCCTTTCCAAGGTCCGCGTGATAGTTGCAGTCGATGCTGGCGAATTTGTCCCCGAAGAAGTGCGTGACGTAGCCGGTCCGGGCCAGATGCGACTGTACTCGCCGATAGGCTTCGAGATATTCGCCGAAATCTTGAGAGAAGTAGGGCCGCAGATCAGGGTGCGCGCGCAGCAACTTCTGGCCCCACCTGGACAGCCTCTTGCCGTTCAGGTCGACCTCGCACATGACAAAAACGCCTGGGTGGCAATTGACCAGTCCGCAGAGGGAAGTCGACGCCGTCTTGGGGGCGCCGAGAATGAAAAGCAGGGTGTCAGCTTCACCTGATTGCCTGGTATTAGCCATAGACACTAAGCCTAGTACTCCTAGTGGCTGTTTTCCTTCCAGAAGAAGGCTTCACCTGCTGGTCTGTTGTCCCTCACCACGAACGCTAAAAAAGACTAACCAAGATCGGGGCCTGGTTCAATAACCCCACATATGCTGTAGAGAAAGAGCTCCATCAGCACTTACCGTTACGATCTGGCAATTGATATCCGCTGTGTAGGACGTCGCAAGCAGCGGGCCAAGTCCAGCCGATCCGAGGAAAGCATCGAGGTCAGGCCAGATTTCATCCAGCCAGATGCAGCGCCAGCTGAAGCTGCTCAATGCTACATCTGCTTCTCTGCGCTCCCCGCCATTGTTGAAAATCGTCAAAGTCAGGGCGGCTTCAGACTTGTAGTCCATGCGGCCACTCGCATGGACAGCGACCACCGCGGTGCGGAAGCCTCTGCCGGCTCTTGCCCTTGCGACAAGATTGGTGCGGCCGACCACGGCACCCATCGGGCCGGCGAAATGGACGGTATTCGGGACGACGAGCCCGACATTGCGCCAACTTGTCTGACCTTCGGTCACATCCCAATCGCCCGAGGCGCGATGCTTGGCGACCAGGTCGAACTGGGTCTTGAAGCCCTTTCGGCGGGTGCCAATACGCTCAAAGTCGGGTGTAAGGACGACCAGGGCAACGGCTTCGTTTTCCTTCACGCCTGGCAGCTCGTCGGTAAAGACCGGGCCTGCTGTCGATTTGCAATAATGGCCTTCCGCGATGCGGTTGCCCTGTGCATCAAACATATGCAGGACAAAATCCTGGTAGGCGGGATTGGCGCTGTCGCAGCTGAAACCGAAGCGCAGCATCTCGCTGTCGCGCGTTACCGGCAGGGCGTAGGGTTCGAGAAGGAAGCCGGACTGCCGCAGCTTGGCAATCTCCGCCCGCTCCTCCGCCGGCATCGGCGTGATCGGCAGTGTCGGCACGGGGACGCTTGCATGGTGATTGCCAGCAATGATGCCGTGCCCATTGGGCCCCGATTGCGGCGTCAGTGCGTACCAGTTCGATCCGCCATAGCCGGCATAGTTCCACCCCAGATAGCGCTTGCCGGCTATGTCACCGGCTGTGGAACGTACTTCTTCGATCAGCTTGTCCGGATTGCGTTCCATCTGCACATGCCGGTCGTCACATGTTGTCTCCACGCGCGCATCGGTCAGATTGCGTGCATAGTTCGGCAACGTCAGAATGACGTCTCCGCCACCCATATCAGGAACCGAAACGCGGAACTCGAACTTGTGGTCGGGCGAGCGGTTGAATTCGTGCAGCCCGTGCAACGTCGTCAGGGAATCATGCCAGAAGACGTCGCCGCAGAGGCGCAGGCGATAATGTCGTCCCCGCGTCAGAACAGGATGACTTACGAAAGCCGCAAAAGCCGCCGCTTCGGATCGCACGGGGAAATAGTCCGACAGGCGCAGGACCAGGCTCTCATTGGCACCCAGGATGCGGTAGAAATGCTTGGTGACACCGCCGCAATAGATTTCGATGCGGAACTGCAGGTTGTCCTTGATGCCGAAGAAGTGTTGAAAGTGATTGAAGAGCACAGCCTCGGCATCGTCGGCTTCGGCGGGGATGGGGAAGGTTCCCGCGCAGAATTCCCACTCCTGCGCCACCCAATGGACCGGGCGCGTACTGTCCGCAACCGCCATGCGGGCCAGCGCAAGGCGGTAGCCGGCAGCGACATCCTTGCCGCCGCAGATCACGACATCCTGTTCCAGAAAGTCGATGCCGGCCGGATTGGCCGCGCCATCGAATACGTCGGCAACATCGCAGGACGCCCATTTGAGGAGCAAATGCGGCGCCCGCTCTCGCACCATGGCAAAGAATGCTTTGTCCCCGATGACGAGCACCCGGTGCTGCTGGTCCGCAGCAACCCGCTGCAGGACGTCGTCAAGCGACTGGGACACATTGGTCATAGCCGAATGATGCTTCTTGTTCCGGTCTTTCTTGCGGGCCTTCCGCGCGCGCGGAAACAAGGTGGTCTTCAGGTTGCGAGCAAGCTTGCCAAGGTTAACCGGGATCATGGTCGCTTCCGTCCTGTAACGAGGCATTGTTGGAGTGGTTTGCACTCTGCACAATTCGGCACCCGGATCAAGTATTCGGCCAATGCGCCTGAACCAGGGTCTCAGTTCTGCGGGAGAAGCCCACCCAGCACGTCAAAAAGGGTAGTGGAAAGTCCTGGTCAAAGACAAAGGAAACTTGTCTCCAGGAGGGGGAAACTTGTCGCCAGGACAGGCTGCTCGGCGCTTTTCAGGTGACTGCGCGGCGGTTGATCCATATCCGACCTGTCGGTATCTTCCGGCAGGGGCCCAGCGGGCTTACCGGCCAGGTCGCATCCGGAGATTGCCGGCCGGTTGGAATATGAAGGGCGCCGGTGTGCCAGCGGCGCGGAAATGAGCGGAAATTGTCGAAAAACATCGTGGCTTTCATATTCGCGCGCGGTGGCTCGAAGGGGGTCCCGGGCAAGAACATCCGGCCCATTCAGGGCAAGCCGCTGATTGCCCATGCGATCGCGGCCGCACGCAATACGCCGCAGATCAGCGCGGTGGTCGTGTCCACAGACGATCCGGCGATCGCCGAAGTCGCCCGCGCGTGGGGTGCGGACGTGCCGTTCATGCGTCCGGCAGATCTTGCGGCCGACGATTCACCGGAATGGCTGGCGTGGCGGCATGCTCTCGAGCAAGTGCAGGCAGCGCGTGGGCCGATCGATCTCTTCGTTTCCGTTCCGACCGTCTGCCCGCTGCGCACCAGCCAGGATATCGCCCGGTGCATAGACCGCTTTGAACAGGGCGACGCGGACCTCGTCCTGACGGTGGTGCCGGCGCGCGCCAATCCCTATTACACGCTGATTGAAATCGATGCGGCCGACACGCCGCACCTGGTCAAGACACCGGACACCTCGCTCTCCGGTCGACAGCAGGCGCCTAAGGTCTATCAGATCGTGGCCGGCTGCTATGTGGCGCGGCCGCAATTCATCATGGAGAACATGGGCATCTGGTCGGGTCGCATGCGTACCGTGGAAATTCCCGAAGAGCACGGCGTCGATATCGACACCGAAATGGATTTCGCCTTGGCCGAACTACTCATGGCCCGACGCGTCATGGCCCAACCCGGGTAGATCGCAGAATTCCTTGAAAACGAGGCTCTGCCAATCCGCGATGCCACGCAGCACGGCAACGATCTGCTCCGATGCGGTGCCATCACCATAGGGATTCTTGGTTCCCTGGAGACGCATGCCGAGCGCATGCTCGATGGCGGCGGTGATGGCGGAACGCTGCGGCGGGCAGTCGATCACCGAACTGGCGCGCGGTCGACCATGCTGCCGGCGCCCGATATTGACGCTGGGCACATCCAGGCTCGGCGCTTCATAGAGCCCGCTCGACGAATTGCCGACCACGGCCGCGCTCAGCCGCATGAGACTCTGGAATCGCGTCGGCCCCAGCGACGCATGGCAGTAAGCGCCCCGGCGCTTTTGCGTGAAGCCGACAATCATATCGTTGATGCGTGTGCCGTCGGCATCGGCATTGGCAAAGGTGAAGACGATGCCGATTTCCGGTGCCAGGTCGCCCAGGGCCGCCAGCAGCTCTTCCATCTGGTGCGCCGTGGGGATCGGGTCCAGCGTCACCGGATGGAACGTCACCAGGAGAAAGTGCTGCGGCAGTTCGTGCCCGAGGATGCCCTCCAGCCCCTCTCTTCCGATCAACTCGGTGCGCTTGATGAAATCCACGCCGGGCGAGCCAACCTGAAAGATGCGCTCCGGCATCTCCCCGAGCTGGCGAACGCGCCGTGCCGAATCCGCGTTGGTGACGAAATGCAGGCTCGCCATCTTGGTGATCGCGTGCCGGAAGCCTTCATCCAATGCCCCATTGGTGACGTCGCCGCCACAAAGATGGGCGATGGGGATGCGTTGGACGAAGGCGGCTTGGGCAGCCGCGAAAATTTCGAAGCGGTCACCCAGCAACAGAACCATCTCGGGCCGTATGCCGGACAGGGCATCGACAAAACCCAGGACGCCGCGACCGATGGCGCGCGCCATTTCCGCGGCATTGTCATCGGGACCGAGCACCGGCACGCGCACGGCCACCGGAAAACCGTCCAGCGCAAACTGATCTACCGTGTGGCCGAATGACTGGGCCAGATGCATGCCAGTCACGGCGACCGACAGCCGGAAGGACGGCTCGGCCTGAAGAAGCCGCATGGGCCAATAGAGCAGGCTGTAATCGGCGCGGCTGCCGGAGATGACGAGAATGGAACGCTGAGCCGCCATCAGGCAGGTTCTGTGCGCAGGAGTTGAGGCGCACTCGGCAGATTGACCAACCGGGGCTGGATAGCCTCAGCCGTTTCCAGCGGCATCCGCGGACAATCCTGATACATCGGCAAGGTATGATTGAGGCGCCAGGCGGCGCGGCACATGAATCCGGCTTCCTGCACGGCTTTCAGCAAGGCGTCACGCTCGGCGACATCCCCATCTTCCAGGATGGCGGCAGCGAGCCAATAATTGCTCTTGGCGTAACTCGGCTCACGCAAGATCGATACATGGTTCATGCCCGCAAAGGCCGCTTCGTAGCGCAGCTGCAGGGCGCGCTTGGCAGCCAGACGCGCCGGGAGTTGTTCCAGCATCGCGCATCCCAATGCGGCGTTGATGTTCGGCAGGCGGTAGTTCCAGCCGATCTCGTCGTGGATGAATTCGAAGGCATGGGGGGTCTTGGCCGTCGAGGTCAAATGGCGCAGGCGCTTGCCGAGCTCCGGATCGCGGGTCAGGATCGCACCGCCGCCGCCGGTTGTAATGATCTTGTTGCCGTTGAAGCTGAGGCAGGCGATGGGCGCCAGCGAGCCGCAGGGCCGCCCCTTATAGGTGCTGCCGATAGCCTCCGCAGCATCCTCGACGACCGGTATCTTCCAGCGGTCTGCCAATTCCAGCAGCGGATCCATGTCGACCGGATGGCCGAAGCAGTGCATCGGCAGCAATGCCGCCAGCCGCCGCCCGGTCAAGCGGTTGCGCGCCCCGGCATCCGTCATTTCGGCGATATCGTCGAGATAGCCGGCAAGCTTGGCGACGTCGACGCCAAGAGATTTGGACTCGCTGTCGATGAAATGCGGCATTGCGCCGAGATGCGCGATGGCATTGTTGGTGGCGACAAATGTCAGGCTCGGCGAGAGAACTTCGTCACCCGCCGCAACGCCGATGACGCGCAGGGCCATCTCGATGGCGACCGTTCCGCTGGAAACCGCGGCGCAAGAACCGGCTCCGGTCAGGTCGACCAGCATGCTTTCGAAGCGGGAGACATAACTGCCATTGTAGGAAACCCAGCCGGTATCCAGGCAGTCTTTGACATAGGCCCACTCATTGCCGCTGAAATGCGGGTCATGCAGGCCGACCGGCCCGGCAACGCCCGGCAGCGCGGCCCGGAGGGCGGCAACGAACGCGTCGGCAAACGGCGCCCGCGGGGCCGGGCCTTCAAAGCTGGTAGCGGGTCGGGTCATATCGCTCAAGATTTTTCGAGTTGCTGAACCAGGCGATCGTCTCCTGCATGCCGCGGGCAAATCCATCGCGCCCCGCATATGCCGGCCGCCAGGACGTAATGCGCTGTGCCTTGTCGGTCGCCGCCCACAAACGTTCGACTTCGCTGCCGGTTGGGCGCAACCGTCGGTCATCGACATCGATCGCGATCGTGCGGCCCATCAACTGGGCAATGAGATTGGCGGCATCGCCGATCGATATCTCGAAGCCGGAGCCGATATTGGTGACTTCGCCGATCGCAGCGTCGGACTCCGCCACCGCGATGAAGCCGTCGACGGTGTCGCGCACATAGCAGAAGTCGCGCGTGGCGCTGAGATTGCCGAGCCGGATCGCATTCTGCCCGGCAGCGATCTGCGTGATGATTGTCGGCAGGACAGCGCGTGTCGATTGCCGTGGTCCGAAGGTGTTGAAGGGCCGGATGACCGCGACCGGCATGTCGAAACTGCGCTGGAAGGAGATCGCGAGCTGGTCAGCGCCAATCTTGGTCGCCGCGTAGGGCGATTGGGCATTGAGCGGATGAGCCTCGTCGATCGGCACATATTGGGCGGTACCGTAGACTTCGCTGGTCGACGTCTGAACGAAGCGGCTGACACCCAGTTCGCGGGCTGCCATCAGCAGGTTCAAGCTGCCGCGGATGTTCGTGTCGACATAGGAATCGGGTGCGACATAGGAGTAGGGGATGGCGATGAGGGCTGCGAGATGCTGGATGATGTCGCAGCCTTTGACGGCGGCGCGGGCGGAGCCGGGGTCGCGGATGTCGCCGGACAGGATTTCAACTTCCGAGAGCACGTCCTGCGGCAGCGAATCCAGGTGCCCGCGGGTGCCGAATGAATTGTAGAGGGCGAGGGCTCTGACGGTATAACCCTGCCGGACCATGGCTTCGGTCAGATGTGACCCGATAAAGCCGTCGGCGCCGGTGATGAGAACGCGGGCCTTGCCCATAATTCCTCTTGATATTCAATGGCTAGTGGCAGTAATGGCGGCGGAGTATAACCGTGGCAAGAAATCCAGTACAAGCGGCATCGACCGACCTGATGGGGGAGCAGAACAGGCTGTGCTGACTGACAAATCGAGCCGCGTGCAGATCATCTGCGAGGCCGGCGTAAATCATAATGGCTCGCTGGCGCGGGCGCTGGACCTTGTTGACGCTGCTGCCGAGGCAGGCGCAGATGTCGTCAAGTTTCAGACGTTTAAGGCCGAAAACCTAGTCACCGCCGCGGCGCCGAAAGCAGCTTATCAGGACCGGAACGCCCCCGAATATCGCTCGCAATACGAGATGCTGAAGGCGTTGGAGCTGGACCTGCCGGCCCACCGCGCGCTGAAGGAGCGAGCGGATGCGCGCCGGATCCAGTTTCTTTCCACCCCGTTTGATTCGGCATCTGTCAGGTTGCTGACCAGTGAAATGGGGATGAAAGTCTTAAAAGTCTCCTCCGGCGACCTGACCAATGCGCCACTGCTGTTGCAGATGGCGCAGACGGGCGTCGACCTCATCCTTTCGACCGGCATGGCGACACTGGAGGAGATCGAAGACGCCCTGGGCGTGATCGCCTTTGGCTATCTGGGCGGCGGCAGCCCGGGCCCGGGCGTCTTCCGCGCCGCGCTCGGGAGCGCGGCGGGCAGGGATATCCTGGCGCGCAAGGTCGTGTTGCTGCATTGCACGAGCGATTACCCGGCTCGCCTGGAAGACGTCAATCTTCGGGCGATGGATACCCTGGTGCAGCATTTCGGCCTGCCGATCGGTTATTCCGACCATACAGAAGGTATTCCTATCTCGATCGCGGCTGCCGCGCGTGGCGCCCGGGTCATCGAGAAGCATATGACATTGGATCGCAATCTGCCCGGGCCGGATCACAAGGCCTCGCTTGAGCCGGCAGAATTCGCCGCCATGGTCGCCGGGATCCGCGCCGTCGAACCGGCGCTGGGGGACGGCAAAAAGGCGCCAACGAAGGCCGAAATGTCGACCCGGCAGGTTGCGCGCAAGGCGATCGTCGCGGCTGCGGACATTGCGGTCGGGACGGTGTTCTCGGAACACAACCTCGTCACCAAGCGGGCCGGCGGGGGCATGGCCCCGATGCTGTTTTGGAACCTCCTCGGCCGTCCGGCCACGCGCGCCTATCGCCCGGACGACCTCGTCCTGGAGGCGCTGGATGGCTAGGGATATCGTTCTTCTCAGCAAGAAAACGATCTGGTGCCAGCATGCCGCCGATATCGCACGCAGTTTCTTTGCGGAGGCGCTGACTTGGCATGCCGGTGGCGCGGGTGACGCCCTGCCGGTCGCCGATGGCGGCCTGGCCAAGGGCAGCATCCTCGTTTCTTTCCTGTCGCCCTGGATCGTCCCGCAGCGCCTGCTCGATCAGGCGGGAGTTGCGATCAATTTTCATCCCGGTAGCCGGCACTATCCTGGAAGTGGTTGTTACAACTTCGCTATTTTCGAAGGCGCCAAGGAATTCGGCAGCGTTTGTCATCACATGGCGCGCAGCGTCGATACCGGCAGCATCATTCGGGAAGACCTGTTTCCCCTGACTGGAAGGGAAACGATCGAGCAACTCAAGCTCCGGACCATGGTGGTGATGCTGGCGCAATTCCACGAAATCATGCATACCCTGCGCGCCGGCGCGGATTTACCGAAGGCCGCCGCGGGGTGGACGAGGAAAGCCTTTACGAAACGAGACCTGAATGATCTGGCGCGCGTGACGCCGGAAATGACGGATGAAGAGGTTGGTCGGCGCGTGAGGGCCATGGCCTATCCTGGCTTCTCGGGAGCCTTCGTCGATATCGGCGGCGAGCGCTTCCAATCACCAACGCCACCCCGAGCAATTGTTGAGTAATTTGGTCGAGAACGGAATATGAAGAACTGGCGGCGGGTCCTATTGCCTATCGGCAGCTCTCTGCGTGACGCGATGGCCGTGCTCGACCAAACGTCGATGCAGATCGTCCTGGTCGTTCAGCCGGGCGACCAATTGGTTGGTACCGTTACGGATGGCGATATCCGGCGCGGCCTGCTGCGCGATCTCACCCTCTCGGCGCCGGTTGAAGCCGTCATGAATTCGCAACCGCATACAGCGGTTGAGGGGATGTCCCGGATCGAGTTGATTGAACATCTGCGTCGCAACGACCTGCGTCACCTCCCCATCGTCGATCCGAAAGGTCGCGTTGTCGGTCTTGAATCCGACACAGAGCTCTACGAGGGCATAGAGCGTGACAATTGGGTCGTGTTGATGGCCGGTGGTCTAGGGCAAAGGTTGCGACCTCTGACTGATGATGTCCCCAAGCCACTCCTTGAGGTTGGCGACCGCCCGCTGCTTGAGATCATCATTGATCGTTTTATCCTGCAGGGCTTTCGTAAGTTCTTTGTCTCGGTGAACTATCGTGCCGACATGGTTAAAGGCCACTTCGGCGACGGTGGTAAGCTGAATTGCGAAATTCGCTACTTGGAGGAACGGGAACCACTCGGTACGGCCGGTGCGATCGGCCTGCTGCCGCAGAGGCCGACCAAGCCGTTCGTCGTCATGAATGGCGACCTTCTGACCACTGTGAGCTTCGACAGCCTGGTCAACTTTCATGAACAGCATGGAGCCGACCTTACCCTCGGCGTGCGGCATTATAGCCATCAGATACCTTACGGGGTCGCCGAGATCCGCGATAACCAAGTCATCGATATTGTAGAAAAGCCGAACCACGACTGCTTCATTTCCGGGGGCATCTATGTCTTGTCCCCGAATTTGTTGTCGGAATTGCAGCCGGCCCGTCACATTGACATGCCGGATTTAGTGCGCAAGCTGATCGGCGCGAAGCGCCGTGTCTCAGCTTATCCGGTGACGGAGTACTGGATCGATGTAGGTCGGATCGAAGATTTGGAGCGCGCGCGAAGCGATGTTTACCACATGGGCTGATCTCTGAGCTATGTGGTCGCTGGGTTAGGATTTGGTTCGTTCAGATAGAGATCAATTGGATAAGAATGTCGCCACCGTTTCCATATAAGTTGCCAGCGCCGATGGACATTTACAGCGACCGGCACGTTCCAGTCGCCGGCTTGCGGCAATCGGTGCGGAATGCCGCATATCTATCACTCCTTGCGGCCGATGCCTTCATTGGTCGGCTGGATTCGGTTGCGGCTAAGATTGCGAGAAGCATCGACTGGACCAATTGGCAACCCGGTCGGCCGACTGTCCTTTGCCTGCAGCGGGCCACCTTCATCAAAGACATTGGCGAGATGCGTTTGCACTGTGACATTAACTTCGTCACATTGCCGACCACCATCGTCAAGACCGCACAAGAGCTTTGGATACCTCCTGAGTGGCGGATGCAGAGTTACTTCACACGGTTTGTCGACGAAGAGCTCGCGGCATATCTTCCCTATCTGGAGCGATTTGGCGAAGCTCTCCTAAGAGCTGCAGGCAAAACGCATCCGATCGACGCCATTCTCGCCGCCAACACGGACTACTGGCAAGACGAAGCACTACGTCGCGGCGCGAGTCGTCTCGGCCTACCATTTCTCGTTCTGTGCCGGGAGAACTATACTATCAAGCAGGACCAAGCGAACGTCCTCAATCACTATAAGAAAGCGAGGTTTCGCTACACAGGAACCGCCGTTGCGGTCTATTCGAATACGACCCGTGACGTGATGAAGATGATGGGAGCCTATCCCGAGAATTCGGTTTGGGTCACCGGCGCTCCGCGTTTCGATAGATGGCGCGAGATCAAGTACATACCGCTACATGAACGCGATTGCGTGACGCTGCTTTCATATGCCTACCCCATTTATGAGGCGACTGAAAATTTCCGCGAAGCGGCGTCAATTTTTGCAGAAATGGCGAATAAACGGCCGGATCTTCGATTCGTGCTGAAGCTGAAGAAGGACAATGAGGCTGCCGATGCGCTGGCGCTGTGCCCACAGCTGAAGCAATCGCGCGTGGAGTTCGTTGCGGATTGGCCCCTCTTTGATTTGCTGCCGCGATCACGCGCCGTCATCGGCTGCAATTCACTGGCGGTTGCCGAAGCTCTGTTGGCTGATACGGCCGTCATCGTGCCGGCCTGGCGCGATGCGCTCGCAAATAGCAATACCTGCCTATATCACTACTCCGTTCCGGCCCATCAGAAATGCATTTATTTCCCGCGATCGGCGCAGGACTTCAGCGATCTATTGGAAAAGGCTGTGCGTGCCGAACTGCCGTCATCAGGAACGGCCATGGATCGTCGGGCCTGCTTTGCCGAGCATTTGCATTCCGACGAAAATGAAAGTTCGTCCGTGCTCGTCGAGCGCTTTATCCGGCACTATATCAGCCAAAAGAAATAGCTGACTTTCAGCTGGCGCCCTGCTGCCACGGCGTAAAGCGCAGCTGCCATTTCCCATTCTCGCGCTTCCACAAATGGGGCGACCTGAACTGGTCGCACAGATCGTGGAAATGCTCCGGCTTCATGTCGATATGATCCATGATCTCCTGGAAATTCCGGCTCGGAAACTCGCCGTCGAACCTCTGCACCAGGGCAATGCCTTCCTCGCGCGTAAGGTGCCTGTTGCGGATCTCCTGCGAAGCATCGTAGGTCGCGCGACCGAGGCCAAATTTGATATAGGTTGTCCAGTAATGAAGGCCGTCGATCTTGTCGTCCAGACTGTTGTATTTGCTGTACGTGCCCTCAGTCCGGAACGGATTGGCGTGGAACCCGCAATGCTCCACGGCGTGATAGTAAGTCTCCTGTGGGGTCCAGGGCAGGTAGTACCCGAGGTAGTGGACCTCAATCTGCTTGTTGGTGAGCTCGTCCGCGGAAATAGGCAAGTAGGTCTTGAGGTCGGCTAGCGTGACATCATTGCGCGTGAGCAGTTCCTTCACGGAAACACCACCCAGATACATCTCGTCGAGATGCTGATAGGTGTAATAGGACTTGTCGCGCAGAGAGCTGAGGTTGTCGCCAATCGGGTTTCCATATTCGGCTTCATTCTCACCATAAAAGACGAGTGGCACGTCAAAGCGGGCAGCCAGCTTCGGTGCAATGTTCTTTTGGCCGATAATGAAGCTTTGGAAGGGATGCAGCAGATTCTCGATGGAAAGCCGAGTCAGCAGACGATGGACACGACCGTTCGGCTTGAACGTGACATTGTCAAAGCCGCCGATTTCCAGCCAATTGCGGAAATTACGCAAACCGATATCAGTGTAGAGGATCGGTGGCCACGTTACGGTCAGCGGGTTCATGCCGTATTTGTAACGCAGGACATGAGCCGCGTAGACGCTGTCTTTGCCGCCGGAACCCGGCACGATGCAATCGTAACCACCATCGGTGCGCCGATGCTTGTCGAGGAGTTTGAGCAGTTGCTCTTCGCGCGCTGTCCAATCGACCTGCTGAGATCTCTTCCATTCATTCCAGCGACACGCATCGCATACGCCATCTGCATCTATCTTGAGCGTGGGTGTGATACGCGCTCTGGTATGTTTGAATTCCGGGTAGGATGATGGTCGCTGATTGGACATGAGGCAGCGTTTGCAGAAGACGACTTCTTTAGGCAGGCCGAAATATGCTTCATGGTTGTTACCGACCTGGCTCATCATTTGCCCCTTGCAGCTTTAATCAGGGCGGACAAGGAGCGATAAAGCTGCAAGCCGACTTCGCCACTGCGTTCCGGATGAAACTGAAAGCCGATGACATTTCGCCGACGCACCGCTGCACAGAAATTCAATGGTCCAAACTGTGATTTGGCCAAGATGTCCTCATCCTGACGCGGTTTGACGAAGTAAGAGTGAACGAAGTAGAAGCGGGTTCCTGGCTTGGTCGATTGTAAGGGTGTTGCCTCCCAAGCTCCGGCCGCAGCCGGCACGACACCGCTCCAACCCACATTCGGAATGGGGATCAAGCGCCCGTTGCCGCCATCGAGCTCTGGCAATCGATCCGCACTGCCGGCGATCAGGCCCAAGCCATCGGTGTGGTCGAACTCCGTCGAACTCTCCATCAGCAATTGCATGCCGAGGCAGATGCCGACAACCAGTCGACCACTGTGCGCGACGTCTTTTACCGCAGACACGAGGTCGCGCTGCTTGAGAACGGACATGGCGCGGGGGAAGCCGCCGACGCCCGGCAAAATGATGGCATCCGCTGCACTGACTTCCTTGGCCGTCTGCGCGACGAATGCGTCGATGCCTGTGACGCGACAAGCCTGCTTGACGCTAAATAGATTGCCCAAATCGAAATCGACGATGGCAACGCGCGGTGTAGTGTCAGCCATGCGTGCGCATCTCCTGAAGCCGTGCTTTGATGCCCGCGCGCGCCAATCCACCCTTGAGATCCGTGATGCTCATATCATCGACCAGCTTGAAGCCTTCCATGCGCCGGTGGCGCAGAAATTCGACATTGCCTTCGTCAGGAAAGGCGGTGAGGTCCACGTCGATGGATTTCACCGCGCAATAGTGCAGCATCGATGCAATTGCCACGGCATCGCATTTTCCAGCTTTGACAACGTCTACGACATGCTGCACTGAACCGGCGCCGCCGTGAGCAATCACCGGGATGGGAACGGCCTCGGCCACCCGGCGCGTCAGTTCCAAATCGAAGCCACGACCCGTTCCTTCGCGATCGACCGACGTAATCACGATCTCACCAGCACCGAGGGCTGCTGCCTGCTTTGCCCAGGAAAATGCATCGACGCCGGTATGCTCGCGTCCGCAATTGGTGAAGCAGAGATAGGATCCGTCACCTTGTCGGATTGCTTCGATGGCGACCACGATCGTGGAGGAGCCAAACTCCTCAGCCGCCTCTCGAATGAAGTCCGGCCGGGCAATAGCTGCCGTATTGATGGCAACTTTGTCTGCACCGGCGCGCAAAACCTTGCGGATATCCTCCTGCTTGCGAATGCCGCCGCCCACACAAAGCGGTACAAAAACATCGCGCGCGGTCCGTTCGACGATATCGAGCAAGCTATTGCGTCCCAGAAGGCTGGCGACGGTATCCATGTAAAACAGTTCGTCGGCGCCATCTTCGTAGTACCGCTTGGCAAAGGTCTCTGGGCGGCCGAGAACGCGAAGTCCCTCGAGATGGATGCCCTTCACGAGATTTGGCCCCTTGATATCAAGGCGAGCGATAACGCGGAATGGCATGAAAAACCTGATAAAATGCATGACAGGGTTGGCAACCGAATAAACCGGCCCCCCAACCCTGTCAATAGCAAAGCAAAGCCTTCCCTGTGAAGCAAATATTTGATTTAGTTAGGTAACCTGTCGATTCTCGGGATCCGGAATGACCCGAAACAAAATGAGGCCCTATGTCCGAATTTCTCAACCGCATTCTCACATCCGAACGTCTCAAATGTATCGACGTGGGCGCGCGAGGGGGTGTTCAAAACACTTGGAAGCCATTCAAGCATCTGATGGAAATGGACGCCTTCGAACCCGATGCCGTTGCCTGCGAACGGGAGCGTGCCGCCGGCCGTCCTGGCGAGCATTGGTATCCAGTCGGCCTTGGCGCCAGGACCGGCAAGACAAAGCTCTACGTGCTGAAGAAGCCCTCGGGCAGTTCGCTCTACCCGCCCAATCCCGCGGTGATGCAGCAATTCGCCCCGGGCGACATGTGCGATCTGGATCGTGTGCTCGACATTGATGTCATGGCTCTCAGCGATTTCATCGATAGCTACAAGAGACCGCTACCAAATCTTATCAAGCTCGACATTCAGGGGGCGGAACTCGATGTCCTGCGATCCATGCGTGACGAGCATTGGGGCGACCTTCTTGCCTTGCAGGTCGAGGTCGAATTCATCGATTACTATATTGGCCAGCCACTGTTTGCGGACGTTGACGCTTTCGTGAAATCAAAGGGTTTCCTGCTTTTTGATCTGCTGCCCAACCGCTACTACCGCGTTAAGGGTGGCGAGGCGAACCACTATCTCAAGAAGTACCTCAATATTCACCTCAACCGCCGAGATATCTCCTGCCGGATGGTGGCCGGAGATGCACTTTACATGCGCCGGCCGGAAACGATCCTTGCCCAGGCAGATGTTACCGTCTGTGCCAAGTATTTTGCGATCCTGGTTGCCTATCGTTGCCTTGACGAAGCTCTGTGGTTCGTTGAGGAGATGCTGGGGCGGGAGATCATCGATCAAACCGACGCAGCGTCGCTGATCGATTTTGTCCGCAGCGTGGCGCCTCGGCCCGTTTTCCGCCAACGGGCGGACAAGGTCGGCAAGTTCTTCAGAAAATGGGGCAAGCGTCTGGGGATCGGTCGCGCGCGAAAAATCGACTATTGGATGGATCGAAGCTGGGACTATTGACCGGTTGAAACAAGAAGGTCAGGCGAGGCAATACAATGGCATTTGTCGAATTAGGTCGGTCCGGTTTGCAGGTTTCAAGGCTCTGCTTTGGCGGCAATGTGTTCGGCTGGACGATTGACGAGGCGACGTCGCACTTCCTGCTCGACGGCTTTGTCGATGCCGGTTTCAACTTCATCGACACCGCCGATGCCTATTCGAAATGGCATGAGGGTAACAAGGGCGGGGAGTCGGAGACCATCATCGGGCGCTGGCTGAAGAGCCGCGGCAATCGCGACAAGGTCGTGATCGCGACGAAGGTCGGCTCCGACATGGGCGGTGGCGAGAAGGGCCTGTCCAAGGCCTATATCCACCGCGCCGTGGAACGTTCCCTTCAGCGCCTGCAGACCGACTATATCGATCTCTACCAATCGCATTGGGATGATCTGGAAACGCCGGTCGAGGAGACGCTCTCGGCTTATGCCGACCTCATCAAGGCGGGCAAGGTGCGGGTGATCGGCGCCTCCAATTTCAGCCCGGCGCGGCTCAATGCAGCGCTCAAAGCCCATGAGCGCGACGGCTTGCCGCGCTATGAATGCCTGCAGCCGGAATATAACCTGTGCGAGCGCGCCGGTTTCGAGGCGGAACTCGCCGGCATCTGCCGGCAGCAGAAGATCGGCGTCATCACCTATTTCTCGCTGGCGGGCGGGTTCCTCACCGGCAAGTACCGGACCAAGGCGGATCTCGCCAAGTCTGCGCGCGGCAGCGATGCCGAGAAATATCTCGACGCCCGCGGCCAACGCATCCTGGCAGCGCTCGACGAGGTCGCGGCGCAATACAAGGCGACGCCGGCACGCGTGGCGATCGCATGGCTGCTCGCTCAGCCGGTGGTGACGGCCCCCATCGCCAGCGCCACCTCGTCCGCCCAACTGGCGGAACTGTCCGCGGCCGCGTCGCTGCAGCTTGGCGCCGAGGCCGTCGCTCGCCTCAGCGCGGCAAGTGCCCCGGCAATATGAGGGCGCCGTGAAAGTTGCGTGACGGGCCAATTCATATGACCAAAGGCGCATTGACCGCGGCTCTGGATGCCGAGATGCTGGAGAAATCACTTGGTTTAGGATGCGTCATGGCGGATTGGCGAGAAACCTGTCACCCGGACATTCGTCAGGTTCTGGAATATTGGGAGCAGAAATGTGCCGGCCGCCGGATGCCGTCGCGGGCCGATATCGACCCCCTCGACCTTCCGCACCTGCTGCCGCGCGTGACATTGGTCGACGTGGTCGACGATGAACGCCGCTATGTCTACCGCCTGGCCGGGACCAAGGAAGTGGAAATCCGCGGCTTTGATCCCACCGGCAAATCCGTGCTCGAGGCTTTTTTCGCGAATTCGGCCGAAGAGGCACTGAAGAATTACGATACCGTCTGCGCGACGCGGGCGCCCTTGTATGTCGTCGATCCGTTCCAGACGGGGGACCGCTTCGTCAGCGAGGAAGACCTGTTCCTGCCCTTGTCCAATGACGGCGAAACGGTCAACATGATCGTGAATTTTTCGGTCTATCGCGACCTCTACGACTTGGAAGCACTGCTTGACGACGCCTGAACCCGATTGGGTGGAAATGAGCCACCGGGATATCCGCGCCATGTTCGATTACTGGCGCGGCAAATGTGCCGGGCGGCTGATGCCGGCGCGGGGCGATATCGATCCGGCCGACATCCTTCCCTTCCTTCCCTATGTCACCCTGGTCGATGTGGTGGCCGACGAACGGCGCTTCGTCTATCGCCTGATCGGCACGATGGAGGTTGCGCTGCGGGGTGGCGACCCGACCGGCAAGAGCGTCGTCGAGGCCTTCTTCGGCCGGTCGGCCGAATCGGTCCTGCGGAAATACCAGACCGTCTGCACGACCCGCGCGCCCTATCATGAGCGGGACGATTACCAGGTCGTCGACCGCTATGTCGGCGAAGAAAACCTGTTCCTGCCGTTGTCGGATGATGGCGAACAGGTCAACAAGATCCTGGTTTTCTCCATCAACCGCGATCTTTACGACGTGGTGCCCTGAACGATTGCCGCCAAGCTATTGCGCGGCGAAGCGGGCGAGCAGATCGGCCAGCAGGTTGAATTCGACCGCCCGCGGTGTGGTGGGGCGCCAGACCAGGGCGATCTCGCGTGCGGGTGCCGCGGCTGAAAGCGGCTTGGTGACCAGCCCGGTGCCGCCCAGCAACCCGGCATCCACCGCCATCTTCGGCAACAGGGTCAGTCCCAGCTTGTTGGCGACCATCTGCACCAGCGTGGGCAGGCTGGTGGCGCGGAAATCGTCACGGTGACGCGACGGCTCCAGCCGGCAGGCGGCCAGGGCATGCTCGCGCAGGCAATGCCCTTCGTCGAGCAGCAACAGCCGGTCCTCGGGAATGTCGTTGAGATCGAGCGCCTTGGCTTTTGCCAGGGGATCTTCGGCGCGGCAGGCGAGCAGGAAGGGATCGTGGCCGAGGGAGCGGACTTCCAACTCATCGGTCTGGAAGGGCAGGGCGATGAGGGCCACGTCGATATCGCCCTCGCCCAGCGCATCGAGCAGCCGCGCGGTCAGATCCTCACGCAGATAGAGCCGCAGATTGGGATAGGTCTGGCGCAGGGGCGGCAGGACCCGCGGCAGCAGATAGGGCCCGATCGTGGGAATGACGCCGAGGCGCAAGGCGCCGGAAAGCGGGTCCTTCGAGGCGGAGGCGAGATCGGCGATATCCTCGGCCTCACGCAGCACGACCCGCGCGCGGGTGACGATGGCCTCGCCCAGGGGGGTCAGCATGACCCGGCGCTTGGAACGCTCGACCAGCTTCACGTCGAGCAGGTTCTCAAGCTCCTGCAGGCCCGCCGACAGGGTCGATTGGGTGGCAAAGCAGGCCTCGGCCGCCCGGCCGAAATGCTTGTGTTCGGCCAGCGCTACCAGATAGCGCAGCTGGCGGAGGGTGGGGAGGGTGCGCATTGATCGATCCTATCGATTATTGCCGCCAGAATAGCGGGGAGAATCGATCAATCAAAGCCGCTATTCGTCCTTCAGCGACCCGCCCCGGGCGTTGGACCAGCCTTCGGGGTCGTCGAGGAAGGCGCGGATCTTGGCGGTCTCAGTCGCATCCAGGCGGCCGGTATCGCGGGCCGCTTCCAGCACGTCCCACCAGGTGGCGAGGCCATGCAGCTTCACGCCGAGATCGCCCAGCGTCTTCAGCGATTGCGGAAAGATGCCGTAATGGAAGACCACCAAGGCATGGGCTACGGCGCATTCGGCCTGGCGGATGGCGTTGATGAAATTGACCTTGGAGCCGCCGTCGGTCGCCAGATCCTCGACCAGCAGAGTGCGGGCGCCGGGCTGCATGTCGCCCTCGATCTGCGCGCCACGGCCGAAGCCTTTGGGTTTCTTGCGGATATAGGCCATCGGCAGGCCCAGCTTGTCGGCAAGCCAGGCCGCGTAAGGGATGCCGGCCGTCTCGCCGCCGGCCACCACGTCGAGGCTTTCAAAACCGATCTCGCGGCCCACCAGATCGGCCGCCAGTTCGATCACCTTGGACCGGGCCCGGGGAAAGGCGATGATTTTGCGGCAGTCGATATAAACCGGGCTCTTGCGGCCCGAGGTCAGCGTGAAGGGTTCGTCGGGGCGGAAATGGACGGCGGCGATCTCCAGGAGGATTCGCGCCACGATCGGCCCGGAAAGGCCAGAAGAACCCGTCGATTGCGCCATGAGTCTCGCCCCTGCGAATGGATTGGATGCCCGCCCTTTTAGAGAGCGCCGCGCAGCACCGCAAGGGCGGGTTTGAGGGCCGGCTTCAGCGCGGCTGCGGGCGGCCGGGCTTGCCGCCGGGACCGGATTTCCCCTGCGGCCGGCCGCCGGATTTCCGCCCCTGCTTGCCCTGCGGTTTCCCCCTCGGCTTGTCCCCCCTCGTCTTATCCCCTCTCGTCTTATCCTGGGGGGCCAGGGCCGGGCGCGGGGTTGCCATCTGGTAGACCTGGACCCCTTCGCCCAGATGCGGGTTGTTGGCCTGCCGGATCTGCGCTGCCGCTTCGTCATAGAGGAACGGGAGATACGCAAAGCGCTGGCCGCGGATGATGGGCAGGGCCTCGTGCAACAGCGAGCATGAGAAGACGACGGCGCCGCCGGTCGGCGCGCGGTAGGTGGCGCGGCCGAATTCCGGGAACATCAAATCGCCGCCGACATATTCCTCGGCATTGAGGTTGATGGTGACGGCGAAGCGGCGATGCGCGGTGCCCTTGGTGGTGTTGTCCCGGTGGGCGCGGAAATAGCCGCCGCTCTGGTCGTAGCAAGCGACGATATGGCGCTCCATGCGCGTGACGTCGAAGGCGAAGGCCCGTCTGATTTCCGGAATGAGACGGCGGCGGACGCGTTCCTGCGCCGCCTCGATCAGGGCACGGTCGTTGATGCTCCAATCACTGCGCCGCTTGTGGCGATGGTCGTGCTGCTGGACGGTCTTGCCGTCGCGTTCGACCATGAAACCGGATTCCGTCGGATTGCCGGTGCGATAGCCTTCGATCAGGCGCTGGCACAGCTCGCGCTCGAACACATTGGGCAGCAGCAGGACCGGCGCCTGCATCTGGCTGGGGCGGGGGGCGCCCAGTTTGGGCAGGCGCTTGAGGACCTGCAGAACAGAATCCGCCTGCAGGCGCCCGTCATTGGTGGCAAAGATGCCGAGAATGCGCAGGGTCGGGTCGAGCAGGTAGGTGACAGGCTGCAGGGCTGCGATCGGCGTTTCCGGCTGAGCCAGCTGATAGCGCTGCGCCACCTTGCGCTCGAAATCCCAGAAGATGTCGAGGCCGGGGCGCACCTGCGTGAGGTCGGCGCGGTCGCGATCGGCCGGGTCCACCGAGATGCCGAAGCAATAGAAGTCCGGATCCGTGAACGTCTCCTGCGCTGCCTGAAAGCTTTCGATCAGCGTCTTGCCGACAGGGTGCGCGGTCGAGCCGAAAAAGGTGAGCACGACATAACGCCCGCCCGCCGTGGAGAAGTCGAAATTCGGATTGACGTTGCTGGCGCAGTGAAACCAGGGCGCCGGATCACCGACCAGCAGGCGCGGGTCGGCAACACGCGCTGCGCTGGGTTGGCCAAGGGTAAGGGTGGGCTTGCCGGTGCTCATGGTGTCGAACTGCCTTGTTTGATCGGATCGTTGCGGCCTGGGGTGACGGACACGGGGTGACGGACTTTGGGGGGGGTAATTGTCCTGGGGTGTCCCCCGGCCGATCCCGCCCGGCGGGCGACACCATGCTGGAATCGGTTTGCTTCGGCAAGCCGGGACACGCGATTGTTAACCATGGCGGAATGCGATGGCAGCCGATGTGGCGGGGCTGACGACCCGCTGTTCGTCGACTAGGCTCTGCGCCGGCAATTGACCGCAACCGAGGAAACTTCAGATGACGACCAGCTTGATCCGCCTGGACCGCGACGGCGCGGTGGCTACGCTCTCGCTCAACCGGCCGGAAAAGCGCAATGCGCTCAATGCCGAGATGTGGCGGGGGCTGGCTGACCAGCTCAAATACCTTGCCCGGGATGCCGACCTGCGCTGCGTGGTGGTGCGGGGTCAGGGCGGCCATTTTGCCGCCGGCGCCGACATGGCCGAATTCGCCGCCCTCCGCGCGACGCCCGAAGGCGCCCGCGCTTATGGCGAGATGATGCTGGAGGCGCTCTGGCGTTTGCGCGAGCTGCCGCTGCCGACCATCGCGCGGATCGACGGGAACTGCCTCGGCGGCGGATTGGAAATCGCCGCCATGTGCGATTTCCGCATCGCGGCGGAGGAAGCCAGATTCGGTATTCCTATCCAACGTGTCGGCATTACCATGCCCTATCCGGAACTGGCGGCCCTGGTCGGGCTGATCGGGCGGCCGGCCATGCTGGAAATGCTGCTGGGCGGCGATCTCCACGATGCCGCCTGGGCGCTGCGCAAGGGGCTGGTGACACGCTCGGTCGCGGGGGCGGAACTGGACTCGGCGGTCGCCGAGCTGACGGCGCGCCTGCTGGCGGGCTCACCGACCAGCCATCGCAACCACAAGAAGTTCACCCTGCGCTGCCTGGATCCGCGCCCGCTGACGGCGGCCGAAATCGCCGAAAGCTATGCCGCCGTCACCAGCCACGACTATCGCGAGGGGATCGCGGCCTTCCTGGAGAAGCGCCGCGCGCAATTCACCGGGGGCTGAACGCGGGTGCAGCCATCACAGCCCGGTGAAGCGGAACCGGAAAGCATCATGAATGTTAGACAGTGGTCAGAAAAGGGCGTTAAGATCACTTCCAGGGATGCGGTGAGGGGCTGGTATCCGGCCCTGTTGGACGGGAGAAGTGTTCTATGGCAGCAAGATTGGCGGAGCAGCGGCCCGTGACCCGGGGCGTGACGACGGACAAGACTTTCCGTGACGGCGTGAAAATGACCTTCGCCGAGTTCTGGCGCCTCTATCTCGACGTTCACCGCCATCCGCTGACTCGCGGCATGCACTATTCGGCAACAATCGTGGGCATCATCGCGACCCTGCTCGCGATCTATCATCAGCAGGCGCTGTTTTGCGCCGCCGGCATCGCCTTCGCCGTGGTCATGGCGGTGACCTCGCATTGGTGGGTCGAGCACAACCAGCCGCTCATCCGCGTCAACGCCTTCTACGGCGCCTTGGCCGATCTGCGCATGTGCTGGCTTGCCATGACGGGTGGCATCGGCGCTGAATACTCACGGCTCGGCCTCGGCGCCCCGGCGCCGCGCTCGCACAGCCAGCCGGCGGAATAGCGCGCGGGACCTGCGCGCCCGTATCAGGGGCGCGTCAGCTCCACTTTTCCAGGAAGCGATAGACGGCATCGCCGCGGGCAAGAATTGCGCCAGCTTCATTGCGCACTTCCGCCTTGGCAAAGGCCACGGTCTTGCCGCCGCCGATGCGATGACCCTCGACGACGAGGGTTTCACCGACCTTCCCTTGACCCATGAATTGGACATTCATCGACAGGGTAACGGCCTTGATGATCCTGTCCGGTCCGCCGGCAAGGGCCACGGCAAAGCCGGTCGCGGTATCGATCAGCGTCGCCAGGACGCCGCCATGGGGCACTTCCATCCGGTTGAGATGCCGCGGCTCGATCAGCAGTTTCAGCCGGGCAAAGTCCTTTTCCTTGTCGACCAGTTGATAACCGATCAATTCAGCATAGCCGCTATAGGGTCTTTCCATCACCAATCCGTCACAGAACATTGCTAGAAACCGCCCGCCCGCCGGCGATGTATGCGCACCGGCCGGGTATTCATCCGGTTATTCATTCCGGCTATTCATGGAGCCACACTGCCTGTTTGCACCACGGCGGTAAAGCGCCACTTGCATCGTCCGATTTTTCCCGCGACAGTGCGATGGGGCAGCGATTTGCCAAGGTTTCCGGCAGCCCTGCCAGCCCACTTTGCCAAGCGGATCGGGAGATATGATCGACCTCTATTCCTGGGCGACGCCCAATGGGCACAAGGCCCACATCATGCTGGAAGAGACCGACCTGCCCTACCGCCTGCACAAGGTCGATATCGGCAAGGGCGAGCAGTTCCGGCCGGAATTCGTGGCCATCAACCCGAACAGCAAGATCCCGGCCATCGTCGATCAGGATGGCCCGGACGGGCGCCCGCTGACACTCTTCGAATCCGGCGCCATCCTCATTTATCTTGCCGAGAAGTCCGGCAAGTTCCTGCCCAGCGACAAGCGGCGCCGCTATGACGTGCTGCAATGGCTGATGTTCCAGATGGCGAGCATCGGGCCGATGTATGGCCAGGCCTGGCATTTTCGCTCCGTGGCACCGGAGCGGATCCCGTATGCGGTGGATCGCTACACCAATGAAGTGACGCGGCTGCTGCGCGTGATGGAGCAGAGGCTCAAGGAAAGTGCCTATCTCGGCGACAAGGAATATTCGATCGCCGATATCGCCGCCTGGCCCTGGGTCAAGGGCAGCGAGAAATATGGCCAGGACATGCGCGATTTCCCGCATGTGGCGCGCTGGATCGCGACGATCGCCGAGCGCCCGGCCGTGCAGCGCGGTCTCAACGCGCTGTTGAAGGCGGCGTGAGGAAACGAGCATGACAGCTGCAATCGAGCTCTACACCTGGCCGACGCCCAACGGGCACAAGGTCCATATCGCACTTGAGGAGATGGGGCTGCCCTACACGCTCCACGCCGTTGATATCGGTGCCGGCGACCAGTTCCAGCCGGCTTTCCTGAAGATCAGCCCGAACAACAAGATCCCCGCCATGGTCGATCCCGATGGGCCCGACGGCCAGCCGATCGCGCTGATGGAATCGGGTGCGATGCTGATCTATCTTGCCGAGAAGACCGGCCAGCTGATGCCGCAAGATCCGCGCGGGCGCGCCAGCGTTATGCAATGGCTGATGTTCCAGATGTCGGGCGTCGGTCCGATGCTGGGCCAGACGCATCATTTCCGCTCCTACGCGCCGGAGCAGTACCCTTACGCCATCAAGCGCTATACCGATGAAACCACGCGGCTCTACCGGGTGCTCGATGCAAGGCTGGCGGAAAGCCCCCATCTTGCCGGCGAGGCCTACAGCATCGCCGATATCGCGACCTGGCCGTGGCTGCGCTATTGGGATCGCCAAGGGCAGGACATCAACGCCCACCCGCATCTGAAGCGCTGGTTCGACGCCATCGCCGAGCGCCCGGCGGTGATTCGCGGCCTGCAGGTCCTCGCCGACCGCAGCCGCAGCAAGCCTTTCACCGCTCAGGAACGCGATATCCTGTTCGGTGCCAAGCAGCTGGAGCGCCGCTCCTGAGGGGCCTTGGGTAACTTATTGAAATAATTGACGCTATAAACTTCGACCCGGTCCGCGCGACGATGGTTTGACATTCCCTTGGGCCACCTTTAGTAAAGGCCCCGCATACGTCGTGAAAACGCGCCACTCGATAGATTGCTGAGCGCGGAGGGGTGGCCGAGTGGCTGAAGGCGACGGTTTGCTAAACCGTTATAGGGGTTAAACCCTATCGTGGGTTCGAATCCCATCCCCTCCGCCAATTTCCCTTTTTTAGACTGACCGAACGTCCTTGGCCGCAATCGGCCAATGACGGTTTGGCCGTGCCATGATCGGCAAACACCCTAGCGGCGCAGCAGGGCGGCGGTGTGGCGCGCGATCATGCGTTCCTCGTCGGTCGGGATGACCCAGGCGGAGACGGGTGACGGGTCGGCGCTGATGCGGCCCTTGCCGGCAGCGTTCCGTGCCGCGTCCGGCGCAACACCCAGCCAGGCACAGCCGCGCATGATCGCTTCGCGCGTGGCGGCGTCGTTCTCGCCGATGCCGGCGGTGAAGACGAGGGCGTCGAGACCGCCGAGAGCAGCGGCGAGCGAGCCGATTTCGCGCAGGATGCGGTATTCGAAGAGTGCTATGGCCGCAGCGGCCTCGGGCGCCTTGGAGGCGCGCAGCGTTCGCATGTCGGCCGATATTCCGGAAACACCGAGAAGGCCGGAACGGCGATAGATAAGATCCTCGATCCCGCGCAGGTCGAGCCCCTCCCGTTCCATCAGATAGAGGATGACACCGGGATCGATGGTGCCGCATCTGGTGCCCATCATGAGGCCGTCGACCGTGGTAAATCCCATCGTGCTGGCGACGCTGGCGCCGCGATGGATGGCGCAGAGGCTCGCCCCATTGCCCAGATGCGCGATGATCACCCGGCCCTGGGCAATGTCCGGCGCCAGATCGACAAGCGCCTTGCTGACATATTCATAGGAAAGGCCGTGGAAACCATAGCGCCGCACCCCTTCCGCAAAATAGCGGCGCGGCAAGGCAAAGGCTTGAGCTTCCCATTGCTGCGCCCGGTGAAAGGCCGTGTCGAAACACGCGACCTGCAGCAGGTCCGGCTGGTGCGCGGCGATGGCACGGATGGGCGCCAGATTGTGCGGCTGATGCAGCGGCGCCAGGGGCACGAAGGCGGCCAGGGCCTCGAGGATCGACGCGTCGACAATAACGGGCGCGGTATAGGCGATGCCGCCATGCACAACGCGATGGCCCATGGCACGGAGGAGGCGGCCGTCGCCAAGGAAATCCGCAATGGCCTGGTAGATTTCGCGCGTGGCGCCGTCGTGATCGAGTTCGCCGGCCGACCAGCGCCGCTCGGCAAGAATTTCTCCCGGATGCCCGGCAAGGCGCAGATGGGGCGCCGTGCCGATACCTTCAATCTGGCCATGCAGATGCTGGACTTCCGCAGCCATGTCGTAGACGGCGAACTTTATGCTGGATGAGCCGGCGTTGAGCACGGCAAGGCAATCGGGCATGGCTCGACTCAGGCCACGATATTGGCGCCACCGTCGACATAGACGGTGCCGCCGGTTACGCGCTTGGCGAAAGGTGTTGCCAGATAGGCGCAGGTATAGCCGACATCCATGATGTCGATGAGCTCGCCCAGCGGCGCCGTGCCGGCCGCCTTGTTGAGCAGCATCTCGAAATCCTTGAGGCCGGATGCGGCGCGTGTCTTCAGCGGACCCGGCGAGATGGCGTGAACGCGGATGCCTTGCGGCCCCAGTTCATAGGCGAGATAGCGGCAGACCGCTTCGAGCGCCGCCTTTACGGGACCCATCACGTTGTAGTTCGGCACCACGCGGTTGGCGCCGTAATAGCTCATGGCGAACATCGAGCCGCCATCGGTCATCAGCGGTGCCGCCAGCTTGGCCATGCGCACGAAGGAGTGGCATGAAATGTCCATGGCTTTTGCGAAACCTTCGGCCGAGCAATTGAGCAGGCCGCCGGTGAGGTCGTCCTTCGGTGCGAAGGCAATCGAATGAACCAGGATGTCGAGCTTGCCCCATCGTTTGGCGACAATATCGAAGACCGCCTCGAGCTGCCCGGGCTGCGAGACGTCGAGGGGGGCCGTGATGGTGGCGCCCAGTTCGGTGGCAAGGGGTTCAACATGTGGCCTTGCCTTCTCGTTCAGCCAGGTGACGCCGATTTCCGCACCCGCCTGGTGGAAGGCGCTGGCACAGCCATAGGCGATCGATTCCTGGTTGGCGATGCCGATGACGAGCGCCTTCATGCCGGCGAGTACCGGGCGGATGGTATCGGTCATGTCGACTCCTTCAGGCAATGGCGCGGGCGGTGTCCTTGCGCCGCGACGCGGCAACGAGCGTCGCCACGGCGCAGGAAGCAAGGCGGGTGAGCAGTGAATCGGCGCGGCTGGTCAGAATGATGGGAACGCGGGCGCCGAGCACGATGCCCGCGGCGTCGGCGCCGGCAAGGAATGAGAGGCTCTTGGCCAGCATGTTGCCGGCTTCAAGGTCCGGCACAACCACGACGTTGGCCCTGCCGGCTACCGGCGAGTGGATGCCTTTGATGGCGGCGGCACTCACGCTGATCGCATTGTCGAGCGCCAGCGGGCCGTCGATCAAGGCTCCGGTGATCTGGCCCCGATCCGCCATCTTGCAGAGGGCAGCGGCCTCGATCGTCGAAGGGACCTTGGGATTGACGGTCTCCATGGCACTCAGAATGGCGACGCGGACCTCATCGAATGCCAGGGCATGAGCAAGATCGATAGCGTTCTGTGTGATATCGACCTTCTCCTCAAGTGACGGCGCAATGTTGATCGCCGCATCGGTGATGATCAGCGGCGTGGGGTAGCCCGGAATGTCCATGATAAAGCAGTGGCTGAGGCGCCGCGCGGTGCGGATGCCCGTATCCCGTGCCACCACGGCATGCATCAGTTCGTCGGTATGGAGGCTGCCCTTCATCAGCGCCTCCGCGCGTCCTTCGCGGACCAGGGCAACGGCCCTCTCCGCGGCGTCGTGGCTGTGCGCGGCATCGACCAGGGGCAGCGCCGAGATATCCAGTTTGGCCGCAGCGGCGGCGGCCTCGATCTTGGGCCTCGGACCAACGAGGATGGGCACAATGAGTTTCCTTGCCGCCGCCTCGATCGCGGATTGCAGGGCGACGTCGTCACAGGGATGAACGATGGCGGTTGCTATGGCCGGGTATTTGCCCGCCGCCTGCAGGAGGCCTTCGTATTTTTCGTGCGACCGATCTTTGGATTGAGGAATCATGGCGCGTTCTATGCTTTCCATTGTGTGCGATCACGCAGTCGGTCGATGGCTACCAAGCTCTGCAGAGATGATAGGCGGAACGTGTTGCAGGTTGACAACAAGTTGCCACGGACTGGTTTCCTTGGAATTGACCGGGATCAATGTTTACAGCGTTTCCGGGGGACGAATTTCCTGAGGCGGCGTCGATGGCTAAGCCTAAGTTTCAGCCAATCGGGTCGGCCGCCGCGGCTTGCGGCTTGTCGCCGACCTGCCGGTATCCGGCTGCAGGAGGCGCTTGGCATGGCCGCTATGCAGATCCTCCAGCAGGGCCTGCAGGATCGGCGTTCGGCTGTGGCCTTGCCGGGTGACGCATTCGAACAGGGATTGATAGCTCGTCGTATCGGCCATCAACGCCCGCATTTGGCCCTTGCCGACCCAGCTCGCCGCATAGTGGCTGGGCAGATAGGCGATGAAGCGCCCCGAGAGAACGAGCATGGCCAGCCCTTCCATCGAGAACGAAACGGCTTGGGCCGAGAGGTTGAGGGGACGGCGGTCTTCCAGATAGCCCTTGCCGGCGTAGCTTGCGGCAAGGATGTCGACCTGCTGGATATCTGTCGCCGCCCGCTCGAACAGCGGATGGCCGCGCCCGCAATAAAGCGTCTGCTCCTCAAGGAACAGGGCGTGATAGGCGAGACCGGGCAGCGCATGATGGAAGGCGCCGATCCCGATATCGAGGCGTCCATCGAGGACTTTACGTTCAAGCTCCTGGGGGCTGTCCATGTGGATCGTGATGCGCACATCCTGCGCGCGCCTCGAGAAACGGTCTATCACTTCGGCAATCCGCTGTGCCGGATTGCTGACGATATTGTCGACCAGGCCGATCGCCAGATTGCCGATGAGTTTGCCGCGAAGCGAGCCGACCGAGGAGCGAAACGCCTCCAGATCGGCATTGAGGCGCTGGGCCGCGCGATAGACTTCCTGCCCGCTTTCGGTAAGGGCGAAGCCGACCCGGCCGCGCCGGCACAGGCGCAGGCCGAGGCGCTGCTCCAACTCCGCGATCATGGTGCTGAGGCGCGAGGGACCGACATTGAGAACGGCCTGCGCCGGCATGAATCCACCGCATTCGGCCACGGTGGTAAACGCCCGGATCAGCTTGAGGTCGACATCGCGCAGGGCATCGATCATCCTTACTCCGTAAAATGGAGAAGTAAACTTCTGTTGATTATTGTTTATCAGAAGTGAGGCGGGCTGGGAAGATCGGCGCCAAGATCGATGCGGTCATAGCAGGCGGGAGACATGACATGACGGGCCAGAACATGACGGGCCAGAACAGCAACCCACAACCGGTTGACGCGGTATTGGTGCCGCGATTTGGCGCCATCCCCACCTTCATGCGGCTGCCTCATCTCACCGATCCGGCGTCCGTCGACATCGCGCTGATCGGCGTGCCCTGGGACGGCGGCACCACCAACCGCGCCGGTGCCCGGCATGGTCCGCGCGAAATCCGCAACATGTCGAGCTTCATGCGCAAGGTGCATCATGTCAGCCGGATAGCGCCCTATGAACTCGCCCGTGTCGCCGATCTCGGCGACGCCCCGGTCAATCCGATCGACCTGATGGATGCGCTGAAGCGCATCGAGGGCTTTTATGCCAAGCTGCACGCCGCCGGTGCGATACCGCTGTCAGCCGGTGGCGATCATCTCATTACCTTGCCGATCTTTCGTGGCATCGCTAGGCAGCGGCCCGTCGGCATGATTCACTTCGACGCTCACTCCGATACCAATGACCGCTATTTCGGCGACAATCTCTATACCCATGGCACGCCCTTCCGGCGGGCGGTGGAGGAGGGATTGCTTGACCCCAAGCGCACGGTGCAGATCGGCATCCGCGGCTCCATCTACAGCGCCGATGACATGGCCTTTGCCGAACAGAGCGGCATGCGCGTCATCTATATGGAGGAGTTTGCCAAGATCGGCGTGGATGCGGTGATCAAGGAAGCACGCCGCGTCGCCGGCGATGGCCCCACCTATATCAGCTTTGACGTCGACGGCATCGATCCGGCCTTCACGCCCGGGACTGGAACACCGGAGATCGGCGGCTTCACGACGCTGGAAGCGCAGACCGTGCTGCGTGGCCTGCAGGGCCTCGACCTTGTCGGCGGCGACGTGGTCGAAGTATCGCCGCCCTTCGACCCCAGCGGTAACACCGCCTTGGTTGGTGCTACCCTGATGTTTGAAATCCTCTGCCTGCTGGCCGACTCACTGGCGCGGCGCCGCGGCCGGTGATCTTGCCCGGTGATCTTGCCCAGTGATCTTGGCCAGTGCGCTTAGCCCAGGGCAATTGAACTGAGCTGGAAGGTCGCAAAGGCTGCAGCATAGGCCAGGGCCATCATGTAGGAGAACATGACAAGGGGCCAGAGCCAGCTGTTGCTCTCGCGCTTCACGACCGCAAGCGTCGAGAGGCATTGCGGCGCGAAGACATACCAGGCCAGTAGCGAAAGTGCCGTCGGCAGCGACCATTGTGTTGCGAGCATTGACTGCAGAGCGGTCTCGGCTGTGGCGTCACCGTCGCTGACCGCATAGACCGTTGCCAGGGCGCCGACCGCCACTTCACGCGCGGCAAGGCCCGGGATCAGCGCCACGACAATCTGCCAATTGAAGCCGATCGGTGCGAAGAAGCCGGCAAGGGCATGCCCGATGAGTCCGGCCAGGGAATAGTTGATGGCCGGGTCGCTGGCGCCGAGTGGTGGCTGCGGAAAAGTGCAGGCAAACCACATAAGCATCGACAGGCTGAGGATGATGGTGCCCGCGCGCCGCAGGAAGGCACCGGCCCGCTGCCACAGGCCCAGCAACAGATTGCGCGGGCGTGGCCATTTATAGCTTGGGAGTTCCATCAGGAACGGTTCGGCGACCTGCCGCCAGACGATCCGCTTCATGAACGCAGCAACGAGCAGGGCGGAGATGATGCCGGCAGCATAGAGGCCGAACATGACGAGCCCTTGCAGGCCGATCCCGCCCCACAGACTCCGTTCCGGAATGAAAGCCGAGACCAGAAGCGTGTAGACGGGAATGCGCGCCGAACAGGTCATCAGCGGTGCCACCAGGATCGTGGCCAGGCGATCGCGCCGGTTTTCGATGACCCGCGCCGCCATGACACCGGGTATGGCGCAGGCAAAACTGGAAAGCAGCGGCAGAAATGCGCGACCGTGCAAGCCGGCGCCGCCCATCAGCCGATCCATCAGAAAGGCGGCACGCGCCATGTAGCCGAAATCCTCGAGCAGGATGATGAAGAGAAACAGCACCAGGATCTGCGGCAGGAAGACCAGCACGCTGCCGATTCCGGCGATGATCCCATCCGTGATGAAGCTCTGCAGCATGCCGGCCGGCAGCAACTGACGCGCGGCCGCCGCCAACAAGTCGAAGATCTGGCTGATCCCGTCCATGGCGGGTGCCGCCCAGGCAAAGACGGCCTGGAAAATCAGGAACAGCAGGGCGAGCAGGATAAGAACGCCGAGGACCGGGTGCAGCAGGATATGGTCGATACGTGACGTAAAGCGATGGTCGCCGGCACGGAAGGCGCAGAGCCGCAGGATTCGGTCAGCCTCGCGGTGGGCGGCGCGGAGATCCTGCGCGCTGGGCGCCTGCCAATCAGCTTCGCGCCGTTGCATTCGCGGCAATTCATCGTCGATCGCGCGCAGCAGGGCCTCGGTGCCGCCCTTGCGCACCGCAACGGTCGGGATCACCGGCACGCCCAGTTCGGCAGAGAGGCGCTCGATATCGATCTCACAGCCCTGGCGCCTGGCGATGTCGGCCATGTTGAGTGCCAGGATCATGGGATAGTTGAGCTGCTTGAGTTCCAGGAAGAGGCGCAGGAACAGCCGCAAGTTTGTGGCATCGGCGACGCAGATCAAGGCGTCGGGAGCGGCTTCGCCCCGCCGCTGTCCCAGCATGACGTCGCGGGCCACGGCTTCATCGGGACTGCGGCCGCGCAAGGAATAGGTTCCGGGAAGATCCAGGACCCGAACCAACTTGCCGGCCGGGGTTGTCAGTCGCCCTTCCTTTCGCTCGACGGTGACGCCTGCATAGTTGGCGACCTTCTGCCGGCTTCCCGTCAAGGCGTTGAACAAGGCGGTCTTGCCGCAATTCGGGCAACCGACCAGGGCGATGCCGGTGGCGTTGGCCAAAGCGGACATGCGACTACTCCCTGCCCACGACAAGAACGGCGCCGGCGTCGCGGCGGCGCAGCGCTACCAATGTATCGTCGAGGCGAATGGCGATGGGATCGCGGCCGATGGGGCCGTCGTGCCGCACCTCGATGTGGGCGCCTTCGACGAAGCCCATCTCAAGCAGTCGCCGCTCCAGTTCGGCCCAAGCCAGCGCGGTGCCGGACGGCATGGCCAGGCCGACGATCGATCCGCGCCAGCCGCGATAGCAATCGCTCAAGCGCAGGGCGGCATTTGTCTTGTGGTCCGCAATGATGAGTCCGGAATGCATGGAGGCGCCTCAGATCGCGATGCGATGTATCAAGTGTGGCGGCATCCTGCCGCCAGTAATTCTCATTATCAAGTTTACGAAGGTCGCAGGGTTGGTGATGCGCTCCGGCAGTTGGCGCGCAAATAAAGACGATATTGCAGTCGGTTCTTCCCCAACTTGATCTCATTCAAATGGGCGGGCTCGGGTTCATGCGTCCTTTTGTCGCCAAGACGCGGCTCGTCCGGAAGTTGGGCCGCTTGTCGCGTGCGCCATGTTGTCAACTTGACCGCGCCGCAAGCATTTGCCTGCCGACCTCATCGATGACGGCGCCGCAGGTGCAAACCGCGGATTCCAGCCGGGCCCGACGATCCCGTGTCGCATGTCAGCGTGAATCGGCGGGGCCGATCGGTTGGGACATTTGCGGTGCGTCAGAACGTCATCTGGGAGTTCCGGCGTCTTCTCTGATTCTGCGCAACAGGTCGTGCGATTGCGCCTGCCGCGTCGCCCGAAATAAATTGACCTGGAGTACTGACGTCTATGAGCGTCCTGAAATCGACCGTGGGCTGGGCCGCCGACATATCCGAGCGCAGCAGCGAGGTGCCGGTACCTTCAGTTGCCGGCCAGCATCGGCAGACTCTCCTGGAGCTGATTCTTGCCGCCAAGGCGCGTGTCGGCATCATCGGGCTGGGTTATGTGGGATTGCCGCTGGCCTGCCTGTTTGCCGAAAAGGGGTACCCGGTTCTCGGCATTGATAGTGACGAGGTGAAGGCGCGTGCGCTCAACCGCGGTCGCTCCTATATAGAGCATATTCCGGATGAACGGATTGCAGCCCTCGGCCAACAGCATGATTTCAAGGCCAGCACAGATATGGAAGAGCTGCGTCAGGCCGATGTCATTATCATCTGCGTCCCCACGCCCCTGACCCGGCACCGGGAGCCTGACCTGCAGTTCATCGAGGCGACAGGACGCGCGCTGGCCTCGGTATTACGGCCGGGACAGATCGTCATTCTGGAATCCAGCACCTATCCGGGCACCACGCGGGAAGTGCTGAAACCCCTGCTTGAGGCCAGCGGCTTGCGGTCCGGGCGTGACTTCTTCCTTGCCTATTCGCCTGAGCGGGAGGATCCCGGCAACGCGTCCTTCGGCACGTCGCGCATCCCAAAGATCGTCGGCGGCGACTGTGCGGCAGCGCGCGAGGTGGCGACGGTCCTCTATGATCAGATCGTCGCCGGCGCCGTACCGGTCAGCAGCCCGGAAACGGCTGAATTCGTCAAACTGTCGGAAAACATCTTTCGTGCCGTCAACATCGCCCTGGTCAACGAACTCAAGGTCATCTGCATGGCGATGGGAGTCGATGTCTGGGAGGTCATCGACGCGGCGGCAACGAAGCCCTTCGGGTTCATGCCCTTCTATCCCGGGCCTGGATTGGGCGGTCATTGCATCCCGGTAGACCCGTTCTATCTCACCTGGAAGGCACGGGAGTTCGGCATCAACACCAAATTCATCGAGCTCGCCGGCGAGATCAACGCCGCCATGCCGGAATTCGTCGTTGCGCAACTCGTACGGCAGCTGAGCGAACAACAGGGGCGGGCGTTGCGGGGCGCGCGCATTCTCCTGCTCGGTATCGCCTACAAGAAGAATGTCGATGATCTGCGGGAGAGCCCCGCATTGACGATCTTTGAAATGTTGCTGAAGCAAGGGGCCGAGGTCACATTCCACGATCCGCATATTCCCTTGATCAAGCCGACGCGCGAGCATGCCAGCCTGTCCGGCCTGAAATCGACCGAACTGACGCCGGAAACGATCGCCGCTGCCGACGCGGTGCTGATCGTTACGGATCACAACCAGGTCGACTACGACCTCGTTGGCCGACATGCCCGATTGATCGTGGATACACGCAACGCCATGGGGCGGGCCGGCATTTCGGCGGCGCATGTGGTCAAGGCCTGACTGCCAGCACCCGCCATGAATGACAGGCATGATACGCTGGTGATCGGGAAACCTCATGAGAGCGAGGGCTCCGTGTCGGCCGAGGCTCTATTGGCAGCACTGATGCCGGTTGCGGCCTCTTTGCCATTGGCTCCCCTGCAGCATACCGCCACATTCATTCTGGGCTGCATCCTGCGGCGCCACGCCGACATGTTTGCGCGCTTGCGTGAGTTGGGTAACGCGACATTTCTTATCGACGTAACGAATTCTCCGGTCCTGTTTGTTCTAACCCCGGGCGCCGTCACGCCCAGCATCGAAATCCTGCGGCGCGAAGACAATCCGCCGGCCGCGAGCGCCACCATCAGCGGCCCCCTTCCGGCTCTGCTGCTTCTGCTGCAGGGGAGAGTTGACGGCGACGCCCTGTTCTTCAGCCGGGCCCTGAGCATAAAAGGCGATATGGCAGCGGTCCTGTGCCTCCGCAATGCGCTGGACGGTGCGGAGATCGACTTGATTGATGATGTCGCCGCCCGCTTCGGCCCGGCAGCGGGGCTGGCGAGACGGGCGATCCAGTTTCACGGCCGAATGGGAATGAGAGCGGGGCGCGCCTTGTCGCTGTTGCAGGCCGCGCATGCCACACAGGCTTCAGGCCGGTCGCGAGCCAGCCATGGGTGACACGTCTTCACTGGATCGACCGCTTGAACTGGTCTGCCCAGCCGGCACGCCGGCTGCCCTGCGAGCGGCCGTAGAGGCGGGTGCCGATTCGGTCTATTGCGGATTCAATGACGCCACCAACGCCCGCAACTTTCCGGGCCTCAATTTCAGCGCCAAGGAAATGGCGGCGGCGGTCACCTTCGCTCATGAACGCGGCGTCAAGGTACTGGTGGCGATCAATACCTATCCCCAGGCGGGGAAAATGTCGTTGTGGCGGCAGGCCGTCGATCTCGCTGCCGATCTTCATGTCGATGCCGCAATCATGGCGGATATAGGCCTGTTGGACTACG
Organism: Dongia sp.; assembly: GCF_041906375.1. GTDB lineage: Bacteria > Pseudomonadota > Alphaproteobacteria > Dongiales > Dongiaceae > Dongia. The sequence goes on along the minus strand of NZ_JAYRJJ010000004.1, from coordinate 337,846 downwards.
CCGCAACGCGCCATCCGCGCCTGCGTCGGCATCTATCGGTGCAAGCATCGGCCAGCAACGCGGAATCGATCGGCTTTTTAGTGCGCGAATTCGGCGTGCAGCGCGTTGTCTTGCCGCGCGTGCTCACTATTGCCGAAATTGCCGCCCTCAATGCACAAATTGACGTCGAAACCGAGGTCTTCGTCTTCGGCGGCCTCTGCGTCATGGCCGAAGGCCGCTGCTCCCTGTCATCCTATGTCACCGGCCAATCGCCCAACATGAACGGTGTCTGCTCCCCCGCTTGCGCGGTCAAGTATGAGCAGCGCGGGGAGAACATGGTGTCCCGCCTCGGTGACTTCACCATAGATGTCTTTCAGCCGGGGAAGCTGGCTGGATATCCGACCATCTGCAAAGGTCAGTTCCTCGTGCGTGGCGAGCCGCAATACCTGTTTGAAGAGCCAACCAGCCTGAGCGCGCTCGGCATTCTGCCGCAGCTGCAACGGGCGGGTGTCCGTGCCCTCAAGATTGAAGGCCGGCAGCGGGGCAAAGCCTATATCAGCGATGTGGTGCGTGGATTCCGGGATGCCGTCGACGCTCTGTCGCGAGGCCGGGACATGCCGGCAGACACGTTGCTGCACTTGACCGAAGGCGGCCAGACCACAAGCGGCGCCTATCGGAAAGCATGGCGCTAGGTATGAAAATGACAAGCCCCGACCAAATGCCGGCAATGGAAATGCCAGGGAGCAAGGACCGTCCGCTGTTGACGCTGGGCCCCATCCTCTTCAACTGGGCCGCCGAGCGCTGGCGTGACTTCTACTTCCGGATTGCGGATGAAGCACCGGTCGATGTCGTCTATGTCGGCGAAGTCGTCTGCGCCAAGCGCCAGCCGTTCATCGCCCCGATGCTCCCAGACGTCATTGCCCGCTTGCAGCAAAGCGGCAAGACAGTCGTTCTATCCACGTTGGCGCTCAGCATGACCCGGCGTGAAATCGACCAGATGCGCGAAATTGCGAACAACGGAGAGTTTCTGGTCGAGGCAAATGACATTGCTGCACTGTCATTGCTGGCTGGACGAGATCACATCGTTGGCCCGTCAATCAACTCCTACAACGAAGGCACGATCGCCGTTCTGCAGAAAAAGGGCGCCATCCGGATCGCTTTGCCGGCCGAATTGTCCGGGAATGCTATCCGGCAATTGGCCGCGGCAGGCGTGCCGCTCGAAATTCAGGTCTTTGGGCGAGCGCCACTTGCCATATCGGCGCGCTGCTATCATGCGCGCGCCGAAAACCTGCACAAAGACGGTTGCCGCTTCGTCTGCGAGCGTGACCTGGACGGTTTGGCGGTCGAGACGCTCGATGGCGCGTCGTTTCTCGCCGTGAACGGCCTGCAGACCCTCTCGCATGGCTGTCTGAACCTGGCCTCTCATGTGGCAGACCTGCGCTCTGCGGGTGTCCGGCATTTCCGTCTCTCTCCACATGATGTGGACATGGTTGCCGTTGCCGGGCTGTACCGCGATCTGCTCGACGGTCGAGCGGAACCGCAGCAATTGGCCGATACCCTGCCCAAGATCCCGGATGGCGCTGCTTTTATCGATGGCTTCTATCGTGGCATCAATGGTGCCGCCGTGGCGAGGGCATGAAATGAACTGGCTGTCCGACCCCCGTCCTGGAGCAGATTGTGCGATCATTGCCGAGGTGGCGCAGGCGCATGATGGCAGTCTCGGTACGGCACACGCCTTCATCGACGCTGTTGCCGCGACCGGGGCCACGGCTATCAAATTCCAGACGCACATTGCCAAGGCGGAGAGCACACCGTCAGAGCCATGGCGGCGCAAGTTCAGTTACCAGGATGCGACGCGCTACGCGTATTGGCAGCGCATGGAGTTCACACCGGAGCAATGGTCCGGCCTTAAGGATCACGCCGAGGAGAAGGGTCTCGTCTTCCTCAGCTCGCCATTCTCGCTCGAAGCAGTCGATCTGTTGAAGCGGCTGGATATGAAGGCCTGGAAAATCGCGTCGGGCGAGATCTCCAACATACAGATGCTGGATGCGGTCGCGGCCATGGGGCGTCCGGTGATGATTTCGTCGGGTATGAGTGATCTCTCGGAAATCGACGCAGCTGTCGCGCGCATCACCGGGGCCGGATGTCCCTTGGCCGTGATGCAGTGCAGCTCGACCTATCCATGCCCGCCAGAGAAGATCGGCCTCAACGCAATCGGCCTTTTTCGAGATCGCTATCAGACCGCTGTCGGCTTATCCGACCATTCCGGCACGATCTTTCCGGGGCTGGCCGCGGCGGCTCTTGGAATCGAAGTGCTTGAGTTGCATGTCACCTTGAGCCGCGAAATGTTCGGCCCCGATGTCAGTTCGTCGGTCACGACGACTGAATTGAAAACCCTGGTCGAGGGCATGAATTTCATCCAGCGCATGATGGCGCACCCGGTTGACCGTGGCGTTCTGGCACCGGAACTCGACGCGCTGCGCGCAACTTTCACCAAGAGCATTGTCGCCAGCCGGAACCTGCCGGCGGGAGCGGCACTTTCCCAAGAGATGCTGGCGCTCAAGAAGCCGGGCGGCGGACTTCCGGCGGTCGAGCTGCCGGGATTGATCGGCCGCCGCCTGCGACGCGCCGTGGCGTGTGATCATCAAATTCTGCATGAAGACCTGGAGTAGAGCATGACCCGCAAGGTCTGTGTCGTCATCACGGCACGCCCAAGCTATTCGCGCATCAAGACGGCACTGGCGGCGATCCGGGCCGATCCACGCCTTGAGCTCCAGTTGGTGGTTGCGGCGTCTGCCTTGCTCGATCGCTATGGCGCAGCCGACAAGGTCATCGAGGCGGAAGGCTTCAAGATCGACCGGCGCGTCTACATGATTGTCGAGGGCGAAAACCTCGTCACCTCGGCCAAATCGACGGGTTTCGGTCTGTCGGAATTGGCCACGGTGCTGGACGATCTGAAGCCGGACATGGTTGTCTCCATTGCCGATCGGTTTGAAACGATCGCTACGGCGATCGCCGCCGCCTATCTGCATGTGCCGCTGGTCCACGTCCAGGGCGGTGAAATCACGGGTTCCATCGACGAAAAGGTCCGCCACGCCGTTACGAAGCTTGCCGATATCCATCTTGTGGCGTCGCAGCACGCAGCTGAACGGGTCATACGCATGGGCGAGCGCGCCGAACGCGTTCATGTAACTGGCTGCCCATCCATCGACGTGGCCAAGGCAGCCATCGAAGCGCCGATGGTCGCAGACGACATCTTCGCGACCTATGGCGGTGTCGGGCCGCGCCTGGATCTTGCCAAGGGATATATCGTCGTCATGCAGCATCCGGTGACGCAGGAGCATAAATCGGCGCGTTGGCAGGTTGAGCAGACATTGGCCGCGATCCGCGATATCGCCATGCCGACCTTGTGGCTGTGGCCGAATGTCGATGCCGGATCGGATCTGACGGCGCGCGGATTGCGTGCCGGGCGTGAGCGCGGCGAACTTGACCATATCCACTTCTTCAAGAACCTGCCGCCGGAAGAGTTCCTGCGTGTGCTCAAGGGCAGTGCCTGTATCGTCGGAAATTCCAGTGTCGGCATTCGCGAATGTGCCTATCTCGGCGTCCCGGCGATTAATATCGGCTCACGCCAGACCGGCCGGGATCGTGGCGCCAATGTCATCGACGTTGGCTACGATCGTGATGCCATTCGGGACGCTATCCGCGGCACGTTGGCCCATGGTCATGTCCAATCCGACGCGCTCTATGGCGATGGGCATGCGGGCACGCGCATCGCCGACGTGCTGGCGACGACATCTCTCGAGACCAGCAAGCAGCTGGCCTACTGAGCTGATGAGGGATCGCCGAAAATGATGGATCGTGTCCTCATCATTCCTTCCGAGAACCGGAACCGGGAATTCGACGCGAAGCTCTTGCTCGGCTGTGTTGCGGTCGAAGCCGGCTTCCGGGCCATTGTCGGCAGCCGGCATGACATACACGCATCGATCGCGGACTTCCCGCAAGCGATCTACCTGGCGAAGGATCTGCGCTCGAGCAGCGCGCGCATGAGCCGGATTTTGACACGGCTTGGCCATGAAATCGTCGCCTGGGATGAGGAGGCACTGGTCTACCACACGCCGGCACAATATCTCGCGGCGCGCGTTGACCCGGAGGTAATGCAGGCAACGAGCATGCTCTTTGCCTGGGGCGATGATAACGCAGAGATCTGGCGCAGTGCGCCCAGTTACCACGGTGTCCCCATTCGGGTTGTCGGGAACCCGAGACTGGACCTGCTACGGCCGGAGTTGCGGCAGTTGCATGAGCAGCAGCGCCGTTTGCTGAAGGTCGACTTCGGCGACTACATCCTGATCAACAGCAATTTCGGCACGGTCAATCACATTTTGCCCAACGCCACGGAGACGGTTCTGGAGCGATTCAGCGATGCCGAGGCCGCGCAGCGGCATCTCGATCTGCTGGCCTATCGGCGCGAAATGTTCGGCCACTTTCTTACCGCGGCATCTGCGCTGGCGCGCGCGTTTCCCGCGACATCAGTCGTCGTACGCCCACACCCATCGGAAGACCCGGCGCCCTGGGAGCAGGTGGCGCGCGACCAGCCGAACCTGCATGTGCGGCATGACGGCGGCATCGTGCCATGGCTCCTAGGCGCGCAAGCCGTTATCCACAATGGATGCACGACGGCCATCGAAGCGTCGCTGCTCGGGAAATCGGCGATCGCCTATCAGCCAATTCGCGATTCACGTTTTGACATTCAATTGCCGAACAGCGTCAGCCAAACGACCTTGAATCTGGATGATCTGCTGGGCGCCGTTGCTGCACAATCATCAATGGCGGTCCAGTCGGGCGGCCTGCCGGCTCAACTGAATAGTCATCTTGCCGTGGATGCGTCGTTGTCATGTGATCGTATCGTGGGCGATCTGTTGGCTTTCGCCAACCGGGGACGCCAGCGCTCCCTGGGCCTGAGGCGCCATCTGGGTCGGGTGCAGGCTTTTCTGAGGCAACGGCGCAAGGCGGCATTCCTCACCACAAGCAACCACAAGAACAGTGCCGACTACAATGCGCACCGCTTTCCGCCAATTGACGTCGACAGCGTGAAGCAATCTGTTGCGGCTCTGGAGCAGTGCCTGGGCCGCTTCGGCCGCGTGAATGTGTGCGAGTTGCGGCCAAACGTCTTTGAGTTGCGGGCGGCATGATGGGGAGCATTGCCTCATCCAATGCACCCTTGATCATACCTGTCGAAATTGCCGCGCGCGAACTCGACGCAAAACTCCTGTTGGCCTGTCTTTCCGCAGGACGCGGACACCCAACAATCCTTGGGTGCCGTTTTGATCTGGATCTGCGTGCGGACCAATTGCCCCCAGGTGTCCGGCTCGAGAAGGGCGTGACCGATGCCAGCTACAAGATGTTCCGGAACTTGCGCGACCTCGGTTATGCGCTGGCGGCCTGGGATGAGGAAGCCTTGGTCTATTACAGCGACCACGCCTATGCCGAGACACGGTTTTCACGGCGAAGTGCCGCCCTGGTGCAGCTGATGATGGCTTGGGGTGACGATAACAGCCGTCTGTGGACACAGGCGGCGCAATATCCAGGGACACCGATTGTCGTGACCGGCAATGCGCGTGCCGATCTGTTGCGACCGGCGTTCCGCGATTTGCACAACGAAGAAGCCGCTGCCATACGCGGTGAATATGGCGACTTCATTCTGATCAACAGCAATTTCGGGAGCGTCAATTTCTATCACGCGGCGCGCGAGACAAAGTTCGACCGCTATGTGACCGCACATCGAGCGGATGGGCTGCGCACTCACAGGATAGCGCTGTTCCAGGCCTTCCTGGAGCTTGTTCCGATTGTCGCTCGAGCGTTTCCCGACCGGAAAATCGTGGTGCGGCCGCATCCGGCGGAAGATCATCGACCCTGGTCCGAGATTGCCGCTGCCTGGCCCAATGTAGAGGTTGTCCATAGCGGCTCCGTGCTCCCTTGGCTGACGGCAGCGACGGCCGTCATCCATAACGGTTGCACGACGGCCATTGAAGCCTTTCTCCTCGGGGTGCCGGCCATAGCCTATCGGCCAATCGTATCCGAGGCGCATGACATTCACTTACCCAACGCGGTAAGCCACAATGCGTTTGATACGGATGCCTTGATCAGGTTGCTGGCGGCACGCATTGACCGACGCCTGGATGATGGAGCGATTCTGCAACAGGGAGACGGCATCCTTGCGCGATTCATCGCCGCGAGAGATGGTCCCCTTGCCGCCGAGCGCATCCTTGACGCCGTGCGGCACTTGACGCGGCCCCCGATGTCGGGCTTCCGCTCAAAGGTGCGGCGGCTGCACCGAGCACTGAAGATGCGTTGTCGCCGGCACCGGAAACTAGCCTCAAGTCGTACGCAAAGCGGTGGCGAAGCGGCTGTTTTCCGGCAGCGCAACTTCCCCAGTCTTTCTGCCGCTGATCTGGGCCATCGGGCAGATGACTTGCGTTCAGCCTGGCCCGACCTGCCCGAGGTGGCGATCAGCCAGATATATCCGAACATCTATGAGATCGTGGCATCTGGGGGAGGGGCTCATGGCTAGGCATGGCTTTTCGGTTCTTGCCGTCATACCGGCCAGGGGTGGCAGCAAGGGCATCCCACGGAAGAATCTGTGCAAGGTGGCTGGCCTGTCGCTGGTCGAACATGCAGCGATTATTGCCAAGGGGTTGACATGGATCGATAGCTGCGTGTTGTCGACTGATGACCCGGAAATCGCCGCAGAGGGGCGCCGGTGTGGCCTCGACGTGCCGTTCTTGCGCCCTGCCGAATTGGCCTCGGATAAGGCCACAGGTGTCGCTGCCTGGCAGCATGCGTGGTTGGAGAGTGAGGCCGCCTTCGAGCGACGCTTTGATTGCTCGGTCCTGTTGCAGCCGACCACGCCTCTACGCACCGTCGAAGACGTAACGTCGACTATCGATGCGATGCTTCTGGGTGGCCACCGCGCGGCAACCACGATCAGCCGCGTCCCGGGACATTTTACGCCGGAGAAACTGATGTTGCTGAAGGAAGGGCAGGTATCGTTCCTGCACCCCGACGGCGCACGTCACAGCAACCGGCAGAGCATTCCCGCCTACTATACACGAAACGGGTTGTGCTACGCGGCGATGCGAGAGGCGGTTGTCGATCGCATGGAGATCGTCGAGACGGATTGTGCCGGCGTGATCACGGTTGGGCATGTGGCAAATATCGACGAGCCGATTGACCTTGCCTTTGCCGAATTCCTGGCAATGCGCGGCCGCGCGGAATAGAACTGGCACCAGACGGGCCGACCGGATCCTAGCGCTTGCTTCAGGCCGAAATCGCTGATGGGGCGAGAGCCTCAGTCGTGGGCAGGTGATCGACCGGGATCCCATACCTTTCGGCCAGCATTCTCCGAATGCGCCTGACGACAGCTGCCTGTTCGCGCGTCATTGTCATAGCGGCCATCGGCAGGCCGACCGACCTCTCTCCAAGCGGCTTGATGGCGCCCAACCTATTCAATCTCGCGAAGACGATCGGAATGTTCCGCGGGGGGCGGATGAAGCCCGCATTGGTCAGATAGTTGTAGCAGATGTCGAGCAGCGTGACGGGTCGCCCCGATTCCTGACGCAGCGCCAGCCAATTGCAGAAGCGACGTATGAACGGCCGCAGGAATTTTGCCTTTTTCAAACCGGTCTTGGGCGGCAGTTCGTAAACCGAGAGTGGCTTGGCCATGGCGGCGGCGTCGGCAACCATGGAAACGGTGTCATTTGTCACAATCACCCGATCTGCGCCGGCGATCATCGCCTTGTAGGGATTGGATATGTCTGGCGTCCATCGGAAGAGAAAATGCGGAATTTCACGCCACTTCTGCGCCGCCAACTCCTGAAGCCGGTCTCCGGCAGTGCGCGGTGTCCGCGGACTCGTCGTCAGCAGAAGGCTGCCGCCATGCTCCGCATGGTATTGACTGAGCGAGTCGACAAGATCACCCATAACCGCCCGGTCCAGCCGCAAGCGCGTGTTCTTGCCACCAATCAGTACCGTCGTCCACGGCCGTGGCAATTGTGCGAAAGAGTCCTGCCGCTCGATTGTCGTCTGGCTCAGCTCCGGTTCATCGACGCGGGTGAGCGGCAGGGTGAGAAGCATGGTCCGCGCTGATTTCGCGAGGCCATACTGCAAGGTCGAAATGACCAGGTCGAAATGGCGCAGGCTTGTGCGTGGTCGGCCAAGGCGAATATTGAGTGCGCAGCCACCGGACTGGTGTTTGATCCAGCGCGACGTTGACGCTGAACGTTGACCGATGCCGATGATAACGTCCGGCCAAGGTGCAATGAGTGGCGCGCTGCGATCCAGATCCACTCCAGCCAAGCTGGCGCCACGGCGACGGTAGGGTACTCGGAAGCCGTCGATGTAGTGGAGCTGCTTGATGACAATTCGCCAACCCAAGGCCTGGCCCAGCGCCAGAACCTGAGCGTTGTCGCCGCGTTTGTCACCAAGAAGAAGCCATACAACCGGCTCCGGCACAGGCACCGCGGGACCGCCAATCATAGTCAGGACTCTTCCTTAATACGGCTTGCCAATCATCGATTAAGCCTTTGCAGACTAGTCGATTCAGACCTTTGGAAGACCACGACCATATGTCGCAATGCAGTCAGCTACCCTTGGGTCGGAATGCCGTGACAACTGCCGGGTTGGTCTCCAGGCGCGGTCCGCCGATCAGATCAATGCAGTAGGGTATCGCAGGAAATACCGCCATGAGACACTCTCGAATGGCGCTTGGCTTGCCAGGCAGATTGACGATAAGTGAACTTCCACGAATGCCGGCCGTTTGCCGCGACAGGATGGCCGTGGGAACATGTCGCAGACTGACGGCACGCATCAATTCGCTAAAGCCAGGCATCATTTTATCGCAGGCTGCCGCCGTGGCTTCGGGAGTCACATCACGCGGCGCCGGACCGGTGCCGCCCGTGGTGACGATGAGGCAGCAATTCTCGACGTCGGCCAACTTGCAGAGGGTTTGCTGGATCTGCTCCGAATCGTCGGGAATGATCGTCGATTGGGCTGTCCAGGGGCCGGCGATGATTTCTTCCAGCGTCTTCCGGATGGCGGGCCCGCCGAGATCTTCGTAAATGCCGGCGCTGGCACGGTCCGATACCGTGACGATGCCGATCCTGGCTGGAACGGTAGCTTGGCTCGGAAGGCTCATTGCGCAAACTGACCATTGGCCGTCCGGGTGGCAATCTGATTGGCCAGCCGATTGGCGATACGCTCGGAATCGGCGGCATCGAAGTCCATGTGGAAACGCTTCTTGACGCCAAGATTGCTGAGCACGATGTGGATATCCGCGATGACAGCATGCCGGCAAAGCGTTGCGCGGGTGCAGACAAGGGGGCATCCGTCGATGGCAATGATCGGCCGCTTGGATTGCGCCTGCTTCACCAGGCTCTTTACGTCCCCGCCCAGGCCGGCGATGCACGACATCTCCGCGACGCCGCGCCTGTCCAGTGTCAGGGCGATGTGGTTTGCCATCTGTGCGGCACTCGAACAGCCGGAACAGGAATAGATCAGCGGCAATTGCGGGTCCTGCTTGGTCATATCGGCTCCTTTGCAGTCTTCTGTGGCGGTGTATTGGATCGCTGCATGAATCTGGCGCGGCGGACTTCATGAGCCGCCAGCAGCATCGCCGCGCACCGAAATGGCCCATGCAGGAATTGCCCGTAAGGTAGGGCAAAAAAGAAGGTGCAGACTGCGGCAAGATGAAGCGTCAAGCCGACTGTGAGCCAGATGGTGTCACGCAGGAACAGCAGCAGAAATCCAGTCACTGCAACCAACAGGAGGTTGATGACGAAGCTGCGATCCGCGCGGTTCGAAGCGCCGCGTCGCGCTGAAAATAGAATCATTCCAATGCTGCCGATAACGATGCCGGATCCTCCGGCAGCACCGAGCATGACCGGCATGCTTGCGAGTGCATAGGGCGCTTCGTGGCCTAGAAGATGCTGATAGATAGCCGCCAGGAAACTTGCCGACGCGCAGGCCATGAACCCGAAGAGGATTGCGAAATGAAGGTACTTGCGCAAGCTGGCAGCACCACCGGCATGGTGGGTGCAGCTTTCATTGCCGCGCCCGAACTGGCGCCAGGCAAATGCATCGAGCAATGTATGAAATAGAACGCGATGCCATTCTGGCGGCTCAGTTGTCGCCACTATCCCACGCCAGAATGCCAACAGGCTGGCGCTGACAGCGGCAAGGGCCCAGATAACAGGCACGCCACCGATCAGCGCCATGATCGGCCAGGGAAAGACGGCGTAGAATGATTGCCCGGCTGCAGGGTTGGTATCGGCACTCAGTGCATAGAGGATCAAGGGTAGCGATATGATGGCCGTCCATCGGGTCCAGCGCCAGCCACCTGCATGCCAGGCGCGGTCGGCAACCCAGGCAGGTCGGCTAAACCGCCGATAGCTTAGCTGTCGCAGTGCTGCGAGCGTGTCCGGGATATCGATATGGAAGTGATGCGGCGGCGCGTATTGGCAGGCGGCGCGACAGGCACCGCAATCGTGACAAAGGTTGGCAAGGTAGAAGAGATCGCCTTCCCCAAGCTGATTGTGTTGATGGGCGCGATCGAAGACGGGGCAATAGCCACGGCAATAGCCGCAGGCGTTGCACAGAGCCAACGCGCGCGCCCCTTCGTCGAGCAGGTCCTTATCGCTGCATGGCATGACGTGCAGCCCCCAGGCCGGCAATGCGACCGGTAACGGCGCTGAGGCTCGTCGCCAGGCCCGACAGGTATCGTTTTCGGATGAGGTTTCCAGCCATGATCATCCCCGCGACGAATATCCCTGCGGGTCGGCGGTCGTCTCTTGGGCGGGCATGCTGCCAGATGATTTGCATCGAGGTATCGGCGGCAAGGCCATGAGTGGTAAAGGTGATGCCCGGCCGCAGGGGGATGATTGTGTCCTGGGCGCTATTCACCAACGGCGACGCCCTCACGGCCTCGGGCGGGTCTTCGCAGGAAAGCGGAGTCGCAAGTGGACGAGGCACGAATCGCAGCGTGCGCTGAAATTGCCGGTTGTCATTCTTGCGTATCAGATAGGCAATCTGTCCAGGGCATTCGGTGATTGCGCGTCCCCAGGCGGCAAAGCGATGCTTGCCGGCGGTCACTTCGGTTGGGCATATGACGCGACCCAAGCAGTCGAGAACCGGACTGTCGTCGAAGCCATCAACGCGGGTGACGATGCCGCCGTCAGCTGCCCTCATCCGGCCGTCGACAGCGACAAGATGACAATCCAGCGGGTTTCCGGCCGGGGTGGCGCCAAGCGCCAGGAACCGGCGGAGAATGTCATGCCCATTGTGAGGCCGACCCCTTAGGATGAAGTGTCTGGCAGCTTCACCCCAATCCGCCGCGAGCCAGTCCATGTCGCCTTGATAGCCACCACTGCACAATACCACCGTCCGAGCCAGGAGCCGGCGCTCGCCCAAGCCCTGGCGACAGTGAATTCGGTGCGGGCCCATCGGCGCGCAATGAAGTTCAATCGCCCGTGTTTGGTAGAGGATGTCGACGCCCATTCTGTCGGCGGCATGATAGAGGGCGTTCAGTGCGCGCTTTCCGCCGCCCAAGAAGAAGACCGTTTTGCGTGACCAGGGAATTGCTCCATCCAGGCGCCGTTGCAACCGTACCCCCTGTCGGCTGAACCAGTCCGGAAGTGACAGGGAGCCTGTGGCGACGGCTTCGACCAAGGTATCGTCAAGCCTTTCGCCTGCAGCTGCGCGGATATCCTCGGCCATTTCTCGAGGCGTGTAGGCTTCCTCGCTGAAATTCGAGGGTGCAGTATGGGCCACGCGGCAATTGCGGGCGTGGCGGGTGTCGCCGCCGCGAAATGCGGGCGGGGCCTGTTCGATCAACAGGACGCGGGCCCCATGGCCACGCGCGGTGATGGCCGCGCAGAGACCAGCCAAGCCGCCACCGACCACCACGGTATCATATTCGGCAGGGATGGACTGCAGCCGCAAGCCTGTTTCGTCCCTAGTTGGCGGCCCCATTGGCATAGCCTGATATCGCGGTGGTGGCCAAGGGCGAGTCCGCCGGCACGGCCATGGCGAGTGCGTCCGCCAGTCGGTTGACCAACACCTTCAGCCGATAACTGGAGGCGAGCGATTCAGCCGTGAGCAAGCGGATTCCTTCGCTCAACGAGAGATGCCTTGCGCGCGCCACAGCCAGATTCCTGGCATTGTCGAAACCGGCGGCCGGTATTGCCGCAAATGAGGTTGCCAATGCCTGCAATCTATCTGGCGCGAAGACTGCCCGGGACATGACCATGTCCACCATGTCATGGGCTAGCTGTGCATTCAGGGATGCGCAATTCAGGCATTCCTGCAACAGGCCAATGATGCGCGTTTCCTCGCCCGTGGTGCCGGCCCGCTCATGTGCCAGCAGCGTGACCTCCCGCAGATGCATGGTTGTCTGCCGGCAGAAGTCGACCGCACCGTTCAACAAGGCGGCGTTTTCATTGCTGAGAGACTGCCGAGACATCGACATTGTCCTATGCCCTAGCCGCCGCAGCATCCGCAGCAGGACGAGTGCTCGGCCACGAGCGGCTGCATCTGGTCGAAACGTGGAAACAGAACATTGTTTTCAATGTGGATGTGCTGCATGAGGTCGTCGGTCAGTTTGGCGAGGCCGACATAGAGTGCCTGCCAGGAGCGGCATGCTTCGGCTGGCGGCGTAAAGTTGTGGGTGAGCTGTTCGATCTGCTGCAGATGCTGCCCGTGTGTGTCATGTTCCCGGCGCATCTGTGCCACCGGGTGCATGATGGATGGGTGTCCACCCCGCCGGAACAGTGGGAAAAGAACAGCCTCTTCCTTTGCCATATGGGATTCGAGATCGTTCAGCATATCGGCCAGGATATCGGCAAGGCCCGCGGGTGCGGACGGATGCGTTGCATGCACCGATTCCACTTTGCGCGCCAGCCGGTAGAGTTCAGGCAACTCGCGGCGGTGCGTTTCGTGAAAGCGGGTGACGATATGGTCGATCAAGTCACTGGTGCTTTCCGGAAGCATGTCGTGATCGATACCTTCAAGCGACGCCAAGGCATGCGTGACTTCGCCCAGATCGACCCCGCGTTTGGCGGCGGCATCCGCCAGTGCAACCTCACCACCGCAGCAGAAGTCGAGCTTGTAGTTGCGGAATACGGCCGTCGCCCCCGGCACTGTCGCGGCGATCTCGCCGATCGTTCGATGATCCATGGCGTGATCGGTGGCAGGATTGGTCATTGCTGGCCCTTTCTTGGAAGTCCGCCGTTCTTGGCATATTTAAAGATAGATATTAGATGTAACTTTGACGTGACTCCGGCAGTCTCGCAATCGGATTTTGGAATCAGCGACGAAGCGTCTCACTCACGAGGCGACTATGTCGGGGATGTCACTCTGCCGGCGGATCGAATGGCGGCAGTGGCTGGAGGTGCGTGGAATGCGTTTGGAGAATGCCTTGGCCGATGCGGCAGATTGGGCGGAATTTGGCTTTGCTATGCTGCTTTTCCTGGGGTCGCACGTATTTGCCGCAATGCCTCGCCTTCGCAATGCAGCAATTGAGAAGTTAGGCGCTGTTCCATATCGAACGCTCTACAGCCTGCTGTCCATGGCGCTGCTTGTTTGGCTGATACGTGCCGCCGCGCGCGCTCCCTATATTCCCTTATGGGAAATCGCGGAGTGGCAGTTCCTGGTGCCCCATTTGGCGATGCCGGTCGTCTGCCTGTTGATCGCTTTTGGGGCAGCCGTCCCGAACCCGTTCAGCCTTGGCGGTCGTAAGGCAGGATTCGCCCCCCAAAGTCCGGGTATTGCCGGCTTTTCGCGGCATCCCCTGTTATGGGGATTGGCGATCTGGGCCATGGCGCATCTCTTCCCAAACGGAGACTTGGCCCATGTCATTCTGTTTGGCCTGTTTGCGTCCTATGCGATTGCAGGGACCATCATGTTCGATCGCCGCCGACAGAAAGAAATGGGGCTCGTCGCGTGGCAATTGCGCGCCGCGCATACATCCAATTTCCCAGGGGTGGCTTTTTGCACCGGCCGATGGAGACCGCGATTGAGCGCCCTCAATCCAATCCGCCTCGGCATTGCGGCCCTCTTCTACGTCGCGCTGCTGGCACTTCATCAGCAGGTGATCGGTGTCTCGCCCTGGCCATTCGGTTGATCATAATTGATGAATGTCATTCATCCAGATGATGAAAATCATGTGAAAGCATGATGCATGCCAATTATAGAAATGCCCGCATGTAGGTCTACGTAAAGTTGATCTGCGTCAACTACATCGAGCACCATTCCCTTAGCATCCCGCAGGTTCGATGTGAGTGCCTGTTTGTTGCAAAGGGAATGTCATGCGTGTCTTTGGGATCATTGGAAATTGTCGCGGCAAGAACCTGCTCGTGCCGCAATTGGTCAGCGCCCTGGGTGCCTTGGATATCAGTATCTCGACGTTGAAGCGGGTCAGCGACGACGTCGACCTCGACCGCCCGGGCAAGGAAAGCTATGCGCATCGTCAGGCCGGCGCGCGCGAGGTGATGATCGCCAATTCCTTTCGATGGGCACTCATGACCGAGCGCGCCGAGTTGGCCGAGCCGGAGCTGGACGTGCTGTTGCGACGCCTTGCTCCAGTCGATCTGGTCCTGGTCGAAGGCTTCCATCTGGCCCCGATCCCAAAATGCGAAATCGTCCTTGCCGATCAGGATCGCCGGCCGAGCTATCCCGACGACCCGAGCATCGTGGCGCTTATCTCGGACACCTCCCTGCAATCAACCCTGCCTATCTTTCCCCCTAATGCGATCGGTGAAATAGCGGAATTCATCCTTGCTGCGGCCGGCGTGTTCCCGGCCGACAATCTGGCCAGAACCATGCAGCGTCGCGATTCGACGATATCGGCGAGGACTGTCGATTGGCAGCATTTGGATGCTTAAAGGAGAGCAGCGAGAAGGGCATGGGGGGCAGGCGATGGCCGATCCGACAGCACCGGACAGACCCTGGTACGCGACGTTCGAGACGGGAGATGCCGAACTCGATGCGCAGCACAAGCAACTCCTTGCCGACAGCGGCCAACTGAAAGACCTGGTGCTTTCAGGTGGCAGTTGGGTCGATGTGCGCAATCGTGTCGACGCCTTGATCAAGGATTGTGCCGCCCACTTTCGCAGCGAGGAAGAACTGCTGCAGAAGACGGGCTTTCCGCGATGTGCCGAGCACACGGCACAGCATCGCCGGATAGAGAGCATGCTCGAGGAATTCGCGATCATGGTGGCGCGGGTTACAGGCGAAGATCCGCAACATCGGCAACTGGCCGCATCGTTGGAGATGAAAATCATCGACATCATCGTCAGGCACGACCTGGACTACAAGTCGCACCTCATGAACCTAGCTGGGCTTTAGAGATCGAATCAACGGAGCAACGTCATGGCGCGGATGTTCAACAATCTGAAGATTGGCAAGAGGATTTTGATCGCCCTCTGCGTGCCCGTCATTGGCCTGTTGATCATGTCGCTGGTTGCCGCAGCCGACAAATACCGCCTGTGGTCGGAAATGAATGACCTGCAGGTTCTGGCGGAACTGGCGCCCAAAGTGAGCGGATTGGTTCATCAATTGCAGCGGGAGCGCGGCGCCTCAGCCATCTTCATCGGCAGCAAGGGCAGCCGCTACGGTACGGAATTGAAGGGTCAGTATCAGGAAACCGACACCGAACTGGCCGCTCTGCAATCGGCGCTCTCCGGGATCGATTTTACGCGATACGATCCCTCGATCGGCGCGTTGATTGCCAAGTCGCAGCAGCAGCTTGGCGGTCTTGCCGAAACACGAAATTCCGTCCAGGGCCTTGAGCTCACCTTGCCGCAGATGACCGGATTCTATACGCCCGCGATCCGCCAATTGCTGCCGATCGTCGAACAAATGGCCTCGTTGAGCCGGAATGCGGAGGTAACGCGCAGCATCATCGCCTACGCCAGCTTTCTGCAGGGTAAAGAACGTGTCGGCGTTGAGCGGGCGATGGGTGGCGCCGGCTTTGGCGCGGGAAAATTCGATCCCCCGACATATCGGAACTTCGTCGGTCTGATTGCGGAACAGACAGCCTATTTCGACCGATTCCGGGTACTTGCCTCGGACTCGTTGTTGAAGGATTTCGATGCGCTGTCGGACTCGGCCCCCTTCGCCGAAGTGGCGCATCTGCGCGAGATCGCCCTTTCCAGTCCAGAGACCGGGTCGACCCAGGGGATCGAAGCCGGCGATTGGTTTGCAGCCGTCACGCGCAAGATTGATGCCTATGAAACGGTTGAACAGAAGATCGCAGCTGATCTCAATGGATCGGCTGAATTGCTTGGACGCGGCGCCAGAGATACGTTGCTTGTCTTTCTCGCCGCCTCGGCCTTGCTCTTTGCCCTGACCATCATCCTCGGATTGGTGATCGCCCGCGGGATCACGACCCCGATCTCCGGCATGACTCTCGTCATGACGAAACTCGCGCAAGGCGATAAATCCGTACCCATTGAAGGCTCCGAGCGTGGCGATGAGGTTGGCGACATGGCGAAATCCGTCGCTGTCTTCCGGGAAAGCATGATCCGTGCCGACAATCTGGCGCACGAACAGGAGGCAGCGCAGCGTGAGCGCGACAATCGGCAGGCCAAGGTCAATTCCTATATCGGCCATTTCGAACTGACGATCCGCAGCATTCTGGACGGGCTCTCGCATGCCGAGCACGTCATGGGCGTAACGGCGAGCGGCGTCGACAAGGGCGCCTCTGATACAAAAAATGAGTCCGCATCGGTCGCCACGGCGGCAGAGCAATCGACGACAAATATTCAATCCGTGGCAAGTGCGACCGAGGAATTGGCGGCATCGATTCAGGAGATCAGTCGCCAGGTTTCGCAATCTGCCCATGTCACCCAGCAGGCGGCGGCCATCGCCGACGGTACCGGGCAGAAGGTCAATGCGCTCGTCGCTACGGTCGATAAGATCAGCGACGTCGTGCGATTGATCACCGATATTGCCGAACAGACCAACCTGTTGGCCCTCAATGCCACGATCGAGGCGGCGCGCGCTGGCGAAGCCGGCCGTGGTTTTGCGGTCGTCGCCAACGAGGTGAAATCACTGGCCAACCAGACCGCCAAGGCAACCGAGGAGATAGGACGTCAGATTGGCGAGGTGCAGGCCTCGACCACCGATACCGCTGGGGCAATCGGGCAGATCACCGGTGTCGTCAAGCAGATCAACGAGGTGTCGGCGTCAATCTCCGCCGCGGTCGAACAGCAGGGTGCTGCGACGGCCGAGATTGCGCGTAATGTCGAACAGGCATCGGCCGGCAGCGCCATGGTGACGAGCAGCATTCACCGGGTGCTGGCTTCTGCCGAAAGGTCGGCGGAACTGGCAACGGACATTTCCGTCTCGTCGAATGATCTGTCCCAGCAGACGCAGACTCTCAAACAGAATGTGGCCAGCTTCCTCGACAAGGTGAGGGCGGCCGACGGCGGGTCGTCGGGTGACCTCATCGAATGGAGTGACGACCTCATAATCGGTCAACAGGATATCGATACCGAACACCAGCAGATCATGCTGACGATCAACCAGTTGCATCAGGTAATTGGCTCGGGCGAGTCGAGCAGCAAGATTGATGCGGCTTTTGACCGGATGATGCAATACACGCGGACCCATTTTGCGCATGAAGAGGCGCTGATGGAATCCCGGCGCTATCCGGAGCTCTCCGAACACAAGCGCCATCATGAAGGCTTCGTGAAACGGCTGACCCAGCTTCATGACCAATATGCCGGAGGGCATCGAGAGGCGGGGGTGGATCTGCTCAATCTTCTAAGCAGCTGGTGGATGACTCATATCTCGACGGCGGATACGCGCCTGGCCGAACATCTGCGGCATTAAGCCGGATCGCGGCACACCTATCGCAGGTCATCTTCCAGGCAGAAGGAGCGGATCTGCACGATGTCGTCGATTTGCGCACGGCGGCCGCTGACATGAACGCCCATTGTCTTCAACTGCGCCAGGGATCGCGACAGATTCTCGGCCGACATGCCGAGCCAGCTCGCCAGTGTTCTGCGGTCGACCGGCATCTCGATTTCGGCCATGCCGTTCATCCGGCCGTCCGAGAGTGAAAGCAGATACCCGCCCAGCCTTTGTGTGCCCGAGCGCAGCTTCTGGTCCTTCAATTGGCGTGACAGCAGGCGCCAGTGTCTGGCGAGCATCAAGGCGACGGCCTTGGAAAAATTGACTTCATTTTCGAAGAAGTCGCGGATAAGCGCTGCCGGAATGAAAGCGATGCGCGACGGTGCGATGATACGGGCGGACATCATATAGGGCAGATCCAGCAGGATCGCGGCCGCCGTCACGACATCGCCGGCGCCGAACATCTCAATGATAGCTTCGCGTTCGACCGGTGGGCGCGCGGCATTGGCCGATGGGCCGTCGATTGCCGGGGCTGATCCGACCAAAGCGACGCGGCCGCTCAAAATGACATGCAGGAATTGCGCGGTTTCACCCTGTTCAAACAGAATCGCCTCGGCGGGCTGAGATTGGATGAAGGTCTGCGCCTGCAGTCGTGCCTGCGCCTCATGCGTCAAAGTAGCGAACAGGGGCAGTTTCAGCAGTGCGCCAAGCTGGATTTGGTCCATGAACTCTCGATTCTCTCACCCGATGCGGTCGCTCGAAATTGCAGGAACCCGATGGGGGCGCGCAATCGCTTAGATTCTTCCCAGCAATTATCGGGACAATAATTGACTTTAATCAAGCCATGTTTTGATCACTATCAAAATATTGAAATCGTTTAATAAAAACCGAAATCCGGGCGTCTGAATTTGATTCACATCAAAGGAAAGGTTGCTGGCCGGACCGATGTTAGGCCGTCACTTCAAGGAGCGGTCCATTGGCTAGTTTCGCGACTTCCGATCAGCGGCAGAACGACGGGCTTGTACGGGCGGTCGGCCTCAGCACGTTCAGCTTCACCATCTGCTTTGCAGTCTGGACGATCTTTTCCATCATCGGCGTGCGCATCAAACAGGATCTCGGCCTCAACGATACCGAGTTCGGCTTCCTGGTTGGCCTGCCGATCCTGGTGGGATCCCTGATCCGTCTCGTTCTTGGCATCTGGGCCGAACAATTCGGCGGCCGCCGTGTCCTGCTCTTGGTGATGGTCGCCGGTGCCGTTTCGACCTGGCTGCTTTCCTACGCGACGACCTATCCCGCCTTCCTGCTCGCCGCTCTGGGTGTCGGCATTTCCGGTGGTTCCTTCGCCGTCGGCATTGCCTATGTCGCCGATTTTGCGCCGGCGGCACGCAAGGGCACGGTGCTGGGCATCTTCGGCATGGGGAATGTCGGCGCTGCGGTCACCAAGTTCGTGGCGCCGTTTGTCATGGTCGCCTTTGGTTGGACCATGGTGGCGCAAGTCTGGGCCGTTGGTCTCCTCGTGACGGCCGTTCTCTTCTTTGTCCTCTCCGAGGATGAGCCAAGCCTCAAGGCGCGGCGCGCCAGTGGTGCTCGCGGGCAGAGCTTCACCGAGCAATTGAAGCCGCTCGCATCCCTGCAGGTCTGGCGCTTTTCCCTCTATTACTTCTTTGTCTTCGGCGCCTTCGTCGCTTTGGCGCTTTGGCTGCCGCGCTATTATGTCGGTGTCTACGATCTCGACATCAGGGTCGCCGGCATGCTGGGCGCTGCCTACTCGATCCCCGGCTCGATGTTCCGCGTCGTCGGTGGTGTCCTGTCCGATAAGGTTGGCGCCCGCCGGGTCATGTACTGGACCTTCATTGTCAGCGTGATCTGCACCTTCTTTCTCAGCTATCCGGCAACTGAATATGTCGTGCACGGCATCAAGGGCGATATCCAGTTCAGCTTCGAGATCGGTCTGGTCCCGTTCACCATCCTGACCTTTATCCTCGGCTTCTTCATGTCCTTGGGGAAGGCGGCCGTTTACAAGCATATCCCGGTCTATTTCCCGAACAATGTCGGCTCGGTGGGTGGTGTCGTCGGCATGATCGGTGGACTCGGCGGCTTCGTCCTGCCTTTCGCCTTCGGCTTCATGAACGATGTCACCGGCGTCTGGACCAGCTGCTTCATGCTGCTTTTCCTGCTCGTTACGATCGCCCTGGTGTGGATGCACTTTGCCATCCGCCGCATGGAGCGCCGGCAGATTCCATCCCTGCGTGGTCCGCAATACCTGCCCGAACTCGCAGAGAATATGAAGAAGAACTAACCACCGTCTGAATGGAGTCGTACATGCCTGCCGAAACCGAGAGCAAGCCAGCCCTGGACAGCCGTACCTGGTTGTCGCGCTGGACCCCGGAAGACAATACTTTCTGGGAGCAGGAAGGAAAGAGCCGGGCCTGGACCTCGCTTTGGGTCACGACGGCCAATCTTCTCTTTGCATTCTCGATCTGGTTCCTGGTCAGTGCGCTTGTAGTGCGATTGCCGGGCATCGGCTTCCAATTGACGACCGATCAGCTCTTTTGGCTGACGGCCATGCCGGGTCTGGCCGGCGGTACTTTCCGCCTGATCCACAACCTGCTGACGCCTGTTTATGGCGCGCGGCATGTCGTCACTTTCTCCAGCCTTAGCCTGCTCATTCCGGCGATCGGCTGGGTCGTCGTCGTGCAGGACCCGACCACACCTTATTGGGTCTTGATGGTGCTGGCCTTCCTTGCCGGCCTCGGGGGCGGCAACTTTTCCAGCTTCATGCCGGCCACCAGCCTGTTCTTTCCGAAGCGCCTGCAAGGGACGGCGCTGGCGATCCAGGCCGGTATCGGCAATCTCGGTGTCAGTGTCGTCCAGTTCGTAACGCCCTGGATCATCGGCCTGGCATTCTTCGGCACCATGGCGGGTGCGCCGCAGGTCTTTACCAAGGGCGAGGTAACGAAGGATATCTGGCTGCAGAATGCAGCGCTCATTTACATCCCCTTCATCGTCGTCCTTGCAGTGGTTGCCTGGTTCACGCTGCGCTCGGTGCCGGTTCGCGCCAGCATCAAGGAGCAGTTCGACATCAACAAGAACAAGCATACCTGGTTGATGACGAGCCTCTATCTGATGACCTTCGGTTCCTTCGCCGGTTTCTCAGCCACCTTCCCGCTCCTGATCAAGCAGCTCTATGGTGGGTTCGAAGGTGCGCCGGATCCCCTAACCTATGCCTTCTACGGCCCTCTCGTCGGATCGATCATGCGCGCCGTGGCCGGGCCACTTTCCGATAAATTCGGCGGTGCCCGCGTCACCAGCGTCGCCGCTCTCGGTCTTATCGCCAGCACTATCGGTGTCGCCTTCCATGTGAACCCGGAAAGCATCGCGGAATTCCCCTATTTCGTGGGCTTCATGCTGGCGATCTTCTTCTTTGCCGGTATCGGCAACGCGTCGACCTTCAAGCAGATGCCGATGATCTTCCCGCCGCGCCAGGCTGGCGGAGTCATCGGCTTCACCGGCGCTATCGCTGCCTACGGCCCCTTTGCCGTCAGCATCATGATCGGACAATCGATTGCTTTGACCGGTGGTGTTGCTGCCTTCTTCTGGACAGCTTCCGTCTTCTATCTTGTCAATTTTGCAATCAACTGGTGGTATTACGCGCGGCCCAATGCCGAAGCGAAGTGCTGAGAGTAGTGGAGAAATAGCCATGAGCCATTTTCTAGACAGATTGATGTTCTTCAAGCAGCGGCAGGAAGATTTCTCCAACGGCCATGGCCTGGTGACGACTGAGGACCGGCAATGGGAAGATGCCTATCGGCAGCGCTGGGCGCATGACCGTATCGTGCGTTCGACCCATGGCGTCAACTGCACCGGCTCGTGCAGCTGGAAGGTTTATGTCAAGGGCGGGATCGTTACCTGGGAAACCCAGCAGACCGACTACCCGCGGACCCGGCCGGATCTCCCCAACCACGAACCGCGCGGCTGTTCGCGCGGCGCCAGCTATTCCTGGTATCTCTACAGCGCCAACCGGCTGAAATATCCGATGGTGCGCGGGCGCCTCATTCGCTTGTGGCGGGCAGCCAAGGAGAAGCACAAGGACCCGGTGGCGGCCTGGGCATCGATCGTGAATGACCCCGCGGCCTCGCAATCCTATAAGTCGGGTCGCGGTCGCGGCGGCTTCATCCGGGTGACCTGGGACGAGGCAAACGAGATCATCGCCGCGGCCAATGTCCATACTGCCAAGGTGTGGGGACCGGACCGTATCGTGGGCTTCTCGCCGATCCCTGCCATGTCGATGGTGTCCTATGCCGCCGGCACGCGCTATCTGAGCCTTATCGGCGGCGTGGCGCTGAGCTTCTACGATTGGTATTGCGATCTGCCGCCCTCCAGCCCGCAGACCTGGGGTGAGCAGACCGACGTGCCGGAATCGGCCGATTGGTACAATTCGGGCTTCATCATGCTGTGGGGGTCGAACGTTCCCCAGACGCGTACGCCGGACGCCCACTTCTTCACCGAAGTCCGCTACAAGGGCACCAAGGCGGTGGTGGTCACCCCCGATTTCAGCGAAGCCTCGAAATTCGCCGATTTGTGGCTGCACCCCAAGCAGGGTACCGATGCGGCACTCGCCATGGCCATGGGTCATGTCATTCTCAAGGAATGGCACATGGCCGGCAAAAGCGACTATTTCGCCGACTATTGCCGCAAGTATACCGACATGCCCATGCTGGTGCGCCTGGTGCAGCGCGACGGCCGCCTGGTGCCGGACCGCTTCCTGCGCGCGTCGGACTTCGCCGACAAGCTCGGCGAGGCCAACAATCCGGAATGGAAGACGCTGCTCATTGACGAGACCAGCGGCCGGATCGTGGCGCCCAATGGCTCGATCGGTTTCCGTTGGGGTGACAAGGGCAAATGGAACCTGGAGGAAAAGGACGGCGCCAGCGGTGCCGCCATTCATCCGCGCCTCAGCCTCATCGACCAGCGCGATTCGGTCGAAGCGGTGGCTTTCCCCTATTTCGGCGGTGCCGCGCATGAGCACTTCCAGAACACCGACCATGCCAGCGTGCTGATGCGCCATGTGCCGGTAAAGAAGATCAGGACGGCCGAGGGTGACGTGACCGTCGCCACCGTCTATGACTTGTTCCTCGCCAATTACGGCATCGATCGTGGGCTTGGTGGCGGCAATGTCGCCACCAGTTTCGATGACGATCAGCCCTACAGCCCGGCCTGGCAGGAGCGCATCACCGGTGTGCCGCGCGCCCATGTCATCACGACCGCGCGGGAATTCGCCGAGAATGCCCACAAGACCAAGGGTCGTTCGATGGTGATCCTCGGCGCCGGTGTCAACCACTGGTACCATTGCGACATGATCTATCGCAGCATCATCAATCTGTTGGTGATGTGCGGTTGTGTCGGTCAGCCGGGCGGCGGCTGGTCGCATTATGTAGGGCAGGAGAAGCTGCGCCCGCAGACCGGCTGGACGCCGCTGGCCTTCGCCCTCGATTGGCATCGTCCGCCAAGGCAGATGAACTCGACCTCGTTCTTCTATGCGCATACCGATCAGTGGCGCTATGAGAAGCTGAAGGTCGACGCCATTCTGTCGCCCCTGGTCGATCCGGATCTTGCCAAGAGCACGCTTGCCGGCAGCCTCATCGACTATAACGTCCGTGCCGAGCGCATGGGTTGGTTGCCCTCGGCCCCCCAGCTGATGGCGAATCCGTTGCAGGTGACGCGCGACGCCGCGGCGGCCGGCAAAGAGCCGATCCCCTATGCGGTCGAGCAGTTGAAAGCGGGCAGTCTCGGTCTTGCCTGCACCAATCCGGACGATCCGCGCGCCTTCCCGCGCAACATGTTCGTCTGGCGTTCGAACCTGCTGGGCTCCAGCGGCAAGGGCCATGAATATTTCCTGAAGCATCTGCTCGGCACCGACCACGGCGTGCAGGGCAAGGACCTCGGCGAGATGGGGCTGCAAAAGCCGCAGGAAGTGCCTTGGACCGACAACCCCGCGAAGGGCAAGCTCGATCTCCTGGTGACGCTCGATTTCCGCATGTCGACCACCTGCCTCTATTCGGACATCGTGTTGCCGACGGCTACCTGGTACGAGAAGCACGATCTCAACACGTCGGACATGCATCCCTTCATCCATCCACTGTCGGCTGCGGTCGATCCGGCCTGGCAGTCGCGCAGCGACTGGCAGATCTTCAAGGGGATCGCGAAGAAGTTCTCGGAACTGACCCGCGGCCATCTGGGGGTCGAGCGCGATCTGGTGACAACGCCGATCATGCACGACACGCCGGCGGAACTCGCCCAGCCATTCGCGCCCAAGGATTGGGGCAAGGGCGAATGCGAACCGGTGCCGGGCAAGACCATGCCCGCCATGGCGGTCGTCGAACGCGACTATCCCGCCACCTATCAGAAGTTCACGGCCCTCGGGCCGCTGATGAGCAAGGTCGGGAACGGCGGCAAGGGTATCGCCTGGAATACCGAGCATGAGGTGCAGTTCCTGAAGCAGCTCAACGGTGAAGTGACCGAGGAGGGTGTCGCCAAGGGCCTGCCCCGGATCAACAGCGATATCGATGCGACCGAGGTCATTCTGACCCTGGCGCCGGAGACCAACGGCGAGGTCTCGGTCAAGGCCTGGGATGCCTTGAGCAAGATCACGGGTCTCGATCACACGCATCTCGCTCTGCCTCGGCAGGACGACAAGCTGCGCTTCCGCGACCTGCAGGCGCAGCCACGGAAGATCATCTCGTCACCGACCTGGAGCGGGATCGAATCCGAGCACGTCACCTACAATGCCGGCTACACCAACGTGCATGAACTTATCCCCTGGCGGACCTTGACCGGACGCCAGCAACTCTACCAGGACCATGCCTGGATGCTGGCCTTCGGCGAGGGCTTCTGCCTCTACAAGCCGCCGGTGGACACGCAGACCGTCAATCCGATGTTGAACAAGCGCTCCAACGGCAACAAGGAGATCGCCCTCAACTTCATCACGCCGCACCAGAAATGGGGCATCCACTCGACCTATACCGACAATCTGATCATGCTGACCCTGTCGCGCGGCGGTCCGATCGTCTGGATCAGCGAAGTGGATGCCGCCAAGGTCGGCATCGAAGACAATGATTGGATCGAGGCATTCAACGTGAACGGAGCTCTCGTCGCTCGTGCCGTGGTCAGCCAGCGCGTTCCTGAAGGCATGGTGCTGATGTATCACGCCCAGGAGAAGATCGTGAACGTGCCGGGCAGTGAGATTACCGGTATCCGCGGTGGTATCCACAATTCGGTCACACGTACCTGTCCGAAGCCCACGCACATGATCGGCGGCTATGCCCAGCAGAGCTGGGGCTTCAACTACTACGGTACCATTGGCACCAATCGCGATGAATTTGTCATAGTCCGCAAGATGGACAAGGTCGACTGGCTGGACCAGCCGGCCAAGGCCGCGGAATAGGGAGCAGAACCATGAAAATCCGCGCTCAAATCGCCATGGTGCTGAACCTCGATAAGTGCATCGGGTGCCACACCTGCTCCGTTACCTGCAAGAATGTCTGGACCAGCCGCGAAGGCGTCGAATACGCTTGGTTCAACAATGTCGAAACCAAGCCCGGCATCGGTTACCCGAAGCAGTGGGAAAACCAGGACAAATGGCAGGGTGGCTGGCGCCGCAAGGCCAATGGCAAGATCGAGCCGCGTATCGGCGGCAAGTGGCGTCTGCTCGCCAAGATCTTCGCCAACCCGCATCTGCCGGAAATCGACGACTATTACGAACCTTTCACTTTCGATTACGAACATCTGCAGATGGCGCCGGAAATGCAGGCTGCGCCGGTCGCCCGGCCGCGCTCGTTGATCAGCGGCGAACGGATGGAGAAGATCGAATGGGGCCCGAACTGGGAGGAAATCCTCGGTACGGAATTCCGCAAGCGCAGCCTCGATAAGAACTTCGACAATGTGCAGAAGGAAATCTACGGGCAGTTCGAGAACACGTTCATGTTCTACCTGCCGCGCCTGTGCGAGCATTGCCTCAACCCGGCCTGCGTCGCAGCCTGCCCGTCGGGCTCGATCTACAAGCGCGAGGAGGATGGCATCGTTCTGGTCGACCAGGATAAATGCCGCGGCTGGCGTATGTGCGTTTCGGCCTGCCCCTATAAGAAGATTTATTACAACTGGCAGAGCGGCAAGGCGGAGAAATGCACCTTCTGTTATCCGCGCATCGAAGTGGGCGAACCGACGGTCTGTTCGGAAACCTGCGTCGGTCGCATCCGTTATCTCGGTGTCCTGCTCTATGACGCCGACCGGATCGAAAGTGCCGCGAGCGTGCCGGAAGAAACCGATCTCTATCAGTCGCAGCTCGACATCTTCCTCAACCCGAACGATCCGCTGGTGATCGAACAGGCGCGCAAGGACGGTGTGCCGGAAGCCTGGCTCGAAGCGGCCCGCGTGTCGCCGACCTACAAGATGGCGATCGATTGGAAAATCGCCTTCCCGCTGCACCCGGAATACCGCACCTTGCCGATGGTCTGGTACGTGCCGCCATTGTCACCGATCCAGGGTGCCGCAGAAGCGGGCAAGATCGGCTGGGACGGCGACCTGCCGGACCTTTCCAAGCTGCGCATCCCGATGAAGTACCTCGCCAATCTGCTCACCGCGGGTGACGAGCAGCCGGTCGAGAAGGCGTTGCAGCGGATGATGGCGATGCGCGCCTTCATGCGCGGCCGGCATGTCGATGGTGTCGAGAATCAAGTTCTTCTCGACCGGGTCGGCCTCACCAAGGCGGAAGTGGACGACATGTACCGCTATCTCGCGATTGCCAATTACGAAGATCGCTTCGTCATTCCCAGCACCCACCGGGAATATGCCGAGAACACCTTTGACCTCAAGGGCGGCTGCGGCTTCACCTTCGGCAATGGCTGTTCCGATGGCAGCTCCACCACCAGCCTGTTCGGGCAGAAGCCCAAGGCCAAGACGCCACGGGAGACGGTGTGATGCCGAAGAAACCTATGCTCACCTACAAGGCGATCGGTTGGTTGCTGACCTATCCGCAAGCCGATCTCATTGCGGCACTCCCCGAACTTCAGCAGGTCATCGCCGGCGAAGGCTTGCTGAGCGTGTCGACGGAAAACAATCTGCTGCGGTTCACGGCCGCATTGGGGACCGGCGATCTCATCGATCTCCAGGAGGCCTATGTCGGCCTGTTCGACAAGTCACGCCAGGCGTCTTTGCACCTCTTTGAACATGTCCACGGCGAATCGCGGGACCGCGGCATGGCGATGGTCAATCTGCGTGAGATTTATGCGGCGGCCGGGCTGTTCCAGGACGAGGGCGAACTGCCGGACTACCTGCCCATGTATCTCGAATACCTCTCGATCCTGCCGGACAAGGAGGCCAAGGCCGGCTTGGTTGACGTGGCGCCGATCCTGCAAGGTATCCACCGCCAGCTCGCGCGGCGGGAAAGTGCCTATGCGGCGCCACTCGCGGCCCTGCTCGAACTGGCGGCCGTGAAGCCGCTGGCGGTTGAGGCTGAAGAGACGGAGGCGCGTGACGACACGCCGGAAGCCATCGATCGCGCCTGGGAAGAACAGGCGGTGGCTTTCGGCCCCGAAAACGACCCCACGCGCGGCGACGATTGCGGCCGGGCCAGTGCGATGGTGGCGCGCATGAATGCGCAGAGTGCAACACCCAGCCGGACGGAGGCGCGGCATGACTGAATATCTTTATCATCTTGCCTTCGGCATTTTCCCCTATGTCAGCCTGAGCGTCTTCCTGATCGGCAGCCTGGTGCGCTTCGACCGGGAGCAGTATTCCTGGCGCTCCGGCTCCAGCCAGATGTTGCGCGCCAAGCAGCTGCGCTGGGGTTCGAACCTGTTCCATGTCGGCATTCTGTTGCTGATGGCGGGTCATGTGGTCGGCTTGCTGACACCGCATGAAATCTACACGCTCTTCGTCACGGTTGAGCAGAAGCAGCTGCTGGCGATGGTCGCCGGTGGCATTTTCGGCACCTTCTGCTTTATCGGCCTCACCTTGCTCATCCATCGCCGGCTGACCGATCCGCGTATCCGCGCTACGTCTTCGAAAATGGATATCGCCATCGTGCTGCTGATCTGGGCGCAGTTGGTGCTGGGGTTGATCTCGATCTACTACTCGGCCCAGCATGCCGATGGTGGCGTGATGTTGATCCTCGCCGAATACTGCCAGCGCCTGATCACGTTACGCGGTATCGATGCCGAGGCCATCGCCGGCCTGTCCTGGGTCTATCAGGCCCATCTCATTCTCGGCTTCACGCTCTTCCTGCTGTTCCCCTTCAGTCGCCTGGTTCATATCTGGAGCGCGCCGATCTTCTACGTGTTCCGGCCCTACCAGGTCGTCCGGCGGCGTTCGGCCAAGAAGGTGTCATGATGAGTGCACAGGCAGCAGTCGAGAACGTTGCGGGTCAGGATCTGGTCGCTGTCCGCATCGACGGGGTCGAGATCCCCGAGACCGAGATCGCCCGCGAGATGCAGCATCACCCGGCATCTTCGCTGGCGGAGGCGCGGCATCTGGCGATCCAGGCGCTCATTGTCCGGCATCTGCTGGTCAGCGAAGCCGAACGGCAGGGACTTGGCGCCGATGTCGGCGCGGATGACGATTCGGTGGATGACCCGCGCATTGCGATGCTGATCGAACGCGAGGTGGTCACCCCCGAGCCGGATGAAATCACCTGCCGGCGCTATTTCGACAACAACCGGCAGCAATTCGATCGCCCGGACCGGTACGATGCCAGCCACATCCTGCTGGCGTCACCGCCGGACGACACGGAAGCACGCGATGCCGGCAGGTTGATGGCCCGCGATCTCATCGCCAAGCTTCAATCCGAGCCGCATCTTTTCGCCGAGTTGGCCCTGGCGCATTCCGATTGTCCGTCACGGGATCAGGGCGGGCATCTTGGTCTGGTTTCGCGCGGCGAGACGATCCCGGAATTCGAAACCTATCTCTTCAGCCTCAAGCCGGGGGAACTCTGCCTGGCGCCGATCGAGACAAGGTACGGTGTCCATATCATCAAGCTCGACCGCAAGCTTCCGGGCGAGGCCGCTGAATTCGACGCCTTGCGCGATCAGATCGGCGAATATCTGCGTTTGAGGTCGCGCCATACCGCGCTCCGGCAATATCTTCTGTTGCTGGCCGGGCAGGCGCGGATCGAAGGATTCGACATGGAAGCCGCGCATTCGCCCCTGGTACAGTGACATGGCCTTCGTCAATCTCGAAGCCGAGGTGCCGGCCGTGCGTAAGTTTGCCCTGTTTGAATATGGCTTCCGGCCGTTCTTCCTCCTGGCGGCGTTCTACGCCGCGCTGGCGGTTCCGGTCTGGGTCGGCCTATGGCGGGGCGATATAGGCTGGCAGCCGCCGATGGCCGCCAATCTGTGGCATGGCCATGAGATGATCTTCGGCTTTGCCGTTGCGGCGCTGGCCGGCTTCATGCTGACGGCAGTTCCCAACTGGACGGGTGCTGCAGCGATCCGGGGGCCCAAGTTGATGTTGCTGGTGGGCGTTTGGGCTGCCGGGCGGGTGGCGGCCTATCTTCCCTGGCCCGGCGTCTTCGCCGCCGCCGACCTTTCGTTCCTGCCGTTGCTGGCCCTGATCCTCGGGCCCGGCATCATCATTCGCAACGGGCGGCGCAACGGCATCCTGGTGGTGATCCTGCTGCTGCTGGCTGTCGTCAACAGCGCCGTGCATTTCGATGGCTGGGGCTTCATGTCCCTGTCGGGCAGCTGGGCGCTCCAGGTGGCGGTCGCCATCTTTGCCATGCTCATCGGCATCATCGGCGGCCGTATCGTTCCGGCGTTTACCCAGGGCGGTATGAAGATGGCGGGTTATCCCTTCGTCATCACCGGCAACCGCTCTATCGACATCGCCGCCATTCTTTCATTGCTGCTCAACCTGCTGGCCACCGTTTTCCAGGCGCCGGGCGAGATCGCCGGGGCCGTGGCGCTGGTCGCCGCCGCGTGCAATCTGCTGCGTTTCTGGCGCTGGCAGGGCTGGCGCACATGGCCTGTGCCGCTGGTGTGGATTCTTCACCTGGGTTACGGCTGGCTGGTCGTGGGCCTGCTGCTCAATGGCCTGACAGCCTGGTTCGACCTGCTGCCCATGGCGATGGGCCTGCACGCGTTGACGGCCGGTTCCTTCAGCACGATGATTCTTGCCGTCATGAGCCGCGCAGCTTTGGGCCACACCGGGCGACAGCTGGTCGCCAGTCGCAAGACGACCGGCGCCTATGCGCTGCTCTCTGTCGCCGTCCTGCTGCGGGTCCTGGCGCCCTTGACCGGTGACTTCCAAGCCCCGCTCATAGAAAGTGCGGCCCTGCTCTGGTCGGGCGCCTTCCTGATCTTCGGCGTTCAATACCTGCCGATCCTTCTGCTGCCCCGCCCCGACGGAAGGCCCGGCTGAGTCGTCGCTATTCCTTGACGGCCCCGGTCATCGACGAGACGTAGTGCTCGACGAAGAAGGAGTAGAGGATCACGACCGGCAATGAGCCGATTAGGGCGCCGGCCATCAACGAACCCCATTCATAGACGTCCGATCGCACGAGTTCGGTGAGCACGCCAACCGGTACGGTCTTCATCTCCGACGATTGGATGAAGGTAAGGGCATAGATGAACTCGTTCCAGGATAGCGTAAAGGCAAAGATGCCCGCCGAGATGAGCCCGGGCACCGCCAGCGGCAGGACAATGCGCGTCAGGATCTGCCAGCGCGTGGCCCCGTCGATCAAGGCGCATTCCTCCAGTTCATAGGGGATGGAGCGAAAATAGCCCATCAGCAGCCAGGTGCAGAAGGGAATGAGGAATGTCGGATAAGTGAGGATCAGCGCAAACCGCGTATCATAGAGACCAAGGTTGAAAACCATCACCGCCAGAGGAATGAACAGGATCGAAGGCGGCACCAGATAGGCCATGAAGATGGCAAGACCCACCTGTCGCGCTCCCTGGAAGCGCAGCCGCTCGATGGCATAGGCCGCGAATACCGACGCCACCAGCGAAAGCAGGGTGGCGACCACCGAAACGAGGACCGTGTTCCACAGCCAGCCTGGATAAGAGGTTTCGAACAACAGGTATTTGATGTGGTCCAGCGTTGGCTCGGTTACCCAGAAGGGACTGAAATTCTTGTAGTCGGTCAGTTCCCGGTTCGGCTTCACGGCTGTGATTGCCATCCAGTAGAACGGGAACAGCAGCACAAAAATGAAGACTGCAAGCGGCACATAGACGGTAACGATGCGTCGCGGCAGGCGCGTCAGGTAGTTCATGCCGCCATCATCACCGCTCTTGACGTCGCCCATCTGCGCAAAGGCCTTGCCGCCTGCCATCATTCACCTCCACCTTGCTGCCAGCGCCGGCGTTGCAGGCCGAAATAGCTGAAGAGAATAGCGGCCAGCAGGAAGGGAATCATGGCAACGGCGATGGCGGCGCCCTCACCAAGATTGCCGCCGGAAATACCACGCTGGAAGCTCAAGGTGGCCATCAGATGCGTGGCATTCACCGGACCGCCGCGGGTCAGCACATAGATGAGCTGGAAGTCGGTGAAGGTGAAGAGGACTGAAAACGTCATGACGATGGCGATGATGGGGGTGAGCAGCGGGAAAGTCACATATCGGAAACGCTGCCAGGACCCAGCCCCGTCCAAAGTCGCCGCTTCGTAGAGCGAGGGCGGAATTGTCTGCAGGCCGGCCAGCAGCGTAATGGCAACAAAGGGAATGCCGCGCCATACATTGGCTGCGATGACCGAGGCGCGGGCATTGATGGGGTCGCCCAGGAAGTTGATCGGATGATCCATGATACCGAGCTGCATTAGGACCCAGGAGAGGATCGAGAATTGCGCGTCATAGATCCACCAGAAGGCGATGGCGGATAGTACCGTCGGCACGACCCAGGGCAGCAGCACGATGGCGCGGAAGAAGGCCTTGAACGGCAAATGCTCGTTGAGCAGCAAGGCCAACCACAATCCCAGCGCAAATTTCAGCGCGGACGCCACGCTCGTGTAGAGGACCGTATTGAAAACCGATAGCCAGAAGACACTGTCGTCGAGCAGATATGAATAGTTCTCCAACCCGATGAAAATACCGGGCCGTCCGATCCTTTCGTCGGTGAATCCCAGCCAGATTCCGAGACCCAGCGGATAGGTGAGGAACAGCAGCAGCAGAATTGCGGCCGGCAGCATGAACAGCAGGCCGAGACCCAAGCGGCTCTGCTCCAGACGTGCCAGAAGCGATGCTTCAGTGGTAGCCGACGTAGCCATCAGGCATCCGATTTAAAAAGGGCGGCCGGCGGCTTTTGTGCCGCCGGCCGATTGCGACGTGTCAGACGCGGTAGTAGCGGTTGATGCGTTTTTCGGCCTTCTCAATGGCTTCCTGCGGTGTCGCGGCACCGGTCACGGACTCGGCGAACATGTCGACGAGCACATAGTCAGCCATCACAGCAGCCGAAGCGTAGCCAAGCGGCCCGGCATAGCCGTTCGGCCGCAAGGTGGCCGAGGCCTTGGCATAGGGTGCATTGTTGCGATCGGCAGTCCAGACCGGATTGGACTCATAGGACTTCAAGGTCTGGCAGCAATATCCCGCCGAATTGGTGATCCAGTCGTTCATCTGCGCTTCCTCGAACATGAAGCGCAGATACTCGCGCGCGGCATTGGGGTACTTGGTGTATTTGAAGATGACCGCGCTGGTCACCTGATAGAGTTCGATCGATTTGCCGACGGGACCGATGGGAAGCGGGCAGGTACGGATGTCGGCGGCGAGCTCCGCCTGGGCCGGATCGTTCTTCGGCGTGTAATAGGCCGAGATGCCATTGGCAATGACCGACAATTCGCCGGCGAGGAAGGCGCGGTTGTTATTGACGTCGAGCCAACCTTCGGTCCCGGGAATGAAAGTCTTGTAGAGCTGTTGAGCGTATTCGATTGCCTTCATCGTCTCCGGGCTGTTGATCGTGCAATTGCCGTCCTTGTCGACCATCTGCCCGCCATGGCTCCACAGCAGCCAATGAGCATAGTTGTTGCCGTCGCCGACGCCATGGCCGTGCGTGAAGCCGACCGGATGGCCGCTCTTCTGCATGGCCTTGCAGAGCTCGAGGAAGTCGTCGGTCTTGGTCGGGAATTCCGACCAGCCGGCTGCCTTCACCCAGCTTTCGCGATAGACGATGGCATTGCCGATTGTGGCCAAGGGCAGGCCGATGGCCTCGCTGCCGCGCGTGGCATAGTCCTTGGGGCCGGCATACCAGCCGCCATATTTGTTGCCGAGATAGTCGGCCAGTTCCGAAACGTCGAGGAGCTTGTCCGGGTATTGATGCGGATCATCAAACCAGACCAGCATCAGATCCGGCCCGGAACCGACATTGGCGGCGACCGCCGCTTTGGGTCGAATATCTTCCCAGCTTTCCTTGTCGACACGCACGTCGACGCCGGTTGCTTCGGTAAATTTCTTGGTGTTGGCAAGCCAGGTTTCTTCATCGCCCTTTACGAAAGGCGACCAGCGCAAGAGGCGCAGCGAGGCGCCTTCCTCCGGCTTGTAGCTGAGATCCTGGGCGAAAGCGCGGCGACCACCCAGCAAACTCGGCGCCATGCTGGCTGCGCCAAGCCCGGCGGTTGTTTTCAAGAGGTCGCGTCTGGTAAAGCTCATATTCGTTCCTCCGTCTGGTTTCGTTTCTTCCCACTCTTCGTGAGTGGCTTCCCCCAGTTCGCTTAGAATCGCTGGCCGGTCTGGGCATCGAAAAGATGCGTCAGTCCTGGCAGCGGCTGCAGCCCGATCTTTTCGCCGGGCTTGAACATATGGCGCTCGCGGAATACGGCGACGATCTCCTCGCCCCCGGGCAAGCGGGCATTGATTTGCACTTCCGATCCGGTTGGCTCGACCACAACGACTTCGGCCACCAATCCGCCATCGCCCAGGGTCAGGTGTTCCGGCCGGATGCCAAGCGTTACGTCGCGGCCCTGCAGGGCCGCGGCCTTCTCGTCGAGGTTGAGGCGCAGGCCGCCGGCGCCGATCAATGAGCCGCCCTCGATGCGTCCGGGAATGAAGTTCATCGCCGGCGAACCGATAAAGCCAGCGACAAACTGGTTCTGCGGCCGGTCGTAAAGCTCCAACGGCTGGCCGATCTGCTCGACCTTGCCGTCATGCATGACGACGATCTTGTCCGCCATGGTCATGGCTTCGATCTGGTCGTGTGTTACATAAACCGTGGTGGTCTTCAGGCGCTGGTGCAGTTCCTTCACTTCGGCCCGCATGGCGACGCGCAGCTTGGCATCGAGATTGGAGAGCGGCTCGTCGAACAGGAAGACCTGCGGGTCGCGCACGATGGCGCGGCCCATGGCGACGCGCTGGCGCTGGCCGCCGGAAAGCTGGCGGGGAAATCGGTCGAGATAGGGCGCCAGGCCAAGGATGTTGGCCGCTTGCTCGACCCGGGCGGCGATATCCGCTGAAGGCGCCTTCTTGAGCTTCAACGAGAAGCCCATATTGTCGGCCACGGTCATATGCGGATAGAGGGCGTAGTTCTGGAACACCATCGCGATGTCGCGTTCCTTGGGGGGAACGTCATTCACGACACGCCCGGCGATCGAAATCTCGCCCGAAGTAACACTCTCCAGGCCCGCAATCATGCGCAGCAAGGTGGATTTGCCGCAGCCCGAAGGCCCGACCAGAATGACGAATTCGCCATCCGCGATATCGATCGAAACACCGTGCAGAATCTGCGCAACACCGAAGGCCTTGCGCACGTCGCGAATTACGACAGCCGCCATTAATCCTCCCTATTGCGCTTTTGTCAGATAATAGTATGCAAGCGCTTACATTGAGGCTATCGGCTGCTAACCGTGGTCGCAAGGGAAAAAAGACCCGGGTCCAGAATTTAAACCTGCCGGGAGATTCAGCCCCGCTCAGAGGGCGGTGCCGCGTTCAGATCTCCGTTTGCGCGCTGCACAAGGGGAAGTCCATCGCCGTGTGGGTCTGGCCGAGACAGCACTGGTGCATGGCAAACAAACCGAGCCCTGCAAGCACCGCAATCGAGGCCACATTTGTATCCGCCTTGCCGAACAGGCTCTTGAACCAGCCTTTCTTTTCTCCCGGCTCAGCTTGCTCTGCTGCCGGTATCTCGGGCGCAGCGGCCCCGGCGGGTACCTGGGGGGCGGGTACCTGGGGGGCGGGTACCTGGGGGGCGGGCACTTGGGGGGCGAGGGCCGCGGCAAAGCTGTTGAAGAAATCCCCGGCCAGTTTCTGCGCCGTTGAATCGATGAGGCGGCTGCCCAATTGCGCCAGCTTGCCGCCGATCTGGGCATCGGCCGTGTAATGCAGAATCGTGCTGTCCGGACCCTCTGCCTCCAGCCGAACGAGCGCGCCGCCCTTGGCAAAACCCGCAACACCGCCCGATCCTTCCCCGGCGATGCGATAGCTGTTCGGTGCATCGATGTCGGAGAGGGTCACCTTGCCGCCGAAGGAGGCTTTCACCGGGCCGACCTTCAGCGTGACCTTGGCCGTCATTTCCGTGGGCGAGGTCATCTCGAGGCTTTCGCAGCCCGGGATGCAGGCCTGGAGGATCTTCGGATCGTTGAGGGCGGCCCAAACCTTGTCGCGCGGCGCCGGAATGGTCCGGCTGTCGGTCATCTGCATTTTATCGTTCCTATTGTGCGATCGAACTACGTTCGGCCTTCCGGCGCTGGGAAATCATCTCCGCCAGGATGGACAGGGCGATCTCATCCGCCGTGATGGCACCGATATCGAGGCCGGCCGGCCCTTTCACCCTGGCGATGCGCTCCGCGGCAATGCCCTCCGCAAGCAGGGCCTCCGAGATCGCCGCCAGTTTGCGCCGGCTGCCGACAAAGGCGATATGCTCGGCGCTGCTCATGACCGCCGCCTTCAATGCTGCCTCATCATCGCGGCCCTGGGTCGAAACGACGATGGTGCCCGGCGGCTCATTGCTGGGCGGCTCATTGCTGGGCGGCAGGGCAAAACCTTCGACCCGCCGGTCGCTTTCGGCAAACAGGTGCTGATCCTCAGGCGCGGCGCAGACGGTCAGCTGATAGCCGAAGCGCGGCGCCAGTTCGGCGAGTGCCACGGCGACGGGGCTGGCGCCCATCACGACAAGAACAGGGCGGGGCAGCATCGGTTCGACGAACACATCCATGGTTCCCTGGCTGGGGCAGGCATTGCGGGCGAAGCGGATGCCGTTTCGCTCCTCGCCCGGACGCAAACCCTGTTCGGCGAGCAAGTCCCTGGGCTGGATGGAGACCAGCCGCGGATGGCCGTCCGCCAAGGCTTCCCTGGCTGCCTTCAACACGGCGGCCCGGGCACAGCCGCCGCCGATCCAGCCATCGGAAATGGCGCCATCGGCGCGGATCACGGCCTTGGCCCCGGCCTTTGCCGCCGTGACCGAGACCGTGCGCACGACGGTCGCCAGCACGAAGGCCTCGCCTTTGGCCTTGAGGCTGGCGACCAGATCGATGATTTCGGGATGTGCGGGCATCCTTTCCTCCCTCACAAACGCGCGAGATACGGTTCGAGTGCGGCGAGACTGGCAAGCGTATGCGCCGGCGCAAAAAGATCGATGAAGGGCAGCGCTGCCGTCATGCCACGCGCGGTGGGTTCGTAGCCGTCCCAGCCGATCAGCGGGTTGAGCCAGACGATGCGGCGGCAACGGCGGCGCAATTGCGCCATTTCAGCCCCCAGTATCTCCGGCGGGCTGGTGTCGTAGCCGTCGGAGAAGATCATGACGCAGGTGCGGGAATGGAGCACGCGGGCGGCATGCCAGCGATTGAACGTCGCCAGGCTTTCGCCGACCCGCGTTCCGCCCCCCGCACCTTCGGCCATCAGTCCCAGCCGGTCGAGTGCGCGCGCCGTGTCCTTCTCGCGCAAGGCATCCGACACGTGAATGAGCTTGGTGTGAAAGAGAAACGCTTCCGCCTCGCGGAAATGGTCAAGCACGCCGTGAACGAAGCGCACGAAGACGGCGGTATAGAGACTCATCGAACCTGACGCATCGACCAGCAGGACGAGGCGCAAGGGTTTGTGCAACGGCTTGCGATGAACGAGGCGCAGCGGCGTGCCGCCGGTGCCGAGGCTCGCATGGATGGTCCGCCGCAGATCGAGGCTCCGCCCGCGTTTGGCCGCGCGTTCGCGCCGCGTCAGATGCGTGCGCATGCGCCGTGCCAGGCGCTCGGCGAGCCTGTGCGCCTCGGCAAGGGCATCCGGATCGGCGATCTTGCGGAAATCCGTGCGCGCCAATGTCTCGAATGCACTGGCGCCTTCGCGCTTGCCGGCGGGGGCGGCGTCATTCTCCGCCCCATCCGCGACGCGCTCGACATCGCTGGGCAGGCCGCTGCTGCCGCCGGCAGGGGCTTGTGTGGACAAGCTCTTGAGGGTGCGCTGGTTGGCAAGGGCTGCCTGGGCGCTGACGGCGACGCGCGTTTTGACATTGCGCCCCGCCCAATAGGCGTCGAACAGGGCATCGAAGGCGTCCCAATCCGACCTCCGCCCGCAGAGCAACGCCTTCAAGGCCGGCCTGGCGCGACCCGCGCGGTCGATACCGGAAGCGGCCAGCACCGCCAGCGCATCACTGCTTTCCGCGAGTCCGACTTTGAAGCCATTGTCCCGCAAGGTCCGCATGAAGCCCGCGTGACGCTGCCGGATCGCCGGCCCGATATCAGCCGCGGTCAAGGCCGCCATCTCAGGCCACCTTGCCGATCAGCCGGTCAGTCACCTCGCGCGTGACCCGGGCCCGGTCCTCACGGGTCTTCAGCACGCAACTCAACGTCTCATAGACAGCCAGCCGGTCCGCCTCGACCCGGCTGACGCCAAGCCCGGCCAATGCCGCCGCCCAATCCAGCGTCTCGGCGACACCAGGCACTTTGGTCAGTTCCTGGCGCCGGATTTCCTGCATCAATCGTGCGATCTGCAGGGCGAGATGGGTGTCGATCTGCGGCAGGCGCGCCAGCAGAATGCGGGCCTCACGGTCGATCTCGGGAAAATCGAGCGCATGATAAAGACAGCGTCGGCGCAAGGCATCCGACAGCTCGCGCGTGTCGTTCGACGTCAGCACCACGCGGGGAATCGTGACAGCCTTGATCGTGCCGAGCTCCGGGATCGATACCTGGAAATCCGACAGGACCTCCAGCAGGAAGGCCTCGAATTCCTCATCGGCGCGGTCGATCTCGTCGATGAGCAGGACCGGTGCCGTGGGGCGGCGAATGGCCGCCAACAGCGGCCGTTCCATCAGATAGCTTTCCGAGAAGACATGCGCTTCCGTGGAATGCGCATCCTGGCCTTCGCGTGCCTTGATGGCCAGCAGCTGGCGCTGGTAGTTCCATTCATAGAGGGCGTCGCTGCGGTCGAGACCTTCATAACATTGCAGCCGGATAAGCTCGGCGCCGTGCAAGGTCGCCAATGCCTTGGCGATCTCGGTCTTGCCGACGCCCGCCGGCCCCTCCACCAGCAAAGGCCGCTTCAGCATGTCCATGAGGACGAGTGCGGTCGCCAGCTCGCCATCGGCGATGTAGCCGATGGCGGCGAGGCGATCTGCGATATCCTGCTTCTGGTCCATCGAACCGGATCAGGCGCCGAGTTTCCGGCCCGTCTCCCAGATGCGCCAGGCATCGTGCGGCATCTGGATATGCGTGCTGCCTAAAAACTGGAACGCATCGTTGACGGCGTTGGAGAAGGCCGGGACGCCGCCGACATTGGGGCTTTCGCCGACACCCTTGGCGCCGATCGGATGATGCGGCGACGGGGTGACGGTGAAATCGGTCTCCCATTTCGGCGTCTCGACGGCGGTCGGGATGAAGAAGTCCATGAAGGACGCCCCCACCACATTCCCCATCTCGTCATATTTGATCTCCTGGCCCATGGCGATGGCAAAGGCCTCAGTGAGGCCGCCATGCACCTGGCCCTCGATGATCATCGGGTTGATGCGCGTGCCGCAATCATCGAGCGCGTAGAAGCGCCGGGTCTTGGCGACACCGGTATCGACATCGATATCCATGACGCAGAAATAGGCGCCGAACGGATAGGTCATGTTGGGCGGGTCGTAGTAATTGACCGCTTCCAAGCCCGGTTCCAGCCCCGGCGGCGGTGCGTTATAGGCAGCCCAGGCGATTTCCTTCATGGTTTTCGATCGGCTGGGGTTGCCCTTCACGCGGAAGCCGTCGATATCCCATTCGAGATCGTATTCGGAAACCTCGAGCAGATGCGCCGCGATCATCTGCGCCTTGTTCTTGATCTTGCGCGCGGCCATGGCGATGGCCGCACCGGCAACCGGCGTCGACCGCGACCCATAGGTCCCCAGGCCATAGGGCGCCGTGTCGGTATTCCCTTCTTCGATCATGATGTCGTCGGAGGGGATGCCGAGCTCGGTGGCGATGATCTGCGCCCAGGTCGTCTCATGGCCCTGGCCCTGGCTCTTCGATCCCATGCGGGCAATGATGGAGCCGGTCGGGTGAATGCGGATCTCGGCGGAGTCGAACATGGCGACGCCCAGAATGTCGCAATTCTTGGAGGGACCGGCGCCCACGATCTCGGTGAAGAAGCTGACGCCGATCCCCATGATCTCGCGCGTCTCGCCGCGCTTGAAGGCTTCCTGCTTGGCCTTCTGCTCGGCGCGAAGCGCCTTGTAGCCGATCGCATCCATCGCCTTCTGCATGGCGAGGTGGTAATCGCCGCTGTCATATTCCCAACCCAGGGCCGATTGGTATGGGAATTGTTCGCGCCGCACGAAATTCTTCATCCTGAGATCGGCCGGATCCATGCCGAGCTTCTGCGCCAGGATGTCCATGCCGCGCTCGATGCAATAGGCCGCTTCCGTGACGCGGAACGAGCAGCGATAGGCGACGCCGCCCGGCGCCTTGTTGGTATAGACGCCATCGACGGCGACATGGGCGACGGGGAAGTCGTAGGAGCCGGTGACGATGTTGAAGAAGCCTGCCGGCCATTTCGATGGATCGGCGCAGGCGTCGAAGGCGCCATGATCGGCCAACACGTGAACGCGCAGGCCGGTGACCTTGCCGTCCTTGGTGGCAGCGATTTCGGTCGTCATGTGATAGTCGCGGGCGAAGGAGGTGGTGGAGAGGTTTTCCATCCGGTCCTCGACCCATTTCACCGGCTGGCCGGTGACGATGGAAGCCACGATCGAGCAGATATAGCCGGCATAGGCGCCGACCTTGTTGCCGAAGCCGCCGCCGATATCCGGGGCGATCACATGGATCTTGTGTTCCGGAATCTTCGACAGCAGCGACGCAACCGTGCGGATCACGTGCGGCGCCTGGAAGGTGCCGTAGACGGTCAACTCACCCTTGACCTTGTCGAAGCTTGCCAGGCACTGGCAGGTTTCCAGCGGCGATGGATGCGTGCGGTGATAGGAGATGAGCTCCTTGATCGTCACATCGGCCTTGGAAAAGGCGATGTCGGTCGCTTCCTTGTCGCCGATGGTCCATTCAAAGATATGGTTGTGATGCTTGCGGGCGCCATGGGCGCCGGTCATCTTGCCGTCGAGATCGGGGCGTAGCACCGGGGCGTCCGGTGCCATAGATTGGAACGGATCGACGATGACCGGCAATTCCTCATATTCGACGTCGACGAGCTGGATGGCATCGTCGGTGATATAGCGGTCGGTGGCGATGACGAAGGCGATTTCCTGGTTCTGGAAGCAGACCTTGCCATCGGCCAGCACCGCCTGCACGTCGCCGGCGAGCGTCGGCATCCAATGGAGGCCCAGCGGCTTCAGTTCTTCCGCCGTGATGACGGCGATGACGCCGGGCAGCACCTTGGCGCGGCTGGCATCGATCTTCTTGATTTTTGCATGGGCATATTGCGAGCGCACGAAATCGCCATGCAGCATGTTCGGCAATTTGATGTCGTCGACATAATTGCCCTTGCCTTGCGTAAAGCGGATGTCCTCGACGCGCTTTCTCTTGCAACCGATGCCTTCCAGGCGGGCTTCGCGCTGGGCCGGTGTGGGGGTCATGTCGTTCATTCGGCGGCCTCCTTCTGGGTACGGCCGTTGAGCTTGTCGGCGGCGTACTGGATGGCTTTGACGATGTTCTGATAGCCGGTGCAACGACAGAGGTTGCCGGCGATGCCGAAGCGGATCTCGTCCTCGGTGGGATCGGGATTTTCCGCGAGCAGCACCTTGGCGCGCATCAGCATGCCGGGCGTGCAGAAGCCGCATTGCAGCCCGTGCATCTGCCGGAAACCCTCCTGCAGCGCATGCAGCGTGCCGTCGGCATTGGCAAGCCCTTCGACGGTGTTGATCTGGGCGTCATTGGCCTGGACGGCAAAGACGGTGCAGGACTTCACTGAAAGTCCGTCCATCTCGATCGTGCAGGCGCCGCAATGGCTGGTTTCGCAGCCGATATGGGCGCCGGTGAGGCTCATTTCCTCGCGCAGGAAATGGATGAGCAATGTGCGCGGGTCGACGAAGCGCTGCACTCTCTTGCCATTGACGGTGACGCTGACCGGCACTTGTTCGATGGTTTTCTCTGTCATGATATCAGGCTCCGGTCTTGGCGCGGGCGAAGGCTTTGGCAAGCGCCCGGGCAGTCATCACGCCGGCCATCTCGCGGCGATATTCCGCCGTGCCCCGGCCATCGGTGGCCGGGTCGGCGATCGCCTTGGCCGCTTCGGCCGCCCGTTGGAGGGTTGCGGCGTCGCAGGCGGTGCCGATGATCAGCTTGGCAGCCTCTGCCGCGAACAGCGGCGTGGGTGCCACATTGGTAAGGGCAATCGAGGCGCTAGAGACCTTGCCGCCGCTCACGGTCAGGATCACGGCCGTGGCCGCCGTGGCATAGTCGCCGATCTTCCGCTTGAGCTTTTCATAAGCATAGCCGTGGCCGGCAGGCGGGGCCGGTATCTGGACCGCGACCAGGATCTCGTCCTGCTGCAATGCGGTAAAATACGAGCCCTGATAGAAGTCGCGGGCCGGCACCGACCGCTTGCCGCCGGAACCCTGCAAGACATACTGGGCGCCCAGCGCCTGCATCACGGCCGGCATGTCATTGCCGGGATCGCCATTGGCGACATTGCCGCCCAGCGTCCCCTTGGCGCGGATCTGCGGATCGGCGATCTGCTGCGCCGTCTCGCGGATGATCGGCAACTTCGCCGCCAACAGGTCGGATTTGATGAGCTCCGCCTGGGTGGTGGTGGCGCCGATGACGATGTCGCCGGCCGTCTCGCAGATGCCGCGCAAATCCTTGATGCCGCCGAGATCGATGAGATGCTCTGGGCTGGCCATGCGCAATTTCATCATGGGGATCAGGCTATGACCGCCGGCCAGAGGCCGCGCCTCGTCGCCATGGGTCGACAACACGGTCAGCGCCTCAGCAAGGCTGGCTGGCCGGTGATAGATAAAGGGGCCCGGGATCACGTTTGTTTCCTCCGTGGAACTGGCTGCCGGTTGGGTAGCAACTCTTCTTATTGTTCCAACGATAGAAACGGGGGTGCGACAATCTCAACGCGACGTGCACGGATGGGCCGATCCGTGCACGAATGGCAGTCTGTTTGAACGAATTGCGTCAGATGATCTGACTTAAGCGGCGCTGGCGCGTTCGCCCAGGCGTTGCTTCAACCAGGACCGGCGCGAACGGCTGACCGGTGCCTGGTAGGGGACCTTGGCCACCATCGCCACCATGTCCGAATCAGCGCTCTTCTTGACCGAAGCAATCCGATCGAGATTGACGATATGGCTGCGATGCACCCGGGCGAAGACGGCGGGGTCGAGCTGCGCTTCGACCTCGGAGATCGGCAGCGGGCAGAACCAGTTCGTCTCGCCATCGAAAAGCGAGGTGTAATGCGCCTGTGCCTGGACAGCAACGATGCGGGCGATGTCGAGCTGCAGGCGCCGCCCGTCCTTCTCGACCGGCAGGCTGCGCTGCTGCGGTGCGGCATGGGCGGCACTGACTGCTTCCAGGGGGACCGGCGCCAGGACAGGTGCCGGCTCAGCCGCCGGCGCTTCCGTTCGGGTCGGCACCAAGGTGAGCAGGAACAGGCCGGAGACGACGAAGGCCACGACCGAGACCACGATGGCGAGCAGGCCCGGCGACAAGGCCGGCATGTCGACGGGTGCTATCTCGCTGTGGAGATGCAGGGTGAGGCCCGCCATGGCGGTGTAGTGCATCGCCGAAATGGCCAGCGCCATGATGGCGGCAGAGAGGAGGACCGAGCGCTTGGCGCCCGGACCAAAGCCGAACCACAGCGCCTTGCCCGACGCGCCGACACCGATGACGATCGAGGCGATGACCAGCCAGGGATTGTGACTCATATGCGCGCTGGCATGGAGCGCATACATGCCGAGGTAATGCATGGTGACGATGCCGCCGCCCATGAAGATCGATGCGAGGGCCGCGCGCAATCTGCTGGGCGCACCGGTGCCGACGGCAAAAACGGCAAAGCCCACCACCAGCACGCAGACCAGGAAGGAAAGCAAGGTGGGCAGAACCAGGAAATCGATGGCGACCGGCAGGCGCATCGCCAGCATGCCGACGAAATGCATGGTCCAGATGCCCAGCGCCAGGGTCAGCGCCGAACCGGTGATCAGCGCGCGCTGCGATCCGCCCCGCGCCGGCCCGATCTGCCGCGCCAGATGCAGCCCGACATAGCTGCCCTGGAAGGCCACCAGCAGGGACAATGCGACGAGCCATGGCTCGTGAGCAGGAAGCACCGGTCTTTTTCCTCCGCCTGTGCCGGCCCCCATGCGCGGGGATGTGCCTGAAGCGGCATCTTGATCCGGTCCGAATAAATATGACCTAATAACTCTAGCCCAGCCTCCGGGCGCGAACAATTCCGATGATAACGTGTTATAAGGGCACGGTTTTTGGAGCCCTGGCCAAGGAGAGGCGCCCGTGCCTAAAAAGGAAAATCCGCAAATCCGCATCGGTGTCGGCGGCTGGACCTTCGAACCCTGGCGCGGCACCTTCTATCCCGCGGGGCTTGCCCAGAAGCGCGAGCTGGAACATGC
This sequence comes from Dongia sp., assembly GCF_041906375.1. GTDB lineage: Bacteria > Pseudomonadota > Alphaproteobacteria > Dongiales > Dongiaceae > Dongia. The sequence goes on along the minus strand of NZ_JAYRJJ010000004.1, from coordinate 294,020 downwards.
GAGCCGGCAGCTGACCTCGATCGAAATCAACGGCACCTATTACGGTTCGCAAAAGCCGGAGAGCTTCGCCAAATGGCATGACGAGACACCAGACGATTTTGTCTTCGCCCTCAAAGGACCGCGCTTTGCCACCAACCGCCGGGTCCTGGCCGAGGCGGGGTCATCGGTCGAGCGCTTCCTCGGCAGCGGCATCACCGAGCTCAAGGAAAAACTGGGGCCGATCAACTGGCAGTTCATGGCCACCAAGAAATTCGACCCGGCCGATTTTGAAGCCTTCCTCAAGCTGCTGCCAGCGCGCCATGACGGCATCGACCTGCGTCATGCGGTCGAGGTGCGCCATGACAGCTTCAAGGTGCCGGCATTCATCGATCTCGCGCGCAGCTACAATGTCGCGGTGATCACCTCAGCCGATGGCGATTATCCGCAGATCGCCGATCTCACGGCACCTTTCGCCTATCTGCGCATCATGGGCACGACCGAAGGGGAAAACCTCGGCTACGCCAAGAAGGCGCTCGACCTCTGGGCGGCGCGGGCGAAGTCGCTGGCCAAGGGCGAGGTGCCGGACGGCTTGGAGACGGCCAGCAAAAAGCCCGGGCGCAAAGGCCCGGGCGACGTGTTCCTCTATGTCATCAGCGGCCACAAGGTCGCCAACCCAGCCGCCGCCATGGCCCTGATCGAGCGCGTCGGCTGACCAAAGCGGAGCCTGCTTTGTGAGGCGTGTTGCCGGCAGCCGCGGAAACGCGCTGGGCGAGAGCGGCGTTTAAGCTGCCAGATTAAGCGGCAGGTCGATCAAGACCCGGAAGGAATGCGGCGACGCTTCGTAATGCAGCGAGCCGTCATGCGCCTCGACGATAGCCTTGGCGATGGGCATTTCGAGGCCCAGGCCATGGGCACCCCGGCTGAGGCCGATCTCACCCTGCAGGAACGGGTCGAGTGCGGCGCCCTCGCTGCCGGCCCGTGTCTCCATGACCGCATGGTCGCGGTTGCCGATGTCGATGCGCGCGCGGCCGGCGCGGTGGCTGACGGAAATCTCGATCGGCTTGCCGCCCAGCACCTTCTTGCGGCCGTGCAGGATGGTGTTGAGCAATGCCTGGCGCAGCCAGGCTTCGTCCGCCCGGATCATGATGTCCTGCGCGGGCAGGGTGGTGGTGACTTCCTGCCGCTCGCCATCGCGCGGATCATGGTTCATCTGCCGCTTGATGCTGGTGACGCTGTCGGCCACCAGCAGCCGCAGGTCAAACTCGGCCGGCGACAGCGCGAGCTTCCCGGCCGAAATCTTCGACATGTCGATGGTCTGGTTGACCAGGGTCAGCAGATGCTTGCCGGCATGCAGCACTTCGTCGGTCCAGGCGGTGAGTTCCGGGTCGTGGGTCTTGCCAGTGCGGGATTTCATCAGTTCCGAAAAGCCGATGACGGCATTGAGCGGTGTGCGCAGCTCATGCGTGACGACGGCCAGAAACGTGTCTTTGACGCGGCTCGCCTGATCGACCCGAATGCGCGCTTCCCGCTCCCGCTCGCGCGAGGCTTCGACATGCTTGATGTTGCGCAGCAGGAGGAAGATGAGCGCCACGCCGGAGAGGATCGCCACGGCCATCACCCCGGCCGCTTTCAGTTCCGCGGCGATCAGTTCATCCTTCTGCCGGTCCGGGTTGGAATGCAGCATCACATCCTGCACCCAGGACCGGATCGGTGAATCGAGGAGCGCCAGCTTGTTGAGCGCGGCCTTGCGCGTTTCCTCATCCGTGCTCGCCATCGCCTGCTTGATCGGCGAGTCCGCGGCCGTCACCGCATCGAGATCGGCGATCAGCCGGTCATAGCTTTCATCGGCCGCAAGCTCGGTCGGGTCCGTCTCCTGCTTCAGCACGCGGATGCGGTTCTGGAAGACGGAATAGCGGGTGGCGAGGAAGGTCGCCGGCACCGATTGCGTGACGCCGGCATAGCCGTTGAAGGCATGCTTGAACTGCAGATATTCGATTTCGAGCTGCGCTGCGGCCCAGGCGACGTTCTTAAGGCTGCGATGTCCGTCGAGCGCGCTGGCGATGAGGATCTGCACGCTGATCCCGAGCGCCAGCAGGAAACTGCAGACAACGATCAGGACCAGCCAATACCTGCGCGCGGTGCTCATCGACGAGCCGCCATTCCAAAACCCGTTAGGCGGCTCCCCGATGCGAACCATCCCCCATCGTGATAGGACCGCTTATTCCCCTTAACAAAGTATTAACCTTAAATTTGAGTCGCGTCAAAAGATGTGTCTAGTCTTTGAATCGACAGAGGAATTTGCGGATAAAAGGAACGAACCCGAGCCTTCCGCTCGGGTGTTATTGGGACAAATTTCCTTCTGATTTCAGCTCTTTAGAAGCCAAGCTCGCTGAGGGACGGATGGTCGTCCGGGCGCCGGCCGAGCGGCCAGTGATATTTCCGCTCGCTCTCCTTGATCGGCGCATCGTTGATGCTGGCGACGCGCCAACGCATCAGCCCATGCGCGTCGAACTCCCAATTCTCGTTGCCGTATGAACGGAACCATTGGCCGCTATCGTCGTGCCATTCATAGGCAAAGCGCACCGCGATCCTGTTTTCATGGAAGGCCCACAATTCCTTGATCAGGCGATAGTCCAACTCGCGCTGCCATTTGCGCGTCAGGAACGCTTCGATGGCCGGGCGTCCCACAATGAACTCCGCGCGGTTGCGCCAGCGGCTGTCGGGCGTGTAGGCAAGCGCCACGCGCGCCGGATCGCGGCTGTTCCAGCCGTCCTCGGCGAGGCGTGCCTTCTGTGCTGCGGTCTCCGCGGTGAAGGGTGGCAAAGGCGGTCGGTCCATGGTTGCTCTCCTGGCTGAAGCGGGCGGCATGATAGGAGCGATTGCCCGGCTTGGCCACGGCCTTGAGCGCCGCCTTGGGGTTGACCAGCGCGGGGTTGATCGCTGCCGCATTCCCGCGTCAAATGCCGACGCCATTCAGCGAGGCCGATAACAGCAAGATCGATTGAGGGGGGATGCGTGACGACAGACCGGGTGATCAGATTCGCGTTGAACGGACAGCTTCATGAGGGTCTGGCCATTTGGCCGGCGATCCCGGCCGAGGAACTTCTATCGGGCAACCCCGTGCAGCGCGGCATCGAATATTTCAGCGACCCGAAGATCGGCCTCAGCGCCGGTGTCTGGGATTGCACGGCCTTCACCGGCAAGATGGGCCCCTATCCGGTCAATGAATTCATGATCGTGCTGGAAGGCAGCGTCACCATGATCGAAGAGGATGGCGCCGCCACCACGATCTCCGCCGGCGAAAGCTTCGTCATCCCCAAGGGCACTCCCTGCCAATGGCGGCAGGACGGCTATATGAAGAAGTATTACGTCATCTTCGACGACACGTCCGGCGCCGACCCCGCCAAGGCCAGCGCACAACAGATCCTCAAGATCGATCCGTCGCTGCCGCGCGAACCCAGTCCGCCGCCGGTAGCCGATCTCCTCATCGGTCCCAGCCCGCAGCAGAGCGGGCGCAACTGGTTCGAGGATGCGAGCCAGCAATGGACCATGGGTGTGTGGGATTCGACACCCTACCGGCGCAAGGCCATTCCCTTCCCGCGCTACGAGCTGATGCATCTGCTGGAAGGCTCGGTAACACTCGCCGACCCCGACGGCTGGCGCGAAACCTACCGCGCCGGCGACACCTTCTTTGTGCCCATGGGCGCCAATGTCGAATGGCACAGCACCGAATATGTCCGGAAATATTACTGCATCATGATTCCGAAAGGGTGATTGAGAGATGTCGATAGCCCCCTCTCCCTGACCCCAATTCTCCATGGGTGGTGAGGCGGGGAGGGAGAGGTGAATGACAAGCCTTTGCGGAACTCAAGTAAATCAGGTGCAATCATGAAAAAGCTGCACGCGCCGCCCTTTCTGTCTTGGAGACGTCGTGAATTGATCGCTCTCTCAGCAATGGCCGCAATAATCAACACCGTAGGCTTTGCGGCCCATGCAGAAGGCGATCCAGCTAGTCTGTTGACTGAGATGGCGCTTAGCATTGCGCCGGGTGAGTCCTACGGGCTGCTGATTAAATGGTCGGAAAGGCCATCGATAACGGTACATCTGTTAGCAGATACTGATCCTGCGACCGTCGCAAGTATACAGTCCGTCGCGAATGGCATCGCCACAGAGTGCGCATGTGTTTCGTCGGTGAGTGTATTGAGTTCAAATGAGAAGCATCGTGCGCAAAGCGGCGAAATCCTCTTGCTGATAGACAAGAATGGATTTTCTCACTTCATCGAACGAGACAACACCGACCTAGAATGGGCATTCGGTAGCAAGAGTAAGATAGAGTCCGATTACCCTAGGTCTGCGCCGAAAAACGCAATGCGCTTTAAGTCTCTCATTTCGGGGAGGGCACTAAGCGGGGCGGTTGCCGCCGCGTTCTATGACGGAAGAACGAGTAGTCTAACTTCTATAGTCGCGGACGGCATATTCCTTGGTCTCAGCCCGTCGCTTGGTGCGGACGGGCAGAAGCTTAGAAAACTCGTCGAGAAGACGAAAACCGAACAAGGAGTGGTCCATCGACCGACTCAGCTAGGCTACGACTATCTCAGGTATCTATACGACGCAAAGGTTGAGCCCGGAATGACTGCTGATCAAGTGAAAGCAATTCGCTGGTAGCCCGCTGCTCCCACGGGGCCGCATAAAAGAATCGGGGTCACAAAGAATTGCGGAGAGAGAAATCGGCGTGAGCGTGAGAGTCCTTCTTGCCTGGAGAAATGATGATGGTGAGTCTGGGGCGGTATTTCATGAAGGATGTGCCGTTGCAGGTGATCCGGCGGAAATCTGACTCTGACCCCAATTCTCCAGGGGGGAGGATTTGAGCGACGTTGTTATTGCCGCTCGGTTTGAACTCCCTCCCTCCTTGAGGGGGCAATTGTATTCTTGCCTGAACAAGGAATCGGCCCATATGAGCAAGCGTAAGGCTGGCGCTGAAATTGAGATCACTGACGAGATGGTCGAGGCGGGGGTTGCTGAAATTCGTAATCGCCTAACGGCGCGCGTGAGTTTGCACGACGCTAAGATTGCCGCTCATCTTTGTTACCTGGCGATGATTTCAACGCTTTGGCCATCAACAAGGCGCGACCCCTATCCAGCAACTCTCCCTGTAGGGATTGATAACGAGAAAGAACATCCACTAGCTCCGTTAATGGAACCTCTCTTTTGTCGAGAAAGGCATGATAGTTATCTGTCTCGGCTTCTAGATAGATGGTTTCACCATCTTCATGGGTGTACCAAAGCCCGTGGGCGTACGTGTTGCGAATTCTGTTTAGCGCCTTGAACTCTTTGATGATGTTGTCGAAGAATATCGCGCGCTCTCTATTTTGAGGTGCCTTCTCTAGCATCGCTGTCATAATGTCTATTCGTGTGTTTTGATTAATGATGCTGCGGAATATCAGTCGCGCTGAGGAAAAGTCGTCAATGCCGGTAAGATCGGCAAATATCACCACCATCTTTTCTTCTATATGGGGCCAATGAGTTATGATGAGCCCAATGGTCTCTGCAAACTGATCATTGGCTATTCCTGTTCGAAACAAACCGTCTTTCGTTGGACTGATTTTTGGACTGTAACGAACTGGTGGCCTTGTGCGAGGCGTGTTCATGACTGACTCCAAATTTGACGATCAAAAGCGCGATGAAATTCTAAAGAGAATTGAAGGGAATTGGTGAAGAGAATTGGTGGGTGAGAGAATTGGGGTCAGACACCAATTCTGATGCACCGCCCGCATTCGCCTCGAGAAAGACACGATGCAGGTGGATGGTCGGGATGTGCAACTCACGCCGGGCATGGTCACGGCGGTCGGGATCAAGATTGGGACACGGAAACTGATCGAGTTCATCCTCTCACCCTTGATGCGGATGAGTGACTAGGCAGGGAGGGAGAGCAGAATCGCGGTCAGAGCGAGGTTCTTTCTTGCCTAGAGAATTGATGATGGCGAGGCCGGAGCGGCATTCCATGAAGGATGTGCCGCTGCATGCGATCCGGCGGAAAACGGACTCTGCCCCCATTCTCGCGTACCATGCTCGGATCAAGTTCCTATTTTGTTCTTGACAAGTGCATGGGAATTTGGTACTAATCAACTTGCGCGCACATCACCTCGGTACGATCACCCCGTTACCCTCGCTCCCGGCGCTCAGCCGGAATTGCTCGGTTGTTTTCGGCGCAAGCCCGCTCGTGGGCGCAGGCCGACATATCGCTCCCTCATATGGAGCAGGCTGGGTTGGCGGCCTTGAAGTCCAACCTCCCGGACCGGATGGATGAGCGGTCCCCCGCGAGTCCCGGGTCACAGGACGCTCCCCTCGGGCCGCAGATGGATATGTCGGCCCCCGCTGGACCCGATGCGGTGACCGGGTTCCCCTTCGGTGCAGCGAGGCACGCCGCACCCGTCACGGCCGATACGGACGGCCGGCACATCTGCCCGAGCAATTCCTGGTGGGCGTCGGACTTGAACGAAGATAGAGCCTGAAAAGAGCGAACGACCTGGAGAGAGAGCCGGAACTGCAATTACCGGCGCCGCAACATCAGCGCTGAAGCGAGAAGGGCAGGGATCCAGGCCGCAGCCGGCCGGACTCCCTTGAGGGCCCTTTCGCCTTCCCTTGCCTATTCGACTTCCGCGAAGGCCGTTTCCAGGACCTGCATCAGGAAATCGGCATGCGCCGCCGTGAAGACCATGGCGGGGCGCATCTTGATCACATTGTCATGCGGGCCGTCGGTGCCAAGGAGCACGCCGAGCTGCCGGCATTTCTCGACGATGCGGGCGGCATAGGCCGTGGCCGGGACCTTGGTCTTGCGGTCCTCGACCAGTTCGATGCCCAGCATCAGGCCGCGCCCGCGCACGTCGCCGATCCGTTCGTGCTTTTCCATCAGCTTGCTCATGCGCACCCACAGGCTGTTGCCGAGATAGAGCGCATTGGCGCGCAGGCCGTCGCGTTCCAGGATCTCCAGCACCTTGAGGCCGACGGCGCAGGAAACCGGATTGCCGCCGAAGGTGTTGAAGTACTCCATGCCGTTATAGAAGCTCTCGGCGATTTCCTTGGTGGTGACGAGTGCTGCCATCGGATGGCCGTTGCCGATCGGCTTGCCCATGGTGACGATGTCGGGGACGGCACCTTCCGCCTCGAACGCCCACATATGCGATCCCACCCGGCCGAAGCCGATCTGCACCTCATCGGCGATGACGACGGCGCCGGCGGCGCGGGCCGCCGCATAGGCCGCCGGCAGATAGCCCGGCGGCAGCACGATCTGGCCGGCGGAACTGGGCAGGGATTCGGCGATGAACGCGGCCGTCTTGTGCCCCGCTTCGGCAATCTGCGCCACTGCCGCAGTGACCGAAGCGGCATAGCGCTGGCCGATCTCTTCCTTGGGCCAGTCCGCGGGTGCGCGGTAGGCATCCGGCAGCATGGCCTCGCCGGTCGTGGCCGGCCGGCCCTTGCCGCCCTTGCGCTTGTATTTATAGGGGCTGACCTCGATGAGCGAGGTGGCATGGCCATGATAGGCCCAGTCGAGCGCCACCACACCTTGCGCCTGCGTATGGTTGCGCGCCATGCGCAGCGCCAGGTCATTGGCCTCGCTGCCGCTGCACACGAAGGCGGCGACGGTGAGGCTCGGCGGCAATGTCGCCGTCAGCTTCTCGGCATAGGCGATGATGTTGTCATGGAGATAGCGCGTGTTGGTGTTGAGGATCGCCGCCTGGCGCGCCAGCACCGCGACGATTTCCGGGTTGGCGTGACCGAGATGCGCCACATTGTTGTAGCAGTCGAGATAGGCGCGCCCGCGATCGTCGATGAGATGGACCCCCTCGCCGCGCACGATCTTCATCGGCGTCTGGTAGGAGATGGAAAGATTGCGGATGAGCTTTTCCTTCCGCACCTTGAGGAGATCGTCGGAGGAACGCCCCGCATGGGTGAAGGTCTCCGGCGGCACGCCGGCAAAGGCCGCGGCATCGGGGAACAGTTCGGCCCAGACGGCGCGGTAGCCGGGCTCCCCGGCGCCGATGACGTCGGCGGCCTTGGCCGGGCGATAGGCGATGAGCTGCAGATGCACATGCGGCTGCCAGCCGCCATTCTCCTTGTTGCTGCCCATCTGGCCGACGATATCCCCGGCCTTCAGCTCCTCGCCGATCTTGCGCAGCCGCGCGGTGTTGGCGCTCAAATGCCCCCACAGGCTGAAGAAAGTGATCTCCGGCGTTGGCTTGTGTTCCAGCAGGATGGCATGGCCGTAATCGAGCGGCAGGTCCGAGACATAGATGTCGACCACCCGGCCCGGCAGGGGTGTGCGCACATGGGAGCCGGCATCGAGGAAGAGATCGAGCCCGAGATGCAGCGAGCGGCGCTGGCCGGTGACGAGGGTCGAGGCGAAGGCCGCGGCGGTATAGACCGGGCGGTCCTCGCCCCAGGGCCCGATGCCGAGATCGATCCCTTCTTTGCCGGCGATCTCGCGCCACAATTTTTCCGCCTCGTCCGGCTGGCCTGCCGCCGACGCGATGGCGATGCGGTGGTTCTTGTCGCCGAACGGCACCAGGCCCTTGCGCTGCGATGCCGCCGCGCGGTCCAGCACCGGGCTCAAGGAGCGCCGATTGTCCTCGATCCATTTGACGATGGCGCGCGCACCGGCTGCGGCCTCGAAGCCGCAGGCCTGGCGCAGGATGCCCGTGGCGATGATCGGGTCCATCGCCCGCAACCGCTTCAGCAGGTTCCAGGCCGGCGCCTCGCTGATGCTCAGATACTCGTTGTCCTTCACCCGCTCGCGGCGCGAGGCGGACATGGTGACGCTGATGACGAGGCGGAGCGCGATGAGGTCGAACAGCAGGTCGATCTCGTCGCCGAGTAGCGGATTGGCCTGGTGAAAGGCGGCGGCGATGATTCCGGCATCGTCGATGGGTGCCTCGCGGTCCATGATGGCATAGGCCGCGGCGACCGCGAGCTCGTTGATCAGCGGCGAATGGATGGCATCGCCGAAATCGATCAGGCCGGCGATGGTCTCGCCGGTCGGCGCGTCGACCAGGACGTTGTAGTCATTGGCATCGCCATGGATCACCTGCGCGCGGCAGCGCTTGAGGCGCGGCGCCACATGGCTATCGAAGCGGTCGAGGAAATATTCCAGGATGTCGCGCTGCCACGCCTCGTCGATGAAGGCGAGGCGGCTGCGCGAGCGGCCGGCCTGAACCACGTCCCAGTCGAAATCGCGCGTGGCGCCCGGATGGCCGAAGCCCTGCAGCGCCTTGGTGAGGCGCCCCAGCACCTCGCCGAAGCTGGCAAAGAGGGCTGCCGATTTGTTGCCCTTGGCGAATGGCTTGCCCGGCAGCCAGTTGACCACGCGCACGAAATAGGACTTGCCGTCATCGCCCGCGCAGCGGCCGAGGATTTCACCCTGCAGCGTGAGCTTGAGATGCGGCAGCGGCAAGGCCGGATCGATTTCCGCCACATGGCCGAGCAGGGCCGCCTGAAAATCCAGCGCCTGCAGATCCTCCGCGACATTGGCGATCTTCACCACCCAGCTCTGGCCATTGGCTTCGCTCAGGCGAAAATTCTGGTCGCGCTCGCTGTCGAGCGGCGTGAAGGTGCCGTTGATGCCATAGAGGTCATCGATGATGGCTTCCACCTTCTCGGTCGAAAAGGCAGGCGGCAGGGCGGTAAGGACGGACATGTTGGGCTTTCGATCTTAAAGGACTGGCGGTCAATAATATCTGGCATAGAGCGCGCATTGCGCGGCGGGATCAAGGGCCGACACACGCGCCATCTCGGCCGTCTTCAGCGCGTGATAGCCTTGCCGCATGGGCGCCGGCAGCCAGCCCGAAACGACGCTGTCGCGTTCGAGTTCCGCGAGCGCCGCCGGCAGCGATTCCGGCAGGCGCTGCACGCCGAGCTTGGCGAGCTCGGCAGCGGTGAGGTCGGCGGGGTCGCCTTCGACCAAGGGTGGCGCCTTCATCCTGGCGCGCAGGCCCTCGAGCCCGGCGCGGATCAGGGCACCCAGCACGATATAGGGGCTGGCGGTGGCGTCGCTGGCGCGGAATTCGAGATGAACTTGCTTAGCGATGTCATTCCCCGGCGTGTCGTCGACCGGGCAGATGCGCACACCCGCCTCGCGGTTGCGATAGCCGAAGCAGTTGAACCCGGCGCTCCAACGATGCGGTGTCAGGCGCAGATAGGAAATGACGCTGGGGGCGGTAAGGGCACAGAGCGCCGGCATATGTTTCAGCACGCCGGCCACAAAGCTGCCGACCACGGCGCTGATGCCGCCCGGTTGCGTCGGATCATGGGTGACCGGCTGGCCGTCCACGGTCTCCAGGCTGAAATGCACATGCACGCCGCTGCCGACCGATGTGGGGTCGATGATCGGCGCAAAACAGGCCTGCTGCCGGAACTGCCGGGCGATGTCGCGGGTCACTTCGCGCAAGGTGACGGCGCGGTCCGCCGCCTGCAGGCCGCGCGCCGGTTTCATGGTCACCTCGAACTGCTTGGGCCCGTATTCGCGCAGGACCATCTCCGGATAGACGCTGGCCTTCGACAGTGCCGCGATGAGGGTGCCGAGGAAGCCCTGCACGCTGCGGAAATCCTGCAGGGTGAAGGCCGCATCGCCGATCGGATTGTCGCCGAGCAGGAAGAATTCATGCTCGAACGACGCCTTCACCGTCAGGCCGAATTCGTGGGCGAGGTCGGCCAGCGCCTTCTTGGCAAAGCCGCGGCCGCAACCGCCCCAGGGCGAGCCGTCGGTTTCGACGATGTCGCACAGGAAGGCATGGAGGTCCGGCGCCCCGTCGACACCGCTCATGTGAAAGCCGGCGGCTTCCAGGTCCGGCTGCAGGCGCAGATCGCCCAAGGGGCCGAACGGGTTGGCGCCGATGACGCCGAAGGGGGTGAGGGCGATATTGGCCGGCACCCAGCCCACGCCCGCATGCATCCGGTCCATGAGATCCGCCGCCGGAAAAGCGCGGCCACGGCTGATTCCGGTCAGGTCATTGGTGAGGAAGATGGCTAGATCGGCTGGCTGGCTCATCGCGGCGATTCTCGCGCTGGTTCCTGGATGCGGGGCGATAGTAAGGGAAGGCGGCGCAGCAGCAAGGTGGAAATGTTCGGCCTTGCCGCCCCCGAGGTCCCCTTGCTATTGCCGAGGTCCCCTTGCTATTGCTGAGCCGATCATGCCCAAAGATGCATCCCTGCTGGCCCCGGACGAGCCGCCGGCCGTCGAAATCGTGAATGGCGACAGCGACGCGCCGTTCCTGTTCCTGTGCGACCATGCCAGCAACCGGATTCCGCGCTGTCTCGACAATCTCGGCCTCCTGCCGGAGACGCTGGCGACGCATATCGGCTGGGATATAGGTGCTGCGGAATTGGCCCGAACGCTCGCCGCAAGCTTCGCGGCGCCGCTGGTCCTCACCGCCTATTCGCGGCTGGTGATCGATTGCAACCGGCCATTGACCAGCGATGGGTCGATTCCGTCGATGAGTGCCGGGATCGAGATCGCCGGCAACCGCTATATCGCGCCGGAGGCGCGGCGCCAGCGGCAGGAGACTTTCTTCCACCCCTATCACCGCGCTATTACCGACCTTCTCGACCGGCGCCGGGCACGGAACATTCCCACGGCACTTTTCGCCATGCACAGCTTCACGCCGGATTATCCCGGCGAGACGCGGCCCTGGCAGGTCGATTTCGCCTATAACCGCGACCGCCGCCTGGCCGGTCTCCTCATCGATGCCTTCGATGCGCCGGGCGTGCTGGTCGGCGATAATCTTCCCTATGCGGTCGATGACGAGAGCGACTATGCGATGCCGGTCTATGGCGAGCAGCGGGGCCTGCCGCATGTGCTGGTCGAGATCCGCCAGGATATGCTCAGCGACGCCGCCGGAATTGCCCTGTGGGGCGATCGGCTGCGCAATCTATTGACCCGACTCCGCCCGGCGATCCTGCGCCTGGCCCAGAACTAGCCCAGAATTAGAAGGATCATCCATGTCCGACCGTCCCGAAATCCTCGGTCCCGCTTATCGCCAGCGCCCCATCGTGCCGGCGCGGACGGCGCTCATCAGCGTCGACATGCAGAATGCCGACTGCGCGGCCACGAAGCGCCATGCCCGCACGCCGGAAAGCGAGAAGTACCGCTATTTCTATGACCGGCTCGATGACCTGGCCATTCCCAACCAGCAGCGTCTCCATGCGGTGGCACGGAAGCTCGGCATCGAGAACATCTATGTCGTCATCGAGAGCCTGACCGTGGATGGGCGCGATCGCGGCATCGACCACAAGGCGTCCTTCATCAACAACCCGCGCGGCAGCTGGGAAGCCAAGGTGATCGACGAGGTGGCACCGGCCGCCGACGACATCATCGTGCGGAAGACAGCATCGGGACCCTGGGGCACCACCAATCTCGACTACATCCTGCGCAATATGGGCTTCGACTATCTCATCGTGTTCGGAATCCTGAGCGATCAATGCGTCGAGAACACGGTCCGGGGCGGCGGCGATCTGGGCTATATGGTGACCCTGGTGCCCGATGCCTGCGCCACCTATACGCCGGAACGGCAGGCCTTTTCCGAAGCGGCCATCAAGGGCTATTGCCGGCAGCGCTCGACCGACGAGCTACTGAAGGAATTCGCGACGCTCTAACTGCTGCGTGAGCTGCGCAGCAATTCCTTCATCGCCGCGACCCGGCTGCGATGCGCCGGATCACGGCGCATGGCGACCGCCGTCGACAGAACATCGATGACGGTCAAGGCGGCGATGCGTGAGATCGTGGGCGTATAGACGTCGGTATTGTCCAGGGTCTCGATCAGGATGGTGACATCGCAATGCGCCATCAGCGGCGCCGTGTTGCCGATGAGGCCGATCACCTTGGCGCCGTTGCCGCGCGCAATGTCAGCGATCTCGAAAAGCGAGCGGGTGCTGCCGGTATTGGAAATGACCACGGCGACATCCTGTGGGCCCAATAGGCTCGCCACCATGATCTGCTGGTGGGCATCCATCTGCGCACCGCAGGGGACACCGAAGAGGGGGAATTTCTGCGCCGCATCCTGCGCCACGATGCCGGAGGCGCCGAAACCGAAGAACTCGATACGGCTGGCGGCCGCCAAGAGGTCGACCGCATGGGCGAGATGCGTCTTGTCGATGCGGTTGCGGGCCCAGTCGAGACTGGTGATGGTGTAGTCGAAGATCTTGTCGAAGATTTCCTCGGCCCCGTCGCTCTCGAGCAGCACGGAATGCGTGGCAGGCGTCCCCAATGCCAGGGCCTGTGCCAGGCGCAGCTTGAAATCCTGGAAGCCGCCGCAGCCAATGGCGGCGCAAAAGCGGATGACGGTGGGCTGGCTGACATCGGCAAGGAGGGCCGTTTCCGCCACCGTGGCGGTGAGAAACCGGCGCGGATCGGCAAGGATCGCATCGGCCACCTTGCGGTCCGACTTGCGCAGGGCCTCGCGCGTCACGCGGATGATTTCGAGCACATTCTGATGCGGCGCATCTGCCATGGACTATCCCCAGCGATAGACGGTGTTGAGGCTGGCGCGGAAGAGGCGCGGCGCCGTCAGGGTTTCAGCCGCCCGGTCGATCGCCGCCGGATCTTCGGTGTTGAAGGCGAACATGCCGAAATGATGGGCGATGAGGGCCTTGGCGCCGACATCGCGGGCGATGGATATCGCCTCGCCCAGCGCCAGATTGCCCGGCACGCCATTGGCCAGCAATTCGGTCGAGCGGCCATTGACCGGCAGCAGCACGATATCGGGCCTGAGCGCCGCCACTTCCGCGACCATGCCGTCGAAGGGAACCGTGTCGCCGGAATGCCACAGGCGCAAGCCGCCGATCTCGATGACATAGCCAAGGAAGCGGTAATGGCCTGCGCCGTCGCGCTCCAAGGTCTCGTGGGCCGAGCGGGTGGCGGTGACGCGCAAGCCGGGCAGCGGCGCGATCGTTTCGCCGGCATCGATCAGATGCAAGCGGTCGCGCCCGATCGCGGCGCGCTTCAGCGCCTCGTCCAGCGCAGCGACGGGCGCCACCAGCTTGACGTCCGGCCGCGTCGCCAGCAGCGGCTGCAAGGTGGCCGGGTCCATATGGTCGGTATGCTGGTGCGTGCTCAGCACCAGATCGACCTTGCCGAGGCCGTCCGGGGTGACGGGGGCGGCCATCATCCGCTCATGCGGGTAGGTCCGGCCGCGATATTTCTCGGCCAGTGAATCGGAAAGATAGGGATCGATCACCAGCCGGTATCCGCCGGCATCGAGCGCGAAACCGGCCTGGCCCAGCCAATAGAGCGCGGGTGCAATCCCCGCCGGCCGGGCCAGCTGCGCCGCCAGCGTGCCGGCGAAGGAATGGGCGGCGAGTTCAGCCGGCATGGGCTTTTGCCGCGGGCTGCAGGGCCGCCAGCAGATGATCGATGGCGACGGAAGTGGCACGCTCGACGCTTTCATCGGTGAAGCCGCCAATATGGCTGGTGGCGATCACATTCGGGTGCCGCGCAATGGTCAGGTCCCTGGGCGGTTCCTGCTCGAAAACATCGGTTGCGTAACACTCGATCCGGCCGCTCTCGAGACCGGCCAGCAGCGCCGCTTCATCGACCAAAGCGGAGCGGGCCGTGTTGACGATGATGACACCGGGCCGCAAGGCCGCGATGGCGGCCGCATCGAGGATCGGCTTGCCGTCCTTTTGCAGCGGGCAGTGGAAGGAGATGATGTCGGCCTCAGCGAGTGCTGCCGGCAGATCGGCCCAGCGGAACCGGTCGCCGGTGAGGCGCAGATCCGGGCGCAGCGGGTCATAGGCCAGCACCTGGGCGCCAAGCGCGTTCAGCATGCGGGCGACTTCGCCGCCGATGGCGCCGCAGCCGATCACGGCGACCTTGCGCCCGCGCAATTCGCGCCCGAGCCGCCGGGGCCATTCACCCTGCTTGATGCCGGCATCGGCCGCCGGAATGTGGCGCAGCGCGCTGAAGATGAGGGCGACCGCCAATTCGGCAACACCGGCAGCATTGGCCCCGCCAGCCGTCGCCACGGCGATGCCGCGCTGGCGCAGGGCATCGAGGGGCAGATTGTCGATGCCGGTGCCGTTGCGGCTGACGATCTTGAGATCGCGCGCCGCCGCAATCACCTTGGCCGAGACCGGCTCGATCCCGGCCAGCCAGCCGACGCAGCCGGGCAGCAGCGAGATAAGCTCGGCTTCACCGGGCAGCGCGTTGGGGGTCGACGTCACCACCTCGAAGCCGGCCTGGCGCAGGCGGTCGATTTGCGGATGCGGGCCGGAGGTGAGCGAGCGCGGCGTGATGAGGATGCGGGCCTGCATGGTGTCAGCCTTTCGCGGCATCGGCGGCGATGCGCGACAGCGCCTCGAAGCCGGGACCGCTGGTCGGTATGTCGATGTGGAAGACCTCGGCGATGACCTGGGTCCAGCCATGGATGAAATAGGTCCAGCCGTTCTCGATCTGCAGATGACGCGCGGCCGCTTGCGCCCGCGCCTGATCGAGGAAGACGAGATCGCCCCGGTAATTGAGGTCCCAGGCGATGGCGTGGTCGGGGAAGCGCGCGGCGTCTGTGAGCGGCGATCCGGGCGCATCCTTGCCGAGGCCGGTTGCGTTGATGACCAGCGCATGCGGCTTGAGGCCTGCAAGGATCGCGTCATTGCCGGCGGCGTCCGCCACCTGCACGTAGTCGACCGGCAGATCGATGGCAAAGGCTGCGTGGATGCGCTTGATCTCGTCGAGCCGCCCCCGGTCCCGGTCGGCGACGATGATGCGGCTCGGCCGGTTGGCGCCGCGCTTCTTCTGCGCCAGATGCCAGGTATGGGCGATGGTCGAGCCACCGGCGCCGATGGAGAAGAGCTCGGCGCCTGTCCTGGCAAAATGATCGGCGGGCAGGAAATTGTCGATGGTGAGGCCCGACGAGATCGGGTCCTTGGCATGGCAGATCAGCTTTGCACCCCGTTTCGAGATGCAGGAAGTCTCATGCATCAAGCTGGCGTAAGCGTCGGTCTCCTCGAAAAGATCCTTCGCAGCGGCATAGAGGTCGATCTTGTGCGTCGTGACCAGGGCGCCCAGCGAGAGTGGATCCTGTTTGATGAAGGATACCGCCGCGCGGTAGGCGGCCGGATCGGCATGGAGCGGGAAGTCGATCCCCTTGATGACCGCGTCCTTGAGCCTAAGATGCTGCGCCCAGGCCGGAAAGACCGGCATGATCGAGCTTTTCGACGTGCTGACGCCGATGAAATAGAGCGTGGGCCGGGTCGCTGGCTGGTAAGTCATGTGGACATCAGCCCGGCAATCGCTGCGGCCGAGCGGCCGCGATAATCCTGGTTTTCGACCAACTGCCAGCCCTTGGGCCCACCCGCCATCACGCGGTGCCGCATGCCGTTCGACTTTTCGATGATGCCGTAATCCTGGCCCGCATCGGCCGGGTAGGAGAAGACCATGACGAAATCGCTCGCCCCGGTATTGACCGAGCGGTGAATCCAGAAGGGCGGGACGTAACAGATGGTCTGCGCCGTCATCTCGACCACGCGCGTCTCGCCCACCGGCGATTCCATCAGCATGAGGCCACGGCCCGACTGCCCGTAGTAGATCTCCGGCCGGTCGGCGACCGCATGGATATGACCGCGCGTCATGTAGAACTCGTCGCCGATGCGACCCGGTGACATGCGGGTGAGGCCGAAGATGAGATCGCCGCTCCTCGCGGAGGGGCGGAAGTCGGCGACGTCATAGACGATGGCATCGCCGCCGGCCTCGATGGCCGCCGCGAAAGCCGCTTGGTCGGCATAGAGGCCGGCCAGATCCGCGAGGCGCTTCCGGTAGGTCCCGGTGGCCCCGGACATGGTCCCGGCGGCAATGTCCACCTGACAGGCGGTTGGTTCGACTAAAGCCATCTCACCCTCCATTTCGGTAGTAATACTACAGAAATAGCTAAAACCGATCAAGCCGGCTCGCCTTGCTCCTTGCTGCATTGCAGAAAACACGCAGAAAATAGGCGATTGACCCGCCAAATCGTGTAGTTATGCTACTGAAAACAGTTTCGACATCAGGGACGCCCCTTGCCCCAGGATCTCTATCTCGCCATCGATATCGGCACCGGCAGCGCGCGGGCCGCCCTGGTCGACTTTTCCGGCCGCATCCGTGCCATCGCCGCCAGGGAATATGACCAGATCGTCCCGCAATATGGCTGGTCCGAGCAGCGGCCGGTGGATTGGTGGGCGGGCGTCGTCGATTCCGTCCGGCAATTGCTGGCCCGCGACAGCGGCCTTGCCGCGCGCATCACCGCCATCTGCGCCTGCGGGCAGATGCATGGCACGGTTCTCCTCGACAAGAACGGGCGCCTGACGCGCGAGACGGCGCCGCTGTGGAACGACAAGCGCACGGCGGGCCTGGTGAAGGCGTTCGAGGCCGCGCATGGCCCCGCCGACTATCTCCGTCAATCCGCCAATCCGCCGACGCCGGCCTGGCCGGGCTTCAAACTGCAATGGCTGCGCGACGCGGACCCTGCCGCCTATGATGCGGCCGGCGCCGTGGTGATGCCCAAGGACTATGTCAATTTCCGCCTCACCGGCGAGATCGCCATGGACCGGACCGAAGCCGCCTGCAGCTTCCTGATGGACCCGGCGGACGGTACCTGGTCGCAGCATATGTGCGATCTGCTCGGCCTCGACATCGGCAAACTCGTCACGATCCGGAAGCCCACCGACATTCTGGGGTCGGTCAGCCGGCAGGCGGCGGCGGAAACCGGCTTGCCCGCCGGCATTCCCGTGCTGGTCGGCGGCGGCGATTTTCCGGTGGCGCTGCTGGGCTCCGGCGTGTCGCGCGCCGGTCTCTGCTCCGACGTCACCGGCACATCGGCCATCATCACGGTGGTCGCGGAGGCACCGCTGCTCGATCCGGAAATCTCCAACATCGGCACGGTCGAAGGTGGCTGGGGCGGTTTCGTGCTGCTGGAATCAGGCGGTGATTCCATGCGTTGGGCCCGCCGCGCCTTCCATGAGAAGGCGCTTTCCTATGAAGAGATCGTGGCCAAGGCGGCGGTCGCCCCGGCCGGCGCCGAGCGGCTGTTCTTCCTGCCCTACCTCACCGGCGAGCGCTTCGGCGCACATCGCAATTCGCGGGCGCAGTTCTTCGGCATCACGGCCGAGCACGGCCTTGCGCATCTGCACCGGGCGGTGATGGAGGGTGTGGCTTTTGCGGTGACGCGGCAACTGCGCATCATGGAGCAGGCGGCCGGGCGCAGGCTCGAGCGCGTCATCGCCTCGGGCGGCGGGGCCAAGACCCCGCTCTGGCTCAAGATCAAGGCCAGCGCCTACAACATCCCGATCCTGGTGCCGGAAGAGGCCGAGTGCGGCGTCATCGGCTGCGCGGCGATCGCCGCCACCGCGACGGGGCGCTTTGCCAAGGCCGAAGAGGCCGCAGCCGCTTTCGTCCAATATGCCGGCGAAATCCTGCCCGACCCGAAATGGGCCGAGACCTATCAGCGCATGCAGCCGGTCTTCAACCGGCTCTACCAGCATGCGCAGGCGCTTTACGACGATCTCGACGGCTTGAAGGACTAGAGAAGGCGCAACGAGAGCCGGATCCGCCCACCGCCGGATCCGCCCACCGCTGGATCCGCCGGTGACGCCGCCTCCCGGCTCACAAATTTTTTATCGAATTTTTAGGGCCCGCCGCAAAATTCCTCTCGCAATTTTGGCGCGGCGATATCAATTTCCGCCATTGTCAGTATCGGGTCGGTACTGGGGGCCAGCCATCTGGCAGGTTTCTATCCTCGGCGAGGTAACACAGTGCAGCAGGATTCACGGGTCGCGCCGGCAGCAGCCGGGCCGGAGACCCCTGCCGTTTCCGCTACCATCATCCAGTTTCGTGACTATCTCCTCCGGTCCGGGCGCCAGCCCAGGCCGGCACCGATCCAGCCGGTGTCGCTCGCGTGCCGGCATTACATGCTGGGCCGGGAAGATTGGGAACGCGGGCTCCAGGTGCTGGTCAGCAGCTATGCGAGCACGACGCGCTGGACCTACGGGGCCGACGGCTCGCTCCATCTCCATGACGTGCCGACGGGCGAGGTGACCCTCAGCGCCGATGAAGTGAAGCACGCCCTCCAGAACGGCATCACGATCCATGGGCCGGATTTCGAGGCGGATATCGACGCGGCGGCGCTCAGCGCCCTTCTGTCGCCGCGGACCGTCCGCCCGCAGGTTCAGTTCAAGGCGTCGCGGTAGCGCCCCAACAGGGTCGAGAGATCGTGGGCGTGCTGGTCGGCGATCGAGCGCCACAGGCATCGGGCCGCGTCCGGATTCCCATCGTGCCAGGCGCGGCTTAGCACCAGGTAATAGGGCTTGGTCGAGATCGGCGGATCGAGGCGCTTGATCCTGCCCGCGATGTTGTTTTCCTCAAGATAGGTGTCGCCGATCGTGGTGTGCATGGCGACGGCATCGATCCGGCCGCCCAGCAGCTTGTTGAAATTGTTCTGCGTGTCCTTGGCCGGTTCCACCGGCAGGCCCAGCTTCTTCAGATCGTCGACGACCGACCAGCCGAGATTGGCGCCGATCGGCCGGGCGAGCCCGCTGATCGCATGCCCGTCCCAGGCCACGTCACTGTCGCTGCGGACATAGAAAGCGTAGCTGAGGCTGGCAATCTGAAAGTCGGGGTCGGCCACATCGCCCTTCATCGGATAGGCAGCGAGCGCCAGCCGTTCCGGCGTGAAGGACAGCATCGCCACGCCGTCGATGGTATTGTCGCCGATCAGCGCCAGCAAGCGACCGCCGGGATAGCGCGAGAACTGCACGGCGACATGGCAGGCCTTGGCTGCCGTCTCCACCATCTCGATGGCGATGCCGGGCCTTGCCGGAATCTCGCGGCCATTGCCGGTGAGATAGAAGGAGGATTCCTTGTCGGAATAGCCGATGCGGAGGGATGCGGGATCGGCCAGCGCGGCCGTCGCTGTGCAAAGACCCAGGACGACGCCACACAACGCGCGCAGGATCGGTCTTGCCTGCTTCGTGTTCCTGGCCATCCGTTTTCACCTCTGGCGGTTTCCTTGTGCGGTCAGCTTGCCCCACACGGCCCCGCCAAACAAGGTTCAGGCCGCGCCCGCGCCACTCTGTCGCCAAATGGTGGGAAACCAATCTTCGCGCAACCGCTCGCCATTCCGCTGATTGATGCCCGGATAAGGCGGCGAGGTGCGGCCGGGCCGCTCTATGTAAACCGCATCGTCGCCGAGAAAGCGGCAGGAAAAGGCGCGACGCCGGTTGCCGCCGGTATTGCCGTTGGCGCCGTGCACGGTGCGGTAGTTGAAGAGGATGGCATCACCCGGTTCCAGTGCCGGCGCGAGGATGCGGAAGTCGCCGTTTTCGACATCGGGCAGGTCCATGAACTGTTCCTGGTCGGCGTAAAAATCCTCGCCGCCGGCCCAGCGCTTGGGGCGCAGGAGTTTGGGCCACAGATGCGATCCCAGCACCAGGCGCAGCGTGTTGTCGCTGGTGACCGGGTCGAGCGGAAGCCAATAGCTGGCCGTCTGCATGCCATCGACACAGTAATAGGGCATATCCTGGTGCCACGGCGTCTTCTTCGCCGTCCCCGGTTCCTTCACCAGCACATGGTCGTGAAAAATCTGCGACGACCGGCTGCCCATCAGGCGGCCGGCGATCTCGGCAGCCGGCGAGGTCGTGACGAAGGCGGCGAATTCGGGAATGCGCTGCCAGTTGCAATAATCGTCGAAGAAGCGGCCGCCACCTTCGCCGGGCCGGACGTTTTCAGCGCCATAGGGGCCGGGCTCGGCCATGTTGCGGGCGACACCGGCACGCAAGGGTTCGACCCAATCGGCAAAGGCGCCGCGCAGCACGATGGCGCCATCGGCGGCGTAGGTCGCGATATCGGCGGCGGTGATCTGCATGGTCTTCCTCATCCGTCCTGGCTGCCGATCTCTTTGCCAGAGATTGCGCGGTCGCTGAACAAGATATTGCCTTCCGCCACAGTCCCATCAGCCGCCCGCATCGCCCTGTTCCGAAAGCTCATCGCGCCCCCGCTTGCTGGCATGTCTCAGCCTGTATATACAGGTACACTCAAGGCCGGATTGGGGTGGACGCCATGCAGGATCGGATCGAACGCGGATCGGAAGCGCTCAGCTACCGGCAATTGGTGGCCATCGCCCGGCGCGCGGCGGAACTGGCTATCGGGCCGGCGGCCATGGCGCAACTGGCCAATGGCCGGGCCATCGTCGAGCGCATCGTCGCGACCGGCGAGCGGGCCTATGGGATCAGCACCGGCCTCGGCGCCTTGAGCGAAATCGTGCTCAGCGGCGCCCAGCAGACCGAACTGTCGCGCAACACGCTGATGAGCCATGCCTGCGGCATCGGCACGCCGCTGTCCGAGGTGGCGACGCGGGCGATCATGGTGTCGCTGGTCAATGATCTGTGCCACGGCAAGTCCGGCATCAGCCCAGCCGTGGTGGCGCAGCTGGTGGCGCTGCTCAATCACGGCATCACGCCGGTGGTGCCGGGGCAGGGCTCTGTCGGCTACATCACGCACGGTGCCCATATCGGCCTGGCACTCATCGGCATGGGCGACGTGGTCTTCAAGGACAGGCAACTGCCGGCGTCGGACGCCTTGCGCGCCGTCGGCCTTGCGCCGGTCGAACTCGGCGCCAAGGACGGGCTGTGCCTCGTCAACGGGACGCGCTGTCTCACCGGCCTTGCCTGCCTCGCCCTCGCCGAGGCCGAGCAGCTGGCCGATTGGGCCGATATCGTCGGCGCCCTCAGTTTTGAAGGGCTGAAGGGCCAGATCGCCGCCTATGACGAAGCGGTGCTGGCCTTGAAGCCGCATCCGGGGCTGCTTCATGTCGGCCGGCGCCTGCGCGCGCTGCTGGCGGAGAGCGAGATCGTGGCGCAGTCGAAGGGTTTCCGCACCCAGGACGCGCTTTCCATCCGCTCGATTCCGCAGATTCACGGCGCCAGCCGCGACCAGATCGACCATGTGCGCCGGCAAGTCGAGATTGAGCTGGGGTCCGCCACCGACAATCCGCTGGTGATCGGCACGCCGGCCGATTACCGCGTCATCTCCAACGCCCATCCCCATGGGCAGAGCCTGGCAATGGCGATGGATCTGCTGGCAATGGCGGTGGCGGAATTGGGCTCGGTCGCCGAGCGCCGCCTCGACCGGCTGATCAACCCGGCGGTCAGCACTTTGCCGGCCTTCCTGGTGCAGGAGGGCGGCGTCAATTCCGGCATGATGATCGCGCAATATGCCGCGGCTTCGCTTGCCGCCGAGAACAAGCTGCTGGCGCATCCTTACGTAACCGACAATTACATCACCTCCGCCCAGCAGGAGGATCATCTGAGCCTCGGCACGCCGGCGGCGCTGAAATGCCTGCAGGTGATCGCCAATGCGCGCCATATCCTGGCGATCGAATATCTGCTGGCGGCGCAGGCGATGGAATTCTATCCCGGCCTCAAGCGCGGCATCGGCACCGAGGCGGCCTATGCCGCTTTGCGCGCCGAGATCCCGCCTTATGCCAAGGACCGCTTCCTCTCCCCCGACATCGCGCTGGTCGCACGGCGCATGAGCGAGGGCGCCTGGGCCGGTTCCATCGCCGCCGCGCTGCCGGCCGGCCTTTAAAAAATCCGCGCAGGGTTCTTCCGCCGCCCCCGTGCAATCCTGGCATTGCTCGCAGCAGGCGACAGGTAGCCAGAGCGGGGACCCAGCGCGGTCCTCCAGCCATTCTGTCACGCGATCAATGAGTTGCGCCTGGTCCAACCATCGGCCGGTGCAGCCAGATCCCTGACGCCGGAAGATCATGACTATCGCACCAGATTCCCAATCCCACCGCTCCAGTGCCACGACAGGGGGGACCCTACGGTCCGAACCCACGCGCGCCGCACCGCTCGGTCGCGCGCGGCCGGCAGCCGCAAAGCGGCGGCGCGCGCGCTGGCCGTGGTTCGCGGCCTTGCTGGCCGTGGCGATCGCTGCCGCCGGCACGCTGTGGCATCTGACGCAAAGCAAGGCATCGACCGGCAGTCAGTACCTGCTGGCCGATGTCGCGGTGGGCACGGTTGAAGATACCGTCTCTGCCGTGGGCGAAATTCAACCGCGCGACTATGTCGATGTCGGCGCCCAGGTGTCCGGGCAGATCATCGCGCTCAACGTCAAAGTGGGTGACGAGGTCGAGAAGGGGGCATTGCTGGCCGAGCTCGACGCCGCGGTGCTGAGATCCCAGGTTGCCGCCAATCAGGCGCAGCTCCTCAATCTGCAGGCCCAGCTTGAGGAACGGCAGGCGCAGCTGCAGCTGGCCAAGGAACAATATGCGCGCGAATCCGGCCTGATGGCGCAGGATGCCACCAGCCAGGATGCGCTCGACACGGCCGCGGCCAATCTGCGCGCCGCCAAGGCACAGATCGCCGCCATCAAGGCGCAGATGCAGCAGACCCGGTCCGAGCTGGAAGGGGATGAGGCCAATCTCGGCTATACCCGCATCTATGCGCCGATGTCCGGCACCGTCGTGAGCCTCGATGCGCGCCTCGGCCAGACATTGAATGCCAATCAATCGGCGCCGATCCTCATGCGCATTGCCGATCTCGGCACCATGACGGTCGAGGCGCAGGTGTCGGAAGCCGATATCTCGCGCCTTGAACTCGGCATGCAGGCGCGCTTCACGACTCTGGGGCAGGCCGACCGCTATTGGCACGGTGTCCTGCGCCAGATCCTGCCCACGCCGGAGGAAGTGAACGGCGTCATCCTCTATGACGCGCTCTTCGATGTCGCCAATCCCGACCAGCGCCTGATGACGCAGATGAGCGCCCAGGTCACCTTCATGGTCGCCAAGGCGGAAAATGTCGTGACCGTGCCGACCACGGCCTTGCGCCCCACCAGCGACACATCGGCGCCGGCCGGTACCTATCAGGTGCTGCTGGCGCAGGCCGATGGCAGCTACGCGCCGCGCAAGGTGACGATCGGCGTCAAGAACCGCAACCTTGCCGAGGTTGCCGAGGGGTTGCAGCCCGGCGACAAGGTCGTGGTGGGCGAGCGCAGCGAGACAACAGCAGCGCCTGGCGGCAATCGCGGCGGTCTCCGGGGCTTTCCATGAACCTTGCCGTTGCGCGTGAGCCGTCACCCGTCAACCCGGGCGACCGCGCGCCGCTCATCGACCTCAGCGACGTCCGCAAGACATTCGTGACCGGCGGCGGCTATGCGGTCGAGGTGCTGCACGGCGTCTCGCTCAGCATCCACCAGGGTGAATTCGTCGCCATCATGGGCGCGTCCGGCTCCGGCAAATCGACCTTGATGAATATCCTGGGCTGCCTCGATACGCCCAGTGCGGGCTCCTATCGGTTCGGGGGGCGCGACACGGCGGACCTCGGCCGCGACGAACTCGCCGAATTGCGGCGCGACGCTTTCGGCTTCGTGTTCCAGAGCTACAACCTCATCGCCACGGCGACGGCATTGGAAAATGTCGAAATCCCCGGCATCTATGCCGGCATGCGGCCGGGCGAGCGGCATGCGCGCGCGGCCATGCTGCTCGGCGGATTGGGGCTCGAGGAACGCCTCGATCACCGCCCCAGCCAGCTGTCCGGCGGCCAGCAGCAGCGCGTCTCGATCGCGCGCGCCCTCATGAATGGCGGCCGCATCATCCTTGCCGACGAACCGACGGGTGCCCTCGACAGCCGCAGCGGTGCCGATGTGATGGCCCTGCTGCGGCAATTGGCCGATGCCGGCCATACCGTCATCCTGGTGACGCATGATCACAATGTCGCCGCCCATGCCGACCGGCTGATCGAGATCGCCGACGGGCTCATCTCGGCCGATAGCGGTTCGCGCCACCTGAAGGCGCTGCCGCCGGCCGAGGAATTCGCGCTGCCGGATGGCGGGCGCATCGGCTTCATCGGCGATGCCTATGAGGCGGTGAAGATGGCCTTGCGCGCTTTGCGCCGCAATCTCTTCCGCACCATTCTGACCCTGCTCGGCATCGTCATCGGCGTCGGCTCGGTCGTCGCCATGCTGGCGGTGGGCGAGGGGGCGACCAAGGATGTGATGGCGCGCATCAACGCCATGGGCAGCAATCAGCTGGTCATCCGGCCGGGCATGCCGAACCAGCGCGGCCCCTCGGCCGCCGGCATCACGTCGCTGGTGGCGGAGGATGCGGTCGCGATCGAGGGCTTGGGCCATGTCCGCGCCGCGGTGCCTGAGAAAAGCAGCAGCCTGACCCTGCGCTTCGGTAACAGCGATTACATGACGCAGGTGACCGGCACCACCCAAGGCCTGCCGCTCATCCGCGATTGGGCGGTGGCCGAAGGCGCCTTCTTCAGCGATGCCGACAGCAAGGGCCTTGCCGCGGTGGCGGTGCTGGGCCAGACCGTGGTCAAGAACCTGTTCCCGGTCGGCATCGACCCGGTCGGCAAGGTGGTGCTCATCAGCAATGTGCCCTTCGAGGTGATCGGCGTGATGGCGCCAAAGGGCGCGGCCTCGTTCGGCCAGGACATGGACGACAATGTCTTCGTGCCGTTGAGCACCGCGGCCTTGCGGCTTTTCGGGGAGTCGGACCTGCGCTCGATCACCGTTTCGGTCGCTGACGAAAGCCTGATGACGGATGTGCAGCAGAAGATCGCGAACCTGCTCATCGAGCGGCACCGGATCGAGGATTTCCAGATTCGCAACATGGCGGCGATCATCGAGGCCGCCTCGCAGACCGCCGGCACCATGACCATCCTGCTGGGCTCGATCGCGGCCATTTCGCTGGTGGTGGGCGGGATCGGCGTCATGAACATCATGCTGGTCAGCGTCACCGAACGCACGCGCGAGATCGGCATCCGCATGGCGACAGGTGCACGGACCCGCAACATCCTGCAGCAATTCCTGGTCGAAGCCATCATCGTCTCGGCTCTGGGCGGCCTCATCGGGGTGGGGCTCGGCATCGTTTCCGCCCTCGTCATCGGTGCCCTCGGCATGAGCATCCAGTTTTCCATCCCCACCATCCTGCTGGCTTTTACCTGTGCCGCTGCGGTCGGTCTTGTCTTCGGCCTCGCGCCGGCGATCAAGGCGGCGCGCATGAATCCGGTCACGGCGCTGGCCAGCGAATGAGATTTCCCATGCGCGACGCACCGATTCTGTTGTTTCTCCTCGCCTTTCTTTCCGGCTGCGACCTGCTGGCCGAACCGACAAGGCCCGATATCAAGGCACCGGCCGCCTGGGTGGCACCGCTGCCGGCCGCGGCGGAGATCTGGCCGGCCGCCGATTGGTGGCGCGGCTTCGGCAGCAATGAACTCGATGCGCTCATCCTTGCCGCGAAGGACCGCAATCTGGATATCGGCATGGCGGCGGCCCGCGTCGAGCAGGCCGAAGCGCAGATGCGCTCCACCAGCTCGAGCCTGTGGCCGCAGCTCAATCTCGGTTTCGATGCCTCAAGGACCGGCCCGCTCGATGCCGAGGCTGCGGCCAAGGAGAGTTCAGGCAGTTCCGGCGGCAACAGCGGCAGCGGTTCGACCTCGCTCGACCGCAACGCCTTCGGCCTGTCGCTTTCCGCATCCTACGAGGTCGATTTCTGGGGCCGCAACCGTTCCGCCCGCCATGCGGCGCTTGAGGCCTTGCGGGCGGGCGTCTTCGACCAGCAGACGGTGGCACTGACCGCAACCGCCTCGGTTGCCACAACCTATCTGCAGATTCTGTCGCTGCGTGACCGGATCGCCATCGCCGACAACAATCTGGCCAATGCGCGCGATGTCCTCAACGTCGTGGCGGCGAAGGCGAAGCTGGGTGCCGTGTCGCCGGCGGATCTGGCGCAGCAGACCGGCGTGGTGGCCGCACAGGAAGCGGCCCTGGCGCCGCTCGAGCAGCAGGAGCGCGAGAACATCTTTGCCCTTGCCATTCTGCTGGGGCGCAACCCGGAAGATCTCGGCATCAAGGCGCATTCGCTGGATACGCTGGCCGTACCGCCCCTGGCGACGGGACTGCCATCGGAACTGCTGACGCGCCGCCCGGACATTGCCAAGGCGGAAGCCGATCTTGCCGGTGCCGATGCAGATGTGGTGGCGGCGCGGGCGGCGATGCTGCCGACGGTGAACTTGTCGGGCGCGCTCAGTTTGGAGACGGCGGTTCTTTCGACCCTGTTCGGTCCGGCGGGGGCTGCCTACAGCGTCGCCGGCAGCGTCATGCAGACGATTTTCGATGGCGGCAAGCTCGCGGCGGATGCCGATGTCGCAGAGGCACAGCGCAAGGAACTGGTGCTAAGCTATCGCAGCGTCATCATCACGGCCTTCGCGGAGGTTGAGAATGCGCTGGTCGCCATCCGTGCACTCGACCGGCAGTACGCGCTGCAGCAGGTCCAGGTCGAGCAGGCCGACAAGGCATTCCGCATCGTCAGCGCGCGCTACAAGGGCGGCAGTGACGACCTCGTCACCCTGCTCGATGCACAGCGCACCCTGTTCGATGCCCAGGACAGCCTGGGCCAGTTGCGGCTGCAGCAGTTGCAGGCCATCGTGACGCTCTACAAGGCGCTGGGCGGCGGTTGGCAGCAGCCGCGGCCGGCCGCCTGAGTGCCGATCCGGTGACATATATAAGGTGGGTCGGGGGTATAAAGCTTTATTGCGACTAATTCTTATTATCGATAGATTGCGGCGTCATTTCCTCCGGCCGAGGCGCCACCCCCCCCGCAATGATCGATTTCGACGCCCTTTTTCGCAATCATGGCAAGGACTTGCGGCACTTCCTGCGCCGTCGCCTGGCTTGCTCGGATGCGGCGGCCGACCTCGCTCAGGAAGCCTTCCTCCGCATGCTGCGCAGCGCCGACGCGCCGAATGCGCTGGATGCGCGGGCCTATCTCTTCCGGACGGCCGCCAATCTCGCCATCGATTACCAGCGCAACCGCCGACACCATCTGACGGGCGAGGGGGCCGATGCGGCATTGGCCGACCTCGCCGATCCGCAGCCATCGCCTGAAAAGCTCGCCCTCTCGCGTGAGGAATGGCAGGTCCTGCTGCGGGCAATCGCCGATCTTCCGCCCCGCGGGCGGCAGGTGTTCCTGCTCCACAAGGAGGCTGGCCTCAGTCACACGGCTATATCCCAACGCCTTGGAATATCGCGGAATACTGTCGTCGTGCATATGATGCGGGCCTTGGCGCATTGCCGCCGCGCCATCGCCGCCCACCGCGCCCTGGAAGCCGCCGGAAAAGAATCTTCACAGTCGCAGTAATGGTCCCGGGCTCCAGCTTCGTCCTAGCTATGGATGCAAATGAGAATAATTCTCGTTTGTGGGGAATGCCGGTCACGAATGCCGGCCTCAGATGGGGCGATCGATCATGGAACTGGGTTACGGGGCGCCGGGGGCGGCACCGCAAAAGGCGCGCCGGCGGGGCAGCCGCTTCAATCTCAACCTTGCTTTGCTGGTGGGCAGCGCCGTCGCCGGCGTGGGTGCCGCCAAGGCTGAAGAAGCGACGCCCGGCACGCAATGGCAGCGCCGTCTCGCTGAGATTTCGGCCGGCGATCCGTTGCGGATCGATACCTTCATGACCCAGACCGCACAGGCCGACGGCAGCGCCGCCTTCGACATTCCGGCGCAGCCTCTGGCCACGGCGCTGGCGGCCTTTTCGGACGCGACCGGCATTGCCGTGATCGCCGATGCCAATCTCATCGCCAATCTCAAATCGGCGCCGCTCAAGGGCAGCTTGGCGCCGGATCAAGCGCTCATCACGCTGCTCGGCGGCACCGGGCTCAGCTATCGGCAGACGGCCGACAATGCCGTGACGCTGGAACGAGCGGCGGCGGATTCGACCGGCGGCGATCTCGCGCCGCTGACGGTCGAGGACCAGGCCGAGGCGGCACCGCCCTTGAGCGAGGGCTACCAGCCACTGCGCGTCGGCTCGAACAAATACACGCAGCCATTGGTCGACACGCCGCAGACCATCGTCGTGGTGCCGCAGAAGGTCCTGAAGGATCGCGGGCAAAGCTCGTTGCGCGATGCCATCAAGAACGTGCCCGGCGTCACCGTGGCGTCGGGCGAAGGCGGCACGCGCGGCAACACCTTCCGTATCCGCGGTTTTGAAAGCAACCGCAGCGACAATTCGGTCGACGGCCTGCGTGACAATTCCAGCAGCTCGTTCCGCGACGTCTACAATATCGAGCAGATCGAGGTGACCAAGGGTCCGTCCTCGGCAACGGCAGGGCGCGGCTCGGTCAGCGGCGGCATCAACATGGTCACCAAGACGCCGGGGCTGGAGAACTTCTATGGCGGTTCCGCGCAGGTCGGCACCGACGACACGCGCCGTGTCACGGTCGACGTCAACCAGGTGGCGCCGGAGGAATATGCCGAGGGCGTCGCCATGCGCGTCAACGGCGTCTGGCATCACAACGAGGTGGCCGAACGCGACGTCACTGAAAGCAATCGCTGGGGTATCGCACCCTCGATCGCCGCGGGCCTCGGCACGCCGCTGGAACTCACCCTCTCCTACGAGCATTTCGAATCGAGCAGCATTCCCGATTACGGCCTGCCGACCAAGGCCAGCAACAATATCGATGACGATATCGACCGCAGCAACTTCTATCACATCGCCGATGTGGCGACCGAAGACAGCAATTTCGACATCATCACCGGGCGCGTGAAATGGGAGGCGGATGACTGGCTGACCTTCAACAATATCCTGCGCGTGCAGTGGGACGATTTCTACGGCATCGCCGGACATGTGCGCACCGACGTGGCCGGTGCCGCGTTCCCGCTGGTCAACGTCAACCACAACAAGCGCACCTACGATAATTTCACCGTCAACAACCAGGCAACGGCGACGGCGGAGTTCAACACCACCGAGCATATCGAGCACGATCTGGTGGTGGGCATCGATTACAGCCTGGAACAGCGCACGACCCACACCTTCACCGGCGTGGCGTCCGCCAACACCGACGCCTTCGATCCGGACCCGGATCGCGATCTGGTCGGCGACTATTCGCCGGCAAGCACCATCGACTATGACAGCAGCACCGTCGCTTTCTATGCCTTCGAGAACATGGATATCGCCAAGACCGTCGAGGTGAGCGGCGGTGTCCGGTATGAACTGTTCGACGCCTTCCAGAAGACGCATACGGTCTCCAGCGGCGCCACGACCCGCTTCGAGAGCAGCGATAATATGCTGAGCTGGAAGGTCGGTATCAATTATAAGCCGGTCGAATATGGCAGCATCTACGCGGCCTATGGCACGGCCTTCAGTCCGCTCGCGGCCGATGTGTCGGTCGGATCGGACGGCAGCGGCGCCGATCCGGAAGAATCGGTCTCCTACGAGATCGGCACCAAATGGAATCTGTTCGATGAGAAGCTGATGCTGAGTGCGGCGCTCTTCCGCACGGATCGCGACGGCGTGCGGCAGAATCTGGGGACCGCGGCGGATCCCGATTACGTGCTCCTTGGCAAGCAGCGGGTCGAAGGCTTCGAGGTCGGGCTTGCCGGCAACATCACCGATGAGTGGGCAGTGTTCGCAGGCTATACCTACATGCAGGACAAGATCCTCGAGCCCGGCCCCAGCGCATCGACCGACGGCGCCACTTTCCGCAACGTGCCCAGGCATTCGATGTCGTTCTGGACGACCTATGCCTTGCCTTGGGATGTCGATGTCGGTGCCGGCGTCACCTATATGAGTTCACGCCGCTACCGCTTCGGCGCCCAATCGGAAAGCAGGATCGACGATTACGTCCTGGTCGATGCGATGGCGACCTATCACCTCACCGACAACATCGACATCCAGCTCAACGTCAACAACATCTTCAACGAGTTCTACATCGAGCAGGTCGGCAACGGGTTCCAGACGCCGGGACCGGGCCGCACCGCACTATTGACCACCAGCTTCCAGTTCTAGCGACGCGGAGCTTCAGAAGGAGCGACGCCCCGGCCGCTGCAGCGGCCGGGGCAAAGCCATTTAAGGATTGCCCAGATGTTACTGCAGATACCGGAAGTCTTGAGTGCCGATGCCGTCGCCTATTTCCGCAAACGGCTGGAGAGCGCCGATTGGGTGGATGGCCGCGTCACTGCCGGCTATGAATCCGCCAAGGTGAAACGGAACACTCAATTGCCGGAGGAGAGCGAGGTTGCCCTTGAACTGGGCGACCTCATCCTGACGGCTTTGGAGGGCAACAAGCTCTTCATCTCCGCTGCCTTGCCTTCGCGAGTCTTCCCGCCGCTTTTCAACCGCTATGGCCCGGGCAACGGTTTTGGCGCTCATGTCGACAACGCCATCCGCCAGGGTCTCGACGCGGAGACGCGCATCCGCACCGATCTTTCCTGCACCTTGTTCCTGAGCGGACCGGAAGAATATGACGGCGGCGAACTTGCCATCGACGACACCTATGGCACGCATCACGTCAAACTCGCCGCCGGCGACATGGTGCTCTATCCCTCGACCAGCCTCCACGCGGTGACACCGGTGACGCGCGGCCAGCGCATCGCCTCCTTCTTCTGGCTGCAAAGCATGATCCGCGACGACGGTCAGCGCACGCTCCTCTTCGATCTCGACCGCGCGATTCAGGGCTTGAGCGCCGATCTTCCGGATCATGCCTCGGTCGTGCCGCTGACCGGCATCTATCACAATCTCATCCGCCGCTGGGCGGATCTCTAGGAAAGGGCCCGCCGTCATGAAACGCATGACCTTCCGCCAGCTGTTGCAGGAAATCCATCTTTGGCTGGGCTTGATTCTGTTCCTGCCGCTCATCCTCCTCGGCCTCACGGGTTCGGTGCTGGTCTATCACGACGATTTCCCCGCCTGGTTCGGCAGCGAGGGTCCGCGCTATGACCTCGCGGCCGGCGCGCCGGCGCCGATCGCCGCCATGATCGCCGCGGCGAGCGGTGCCGTCGGCACGGATGCGAAGCCTGCCGCGGTATCGTTGCCAGCGGCCCCGGGTGAGCCGGCGACAATCCGCTTTGCCCGCGCCAATCCGGGCGGCCAAGGTCAGGGTCAGGGTCAGGGACAGGGACAGGGACAGGGACAGGGACAGGGACAGGGACAGGGACAGATTCAGGGACCGGCCGCCATGATGGGTGGCGCCCAGGTCAAGATCGATCCCGTGTCGCTGGCCGTGCTCGATGTGCAGAAGGGGCCGAGGCCCGGGGGTGCGGGTGGAGTCATCGGCATCATGCATCAGCTTCACGGGTCGCTGATGATCCCGGGCATCGGGCGCGACATTGTCGGCTGGCTGGGAGTGGTGATGCTGTTCCTGGGGGTGAGCGGGCTTATCGTCTGGTGGCCGCGGCCCGGCCAGTGGCGCCAGCAGCTCACCATCAAACGCGGCGCCACCACGCAGCGCTTCAACCGCGATCTCCACAACACATTCGGCTTCTGGGGGCTTTCGGTCTTTGTCATCGTCAGCTTCACCGGGCTCTACATCGTCTATCCGCAGCCGATCAATGCCGTGGTGGGACTGGTGGCGCCGGTCCGGGACCTGCGCCCCAATGCGGTCAGCGTGATGCCGCAGCAAGGTATCGCGCCGATCGACGTCACCGCCGCCATTGCCTTGGCGCAGTCCGCGGTGGCGCCGGATCTCGCCTTGCAGGGTGTCTTCCTGCCGCAACGTCCGGACCAGCCCTATCGCCTCAGCTACGCCCGGGCCGATCAGGAATCGGCGCTCTTCAACACCGCCGTTTTCGTCGACCCCTGGGCCGCGCGCGTGATCGAAATGCGCGATCCCAGGTCGCTCTCGGCCGGCGACACCTTCGCCTTCTATCAGCGGCCGCTGCATTACGGTTTCGGCTGGGGACCGGTCTGGCAGTTTCTGGTCTTCCTCTCCGGCCTGCTGCCGCTGCTCTTTTCGGTCACCGGCCTCACGATGTGGTGGCTCAAGCGCCGCCGCCGTCGGCAAGCGGCGCTGGCCCGGCAAATGGCAGGGCAGGTCCTCTAAATGCTATTGCAATTCATTCGCATTCCTATCATAAAACGCGACAGGGGCCTGCGACGGATATCGTGCGCGCCAGCTAACGGATTGAGATGAGGCCATAAAATGCGCCGCCAGAGAGAAGAGACAATGGCTGGAGGAAAGCGCAGCCTGCTGTGCTTCGTTCTCCTGTTCGGGATCTCCGCCACGGCCGCTATGCCGCTTCCGGCCCTGGCGCAGGAGGTGACATCGCCGGTTCCGTCGACGACCGAGCCTGCACCGGCGGCGACGGCGGAAGCGGTCGCGCCCGACATCGCGCTGGGCCCTGACGGATTGCCCCTGCCGGCGGATGCACCGGCGATCCTGCCGCATGATCTCTCTCCTTGGGGCATGTTCCAGCAGGCCGATTGGGTGGTGAAGTCGGTGATGATCGGCCTCGCTTTGGCCTCGGTGATTACCTGGACCGTGTGGCTGGTCACCAGCCTTGAGATGATGAGCGCCCGGCGCCAGGCGCGGCTGACGCGCCAGACCCTCGCGGCATCGCCGGCCTTGGGCGATGCCGTGAGTCACGCGCCGGCGAAGGATGGCCCGGTGCGCGACCTCATCACGGCAGCGGCGCATGAAGTCGATCTCTCCAGCGGCCTGCCCGCCGAGGGCATCAAGGAACGCGTTGCCTCGCGCCTGGAGCGTATCGAGGCGGCGGCGGCCCGTCATGCCACGCGCGGCACCGGGATTCTCGCCACCATCGGCTCGACGGCACCCTTCGTCGGGCTCTTCGGGACCGTGTGGGGCATCATGAACGCCTTCATCGGCATCTCGAAGGCGCAGACCACCAACCTTGCCGTCGTGGCACCGGGCATTGCCGAGGCCTTGCTGGCGACCGCCATCGGCCTGGTCGCCGCCATTCCCGCCGTGGTGATCTACAACAGATTTGCGCGCTCCATTTCGGGCTATCGGGCCTTGCTTGCCGATATCTCGGCCGAGCTGCTGCGCCTCGTCAGCCGCGACCTCGACCGTCGTCCGCTGGCCCAGGCCGGCCACTATCGCGACGCGGCCGAATAGGGCGGGAGCGGACGATGGCCGTCAAGCTCAACCATGGCGATGAGGAACTTGCCGAGAATCACGACATCAACGTGACACCGTTCATCGACGTGATCCTGGTCCTGCTCATCATCTTCATGGTGGCAGCGCCTTTGTCGACGGTCGATGTCCAGGTCGATTTGCCGGCGGCATCCGCCACACCGGCACCGCGCCCCGACAAGCCGCTCTTCCTGACCATCGACCAGCAATTGGGGCTGAGCCTCGGTAACGATAAGGTTCCGCGTGAAACATTTGCACCGGCACTCGAGGCACTGACCAAGGGTGACAAGGAGACGCGCATTTTCCTGCGCGCCGACGAGGAAGTGGCCTATGGCGAAATCATGACCGTCATGAACATGTTGCGTGACGCGGGCTATCTGAAGATCGCGCTGGTCGGTCTCGAACAGAGCCCATAGCCGTCATGCAGGCGATTTTTCAAACCTCGTTCGATCGTCCGGGACAGGGCAACGGCCGGTGGGCAATGGCCGGCATGCTGATGATCGGCCTCCATGTCGGCGGCGGTGCGGCAGGGTATTTCTATTGGGACAGAGCGCCCGCGGAACTGATCCTGCCGCCGGCAACGGTGATCGCTTTCGAATTGGCCCCGGCGCCGGTTGCACCACCGCCACCGCAGAACATGCCCCAACCGGCGCCCGAGCCCGAGCCGCAGGTCGAACTGCCGCCTTTGGCAGAACTGGCGGATATCCCGCCAGCGCCGCCTGAGGTCAACGTGGCGGTTGCCGTTCCGGAAAAGCCAAAGCCGGCCAAGAAAAAGAAGAAGAAAAAGGACGCGGAAAAGAAGAAGCCGAAGCCGGTCGAGGCGCCGGTCTTCAAGACCGCCACCGAGGCGCCGTCAACCGCCAAGGCCGAGTCACCGCCCCAGCCGGTCGTTGCGGTGGCCCCTGTTGCCGCCGGCCCCGCGCCGGACGAAGTGGCGCGGATCAGCAACGCCACCAATCAGTGGGAACTTGCTTTCCGCAAGCATATCGAAAAATACCGGCGCTACCCGAAGGTGGCGAAGCGCAAGCACCAGGAAGGCACGCCGGTCGTCAATTTCGTTTTCGACCGCACCGGCAATGTGATCGAGGCGCGCATCACGCGCAGCTCCGGTTTTGCAGCACTGGATGAGGAGGCGATCGCCACCTTCCAGCGCGCGTCGCCCTTGCCACCCTTGCCGCCGGAGGTGGCGGGCGAGCGGCTGCAGCGCAGCATCGCCATCAATTTCAATCTCAAATAGCCGGCAGTGGAATATCGCGGTAGCGCGCCTGGTCCGGCGGGCCGGGCGCGATGCGGGGCGTGCTGCCCGGCGCATTGCGCCAGATCGTGGAAAAGATGGTGAAGCCGATCGGATCGGTAGGCGAGGTGCCGTCGCGACAGATCGGCCGGGCGGCGAGGGCGGCAGCTCCGTCGTTGCGGGCGAGTGCTGCTTCCATGGCCGCCAGCCGATCAGCCGAGGAGCGGGAGGCAAGTTCCGGCGCGCGCTTGGGGTGATTGGTGTGGCAATACCAATCGGCGCCACTGGAGATGCGGCGCAGACCGACGGCGTCGCATTCGACGCCCCGCCAGCCTTCCGGTCCGGCGATCAGATAGTGCAGTCCCGAAGCATGCTCGGCCCTTTGCAGGAAGGCCTCGCCGGCTGTCAGGTGCGGCTGGTCGAGGAAGCCGCGGATCGCCATCAGACATGGCAGGCCGCCGGCCGAGGGCGGCAATTGCAGCAGCGTGTTGCAGCAGATCGAGATGCCGTGCGAGTTGATACCCGTCATGCCGATGGTGCCGGCCAGAGTCGCAACAATGGCGCTGCCGCCATCATCAAGACCATAACGCAGCACCACCTGCAGCCCGTCCATCCAGCCGGAGATGTCGAGATTCTGCCCCGACCAGACGGCCCCCAACGCGTCGCGATAGGCAAAGCTGGTGCAGGCTTCGGCCTTCTTCTCGGCGAAGAACCACCATTGCTCGTCGGTGAGGTTTAAGACGAGCACGTCCTGAAAAGACTGCCCGGCACCCTCGGCAATGCCTTCGATCTCGATCCACAGATGCGGGGTCCATTTGCGCGCTGCTTCCTGGAAATGCGTGCCGCCCAGCAGCCTCGCAATGATTTCGGCATAAGGCAGTCCCGTCTGCTTCTCCGAGGCGAGACGCCAACCGTCGATATGCCGTGCGATCAGGGTCCGTGCGGCCTCGCCATGCGCGCGGCCACGCGACCGCGCATCGCCCTGAAGATCGATGATCGGGCAGTCGTCCTTCATCGCGGGCGCATCTGCAGCTTACGGGCGCGGCGCTGCATCTCGGCGGTCAAGGCGAGGATGGCGGCCGAAATGAAGATCAGCACCACGGCGGCGGCGGCGATGGCCGGGCTGATCGATTCACGGACACCGCTGAAGATCTGCCGTGGCAAGGTGCGTTGCTCGGCCGTGGTGAGGAAGCTCGCAATCACCACTTCGTCGAAGGAAATAAGAAAGGCGATGAGGGCGCCGGTGCAGATGCCGGGAGCCACCAGCGGCACGAGGATGCGGCGGAAGGCGAGGAGGGGGCTGGCTCCCAAGGAGGCCCCGGCGCGCATCAGGCTGCGATCGAAGCTCTTGAGGTTCGCCATCACCGTGGTGACCACGACAGGTGCGGCAAGCCCAGCATGGGCGAGGACAAGGGCGAAGCGCGAGCCGACCAGCCCCAAGGTCGCATAGAAGCTGAAACAAGCCACACCCATGATGATGATGGGCAGGATCAGCGGCACAGAAATCAACGCCAGGATGATGCGCTGGCCCGGAAAGCGCCCCCAGGTGAGGCCGATTGCCGCCAGCGTGCCGAGGACCGTGGCGATGACCGTCGCGGCAAAACCGACGATCAGCGAATTGAGGAAAGCGCCGGTCCAGCGCGGATCGGTGAAGACGACTTCGTACCAGCGCCAGGACCAGCCCGGCACCGGCAGGGTCAGCATCGTGCCGCTGGTAAGAGAGATCGGCACCATGATGGCGATGGGCGCCAGGATGAAGAGCAGCACCAAGGCGGTGTGAACGCCGGCAAGCTGGGCGCGGAAGCGTGGCCAGAAATGCATCAGCCGCCCCGTTTGCTGAGCTTCTGGAAGGCTGCCCAGCCCAGCATGGCGACCAGCAGCACCAGCAGCAATTGCAGCGCGAGAGCGGCGGCGAGGCCCCAGTTCAGGGTCTTGTTTGTATAGAGCGCCACATAGGAACTCAGCATCTGGTCCTGCGGTCCGCCGATCAGCGCCGGGGTGATGTAGTAACCCAAGGCGAAAACGAAGACGATGCCGGCGCCGGTAACGATGCCCGGTGCGATCAGCGGCAATTGCACGCGCCAATAGGCCTGCCACCAATTGGCGCCGAGCGAGGTCGCGGCGCGCACCAATTCCTTGGGCAGCTTCACCACCACGGCGAGGATCGACAGGATCATCAACGGCAGGAGCACCTGCACCATGGCGATATAGAGACTGCCGCGCGTGTAGACGAGATGCAGCGGGGCGTCGATCAGCTGCAGGAACTGGAGGGTCGAATTCACCGGCCCCTCGCCCTGCAGGATGATGATCCAGGAAACGGTCCGCACCAGCAGCGAGGTCCATAGCGGGAAAAGGACCAGCGCCAGCAGGATGCCGGCATAAGGCGGGCGGGCGCTCGCCAGCACATGCGCCACCGGCAAGGCGAGCAGGGCGCAGATCAAGGTCACATTGATGCTGATGACGATGGTGCGCCAGATCGCCGCCAGGAAAATGGCGCGGTCCGGCGTCACCAGGACGATGTCGCCTTGCATGTCGCGCTCGAGATCGAGCGATTGCAGCAGGTAGAAATCGGTGAAGCTCGACCGGCCTGCCTTGAACAGTCGCCAGAGTTCCGGCTTGGCAAGGCCCGGCAGCTTTTCCAGCAGAAGGGTCTTGGCATTTTCCGGCGTGACCGCGGTGACGGCGAGGCCGCTTTTCAGGATGAGGTTGCGGCTGCCCGTCAGCTGCTGGTTGAGGCTCTGCGCCAACTGGCCGAGCGTTTCCGAGGCGACCGCAGCGCGGATGTCCTCGGCGAAAGCGGCGAAGGCTGCCTCATCCGGCACGCCGTCGGCCGGCCGCCAATCGACGAGACTGGCCGCCGTCCGCGGCAGATTCTCGGCGATGGTCGAGTTGTCGATGGCGCGCGAGAGGAAATGCCCGACGGGCACGATCACCGTGACGATGATGAAGAAGAGGAGCGGCAGCACCAGCAGGAGTAGCCGCGCATTGGCGCTGAAGAAGAGGCGAGAAAGAGCCGGGCGCCAGAATCCTGGCGCCCGGGGCAGTTCTGTCAGGGATTGGTTGACGTTCAACGTTTACTGCGCGAGCCAGGCCTGGAAGCGCTGTTCCAGCGCCTCTTTGTTCTCGGCCCAGAACTCCGTGTCATAGACCGCGCCGTGGGCAAGATTCTTCTCCGACGTCGGTAGCCGGTCGAGCTGTTCCGGTGTCAGATATTCAGACACCTTCTTATGGCCGACGCCATAGGCATAGAGCTTGGGGAAGCCGGCCTGGTTTTCCGGCTTGGCGAAGAAGTCGAGGAACTTCTCGGCTTCGGCCTGGTGCGGGGCGCCCTTGACCACCGCCCACATGTCGGTGCCGTAGAAGAAGCCGGCATCCCAGGCAATAACATAGTTGGACTTGTTCTTCTCGTTCTCCGAGGTGACGCGGGCATTGTAGAGATCCGTCATCACCACTTCGCCGGCCGAGAGATTCTGCATGGCCTTCGTGGAGCTGGTCCACCAGACGACATGCGGCTTGATCTTGTCGAGCATGGCGAAGGCCCGGTCGACGCCGTCCGGCTTGCGCAACTCGGTATAGACATCGGCCGGCGCCACGCCCGCCGCCATCATGGCGTTTTCCAGCGTGTATTGCGCCTGGCCCAAAAGGCCGCGCTTGCCCGGGAATTTCTCGACATCCCAGAACTCGGCCCAGCTATGCGGCCCGTCCTTGATCTTGTTGCCGTCATAGACCATGACGGTCGCCCAGGTGTCAGAGGCGATGCCGCAGGGATGGATGGTGCCCGGCAGGTAATCGTCCTTCTGCGCATAGATCGCGTCCGGCAGTTTGGCGAACAGGCCCTCGGCGCAGCCGATCTCCAGCCCCGGCGCCTCGGTGCTGACCAGGTCGTAGACGATGGAATTGCTTTCGATCTGGGCACGGAGCTTGGCGAGCTCCCCTTCCCATTCATCGAGCACCACCTTGATGCCGCTTTCCTTGGTGAAAGGCTGGAACACGCCCTGGTCATAGGATTCGTTCCACGATCCGCCCCAGCCCACCGCGGTGAAACTGTCTTCGGCGACGGCACTGTGCATCGTGCCGGCCACGCCCGCGGCCATGGTGAGAGCCGCCCAAATTACTTTCGACGTCATGCCTCAAGCCTCCTCTGTTGCCTGTTTGGTATTTTGCTTATTGATTTGATCAAATGTTATGGCGATGATCTGCCCGCTGTCAATGCCTCGGGGAGAAGATTGTTGGAAGCTCGACACTTTACAGGCAGAGCGGCGCCAATTAACGTGCAAAAAGTTTGATCAAATAGGTGACTCATGCAAGCCAAGCCCATCGGCGCCAATCTGGAACTCGATGCCGCCATCGCCGATTCCCGCCAGCGGTTCATCGCGGCCAATCCCGCCAGTTCCGCCCGGCACGAAGGGGCGAAGAAGGCGCTGCCCGGCGGCAATACGCGTGCCGTCCTCTATTACGAACCGTTCCCGCTGACGCTGACCGGCGGCGAGGGCAATCGCCTCATGGATCTCGATGGCCACACCTATGTCGATTTCGTTAGCGAATACACGGCCGGCCTCTACGGCCATCGCAACGAGCTCATCGCCGCCGCGATCCGCAAGGTGGCGGATAGCGGCTGGGTGCTGGGCGGCCCCAACCCCTTTGAAGCGCGGCTCGGCGAGGCCATCGTCGCGCGCTTTCCGGCGATCGAGCGTGTCCGCTTCTGCAATTCCGGGACCGAAGCCAATTTGATGGCGCTGTCGACGGCGCGCGCCGTCACCGGACGGCCCAAGATCCTCGCCTTCGACGGCGGCTATCATGGCGGCATCCTGACCTTTGCCCATGGCGGCTCGCCCTTGAACGCGCCCTATCCCTTCCTCTTCAGCCAGTACAACGACATCGCCGGCACGCGCGATCTCATTCGCCAGCATGCCAAGGATCTGGCCGCCGTGATCCTGGAACCGATGATGGGCGGCGGCGGCTGCATCGAAGCCAAGCCCGATTTCCTCACCATGCTGCGGGCCGAGACGGCGCAGGCCGGTATTCTCCTCATCCTCGACGAGGTGATGACCTCGCGCCTCTCCTATCACGCCTATCATGGCAAGGTCGGGCTGAAGCCGGACATGGTTACCTTGGGTAAATATATCGGCGGCGGCTGCAGCTTCGGCGCCTTCGGCGGCCGGGCCGATATCCTTGACCGTTTCGATCCGGCCTCGCCCAACGCCTTCGGCCATGGCGGCACCTTCAACAACAATATCTTCAGCATGGCAGCGGGTTTCACCGGCTTTACCCAGGTCTTGACCGAATCGGCCCTGCAGCAGATGAACGGCCTGGGCGACGATTTGCGGACCAGGATGAACGAGCAGTTGAAGCAGCATCGCGTGGCGGGAACCGTGACCGGAATCGGCTCGCTGATGAATCTGCATTTCGTGGCGGGCGAGATCGCCTCCCCGCACGATGTGGAGGCCGCCGACCCGCGTTTCCTGCATCTGTGGCAGATGGAAATGCTGCTGCGTGGCCAATATGTGACGCCGCGCGGTATGATCGCGCTGTCTCTGCCCTTCACCCGCGCCGACATCGAGTCTTTCACAGGTATCTTTGATGACTTCCTCACCGACTACCGCTCGATTCTGCCGGTGCGACAGTAACGGCGCCTGATCATGGCCCGCGCGGCAAAGCCGGCGTTGAAGTCCAAGGTGGGGCCCAAGGGATTGGGCAAGACGGCGCGCGCCGAGGTGCCGCATGGCTCGACGCATGAGGATATCTATGCGCGCCTCAAGCACGCCATCATGTCGGCGCACTATGTCCCCGGCGAACGGCTGGTGGTCTCGAAACTGGAAAAGGTCTTCGGTACCAGCGCCATGCCGATTCGCGAGGCGTTACGGCGCCTGGTGACCGAGCAGGCTCTGCAGAACAATCCCAATCGCGGGGTCGAAGTGCCGCAGATGACGCCCGGTCGCCTGATGGAGCTGCGCCGCGTGCGCTGCGAGATCGAGGGCAAGGCCGCCGAATGGGCGGCGCTCACTATTAGCAAGGCGGAATTGAAGCGTCTCGAGGAGGTTCAGGCGGTCATGAACCGGGCTGCGGCATCGGGTGCCGCCGAAGGCTATCTCGACCTAAACCTCGATTTCCACTTCACCATCTACAAGGCCGCGCGCTCGCCGCTGCTGTTGCCGATCATCGAAAGTCTGTGGATGCAAGTCGGCCCTTGCCTCAATACGATGCGCGGCGAGGCGACGCTCGGACTCGGCATGGATCACCATGAGGCAATGATCGCCGCCCTGCGCAAGGGCGACGGAAGTGCCGCGCGCGAGGCGCTGCAGGAAGACATTTCGGAAGCCGCGGACATCATCCTGCGGCTGCTGCCACAGTAAGAAGAACCAGAAAGGATCAGGGGAACATGGCCAATCCGGAGAAACCCAAGCAAAGCAAAGGCCGCAAGGTCATCATCACCTGCGCCGTCACCGGCTCGGTGCACACGCCGACCATGACGCCCTATCTGCCGATCACCCCGGACGAAATCGCCAAGGAATCGATCGCGGCCGCCGAGGCCGGCGCCTCCGTCATCCATCTCCATGCGCGCGACCCCAAGGACGGGCGGCCGACGCCCAATCCGGACGTCTTCATGCAGTTCTTGCCGCGCATAAAGCAATCCTGTGACGCGGTCATCAACATCACCACCGGCGGTTCGCTCGGCATGTCGATGGATGACCGGCTGGCGGCACCCTTGCGCGCCAAGCCCGAGCTTTGCTCGCTCAACATGGGGTCGATGAATTTCGGCATCTTCCATGCCGGCGACAAGATCACCGACTGGAAATATGATTGGGAGCAGCCCTACGTCGAAAAGACCCGCGATAACGTTGTCAGCAACACCTTTGCCCAGATCGAACGGGTCATCCGTGATCTCGGACAGGGCTGCGGCACGCGCTTCGAGTGCGAATGCTACGACATCGGCCATCTCTACACCCTGGCGCATTTCCTCGACCGCAAGCTCCTCGAACCGCCGCTCTTCGTGCAGACGATCTTCGGCGTCCTCGGCGGCATCGGCCCGCATCCGGAAGACCTGGCGCATATGCGCCGCACGGCCGACCGGCTCTTCGGCACGGATTATCAATGGTCGATCCTTGCCGCCGGCCGCCATCAGATGGGCCTTGCCACCATGGGCGCCACGATGGGTGCCAATGTGCGCGTGGGGCTCGAGGACAGCATCTATCTGGGCCCGGGCCAGCTTGCCAAAAGCAATGCCGAGCAGGTGACCAAGATCCGGGCGATCCTCGAGAACCTGTCGCTGGAAATCGCCACGCCGGCCGAGGCGCGGGCCATGCTGAAGCTCAAGGGCGGCGACCAGGTCGCATTCTAGGACCAATTGCGG
This sequence comes from Dongia sp., assembly GCF_041906375.1. Classification (GTDB taxonomy): domain Bacteria; phylum Pseudomonadota; class Alphaproteobacteria; order Dongiales; family Dongiaceae; genus Dongia. Next base: position 251,564 of record NZ_JAYRJJ010000004.1, on the reverse strand, counting down.
CCCAATAGGCGGAACAGGCATCAGGCGTGAAATTGCGTCACGCCTGATGTCGAAATTCAGGCGATTGCCGCCGGGTCCGTCGCTTTGCTACCTTCCCGGCGGATTTGATCAACCGCGCCGGTTACCATGCCCCCGATCCGCGTCAAAATGCCGGAGATGGCCCTCACTGCCGAATTGGTGGCGCGGTGCGAGAGATGCGTGCCCGACCCCGGGCCTAGAGCGGACTTCACCTATTACTCCGAAGCCGAGTTCACTGAGATGGCGCGGACCATGGTGGATGAACGCGAGGGCAACGCGTTCTGGATCTTCGCCTATGGTTCGCTCATCTGGAACCCGGGTTTCAATGCGGCCGAACATCGCCGCGGGACGGCGCATGGCTGGCACCGCCGCTTCTCGATGAAGATGGAGCGCTGGCGCGGCACACCGGAAGAGCCCGGGCTGATGCTGGCGCTCGAGCGCGGCGGGTCCTGCGACGGCATTCTCTTTCGCCTGCCGGAGGAGGCCAAGGTCGCCGAGCTCGCGCGCGTGCTGCAGCGCGAGACGGACGGGCCGGCGGATCATGTCTATCTGCGCTGGCTCAATGTCCGCGCCGGCGGCAAGGTCGTCCCGGCGCTCACCTTCTGGGCGCATCCCAAGGGCTTTCATCTGCCCGAACCGCCCTCGCCGGAACTGACCGCCCGGATGCTGGCCCGCGCCTGCGGCCATATCGGCTCCGGTGCCGCCTATCTCTACAACACGGTGGTCAAGCTCGCCGAACACGGCATCTATGACAAGAATCTGTGGCGGCTGCAGGAATTGGTGGCGCGGGAGATCGAGCGCGCGTGCTAGAGCGAGACTGAAATCGGCCGACCCTCCTCCCGACCCCCCCCCTGAAGGTGGGAGGAGATGAGAGGGAGCTCGCTTCAAACCCCTCCCACCTTCAGGGGGGAGGTCGGGAAGGGGGGCGCCAAGTGACGGCTCTACATTGTCTCCCCTCGCCACTTTCGCTAAGACTCATGCCGCACCAGCCGGAGCCGCCGCATGACTGCCCCCAACCCGCAGCCCTTTCCCTTCGTTGCCGTCAGCGGCGCGCCATATGAGCGTGGGGTGCAGTATGGCCGTGCCGTGCCGGAGCGCGTGAAGCGCAGCATTGGGCTTTACGGCGGCACGCTCGACGAACTGGGTTTCACGGCGCCGGAAAAGGCGCGCCTCATCGGTCAGTTCGCCAAGGAAATTGAGACGTTCGGCGCGCATTACCTTGAAGAGATGCGCGGCATCGCCGATGGCGCGGATGTCAGCCTCGACGATATCGTGCTCATCAATGCGCGGACCGAGATCGTGGCACAGGCGCGGCGCGAGAAGAACCGGCCGGAGGCCGAGGACGATGCGGTGGATGGCTGCACCGGCGCCGTCATCCTGCCCGAACGCAGCAGCAATGGCCGCCTGATCCATGGCCAGAACTGGGACTGGCGCGCCGAATGCGCCGACACCGCGATCGTGCTGCGCGTCACGCGTGACGATGGACCGGATTTCATGACGTTTGTGGAAGCGGGCGGCCTGGCGCGCTGCGGCATGAACGCAGCCGGCATCGCCATCACCGCGAACTACCTGGAATCGGAGCGCGACTACCGGCAGTCCGGCATTCCCTTGGTGCTCATCCGCCGCAAGGTGCTGGAACAGCGTCACTTCGCCATGGCGGTCCGCGCCGTGGCGGCAACGCCGAAGGCCTGCTCCAACAACATGATGCTGAGCACGGCGGAAGGCTTTGCCATCGATTTTGAATGCGCACCGGACGAAGTCTTCCCGATCTATCCGCAGGATGGCCTCATCGTGCATGCCAATCATTGGGTGAACCCGGTGGCACTGGCCAAGCTCAAGGATGTGGGGCTTCTCGGCGACAGCTTCTATCGCGACTGGCGCGTGCAGAAACTTCTGGGTTCCGGCAGGATTTCGCCGGACGACCTCAAGGCCGCCTTCTTCGACGATTTTGCGGCACCCTTCGCCGTCTGCCGGCCGGTGCTGCCCAATTCCGCCGGCGATCTCTCGGCGACGGTCGCCATGATCATCATGGACCCCGCGGCCGGCACGATGGATGTGGCACCGCTGCCGGCGCATTGCCGCGACTTCACGCGCTACAGCCTCAAAGATGCGCCCGTTACGTTGGCGCGAGCGGCGGAATAGGGCCATGGGAAAATCAGCACCCACAGGACCGCGCCTGCGTGTCGTCATCGAGCCTGATGTCGCCATCGGGCCCGGCAAGGCCGACCTCCTCGAAGCGATCCGCGATACCGGGTCGATTTCCGCTGCCGGCCGCAAGCTCGGCATGAGCTATCGCCGCGCCTGGCTCCTGGTCGACGAGCTTAACCAGCATCTCGGCGCCCCCGTGGTCGAAGCGCAGACCGGCGGCGCCAAGGGCGGGGGCGCGGCCCTGACACCCACCGGCGAAGAAGTGCTGAGCCGCTATCGCAATATGGAATCCGCCTGCCGCCTGGCGATTGCCGCCGACGTCACGGCCCTGCGCGCGCTCATTCGACGCAACCAGCGGCAAAAGTAATCCTAAGCATAGGCCGGAATACTCTTTATGGTCGTCTGGGTTCCTAGGCAAGATCGTCATCCTAGGCCTAAATCCGATCCGTATCCGCTGCCCACCGAACTGACGCCAAGCCCAAATCCAGCTGATTTCAATCAGGATTTCGGCATCGTTCGATGTCATTATTCCAATAGGCGATCAGCAACTGGAAGGGGTGGACACGATGCCCTCCTGGACGACGCGCGCGCTCAATGTCCGGCAGGTCGGCGATGGACCGAAGGCGGTGGTTCTGGCGCATGGCTTCGGCGCCAATCAAGGTGTTTGGTTTCCCTATCTTGAGCCGCTGTCGCGTGGCTACCGTGTGATTACATATGACCTGCCCTGTGCCGCGACGGCTGACCGCGAATTCTTCGACATGACGCGCCATCGGAAGATTGACGGCTATATCGACGACCTGATGGCCATTCTGGACGATCTGGAAATAGCCAACTGCGCATTTGTCGGTCATTCGGTGAGCGGCATGGTGGGGCTGCTTGCCAGTCTGCGCCGGCGCGATCGCTTCTCCAAGATCGTGGCGATCGGTGCGTCGGCTTGCTACCTCAACCGCGACGCCTATCAAGGGGGCTTCAGCCAGGAGGATCTCAAACAGGTCTTTCTGGCCATCGGTTCAAACTATCGCAACTGGGCGCAGGCATATGCGCCCTATGTCGTTGATCGGCCGATGCACGATTCTGCGACGACTCGATTCCTGGACGGTCTGCTGGCGATGCGCGGCGACGTCGCGCTGGCAACCGCACAAATGATCCTGCTCGCCGACTATCGCGCATTGATGAACCAGGTCGAAACCCCCTCGGCAATCCTGCAAACGCGATCCGATCCGGCGGTGCCGATGGCTGCCGCAACGTTTCTGCACGATCATATCAGGGGCAGCACGCTGGAGATGATCGATGCCAGCGGGCATATGCCGCACATGACCTCGGTCGACCTCGTCTTGCCGGCATTGCAGCGTCACCTCGACCTGGATTCATCCGGCGGCATGCCGGCCGCGACCGTTGGATAAGCGGGCGCGATCCCCGATGTCTCCCACCAGCGGGTCCGCTCTCAATGGACAGCAGGAGGCAGGACCGGCCGTGCTCGATCTGCTGATCCTTCTGTCCACCATGGCCCTCGGTCAGCTGTCGTTCAGTGTCGATATCCATCCGGACGGACTGCCCGGCATGTGGCTACCGGCGGGATTCCTGGTCGGCGTGATGTCGCGTTGGGGAATAAGGCCGGCTCTCTCCGGGTATTTCGGGCTCGTCATCGCCTCTCTCATGGCTATCTCCGATTGGTACCTGTCGCTGTCCTTCGCGTTCGGCAGCCTGCTGGCCCTCGTCGCGACCTGCCTGATCATCCGGCAATTCGGTCATGGCCTGCAGGGCATCAATTGGCACAGCGGAATCGTGCTGCTGGGCGCCAGCGGCGCAGGTGCCGCCGTCCAGGCTTCGGTACCCCTGGCGATCACCTGGCTGTCCGGTCGGCTTGTGCCGGGAGAGGCATGGGCCACGGTCAATCTTCTTTTCGCCAGCCATTTCTTTGGCGTTGTTGCGTTCGCGCCCGTCATGCTGACGGCAAATCGCCGGCATCTCATTGCAGTGGCAGCGCATCCCCTGCAGGTCATTCTCTGGCTTTGCGGCCTCTCGGCCTACGCCCTTGCCCTGTTCCAGCAAAGTGACCCCGACAGCGCCCATCTATTGATTTCGGCACAGTTGGTCCTTGCCGGGTGGCCCGCCTTGACCATGGGCCGGTTTGGCGCAGCCAGCGCCATCTGCATCGTTTCCACGCTCTCGCTCGCCGCGGCAGCACATGGCTTCGGCCCCTTCGTCGAAAATGTCGGCACGCTTGACGCGCCGGACGACACGCTGGTCTTCATCGGCTGCGTCATTTCCATCGGCTGGCTGATCTGCGGCATAGCCGAGCGGCAGCAACGCACCAATCGTGACATGCTGATGCGCGAAGACGCGCTCACACAGATTGCCGAAGCCGTCTTGGTGAGCGATCCGCGCGGCAAAATCGTCTATGGCAATGCCGGATTCGAACGGATCACCGGCTATGCCCTGTCGGAGGTCATCGACCGCACCTGCTCGTTTCTGAAGGGTGTCGGCTCTGATCCGGCAGTAATCGATGAGATCAGGTTCTCTCTGCGCAATGCCAAGCCATTTGTGGGCGAGATACTGAACTACCGCAAGGACGGCAAGCCGTTCTGGAACGAACTGAGCATAACGCTGGCGTTCGATGAGGCCGGCCATGTGAAGCGCTTTGTGGGGGTTCTGCGCGATATTTCGGCGCGGGTGGCGACGGCAAGGGAATTAGCCGATGCCCTGACGGCAGCCAGGCAAGCGCTCGAACAAAGCCGCCATGCCGAGGCCCGCTACGCATCCATTCTGGATTCCGCCATGGTGGGGATCATTTCGATCGACCGCGCCGGGCGCATCGTAACCTACAACCGCGAGGCCGAGGTCATCTTCGGCTACAGCCCGGTGGAGATGATTGGCCAGTCGCTCGACCGTCTGCTGCCGCCATCCTTTGCGCGCCAGCATCATGCATATGTCGATCGTTTTGCGACGGGTAGTTCGCGGCAGCAACGCATGTCGGATTGGCGCTCGGTCAAGGCCTTGCGCAAGGATGGCAGCGAATTTCAGATGATGGCCGTGCTGTCGAAGGTGGAGATCGCCGGGCAGCTCATCATGACGGCCATTTTTCGCGACATGACCGAAATCGTCGACAGGGAGCGTGACCTTCAGCGTCTTGCCGCCGAAAATGCCATGGAGGCGGAGAAGGCAAAGGCAGCTGATGTCGCCAAGAGTCATTTCCTGGCCAATATGAGTCACGAACTGCGGACGCCACTCAACGCCATCATCGGCTTTTCCGAACTTATGGCCCGCGAACAGCTTGGCCCGATCGAAAATGACGCCTATGTCGAGTTTGCCAAGGATATTCACAACAGCGGCCAGATACTTCTGCGCGTCATCAATGAGGTGCTGGAATTCACGCGCATCGAGGCCAACAAATACGATATGCGCATCCGCGAGGTTGACCCGGTGGATGCGATCCGCAAGGCGCTGGCCGACATGCAGGGAAAACTGGCGTCAGGGCAGCTTTCGCTCAAGCTGTCGATCGACAATCCTGTCTGCAGGGTTCTTGTGGATGAAGGGGCCCTTCGCCAGATCCTCGACCACATTCTGGCCAACGCGATCAAGTTCACCGGCAAAGGCGGTCAAATCTCCTTGTCCGTCGAGGCACACAATGCCATTGGCATGGTCGCAATCGTTGTGCGTGATACGGGGCGTGGCATTCCGGCGGATCGCCTCGATACGATCGGGCAGCCGTTTGAACAGGTGGCCAGCGCCTATTCCAGGGATGTCGGCGGCACAGGTCTCGGCCTCGCGATTTGCATATCCTTGGCCAGGACCATGAGCGGTGATATCCGCATCGACAGCGAATTCGGCAAGGGAACGGCGGTGCATCTGACCCTTCCAGATGCTGCCGCCAGCAGGCCCGGGCGGCCAGCGCTGCCGAAATCCGTGGCCAAATCAGGAAACTGACTGGCGCTTATGGGGTGCTCAGGGCTTCGGGCCCATGCTAAATTTCCAGCCATGATTGACCGACCTTTGATTCATCCCCTGGCAGAGACGGCGCTCGATTCCGTGCGCTGGGCGGCTGCCTTGCGTCCGGCCGGCGGGCTCGTGTTTTTCGACAGTGCGCTCGGCCATGAAACGCTGGGCCGATACTCTTTCGTCATGGCCGATCCGTTCCACCGCCTAGTCGCCGATGGCGCCCGCGTGACCCTGGATGGTACCGCCGTGACCGGCGATCCCTTCGCAGCCCTTGCCGATCTCATGGCGCGCTACCCGATCGAGGCCGTGCCGGAATTGCCGCCTTTCCAAGGTGGTGTCGCCGGCTCCTTCGGTTATGGCCTGCGTCATCATCTTGAGCGCGTGCCGGCGCATCGCCGCGACGATCAGGACATGCCCGATCTGCTGCTGGGCGCCTATGACCTCGTCGTCGCCATCGACCATCGGACGGGCCAAGGTTGGCTGATATCGAGCGGCTATCCCGAAACGGGGGCGGCTCGCCTTGAACGGGCAAAGCGGCGCATCAAATGGGCGCTGGAACGCTTCGCGCGGGCGCGTTCGGCGCCATCGGGTTCCGCCCCATTGGGATCCACTTGGGCCATCGCCGCGCGGCCGGAACTCAGCGGTGCCGATTACAAAGCCATGGTCCGCCGCACGATCGACTATATTGAGGCTGGCGACATCTATCAGGCCAGCATCACCCAGCGCTTCCGCGCGCGCCTGCATGCCGGCATCGACCGCCTTGACCTCTACCAGGCGCTGCGGCGGCGGAATCCCGCCACTTTCGCGGCCTTTGTCGAGTTCGGCGACATCGCCATTCTTTCTTCCTCGCCGGAGCGCTTCCTGTCCCTGCGCGAGGGCCATGTCGAGACACGGCCGATCAAGGGCACGCGCCCGCGGGGCAGGAATGCCGCCGAGGACGCTGCCCTTGCCGCCGAATTGCTGGCCTCCGAAAAGGACCGCGCGGAAAACCTGATGATCGTCGATCTGCTGCGCAACGATATCAGCCGGGTCTGCCGCATGGGCTCGGTCAAGGTGCCGGTTCTGTGGGGGCTCGAATCCTATGCGACCGTGCATCACCTCGTTTCCGTGGTGACGGGCGAGATGTTGCCGCAGAAGAACGCGGTCGATCTGCTACGTGCGACATTCCCCGGCGGTTCCGTGACCGGTGCGCCGAAAATCCGCGCCATGGAAATCATCGCCGAGCTGGAACCCACTGCGCGTGGCCCCTATTGCGGCGCCATCGGCTATCTCGGCTTCGACGGCTGCCTCGATTCCAACATCGTCATCCGGACCTATTGCGTGAAGGGCGACGATCTTTCCTTCCAGGTCGGCGGCGGCATCGTCGCCGACAGCGATCCCGCCCTGGAACTTGAGGAAAGCTTCACGAAAGCCAAGGCGCTCATTGAGACATTGGCTTCCGGGGGCGCCGCGCCGAATGAATTGGGAGGATCGGCTGCATGATCTGGATTAACGGCGCCCTGCTGCCGGCCGACAAGGCGCGGATCGATCCGCGCGATCGCGGCTTCACCCTGGGCGACGGGTTGTTCGAGACCCTGGCTGCCCTGGATGGGCAACCGCTGGACCTTGCCGCCCATCTCGAGCGTATGGCGCGGGCGTCGACCGTGCTCGATCTGCCGCTGCCGGTCGAAGCGACCGAGGTGGCGACGGCGATCGCCCAAGTGCTTGAGGCGAATGGCTTTTCAAAAGGGCGCGCCAGCTTGCGCCTGACCCTGTCGCGCGGTGTTGGCTCCCGCGGCCTGCTGCTGCCGCTCGATCCAAAGCCGGTGCTGGTGATCACGGCCGGTGCGTTTCCCCAGATCCCCCCGCATCTCGATGCCGCGACGGTGCCGATCCGGCGCAATGAGGGCTCGCCTTTGAGTCGGATCAAGTCACTGAATTATCTGGATAATGTCCTCGCCCAGCAACAGGCTCAGGGAGCCGGTGCACAGGAAGCCCTGATGCTCAACAACCAGGGACGCATCGCGGGTTTCGCGCGCGGCAATCTCTTCGCCCTCATCGGTGAAACCTGGGTGACGCCGCCGCTGGCCGACGGCGTCCTGGATGGTATTACCCGGGCGAAAATCCTGAAAAAAGCCGGAAAAGCCGGCTTCAAGGTCTCCGAAAACAGCCTGGACCGGGCCGATATCGAGCTTTTCCGGGGCCTCTTTATCAGCAACTCGCTGCTCGGCTGCGTTCCCATGGCCCGCCTGGATGGCCGCGAGATGCGGCTCGATCCCCTTCTTATCGACCAGATCAGCGGATTGTTGATCGATTGAACTTTGAAGAACCCTCTGTCTGATCGATCCCGTCGATTAGTAAAATCGCTATAACCCGGTTGAACCAGCCGCCCGCTTCCTTCATATTTTGCACATGAGAATGATTTGCAATTAGGAGGAAGTCATGCTGCGAGATCTGATGAAGACGGGTTCCTTTGCCGTGCTCCATTTCAGCATCGGCTTCGGCGTCGCCTATCTCATTTCCGGCTCGCTGCCCATCGCCTTGGGCGTGGCACTGGTCGAGCCGGCCGTGAATACGGTCGCGTTCTTTTTCCATGAGCGCGCCTGGAAGAGGGCGGAACGGGCGACCGGCCGCACAAGTGAGACGCCGCGGGTCGAGGATCACCATTCCTTTCGCAATCTCCGCACGCTGGCGCTCGCCGGCTGAGTTCGACTAGCATGCCGCCCTTGTCTTCCGAGGGGCGGCATCGATGACGGATGTGATTGCAGCGTTGCGCACGGCACTGGGTGCCGGCGCGGTGCTGACGGATAGTGGGATCGGGCCGCGCCATCGTTCCGACATGAGCATGACGGGCCGCGACCTGCCGTTGGCCGTGCTGCGCCCGCGCAACACGGCCGAGGTCGCCGCGGCCCTCAGGATCTGCAACGAATTCGCACAAAGCGTGGTACCGCAAGGCGGGCTAACGGGCCTTGCCGGCGGTGCCAACGCCAAGCCCCATGAAATCGCCCTGTCGCTCGATCTTCTCAGCGGCATTGAGGAACTGGACCGGGAGGCAGCGACCCTGACGGTGCTGGCCGGCACCCCGCTGGAGCGCGCGCAGAACGCGGCGGCGGAAGCCGGTTTTCTGCTGCCGCTCGATCTGGGAAGCCGTGGCAGCGCGCAGGTGGGCGGCAATCTTTCCACCAATGCCGGGGGCAACCGGGTCATCCGCTATGGCATGGCGCGGGCGCAAGTGCTGGGCCTGGAAGCCGTATTGGCCGACGGCACGATCCTCTCCAACCTCAACAAAATGCTGAAGAACAATGCCGGCTTCGATCTGAAGCAGCTCTTCATCGGCAGCGAGGGCACGCTCGGCATCATCACGCGCGTCGTATTCCGTTTGCGGCCCGCCCCGCGCTCCACCAACACGGCCTTCTGCGCCCTCGGTGGTTTCGATGCCGTTCTACGGCTGCTGCGCCGTGCCGAGACCGATCTCGGTGGTCCATCCGCTTTTGAAGTCATGTGGCCGGACTTCTATCGCTTCGTCAGCGGCCACAAGATGACGAATGCGCAGCCGCTCTCGGCTGACCATCCCTTCTATGTGCTGATCGAACATCAGGGTTCCGATGCCCAGAGCGATCCGGTCCGCTTCCAAGCCTTCCTGGAAGCGGCACTCGAGGGCGGGGCGCTCAGCGATGCCGTGATCGCGCAGAATGAAAAGGAAGCGCAGAGCTTCTGGCGCGTGCGCGAAGGCTATGCGCTGGATACCCTGCCCGACATCGTCAATTTCGATGTAAGCCTTGCCGTGGGGCGCATCGGCGCCTTCGCCGAAGATTGCCGCAGCCGCCTCGCGGCGCGCTGGCCCGATGGAAAATTCTTCTTCTATGGCCATATCGGCGACAGCAATCTCCATATCACCACCAGCGTCGCCTATGCTGCAGGCGAAGGCATGCATGACGTCGACAAGATCGTCTATGGCTGCGTGCGCGACTTCCACGGCTCGGTTTCGGCCGAGCACGGCATCGGCACCTTGAAGCGGGACTATCTCAGCTATTCGCGGACCCCGGAGGAAATCGCCGTCATGCGGCGGCTGAAGACGGCACTGGACCCCAAGGGGATCCTTAATCCGGGCAAGGTTATTTGAGAAATTGACGCTTATCCGCGAGGGATGTCGGCATCCTCAATTCCGCCAATGGCCACGCTGAATTTCGGCAGCAGCCGGCCCTGGTAGCCGGTGGGCTCGGCGCCGATGCGGGTGGCGCCCATGGTGGCGTAGAAGGCGGCGGCCTGCGGGTCGGAATCGATGAGGAGTTCGCGCACACCGAGACGGCGCGCGAGGTCGAGGGCCTTTTCGTAGAGCGCGCGGCCGATGCCTTTGCGCAGATGCGCGGGGTCCACGAAGAGGAGGGTGAGGTCAGCGGTTGCCGCGTCCAGTGGGTCCACTTCGACGACACCGCAGGGTTTGTCATCGCCCTCGACGGCGACCCAGACGCGCCCGCTGCCGACAGCCGCGACATTGACGCGGATCTGGTCGCGCACGCTCGCCATGAAAGCCGCGTCATAGCCCCAATGCGCTTTCGAGCAGAAGCAGAGCGCGTCAAGCACATCGCATTCGACAAGCCGAGCGGGGCGGAGGGTGAAGGCGGGGTTCATGCTGTTTGGGAGAGGAGGCTCAAATCATCTCCAGCGGCACCGCTTTCTTTGGAGGCGGGAAAGCGGCGTCGATATCAGTGAGGTCCTGGAGTGTCAGGACAATGTCGCCGGCGGCGGCATTTTCCTTGAGGCGGGCGATGTTGCTGCTCTTCGGCACGGCGAAGCTCAAGGGATTTCGCGTCACCCAGGCCAGCATGATCTGGGCCACGGTGGCACCGTGGCGCTTGGCGACGGGTTCGAGTTTCTGAAAGGCAGTGACGTCGCCTTGAGCCAGCGGGCAATAGGCCATCAGGGCGATGCGGTGTTGTGCCAGCAAGGGCCCAAGGTCATGTTCCGGGCCGCGCACACCCACATTGTAGAGAATCTGGTTGGTGATCGTCGCGTCGGCGCCGGGCAGCGCCAGCCACTCCTTCATGTCGCCGGTGTCGAGATTGCTCACCCCGAAGCTGCGGATCTTGCCCTGGGTCTGCAGCTGGCGGAGCGCGTTCAGCGTGTCGGCCAGCGGATAGCTGCCCCGCCAGTGCAGCAGGTAAAGGTCCATATGGTCGGTGCCGAGCCGCTTCAGGCTTTGTTCGCAGGCCTTGATCGTGCCGGCAAAGCTCGCATTGCTGGGCAGGACCTTGCTGACCAGATAGACCTCCTGCCGGCGGCCCTTGATGGCCTCGCCGACGACAGTTTCAGCACCGCCATTGCCGTACATCTCGGCCGTGTCGATGAGGGTGAGGCCGAGATCGATGCCGGCGCGGAGTGCCGCGATTTCCGCCTGCCGCTCCGCCGGCCGTTCGCCCATGCGCCAGGTGCCCTGGCCGATGACTGGAATTTCTCTACCGTCTTTAAGGACTATCCGCCGCATGGTCCGTTTCCCCGTAACTCTCGTATGCTCCAGGCGATTTCACCGGTTGCCCTGAAAAAGGCAGTGAAAATCCCCTTCACTCTAGCGCGGCCGATCCCACGCCGCTATCATTGCGGCATGGCAAACATCATCCTCGTCTTTCTCGTCATCTTCATGGTCCTTACCCTCGTTACGCTGCTGGTCGGCGTCTTTTCGATGGGCAAGGGCGGCGACTTCAACAAGCAGAACAGCAACAAGCTGATGCGCTTCCGTGTCCTGTTCCAGGCCGGGGCGGTCGTCTGTTTCGTGCTCTATCTGCTGGTCCGCTGAGGCGGCATGGTTCAGCTTACGCGCATCTATACCAAGGGGGGCGACAAGGGCTCGACGTCGCTGGGCTCGGGCAAGCGCGTGAAGAAGCATGACCTTCGCGTCACGGCCTATGGCACGGTCGACGAGGCCAATGCCGCGATCGGTGTCGCACGTCTCCACTGCCGAGACGCGGGTGGGGGCGACATCGACGCCATGCTAAACCGCATCCAGAACGACCTTTTCGACCTCGGGGCCGATCTCTGCCAGCCGGAAGACCCGAAAGACTATCCGCCGCTGCGCGTGGTTGAGGCGCAGGTGGAACGACTGGAACATGAAATCGACCGGCTGAATGCAGAACTGGAACCGCTCAAGAGCTTCGTCTTGTCGGGCGGCACGCCGGCCGCGGCCTATCTGCACCTGGCCCGCACCATCACCCGCCGCGCCGAGCGCGACATCACCGCGCTGATGGACCATGAGGCCGTCAACCCGGCGGGCCTGCGCTACATCAATCGGCTCTCGGACCTGCTCTTCGTCATGGCGCGCTATGTCAATGACAAGGGCCGCGCCGACGTGCTGTGGGTGCCGGGGAAGAATAGATAGGCCGTTTGAGGGGCGGGCGTGACTCGAGCCGTGCCCAAAATCTCCGCATGGATTGCCCAATGAAGCTGCACCGCAACGCTTCAAGATGCCTCATGCCACGGTTAATGCAGCTCATCTATGTGTCCCGGAAGTTATTGATTTTGCGCGATTAAGCGCAAGTCTGCCGTTTCCGGGCGAGTTCCCTGGCTACGTTGACACAAAGATGCCATGCCCCTATTTTGCGCATGCGAAATTTCTGCCTCATGGCCGCTCCACGCGGCGTTTGAGGGCAGGGGGTGTCGCGCCGGGCGCGGGTCTCGATTGTAGAGCCGTCGCGCCGCGGGCATCGACCGTTACAACCACAGTCTAACCACTGTCTCATCCGGGTCCTTGAAGATGAAAGTCCTCGTCGCTGTTAAGCGGGTGATCGACGCCAACGTGAAGGTCCGCGTCAAAGCGGACGGCACGGGTGTCGAAACCCAGAACGTCAAGATGTCCATGAATCCCTTCTGCGAAATCGCGACCGAGGAGGCCGTGCGCCTCAAGGAAGCCGGCAAGGCGACGGAAATCGTTGCTGTCTCGCTCGGCAACGCGCAATGCGCCGAAACCATCCGTACGGCGCTGGCCATGGGTGCCGATCGCGGCGTGCATGTGCAAACCGATGTCGAATTGCAGCCGCTGGCCGTGGCGAAGCTCCTCAAGGCCGTGGTCGAGAAGGAACAGCCGGGTCTCGTGATCCTCGGCAAGCAGGCGATCGACGACGATGCCAACCAGACCGGCCAGATGCTCTCGGCGCTGCTGGGCTGGCCGCAGGCAACCTTTGCTTCCAAGCTGGTCTTGAACGACAACAGCACCGCCACCGTGACGCGCGAAGTCGATGGCGGCCTCGAGACCGTCGAAGTCAAGACGCCCTTCGTCATGACCACCGATCTGCGCCTCAACGAACCGCGCTATGCATCGCTCCCCAACATCATGAAGGCGAAGAAGAAGCCCATTGATGTGCTGACCCCGGAGCAGCTCGGCGTCGACCCGGCCCCGCGCCTGAAGACCCTCAAAGTCACCGAGCCGCCGAAGCGTTCGGCCGGCATCAAGGTGCAGTCGGTCGCCGAACTGGTCGACAAGCTGAAGAACGAAGCGAAAGTCATCTGAGGATCAATCCATGAGCATTCTCGTCCTTGCCGAGCATGACAACGCGTCGCTGAAATCGGCGACCTTGCATGCCGTTACCGCTGCCCAGAAGATCGGCGGCGACATTCACATCCTGGTGGCCGGCGCCGGTGCGCAGGGTGCCGCAGACGCCGCCGCCAAAGTGGCCGGCGTTTCCAAGGTGCTGCTGGCCGACGACGCCATCTATGGCCATGCTTTGGCCGAAAACGTTGCCAAGCTGATCGTGGCCCTGGCGCCTGCCTACGGCCACATCCTCTCGGCCGCGACCGTCAACGGCAAGAACATCCTGCCGCGCGCCGCGGCCCTTCTCGACGTGCAGCAGATCTCGGAAATCTCGGCCGTCGACAGCCCGGATACCTTCACGCGCCCGACCTATGCCGGCAACGCGCTGACGACGGTGCAGTCCTCGGACAAGATCAAGGTCATCACGGTCCGTGCCACGGCGTTCGACGCCGCCGCTGAAACCGGCGGTTCGGCCGCGGTGGAGAAGGTCGCCTCCAGCGGCGATGCGGGCTTGTCCAAATTCCTCGGCCAGGAAGTGCAGAAGACGGAACGCCCCGAGCTCACCTCGGCGCGCATCGTCGTCTCGGGTGGCCGCGGCATGCAGTCGGGCGACAATTTCAAGATGCTCGAGGAAGTGGCCGACAAGCTGGGTGCCGCCGTCGGCGCCAGCCGCGCTGCTGTCGATGCGGGTTTCGTCCCCAACGATTACCAGGTCGGTCAGACCGGCAAGATCGTGGCGCCGGACCTCTATGTCGCCGTCGGCATTTCGGGTGCCATCCAGCATCTCGCCGGCATGAAGGACAGCAAAGTCATCGTCGCCATCAACAAGGACGAAGATGCGCCGATCTTCCAGGTCGCCGATTACGGCCTGGTCGCCGATCTGTTCCAGGCGGTGCCGGAACTGGCGAAAGAGCTCGGCAAGTAAGCCTTTGAACTGAAAACCGGATAAGCGGCCCGCTGATAAAACAGCGGGCCGCATCTTTCCGGGACAACGAAACGAAGAGGTCTCAACGTGACGATCGAAACAGTCGGCATCATCGGTGCAGGGCAAATGGGCAACGGCATCGCCCATGTCAGTTCGCTGGCCAAGCTCGACGTCATCCTGGTCGACAACAACCCGGCGCAGCTCACCAAGGCGCTGGAAACGATCCGCGCCAACATGAACCGCCAGGTCAAGCGCGGTCTCATCACCCAAGCCGACGAAGACGCGGCGATCGCGCGCATCAAGACGTCGAACAGCCTGCCGGACCTCAACCCGGCCGACATCGTCATCGAAGCCGCGACCGAAAAGGAAGAGGTCAAGAAGGAGATCATGCGCGCCGTGTGTCCGCATTTGAAGGCGCACACGCTGGTGGCTTCCAACACCTCCTCAATCTCGATCACGCGCCTGGCCGCTGCGACCGACCGGCCGCAGAAGTTCATCGGCATGCATTTCATGAACCCGGTGCCGCTGATGAAGCTGGTCGAGCTCATCCGGGGCCTCGCTACCGATGACGACACCTTTACCCAGGTGCGCGACCTCGCTGAAAAGCTCGGCAAGACGACGGCGACCTCGGAAGATTTCCCGGCCTTCATCGTCAACCGCATCCTGCTGCCGATGATCAACGAGGCCGTCTATACGCTTTATGAAGGTGTCGGCAATGTCGACGCCATCGACACGGCGATGCGCCTTGGCGCCAACCATCCGATGGGCCCGCTGGAACTCGCCGATTTCATCGGCCTCGACGTGTGCCTCGCTGTCATGCAGGTGCTCTATGAAGGCCTCGCCGACAGCAAGTACCGCCCCTGCCCGCTGCTGGTGAAATATGTCGAAGCCGGTTGGTACGGCAAGAAGGCCGGCCGAGGCTTCTACGATTACAGCGGCGAAACGCCGGTCCCGACGCGCTGAGCGCTTCGAGCGGACCGAGCTGAAAAAGAAGGCGCCCGATGCGGGCGCCTTTTTCTATGCCTCACCCCGCCGGCTTGGCGTCGAGGTATTTCTTGAGTTCGGCCTTCACCTTGTCCGAGGCCCAATCGGTGGCGCCGACATAGACCGAGACGACATTGCCGTCGCGATCGAGCAGATAGGTGGTGGGAAGCGCGCTGCCTTTGAGTTCCTGGAAGAGGTCGCTGGTGCGGTCGGTGTAGAGCTTCAGATTCTTGACGCCGGTCCGGCGGAAGAAGGGGGCGGCCTTTTTCACCCCATCGCGATCGAGGCTGATGGCCACGACCTTGAGCCCGGCGTCCGCGAGATCGCCCTGGAGGGTGTCGAGGGTCGGCATTTCGGCGACACAGGGGCCGCACCAGCTGGCCCAGAAATTGAGCACCACCACCTGGCCTTTGAACTGGGCCAGGGTCATTTTGGCGCCCAGGGCGTCCTGGAAATCCTCATTGGGCGTTGGCAGGGGCGGATTGAACGGGCTAAAGTCGCCCAGTTTCGGGGATGTGCCGTCGGCCAGGGCCGGTGAAAGTTGTGCCGCCCAGAGCGATAGTGCCAACAGGGAGCCCAAAAAGGCGGTCTTTTTCAATATCATGAGTGCCAAGAACCAATCTTCAGTCGCGCCGGATTCCGCCAACAGCATGTGGGGCGGCAGGTTTGCCGCCGGCCCGGCAGCGATCATGCAGCAGATTAATGCCTCCATCGGCGTCGACAAGCGCCTTTATGCCGAGGACATCCAGGGCTCGCTGGCGCATGCCGCCATGCTGGTGAAGCAGGGTATCATCACCGAGACCGACGGCGCCGCCATCGCCAAGGGCCTTCATCAGGTGAAGGCCGAGATCGAGGCCGGCAATTTCGAGTTCAAGACGGCGCTGGAGGACATTCACATGAATGTCGAGCAGCGCCTCAAGGAACTGATCGGCGAACCCGCCGGGCGGCTCCACACCGCGCGCTCGCGCAATGACCAGGTGGCGACCGATTTCAAGCTGTGGGTGCGGCGCGCCTGCGACGAGGTGACGCTGGAGACGCGCGCCCTTGTGGCGGCCCTCATCGACCGCGCCGAGGCGGAAGCGGCCACGGTGATGCCGGGTTATACGCATCTGCAACCGGCGCAGCCGGTGACCTTCGGCCATCATCTCCTCGCCTATGTCGAGATGCTGGGGCGCGATCTCGGCCGCCTGAGCGATGCACGCCGGCGCCTCAATGAGAGCCCGCTCGGCGCCGCGGCCCTTGCCGGCACCACCTTTCCGATCGACCGGCAGATGACGGCCAAGGCCCTCGGCTTCGACCGGCCGGCCGCCAATTCGCTGGACGCGGTCTCGGACCGCGATTTCGCGCTGGAATATCTGTCGGCACTCTCGATCCTCTCGGTGCATCTCTCGCGTCTCGCGGAAGAGATCGTGATCTGGATGAGCGAGGGCTTCCGTTTCATCTCCCTTTCAGACGCCTTCACCACCGGCTCCTCGATCATGCCGCAGAAGAAGAATCCGGATGCGGCGGAACTGGTGCGCGCCAAGGCCGGTGAAGTCATCGGCATGATGGTGCAGTTGCTCATCATCCTCAAAGGCCTGCCGCTCACTTATGGCAAGGACATGCAGGACGACAAGGCGCCGACCTTTGCCGCCACGGATACGGTGCTGCTGTCGCTGGCGGCGATGACCGGCATGGTGCGGGATCTCACACCCAACCGCGCGCGCATGCGCGAGGCGTGCGAACGCGGCTTCCTGACCGCCACGGATCTGGCCGATTGGCTGGTGAAGGAACTGGGCCTGCCGTTCCGCGATGCGCATCACGTCACCGGCACGCTGGTGAAGCGCGCGGAAGGCCAGGGCAAGGGATTGAGCGATCTCAGCCTTGCCGAGATGCAGGAGGTCGAGCCGCGCATCACCGATTCCGTCTATCCGGTGCTGAAGGTCGAAAATTCGGCGGCCGGCCGCAGATCCGAGGGTGGTACCGCCCCGGACAATGTGCGTGCCGCTGCCAAAGCCGCCAGGGAGCGTTTGCTATGAAGATGTCGAAACTGTCCGTGCTGACATTGGCCGCCGCGCTGGCGCTGCTTGCCGGCGTGAGTGCTTGCGGCCGCAACGGCGTGCCGGAACTGCCCAAGGAAGTCCATAAGGACCAGTATCCGACGCAATATCCGCAGACGCCCAAGCCGCAGACCGGCATCTTCAGCGGGTGAATTCCGGATACCATCCAGCGTCATCCCCGGGCGAAGACCCGGGGATCCACTGGTGCAGTTTGGAGAGTGGATGCCCGGATCCCCGCCGACGCATGTCGGCATACGCCGACAGGGCCCGGGCATGACGTTGTTAAGATGATGGAAAGATCATGAGCCATTTTCACTATCAGAACGGCGAGTTCTACGCCGAAGGTGTGCCGCTGAGCCGTATCGCGGCCGAGGTGGGGACGCCTTTCTATTGCTATTCGACGGCCAAGCTCACCGATAATTTTCGCAATTTCGATGCGGCGCTGGGCGGGCTCAACGCCAAGCTCTATTACTCGCTCAAGGCCAATTCCAACCAGGCGGTGATCAAGACCCTGGCCTCGCTCGGCGCCGGCGCCGACGTCGTTTCCGTGGGCGAGATGTACCGGGCGATCAAGGCCGGGATCAAAGCCGGCGATATTGTCTTTGCCGGCGTCGGCAAGACGCGCGCCGAGATGGCCGAGGCGTTGAAAGTCGGCATCTATCAGTTCAACGTGGAATCGCCAGGCGAACTTCGCGCCCTCAACGAGGTGGCGCTGAGCCTTGGCACGCGCGCGCCGGTCGCCTTGCGCATCAATCCGGATGTCGACGCGAAGACGCATGCCAAGATCGCCACGGGCAAGGCGGAAAACAAGTTCGGCATCGATATCGACCATGCGCCGGCGATCTATGCCGAGGCGGCCGCGCTGCCCGGTATCGAGGTCAAGGGGCTTGCCTGCCATATCGGCTCGCAGCTCATCGACATAGCACCCTTCAAGCACGCCTTTCAGAAGATGGCGGATCTGGTGAAGGCGTTGCGTCTCAAAGGGCACGCGGTCGAACGGGTTGATCTGGGCGGCGGTGTCGGCATCACCTATCGCGACGAGCAGACCATCGGTTTCTCCGACTATACGAATGCGGTGGCGGAGAATTTCGGCAATCTCGGCCTCAAACTGGAGGCCGAGCCCGGCCGCGCCATCGTCGGCAATGCCGGCATTCTGGTCGCGCGCGTCATCAATGTGAAGGAAGGGGTGAGCCGCAGCTTCGTCATCGTCGATGCGGCCATGAACGATCTCATCCGCCCGACTCTCTATGACGCCTATCACCAGATCCAGCCGGTGCGGCAGCCGGCCGACGACGCCCCGGTGGCGCGGGTCGACGTGGTGGGGCCGATCTGCGAGACGGGCGACCAGTTCGCCGAGCAGCGGCCGCTGCCGCCGCTGCAGCCCGACGATCTCGTCGTCTTCCGCGAGGCCGGGGCTTACGGCGCTGTCATGTCGTCGACCTACAACACCCGCCCTCTGGTGCCGGAGGTGCTGGTGAAAGGCGATAAGTTTGAAGTGGTTAGGCCGCGTCAAACTTATGACGCAATCATCGGTCAAGACAGAATTCCGAGCTGGCTGTAGACTGTCAGCCCACCCCCAGGAGGATTGACGGCGGAGGATTGATGGCGTCAGGCCCGGTTCTCAGGAGTGACAAGACCCCGCCGGCGCCCGCCGCATCGGCGACCGGCCTGCCATTCCGTGTCCGGGTGATGGCCCTGGCCTCATGGGTCGTGCTGCTCATCGAACAGATTTGGGCTGCACTGACGCCGCCGCTGGTGGTCTGCGCCGTGGCACTCGCCATTGCCTGGGCCGGCCTGCCGCGCCTCATTGGCGTCTGGGCCCATGTCGCACTGCTGATCCTTGCCGCCGCTGCCCTGGTCTATGCCATTTGGCGCGGCGCCCGCGGCTTCCGCCTGCCGGCTTGGCGCGAGGCGCTGCGCCGCCTGGAACGCGACAGCGGCCTGGCGCACCGGCCGCTCACCCATATCGACGACGCGCAGGTCAGCAACCTGATCGATCCGGCTGCGACCAGCCTGTGGCAGCGTCACCGGGCGCGGTTGATGGCCTCGATCGGGCAGCTCGACCTCCGCTTCCCCGACAGCGGCCTCACCGCGCGCGATCCTTATGCCCTGCGCCAGCTTGCCCTGCTGCTGGCGGTGACGGCCTTCTTCAGCGCCAACGAGGCGTGGATGCGGCGCCTCGACCAGGCCCTGGTGCCGAATTTCGCCGGCATCGAAGACAGCGACCAGATCACGGTCGAGGCCTGGATCACGCCGCCCGACTATACCGGCTTGCCGCCGATCAGCCTCAGCCTCGCGGAAGCGGGGGACGGGTCCGTCTTGAAAGTACCGATGGGCTCGCGCCTGCTGATGCAGGCGCAAGGCTTGCCGACCAGCGGCATGGGCGGACCGGCCAGCCTTGTCGCCAATGACGAGAAACTGCCTTTTGAAGCGCTCGACGCCAGCACGCAGCGTGCCGAGGTGACCCTGACCAAGGGCAACGCCATCGGTGTCCGGTCGGGCCTCTCCACCATCATCGAATGGCCGGTCGAGATGGTGCCGGACATGGCGCCCAGCGCCCAGTTCGGGGGCAATCCGGGTGTCACCGATCGCGGTGTCCTGCGCTTGGGCTACAGCGCCAGCGACGATTACGGTGTTAATGACCTGCGCCTGGTGATGAGCCGCGGCACGGAAGATTTCGAGTTCAAACTGCCGCTCGCCCAGGCCGGCATCGGCGAAGATGGGCAGCATACGGCCCAGGGCGGCAGCTTCCAGGACTTCACCGCGCATCGCTGGGCCGGCCTCGATGTCGAGCTGCGCCTGGTGGCCCGCGACGCCATGGGCCAGATCGGCGCCTCGGCACCCCTGGCACTGACCCTGCCGGAGCGGAAGTTCTATCATCCGGTGGCGCGCGCCATCATCGAATTACGCAAGCGCGTCGCCAGCGATTGGGAGTTTCATACCTCGGTCGCGCGCGAATTGATGGTGCTGAAGGCCCAGCCGGAAACCTATGAGGACCGCATCGTCGCCTTCATGGGCATGGATTTCGCCGCCCGGCGCCTGATGGCCGCCGAATTCGCCCCCTCGGACCTGCCGCCGATCCTGCAGCTGATGTGGGATACCGCGGTCGATCTCGAAGACGGCGGTACATCGCTGGCCTTGAGCGAATTCCGCCGTCTGCAGCAGGAGTTGCAGGCGGCACTCGATCGCGGCGCTTCGGATGAGGAGATCGAGCGTCTGATGAACCAGCTGCAGGAAGCGATGAACCGCTACATGCAGGATCTGCAGCAGCAATTGCAGCGGGCGCTGGAAAGCGGACAGCCCTTGCGCCAGCTCTCGCCCAACGGGCTGAAACTGTCGCAGAAGGATCTCAACCAGATGCTCAACGACGCGCGCAACATGGCGCGCTCGGGCGCGAAGGATTCCGCCAAGCAGATGCTCGAGCAGTTGCAGAAGATGATGGAGAACCTGCAGGCGGGCGTCCCCTCGACCATGAGTGCAGAAGGCCGCGCACAGCAGGAATTGAGCAGCGAGCTGGCCCGCCTGATGCAGCGCCAGCAGAAGCTGCTGGAGGAGAGCTACAATGCCCAGCGCGGCCAGCAACCGGGCGAACAAGGCATGGGCGAAGGCGAAATGGGCCAGGGGCAGGAAGGCCAGGGACAGCAGCCGGGCGAAGGACTGCCGGGCGATGGCGGCAACGGCCAGGCGGCCGGTTCCGGCGCCATGGGGCAGGAGCAGCTTCGGCGCGACCTCGGCAATCTGATGCAGCGCTTCGGCAATCTGCTGGGCGATCTGCCGCAGGGCCTTGGCGAGGCCGAGCAATATATGCGCGGCGCCGTCGACAAGCTCAACAATCAGGATTTCGGCAACGCCGCCGAGGATCAGAACAACGCGCTCAATCAGCTGCAGCAGGGCATGCAGGCGGCGCAGGAGATGATGCAGCGCCAGGCCGGCCAGATGCCCGGCCGCGGCGCGCGCTCGAAAATGGACCCGCTGGGTAGGCCGGCCAATGATGACGGACCGGGCGGCAATGCCATCGACAGTTCCAAAATCGATCTGGGCGAAGGCAAGGACCCGCAGCAAAAAGCGCGCGATATCTTCGAAGAGCTCCGCAAACGCCGCAACGACCCCAGCCGCCCCAAGCAGGAGCGCGACTATCTCGACCGGCTGCTGAAGCAGTTCTAGCTGGCGACAGCTCACTTACATTGTGATCGTCAAATGTTGTGGCCGCACCTGGCCTGCGTGAGGTGAGGAGCGTCCTTGCCATCAATTCGACGAGAAAATCCGCCTGCCCCTGATCGGGCGGCTGGTCCGCTATGGCGGGTTGCTGACGTTGATACCTGCCTGAAGCGGCAGCGCGATCAGTTGACGGGGCGCAGGCCGGACAGGGCGGCGTCGACCGCGTTGCAGATCTGCTGCAGGCTGAAGGGCTTGGTGATGATGTCGGCAACCGGGCTCTGCTGGCCGCGGGCACCATCGGCGCGTTCGCGGGCTTCGGCAAAGCCGGTCATCATCAGGACGGTCATGCGCGGGTTGATGCGCGCGGCGGTTTCGGCGAGAGCGAGGCCGTCGAGGCCCGGCATGACGATATCTGTCAGCATCAAATCGTAGGTTTGCGCCTTCAGGGCTTTGACAGCCGCATCGCCGTCACCGACGGCGGTGACTTCGTGGCCGCGATGGGTGAGCGCTCGGGTAACGAAGGCGCGGACGGATTCGTCGTCTTCAGCCAACAGGATTGCGGACACAGTGTTTTCAGCCCTTCTGGTTCTCATGGAAACAGCGCGCGCAGTCATGACCGACATCTAATCTCACCAATTCTCTTCTGCCGTTGCCGCCCGCCGAAGGCCGGGAGGAGATCGGAACTTGCCGCGGCACACCAGCGCCGCCGCGCCACAACGATCTTTTCCACCTTCGGTTCCCTGGATCACCTGCGTCGACGCCTGGGCGTCGAACCGATGGTCCGGGGTATTACGCAACGACTTCGAGGTGAGCGTAGGCCAAAACCGTTAATTTTTGGTGAGACTGCTCACCTAGCGAGGCCTATTTGCGACTCTGAAAATGGCGGATTTATGGCATTTTTTCAGCGGGATACCGGAATTTCGGCATGTCGCGAAAGTGTGATGCGACAAAATAGTGAGCCGCCCCGTCAGGGCGAGGAGGCGTAAATCTATTCGACTCGGAATTCGATTCGCAGCGTCTTGGTGCCTTTGGGGAGCGTGTCCATGAAGGTGCGGAAGGTGATCGTTTCGCCCGGTTCGATCGTCTCCTGTTCGAGACTGAACACATGGGCGGGCTCCAGGCGCTTGCGGTCCGCATCCAGGGCGATGACGGCGAGATCCGGCAGGGCGACCGGGAATTCCGACTTGTTGAAAACGTCGGCCTGGACCGAATAGACCGATTTGCCGTCCTCGTTGCGGCGATTGAAGACGAGATTGGCCGTCTCAAGGTCTTCGGCCGGGCTGCTCGTGGAAATGCCCATCAGGCTGTAGACCATGTCGAGCGCCGGGACAGCGCGCGAAATCTCGGCCCGGAAGAGGAAGGCCGCCGCCAAGCCCAACACCATGCCGGCAATGAGCAGGTAGGACGGGCGGACCGTGAAGCGGCGCTTGGGCATCATCGGGCGCAGCTTGGGCGGCACGGTGATGGGCCCCGTCGGGCGCTGCGGCGAGCGTGGCCGCGGCGGTGCCGCCGGAATGTCGATTGTGGGCTCGGCCGGCGGGGCAGCGGGTTCCGGCGCTGCTTCCGGGGCCGGTTCCTGGGCTGGTACTTCGTCAGCCGCCGCCGCTAGGTCGGCCGGCGTCCCATCCGGGTTTTCCAGCTTGGGCGGTAATTGCTTCCATTTATGGGCGCATTTGGCGCAACGGACATTGCGTCCGGAATCGCCGAGCAAGGCGGCATCCAACGAGAACCGGGTGGCACAGGCTGGGCAGGAAACAATCACTGATTCGTCCGCTCGATCGACATCCCCCGACGTTTATAGGTCGCGGGCGGGCAGGGGACAAGCCCGAGGGGTGATCGGGGGGCGGGAATGATCCCGGCAAGAGACTGAAAAATCATCTTTCTTCCGCCGAGTCGCCCTCTGGCATCAGCTTTACGAAGGCAAAGCCGCTATGCCATGTTAACTTTCGGTCTTGCGCTGCGACCGCTTCTATAGACTGGCGGGGCGCTGGTCAGCTGGGATGTGAGCACGTGGTTTTATTCGATCAGGTCTCGGTGCAATACGGCGCCGGACCGCAGATTCTCAAGGATATCAGCTTCACCCTGGCGCCGGGCTCGTTCCATTTTCTGGTCGGGCGCTCGGGGGCCGGCAAATCCTCATTGCTGAAGCTGATGTATCTTGGCCTGCGGCCGACCTCGGGCCTGGTCAATCTGTTCGGGCGCGATGTGGCGACCCTGCAGCCCGTCGATTTCCCCTCGATTCGGCGTCGGGTCGGTGTCGTGTTCCAGGACTTCCGGCTGATCGAGCATCTGTCGGCGCTCGACAATGTGGCGCTGCCCCTGCGCGTTGCCGGTGTGCGCGAAGCCGACATCCGCCGTCATTGCAGCGAATTGCTGAGCTGGGTGGGATTGGCCGATCAATTGAACGCCCTGCCGGCCACCCTCTCGGGCGGCCAGCAGCAGCGCGTCGCCATCGCCCGGGCCGTCATCGCCCGGCCCAACCTGCTGTTGGCCGACGAGCCCACCGGCAATGTCGACGACGTCATCGGCCTGCGCCTCATGTATCTCTTCGAGGAGCTCAACAAGCTCGGCACCACGGTCGTCGTGGCCACGCATAATGACGCCCTGGTCAGCCGCTTCACGCACCGGCAATTGCGCCTCGAGCAAGGCAGCGTGCGGGTGTTCGATCCTGCCGCCATGGCGCAGGGCGCTTTCGGCCACAATGCCGCAAGCCAGGGGAACGCGTGATGCTGGGCTTGCGCACCGATCTGCCGCTCGACCGCGACGCGGCCGCCAAATTCCTGCCCTGGATCCTGGGTTTCATGGTCTATCTCGCGGCCCTTGCCGTCGGCAGCGCCATGGTGGTCGACCGGCTGTCGGCGCATTGGGAGAGTGGGCTGACCGGCAATCTCACCGTCGAGGTGCCGTTCACCGACGATGTCAGCGTCACCGAACGCTCCGAAGTGCTGGACAAGGTGATCGATCTCCTCAGCGCCACGCCGGGTGTTGCCGGGACGACGCTGCTCGACGACCGCGAAATCGCGCGCCTGCTGGAGCCCTGGCTGGGGCCGGAGGCAAGCGAGCTCGACATTCCGCTCCCCGCCATGATTGCGGTTACCCTGCGCGACGATGCAGCACTCGACCAGACGCAGTTGCAGCGGGATTTGTCGGCCATCCAGCCGGGCGCCCGGGTCGACACCCATGCCGATTGGATTGCCGATGCACTGGCCTTCCTGCGCGGCCTCAAACTGCTGGCGCTGTTGCTCACGGGCCTGGTGCTGGCGGCGACCGCGCTCACCATCATTTTCGTGACCCGGACCGGGCTTTCGATCCATCGCAGCGTGATCGAGATCGTCCATCTCATCGGCGCGCCCGACGCCTATATCGCCCAGCAATTCCAGGCGCAGTCGCTGCGCCAGGGCCTTCTCGGCGGTGCCATCGGCACGCTGCTGGCGGCGGGAACGCTGCTCGGCGCCGACCATCTGCTGCAGGTCGCCGGCCCCATTGCAGGAAATGCTGAAACGGCCGCCGATCTCGCCCTCGATCTTCGCCTCCTGCCTTGGCAATGGGGCGTCCTCGGGCTGCTCCCCGTTGCTACCGCCCTCATCGCCATGGTGACCGCCCGCTGGACCGTTCTGCGGTCGCTGGCGCGGTTCATTTGAACCTGCTAGATAGGTCGCGCCATGGGGGTCAACCGCATCAATTTCCGCGATCCGCACGCACAGCGCGAAGGGCTGGGCCGCAAGCTCGTCCACCTGCTGCTGCTGGCTGCGTTTCTGTGGCTGATCGGCTTCTTAGGGTTTGTCGGCTTCATCCCGCGCGCGGTGAAGGATGGCGAGGCCAGGACCGATGCCATCGTCGTCCTCACCGGCGGCGGTGACCGGCTGGCCGAAGGCTTCCGCCTGCTCGATGCCGGCCTTTCCCCCCGCATGCTGATCACCGGCGTGGCGCAGGGCGTCACCCTGCAACAGGTGGTTGATGGCATGACCAGCGACAAGAGCGTGGTGCCATCGCCGGCCAACCTCGCCTGCTGCGTCACCCTGGACTACGAGGCCGGGAATACCGTCGGCAACGCCGTCGAGACGGCGGCCTGGGTGCGTGACAACAAGGTCACCTCGGTCCGGCTGGTGACCGCCAATTACCACATGAAGCGCAGCCAGCTCGAATTCCACCGGGCCTTGCCGGGCATCACCATCATCCCGCATCCGGTCTTCCCCAAGGAAGTTCAGGACAGCTGGTGGTTCGTCAGCCCGCGCATCCTGATGTTGCTGGGCAGCGAGTATCACAAGTTCATCGGCGCCTGGGGCCGCGCCCTGCTGCAGGACGGCATGCTGTGGCTCGACGGCATGCATCAGCAGCCGGATTGGTGGCCGGATTGGCATCTGCCCGCTTGGGATTGGCCCGACATCGATTTGCCCGAGCTCAAATGGCCGGATTGGCTGCCCCGGCCCTGGTCCAGCGCGCCATGACCGCCCTCCGCGCCATCGTCTTCAACATTCTCTATCTGCTGTGGACGGCGGCGATGCACATCATCTGCCTGCCGCTGCTGCTGGCGCCGTCGCGCGCCATCCATGCCGCCGCGAAGTTCTGGATCGGCGGCGCGCTGTGGCTCTTGAAGGTCTGCGTGGGCCTCGATGCGCGCGAGATCGGCCGCGAGAACCTGCCGCATGAACCGGTCCTCTTTGCCGTGAAGCATCAATCGGCCTGGGAGACCTTGTTTCTTTCCTGGCGGCTCAACCATCCGGCCTTCGTGCTGAAGAAGGAGCTGCTGCTCATCCCGGTCTTCGGTTGGTTCCTGGCGCGGACCGGCATGATCGCCATCGACCGCAGCGGCAAGGCCAGCGCCCTCAAGAAGATGGTGGCCGACGCCAAGGCGATCTTCGCCGAAGGCCGCCCGGTCGTGATCTTCCCTGAAGGTACCCGCGTGACACCGGGCCACAGCAAACCCTACCAGCCCGGCATCGCCGCTCTCTATGCACAGCTCGGCGTGCCGGTGGTGCCCGTGGCGCTCAATTCCGGCCTCTTCTGGGGCAGGAAAGCGGTGCTCAAGAAGCCCGGCACCATCACCATCAAATATCTCCCCCCCATCGCCCCCGGCCTCGACCGCAAGGCCTTCATGCGTGAGTTGGAAAGCCGCATTGAGAGCGCATCAAATCGGTTGGCGGCAGGCGAGTAGAGGATTGCGTCGCATTGCCGCGCAGTACTTCGCCTCGCGTCGCGCTGCCGCTAGCAGCGAAGAGAGATTGGCATCGCCCGGCGTGCGACGGAGTGCCTGCTCCAAAAAGGGGACGGCCTCGGTAAATCGTTGCTTGGCATAGAGCATGCGGCCTGGGCCCGCATAGCCGACCGCCTTATCCGGCGACAGGTCTCGCAGCTTGGCGTATGCCGCGAGCGCTGCGTCGACTTCGCCCCAGTTCTCCAGGAATTGCGCCAGTTCACCGAGAGCCGCATCATTTTTCGGAGCTGCTTTCACGACGGCGGCCAGCGCATCTCGTTGCGTCTTCACACGATCAAAGAGCGCGTCATGGTCGCAGGCGGTACCGGTCAAAGCGCCGTCGCTATCGATCGAACCACAAAAGATAAACGAATCACCGGCTGTGATGACGGGATTGCTGTCGCAACTCCCACCTGAATCGGGAACTTGATTCGGATATCCGCCTACCCCCACATAGATGATGTCGGAAGCATCGCGTGTCGCGTTTTTCCATATCTTGCCGAATTGGACACGAATGGCAGCGTCGAAGCTACAGTACTGGACAAGACTATCTGCCATGCCTTCGCAGCGGGGATCTGCATCTTCGCCCGTGCAGTCGAGTGTCATCAATTGTCGACACTGTTTCCCGCGCTCACTGGGCGCGACGCGCGAAAGGACAGTTATCTCGGCAATGAGGTCATTGTACTTTAGTGCCGCGCGCGCACGGTCGGCGGCAGGTATCTCAGGTGTGGACTGTGCCGATGGCCCAATTGTACATGCGTGCGCTCCGTGTGCGGTCAGCAAGGGGACTGCGACCACTAACGAAAGCGCAAGGCCAATCACGCCTCTGTCCATCAGGAAGGTGTTGCGCGACCGGCAGAGAACCGATTTGTACCACTGCATAGTACTTATTATCTCGTCTACAACCTTAGAGAGTGTATCGGATGGCTTGATGATCCGCAAGACGCTGGCGGAGATAGGTCTATTCGCTGGCCCGCATCACCAGCCGTGACCAGGTCACGCCGGCACCTTGCTGCTGCCCGGACCTGTTTTCCAGGCGCACGACTTCCTGAAGGCCGTATTCGGCGGCGAGGCGCGATGTTTCTTCCGCCGAGACGTCGAACATGCGCCGTCCGGGCGGAACGGGACCGTGGCGGAGCGAGAAGGCCAGGGCACCGCCCGGCGCCACCAATCCCGCCACATGCGGCATGGCGATCCGGCGTTCCTCGGCATCGAGATGCATCCAGACGGCGGTCAGCATGACGATGGCAAAGCGCTGCTTGCGCGCAAGGACGCGTTCGAGATGCGGCAGGGAATCGTCCAGCCAGGTTATACGAGGGTCGGGGTGCAGGCGCTGGCCATGGGCACGCATTTCAGCAGTCGGCTCGACGGCCAGAACCTCGTGGCCCCGTGCTGCGAACCCAGCGGCGTCGCGACCTGTGCCGGCGCCGATGTCGAGCACCGAACCCGTTTCCGGCAGGTGTGCCAGGATCGGCCCATGGGTCCCTTCGAAACCATAGCTTTCATAGCGGACAGCAAGCTCGTCCGCTTCAGCGGCATAACCCGCAGTGCCGGGAATGGCCGGCATTGTCAGCGCTGGTCCAGCTTGAACTCGATGCGGCGGTTCTTGGTGTAGGCTTCGTCACTGTCGGCCGCATCGAGCGGGCGGAATTCGGCATAGCCGGCGATGACCATGCGGTCGGCGGGGAGGCCGCGGCTGATGAGATATTTGGCGACGGCGCCGGCGCGGGCGGTGGAGAGTTCCCAGTTCGAGGGGAATTGTGCCGTGGCGATCGGGCGGCGGTCGGTATGGCCGTCGATGCGCAGGACCCAGTCGAGATCCTTGGGGATATCCATCGAAAGGAGGATCAGCGTGGTGGCAAGGTCGTCGAGCTGCGACTTGCCAGCATCGCCCAGCACGGCCGAGCCGCTGTCGAACAGGACTTCGGACTGGAAGACGAAGCGGTCGCCGACGATACGGATATCCTGCCGGTCGCCCAGTACTTCCCGGAGGCGCCCGAAGAATTCGGAGCGATAGCGCGCCAGCTCCTCGACCTTCGACGCGAGGGCCGCATTGAGGCGGTTGCCGAGGTCGACGATCTGGACTTCCTGGTCCTTGGCTTTCTTTTCCGAGGCGTCGAGGGCCTGGGTGATGCGCGACAACTCCTCGCGCAGCGCCAGCATCTGCTTGTTGAGAAGCTCGACCTGGAATTTCGCCTCGTCGGTGATCTTCTGCTTCTCGGCGTCGGAGCCGAGGATTTTCTGCTGCATCTCGTCCTTGAGGCTTTCAAGGGCCGCGATGTCGGAGAGGAGGGCGGTGATGCGTTCCCGGTCGGCATCGATGGTCTGGTAGGCCTCGGTGAGCTTCTTGGCCTGGTCGGCGTTGAGGGTCGCCTGGCGATTGGCGGCGTCACGCTCGCCGATCACGACATTGAGCTGGTTCTTCAATTCGTCGCGCTCGGCGGTGGAACTCGCCAGTTCGCCGGACATCTGCGAGAGCTGGTTCTTGAGGTCCTCGGCCGTCTTCTTCTCCATCGCCAGCATGTTGGCGATCTCGGATATCTGCGCGTTGAGCTTGGCCAGGGCATCGTCGCGGCCCGACAAAGCGAGGCTGAGGAACATCTGCGCCACGACGAAGACCATCAGCACGAAGACGATGACCATGAGCAGCGTCGACAGCACGTCGACATAGCCCGGCCAGGCCTCCATCGGTCGCTGGCGGCGGCGTCCGGCGGCGGCCATGTCTTAGCGCTCGCTGCTGGCGGCGGCGGCGATGGTGCGGGCCAGCAGCTTGATCTCGGCGCGGATATCCTGGACCGATTGATTGCGCCCTTGCGCCAGCTCGTCGGCAAGGCGTGTCAGATGGGCGTCGAGGTTGCGGAGGTGGTTGCGGCTGTTGGCATCGATGCCGAAGCCGCCGGAAGCGGCGAGCTCGGCCAGGCGCGCCGTCACCTGCTGCTGGTTGCGGAGCTGATCGTTGAGCTGGGCCAGCTGGTCCGAGAGCTGCTTGAAACCCTGGGCCGCCCCGCCGCGGCCTTCCTCGCCGCGCTGCAGGACGCGCTGCAATTCGTTGATGCTCTCGGCATTCTGCTCAAGCAGGGCCTGGATATAGGCCGGGATCGGCTGGTCGCCGGCATCGGCAAAGGCGCCGCTACCGCCCGAGGTGAGGCGCGTCTGGCCGGACAGCCAGTCCTCAAGCTCGTTGAAGAAACGGTTCTGCGCCTGGCTCGCCTGCAATTCCAGGAAGCCGATGATGAGCGAACCGGCAAGGCCGAAGAGCGAGGAGGAGAAGGCGATACCCATGCCGCCCAGGGGCTTGGCGAGGCTCTGCTTCAGCGTGTCGAACATCACCGCCGGGTCCTGGCCGCCGGCAACCTGCAGATTGACGATGGCATCGGAGACGCCCTTTACGGTGCCGAGCAGGCCCCAGAAGGTGCCGAGCAATCCTAAGAAGATCAGCAGGCTGGTGACGTAGCGGCTGATCTCGCGGCTGTCATCGAGGCGCGCCTGGATGCCGTCGAGCAGGGAGCGGAGCGAACTGGCGTTGAGGTTGAGGCGCCCGGTCTTGTCCTTCAGCATCGCCGCCATGGGGGCGAGCAGGCGCGGCTGCGCGTAGCTCTGGGCGAAGCCGCCGGTACGGTAATCCTCGATCCAGGCGATGTCGCTGTAGAGGCGCACCACCTGCCAGATGGTGAAGAGGATGCCGAGCAGCAGGACGATCAGGATGCCGGTATTGAGCGCCGGATTATGGGAATAGGCGACCGAGATCGGCTCCCACAGGATGACGGTAACGGCAATCGCCGCGAGGAGGCCGATCAGCATCCACAGCAATTGCCAGATTGGACGGCTCATCTAGGCATCCTTCCTGGTGGAACAAGCACGGTGAAGCCGGTGCTTAGGGGCCTCGCGGCCCCCACGCCACCTCAACCGGCGGCAGGTACGATGTCGACGCGGTCGGCCGGGTTGCCTTCGGATTTGGTGCCGAGCGCACGCACATCGATGCGGTTCGAGCGCACGCCCTTGCCGATCAGGTACTTGCGCACTTCGAGGCCGCGGGCCAGCGCCTTGCGGCGGGCCTGGCTCTCGGCATCCGGCGTGCCGCTGCTATAGGCCAGGACCTGCACCTTGATGTTCTGGTCGCCGATCATCTTCTCGGCCAGGGCATCGAGGTCAGCGGTTGCGCCCTGGGGCAGATCATCGCTGCCCGGTTCAAAGACGATGCGCGTGCCGCCGGCCGGCAGGACGGCGCTGCCGCTGGTATCGGGCGCGGTCTCGGCCGGCGCCTCGGCGCTGGCGACCTGTTCGGCCGGCTGTTCAGCGGCGGGCGCCTCGGCGGCCGGAGTTTCGGTTGTCGCAGCCGGTGTCTCGCTGCCGGCTGGCGCAGCGGCGGGAGCTGCCGCGGTCGCGGCGGCTGGCGCGCTTGCGGCCGGTGAGGGCACGCTGGCCGGAACCGCTTCGGGCTCGGCGGGCGGGGTCGGTGCCGGAACGGGTTCGGCGGCCGCGACCGGGGTTTCGGCGGGTGCCGGGGTCGCCGGGGCGGCCGGCGCCGATTCCAAGACCGCTTCGGCGGCGGCGACCTGGGCGGCGGCAGCTTCCTCGGTCGCGGTCGGCGTCGAGGCCGGCATTTCGGCCGGAACAGCGGCGGCTTTCTTCTTCTTGCGCTTCTTCTTGGTCGGCGTCACGTCAGCGCTCTGCTGGGCGCCCGGAGCATTGAGATAGCTTTGCGGATATCCGTTCGAGGTCGGCGTGCTGGCCGGTAGGCCGGCGCGGTTGGCGGCAAAGCCCGGGGCGAAGGCCGGATTGGCGTAAGGCGCCACGAAGGGGGCCACTGTCGGCGCCGGGGCATAGCCATAGACCGGTTGGCCGTAAACGGCTGCCGGTGACCCGTAAGCGGGGGGTGCGTATGCGGGCTGGCTGTAAGGGGTAAAAACGGATTTGGGCGCTGCGCTCAGGCGGGCATTCGGGGCGTAGCCATAGGGCTGGAAACCGCTTGGAACACCGGGTGCCGCCGGTGCGGCATAGGGGGTCAGGGCCCCATAATTGACGCTGACCGGGGCGCTGCTCGCCTGCGGGAAATAGTAGGCCTGCTGCGCCTGGGCCGCTGGGGCCAGATAGAGGCAGCCGGCGGCGGCCATGCCGGCCAGAAGGAGCCGTTGGATACCCGAGGGAACGATGTTGCCGCGGGTCGACGCGTTTGCCTGCTTGCTCATTTCCGCCTTGCTCATTTCCGCCTGCCACTCTCAAGAAAGGGGTGCAATTTGGCCAGGACTATAGCCGATCCGATTTTGTCCCTACAACCGGCACTTTGCCGTGTGGGGCTAAGTATTTAGCGGATAAATGGACCGCCACCGCGCAAGGTGGCCGAGTCGGCCGGCAACCAATGCGATGCGACTCAGTGGCCGATCAGGTTCTGGATCGGGGCGTGGAGGGTGTTGTTGGTGGCCAGGATCTCGCCCGTCGCCAGCACCACCGGCTTGCCCTTGAAGTCGCTGACATAGCCGCCGGCTTCCTTCACCAGCAGCAATCCGGCCGCGATATCCCAGGGCGAGAGGAATTCCTCCCAGAAGCCCTCATAGCGGCCGCAGGCGACATAAGCGAGGTCGAGGGCGGCGGCGCCGAAGCGGCGGATGCCGGCGGTCTCGCGCATGGCCTTGTCCATCTGCTTCTGGAAGCGCTCGATATGACCGTGGCCGCGGAAAGGGATACCGGTCGCCAGCAGGCTCTCATTGAGGTTCTTGCGGCCCGACACCCGAATGCGGCGATCGTTGAGGAACGCGCCGGCGCCCTTTTCGGCGTAAAAGAGTTCGTCCTTGATGGGGTCGAAGACGACGCCTGCGGTGATCTCGCCCTTCACTTCGAGCGCGATCGAGATGCAGAAATGCGGGATGCCGTGGAGAAAGTTCGTGGTGCCGTCGAGTGGGTCGACGATCCAGCGCGAGTCCGTATCCGACCCGGCCTCTTCGCCGCTTTCTTCCATCAGGAAGCCGAAATTCGGCCGGCCCTTCTTCAGCTCTTCCTTGATCAGCTTTTCCGCCTTGTGATCGGCCGTGCTGACGAAATCCGCCGGGCCCTTCTGCGATACCTGCAGTTGCTCGACCTCGCCGAAATCGCGGCGCAAGGACCTTGCGGCCTTGTCGGCCGCCTTGCACATCACATTGATCAGGGCAGAACGCATCGCCATTTGGGCATCAATCCTTCGCGCGTTCCATGTATTCGGAATCCGCGGTGCGGACGACGATCTTGGTGCCGGAGCCGACATGCGGCGGGACCATGACGCGGACGCCGTTTTCAAGCACGGCCGGCTTGTAGGACGAGGAGGCCGTCTGGCCCTTCACCACGGCATCGGCCTCAACGATGAGGCAGACGACGGTTTCGGGGAGTGTCACCGAAATGGGCGAGCCTTCATAGCTTTCGACGGTCACCACCATGCCTTCGGTGAGATAGACCGCCGGCTCGCCGATCATGTCGGCATTGAGCGTCAGCTGCTCGAAGGTGTTGCTGTCCATGAAGGTGTAGTCTTCGCCGGCGGAGAAGAGGAACTGGTATTCGTGCTCGTCGAGGCGGACGCGCTCGACGATGTCGGCCGAGCGGAAGCGCTCGTTGAGCTTGGTGCCGTCGCGGATATCCTTCAGTTCGACCTGCAGGAACGCGCCGCCCTTGCCCGGCTTCACATGCTGCGTCTTGACCGCGCGCCAGAGGCGACCCTGGTGTTCGATGATGTTGCCCGGGCGAATGGCATTGCCGTTGATCTTCATGGCGTCAACCTGATCAATCTCTAAAGGTGTTGGCTGGAAAAGCGCGCGGTTTCTAGCAGGTGGGTGCCGGATAGTAAACCGCAGCGGCATCCGCAGGCGGGTGTCGGCAGCTATTGAGAGCATAATGTGGTGACTCTGTCCCTATTGAGCGCGGCCCGATTCGCACGGGCCAATCGGGAGCCCGCACAAATCCGCTCGAGACTGCCGCTAGTAGGCCGGGTGCTCACTCAATAGCTATATCTAGCTGGAAAAGAACAAATTTCCCGCAATCGTTCTCTTTTCGATCTAAAACCTTTACAAGCGGAACAAAGCCTGTACATTAGCCCTCATTCGGCGCCGAATTGTCACTGCTCCGGTGCTGTGATCTAAGGTGGGAGAGACGCTTATGTCGCAGAACGTCGTTAAGATTACGGACAGGGACACCAAGGACAACATGGATAAGAACAAGGCATTGGACGCGGCGCTGTCGCAGATCGAACGGGCCTTCGGCAAAGGTTCGATCATGCGGCTCGGCAGCAGCGAACAAGCGGTGGAAACCGAAGTCGTTTCAACAGGTTCGCTCGGCCTCGACATCGCGCTTGGCATCGGCGGCCTGCCGCGCGGGCGCATCGTCGAAATCTATGGGCCGGAAAGCTCGGGCAAGACCACGCTGGCCCTCCAGGTCTGCGCCGAGGCGCAGAAGGCCGGCGGGACCTGCGCCTATATCGACGCGGAACATGCGCTCGACCCCTCTTATGCGACCAAGCTCGGCGTCAATGTCGGCGATCTGCTGATCTCGCAGCCGGATGCTGGTGAACAGGCGCTCGAAATCGCCGACACGCTGGTCCGCTCCGGCGCCATCGACATTCTGGTGGTTGATTCGGTGGCAGCCCTGGTGCCGCGGGCCGAACTCGAAGGCGAAATGGGCGACAGCCATGTCGGCCTCCATGCCCGCCTGATGAGCCAGGCCCTGCGCAAGCTCACCGGTTCGATCAGCCGCTCGAAGACCATGGTCATCTTCATCAACCAGATCCGCATGAAGATCGGCGTCATGTTCGGTAATCCGGAAACGACGACCGGCGGCAATGCGTTGAAATTCTACGCCTCGGTCCGCCTCGATATCCGCCGCATCGGCGCCATCAAGGACAAGGAAACCGTGGTCGGCAACCAGACCAAGGTAAAGGTGGTCAAGAACAAGCTGGCCCCACCCTTCCGCGTCGTCGAATTCGACATCATGTATGGCGAAGGCATCTCCAAAATGGGCGAACTCATCGATCTCGGCGTCGCTGCCGGGGTGGTCGAGAAGTCCGGCGCCTGGTTCTCCTATGGCGGCCAGCGCATCGGCCAGGGACGCGAGAATGCCAAGACATTCCTCCGCGACAATGCCGCCATGGCCAAGGAAATCGAACAAAAGATCCGCGCCAATGCGGGCTTGGTTGCCGGCGCCATGATGGATGCCGGCGGCGACAAGGCTGCCGAGGACGAATAACGCTATCGCAGCCTGATCGCATCACGGCCGCCACCTTCTCTCTCCGGCAGGCGCGCCGGTCCCGGGTTCTACCCTGGGCCGGTGCGCTTCGTCGTTTGAGGGCTAGCGCGGGTAGAGATGCATGCCCGCCAACGGCATGATAATTTGCCCTTCATGCCAGATACCAAGCGCTCCCCGACATCCGCTCGCGCCAATATTCCCGCCGTGCTTCTCGCCGGCGGCAGGGCCTCGCGCATGGGCGGTGGGGACAAGTGCCTGCGGCTGCTGGCGGGGCGCCCCCTATTGGCCCATATCATCGAGCATCTGCGCCCGCAGGTGCAGGAGATGGTCCTCAACGCCAATGGCGATCCCGGCCGATTCGGCAAATTCGGCCTCCCCGTCGTTGTGGACGATATCCCCGGACAGCCGGGGCCGCTTGCCGGCATTCTCGCCGGGCTTGACTGGGCGGCGACCCACCGCCCAGGCACAGAATTCGTCCTCAGCGTATCGACCGATTGCCCGTTCCTGCCACCGGATCTGGTCGCACGCCTCGCCACCGCGCTCAGGGACGGTGCCGAAATCGCGATTGCGGCCAGCAACGGCCGGCAGCATCCGGTGATCGGCCTGTGGCGGGTGACCTTGCGCAAGGATCTGCGCCGCGCCATCGCCCTTGAGGGTCTGCGCCGGGTCGAGGCCTTCTGTGATCGCCATCGCAATGCTGTTGCAAACTTTCCCGGCGCCGTGAACCTGCCGGGCGGTGTCGTCGACCCATTTTTCAACGCCAATACGCCCGAAGATCTCGCCTTGGCCGAAAGCCTCATCAAGGCGCCGGTCCGCGGGTGATCCCAGACTTTCATATCCAGCCAGGAAATCCGCCGTGATCCGCTCCGTTCGCAAGCTTCCGTCCCGTCGACTTATCCTTGCCCTCTCCGGCGCCTGCATGGCCTGCATGCCCGCGCTTCCGGCGAGTGCGACCGATCTTGCCGCGGTTGAAAAGAAGGCCGTCTGCGGCGACCGGCCGACCTGCGAGATTGTGGCGGTGACCGAGGCCGGCAAGGGCGCCAAGGGCGAAAGGCTGCGCATTGCCGATCTGGTCCTCGGGCTCGCGGACCTTCCGAACTATTTCCCGGAGGAAGGTTGCCGCTCGACCGATGCGGCGTTGGAGAGCATGGACAAGGTCGATGGCGGCCGCGAGATCTGGCTGCTGGCCGACGGTGCTGCGCCGGTCAAATTGCTGCCGCTCTGCAACGACGGCTACGGCTCGGCGATGATGGGCTATGACGAGATCACGGTGGGTGACAACAGCCTCACCCACACACAATCCGGCGGATCTGCCTGGCGCTGGGATGTGTCAAAGACCTTCCAACTGTCGCCCTTGGCGCTGATCGCCGAAAGCGATTGTTCCTACAACAACATGGCGCCCAACACGGCGGAACTGACCTATATCGATCGTCGGACCCTGGAGGTTCGCGCCTATGCACCGGCCCCACGCGCCGATTGGACCGATGCCGAAATCGGCTGCCCGACCGTAACGCCGGATTATAGAAAACCGCTTGAACCGCAGCCGGCGCCGGACGTGGTCGCTGCCTATGCCGTGCCCGTTCCCTTCGATGTCGACCCGTCACCCTTGCCGGATGGCACCACGCTCGGCAGCTGCGGGCTCGCGCTCACCACCGACGGCGGCAGGGGCTTCGTCATTTTCGGCAAGCCGGCCGAGGGTGCCGAGGCGGCGGAGATGCGCGTCATCGCTGAGACATCGAAATCGCTCATCATCCAGCTCCGCGATCCGCTCGCGGCGGATGCCATCAAGGCAGCGGCCGGCGCTTCCTGGATCAAACAGCCGCATGTCGAAATCTGGACGGCGGCCGAAGGCGAACCCCTGGAGGGTGATGCGGCGCAAGGACCGGAACGTAAATACTTCCAGATCGGCATCGGCCTCGACGGCACAGTCAATGTCGGCGCAGGGAAGCCTTCGGCGCTGCCGAAGGTCGCAACTTGGCCGGGCAGGGACGAAAAGGGGCGCGACGTCACTGTTCTGCGCATCACCTGGGCAGAAGAATCGGCGATGCTCTACGGCCTCGGCATCGTCTATTCCCAGGCCAAGGACGGCAAGCAGCTCCGGCTGGTCGCCAATGCGCCGATCAAGAAGAACAAGCCGCTGTTCCTGCCCAGCCTCTGGCACAACAGCCAGGACGAATCCGGGGCCCCGGGCGGCGCCTGCGAATTTTCCGGCGATACGCATCAGCTTGATCTATGACGCCCGATTGACGTCGGCGGATGCACTCATGTTAACTGGCTGCCGTCACCATCGTGGGAAGCAGCATGGGCGCTCAGGGTCAAATTCAGCAGCGTTCACGCGCGAGTGGCGTTCCAATCGGCCCGCGCACGATCCTCGTCATACTCATCATCACGCTTGCGGCCGGTTCCAGCATCTGGCTGCTACGTGAGGCCGCATTGGTGCCCGCGTCGATCCCGCAGGAGGAGATCGATGCGGCGGCCCGGAACGTCACTGACTTCATTCAGCCGGGCATCAATGCGGCAATCGATCTGGGACGCCTCGTCGAGAAGGCCAAGGCCGCCGGCAGCGATCGCGAGATCATCCGCGGCCTCGCCGTTCCCACAATGCAGATGAGCGCCGAGAATCTTGGCGTTTCGGTTGTGTTCGAGCCAGATGGTTTTGACGGCAAGGACGCGGAATACGCCGGTATGGGAGCGGAGAATGACGAACATGGCCGCTTCGTCCCCTATTACTACGTTGTTGGCAATGGTGAGGTGCAGACCGACCATTTGACCATGACAATCGAAGCTGGGATCGAGGCCTGGTATCTGGTTCCGCTGCGCAGCAAGAAGCCGCGCTTGCTGCAGCCATATATCTATCCCTTAAACGGAAAGGACACATTGCTGTCGACGATCAGCGTTCCCTTGATCGCCGATGGCAAGGCCTTTGGCGTCGCGACGCTGGATGTCATGCTGGGAAAGTTGCAGTCAAACCTTCAGGCGTTGAAACCCGACAGCAGGGGAATTGTAGCGCTCCTCAGCGATGCCGGCACCTGGATCGCGCATCCAGACCCATCGCATCTCGGCAAGGAGATCGTCGAAACGGGCGTGGCGACTTCCGACGCCTTTGACGATCGCGAAGCCGGCATTGCCTATTCCGAGTACGTC
The DNA here is from genome assembly GCF_041906375.1 of Dongia sp. GTDB lineage: Bacteria > Pseudomonadota > Alphaproteobacteria > Dongiales > Dongiaceae > Dongia. The sequence goes on along the minus strand of NZ_JAYRJJ010000004.1, from coordinate 213,312 downwards.
AACGGCCATCCAAGAGTGTCGCTGACACATGTCGTCGAGGGAACGGGTGAGCGCTATGTGATGGTCCCGGTGACCTTCGCTGGCGTGGAAGAAGGTTGGACTTTGGTCGTCCGTCTGCCGCCGGCCGGCATGACGCGGGAAATGAAGGACGCGTTGATGGTGTCGCTGGGCATCGGGTTCGTGGCGGCGCTCTGCCTTGCGCTCCTCATGGTGACATATCGCAGCCGTCCTGCGGCAACGCGTCTGGGTACGCCCTCGGTGGCGTTGTCGGCAACCGCCCGCCGTAAGCAACCCACGATAGAGCGCCGCTGACGCCCTTGCTAAACCCGGGCATTCGATAAAAATTGACCCTGGCCGCCGCGCCAATTCGTCATATTAACGTTCATTTAAGCATCTCGTCCCATCGTAGGCACTGACTTTGTCTGGGGAGAGATCATGTCGGCTGCTACGAATACAAAATCAGGACGAATGGGCCTCCGCGCGCGCGTGATGCTTTCGGGCATTGCCGTGTTGCTGGTCGGTATCATCGGTGCCGGCGGTGTTGCCGGATGGATGGCCTATGACCAGGCCAAAAGCGACGCTTCGGCCAATCTGAAGGCCATCGCGACGGGTACAGGTCGCCAGGTAACGGGCTTTATCCAATCGGCCGTAGACGTCGCTGAAACAGTCGGCCGCACGATCGAAGGCGCCAAGGTCGGCAAGTTGCCGCGCACCTACATCAAGGATCTCGCCGTCGCGATCATCGCCGCACATCCTGAATTCGTCGGCACGACGGTAGCGTTCGAACCCAATGGTTATGACGATGATGCGCCCTTTGCCGGAAAAGCCCCGCAAACGGACGCGACGGGTGCCTTTGTGCCCTATTTCGTCAAATCCGATACCGGAGCACCGCCGGAGCAGGACGAAACGGGCCGGTTCGTTCCCTACTATTACAACAACGCCGAGAAGGGTGTTGCGATCGTCCCCCTCGTCATGACGCTCGAGGCCGGCATTCAGGGTTGGTATCTCGATCCTCTGCAAGCCGGTCATACGATGCTGACGGCGCCTTACATCTATCCCGTCGACGGCGTTGACGTCCTCATGTCCACGGTGAGCGTACCGCTGATGGAAGGTGGCAAGGGCTTCGGCATCGCCACCATCGATTTGCCGCTCACCAAGGTGGCCGAAACGCTGAACGGCATCAAGCCGATGGGTGATGGTCAGGTTATGTTGCTCAGCCACGACGGCGTCTGGGCGGCCAACTCGGATGCCAAGCGCATCGGCCAGCCGATCGGCAAGGAGAAGGACGCCGATTTCGCCGCCGAAGCCGATTTGAAGCCGATGTACGACTCCTTCCTTGCCAGCAAATCGGCCGAGCCGGTGATGCAGATGGATGCCAGTGGGCAGCATTTCGTCGTCTTCGCGCCGATCAGCTTCCGCGGCCCGGCCGAGGTCTGGACCTTGGTCGTTCAGGTGCCGGTGGCGACCGTGTTGAAGGAGGCTAATGAACTCATCTACACGATCCTCGGCATCGTCATCGCGGCCTTGATCCTCGGTGCCATCATGTTTGCCTGGGTCGGCAGCCGCATCGCCAAGCCGATCGTGGCCTTGGCGCATGTCACCAGCGACGTGGCGCATGGCAATTTCACTGTCGAAGTGAAGGGTGCCGAGCGCGGTGATGAAATCGGCGAGCTGGCGCGATCGGTCGAAGTGCTGAAGCAGGGCCAGCAGGACAAGCTGCGCCTGGAAGAAGAACAGAAGCTGGCGACCGAGCGCGCCGAGGTGGAGAAGCGGGCCGCCATGAAGGCACTGGCTGACGGCTTCGAACGTTCGGTGAAGGGTGTCGTCGATAGCGTCACGGCCTCCGCGCAGCAGTTGCAGACCCATGCGCAATCCATGTCGCAGGTGGCCGAAGGTGCCACGCAGCGCATCGGCGAAGCGTCTGGTGCCACCGACAATGCCTCCGGCAGCGTCGATGCCGTGGCGGCGGCGGCCGAGCAACTCTCGGCCTCGATCAGCGAGATCAGCCGCCAGGTCGCCAGTTCCTCCGACGTTGCGCGCGCGGCAGTGGGCGAGATCGGCAAGGCCAATGAGACGATGAAGAACCTCGTCGTCGTCTCCGAGCGGATCGGCGAGGTGGTGAAGCTCATCACCGCGATCGCCGAGCAGACCAACCTGTTGGCGCTCAACGCCACCATCGAAGCGGCCCGCGCCGGTGAAGCCGGCAAGGGCTTTGCCGTCGTCGCCAATGAGGTAAAGGCGCTGGCCAGCCAGACGACCAAGGCCACCGAAGGCATTTCCGTCGAAATCCAGGCAATCCAGGGATCGACCGACAATGTCGCCAAGGCGATGCAGGCAGTGACCAGCACGATTGAACGAATCGATGAGATTTCAAGTTCGATCGCGGCGGCGGTCGAAGAACAATCGGCGGCAACGCGCGAGATTTCGACCAATGCACAGCAGGCCTCCGGCGGCACCCAATCGGTGCGGCAGAACATCGACGGTGTCGAAACCGCCGTACGTTCCGCCCGCGATACCGCTGCCGGCGTCCTCAATGCCGCCGAAATGATGGCGGAACAGGCCAAGTCGCTCAACCGCGAGGTCGAGAGCTTCATCGCCGAAGTGCGCGCCAGCTAAAAATCCACTCGACCGGACGACCTCACCTATCCTAGCCTCCTGCACAAATGTGAAAGTGCAGGAGGCGGGGATGGGCGCGGAAAAGATTGCCGTAATCGGCAACGGCATCATCGGGCATGGCGTGGCACAGGTATTTGCCGCGGCCGGACATCCGGTGACGATGATCGGCCGCAATGAGGCGAGCCTTGCGGCGGCATTGGCCAAGATACGCGCAAGCCTTGCCGAATTCGTCGAGCAGGACCTGCTGAGCAGCACCGAGGCGGCTGGCGCCGTTGCCCGCATTCAACCTTCAATCGAGCTTTCCACCGCGCGCGATGCCGATCTGGTCATCGAGGCGGTGACTGAAGATCTGCCGTTGAAGCTCAAAATTTTCGGCGAACTCGACAAGCTCTGCCGGCCGGATGCGATCCTTGCCTCGTCGAGTGGGCAGCCCGCCAGTGCTCTCCTTGCCAATGTCCAGCACCGTGGCCGTGTCATTGCCACCCATTTCTGGTACCCGCCGCAGCTCATCCCCCTGGTCGAGATCTGCGGTGGGCCGCATTGCACGCCGGATGTGCTGGCGCGGACCGTGGCCCTCATCCGCGGCACCGGCAAGGAGCCGGTGGTGATCGAGAAGGAGGTGAAGGGGTTCATCGGCAATCGCCTGCAATTTGCGCTGCTGCGCGAGGCCTGGGCGCTCTGGGCCGACGGCATTGCTTCGGCGGAGGCCATAGATGCGGTGGTGAAGGCATCCTTCGGGCGACGCATCGGCATCACGGGTCCCATTGAATCCGCCGATATCGGCGGGCTTGCCACCATGGTGAGCTTTGGCAACTCGCTCATTCCCGATCTTTCGACGGCAGCGCAGGCGCCGGAGAAAGTGGCGACCCAACTGACCAAGGATGGCATGCCGGGGATCTATGATTGGTCCAAGCGCGATGTCGGCGAATTGCGCGCCAGGCGGATGACCGAACTATTCCGCTGGCTGAAGGCCGATCGTGCGGCCCGGGTGAAATCATGAGTGCTGCGATGAAGACCGATCCTTATTGGTGGGAAGCAGCGCCCAGGCCGGAGATCGCGGCGCCGGACCTCCCTGCCAAGGTAGACGTCGCCATTGTTGGCTCCGGCTATACCGGTCTTATCGCCGCGCTGAAGCTGGTTGAAGCCGGCCGTTCGGTCGCCGTCTTCGACAGCGGCGCCATTGGTTCCGGCGCCTCCAGCCGCAATTCGGGGTTTGTGGGCCGCACGCTGAAATACTCCTTTGGCGATCTGGTGAAGGCCAAGGGGCTCTCCCATGCGATCGCCACCTATCAGGAAATGCAGCAGGCCTTCCAGGCGGTTGCCGACACGGTTGCCGAATATGCGATCGACTGCGCCTTCCGAATCCATGGCCGGTTGGTGCTCGCTGAAACGTCGCAGCAATATGAAGATCTGCAGCGCGAGTACGAATTGCGGCATCAGCATCTGGGCTCGCCCTTCGAGACGCTGGACAAAGCCGCGCTGCCGCGCGAGATCGGCAGCCCGCGTTATCTGGGTGGCGTCGTGCTGCCGGATCTCGCCTCGATCCATCCCGGCCTCTATCACCAGGGTCTCGTGAAAGCGGCGACGGCACGGGGTGTGGCTCTGCACCCCTTCACGCGGGTGGCCAACATCTCACGCGAGAGCGGCGGCTTCCGAGTGCTTACCGAGCGCGGGCCCTTGCAGGCCGGTCATGTGATTCTTGCCACCAATGGCTATACCGACGGCCTGCTGCCTTGGCTGCAGCGGCGGCTTATTCCCTTCGATGCCTGGCAGATGGCGACGGAAGCCCTGCCGGCCGGCCTCATTGATCAGCTGCTGCCAAACGACCGCACCTATATCGACAGTTATATGAACATCGATGCGATCCGACGCTCACCCGACGGCAGTCGCATTCTCTATTGCGGCAAGACAGGGGAGCGCAGCGATCAGGTGACCATGGGGCGGCGCCTCATCGGTGAATTGCGAGCGGTCTTTCCCGACCTCCAGGATATCGGGGTGTCGCATAGCTGGACCGGGCGTTGTGCGGCGACCTTTGACCTGTTGCCCCATCTGGGCACGCATGAAGGCGTTCACTATGCGGTCGGTTATTGCTTTGCCGGTCTTCCCATGGGCTCACATTTCGGCCGCCTGCTGGCGCAGCGCATCCTGCAGCCGGGCTCAGTCAAATCGGTCTTTGCCGACCAGCCGTTCAAGACCGTGCCGCTCTATCAGGGCAATAACTGGTTCGTGCCCTGGATGATGCGCTATTACGACTTTAAGGAAGGCAAACGGCACGCGGCGTGACAATCAAGCGATGATTCCGCTGCTGCCCGGCCGGGTGGTCGGATCGCGCAGCCATTCGGTGCGTTGACGCAGATGCCGGCTGAGCTCGTGCGGATCGCGCAGGGTTTCGATCTCGCCATAGGCGATGACGTCGCCGATCGAAACCCGGAACGCGCTGCCGATTTTGTTGGCAACTTCGTGCAGCAGCAGGGCGAGCCGCGCCGTCATGCTGATATGGCTGGCGATCTGGAACAGGCGACTGTTCTGGCCGTGGAAGAACATCGGCACCACATCGGCCCGGGCGGCGTGAATGAGGCGCGCCGTGAAGGGTTTCCAATCGAGATCGATCGCCTGGCGGGCAAAGGGTGTGGGCGTGGTCGCGACGCCACCCGCCGGGAAGACGATCAGGCAGCCGCCGGCCGCCAGGTGCTGGCGCGCGATGGCACGGGTCTTCAGCGTCGTCGCCTGCGCTTCCGGGCCGGGGTCGAAATCGATCGGCAGAATGTAGCGCTGGATGGCGGCATCGGGCGGATAGAGCCGTGCATTGGTCAGTACTTTGAAATCATCGCGCACCCGGTTGGCGAGATGGCCGATGAGCAAGCCGTCCACCAAGCCGAAGGGATGATTGGCAACGATGACCAGAGCACCTGTGGTCGGAAGTGCCGCGAGCTTCGCCGCGTCGTAATCGAGTTGCAACTGCAGAAGGCGCATGGCGGCTTCCCAGAAGTCCGTCGAGTTGCTCATTTCCGCCTGATAAAGGTCGTAGAGGCGCTTCAGGCGCAGCTGACCGCTCAGGATTTCGACGGCCCGGATCGATAGGCGCGCGAGGCGCGTGTCGTAGGCGCTGGCATAGGTGAGAGACAGGCTGTTCATGCCGCTCTCCCTAGACGGACAAGGTTGCCGCGCCATCGCAATCAGATGAATTTGCCATGACAGCATTCTGGCGACGCGCGCGGCTAGGATCCTAACTATTTGCAATCGTGCAAGAATTCATGAGCATCGTCGCTTGCCTTGCGTTCTGCGGCCTGTTCGCTATTGATGATTGAAACAGCCAAGAAACCTTTTGGGGCGGAAACGAGACGATGGGTGAGGCGACGCGCAAGCAGCCCGACTCGGCACTTAATGCAGAACCGGGACCGGAATTCGGCCCGTGGCTGGCGCAGGCATCGGTGTTGATCGTTGACGACGAGCCCGGCATGAGGAATTTCCTGGTGCGCACTTTGGGGCCGCGCTGCAAGTACATCGAGGAAGCGGCGGACACGGAAGAAGCCAGCAGCAAACTGGATGCCCGGCATTTCGACGTCGTTATCCTCGACAACATCATGCCGGGCAAGAATGGCGTCGACTGGCTGGCGGAGCAGCGTGCCATAGGTTTCTTCGCCAATGCCATCCTAATGACGGCCTATGCCGACCTCGATACTGCCATCCAGGCCTTGCGTGCGGGCGCTGTCGATTTCGTGCTGAAGCCATTCCGTTCCAACCAGATCCTCAATGCCGTTTCGCGCTGCCTGGATCGCAGCCGCCTGCAGCGCGAAAATTATGTCCTGCGCTACGAATTGGGCGCCACGTCGGACCACGTCCTGCTACGCGACAAGCTTATTGGCCATTCGTCTGCGATCGGTCGCGTCCGTGAGAAGATCGCCCGCGTAGCTCCGCTGCCCACTACTGTCCTTCTCACGGGACAATCGGGAACAGGCAAGGAAGTAGCGGCGCGCTCGCTGCATGCGCTGTCCGACCGGGCAGAGAAGCCCTTCGTGCCGATCAATTGCGCAGCCATTCCGCCCGACATGATCGAGAGCGAATTGTTCGGCCATCTCAAGGGAGCCTTTACCGGCGCCAGCGCGGCCCGGGAAGGGCTCTTTCTGCATGCCCAGGGCGGAACCCTCTTCATGGACGAGATCGGCGAGCTGCCGCTCAACCTGCAAAGTAAGCTGTTGCGGGTTATTGAAGACCGCCGCGTTCGCCCGCTGGGATCGGAACGGGAATTGCCGGTCGATCTTCGCCTCATCTTTGCCACCAATATCGATCTGGAGGCTGAGGTGGGGAGAGGCCGTTTCCGCGCCGATCTCTATTATCGCCTCAACGTCATGCAGATCCATCTGCCGCCGCTCAAGGAGCGCGGCGAGGATGTTCAGGAATTGGCGACCTTGTTCATGGCGAAGCTGTCGCAGCAACTCGGCATGCCGCCAGTCCCGATTGATGCCTCGGCCCGCGCCGCTTTCGCACGCTACGATTGGCCGGGCAATGTGCGTGAGCTGCGCAATCTCATTGAGCGCTCACTGATCCTCGGTGAAATTCCGGATGAATTCCGCGCTCACCGTGCCGATCCGGTGCCGGCGGCAGAGAGCCTGCAGGAGATCGAGCGCCGCCATATCATGGGGGTGCTTCAGGAAGTCGGCGGCAATCGCAATGAGGCAGCTCGGCGCCTCGGTGTCTCGCGCAAGACCATCGACCGCAAATGCGCGATGTGGAATGTCTGAAGGCGTTGCCAGAACGGTTCCCGGCCGTCGGGTTCGTTCGGTCCGCTACCGAATCCTTGCCATCGCCCTGCTGCCAACGCTGGTCATTCTGCCCTTGCTGCTTGGCATCACCATGGTGCGCTGGAACGCGAAATTTGATGCGCTGCTGATCTCCAAGGTCAACGGCGATCTTACCATCGCGCATCAATATCTTGCGCGTATCCTGGAGAATACCGGTGAACAGGTCCGGGCCCTCGGCAATTCGGCGCATTTCCGCGACGTGGCCCATGACGGCGATGCGGCATTGCCGGCCTTTCTCGAGCAAAGCCGTCGCGATCTGCGCCTGGATTTCCTGCTCCTCATTGATCGCCACGGCCAGGTCGCTGCAGCGGCGGCACCGGACCTGCCGACCGGTGTCCGGACGGATTGGCCGGTCATAGAAAAGGCACGTGGCGGCGCCGCGGCGACGACAATCGACATTTTCGACCAGGCTGAATTGGCGGCCCTCTCGCCCGATCTGGCCCGGCGGGCGCAGATTGAATTGGTGCCGACGGCCAATGCGGTGCCGACCGACCGTGCCACTGAGACGCAGGGCATGGTCGTACATGCCGCCAGTCCCGTGGCGATCGACGGCCAACCCGGCGCGGCATTGGTGGGTGGCATCCTTCTCAACCAGAATCTCGTTTTCATCGACACAATCAACGATCTCGTCTACCGCCAGGCGAGCCTGCCCGAAGGCAGCCAGGGGACGGCGACCTTGTTCCTCGACGATGTGCGCATCAGCACCAATGTAAGGCTGTTCGAGGGTCGTCGCGCGCTCGGCACACGTGTCTCGCGGGTGGTGCGCGAAGCGGTGCTGGGGGAGGGGCGGACATGGCTCGACAGTGCCTTCGTCGTCAACGACTGGTACATTTCGGCCTATGAGCCGATTGTCGACAGCTTCGGCAGACGTGTCGGCATGCTTTACGTGGGTTTCCTCGAGACGCCGTTCACACGGGCCAAATACGTCACTCTGGCCACGATCATCGCGGCCTTCCTGGTGGTGACGACGTTGACCGTGCCGATCTTCCTGCGCTGGGCGCGCGGCATCTTCAAGCCGCTGGAGCGGATGACGGATACGATCGGCAAGGTCGAGGGCGGCAATCTTGGCGCCCGCACCGGTATCAGCCAGGTCAAGGACGAGATTGGCCGCGTGGCCGTCCATCTCGACGATCTGCTCGACCAATTGCAGGCGCGCGATCGGGAACTGCGCGATTGGAATGAGGAGCTCAATCGCCGCGTCGACGAGCGGACTCGGGAACTGCAACTTGCCAACCGACAGCTGGAAGCGACCACCAAGCAGCTCATCATGTCGGAGAAGCTGGCGGCAATCGGCGAGATCACGGCGGGCGTTGCCCACGAGATCAACAACCCGATCGCCGTGATGCAGGGCAATCTCGAAGTGGCGCGCAATCTCATCGGGCCACCGGCGGAAGTGGCCAAGACCGAGTTCCGCTTGCTCGACGAGCAGATCCACCGTATCAGCCAGATCGTCACCAAGCTGCTGCAATTTGCCAAGCCCGAGGAATATGCCGGCTATGTCGAACGGCATCTGCCGTCGGAAGTCATCTCGGATTGCCTGCCCTTGGTACAGCACCTTCTTAACAAGGCGGCGATCAAGGTGGTACGGGAGCACCGGACGGAGCGAAAGGTGCTGATGAACCGCACCGAGTTGCAGCAGGTGCTGGTCAATCTGATCGTCAATGCGATCCACGCCATGCCGGAAGGCGGCACGCTCAGTTTACGCGATTTCGACGATGACCGCGATGGGCAGAAAGGCTTGACGATCGAGGTGCGCGACACCGGTACCGGCATGGCGCCGGATACCGTCGCCAAAGTGTTCGATCCCTTCTTCACCACCAAGCGCCAAGGCGGGACCGGCCTCGGCCTTTCCATCAGCCAGACGCTGGTGACCCGCCAAGGTGGCAAGATCAGCGTCGATTCGACTCTGGGCCGAGGGACCGTCTTCACCATCTGGCTGCCGGAAGCAGCCTAAGGCATCGTTCGGGACAATCTGTCTAAGCGGGTCGGACAGATTGTCCATTTGATCCGCCTATCACGTCATAAGTGATTGAAATCACGTGGCCAGAGTGAGTGGCACGTGGCTTGCGGTTGGTCCCCCAAAACAACAAGGGGGAGAACGCGCCGGATCGGTCGATCGCGGCAGCAGCAGCACATCAATAACAACAACAGAGCCGGCCAGGACACCTGCCGGTATGGGAGAGACAGCATGTCTACAGCAAGCGAGACCTTTGCTGGCGGCTTCGGGGGAGCAGGGCTTCTCGACCGCGAGCGCATCATTGCCAAGCCAGGGTTCAATCGGTGGCTGGTGCCGCCCGCGGCGCTGGCCATTCACCTCTGTATCGGCATGGCCTATGGCTTCAGCGTTTTCTGGCTGCCGCTATCACGCGCCATCGGCGTGACTCAGCCGGTGGCCTGCGCGGATCTCACCTTGATGTCGGCGCTTTTCACCACGACCTGCGATTGGCGGGTGGCTGACCTGGGATGGATGTACACGCTCTTCTTCGTTCTGCTGGGCTCTTCGGCCGCCATCTGGGGCGGCTGGCTGGAACGGGTCGGGCCACGCAAGGCGGGTCTGGTTTCCGCATTGTGCTGGTGCGGCGGCATTACGATCGCGGCTGTGGGCGTTATCTCGCACCAACTCTGGCTGATGTGGATCGGTGCCGGCGTCATCGGTGGCATCGGATTGGGTATCGGCTATATCTCGCCGGTGTCGACCCTCATCAAATGGTTCCCGGATCGTCGCGGCATGGCGACAGGCATGGCGATCATGGGCTTCGGCGGCGGTGCAATGATCGGTGCACCTATGGCCGACAAATTGATGGCGCATTTCAAGACGGCGGAATCGGTCGGCGTCTGGCAGACCTTTCTGGTCATGGCGGCGGTCTATATCGTCTTCATGCTGGGCGGTGCCTTCGGCTACCGCATACCGCCCGCCGGTTGGCGTCCGGAGGGTTGGGTCCCGCCGGTCACCAAGAAAACGATGATCACCCCGCACCACGTGCATCTCAAGCACGCACATAAGACCAAGCAGTTCTGGCTGATCTGGGCGGTTCTGTGCCTCAATGTCTCGGCCGGAATCGGCGTCATCGGCATGGCTTCGCCGATGCTGCAGGAGATTTTCGGCGGACGCCTTCTCGGCATGCCGGAACTCACCTTCACGCAACTGGATGATGGGCAGAAGACCGCCATCGCGGCGATCGCCGCCGGCTTTGCCGGATTGCTGTCGCTGTTCAATATTGGCGGGCGTTTCTTCTGGGCATCACTCTCGGACCGCATCGGCCGCAAGAACACCTACTTTACCTTTTTCGTCCTCGGCATCGCCCTTTATGCGCTGGCGCCCACGGCGGCACATATGGGCAGTCAGGTTCTGTTCGTTGCCATCTTCTGCATCATCCTCTCGATGTATGGCGGCGGCTTTGCCACGATTCCAGCCTATCTTGCGGACATCTTCGGCACGCAATTCGTCGGCGCGATTCACGGTCGCCTGCTGACGGCGTGGGCCACGGCAGGCATTATCGGTCCCGTCGTCGTGAACTATATCCGCGAATTCCAGATCAGTGCCGGTGTGCCGCGCGAACAGGTCTATGACTTCACCATGTATATCCTGGTTGGCATGCTGGTCCTCGGCCTCATCGCCAATGCCTTCGTCAAACCGCTGCCGGAGAAATGGTTCATGTCGGAAGCGGAAGTGGCGGCCTTGCAGGCCAAAAATGCGGCGCAGCAGGCGGTCGCTGCCGGCTCCTTCGGGATCGGCAAGGGCGGTCTCGACGGCAAGGCGATGCTGGCTTGGGCGGCCGTCGGCATCCCGATCCTGTGGGGCGTATGGGTGACCTTGCAGAAGACGGCGGCGCTGTTCAACTGATCCCCTCTGAAGGCCGTTCTTGTTGCCGTCAGGCGGTAAGGGCGGCCTTCAATTTTTCAAAGGGCGTCAGCGCACCGCGTACTTCGATCGCCAGTGCAGCTATGCGATGGGCAAATCTGGCGGCGGTCACTGGTTCCTGCCTCCAGAGACGCGCCGCGAGGTAGGCCCCGTTAAAAGCGTCGCCAGCGCCCGATGTATCAACTGCCTGGGCTTCCGCGACGGCTGCGACCACCTCGAAATTGCCGTTGGCATAGACGATTGCCGGCATTGGGCCGTTCTTGACGACGCATTCCCCTACGCCAAGATCGGCCAGGCGCCGGGCTGTCGCTTGCGGATCGGCATCGCCGAACAATTGCCGCTCATCGTCGAAGGTCGGCAGAACGATATCGGCGATCCCGGCCGCCGCTTTCATCGCCTCTTTCGCTTCATCGGCGGATGGCCACAGCCGCGGGCGGTAATTGGGGTCGAAGGCGACAAGGCTTCCGGCCAGGCGCGCCTTGGTCAGTGCGGTCATCAAGGCGTTCCGCGCCGGCTTCGGCAGGATGGCCAGGGAAATGCCCGAGAAGTAGATGAGGTCGCGACCCGCGAGGCTCTGCGCCAAAGCCGCGCTGTCATCGGCAAGCTGCCGCGCTACGGAGTCGCTGCGCCAATAGGTGAAGCTGCGCTCGGCGCCTTTCAGCGTGATGGCGTATAGGCCCGGCCTGCCGCCGGCGACGTGTGGGCTTGCTGCGATGCCGACCCCGTGCGCCCTGAAAAATGCCAACTGTTGGCGCGAAAATTCGTCATCGCCGAAAGCGGAGACATAGTCCAGCGTATCGGCGTCGCTGAGCAGGCCGCGCATGGTCCACAGCGTGTTGAAACTGTCGCCGGCAAAGCCCATGCGCCAGCCGCCTTGCCCGTCCGGAGCGAATTCGACCATACATTCGCCGATTGCGGCTACGCTTGGCATGACGTCCTCTCAGACTGTTCGATCAAGTGCGTGAGGGCTGCGGGAAAGCCTTAGCACGGTGCCCAAATGCCGTCCCGTCAGCCCTAGATATAGGCATATTTATCTATAAAGCGGTATTACGCAACCCAATTATGCCGTTATTTGCATAAATGATGAATTACGAACGCAGCCGGAACCTATGGGGACCATCGCCCCTTAGAACCCTAGTGGATGGGAATCTGCGTTAATACAAGCACTTGATGGTATAGTCTTAAGAGATTAGTGTCGTTCTTGGCTTGTGCCGGTTTGTACCATTCCGAGTCGCATTCGAGTCGCGCCCGAGTCGCTCTTTGATGTAGCTTGCATTTTTGCCCGTGCGGGCCAGGGTTTCGAGAATGAATCAGGATCGCGTCGAGTCGCTTGCCCAATTCCACCCCTTCACCCGCCTCAACAAGCTGCTGGAAGGCATCCAGCCGGGTGGTGGCAATACGCCTTTGCTGTTATCGCTGGGCGAACCCCAGTTCCAGCCGCCGGCCTTCGCTCTGGAGGCGATCGCCAACGCAAAAGAGCTGTGGAGCAAATACCCACCGACGTTGGGCACGATGGAATTCCGCACCGCGGCCAAGGCCTGGCTGATGCGCCGCTATGGGGTCGAGAGCGCCTTCATCGATGCCGACCGCATGATCGCGCCGGTTTCCGGCACGCGCGAGGCTCTCTTCCATATTGCCTTGTCGGCCGTCGCCCTGGGCGCGCCGAAGGGCAAAGGGAAGGTCCTGATGGCCAATCCCTTCTATCACACTTATGCGGGTGCCGCCGTGGTGGCCGGTGGTGAGCCGGCTTTTCTGCCGGCTGGCCCCGAAACCGCCTTCCTGCCCGATCCGGATGCCGTGCCGCCCGCGCTGCTGCGAGAGGCCGCCATGGTCTATCTCTGCTCGCCCGCCAACCCGCAAGGGTCGGTCGCCTCGGCCGATTTCTGGCAGCGTTGGCTGGCGCTCGCCCGGCAGCATGACTTCCTCATCGCGGCCGACGAATGCTATGCCGAAATCTACACCGACCTGCCGCCGCCCGGTGCCATCGCCGCCGCGCAGGCGAGCGGGTCTAGTGACAATCTGCTGGTCTTCCATTCACTCTCCAAGCGCTCGAGTGCGCCGGGCATGCGCTCCGGTTTCGTTGCGGGCGATGCAAGATATATTTCGAGGCAAGCGCAACTGATCAACTATGGCGGTGTTGCGGTGCCGCTGCCGGTGCTGGCGGCCTCGACCCTGTTGTGGTCCGACGAAGCCCATGTGGAGGAAAATCGCGCCCGCTATCAGGCGAGTTTCGATCTGGCGCAACGAGCTCTCGGCCCGATCTTCGGCAATGTGAAGCCGGGTGGCGGGTTCTTCCTGTGGCTCGATGTCGGCGACGGCGAGCAGGCGGCAGTCGAATTGTGGCGCCAGGCGGCGATCAAGGTGCTGCCGGGTGGTTACATGGCCCGCGTCGATGCCGACGGCCGCAATCCGGGGGCGCCCTATATCCGCGTGGCGCTGGTCTATGAGCCAACGCAACTCGCGGGCGCTCTCGAGCGGATGGCGGCGGTGCTGGGTTCAGTGATGGATAGTGGCGACAGAATGCGCATTTCAGGCAGGGGACGGTAAGTATGGCGAGCAACGCGGGCGGGACGCGCGGTGGCAGCATGGCTATGTCTTCCAGCTTCGGCTTTGGTGGGCCCGGCGGAATCTCCAATTTCATTCAACGTCGCCTGCTGGAAGGCCTCGGCATCGTGCTGGTGCTGGCGGGCCTTGCCTATCTGCTGGCGCTCCTGACCGCCAATGGCTCCGACCCCAGCCTGAACCGCGCCGCCGACCAGGCGGTCGCCAATGTCATGGGCGCTCCGGGCGCCATCTTCGCGGATTTCCTTCTGCAGGGCCTGGGGCTTGCTGCCCTCGTGCCGCCGGCGGCGCTCCTTGCCTGGGGTGTCGCCCTGCTGCGCGATCATTTCATCGGCCGGATGTGGTTGAAGCTGCTGCTGCTTCCGCTCACCAGCGTGCTGCTTGCCGCTGCCTTTGCGGCACTGCCGGGCACTGGCGAATGGCCCTGGTTGACCGGGCTCGGCGGGCTCGCCGGTCACATGATCCTGGTCGGATCCGACGGCTCAGGCGGCCTTGCCGGCCTTGTCGGGCAACTCGCCGGCGGCAGTGATGCTGCCTTGCTCAGTCGCCTACTGGCGATGGGATTCCTCGCTCTCGGTCTGGTGGCACTCTATTTCAGCCTTGGTATCGGCCTTGGCGGCTATGTTCGCTTCGGACGTGGTGTCGCGCGGATGGGGCGTAACATGGGCGAGGTGATCGATCGCGGCCGTTCCGGCATTGGCACCGGTGGCTTCAAGCTGCGCTTGCCGCGCTTTGGACGCCGCGACGATGACGAGGATCCGCGCGAGCATGCGCGCCGCGAACCGCGCTTTGGTGGAGATGCGTCGGAGCGTCCCCGCGTCGCCATCGAGATTCCTAGCCGAGCCGCCGAGAGCGAAGATCGCGGCCGGGGCGAGCGCGCGGAGCGGCTAGTGGTGGCGCCGACCGCCAAGACCAAGGAAAAGGCCAAGCCCGCGAAATCGAAGGATTCGCGCCAGGCAAAGCTGGTGCTGGAAGAAAGCGAATTCGAACTGCCGCCGATCGACATCCTCTCGCGACCGACCGCCAATCTCGCGGTCCAGCGCATCAATGAGGAGAGCCTGGAGAAGAATGCGCGCCTGCTTGAGACGGTGCTCGACGATTTCGGCGTCAAGGGTGAGATCGTCAAGGTGCGTCCCGGCCCGGTGGTAACACTCTATGAACTCGAACCTGCCCCCGGCACCAAGACCAGCCGCGTGGTGAGCCTCGCTGACGATGTCGCCCGGTCGATGAGTGCCGTCTCGGTCCGCATCGCCGTGGTGCCCGGCCGCAGCGTCATCGGCATCGAACTGCCGAATCGCGAGCGCGAGGTGGTGGCCTTCCGCGAACTCATTGAGGACGAAAGCTACCAGGGCTCGCAGAGCCGGCTGGCGCTGGTACTTGGCAAGGATATCGGCGGTGCGCCGATCGTGGTCGACCTGGCACGCATGCCGCATCTGCTGATCGCCGGCACGACTGGTTCGGGCAAATCGGTCGCGATCAACACGATGATCCTGTCGCTGCTCTATCGACTGACGCCGGAGCAGTGCAAATTCATCATGATCGACCCGAAGATGCTGGAGCTTTCCGTCTATGACGGCATTCCGCACCTTCTGTCGCCGGTCGTCACGGAACCCAAGAAGGCAATCGTCGCCCTGAAATGGGTCGTGCGCGAAATGGAAAACCGCTACCGCGCGATGTCGCGACTGGGTGTTCGCAATATCGACGGTTTCAACCAGCGCCTGGAACAGGCGCGGGCCGCCGGTGAAACGCTGACGCGGAGGGTGCAGACCGGCTTCGATCCGGAAAGCGGCCAGCCGATCTATGAGGAAGAGCCGTTCGACCTTACCGCCTTGCCTTTCATCGTCGTCGTGGTCGACGAGATGGCCGACCTCATGCTGGTTGCGGGCAAGGAGATCGAGGCTGCGATCCAGCGCTTGGCGCAGATGGCGCGCGCCGCCGGCATCCATATCATCATGGCAACGCAGCGCCCGTCGGTCGACGTCATTACCGGGACGATCAAGGCGAACTTCCCGACGCGCATCAGCTTCCACGTCACCACCAAGATCGACAGCCGAACAATTCTTGGTGAGATGGGGGCCGAACAGCTGTTGGGACAGGGCGACATGCTCTATATGGCCAATGGTGGTCGCATCACCCGCGTTCACGGGCCGTTCGTCTCGGATCGCGAGGTGGAATCGATCGTGCGCTTCCTGAAGGAACAGGGTGAGCCGGCCTATGTCGAGGAAGTAACCCAGGAAGATGAAGAGCTTGGCGGCATTGACGGGCTTGATGGTGAACCGGGTGGCGGTTCGGGCGACGAACTTTACGACCGTGCAGTCGCCATCGTCACGCGTGAGAAAAAGGCGTCGGTCAGCTTTGTCCAGCGCCATCTCCAGATCGGCTATAACAGGGCAGCCCGGATCGTCGAACGGATGGAAAAGGAAGGCGTCGTCAGCACCGCAAACCATGTCGGCAAGCGCGAAGTACTCGCGCGCGGCATGGATGATTAGATCGCCGGGCCGGCCGCCCAGAATTGAACGAGAGGTTTCCGCATCGTGACTGATTTCAGAGTTTCCCGCCGCGATCTGCTCGGCATGGCCGGTAGCTTTGCCGTGCTGGCCGCTTCCGGCGGCCTGGCGCGGCCCGCTTTGGCGCGCGCGGTGCCGGCCAATCTGACGCCGCAGGACGAGGCGGATCTGAAGCGCATTCAGGACTACCTCAACGGCATCACGACGATGCGCGCCAAGTTCCAGCAATATTCCGAGAGAGGCGGCATCGCCTTCGGCAATATTTACCTGAAACGGCCAGGGTTCATCCGCATTGAATATGAGCCGCCGTCACCGATGCTGATCGTCTCCGACAGCGTTTCCTTGCACTATTACGACCCCGAGCTCGACCAGATCAACCGCGTCCCGGTCTCATCCTCGCCGCTCTGGTTCCTGCTGCGCGACGATGTCGAGCTTGGCGGCGACGTGACGGTAACGGCTTTCAAGCGGTCGCCGGCCGCGTTTGAGCTGACCATCCGTCAGACTGACGATGCCGAAGAGGGCAAGGTCGTCCTTGAGCTCGGCGACCGGCCGCTCGAATTGCGGCAATGGACTGTGATCGACCAGAAGAACGAACAGGTCCGCGTCGGCCTGTTCGAAGCGCAATTCGGCATGGATCTGGACCAGCAGCTGTTTCGCGTGCCGAAGAAGAAATGATCAGTCAGCTGCGCTTGTAGTCGCAGAAGGCCATCAGCATGTTGACTGTCTTGCCGTCGCTGGAAAGCGGCATGACGACGGACCCGACCTCGCATAGCCGTGGATTGGGTGAGGCCCAGGGTTCCTGATCGTAGACCACCATGGCTTGCTGTGCCGCAATCGAATATGTCTCCAGACCGAATTGCGGCGTGACCGCAAAGACATGCTCGCTGACGCTCTTGCCGGTCGGGTCGTAACCGCGGGCCTCCACTTCATCCGTGCCGACCAAGCGATAGGTCAGGCGCAGCGGATTGTGTTCGACATCGATCAAGATGACGCCGGGCAGCAGGTCGCGGATCTCGCTGGGATCGATATCGGCCCGCGAGGGCATGGCACGACCGGCGCGCTTGCTGTCCCAATACTCGTAGGCTCGCCGAATGCGAACCGTACAGATCTTCAGGAAATCCGTCCCGATGATCCGCTGATAATTGCTCCCTTGCGCCAAGGTATCCTCGACTCTGAGTTGGCTGCATATTCCAGACCGCCAAGCTAAGCCATCGTCAGGAATGAGTCGACGCAACAAACTGGTGGCTTAAGGCCTTGATCTCTTCCCACTTCTTCTCCTGGACCATTTTCCTGGGTGCCGGCATCGAGGAGCCGACGGCGGCAACATGGGCCAGAGCCAGGTAATCCTTTGCATTATCTGGCGAAACACCGCCGGTGGGGCAGAAATGATTGTCTGGGAAGACATCGCCCCACGCTTTGAGCGTCGCGGGCCCGCCAAGCGTCGAGGCGGGGAAGAACTTGAAGGCATCGAGTCCGAGCGCCCTGCCGCGCATCACCTCGCCGGGCGTTGCCGCGCCGGGGAGATAGGGGAGGCCCAGATCAAGAGCCAGTTTGACGATCTCCTCCGAAAAGCCCGGGCTCACCGCGAAATCGGCCCCGGCCGCATGGGCGCGTTTGAGATCGTCGCTGGAAAGGACGGTGCCGACGCCAACCGACAGCCCTTCGACCGCACCACGCAGCTGCTTGATGGCCTCCAATCCGGCTGCCGTGCGCAGCGTGATCTCCATGCTGGAAAGGCCGCCTGCGCGCAAGGCCCGGGCAAGTGGCAGCGCGTCTTCCAGATTGTCGATGACGATGACGGGAATGGCGCGAGCCTGGCGGATGATCTTGGCGATGGGTGTCATTGGTCACCTTGGTTGAGAGTTGCAGCGGCGCCGAGCAGTGCCAGCGTATTGTCGAGAATGACGAAGATCGGCATGTTGGCAAGCAGGGAGGAGAGACGGCCCTTGTTGGCGAAGCGCTCCTCGAAGCGACTGTCCAGCAGGATGGGCAACAGGCGCGGGACGATTCCGCCGCCGATATAGACGCCGCCCGTCGAACCGAGGATGAGTGCGAGGTCGCCGGCTGCCGAACCCAAGATGGCGCAGAATCGCCGCAGAGCATCGCGTGCAATACGTTCGCCATGCTCGAGGCCGCGGGCGGTGATCTCCGCCGGGCTCGGCCGCTCGGCCGGTTTGCCCGCCTGCACAGTCAGGAACTCGTAGATATTGACGAGACCCTCACCGGACAGCAACCTTTCGCAGGAGACGCGGCCGAAGCGCGCCTGCAGATAGCGCAGCAGGTCGATCTCCAATTCGTCCTGCGGGGCAAAGCCCACATGCCCGCCTTCGCCGGCCAGGGCCACCCAGCCGCCATGCCGATCGCTGACGAGGCCGGAGACGCCGAAGCCGGTGCCCGGGCCGAGGACGGCGCGTGCGCCCCCTTCGTCCACTGTGCCGCGCCGGACATTGTGCAGCCCTTCGGGCTTCACATGCGGAACGCCCAGGGCCAGGGCCTCGAAATCATTGATGGTCTCAAGTCTCCGCCAGCCGAAAAGCTGCGCTGTTTCATAGCGGGAGAAGCGCCAGGTGGAGTTCGTGAATTCGATATAGTCCTCGCGCGCCGGGCAGGCGACCGCGAAGCAGGCCTCGGTCGGCTTGGCGCCAGCCCAGTCGAGATAGGTGGTGATGGCCGTGGCGATGTCGGGATAGTCCCGTGCAGAGAGCGTCTTCATGCGCTCAACGCCGGCTACACCCCGCTGGCGCAGCGCAAAGCGCGCATTGGTCCCGCCGATATCGGCGACGAGGGCGAGGTCCGGAGACGTCATACGATGCCTTCCCAGCCGAAACTGGCGGCTCCGCGCTCGGCACCGCCGACCTGGGCCCGGAAGCCGGCGAAAAGCTCGCGCCCACATCCGGCTTCGTGTCCGCTAATGTCCGGCAGATCGCATGAGCGCGTTGCCAAATCCGGCACCTTCAGCGTCAACTCGCTGGTTTCCGTGTCGAGGCGGATAATGTCGCCGTCGCGAATGCGCGCGATCGGCCCATCAGCCACAGCCTCAGGGCTCAAATGAATGGCGGCCGGCACCTTGCCGGAGGCACCCGACATGCGGCCGTCGGTGACGAGCGCCACCTTATAGCCGAGATCGAGCAGCACACCCAAGGCGGGGGTCAGTTGATGCAGCTCCGGCATGCCATTGGCGCGCGGCCCCTGGCCTTTGACCACCACCACCACGTCGCGATGCAGCTTGCCTTCCTTGAAGGCCTTTTGCACGTCATGTTGGCTGTTGAAGACCATGGCGGGCGCCTCGATCACACGGTGCGCCGGCTTCACCGCAGATACTTTGATGATGGATTGGCCGAGATTGCCGGCCAATACACGGATGCCGCCTTCGGGCGCAAAAGGATCGCTCGCCGGGCGCAGCACTTCCCGATCAAGCGATTGCGCGGGTGCATCGCGCCAGCGCAGCTGATCGCCCTCTAGATAGGGCTCCTGTGCGTAGGCGTCGAGGCCGTCGCCAACCAGCGTCTTCACGTCGCGATGCAGCAGACCTGCATTCAGCAATTCGCGCACCAGAAAGCCGAAGCCGCCCGCCGCCTGGAAATGGTTCACATCCGCCTGGCCGTTGGGATAGATACGGCACAGCAGCGGTGTCACACCGGAGATGTCGGCAAAATCCTGCCACTCGATCTTGATGCCGGCGGCAGCGGCCACGGCGATCAGATGTATGGTGTGATTGGTCGACCCGCCGGTCGCCAGCAGGCCGACAATCGCATTGACCAACGCCTTTTCGTCGACGATCTCGCCGATGGGGCGATAGTCGTTGCCAAGCGCAGTGGCGCCGGCGACGCGCTTGGCGGCAGCCGCTGTGAGGGCGGCGCGCAAGGGTGTCCCTGGATTGACGAAGGCCGCGCCCGGCATATGCAGGCCCATCACTTCCATCAGCATCTGGTTGCTGTTGGCGGTACCGTAGAAGGTGCAGGTGCCGGCGGCGTGATAGGAGGCGGCCTCCGCCTCCAGCAATTCCTTGCGCCCGACTTTTCCTTCCGCATAGAGCTGGCGGATGCGCGACTTCTCGGCATTGGGCAGGCCTGACGGCATGGGGCCGGCCGGCACGAAGACGGTCGGCAGATGGCCGAAGCTCAGCGCGCCAATGAGGAGACCCGGTACGATCTTGTCGCAGACGCCCAGCATCAGAGCGCCGTCGAACATGTCGTGAGAGAGCGACACGGCGGTTGCCATGGCGATGACGTCGCGGCTGAACAGCGACAGTTCCATGCCGGTCTGACCTTGGGTAACGCCATCGCACATGGCCGGGACGCCGCCCGCGAACTGCACTGTCGCATGGCCGCTGACGGCAGCCTTGATCAGTTCCGGATAGTCCTTGAGAGGCTGATGGGCCGACAGCATGTCGTTATAGGCCGAAACGATACCGAGATTGGGCAGCGTGGTACCGGCCAGCGCCGCCTTTTCCTCATTGCCACAGGCGGCAAAACCATGGGCGAGGTTCCCGCAGGAGAGATGGCCGCGTTTAACACCCTTCGATTTCGCTTGCGCGATGCGGGCGAGATATTTGGCCCGGCTGGTTTCGCTGCGGGTGCGGATGCGCGCTGTGACGGCTTCGATGGTGGGATGCATGTCCGGCCTCATGGGCAAAGGAAAATGTCGATCGGGGTCCGCTTCTGCCGCAACAGGGCCGCGATCGGGTAGGTATCTGCATTGATATTGTCGATCGCCCGCTGCAGCACAATCCGTTTTTCGGCACCCGTCACCGCCAGCAGCACATGGCTGCAATCGATGAGGGCACTCAAGGTCAGGCCGATGCGCGGATGCCCTTTGGCGGGTCCGGCCAAGACCATGACGGCGTCCTTGGTTTCAGGATCCAATGCGGGCGCGGTCTCAGGCCGACCGGGAAAGAGCGAGGCGAAATGCCCGTCTTCGCCCATGCCCAGAAAGACGCTGGAGAAAGGGCGGGGCAGGGTAGCCAGAACACGCGTCACCTCACCGGCCGCCTCAGCCGGCGCTGCCACCGGCCGATAGAGGCCGACGAGCGATGCCGTCTTGGCCCGCCCCTGCAGCAAGTGGCGTTGGATCAGCCCTTCATTGCTGTCGGGATGGTCGGCCGGCACCCAGCGTTCGTCGCAAGGGATCACGGTGACCTTGTCCCAGGGGAATGTCGACGCCGCCAGCCGCTCGAAGACGGCGATTGGCGTCGTCCCGCCGGGAACGACAAGGCACGCTTGGCCGGTCGCGGCAATGGCGGCGCCGAGATCGGCCAGGATGCCCGCTGCCACCGCGTCGGCCAAGGCGGCGCGGTCGTTGAACTCGGTCGACCGCAGGGACACTAAATATCGTCCTCGTGCCAGGTGCGGCCGTCACGCTCGATGAGCGAGATCGCCGCCGTGGGTCCCCAGGAGCCGGCCGCATAGGGCTTTGCCGCGAGCGCCGTATCAGCCCAGCCTTGCAGGATGCCGTCGGTCCACCGCCAAGCGGCCTCCAATTCATCAAGGCGCATGAAGAGGGCCGGGCGGCCCCGGATGACATCGAGCAGCAGGCGCTCATAGGCATCCGGTGAGCGGCCGCCGAAAGTCTCCGCGAAAGAAAGGTCGAGGGCTGTCTGGTGCAGCTTCAACTCGCCTGGCCCCCGACCCTTATTGAGCATGACGAGGCGGATGCCTTCATCGGGCTGCAGGCGCATCACCAGCTTGTTGGGATGGATCGTGCCAGCGGAAGCGGGGTAGGGCGAGTGCGGCGGCGTCTTGAACTGGACGACGATTTCCGAGGAGCGCGCCGGCAGGCGCTTGCCGGTGCGCACGTAAAAGGGCACGCCGGCCCAACGCCAATTGTCGATGCCGATCTTGATGGCGACGAAGGTCTCGGTGTTGCTGACCGGATCGGCATCGGTTTCCTCGAGATAGCCGGGTACCGCCTTGCCGTCGATATTGCCAGCGCGATACTGCCCGCGCACGGTCGCCTGGGCCACGTCGGCGGCATGGATCGGCTGCAGGGCGCGCAGGACCTTCAGCTTCTCGTCGCGGATCATGTCGGCGTCAAGGGTACTGGGCGGTTCCATCGCGGTGAGGCAGACCAGCTGCAGCAGATGGTTCTGGATCATGTCGCGGAGTGCGCCGGATTCGTTGTAGTACTTCCAGCGGCCACCGACGCCGACCGTCTCGGCCACAGAGATCTGTACATGGTCGATATGGGTGCGGTTCCACAGCGGCTCGAACAGCGCATTGGCGAAGCGCAGCACCATCAGATTCTGCACCGTCTCCTTGCCGAGATAGTGATCGATCCGGTAGGTCTGCGGCTCGGCGAAGGCCTTCGCGACGGCGGCATTGATTTCGTGGGCCGAGGCCAGATCGTGGCCCAGCGGCTTTTCCAGCACCAGGCGGGATTCCTGGGTCACCAAGTTGAGCGCCTTCAAATTAGCGGCGATGGGACCAAAGATGTCGGGCGCTGTTGCGAGGTAGAAGGCGCGGATGACCTCCTCGCGACCCTTCAGCAGTTGCGCGAGGCTGTCATAGCTCTTGGCGTCCGTGGCATCGAGGCCGAGATAAGTGAGGCGCTGGGCGAAGCGCGCCCAGGAGATTTCGTCGAACTGGATGTCGCTGCCATTGGTCGAATAAGTCTGGCAGTCGTCATGCATCATCTGGATAAAGGCGTCATTGGCCATGGCGCCACGGGAAACGGCGATGATGCGGCCGTCATCGGGCAAGCGCCGCTCACGGTCGAGATGGTAGAGGGCGGGGATTAGTTTGCGACGGGCAAGATCGCCACGGCCGCCGAAAACGATCATGTCGAATGGCTGAGAAATCAGGGTGTTACGCTGCATCTGGAGTCCCTATTGGGGGCGGGTCGACGAAAATGATTGCGCTGGCATCGGGCCTAGTTTGCCCCGACACGTCGCCCTGTGCCAGCCTTCATCGAAGGCAACGGTCTGATTTGTCGGGGTTTCTCGCCACGAATTAATTCAGCGGAGCGGGATTCGGCCGGATTAATTCAGGCGGACCTCAGTTTGCGGATCAAACAGGCTGCTGCGGCTGAGGTCGATGGCGAAGCGCATCGTGCCGCCGGCGCCGGCAACATCCTGCGGCCGGATCCGCGCCACCGTCGTGGCGCCACCCATGCTGAAATAAGCCAGCGTGTCGGCGCCGGTCGGTTCGACCAGGTCGATCTCAGCCTCCACCTCGGCCAGTTGGGCCACTGGTTCGACGGTGCCGGCGATGGAAATGGCTTCAGGGCGAACGCCGAGCACGATGTCCCGCCCGAGCCAGCCGCCGAGTTGCGGCGCCGGATCGGCAAGCGGGAGGAAACGCGGGCCCTGCGCGCCATGGGCCGTTACCAAGGCTGAAATGCCGAGCTTGCCTTCCTGCTGCGCGATCTGCCCGCGCAGAAAATTCATGGCCGGGGCACCAATGAAGCCCGCCACATACATGTTGGCCGGCCGGTCATAGATTTCGGCAGGCGTTGCCAATTGCTGCACCAATCCATCCTTCATGATGGCGATTCGGCTGGCCAGCGTCATCGCCTCAATCTGGTCATGGGTCACATAGACGATGGTGGTGCCGAGGCGCTGATGCAGCTTCTTGATCTCAGTGCGCATCTCGACGCGCAACTTTGCATCGAGATTCGACAGCGGCTCGTCGAACAGGAACACCTTCGGTTCGCGCACGAGAGCGCGGCCGATGGCGACACGCTGGCGCTGGCCGCCCGATAGCTCGGCCGGCTTCCGGGCGAGGAGATGCTCGATCTGCAGGAGCTTGGCCACTTTAGCGACGGCCGCTTCGCGTACCGAACGCTCGACCTTTCGCATCTCCAGGCCGAATTCCATGTTCTTGGCGACGCTCATGTTCGGATAGAGCGCATATGATTGGAACACCATGGCGATGTCGCGGTCTTTAGGATGCACGTCATTGATGACGCGGTCGCCGACGCGGACCTCGCCGGAACTGACGTCAGTCAACCCGGCAATGATGTTGAGCAGAGTCGACTTGCCGCAACCCGATGGGCCCAGCAACACCAGGAATTCACCGTCGGCCAGTTCAATATCAATTCCTTTCAGGATATCGACCGGCCCGTAATTCTTTCTGACGTTGCGAATGCTGAGCTGTGCCATGGCCGTCTTCCCTGTCGATTGTCGGACTCAATGCCCTTTGGGACTGAATTGTCGGTTCGGTTGCCGCGATCCGACAATGTTTGTGACTTCGTGTCAAACGCTGCATTTCGGAGAAACAACTTTCGGATAGATCGGTTGATCGTTCACTGCAAGCCCGCAATTAAATCAAAGAATGGAGTTATTCGCATGACCAACTTCTCCGCAGTTCGCGGCAATTTCCAGGATACAGCCGCGCAAGCCGCCCAGAGCGCGGGCGACGTCGTTCGCGACAAGGCTACGCAGGCAGGCGACGTATTGAAACAGGGTGCCGATCGGGTTGAGGCCGAAGCCGATGCCGCTATGAAGAAGGTACGCGAGCGCGTATCGGCGAGCCCGATGACGGCCCTTGCTGCGACCCTCGCCATTGGTGCGATTGCCGGATATCTGGTCGGGCGCCGCTGACCCGGTGATTGCACGCCACGGCGGGAACCGAGGCTGCCGCAGCGCGCTCGCAAATATCTCCGAGGGATGCGAACTGATGGGAACTCGATTCTGCCTCGACTGTTTATTTCTCATATCGCAACGGAAAAGAGGAGCGACAACATGAATCAAGATCAGATCGCCGGTAACTGGAAGCAGCTCAAAGGCAAGATGAAGGAACAGTGGGGCAAGCTCACTGACGACGATATCACCAAACTCGAAGGGCACCATGACCAGCTTGTGGGCAAGATCCAGGAACGCTACGGCGTCGCGCGCGAGGAGGCCCAGAAGCAGATCGACACCTTCCGCACCGCCAACAAGGATCTTTGGCCGAACTGACCGGCCCGGGTTATTCGTCCCCGAGTTATTCGTCCCCGGGCTATTCGTCCAGGGTCATCAAGCAAGACGGCCCGCGCTCCTCTGGCGCGGGCCGTTTTGTTTTTTGGGCAAAGTCCGTTCGGGGGCACGTTGACCCGAACAAGAGGGGGAAAGATAGCGTTCACCGCGCAGGAGACAGCGAGGATACACTTGTCAGAAAATCACGCACGATCGGCATGCGGCACCGCTCGATGAAACAGACCGCATACTCATCAACCGTACGATTGCTGTCCATCAGTGGCAGGAAGCAGAGCCGCGAGTCGTGGCCGATCTCGCGATCTGCGATGATCCCAATGCCGAGGCCCGCCGCAACGACTTCGCAGACCGCTTCTCGCGAAGAAACCTCAATCATGCTCCCTGGCGTCACATGATGATCGGCCAGAGTTGACTCGAAAGTTTCACGGGTGACGGACCCTTTTTCGCGGAGGACGATTGTGCGGCCGGCGAGTTCCCCGGTGGATATCTCGTTCCGCGCGCTCCATTCGTGGTCGGCTGGGACGAATATTCCGATCCGCATCGACAATATCGGCCGGACATGCAATTGCGGATCAGGCGGTCGTCGCGCCGTGATGCCGACGTCAGCGCGATGGTTCACCAATTGCTCGATCACATGACCCGAATTGCCGATCGACAACGTGAAAGTCAGGTCCGGTCGACTGGATTTCAGACTGGCGAGAATCTGAACGGAATGGAATGCTGCGTCGGCGGCTACGCGAAGATGGCCGCCTCCTTGGCGGCGACTGCGCAGGATGGCGCGTGCCTCCGCCTCAGCCGCGAACAGGCGCTTGGTCACATCGAACAGCACATGGCCATCGGGCGTCAGGTTGACACCGAGCGGCTTGCGCTCGAACAGGCTCAATCCGGAGCCTGCCTCCAACTGCCGAACCTGGGCGGAGAGCGATGACTGGCTGACCGCCATCTCGCGCGCCGCCCGCGAGAACCCGCCCGCCAGCGCGACGAAGTGGAAAGCCCGAAGCTGAATCATCGACATGTTTCAGGTTCCTCATTTCCAGGCTCCGGTCATGCCGGGTTCCGGCCGGCTCCCGGGCGGAGCCTGCTCTTCGCGCCATGACCGAAATCCGGCCCGAAATGTAGTTGCTCTGTGTCTCCGTTCGGTTGCGGCAGCGTGACGATTCCAAGCGTGCTCACCCGCCGGCGGCAGAGGCTAGGTAGCGGCTATCGCTGCCTGCGATACCGGGCATCGCAAGTTTCAATGGCCAACGTCACGCAGGCGTCGATGACCTGTCATCGTCGCTTCCTAAGGTCCGGCTTGTCCGCATCGCGGGTCGAAGCGTTCGCTCGCCGGCGGTCGAGTTTCAGGCAAGAGAGGAAGCCATGGTACAGAAGGCAATCTTTATCGGGATCGACGGGGTGCAATTGGAGCAGCTGATGCTCCTGGGCCTGCAGGGCGAAGGGGAGGAAATCCTTGGCCTTGATATCGTGGAAGGATATGCGGGCGGCGTCCAGGGAACGGCGTCGGAGCAGAGCACCTCGAGCGGTCCCGGCTGGTCGACCCTGCTGTCCGGCGTGTGGGACGATCAGCACGGCGTTTCGAGCAACAACAATCAGCCGATCGCCAGCGACGTGACCAGCATTTTTGAATACATCAACAATGCGTCCCCCAATGCCACGATGGCCTCGATTGTCCATTGGTCGCCGATCAACACGGGCCATTTCGCCCGGGAAATGGGCCTGCTGGACGATCCCGCAATCGTCGACTATGTGTCGAGCGGCCTTTCGGACGCGGCCGTCACCGCCGCCGCCGTGAACCTCATCAACACCGCGGCGCCGGACTTCACCTTCATCCAGCTCGACGACGTGGACGGCGCCGGCCATTCCGCCGGCTTCGGCGAGGCCTACGACAATGCGCTGAGCACCGCTTCCAATCAGGTGGGCGAGATCCTGGCCGCCGTCGCCGCGCGCGAGGCGGCGTATCCGGGCGAGGACTGGCTGGTGATCGTGTCGACCGATCACGGCCGCGACCCGGCAACCGGCAGCTCGCATGGCGGGCAGACCAATTCGGAGCGCCGCATCTTCATCGCCTCGAACGAGGAACTGGCGTCATTCTCGGACGCCGTCCCGCAAACCTCTATCGTCGCGACGATCCTTGATCATCTCGACATCCCGTTCACGGTGTCGCCGGATGGGCTGGCGAGCGGCTCGCTCCTGGAAGGCGCCGCCGATCCGGTTCCCCCAGCACTCGAAGCGATTCTGTCGCCGGTCGACGACGCCGCGGGCGTTGCTATCGGCTCCAACCTGTCGCTGCGGTTCAGCGAGGATATCCAGAAGGGTGCCGGTAACATCGTCGTCAGACTGGTGTCGGACGACAGCGTGGTGACCACGGTCGACGTGACCTCGGCCCATGTCACCATTTCCGGCGATGTCGTGACCATCGACCTGCCGGAAGACCTCGCATCGGAGACGAACTACTATGTCGTGATCGAGCCGGGCGCCTTCACCGACGGCGTCAATGCCTTTGCCGGCATTTCGGACAAGACGACTTGGAACTTCACCACCGATGCTGACTCCACGGCGCCGGAAATTGTCGCCCTGCAGCCGGCCGATGGCAGCGTCGATGTGACGCCCGACAGCAATCTGGTGATCGAGTTCAGCGAGACGGTGCTGGCTGGCACCGGCAACATCCTCATCAAGCGGGTTGACGATGGCAGCATTGCCGAAACCATCGATGTGACGTCGAACCAGGTCACCATCGACGGCAAAATCGTGACCATCGATCCGGCAGCCGATCTGGAGCCGGGGGTCGAGTACTATGTTGCGATCGAGCCCGGCGCCTTGCGCGATACAGCGCAGCGGGCCACGCTCTTCTCCGAGGATTTCGATGGCCTCACCCTGCAGCCCTTTGTCGGCGAGAGCGGTGGCGACGGCACCGACTTCACCCCGACCCCTCCGCAGGGCTGGACCCACGAGAACACGACGCCCGCCGGCGGCCCCGTGGAGTATTACGGCTGGACCTTCTTCGACAAAGATGCCTGGATCGCCTCGGCCGGCAATCAGGGCCGGGCGAACTTCACCAACGCCAGCGGTACGGTGATGGTGGCCGATCCCGACGAATATGACGATGGTGCGACCAATATCGATCCCAACTTGTTCAACGCCCATATGAAGACGCCGGCGATCGATCTGACCGGCATCGTAGCCGGCACGGCTACCGTCAACTTCGACTCCAGCTGGCGACGCGAGGATAACCAGAAGGCGGTCTTGACCGTATCCTTCGACGGCGGCGCGCCGATCGAACTGCTGCGCTGGACTTCGGATCCCTCCGATCCGGATTTCAAGGCCGACACGACCAACGAGAACCTCACCATCGCCCTCAACAACCCCGAGGGAGCCACCAGCGCGGTGATCAGCTTCGGCGTGATCGACGGTGGTAACGATTGGTGGTGGGCCATCGACAATATTGCCGTCCAGGGGACGAGCAACAACGGCGCGGGCACCGGCAATCCCTTTGCTGGGATCGACGACTCGACGGCCTGGAACTTCACGGTCGAGGACAACGGGACGGGCGACCTGGTTCTCGTCGGCACGCCGGAGGATGACGTGCTGGAAGGTGCCGCCGGCAACGACCTGATCCAGGGCCTGGGCGCCAACGATATCCTCAATGGCGGCGAGGGAGCTGACGTCATCGAAGGTGGCGACGGTGACGACATTCTCGACGGCGGCGAAGATAACGATACGTTGAAGGGTGATGTCGGCGACGACGTGCTGACGGGCGATGCCGGAATCGACGGCCTTTCCGGCGGCGAGGGCGACGACGTTCTCGACGGTGGCAACGGGGCGGACACCCTGGATGGCGGGGTCGGCGCGGACGAGCTTGCTGGCGGCGAGGGTCGCGACCTGTTCCTCTATCACCAGGGCGGCTTCGGTGCGGACACGATCACCGACTTCCAGGCCGGCGATACGATCAGCTTCGATCGGTCGCTGTTCGGTGATGCCGACGACGTGCTGAGCCATGCAGAGCAGGTCGGTGCCGACGTCGTCATCACTCTGGACGGAGCGAACAGCATCACCCTGGTCGGCGTAAACCTGGACGATGTCGGCGAG
The DNA here is from genome assembly GCF_041906375.1 of Dongia sp. GTDB lineage: Bacteria > Pseudomonadota > Alphaproteobacteria > Dongiales > Dongiaceae > Dongia. The sequence goes on along the minus strand of NZ_JAYRJJ010000004.1, from coordinate 183,966 downwards.
GAGTCTTTCGCCTTCGTCGGCGAGGCGCCCGACCAGCATCTGGTCGGCGGGTCGGGGGCGGATACGCTCACCGGCGGCGCCGGCGACGACCTGCTGGAAGGCGGACACGGCAACGATGTTCTGACCGGCAAGGCGGGGAACGATATGCTCGACGGCGGTTACGGCAATGACAGCCTTGCCGGCGGCTCGGGTGACGACAATGTCAAAGGCGGGTACGGCGACGACACGCTCGATGGCGGCAGCGGCGACGATGATCTCGATGGTGGCTATGGCAATGACAGCCTGGTCGCTGGTGCTGGCGACGACACGCTCATCGGCGGCTATGGCAACGATGCCCTGGCCGGAGATGAGGGCGACGATGCGCTCAATGGCGGCTACGGGAGCGACGTGCTGACTGGTGGCCACGGCAGCGACCAACTGACTGGTGGTCGCGGCATCGATACCTTCGTGTTCGCCGCCGGCTTCGGCAAGGACACGATCAGCGACTTCGGCGATTACGGCGCCGATGTGATCGCGTTCGCCGACGGGCTGTTCGGCGGTTTCGCCGACGTGATGGCTCACGCTGCTCAGGTCGGTGACGATGTCTCCATCACCCTCGATGGCGACAACTCGCTCACCCTGATAGGCACCAAGCTGGCGGCCTTGCACCAGGACAATTTCAGCTTCGTCTGATTGGGTCTGGTCCCGCCAGAGAGGGATGGTCGAAGAGACGGGGGCGCCCGAAAGGGCGCTCCCGTTTCGCCAAGGAGCAGCAGGCCGCCGTTAAGGACTGGCTTTACTGGCGTTTATTGCCGGTTTGTTCTGATCGCGAGCGAGCCCAGCAGGCTGCTGAAATGGCTATATTTTGCGGTGGGAATGGTGGGTGCGACAGGGATTGAACCTGTGACCCCTACCGTGTGAAGGTAGTGCTCTCCCGCTGAGCTACGCACCCGCCTGGACTGGATGCGGCCGGTCGAGAGCAGGCCGCTGGCGTCTGGGCGGGTTGTTTAGCCTCCGCCTCTTCCCGTGTCAAATTAATCCGGGTTAATCCGGGCGCCCGGTCAAGCTGCCGTGATCGGGTTTCCGGAGGCCTTGACAGATTGCTGCCAGCAACCGAGTTGATGATGGCTCCCAGATCCGATCCCTGAGGTGATTCAATGCGTTACTTTGCCAAGCCGCTTTTTGCCGGTCTCGCGGTCCTGGGCCTTGCTGCCATCGGTGTTGGCCTGGGCCAGGGGGCCGCGGCTTCAAGGCCCGTAACGCTGACCTATGCCGGCTATATGGCGGGTCTGCCGGTCTTTTCGCTGAGCACCACGGTCAACCTGCCCGCGGGGACCGTGCCGGGCAATGGCGGCTACACCATCACGGCTGACGGGCAGACCGCCGGCAATTTCCGCATGCTCTATCCCTATGCTGCCAGCATCAACGCCTCGGGAGCGCTGAAGAACCAGGCGGCGGCCCCCACGCAGTTCCGTTCGGTCTCGCAGATCATGGGCAAGCAGGAAGCGGTGACGCTGACCTATGGTGCCGGCGGCAAGGTTGGCATCAACGCCCAGCCGCTGACGCGCCAGGCGCAGGAAGCGGCGGCCCAGGGCTTTGCCAATGGCACGATGGATCCGGCCAGCGCCGTGGTGGCCCTAGTCGCGAAATTCGCCAAGACCCATCAATGCCAGGGTACCTACAAGCTGTTCGACGGCGTGCGGCGCTACGACCTCAAGCTCGCGCAAGGTGGTTTCGTCGATCTCAACCCGATGCAGCAATCCTATTACGACGGTTCGGCCACCGAATGCAGCGCCGAACCGCAATTGCTGCAGGGTTTTTCCAGCGTGGCGGCGCAATCGCAATTCTATCCGCAATCGGCGCGACTGTGGCTGGCCCCGGCCGTCGCTGGCCTACCGGCCATTCCCGTGCGCATCGAAGCACAGAATGCGCTGGGACAGATGGTGCTGGATTTGGTCGACGTTCAGTTCTGATCGAGCACATCCAGCAGGGCAGGGAGATCGGCAAAGCGGGCGATCTCGTGAAAATCGCCCTGCGAGGCCCGATCGGCCGGCCGGCCATAGCCTGAAGGAATGATGACCGCGGGCACACCGCCCGCCTTGGCGGTGGCAAGGTCGGTATGGCTGTCGCCGATCATCACCGATATTTCGGCAGCACGTGCCGCATCGCCACCGGCCTTGGCGATGGCTGCCAGCAGCGGTTCCCTGGCGGGCTTGCGTTCCTTCATGGAATCGCCGCCGATCACCGCCTGAAACAAAGGCGACAAGCCGAAATGGTCGAGCACCAGCATGGTCGCTGCCGAAGGCTTGTTGGTGCAGAGCGCCAGATGCCGGCCGTCGCGGCGGAAGGTCTCCAGAATCTCGCGTACTTTGGGGTAAAGGGCTGTGCGGTTGGTCGAGGCCGCCTCGTAATGCAGTTTGAAGCGCGGCATCAGTTCGGCCGCCTCAATTGCCACCCCGGATGCCTTCAGGGCACGTGCCAGCAGCACCGGGGCGCCGTCGCCGATCATGGTTTTGACGTCCGCCAGCGGCAAAGGCGCCTTGCCCAACTCTCCCAGCAGCACATTGACCGCGTCGGCGATATCCGGGGCCGAGTCGATCAGCGTCCCATCCAGGTCGAACACCAGAAATTGCCGCCACGCCATAATTCCGCCCTTTTCGCCAGTATTTTGGGCCGCTCGTCAGTTTGAAGACGGGGGATTGGATTGCGGGCGGTGGATATGGCATTTTCCCCCGCATCGCAAGTGGGGGTCGGTGCCGGTGGCACCGGTAGTTCTTAGGATCGACACGCAAAAATGTCCGCAAGCTCGCAACAGACCGCCGCCATCATCCTTGCCGCCGGCAAGGGAACGCGCATGAAATCGGCTCTGCCCAAGGTGATGCATCGCATTGCCGGCTGCACCATGGTCGGGCACGTGCTCGCCAATCTGGCACCACTCCGTAGCGGACCCAATGTGGTGGTCGTGGCGCCGGGCATGGACCAGGTAGCGGCCGAAGTTTCGCCGACGCCCACGGCCATCCAGCACGATCAGCTCGGTACCGGTCATGCCGTCGGCTGTGCGCGGGAAGCGCTGGCTGGGTTTATTGGCACGGTCCTTGTGCTTTATGGCGACAGCCCGTTCATCTCGACTGCCACGTTGCAAGCGCTGGTGACGCGCCGCGCCGGCGCTGACAATCCGGCCGTGGTCGTTCTCGGCATGCGGCCGGCCGATCCGGCGAAGTATGGCCGTCTTATCCTCGACAAATCCGGCGGACTCGACCGCATCGTCGAATGGAAGGAGGCGAGCGAGGCCGAGCGTGCGGTCACCTTGTGCAATTCCGGTGTCATGGCGATTGACGGCAAGGTGCTGTGGTCGCTGATCGAGCGCATCGACAACAAGAATGCCAAGGGCGAATATTACCTCACCGACATCGTCGAATTGGCGCGCGGTGACGGCCGCGCCTGTGCTGTCGTCGAGGCGCCGGAAGCAGAATTGATGGGGGTGAACAGCCGCGCCGAACTGGCCGTGGCCGAAGCTCTTTTCCAGGACCTGCGCCGCGCCCAGGCGATGGAGGAGGGTGCCACCCTCACAGATCCCAAGACCGTCTTCTTCGCCGCCGATACCAAACTCGGCCGCGATGTCGTGATCGGTCCCAATGTCGTCTTCGGTCCCGGTGTCGAGATTGCCGATGACGTGGAGATCCGCGCTTTCTGCCATATCGAAGGCGCGAAAGTCGCCGGCGGCGCCATCATCGGTCCTTTTGCGCGGCTGCGTCCGGGCGCCGAGATTGGCGCCGATGCCCATGTCGGCAATTTCGTTGAAGTGAAGAACTCAGTCCTCGGCCAAGGTGCCAAGGCCAATCATCTGAGCTATCTGGGTGATGCCGATATCGGCGCCAGATCCAATATCGGCGCCGGCACCATCACCTGTAATTACGACGGCTATCTGAAGGCCCGCACCGTCATCGGCGACGGCGCATTCATCGGCTCGAATTCGGCCCTGGTGGCGCCGGTCAAGGTGGGCGAGGGAGCGATTGTCGGCGCCGGTAGCGTGATTACACGCGATGTCGAGGCAGATGCCATCGCCGTCTCGCGGGCCGAACAGGTATCACGCACCGGTCGCGCCCGCGACTTTCGCGCCCAGCGCCAGAAAATGAAACAGGAAAAGGCCGGCCGCAAGTAAGGCGGCATCGGCAAAGCTAACGGGAGTTCAAGATCCATGTGCGGTATCGTCGGTATCATCGGCAAGGCCGAAGTAGCATCCTTGCTGTTCGACGGGCTGAAGCGTCTCGAATACCGCGGCTATGATTCCGCCGGCATCGCGACCCTGGTCGATGGCCGCATCGAACGCCGCCGTGCCGAAGGGAAACTCGGCAATCTCGGTGCGGTGCTGGAGAAGCAGCCGTTGACCGGCACCATCGGCATCGGCCACACGCGCTGGGCGACCCATGGGCGTCCCTCGGAAAAGAACGCGCATCCGCATGCGACCGACAAGGTCGCCATCGTCCATAACGGCATCATCGAGAATTTCCAGGAACTCCGGGACGAGTTGATCCAACTCGGCAAGAAGTTCAGCACCGATACCGATACCGAAGTGGTGGCGCATCTTCTTACGCACTATCTCAAGCATGGCCACAGCCCGGAACAGGCGATGGAGCGGGCCATGGGCCGCCTGCATGGCGCCTTCTCGCTCGCCATCCTTTTTGCCGACCGACCCGACATCATCGTCGGCGCACGCCGCGGTTCGCCGCTGGCCGTGGGCTATGGCGATGGTGAGATGTTCTTAGGGTCGGATGCGATGGCGCTGGCGCCCTTCACCAACCGCATCTGCTATCTTGAGGAAGATGATTGGGCAGTCCTCTCGATGGATGGCGCGGTCATCTATAATGACGGTCGCCGGGTCAATCGCGAAGTGACCCAGACGGCGCTTTCGGGTGCCCTCATCGGCAAGGGCAACTACCGCCATTTCATGATGAAGGAAATTGCCGAGCAGCCGACGGTGATCGGCGACACACTGCAGGCCTTCATGAATCCGCTGGAACGGCGCATCCAGCTGCCGAATCTGCCGATTGATCTTGCTAAGATCAGCCGCCTTACCATCGTTGCCTGCGGCACGGCGCATCTTGCCGGTTTTGTTGCCAAATACTGGCTGGAAAGTGTCGCCCGCCTGCCGGTCGATCTCGATGTTGCTTCCGAGTTCCGCTACCGCCAGGCGCCGATGGATCCGAACGGGGCGATGCTGGTCATTTCACAATCCGGCGAAACGGCGGATACGCTGGCGGCCCTGCGCTACGCGAAGTCGCTCGGCCAGAAGGTTATTGCGGTCCTGAACGTGCCGGAAAGCACGATGGGTCGCGAAAGCGATCTTGTTTTGCATACGTTGGCCGGGCCCGAAATTGGCGTTGCCTCGACCAAGGCTTTCTCGACCCAGTTGGTCGTGCTGGCGTGCTTTGCGCTCGCGACGGCACGGGCGCGTGGCGCCATTGATGCGGCCCGCGAGGCGGAATTGTCGGCGGCCCTTACCGAGGTGCCGGCGCGCGTTGCCGAGATATTGAATCACGATGCGCATCTCAAGGAGATCGCTTTGAAGGTGGCTGAAGCGCGCGACGTTCTCTTCCTCGGTCGCGGCACGTCCTATCCTATCGCCCTCGAAGGCGCGCTGAAGCTCAAGGAAATTTCCTACATCCATGCAGAAGGCTATGCCGCCGGCGAGATGAAGCATGGTCCCATCGCGCTCATTGACGAAAATGTGCCGGTGATCGTGGTGGCGCCGACCGATGAGCTTTTCGACAAGACGTTCTCGAACCTACAGGAAGTCATGGCGCGCGGTGGTCGTGTCGTTTTCCTTTCCGATGCGGAAGGCGTGCGCAAGCTCGGCGGTCAAGCGATGGCGGTGGTCGAATTGCCCAAGGTCGATCCCTTCGTTTCGCCGATCCTCTATACCATTCCGGTGCAATTGCTGGCCTACCACGCGGCCATTGCTAAGGGCACGGATGTCGATCAGCCGCGCAATCTGGCCAAGAGCGTCACGGTCGAATAGCCGGCGGCTTGACCGGACTAGCCTGAACGCGCAGCATGCTGTCGGGTTTGGGTCGTCCTGGGGACATTCATCGGCATGGATAAAAAGGCGCAACTGCACACTTGGTATTTCGTCGTCGCCATCCTCGGCGTCTTCGCCCTGCAGTATTTTCTGGCACAATATCTTGCCGTAGAGATCCTCCCATACAGCGAGTTCCAGAAGATTCTGCACGAGGGCAAGGTGGCCGAGGTGACGGTCACTGAAAATTACATTCACGGAACGCTGCGCCCGGATGCTACTGGCAAGGTCCAGCCTTTCGTGACGACCCGCGTCGATCCGGAAATCGCGGCGGAGCTTGCGGCCCAGGGCGTCAAGGTGACTGGCGCCAGCGAGGATTCCTTCCTCAGGACGATCATCTCCTGGGTGGCGCCGGCGCTCATCTTCTTCGGCATCTGGGCCCTGGTATTCCGCAAATTCGCTGACAAGGCCGGGTTTGGCGGCGGCTTCATGACGATCGGCAAGAGCCGCGCCAAGGTCTTCGTCGAAACCGACACCAAGGTGACTTTTGCCGATGTGGCAGGTGTCGATGAGGCGAAGGCCGAGTTGGAGGAGATCGTTAACTTCCTCAAGAATCCCGACAAATATGGCCGCCTGGGCGGCCGGATGCCAAAGGGGATTCTCCTCGTCGGACCGCCCGGCACCGGCAAGACATTGTTGGCCCGCGCCGTTGCCGGCGAGGCCGGCGTGCCCTTCTTCTCGATCAGCGGTTCCGAATTCGTCGAGATGTTCGTCGGCGTGGGTGCTGCGCGGGTGCGGGATCTGTTCGAGCAGGCGCGCGCCAATGCTCCGGCCATCATCTTCATCGACGAGCTTGATGCCCTGGGCCGCGCACGCGGCGCATTTCCCTTCGGCGGTGGGCATGACGAGAAGGAACAGACGCTTAACCAGCTTCTAGCCGAACTCGACGGCTTCGATCCCAGCCAAGGCTTAGTGTTGCTGGGTGCCACCAATCGGCCGGAAATCCTCGATCCGGCCCTTTTGCGCGCAGGCCGGTTCGACCGGCAGGTGCTGGTCGACCGGCCGGACCGGGTCGGGCGCGTGCAGATCCTCAATGTGCATCTGAAGAAAGCCAAGCTCGACCCAAGCGTCTCAGCCGACGAGATCGCGGGGCTCAGCACCGGCTTCACCGGTGCGGATCTCGCGAACCTGGTCAACGAAGCAACGTTGCTCGCGACGCGGCGCGGCGGCGACAGCGTGACCATGGCGGATTTTACGGCGGCGATCGAGCGCATCATCGCGGGGTTGGAAAAGCGTAACCGCCTGCTCAACCCGCAGGAACGCAAGATCGTCGCGCATCATGAGGTCGGCCACGCCTTGCTCGCTTTGTCCCTGCCCGGCAATGAGGTCGTGCACAAGGTATCTATCATCCCGCGCGGTATCGGCTCGCTCGGTTACACGATCCAGCGGCCGACCGAAGATCGCTACCTGATGACGCGGGAGGAACTGGAAAATCGCATGGCTGTTCTGCTGGGCGGGCGGGCGGCGGAAAAGCTTGTCTTTGGTGTGTTGTCGACGGGTGCGGCGGATGATCTGGTAAAGGCCACGGATATCGCCCGCAGCATGGTCATGCGCTTCGGCATGCATGAAGCGATCGGCCAGGTAGCGCTCGACGAGGCACCGCAGACTTATCTGGGCCAGGGGCAGACCCCCTTTGGGTCGCCGCGGCAGTTCAGCGAGGAAACCGCGCGTGAAATCGACGTTGCAGTCCGCGGCATCGTCGACACCGCCTATCGTCGCGCCCAGCAAATTCTGGAAGCCAAGCGCCCTCTGTTGGAGCGTGTCTCACAAATGTTGCTGGAAAAGGAGACGCTCGGTGGCGAGGAACTGCGACGTCTGGTCGATGCGGCTTGAGTTTGGCGTCTAGCGGGTATTGTCCGAGAGGACCCGCTCCGGCGGGAAGATCATGATCACGCGCGTTCCGGCGCCGGGGGCGCTGGTAATCTCCAGCCGGCCATTGTGCATGTCCATCAAGCGGCGGCTGATGGCAAGGCCGAGGCCGATGCCGCCATAGCGACGCGACAGGCTCGATTCCCCTTGCGCAAAGGGCTTCCCCAGTCTCGGCAGCAGCTTGGCGTCGATGCCCTTGCCTGTGTCCGACACCGCAATCAGCAGGCCTGCATCGGGATCGTTGGTCGCGGTGATGGTGACCCGGCCATGGCGCGGCGTGAATTTCAAGGCGTTGGAGAGCAGATTACCGAGGATCTGCTTGAAAGCTCGTTCTTCGCCGAGCAGGGCCGGCAGCTTGCCGGTCTCGTCGACGGCCAGAGCGATGCCGTCGCGCTGGGCTTGCGCCGTGAAATGCCGGCTGCATTCGGCGATTGCCGCGCGGATGTCGAAGGGGAATTCCTGCAGATAGCGCTCGCCGCTTTCGATGCGCGACATTTCCAGAAGGTCGCTGATGATCTCCAGCAGGTGGCGCCCGCTGCTGCGGATCGCGTCGATGCTCTCGGCATAGACTGCCGGAACGGGACCGAGCAGCTGCTGTGCCAGAACATCGGCGAAGCCGATGACGGCATTGAGCGGTGTGCGCAGCTCATGGCTCATATTGGCAAGGAACTCGGTCTTGGCCCGGTCGGCCATCTCAGCGCGGATGCGGGATTGATTGAGTGCCTGCTCACGCGCCTTGACGTCGGTAATATCGAGGATGATGCCTTCGAGGCGCACCAGCTTGGCGTCGCTATCCAGCATGGCTTCGCCCTGCTGCCGTACCACTTTGATGGTGCCATTGGGCAGGACGATGCGGTGTTCGATCTGGAACGGCGCCGGTTTCTCGATCGTGTGCTCCATATCCTTGATAACGCGCTGCCGATCATCCGGATGAACACAGGCCAGCATGCGGTCGACGGTAAAGGCGCCGCTGCCGGGTTCCAGGCCGAAAATCCGGTAGACTTCGTCCGAGCAGCTGACGTCGCCCGTCGCCATCACCCGGGACCAGTTGCCGACATGGGCGATGCGCTGGGCATTGGCGAGGCTGTGATGGGCGCGGCGCAAATCCGCCTCGGCGTTCTTGCGCTGGCTGATATCCTGAATGACACCGAAAGCACCGACGACGCGGCCTCTTTCGTCCTTGAGCTGTTCGGCCAGGGAACGCAGCCAGATTTCGCTGCCGTCCGGCCGGCGCAGGCGATAGTCGAGATCGTAGCTTGAGCGCCGCCCCTCACGCAGCTCGGTGATCGCGCGCATCAGGCGCAATCGGTCGTCGGGATGCGGAAAGTGATGCTCGAAGGTGCCGTCGAGCATGGCGGCCTCCGCCGTCTCGCTATCGATGCCGGTGATGCTGGCCGCTTCCTTCGACCAGATGGCGCTTTTGATGCCGAGGCCCTCGGCCTTGGCATCCTTCAGCCACGACCAATAGCCAAGGCGCGCCAGATGGTGGGCCGCCTCCAACTGGTGCTCCTTGTCGCGAAGGGCCAGCTCGCCGCGCCTGATATCGGTAATGTCGTGAATAAGGCCGGTGGCATGGAGCGCCAATCCGGCGCCATCGCGTTCGCGCAGGGCGACTGAGCGCAATACGCGCTCGCCGAGCTCGGGATGAAGATAGGCATATTCAATGGTGTAGTTGTCCGAAAGCCCGGCCCGGAATCGCAGCAAGGCCTCGAGGACGCGGGCGCGGTCGGCAGCATGGACATAGTTGGTGCAGAAATCTTCGACCGACATGGCGCGCATCGTCGCTTCGCTGATGCCGGAGACGGTCTGGGCCTCGGCCGAATAGTGAAAGCGATCGCGCGGCACCGCGGCCAGATTGCGGCTGAAGCCGGCCTCGTCCCAGAACCAATAGCCGATGCCGGCCAATCTGTGGGCAGCGGTGAGGATGATCTGTACCTGCTGCACCGCCAGCGCGGCGCGGCGCACCTCGGTCATGTCCTGAACGATACCGGTCAGTTCGACGATGTCGCCGGCGCCGTTGCGCAGTTTTTCGGAGAGCACGCGGATGTGCCGATAGTCGCCGTTGCCACGACGTATGCGGTAATCCTGGCTCAGCTGGTCATCGTCTGACAGCAGGAATGTGCGATAGCTGGCCATCACGATGTCCCGGTCATCCGGATGGATGAGCGCCGCATAGGTCCTATCGTCGCCTTGATTGAGCGTCTCGATGGGAACGTCGAAGATGTCGGCCGCCTCGGCGGCGTAATGATATTGGCCGGCACGGTCGTTGGCGATGCGCGGACCGATTTCCGCGTCGGGCAGCCAGTTCCAATGCGCCAGGCGCGCGATCCGGTGGGCACGGTGCAAGGCCAGCGCCGATCGTTCCGAATGCGCCTCGGAACGGCGCAGATCCGTGATGTCGATCCCGGCAGCGACGATCGCCTGCAACCTGCCGCTGGCATCGCGTATGTCCGAGCAGGTCCAGCGCAGCAGACGTTTTTCACCGGATCTGGTCAGCCAGTGGTTCTCGTTGACGCGGGGAAATGGCGTGGGACTGCTGGCGTCGACGGCGTCGGCAACGGCGCGTCGCTCTTCCAGCGGCACGAGTTTGCGCCACAGGGCTGGTTCGGCCAGTTCCTGCATCGAATAGCCGGAAAGTTCGGCGCAAGCCCTGTTGTAGCGCAACATGCGACCGCGATTGTCGGTCACCACCAGCAGCGCCTGGGCGCGGTCGATGACGGCGTCGGCCAGCACTGGATGCGTGACCCGGTTCGGCACCGACCCCGTCGCCCGTCCAGTCAAGATGGCAGCAATGGCACCGGCTCCCGCAACCGCGCCGACCGCGAGGCCGGCAGGAAGAGAAAGGGCGCCGCTGGCGCCAAGCCAGGCAATGCTGGCGATGGCGCTGGTGGAAAGGAGCGCGAGGCTGGTGGAAACGGCACGGCGCGCTGGTGGCGCCACGGCAAAGGCCGGCTCCGTCAAATCGTCTTCCGTGGCAAGGCCGCGCCCCCTCGCATCAAAACCCATTCTGGACCCAAGCGCGGGCCGGCAGCCCCCGGCCCGCGCCCCCGATCAAGCCCGTGATCTCCACGGGCCAGCAAACCCGTTACGAATCATTACCTAATCACTAACATGAAAAGTACCATCTTAACTTTCTGTTAACCAAGACAAACCTGCAGCAGGCGCACACTATTTAAGAAGAAATTGTTGATTCAGTGGATATGACGGCGCTGTCATTGACAGCTTTGACACAAGACCCATGCTTCACCGGCAGGCGGTTGGCCCGTCAGTTTTCCAGAAATATTATTGATTACAGCTTGTTAGGTCTATTAAACGCTCAGACAGGGGCTAACGCCGTTGAGCGGCAAATGGGCATCATTGCCGGGCGCGAGCCGGATGGATGACGACGCGAGATAGGGTGCCTGGTCCGCTCCGAAGGCGACGAACTGGATGGCGCCGTTGGGCCGGACGAACATGACGAAGCAATTGGCGGCGCCATCCCGATAGTTCGGATAGGCGTAGCAGACCTCGCCCTGATCGACCCACCATTTGCCGGGATAGGTACAGCCCTTCTCAAAATAGGCCGTGCGCCCATCAGCCAGGTGATATTCGATCCAATCCTCGCCGTCGAAATAGCGGCCGTAGATTGTAAGTTCGCTGAGCTTCTTCTTGATTTCGGCGGGATCCGTCACTGCCACCGCATCGGGTGCCAAATCACCTGGAACCTCCGGCGCTGGCTCCGCCAGATCGCCTGGCGTGTCGGCGAAGGCCGGGACCAGCGGCAAGGCGAGACCGCCCAGGCCCATCTGAGCCAGCACGGCCAAATGCAGAACTTTCCTTGCCAAGGGTGCGAGGCGGATCGTCACGTCGTTTCTCCAGTAGGCCCAGTCTATATGTGAACTGGAATTGCGGCCCGATTTTGGCACAGAGTCGGCCCGAATTGATATCGCGCCGCATACTATACGTTGACATGGCCATTACTCCGAATTATATCCGAAAATATCCTCTGTAGAGCGGAAGGCAGGCCGTGCTGGACGAAATCGACCGCAATATCGTCGCCATGATGCAATTGGACGCCACTCTCGCTTATGCCGATTTGGGTGAGCGCGTCGGCTTGTCCGCTTCGACCATCAACGATCGGCTGAAGCGACTGCGGGCAAAGGGCGTCATTCGCCGGGTCAGCGCCGAAATCGACCCCCATGCCCTGGGTCTCGACCTGATGGTGTTTGTGTTGGTGGAATTGAGCGGCCGGGCGGAAGAACAGGCCTTCGTCGCCGCGATGCGCGCGGCTCCTGCCGTGCTGGAATGCCATCACATTGCCGGCGAATTCTCCTATCTGCTCAAGGTTCGCGTCGCCTCGACGGCAGCCTATGAGGAATTCCTCGACATGCATCTCAAATCGCTGGCCGGCATCCGCCGGACACAGAGCCTCATTACCCTGTCGAGCGCCAAGGACAGCCGTGTCCTCCCGAGTGCTGCTCCGGTGGAGGCGGGCTGACATCATGGAAATGCTCTCCTGGCATATCCCGCTGATCGTGAAGGGCATCATCATCGGCTTTGCCGTGGCGGCGCCGGTCGGTCCGATCGGCATGTTGTGCATTCGCCTGACCCTCGAAAAAGGCCGTGCGGCGGGCTTTTGTGGCGGGTTGGGGGCGGCGGTCGCGGACACGATCTTCGCTGCCGTCGGCGCCTTCGCCCTCATTGGCGCCTTCGGCCTGACCTCCGGTGCCGGTTCCATTGAGGCGTATCGGAACTGGCTCGAACTCGGCGGCGGTCTGTTCCTGGTGGCGTTCGGCGTGCATCTCGGGCTGAAGCGCCCGGTCATTGCCGGCAGCGATGAAGAGGTGCCGCAGACCCTGCTGGCCGATTTCCTGCGCACCTTGGTGCTGACGCTTGCCAATCCATCGACCATCCTCTCCTTCATCGGTATCTTTGCCGGTGCTTCCGTCCTGTCGCGGCTCAACCTGACCGACACGCCGGAACTGATCCTGGGCGTGTTCCTGGGCTCGGCCGGCTGGTGGCTGACCCTTTCCATCGTGGTCGGCTTCATCCGGCATATGATCTCGGAAGCCGTCTTCGTCTGGCTCAACCGGATTGCCGGCGGCCTGCTGGTGGCCTTCGGTTTTGTCACCCTCATTCACCTGACCGTCGGCTATTTTTCGGGCGGTCAATGAGGCTGCCGGACCCTCTTCCGGGGTGGTTGCCCCGGCTGGGGGCGGATGCTAGTTTCCGCCCCGATTTCGCCCGTTTTCCGCACAGATTGGACTGATCCCACGCCATGTCATTGGACAGCAAGACCGTCGCCCATATCGCCACCTTGGCCCGTATCCGTGTGCCCGAGGCTGATCTGCCCGGCCTCGCCAGCGAGCTTTCCGGCATCATGACCTGGATCGAGCAATTGAACGAAGTGGACACCAAGGGCGTCGAGCCGATGTCGGGCGTGCTGGCGCGCGACCTGCCGCGCCGCGCCGACGTGGTCAATGACGGTGGTGATCCGAACAAGGTCCTGGCCAATGCGCCTGAGCCGGCCCATGGCTTCTTCACCGTCCCCAAAGTGGTCGAGTGAGGAGCGAAGCCATGACTGATTTGACGCACCTCACCATTGCCGACGCGCTCGACGGCCTCGCCGCCAAGAAGTTCTCGGCCCGCGAGCTCACGGACGCGCATCTCAAAAAGATGGCGGCTTTGAAGAAGCTCAACGCCTACATCACAGAGACGCCGGAAAAGGCCCTCGCCCAGGCCGACGCTTCGGACAAGCGCCGCGCATCGGGTGGCAAGGTCGGCAGCCTCGACGGCATCCCGCTCGGCATCAAGGATCTCTTCTGTACCGAAGGCGTGCAGACGACGGCGGGGTCGCACATCCTCGAAGGCTTCAAGCCGACCTATGAATCGACGGTGACGAAGAACCTGTTCGATGCCGGCGCCGTCATGATGGGCAAGCTCAACCTCGACGAATTCGCGATGGGCTCCAGCAACAAGACGTCCTATTACGGCAACGTCATCAATCCGTGGAAGCGCCAGAGTGACAACACCGACCTCGTCCCCGGCGGTTCATCGGGTGGCTCCTCGGCTGCTGTTGCTGCGCGTATCGCCATGGCGGCGACGGGCACCGATACGGGCGGCTCGATCCGCCAGCCGGCGGCGTTGACCGGTACTGTCGGCATCAAGCCGACCTATGGCCGCTGCTCCCGCTGGGGAATCGTCGCCTTCGCGTCATCATTAGATCAGGCTGGCCCCATCGCGCGTTCGGTCGAAGACTGCGCCATCATGCTGGGCGCCATGGCCGGACATGACCCCAAGGATTCAACCTCGGTCGAAATGCCGGTGCCGGACTTCCGCAAGGGCCTCACCGGCAACATCAAGGGCCTGCGCGTCGGCATCCCCAAGGAATACCGTGTCGACGGCATGTCGCAGGAGATCAGCGATCTCTGGGCCAAGGGTGCCGCATGGCTGAAGGAACAGGGTGCCGAGATCAAGGAGATCTCGCTGCCGCATACCAAATACGCGCTGCCGACCTATTACATCATCGCGCCGGCGGAAGCCTCGTCGAACCTGGCCCGCTATGACGGCGTGCGCTTCGGCCTGCGCGTGCCGGGTAACAGTCTCGATGAGATGTACGAACTGACCCGCGCCGCCGGTTTCGGCAAGGAAGTGAAGCGCCGCATCCTTATCGGCACTTATGTGCTTTCGGCCGGCTATTACGACGCCTATTACCTGCAGGCACAGAAGATCCGCGCGCTCATTCTCAAGGACTTCACTGACGCCTTCAAGGATGTCGATGTGATCCTCACCCCTTCGACGCCGTCGGCCGCCTTCGGCTTCAACGAGAACGAAGGCGACCCGGTGCAGATGTATCTGCAGGACGTCTTCACAGTGACCGTGAACCTTGCGGGCCTCCCCGGCATTTCCGTGCCCGCGGGCCTTGATGCCAACGGCCTGCCGCTGGGTCTGCAGATGATCGGGCGCGCGTTCGACGAAGAAACGCTGCTGCGTTCCGCGCAGGTCCTGGAGCGCGCCGCCAATTTCACCGCTCTGCCGGCGGGAGTGTAAGAAAATGACAGATGAAACGAATTTGATCGAAGGCCGTACCGGCAAGTGGGAAGTGATCCTGGGGCTCGAGGTTCATGCCCAGGTGATCTCGCATTCGAAACTCTTCTCGGGTGCTGCAACCAATTTCGGTGCCGAGCCCAACACCCAGGTGAGCCTGGTTGATGCTGGCTTCCCGGGAATGCTTCCCGTCATCAACGAAGTCTGCATCGAGCAGGCGGTGAAGACGGGCCTTGGCCTCAACGCACAGATCAATCTGAAATCGGTCTTTGACCGGAAGAACTATTTCTACGCCGATCTGCCGAACGGCTATCAGATCAGCCAGTTCACCCAGCCCATCGTCGGCAAGGGCACGATCGTGCTCGATCTCGCTGAAGGCGTGCATCGTGAAGTCGGCATCACGCGCCTGCATCTCGAACAGGATGCAGGCAAGAGCCTCCATGATCAGCACCCCTCGAAGACCTATGTCGATCTCAACCGTGCCGGCGTGGCACTGATGGAGATCGTCTCGGAGCCCGACATGCGTTCGTCGGAAGAGGCGGCTGCTTATTTGAAGAAGCTGCGCTCGATCCTGCGGTACCTCGGCACCTGTGACGGCAATATGGACGAAGGCTCCATGCGCTGCGACGTCAACGTCTCGGTCAGGAAGCCCGGCGATCCCTTGGGCACCCGCTGCGAGATCAAGAATGTGAACTCGATCCGCTACGTCGCCCAGGCCATTGAATATGAAGCGCGCCGCCAGATCGAGGTGATCGAGGAGGGCGGCACTATCCGCCAGGAAACGCGCCTGTGGGATCCCGGCAAGGGCATCACGCGCTCGATGCGCTCGAAAGAGCACGCGCATGACTACCGCTATTTCCCGGATCCAGATCTGCTGCCGCTCAACCTCGATCCGAAATGGGTCGAAGGGCTGAAGGCGGGCCTGCCGGAACTGCCCGACGCCAAGCGCAGGCGCTTCACCGAAAAGCTCGGCCTCTCCGACTACGATGCCGGCGTGCTGGTGGCGGAAAAGGAATCGGCAGATTTCTATGAAGCGGCCGCCAAGGGGCGCGATGCCAAGCTCGTCGCCAACTGGCTGACCTCGGAACTCTTCGGCAAGCTCAATGCCGCCGGCAAGTCGATCACCGAAAGCCCGGTTTCCGCCGAAAGCCTCGGCGAGCTGGTTGGCCTTATCTCCGACAACACCATCTCCGGCCGCATCGCCAAGGATGTCTTTACCGAGATGTTCGAAACGGGCAAGCCGGCTGGCCAGATCGTCGAGGAAAAAGGCCTCAAGCAGGTGCTCGATACCGGCGCCATCGATGCCGAGATCGACAAGATTATGGCGGCCAATGCCGACAAGGTAGCGGAATACCGGGGTGGCAAGGACAAGCTTTTCGGGTTTTTTGTCGGTCAGGTCATGCGCGCCATGGGCGGCAAGGCCAATCCGGCGATGCTTAATGATCGGCTGAAGGCAAAACTTGCTGGCTAGGACCGGGCAATTGTTGCCTACTTCTAGGTAAATCCTGCCCATTTCTGGGTCAAACCCGTTGTGCGATACTTTCACGCGAAACTGCGCGTGACACGGGTAACGGCTGATGGGCGTGGCTGGCGGTATCTTCAACATTATCCAGCGTGGGCAATTCAGCGCTGCTGCCACGGCCAACCTGCATGCCCAATCGAAAACCCAGTCGGACAAAGGCGCCGCCGCCAATGTCCGGGCGGACAAAGGCCAGGCAAAATCTGGCAGCGATCCGGCTACCTGGACACTGAAGCGGAACGAGAGCGCCGTTGCCGGCTTTTGGCGCCTGGCGCCGGATGCGGCGGCCAAGAGCGCGCCGTCGGTCGACATCGTCAAGCGCCTTGAAAAGATGGCCGACAGCGACAATAGCGACATTGCTGCCGAAAAAATGCGCCAGGCAAAGGCAAAGCTGGATGGCCTGCGCCGTCAGCTGCAGATGTTGGCGGCGACAGGTGATACGCGGCAATTGCGCCGCATCGCTGCCGAAGCAGCGAGCCTCGCACGCGAAATCGGCGCTGCGGCGCGCAGCTTGGCGCAGGGCATCGCTGCGGGAAATGTCTCCGGCGATACCGCGAACGCGCAGGCGACCGCGACTGCCGCCAATGCCGCCGCACAATCGGCCGGCAGTAGCGCGCCACCGGCCGGTGGCGAAGCGATTCCAGGCGGCGCATCCACGACTGCCGAGGAGGCTGCGCGAGGGGCGGGGCTGGAGCAATCCTACAAAGCCCTCCACGAGCTCAACAGCGATGCCCGCAATGCCGTCGTTCAGGCCAAGGGCATCATCGCTCTTGCGGCTCAGATTGCACGGTCACGGCGGCGCGGCAGCGACGATGAGGAAGACCGCTATTTCCGTCGCTTGCAGGAAGAGGCTGACGGCGCCCTGGCCGAGATCGATGCGGGACAGCGCGAGGCTTTGGGCGCATTGTTGATGCCCGAAGATGGCGCTGCCTCTGCCGGCGATGTCTTGTCCAGTACATCGTTGGAGATCACGGTCGAAACTGTGGTCATCGCCGAAACCCGGGTCGAAGTTTACGCCTGACGCGCCGGTTGGCGCACCCGGCACCGGTGGACGCGTGCCATTTCCTCTTCGCCCGGATTTGAAGCAAATTGCGGCTATTGGCGCATTTGCACTTTCTTCACCATGCTGGCCTAATCTTGCCCCATGGCAGATTGGCAAAATCCCTGGCAAGCAATCCGGAGCGCGTTCTTCGAGCCGGTGCGCTATTTCACCGACCCGACCGAGCGTGTCTATCTGCTCTATCTCGCGAGCGGGCTGATTTGCGCCATCGCCGTTTTCATGATCGCGCGACGGCGCGATCCGGCAAATACGCCCCGCAGCTTCCTCGCTTATCTCTTCCCGCGCCGCATCTATCTGCACCCCTCCGCCCGGGCCGATTACTGGTTCTTTCTAATCGACCGCGTGCTGTCTTTTCTCGTCCTGCCCTTTTTTGTCATTCTGATTCCGGCAGTCGCCCGTCCCGCCTACAGCCTGTTGGTCATTCTCTTTGGCACTCCGACTGGGCCGCTTCTGGCCCCTGGTCTCGGCACCAACCTGCTCATCACCCTGGTCGCCGCCCTGGCGGTCGATCTGGCACTTTGGTGGATCCACTATCTGCATCACCGCATTCCGGTGCTGTGGGAATTTCACAAGGTTCATCATTCGGCCGAGGTGATGACGCCGATAACGGCCTATCGGATGCACCCGGTCGAGGTCATCCTGAACCTCAATCTGACCGCCCTGGTCAGCGGTCTCGTGTTTGCCGCCTTCCAATACCTCACGGCCAATTCGGGCATGGTCTATTCGGTCATCGGCGTTGATGTGGTGACCCTGCTGTTCCTGCTGTTCGGCTTCAATCTACGCCATTCGCATGTGCCAATGGCCTATCCACGCAGCATCAGCTATTTCCTTGTCAGCCCCTGGATGCATCAGGTGCATCACAGCTGTGAAAAGCGCCATATCGACAAGAATATGGGTTTCATATTTTCGATCTGGGACTGGATGTTCGGCACATTATATATCCCCGCCCGGGGCGAGACTTTTGTCATCGGCCTTGATTCCGGGGAGGCGCCGAAGTTTCATTCCGTCGCTGCCATGTATCTGCGCCCCTTTCGCAATGTGCTGGCGCGTCTTGGCCGCGAAGAGAAAGCGACGTCGTCCAAATCATCATGAAACTCGGTATCTGGTCCAAATCCCTCCTTCTTTGCGGTGTGCTGCTGGCCGGTTTTGCCAAAGCCGATCCCCTGCCTGAAGTTGATCTTGAGCGGCTGACCAGCCCTGAGGTGCGCAGCCTGCTCGGCCAGGGCTGGACAACCATCATCATTCCGACCGGCGGCACCGAGCAAAACGGCCCGCAATTGGTGCTCGGCAAGCACAGTATCATCGTCCAATACACAGCGCGCGAGATCGCACGCCGGTTGGGGAACACTTTGGTAGCGCCCGTCATGGCCTATGTGCCCGAAGGCAATATCGATCCGCCTGAGGGGCATATGCGTTCACCCGGCACGATCAGCCTGCCGGAACCTGTTTTTGCCCAGGTCCTCGATGCATCGGCACGAAGCTTCATTGCGACCGGCTTTAAGACAGTGCTCTTCATCGGCGATTCCGGCGGCAATCAATCGGCGCAGGAAGCCGTCGCCGAAGAACTAGACGCGGCCTTCGCGCAGCAAGGCATCCATGTCTTTACGGTCGGCGACTATTACGGCGCCAATGGCCAGGCGGCATGGCTGGAGGCCGATGGCGAGAGCGGAGCCGATATCGGAACCCATGCCGGCATTCGGGAGACGTCGGAATTGCTGGCGATCGATCCCACGGCCGTGCGTACGGAGATGCTGGCACCGGGCACGGATTGGTCGGGGCAAGGGGCCAGCGGTCGCCCGGATCATGCCAGCGCGGCGCGGGGCCAAAAGCTGCTTGAGCTCAAGATTTCAGCCGCCTTGCGCCAGATCCATCGGCTGACGGGGGTGCCGGAATAGGCCCTGCGACCATCGTAAGGTTGTGTTAACTAATTTCTGGCGTAGAATAGCGAAGTCACGGGAATCCTTGGCAATCCTAGCCGGGGAAGGGGATGCAACATGCCGCGTCGATCGCTGCCGAATTATCTGGCCCTTACCGCATGGCTGGGCCTGGGGATGCTGGCCGGATGTGGCGGCCGCATGGCCAATCCGACCCCGGAGGTCTCGATCTATGACCGCTACATGACCTGCGAGCAGATTCGCCAGGAAGTCGCGCGCAATTACGAGGCGCAGCATGAACTGGCACGAGAGCAGGCCTGGGCGGAAGAGAAGAATGACATGATCATGGGGCTGTCGCTGGCCTTTCCGCCAGGCTGGTTCGCCGTCGACCAGACGGTCGAAGGCGACTATCCCGAAGCGCCGCAGGAAATAGAGACATTGGCGCTGGGTGCCCGGGACCGCCACATTATCGGTCTTGCCAAGGAAGACGCGTGCTGGCCCGATCCGAAAGTCTGGAGCCCGGCATCATGAGCAAGAAACTGCAAACTATCGTTGCCGCCATGACGGTGTCGCTGGCCTTCCTCAGCGCCTGCGGCGGCGAAGTCCCGAAACTGGTCCAGGTCGTCCGCCCGACAGACAGCGACATGAGTTGCATGGACCTGTTGCGCGAGACCGGCGAGAACGATCTGGAGATCGCGCGGCTTGTCGACCGCGACGATCAGGTTCATCGCCGTAATATTCACTATACCGTTGTCGATGGTGTCATGTTCCCGCCGGCCATGCTGACGCTCGATTTCAGGGATCAGCCGGCCAAGGAAATGAACGTGCTGCGCGCCCGCAATCAGCGACTGATCAAGCTGGCCGACATGAAGGGCTGCTAAGACAGCAGGAATTGCCGCAGTTTTCCGACAATCTGGTCGGGGATCTCCTCAGGGATGAAATGCCCCGAGGGCACCCGCTCGGTTGTCACTTTCCTGGCCCAGCGCTGCCATTGCTTCTGCGGGTCGCGCTGTTCATCGACGAATGTCCCTGAATAGAAGGCGAGAGTCGGGCATTCGATCATGCGGCCTTGTTTGAGGTCAGCATGATCGTGGGTGTCGTCGATCGTGGCGCCGGCGCGATAATCGGCGCAGGTCGCCGCAATCACCTCAGGCCGGCGGAAGCAGCGCTTGTATTCCGCCATGATCTCGTCCGGAAAGGCCGCCATGTCGCCGGCCCAATGCCGGATGATCCATTCAAGCCAGTAATCCGGATCGGCGCCAATCAGGCGTTCCGGCAGGCCGTTGGGTTGCGCCAGAAAGCCCCAGTGAAAGGCGCCGAGGGCGAATTTCTTGTCAGCCTGTTCCCAATAGGTGCCGGTCGGTACGATATCGAGCGGCACCAGGCGGTGGACGCGGTCCGGATAATCGAGGGCCAGGCGGTAGGCGACCCGGGCGCCCCGGTCATGGCCGACGACCGAGAATTTTTCGTAACCCAGCATCTTCATGATCTCGACCACTTCGGCCGCCATCTGACGCTTGGAGTAGTTGCTGGAATCCGGCAACGGGGCGGGTGCCGCACTGTCCCCATAGCCCTTGAGGTCAAGGCAGACGACCGCCATGGAACGGGCAAGAAGCGGGGCCAGATGCCGCCAGATGACATGGGTCTGCGGATAGCCGTGCAGCAGGACGACGGGGCTGCCTTCGCCCCCCTTGATGACCTTGAAACTAAGGTCATTGAGCTGAACCTGCCAGCGGCTGAAGCCGTCGAACATGCCGTCACTCCCCACTTTTCCGTGCCCGAAATCGACCGCAAGCGGGCTTTTTCGGCCTACTTTCATCTGCCGCAGAACGGATTAGACTGTGCGCCGCGATTCCCGGTCAACCCCTCCCAGGACGCCAGTCTCAGATTGATTTTCCCTGGGAATATCAAGGTCTTCCATTCCAATCATGACGATGCTCCTTGCTGCCCCCGGCACTGAACCAAGTTCGCTCCGCCAACGCCTGCGCGCGCACTACCGGGCGGATGAAACCGGCATTGTGGAAATGCTGCTGGGCCAGGCAGATTTGCCGGCCGAAATCCAGGACCGGATTGCCGCTCGCGCCCGCAAGCTGGTCGAGGAAGTGCGCCGCAACCGGGTGGGCCAGGGCGGGATCGACGCTTTCATGCATGCCTACGAGCTTTCCTCCCGAGAGGGCGTCGTCCTGATGTGCCTGGCCGAGGCCCTGTTGCGTATTCCGGACAATGAAACGGCCAACCAGCTCATCCGCGACAAGCTGAAGGACGCCGATTTCGCGGCGCATCTGGGTGAATCGGATTCGATGTTCGTCAACGCCTCGACCTGGGCGTTGATGCTGACCGGTCGAATCATGCAGCTTGACCAGTCGAGCAGCGATCTCCGCGGTGTCCTCAAGCGGCTGGTGGCGCGGAGCGGCGAGCCGGTTATCCGCCAGGCGGTTACCCAGGCGATGAAGATCCTTGGCAAGCAGTTCGTGATGGGACGCAATATCGAGGAGGCCGTCGACCGCGCGGAATCTGCCGAGAAGCGCGGTTATCGCTATTCCTACGACATGCTGGGCGAGGCCGCCCGTACCATGAAGGATGCCGAGCGCTACTTTGCATCATACGTCAACGCCATCGCCACGATCGGCAAGGCGTCGAAGGGCAAGGGCGTCATTGCCGGCCCCGGCATCTCCATCAAACTCTCGGCGCTGCATCCCCGCTATGAGTTCGCCCAAAGCGACCGGGTGATGAAGGAACTGGTGCCGCAGGTGGTGGCCCTTGCCCAGGCGGCGAAGAAGGCCGGCATCGGCTGCACCATCGATGCAGAGGAAGCCGACCGGCTGGATCTCTCGCTCGACATCATCGAAGCGGTGGCCGGCGACGCATCGCTCAGAGATTGGGATGGACTGGGGCTCGCCATCCAGGCCTACCAGAAGCGCTGCCTGCCGCTCATCGACTGGCTGGCCGATTGTGCCCGGCGCAACCGGCGGCGGTTGATGGTGCGACTGGTCAAGGGCGCCTATTGGGACAGCGAGGTGAAATGGAGCCAGGAGCGGGGTCTGCCCGACTACCCAGTCTTCACGCGCAAGGTTTCGACCGACGTATCCTATCTCGCCTGCGCGCGGCGCCTGCTCTCTGACGGTCAGGCCTTCTATCCGATGTTTGCGACACACAATGCGCACACGCTGGCGGCCGTGATCGAAATGGCCGGCGGCGAGG
Source organism: Dongia sp. (assembly GCF_041906375.1). GTDB lineage: Bacteria > Pseudomonadota > Alphaproteobacteria > Dongiales > Dongiaceae > Dongia. The sequence continues at coordinate 161,362 of NZ_JAYRJJ010000004.1, read as the reverse complement.
CGGCGGCGCGCGAGAAGCTGGAATTCCAGCGCCTCCACGGCATGGGCGAGCCGCTTTACGATCAGGTGACGCCGGCCGATACGATGGGCATTCCCTGCCGCGTCTATGCACCGGTCGGCAGCCACGAGGATCTGCTGGCCTATCTCGTCCGCCGCTTGCTGGAGAACGGTGCCAACACCTCCTTCGTCAATCGTATCGTCGACGAGAAGGCGCCCTTGGACGCCATCGTTGCCGACCCGATCGCCCAGGTGCGCAAGCTGAAATCGAAGCCGCATCCCGGCATTCCGCAGCCACGCAACCTGTTCGGTGCCGAGCGCCAGAATTCGGCCGGCATTGATCTCACCGATCCGGACGTCATGCAGGCGCTGGCGGCTGAGGTCACGCGTGCCGCGGCCGGCCCGGCGACATCGGGTCCGATCATCGGCGGCGTCGAGAAGACGGGCAAGGCCGAGGATGTGCGCAACCCGGCCGATACGAGCCAGGTCGTCGGCCGTGTCGTCCAGGCGACGCAGGCGGAAGTCGACGATGCCATCTCCCGCGCCAATCGCGCCTTTGCCGATTGGGCGGCGACACCGGCGGCCATCCGCGCCGCCTGCCTCGACAAGGCGGCCGATCTCATGGAAGCGCGGCGCGGCGAATTGCTGGCGCTGTGCATCCGCGAGGCAGGCAAGACCATCGGCGACGCCATTGCCGAACTGCGCGAAGCTGTGGATTTCTGCCGCTATTACGCCGCCCGGGCGCGAGCCGATTTCGCGGCACCCCTGCCGCTCCCGGGGCCCACCGGCGAGCGCAACCAACTCCTGATGCAAGGGCGTGGTGTCTTCGTCTGTATCTCGCCCTGGAATTTCCCGCTCGCCATCTTCATGGGTCAGGTGAGTGCTGCTCTTGTCGCTGGCAACTGCGTCATCGCCAAGCCGGCGGAGCAGACACCGCTCGTCGCTGCCCTGGCAGTGAAATTGCTGCACCAGGCCGGTGTGCCGGGCGACGTGCTGCATCTCCTGCTCGGTGACGGCCCCAATGTCGGGGCACCGTTGACGCGCGATCCGCGCATCGCGGGGGTCGCCTTCACCGGGTCCACGGAAACGGCGCGTCTCATCAATCGCACGCTTGCTGCCAAAGACGGTCCCATCGTGCCGCTCATCGCCGAAACCGGCGGGCAGAACGCGATGATCGTCGATTCATCGGCCCTGCCCGAGCAGGTCGTGCGCGACGTGCTCATCTCCTCGTTCCAGAGCGCCGGCCAGCGCTGCTCGGCCTTGCGTGTGCTCTTTGTGCAGCAGGATATAGGCACGAAGCTCGAGGAAATGCTGTCGGGCGCCATGGCGGAACTCCGCGTCGGCGATCCGTCCTTGCTGCAGAACGATATCGGTCCGGTGATCGATGCCGAGGCAAAGTCGGTCCTCGATGCGCATGCCGCGCGTATGGACCGGGAAGGTAAGCTGATTTATCGCACCAAGCTCAATGGCGAAGCCGGCAAGGGGCATTTCTTCGCGCCCGTCGCCTATCGCATCGATGGCCTCAACCGCCTGCAGCGCGAAGTGTTCGGCCCGGTCCTGCACGTGATCCATTACGCGGCGGACAAGCTCGACGACGTGCTGGCCTCTATCAACGCCACAGGCTATGGCCTCACCCTTGGCATCCACAGCCGCATCGATGGCAAGGTGAAGTACATCGCCGAGCGCCTGCGTGTGGGCAATACCTATGTGAACCGCAACATGATCGGTGCGGTCGTCGGCGTGCAACCCTTCGGCGGCGAAGGCCTCTCCGGCACCGGGCCGAAGGCCGGCGGCCCGCACTATCTGCATCGCTTTGCGACGGAACGGACGCTCACCATCGACACGACGGCGGCGGGCGGCAATGCCAGCCTGCTGAGTTTGGAAGAAGAAGGGTGATCGGCTGGATAGAGTGGATTGCCGGGTCGAGCCCCGCAATGACGAGAAAATAAGACGTCATGCCCGGGCTTGACCCGGGCATCCACTGTTGGCGACCTAGAACACGACCTGCGTCGCGGCGGCCAGTTCATCCATCGGGATGTGGCAGGCGATGCGGTGGCCGCTGGCGGCGACCTGCTCGGGCGGCGGGGTCTCATCGCAGATGCTGCCGACTTTTCGCGGGCAGCGTGTGGCAAAAGGACAGCCCTTCGGGCGGTTCTGCGGGCTGGGGATATTGCCTTCCAGAATGATGCGGCGCTGCTTGACGTCCGGATCGGCGATCGGCACCGCCGACATCAGCGCTTCGGTATAGGGGTGATAAGGGGGCGCGAAGACATCGGCCACCGAGCCGAACTCCATCACCTTGCCGAGATACATCACGGCCACATGGTCGGCGAGATAGCGCACGACGGACAGGTCGTGGCTGATGAAAAGCAAGGTCGAGCCGCGCTTCTTCTGGATGTCGACCAGCAGGTTGATGATCGCGGCCTGCACTGAGACGTCGAGGGCGGAAACGGGTTCGTCGGCGAGGATCAATTCCGGCTCGCCGGCGAGCGCCCGGGCGATGGCGACACGCTGCTTCTGCCCGCCCGACAACTGGCGTGATTTCCTGTTGGCGAATTCCAGCGGCAGGTTGACCGTGTTCAGGAGATCGTTGACCTGGGCGCGTGCCGCCTTGCCGCTGATCCGCTTCAGCTTCGAGATCGCCCTCTCCATCACATAGCCGATCGTGTGGCTGGGATTGAGCGTGCTTTCCGGATTCTGGAACACCATCTGGATCGAACGCTTGGTATCACCGTCGCGGTTCTCGATGGCCGTGTCGCCGATATCCTTGCCGGCCAGCAGGACCTTGCCGCCGGTCGCGAGTTCAATCCCGGTCAGAACCTTGGCAAGGGTCGACTTGCCGCAGCCGGATTCACCGACGATGGCCAGGGTTTCGGCGCGCTCGGCATGCAAGTCGATATCGTCGACGGCGTGCACGTCATAGCCGGTGGCGCCGAACATGCCGATGGCCTGGTGATAGGTCTTTTTGAGCCCATCGAGAGTCAATACGGCATCTGCCCGGGCCGACGATGCCGCCGGCGGCAGGTTCGCCGCGCCGAGTCGTTCATGTTTGGGCAGCTCGGCCACGCGCACACATTTGACGCGGTGATGGCCGCTGTCGCCGTAAATGACGGTCGGGATGGCGCTCGCCGTGCAGCGTTCGGTGACGGCATCCGGGCAGCGCGGCGCGAAGATACAGCCCTTGGGCCGATTGAGAATCGGCGGCACTTGGCCGGGAATGGCGGAAAGCGGCCGGCTGCGCTTGTCGGCGTTGAGTGTCGGAATGCAGTTGAGAAGACCGCGGGTATAGGGATGGCGCGGGTCGCGGAACACCTCGCCGATCGGGCCTTCCTCGACCAGTTCACCAGCATACATGACGCCGATACGGTCGCAGATGCGCACCACGGTACCGAGATTGTGGCTGATGAAGACGATGGCGCTGTTATGCTTGCGCCGCAGCTGCGCCACCAGGTCGAGCACGGCGGCTTCGACCGTGACGTCGAGGCCGGTGGTCGGCTCGTCCATCACGAGGAGCGAAGGTTCCGACATCAGTGCCATGGCAATGACCACGCGCTGCTGCTGCCCGCCGGAAAGCTGGTGCGGGTAGCGCGTCATGATGTGCTCGGGGTCGGGTAGATTGACCTCCTTGAGCATCTGGATGGCGCGCTTGCGGGCCTCTTCCTCGTTGACGTTGGTATGAATGAGCGGCACTTCCATCAGCTGCTTGCCGACCGGAATGACCGGGTTGAGGCTGCTCATCGGGTCCTGATAGACCATCGCCATGCGACCGCCGCGGATGTCGCGCAGCTCCGCCTCTGACATCTTGGTCATGTCGCGGCCTTCGAACATGATTTCGCCGCCGGTGACGCGACCGGCGCCACCCAGATATTTCATGATGGCGAAGGCGACCGTCGACTTGCCGCAGCCGGATTCGCCGACCAGCCCCAGAGCCTCGCCTTCATAGAGAGTCAGGCTGATATTGGGCACGACCTTCAGTTCGCCGGCACGGACGAAATAGGAGATCGAGACGTTACGCAGTTCCAGGATCGGCTTCCGGGCCTCACCGGCTTGCGGGCGGTCCAATGTGGCGGCGGTGGCGCTGCTCATCTGGCGATCCCTTATCTGTTAATCGCGGATGCTGATCTCGCGCATGCCATCGGCCAGCAGGCTGAAGCCGACCACCAGCGAGGTGATGGCAGCCGCCGGAAAGAGCGACATATGCGGGTAGACCGACATCATGGCGTAGGTGTCCTTGACCATGCCGCCCCAATCGGGATCGGGCGGCGGCAAGCCAAGCCCTAAGAAACCAAGCACGCCGATGGCGATGGTCGTGTAGCCCATGCGCAGGCACGCATCGACGATGAGCGGGCCCCGCGCGTTGGGCAGGATTTCCACCAGCATGATGTAGAAGGCTGATTCACCGCGCATCTTGGCGGCGGCCACATATTCGCGCTCACGCAGTTCCAGGGTCATGCCGCGCACGATGCGGGTGATCTGCGGCGAGGAGATGAAGATGACCGCGATGATGATGTTGAGTGCCGAGGGGCCCAGCTTCATGATGACGATGATATAGAGCACGATCGCCGGGAAGGAGAGAACCACGTCGGAGACGCGATTGACCAGCTGGTCGACCCAGCCGCGATAGTAACCCGCCATCAGCCCCAGCATGCAGCCCACCATATAGGCGCACAGCACGGCGACCGGCGCCACCTGCAGCACGGTGCGCGATCCCCAGATGATGCGTGAGACGATATCGCGGCCCTGATTGTCGGTGCCCAGCCAATTGACCATGCTGGGGGTGGGATCGATCAGCGCATCCATGTTGCTGGTATTCGGGTCGAAGGGCGAGAGCAGCGGCGCGAAAATCGCGACGATGACCCAGAACAGCACCAGGAAGGCGCCGATCATCCCGACCGGCGATTCTTTCAGCAGCCGGATCCGGTTCCAGGTTAGGGCGAGAACGCCATCATTTGCCATCGTTGCCCTGCCTTAGCTGAAGCGGATGCGCGGGTTGAGCATCATGTAGCCGAGATCGCCGGCAATCTGGGTCGAAACCGAGATGAGCACGGCGAAGAGGGCGCCGGCTTCGACTACGGCGACATCCTGTGCCAGCGCAGCCTCGAGCAGCATGCGGCCGAAACCGGGATAGGCGAAGACCGCCTCGACCACCACCACGCCGGTGACGAGGTAGTTGATCTGCAGCAAAATGACGGTGAAGGGCGCGATCATGGCATTGCGCAAGGCATGCTTCATAATGACGGCGCGGAAACTCAATCCCTTCAGGATGGCGGTGCGGATATAGGGCCTGGTCATCACCTCGACCATCGAGGCGCGAACCATGCGCACGACATAGCCAAGATCGTAGAGCACCATCACCGCGACGGGCAGCACCAGCTGCTGCCAGATCGACCAGCCGGTGCCGGAATCGAGCGGCGAGGTGCCGGGCAGCCAACCCAGCCAGATGACAAAGATGCTGGCGAGAAAGACACCGGAGGCGAATTCGGGCACCGAGGTTGTGACGATGCTGCCGACCGAGATACTTCGGTCGAGAACCGAACCTTCGCGCATGCCGGCGCTGATACCTAAGATGATCGACAGCGGCACGATGATGGCAAAGGCAATGCCCGCCAGTAGCAAGGTGTTGCCGAGGCGGTCCCAGATGATGGCATTGACCTCGGTCTTGTAGAGTGTGGAATAGCCGAGATCGCCGGTGAGGGTGTTGCCGAGCCATTCGCCGTAACGCACGACGACCGGGCGGTTAAGGCCCATCTGTTCGGTCAGGATATCGACTTGGTTTTGCGTTGCAAACGGCCCCAGGACCTTCCTGGCGACCTGCCCGGGCGTGAATTCGAACGCCGCGAAAACCAGCGCCGAAACCACAAGCATCGTGAAGGCAAGCAAAGCTATTCGCTTGGACAGAAATGCCAGCATTGTCCCCTCAGCCATCCCCGAGCCCTGTTCCGGTCATTGCCGGACCCCGATTCATGCCGGGTGTAAGTGGCTCAATTAGCTAACTAAAGCACAAAAGCGCGCCCTTGCCAGCCATCAATATCGAATAGCAGCATAACTCATGCGCGAATAGGGAATGCCTGGAAAACGGCCGAATTTTTCAATTTGCGCCAATGTGGCGTTCGTAAAGGTACTGCGCCACTGCCAAATCCTCATGCCCGCCGCCGCCGGATTTGAACCAGGTGATTTCCAGATTGTCCTGACGGCCCGGTCGCTCGCCGCGATTGAGTTGGAACATGTCGATGAGATCACCTTCCTGGGCGAGGCCGGCCGCGAGCGGTGTGCAGACATCGCCGGCGACGCCCACCGTCGTCAGCCTGGCGTCGACATAATGGCGAGGTGCCCGGCGGAAGGCGGCATCGTCCGCCTCCCGCATCTCCGGAAGATAGCCGCCGACGAGATCGAGATGGCAGCCCGGCTTCAGCCAACCGCCCTCGACGATCGGCATGGTAGCCCGTGTCGCCGTTGAGACGATGTCGGCAGCGGCTACGGCTGCGGCAAGATCGGTCGCGATCTCGACCGGCAGGCCGCGCGCGCGGAGTGGTGCCGGGTCGAGCGTTTCCGGGCGCCGGTTCCACCACAGGACCCGGCTGATCGGTCGAACGGCGCAATGAGCCGCGATAAGGTGCGGCGCCAGCGCGCCACCGCCGCAGACCAACAGCACGGCGGCATCTCGGCGGCTCAGCAGATCCGAGGCCATGGCCGAATTGGCCGCCGTCTTCACCAGGGTGAGCGCGGCGCCGTCCAGCGTGGCGATGGCGCCGCCGTTGCGGCCTTCGAACAGCGCATAGAGCCCCTGGACGGCCGGCAGGTCGCGGCGTGGATTTTCCGGAAACACGCTCACCAGCTTGATGCCGAAATAGCGATCGAAACTCCAGGCCGGCAGCAGCAGCCAATCATTCTGTCCCTGGGTCTTCGCCGGCTGACTCAGCAACATGCGATCGATGATGTCGACGCCTTGCCGGTTCATGGTTTTCAGGGCGTTGACCAAGCCCGGATAGTCGGCGAGGCCGTGAATGCGGTTAGCATCAAGATGCAACATGAAGGTTCCTAGAGGCTGAGAGCGAGGCGCCGGCCTTCGAAGATGGCGGCCGCGGCCTGGCGCGGTGCCAGGCAGTCGCCAATCGCATGGTGCGCGACGCCCTTGGCCTGCAAATCCTCCAGCAGCCCGGTGTCGGCCGTGTTGGTCGTCGCCAGGACCAATGAGTCGAAGGGCAACTTCTCTTCATCGTCCGTCGACAGGTCGCGGATGGTGGCGGCGTGTCCATGCCACTCGAGAATGACGGAATCGGTCATGAAGGTGACGCCCAGTTTCTTGAGGCGTGCACGCATCGGAAAATCGGCGGCGGTCCGCGCCAGGTCACGGCCGACATAGGCGTCGGCCGTGAGAAGGGTAACGGCATGTTCCTTCTCGGCGAGGTGCCATGCCGTACCGGGGCCGCGCCAGTTGCCGGCATCGTCCAGCAACAGGACGCGTTTGCCCAGGCGCGCCTCGCGCCGCATGACATCTTCGACCGACCAGACATTGGCACCATCGATGCCGGGCAGGCGGTCGCGCTCTGGAATTCCCCTTTGCCAGCCACTCATGCTGGGCTGTGATCCGGTGGCGAGCACGATTTCATCGGCCTCGATCAAGGCGATATCTGATCGGTCGAGATAGGTGTTGAGGCGAACTTCGACCTGCAGCTTCGTCAACTGCCCTTCATACCAGTTGATGAGATCAGTGATCTGCGCGCGCCGCGGCTGCAGGCCGGCAAGGCGGAACTGGCCGCCGAGCTGCCCGGTGGCTTCCGCCAGAATGACGCGGTGGCCGCGTTCGGCCGCAACGCGCGCTGCTTCCATTCCGGCCGGACCGCCGCCGATCACCAGCACCACCTTCCGTTTTTCCGCCGGGGTAAAGGTGTCGCCACCCCATGCGAATTCGCGCCCCGCCGAAGGATTGATGAGGCAGGAGATCCAGTAATCGCGCGAGCGGCGCCCCCAGCACATCTGGTTGCAGGAAATGCAACCGCGCACATCTTCCGGCCGCCCGGCCTTGGCCTTGTTGGCAAGATGCGGATCGGCAATCTGGCCGCGCACGATGCTGACGGTGTCGGCCTGGCCGGAGGCTATGACATAATCGGCATTTTCCGGCGTGCGGATATGGCTTTCCGCCTGCACGCGCACGGTCTTGAGGGCCGCCTTCATCGCCTCGGCGAAGGGTACCCCCATCTTGTCCTCATAGACGAAGGGCGGGATGATCTTGGTGAAGTCGAAATAGCTGCCCGTTCCCAGCGTGATGTAGTCATAGAAGCTGCGCGCTTCGTGCCATTGCGCGATTTCGATCTGTTGCTCGATGGTGAGGGCTGCCGGACTGCCCGGGTCGAGGCTGATCGCCATGCCGACGATGAAATCCTCGCCCACGCGGCGGCGCATGGCAGAGAGCAGGTCGCCGGAGAATTTCATCCGCTTCTCGAACGTGCCGCCGAAGGCATCGTCGCGGCGATTGGCGAGCGGCGACCAGAATTGCTCCAGGATGGCATTATAGGCCGCCATCAGTTCGACCCCGTCATAACCGGAGGCCTTGGCGCGAACGGCGGCGGCGGCGAAGGCTTCGATCGTTGTTTCGATGTCGCGGATCGTCATGCGATGGCTGCCATCGGTATCGTGCATCGACGGCGCACCCGACGGCGAATGGCTGGCTTCGAAGGAATTGTCCCAATCGCCATGGGCGCCGACATGATACATCTGCTGGATCATGACAGTGCCATGCTCATGGCAGGCATCGGTGATCCTGCGAAAATGCGGGATCACCCCATCATCGCCCCAGCGGAAATTGCCGCGCGTCAAGACTGCCTGCGCGTTCACCGGCACGGGTTCCACCACGATCATGGCGGCACCGCCGCGCGCACGTTCGCGGTAGTAGCCGAGATGCCGGTCGCCCGGCCAACCATCCTCGCTCATATTGGCGGTGTGGGCGCCAAAGACGATGCGGTTCTTAAGCGTCTTGTGACGCAGGGTCAGAGGCTGGAAAAGATGCGGGAAGGCTGGCGACATGGGCTTGGCTCATCACTGGGGCATCGATCGCCAGAGTGGTTGGCCGAGATGCGCGGTGTCAAGCGCGCAAGCGGAATGGTTTAATCAGCTGCCTTCATGCCGAGCAGCCATTGGATGCCGGCCAGATGCTGCTGGTCATGACTGCACAGGAAGTGGATGAGGCCACGCACCGTGACCGGGCCGTAGCCTTCGAAGGTGCCGCGCCGCTTCAGCCTGTCGCCATCAATACGATCAAGGAGCTGCATGGTTTTCTCGCGGGCCGTTTCGAAGGCGTCGAGTGCGCTGGCGATTTCAGTCCGGTCATATTGCCGGCTTTCCACCAGCGCATAGCCGTCGATGGATTCGAGCAGCGGATCGTCTTCGGTCAGCAGGCGCTGGAAGCGCTGGGTATAGCCATCGGCCTCGATGTCGCGCATGTGGCAGATCTGCTGGCGGATGGTGAGCATCTCGCTGGGGATTCCGTCCCACGAGGCCGGCCGCCAGTCGAGCACGTCCGCAGGGATTCCCGACAGCAGGTCGCGCAACGCCGAAGGGAAGCTGCGCAGGGAGTTAAGGTCGTGCGGCAAAAGATCCATGGGCTGCTACGTGATAAAGGGCGATTGCGCCGGCATCTCGCCGCCGGCTTCCTTGACCGCCTTGGCATAGGCGCGCGGATTCTTGTAGGGCCCCGTCTTGACCATGTCCTTGATCGTGGCCGGGCGCACTTCGGCGGTGCGCGGCATCACCTTGAGATACCCGCCTTCGCGTCCAATGAGCAGGATGGGCTGCTTGTTGCGGGTGGCGACGCGGCGATGGTTGGCGGAGTGCCGCTTCATCGCATCGCGCTCTTCCTCGTCGCGGGCAAAGACATATTCATAGGCTGCGATGAATTCGCGCACGAAGTCGCGCTCCACCACCTGCATGTTGGAAATCAGCCAGCAGCGGTCGGCGAAGATCCAATAGGTACCGAGTCCGAGCAGTTCACCCTGCCGATTGAAATAGGGATAGAAAGGAAAGGCGCGGCAGGCGAGGGTGCGGTTGTCGCGCTCGCAGAAGCGGGCGCCCTTGCATTCGACGGCGACGCAATCCTTGTGCAGCTCGTTGACGATCTTGCGGGCCGTCGCGTCCTGCGGCTTGTAGCGGTGCCACAGGTCGCTGCGGCTCTTCAGCAGCTCGAATTCGGGCCTGTCGACGACCGGAATGGCATGGCTCGTGTCGCAGCAGACGGGCTGGCCATTGTTCAACGGCGCGCAGAACCGGCCGCAATCGAAGCGGGATACATTGGCCTGAAAGCGATCATAGACCGCCTTGAAATCCGCCGGTCGCATGTCCTGGGTCATACCGTCCTTGCCTTGAGCCTTGCGTGTGAGGGCGAGTCGATCACCGACCGCCGCTTGATTTATGCTTTGCCGCCGACTCGAAATCCAGTTAAGAATGAGCCAGTTAGCAAGGTTTTGGCGGCAGCCCTGGGACTGCCCGCGAGCGAGGGAAACGTACCCATCATGACGCGTTTCTGGGTGATCGGCGGTAATTATGCCGACACGAATTTCGACCGCATCCAAGGCGGCGGCAAGGAAGAGCGGATCGGCCCTTTTTCCACCTATGAGGCGGCCAAGGCCGCCTGGCAGAAACGGGCCTGGGAAACGGTTGACCAGGCCAATGCCCGGTACCGGATCGAGGAAGAGGGCGGCGAGATCTGCTTCTGGGTCGTCGGTGGCCCCTATTGCGATACCACTTTCTCTGAACCCGCCCCTGGCGGTGGCGAGCAATGGTTCGGCCCCTTCGAGAGTTACGACGAGGCAAAAACCGCTTGGTCGCGCCATGCCTGGTCGACGGTGGATGACGCCATGTGCCGCTACCGCATTGAAAAGCTCCACAAAGGCGAACATCCGAAATCCGGCCATCCAAAAGCGGCCAAAGCTCACCGATAGATCATGGCAAACCCCGGCGATCTTTGGGTCGAGGCGATCGGCATCGTCGCTGCCTGCCTCACCACGTTGAGCTTCCTGCCCCAGGCCCTGCGCATCTGGCGCAATGGTTCGGCACGCGACGTCTCGCTCACCATGTATCTGATGATGTTCGCCGGCCAGGTGATGTGGCTGACCTATGGCGCCGTGATCGGCTCCGCTTCGCTGATCTTCTCCAATGTCAGCGCGCTGATGCTGGTGGGATCGGTGCTGCTGCTGAAATTGCGCGACGGCGCCGCCAGCGTCAAATAGGCGGCTCGCGCCGCCAGGGTCAAGCAGGCGCCAGCGCTGCCAGGCGCTGCACCACGGCCGGTTTCGGCTGGCCGATCTCGCCGCTGAAATAACCCAGCACGGTCAGGTCAAATTCTTCCGCAAAAGCCAGTAATTCGCCCGGCGCCAGTAGGAAGGCCGGGTTGCTCGGCCTGCCAAACCGCTCATTGCCGATGGCGAAGGTTTCATAGATCAACAAACCGCCCGGCAGCAGCGATTGCACGAGTTGCGGCAGCAGCGGGCGATGCAGATAATTGGTGACGACGATCCCCGCGAACAGCCGCCCGGCAATCGGCCAAGGCGTCCCGTCCTCGAGGTCGGCTTCGAGAATCTCCGCAGTGGGGTGGCCAGCGTGCAGCGCCGCCGTGTCGCGGTCGACCGCCAGCACCGGATGCCCCGCCCGAAGCAGGAGGTTGGTATGCCGTCCGCTGCCGGCCGCCAGATCGAGGGCGGGTCCACCGGGGCTGATCCGCGGCGCCCATTGCAGAACCCAGGGCGACGGTGGGGATATTGACGGGGAAGGGCTCAAATCACACACTTTTGTCAAAGAGGGGGCGTCCAATGGGCGCCGGTGCTGGCATTTTGGCATTCGGCCCCTATATTCTTAACCTCTATTGGCGATCCTGTAAGGGTCGTGATTGGCGCACCGGTTGCATGGTGGATGAAACAGCCGTGGCGCACAGAAGGCAAACTGGCATGATCGTTTTTCAACTCAATTGTGGTAGCGGCCACAATTTCGATACCTGGTTCAAGGACGGCGCCACGGCCGACCGGCAGCTTGCCCGCGGCCTGGTAGAATGCCCCGATTGCGGTGACCGCAAGGTGACCAAGGCCCTGATGGCGCCCCGGATCGGGAGCAAGGGCGAAAAGAGCCCGGCGCAGAACATGGCGGTGCTCGCCAAGACCATGCGCGACCAATTGGTTGAAGTCCGCCGTCAGGTGGAAGCCAATTGCGATTATGTCGGCGACAAATTCGCCGAAGAGGCGCGCAAGATCCATTACGGCGAGTCAGATGCCCGTGGCATTTTCGGCGAAGCGAGCGACGAGCAGCATCGCGAATTGTCGGAAGAGGGTATCGAGGTGGCGCGCATCCCCTGGCTGCCCAGGGACGACGCCTGAAGGGTCAGCTGATCCAGTCGACGATATGGTCTTCCGGCTCGCCGGCCTTGGTTTCCGAAATCGCTTTTTTCCGGACTGATATTCCCGCCTGATGCACCGTGCGCGGATCGCCTGAGATCAGCGGATGCCACCAGGGCAGATCCTGCCCGCGATGTACCAGCTTATAGGCGCAGGTTTCCGGCAGCCAATCGATGCGGCCGATATTGCGTGGCGATAGCTGCACGCAATCGGGCACGATGCTCTTGCGATTCTTGTAGTCCTTGCACTGGCAGCTTCTGAGGTCGAGCTGCTTGCAGGCGATATTGGTGAAAAGAACCTGGTTGGTGTCGGCATCCCGCAGCTTGGTGAGGCAGCATTTGCCGCAGCCGTCGCACAGGCTCTCCCATTCCGACGACGTCATCTTGGAGAAAGGCGTCGTCTTCCAGAAAGGCTGCTTGTCCGCAGCCCTGCTCACGAAGCCTTGTTTCCGCGGATGAAAGCCCCGATCGCCGGGCTGATCCGCTCGCGCCAGGAGCGGCCGCTGAAAAGACCGTAATGGCCGACCTTGTCCTCGGTGACCTGCAGGCGCAACTTGTCGGGAATGCGGGCGCAAAGTTCCTGCGCGGCGTGGCATTGGCCGGTACCGGTGATGTCGTCGCGCCCGCCTTCGACCGTCATCAGGCCGACATTGCGGATGGCGGTCGGGTCGACCAGATGACCACGATGCTTCAGCGTCCCCTTCATCAGGGCATGTTCCTGGAACACGATGCTGACGGTATCGAGGTAGAATTGCGCGTCGAGATCCATGACGGCGAGATATTCCTCATAGAAGCGCCGATGCGCTCGGGCGAACTGGTCATCGCCCTTGGCATGGGCCCAGAGGAAATCGATATGCGCCTTCAAATGGCGGTCGGGATTGAGCGACATGAAGCCGCTCAATTGCAGCAGGCCGGGATAGACGCGGCGCCCGTTGCCGGGATGGATCGGCGGCACATTGTGAACCGCCGCTGCCTCAAAGGCCGAGATCGGATGCGACTGCGCAAGGCGCGTCACTTCGGTGGTGCCGACCCTGGTATCGACCGGGCCGCCCATGATGATGAGGTTGCGCGGCGTCAGCGGATCCTTGGCCTCCGCCATCAGCGATGTGGCGACGATGGCGGCGGGTGCAGGCTGGCAGATCGCCAGCATGCTGACACCCGGGCCGATATGCCGAATGCAGCGATGCAGCACGTCGACATAGTCGGCGAAACCGAAGCGACCGTCGCTCAAGGGAACTTCGCGCGCATCCTGCCAGTCGGTCACATAGACGTCGTGACTGATGAGCAGGCTCTCGATCGTGTCGCGCACGAGCGTTGCGAAATGGCCCGACAAGGGAGCCACCAGCAGAATCTTCGGGTCCTTGCGCGGCTTCTCAAGGAGTCGTTCGAACTGGATCAGGCGGCAGAACGGCTCGCCATGGATCAGCTTCTCGCGGACGGGCACCGTCTCGCCATCAATGGTAACGCTGGCGATGCCGAATTCCGGACGACCGTGCCGCCGCGCCGCACGCCCCATGATCTCGAAAGCGGCCGCGCCGGCACGGTGCAGCGTGGTCTCCGAGAGCGGATTATGTGGATGCGCCAGCAAATTGCGCCAAGTGTCGGCGGCAATGCGGAACGGAGTCAGCGCGAGGTACTGAGCCTCGATGGCATGATAAAGCATATTAATTCTTTACGCTGCGGTGCGACATAAGGCAACCCTAACCCCGAACCGTGAGTTAACTGTTAAGAAGTACACCCGCTTCCACCGGCCATGTTAACCATAATGGCGTCTCAGCGGTGAAAGTTTCTGCCTTGGCGGTCGATTTCCGGTTCTGCAGCGAGATGGAGATAGGCGCCGCCCCGTCTCGCCATTCCGCCAGCAACAGGCTGCGGTCGCCGAGATAGGAACCGGCCAGCGCCCGCGCCTTTATGACATTGTCGGTGCCGGCCGGCGCCGTCTGGGTCGCGTCGATCTTCTCCGGGCGCACGGCCAGGATCGCAGCCTGTCCCGGCGCCGCGCCATTCGTCGCGGGCACCCGGACATGCTGCCCCGGTGCGATTTCGATGGCGGCGACGCCATTGGCGATGCTCGCGATGCGGCCCTCGAGGAAGTTCATATTGCCGATGAAACCGGCGACCTCGCGGCAATTGGGCCGTTCATAGAGCGCCGCGGCCGTGTCGATCTGCAGCACCTTGCCGCGCGCCATGACGGCGATGCGGTCGGACAATGACAGAGCTTCCTCCTGGTCATGCGTCACGAAAATAAAAGTGATACCGAGCGATTTCTGCAATTGCCGCAACTCGATCTGCATCTCCTCGCGCAATTTCTTGTCGAGGGCACCCAGCGGCTCGTCGAGCAGCAGCACCTTGGGCTCGCAGACGATGGCACGGGCGAGGGCCACGCGCTGGCGCTGGCCGCCGGAGATCTGGTTCGTGCGGCGATTGCCGAGGCCGCCGAGACGCACCATTTCCAGCGCCTGCGCCACCTTCTTGGCAATACTGACCTTGTCGAAGCCCCGATTGACGAGGCCGTAGGCGATGTTCTCGGCGATATCGAGATGCGGGAAGATGGCGTAGCTCTGGAACACCATATTGGTCGGACGCTGGTTGGGCGGCCGGACGCCCATGGGTTCGCCGTCGATCAGAATCTCGCCTTCGGTCTGGCGCTCGAAGCCGCCGATCATGCGCAGCAAGGTCGTCTTCCCGCAGCCCGATGGGCCGAGCAGCGAAAAAAACTCGCCCGGTGCGATGTCGAAGGTGGCCGCATCGACGGCGGCGAAATTGCCGAACCGCTTGCTGACAGATCGCAGCGAGATCATGGGTTGGGTCATGCGAACATATCCAAAATCGACCTCAGATAACGGATGAATCGCTGCCGGAAACGCCGCGGCGGCGCAGCCATTCGGCAAACACCACAAGCACGATCGAAACCATCAGGATGAGTGAGCCCAGCGCCAGCACGTCGGGAATCTTGGATGGAAAGCGCAGGCTGCTGAAGATGAAAATGGGCAAGGTCGCGTCGGAGCCGGCGAGGAAGAAGGCCAGCAGGTATTCGTCAAACGACGTGATGAAACAGAGCAGCAGGCTGGAAACGATACCCGGCATCACCAGCGGCAAGGTGACGCGCCGAAAGCTGCGCCAGGCCGAGTCGCCGAGATCGCGTGACGCTTCCTCCAGGCTGCGGTCGAAACCTTCCATGCGCGCCATCAGCACCAGCATCGCCAGCGGCACAGTGATGAGGACATGCGAGGCGCCGACCGTCCACAGCGAGAGGTCCACATCGAGCCCGCGGCGCAGGATTACCAATGTCGAAACGCCGATCACCATATAGGGAATGACCAGCGGCAGCATGATGAGGGCATAGATCGAGCGCCGGAACGGGATGCGGTAGCGCGTCATGGCGCGCGCGGCGAGGAGGCCGAGGAAGGTGCTGAGGGCTGCGACGCCCACACCCACTTTGACGCTGGACCAGAGCGCTGCCTGCAGCGCCGAATTGGCCATCAAATTCTCGTACCATTTCAGGGTGAAGCCCTTGAGAGGCAGGGTCACATAGATGTTGTCGTTGAATGAGAAGAGGGGCAGCAGCAGCACCGGCACATAGAGGAAGGCCAGGTAAAGGATCGCGAACAGCGACAGCAGGTTGAGATGCTTGCGGAGCGTTTCCATGGCCTATAGGTCCGCCGCCTTGAGGCGCTTGCGCCCGATCACGCCCAGGAAAGCGCAGACGGCCAGGGTAATCGCCAGCATCATGATGCAGGAAAGGGCGGCACCCAACGGCGCGTTGTTAGCCTTGCCGAACTGGGTCACGATCGAATTGCCGATCATGATGCCGGACGTGCCGCCGACCAGGGTCGGTGTGATGTAATCGCCGACCGTCGGGATGAAGACCAGCAAGGTCGCGGATATGGTGCCGGGCAGCGACAGCGGAAAAGTGATGCGCCAGAAGCGCTTCCACTTGGAATCGCCCAGATCCGTCGCGGCCTCCAGATAGGAGCGGTCGATTTTTTCAAGGCTCACATAGATCGGCAGCACGGCATAGGCCGCCCAGGCATGAGCCAGGGTGATGGTGACTGCGGTGGGATTGTAGAGCAGGAATTCCAGGGGCTTGTCGATGACGCCCACGAATTTCAGCCCGGAGTTGATGACCCCGTTGAAGCCCAGGATGACCTTCCAGGCAAAAATGCGCAGCAGATAGCTGGTCCAGAAGGGAACGGTCAGCAGGATGATCCAGATGAGTTTCGATTTCTCGACGCGGAAGGCCATGAAATAGGCCATCGGATAGGCCAGCACCACCACGGCGATCGTCGCGGTGAAGGACATCCATAACGATTTGACGATAAGGATTCGATAAAGCGCGCCCTCCGGTGTGAAGAGGACGCGGTAATTGTCGAGATTCCACTCCGCATTGATATCGAAGCCGGTCTGCGACCAGAAGCTGACGATGACGATGCCGGCCAACGGCACCACCATCATGCCGATGACGATGAGCAGCGTCGGCAGGATCAACCACAAACCGTCCAGCCATTCCGGCCGGATCGACTTATGTTCCGATGTAAGTGACGTGGTTTGCGCGGTCATGATTTCAAGCCGGTAAGGCGAGCGGAGCGGCAGGCCTTGCCGATCCGCTCGCCTCGACGCTATCGAAGCATCAGGCGCCGGCCTTCACTTCTTCAAAGACCTTCTGGACTCTTTCAACTTCCATCGTCGGCTGCTGGAAGATGCCCTTGGCGAAGAACTCGGAGGGGTCCTTCGGCAGGCCACGCTCGGCCAGGATCTTGTCATCGACCAGGTCGAAGGTCTTGGCGTTGGAATGGCCGTAACCTTGCACTTCGATCAGCCATTTGCCGGCCTCCGGCGCGGTCATGGCGTCGATCAGGTCATAGGCCTTGTCGACATGCGGCGCGTCCTTGGTCAGCACCAGGCCGCAGCAATAGCTCATGATGCCTTCCTTCGGGTTGGCGAACTTGATGTTGACGCCCTGGCCGGACAGCGTGACGACCGAGCTGTTCCAGCCCGTCGAGGCCACGAGTTCGCCGGAGGCAAGGGCCTGTTCGACCGCCGAGTTGCTGTCCCAGTAGAAGCGCACCATCGGCTTCTGTTTGACCAGCAATTCCTTGGCCTTGGCCAGCTCATCGTCGGTCAGGTTGAAGGGGTCCTTGGCCCCCACCACGATTCCGGCAATGGCAACGGCTTCGGTGGCGTCGGCCGACATCGAGAGCTGGCCCGCATACCGTTCGTCCCACAGCATTGTCCAGGATTCTTCCTTCACATCGAAGAGATCGGGACGATAGAGGATCGAGGTGTTGCCCCAATCGACGGGGATGAAGAACTGCTCGCCCTTGTCACCTTGCGCATAGGGCAGCTTGGTGAGACCGGGGAACAGGTTGGCGAAATTGCTGAGACGGCTGGTGTCGATCGGCTGCAGCACATCGGCATCGCGCCAGCGCTTCAGGTCGAGGTTGCAGGGATGCACCACATCTACCTTGAAGCCGCTCCTGACTTTGGTCAGCGCTTCCTCGACATCGCCGAAAACCGGGCCTTCCGGCTCGGCATTGTGCTTGGCCGTGTAGCCGGGGTGGAAACCGGGATCGTTATAGCCTTCCCAGGTAAAGTAGATGGCTTCGCCATCCGCGGCCTTGGCGCGGCCAATCGGCAGCATGGTCATGGTGAGGCCGGCGGCCGTCAGCATCTGCAAGATATCACGCCGCGACATGCGACCGGATTTCATCGCACTCAGAAATTCGTTGGCTTCCATCATGTAACTCCCTCCTGTCCCGATTCGTTATTGTTCCGCACTGGTCTATCGCCAGCGTCTTATTATTCCTGTGTACAGCTAATCTTGCCACCGCCTCGGCTGCCCCGCAACTATGCATCTGAATTTCGTCTCGAATGGCGATAAACTTGCCCATAGGCAGGATGTTGGGGATCAAATCTGGTTGAGAGGTGCGGCAATAAACTTTCCGCATGGTCAGGCTTCCCCTAAATTCCCTTAAGAGAGGCGTCGATCGATCTGGCGGTGATATGCATCACTTGGAGCTTCCATTACCGGCCGCCATATAGCCGCAGTCATACGCTGGTAGAAATGAGGCACCGCCCATGAAGACGCATTCGAACGCAAGGCAAGCTCTGGGGCTGGCACTGGCCGGGTTCGTGCTGTTCGGCACCGCCAATGCGTATGCCGAGGACAATTCGGTCGCCATTGTCGAAGATACCAGCGGCGCCATTGCCGGCATTGAACCGCTCGATTTGCTCCGTGCCGGTCGCGAAATCGAGTTGGCGGCGGATGCCGGGCTGATCCTCTCCTATCTCAATTCATGCCAGCGCGAGAATATCCGCGGCGGCAAGATCACCATCGGCCATGGCCAGTCGGAGGTCAAAGGCGGCAACGTCACGCGCAAGCGCGTGCCATGCGACCCGGCGGCGCTGGACCTGACGCCGGAACAGGCCAATCAAAGTGCCACCCTCGTGTTCAGAAAACCTCCTCTGGAGGAGGGTGCCAAATTCCTCATGGACTCGCGCCAACCGCTGGTCATCGCCCCGCATCTCAAGACGGTGAAGCTGGAAGATTTGCGCCATCCGGGCAAGGTATCGTCCATCACGGTTGTGAACGGCGTTGCCGACCTCACAGCTGAGTCCGGCCTGCTGGACCAGGGCGGCCTCTATCAACTGAGCGGCGGCGGCAAGTCGGTCGTCTTCCTCGTCGGCAAGGAAGCGACGGATGCGCCGCTCCCGATCCTGCAGCGTGCAATCCGCCTCTAGCCGTTAGTGGCAGGCACGTCCATCGGGAGCCTTGCCCGCGGCAAGCCCCTCAAGGATCGGGCAATCCGGCCGCTCGTCGCCATGGCAGTTGTGCGCCAGATGCTTCAGGGCCGCCGCCATCTCCTGCATTTCCGCGATCTTCGCTTCAAGTGTCGCGACATGGGTGAGGGCCAGTTTCTTCACCTGGGCGCTGGAGCGTTGCCGGTTGCGCCACAACGCCAGCAATTCGCGGATCGTCTCCAGCGGAAAGCCCAACGAGCGGGCGCGGTGGATGAAGCGCAGGTTGTGCACGTCTTGGGTGGCATAGAGCCGGTAATTGCCGTTGCTGCGCTCAGCGCGCGGCAGCAGGCCGATGCTCTCATAATGCCGGATCATCTTGGCCGAGACGCCGCTCGCTTTCGCGGCGGCCCCGATGCTGAGCGTTTCACTCATGACGGTCTCCAGCGATTGAGGGTAAGGGCATTGGTGATGACGGCGACGGAGGACAGGGCCATGGCCCCGCCGGCGATGATCGGGCTGAGATAGCCGAAAGCAGCCAAGGGGATGCCCAACAGGTTGAAGACGAAGGCCCAGGCCAGGTTTTCCTTGATCTTGCGGGTGGTAGCGCGCGCCAGGCCGATGGCCTGCGGCACCAGCGCCGGATCGCCCCGCATCAGGGCAATGCCGGCCGTCTCGATCGCGACATCCGTCCCCGTTGCCATGGCAAGACCCAGATCGGCCGCGGCCAGGGCCGGCGCATCATTCACCCCGTCGCCCACCATGGCGACCTTGGCGCCCTCCGCCTGCAGCGCGTCGACGATGTGGGTCTTGTCATCCGGCAGCAATTCGGCACGGACATCGTCAAGTCCCAGTTCGGCGGCGATCCGGGCAGCGGCACCCTTGTTGTCGCCGGTCAGCATCAGCGATTTGACGCCCAGGGCATGCAAGGCGGCGATAGCCGGTGCAGCACTTGGCTTCAATTGATCGGCAAAGGCAAAGAGGGCGATCAATTGCGGCTGCGGTGCCGTCTCCGCGAGATAGGAGACGCTGGCGCCATCGGCCGCAAAATTCGCCGCGGCATCGTAGAGCGACCTCACATCGACGCCGTTCTCCTGCAGCATCTTCGCCGTGCCGAGGATGTATTGGCGCTGGTCGATGCGGGCGGTGACGCCGCGGCCGGCCACCACACGCGCCTCCTCGGCCAGCGGCAACGCCAATCCTTCCGCGGCACGGCGCAAGGCATCGGCGAGGGCATGGGTGCTGCCGGTCTGAAGTGCGGTTGCAAGGATCAAAGCTTGCCGATCGTCACCGCCGGTCGTCTTGATGCCCTGCAGGCGCGGCTTCCCTTCCGTCAGCGTGCCTGTCTTGTCAAAAGCGACCACGGTGATGTCGCCGGCGGTTTCCAGGGCGGCGGCGTCACGGATCAGGATGCCGCGTTTGGCGCCGGCGCCGACACC
Source organism: Dongia sp. (assembly GCF_041906375.1). Classification (GTDB taxonomy): domain Bacteria; phylum Pseudomonadota; class Alphaproteobacteria; order Dongiales; family Dongiaceae; genus Dongia. The sequence goes on along the minus strand of NZ_JAYRJJ010000004.1, from coordinate 140,813 downwards.
CACCATGATGGCGGCGGGGGTGGCGAGCCCCAAGGCGCAGGGGCAGGCGATCACCAGCACGGCAACCGCGTTGATGAGCGCCGTTTCGATGCCGGCGCCGGCCAGCAGCCAGCCGCCCAATGTGATGGCGGCGATCACAAGCACGACGGGCACGAAGATGGCCGACACCTGGTCGGCAAGGCGCTGGATCGGGGCCTTGGCGCCTTGCGCCGCCGTCACCATGCGGATGATGCGGGCAAGCGTCGTCTCGGCGCCTACCGCGGCGACTTCCACCTCGAGTGCGCCCATGCCGTTGACCGACCCACCGATAACCCGGTCGCCCTTGCCCACGACGCGCGGCCGGCTTTCGCCGGTGATGAGGGATTCGTCGATCTCGCTATCGCCAACGAGCACCTTGCCGTCGGCCGGCACGCGTTCACCGGCGCGAATGAGGGCGATATCGCCGCTCATCAGTTGCTGCAGCGGAATTTCACTCTCGATCCCGTCGCGGCGCACCCGGGCCTGGGCCGGCCATAGCGCATTGAGGGCGCTGAGGGCCGAAAGCGTGCGCTTCTTGGCACGCTTCTCCAGCCATTTGCCCAGGCGCACCAGCACGATGATGACCGCGGCGGATTCGAAATAGAGATGATGCGGATTGTCGATCATGAACAGGCTGAGGCCGAAAGCGGCGCTGGTCCCGATCGCCACCAGCAGATCCATATTGCCGCTGAAGCCGCGCAGCGCCCGCCAGGCACCGAGATAGAAGGGAAGGCCCAAGCCGACCTGTACGGGCGTTGCGAGAGCCAGCTGGATCCAGGGGTTGATCATCCACATGCCGCCCACGGTCAGTTCCAGCACCATGGGCACCAGCAGGGGCAAGGTGAGTGCTGCGCCAAGCAGCAGGAACCACACCTCGTTATCGACTTTCTCCGTCGCGGCGTCGGCTCGCACGCCATAGCCGGCCTTTTCGACCGCCGATTGGATGGCGGCGCGGGTGACGGCGCTGCTGCCGGTCACGACGGCTTCTTCACTGGCCAGATTGACTGCGGCGCTGTCGACGCCCGGCAGCCGGCGCAGCACCTTTTCAATGCGCGTGGCGCAGGCGGCACAGGTCATGCCGCTGATTCCCAATCGATATTCCGTGGCGCTGGCAGACATTTTCCACTCCTGAACTTCATGGCGCCAACATCATATGGTCCTTCCAATCATGGGAAGGTCAAGGCTAAACAGGATGTGACGGGCGGGCGGCCCTTTGCTAGGGTGCCGCCGGCACAATCGAAGGCGCTTAAGTCATGGCAATACAGAGAAAATCCGGCCCCAGCGCCGTTGCCGGGAAACTCCGCCGGCGCATCGCCGCGCGGTCGGCGAAGGTCGGCATCATCGGCCTGGGCTATGTCGGCCTGCCGCTGGCCTGCCTGTTCGCCGAAAAGGGCTTCGCCGTCACCGGTTTCGATGTCGATGCCGATAAGACCGACAAGCTCAATGCCGGCCGCTCCTATATCCGCCACATCCCGGGCAAGCGCATCGCGCCGCTGGTGAAGGCCGGGTCCCTCAAGGCCAGCGCCGATTTCCGCGGCCTCAAGGCGATGGATTGCATCATCATCTGCGTGCCGACTCCGCTGTCCAAGCAGCGCGAACCGGATCTCTCCTTCGTCGCCGATACCGCGGCCGAAATCGGCCGGCATCTGAAGGCGGGCCAACTGGTCGTGCTGGAATCTAGCACCTATCCCGGCACCACGGATGAGGTGGTGCGGCCGGCCTTGGAGACGACGAAGCTCAAGAGCGGGCGCGACTTCTTCCTCGCCTATTCGCCGGAACGCGAGGATCCCGGCAACGAGACCTATGGCACGGCGGCCATCCCGAAGGTGGTCGGGGGTGACGGCGCGGCGGCTCTTGAACTGGCCCTGGCACTTTATGGCGCCGTGGTGGTGAAAACGGTTCCCGCTTCCAGCCCGGCGACGGCGGAAGCGGTGAAACTCACCGAAAACATCTTCCGCTCCGTCAACATTGCGCTCGTCAACGAACTCAAGGTCATCTTCGATGCCATGGGCATCGACGTCTGGGAAGTGATCGACGCCGCCAAGACCAAGCCCTTCGGCTTCATGCCCTTCTATCCCGGGCCGGGTCTCGGCGGGCATTGTATCCCCATCGACCCCTTTTATCTCACCTGGAAGGCGCGGGAATTCGGCATCACCACGCGCTTCATCGAATTGGCGGGTGAAATCAATACCTTGATGCCGCGCTATGTGGTCGACCGGCTGGTGGCGGCCTTGAGCGCGCGCGCCGGAAAGGCCATCAAAGGCGCCCGCATCCTCGTCATCGGCTTGGCATACAAGAAGAATGTCGACGACATGCGCGAAAGTCCGGCCCTCACCCTCATCGAGATGCTGGAAGCGCAGGGCGCCAAGGTCGACTATCACGACCCGATCATCACCGTGATCAAGCCGTCGCGCGAACATCCGCATCTGGCCGGCCGGCGCTCCAAGGCGCTGACCGACGCAACGCTTAAACAGTCGGACGCGGTGCTGATCGTGACCGATCATGACGCCGTGGATTTCAAGCGTATCGGCAAGCTGGCCAAGCTGGTCGTCGACACCCGCAACACCATGGCGCGCGCCGGCTGGCGCGGCCGCAATATCGTCAAGGCCTGATCTCCCATGACCATCCTTGTAACCGGTGTAGCCGGTTTTATCGGTTACCATGTCGCCGAAGCCCTGCTGACACGGGGCGAGCGCGTGCTGGGGCTCGACAATATGAACCCCTATTACGACACCAGGCTGAAGCAGGCCCGCCTGCATCGGCTGGAGCGGCACCCGCATTTTTCCTATGTCTTTGCCGATATAGGCCGTGCCCCGGCACTCAATGCCGCCATCCATAAGCACAGCGACACGATCACCGGCATCATCCATCTGGCGGCGCAGGCCGGCGTGCGGCATTCGATCGACCATCCGGCCGACTATGTCGGCCCCAATCTATCCGGCCATCTCAACATCCTGGAATTGGGGCGGCACCTGCCGCAGCTCCAGCATCTGGTCTATGCGAGCTCCAGTTCCGTTTATGGAAATACCGACCGGGTGCCCTTTGCCATCGACGATCCCGTCGACCGACCGGCCTCGCTCTATGCCGCCACCAAGCGCGCCGACGAGCTGATGAGCATCGCTTATGCCCAGCTCTATCGCCTGCCGCTCACCGGCTTGCGCTTTTTCACCGTGATCGGGCCGTGGGGCCGGCCGGACATGGCCTATTACCGCTTCACCCAGGCCATCCTCGCCGGCGAGAAGATCGAGGTTTTCGGCGATGGCAGTGTCGAGCGCGACTTCACCTATATCGACGACATCGTCGCCGGCATCCTTTCCGCGCTCGGTCGCCCGCCATCGAAGACCGAGGCAATGCCGCACAGGCTCTACAATCTCGGCAGCGACCGGCCCGTCAGCCTCAATCATCTCATTGACCTGATCGAACAGGCCTGCGGCCGCAAGGCCACGCGCAATGTTCACGCCCCTGCCGCCGGTGACGTCAAGGCCACCTGGGCCGATCTCACTTTGAGCCGCGCCGATCTTGGCTATGAGCCGAGCACGTCGCTGTCCGACGCGATCGAGAAATTTGTCGCCTGGTATCGGGAATACGCGAAGATCTAAGCCGATATCTTGGGCAAGGGCAGGCTGACGACCCAGCAATAGCCATCGGGGTCCAGGATATAGGCTTCGCGCATGCCGTGCGGCTTGTCGGCGGGTTCGGCGAGGACGACATAATCCTGCGCTTTGGCCCGGCCCACGGCGGCGTCGGGGTCGAGGTGATAGAGGCGAAGTTCCGCCCCGGCACCGCGCGGCTGGTCGGCCGGAATGAGGCCCAGCAAGGGATTGCTGTGATAGGTGCCGTCGGCATGCAGCATCCATTCGGCCAGCACCTGGCCATTTACGCAGTGTCGCAGGACGGCAAAGTCCTTATCCGCCGTGGCGATTTCCGCCAGCAGGATGTTGCGGGAAAAGGCCACCGTGCGGGCCACGTCGCGGACCAGCAGATTGATGCCGAAGCCTTTGAGAGAACGGCCATAATCCTCGCCGCTGGGGAAATCGCGTTCGCTGCCGCTCATGATGCAATGGCCCGTCCTGGTTGCGTCTTGATGCCATTCAGCCATTCCCGGCGGCAGCGGGCAAGCCGGACCTTGTCGCGGTACAATCGCCGGCCGTTTGGGTGCTAGACTGCGCCCCATGCCGATTCGTCTTTTGCCAGCCAATCTCGTCAACCAGATCGCCGCCGGCGAGGTCATCGAACGACCTGCCTCGGTGGTGAAGGAATTGGTGGAGAACGCCGTCGATGCAGGGGCCAGCCGCGTCGCCGTTGAACTGCGCGAGGGCGGCAAAAGCTTCATCAGCGTCACCGACGACGGCCATGGCATGGACCGTGCGGGGCTGGAACTGGCCATCGAGCGCCATGCGACCTCCAAGCTGCCGGATAACGATCTGGTCCATATCGGCTTCTTCGGTTTCCGCGGTGAGGCGCTGCCGTCGATTGGTGCGGTCGGGCGCCTTGCCATTGCCAGCCGCGCGCGCGGTGCCGACCAGGCCTGGGCAATTCGGGTTGAGGGCGGCGACAAGCAGGGGCCAGAACCGACCGCCCTGAGTGCCGGTACCCGCGTCGAATTGCGCGACCTCTTTTATGCTGTTCCGGCGCGCCTCAAATTCCTGAAGACCGCGCGGTCCGAGCAGAATGCGGTGGTCGAAATCCTCGAACGCATTGCCATGGCACATCCCGAAATCGCCTTCAGCCTGACCGACGATGGCCGCAATGTCCTGCGCCTCGATGCGGCGCAGGCGGAGTTGATGGACGCGCCGGATGCCGCGCGGTTGAAGCGCCTCGGCGATGTCATGGGGCGCGATTTTGCCGACAATGCCGTGGCGCTGTCGGTTGAACGTGAAGGCATTCATCTGACCGGCTTCACCGGCCTGCCGACGCTCAACCGGGCCACCGCCTCGTCGCAATATCTTTTCGTCAACGGCCGGCCCGTGCGCGATCGGCTGCTGCAGGGCGCTATCCGGGGCGCGTATCAGGATTTCCTGGCGCGTGACCGGCATCCGCTGGTGGCCCTGTTCCTTGACTGCCCGCCGGAACTGGTCGATGTGAACGTGCATCCGGCCAAGGCCGAAGTGCGCTTTCAAGACCCGGCGCTGGTGCGCGGGCTCATCGTCGGTGCCATCCGTCGAGCGCTGGATGCCGCGGGCCACCGGGCCTCGACCACGGTAGCCGGCGCTGCACTGGCGTCATTCGGGGCGATGCCGGGTGTGGCGACCGCCATGCCCAATGCCTATCAGGCGATGCACAATAATGAGTCGGGCCGCTTCAATGCCGGCGTCGTGCAGCAGGCGATGGCGGCCTTTGCCCCCCTGTCTCCCATTGGCTCACTGTCACCGGAGATGGCACGGCCGAGCGGCATGGCGCCGGCACCGCAGCAGGACAATGCGCGCGAGGATTATCCGCTGGGTGTGGCCCGCGCGCAGATCTTCGGCACCTATATTGTGGCGCAGACCAAGGACGGCATGGTCATCGTCGACCAGCACGCCGCCCATGAACGGCTGGTGCTGGAGCGTATGAAAGTCGCCCTGGCCGGTAGCGGTGTGAAACGCCAGGCTCTGCTGATCCCGGAGATCGTGGAGCTGCCGGTAAGACTGGTCGGCGCCCTGCTTGCGCGCGGTAGCGAACTCGAAGAACTGGGGCTTGCCATCGAAGCCTTCGGTCATGATGCGGTCGCTGTCCGCGAGGTGCCCGCCATGCTGGGGCAAAGCGACGTCAAGGGCCTGGTGCGTGACCTGGCGGAAGAAATCGCGGAGCTGGGTGCTGCCTTCAGCCTCAAGGAAAAGCTCGAGGATATCTGCGGCACCATGGCCTGCCACGGCTCGGTTCGCGCCGGTCGTCAGTTGCTGCCAGCGGAAATGGATGCGCTGTTGCGGCAGATGGAGGCGACGCCCCATTCGGGCCAATGCAATCACGGCCGCCCCACCTATGTCGAGCTGAAGCTCTCCGATATCGAGCGCCTGTTCGGCCGCCGATGAACGGGGAATCCGGCCGACCCAAGCTGCCCGCGACGATCTGGATGCTGGGCCTCACCAGCCTGCTGATGGACGGCTCCAGCGAGATCGTGCATGCGGTTCTACCCTTGCTGCTGGTGAACGGTCTGGGCAGCAGCATTTTCCTGGTCGGCATTATTGATGGCCTTGCGGAAGCGACGGCCTCGGTCACCAAGATCTTCTCCGGGGCGCTCAGCGATCATTGGCAGAGCCGCAAATGGATCGCGGCCTTCGGCTATGGCTTGAGTGCCTGCTCGAAGGCGCTCTTTCCCATTGCCGCCACACCCTTGGCGGTCTTTTTCGGCCGCTTTGCCGACCGCTTGGGAAAAGGTATTCGCGGGGCGCCGCGCGATGCGCTGGTGGCCGATTGGGTGGCGCCCGAACATCGTGGCTATGCCTATGGCGTGCGCCAGGCGATGGACAATGCCGGCGCCGTCATCGGCCCGCTGCTCGCCATCCTCTTGCTGCAGCTTTATGCCGGCGATGTGACGCCGGTGCTGTGGTGGGCCGTTGTTCCGGCCATCCTCTCCGTTTCAGTGATGATGGTGGGCGTCCGGGAACCGGCGCCATCCGGACCGCGCATGCCGCGACCGTTTCCATTGCATGTCAGCGAATTGCGCCAACTCGGCCGGCCCTTCTGGCTGGCGATGGGTTTCCTCTTCGTGCTGCTGTTGCCGCGCTTTTCCGAGGCGTTCCAGATTCTGCGCGCGCAGGATGTCGGGGTCAGTCCCGCCTGGGCGCCGATGGCACTCGTGGTGATGAACCTTGTTTCTGTTCCGCTGACGCCGCTGGCGGGCATTTGGTCGGACCGGGTGGGACGCGACCGGGTCATTGCCGTGGGATTCCTGCTGCTGATCCTGTCGCATGCCGCGATGGCGCTGGCGCAAGGGCCGTTGCTGGTCTGGATCGGCGCCGGTCTCTGGGGTGTGCATCTTGCCTGCACGCAAGGGATCTTTTCGGCCTTGGTGTCGGATCACGCCCCGGCGCATCTGCGTGGGACCGCTTTCGGCGTGTTCAACCTGGCTGCCGGCATCGCCATCTTCGTCGGCTCGGCCGCGATGGGCCTTGCCTGGGATCAGTTGGGCGCGGGCACGGCTTTCGCCCTGGCTGCCGGCGTCAATGTCGCCGGCCTCATCCTGTTCTTGTTGCCGCGAAGACCTCAGTCGGCGTGACGCAGAAACAGGATGCGCGCCTTGCCGTAGCGGCGCTCGTCGATCAGCTGGAAGCCGGCCGGCAGGGTGAAGGCGTCGCGGTCGCCCATTTCCGCGACGATGAGCGCATTGCCGGCGATCCAGCCGCGTTCTTTCAGCGCCGTCAGTGCCGGCACAATCAGATCCTGGGCGTAGGGCGGGTCGAGGAAAACCAGATCGGCCGGAGTGAAGCGCTTGTACCGGTGCGCTTCCGGCGGATTGAGCGCGTCGCCCAGCACGATGGTCGTGCGTTCGGTTTCATGGCAGGCGGCGACATTGCGCTTGATGCAATCCGCTGCGGCGCGGTCCTTCTCGAAGGCGATGAGTGAGGTGGCGCCGCGCGAGAGTGCTTCCAATCCCAGCGCCCCGGACCCGGCGAAGACATCCAGCACCTTCGCCTCGGACACCGCATCATGGCTGTGGACGAGGATGTTGAAGATCGCCTGGCGGGCGCGGTCGGAGGTGGGACGGACGTCTTTTCCTTCCGGCACCGCCAGCCTGGTGCCGCGATGACTACCGGAATCGACGCGCATTGCCAGACCCCGGCCGGCCCGAGCCGGATTTGCCACCACCCGGTTTCCCGCGTGGTCGATCGCCCTTTACGCCATCGTCGCGCCGTTTGTCCCCATGCGGTTTGCTCCCATGCGGTTTGCTGGCGTGCGGTTTGCCCCGCTGCGGTTTGCCGCCCCAGGACTTGTCACCGCTCGGTTTGTCGTCGCGGGGCCGATCGCTGCGCGGTTTGCCGCCGGATTTCCATTCCTGGGGCGGGCGCTCCTCGCGTTTCGTGAAATCGTCACCCTCGGCCCGCGCATGGATCGGCTTGCGGCGGGTGCCGGGTTGCGGCTTTTCCGGCTTGTTCTTGGCCCAGCCGGGTTTCAGTCCGGTCTTGGGCGCCCGATTGGGGGCCTCGTCGCGCTGGGGCCGATCGCGGCGGTCGGGTCGATCGCTGCGAACCGCCTGCTCGTTCCGGGCGCCGCGATCATTGCGGCGCGGTCGTTCGGTGATTTCCGGACGCTCATCGCGCTGCGCTCGCTCGGCGCGACGCGGCTTCTCATCCGACCGGGGACGATCGTTCCACTGCGGCTTCCCCACGCGCTCGGGGCGTACTGGGCGCTCATTGCGCTCCTCGCGCGTCGCCCTGACGGGACGTTCGCCGCGCTCTTGCCGTTCCGGCTTCTGAGTCCAGCCCGGCTTGTCGCCGCGGGCCAGCCTCGCATTGCGCCCGGGGCGTTGATTGCGTGCGGGCGCACCTTCGTCTTGCGTTCTGACCCGTTCGGGCCGGGCTGACCGTTCCGGCCGCTCGCCACGCGCAACTGCATGTTTCTCGCGCGTGCGCTTGTCGGGGCCGCGGTCGAAGGCCGGGCGCGCGGTATAGGTTTCTTCGGCCTCGGCTTTTTCCGGCGGGCGCCAATCATTGCCGAAGCGCAATTGCGTCTGCAATTGCTTGCCTTTGACCTCCTGCACCTGACCCGGTTCCATATCGCCCAGCTGGAAGGGGCCATAGCCGACGCGGATCAGGCGGCTCACCGGCCAGCCGAAATGCTGGCAGATGCGGCGGATTTCGCGGTTCTTGCCCTCGGTCAGCGCCATGGTCAGCCAGGCATTGGCACCCTGCTGGCGCTCGAAGGCGGCGATGATCGGGCCGTAGCGCACACCTTCGATCTCGATCCCGTCCTTGAGGCCGTCGAGCAGCTTGGGGTCGAAACGGCCATTGACGCGGACGCGGTAGCGGCGGATCCAGGCGGTCGAGGGCAGTTCGAGCTTGCGCGCCAACTCACCGTCATTGGTGAGGAGCAGCAGGCCTTCCGAATTGAGATCGAGCCGGCCGATCGAGATCACGCGCGGCATATCGGCCGGCAGATTCTCGAATACGGTGGCACGGCCTTCGGGGTCGTAGGCCGTCGTCATCAGACCCTTGGGCTTGTAATAGAGCCAGACGCGCGTCAGCTGCTTTTCCGGCAGCGGCTTGCCGTCAACGAGGACGATGTCCTTTGTGCCGACATTCATCGCGGCGCTGGTGAGGATCTTGCCGTTGATGCTGACCCGCCCATTGGCGATCCAGACTTCGGCATCACGGCGCGAGCAGAGCCCGGCCCGCGCCATCACCTTGGCGATGCGTTCGCCGGGCTGTTCTTTCTTGGGTCGCCTGTCCAGCTGGCTCATGCTGCTTTGGCCGCGTCGACGAAGGCGGAGAGGATCTTGCCGTCACCGCTGGTAACGTTGAGCTCAGGATGCCACTGCACGCCCAGGCAGAATTTATAGCGCGGGTCCTCGATCCCCTCGATGACGCCGTCCGGGGCCACCGCGTTGACGACGACGCCGGCACCGACCGACTTGACCGCCTGATGATGCGCGCTGTTCACCGGCAGCTCCGCGCCGCCGACGATGCGCTGCAGCAGCGAGCCTTGCGTCAGCTTCACCTTGTGTCCGGGTTCCGTGCGCGGGTTGGGCTGCTCATGGAGGAGAGAATCCGACACCTCGTCCTCGATATGCTGAATGAGGGTCCCGCCGAGAATGACGTTGATGAGCTGCTCGCCGCCGCAGATCCCCAGCACCGGCTTGTTGCGCTTCAGCATCGCCTTGACGATGCCGAGCTCGAAGAAGGTGCGGCCTTCCTTGGTGCGGACGGTGGCGTGCTTGGTATTCTCGCCGAACAGGACCGGGTCGACGTCGAAGCCGCCGCCGGTCACGACGAGGCCGGAGATGGTGTCGGCATATGCATCGATCATGTCGGCTTCGTGCGGCAGGCAGAAGGGCAGGCCGCCGGCGGCCGAAACGGCCTGGGTATACGTGGCGCGCAGGGAATAGTGCGGCGCCTTCGCCAGGCCGCGCGGGGCATCGACATCCAAGGTGAGGCCGATGAGGGGTGTGGTCATGATTGGCTCCAGATTATGGCTGCGGCGCCTCTCGGCGCGGCGGATCGGGGCAAGCTATTTCACATTGCCACCGGTGAAACAAGGGTAACCCTGGCATGGCGCCCCCGCTTGACCGGCAGGGGGCGTGCGGGGAACATAGGGAAATGAGCGAATTGCACCCCCATCCCCCTGTCAACTTCATGGATCTCGCCTTCCGCCAGGCGGAGGCCGCCTTTGAGCGGAACGAAGTGCCGATCGGCGCCGTCCTGGTCGATCCGGCGACCGGCGAGGTGCTGGCGGCCGATCACAACCGGGTCGAGGAACTCCACGACCCGACGGCGCACGCTGAAATACTGGTGATCCGGGCCGTCGCCACCAGCCGGCAGGAAAAGCGCCTGCCTTTCGCCGATCTCTATGTGACCCTGGAACCCTGCCCGATGTGCGCCACGGCGATCTCCTTTGCCCGGCTGCGGCGGGTGATCTACGGGGCACCCGATCCCAAGGGCGGTGGGGTCGAAAGCGGGCCGAAGCTCTATGCGCTCCCCACCTGCCACCACCGTCCCCAGGTCATCGGCGGCAGCGGCGAGGAACGCAGCGCGGAATTGCTGCGACGATTTTTCAAGGCGCGGCGCTAGATCGGCAGCGAATCCTTGATCCGGTAATAAAGGATCGACGGCGCCAGGAACCATGGATTGCCCTCATAGAGAGGCCGGGTCTGGAAGGGGACGTTATCGAGCGGGCTCTTGCCCTCGGCCTTGCCCAGCACCTGCTGGCCGATCCGCATGCCGAAATAGGTGGCGAGCGACACGCCGGAGCCGCAATAGCCCATGGCGTACCAGAGGCCATCCTGCTTGCCGATATGCGGCAGCGTGTCGAAGGTATAGGCGACATAGCCCATCCAGCTATGCGTGACCTTGGTCGACTTCACTTCCGGGAAGACCAGCGACATCCAGTCATGGAGGCGCGGGGCGCTGACCCGGGGGTCGTTCTCCTTATAGGCGACGCGGCCGCCGAACAGGATGCGCTTCTTGTCCGGCGACAGGCGGTAATAGAAGACCAGCTTGCGGGTGTCGGAAATCATGCGGTTGGTCGGCAACAGGCGGCTGGTGAGTTCCAGCGGCAGTTCCTCGGTTGCGATGATATAGCTGCCGATCGGGATGACGCGGCGGCGATGCCAGGGGGTGAGGGGGCCGGTATAGCCGTTGGTGGCGACGATCACGTCGCGCGCGGCGACCTTGCCCAGCGGTGTCGAGACGCTGAAGCCAGCCCCGTCCTTTTCGACCGCCCGCACCGGGCAATAGGCGACGACCTGGACGCCGGCAGCCTCGGCAAGGCGCAGCAGTTCGAGGTGATACTTGCCCGGATGGAGTGCTGCATGCTTCGTGTGGACGGCACCGCCATGGTAGAAGGGGCTGTCGATCTCCTTGGCCTGCTCGGCCTTCGGTACCATGAAATAGGGGCTGGAGAGGTCCTTGGGCTGGGCGGCGAGGCTCTTGGCCAGCGCGTCATATTGTTTCGGATTGTGTGCGGCGTGGAAACGCCCACTCACCTCCCAATCGCAGGCCAGGTTCTCGGACCCAACCAGATGGCCGATATATTCCAGCGCATCGAGGCCTTCGCGACGGATGCCGCGGGCGATCTCCTCGTTGAGGCGGCCGGAAAGCTCGCCGACGGTCGGCTTTATGCTGGTCGAAACCTGGCCGCCATTGCGGCTGGAACAGCCGAAACCGGCCGCTTCCGCATCCAGAACCAGGGTGGAGCGGCCGCCCTTGGCCGTTTCGCGGGCCGCCATCAGGCCGGTATAGCCGGACCCGATGACCAGCACGTCGACCTTGGCCGGCAGGCTGCTCACGCGCCGGTCCGGGCGCGGCGCGTCCTCCCACCAGAAGGACTCGTTCTTGTATCCGGCGGCGAAAATGGATTCGGCCATGTCGATGCAGCTCCCCCAAGCCATGAAATCTTGCGCCAAATTGATAGACCGGATCATCGGGCGTTGCCATAGCGCGGAATTTGTCTAGCCCAGCGGAATCTGCAATGGTGACGTGAAGGAATGGCAAGTGCATGGCTGACAGAAAATCCGATCGGCGCCCCAGACGCCTTGCGATCCAGGATCTCGACCAGATCGCTCTTGATTATCTTGCGCGCTTTGCCACGAGCCGGAAGCGCGTCGAGGAGATGCTGACGCGGCGCATCCGCAAATCGACGCATTTTCATGGCGATGACCCGGCGCCGCTGCTGGCGGCGATTCCGGCCGTGATTGCCAAGCTGGAACGGAACCGCTTTCTGGATGACGAGACCTTTGCTGGCATGAAGGCGGCGAGCCTGACCCGCCGCGGCACCTCGCAGCGGCAGATTGGCGCCAAGCTGGCGCAACTGGGTATTGCCGCCGAGGATCGCGGCAAGGCGATGGCGGGTCTCGCCGAGGAATTCGGCAATGCCGAGGAAGCGGCCGCGATTGCCTATGCCAAACGTCGGCGCCTTGGGCCCTACCGGGCCCGTCATATCGCCGGAGAGCAGCGTCTGGAACAGGCCAAGCGCGATCTTGCCGCCATGGCGCGGGCCGGTTTCGGTTTCGATCTCGCCAGGCGCGTGCTCGGTGCCGCGGCCGATATCGACATCGAGGACGACGCGGGGTAAGACCGCAGAGCCATATATTTGGGGGACGAGGGACATGAAGATCACCACCATCCGCGCCTACCGGGTCGAGCTGCCGCTGCATGAAGGCACCTATAAATGGTCTGGAGGCAATTCCGTAACGGTGTTCGATTCAACCGTGATCGCCGTGGATACCGATCAAGGCATCACCGGCTACGGCGAAGTCTGCCCGCTGGGGCCCGCTTATCTGCCGGCCTATGCCGAGGGCGTACGGACGGGCCTCAAGGAGATCGGCCCCAAGCTTATCGGCCTCGATCCGCGTGACCTTGGTGTCCTCAACCGGCGCATGGACCAGGCTCTGCGCGGTCATCCCTACGTGAAATCGGGCATCGACGTCGCCTGCTGGGACATTCTCGGCAAGGCGGCGGGCCTTCCGGTGGTCGCCTTGCTGGGTGGCGCTTTCGGTCCGGATTTCCTGCTCTATCGCGCCATCAGCCAGGAATCGCCCGCAGCGATGGCCGAGCGCGTGGGGCAGTACCGCGCCGAGGGATATACCAAGTTCCAGCTGAAGGTCGGCGGCGATCCAGACACCGATATCGAGCGCATCGAAGCCTGCGCCGCCGAGTTGGAGCCGGGCGACGTGCTCATTGCCGATGCCAATACCGGCTGGCTCATGCACGAGGCGGCGCGCGTCGTCGATGCGGTGCGCGATATCGACGTCTACATCGAGCAGCCCTGCATGTCCTATGAGGAATGCCTCTCCATCCGCCGCCGCACCGCACGGCCCTTCGTGCTGGACGAGGTGATCGATTCCTTGAGCGCCGTACTTAAAGGCCATGCCGATCTCGCCATGGACGTGATCAACCTCAAGATCAGCAAGGTGGGGGGGCTTACCAAGGCCAAGCAGATCCGCGACCTTTGCGTGGCGTTGGGTATCGCGATGACGATCGAGGATACCTGGGGCGGCGACATCGCCACGGCGGCGATCGCGCATCTGGCGCATTCGACGCCGTCGGAGCTGTTGTTCTCCGCGACCGATTTCAATTCTTACGTCACACGCTCGATCGCGGAAGGTGGCCCGCGGCGCGAGAAGGGGCGCATGGCGGCAAGTGCCGCACCAGGTCTCGGCGTCGTTCCGCGTGCTGAAATTCTGGGCGATGCAAAGGTCCACATCAAAGGGTAAGCGATCATGCCATTGAGGGCTTGCGGTCGCCTGTCGCTGATGTAAGGTCGCCAACGCGGGAATAGCCCCGCGCATTTGGATTTGAGGAGTATTGTCCTCAATATGCGTCCCTTCTGGTCCGTGCGGAAAGCACTGCTGATCGCTCTGCCATTGCTGGTCGGGTTGTCTGCCATTGCGATCATGGTTGGCGGCATCGCGGTGGCACAGCGCGGGACCGATGCCGCGGCGCGCGTTCTCATGCAAAGCGCCAATGCCCATATCACTTCACGAACCACCGGCTTCCTTGCCGAGGCCGAGCGTGCGGCCGACCTCACATCGCGGATGATCGGCGACGGCACGCTCGCCTCGCAGGATCAGCCGACCTTGATGCGCTACATGTGGCAACAATTGATGGCGCGACCGACCCTGTCAGGAATGTATGTGGGTTACGAGGATGGCAGCTTCAACTATGTGATGCGCATCGGCACGGTTGCCGGCGATCAGTTCATGTTCAAGTCGATTGACGTGCAGCGCCGTACACGCGATGTGACCGTGACGTGGCGCGACGCCTATTATGAAGATCTCATCCCGGAAGCGGGCATGGTCGATGGCTTCGACCCAAGGTTGCGCCCCTGGTACACCGCGGCGACGCGCGGGCTCAATGGCGGCTGGACCGAACCCTATATCTTCTGGACGACCAAGCGCCCGGGTATCAGCGTTGCGCGCAATGCGACCTGTCCGGGTGGTGTCGCCTGCGTCGTCGGCGTCGACATCACCCTGGCGGATCTGTCGCAATTCTTCGGCAAACTGGAAAGCGAGATCGGCGGCCGTGCCTTCCTGCTCACCGATGGTGGCCGGGTCATTGCCGCATCGGAAATGACGGGCGGCGAGGTGGGGCGCAATCTGATGCGCAACCGCGCCCATGCCTTGCCGGAGATCGCCGATATCGGCGCCTCACTGCTGCAGGCCGTCTGGCGCGCCGCCATGTCGCCCGCCGGCACCTACCCGATCGGCTTTCGCGCACTCGAATTTGACAAGAAAGCCTATCTCGCCGAACTGGCGCAGATTGATTTCCATGGCCTGTCCTGGTTGGTCGGTGTTGCCGTGCCGCGCGCCGGCCCGCTTGCCTGGTTCGCAGCCGTCACGGATTCCGTGGTCTGGGTCGTTCTGGGCATTGCGCTGGTGACGGTATTGTCCGCCATGGCGCTGTCGCAGCCGATCGTGGCTGGCCTCAAGCGACTGGAACGGAACGCATTGCGGGTGCGCGGCGGGGACTTCCAGAATCTGGCGGTACCGGTCGGCGGCTTCAAGGAAATCCGCCAGACCGAGGAGGCGCTGCTCGACATGGCGCATAACCTGCAATCCCAGATGCAGGCGACGCAATTGGCGCTGGACGAGGCGATCCGCGCCGGGCAGACCAAATCGGAATTCCTCGCCCATATGAGCCACGAATTGCGGACGCCGCTTAACGGGATCATCGGTTTTTCGGAACTGCTGGAGATGAATGCCGCCGGCAAGCTCAACGAGCGGGAGCGCAGCTATGTGGCCGACATCATCGGCCTGGGGCGTCATCTGCAACACCTCATCGAGCAGGTGCTGGAGTTTGCGCGGCTCGAAGGCGAGGGGCTGGGGCCGGTGTCGGAGCCCCTGCGCCTTGCCGAGGTCGCCGACAGCATCGGTCGCCTGCTGGCCCGTCAATGCGCCGACAAGCAGATCGCGTGGGTGAGCAGCATTCCTGCCGATCTCGAATTGCGCATCGACGAAACGCCGCTGCGCCAGATCCTGACCAATCTGCTGACCAACGCGGTGAAGTACACCAGGCCGCAAGGCCGAATTTCCCTCGAGGCCGGCAGGCGCGAGGATGGCGCTACGTTCATCACCATCAAGGACACCGGCATCGGCATGAACGCCGAGGATCTGCGCAATGCCTTCGTGCCGTTCTCCCGCTCGCTGCGCAATCCCTATGTGGCTGCCAACAGTGGTGTCGGCCTTGGTTTGCCGATCACCAAGATGCTGTGCGACCGCCTGCATATCGCCATCACACTCGATAGCAAGCCCGATATAGGCACGACCGTTCGCATCATGATTCCGCCGGCGGTCATCGCGGCAACGGCTGTGCATATGTCGGTCGAGACGCAGGTCGTTATTCCGGAAGCGGCGAGCGCCGAGGCGTAACGTCGCAGGCGGCGATCGCCGCGCAACAAACCTACATTGCCTAAGAAGTGTCGGCGGCCGCGGAAATTTAAGAGCGCGTTAACCGGCGCCTGCGCAGCATAAAAGTCAAATTATATACACCTTAAGCCGCTCGCAGACGTCTAGGGCCTGCGCATGGTGAGAGGAACTGCGATCTCATGTCACCTCGCCCGGCATTGGGGGATTCGCCGAATGAGTTCGTCCATCGTCATGGCGGGGGCTACCGAGTGGCCTGCATAACGACGGGACAGGCATCAGTCCCAAGGTAAGCCTGTAGAGGATCAGTTGAATGAAACTCTCCCTGCGCTCAATGATCATGCTGGCGATCGGCGTTCCGATTGCGATCTCCATCGTGGCGGTGGCGGTCGTGGCATTTCCATTGTGGCAGGACTACCGGCACGCCAACGCGCTGATCCAGGTCGATGGTCGCCTCGGCACGGCCATTGCCGCCTTGGCGCGCGAGCGCGGCATCACGGCGGCCATCCTGTCGAATGTGGCGCATGGGAAGACAACCGATGCGGGGGAAATAGCCGGCCTGCGGGAGGAGATCGACCCGACCCTCGAAGAAGCGCTCGATGTGCTGCATCGCGACACGGCCGCGATCGGCTTGCAGGTGCGATTGAGCAAGGCGCAGTCGGCCTATGATAAAGTTGGGAAATTGCGCCGCCAGGTAGATGACCTCCTGTCCCGGACCGGCCAGGCATCCGCGCCCACCTTGTCCGTCGATGCCTGGATGGCGGCGATGACCGAACTGATCGAAGCGTGGCAGAATGTCCGACTCGCCCTGATGCGCAATGCCAGTTCAAGCGACACGACCTTCCAGGACCTGCAGATGCTCAGCTATTTCGCCTGGAGCGCTGCCGAGCATGCCGGTCGCGAGCGCGCCATGATCGGCATGCTGATCGCCTCTGGTGCCGCGATCGATGCCGCGACCAATGAGCGGCTGCAGTTCAACCGCGGCGAGACGCAGTTCGCCTGGCAGATGGCTTCTGTCCTCGCCGATGCGGTCGCCTTCGATGCCGGCCTGCCGGAGGCGGCGCGGGCCGCCAGCAACAGCTATTTCATTCAGTTCGAAGAGTTGCGGAATGCCGTGATCGAGGCCGGCCGCTTTGGAAGGCCATATCCGGTCGATCCCGCGGCCTGGTTTGCAGCGGCGACCCAGAGCATCGAAGGCTTCCGTTCCATGGAGGTTCGAGCCGGTCTGGCAACGGCGCGCCTGCGCGACGAGGCATTCTGGCAGACCTTGAACACCATCATCCTCGTGTCTCTTCTTTGTGTTGCCATCATGCTGTCGGCGGCAGGCGCAATCTATCTGGTGAAGCGCCGAATTTTCGATCCCGTCCGGTTGATGACGCACGCAACGCGGCGCTTTGCGCGTGGCGACTATACGGCCTCCATGCCGATGGCAATCGGCCATAACGAAATAGAAGACATGACGGCGGCGGTGGGCGAAATGCGCGACAACGCCATCGCCCGCGCCCGGCTCGAGGCAGAGCTTCGATCCGCCAAGGAACGGGCCGAAGCGGCGAACCGGGCGAAGTCGCAGTTCCTGGCCAATATCGGCCACGAGCTGAGAACGCCGCTCAATGCCGTCATCGGCTTCAGCGAACTTATCCTGCGTGAAGCAGTACCGCCGGTCGATGGCGGCAAGCACCGGGAGTATGCCCGCGATATCAACGAAAGCGGTCATCACCTTCTGGAGATCATCAACGATATTCTGGACATGTCGCGCATCGACATCGGTGCGATGGACCTGGAGCGGCGTGACGCGGATCTTGCCGAATTGGTCGTGCATTGCGCCCGCTGCTATGCCGACAAGGCAAGGCAGAAGCAGTTGCGTCTGGCTTTGGAGATCGATCCACTGCCGGTTCTCCAGCTGGACCAGAACCGGATCGTCCAGATGGTCAAGAACCTGCTATCCAACGCGATAAAATTCACGCCGGCGGGTGGCAATATAACCCTGCGCTGCGGTGTCGAAAAAGGCTCCACCTATATAGAGGTCATAGACACGGGCATCGGCATGGCCGACCGGGACGTCGTGAAGGCGCTGGAAGCCTTCAGCCAGCTTGATGCCGGGCTGGAGCGACGGCATGAGGGTACGGGGCTCGGCCTGCCGATTGCCCGCGCCATTGCCGAACTGCATGGCGGAAGCCTTCGGGTGCGTAGCGAGCCCGGGCAGGGAACCATGGTCAGGATCGCTCTGCCAATCGGCAGCGGCGCTCAGTCAATGCCCCTGGGACGCAGAAATTGCTGCGCGCTCACCTGATGCATGGGTGACGGAAGAAGGCTGCGCTATCGCGACGCCTGCGGCGGCCGCGTCCTCTGTGGACGCTTGACGAGGAGCGTTGTAAACATGCCGACCGCTTGAACGTAGAGGAGACGCAGCATGGAGCGCTTCACCGGCGGTTGCCTGTGTGGCAATGTCCGCATCGTGGCGTCGGGGCAGCCCTACCGGGTCGGCCTTTGTCATTGCCTTGACTGCCGCAAGCATCACGGAGCCCTATTCCATGCCTCCGCGATTTTCCCCCAGGAAGCAGTGACGATCGAGGGCGAGACACGAGATTATGCCGGCAGGCATTTCTGCCCCCGCTGCGGCTCGCCCGTTTTCTCATGCAGCGCAGACGAAATCGAAGTGAACTTGGGGTCCCTGGATGCCCCGGACCAATTGAAGCCGACCTATGAACTCTGGACCATCCGCCGCGAGTCCTGGCTGCCACCGTTTCCGGTCGCGAGACGGTACGACCGCGATCGAGAGTCCACGAGCCGCCGCGAAGGGTAGGCTGCGAACAACGAATCGCTGGCATTGATCCGAATTAGGTCATAGTTCCTGGAAATATCCGCCTTTACTGTACCGTCTGGACGGTATAGTTTGCCGCGCTGCAAAAGGAACAAATGTAGGGCGGGCGCTTCCGGTCGGGCCATGAGCACACGTGAACAGATCATCGACGCGGCGCTGAGCGTCGTGCGCACCCAGGGCGTGTCGGCGCTGACCCTGGATGAAGCCGCGCGGGTGGCCGGCATCAGCAAGGGCGGCGTGCTCTATCATTTCAAAAGCAAGGAAGCGCTGATCCAGGGCATGGTCGCCCGCCTCAGCAGCCAATGCGAAAATCTGCAGCAGGCGCATTACGACCAGCTCCCCCCAGGACCAAATCGTTGGGCGCGGGCCCTGGTCGCCACGTCGTTCGATCCGGCGGCCCCGACGATGGACCCGGCCGGCTGCGCGCTGCTCGCTGCGATCGCCACCAATCCGAGCCTGCTGGAGCCGCTGGAAGGCACGATAGACACGGCCTTTCGCCGCCTGACCGAAGATTCGCGGGATCCCAGCATGGCGCTGCTGGTGGCGCTCGCCATGGACGGCCTGTGGCTGCACCGGCTGGTGGGATCGCCGGTCATGGACGAGACGCGCCGCCTTGCCATCCGCGAGAAGGCATTGGAACTGCTCGGTGAAACGACATCGGCGGAAACGCCGGCAAAGATTCCCCAATCCGCCAGATGACAAGAAGCCGACAAGAAACCGCGACAAGACGAAAAGAAGCCAGGAGACTGATATGACCGCCCCGTCCCGGACCAAGATGATTTTGCGCAGCATCTTCAGCTGGAAGATGCTGTTCATGCTGATCGGCAGCGCGATCGTGTTCGGCGGCGTGTTCTTCAAGATCTTCTCCGGATTCGCCGCGATGCAGGCCGCGATGGCAAACATGCCGGTGCCGGTCGTCAACGTGACGGCCCAACCGGCCATGACACAGGATTGGGGTGTCGAGGTTTCGGCCATCGGCGTGCTTGAAGCGCGCCGCGGTGTCGACGTCACGTCCTCGGTCGCGGGCCAAGTGCAGCAGATCAAGTTCGAATCCGGCGAGCGTGTTTCGCAGGGCCAGGTGCTGGTGCAGCTCGATGCCGATGTCGAGCGCGCCAATCTCTCCAGCGCCCAGGCGTCGCTGCGACTGGCTAAAGCCAACCTCGCGCGCGGTGAATCGTTGCGCACAAGCGACAACATCTCGAAGGCGACGCTGGAACAACGCCAGTCGGAATATGAAGTGGCCGCCGCGGAAGTGGCGGCACTCGCCGCCCAGATCGACAAGAAGGTGATCGGCGCACCCTTCGACGGCGTGCTCGGCATCCGCAAGATCAATGTCGGCCAGTATCTCGATGCCGGCAATCCGATCGTCAATATCCAGGATCTTAGCAAGATGCTGGTCAATTTCAGCGTCTCGCAGAAGGAATTGTCGGACCTCAAGGTCGGGCAGGCGATCCGCATGTCGACCGACGCCTACCCGGTGCGCACCTTCGACGGGACGATTTCGGCCATCGAACCGCTCATCAATGACGAGACCGGCATGGTCGAGGTACAGGGCACGTTCGACAATCCGGACGGCTTGTTGCGTCCCGGCATGTTCGCCAAGCTCGCCATCCTGCTGCCGGTTCGCATGCAGGTGGTGGTCGTGCCGCAGACGGCCATCAGCTACAGCCTCTACGGCGACTTCGTCTATATCGCCAAGGAAGGCAAGGCGGAAACCGGTGAGGCCATCACCACTGTCGATCGTCGCATCGTGAAATCGGGCGAACGCCGCAACGGCCTGGTCATCGTTGAAGAAGGGCTGAAAGCCGACGAGATGGTCGTGACCTCCGGCCAGTTGAAACTCGATTCCGGTACCCGGGTCGCGATCGTCAAGGACGATACGCTGGCGCTGCCGGACCAAGTGCCGGTGGAGTGAGACAGAGCCCATGTTCGATATCTTCATCAAACGGCCCGTCCTCGCGACGGTCATCAGTCTCCTCATCCTGCTTCTCGGCCTGCAGTCGATCTTTTCACTGCAGATCCGGCAGTATCCGGAACTGTTCAACACGACCATCACCGTCACGACGACCTTCCCGGGGGCCGATGCCGATCTGATGCAGGGCTTCATCACCGACCCGATCCAGAAGGCGGTGGCGACGGCGGACGGCATCGACTACCTCACCTCGCGCTCCTATGCGGGGACCAGCGTCGTCACCGTGAAAGTGCGCCTCAACGACGATCCCGACGCTGCGATGACCGCGGTGACGGCCAAAGTCAATCAAACGCGCTCCTTCCTGCCGCGCGGCATCAACGATCCGGTCATCGTCAAATCGACCGGCGACCAGTTCGCCTCGATGTATCTGGCTTTCTCCAGCGATACGATGAGCCCGGGCCAGATCACCGATTATGTCAGCCGCGTGATCCAGCCGAAGCTGTCGACCGTGCGCGGCGTGGCCGATCCGGAACTGTTCGGCGGCCAGAAATTCGCGATGCGCATCTGGCTGGACCCCGTCCGCATGGCACAGCACAGCATTTCGGCCGGCGAAGTGCAGGCCTCGATCGAGGCCAACAATTATCTCGCCGCCGCCGGCAGCGCCAAAGGCTATTTTGACGTCGTCGGCACCACGGCGCGCACCGATTTGCGGAGCGAGCAGGAATTCCGCGACATGGTGATCCTCAACCGCGGTGCCCAGCTGGTCCGCCTCAGTGATATTGCCAATGTCGAACTTGGCCCGGAAAGCTCGGATTCCTCCGTCTATGTGAATGGCGACAAGGCCGTGTTCATCGGCATCAAGACGGCGCCGGATGCCAATCCGCTGACGGTCATCGACGATGTTCGCGCTCTCATCCCCTCGCTCGAGGCCAATCTGCCGGCCGGCATGAAGATGCAGATCGCCTATGACGCCACGATCTTCATCCGCGCCTCGATCGAGGAAGTGATGAAGACGATCGGCGAAGCGGCCCTCATCGTCATGGTCGTCATCTTCCTTTTCATGGGGTCGATGCGCTCGGTGCTGATCCCGCTGGTGACGATGCCCTTGTCCCTGATCGGCGTGTGCCTCTTCTTGCTGATCCTCGGCTTTTCGATCAATCTGCTGACCTTGCTGGCCATGGTGCTCGCCATCGGCCTGGTGGTCGACGACGCCATCGTCGTCGTGGAAAACGTGCACCGGCATATCGAAGAGGGTTTGTCGCCTTTCCAGGCGGCCCTGGTGGGTACGCGCGAAATCTCCGGCCCGGTCATTTCGATGACCATCACGCTGGCGGCGGTCTATGCACCGATCGCCTTCATGACCGGTTTGACCGGCGCGCTGTTCAAGGAATTCGCTCTCACCCTGGCCGGCGCCGTGATCGTCTCCGGCATCATCGCGCTCACCTTGTCGCCGATGATGTGCTCGAAGCTCCTGAAGCATGACCCGGACAAGCGCGGTCTTGCGCATCGCATCGACGTGACCTTCGATGCTATC
Source organism: Dongia sp. (assembly GCF_041906375.1). Taxonomy (GTDB): domain Bacteria; phylum Pseudomonadota; class Alphaproteobacteria; order Dongiales; family Dongiaceae; genus Dongia. The sequence goes on along the minus strand of NZ_JAYRJJ010000004.1, from coordinate 118,531 downwards.
CGCAATTTCTACCTTCGCCTGCTCGGGGCCTCGCTGCGCGACCGGGCGGCGACGATCGTCTTTGCCATCATTGTCAGCGGCGCCTTGTTCATGCTGTTCCAGGTGATCCAGCGGGAACTTGCCCCGACAGAAGATCAGGGTGCGGGCTTCATGGCCTATGCGGGCCCGACCGACGCCAATCTCGACTACATGGACCGCTATGGCGATGCCATGAAGAAGAGCGTCCAGCAGATTCCCGAAATCGACGGCTTCTTCACCATCAACGGTACAGACGGCACCAATCAGGGATTCGGCGTTGCCGTGCTGAAGACCTGGACGGAGCGGACACGCGGCCAAGCCGCCGTGCTGCAGGATCTGACCGGCCTGCTCGGCGCCATTTCGGGCATCAATGCGGCGGTCTTTCCGGTCCCCTCGCTGCCGGGCGCCGACGGTGTGCCGATCCAGTTTGTGATCAACACCACCGCCGACTACCGCACGCTCAACGACGTCGTGCAGCGCTTCATGGATAAACTGAAGCAGAGCGGCATGATGGTGTTCTATTCGGACACCGATCTCAAATTCGAGAAGCCGCAGACGATCGTCGAGATCGACCGCGACAAGGCGGCTGCCTACGGTGTCACGATGGCAGGGATCGCGCAGACACTGGCGACGATGACCGGCGGCAATTACGTCAACCAGATGAACCTCTACAACAAGAGCTATCAGGTCATCCCACAGGTGGCCCGTGTCGACCGCCTCGACCCGGCCAAGCTCGGTGATTTCTATCTGCAGACGGCCAGCCGCAAGACCATTCCGCTGGGCAGTCTCGTGACCCTGCGGCAGGAAGTGCAGCCGATCGCCCTCAACCAGTTCAACCAGCAGAATGCCGTGACGATCCAGGCCGTCATGATGGCAACACTCGGCGACGCGCTGGCCAAGATGGATGAGATCGCCAAGGAGGTTCTGCCCGCCGGTTTCACCGTCGATTATGCCGGCCAGTCGCGTCAGTACATCCAGGAGGGTTCAGCCTTCTATGTGACGCTGGCCTTCGCCATCGCCATCATCTATCTGGTGCTGGCGGCGCAGTTCGAAAGCCTGCGCGACCCGCTGGTCATCATGATCAGCGTGCCGCTCTCGGTTTGCGGCGCACTCATCCCGCTGGCCTTGGGCTTCTCGACCATGAACATCTACAGCCAGGTCGGCCTCGTGACCCTGGTGGGTCTCATCACCAAGCACGGCATCCTCATCTGCGAAGTGGCGAAGGAGCAGCAGGAGAAGTTCGGCAAGAGCAAGCTGGACGCGGTCGAGATCGCGGCCGGCCTCCGGCTGCGGCCCGTGCTGATGACGACGGCCGCGATGGTTGCCGGCCTCATCCCGCTCATGTTCGCGAGTGGGGCCGGTGCGGCCAGCCGTCAGTCCATCGCCATCGTGATCATTGCCGGCATGAGCGTCGGCACCCTGTTCACCTTGTTCGTCCTGCCGGTCTTCTACACCTTCCTCGCCTCGAACCACGCCAAGGCGAAGCCGGGTGAGATCACGGAAGCACAACCTTCCCACGATGGTCCGGTTTATCCGGCGACCATCGAAGGCTGAGGGCGGCAATTTAACGGTCAAGCGGCCAGGGCAGGCCTTGCCCTGGCCGTTTTTTGTTCTATATCCTGACGATCCGATTGCGGCTCACCGACAGGCTGATCCTTGCGCAAGCTGTTCGTAACATTGCTGACGTTCTCGCTGCTGGGCGGCTTGTTCCTGACCGGCGCCCTGCCCATGGTATCGTCCACGGCATCGGCCATGGCTGCGACGGGGATGGATCACGCGATGACCATGAGCCAGCCAGCCGATTGCGACCATCACGCGCCGAAGCAGAAGAGCGATCATAGCGGCTCGCTGTGCTGCACCGCGGGGCACTGCCCCTTGCTGGGCCAGTTCATGCCGCCGGCCACTGACGGCGATGCAGTCCTTCTTCTTCGAACAACGCCGCGACCGGTCGCCTTCATCCGCGAGTTCGGCATCGCTGCAAGCCCTGGCCTGCGACCACCCAGGCTAACCATCTGACGCGACCTCAACAGCGCGCCGGCATTTGACGGGCCGGTGCGTTACCGCAGTCTCGCTTTTGGGAATGTTCCATGTATCAGACACTTTCGCGCCGCGGCTTCATGGCCGGCGGCACCGCTCTTGCAACTCTGGCCGCCCTGCCGCGCATCGCGATCGCATCGGCGCCAGCCAAACTCGCCATCACCCGCCGCTCGCTTGAGGTCAATGGCAAGGCCGCTTCGGTCTTCGGCATCCAGCAAGCCGATGGCACGCATGGCCTGACACTCGATCCTGGCCAGCGCTTCCTGGTCGAACTCACCAACAAGGCCGGCGAGGATGCTGTCATCCACTGGCATGGCATGACGCCGCCTTATCTGCAGGACGGTGTGGCCGATAAGGAACGGCCGCTGCTGGCGGTCGACGCGACGGCAGCCTACGATTTCGCCCCGCGCCCCGGCACCCATTGGATGCATTCGCATCACGGCCTGCAAGAACAAAGGTTGATGGCGGCTCCTCTCATCGTGCACAGCGCCGATGACCGAAAGGCGGATGTGCAAGAGGTGGTCGTTCTCCTGCACGATTTCACTTTCCGTGACCCGGCCGAGATTCTGGCCGGGCTTGGGGCGCCCGGCGGCATGTCCCATGCCGGCCACGACATGAGCGGCCACGACATGAGCGGCATGGATATGTCTGGTATGGATATGGGCGGCATGGATATGGGCGGCATGGATATGGGCGGGGGCAAGGCCATGGCCATGGACCTCAACGATGTCGATTACGACGCCTATCTCGCCAACGACAGGACGCTTGCCGACCCGCTCGTGGTGCGTACCGAGCGGATGGGTCGCGTGCGTCTGCGCCTCATCAACGGGGCCACGTCGACCGCCTTCCATATCGATCTCGGCAGCCTCACCGGCAGCGTCGTCGCGGTCGACGGCAATCCGATCCAGCCAGTCGGCGGCCGGCGCTTCCCCATGACGATGGGGCAACGGCTCGACATCCTGGTGGAACTGCCCAAGGAAGGTGGCGCCTTTCCGATCCTTGCGGAGCGCGAAGGCGGGGTTGAGCGGACTGGCATCATCCTGGCAACGCCGGACGCGCCCGTGGCCAGGATCGCGGCGCAGGGCGATAAGGCCGCCGGCCCGGTCACAGTGGATTTCGAACGCCAGCTGTCTGCGCTGCAGCCGTTGGCAGCCAAGGATGCCGCCGCGCGGCTCCGCATCACACTGAACGGATCAATGTCGCCCTATGTCTGGTCGATCAATTCGGAAACCTTCGGCCAGCATCACCCCTTGGAGGTGCGCGAGGGCCAGCGCGTCATCGTCGAGATGGTCAACCAGAGCATGATGGCGCATCCGATGCATCTGCACGGCCATCATTTCCAGGTGGTGGGCCTTGATGGCAGCAACTTCCAGGGTGCCATGCGCGATACCGTCCTGGTGCCCATCGGCGGTTCGGTGAGCATCGCCTTCGATGCCGACAATCGCGGGCGCTGGCCGTTCCACTGCCACAACCTCCTGCACATGGCCACGGGCATGATGACGGAAGTCGTGTACGCCTAAGGTAGCGACGGCCCCGGTGATCGCCGGGGCCGCGCTCACTTCCGGGCCATCCCGCTGATAAGCAGGTTCGCAGTCGCCGCGTTGCAGGCGAAGGGGATGTCGTAAAGGATGCTGAGGCGGATGAGCGCCTTGACGTCGACGTCATGGGGCAGGGCCGTCATCGGGTCGACGAAGAAGATCAGCGCCTCTACCTTCTTCTCGGCGATGAGGGCCCCGATCTGCTGGTCGCCGCCGAGTGGCCCGCTTTTGAGGCGCTTGATCTTCAGGCCGGGGCAGGCGGCAGCGACGATGCCCCCGGTCGTCCCCGTCGCGAACAGGCGGTAGCGGCTGAGCAGCTTTTCATGCCGCCTCGCCCAATCCCGCATGCCGTCCTTCATCTGGTCGTGCGCCACGATGGCGAGGCTGGGTGCGTGGCTCTTTGGGCTATCCATCTGTCAATCCTCGGAAATTCAGGATCCAGTTAAGGAAAACTCGGCCCTGTCGCAAGAAACGCTTGCTTGTCTACTAAGTCAGTAGAGATTTATCTTCAGCGCTGGAAGGGCGGCATGTGCAGGCACAAAGACTGCCTCAGCGAACGCGTATTTGAAAGCCTGGGAAAGGTGGGACCACGTGAGCAATCGCATCATCGCCGACCGCATCAAAGTCGAGCCCTTGGGGCCCGCGATCGGTGCGCGGGTCGGCGGCATCGATCTTGGCCGCCCGCTTGATGCTGCCAGCCGCGAGAAGCTGGGCGACGCCCTCATCGCGCATAAGGTCCTGTTCTTCGAAGACCAGATCATCACGCCGCAGCAGCAGCGCAACTTCGCCGCCGCCTTCGGCAAGCTGCATATCCACCCGATCTATCCGCAGGTCGAGGATGTGCCCGAGATCATCGTGATCGACACGGGCACCGAGAATCTGCCGGACAACGATAATTGGCACACCGACGTCACCTTCATCGAAACGCCGCCGCTGGGCGCCGTGCTCTATGCAAAGGAACTGCCGCCGACCGGTGGCGACACCCTCTGGGTCAACAATGAGGCGGCTTTCAATGCACTCTCGCCCGCTTTCCGCGCTTTCCTGGAACGCCTGACGGCGACGCATGATTTTGCCAAATCCTTTCCGGCGGAACGCTACGCGCGGACACCTGCGGAAGAGAAGAAATGGCTGGCGGCCAAGGCCAAAAACAAGCCGGTGAAGCATCCTGTCATCCGCACCCATCCGGTCAGCGGCGCCAAGGGGCTTTTCGTCAACGAAGGCTTCACCACGCGCATCAACGAACTGTCGGCGACCGAAAGCCGCCTGGTGCTCGACCTGCTTTTCACCCATGTGAACAGGCCGGACTTCCAGGTGCGACATCGCTGGAAGGCGAACGATGTGGCCATGTGGGACAACCGCTCGACCCAGCATTACGCGGTGGCCGATTACCTGCCGCACCGGCGCGTGATGCACCGCGCCACCATTCTCGGCGACAGGCCGTTCTGAGCTAATCATGGCGGCTGTCGGCGATCGTAGCGGACGGCGCATAGCCATCATCGGTGGCGGGTTCAGCGGTTCGCTGCTGGCCCTGCATCTGTTGCGGCGGTGTCGGCCGGAAGACCGCATTTATCTTGTCGAGCGCAATCAGAATTTCGGTCGCGGCCTTGCTTACACGACGGGAAATCCCAATCACCTGCTGAATGTCCGCGCCGGCAATATGAGTGCCTTCCCGGATCAGCCGGACCATTTCGTGCGCTGGCTGCAGAACCTGCCGGCCGACCAACGGGCCGGGATCGGGGAACCCAATACCGCGACCCTGGGTGCGTCGACATTCGTGCCGCGTCGCGTCTACGGCAACTACATCCAGGAGCTGCTCGGCGACAAGATCTGGCGCGAAGGTCAGGGGCACAACTTCTTCCTGCTGACGGATGAAGCGGTGGCATTGCATCGCGACGGCAAGGGCCTGTCGCTGGAACTCGCCGTTGGTCGCCGCTATCCCGTCGATCATGTCGTGCTGGCCGTCGGCAATTTCCCACCGACCGCCTCGACGCCAGGCTATTTCGGCGATCCCTGGAGCTCGACCTGCTTTGAGGGCCTCGCCCCCGATGCGCCGGTGCTCATGCTTGGCACCGGCCTCACCTTCATCGACACGGTGCTGTCGCTGCAGGATCGCGGCCACACCGGCAAGATCTATGCGCTCTCGCGCCGCGGCCTGCTGCCGCGGGTCCATGCCGCCGTGCCGGCACCGTGGCAATACGAGCTGCCGCCCTCCGGTCGTAATCTCGTCAAACTGCTGCGCGAGGTGCGTGGCATTGCCCGCATTGCCGAAAGTGCCGGCGTCGGCTGGCGTGCGGCCATCGATGGTCTGCGGCCGCATACCCAGCGCCTGTGGCAGGAAATGTCGCTCCCTGAACGCGCCCGCTTCCTGCGGCACCTGCGTCCCTGGTGGGACGCGCATCGTCACCGGGCAGCACCCAGGGTGATGGCACGAATCGAGCAAGCCATCGGGTCGGGCCAGGTCGAACTCCTCAAGGGCCGCATCGGCGATATGGCCCGCCTCGACGACACCAGTCTGGTTACCATTAACCTGCGCGGCGACAATGGAAGGCGCGAAGTGATCGTCGACCGTGTGATCGACTGCTCCGGTCCGCGCTCCGATGCGACCAGGCTCGACCAGAAACTCATCCAGCATCTGCTGGCCAGCGGGCAGGTCCGGCCCGATCCCTTGCGCCTCGGCCTCGACGTGGACCGCCATGGCAATGTCATCGATGCCGAAGGCAATGCGACACCCGATCTCCACGCCATCGGCCCCATCACCAAGGGTACCTTCTGGGAGATCATCGCCGTCCCCGACCTCCGCATCGCCTGCGCGGCGCTGGCGGAGCGGTTGCTGTAAGGTCCCTTTCGTCATGCCGGGCACCGTCGGCGAATGCCGACATTCGTCGGCTGGCCGGGCATCCAATCTCGTCGGCAAGCAGTGGATCCCCGGGTCCCCGCTGACGCATGTCGGCAAGCGCCGACAGGGCCTGGGGATGACGAACAGAATGGCGGACGACCTCAACAAATCCAAACAAACAAAACGGGGCCATCTCTGGCCCCGTTTTCATTTCACCCTAAAAAAGCTGCCGATCAATTCGCCGTCTGATAGATCTGGTCGAAGGTCCCGCCATCGCCGAAATGCTCGGGCTGCGCCTTTTTCCAGCCGCCGAAGGTGTCGTCGATGGTGATGAGATTGACCTTGGGGAAATCCTTCTCATGTTCCGCGGCAATCTTGGGATCCGTCGGGCGGTAGAAGTTCTTTGCGGCGATCTCCTGGCCTTCCGGCGTGTAGAGATAGTTGAGATAGGCTTCCGCGACTTTGCGGGTGCCGCGCGCATCGACCACCTTGTCGACCACCGCGACCGGCGGCTCGGCGAGGATGCTGACGCTGGGGACGACGATGTCGAACTGGTCCGGGCCCAGTTCCTTCACCGCCAGGAATGCCTCGTTCTCCCAGGCCAGCAGAACGTCGCCGATGCCGCGCTGGACGAAGGTGGTCGTGGAGCCTCGCGCGCCGCTATCCAGTACCGGTACGTGCTTATAAAGATTCTGCACGAAGGCCTTGGCCGTTTCCGGCGAACCACCCGGCTGCTTCAACGCCCAGCCCCAGGCCGCCAGATAGTTCCAACGCGCACCGCCCGAGGTCTTCGGATTGGGCGTGATCACTTCGACGCCTTCCTTGGTGAGATCGCCCCAATCCTGGATGCCCTTCGGATTGCCCTTCCGGACGAGGAAAACGATGGTCGAGGTATAGGGCGATGAATTATGCGGCAGCTTTGCCTGCCAATCGGCGCTGAGGAGCCCGCCCTTGGCGGCGATCTCATCGATGTCGTAGGCAAGGGCCAGGGTGACCACGTCGGCCTCAAGTCCATCGATCACGGCGCGGGCCTGCTTGCCCGACCCACCATGAGAGGCCTCGATGCTGAGATCCTCGCCGGTCTCCTTCTTCCAATGGGCGGCGAAGGCGTCGTTGAACGCCTTGTAAAGCTCGCGGGTCGGGTCATAGGACACGTTCAGCAGCTTGGTTTCAGCTTGCGCCAGGGATGGCAGCTGCGTTGTGGCGAGGGCCGCCAGGATCACCGCGATGGAAAGGGAACGTCGCGAAATCAACATCTTAGCCTCCAATGGCGCGGCTGACGCGCCGGTTTCTGTCCCCAGACGGGTGTCTGGTTGGAAGAAATACTAAATCTCTATCGATATAGTAGACAAACGAGCTTCACTTGAAAAGGCCACAAGTTTTTCTTAGGGCCGCCGGATTGGGCGGGCAGGGTCAAAATCCGCCCGTGACCGCTTCGCTCTATGCTAAACACCTCAGATTGCTTGGCGATTCCGTGTCGCCCCGGTTTGTGATGCCCAGCCCCGCGAGAGTATCCGTCTCAGATGTTTTCCCTGCGCTCCTTCGCCACCGTTGGCGGCATGACCTTGATGAGCCGCATCCTCGGCTTCGTGCGCGAGGTGCTGATCGCGCAGATTTTCGGCACCGGCCCCATCGCCGACGCCTTCATCGTCGCCATGCGGCTGCCCAATCTGCTCAGGCAGATTTTTGCCGAAGGGGCCTTCAGCGCGGCCTTCGTGCCCGTCTTCACGCGGCACCTCACCGAGCGCGGCATGTCGGGCGCCCGGATCTTTGCCGAACAGGTACTCTCGCTCCTCCTCATCGCGCTCCTCGTGGTGCTGGTGGGGGCGGAATTGGCGATGCCCTGGCTCATCCACATTTTTGCACCCGGCTTCGATGCCGATCCGGCGAAATTCCAGGCGGCGGTGCTCTTCACCAGCATCACCTTTCCCTACATCGTCTTCATGTCGCTCTGCGCGCTGCAGGGCGGCATGCTCAACGGGCTTCAAAAGTTCGCCGAGAATGCGGTGGCGCCCGTCATCCTCAACGCCATCCTCATCGCCACCATGTGGTTCATCAAAGGCAACGAGCTCTTCGTCGGCGAAGCGCTCGCCTGGTCCGTGACGCTTTCCGGCCTGGTGCAGTTCCTCTGGCTGACCAGCGCCTGTCACCGCGCGGGCCTCCGCCTGCGCTTGCCGCTGCCGCGTCTCACGCCCGATGCCGTGCAACTCTTCAAGCTGATGGTGCCCGGCCTGTTCGGCGCCAGCGTGGTGCAGATCAATCTCGTCGTCTCCACGATTCTTGCGACGCTTCACCCGGGCTCGGTCTCGGTCATCTATTACGCCGATCGTCTCTATCAATTGCCCTTGGCACTTATCGGATCGGCGATCGGCGTCGTTTTGTTGCCGGCACTCACGCGAGCGCTCCGCAGCGATGATCCGCAGGGTGCCATGCATATGCAGAACCGGGCGCTGGAACTGGGTCTCGTCTTCTCTCTGCCGTCGATGGTGGGCCTGATTGTCGCGGCCTTGCCGATCGTCACCACGGTCTATCAGCGCGACAAGTTCACCCCGGAGGATGCGCAAAACGTCTCGCTCGCGCTGATGATCATGTCGGCGGGCTTGCCTGCCTATGTCGCCAACAAGGCGCTGACCGCCGCCTTCCTGGCGCGCGAGGATACGACGACACCTTTCCGCCAGGCGGTGATCTCGGTCGGCGTCAATATCGCCATCAGCTTCTCATTGACCTTGCCCTTCGGCTATATCGGTGTCGCCATCGGTGCCATGGCTTCGGCCTGGGTCAACGCGATCCTGCTCGGCACCATCCTCTATCGCCGCGGCTTCCTCCGCCTCGACGCACGCTCGAAGCGGACCCTGCCGCGTCTCCTCCTCTGCTGCATCGGCCTGGGGTTCGCCACCTGGGCTGCCGTCTTCTGGCTCTGGCCGGGGCAGGCCGCAGCGACCCATACCCAGATCGTCGCCCTGGTCGCCATTATCGCCATCGCGGCGGCGGTCTTTGCCGGCCTTGTCCTGCTGTTCCGGGTCGTGGGCCTTGCCGAGTTGCGCAATCTGCGGCGCAAACGCTGATCCCTGTCGAAACTGGATTGGCAGGCGCCCCGTCGGGTGACTAAGCTGCGCCACCCGCCAGTTGATCCGGATTCTTGCCCATGTTCACGCCGACGCCGCGCCAGAATGAGATCCTTGGCCTTGCCCGCCTCAACGGCCGGGTCAATGTCGAGGAACTGGCTGCCAAATTCGACGTGACCCCGCAGACCATCCGCAAGGATCTGAATGACCTCTGTGGCCAGCGGCTGCTGACCCGCACCCATGGCGGGGCCATCCTGGCCTCCGGCGTCGAGAACGTGGCCTATGAGGCCCGCCGGCATCTGGCGGACGATGAGAAGCGGCGCATCGGCGAACATGCCGCCAGCCTCATTTCCAACGGTTCGTCGCTCTTCATCAATATCGGCACGACGACGGAAGAGGTGGCGCGCGCCCTTCGCGCCCATGAAGGCCTGCTGGTCATCACCAACAATATCCATGTGGCCGGCATCCTGCTGCCCTCGCAGCGTATCGACGTGATCGTCGCCGGCGGCATGCTGCGCCGGTCGGATGGCGGCATCGTCGGCGAGCAGGCGGTCGATTTCATGTCGCAGTTCAAGGTCGACTACGCCGTCATCGGCGTCTCGGCCATCGACGATGACGGCGCTTTGCTCGATTTCGACTATCGCGAGGTCCGTGTGGCGCAGGCGATCATCGCCAATGCGCGCAATGTCATCCTGGTGGCCGATTCGATGAAGTTCACCCGCACCGCGCCCGTGCGCATCGGCCATCTTTCCGAGATCAACATCTTCGTCACCGACCGCAATCCGCCGGAAGGCATCGCTGAGATCTGCCGCCACAGCGGCACCACCATTGCGGTGGCGCCCGGCGCCCCAGCGGACGAAATGGTGGAGGAATCCGAGCCCGTCTAGGCGGTTAGGCCATCTTTCGCATCTGCGAAACACGCAAATCAGCCCGTTCGTTTGGTGCGTTTATCCCTCGGATCTGAGTGGATTCGAACCAGAAGCGCCAGGATATTTTCCCTTGTCTTTCGTTTAGTTTCGTTTCACGATCCGCAGCGAAAGTAACGAAACTGATCACCTGCAACGACGCCGCCTCTGGCAGCAAGGTAGCTGTCTTTGGCGAGCCAAGGCCCGATTTTCACAAAGATCGGGGTCGGCGGTGATCGGATGCGGAGGAAGTGCCAGATCATGCCCAACGGGGCCGAAATCTTCGACATTGCCGTCATCGGCGGTGGCATCAACGGATGCGGAATCGCGCGCGATGCCGTCGGCCGCGGCCTCAAGGTCCTGCTTGCCGAGCAGAACGACCTCGCCAGCGGGACGTCCTCTGCATCGACGAAGCTGATCCATGGCGGATTGCGCTATCTCGAACATTACGAATTCCGCTTGGTGCGCGAGGCGCTGATCGAGCGCGAAGTGCTGTTACGCGCGGCACCCCATATCATCTGGCCGCTCCGGTTCATCCTCCCGCACCACAAGGGCTTGCGCCCCCGCTGGTTCATCCGCTTAGGGCTGTTCCTTTACGACAATCTCGGCGGCCGCAAGATCCTGCCCGGCACCCGCAGCATCGACCTCCGGCATGACGCGGCCGGGGCACCGTTGAAGCCGGGCTTCACGCATGCTTTCGAATATTCGGATTGCTGGGTCGAGGATGCGCGCCTGGTGGCCTTGAACGCGCGCGATGCCGCCGAACGCGGTGCCGCCATCCATGTGCGCACCCGCTGCAGTTCGGCGCGTCGCGTCGGTGATCTGTGGAACATCCGCCTCGAAAGCGAGAATGGCGCCGTGACCGAGATCAAGGCGCGCGCACTCGTCAATGCGGCCGGGCCCTGGGTCTCGAGCTTCCTCGGTGGCGCCGTCGGCATGAATGCGCCGGACAAGATCCGCACCGTGAAGGGCAGCCATATCGTCGTTGAAAAACTGTTCGACCACGACCGCGCCTATATCTTCCAGAATGCCGATGGCCGCATCTGCTTCGCCATCCCCTATGAGCAGGACTTCACGCTGATCGGCACCACCGATGCCGATTACCAGGGCGAACCCGGCAAGGTCGCGATCTCGGAAGCCGAGACCGATTACCTGCTTTCCGCCGCCAACGAATATTTCCAGGCGGCGGTGACGCGCGCCAATATCCGCTGGACCTATGCCGGTATCCGGCCGCTTTACGATGACGGCGCCAGCAAGGCGCAGGATGCGACGCGCGATTATGTGCTGAAGCTCGACCAGAAGGCCGGCGAAGCGCCGCTGCTGTCGGTCTTCGGCGGCAAGATCACCACCTATCGGCGCCTGGCTGAAGCGGCGCTCGAGAAGCTGCAGCCGTTCTTTCCGGCCATGAAGGCGCCGTGGACAGCCGCGGGCACTCTGCCGGGCGGCGATTTCCCCGTTAATGCATTCGCGGCCCAGGTGGGTTCCTTGCAGCAGAAATTCCCGTTCCTCGAGTTGAAGCAAGCGCGCCGCCTCATCCGCGCCTATGGCACGCGCGCCCTGCGCATCCTGGACAACGCCAGGAGTGCCGGCGATCTCGGCCGCAAATTCGGTCCCAGCTTGACCGAGGCGGAGGTTAATTATCTCATGGACCAGGAATGGGCCAGAAGCGCTGAAGACATCGTCTGGCGCCGTTCCAAATTGGGCCTGCATATGGCAGCGACGGATATCGACGCGCTGCAGGCCTATATCGCCGGTCGCATGGCAGCGGCTGCGCCAACCGCATTAACGGGTAGGTGATTTTCGTGGCAGTCGAGCTTGAAAATGTGGGGCTGACGGTGCGGGGGGCGGTGCATATCCACCCCACCTCGCTGCGCCTGGAACGTGGCACCATCAACGTGTTGCTGGGGGCGACGCTCTCCGGCAAGACGACGTTGATGCGCTTGTTGGCGGGCCTCGATCAGCCGAGTTCGGGCCGCGTCACTTATGACGGCCGCGACATGACGCGGGTGCCGGTCCGCAAGCGCAACGTCGCCATGGTCTACCAGCAGTTCATCAACTACCCGGCGCTCAGCGTTTATGAGAACATCGCCTCGCCGCTGCGGGTCCAGGGTATGTCCCGGGCGGAGATCGAGACCAAGGTGGCGCGAGCCGCATCCCTGCTGCGCCTCGAACCCTATCTCAAGCGCACGCCGCTGGAACTTTCCGGCGGTCAGCAGCAGCGCACCGCCATCGCCCGCGCGCTGGTGAAGGGTGCCGACCTTGTTCTTCTCGACGAACCGCTCGCCAATCTTGATTACAAGCTGCGTGAGGAACTCCGCGCCGAGTTGCCGCGCATCTTCAGCGAATCCGGCGCCGTCTTCGTCTATGCGACGACGGAACCCTCGGAGGCGCTGCTGCTCGGTGGTAACACCGCCACGCTGCATGAAGGCCGCGTCACGCAATATGGCCGCACGGTCGATGTCTATCGTCATCCGCATGACCGCATCACCGCTGAGGTTTTCTCCGATCCGCCGATGAACTTCGTCGACCTCGTTCTCGACGGTGCCCACGCGCATTTGCCGAACGGGCAAAACATCCCGCAGATCGGCACGCTGCAGGGCCTGGGTTCCGGCAGCTATGTCGTCGGCTTCCGGCCCAACCATGTGGCCGTTACGCAGCGCCCTGGCCTGGTGCCGGTTGCCGCCAAGACAGCCGTCAGCGAAATCACCGGCTCCGAGAGCTTCATCCATGTCGATGTCAGCGGCTTCCGCTGGATCGCACTCGAGGCCGGCGTCTACGAACTCAATCCGGGCACCGATCTCACCATCTATCTCGACCCCGCGCGCTTCTTCGTGTTCGACGGCCAGGGCCGTCTGGTGCGCACCCCGCAATCGGAAGGGGGCAGGTAAGCTCCATGGCCAAGATCGAACTCAAGAACCTCGCCCACTCCTACAAGCCCAATCCGAGCCAGCCGGCGGATTACGCACTGAAACCCATGAACATGACCTGGGAGCAGGGCGGCGCCTATGCGCTGCTCGGCCCCTCGGGCTGCGGCAAGACCACGCTTCTCAACATCGTCTCCGGCCTGGTGAAGCCGAGCCAGGGGCAGATCTTCTTCGACGGCAAGGATGTGACGGCGCTGCCGACCGAGAAGCTCAATATCGCCCAGGTCTTCCAGTTCCCGGTCATCTACGACACCATGACCGTCTATCAGAATCTCGCTTTCCCACTGAAGAACCGGCATGTGCCGGCCGCCGCCATCGACGCGCGCGTGCACGAAGTGGCGAAGATGCTGGATCTCGAACGCGATCTTTCGCGCAAGGCGCGTGGCCTCACCGCCGACATGAAGCAGAAGATCTCGCTGGGCCGTGGCCTTGTGCGCGCGGATGTTGGCGCTATCCTCTTCGACGAGCCCCTGACCGTCATCGATCCGCATATGAAATGGATGTTGCGCGCGCAGTTGAAGCGCGTCCATGAACAATCCAACGTCACCATGGTCTATGTGACGCACGACCAGACCGAGGCGCTGACCATCGCCGACAAGGTCATCGTCATGTATGACGGCGAAGTGGTGCAGATTGGCACGCCGCAGGAATTGTTCGAGCGTCCGGCGCATACCTTCGTCGGCTATTTTATCGGTTCGCCCGGCATGAACGTGATCGCGGCCGACATCACCGGCGATGTTGCGCGCATCGGTTCGCACCAGCTGTCGCTCGGCCGCGCCGTCACGGCACCGGCAGGCGCCAGGAAGATCGAACTCGGCATCCGTCCCGAATTCCTCACGCTGGGTGGCGATGCCGACGGTATCCCGGTGACGGTCAAGCGGGTCGAGGATACTGGCCGTTTCCAGATCGCCCGCGTCGAGCTCGACGGCATGCCAATGGCCGTCATCATGCCGGAGGATGCGCGCATCGACGGTGATGTCGCGCGACTCAGCGTTGATCGGAAGCATCTCCATGTCTATGCCGACGGGCATCTGGTGGAAGGATAAGGGACCATGGACAAGCCAATCGACAATCGCGCCTGGTTCCTGGCTCTGCCGGTGGTGCTCATCGTCGCCTTCAACGCGATCGTGCCGCTGATGACGGTCGTCAACTATTCGGTCCAGGATACGTTCGGCAATAACGAGTTCTTCTGGAACGGCCTCGGCTGGTTCCAGGAGTTGCTCGACCCCTCGACCGACCTCGGCGGCCGCTTCTTCGACTCGCTGGGCCGCAACGCGCTCTTCTCGGCGATCATCCTTGCCATCGAAGTGCCGCTCGGTGTCCTGGTCGGCCTCTGCATGCCCAAGAAGGGCGCCGGCGTCGCCTTCACGCTGGTCGTCATGGCGTTGCCGCTGCTGGTTCCCTGGAACGTGGTCGGCACCATCTGGCAGATCTTCGCGCGCGAGGATATCGGCCTGCTGGGCTGGATCGTGAACCATCTTGGCATCGAGTATAACTACACCCTGGGGCCGCTCGCCGCCTGGATCACCATCGTCACGATGGATGTCTGGCACTGGACCTCGCTCATAGCACTCCTCTCCTATGCCGGTCTTCGCTCGATCCCCGACGCCTATTACCAGGCGGCCAAGATCGACGGCGCCTCGCGTTTCGCGGTCTTCATGACGATCGAACTGCCGAAACTCCGCCGCGTGCTGCTCATCGGCGTGCTGCTTCGTTTCATGGACAGCTTCATGATCTATACCGAGCCCTTCGTCGTCACCGGCGGCGGCCCCGGCAATTCCACCACCATTCTCTCCATCGATCTGGTGAAGCTCGCTCTGGGTCAATTCGACCTCGGCTCTGCTGCCGCCATGTCGATCGTCTACAACCTCATCATCCTCGCTGCGTGCTGGCTGTTCTACACGGTCATGACCAATGTCGACGCGCAGCGCGACCCGGTCGAGAAGGGGGCCTGACACCATGAAAAGCCGCCATCTCATCCTCGGGGCTTACCTCGTCTTTCTCATGCTGCCGATCTATTGGCTCATCAATATGAGCTTCAAGACGACGACCGAGATCACCACGTCGATGACCCTGTTCCCGACGGCGCCGACTTTGCAGAACTACCATGAGATCTTCACCAATCCGGCCTGGTTCGACGGCTTCGTCTTCTCGCTCACCTATGTCGCCATCAACACCGTGATCTCGATCTTGGTGGCGCTCCCGGCGGCCTATGCCTTCTCGCGCTACCGCTTCATGGGCGACAAGCATCTCTTCTTCTGGCTGCTCACCAACCGCATGGCCCCGCCGGCGGTGTTTGCGCTGCCCTTCTTCAATCTCTATTCGGCGGTTGGCCTCTTCGACACGCCCTGGGCCGTCGCCTTGGCACATTGCATCTTCAACGTGCCGCTGGCGGTCTGGATTCTGGAAGGCTTCATGTCCGGCGTCCCGCGCGAGATCGACGAGACGGCCTATCTCGACGGCTATTCCTTCCCGCGTTTCTTCGTGAAGATCTTCGTGCCGCTCATCGCTTCTGGCATCGGCGTCGCCGCCTTCTTCTGCTTCATGTTCTCCTGGGTCGAGCTGCTGCTGGCGCGCACGCTCACCAACAACCAGGCGATCTCCTCGATCATGACTCGCACGGTCTCGGCCTCGGGCGTCGATTGGGGGCTTTTGTCGGCGGCCGGCGTGTTGACGCTCATCCCGGGTGCCCTGGTCATCTGGTTCGTCCGCAACTACATCGCCAAGGGCTTTGCCCTGGGCCGCGTCTAAGGGGAGGGCCTACACAATGGAAACAGCTTGGATGGCCTGGACCTGGCAGACGGGTCTCTTCTTCATCCTTCTCGCCAGCGTGCTAACCGTCATGACGCTGCTGGCGATCTTCAAGCCGGAAACCGAGCGGGTGGGGTGCTTGCGTATTCCAACGACACGCGGCGACCGCCTGTTCATCTCTCTGCTTTGCGCGGCCTTCATCCACATCGTCTGGATCTACCTCATGGGCAACAACCCGATCACGACGCTGCCGATCGGCGAGGAAGGGTTCGAGGTGACGAGTGTGTGGATCGCGACACTGATTTCCTTGGGGCTCGCCGGCGTGATCTTCCGCTGGGTCTGAGCCGTCAAGGGACAAGAAGACCGGCCTGGGTTGGCGTGCATCTCGGGTGGGTCGTTAAGTCAATCGCACGCATGGAGGAACTGGCATGAAAATCCGTTCAGGGGTGTCGGCAGCGGTCCTGCTGCTGGTCCTCGGTCCGGTCCACGCGATGGCTGATGAAGCCGCCGCCAAGAAGTGGATCGATTCCGAGTTCCAGCCTTCGACCCTGTCCAAAGAAGACCAGATGAAGGAGATGGAGTGGTTCATCAAGGCCGCCGAACCCTTCAAGGGCATGGAGATCAACGTCGTCTCCGAAACCATCACGACTCATGCCTACGAGTCTGAAGTGCTGGCCAAGGCCTTCACGGAAATCACCGGGATCAAGCTGAAGCACGATCTCATCCAGGAAGGTGACGTCGTTGAAAAGATCCAGACGCAGATGCAGTCTGGCAAGAATATCTACGACGCCTGGGTCAACGATTCCGACCTCATCGGCACGCATTTCCGCTACAAGCAGGCGATTCCGCTGACCGACTGGATGGCGGGCGAGGGCAAGGACGTTACCGACCCCTATCTCGACCTGAAGGATTTCATCGGCCTGTCGTTCACGACCGCGCCGGACGGCAAGGTCTACCAGCTGCCCGACCAGCAATTCGCGAACCTCTATTGGTTCCGCTATGACTGGTTCACCAACCCGGACATCAAGGCGAAGTTCAAGGCCAAGTATGGCTACGAGCTCGGCGTGCCGGTCAACTGGTCGGCCTATGAAGACATCGCCGATTTCTTCACCAACGACATCAAGGAAATCGACGGCGTCAAAGTCTATGGCCACATGGACTACGGCAAGAAGGATCCGTCGCTCGGCTGGCGTTTCACCGATGCCTGGCTCTCGATGGCGGGCTCCGGCGACAAGGGCATTCCGAACGGCCTGCCGGTTGACGAATGGGGCATCCGCGTCGAAGGCTGCAACCCGGCGGGTTCGTCGGTCGAACGGGGTGGTGACACCAATGGTCCGGCCGCCGTCTACTCGATCGAGAAGTATGTCGACTGGCTGAAGAAGTACGCGCCGGCCAATGCGGCGGGCATGACCTTCTCTGAATCCGGCCCGGTGCCGGCCCAGGGTGCCATCGCCCAGCAGATGTTCTGGTACACCGCCTTCACCGCCGACATGGTGAAGGACGGCCTGCCGGTCGTGAACGCGGACGGTACGCCGAAATGGCGTATGGCTCCGTCGCCGCACGGTGCCTATTGGCAGGAAGGCATGAAGCTCGGTTATCAGGACGCCGGTTCCTGGACCCTGCTGAAGTCGACCCCGGTCGATCGCCGCAAGGCCGCCTGGCTCTATGCCCAGTTCGTCACCTCGAAGACCGTCAGCTTGAAGAAGAGCCATGTCGGTCTGACCTTCATCCGCGAGAGCGATATCTGGGACAAGAGCTTCACCGAACGGGCTCCCAAGCTCGGCGGTCTGGTCGAGTTCTATCGCTCGCCGGCCCGCGTGCAGTGGACCCCGACCGGCACCAATATTCCTGACTATCCGAAGCTGGCTCAGCTCTGGTGGCAGAACATTGGTGACGCCTCGTCGGGCGCCAAGACTGCGCAGGAAGCCATGGACAGCCTCGCCGCCGCCCAGGACAAGGTCCTTGAGCGTCTCGAGAAGTCCGGCGTCCAGAAGGAATGCGGCCCGAAGATGAACCCGAAGAAGTCGGCCCAGGAATGGTTCGACGCCCCGGGTGCCCCGTTCCCGAAACTCGCCAACGAGAAGCCGCAAGGCGAGACCATCGACTACGACACGCTGATCAAGAGCTGGCCGGCCACGCCGCCCAAGCAATAAGTCAGGCATGTCCTAGGAACAGCTTGCTGCTCCCAACTGAAGGCCGGGCCCAAAGCCCGGCCTTTTTTCTTTTGGAATGGGCGGGCCGAATGTAAGCTGACGGACCAATATTACTGAACCCAGCTATGCAAAGGGGCCGGCCATGAAGGGCGACAAGAAGGTCATTCAGATCCTCAATAAGGTCCTGAAGAACGAACTGACGGCCATCAACCAGTACTTCCTCCACGCCCGCATGCTCAAGAACTGGGGCATGAAGAAACTCGCCGACGTGACCTATCACGAATCGATCGACGAGATGAAACATGCCGACAAGCTGATCGAGCGCATCCTCTTTCTCGAGGGCCTGCCCAATCTGCAGGATCTTGGCAAGCTGATGATCGGCGAGAATGTGAAAGAGATTCTGGCCTGCGATCTGAAGCTGGAGATGATCGCCCATCCCGACCTCAAGGCCGGCATCGTGCTGTGCGAGCAAGTGGGCGATTTCGTTTCACGCGAACTGCTGACCGACATCCTGGAATCCGAGGAAGAGCATATCGACTTCCTCGAGACCAATCTCGAAATCCTCGAGAAGATGGGCCTGCAGAATTACATCCAGTCGCAATATGAAGCGGGCGAGGGCGGCGGCTCCTGAGAGCTGCCGAGGCACGCCGATCCGCCTCGTCATGCCCGGGCCCGGCGCTGGTCCTTCTGGCCGGGCATCCAGCTTTGTGGAAATTGAGCGGCGGCTTTATTCCGCGGCGAGCGGCAGGGGCGTGGTGTCGTTCGACGCCTTCTGATGCGTCCCGTCGATGATCTCCTGCGCCATCGGCAGGCAGGAGCCGCAGCAGGGCGCGCTGCCCAGTGCTGCATAGACAGCGTGCGGGCTGGTCAAGCCGCCGGCACGGGCGGTCTGTTCAATCTCGCTGTCGCGATACCCATTGCAGATGCAGACATACATCGGTCATCGACCCGGCAATTGAGCCCCTAAAGGAGCGTGCCGGGTATATTTGGTATTCTGCGAATGATTGTCAATATCACAGTTCGGTGAGAGTGTCGCATCCCCTGCAAATGCGAATAATTATCACTTGCTGCGCATCGGTGGATTTGTTATCAGCTTAGTTGTTGCGAATTATTCGCAACTGGCGCGGCCCTGACAGGCCGCAAAATGCCCCAAACCGGTCGCAGGAGTGGAAACATGGACAGAGACGCACTCGATTTTCACCGTTCCGCCGCCCATTCAAATGCAGCGGTCGATCAGATGCCCATTTCCGACCATCGGCCCCCGCAGCGCCGCCTCGAACTCCGCCCGCGCGAGGTAACAGCCCGCGCCGTGCAGACCGTCGCCCTCAATTCGATCCTCAAGGGTGCGCGCGAGGCGATCATTGATTTCGACGGCGCCGCCTATCGTCTGCGCATCACCCGCAACCATCGACTCATCCTGACGAAATAGGCTCCTCCCGGGATCTTCCAGGCCCTTTGCCCCGTATCAATTAAGGGGGCAGGCGGCCTGGATATCGCGCCACCATCGCCTATATCTTCCCGACCGCCATACCTCAAGAAGGCCAAAGCAACCAGGGAGAGAGACCGATGAACCAGCGCGTAATCGACCTTTTCGACCGCTATACCCATGGCGAAATGGATCGCCGCAAGTTCCTGGAAAAGCTCACCTTGCTGGCCGGTTCCTCGGCCGCTGCCCTGGCCCTGCTGCCGGTCCTCGAAAACAACTACGCCAAGGCGGACCTCCTGCCCGAGGGCGATCCCCGCATCAAGACCGAGACGGTCGCGGTCCAGGGCATCAACGTCTACCTGGCCAAGCCCAGCAGCGGCGAGAAATGGCCGGCAGTCCTGGTCATCCACGAAAATCGCGGCCTCAACCCCCACATCAAGGACGTGACGCGCCGCCTGGCAGCGGAGGGCTTCCTCGCCGCCGGTGCCGACTTCCTCTCGACGGCCGGCGGGACACCGGCGGATGAGGACAAGGCGCGCGAGATGATCGGCGCCCTCGACAAGGCGGCGACGGAAGCAGCCGCCCGCAACGTCGTCGCGGCACTCCGCGCCCGCCCTGACAGCAATGGCAAGGTCGGTGCGGTCGGCTTCTGCTGGGGCGGCGGATTGGTCAATCGCCTGGCGGTAACCGACCCCACGCTCGACGCCGCTATCGCCTATTACGGCATGCAGCCCGATGCCAAGGATGTGGCCGGCATCAAGGCGCCGCTGCTGCTGCACTATGCCGGTCTCGACGAACGCATCAATGCCGGCATCGCCGCCTATGAAGCGGCGCTGAAGGCGGCGGGCAAGACTTACGAACTCAATGTCTATGACGGCGTCAACCACGCCTTCAACAACGACACCAATGCCGCACGCTACGATAAGGCGGCGGCGGACCTTGCCTGGTCGCGGTCAGTGGCGTTCCTGCATAAGACTCTTGGTTGATAATACTGCCGGGTCGGCGGCTGCCGGCTGCAAACCCGTGTAACACCGGGTTATCTGTTCCTTAATCCCTGGCGCTTTAGATGGATTGGTGGCGGCGTCGCTCATGCGGCGCCCTGCCAAGCCAGGGTAGGGAACATGTTCCGAGCGTCACTTTCATGGATCTTGGCAGGCTTTGTGACGACTTTCGTCCTCGCCAGCGGCCACGCCGGCCGGGCCGAAGAGCGCCGCGTCGTGCTTGCCTGCAATGATTTTCCACCGCTCAAGATCGAACGTCCCGGTGCCGATGGCCTGCAGGGAACGGATGTCGATGCCATCGCCGAAATCGGGCGTCGTGCCGGCCTGCGTCTTGAAGCGCATTTCATGCCCTGGAAGCGCGGCTATGCCGAAGCGTCCGAGGGCATAGTCGACGGCTTGTGCAGTTGTTCCTATCGCGAGGATCGCGCCGCTCTCTTTCATTTCTCCGAGGCGATCGGCAAGACGTCGGTGGGCATCTTCCACGCGCCAGGCGAGAATCCGGACCCGATCGCGAGCCTGGCTGAGATCAGCGAGGCGCGTATCGGCAAGGTCGGCGTGGTGAAAGGATACAATCTCGAAGCCGAACTAGACGATGCCAAGGTCCCCCATGTTGCCGTAAGCGGCGACAAGCAGGCCTATGACATGCTCATCAACCACCGCCTCGATCATCTCTATTCCTTCCGCGCGCCGATCGATTTCATCGCCTTGCATCAAAGCGGCAAAGTGGTGCCTTATAGCGAAATGCGCGCCTCGCCCTATTTCATCTGCCTCAGCAAGAAAGTGCCGGATACCGCCGCCATGATGCCCCGCATCAACGCGGCCATCGCCGCCATGCAGGCCGACGGCACTTTCGACGCGATCCAGCGGCGCTACGGCCAGGCCCCGATCAACTGACATGGCGCCGCGCGTAGAAGCAGCCGTCATCGGCTGCGGCCTGATCGGCGCCAGCTGGGCAGCGCTCCTCGCCGCCCACGGCCACGCGGTCAAGGCCTATGATCCCGACCCTGCGCGCCGGGCACAGCTTGCCGAAACAGTGGCACGTCTGCGCCGCCAGTTGCTGGAATTACGGGCCGACGCTGGTGGCAGTGTCACCGTCGCTGGCGATCTCGCCGCGGCCCTGGACGGTGCCACCTTCGTCCTCGAATCCGCGCCGGAACGCCTCGATCTCAAGGTCGACCTGCTGGCGGAGATGGACCGGCATTGTCCGGCCGATGTCGTCATCGCCACCAGCACCTCCTCGCTGCTGCTGAGCGACATGACGGCCAGATGCGCGCATAGGGACCGCTTCATCGTGGCGCATCCGTTCAATCCGCCGCATCTCATGCCCCTGGTCGAATTGTTCGGCACGTCGCCATCGGTGCTTGATCGCGCCGAGGCTTTCTTCCGGGCGCTCCATAAGCAGACGATCCGCCTGAAGCGCGAAGTGCCGGGCCACATCGCCAACCGCCTCGGTGCGGCCTTGTGGCAGGAAGCGGTGCATCTGGTGGCGAGCGGTGTGGCGGACGTGGCCGACATCGACGCCGCCCTTATCCATGGCCCCGCCATGCGCTGGGCGGTGCAGGGGACGCATCTCACCTATCATCTGGGCGGTGGGGCCGGCGGCATCCGCCACTATCTCGACCATCTCGGTCCCAGCCAGGAGCGGCGTTGGCAAAGTCTCGGCAAAGTCCAGCTCACCGCTGATGTGAAGAAAATGCTCATCGACGGTATCGAGCAAGAAGCGGCCGGCCGGTCGGTCGCCAATCTGGAAGCCGAACGCGACCGGTTTCTCATCGATCTGCTCAAACTGCGCGATCATCTCTAGACGAACCAGCAGCGTCCCGCCGATAATGCCAGCCTCATCCAAGGACGGCGGCGCCATGACCAGCTACGATTCGAAGAAGATCAGCGACATTCACCAGCATCTCCATAGCGAGCTGCCGAGCGATCCGGCCTTGCGCGTCAAGGCCCTGGAAAGCCTGCTGGTGGAAAAGGGCATGGTCGACAGCGGCGCCATCGACGCCTGGATCGACCTCTATGCCGAGGAGATCGGCCCCAAGCGTGGCGCGCGCGTCGTGGCAAAGTCCTGGGTCGATCCCGCTTTCAGGGCGCGGCTGCTGGCCGACGGCACGGCGGCCATTTCCGAGTTCGGCTATCAGGGCCATGCCACCGGCCATCTGGTGGCGGTCGAGAACACGCCAAAGATCCATAACCTCGTCGTCTGCACGCTCTGCTCCTGCTATCCGTTCTCGCTGCTCGGCATGTCGCCCGGCTGGTACAAGTCGCAGGAATACCGCGCCCGCGCTGTGCGCGACCCGCGCGGCGTCCTCAAGGAATTCGGCGTGGCGCTCGGCGATGATGTCGAGATCCGCGTCTGGGACAGCACGGCGGAACTGCGCTATCTCGTCGTCCCCGAACGGCCCGCCGGCACCGACGGCATGAACGAGGACGCGCTGGCCACCCTCGTTACCAGGAATTCCATGATCGGCACCGACCGCAACCTCAAGGCAGGAGCCTGAGCCATGCCGCGCGTGCACGATATGGGTGGGCTTCCGAACCAGGGTCCCATCGTCATGGATGCCGACGAACAGCCTTTCCATGCGACATGGGAAGCGCGCATGTGGGGCATCAATGAAGCGATGGAAGGGCCGGATGGCTGGTCGCTCGATTGGTGGCGCTATGTGCGCGAACTCATCCAGCCGGACGACTATCTCCAGCGGCCCTATTTCGATCAGTGGATGCAGGTCTATGCGGCGATGATGGTCGATTCCGGCATCGCCAGCGTCACCGAGATCGCCAGCGGCCACGCCACCAGTCCGAAGCCCGATTTGCGCAAGCCCATGACGGCCGCCGACGTCGCCAAAATCTCGGCCATCACGCGCGATTTCCGCCGTCCGGCCGCGCAGCCGCCGGTGTTCAAGGCCGGCGACAAGGTGCGCGCCAAGATCCTCACCGGCAACGCGCATACGCGGCTCCCCGCCTATCTCATGGGCAAGTCCGGCACCATCCACGCGCATCGCGGCAACCACCTGCTGCCGGATTCCGGCGCCAGGGGCGGCCATGACGCACAGCATCTCTACACCGTCTCCTTTGCCGCCGCCGATCTGTGGCCGGAAGGGCAGGGCAAGAACGACCGCATCTTCGCCGATCTGTGGGAGAGCTATCTTGAGCGCGCCTAAAGCCTGCATCGAACCGCCGGCCCCCTTGCGCTCGCGTGACGGCGACCCGCTCTTCGCCGAGCCCTGGCAGGCGCAGGCGGTGGCGCTTGCCTCGGCGTTGGTCGAACAGGGCCGTTTCACCGCGACACGCTGGTCCGAAGCCCTCGGCGCCGAGCTGCGCCGCGCTGCGGCAGCAGGTGCGCCGGACGACACGGCCACCTATTATCAATGCGTACTCACCACACTGGAAGCACTCTCCGCCGAGCACACGCTGACAGACCCCGCCGAACTGGCGCAACGCAAGGCGCAATGGATCCACGCCTATGAGCACACGCCGCACGGCCAGCCGGTCAAACTCACTGTTGCGGCCGGTGAATGAGACCCTCAATAGTCTACTGCTTGGCGGCGATGATACTTGCCAGTTCGGAGATGGCTCTGGCGCAAGAAGAGAAATTTGCTTGGACCCAGTGCGATGGGATGGGAACCGCGGCTTGCTCTCGGTTGATGGACTCACTAGATGTGCCAAACACCGAAAGAGAGGTAACTCACAAAGCGAGGGCCTCTTTGTTGCTCATGGGTGGCGACACTTTAGGAGCGATCGATGAGTATCGAGCATCTGTGTCAATCAATCCCGGCGACGGGATAACCTACAAGAATCTCGCCTATCTGGAGGGGCTGGCTGGAAAGTGGCAAGAAGCTGTCGTCGATATCCAAGCTTCTATTGGGTTAATGCCGGGCGATGCGGATTTGCGGCCGATGCTCGCCATAGCTCTTGCAAAGAGTGATCAATGCGTGGCTGCCACAAATGAGCTCCGACAACTAGAGTCGAATGCTCCAGTGTCGCCAAGAATCAACGAATCAAAGTCGATCGTCGCTGATCTCTGTTCTTAATATATGCACGCCTTAAATACCCTTCTTCGTCTTTTGCACCGCCAGCTCCAGCGCATTCAAAAACCGTGACCGGTCCGCGGCAGTGAAGCTCGGCCCGCCGCCTTTGATCTCACCCATATCGCGCAGTTGGCTTGAAAGCTCGCGCATGGCCAGCGCCGTGCCGATGCTGTTTTCGGTGAAGGGCTTCCCCGTCATCCCCAGCACCTGCGCGCCGGCCTTGAGGCAGCGATCGGCCAGCTGAATATCCGCCGTCACCACGATATCGCCGGGCCGGATGCGCTCGACGATCCAGTCATCGGCGGCGTCGAACTTGTCGCTCACCACCACATTGCGCATGAGCGGATTGCCGCTCGGGCGGAAGCCGCTATTGCTGACGATATGCGTCACGATCCCGTGCCGCTCGGCGACGCGCTGGATTTCCGCCTTCACCGGGCAGGCATCGGCATCGACATAGATCTCGCTCACCGCGCCACCTCGACTAGGACGCGGTCGCGCTTGACGCTTTCCACGCCCAGCAATTCCCGCGCCGCGCGGTGCCCGTCATGCACCGCCGTGGCGATGAAGGCCGGCGCCTTGCAATCGCCGATCCGCTGCACGGAAAAGCCGGTCTCCTCCGAGAGATCGCGCCAGAGCTGGTCGTCGGGTTCCCGCGACGTCACCGGCACGAAGCCGCCGCAAGGAATTTCCCGCGCGCTGCCGGTGAAGACGCATTTCAACAAGGCGCTGCCCGGCCGCAAGGCGGCCACCGTCTGGCTGACGATGATCTTGACGCCGGAATCAATGAGGCGCGCCTGCACGAGATGCTGCTCGTTGGTATAGAAGGACCAGGCCGACACCAGCCCGGCCGTGGCCACATAAGTGACGTCGCGACCTTCCTTGGCCAGCAGTTCGGCCAGCGCGCTTGCCATCATATAGCCTTCGTCGTCGAAGATGACGATCGGCCCCTCCGGGCGCTTGCCGGCCATGATCTCGTTGGCGCTCAAGGTGCGCGGGTCGGCAAAGCTTTCGACCGGTGCCAGATGCGTGCGCCCCAGCCCGTTCTTGCGCCAATGGCTGCCGGTGGCGACCAGCACATGGGCGGCACCAATCGCCCGCACATCCTCGGCGCTCATGTGGCTTTCCAGATAGACGCTGACATTGTCGAGCTTGCCGATCTGGTGCGCGCGGTAATCGCGCACACGAATCCATTCCCGAAGGCCCGGCAGTTTCGCTTCCGTGATGACGCGGCCGCCCAGTTCACGCGCAGCTTCCGTCAGCATCACCTCATGTCCCTGGCGGCCCAAGGTCAATGCCGCCTCGAGCCCCGCCGGCCCGGCGCCCACCACCAGTACCTTCGCGGTCTTTGCGGCCTTGGTCACGATTTCCGGATGCCAGTCCCGGCGCCATTCCTCACCCATGGTCGGGTTCTGCGTGCATCGCAGCGGCACGCCCTGGATGTCGCTCGCATAGCAGATGTTGCAGCCGATGCATTCGCGGATGTCGTCGCTGCGCCCTTCGGCGATCTTCCTGGGCAAAAACGGGTCGGCAATCGATGGCCTTGCCGAACCGATGAGGTCGAGCGTGCCGGACTTCACCAGCGCCAGCATCGCTTCCGGCGACGTGTAGCGGCCGACGCTCACGACCGGCTTTCCCACCCATTGCCGCACGTCCTTGAGGAACGGCTCCAGCGAGCCTTGCCCATGAAAGCGCGAGACCCCCATCTCCTGACCGTAATCGCTGATGGTGACGTCGAAGAGATCGGGGAGATCGCGGATCATCTCGAAGAGGGCGCGTTTCTCGCCAGTAGGATCTGATCCTGGCGAAACCTCGTCATCGAGCTCGATGCGCACGGCCACCGCGCATCTGTCGCCGATCGCCTCCTTGGTCTCCTCCAGCAATTCGCGCAAGATGCGCGCCCGGTTCTCCAGCGACCCGCCATAGCCGTCGTCGCGCCGGTTGATGTCCCGGTTGAGGAACTGGGCGATGAGATAGCCGTGCGAGGCATAGACATAGACGATGTCGAACCCGGCCTCGCGCGCGCGAAGGGCCGCCGCCTTGTGCGCGCGGCGATAGTCGCGGATGTCGGCCAGATCCATGCGCCGGCTCTGGACCGGTGCCTTGCCGGCCATCTGGCTCACCGGCCCCATCGGCGTCGCCCGGCTCAAGAGGTTCGATGAGCGGAAGCCGCCATGCCACAATTCAACGCCCGCCAGCGATCCGTGCTTGTGCACGCCTTCCGTCATCCGGGCCATGTTGCGCACATCGCCCTGGTCCCAGAGTGTCGCGTAAGGCGAGGGCAGGTCGTCGGCCGATGCGTCGATCGAGCAATATTCGGTGCACACCACGCCCCAGCCGCCCTCGGCCTTCATCGCACGCATGGCCGCCAGGGTTTCCGGCATCGCAAAGCCCATGCCAGTGCAATGCGGCACCTGGTAGAAGCGGTTGGGCGCCGTCACCGGGCCGATCTTGAGCGGCGCGAAGAGCGGGTCGAAGCGGGGATCACGCGGCATGGCTGGTCCTGATTCTGGCGTCGGCTGACGACACTCTGCCCGGAATCCGGTCTGTGCGACAAGGCTATGACCCTCGTTCGCAACGGTTTTTCCCGATATGCGCAATTGTGCCGCGCCCTTTGCGCCAATGAAGCATGGTGTTTTGCGGCCGTCTCCTGTATCAAGCGCGCTTAACCGATAGGCGCGCCGCCACGGGCCAGACATCCAGCAAATCGATCCAGACGCCGATTTAGGGGCAAGGGATCGTCGGATGGGCCGGAAAAGAGGTGCCCCGTCACCTTTTTTCCAGATGACCTTCAGAAGGTCGTCTCATTTCCCAGATCGGACAGACATGCCTTTCCCCAAGACGAATCCCGCGCTCGAACGAGCCTTGGCCGCGCGCGCCTATAACGAACCGACTGCCGTGCAATCCGCGGTCCTGGCCGACGAAGCCGCTGGCCGCGACCTGCTCGTCTCCGCCCAGACCGGCTCCGGCAAGACCGTCGCTTTCGGCCTCGCCATGGCGGCGACCCTGCTCGGCGATGCTGAGCGCTTCGAGCGTGCAGCCGAACCCCTGGCCCTCATCATTGCGCCGACGCGCGAGCTTGCCGTTCAGGTGCATACCGAACTTTCCTGGCTCTATGCCGATGCCGGCGCCCGCGTCGTCTCCTGTGTCGGCGGCATGGATGCCCGCGCCGAGCAGCGCCTGCTCAGCCAGGGCTGCCATATCGTCGTCGGCACCCCGGGACGCCTGCGCGACCATCTCGAACGTGGCCGCCTCGACATCTCTGCCTTGAAGGCCGTCGTCCTCGACGAAGCCGACGAGATGCTGGACCTCGGCTTCCGCGAGGATCTCGAATTCATTCTCGACGCGACGCCGAAATCGCGCCGTACCTTGCTGTTCTCGGCCACCATTGCCCGCGAAATCGCCAATCTCGCGCGCGACTACCAGCAGGATGCCCTGCGCATCGACACCCAGGTGCGCAACCAGGCCCATGGCGACATCGAATACCGCGCTGTCCGCGTTGCGCCGACCGACACGGACCATGCCATCGTCAATCTGCTGCGCTTCTATGAAGCGCGCGCGGCGCTCATTTTCTGCCACACGCGCGAAGCGGTCCGGCATCTCCATGCCAGCCTGTCCGAGCGCGGCTTTTCGACCGTGGCCCTCTCGGGCGAGCTCAGCCAGTCGGAACGGACCCATGCGCTGCAGGCCTTGCGCGACGGCCGCGCCCGCGTCTGTGTCGCCACCGACGTCGCCGCGCGCGGTCTCGATCTCCCGGATCTCAGCCTCGTGATCCATGCCGATCTGCCGCGTGAGAAGGCCACCTTGCTGCACCGTTCGGGCCGCACCGGCCGCGCCGGCCGCAAGGGCATCTGCGCGCTCATCGTGCCGTTCCCGCGCCGCCGTCATCTCGAACGCCTGCTGGCCGACGCCAGCATCAAGGCGATCTGGCAGGACCCGCCCAAGGCCGAGGAAATCCGTGCCCGCGACCAGGAGCGCATGCTGGAAGACCCGGCCATCAAGGAACCGGCGACGCCCGAGGATCTGGTCCTCGCGCAAGCCCTGCTAGCCAGTTATCAGGAGCAGGGTCGTCCGGCAGAGGAAATCGCCGCCGCCCTCATCCGCTTCTACCGGTCGCGCCTGCCGGCGCCCGAGGATATGTTCGACAGCGGCCCGGCGGATCTGCGCCAGGAGCGCTACGAAGAGCGTGGCGAGCGCAAGCGCCGCGACGATGGCGCCCGTAGTGACCGAGGGGGCAGTGACCGAAGCGAGGGCGGCCCCGTCTCCTGGTTCCGCCTTGATGTGGGCCGCGAGAACAATGCCGACCCGAAATGGCTCATTCCGCTCATCTGCCGCCGCGGCCACATCACCAAGCGCGAGATCGGCTTCATCAAGATCTTCGACCGCGAAACCAAGTTCGAAATCGCCGCCGATGTCGCCCAGCGCTTCATGGACGCGGTGGAGAAGTCCGGCGACCAGGAAGTGAAGATCCAGCCGACGACGCCGTTCGAAAAGGATCGCGGTCGCTCGAACGCCGATCGCCTTACCCGTGAGTCTCCCTCTGGAGACGAGGGCGCCTCGGCGCGTCCCCCGCGCAAATACGAGGGCGACAAGCCGCGCCCCTTTGTTGCCAAGCGCAGCGAAGGTTTCGCGCGTCCGAGCGACGACAGGAAACCGTTCCGGCGTGACGAGCGTTCTTCCGAGCGGCCGGCCTTCGAAGGCCGCCGCTCCAACAACCCGAAATTCGCCCACGCCACGCTGGACGAGCGCTCGGGCGACCGGCCCAAATACGACCGCCCCAAATTCGACAAGCCGAAATTCGGCAAATCCAAGTTCGACAAGCCGAAGTTTGATGGCCCGAAATCTGACAGGTCAAAATCCGACAGGCCAAATTCCGATAGGCCCAAGTTCGACAAACCCAAATTCGAGGGCAGCGGCAAGCCGAAGAAGCAGCACCGCAAGGGTCAAAGCCGGGCCTGATCATCGGCCTCGGCATCGGTTGATCTCGCATCGAAACGGCACGCCGGCGCAAGCCGGCGTGCCGTTTCCCTGTGATGCGTGCGCCAGACGCCGCCGCTTACAGCAAGGGTTGCTGGCAATTTAGGAAAATCGAATCTTAGTCGCTCTCGAGAATCATGCCGGGCGTGTTTGTTGCGCCGCGATAACCGATTCTTAACATGCGCCTGCGATGTCTTGGCCAAGGAAACCTGAGTCCAGGAGAGGCAAGATGCTCGATCGTCTGTCGGTAAACGCAGTTCTGAAATCCGTCGTCATCATTCTGGCAGGCATCGTGACGCTCATGCTGGCGGTCGGTGCCTGGCAATCCTGGCAACGTGTCGACGCTTCTGCGCGCATTTCCAAGGCGGCGGAAGCCGCAACCTTCGCCTTCCAGGCGATGCATAATCTGCGCACCGACCGCTCGACCACGCTGCGCGGTCTCGATACCGACGCGCCGATCAACGACAAGGCCCTCGCGGCTCTCGACAAGTATCGTGGGGCGGAAGTGCCGGCGCTTAGCTCGGCGCTGCAATTGCTGCCCGACCTCGACTATCCGGACAAGGGCAAGCTGCTGCCCCAGCTGCAATCGCTGGCCGCGACACTCGAGAAGCTGCACCCGGAATCGCGCGACGCCGCGCAGAAGCCGAAAGCGGAACGCCCGGCTGATCTTTCGGCGCAGTTCAAGAAGGTCGCGACCGATCTCATCAACAATCTGGACGCCACCTCGCAGAGTCTGACGGCTTCGGTCAAGCATGAGGACGCCTTCATCGACCAGATGCTGGCCATGCGCCAGCTCGCCTGGATGGTGCGCAATCTGGGCGGCGACGCGTCGCTGCTCGTTTCGAATGCGATGGGCGCCGGCAAGACGACACCCGAGCTGCTCGCCAAATACCACAATTCCGTCGCCGGCTCGGAGGCTGCCTGGGGTGCCCTCGAAAGTCAGGCCTATGGCGTTGTGCTGCCTCAAATACTCACCGATGCGATCGCCGCAGCCAAGCAAGACTATTTTGACGCTGCCTATATCGCTACCCGAGACGGGTTGATGGACGCGCTTACCAACGGCCAGGCGCCGTCCATGGATATCGACCAATGGACGGAACTCACCGTCGGGCGCCTCTCGGCGCTGCTCAAGGTGGCCGAAGGTGCGCTCGAAGGCGCCAAGCAGCATGCGGAGCAGGCATATACCGATGCCGTGCAGAGCCTCGTCGTCAAACTCACCCTGCTCGCCGCCGCCATCCTTCTGGCAATCGGTGCCAGCGTCCTCATCGGTCGCCGCGTCGTGCGCCCCTTGCACATCATCCGCGACGCGATGCTGCAGGTGGCTTCCGGTGACCTGACCGGCGAGGCGGCGTTCCCCGGTCGCCAGGATGAAATCGGCGCGCTGGCCGGTGCGCTCGGTACCTTCAAGCAGAACGCCGTCGACAAGGCGCGCTTCGAACAGGAGCAGAAGCAGCAGCATGAGCAGGAGCGGCTGCGCCAGCAGACGATCGAAGCCAATATCCTGCGCTTCGAAACCGACGTCAAAACCGCCCTTGATGCGCTGGGCCAGGCCTCGCGGCAGATGCTCGATACATCGAACGGCATGTCGCAGGCGGCCGAGCGCAGCAACCAGCAGGTTCGTATCGTCGCCAATGCCTCGTCCGAGGCTTCCTCGAATGTGGAAACGGTGGCGGCGGCGTCCGAAGAACTGAGCGCTTCGATCAACGAAATCAGCCGCCAGGTGTCGACCGCCGCGGAAATCGCCGGTCGCGCCGTTGCCGAAACGCGCGAAACCGATCGCACCGTGCAGAGCCTTGTCGAGATCGCCGGCAAGATTGGCGAAGTCGTCGGCCTCATCAACGACATCGCTGGCCAGACCAACCTGCTCGCACTCAACGCGACCATCGAAGCAGCGCGCGCGGGTGAAGCGGGCAAGGGCTTTGCCGTGGTAGCCTCGGAAGTGAAGTCGCTCGCCAACCAGACGGCCAAGGCGACTGAGGATATCTCGGCGCAGATCACAGCGGTGCAGAACGTGACCGGTGAAGCGGTCGGCGCCATCAAGCGCATCGGCGGCACGATCGCCGAAGTGAACTCGATTGCTTCGGCTATCGCCTCGTCGGTGACCGAACAGGGCGCCGCCACGCAGGAGATCACACGCAACACCCAGCAGGCGGCGGCGCGCACGCGCGACGTCTCCGAAAATATCGCCGGTGTGACGAACGAGGCCGATGCCACCGGCGCAGCTGCCGACGGGGTCAAGGCGGCTGCCGAAAGCCTCGGCCAGCAGGCCGAAAAGCTGCGCGGTCAGGTCGACGCCTTCCTGGCGCAGATTCGCGCTGCCTAGAGGCGCTGATCAGCTCACAGTGCTGAGCAAAGGTTTGAAGTCGAGCGCGGCGCGGTCCGGGGCAACCCAGACCCGCCGCGCTTCGACCGACATCAGCCGTTCCTTGCTCCAGAATTTGAGCGGCAGGTCGCGGGCTCCCAAGGGGCTCGCCATGAAGCCGGCCACGATTTCGCTCAGAGCTCGGCCCGCCGGAACCTGTGCCAGATAGGCTTTGACGGCGGCGATGTAGAAGCGCGTGATGGTCTCGTGATAGCCATCCGCATCGGTGTTCGCCGTGCCGGAAACTTCGTTATAGCGCCAGATGATGCCGGGCAGTTCGACCGCCACATCGATGTCGCGCCTCTCCCGCAGCAGATAGATACAGGCCGCGCAATGCGCGGCATGGGTCCAAGCCGCCTTGGGCAGGCTGCGCGCCAGCACGGCCTCGCCGAGCGCGATGATTTCCTGGTCGGAATACATGGTGATCCTATGACATGATGGCGTTGTTCAGCCGGTCGGCTGCGGCAGCTCCCAGGGCATGATGTCGATGCGCTCGGGAAAGGCGGTGTATTCCTCGATGGCCAGGCATTGGCGGATGATGCCGTTCACCTTCAGCGGAAACAGGCCGAAGCGCACGTCCATTTCGATGCCGGCCTGGTTGGGCCACGGATAGCTGTCGATCACCGCCTCGCCCGTGCGCCAGGCGCGGCGGTAACATTCGATGATATGCCGGATGGGTGCCCGCGGTTCCACGGCCAGGAACTCGTCGAGATAATGCCCGACGATGCTGACGCCCAGCCATTCATCCACCGCCGTTCCGGTCAGCCGGTAACGCACGCGAAACGGCTCGTCCTCGAACTCGGCGATGTAGAGATAAGGCAGCAGGGCTTTGAGGCGCCGCGGGTCGAGCAGGTCCCGTTCCGGGGCAGCGCCCCCGCCCAGCGCCATCCAGACCGCTTGCAACGCCGCCACGCTATTGGACGGTTGCCCCATCAAGCCTCTCCAAGCCCGGCGCGGCATGCGCCCTTATCCGGATATATGTAAGGGGCTTTAACCGCCGACGCAACCAATCCACCCGCTGTGCAATGCTGGGGCGGTTGTGGTCCTAACTATTTGAAAAGATTGGCGCACCCGATACGATTCGAACGTACGACCTTTGCCTTCGGAGGGCAAGGCGTCGCACTGGTAACATTCATAAATCCAGTATTTTCAATCATTTAAGATCGCTACGTGTCGCTGCTTGTCGCACTTTGTCGGACGGCAATGTGCCAAATCTGTGCCAAGGTTTGTGCCACGAAGAGCGCCAATAAATCCAGTAAAAATGGGCATTTCTGCGACACCATACGACAAGCTGAGATTCATGGCGATAGCCCATGGCACAATCCGGCACAATTCATACCCGTCCCGAACACGGCTCTGGCGTTGTTGCTGTCGATGGCTGCTGACGGCAGCAAAAGGGAGCGCATCGAGGGTTACAGCCTGATGTAACCGTAGTTTCATACACACGCTCTTTCATTTCAATTATACCGGAAATATGGAAAACGACAGCATCGCCAGTGGCTTTACGGCGCTCGGACAAACAACGCGTCTTGATCTGCTGCAGACGCTCCTGGCTGCAGGCGCGACGGGTTTGGCTGCGGGTGAGATTGCCGATCAACTCGGCATTGCCCCGTCAACCCTCTCCTTTCATCTCCGCGCTCTGGAACAAGCGGAACTGATCGTTGTCCAGCGGCATGGTCGCAGCCTGGTCTACGCCGCTCATATGGCGCGGCTTCGCGATCTGCTCGCCTTTCTCGCCAAGGCGTGCTGTGGGTTCGACCAGGGCCGCAATCTGGAACTCAGCCGATTTCTCGACTCTCTGACCTCGGAGGCTACTGCCATGCAACCCGATCCTTTCAATGTCCTCTTTCTATGCACGCGCAACTCCGCCCGCTCGATCATGGCGGAGGCGATCCTTCAGAAAATCGGCGGGTCACGGTTCCGTGCCTATTCGGCGGGATCGGAGCCAGCCACAGAAGGGCCGATGCCAGAAGTTCTGGCGCAGCTCAAGGCGCTGGGCCATGACGTTTCCGGGCTCCGCTCCAAATCATGGGATGAGTTCGTCAAACCGGATGCCCCGCAAATCGACTTTGTGATCGCGCTCTGCGATATCGTCGCTGGTCAGGTTTGCCCGGATTTTGGTGTCAGTGTTGTAACGGGGGCATGGCCCTTACCTGATCCGTCGAAGTTCACGGGCAGCGCCATCGAACGCACGACACTCATCAACGAAATCTATGCCGGACTTCGCCGACGCCTGGAGATCTTCATCAATCTGCCGCTGAACTCGCTAAACAGGATGTCCTTGAAGTCGAGGCTCGACGATCTGGCCGATCCTCATGTTCTCTCGCAAAGCGCCGCTGGGACAAGGTGATATCTGATGCGCGTTGGTATCAGCGGCATGGGCCGGATCGGGCGCCTAGCGTTTCGTGCGGCTCTCGGGGCCGCAGAACGGCCGGAAGACGATCCCCGCAAAGGCAATGGCCTTGAGATCGTCCATGTGAACGAGATCAAGGGAGGTGCAGCGGCCACCGCTCACCTCTTGGAATTCGATAGCGTTCAGGGGCGTTGGCGTGGGGCCGATATCTCCACAGATGGGCACAAGGCCATTCGCATCGGTAGCCGCCAAGTCGGGTTCTCGTCCGAGGGCGAGCCGGGCGCTATTCCATGGGGTGATCTCGGGGTCGATCTGGTTCTGGAATGCACAGGCAAGTTCCTGACACCTGCGGTCTTGCAAGGACATCTGGATCGTGGCGCCAAGCGGGTCGTCGTAGCAGCTCCGGTCAAGGTCGAAGGCGTTCTAAACGTAGTCGTCGGCGTCAATGACCATCTGTATGACCCGGCGAAGTACCCAATCGTCACGGCCGCTTCCTGCACCACCAACTGCCTCGCACCCGTGGTGAAGGTGGTCCATGAGGCGATCGGCATTCGGCATGGGCAGATCACGACCATTCACGATCCAACCAATACCAATGTCGTGACCGATGCGCCGCACAAGGACCTCCGGCGCGCCAGAAGCGCCATGCTGTCCTTGCAGCCGACGACAACGGGAAGTGCGACGGCCAT
This sequence comes from Dongia sp., assembly GCF_041906375.1. Lineage (GTDB taxonomy): Bacteria > Pseudomonadota > Alphaproteobacteria > Dongiales > Dongiaceae > Dongia. The sequence goes on along the minus strand of NZ_JAYRJJ010000004.1, from coordinate 83,474 downwards.
TGCCCTCATCTATCCTGATTTGAAGGGAAAGCTAAACGGCCATGCTGTGCGGGCGCCCGTGCTGAATGCCAGCCTCACGGACTGCGTCTTCGAGCTCAATCGGGAAACGACCGCAGACGAAATCAATGGTCTCTTCAAGGCTGCTGCATCGGGGCCACTTGCTGGCATTCTCGGTTACGAAGATCGACCCTTGGTTTCGGTCGACTACGCGCACGATACCCGCAGCAGCATCATTGATGGCCTTTCGACGCTCGTGACCGATGGCACCATGCTCAAGGTATACGCCTGGTACGACAATGAGATGGGTTATGCCTGCCGCATGGTCGACTTGGCCTGCATTCTTGAGAAAGCGGGACTCTAAACAGCATGACGGCGTCATTGTCGGCACCAAGCGCCTCTGCCGCTACGCGCAATTACGCGATTGTCACACTGGCCTATTGGGGTTTCACGCTCACGGATGGCGCGCTTCGGATGCTGGTGCTGTTGCACTTCTTTCGCCTCGGCTATTCGCCTCTGACATTGGCATTTCTGTTCCTGCTCTATGAGGCGGCGGGCATCCTTGCCAACTTGATTGGCGGCTGGCTGGCTACTCATTTTGGCATCCCTCGGATGCTGATGGTTGGATTGGCGACTCAGATAGCGGGCTTTTTGATGATGTCGGCGCTGATGCCCGACTGGAGCGCGCTCGCCTCCGTGGCGTGGGTGGTCGCGGCCCAAGGCATCTGCGGTGTTGCAAAGGATCTGACCAAGACGGCCAGTAAGTCCGCTATTAAGCTCACAGCAGGAGACGCCGCGGGGAAGCTCTTCCGATGGGTGGCATGGTTCACCGGAAGCAAGAACGCGATGAAGGGCTTCGGCTTCTTCCTTGGCGGCGTCCTGCTCGAATTTCTTGGATTTCGTGGAGCACTTTGGGCGATGGCGGCGGCATTGGCCGTCGTGCTGCTGGGTGTCCTTCTGTCATTGCCACCAAAGCTCGGCAAAACGCAGGCTTCCCGTTCAGCCCGCGAGTTCTTCTCCAAGGGCCGCGGCGTCAATCTGCTGGCAGCGGCACGTGTCTTCCTGTTCGGCGCGCGCGATGTCTGGTTTGTCGTTGGGTTGCCAGTCTTCCTTTACTCCACAGGCTGGACCTTCACGATGGTCGGCACTTTCCTTGCCCTGTGGACCATTGGCTATGGCGTGGTGCAGGCGGGCGCGCCAGCTATTGTTCGACGCGGTGATGGCAGTCATCATACAGGCATCTCAGCCGCCAGATGGTGGTCACTTATCCTGGCGGCTATCCCGACGTTGATGGTCATTTGGCTGGTTCTGGGCCGCAATGAGGCCGCACTGATCGCGGCCTGGCCGGAGCCGCTTGGATCTTCGGCGTCCTGGCTCTTGCTGCATCCAGACGGTCCCGTCGTGCTTGGTCTTGTGCTCTTCGGAATCGCCTTTGCCGTGAATTCGTCGATTCATTCCTATCTTGTCCTTGCCTATGCGGGATCGGAGAAGGCCGCCGAGGATGTCGGGTTCTACTACGCCGCAAACGCAGCAGGCCGCTTTTTGGGGACGCTGCTTTCGGGATTGCTGTACGGCTGGGGCGGCCTAGAGGCCTGCCTCGCGGGTTCAGCCGCGATGCTGGCAGCCTGCTGGCTCTTCACACTGGCACTGCCACCGATTGGCACCAGAAGCCTATCCCTGCGTTGAGGCGCTCAGTAATCGCGATCCAAACGGCGCAAGAAATAGTTGGTGCGTGAAATGGTGGCGTGGCTCACTCAGGATGAGAGTTGGCACCCGCACCTTGGCGCTGGATCTTCCACGTAGAAATTCGCGCACGGATATCATGCAGCCCGAACTTCATTCTGAGATTACCTGTCCTCAGTGCGGCCACCGCAAGGTGGAGACCATGCCCACGAACGCCTGTCAGTTCTTCTACGAATGCGAAGGTTGCCACGCTCTCTTGAAGCCGCAGCCGGGCCATTGCTGCGTGTTCTGCTCCTATGGTTCGATCCCATGTCCTCCCATCCAGCTTGAACGTCAGGGCCAGGGCGATGGCTGTTGCCGAGCTGACTCCTCAACAAAGGCTTAGTGCTTCGGCGGAGAAGACAGGCCATTTCGCCTGACGGCTCCGCCAGATTCGTACCAGCTCTTGCTGGAATTCACGATCTTGACGACCGACAGCATGACTGGGACTTCGATCAGCACACCGACGACCGTTGCCAATGCCGCGCCGGAATGAAAGCCAAAGAGGCTAATGGCAGCGGCCACGGCCAGCTCAAAGAAGTTGCTCGCCCCGATCAGGGCAGACGGCCCCGCGACGCAGTGAGCCTCTCCGGTCCAGCGATTGAGCAAATATGCAAGGCCCGCATTGAAGTACACCTGGATCAAAATCGGGACCGCCAGCAACGCGATGATGATCGGCTGGGCGATAATCTGTTCCCCCTGAAAACCAAACAGCAGCACCAATGTCGTCAGAAGCGCGACGAGCGAGAGTGGCTGCAGGGCGTGAATGGCGCGACCAAATGCTTCTTCTCCGGCGGCGCGAAGGATGCGGCGCGCGACTTGTGCCACGACGACCGGGACAACGATGTAGAGGCCCACCGACAGAAGAAGGGTATCCCAGGGGACGGTGATCGCGGACAGGCCCAGGAGGAGGCCAACGATCGGCGCAAAGGCGATCACCATGATCACATCGTTGAGTGCCACCTGGCTCAAGGTGAAATGTGGCTCGCCGTCCGATAGATTGCTCCAAACGAACACCATCGCTGTGCAAGGAGCCGCCGCCAGGAGAATAAGACCCGCGACATAGCTGTCGATCTGCTCGCCTGGAAGGTAGGGTCGGAACAACCACCCAATGAACACCCACCCCAGTAGCGCCATCGAAAACGGCTTAATGGCCCAATTGATGAAGAGGGTGACGCCGATACCCCGCCAATGTTCTTTGACCCGACCCAACGCGGCGAAATCGATCTTCATCAGCATTGGAATGATCATGAGCCAGATGAGCACCGCCACGGGTAGATTGACCTTGGCGATTTCTGCCGCGCCTATTGCCTGGAACACGGCCGGAAAGATGTGGCCGAGAGCAATGCCGACCGCGATGCACAGGGCGACCCAGAGGGTCAGGTAGCGTTCGAAAAGGTTCACTTTGGAGCGTCTCCGGCTTTGAGCAGTGGTGGTGAGCTTTGGAAGCTATCTGTGCCGCCACATTTTGATGGCGGATATGATGAGGATGGCGACCAGGCCCGGTATGATGAAGCTGCTCGGTATGACCTTCAGAAGAAGCGCGCCGACAAACGTCCCTACAATTGACCCGATGGCCATGACGATCAGGAACGACCAGTTCCGGCTAATCACCGAGAAACTCGCATCTTTGCTATAGCGCGTAAAACCGACAATCATGGTCGGCAGGCTGATGACCAGTGAAAGGCTGCCAGCCAGTTTGATATCGAGTCCGTAAAGAAGAACCAGGGTGGGGATCAGTAGTTCGCCTCCAGCGACGCCAAGCAACGAGGCGATCGCGCCGATGGCAAATCCCGCCGTCACGCCGATCACCATTTGTGGCACGCCAGCAGACACAGCATGACCTTGACCGGAGGCTTCATGGCTAAAGGCGAGGACGAGTGCGATGACGAGCAATAGGATGGAGATGATGCGGTAGAGCTGCCCCGACTTTAGCCTCGTTGCCCAACTTGCGCCTACCCATGCCCCCAATAGGCTTCCAGCCAAAAGATTGACGATCACCTCCCATTGGGCGGCGACAGCGGCAAAAGGGATTGTCCACATGCGAAACGGCAGCGCGCTGGCAACAACGACCAGGCTAGTGGCCTTGTTGAGAATGACGGCTTCCAGCGCAGCGAAGCGGAAGAAAGCGATAAGGACAGGCAGGCGGAATTCGGCGCCGCCCAAGCCAACCAAACCCCCGAGGGTGCCAATTATAGCGCCGCTGCCGAACGCAGCTATGCCTCTTTTCTGCTTTAGGGAGTTCAAACGCGTTCTCCCTCCAGATCGATCTCACTGTTTCTGTGCAACGGCACCCCGTATCTGATTACGGGCAGCATGACGGCAACACGGCTTGCAGGAGCTTGTTGCACTCGGTTGCCTTGCCTTTGCAGCAATCTCTGACCAGGAATTCCAGCAGGCCTTTGACGCCATCCAGGTCAGCCGAATAGAAAATGGTGCGTCCCTGCCGCTCGGACCGTGTGAGTCCGGCCCGCGTCAAAATCGCCAAATGGGACGACATGGTGCTCGGCGGAACATCGAATTTGAGGGCGATGTCACCCGCCGAGACCTGATCCGGCAGTCGTTGGACCAATAGCCGGAACACGCCCAGGCGAGTTTCCTGCGCCAAAGCGGACAGCGCTGATATTGCTTGCGTAGCTTTCATATTTCCATAATCATAGAAATGAAGATCGCTTGTCAAGGCGACGACTGTAACAGTTTCGAGACGGCATGCTGCGCTGTGCGGGACTGGCTGGGAGGAGAATCGCTGTGCCGAACTCGTGCATGGAAGCGCTGCTTGCACGCCATTCAGTCGCCGTAAAGCGGCTCGGGGCGCCAGGCCCATCTGCTGCCGAACTGCTGTCGATCTATGAGGCCGCCACCACGGCGCCCGATCACGGTGCCTTGCGCCCGTGGCGGTTGATTGAGATCGGGAATGAGGCACGCCCCCAATTGGCGCAGCTCTTCATCGACGGGAAGCGACGCAGCCAGTCCGAGCTCTCTGCTGCCGAGATCGAGCGGGAGCGCGAGAAGGCGGTGCGACCTCCCGTGCTGTTGGCTTTCGTCGCGCGTCCGATAGCTAATCACCCGACGGTTCCGGCCGTCGAGCAACTGGCATCGGCGGGTGCCGCCATGCAGCTTGTCCTCGTGGCCGCACATTTCCTCGGGTATGGCGCGATTATCTTGAGCGGCGCACGCTGTGCCGACCGAAATGTGATGGCGAGCTTGCAAATCGGCGAGGATGAGATTTTCCTCGGATTCATCAGTATCGGTTCCATCGTCGATGAACCGCGTTTCGGCAAGCGGCCTGAGATTCATCAGGTCGTATCGAAGATGGAGCGGCTGAAGATCGAGTTGCGCGAAGAGGCCACGGTAGTCTGACCTTGCGATGATCGAAGGGATCACGCCGATGAAGAGACGAACACTGGTCAAAGCGATTGCAGGAATGGGCTTGGCTCAAGCGTTGCCATTTTCCGTGCCTGCCACAGCACAAGAACCCTTTAGTTTCGGCCTGACGCCTGTCTTCCTCGACTCAGATATCGAGCTGCTAAATGAGTTGGAGGCATATCTATCGGAAGCTATGAGTCGCCCGGTCTCCCTGGTGAAGCGACGAACCTATCAGGAGATAACGGCACTGCTCCTGTCAGGAGAGTTGGATGCTGCGTGGATCTGCGGCTTCCCCTTCGTTCAGCATGTTGACAGATTGGCTCTTGTTGCCGTCCCCCTGTATCGGAAACAACCACTCTATGAGTCGTACATCATTGTGCCTGCCAACCGCGGGATCACGCGCTGGGAGGACTTGCGGGGCGACATCCATGCGTTCTCCGATCCGGACAGCAATTCAGGATATCTCGTGACAGCGGCTCTTTTGGCACAAAGCGAACTCACGCCCGGTACATTCTTCTCCAAGACCTTCTTTACCTATGGGCATCGCAATGTCATTCGCGCGGTTGCCTCTGGTCTGGCTCAAAGTGGGAGTGTCGACGGCTATGTCTGGGATGTCATGAGTGCCAGAGAGCCGGAACTAGTTTCCCAGACCAAGGTTCTGCGAAGGTCTGAAGAGCTAGGTTTTCCACCCATCGCCTGCCTGCGTACCAATCTGGATACAGAGGAGATTGAGAAGCTCGCCGATGCACTCGTGTCGATCTCCAAGAATGAGACCGGACGGAATGTTCTCAGCATGCTTCAGCTCGATGGCTTCGCTGTGGAGCCGGAAACGACCTATGCGGGAATTGCGGCCAAATATGAGCTTGTCCAGCGTAAGGGCGGCTGATGCGGCGCCTCTACAGGATATTCGACAACCTACCCCTGGCGATAAAAGTGCCAGTGTCTGTTGCCGTCCTGACCGTCGTAGTTGCCGTGGTCATCTCTCAGGTCGTTCTGTCGCGGTTGGCGGACGAGCAGGAAGCTTCGCTGCGGAGCCTTGCTACCGCCTTTATGGACGGGGTGTCGACCGCGGTGACGCCCGGCCTGCTGCGACAGGATGTGTGGGAGACTTTCGATAGCCTCGATCGGGCTCGTCGCCAGTATGGCTCCGTCAAAACCCTCTTCGTTGTGGTCCTGCTGCCAAACGACCAGGTCCTGGCCGCGTCTGAACCCGAGCAGTTTCCGGTATCGTCTGTGCTTCCACAGCACCTCGCTCCTTTGGTGAAGATCGCGCGATCACTGACGCTCGATGAAGATAAGGGGAGAGCTTGGGCCGTTCGGCCGATAGATCAGGAGAATTTCAGAATCGGCACCGTGCTTGCCGAGCTCGATATCAGCGAAATCCTCGCTGTTCGAAATGAGGTCCTATGGACATTGATCCTGGTCAATACTGGTCTGGCCGCGATCTTCAGCTTGGCCGGATATATCCTGGTGCGCCGAATGGTGTCACCTCTCTCCGTCATTCAGCAACATCTGACAGCAGCGACAACAGGGCATCCTGAGCTGATTTCGGAGCGTGAATTTGCGCGCGCACCCGCCGAGTACGAGGAACTTTATCATCGCTTTAACGCCATGATCCGAGGGCAGGCTGAACGTGAAGCGTTAGCCGCCGAGCTGGCCAATCAAGAAAAAATGGCGATGTTGGGGCGGTTGGCCTCAGGGATGGCTCATGAGGTGAATAACCCCCTCGGTGGTCTCATGAATGCAGTGGATACCCTTGATGTCCATGGTGACAAGGAGAGTGTCCGACGGCGCACGATCGACCTCCTGAAAAGGGGCTTGGCGGGTATCCAAAATGTCGTCCGCGCGGCGCTGGTGACCTACAAGGCACCCGCGGGCTTAGGTCTTACCAAGGTCGACCTGGATGATCTCCCTTTCCTTATCCAGCACGAGATCGGTGCCAAACAGATCAATCTGGAATGGCGTAACGAGATCGAGGCCGTCATTCCGGTTGACGCCTCCGCGGTTCGGCAAATTGCCCTTAACCTTCTGCTCAATGCGTGTGCCGCGTCCCCTCAGAGCAGCACCATTAAGTTTTACGCCGTGGCTGCCCAGGACCAGTTCACGCTCATCGTTGAGGATGAAGGCCCTGGATTGCCGGAGGCAGCTCACCAGGCCGTCACAATTGGCGCCTCTGGTGCCAATGCCCCAGACGGTAGGGGACTTGGCCTCTGGACGGTTGGCAGGCTTGCTGCCAGACTTGACGCAAAAATGACCCTGCAATCGGGCCCCAGCCAAGGCGCCGTCATAGAACTGACGGTGCCGCTAGGTGAAGAGCGGGAGGAAACACATGTCGCCACGCGCGCGCATCGGGTTGGTTGAAGACGACCCGATAATGGGTGAGTCGATCGCCCATCGACTTGATCTTGAAGGCTACGCAGTCACTTGGTGGAAAACGGGCCAGACGGCGGTTTCTGGGGCACGGGCTGATACGCCAGACCTCGTCGTCTGCGATATTCGACTGCCGGATATGAGCGGTGAAGCGTTATTCAGCAGACTCATTCCCGAGAAGCCAGGCCTTCCATTCATCTTCATTACGGGCTTTGCCCAAGTTGATCAGGCCGTCCGCTTGATGCGAGCGGGCGCCGCCGATTATGTGGCCAAGCCCTTCGCGATGACGGACTTTCTCGACAAGGTCTCCTCGCTCCTGCAAGGCCGTATGGAGACCGAACAAGTGCTCGGTCAGTCATCTGCCATGGCGCAAGTTGAACAGACGTTACGCCGCGTCGCTGACATTGAATCGACCGTTCTGTTGTCGGGCGAAAGTGGTGTCGGCAAGGAAGTGGCCGCTCGCTTCCTGCATGCTGAGTCGGAGCGGGCAGAAGGCCCGTTTGTGGCGGTAAACTGTGCTGCAATCCCTGCAGATTTGCTGGAAAGCGAGCTGTTTGGGCATGAGCGCGGCGCCTTCACGGGTGCCGCTACACGGCATCTCGGCTATGTGGAACGGGCCGGAAGCGGTGTGCTCTTCCTGGACGAAATCGGGGAAATGCCGATGGGCCTTCAGGCGAAGTTACTTAGGTTGATCGAGACGCGCCGCTTTCAAAGGCTGGGTGGCGAGAGCGAGCTTCAGTGCCACGCCCGCATCGTATGTGCGACGAACATTGATCTGGATAGCGCCGTTCGCCATGGGCGTTTTCGCGCTGATTTATTGTTCCGCATTCGCGTCATCGACATTCTGATCCCGCCTCTCAGGGAACGGCCGGAAGATGTGCGCGCCCTCCTGGATCTGTTTCGGGCGCAGTTCTCTGCGGCATTCGGGCGCCATGTTGCGGGCTTTCACCAGGAAGCCATCGAGATGGCGCTCGTTCATGCTTGGCCGGGGAATGTCCGCGAGTTGAAGAACCGGGTCGAGCGTGCCGTCGCCCTAGCCGACGGTACTTGGATTGGAAAAGGGCAGTTGTTCCCGGACCTGACGCCACCTTCGATCAGCCCTGCCGATTTCGCCACCCTTGCATCGATGCGGGAACGGGTAGAGCGGCAACACATTCGGTCGGCCCTCGAACGAACCGAAGGGCGTGTCGATGAAGCAGCGCGACTGCTCGATGTTTCGCGGTCGACACTATTCGACAAGATGAAACGCTTGAGGGTTGAACATACCCGGTAATCCGGAAAATCGGACCCATCCAGGTGCCTGAGTCCGGATTTCCGGACTATGCTGCAATGCCGTCATCTAATTCGCAGCAAATTGACACACAATCTCGCGTCGCAACATGGCACGGTGCGCGCTCTTCCCAGGGCAATAACAAGATCAACTCTGGGGAGGCTTTCAATGACAAATCGTTGCAATAAGCTCGTCGACATCGGTCGGCGGCAGTTCCTTCGTGGTGGCAGTATCGCCGCGGCGGCAAGCGTTGTCACTGTGGTGGCTGGGGCTCCGGCGAAGGCGAACTCGCCGCTCGCGCGCGTAGATTATCCGAGCAATCGTTTGGGTAACATCAAGGATCTCAAGCCGAACGAGCCGCTCGACGTGTCCTATCCCGACGAGAATGCGCCGGGCGTGCTGTTGAAGCTCAGCAAGCCAGTGCCGGGCGGCGCGGGACCGGATGGCGACATAGTGGGCTTCACCACAATCTGCCCGCACAAGGGCTTCCTGCTTTCCTACAGTGCCTCGGACAACACTTTCAACTGCCCTGGCCACTATTCACGCTTTGATGCCGAGGCGGGCGGGCTGCAGGTGTGGGGACAGGCTACGCAGAACCTCCCGCAGTACACGCTTCGAGTGGACGACAAGGGCGACATCTATGCCGAAGGCGTGGACGAACTGCTCTACGGCCGCCTCAGCAACGTGCTTTAAGGGAGAACGGACATGGCTTTCAAACGACAGATCGACCGCCTGCCGATCATCCCGGCCGACGCGAAGAAGCACAATGTGACCTGCCATTACTGCATCGTAGGTTGCGGCTATCACGCCTATACGTGGCCATCCAATAAGCAGGGCGGCACCGACCCTAAGGCCAATGCCTTCGGCGTAGACCTTTCTCAGCAGCAGGCGGCCGAGACAGATGCGTGGTACTCGCCGTCGATGTACAACATCGTGAAGCAGAACGGCAAAGACGTTCACATCGTCATAAAGCCGGATCACGAATGCGAGGTGAATTCAGGGCTGGGATCAGTTCGTGGTGCCCGCATGGGCGAGTCCCGTTTCAGTGAAGCGCGTAGCACCCAGCAACAGCGCCTTACAGACCCGATGGTGTGGCGCTATGGATCGATGCAGCCGACCTCATGGGAGGATGCGTATGATCTCGTCGCCCGAGTCACTGCAGCGGTTGTCAAAGAACAGGGCGAAGACGGCCTTTTCGTCTCCATGTTCGACCATGGCGGATCGGCGGGCGGATATGAAAACACCTGGGGAACCGGAAAGCTGTACTTCGGTTCGATGAAGGTCAAGAACGTCCGCATCCACAATCGCCCAGCCTACAATTCGGAAGTCCACGCGACGCGCGACATGGGCGTGGGCGAACTCAACAATTGCTACGAAGACGCGGAACTAGCCGACACGATCGTCGCGGTCGGCACGAATCCTCTGGAGACTCAGACAAACTACTTCCTGAATCACTGGATTCCGAACCTGCGTGGTACGTCGCTTGACAAGAAGAAGGCGCAGCTTCCCGACGAGCCGCATGAGCAGGGGCGTATCGTCATCATTGATCCGCGCCGCACGGTCACTGTTAACGCCTGCGAAATGGAAGCTGGCAAAGACCGGGTTCTTCATCTGGCGCTCAACTCAGGCACGGACCTCATCCTGTTCAATGCCATCTTCACGCACATTGTCGAGCAGGGTTGGATTGACAAAGCATTCATCGAGAAGAGCACGATCGCTGAAGGAACAAAGCGACCAGCTCTCTACCCGGCGCGCGGCGAAGCGGATGGCAAACCGGGCCATCTGACCAATTTCTCAGGGGCAGTCGAAGGCTGCAAAGTCTCGCTGAAAGAAGCCGCCAAAGTGACCGGGCTGAAGGCAGAGGACATCGCCAAGGCCGCTGAGTGGATCGGTAAGCCAAAGGATGGTGGGAAGCGTCGGCGCGTCATGATCGGCTACGAGAAGGGGTTGATCTGGGGCAATGACAATTATCGTACGAACGGCGCCCTTGTGAACATCGCTCTGGCGACAGGTAATATCGGTCGCCCTGGCGGCGGTGTGGTGCGCCTCGGCGGCCATCAGGAAGGTTATGTGCGCCCGAGCGACGCCCATGTTGGCCGCCCCGCCGCTTATGTCGACAAGTTGCTGATCGAGGGCAAGGGTGGCGTACATCATGTGTGGGCGTGCGATCACTATAAGACGACGCTGAATGCACATGAGTTCAAGCGCGTCTACAAGAAGCGCACAGACATCGTAAAGGACGCCATGAACGCGGTGCCTTACGGTGATCGTGACGGCATGGTGAAGGCCATCTTGGCGGCCATCAAGGAAGGTGGCCTGTTCTCGGTCGATGTCGACATCATTCCGTCCCAGATCGGTCAAGCAAGCCATGTCTGGCTGCCCGCCGCAGAATCCGGCGAGATGAACCTTACCTCCATGAACGGCGAGCGCCGGATGCGTTTGACCGAGCGGTATATGGACCCACCCGGCAATGCCAAGCCGGACTGCCTGATTGCCGCCGGACTTGCCCAGCATATGGAACGCGTCTTGCGCGGCATGGGCGACGAGAAATATGCGGACCAGTTCAAAGGCTTCGACTGGAAGACTGAGGAAGACGCCTTCATGGACGGGTATCACAAGAACGCCGGAGGCGGCGAGTTCGTGACCTATGAGACTCTCCGTGCCATGGGAACCAACGGCTTTCAGGAACCAGCGACCGCCGTGAAGGATGGCAAGATCGTCGGCACGAAGCGCCTCTATACGGAGGGAGTCTTCTCGGGGGAGGATGGCAAGGCACGCTTCATGGACGCACCCTGGCGCGGCCTACAGGCTCCCGGCAAGGAGGAAGAGAAGGCCAAGTTTAAATTCCTGATCAACAACGGGCGCTCCAATCTGGTCTGGCAGAACGCGTTCCTGGACCAGGCCAACGACTTCGTCATGGATGCGTCGCCATATCCGTTCATCGAGATGAACCCGGAGGATATGGCGACCCTGAGTCTTGGCGCTGGCGATCTCGTGGAGGTATTCAACGATGCCGGATCGACCCAAGCGATGGTCTATCCGACGCCCACGGCCCGTAAAGGCGAGACCTTTATGCTCTTTGCCTTCCCAACGGGCGTGCAGGGCAACGTCGTCAATGATGGGGTCAATGAGCTGGTCATTCCCAACTACAAGCAGTCGTGGGGTGACATCCGGAAGATCGCGGCCGCTCCGGAGGTGACCAAGTCACTCAGCTTTAAATCGCGTGAATATAGAGTCGATTGAGCTCGCCTCCCTTCCCACCGACAGCGGGGTGACTCCATGTCACCCCGCAACTTTCCCCGTAAAGAGACCGAAACAATGGAATTGACGAAGCGTAAGCTGATCGGCATCAGCATGCTAACTGAGCCGACCTTCAGCATGATGATGATCGGCATTATGATGCTGGCACTGATGACGATGATGATGGGGCCGGGGTCGGCGGAAGCGCAGGATGCAAAAGCCGGAGAGGCGGTTTTCCGGCAGTGTGCAGCCTGCCACACTCTTGAGGCTGGAAAGGCCAAGATCGGTCCGTCGCTCCATGGTCTCTTTGGTCGCAAGGCCGGAACTGTCGAGGGATTTTCTTACTCTGAGGCGATGAAAGGCAGTGGGATCGTCTGGGACGAGCCATCACTGGCGGATTACCTAAAAGCCCCCAAGAAAGTCGTGCCTGGGACCAAGATGACGTTTCCCGGCCTCAAGGACGAGACCAAGCTCGACAATCTAATCGCCTACTTGAAGCAAGCCACCCAATAGGAGGTTCTCGTGCAGGACCCTTTCGGCAGGTCTATCAGCTACCTCAGGGTGTCGGTAACCGATCGCTGTGACCTCCGCTGCGTCTACTGTATGGCCGAGGACATGACCTTCCTGCCCCGAAAGGAGGTGCTGTCGATCGAGGAGTTGGATCGGCTCTGCAGTGCTTTCATCAGGATGGGCGTCAGGAAGCTTCGCTTGACGGGCGGTGAGCCGCTGGTTCGCCGGGAGATCATGAGCTTGATCCGGTCGTTGTCTCGGCATCTCGCCTCGGGTGAACTCGATGAGCTGACATTGACGACGAATGGCACCCAACTGGCCAAATATGCCGACGGCCTGGCCGACGCCGGGGTGAAGCGTGTGAATGTCTCGCTGGACACATTGCGGCCGGAAGCGTTCAAGGCGATCACACGCTGGGGAGACCTCGACAAGGTCCTGGAAGGCCTAGCTGCAGCCCGGCGCGCCGGGCTCAAGGTCAAGATCAACACGGTCGCCCTGAAAGGGGTCAATGACGGCGATGTCGACGATATCGTCACCTGGTGTGGCGACCAGGGCTTCGATATCGCCTTCATCGAGGTGATGCCGATGGGCGATATCGGCGGCGAGCGGCGTCTGGAGCAGTATTGGCCCCTGTCCAAGCTCCGGGCCGATCTGGAGCAACGCTGGACCCTGACGGACAGCGCTTTCCGGACGGGTGGCCCGGCCCGTTACGTCGACTGCGCCGAGACGGGGCAGCGGATCGGCTTCATTACACCGATGACCCATAACTTCTGCGAAAGCTGCAACCGCGTCCGGGTGACCTGTACCGGGCAGCTATTTATGTGTCTCGGCCAGGAGGACAGTGCCGATCTGCGGGCGGCCCTCCGCACTAGTGAAGGCGACGAGAAGCTGGAGGCGGCAATACGGGAGGCGATCGCCCGTAAGCCGAAGGGGCATGATTTCATTCTGGACCGCCGGGCGACCAATGTGTCGGTATCCCGGCATATGTCGGTGACCGGGGGATGATCTAACCTCGATGGCCATTGTTCGAGTCCATTTGCCGCTTAAGTGAAAAGGTTTTCTTTCTATTCTTGGTTTGGAGCCATTCCTTTTCACCTCGGAGGGCGTCGGCTCGTTATGGATGCCAGGGAGAATTGTCGTCGTCTTCTTCCACACCACGTTGGTTTGCTAGGATCTCCTGCACGGCGGTCTGCAATGTGGCGACATCATCATCTGATAGCTCAGGGAATTTCTTACGGCGGTTTTTCGATATAGAGCCATTGTTCTGCATGATGGAATTGATGAACAAGGTTGCCCGGTTGTCCGGCATATCGATGATGTCTAGCACGGCTGTGCGGGCGGCATCGTAAACTGAGACATAGTCCAGCTCTTCCTTGAGATCCTTCCGGACAGTCTCGATCACCTTCTCGTAGAGGAACTCGACCAATTGGGTAGCGTCAAAATATCGATACAGGTGGGCCGTATTGTTTTTGACTTCAATTGCCTGCTTTGATGTCCATTGCCAGTCGATGTAGGGCTGAATTGCATGGGAGAAACTCTCCAGTGCAGAATCATATCCTTTGATGTCTCGGACGATGGCGGCAGACACCGGGAAAAGTACGTCAGGCGGCGAGAATCCTTCAGCCGAGAGTATTTGGTGGATGAGATAGCGGTGTATACGACCGTTGCCATCTTCAAACGGATGAATGAAAACGAATCCGAATGCAGCCAATGCCGCGGACACTACCGGATGAGTTGCTTCCCTCAGGCGTTTTGTCATCTCTGCCCAATCGCGCATGAGCGATTCCACGTCTTCGGGGCGAGGGCAAATGAAGTGAACCACTTCGCGATAACCGCCAATGGTCTCCCCTACAAAGTTCTGGAAGTCTCTAAAACCCTTCGCTGCGTAACGTGGATCTACAATCACGTTCTGAAGGGCGACCAGAGAATCGAACTTGGTTGCGTCAAATTGTTTCGCAGCACGCAAAGCGGCAACGAATCGTTCAGCGCGTTGACCCTTCGCGGTCTCGCGTTCAATCTCAAAGCTGCTCTTTGTTTCCTTCGTGTAGAGATAATTAATCGCCCGCGCCAAGACCTTTGGATCACACCCAGCGATAAGCTGGCGCGCTTCTTCATCGATCGCCTCCGCCATAAAGGCATCGATAACGGGGGTCTTCCGCACGGTAGGGCAGAAATTTGGACTGCCGAGCAAGTTGTTGATGACCTTGTGTCGCCTTGAGTGAAGCCCCGTGGCGACGATGTGTTGTTCTGGATCAAGCGCATCAACATAGGCAACCGGGCCTGCGTCCGCGATATCAAGCGTTTTGCCAGTGAGCCATTCGTAGAAGAACCAAGCCTTTCGAGCATACGCCCCGTTCGGCTCCGCCCTGACCCAGGCTTCAATCTCGCGAGGGTCGCAGACCGCAAAGGTTTGTGCGAGAACGCCGAGATCTGTCGGTTCGTATCGCAAAGCGAATTTGAGGTGGCCGACTAAATCGTCGCTCGGCACGTATGTAGCGGGATAGTGTTCGGCCGTCCGCCTGGCGTCGATGACGGTGCGACGCGCGCCAGCTCCTGCCGTGCTGGTTACAGACGGCGGCGGAACTTTCAGACCGAATTTGGCAATTAGCCCTTGATGGCCAACGGGGATAACTCCAGGGGGCAGTGCCATTATGTTCTCAGTTCCTGTAACGGATCATGCGAAAGGCCGTGATCCTGTGGTAGAGGTGCGAAAACGTTCATTCGCCTGCGAAAGAACACCTGTTCTGAGGTTTGCCTGCGGAAACGTTTGCAGATCTGCGAAAACGTTCTTAATCGTGAGCTCTCCTGTGGAAAGGTTCAAGAGGAGAGTTTCGCTGCCTGCGAAAACAGTCGCACGCATGCGAAAATGTTCGCAAATCCGCCAATGGGTGCGAAAGTAATAGATCGCCTGATAGTATGGGAATAAAAACACAATTCCCCTTCAACCTGAGCCAAGGTCGATCCCGCCAGGTGTCGACAACACGGAGCTACTTCAGTGTCAAAATGGACCCGACAGTCCGTATTTCCGTGATCCTTGCGTCTGTTTCGACACTCTAAGCAGGGGGCAATATATTTCGAGAAAATTAGAAATAGATCTTGACCGGGGGCGTGGTTGCCGACATTCTACTTCCATGAAACTCGAAATAGCCGCCCAACAGCTCTCGTCCCTCGGCAACCCCATTCGCCTGAAGCTTTTCCGAGCTCTGGTGCGGGCGGGTGACGATGGCGTTCCCTGTGGCACCCTTCAGGACAAGCTCGGGATCGCAGCGTCGACCCTGTCACATCACATCAAACACCTGATGGATGCCGGATTGATCCGCCAGGAACGCCAGGGGACGACCCTGTTCTGCCATGCGAACTACCCCTCGATGAATGCGTTGGTCGGCTATCTCGTCGACGAGTGCTGCATGGATGCGAAATGCAAAACCGATGAGGCGGCAGCCTGAGCTGCCCCTTTTTTTGACCAGATATTTCGAAGAATTTTGAAATAGGAGACGCCAGATGCTTGATATCCAGAACCTGCCGATCGCCATTATCGGCGCTGGGCCGATCGGCCTCGCTGCTGCCGCTCATCTTGTTGAGCGCGGTATGAAGGTGAAGGTCTATGAGGCTGGCGCGTCAGTTGGCGCCAACGTGAGGGATTGGGCCCACGTGCGTATTTTCACGACATGGGAACAGAGCGTCGACACCGCCAGCGTCCGATTGCTGGAGAAGCACGGCTGGAAGCTGCCGCAGGCCAATAAGCTCCCGACGGGTGGTGAGATCCACGACCAGTATCTGAAGCCGCTTGCGGCCGTGCCGGAGCTTGCTGGCGCCATCGAAACCAACGCCAAGGTGCTGTCGATCAGCCGCCTGGGCTTGGATAAGGTCACCTCCAAGGGCCGAGACAAGAGACCGTTCGAAATCCGTGTCGCCGGGCGCGGCGGCGAAGTACGAGTCGAGTACGCCCAGGGTATCATTGATGCCTCCGGCACCTGGCAGAACCAGAACCCGGCAGGTGCTTCCGGCACCACGGCACCGGGCGAGGATCGGCATGCCGATCGGATTGCTTACGGCATGCCGGATGTCCTGGGTGCCGTTCGAAATGACTATGCCGGAAAGCGAATTGCCGTCATCGGCGCGGGCTATTCTGCAATTAATGTCATTTTGGATATCACGAAGCTCGCGGAAACAGCTCCCGGCACAAAGGTCACATGGGTAGTGCGCGGCACCAACATGAACAAGATCTACGGAGGCGGCGCCAACGACCAATTGGAAGCCCGCGGTGCGCTCGGAACGGCTCTGAAGCGGCTCGTCGACCAGGGCAAGGTTCAACTCATTACTGGCTTCTCGACCTCAGCCATTCGCGGCCAGGGCAATGACCTTGAACTTGTCGGCATGCAGAACGGCAAGGAGATCGCCCTGCCGATCGTCGACCGGATCATCGTCTGCACTGGGCAGCGCCCCAATCTGGAGATGACCCGAGAACTGCGGCTGGAGCTCGACCCATGGCTTGAGGGCGTGAAGGCTCTCGGGCCGCTGATCGATCCCAATGAGCATTCTTGCGGCTCGGTCCCGCCACACGGTCACCGTGAGCTTTCTCACCCGGAGCCGGGCTTCTACACCATCGGCGTCAAGAGCTACGGCCGGGCGCCAACCTTCCTGCTATTGACTGGATACGAGCAGGCGCGATCCGTGGCCGCTGTGCTGGCGGGCGATCTGCAGGCGGCGGATAACGTCCAGCTCGTTTTGCCTGAGACCGGAATCTGCACCACCGACTTTGAAACCGACGCAAATGGCTGTTGTGTCACCCCAACCCAGGTAGCGGCCAGTTCGTGCTGCGGTGGCCCAGCCCCGGCTGAAGTGGATGCCTGCTGCGTAGCTGACGTGGTCGCCAAGGATGCGGGCAAGAAGGGCTGCGGCTGCGGAGAGGGCGCTTGAGTTCAGGCACCGATGGCGGGGGTGATCTTCGGCGATCGCCCCGCATCGTGGTTCCAGTCTTAGGCGTTACCCAGATTCTCGCTTGGGGTTCGTCCTACTATCTCCCAGCCGTTCTGGCAAAGCCGATCGCGGAGGCGACGGGCTGGTCGCTGTCGTGGATCGTTGGCGGCCTATCATTAGGACTGCTGGTCGCGGGACTGGCATCGCCATTGGTAGGCCGCCGAATCAAGAGCAACGGCGGCCGACCCATCTTGATCGCCAGCGCAATATTGCTCGCGGCGGGCCAGTCAGTCCTGGCGATCGCTCCGAACCTGGGCATCTTCTTGATAGGTTGGGTTGTGATCGGATTGGGGATGGGCGCAGGACTATATGATCCGGCATTTTCAACCTTGGGCCGCCTGTATGGCCACGGCGCCAGGCAGCTCATTACAGCTCTGACACTGTTCGGCGGCTTTGCCAGCACGGTCTGCTGGCCACTTTCCGCTTTTCTGGTGTCTGAACTGGGATGGCGTGGCGCATGCGCCTCCTACGCCATCATCCAGCTATGCATCAGCCTGCCGCTCTATGTGTTCGCTTTGCCGAAAGAACGGGTGGGCGGCGATATCATTCCGGCGAACGAGGTGGAAAGTGATGTGAGCATGCGGACGCCGCCTCGGTCACTGTTCCTGCTTCTCGCGACGACCATCATGATCGCGTCGATGGTGTCGACGGTGATTTCCGTCCACCTGCTGACGCTCCTCCAGGCCCATGGCCTTACAATGGCGGCTGCCGTGGCTTTGGGCGCCTTGGTGGGCCCGTCTCAGGTTGGCGCTCGATTTATCGAAAGTCTAATCGGGCAATATCACCATCCCATCTGGACGAAGCTGGCATCCGTCAGCAGCGTCTTGATCGGTCTTGCACTCCTCTGGGCAAACATACCGCTCGTATTCCTGGCGCTGATCTTCTACGGCGCGGGGATCGGTCTGGAGTCGATCGCCAGAGCAACCCTGCCGCTCGCTCTGTTTGGCCCGGCGGATTACGGCCCCATCATGGGACGGCTAGCACGCCCGAGCCTGATTGCCCAAGCCGCCGCACCTTCGATAGGTGCTGCATTGATCGAGTCATTCGGCGCCAGCAATGCCCTGGGCGCCATCGTTTTTGTGGCAGGGGCGAACCTCGCACTCGCGATCCTGCTATATAGGCATATAGCGACGACCAGGCAGCCATTGGCTCTCAAGGCGCATTGAACTCAGGGTCGGATTGCGGTCATCCTGATCTGTATCAATGACTGCTTCCCCACGCCGACGGATATGTAGCATTGGGATTCCCGTTCTCACAGCGCTTCTCCAGATGAATTGCCATCTGAGGCGAGGCGGCGCGTTTATCCTGTCGGTCGTGAGGCGGGCTGGTTGATCATGGGTGACACGGATATGGCTGTACTTCCACTCGGCATTCTGACGCGGCCCACGCGCTTTATCTTCTTCACTGGAAAGGGTGGCGTCGGCAAAACGGCGCTGTCATGCGGCATTGCCATCGCGCTCGCCGATTCGGGCAAGCGCGTCCTCCTCATCAGTACCGATCCGGCATCCAATCTGGATGAAATGCTGGGGGTCCGTCTCGATCGGCTCGCCAAAGCAGTTCCCAATGTGGATCGCCTCTTCGCGCTCAACATCGATCCAGAAGCATCCGCGGAAGCCTATCGTCGGCGGGTCATCGGCGCCATGGGTCCGGCGGATGAAACCGAGATCGCCAAGGTGCGTGAGCAACTGTCGGGCGCCTGCACGACCGAGATCGCGGCCTTCGACGAATTCGCCGAATTGTTGTCAGGCGAACACGAGGAAGGAAAAAAATACGATCACATCATCTTCGATACGGCGCCGACCGGACATACGCTGCGACTGCTCAGTTTGCCCAAAGCCTGGTCGTCGTTTTTAGAGACCAACGAAAGAGGTGCGTCGTGCCTCGGGCCACATTCGGGATTGCAAATGCAACTGGCGGTGTTCGAACGTGCGCTTAAATCCTTAACCGATCCGAGCACGACAACGGTGGCACTCGTCACGCGGCCGGAGCCATCCGCCTTGCGGGAAGCCGCAAGATCGGCGGAAGAACTATTGGCATTGGGGCTCGGAAATCAGCGTCTGATCGTCAATGCGACATTTCGTGCTGCCGATCCATCGGATTCAGTTGCCTCCGCCATGGAGCGGCGCTGCCAATCGGCTCTGGCGAAGATGCCAGTCTCGCTGACTGGGCTGCCGCGTGACGAGATCCCGATGCGCGCCTACGACATGGTGGGACTGGTCGCCTTGCGCAGATTTTTGAGTGTCGATCAGGAAAAATCCACCCCGTCTGCGTCTCAATCGGCCGACGGCTATCCGGATCTCGGCGCGATGGTGGCGGAAATCGAGGCTGCCGGGAACGGCGTCGTCATGGTCATGGGCAAGGGCGGCGTGGGGAAGACCACAGTCGCCGCGGCAATCGCCGTGGAACTCGCGAGCCGGGGCCACCAGGTCCTGCTGACGACGACAGACCCCGCCGCGCATGTTAGCTGGGCTCTGGCCAGCGATACCATGCCCACTCTCAAGGTCGAGCGGATCGATCCGGCGGTCGAGACCGAGAGATACATCGATCGTATCATGGCCGGGCGTGGTGCAGAACTAGATGATGCCGAAAAAGCGCTTCTGCTTGAGGATCTGCGCTCGCCGTGTACGGAGGAGGTCGCCGTTTTTCATGCCTTCTCTCGCGTGGTACTCGGCGCGCGAGACGGTTTCGTCATTATCGACACCGCGCCAACAGGGCACACCTTTCTCCTGCTCGACGCCACAGGAGCCTATCATCGTCAGGTTCTGCGCGATTCACAGCAGATCGGGCAAAGTGGCCGATTGGTGACGCCCTTGATGCGACTGCAAGACCCGGCTTACACAAAGATACTTCTCGTAGCTCTACCCGAAACGACACCGATCTCAGAGGCCTCAGCCCTGCAGGATGATCTTCGTCGGGCCGGAATCGAACCTTATGGCTGGGTCATCAACAATTGCCTTGGGCCTACCGGAACGCATGATCCGCTATTGCAATTCCGCATCGGCAGCGAAGCCAAGCAGATCAACCGCGTCCGCGACGGATTAGCCAAGCGCCTCGCAGTGATCACCTGGCAACAGGAGCCACCTACGGGGATAAAGGCTCTTCGACATTTAATAACGTAGCATTTGGCAATTGATCTGCCGCGAATTCATTGATGGATTCAGCTTAACCCAAGAGCTGCTGGCCGATGAAGGAACGTCTAGCGCGATCACGATTCCTGTGAAAGGGAGATTATACTGCTAGTAATTTGCGCACTGCCATCGGAGGGCAAGGCTGTGCACTGATAACATTCATGAATGCAGCTGTTTCAATCATTTAGCTTCGCCGTGTATCGCTGGATATCGCTGCTTTTCTGTCGGCAATGTGCCAAATATGTGCCAAGACTTGTGCCGCAGAGAGTGTTCATTTGTCCTAATAAAATGGGCAGTTCCGCGACACCATACGACAGCCAGCGATTCATGGCGATAGCCCCTGGCACAGTACGGCACAGCGCGATAAATGGTGATATAGATGGCATTTGAATAAAGTCAAAAATGTTGACCTATCTGGAAACCTGAGTCAGCATTCTGAGGTCGGGCGATAGTCCGATCGGGCCGGACAATACGTGCCGGGGACCATGCTTCCCCGGTGGCACCCAAAAAGGCGACGAGCCGACGAAGTGGCTGCCCGAACTCTTCACGCGGTGTCTGACGTGGAGTCTCTCGAAAAAGAGACTCCTGAAATGTCTGAACCATTGCTTCTCGATTATCCTTCCGCCGCCGCTGCACTCTCTATGAGCCGCCAAGCGCTGGCGGATTTGGTCTACAAAAATCGTGGCCCAGCCATCGTCAAACTCGGAAGCCGGACCTTTTTCACTCCTGACGACCTGAAAGCTTGGATCTCCCAGCACCGCTTGGCTGCGAATGATCCCAGGCCTGTGAAGCTTCCGGCCGCGGTCGTCGAGGCCGCCCTGGCGCCGGGAAAGCGAAAGCGCGGGCGACCGACAAAAGCCGAGCAGCTTGCTCGTGCTCAGCATTTTGAGACCCGTGACTAAGCACGGGTCTCAGGGCCACTCCACCACTGAAATCGTGACCCCCGGCGGCACCGCATCAATCTTCGCCTTAGGAGCGACTTGCATCTGCCGAGACGGGCGTCCGCAGCGGATGCAAGTCTGGCTTCCGGTCTCCCCAGGAAGCGGGGACAGGTGCATCCACCCGCAGCGACATACGAGCCATTCCCGGCCAGGGAATTGATGATCACTCATTACCTGCCCTCAAGCCTGTACAGCGTGTTCATCGTCCGCACCCAGCCGTCTCCCATCAACACAATTGGCGATGTCTGCCGGACCTTCTTCCGCCCCTCGATCTCCACCCCACCAACCAGCGACGGCACCGACCGAGGCTGGATCACCGGGTTCTGCAAAATCTGCGCCCTGGCCAGCTCCTCACGCGGGGGATACCCGGCCCCCGAATGCAGCACGTTGAGATCGAAAAGCAGGATTTCGAGCCGCCGAATTTCCGCCCCGACATCCTTGCGCCAACTGCCGTCGTCTCCAATCTTGATCATCTATGACATCCCGTTATGTAGGATAAGCCCTCTTAAACTACCTATTCTCATATTCCGGTTTTCATTCGTCGGTGGGATCGTCTCCGCGCAAAATGGCTTCCAGCTCGTTCATCACGTCGTCGAAATCGTGCCAATTTCCAGCCTCGATCTCCTTGCGCCCCTGGATGATAGCTTGCACTCGCACACCTTCTGCCGATTTCAGCCAGGCCTTGAATGTGTGTTCGAAAAGTTCCGCCGTACTCAGCGGAACGTATTCAACAATGTTGACGAGCTGACGCAGAAAATCGTGGTCGTATACCGTCTCCCGCGACGATGAATTTCCGTGCTTCAACAAAATCGTCATCTCGGGCTTCCAACCATTTTCATCCCTCATCTTAGTGCCTCGCTGCCGCCTGTTCCCTGGCCCTCAAGGCACCCTCAATCAACCTACGCAGATACCTGATGCTGGGTTGACGGCTCCAGGCCCTGCCAATCGCATTGAGTTCCATTTGATCAAGCGGCTGGTGCCATTGATCGTGGCCGTGTTGGCTGCCAATTTCGCGCAGGATCGTGGCGCTGAGGGCGGGCAAGTGGGTGAGGCTGGGGTTGTCGACATGAATAATGCGCATGCGGTCGAGCAGGGGGCTGGGGAGGCCGCTCAAGCTGTTGGCTGTCGCCAACCAATTGATGGCGGAAATGTTGACAGGACCTTGGATGAATGGATCGTTCCACGCCTTGCTGGTTTCGGTTTCCAGCATCGACAACAACACATCATGAAAATTGCCGTTATGCTTGGAGGTTGCCGATTTCTCGATTTCATCAAGCACAAGCACGGGATTCGGCACGCCACTTTGCCGGATTAAATCCAACGGAGAACTGGGGTGACTGGAATGCCATCCCCTCGACACCCCACCAAAATGGCTGTCGGAAACCCCGCCACACGGCGTAACCCTGTAGCCAATTTGCAGGCTTTCGGCGACACGGCGCGCGAGCCGACTTTTCCCGCAACCGGGCGTGCCAACAAGCAACGTCGGCTTGAACATCAACGCCCGTTTCCCGTTCATCGAACGCGAAACCAGGTCCCCATAAATCGCGTCAACGGCACTTCCAGCATGCGGGAATTCAGCCAAAAGCTCCTGGCGCCAACCGCTCAAGTCCGTCGGCATCGAGGCGAGGCGCATCGGCTCCATCAATTTCTCGATGCTCCGGAGAGCCTGTTTCGTCTCATCGCGCGCCACGTCGCGGTTACCAATGCTGTGGACGACGCGAATAGATTCGGGCGCAATTGCGCGTTCCTGGGCCAGTCGGCGCAGGGCTTGGAGACGGGTTTTCGGGACGTATGGACCGGGCGGCGGCGTGTCACCGACAGTGATTTCGTCATCGATTGCGTCGTCGGTGTCGCCTTTAGCACTCGAAGCTTTGGCAGCTTCGCGCTCGGCATTCTCATCGTTCATGCGCTCGTCAGCGGCAGCTTGCTCGCCTGACATAAACGCCTCAATACTACTTTTCACGCGCTCGCGCTCGGATGCCGGAGCTTGCGCCATGATGCCACGAACCAGGTATTCCCCCGCTTGGCTCATGGCCGTGTCCACGGGATTGTCGTTGGGTTCCAGGGGGGTGATTTCCCTGCATCCGCTGGCAATCGCGAGGGCGCCGAGGGCGAAGCTCAGGAGGCTTTTGTCGCAAGAATGATAGCCCCGGCGCACGGCAAAAGAGGCGGCTTCGAGGAGCGCAGCTCTGTCACCAGCGAATGCGAGTGGCGCAATCAACGCTTCGATTTCTTCGCGGAAATCAGTGTCTTTCTGGTGCCGCATTGCATCAACGAGCTGCCAGCAAGCAACGAAATCGGAGGGGTTGTCCAAAATGTGATTGCAAAGTGTTTCGAATTTCGAAGAAGTCCGGTGCCTGATGTATGCGACGACCGCGCCGAGCTGGAGCAGGGGCGATTCCGTGCCGGACGTGTATACGCTCTCGGCAATTCTCCCGCACAGAAACACCGGAAGCCGACCGGGTCCGTCAACGGAATTCCATGAGTCATGATAGCGATCCGCGCCCGACTGAATAACGGCATCGTTGCCGTAGGCATTGCGGCTGACAACTGCATCGAAAGTCGAAGCATCAAGTGTCAGAGCTTTAATTTGGGCAACGAAATTGTAACCAAGCGAGTTGACAATGTCAGGCGTGCTCTCGATGCCGTTACGCAGGGCCGTCAGGCTGCAGGCATCCACGGATTGCTGCATCCACCCCAGGGCCTGGAGCAACATTCGATCCCGTTCGACACTCGAAATATCGCGGTCATGCTGCCAGCAAAAAAGAATACGCCATGCGACGAACCGCTCGGCGTCGACATCGCCGAGCAAGCCGAGGAGAGCTTGCACGGCTGCCGGAATTCCACTGTTGATGTTAGTCGCCCATTTGTTGACGGTGGCAAGCAGGTCAGTGGCATTCGAAAGGCTGTGCGAGCGGTCGAGTGCCAGAAGCGCTTTGCTGACATCAGCAAATTTCGCGAAATGACTGTCAGCGGAGACCGCCTGCTCGATGAGCTTGATGGCCTGGCCGACGGCAAAATCGGCGCCTTGAAGGTTCACAATGCGGAAAAACAGGTCGAGCTTAACGTCGGCCATCCAGATCACTCCATCATACGTGTAACCGCGTGTCGCGCCGACGGCGTGCCGGGCGAGTAGGGACGATTACCGTATGAAGGAGGAGCGGGTGTGCATGGAGCGAGATGTAGTCGCCCCATGCAGTCTTGTCAACTTTTGGTGTTTGAGAAAGATCTTATGGGCTCGGAGGCTAGTACGGCAGCTCGACTAGCTCACGTTCCATCTCGGCCATCATTGAACGATAATTGTCACCCACGGGGATGTCGTCCTCCCCACGCTCCAAGCGGCTTTCCAGACATGCCTCGTAACTGAGGTCGGACGCAGAGCTGATCTGCGCACGGATCGCTTCGTCTTCGCCCAGATACTCGACATAATCCTCTTCGGCGACCTCGGCCTTCCGCCATTTTCTCATGTGATCGGAACTCACACGGTCCCTATCCTCAATCATTCCTCTAATGTCTTTCGCCAGTTCTGTGAGGCAAAATCGCTTTCTTCTGACAGCCTTCGCGATCTCGGCTCGAACATCGATGGATAGGGTCGATTCCCAACCGATAGCGCGTCGATTTCTATCGTCGATAGCTTGGCGGATAAGATCGCGGTCGTAGATGTAATAAGCAATACTTGCATTTCTGAGCTCTGACAAAACCAGCTTCCAGCATGCCTCGACGGGGCCAAGATCGTCGATGGTCTTTAACAGCGCCCTACCGCGAAATGGCGCCCTGGTATAACCTTTGTCCAGCGCCTCGCCGGAGTAAGCTTCAGCGAGCGCCAGAAGCCACATTCCAGAAAGAATGGTCGGTGGCACGCCGAAATGCCGCCCAACCCGTAGAAAGAAAGTCTCAGGGATACGAAGCTCCGGTAAGTCGTATTCGCGGAGCACTGTCGGAACAGCGCCTCCCGGAACTTTGAGGCTTCTCCAATCGACGGCGATTGGTGTCATTTCAAAGACGATATCGCCGAAGTTATTCATCTGGGCACTAATCCGGTGTTGCCTGATATGCGCGAAATCAGTCGCCAGGCGAACGAGCACCTCTCGCTTGAATATGCTTGCTTTGAACGGCACATTAGGCTTGATCCAGCCAATGCTCTTTGCAAGCTCCTCCGGGGTAGTCTTATAGAGAATGACGCTGCCGCCATGGATACGAAGGTTCATCCAGCGTTTCCAGGTACGGGTCATAAGAATCTTGTAAGTGGCCTGGGACCATCGTGACTTCATCTGTGGCAGCGTGGCGATTTCGATGTAGCCATATGATTGAAGAGTCGTCTGCAAGGCAGCAAACTCTGGTGCCAGTCGGAATACAATGAGCCTGGCGCCATTCTGATCAGTCTCGACACTGAGTGCCGAGAAGATGGGTCTTTCGGTTTTGTCAGTCCACAACCCTTTGATACGCCGGACAACCCGATAACTGCCATTGTGTAGGCGCGCAATTGACTTATCCAGATATCGTGGGTTCCGGTCCCACCCCATGAATCGAAGGATATCGCGCGCTGGGACGACGTAATCCTGGTTATCGAACATGTCCCGGCGGCCGACAGTGATCAGCAGCTCCAGGAGTGCAAGGTCCGACGCTGTAAGATCGTCAGAAAACCGGGTATGTCGGAGATGCAAATACGACCGCGGTGAAGTTGGGTGGATATCTTGCATCGCGGCGTCGCTTTGCAATGCAACAAGAATATCGCCTCGATTTCTAGGAAGAATCCGTGGACCGCAATACTCCTCGTATCGTTTGGGTCTATCAAACTCTGATTGAGCGATGCCGTACATTTCTTTATCTCGATTTCCGCACCACTTCATGTGGCTTCATGCATAAAGGGTTGGCCGTCGCCGCGCCTCTGTCAAGAGCGCCTCGACGTTTCCCCACAACGGCACACCATCAAATTTGTTGACGCGTGTTGATGTCGTCTGACGAAAATGCCGGAATCCGAGGATGGAAATATTTTCGTATACTGGAAGAGATATTCGCACCGTCGGTCGATGGTGCCGTCGCCTGGTGATGAAGATGTTTCGTGCTTCGAGGTACTTTTCAGCCATTCCCCATATCAGCACACCATCGATTTTGTTGACGCGGGATTGCCGCACAAGGATGAGTCGGCCGATTGAGCGTGAGTCATTTTTGTCATATTCTAGAAGAGAAATTTGGCTCGAAGCAAAAGGGCTTCGCCATCGTCGCCCGAATGGGAGAAATGGACGATGTGTCATAGCCTTTGGCCATGGGCATCTGGAGTAGATGCTCGCTGCGCTGCGCTTTTCCGGGCGCTGCGCGCATATGTGTATAGAGCGAGGTCGATCCGAGCATCGAGGTCACCCATCAAGACAGAGCTAGACGATCCTTCGAGATGGGATTAGCGCACCTTCCTCTTAGAAGCCCTTCGGGCGCAGCCCTCATAGATGCCTATCGCCGAAGACCTCATTTGGTCGCCCGTGCTTCCCCTAAAACTCTAGGCATCTTCGAACCTTGAAACCTGGTGCCAAGCTCCAGCCAGCGAATTTTTGTTTCTGACATGTCAGATATATTTCGTTTCTTGCAAGCCGACGGCCAATCCTGATTCAGAGCCGGACTTTCCCGGATCAAGAACAGGAGATCACAATGTCGTCACTCAATCAGGTCGAACTCGCGGCGCTGATGAAGGCGGCCATGAACCCCAAGCCCGTAACACCCAATAGAGAATACAAGCGCCGGAGCCGACAGATAGCGGCATCAATGTCCAAGGACGGCAAGCTCGCATTCAACTCGGAGACAATGAGTAAGGCTCTCCTGGACGCCATCGCCTCGGCCATCCGCACCGGACACCCAGACCTCACCATCGCCGACATCATCCAGGCCGCATCACAGCGCTTCCTGGTCCCGGCCGTCGCGGAGGTCGCCATATTGGCCCGCCTAGCCTCCCGGAAGCCCGCAGCGGCCGCAGGAGGGCATGATCATGAGTAACTTGGAAACAGGGGCCAGGAGAGCGCGGACGGCTGCCGAAAGGAAAAGAGATCAGCGTTTGAGACAAGTGGTTGACCCGGCGGAAGGGAAGCCGCCGTTGACTGCTGAGACGATGCAGATGGCGCTGATGGAAGCGATGAGCCTGATGCTACGTGATCGCCATTTCGAAGACCATGTCGAGGCCGTGATATTTCAAGCTGGAAGCATGCTGTGGGATAGCAAGCGAGCGCGGGCTGAAATGCGGCGGCGGCTGCAGAGAAGGCTGCCGAAGATTTACAAGGTGCCCGTGATCCTGGCCCAGCGCGCAAATTGTCAACATTGGGACGGTGAGATCAGAAGCTGAATGCGAATTTGGCTTCTGGTTCCTTGCAAGACCATGAAACACACTGGCTTTCTTAAGAAGCTGACTAGGGAGTGTGTCACATGGCACGGGGTGCAGATCGAAAGCGCAGGGTCGCGTTGGCTGCTCAAGCAAAATATGAGGAGAGCCGGAAGGCGCGTCGCGCACCGCGATCCGAGCGAATTTACCGCGCGGTTGCCAAGGCTCTTTTTGTAGAGAGTGTGGCCCAGATCATCGATACGCGGACGACACAGATCGAAAGCGCATTCGTCGCACGGGTTATGAAGCGTGCGCTAGCATCAGTGAAGGAGGATGGTTTCAGCGGTAATGAAACCCGGTTCCGGCTCAACGCGCTGATCTCACAAAGCCGCCATGAGGCCAAGCCGAAAGCTCTGGTCGACCCGGATATTCAGCACGTGATCGATGAAATCGAAAAGAGCCTGTCGTCTGGCCGGAAATCGGCGCGGTCCCAACAATAGTCCTTAATAGAAATCTTATATGGCAAGCATAAGAAGGTGATGAAATGACACGATATACTCGCACTCATGAAACACAATCCGATTACTTGACGCGCGCACATAAGCTGCTTGAGCGGTATCGCGCTGCAAATGATCTGGACATATCCAAATCTGACATCGATGTCGTGGCATTCACGTCGTGGCTGATCAGTATCAAGCCGACATACAAGGTGTCGTCTTGGCGGACGATGCGCCAGTCAGTGCGCACATTGCTGGAAGCGTGGCCTATCGATGGTGCCGACAATGCCATTGCTATGCTCGACGCCGACATTGCTGAGTGCATTGCAAACCCGAGGGAGCCGGATGACGACAGTGATGATCGTACCAGCGCTCTCAAAGAAAAGAAGATGCCGCACGGCGATTTGACAAAGCTGCTCGTGTACCTCACCCATTTTTCACGGTCGTCATGGTCGCAAACAGCGGTTCATTGGCTCAATGCAGGTCTGTCCACGGGCCTGCGCCCCAGCGAATGGAAGACAGCAAAAATGGTCAAGTCTGGTGACCAGGTGCTGTTGATCGTGAAAAACGGAAAGAACACTAACGGACGGGCGAACGGTCCTTTCCGTACCCTGGACATTTCCGACTTCACGCCGGAAGGCCTGAAGTCGGTCGAGTACATGGCTGCTCACGGCGCTCTCTGGAATGTCGAGGGTCGGTACGCTGGGGTCCAATCGTCGGTATCTCAGCTTATCTATCATGTTTGTGAGCGTATCTTCGACGGACGCATCTACTGCTTATATTCGTTGCGGCACCAGTTTGTAGCTAACATGAAAAGCCTGAAGGAACTGAAAGAGATCGCCGCGCTCTTGGGGCATTGCGTCACCGCGACATCGACGCAGCATTACGGAAAGCGTCGTGATGCCTGGGCAGAAGAACACATTGTCGACATCCCCGATGCACGCGAAAGCGAAACTGAGACTGTGCGGGAGAATGCGAAGTACTTTGAGCGCATTCTGGACGAAGCAATCAATGAGAATCGGAGGGCCGAGGAGCCGGAGAACATGGCCGAGTACCTAGCGGCGCTCTTCTAATGCCGCCCGAACCCCTCTGGCTCCAGGTACCGCCCACGGCCCCTCCGGCATCCCGGTCGATCTGCGCGAAGCGTTCGCCAACCAGCGGTGGCCCGGCCATCCCGAGCTGCGCCGAATCTTTCTCTGCTCAGCCGACAAAGCCATCGCATCCCTTGGACCGCGACGTGCTCGATCGAGAGCTGCGTTAGAAGATCAGTATGGTGCGTCTGCTCGGCCAACCTTCTCACTAACAGTGCCGAACCCCGGTAAAGCAAAATCGCAGTCGCTAGGTGTCGCTGCGCGTCGCTAGGTGTCGTTGCGTATCGCTGGGTATACGGTAGAAGCGTAAAAATGAGTAAGAGCTTTATGGCTGCAATGTTGACAAGTCATTGATATTTGGATATATACTTTGAAATAGGGCGTATTTTTTAGTTGACCAAAAACCGCATATAAGCTAACTTAATCCTCGTAAGGTTGCTTCCCCTGCGAAAGCAGGGTTCTTCCCCAGCAATGGGGTTCCCCTGCGGCAGCAGGGATTGTCGACCCTGCGCATGCGGGGCTTCTACCCCTGCATGCGCAGGGTTTCCTCCCTAAACGGGAGGGTGGTTCAAGTTGAGTAACCTTACGTTGAGTAACCTTACATTCGCTGCTGAGTAAGCAGACTTCCACCTGCCGGGGCGTAAGCCCCGGCAACCCTCTTCATCATCTTTTTCAACGGCCGGGCGCGTTCCGGCCGATGGAGAAACTCATCCTTAAAGAAAGGGAGACATCATGGTTGATATATCGAACTACTACGGCGCGTTTGACCGTCTCATCACAGTAGCGCGCTCGGACACCGGGCAAAGCCGTCGGGTTGCCGATTTTATCCTTGCCTGCTGGAACGCTGATGGCTGCGGGAAGTGGGATCCGGCAGAGCTCTGGGATCTCGATCAGACACTCCGCGATGACATCCTCACTATTCTCATCGAAATGAGTAAACCCGGTAGCACGGGAACCTATCCGACAGAGAGGCGCGAGGAGATTGAAATGGTGCGCCTCCGCTGGCGTCGAAGAAAGCTGCGTAAGCGAGGCTAGTAGGCGCTATCGCATCCGGGGTCGTTCCCCGCACGCGATAGCGCCACCACTGGATGCTGCCGTAGATCCGGTTCTCCCTAAAACCGCCAAAGCCTCTGGTACTGCAGTTTAGTTGATCTTCAGCAGCGTCTTGCGAAAAGCCTCGCGGCTGCTCTCGCCAGCAACTCGACATCCGAATTACTAACCAACACGAAATCGCGCGCGAATAGCGTCGCGGAAAGGACGCCCCATGCCTACTTGGCTCGATAAATGGTTCAACAAGAAGTTACTGGAGTATGCACACAATGAAATTCTCGATCTGGCAACACTCAATTTCTGTCTGGACCGATTTCGCCAAACGCGTGATGGCAGCGACGAGTTCTGCCACATGCTTCGCGAGTTCATCACGCCTGAAACAAACCCGCTCTCGTTTCAATTACCGCGTGACTTGGCATGCATGCTGGCTGCGTCACGAGTGGCTCAAAATGTGCTTTCTTTCGGCTGTAAGGAGATAGCAAAGGCGGGAGCTGCATACATTGACTTGCCGCCTGGATCTATCCGCTTCAATGACAAGTTGGAGCTGATGGCTATCTTTGTCCGTAGCGACGGAGCACATTGGATGGAGTTCACGGCAATCGTTAAAGATGAAATTGGAGAAGTGGCTTTGTCGCGCTTTCTTTCCTGCGACAGAGACGGAATTATCCAATTTAAGATGTTGCCCGTAGAGGTATTGCCAGGAGCCTTGGAGTTCAGACGTGATTATGGTGTGGAGATGGACCAGATCATGTTTCGAGTTGCTGAGTTTTCCACGCTTGTAGTTGCTCATGCGGCGACAGTGTCGAACGGGCGGGAAGAGCTTCTTCCTTATCTTCCCTCGTATCATGCTCGCCGCACTGGCCGGAAGGCGCGTCAAGTCGCAAAGAAGTTCAGCTTGTTCAGCGTTCGACGACTGTCTTCAAGTGCCAAGATTCTCGGTAGATCTGCGGTATCGAAAGGGGACCAGGTTACGGGTATCCGCCTTGACTGTCGTGTCACAGTGCGTGGGCATTTCAGGATGCAAGCGTGCGGACCAGGCCGTAGCCGCCGTCGTCTCTGCTGGATCGACGAACACGAGCGCGGGCCGGAACACGCGCTTCGTCGACTTCCCATGCTGGCGCTCCGATCACATGTCGCTGCTCCTCTTCAAGTGTCGGCTTAGGGGGGAGTGCATGAGAAATCGCCTCTTATACCTGCGAGCACGGCAAGTCGAAGTCGTACTTGAGCAGGAGGTGGATGGGCAGAAGCAGCTTATGCGGCCACGCCCGTTGGCCCTGTTGGGAAAGATGGCAGTAGTCGCCAGGCGCTTTCTCAATCGTGGCCTCGACCCGGATGACGCGGCATATGCGACACTTTTCTGGTCGCGCTTCATAGCCGAGGACGCGGAGCTGCGGCCTTCGCCAGACAGGACGTTCGGCTGGCAATTGGTGCTGAAGCCGTGGCCGGATTTTGCCGACGAAGGTCACGGTGAGAAGTGCCGCTGACAATTTATACTCAACCCCGTTTCCCCTAGACCCCTGGTGCCGTATGGCTCAGGGGTCTTTCTTTGGCTGCAACCGAGCGGCCGACTGTCCTGCATGGCGGGAATACCCAATTTCTTACCCGATTATACCCAAAATTGAGAAATAAGGCCCCAGGTAGCTGGATTCTCCCAAAACCTCCGGCCAAAAGTTCGGATCATAGGTGGAAAATCGGGTAATATCGGGTACAATCGGGTATGAAATCGAATATCCGAGTCACTCAGCCATGAGAGAGCCCCAGATCGCCCTCGGTGCCGATCTCGTGAAGCTCATCGCCGAAATCGATGAATTCAAGGGGAGGTGGGAGGCCCTCAAGACGCTTGCGCCGGATCGACTGAACGCGCTCCGTAAGGTCGCGACGATCGAGAGCATTGGCTCAAGCACTCGCATCGAAGGTGCGAAGTTGACGGATGCCGAGGTCGAGGACCTCCTGTCGCAGTCCCTCTCGATCAAATCCTTCAAGACCAGGGACGAGCAGGAAGTTGCTGGCTACGCCGAAGCGATGGACCTCGTGTTTGAGGCTTTTGCCGATATGCGGCTGACAGAGAACCATATCCGACAATTGCACCAGACCTTGCTGCGGCACAGCACCAAGGATGAGCGTCACCGAGGGGCTTACAAGACGTTGCCCAACAATGTCGTGGCGTTTGATGCGAATGGCCGCGAAATCGGCGTGATCTTCGAGACGACATCTCCGTTCGACACGCCGCGAGAAATGGAGGAGTTGGTTGCCTGGGCACGGAAGGCGATCGATGAAGAATCCATGCATCCGCTGCTGATCATCGCCGTTTTTGTCGTGACGTTCCTCGCTATCCATCCCTTTCAGGACGGTAACGGACGATTGTCGCGGGTGCTTACCACCCTCATTTTGATGCGCGCAGGCTACGCCTATGTGCCGTATGCATCACTTGAGCGCGTGATCGAGGAAAACAAGGACCTATACTACAAGGCGCTTCGTCGCACGCAGGCAACGCTCAAGGTCGAAGCGCCTGACTGGGAACCATGGGTCGGCTTCTTCCTCCGCTGTCTGAAGAGGCAGAAGGACGCTCTCGCCGTGCGACTGGAGCGAGAGCGCGTTTCGCAAGGCAGCGAAGCTGACATGCCGGAGCTATCCCTTCAGGTGCTCAAGGCATTGCGCGGGCAAGATCGCCTCACCATCAGTCAGCTCGCGTCCATCACGGGAGCAAATCGAAATACGCTCAAGGTGCGTTTGCGGGATCTTGTGGCAATGCGGCGCATCCGCCAGCACGGTAAGGCACGCGCAACATGGTATTCGCTAACCTAAAATTGCGCGAAATACCTACGCGAAATGCGATCAATTAGTGTTAAGATTTAGGGGGCTTGGTGACAAAGATAAGCAACAACGTTCAGAGCTTAAGCAGCTTTGCTTGGTCTATCGCGGACATTCTTCGAGGTGACTTTAAGCAATCGGAGTACGGCAAAGTAATCCTCCCATTTGTCGTGCTACGCCGCCTGGACTGCATCCTGGAAAAATCGAAGGACGCGGTGCTCAAAGCAGCCGAGACCCTCCCCAAGGGTGTGGACGATGCCACGCGCGACATGATCTTGTTCGCCGCGGCAGGAGAGGACATCAAGGTCTATAACCTCTCGCGCCTCACCTTCGCTTCCATTAAGGGCCAGGAGCCTAGCCAGGTTCATGCCAATCTGATGGACTATATCACCAATTTTTCAGGCAATATCCGAGACATCTTCCTCGATAAATTCTTGTTTACCGACCAGCTCAAGCGTCTCAACGACGGAGGCATTCTCTGGCAGGTATTCGATCGCTTTGCCCAGATCGATCTGCACCCAGGCCGAGTGAGCAATATTGAGATGGGCTACCTGTTCGAGGACCTGATCCGGAGGTTCTCGGAAATCTCCAACGAGACCGCTGGCGAGCATTTCACGCCGCGCGAGGTCATCCGCCTGATCGTTGAGCTGCTGATCGCCAACGACGATACCAAGCTGACCGGAAAGGGCATCATTCGCCAGGTCTATGATCCGGCTTGTGGTACGGGCGGCATGCTGGCGCTGACCGAGGAAGCGCTGAAGGACTTCAACCCCGCCATTCGCGTCGAACTGTTCGGGCAGGAACTGAACGGGGAATCCTACGGTATCTGCAAGTCCGACATGCTGGTGACCGGCCACGACCCTGAACAAATTGCATTTGGAAATACGCTCATCAATGATGCCCACAAGGGCAAATCCTTCCATTACATGCTGTCAAATCCGCCCTATGGCGTGGATTGGAAAAAGTACCAGGATCCAATCCGAGATGAGGCTGAAACGCTGGGTTTCGATGGCCGATTCGGTGCGGGACTGCCGCGCATCTCCGACGGACAATTGCTGTTTCTGCAGCACATGATCGCCAAGATGCGCGACGATGAAACCGGCTCGCGCATCGGCATCGTCATGAACGGATCGCCGCTCTTCACCGGGGGCGCGGGCTCCGGCGAAAGCGAAATCCGCCGCTGGATGCTGGAGAATGACTGGGTGGAGGCGATTGTCGCGCTGCCGACCGACTTGTTCTACAATACCGGCATCCAGACCTATGTATGGCTTCTGACCAACCGCAAGCCTAAGGCGCGGCGCGCTAAAGTTCAGCTTATCGACGCCAGCAGCGAACGCTTTTGGAAGTCCATACGCAAGTCGCTCGGCTCTAAGCGTCGGGAAATCCCCGATGAAGCGCGCAAGGAGATCGTGCGCATCTACGCCGAAATGCTGAACGGCGATGGCCAGTATGGCGAATTCTCGAAGATCTTCGACACCACTGACTTCAGCTATCGGGAAATCCGCGTCGAGCGGCCCTTGCGGCTGAACTTCCAGGCCACGGCAAAGCGCATCGAGCGGCTTAAGGCCGAAAAGGCTCTCAGCAAGCTCGACGCCAGCGAACAGGCTGCTATCCTTGACGGGCTGTTTGCTCACCTACCGAAGACGCCCTTCACCAACCGTGACGCCTTCGACAAGGCGCTGACCAAGGCGCTGAAGGGTGCGAAACTGAAGATTGCGGCATCTGTCCGTAAGGCCATTCTCTCAGCCCTGTCCGAGCGGGACGAAGAGGCCGACATCTGCACAGACAAGGATGGCAACGCGGAGCCCGACACTGAACTGCGCGACCACGAACTAGTGCCGCTGAAGGAGGACTGGCGAGAATATGTGGCGCGCGAGGTCACTCCCTTCGTGCCCGATGCTTGGGTGGACGAGAGCCACCGCGACCCCCGCGACGGCGATGTGGGCCGCGTCGGATACGAGATCAATTTCAACCGCTACTTCTATCGCTACGTCCCGCCGCGCCCATTGGAGGAGATCGACGCCGAGCTGAAGGCGCTGGAAGCCCAGATCGCCAGGCTACTGAAGGAGGTCGCGGCGTGATAACTCTTCAAGAGCGCGTACATTCGGCACCCCCACCTGCCCATTGGCGATTGAGCAAGCTCCATCGCATTTTTCGCGTTAGAAAAGGCTACAAGAACACCGGAATGCAGGAAGAGAATCTTCTTTCCTTGAGCTATGGCCGCATCATCCGGAAAGACATTGACGCAGCCGAAGGCCTGTTGCCCGAAAGCTTCGAGACCTATCAGATTGTAGAGCCCGGCAACATCGTAATGCGCCTGACCGATCTGCAGAACGACAAGCGCAGCCTACGGCAGGGGTTAGTCAACGAACGCGGGATCATAACGTCCGCCTATGATGCGCTTGAAGTAGGCAAGGATCACGACGCGCGCT
Source organism: Dongia sp. (assembly GCF_041906375.1). Classification (GTDB taxonomy): domain Bacteria; phylum Pseudomonadota; class Alphaproteobacteria; order Dongiales; family Dongiaceae; genus Dongia. The sequence goes on along the minus strand of NZ_JAYRJJ010000004.1, from coordinate 47,765 downwards.
TCTGGGCGTATTCCTTGCTCGCGCTTGATCTAGCAAAATACTACTATTCGCTCGGCGGGGGCGTACGGCAGTCAATCAAATTCGCAGATTTTCCAAATGACTGGATCGCAAGCCCCGGTCCCGCCACCCAAGAGGCCATCGCGGATTTCCTCGATCGCGAGACCACCCATATCGATCAGTTGATCCAAAAGAAGCTGTGGCTGGCGGAGTTGCTGAACGTAACTATCATCGCGGCCCCATTGCGCGTCATGGCCAGCGGCATCGGACAAGTTGGATATGATGCGGAACGTAGCCGCGTTACCTTCTCCAATTTAGCAGAAGGCTGGCGGCGCGTTCGTGTCAAACAAGTGGCGAGCCATATGACCTCTGGTTCACGCGGCTGGAGCGACTTCATTCAAGATCAGGGTGAACTGTTCCTTCAAAGCGGCAGCATCGATCGACACATGGGCGTTTCCTTTGAGGATTCTCAACGGGTCAGGCCGCAGTCTGGAGCGGAGGCTGAACGCACGAAGGTTAGCAACGGCGATACGCTGGTTTGCATTACCGGCGGTCGTACAGGCGCCGTAGGGTATGTTTCGGGGTTGTGCGAACGTGCCTACATTAACCAGCATATCTGCCTCATCCGACCATCCAAAGCGATCAGCAGCAGGCTTCTTGCGCAAATTCTTTTCTCGGAAATCGGTCAACTTCATTTCCAGATGGCGCAGTATGGGCTCAAGCAGGGAATGGGCTTTGAGCAAGTCGCAAACACCGCGATCCCCTTGCCCCCTAGAGAGGCGCAGGACAAAATCTCTTCCGAGATCGACCACCGGGCCGCGAAGACTCGGCGGGTCGCTGAAGAAATAAGTGCTTCCATCGACCGCCTCCATGAGTTCCGCTCAGCACTGATCACCGCTGCCGTCACTGGCCAGATCGACGTTGCCACCTGGAGCAAGCGTGGGACCACTGACCGGCGACTGGATGCCATCCAACGGGAGGTGGCGTCATGACGCGCCTATGGATCGTCCGGGCAGGCAAGCAGGGAGAGCGCGAGCTTGCGGCCATCGAACAGGGTAGGCTTCTCCCTGGTTTCCTCGAAGTCGGTGACTTGAGTACGTGCAAGGGACGAGATGCCATACTTGCCCATCTGGAGCAGGTGATGCCTGACGCGGGCCGGAATCGTCTGAAGAACTTTGCGGCCCAGCTCAACCAGTTTGCCTACGCAATTCAGGTTGGCGACCTAGTGGTGATGCCGCGGAAAGTTACCGATGGCGTCGCTGTTGGCGAGGTAACCAGCGAATACAAATTTCATTCCGAGGACCCCTTTCGCCATTCCCGCGCGGTGAAATGGCTGAATGAGGCGGTTGCCCGCGACGCTTTTAAGCAAGACCTGCGGCATTCCTTCGGCGCCTTCATGACGATCTGCGAGATCAAGCGCAACTCTGCATTGGAGCGGGTTCGGGCCGTCCTAAAGACTGGAATCGATCCTGGCTCTCTTCTCGGTAAGCAGGGTAAGGCCGCAATCCCGCCTTCCGATGAGGACGTGGAGGCGGAAGACTACGCTTCCGACATCGAGGACATTGCCAACCAGCAGATCATCTCGCTGATCAAGTCCGAGTTCGCTGGGCACGCTTTGGCGGATCTCGTAGCGGAGATTCTGCGTGTCGAGGGGTACACCACCAAGGTGTCACCGCCGGGCGCTGATGGAGGTGTGGATATCCTGGCGGCTGGAGGTACGCTCGGCCTTGGGGAGGACCGTATCTGCGTTCAGGTTAAATCCGGCGATGGGACCGCCAATCATGATGTTGTGCTGCGGTTGATCGGTTCGGTATCGAACACGCAGGCGCGTACGGGTCTATTGGTTAGCATCGGTGGTGTGAACGCGGCCGCGCAGAAGGAACTGGACAACAACTTCTTCAAGCTGCGCTTGTGGCAAATGCCAGACCTGTTGAAGGCTCTCTTCCGAGCCTATGGCGAACTCTCCGACGAGACCCGCGCTAAGCTTCCTCTGAAGCAAATATGGGCGCCCATCTCTGGGGGCGATGAATGAATGTCTTCACCGAAGCACAAATGCATCGGCCCCTGTTTGAGGACCCGGCGCCAGCTATCGAGCGACCCGACGAATGGTCAGAGCCGCTCGGCTTCCTTGTTGGCGGCGCTGCGAACCAGCGCTTTCAGCATCTTGGCCAGCAATACTTCAATGCGGCCAATGCACTCGTTGAGGCGATAAAGCATCAGGATATTGCGGACTGTGAGGTCGCGAACCCTGTCCTCTATCTATATCGACATTCTGTTGAGCTGTTCTTGAAAGCGATTATGCAAGAATCAGCGAAGACACATAATTTGGATACCTTATCGGCAGAGTATCAAGCGTTCATAGGTTTTGAGTTTGACGCTGCTGTACCTGACTGGATTGTCGGCAGAATGCGGGAGCTAGGAGCCATTGATCCCAACTCCACAGCATTTCGCTACAATCTCAACTACGATCGTATCACTAAGACCGACCAGCCCATTGAAGGCGAGTACCACGTAAACCTGCATCACCTTCAATCCGCCATGTCTGCGCTTGTGACAGCATTGGTGGGAGTAATCGCGGCCATCGCTTGCGGAGAGGGGAAATCCGCCAAATGACGACGCACACTAACCAGACCGCTCATCGTGAGATCGTCCTTGAGCAACATGTGGTTGATCATCTGGTCGCCAAACAGGGGTATGTTGCGCGGCGTCCTGAAGAATACGATCGAGTTCTGGCGTTGGACCGAGAGCTTCTCCTCCGCTTCGTAAAGGAAACGCAGCCCGAAGAATGGCGAAAACTGGAAGAACAGTATGCCGCTGCGGCGGAAGCCGAGTTTTTTAAGCAACTGGAGAAGGCGCTGAAGACGCGCGGCTCGCTGGACGTATTGCGTCAGGGACTAAAACTCATCCCGAACATTAAGCTGGCGCTCTGCTTTTTTAAGCCTGCATCTGGATTGAACGCCGAGTTGGTCAGGTTCTACGAAGCTAACATTCTGTCTGTCGTTCGTCAGCTCCGCTACAGTCAGCGCTCAGAGAATGCCATTGACGTGACATTGTTCGTCAATGGATTGCCTGTGGTAACGGTGGAAATTAAGAACCTTCTAACAGGCTCTTCCTTTCGCCACGCTGAGAAGCAGTACCGTCACGACCGCTCTCCTGCTGGGGAGCCCCTTCTCACCTTCAAGCGAGGTGCGCTCGTCCATTTTGCAATGGACGAGGACAATATCTCGATGACGACACGCCTTCAGAATGGCAAGACGCGCTTTCTACCCTTCAACCGCGGACGCGATGGGGGGGCAGGCAATCCCGACGTTCAGGGCGACTTCCGAGTAGCCTATCTCTATGCCGACCTGCCGGAGGGCAAGGCGGTATTATCGCGCGAGGTGCTGCTCGATATCATCGGCCGTTTCCTCCATCTGGAGCGGCAGGAGGTACCGACAGCTAGTGGATCGACTGAGGTGCGGGAGGCCCTGATCTTCCCTCGCTTCCAACAGCTTGACGCCGTGCGAAAGATGATGTCGCACGCGCGCACATTTGGCTCTGGCTATAACTATCTTATCCAGCATTCGGCGGGGTCCGGAAAATCCAACACGATCGGCTGGACCGCGCACCAAGTGACCAGTTTGCATGACGATGCCGACAAGCTGATTTTCAATTCGGCCGTCATCGTAACGGATCGGGTTGTGCTCGACCGACAGCTTCAAGGCACGGTAGCGCAGTTCGAGCAAACCAAGGGTGTGGTGAAGAAGATCGATGGCACGTCACGCCAGTTGAAGGCGGCGTTGGAGAGTGGAGCGCGCATCATCATCACCACCATCCAGAAGTTTTCAACGGAGCATCTGAAGGAGTTGTCGGGCCAAGGCACGCGCACTTTTGCTGTCATTATCGATGAGGCTCATGGTAGCCAGTCCGGTAAAAGCGCCCAGGCGATGAGCGATGCATTGACGCGCGATGAAGCCGATGGGGGCCGCGATATCGAGGATATGATCGCCGAGTATCAGAAGGCGCGCGGGCCCCAGCCCAATATCAGCTATTTCGCCTTCACCGCGACCCCGCGCAACGTGACCCTAGAGCGATTTGGCACGAAGGGAGCAGATGGGCTGCCGCATCCCTTCCATCTCTATTCAATGCGTCAGGCTATCGAGGAGGGATTCATTCTCGATGTGCTGCAAAACTACATGACCTATAAGGCCTATTATCAGCTCGAAAAGGCCATCGAAGACGACCCCGAACTGAACACCCGCCGCGCTCAGCGACGGGTGGCGCGGTTCGCCTCACTCCATCCGACTGCTATCGGCCAGAAGGTGGAAGTGATCGTGGAGCACTTCCGACGCCACGTGATGGACGAGCTGGACGGTCGCGCAAAAGCGATGATCGTAACGGGGAGCCGCGAACATGCTTTGCGTTACTATTTTGGCGTCCGCGACTACATCAAGGCCAATGGTTACGCAGATGTAAAGCCGCTTGTCGCGTTTTCAGGTGAACTGGAGTTGGATGGCCAAGCCTATTCTGAGGCTGAGCTGAATGGCTTCGCGGAAACCGAACTGCCGCGGCGTTTCGACAGCGATGCTTATAACGTGCTGATCGTAGCCGAGAAATATCAGACCGGGTTCGACCAGCCGAGGCTATGTGCGATGTATGTGGATCGAAAGCTCGCTGGACTTCAGGCCGTGCAGACGCTCTCGCGCCTCAACCGGACATGTCCAGGTAAGGATCAGACATACATCCTCGATTTTCAGAACACGACGGAAGATATCAAGAGCGCCTTCAAGTCGTTCTTTGAGGCAACGGGACTGGAGGCGAACTCCGATCCCAACCAGATCTACGAGCTGGAAGGGCGGCTTAAGAAATTCGGCATCCTCGATCAGGGCGAGATCGATCGCTTTGCCGATACTTTCTACAAGGGCGCACTAGACACCCATGATCGGGCGAAGTTAGAGGGGTTAGTGCGACAGGCAGTTGCTCGCTTTGAGACCGAAGACGATGAGGGACGGCGGGAGGAGTTCCGCCAGCTTCTCAGGAGCTACATGCGATTCTACAGCTTCGTGGCACAGGTAGTTCGATTGGGCGATACTGGGCTAGAGAAGCTCTACTCATATGCCGCCTGGCTCTGGCGCCTTCTGCCAAACAGAGAAGTACCACCCGACATTGAGATTACCGAAGACATGCTCCGGCTTCAGGCTTTTCGTGTCGAGCAAAAGGAACAAGGCTCGGCATCGCTCGCGCCAGGCGACACAGAAGCTCTCAAGCCAATCAGCGAATTTGCTGCAAAGCCCTACACTGAGGAGGAGGAGCGATCACTCTCCGAGATCATTAAGGCGTTCAATGATCGCCACGGAACCGAATTCTCGCGTGAGGACTTCCTCAGATTTGAGCAGGTCAATCGCGAGATCATGGACGACGATCTAACCGAGATGCTGCGCAACAATGCGCCAGATGTAGTTTTCTCGGCCTTCAGCCAAGCCTTCTTCAAGGGCGCCATTAAGATGTTCCAGCGCGACAATGAGATGAAGAACATCGTGTTGAGCGATCCTCAGGCCCGTGAACAAGCAATCCGCCACTTCTTCAATCGAGCGCTGCGGGAGGTGCGGGAGGGGAGCAGAGTCTGAGTACGGGCTTGGACACACAGGCGGCGGCTGACAAGATTGTGACCACGGTAGTGATAGTGGACGAATAGAGAACTCAGGTGAGGCGGCGCTCGAGTATCAACGCAGCCATGAGTGAACATTTAGCGACATAACCTGGGGAGAAGCATCAAGTGGCCCGCGACCCCAACGACGATCAGAGACGCGACCGAATTAGGCGTCAAAGAGAAGGCGCCATCCAGATGCGGATAGGCGAGGCAGATGAGGGCGGGATCGTCGCAATGATTCCTCTTGGCCACTTCCTGTACACCGTGAAAGAACGCGCAATATATCGATTTCAGGAAGCAGATCGTATCGACCCTGAGCGCACTAATCCGGATATACCCCATGTCCAGCAACGCGTCGTTACAGCGGGGAGTGAATCGATCATTGTCTCCAAGACCTTTCTGACAGGATACAAGCTGCTTAGTCCGCATTACTTCAATTGTGGAGTAGACCTTCTGGGAACCCTGCAGAAGACACTCGATTTGGCTCTTCTCCTTCTTTCTGCCAAGGAGGTCGCCGATGCATTGGAGAGAGATCAAACTGCTGCACTAGCACAGAGACCGCAACGATTTGGGAACGTTGCAAATGTCCCAGCCGTTGGACATGTTGTTGAACGCGCAAACACTTTCGTGCAGAAAATGGCCCTAGCTGTGCAAGGGGTCTATGACATGGTCGTCGCCTTCTATGGCGTAGAAGCGATAGAAGCGAATAAGCCGCGCAATGTTAGAGGCGCATATTTTGACGGCTTCTCGAATTTGATTAGAACAAAGATCGAGCCAAACGATCCAATGTTGGAAGTAATCGATAGCATTGTTGGCTTTTCAAAAATGGTGCGAAATATTAGGCACTGCATCGAACATCAATCCGACACCCAGCGTCTCAATGTTACCGATTTCTCAATATCTCCAGACGGCGCAATTTTGGTGCCCCAGTTTCAGATCGTTCATCCAGAGATTGACCCGGAAACGACTTCAATGCTGGGTGCATTTGCTCAGTTTGTCGATACTCTTGCGGAGCTATCTGAAACAACACTTGCACTAATTTGTGGGTTGGAGTGCGTGCAGGAGTTTGCTGGGGCACCGATTGGGGTAGCTGCTTGGCCGAGACGTTGGCACGATATGCCGCACGTCCAGTATGGTTACGTGGTCGAACATAATGGGGATTGGACCCCGCTCGGTTAGACGAGGTGCTAACAAGTGCAGGGGGCTTAGATCTGTATTTCCTCAGCGCGTACTAGCCATTCAGGTCTTACAATCTCATAGAATACGAGACCTAGGTCCTCTTCCTGTGTGCCTGAGCTGAACTCCGGGAAAAACTGCTTCCACGCCCAGTGTCCAATCAGCTTTCGAATAAGATCAAAGGGCTCGCCATTTCGAATGGCAGCGAATTTATTGGCGTAAGCGATCATCCTATCGACGGCGACATCTCCAGGCATCTCGAAGGTCAGCAGGTACGGTGTCGTTCCCCGCTTCATGATATCGGCCCTGCCCTGAGCAGTCAGAAGCTGAATAAAGCGCTGGTCAAATTCAGCGCCGTAGACGAGGTAGTGATTGAAGCCATGGGTCACCCCGCCACGCGAGATTGTGAGATGAACCTGTCCGGCACGGACCTTTTGGTGGTGCTTGTTGAGGAATTCATGGAGCGCGGGCTCAAATCGCAATCGAAGCTGGTTCCAGTCAGGATGCTCCTGCAAAACGCGCTTGGTGCGGTTGACACGGTCCTGGATCGTGGTTGGCACAAGACCCTTCTGCTGGATGCTGTTAAGCTCATCGGGGAAGAGTCGTGTTCCGTGATAAGCGCGAAACGGACGCTCGCATAGCCAGCTCTCAACAGCGCCATACAGGCGCTTTTTGTCCACTCTGATGTTGCGTATCACCAGGTCTCGCGCGTCTTCGATATATTCAGGCGGCGTTGACTGGCTCTGCATGATAGCCTCGATCGGAACAATTCCAGAGAGTGTCTCGCTAAGAAACGGATTCCAGTCGTCGATTGAATCAAAGTCAAAAAAGGGTAGGACGGCGGTCAATCGTTTCTCCTCGGAGGCCTATCGCAATTGGGATTTACGTATGTTTCGTCCACTCAAACCATTCCAACACAATCCGCGGCAACCTCCGAAGCGGAATGAGAGCTCTCTGCCCCAAGAGCACTGTCTGTGCGTCCGTGAACCGCGATACCTTCATGTCTTTCATTGATCCTAGCATGTGAAGTGGCAGCGGAGAACGCTACCTCAAAACGACTCTACTTGCCCGAGGGTAGAACAGTGCCAGAGAAGAGAAAATAATCGCGAACATCAATTGGCCGAAAATCTCAATCGATCCGCAAATCTCATATTGAGTTGCACGCGTATCTGATTGAAATACTCTCGATCAATGTCAGCTAGGTCCAAGATCGACTGGGTTTGAGCGATCAGCGATGCCATGAGGCGTTCGAGCGGGACTCTCAAGGCCCTAGCCTTCTTGTTCGACACAACAGCGGCATGTGCTGCTTTCGCGGCCCAGTTTGATAGAGCCAAATATTCGATGACACGATTCTGTTCGGCTTCGTCGTTTTCGACGGCGAGATTCTGCAGGGCGCGGGAGACACCAAAATGCTGCTGGAGTAAGCGGCCTATGAGTCGTGGCCAGTCATGCCCGTCCGTAGTATATACGGGTAGGATCTGTGAGGCGAAGTATGATCCTGAAAGCGGCTGGGCATGACTCAATATGATCTGCATTAGCGCACGTAGCCGGACCATTTCGGAGGTCGAAATCCGCTCATGGATTAGCACCTTCGACCGCATCTCGAAGGCGGTGACCGCCTCTTGGAACTTCTTGGCGGTCGCTAGCGTCTGTGATCGTGCACCTATCGGGCGCGGTGCCTCGGGATCGTTATCGCGTTTCCTGTGTTCGTCGTCCTCCAGCTGAGGCTCCGTGGTTCTGAAATCGACGGCACCGTTTGTCTGTATGTCCTTTTCTTCGATTTCGGCCAATTCGGGGCCGACGAGACCTATCATACGGTTGAGGCAATGGCTCACGAAGTTAGTCGCTCGGTCACGGTTGCTGTTGAGGTAGAGACCTATTGGCTTTCCCCGTGCATTTGCCAATGTACGCGCACGAATAAAGTCTTCGTAGGGAAGGACCGCATAGTCGCGGACAGCTTCCTCATGCACCTGCGGAGTGGCCTTGGGGAGGGGCTGGGACGAAAGCTCCTCGTCTTCAATAGACTCAAGCTGGTTGAGCGCTTCGATTAAGTCCAAATCCTCATGGATCACCTCTGCCAGCATGTCCATCAGTCGCTTCTTTCGGCCCTTCTGAGGTGGGAGCGTCGTTATAGCTAGGCAATCCAAATCTACGACCTGTATCGGGGCAGAGGTGGTCCCGTCCGCGCATGTTAGCACGCCATATTTGGGGCGCGGGCTCGTCGGCGGAATAGAAAGTACGGAGGAATTTGCACCACCTATTTCCATGGGCATAAGTGTGTCGCCGTCGCGGTCATAAAGCTGGACGGAAATGGGACTTGCTGGTGATCTCTTCGGGCCAGACCACGTCACTATCCCTCTCTGTAGGGTAAGCAGTCCGCCATCGACGGATAGTTCTGGCGTCTCTACCTCTTCGAATATCTCTTCGAGCCGGGCGAGTTGCTCTTTTTCGAAGGGGTAACTCGGGTAGTCCGATAAGCCCAACGCGTCCAATGCAGTGCCGCGTGTGGCGCGCCTATAAATGGCAGCTTCCGCGTTGCCGCCGCGTGAAGGCCCCATCAGCGCAGGGAAAGTGCAGTTCATGCTGCCGGAAACAACATGATCGAATGCCTCACCCAACGCGATAATCAGCTTCGCGTGTAGGAATCTTCCGGTGGTGCCGAAGCTGATGTCGAATAGCGTGATGTCGGAAAATCGCGAAAGCTGGTCTGCCGGGAAACCATTTTCGTCGCCTTTAATCAGAACATCTATGGCTGGATCACCTAAGCCTGCCTTGAGGTGAGCAACTCCCTCCAGTTTGGAGTCCCAATATGGAGAAACGACGATGAGGCGCCCAATAGGATCGTCGCCAACGCATGCGATAATCTGATTAAGTAAGCTAATGTCGAGGCGGTCGAATAGCAGGTTGAGTGGTTCCGTGCCCTCCGTACTGAATGAGGGATTGAACATGCTGTCGCGAAGCCATGGAGATGATCGCAGTGCACGTTGTAAACTCGTCGTGAACCATTGATCCTCTGCCGGAACGTACCGCCGCAGGTAGGTGAGTACGGATATAAAGAACTTGGCGTTCTCTGGCGTTTCGGCCGACCAGGTGATGGTGGCAACCTGTTCTTTGTTGCCACCCAACCCAAGGGCAGTAAGGTTCGCAGACCCCACCATCAGCCGTGCTTTGGTTTCGCCCAGTAGCATAGTGATCTTTGGATGAAATGCACCTGGTGCAACGGTCTTTATGAGGTGGTAACTCGTGCCTGCGAAGCGTGGCGGGCCAAAATCCGAGAACGCCTGATTGACCATACCCGTGTCCGCCAGAACGACGATGTTCCTGCATCCCGCCCCGCGCAATTTCGGGAAAGGGATATCTTCGAACGCGAGCGATCCGAACGCGTAGGTCGTCATGAAGGCAGAGTGAAACCCACCCTCGCCGAAAGTCTCAAAATACTTCATGCCGTCGCCAGTTCCGCTCTGCCTATAGCCGTCACGCCGCCGTCATCGATCAGGCTAATGTCGCGGAGAAAGCGAAGCGCCTGATCTAGCCGCGGGCTGCTTGGTGAAATGCGGATCGGCGCGCGATAGCGCAGATTGCCTTCCTCCGGCTCCATGTGAAAGGTGTAGGCTTTTTGATTCCGAAACTTTCGGGAGGCGACCCATAAATGTCTCTTTAGAATCCTTTCCCGGATCAAATCCGATATCACCGCCGTTGCATCGGTGGTGCGGTTACGATCAAGAAAATCAGTTTCGGTTCGTAGCGACTGAAAGTAATCGTGAGCGCTAAGGGTGATTTCTACTAAAGCGAAATCTGTCGCCGCCGTGTCAGCTAGAATAGCGATCAGCGATATCGCGTTTCGCACTTGCTCACTGGTCTCGCCCGCGCCCATTGCGTCCAACATGGCGGTGGCATGGTGACGGGCAGAGGAGGTTTGCGCTTTTGCATTGACCGTAGTCGAAAAATTGTCCCAACTTTCACCTCTAGTGGTCTCAACAGTGTCTGCCAGTTGTCTCGTTAGCTCGCCAAGTGGCATTCGATGGCGAGGGGCCGCGTCGATCGTCGTGAGAGCGGCTGAGAGGATGACCTCGTAGGCCAGCCTCATCAGGTCGCAGGCTTGATAAAGGAACCACAAGCGCGGAACCTGATCTTGCTCGGCGGCATCCTTGGTAGGCACGTTTTCGAACCAATGCCACTTTACAGCTTCGGCGCTCGGCACGGCATCGAGCGCTTCGGAGATCTTAAGTAGCATCTTGAGCGTACTTTGCCGCATTTGTGCGGTATGGCTGCGCGGATCTGATAAGCCCAGCAGGACCTCCTTAAGCAGTAAATGTTCACGGCTTCCGGGCTGGAGATTTGAAGGTTTTATTGCGACGAACGAGCCGAGCTCGGCGACTGGGACTTTTCCTTCCTCTACGACCTCAAAGAATCGGCTGTCTTTGTCTCCCAGCCCGGATGCAAGCGCGTCTGCCAGACGAAGTCCGACATCGGAACATACCGGGTTTGGATTTGGCTGGCCTGGGTCGGGAAAATGAATGAGACCCATCTCCGACATCTGCGTCGAGTAGATCGCGCCAAACGCGCCGCCCTTGTTCTTCAGATACCGTAAGCTCTCGTCCGCATCGGCATCGGCTCCAATCGAGAAATCTATGATCCCGTGATCGTCGGCTTCGGCGAGTATTTTGTTGGCCCAATCCGATCCAGTGATGCCAAGCTCGGGTTCTCCATGCGTACAAATCAGGGCGAATAACGCCTCGCATCGACGTTGGAATTTCCTGAACACCGCCGGGTCGGGATGCCGGATATTGTTCTCGTAGTGCCTTAGGATATACGGGAAAAATGAATAGTAGCGATAGCGAAGCGTGATGGTGCTGATGCCGGGAACGAGAGATTGGTAAATGACCTCTATTGGACGCTGCATGCCGAGAGGATCAAGTCCGCTGTCCTGGCCTAGTTCGGTCCATTCCGGAAAACCTTGCCCCAGGTCCATTCTTAGCCCTCCAAGCGCTCACAATGAAGCCGATATCCTCGAAAATAGAAGAAGACAATTTTACTACATCTATAAGAAGTTGGGCATGCCGCACAAGTTCTGTTTGGAGCTTCTCCTCGGCGTAACAGCCGCGAGAGTGTGCCCAATGCAGGGGTGTCTATGCACGATGCCAGCGCGACGACCGCTTTCAATCAGCCAGTGGGCGCGATTGGCCGTCATACTTCCGGTATACGCAAGTTCTAGAAGGCATTGGTATCACCCGAGATCTGGTGAATTGATATCGCCCTCTCTCAGGGATAGGCCTCCATATCGGTGAGGCGAGTCAGCTCGCTGGGCGTCGAATATTCTCCGACGCTGGGCCGCGCCAACTCACGAACATGAAAAGTGAGGGAAAAGTCAGCAGTCTTGCCGCTTCGTGGCGGTGACCTGTCGCTAGGCGGCTACGCCGTATCGGTTGGTTTAGGCCTCTTCGCGCGCGGCTTTGGGAAAGGATTCGGTCTAATGAGGCTCAGTGAGGCTGGAAACTTCTGCCAGAACTCCCTGATGGCTGCTCCAATTGCGACAAGCTGACTCTGGGTCAAACTCAGGAAGGTATGATCGGCGAGAAGCGTCAGTATCTCTTTCTCATGCACGTCTTCGTCGTGAAATGTGCCTCTCAGATACTGCGGATAACGTTCGGCTAGTTCATCGAAAGATGTTCCCTTGCCGTGCTTGAAGACATTCATGATGAGACGTGCAGCGTCAAGCAGCGGAAAGAATGGTTCACTTCGAACATCCCAAGCAAATTGATTCAACCAGTTCATTAGAGTGTCAAAATCAACCTGCCAGACAACGACGCCCTCATCCGTCGAGATCGAATGATTGTGGCGAAGTTCAAGTTCGACGTGTTCCCGCACGTTCCGATCCCATTCGTGATAGATGCCTGCCAAGGCTCCCATCATTAAGTTGAACATGAGACCTTGAAGTAGATCGTATTGTGCGGCGGAGTTGTCCTGGACAAGCTCAGCAATCTGAGAGCCGTCCACCCCCTCGCCCCAAGGCATCGTCTGTAGCCGATCCCATTCGCGGTCAGGAAATTCTTCCGCTTGCTGCGCAATGTCGGCAAACTGGGACAGTAAGCGAACACGGGTCTGTTCAACCAAGAAATCGTGGCGTTCGATCAGATACTCCCGATAAGGCTGGTACATCGGTTCCCCGGGCTTTGCGACCAAGCGGTCTAGACCATTGCCAGAATGTCATCGATCCCATGGGGCAGAGCAAGCGCAAGAAATCTCGCTGCTCCCCTTCGGGCGTCCGGCGCGGCTCGGTGAGGATGCGGGAATGCCTGGTTGATCTGCTCGGTCATACTTTGCGCCCGGTCCGGAGTTAATTTTGACAGCGCGGCGGCCGCTTTTTCAAGCTGTCGTGAATCATGAAGGCTAAATGTCTGCTTGACCCCGGTGTCGTGGAACAACTGCTTCAGCCAGGTCCCGTCCATTTCGGGGTTATCACTCAGCATCTGCTTCCCACTGCTCAGTTCATTGATCCGCCGGGCCGCATCGGCTGCATCGATACCGTGATCACGTAGCTCTTGCGGCAGAATGCCATGCATCGATTCTGATGCGAGGCTCCAGTCCCCCCACTGCTTCATCGGTCGAATAAGAAAGCTCTGCGATTTCAAATCCGCGCCAGTCCACCCGAATTCGCACGGCCAACTCTTTACGCTCAGTGAACTCGCTTCCAAATCAATCCACAAATAATTCGGGAACAGCCCCATAAAATTAATCTTGGTCAACTCTATCCTCTCGCTCCTGACGCCCTTCTGTACTAGCGGATTCTAGTACAGCAGAGGCTACCGGGGAGCCCCCCATCAGGCGATTTTCGTCGGACAATTTTGGGCGTTTTGTCTCTTGCAAGGATTGCCCTGATTTTGATTAGCAGGCGAGGATTTCACGCTGCGTTGACTATAGAAATCAGAGGAGGGCTCTTCATGAGTAGTCTTAGATCAGCGGCATCGGTCATTGGTACAGCAATCAAGTCGGCCGTCAAAGCAATCGGCTATGCGGTAAAGAAAATCGGCAAAGCGAGTGTCGGCGCTGTGAGGCTTGCCGGGCGCTCTGCCTTAGCTACCGCGCGAGTGGGCTACCGCACGGCATCCGTGGCTACGCGTATCGCCGCCAACATGGCGCACAGCTTGATCGATCTCTTCGGCCGTGGCAGCCCAGAGCTTCCGGAAGCACCGGAAAGCCAAGTGTTTTCACCCACAGAAGAATGGCTTGCTGAAATGGAAGAATCGCACCTCGACCACGAACTCGGCGAGGTCGATAAGTTAGTCGATGATGATCCACGGGCCATCGTCTACTCCTACATGGTAGCCCCGGATGATGCCGCGCGCCGCAAAATCGACCTCTCTTTGCTTCCTGATGATGTGCGGAGCTGGGCTTGCAGGATGATCGAGCCTGAGCGTCTGCTGGTTCGTCGCGCTGGCTGTGAGCGTATGCTGGCCCACCTTGATGGAACGAAAATGATTAAGGGCGTCAGGAAGTTGACCCCGCGTAAAGCTGTGATCGATTTCACGCAGCGGAAGTCGTCGGACAGCTATTCGATGGCCGATGATTTCGGAGGTCCTGGTACAGAGATGAGGCTGGCGCTGTAATCAAGAGGTTGTGATCAAGCGTTGCGGAAAACGTCCAGCTCAAACTGGGCGTTTTTCAATCGTGCACGCAAAGTACGATTGTCGGCCATGGCGCGGGCAAGAGCGCGTTCGGCGCGGATGGCGCGCTGCTTCTGGGCATCGAGCGCGCGGGACCAACGCTGCACGGTGCCGAGGGCGCGCTGATGCTGGACACTGGCATCAACCGCTTTCGAAGCGACGATGCCCAGGCCCACCATACCACCCGCAACCATTCCGGTGCCGAATCCTTCGTATCCCATGCCGTGACTCATATCGTGATCTCCCGTGGTATCCGATGATGGGATACATGTGGATTCAGGAACACGGATCTCAAGCGATCGTTGCGAAAAATGTGGTCTGGGGTCAGGATTTCGCTTACAAATTGCGATGGATCTTATGTGATCTGGGCAAGGGACCATGCTGGCTATCATCGCAACGAGTGCGGGTGTAAAGCGGCGCTCGCGAATCCGATCAAAGTTGCTCAGCACTCAGTCCGTCGTCGCCGCGCTTTCGCGTCAGGATGGAGGTCTAAAAATGGGCAAGCGGGATCGTTGGACAGAAGACGACGTGGATGGCTTGGCTTCCGAAGAACCAGACGTATTTGATCGAAAGAGTGGCCTTCTCTATGACGACCTGAATAAGCTCCGATCCACCTTGGGGAAGGCAGTTTCAGCATTCGCCAACTCGGGTGGCGGATCGCTCGTGTTAGGCGTCGAGGACAACGGTGTGCCGGATGGTCTACCGAAGCAGCATGGTAAGACCGCCATGCGGGACTGGATCGAGCAGATCGTCCCGACCCTTGTCGATTACCCGCTGTCAGATTTTAGGGTTCACACAGTGATCCCGAAGACACCTTCAAGAATTCCAGTTGACAAAGTCGTCATTGTTGTCGATGTCGGCGACAGCGCTATGGCACCGCATCAGTCAAAGTCAGACAGTCTATATTATCATCGCGAAGGAGGGCGCTCCGTTCCCGCTAAGCATTTCTATTTGGAACTTCTGCGGCAGCGGTTAACAAATCCCGTGCTGAAAGCGGAGCTAATGGACGTAATTCCGTTGCGATTTAGTCAGTACAACGGTGGCCTTTTTTTTCAAGCTAAACTCAAGTTTCACATTGACAATGTTGGGCATTTTGCCGCGCATGTCTGGCAGATGATACTGCGGGAGATTGATCACCCGACGCCTGGATATTATCAACTTCACGAAGGTGATTTCTATTTCGACAAGTCCAGCTATCCCGTTCATCCGCACTCGTCGGGTGGCATTCGTATCGACTCTACTATCTTGCCTGGCATGAAGTTCCGCGAAGAGAAAGACATCGCGTGGACGTTAAGGATGGAGCAATCTAACCGATTGGCCCTTCGAGAAGAACTCGAAAACAAGGTCACAAAATTGAGGCTCACATATCAGATCGCAACCGAAAATTCTCCTGGAGAGAGAATAGAGTTCTTTCTTGATCCTGCCTTCGACATTTCACGAGCAATCAATGCCGCATACTCAAGCTGCCCCGAGTTTTTCGTCGACGGATAATTGGCGTATATGGAAATCCTATGAGCCAGAGATCAAAGCCAGAGGATGAGAAAAAGTGGACAGGCTGGGATATCGCCACAGCCATCTTGGGCGTGCTGATTTTGATCAGCCTCGTGATGAATGGCGTGCCTTGGCTCTACAACAACATTTTCCATTTTTCGGAAATGCAGGCTCAGCGCGATAAGGAGAACACGGAACGGGAAAACCGACGAATCATGCGTGCGATTGCGGAGACAAAGCTGAGGTGTGAAATCAACCAGTGCAATCGCGGCGCTCTATGTGACTTCAACTGCAACCTTGTTGAATAGGGGATGTGCAATGAGCAAGACCGGACGCTATATCGGTGGTCACACCCTAGTCGGTCCGGCAAACTCAAGCTGGTTCTCCAAGGGTTCCACGACAAAAAAGAAAGCCAAATCGAAGAAGGCCAATCCCCGAGTTGCCGTGAGCGTGTTGCCCAGCCCAGTGAAGCTGATCACAAAAGAGGAAATGGAGCAGGCACTCTTGCAGCGGGAAGCCGACAAAGCTGCGTGGAATGCTGAGAGCGCACGCAGAGAAGAGAAGAAGAAAGCTGCGCGGGCAGAGAAGCGAGCAGCCCGAAAGAGGCTAGCAAAGTGATCGACTGGCCTGCCGCCAGTCCCAGGGCGGCACAAGTTCACCGCTCCAGAGGCCAGCCCTAGCTGACCGCGCCCGATCCTCTTCATCGACGTAATCCCGGCTATATTTCTGGTAGGCCACAGCCCACCCGGCTGACACCAACCAGCCGTTGATATCGGTCCCATCGACCCAGCACACCGCCACCGCTCGGCCATATCGATCCGTGTCTCGAACTATGCAATCGACCTCCCGGCCATTGATGGATTCAATCAGCGCACGGGTCGCCGTTTGGCCGCAAGCATAGCGCTGGCCGTCGGCGGAGGTGCAGGGTTGATCTCTCTCCGGCGAGTCGATGCCGTAGAGGCGGATGCGGGTGCCTGTCACGCGGATGGTATCGGCGCCGATGATTCCGGGCCTGCCGACAATGTTGACGGGGTCGGATAGGGCAGGGGTGGCTATAGCGAGGAGTAGGGTGAAGGCGGCCAGCGACAGCGCGCATCCTCTCAATTTGAATACTCTGGATCGTAGCTTGGTATCCAGTGTGCTCCAATGAGGATCACAATCGCTGCAATTAACACTGTCATGAGAATGCAGAAAGTTAGTTGGTTATCATGAAAGGTTAGTCTGTCGTCCGCCTCCTCAGGTATCCAGAGTCCTCGACTACTGCCGATAACCGCAACCACCAAGACATAGAACATGCCGAGAGCGACTGCATGGATTCCCCAGTACTGAACAAAGTGCCACAGTCCTTCAAATGGCTGGGCGTCGTCGTCGATATCGTGGCGAACGTATGTCACCGCAAGACTAGTTATAGTGAAGAGAGCGCGCAGTCTGTTGGTCTGGCTTAAGGCACCCATGGAAGCATCCTGAAGAGAATGTAGCAATTTGCGGCATCTAGCGTGGCTGACAAAGGATCGCAACAATTGGCCGCTATTCCGATCCTATTCCGCCGCTCTATTCTTCCGCATGGCTTCAATTTTAGCCTGAGCCTCGGCGATCTCCCTCTCAAGTCGGGCTTCGATTGCCAATTCGTCCTTGGCCAGTAACCCGGCTTTCTTGCGCTCTTCGAGGCTCTTCAGGGTGTTCGCCAGCACCTTCGTGTCCGGATTCACATATCGTTCGACCGAACGGGAATCTGCGTGACCCGTGACACCCATAATTTCCAGAACGGTATGTCCATTCTCACCCATGTAGGACGGCAACTCGTGACGTTGGTCATGGAAACGATAGCGCTCCAACCCGAGCTTTTCCCGTGCTCGGTTGAACGCTGATTTCAATGCATCTTTCGTGATCGGAAAGACGCGCTTATCACCCTCAATTCGCGGGACCTTATTGAGGATCTCGATGGCCCTTGGTGAAAGGGGGGCGAGGTGATCTCGGACTACATCGGGATTCTTTGAATTCTTGATGTCTCGCCACAGGACCTGTTCCTTGGGGATATTCACATCCGGCCATTCGAGCTTCAGGAGTGACCCGCGCCGTCCTGTCGATACTCGGGCGAACTCAACCACGGCGACGATGTATGGGTTCTTTGACTTCGCAAGCTCTGCCAAGAGTGCGGCCGCCTCCTCTTCGGTAATTCGTTCCCTTCGCTGATCGTTGTACGCAGGCCTGGGAACATCTTTCACAGGATTGTTCTGCAATCCTAGCTTTTTCCGATATTGCTCAAAAACTCGCTCAAGCAAGGTCAACTCGCGATCTAGCGTAGAGAGGGTGATGAGCTTCGGTGGCTTCGGCGGTCGCTTCGGCTTTGCGGCATTGGCGCGAGGCGTGCCGTCCTTCCTGAGTTTAGGCTTGTAATCCAGTTGCGGTTTATACTGCCCACGACCGCCCGGCTTGCCGCGCTCAACATGCTCAGTGGTCCGCCTTTCCGACCACTTGATAAAGTGCTCATCGCGAAGATGAGCGCATGCGGTCGAACAGATATCGGTCTCGACGCGAAGGAATCGATTCAGACGGGAGGTTTCGGCTGCCCTAGATTCCTCTCCCCGGCGCTTGGCTGTCACCTCTTTCAGGTAGCTCTTGATGAGGTCACCATATGTCGTCTCTAAGGCCCTTGAGCTATCGACCCAAGTCCCGCGCTTCATAGCCATCTCGGTTTCGTCGGCCCAAGCTTTAGCAAGCTTGTAAGTCTCAAACGTCCGGGTCAGGTGTGGCCAGCCCTTCAGGCGAATCTGCGCCCGCCACTGGAATGGGATTGGTTTTCCATCTGCGTCGAGCCGCTGTTTAATCGTCGCCATCACATCACTCCTGATTTCAAAGTGAGTGTGCCAAAATTGTGCCAATAAATCGTAAAGCGGCCCTGAATTAACAGAGCCGATTTACTAACCAACTGATTCTGTTGGGAAAATTTGGCGCACCCGATACGATTCGAACGTACGACCTTTGCCTTCGGAGGGCAACGCTCTATCCAGCTGAGCTACGGGTGCATGCCGTCTTGGATGGGGCGGAACATAGCTGCGGGGCGGCCAGAGGGCAAGTGCCAGGGTGGGCAAATTGGGGGCGAGGGGTCAATCGTGACTGCAGCCGCCGAAGGCGTCCAGGGCATGGCGGCGCAGGGCGCTCACGGGTTCGACCGGTTCGAGGACCCGCTGGTCGATCGTCGGCAGCGCGTCGCGCTCCTCGACCGAGGAGAGGGTGGGGCCGAGATCGCGCAGGAGCCCGTCATGGATGCCGTAGATCCAGCCATGGAGGTGCAAGGTCTGGCCGCGATCCCAGGCCTGTTCGATGATCGGTGTTGCGGCGATGCGGCGGACCTGCATCTCGACATTGATCTCGCACATCCGGTCGATCTTCTGCACCGGGTCGGCGATCTGGTCGAACACCGCATGATGCTTGCGGTAGAGCATCGAAATGGGCTGCAGCCAATGATCCACCATGGCGCCCCGCTCATGTGTCAGCGCCCGCTGGATGCCACCGCAGGCATAATGTCCGCAGACGATGACATGAGCGACCTGGAGGTAGTCGACGGCGAATTCCAGGACCGAGAGCAGGTTGAGGTCGGAGGTGTGGACCACATTGGCGATGTTGCGGTGGACGAAGACTTCGCCGGGGTCGAGGCGCAGGACATCATTGGCGGTGACGCGGCTGTCGGAGCAGCCAAGCCACAGATAGCGCGGCGCCTGCTGCTCGGCCATGCGACGGAAGAAGTCGGGATCGTCCCGGGTCTTCTGCTGCGCCCAGATGACATTCTGATCGAAAAGATGGTCCAGCGAGCGCGTCATGGAACGAGTTTGGCTGATTGGCGGGCGGCTGGCAATCGGTGCTATAATAAGCATTATGCTGTTGAAAACACCCAAATCACCGCCGCCCGATCCGGAGACCCTCGGCTTGCAGGCGCTGGCCTTCCTGACGGCCGATGACGATCGGTTGAGCCGGTTCCTCAGCCTCACCGGGCTCGATGGCGGGGCGCTGCGGCAGATCGCGCACGACCCCCACGGCTTGGGCGCCGTGCTCGATTACCTGCTGGGCTTCGAGCCGCTGCTGCTGGAATTCGCGGCCGAGATCGCCGTCGATCCGGCGGTCATCGCCAGCCAGCGGCGCCAGCTCCCCGCCTGAAGTCTTCTGGCCTGAAGCTTTTCCAGCCCGTTTTTTTCAGGGTGCCTTATCGGCGCCCGATGGCAGGTTGGCTGCCGGGTCGCGGATCCAGGCGGCGATGTCGTCGTAAAGCACCCGCGCCTGCAGGTCGCGCAGCATCATGTGATGGCTCTGCGGATAGAGGGCGAGGCGGCCTTGCTCCGGCGGTAGCTTGGGCAGGCTGCCGATGAAGCTGGCGACTGAGTCCGAGGTGAGGATGTCCTCGCGATCGCCGAACATGATCAGCCAGCGCGGATTGCCGGTGAGCTTGGCGCCGGCATCGAAGGCTTCGGTCATCAGTTCGACCAGGCCGAAGGCGGTGTCGACGCGGGTCGCCTTGATGATCTTCGGATCGCGCCACATCTGGCGCAGCATGTAGTGATTGTTCGAGGCCTCACGGTAGACGCCGTTGGGCTGCACGGCCACCCGCGGCATCACCGCCATCGCAAAATCCATGACGGCGCGGTTGAGGCTGCTCTGCGTCTGCCAGCCCCAGATCGCGGGGGCGGCGAGGATGATGCCGTCGACCGGCATGTCGGCATGGCGCGTGACGGCGGCAAGCATGACAGCCGCCCCCATGCTTTCGCCCAGCAGATAGACCGGCTTGTCCGGATGCGCTGCCTTCGCCAGTCTGGCGGCGGTGGCGAGATCGTCGATCATCTGGTCGGTGCTTGACCACAGCCCGCGTTGCGGCGCGCCGCCGAAACCACGCTGGTCGAAGGCATAGAGGGCAAAGCCCCGGCGCGCGAGGCCCTTGCCCGGCGCGTCAAAGGCGCGGTTGTAATCGTTGAAGCCATGCAGGCCGATGATCGAGGCCTCGAGCGGCTTGTCCCAGGGCAGCCAGATGCGCAGCGGCAGATCGGCGCCGTCGGCGGTGTGGAAGGCTTTGTCGGTGAAATGCGGCGTGTCGACCGGCGGGCCGATCTCCTGCCATTGCGACGTGCAGGCCGCCAGCAGGACGAGCAGGATGAGGCTGGCGAAAAGCCGCTTCATGCCGATTGGGGCTGGCGCCTGGTGAGTTCGAGGAAGATGTCCTCGAGATCGGATTCGACGGTCGAGAGGTCGGCGATTTCCAGATCCGTGCTGCGGATCGCATCGAGAATGGCGCCGACCTTGGCCTGGCTCGGCCGGTAATGCAGCTTCAGGCGGCGCGGCCCCAGCAATTGCGGCTCGAACTCGGCAAGCGCTGACGGAATCGCCGCGATATCGGCCGACAAGGTCAACACGACTTCCTTGCGGTCCAGGCGATTGACCAGGGTCGCCGTGGGTTCGCAGGCGATCACCTTGCCATGGTTGATGATGGCGATGTTGTCGCAGAGCTCCTCGGCTTCCTCGAGATAATGGGTGGTGAGGAGCACGGTGACACCGGCCTTGTTGAGTTCGCGCACATAGGCCCAGAGCTGTTGCCGGAGTTCCACGTCGACGCCGGCGGTGGGCTCGTCCAGCACCAGTACCGGCGGATTGTGCACCATGGCCTTGGCCACCATCAGGCGCCGCCGCATGCCGCCCGAGAGTGTGCGCGCATAGGAATTGGCCTTGTCGCCGAGCGAGAGCGCTTCCAGGAGTTCCATGCTGCGCCGTTCTGCCTTGGGCACGCCATACATGCCGGCCTGCAGATCGAGGAGATCCTTCGGCGTGAAGAAGGGGTCGATGTTGAGCTCCTGCGGCACCACGCCGATCGCGGCCGCGGCATGCCGCGGATCGGCATCGAGGTCGATGTCCCAGATCTTGACCGACCCTTCCGTCTTCCTGACCAGCTGCGCCAGGATGTTGATCAGCGTCGACTTGCCGGCACCGTTGGGCCCGAGCAGGCCGAAGATGCCGCCCCTGGGAATGGCGAGGTCGACATGGTCGAGCGCCAGCTTCGGTGCCCGGTTGGCCTTGTTGCCGGCATAGATCTTCACCAGCCCCTTGATCGAGACGGCGAGGTCGGGGAGCGCGGTGTTTTGCTGGGCGGGCATGATTTGCTGTCGCGGGATTGATTCAACCGTCCCGCCTGCCTATCATTGCGGCATGTGAAGCGTCAATCTCGAGCCGAGTAACCCTATGAAATCTATTGAAACCCAGGTCGTCACCGAAACCCGCATCGCCTGCGACGGCGGGGGTGACCCGTCCGGCCATCCCCGGGTCTTCCTCAATCTGGGGAAAGACGGCCATGCCGAGTGCCCCTATTGCGGCAAGAAATTCGTGCTCAAAGAGGGTGCCGCTGCAGGCGCGCATTGAGCGCGTGACCGCCTGATGTCAGCCGCAGCGCCCAAGAAGCCGGACCACGTCTATCTCATCGACGGCTCGGGCTATATCTTCCGAGCCTTCCATGCCTTGCCGCCCCTGACCCGCAGCGACGGCACGCCGGTGAATGCGGTGCTGGGTTTCAGCAACATGCTGCTGAAGCTCATCGAGGATTCCGACGCCGAATATATCGCCGTCATCTTCGACGCCGGCAGGAAGACGTTCCGCAACGAGATCTATGCGGAGTACAAGGCGCACCGGCCGGAAGCGCCGCCGGAGCTCATTCCCCAATTCGCCCTCATCCGCGAAGCGACGCGCGCCTTCAACGTGCCCGCGATCGAGATGCCGGGCTTCGAGGCCGACGATCTGCTGGCGACCTATGCGACGCAAGCGGCGGCGCAGGGGCATGAGGTCACCATCGTATCCTCCGACAAGGACCTGATGCAGCTGGTCAGCGATCATATCGCGCTCTATGACCCGATGAAGAACCGCAAGATCGGGCGTGCCGAGGTGATCGAGAAGTTCGGCGTGGGGCCGGAGAAGGTGATCGACATCCAGTCGCTCGCCGGCGATTCCTCGGACAATGTGCCGGGCGTGCCGGGGATCGGCCTCAAGACCGCAGCGGAACTCATCACCACTTATGGCGATCTCGATACGCTGCTGGCGCGCGCGACTGAGATCAAGCAGCCCAAGCGGCGCGAGAATCTGTTGGGCAATGCCGAGATGGCGCGCATCAGCCGCGACCTCGTCACTCTGAGGCGCGACGTGCCGGTCGAGGTGCCGCTCAGCGATTTCGCCAAGCGCGCGATCGACGGCGCTGCCATGGATTTCCTGGTCAAGAACGAGTTCCGTACGCTGGCGGCCAAATTGAATGCGCGTCTCGGCGAAGCGGCGATCAAATCGGCCCGGACCAGCACGGCGCCGTCGCCTGCCGGCGATAATGAAGCGCCGGCCGCTGCGCCATCGCAAGGTGCCGTGCCGACCTTCACCGCCAAGATCGGCGACGGTTACGAACTGGTGCAGGAAGTGGCCGCGCTGGAAAAATGGGTGGCGACTGCCCACAAGGTCGGGTCGGTGGCGTTCGACATCGAAACCACCTCGCTCAACGTCAATGAGGCAAAGCTCGTTGGCGTGTCCCTGGCGACGGAAGCGGGCCATGCCTGCTATGTGCCGCTGGGTCATGTCGGCAGGACGGGCGATCTGCTCGGTGGCGGCGCCGAGGCGCCCAAGCAGATCGTCCTGGCCCGTGCGCTCGATATCCTGAAGCCGCTGCTGGAAGACCCGGCGGTGCTGAAGATCGGGCACAACATCAAATACGACATGGCTGTGATGGCGCGTTACGGCGTCGATGTGGCGCCCATCGACGATTCCATGCTGATCTCCTATGTGCTGGAGGGCGGCGCCCATGGCCATGGCATGGACGAGCTTTCGGAACTGCATCTCGGCCACAGCACCATCAAGTTCAACGACGTGGCGGGCAGCGGCAAGTCGCAGGTCACGTTCGATCATGTGCCGCTCGACAAGGCGCTTGCTTATGCGGCCGAGGATGCCGACGTTACCTGGCGCCTGCATGGCACCTTGAAGCCGCGCCTCATTGCCGAAGGGTTGATGACGATCTATGAAACCATCGAACGGCCGCTCATTCCGGTGGTGGCGCAGATGGAGCGCGACGGCGTCAAGATCGATGCGCAGGAACTGTCGCGCCTCTCCCAGGATTTCGCCAAGCGCATGGGCGAGATCGAACGCGAGATCCACGCCATCGCCGGGACCGAATTCAATGTCGGCTCGCCCAAGCAACTTGGCGAAATCCTCTTTGACCAGTTGAAGCTGCCCGGCGGCAAGAAGGGCAAGACCGGCGCCTATGCGACCGGCGCCGACGTGCTGGAGGAACTCACCGTCACCTCGGGCCATCCGCTGCCGCAGAAGATTCTCGACTGGCGTCAGCTCTCGAAGCTGAAGAGCACCTATACCGACGCGCTGCCGCTGGCGATCAACCCGGAGACGGGGCGAGTGCATACGTCCTTCGCATTGGCCGCCACCTCGACCGGGCGCCTCGCCTCGACCGATCCCAATCTGCAGAACATCCCCATTCGCACCGAAGAGGGGCGCAAGATTCGGCGCGCCTTCGTGGCGGAGCCGGGCAACATCCTGCTCTCGGTCGATTACAGCCAGATCGAGTTGCGCCTCGCTGCCGAAATGGCCGAAATCGAACCGCTGAAACAGGCCTTCCGCGAAGGCGCCGACATTCATGCGATGACGGCAAGCCAGGTTTTCGGTGTGCCCATCGAAGGCATGGACCCGATGGTGCGCCGGCAGGCAAAGGCCATCAATTTCGGCATCATCTACGGCATCTCGGCCTTCGGCCTTGCGCAGCAGCTCAGCATTCCGCAAGGCGAGGCCAAGGCCTATATCGAGGCCTATTTCAAACGCTATCCCGGCATTCGCGACTATATGGAGCGGATGAAGAAGTTCGCGCGCGAGAAGGGCTATGTCGAAACGCTGTTCGGCCGGCGCTGCCATGTGCCGGGCATCAACGACAAGAATCCGGCCAGGCGTTCCTTCATGGAGCGCGCAGCGATCAACGCACCGCTGCAGGGAACGGCCGCCGACATCATCAAGCGTGCCATGATCCGCATGCCCGCGGCTTTTGCCGAGGCAGGATTGAAGGGCCGCATGCTCCTCCAGGTGCATGACGAACTCCTCTTCGAAGTGCCCTTGGCCGAGAAGGACGAGTCAGCCCGCGTCGCCCGCGCGGTGATGGAGAGCGCGCATCTGCCCGCACGCGAGATTTCGGTCCCGCTGATTGCCGACGCCGGTACCGGTCCAAACTGGGCGGAGGCGCATTGATCGGGGTCATCGACCTGTTGATCATTCTGTCGGCGGCGCTTTCCGCCTGGTTCTGGTGGAAGGCGAGCGGCCGCAGGCTACGTCGCGTCGAGCGAAACGAAGAACTCGATTCACGCGATCTCAATCGCATCATCGTCGCGATCAACCGCTCGCAGATCCTCAATGCGCGGGCGGCCATCTCCACCGCGGTGTCGGCGGCACTGATTGCACTGCATTACCTGATGAGCTTTCTCGGCCTTCTTTAACGGGCAACCGTCTCCATCCACACATCTGTCATCGCTCGGGGCAGCTATGGTCGGCGTTTTACCCGCACCGATGCGGTTGCGTCGGGATTTCCTGCCCGGCCAGGGATCGGCTTGTCCCAACCGTTCCGGGGGATCGCGTGTCCGTGGCGATCCGCAGGGGCGCCCGTGTCCATGGGGCGCCGCAGGGGACATGTTTGGCCGCCCAACGTCCAGGCGGGACCGCTTCACCCATTGCGGCCGGGGAGCCGGGTCATGCGCGACCGGCCGGAACGGGCGCCCCAAAGGGCACCGGAAACCAGCCTGCGCCCAGTTTTCCTGAGCCTGTGCCGGCGGACAGCCGAGCGATGGCAGAAGAGCGGATCAGGCTCCCGCCGCGGGTGATAAGCGCGCTAGTTTGATAGTATCGGATTCCTAGTTGCCTGTCAAGAACAAAATAGGAACATAGAGGAGGGCGGGGGTACCCGTCACTTGGCAGCCCCCCTCCCGACCTCCCCCTGAAGGTGGGAGGAGTCGCTGTTGCGATCAGCTCGTTCTAAAGCCCTCCCGCCTTCAGCGGGGAGGGTTGGGCGGGGGCTACCGAACTCAATACGGCGAGAGGGCGTTCACCAAATCCTTGGTGTTCGGATTGCTGACCTTGCGGTCGATGACGATCTGTTGCGGGAGCACGCCGGGGCCGTAATAGACGGCGTTCCAGTCGTTCTTCCGGAGGATGCCGGCGCCGTTGAAGCTGACGCCGCCATAGAGGCCGGCGGTCTTGGCGAAGCTGTAGACGTCGGCGTCGAGATTGGTGGTGGTGTTGGCGCCGACACCCTTGCCGATCGGGCCGGCGGCCACGGACATGTCTCCGCCGAATTTCATCTGATCGTTCAAGACGGCCTGCAGGGCCTTGTCGCTCATGATGGTGAAGATCGTCTCGGAAGACTGCCCGCCGATCTGCAGGCCGACCGAGCCGGCGGCCAGGGTATAGAAAGCCGGCTGG
The DNA here is from genome assembly GCF_041906375.1 of Dongia sp. Lineage (GTDB taxonomy): Bacteria > Pseudomonadota > Alphaproteobacteria > Dongiales > Dongiaceae > Dongia. Next base: position 21,335 of record NZ_JAYRJJ010000004.1, on the reverse strand, counting down.
CTCCAGCCCTGATTGGGATCGCGCACCATGAGGACGCCATTGCCGCCTTCGCCGCCGATAACGAAGCCCGCCTTGAAAATGTCAGGGAAGATCATCACGGCCTTGGCGCGCTTCAGATAGCCCGGCAGCTCGCCGAATTCGTAGGAACCGATCAGCTTTTCAAAGGTGATGCGGGCCTTGTCGACCAGCTCCTGCTGCGGCGTCAGCGCCTGGGCGGGCATAGCCTGGCCGAGGCTGAGCCCGATGGAAAGGGCAAGGCCAAGGAACGGGGCCGTCAATTTGCGCAGAAAGCTCATCTTCCAGAATCTCCTCGTCGATACCCACATAGATGCAGGGCTGCTTAGAACGCAGGCGCCCGCGCATGGTTCCCGATCTGCCGCCACAAGTGTTAACGCTCGCCGCGACTCGGGAGCGGACCGGAATTAGAGATAAACCCGACGGACTCGCGCTGCAATGCGGCTCACGGAAGGTTGAGGGGGAGGTCGGGTGAGGTCCCGTGCCTACGCGGCGGGCTTCGCCACGGCCATGTAGTTGACGTCGAGATCGCGGCTCAAATGGAAGCTGTCCTTGAACGGATTGTAGCTGACGCCGCTAAGCTCCGTGACGCCGAGGCCGTGGTGGCGCAAGCTCCGGGCCAGTTCCGAGGGTCGGATGAAGCGATTCCATTGATGGGTGCCCTTGGGCAGCCAGCGCATGACGTATTCGGCGCCGATGATGGCCATGGCATAGCTCTTCACTGTGCGCGACATGGTGGCGACGAACATGATGCCGCCCGGTTTCAGGAGCTGTGCGCAGGCTTCGAAGAAGGCGTCGACGTCGGAGACATGCTCGACGATCTCCATCGCCAGCACGACATCGAAACGCTGGCCCTTGGCGACGAGATCCTCAGCCGCGCAATTGAGGTAGATGGCGCGGATGCCGCTCTGCTCGGCATGGAGGCGGGCGATTTCGACATTCCGCGGGGTGGCGTCGACGCCGGTCACCTCGGCCCCCAGCCGCGCCATGGGCTCGGTCAGCAATCCCCCGCCGCAGCCGATGTCGAGCAGGGTCAACCCCTCTAGCGGCGCGGCGCCGGCAGCATCCCGGCCGAAATGGGCGGCAACCCGGTCGCGGATGAAACCGACGCGCACCGGGTTGAGGCGGTGGAGCGGGCGGAACTTGCCCACAGGGTCCCACCAGGCTTCGGCCATGGCGGCGAATTTCTCGATTTCAGCCCGGTCGATGGTGGTCTTGAGGTTGCTGCCTAAATTTTCACCAGCATGGCCGGCATTCTGGGCAGGGGTGGCGGCCGGTCCCGGGACCATGAGAAAAACCCTTCAACTGATTGAAAAACAGGCCGGGAATCGGGCGGGAATGCTTGCGTCCGCGGCTTTGGTTCAGTATGGATACGCCCGCCCGGCAAAACAAGATTTCACCCTCCATAATTTCTCTCCCCCCGATATCATGCGGGCGAGATCATATTTTCCCGGTTATTCGAAGGTTTAGGGGCAGTTCCCGATGAGCGTGAGTGAGCGGCAGAGCGGGTCCAGGAAGACCCGGATCGTGATGAAATTCGGCGGCACCTCGGTTGCCAATATCGAGCGTATCAAGTCGGTCGCAGCACGCGTTAAACGCGAAGTCGACGCGGGACATGAAGTCGCAGTCGTGGTTTCGGCCATGTCCGGCGTCACCAACCAGCTGGTCGATTGGTGCAAGGAAATCGCCCCGCTGCATGATGCGCGCGAATACGACACGGTGGTGGCGTCGGGCGAGCAGGTGACCTGCGGCCTCACCGCCATCGCCCTCCAGGAACTGGGCGTCAATGCGCGCTCGTGGCTCGGCTGGCAGGCGCCGATCGTCACCGACGACGCGCATGGCAAGGCCCGCATCGTCTCGATCGCCTCTGAAGAATTGGATAAGCGCTTTGCGCAAGGCCAGGTCGCGGTGTTCGCCGGTTTCCAGGGCGTGGGCCCGGACAACCGTGTCACGACCCTTGGTCGTGGCGGGTCCGATACCTCGGCGGTGGCCATCGCGGCGGCAATCAAGGCCGACCGCTGCGACATCTTCACCGATGTCGACGGCGTCTACACGACCGATCCCAGGATCGTCGCCAAGGCGCAGAAACTGGATAAGATCACCTATGAGGAAATGCTGGAAATGGCGTCGCTGGGCGCCAAGGTCCTGCAGACCCGCTCGGTGGAAATGGCGATGAAGCATCGCGTGCGCGTGCAGGTTCTCTCCAGCTTCGAGGACAAGCCGGGGACGCTGGTGGTGGATGAGGAAGAGATCATGGAAAAGGAATTGGTGAGCGGCATCGCCTATAGCCGCGACGAAGCGAAGATCACGCTGACGCGTGTCGCAGACCGGCCGGGTGTCGCCGCCGGCATCTTCGGCCCGCTCACGGACGCCAACATCAATGTCGACATGATCGTCCAGAACATCTCCGAGGACGGCGCTACCACCGACATGACCTTCACCGTGTCGAAGGGCGATTACGACCGGGCGCTGAAAGTTCTCGAAGGTTCGCGCAACACGCTCGAATTCAAGGACCTCATCTCGGACAAGAACGTGGTGAAGGTCTCGGTGATCGGCGTCGGCATGCGTTCCCACGCCGGCATCGCGCAGCGCATGTTCAAGGCGCTGGCGGAAAAGGGCATCAATATCCAGGTCATCTCGACATCCGAGATCAAGATCAGCGTGCTGGTCGCGGAAGAATATACCGAGCTTGCGGTCCGCGCCTTGCATTCGGCCTATGGCCTGGACGCCGCCTAAACACTTTTAGCAGGAGCCACCGCACATGGACCGAGCCCACGCGATCGCTCACCTCGACGCGCTGTGGCAGCGTGGCCGTGATTTCCTCGGCACACGCTATGCCATCATGGGCGGCGCGATGACCTGGGTCTCGGAGCGCAATCTCGTCTCGGCCATATCCAATGCCGGCGGCTTTGGCGTCATCGCCTCAGGTTCGATGCCGCCCCATATCCTGGAAGCGGAACTGAAGGCCACGCGCGCAAAGACCGACGCGCCCTTCGGCGTCAACCTCATCACGCTGCATCCGCAGCTGGACCAGCTGATCGATGTCTGCCTCGACCTCAAGATGTCGCATATCGTGCTGGCAGGCGGCCTGCCGCCGGGCGGCGCCTTGAAGAAGATCAAGGACGGCGGTGCCAAGGCCGTGTGTTTCGCGCCGGCCGTGGCGATCGCCAAGAAGCTGGTGAAGTCCGGCGCCGACGCCATCGTCATCGAGGGCATGGAAGCGGGTGGCCATATCGGCCCGGTCTCCACCTCGGTCCTTGCGCAGGAGATCCTGCCGGTCATTACCGACGTGCCGGTGTTCGTCGCGGGCGGCATCGGCCGCGGCCAGGCGATGCTGGGCTATCTCGAGATGGGAGCCGCGGGCGTGCAGCTCGGCACGCGCTTCGTCTGTGCCACGGAATCGATCGCACATCCCAAATTCAAGCAGGCCTTCATCCGCGGGGCGGCGCGCGATGCGGTGCCGTCGACGCAGATCGATCCCAGGTTCCCGGTCATTCCTGTGCGGGCCCTCGCCAATGACGGCACCCGGAAGTTCATGGAAATGCAGCGCCAGGTGATCGACCGGTTCAATGCCGGCGAGCTCGACCAGAAGGCGGCGCAGCTCGAGATCGAGCATTTCTGGGCCGGTGCGCTGCGCCGTGCCGTGATCGACGGCGATGTCGAAACGGGCTCGGTCATGGCTGGGCAATCGGTCGGCATGGTGACCAGGGAAGAGCCGACGGCCGATATCATCCGCGACTTCATCGAGGGTGCGCTGGCGGCCCTGGCCGACCGAAGACATGTGTCGGCGTCCGCCGACCAGCGACACCTGCAGGGATAAGCTGGCATGACACAGCAGGGCGGCGCCTCGGGTGGTGATCTGACGGGCGCGCGGCTGTTGCTGAAACGCATCCGGACCACGATGGCGCGCAACCTGCCGGCGCAAGCCCGGCTGGACGAGGTGGTGCGCACCATCGCCGGGGCCATGGTGGCCGAAGTCTGCTCGGTCTATGTGCTGCGCGCCGGCGAAGTGCTGGAACTCTTTGCGACCGAAGGCCTGAAAGCCGAAGCTGTCCATCTGACGCGCTTGCGCGTCGGCGAAGGCCTGGTCGGCGACATCGCCAGCCATGCGCGGCCGCTGGCCTTGGCCGATGCGCAGCATCATCCGCAATTCGCCTATCGGCCGGAAACGGGCGAGGAACTCTATCAATCCTTCATGGGTGTGCCGGTGTTGCGCTCGGGCCGCGTGCTCGGCGTGCTCGTGGTGCAGAACAAGACGCGGCGCCACTATACGGAAGAAGAAGTCGAGACGATGGAGACCGTCGCCATGGTGGTGGCGGAGCTCGTCGCCGGCGGCGAACTGATCGGGCGCGAGGAGCTCACCCCCGTCACCGGCATCGGCGTTCTCCCCGAACGCATGGATGCACAGGCGCTGGCCCCGGGCCTGGCGCTGGGCGTTGCGGTGCTGCACCAGCCGGACATCACGCTGACGCAATTGGTGGCCGAAGAACCCTTGAAGGAAATCGAGCGACTGGACGATGCCTTCACCTCGATGAAGCTGGCGCTCGACGAGCTGCTGACCGAAGAAGACGGCGCCGGCGGCGGCGAGCATCGCGAAGTGCTGGAAACCTATCGTATGCTGGCCGAGGATCGCGGCTGGGCCAACCGCATCATTGAGGCGATCGAGACCGGCCTCACCGCGGAAGCCGCGGTGCAGAAGGTACAGAACGATATGCGCGCGCGCATGCGCGACATCCAGGACCCTTACTTGCGCGAGCGCCTGTCCGATCTCGATGATCTCAACAACCGCCTGCTGCGGCATCTGCTGGGTATCCAGGAACTGCCGGAGGCGCGCGACCTCCCCGACAATGCGATCCTGGTCGCGCGCAACATGGGGCCGGCGGAACTGCTCGATTACGACCGCAAGCGCCTCAAGGGCGTGGTGCTGGAGGAGGGCACGGCCAGTTCGCATGTCGCCATCGTCGCCCGTGCCCTCGACATCCCGCTGCTCGGCCATTGCGTGGGCCTGATGGGCAAGGTGCAGGCGGGCGATTCACTGGTGCTCGACTGCGAGAACGAGCAGGTTTTCCTGCGTCCTTCCGAAGACATCCTGCAGACCTTTGCCATCAGCATGCATGCGCTGTTGGCGCGCCAGGAAAGCTATGCCGCCAATCGCGACCTGCCGACCGTCACCAAGGATGGCGTCGGCATTCAATTGATGATCAATGCGGGCCTCCTCATCGACGTGCCGCAGCTTGCCGCCACGGGTGCCGCCGGCATCGGCCTCTATCGCACCGAAGTGACCTTCATGGTGGCGCATTCCTTCCCCGACGTGGCGCGCCAGCGCGACGTCTATGCACGCGTGCTCGACGTTGCCGACGGCAGGCCGGTCGTTTTCCGCACGCTCGATATCGGATCGGATAAGGTGCTGCCTTATTGGCATCGCGATGCCGAAGAGAATCCGGCGATGGGCTGGCGCGCGCTCCGGATCTCGCTCGACCGGCCCGCCATGCTGCGCCAGCAATTGCGCGCGATGATCCTGGCGGCCGCCGGTCGCACGCTGCATGTGATGTTCCCGATGGTGTCGCTGGTCGAGGAGTTCGACGACGCCAAGGAAATTCTCGATCTCGAATTGCAGCGTGCCGAGGAGAAGGGCAGCGCGCTGCCGGAAGCGGTGCGCGTCGGTGCGATGTTCGAAGTGCCGGCACTCTACTGGCAGCTCGATGAAATTCTGGCACGCGTCGATTTTCTTTCCATCGGCAGCAACGACCTCGCGCAATTCGTCTTCGCGGCCGATCGTGGCAACGCGCAATTGCAGGGTCGCTACGATCCGCTGTCGCCTGCCTTCCAGCGCCTGATCGGTGGCGTCATCGATGCAGGCGCGCGGCATGGCAAGTCGATCAGCGTGTGCGGCGAGATCGCTGGCGACCCGATCGACGCGATGGCGCTCCTCGCCTTGGGGCTGCGGACGTTTTCCATGGCGCCGCCGGCAATCGGACCATTGCGGGCGATGATTCGCAGCCTCGATCTCGGGCAGTTGCAGGCCCATGTGGCGGCCCTGGGTGCCCAGCGTGGGCAGGATATGCGCAGTTCGCTCCGCGCCTTCGCCCTGGATCACGGGGTGGCGATCTAGGCCGGCAATCGTACCTTCGTGTGTGTTTTCGGCCATCTGACTGCGGCCGGAATGTTAAAGGCGATTGCGATTAAATCTGGACGAATATATATAACTAGTTGACTCGGCGTGGCCTTTTTATGCTGGCCACGGTGCTGAGGGCGGTAACCAGGATCGCTAATGGCCAGTCGTAAAGTGGGAATGTTCGGCGTCGAGCCGAACGAGTTTATTGATGATCGCAACGAGGATGGCGTCGCCGCCCTCTTGCGCCGCCGCCGCGAAGAGCTAGGCCGGGATGTGGCCACCGTGGCGCGCCAGCTCCGCATTCGCGCCGTCTATATCTCCGCCATCGAAGAAGGGCGCCTGCAGGACCTGCCGGGCACCGCCTATGCCGTGGGATTCGTGCGCGCTTATGCCGATTACCTGGGCCTCGACGGCAACAGCGTCGTCGGCGACTACCGCGACGAACTTGCGCGCCGGTCGCGTCAGAACCAGCTGATCTGGCCGGTCGACCAGGTCGAGCACAAGCATTTCCCGGGCGGAATCGTCTTGATCGTCTGCCTTCTGGTCGCCGGCGCTCTCTATGGCGGCTGGTATGTGGCCTCGCAGCCGGGTGGGACAGGCATCGATCTTATCGACCAAGTACCTGAATTCATGAAGAAACAGACCAGCGACGGTGCGACTGAGACCGTGCCGCCGGCTGAAGAGGGGCAATCTGGCGCGCAAGTGCCGGCCAGCGATACCGGCGGGACACCCACCAGCGCCCAGGCGTCGCAGGCCCCAACTCCAGCGGCGCCGGCACCTGCCGTCAGCACGGCGGCTGCACCGGCAGCAGAAATTCCCGCAGCGGTCCCGACGCCTGCACCTGCGGCAGCCGATGCGGCACCCGCTGCCCCAGCCGAGACTGAAGAAGAGGCCAGCGTGCCGGATGCGACGCCGGAACCGCAGCCGGTTTCGGAAGCGGTCGCGGCGTCCACCGCCGAGCCCGCCCCGGCGGCTGAGATTCCGACCGCCCAGCCGGCGACGACGCAGACGCAGACCGCCGCCGTGCCGGCTGCCGAAACAGCGGTGGCGCCGGCGGCCGAAGCCGAAGTTGCGGCGGCCCCCTCCGGCAAGCGCATCGTCCTGCGGGCCACCAAGGATTCCTGGGTCGAGATCTTCGATGCCAAACAGGAAGTTGTGCTGCAGCGGATCCTGCGCGCGGGCGAGACTTTCGCGGTGCCGGACCAGCCGGGTCTCACCATGAACACCGGCAATGCCGGTGGGGTGACGATCGAGGTCAATGGCAAGGCGCGGCCGGCCCTGGGCTCGGTCGGCGTCGTCAAACGCGGCGTCAAGCTCGACGCGGCCTCTCTGGGTGTCCAATAAACCTCTGAATTCGCGGGCTATTTTGGTCCGCGACAGATGCGCTAAGCTGGCGCCGGGGCTTGATCTTTTGCCCCGGGCAGCGCATGTTCAGGCCAAATCAGCCACCAGGGTTGCCTGGAGGAAGTGACACCGGCGGGTAAAGCCCCCGGAGCCAAGCCCCTTAGCCAATTGTGAGCGACATCGAACCATGAGCGTCCGGCCCTATCGCGATATCCAGCGCCGCAAATCCCGCCAGATCCGGGTCGGCAACGTCCTGGTCGGCGGCGACGCGCCGATCAGCGTACAGACCATGACCAACACGCTGACGACCGATATCGCGGGCACCGTCGCGCAGGTCAACGCCGCGGCGGCGGCGGGTGCCGACATCGTGCGCGTTTCCTGCCCCGATGAAGAGTCGACCAAGGCGCTGAAAGAGATCGTCAAACAGGTCTCGGTGCCGATCGTCGCCGACATACATTTCCACTATAAGCGCGGCATCGAAGCGGCCGAAGCGGGGGCTGCGTGCCTGCGCATCAATCCCGGCAATATCGGCAGCGCCGACCGCGTGCGCGAAGTGGTGAAGGCCGCCAAGGATCATGGCTGCTCGATGCGCATCGGCGTCAATGCGGGCTCGCTCGAGCGCGAGCTGCTGGAGCGCTATGGCGAACCTTGCCCGGAAGCGATGGTCGAGAGCGGCCTCAACCATGCCCGCATCCTGGAAGACCATGATTTTCGCGAATTCAAGATCAGCGTCAAAGCCTCTGACGTGTTCCTGGCGGTCGCGGCCTATCAGGGCCTCGCCGATGCCTGCGACTATCCGCTCCATATCGGCATCACCGAAGCCGGCGGAACTCGCATCGGCACGGTCAAATCCTCGATCGGCCTCGGTTCGCTGCTCTGGGCCGGCATCGGCGACACGGTCCGCGTCTCGCTCTCGGCCGATCCGGTCGAAGAGGTGAAGGTCGGCTTCGACATCCTGAAGTCGCTGAATTTGCGCCACCGCGGCGTCAACATCATCTCGTGCCCCTCCTGCGCGCGGCAGAATTTCGACGTCATCAAGACGGTCGAGGCGCTGGAGAAGCGTGTCGCCCACATCACGACGGCGATGTCGGTCAGCATCATCGGCTGCGTCGTCAACGGCCCCGGTGAAGCGCGCGAGACCGATATCGGTTTCACCGGCGGCGGCAACAACACGCATATGGTCTATATCGCCGGCAACCAGCACCATCGCTTGAAGGATCAGGACATCGTCGAGCATATGGCCGAGCTCATCGAGCAGAAGGCCGCGGCGATCGAGGAAGCCAAGAAGGCGGAAGCCGCCGAGTAGCGGGCCACTTTCAAACAGCTGCCAACCTTCGCCGATCTCCCCGATCAAACCGTCCTACGACCAGACCATCCGGAACACCTCAGAAATGTCAGCCTTGCAGCCGGTGCGCGGCACCCACGATCTGTTGCCCGAAGATATGCGACGCTTCCGCCAGGTGGCGGATACAGCGCGCCGCGCCGCTTTGTGTTTCGGCTATCACGAAGTCGCAACGCCGATCTTCGAATTCACCGAAGTGTTCAAGCGCACGCTGGGCGATACGTCCGACGTCGTCACCAAGGAAATGTATACCTTCACCGACAAGGGCGGCGAGACGCTGACCCTGCGGCCGGAAGGCACGGCGGGCGTTGCGCGCGCGCTGATCTCGGGCGGGCTCACGCAGCATCTGCCGCTCAAATATTTCTATGTCGGCCCGATGTTCCGCTATGAGCGGCCGCAGAAGGGGCGCATGCGCCAGTTCCACCAGACCGGCGTCGAACTGCTCGGCGTCAAGGAACCGGCCGGCGATGTCGAGGTCATCGCCATCGGCGTCGAATTCCTGCGCCGCATCGGCGCCTGGGACCGCTGCGAGCTGGAACTCAACACGCTGGGCGACGCGGCGAGCCGCCAGGCCTATCGCCAGGTGCTGGTGCAGTATCTCGACGGGTTCCGCGACCGGCTGTCGAAGGAAAGCCTTGAGCGGCTGGAGAAGAATCCGCTGCGCGTGCTCGACAGCAAGGATGAAGGCGACCAGAAGATCGTGGCCGAGGCCCCGGTCTATACGGATTATCTGACGCCGGAAGCCAAGGCTTTCTTCGCCGAGGTGAAGGCCGGCCTCGATACGCTGGGCATCGCCTACCGGGTCAATCCGCGCCTGGTGCGCGGTCTCGATTACTACTGCCACACCTGCTTCGAGATCACCTGCGCCGATCTCGGTGCGCAGAAGACCGTGCTGGCCGGTGGGCGCTATGACGGCCTCGTCGGCATCATGGGCGGACCGGAAACCGCCGGCGTGGGCTGGGCGAGCGGTGTCGAGCGTTGCTCCATGCTGCTCAAGGAAACGCCGCCGGCCCTGCGCCCCATCGCCATCGTGCCGCTGGGCGAGGCCGCCGAACGCAAGGCGGCGCAGCTTGCCGGAGAGCTGCGCGCGAAGGACTTCATGGTCGATCTGGGCTATAGCGGCAATATGGGCAAGCGCATGAAGCGCGCCAACAAGATCGAAGCCGTCGTCGCCCTCATTCTGGGCGACGACGAATTGGCCAAGGGCGAGGTTTCGCTGAAGCTGCTCGACAGCGGCGAACAGATGAATGTCCGCTTCGATGATCTGGAGGCGGCGCTCGCCGCCTATCGGTGATCTGCTTGGGATAGCGCCGCGCACATTCCTGGTGGTCGGTGCCGAACATAAACGGGCACCCATCCTGCTGCGCGAGCATCTGCAGGGCGACGAATCCGACGCCCTGCGGCTGCTGTCGCGCTGCCGCGAGGTCGGCCTTGACCAGGCCATGGTCCTTGCCACCTGCGATCGCTGCGAAGTCTGGGCGGCGGTCGATGATGCGGCGCGGGCGACGCGTGACATCACGGCGCTGATCGCCGAGGCTGCCGGACAGGAAGTGGCGGCGATCGCGCCGCAACTGCATGCACTGACGGACGATGCCGCTTTGCGCTATGCCTTTGCCGTGGCGGCCTCGCTGGAGAGCCAGGTGATCGGCGAGCCGCAGGTGCTGGGCCAGGTCAAGGACGCCTATCGGCTGACGGCGCGCTCCGGCATGTCAGGGACGACGCTGGATGCCGTGCTGCAGGCGGCCCTGGCGGCGGCCAAGCGGGTGCGCAGCGAGACGGACATCGCCGCGCAATCGGTTTCCATGGCGGCCTGCGTCGTCAAGGTCGGGCGGCAGGTGCATGGCAAGCTCGACAAATGCGCGGCCCTTCTCATCGGCGATGGCGATCTCGGCGAATTGGTGGCCGATCAATTGAGCGAAGCCGGCATCAAGCGCTGGTCGGTGGTGCATCCGATTGCCGCGCGGGCGCGGGAACTGGCCAATCGGCGCCAGGCCCATGCGACGACGCCGGATCAGTTGGCCGACATGCTGGCGGAGGCGGATATTGTCGTCGCGGCGCAGGACAGCCTTTCTTACGTCATCACGGCGCCGATGATCGAAACCGCGTTGAAGAAGCGCCGCCGTCGGCCGATGCTGCTGCTCGATCTCGCGGTGCCGGGCGATATCGATCCCGCCATCGACAAGATCGACGATGCCTTCCGCTATGGTTTCGACGATCTCGAACGGTTGGCGATGACCGGGCGCAAGGAACGGGCTGAGGCGCAAGCGGCGGCCTATACGGTCATCGATGCGGAACTGGCCCAGTTCCAGCGTGCCCAGGAAGAGCGTGGGGCGGCGGATACCGTGGCGGCGCTGCGGGCGCATTTCGAGGCGGAGCGGCTGGCGCTGCTCGCCGAGAATCCGCAGATGGATGGGCCCGAGCTCACGCGTCGGCTCATTGGCCGCCTGCTGCACCGGCCGAGCACGGCATTGAAGCAGGAACAACCGGATACGTCGCTCGACACCGCCGCCCGGCGGCTGTTCGGGCTGGATGAGGAATAGGAGACGAGGAGGGACCCCTCACCCCGACCCTCTCCCCACTTCGTGGGGCGAGGGAGGTTCGATCGAGTTCGACCTCAAGCCCCTCGCCCCATTGGGGAGAGGGGGTTGGGGTGAGGGGCCTTTCAGAAGAGACGTAGAGAAAGAGACCAAGAAAAGATGTCGTTTCGCGATAAGCTCGGCCGGGTGGTCAAGCGTCATGAGGAATTATCGGCACTGCTGGCCACGGGTGGGCAGAAGGACGCGCAGGAATTTGCGCGTCTCTCCAAGGAATATTCCGACCTCGGCCCCATCGTCGAGACCATCACCGAATTGCAGAAGACCGACCGCGAGATCGCCGACCTGACGGCGATGGTGGCTGATCCTGCCGCCGATGCGGAGATGAAGTCGCTGGCGGAAGATGAACTCGGCGAATTGAAGCGCCGCCTGCCGGAACTTGAGCAGAAGGTGAAGGTCTCGCTGCTGCCCAAGGACGAGGCCGATGCCCGCAACGCCATCCTCGAAGTGCGCGCCGGCACCGGCGGCGAGGAAGCGGCACTCTTTGCCGCCATGCTGTTCCGCATGTATGCGCGCTACGCCGCCTTGAAAGGCTGGCGTTTCGAGCCGATGGAAATCAGCGAGACGGGATTGGGCGGCTATCGCGATGCCACCGCCTCGATCACCGGGCGCAACGTGTTCGAGCGGCTGAAATTCGAATCGGGTGCCCACCGCGTGCAGCGCGTGCCGGAAACGGAAGCCTCGGGGCGCATCCACACCTCGGCCGCAACCGTGGCTGTCCTGCCGGAGGCCGAGGAAGTCGATATCAAGATCGACGAGAAGGACCTCCGGATCGACGTGTTCCGCTCAAGCGGTCCGGGCGGCCAGTCGGTCAACACGACCGACAGCGCCGTGCGCATCACCCATTTGCCGACAGGTCTTGTCGTACAGCAGCAGGACGAAAAGTCACAGCACAAGAACAAGGCCAAGGCGCTCAAAGTGCTGCGTGCGCGGCTCTATGACCTCGAACGCTCCAAGCTCGATGCCGAACGTTCCGCCAACCGCAAGAGCCAGGTGGGGTCCGGCGATCGCTCGGAACGCATCCGTACCTACAATTTCCCGCAGGGCCGCTGCACCGATCACCGCATCAACCTCACGCTCTACAAGCTCGACCGCATTATCGAAGGCGAGGCGCTCGATGAAATCATCGAAGCGCTGATCGCGCATGATCAGGCCGAGCGGCTTGCCGAGGTCGAATGAGCGGGCAACGCATCGCCGATCTTCTCAGCGAAGGCATGACGGCACTTAAAGGTGCCGGCATCGAGGCGCCGGCGCGCGAGGCGCGGCTGCTGCTCGGACTCGCCGCGCAGGTGCCGCCCACCATCATGATCGGCTTTCCCGAACGCAGCGTGCCGCAGGACGCGGCCGACGCCTATCGCGCCCTGGTGGCAAGGCGCGTCGGGCGCGAGCCGCTGTCGCATCTGCTGGGGCGGCGCGAATTCTGGTCGCGACCCTTCCTGGTGACGCGCGATGTGCTCGATCCCCGCCCAGACAGCGAAACGCTGATCGAAGCGGTGCTCGAGGAAATCGTCGATCGGCAACGGCCGTTGCGGGTGCTCGATTTCGGCGTGGGCTCAGGATGCCTGCTGCTCACCTTGCTGGCCGAACTGCCGGCAGCGATCGGCTGGGGTGTCGATCTCAGCGCCGCTGCTCTTGCCATTGCTGAGCGCAATGCCGACATGCTCGGCCTTGCCTCGCGCGTGACGTGGCGGCAAGGCAGCTGGCGTGCGGCTCTGACACCGGAAGATCCCGGCAGTTTCGACCTCATCGTCAGCAACCCACCCTATATTCGGCGCGACGATATTCCGGGCCTCGCGCCGGAAGTGACGCGCCATGAGCCGCTGCTGGCCCTCGACGGTGGCGCGGATGGGCTCGATGCTTATCGCCAATTGGCGCCGAAGATTGCCGGATTGCTGGCACCGGATGGATTGGTGGCGCTCGAGATCGGTCTCGGCCAAGGCGAGTCGGTGCGCGCCTTGATGACGCAGGCCGGTTTGACGCCCGCCGGCAGCGCTTTCGACCTCGCCAACAGGGAACGTTGCCTGCTCTTTCGAAAGTCCTGAATTTAGGCCTTTTCTCAAACGATTAGGCGCAAGCGGGAAAAATGCGCCAAAGATCGTCGAAGATCGGCACCGATGCAAAAAAGTTGTTGGAATTGAAGGACGAAGCGGATACGGTTTGCGCGGCATCGGGGCGAGCAATTGGGTGACGGCCAGAGGGCCGAACCGCCCCCACCGGGCCTCCGCACATCACGTTTTTTCCGGGACGTTCATTCCGGGACGTTTAAGCCGGGGAGTCTGAACCTGCCATCGGCAGTCGGTTGACTGTCTTTCGATGGCCGTTGGACCACGGAATTGAGCGGAAAAGCCGACGCCGCAACAGAAGCGAATGATCGACGCATGAGACCAGGCAACAACAATAACCGACGCGGCCGCAATCGTGGTCCGCGCAAGCCGCATGGCGGCATGCCCAATAAGAGTCAGAGTTTCGACGGCGGCGGATCCGATACCAGGGTGCGCGGCAATGTCTATCAGGTGCTGGAGAAGTACCTGCAATTGGCGCGCGATGCCGGTGTTGCCGGCGACCGTGTCGCTGCCGAGAATTTTCTGCAGCATGCCGATCACTATTACCGTGTCATCACGACGATGAACGACGGTCAGCGACCGCGAGTCGGCGGCCGCGAGATTTCGGTGGCCGACGTCAACGTGCAGAATGTGAGCCAGGGGCTCTCGGCCGCACTCTATAGCGGTGGACCGTCACAGCCGAATATGACCGATGGCGGCAGCAATCCGGGGCCGCAGCAAGGCAACGGCGGTGCGCAGAATTTCAACGGCCAGAACGGCAATGCCGGCAATGGTCAGGGCAACAATGCGCAAGGCGACGACGGCCATAGCGAAGATGGCCAGGATGGCGATCAGCAGGGCGAAGGTGAGGGCGGCAACTACCAGCAGCGCCCGCAGCAAGGCCAGGGCCAAAACCGCGACCGCGACCGCAATCGTCAGCGGCGCGAGTTCCGCCAGAATGATGGTCGGCAGAATGAGGGCCAGCGCGACAACCGCCAGAGCGACAACCGTCAGCACGACAATCGGCAGAATGATGGGCGCCAGAACGACGCCCGGCAGAATGATGGCCGCCCGAATGATGGCCGCCCGAATGATGGCCGGGGCGGCGAGTTCCGCGATCGCGGCAACAGCCATCAGCCGGCAGTGACCGAGCGCCAGCCAGAGCCCGTCGCGGCCCCGGTCCCAGCGCCTGTGGCAGTGGTGGCCGACGAGCAGCCGGATTATCCCGAGCATCTGTTGCCGCCGGCGGCGGAAGCGCCGGCCGAGGCGCCCCGTGCTGCCCGTACGCCGCGCCCGCGCCAGCAGCGCGTGCGTCGACCGCGCGCTGTGGAAGGCGAGGGCGAGGATGGGCCGGAGCCGGCACCTGTGGCCGAGGGCAGCGAATAGGCTGCATTTGCGGAGCGGCATTTTGGCGCAGGCCGGAATGCTCGATTTAATCGGCGATTTTCTGGGGGCCGGGCGATTTTCGTCCCGGCCCTTCGCTTTTGGGCCCTTGTTTTGGCGTTAACCTTTTCCATATCCCCTATTGAACCCGGGGGCGTTCAAGCACAGGATTTCCGAGACTTGCATTTCCCCGACTGGCATCCAGGGCCGTGTGCCTCATAGAGGGCGCGGCCGAGAGAGGGCTTGAGACGATGGATATGGAAAAATTCACCGAGCGTTCCCGCGGCTTCCTGCAGGCTGCCCAGACCCTGGCCTTGCGCTCGGGCCATCAGCGGCTGACACCCGAACACCTCCTGAAGACATTGCTCGACGACAAAGAGGGCATGGCGGCCAATCTGATGAAGGCTGCCGGCGCCGACCCGGCGCGGGCGCTTTCCGGCGTCGAACGCGAACTCGACAAGCAGCCGCGCGTTGAGGGCAGCGGTGCCGGTCAGGTCTACATGGCGCCGGAGACGGCGCGCCTGCTCGCCCAGGCCGAAGAAGTGGCCGAGAAGGCCGGTGACGGTTTCGTCACGGTCGAACGCCTGTTGCTCGCGCTCGCCATGGCCAGCGAGACGCCGGCCGGCAAGCTCCTGAAAGAGGCCGGCCTCGTTCCGCAAAAGCTCAACCAGGCGATCAACGATTTGCGCAAGGGCCGCAAGGCCGACAGCGCCAGCGCCGAAGAGGGCTATGACGCCTTGAAGAAATATGCCCGCGACTTCACGCAGCTGGCACGCGAAGGCAAGCTCGATCCGGTCATCGGTCGTGACGAGGAGATTCGCCGCACGATCCAGGTCCTCTCGCGCCGGACCAAGAACAATCCGGTGCTGATCGGCGAGCCCGGCGTCGGCAAGACGGCGATCATCGAGGGCCTGGCGCTCCGCATCGCCAATGGCGACGTGCCGGAAGGCCTCAAGAACCGCAAGCTGATGTCGCTCGATCTCGGTGCCCTGATCGCCGGTGCCAAATATCGCGGCGAGTTCGAGGAGCGCTTGAAGGCCGTGCTGCAGGAAATCGCGGCGGCGGCCGGCGAGATCATCCTTTTCATCGACGAGCTGCATACGCTGGTTGGCGCGGGCAAGGCGGAAGGAGCGATGGACGCCTCGAACATGCTCAAACCCGCCTTGGCGCGCGGCGAGCTGCATTGCGTGGGCGCCACCACGCTCGACGAATACCGCAAATATATCGAAAAGGACGCGGCGCTGGCGCGGCGCTTCCAATCGGTCTTCGTCTCCGAACCCACGGTGACGGATACCATCTCGATCCTGCGCGGGCTCAAGGAGAAATACGAGCTCCATCACGGCGTTCGCATCACCGACGCGGCGATCGTGGCGGCGGCTACGCTGTCGAATCGCTACATCACCGACCGCTTCCTGCCCGACAAGGCGATCGACCTCGTCGATGAGGCCGCATCGCGCCTGCGCATGGAAGTGGAATCGAAGCCTGAGGAGATCGACGAGGTCGACCGCAAGCTCATCCAGCTCAAGGTCGAGCGCGAGGCGCTGAAGAAGGAAACCGATGCCGCCTCGAAAGAGCGCCTGCAGCAGCTCGTTGAGGAGGTCGAAGGGCTCGAGGCGAAGTCGCGCACGCTGACCGCACAGTGGAAGGCGGAAAAGCAGAAGATCGACGATGCGCAGAAGCTCAAGGAGCGCATCGACCAGGCCAAGAGCGAAGTCGAGCAGGCGCAGCGCAATGGCAATTTTGCCCGTGCCGGCGAACTCACCTATTCGGTCATTCCCGATCTCACCAAGCGCCTCGCCGAAGCCGAGCAGGCGGCCGAACACCGCATGCTCAATGAGGTGGTGAAGGAGGAAGATATTGCCGGCGTGGTCTCGCGCTGGACCGGCATTCCGGTCGACAAGATGCTGACCGGCGAACGCGACAAGCTGCTGGCGATGGAAAAATCCATCTCGGCCCGCGTCATCGGCCAGGACGAGGCGGTGAAGGCTGTCTCCAACGCCGTGCGCCGCGCGCGTGCGGGCCTCCAGGACCCCAACCGCCCGATCGGCTCCTTCCTGATGTTGGGCCCGACCGGCGTCGGCAAGACCGAGCTGTGCAAGGCGCTGGCCGGATTCCTGTTCGATGACGACCAGGCGATGGTCAGGATCGACATGTCCGAATTCATGGAGAAGCACGCGGTGTCGCGCCTCATCGGCGCGCCCCCGGGCTATGTCGGCTATGAGGAAGGCGGCGTGTTGACCGAAGCGGTGCGCCGGCGTCCCTATCAGGTGATCCTGTTCGACGAGGTTGAGAAGGCGCATCCGGACGTTTTCAACGTGCTGCTGCAGGTGCTGGATGACGGTCGCCTGACCGACGGCCAGGGCCGCACGGTCGATTTCCGCAACACGATCATCATCCTTACCTCGAATCTCGGCAGCGAGTTTCTCGTGGCGCTGGGCGAAGGCGAGGATTCCGACAAGGCGCGGGATCAGGTGATGGGCGTGGTGCGGCAGGCGTTCCGGCCGGAATTCCTCAACCGCTTGGACGAAGTCATTCTGTTCCATCGCTTGAGCCGGCGGAACATGACGGGCATCGTCGATATTCAGCTGAAGCGCCTCGACGCGCTGCTGGCTGAACGCAAGCTTGAACTGGAACTCGACCAGAAGGCCAAGGAATGGCTGGCGGAAGCCGGTTACGATCCGGTCTATGGCGCAAGGCCCTTGAAGCGCGTCATCCAGCGCGAGCTGCAGAATCCGCTGGCGATGCTCATTCTCGAAGGCAAGTTCAAGTCGGGTGAGACGATCGCCGTCTCCGCCGACAAGGACGGCCTCACCATCGGCGGCGCCAAGCTGTCGCAAGCTGCCGCTTAAAGTCGGCGTTCATCAAAGGAAAAGCCGCATGGCGGGGTGACCTGCCGTGCGGCTTTTGTTTGCTGCGGGATGGGTGCTATTCGGCCGGTTGTGGCGTCGGCGCCTTGGCTGCCGTCTGCACTTTCCATTGCGGCAGGCGTCGGCCAAGCAGGGACATGATGGCCAGGGCGACGACCCCGATGGTGAAGGCAGGCAGGGGAAACTCGCCATTTCCCAGCATCACCAGGATGGGCACGGCGACTGCCGGCGGGTGCAGGATGTCGAGCGCCTCGAGGGCCAGCATGGCGCCGCCGGTGGTCAGAGCGACCGCCCACCATTCCGGGGGCAGGACGTCCTTCAGCAACACGGAAATCACCGCCGCAACGACATAGGCGGCGATGAGGACGTTCGGGGCCGAACCGGGGCTGCGCGGCTGGGTCAGGATGACCAGGATGCTCGGCGCAAACGGGGCCAACAGCAATGGCTGCGAGGAGATGTGGGCGATGAGGGACAGGACGCCCACAGCCAGCACGACCAGGCCGGCATTGTGCAGGCGGTGGGCAAGTAAAAGCAGCAAACTCATGTGAAATCGGCCTCAGTATGTGGAATTGTGCCGCATGTTAAGGATTGTCGGCCCTGCGTCCAATCGAAACGTCGGATCAGGTCATCAGGTGCATTTATCAGCCGCGCGCAGGAAAAAGGCGGCGGGATCCGGGATCGCCGCCGCCTTTGTCATTGCTTCACCCAGCGATAAGGCTAGTTCTGGCAGCCCTGCGCGTCGTCGCAATCAGCCGGCGCCGCGTCGGGACGCTCGGCGATCTCGACCGCGCCACGCATGCGCTGGCGGTCGGCATCGATGCTGGCAACCTGATCCTTGAAGGCCTTGAGATCCTTGCCGGCAAGCTTGCTGCTGCCGGTCGACTTGATCTTCTTCGGGTTCACCTGCACGCCGTCGACCAGCACTTCGAAGTGAAGATGCGGGCCGGTGGAACGACCGGTGGTGCCGACATAGGCGATCACTTGGCCCTGCTTGACCTTGTCGCCCTTGTGCAGGCCCTTGGCGAAGCGGCTGGTGTGGGCATAGGCTGTCTGGTAGGTGCCGTTGTGCTTGATACGCACATAATTGCCGTAGGCGCCCTTCGGCCCCATCTCGACGATCGTGCCGTTGCCGGCGGCGTAGATCGGCGTGCCGGTCGGCGCACCGAAATCCATGCCCTTGTGCATCTTGGTGTAGCCGAGAATCGGATGCTTGCGCGCGCCGAAGCCGGAGGTGATGCGGGCGCCATCGACCGGCGTTGCCAGCAGGGTCTTGCGGACCGCTTCGCCCTTCGAATTGTAGAACTCGCCTTCGCCATCATGCTCGAACCAATAGATCTGGCGCGTGATGCCGCTGGTATTGAGGGCGGCATAGAGCATCTGGCCGGTGCGGGCGAGTTCGCCGTCGGCATTCTCCAGCCGTTCATAGACGACTTCGAAGCTGTCGCCTTCCTGGATGTCGCGCTGGAAGTCGACGTCGTAGGAATAAGCCTTGATCACATCGGCAATCACCGAGCTCGGCAACCCGGCCTTCATCGCCGCGTCATAGAGGCTGAAGGTGATGACACCGGCAGCGCGCGCCCTGGTTTCGGTTAGCGGCTTGTCGACTGCCTCGGCGATCAGTTCGCCTTTGGAATCGCGGCTAACCGTGACGTCGCGCTCGACCGAGGGTTCGAGGCTGAGGCTGACCAATTGCGGCTGCGGCGTCGTGACGACACCGCCGGCGCCGGTGGTGAGATTGAGCGTGATTTCCTGACCGGCCTTCAGGTTGCGCGGCGAGAAAACGTCAGCGAGCGCGCCAACCGTATCCTTGGCTTCGGTCTCGGAAAGACCAGCTTCGACCAGCACGCCATAGAGCGTGTCGCCGCGCTGCACTTCGATGACCTTCTGCACGTCGCGCTTGGCTTCGCGCACGACCGAATCGTCGGCATCCCAATCGCGACGGCCGGCACCCATGCCGAACTCGGCGGCGACAGCCTCAAGCGGCGTTGAGAGAACGGGTTCGATGGGCGCTGCGCTGGGAACCGGATCGGTGCTCGCGGTTTCCATCTCCATATCGCTGTCGGGCGTGGGCTCCAGGGCGCTGCCCGGCATCAAGGTGGTAAGAGCAGGTGCTGCCACGAAGGGGGCAGGTGCCGCACTGCCGGATTCGGCGGCGGCCACGGTGAATGTGTTGGTACCGGTGGGAATGCGTTGTGCCCAGACGGGCAGCGTTTCGTCGCTGCCCAAGGTGCCGAGATTGGCAAAGCCCTGGCTCACGGCATTGGTGCCGGAGAAGGCGGCGACGAGATCCGACGCCAATGCCGGCGATACACTCGCAGGACGATGCGCTTCGAACGCGCCGACGCCGCCCATAATGGCGATACCGGCAGTGGTATAGGTCAGATAGCGCCGAAGCGTGCCCCAAACATGCGTGTGCGGCTTTTGCAAAACTGTCACCAGGTACCCGAACTTTTGTTGATTACGCAGCGAACTCCCGGCTCCGACTATCACCCATGACGGTGATTCCCCCGGAGAACGAGGGTTCAGACATGAAAGCAATTCTGACCTTGCCCCCGGGTCGGGAGTCTTGTCAACCAAGAATTCCCCAAGTGGATCAAAACATTATGTGATTAACGCCCATTTTGGGAGCAGTCCCCACCAGCATAGTTAATGGCGCCGCCGAGCCTGTTAACGAGTTTCGCGGGCGGCACAGGAATGGATATCCGCTGCCAGGCAGCAAAAAAGATGGACCGATCGGCAAGAAAATCGACCGGTCGCGGCGTTCGGACGCAGGATTCGGCCTTGTTCCGGGACAGCTAGGTACCCAGATTCCCTAGTGTTTCCGCCGCTTTCCGCCGTTCTCGCGGATTGTTACGAAAATAATTAAGACGGGCGTTGACAGCGTCGGAAAAGGGGGGGTATAAGCCGCTCCCTCGACGCGGCCCACCGGCCACCGGGTGCAAGCCCGGGAGACACCAAGGTACGCCTTGGAAGGAAGCGCCGAGCAGCTATTTGACATTGTGATATTCGAAGAAGGGATACGCGGACGGCGGGTCTTTGGGCTTTGTTGCTTGAGGATTTTAGTGAAGCTGTCGCGTGTTTCTGAATGGAGACCTGGGTCTATGGGGTGGCTGCCCAATCTTAGCAATAAGAGTGGCTGGCTGCTTTTGTGGTTTGGGTTTCCCTATGCAGTAAGACGATGACGTGTTTTGCGACGGATCAATTGGTTAACGTTGATTGGGCTTTGGCCTGATTGGCGAGATTAACCTGAGAGTTTGATCCTGGCTCAGAACGAACGCTGGCGGCATGCCTAACACATGCAAGTCGAACGGGATCCAGGCTTCGGCCTGGTGAGAGTGGCGGACGGGTGAGTAACACGTGGGAACCTGCCTTTTGGTTCGGGATAACCGCGGGAAACTGCGGCTAATACCGGATGCTCCCGAGAGGGGAAAGATTTATCGCCAGAAGAGGGGCCCGCGTCCGATTAGGTAGTTGGTGAGGTAATGGCTCACCAAGCCGACGATCGGTAGCTGGTCTGAGAGGATGATCAGCCACACTGGGACTGAGATACGGCCCAGACTCCTACGGGAGGCAGCAGTGGGGAATATTGGACAATGGGGGCAACCCTGATCCAGCAATGCCGCGTGAGTGATG
>NZ_JAYRJJ010000009.1:0-86949 GCF_041906375.1 Dongia sp. | reverse complement strand
GCTGACCCGCATCGCCGCGCGCTATGACAGCAACGCCACCTCGCTCTTCTACGCCGCTTCGGTCGGCTGCCTTGTCTTGAGCTGCTTCATGCCCTTCATCTGGCAGGCGCCAAGTGCCAAGGAATGGCTGCTGCTGGCGGCCCTCGGCCTTTCCGGCGGCCTTGCCCATACGCTGGTCATTCGCGCCTTCTCCTATGCCTCGGCCTCGATTATCGCGCCCTTCATCTATCTGCAATTGGTCTGGGCGACCGCCATCGGCTATGTCTGGTTCGACATGCTGCCGGCCGTCACCACTTGGATTGGTGGCGCTGTCATTATCGCGACCGGCATCTATACCGCGCACCGCGAACGCATCCGCGCGAAGGAAAGAGCCGCGGCACTGGAAGAAGACGGCCTATCCCCAAAGGGATAGGCATCTCGCCGCAAGTCAGACGCTTTGCCGCATCCTGCGAAACGCGCCACATCTAGCCGCCCAAATAGCGCCGGTGCTATAAGCTTCCCCCGAGCCAAGGCTGCCAAAAACGGTGTCAAGCCGATAGCCATGATGAAGGCCTGAAATGGATCGGGCCCCGAACGGAGGAGATGAGGCCATGAACCTCGAGCAAGCAAAACAACTCGACAAAAAAGCGTTCAAGAAATTCGCCGACAAGCTGAAATTCGAGACGCGCAACTTCATCGACGGCAAGTTCGTCGACGCAAAGAAGGGCCGGAAATTCGAGACCATCAACCCGGCGACCGGTGAAGTCATTACCTCGGTGGCACGCTCGGATGCGTCGGACGTCGATCTCGCGGTGAAGGCCGCCAGGAAGGCGTTCAAATCGGGTGTCTGGTCCAGGATGGCGCCGCGCGACCGCATGACGGTCATCTATAAATTCGGCCAGCTCATCACCGACAATGCGCTGCAATTCGCGCTCCTCGATTCGACCGACATGGGCAAGCCGATCAGCGAAATGCTGAACATCGACATCCCCGGCGCGGCGATGACGTTCCAGTATTTCGGCGAGACGATCGACAAGATCGAAGGCACCGTCACCTCGACGGCACCGACCGAATTTCATTACATCCTGCGACAGCCCTTGGGTGTCATCGGCTGCGTCGTGCCGTGGAACTATCCCCTCATGATGGCCGCCTGGAAGATCGCCCCGGCGCTTGCCGCCGGCAACTCGGTCATCCTGAAACCCGCCGAACAATCGCCGCTCTCCGGCAATCTGCTCGCTAAGCTGTTCATGGAAGCCGGCGGCCCGGCCGGTGTCCTCAACGTCGTGCAGGGCCTCGGCGAAGAAGCCGGCAAGGCGTTGGCGCTTCATATGGATGTCGACAAGATCGGCTTCACCGGCTCGACCGAAGTCGGCAAGCTGATGATGATCTATGCCGGCCAGTCGAACATGAAGCGCGTCACCACGGAATGCGGCGGAAAGACTCCGCAGATCGTGACCAAGGACGCCCCCGACCTCGACACCGCCGCGCAATATGCGGTCAACGGCATCTATGGCAACCAGGGCGAAGTCTGCAATGCCGGCTCGCGCATCCTGGTCGATGCCAAGATCCATGACGATTTCGTGGCGAAGTTCCTGGAAAAGGCCAAGGCCAGTTTCAACCCGGGCGATCCGCTGGACCCGGCCACGACCATGGGCCCGCTGGTGACCAAGGAACAGCAGAAGCGCGTGCTGGGTTACATCGATATCGCCAAGAAGGAAGGCGCCAAGCTCTCCCTCGGCGGCAATGTGCCCAAGGGCCTGGAGAAGGGCTGCTATGTGGCGCCGACCCTCTTTACCGGCGTCGACAACAAGATGCGCATCGCGCGCGAGGAAGTGTTCGGGCCGGTGGGCACCATCCTGCCCTACAAGAAGCTCGACCAGGCCATCGAGATCGCCAATGATTCGATCTATGGCCTCGCTGCCAGCATCTGGACTTCGGACGTCTCTGTGGCCCACAAGGCCGCGCGCGACATCGAAGCCGGCATCGTCTGGGTCAATTGCTTCGACCATGGCGACATGACCTCGATCTGGGGCGGCTTCAAGCAGTCCGGCATGGGCCGCGACAAGTGCCTGGAGACGCTCACCACCGTCACCCAGACCAAATCGGTCTGGATGCATCTCGGCTGATATCGGCCGACACGCAGGCTGGAGACAAGGGCAGCGGATCATTCCGCTGCCCTTTTTCTTTGCAAGCGGGCAAGACTGCACCATAAAATTGTGAGCCGCGCGGGTGGGGTTGCTCGCATTGAAAGAGGGTCGTCAGCTTGTCCCGTATCCTTGCCGCCAGTGCGCTTGTTCTTTCCCTCCTCGCGGCGTTTGCCGCTCCAGCCACAGCCGATTCCGCTTCGCAATGCACCGCGAGCCTCGCTCCCGACGGTAAGCTCCACAGCGGTGCCGATGCGGCGAAGACCGCCGATGCCTGTCTTGCGGCAGCATCGGGCGGCAGCGTGCAGGTCTATTATCTGGCCGGATTGGTGCTGGAGCAGGGGATCGGCAAGCCCAAGGATGTCGCCAAGGCCGAGGATTGGTACCGGAAGGCCGCCAATAAGGGCGAGGTGAAGGCGCAGCTCGCCATGGGACGTCTCGCTGAGGCGCGGGGCAAGAACGACGTGGCGATGGGCTGGTACAGCCGTGCTGCCCTCAAGAATTCCCGCCCCGCCCAGGAAGCGCTCCTGCGCCTGCGCACCGACGATCCTTACGCCATGTGGGACGCGGCGGAATTCGCCATCGCCATCGATGACAGCCTGGGTCGCGAGAGCGACATGATGAAATCGGGCTCCGGCATCATCATCGGCGAGGGCGTGGTGCTCACCAACGAGCATGTTGTGTCGGGCTGTTCCCAGATGGCGGTGGCGCCCGGCCTGCCGGCGCGGGTTCTGGCAACCGATGCGGAGAAGGACCTCGCCGTCATCAAGACGCCCATTCCGCTGGGCGCGCCGGTGCCGCTCAGCGCTGAAAACACGCTGGCGGCCGAGATGGACCTCTATACCGGCGGCTATCCGGGGATCGGCAATGCCGAACCCAATTTCGCTATGACGACCGGCCGGCTCTCCACGCGCAAGATCGACAGCGACGATGCCGCGAATTACTGGCTGCTCAGCAACCAGATCAATCCCGGCAACAGCGGTGGCCCCTTGATGGATGAGTCGGGGCGCGTCGTGGGCGTCGTGTCAGCCGAGCTGCCCGTCACCGGCATCGTCAAGAAATCGGCGCCGAAGAAGGCCAAGGAAGGCATGGCGGTCAGGAGCGAAATCGTTCGCAGTTTCCTGGAGAAGCACAGCATCACCTACAAGATTGCGGCAAAGGGACCGGTCGCCGATGCGGCAGCGGACATGAAGCATCATGCCGCCGCCGTCACGGTGCTGGTCGAATGTTTCGTGAAATAGGTGGGTTTTAGCGCGCGTCGACCTGGAGGAACTCGCCTCGGGCGCCCACCGCGGGTGTGCTGCCGAGTTCCGCCTCGCCCGCGATAACGCGGCCGTGGATGTGGCGGATGTCGCCGCTGATCGTCCCCAGGATGCCGCGCTTCAGCGGGGCTACCTGCAGGCGTTCGGGGCGCTTTTCGCCCGGCATGACGAAGCCGTGCGGCGTCGCCGGCACGAAGCCGAAGCGCTTGTAGTAATCGACATCGCCCACCAGCAGCACCAGATCATGGCCCATCTCGGCGGCGCGTTCGAGGGTGCGGAAGGTGAGGGTGCGGCCGATGCCCTTGCCGGCGAGGCGCGGCGTGATGCCGAGCGGACCCAGGAGCAGGGCCGGATGGTTGGTGGGGCCGACATTGATTGGCCAATAGCGGATGGTGCCGACCACTTCGTCGCCCAGCTGAGCGACGTAAGAGAGTTCGGCCACGGGCTCGACACCCTCTCGGAACAGATAGGAAGCCTTGTCAAACCGCGTCGGCCCGAACACGAAATCGAGCATCTGCTCGACCTCGGCGGTCAACGCGGCGGTTTCAGGCTTGATGGTGAAATTCGCGGCAGCGGTCTTTTGGTCGGCCATCAGGAGATCCTCGTCAGGTAAAGCGGTTCATTTATGTGTGCAGGCCTTGGCATCGGCCTGCTTCCGCTTCGGATCTCCGGGGTGCTTGGCGCACCCCTCATATCCTATGCCTCGAGCGCAGCCGATTCCGACACCAGCCGGGGAAACCCCAGGATGGTGGTCGACGATCGTCGTCGGAGACACAGGGTGGACATGTAAAAGCCTTCCGGCTGTTGCAAGTGGTGGGTTACATAAGACACCTTGCCCCCTGAATCCATAGAAAATTCATGGCGGGCCGATGACATTTGCGTGCGTGGCAAATTTGCCGCGCCGCGGGGTTGGGGCGGCTTCCCCTACCGCACCACGGTGACGGGGCAATGCGCCAAAGTGACGATGTCGGCAGCGACCGAACCCAGCAGCAGGCGCTTGGCGCCGGTGAGGCCCGCCGAGCCGGTGACGATGTGGTGGTAGGAGTTCTTCTCGGCGTAATCGACGATGGTGCTGGCGATGTCATTGCCCGGGGCCCGCACGGCGGCGATGCGGCGCAGGCCCGATTTCAGGGCCTGTTCGACCGCCACCAGCAGGGATTTGTCGATCGGCAGATTGCCGGCAAGGAGGGCGGCGGAATCCCAGATCGTCGGCGTGTCGCCCTCTTTGGCGTCCACAACCGTGATGAAGGAAAGCGGCAAGGCGAGGCGCTGCGCCAGTTCGATGGCATAGGTCACCGTCTTGGTCGCCGGCACCGAGCCATCGGTGGCGCAGAGGATCTTGTCCATGGTCACGGTCATCTTGGGTCCTTTTCCACGCTAACCAACACGCTAACCCTCCCGCTTGAGGGGCCTGGAGAGCAGGGCGTCCACCTCGGCAGCGAGGCTGCTGCCGCCGTGGAGGATGCGGTTCACCGCCTCGGCGATCGGCATCTCGACGCCCAGCCGCTGCGCCAGGGTCACCACCGCCGGGGCCGTGGTCACACCTTCCGCCACGCTGTGCCGCGCCGCCAATATGTCGCTGAGGGCCCTGCCCTGGCCCAGTTCAATACCCAGCGACATGTTGCGCGACTTTGGCGAAGAACAGGTTAATACGAGATCCCCGAGTCCGGCGAGGCCCATCAGCGTCTCCGGCCGGCCGCCCTTGGCGAGCGCCAGGCGGGATACTTCGGCTAGGCCCCTGGTGATGAGGGCGGCCCGCGCGTTGTCGCCGAGTCCCGCACCCATCACCATGCCGCAGGCAATGGCCAGCACGTTCTTGACCGCCCCGGCCACCTCGACCCCCAGCAGGTCGCCGGTGCCATAGGGCCGGAAGGCGCCGTGGCTCAGCGCCAGCATCAGGTCCTCGACCAGCCCTTCATCGGTGCCGGCGACGGCGACCGCGGTAGGGAGACCGCGCGCCACGTCGATGGCGAAACTGGGCCCGGAGAGGGCCGTGACCGAGGCGTCCGGCAGGGCTTCCGCGGCAATTTCATGGAGCAGCAGGCCGCTCGCCTGCTCGATGCCCTTGGCGCAGAGGACGAGGGCGGTGCCACGGCGCCAATGCGGCCCGGCGGCAGCGCAGAAGGCGCGGAAATGCTGGGCCGGCTGCGCATAAAGGATGGCATCGGCCTGCAAAGCGGGGGCGAGGTCGGCCGTCACCAAGATTGCCCCCGGAAGGGCAATGCCGGGCAGGTAATCGGCATTTTCCCCGGACGCGGTAATGGCTGCGGCGAGTTCCTTGCGGCGGGCGTAAAGCGTGGTGCTGCGCCCGGCCCGGCTGGCGATGAGGGCCAGCGCCGTGCCCCAGGCGCCGGCACCGATGACGGAGACGCGGTCGATGCCGGTCATCGCAGCAGGAACCCGCCGGCCAGGGGATCGTCGGGTTCGACGGTGAAGACGGCACTCCCCGTATAATAGGCGCGGCCTGCGACCTCGGCACGGATCGCCGGAAAATCGCCGGCGGTGAGGGTCGCGGCGATCCGGCCTTCAAAGAGGCTGCCGGTCACGCTTTCAAAGCGCCGCCATTCGCCGGCGCCGACGCTGCCGCGGGCGGCCATCAGGGCGAGGCGTGCGGTGACGCCGCTGCCGGTCGGGCTGCGGTCAACCTCGTCGGCGGCAAAGACGCAGACATTGGCGGTGGGTGCGCCGGCCCCGTCGCCGCCATCAGTGAGGATGGTGCCGTAGAGGAAGGCAAGATCGGCATCGTCGGGATGGCTGAGCGGCACCTGCGCCTTCACCGCTGCGGTCACGGCACTGGCTGCTTCCACCAGATCCTTGGTGCGCGAGCGGCGCACGTCGAGGCCGAAAGTGGCCGCCGGCAGGAAGGCGTAGAAGGCGCCGCCATAGCCGATGTCGAGCCGGATCTGCCCCTTGCCGGGCACATCGACGACGCGGTCGAGGGCAAAGGCGAAAGCGGGCACGCTGACGAAGCTGACGCGGCCCTTCTCCGGCCCCGCGGCCGCGACGCCGACCTCGACCAGGCCGCAGGGGCATTGCAGCTTCAGCCGCGCCATGCCGTCGGGCCCGGCCTTGATGAGGCCCTGGTCGAGTGCGTAGCGGCCAAGGGCGATGGTCGCATGCCCGCACATGGTGCTGTAGCCCTCGTTATGAATGAAGAGGACCGCCATGTCGGCGTGCGCGATGTCCGGTTCGACCGGCAACACGCCATACATGTCATAGTGGCCGCGCGGCTCAAACATGATGAGACGGCGGAAGGCGTCGAGATGGTCGCGCGCGAAGCGGCGCTTTTCCAGGATCGTGCGGCCGGGAATTGCCGGATAACCCCTGGTGACGATGCGCACCGGCTCGCCGCCGGTATGCATGTCGATCGTCTCGATCCGCGTCGCGGAATCTGGCCTTTTTCCGCTCTGATCGATGGCTGCGTTCATCGGCGCGACCCTTGTGTTTGCGCAACTTGCCTACCGCCTGTAATCTGCCGGCACCCGATAATCAAGCCTTGCCATTTTCAGTGCCCCCGCCCATGACGCATTCCAGATTTCTGCGGCACCTGCTTTTCCTGCTTTCCCTGCTGTCCTTGCCGTTGGCATCCGGCGCGGCGCCGGCCTGGGCGGAGAACACGCGTACGCCTTTGCAGGTTGCGTTGCCGGACGGCCCGGCGACGCGCTCGGCCGGCTTTCTCATTGCCCAGCAGCGCGGTTATTTCGCCGATGCCGGGCTTGACGTCACGTTCACCAAGCCCGGCTATGGCCGCTCGCCGGTCGAATTGCTGGGCGAGAAGCAGGCCGATCTCGCTGTCGAAATCATGCCGGTGGCGCTCAGCCAGCGCGAGAAGGGCGCCGACCTCGTGCATGTCGCCCAGATCTTCCAGCACGCCACGCTGGCGCTGGTCTGCCGCAACACGATCGACCAGCCGGCGAAGCTTGCCGGTCACAATGTCGGCGTGTGGATGGATGGGTGGGAAAGCTCGTTCTATGCCTGGCTGTCGCGCCTCAGCCTGTCCTATTTCGCGACCGGCGGCGGCGTCACCATAGTGCGCCAGGGCACCGACGCCGATATCTTTCTCGAGAACGAGGTCGATTGCCTGACCACCACGACCTATCGGGCGCCGCTGGTGCTGGCCTCGATGGGCGATGGGCGCAAGAGCCTCATCACCTACCGCTATCAGGACCTCGACCTCGGCATGCTCGAAGACGGGCTTTATGCGCGGGGCGCCGATCTTGCCAATCCGGCGCGGGTTGACCTGTTCAAGCGCTTTCTGGCAGCGGCGGGACGCGGCTGGCAAAGCCTCCATGACGATCCGAGCGAAGCGGAAAGCCTGATCATGGGCTTGCCGGAGAGCAAGGGGCTCGATGAAAAGGCGGTCGGAGAATCGCTGGCGGCGGTATCGGAGGCGGTGGCGCTGGGCAGCGTCGAGATCGGCACGCTCGAGGAAGCAGCCTACGACCGGACGGTCCTGCTGCTGCTGACGGGCGCGCCGGACCCGGGCCTTTCGGCGGCGCCATCGGGCGCGATCAGCGCATTGCTGCGCCAACCGCGCTAGACGCGACCTTCAATCGTTGAACACCGGCAACTCATTGAGCGGCGTCGCCCGGCGATAGCCATGATGGCCGACCGGCGTCTTGGTCGGGGAAACGGTGTAGGCGTAACGCGGATCCCGACCGACATAGAGGAGGATGCATTCGGCACCGGTCAGCGAGTAGCACTGCGTCTTGGCCAAGCCGCCATATAGGGGCGGATTGCAGGAAATGTCCGGGCAAAATAAGTAGAAGGAATTCTGCCCGTCCGGGCTGACGGCGAAGGCGCCGCGCAGATTGGGATAAATCTTGGCCAGATATTGCTGCAGAGCCGCGTCGGTGGATTGGCTGATGACGAGGGGATCCTGTCCCGCCGCCGGTGCCGGGCGCGTCTGGGCGCAGGCCGATATCAGGGCCACGGCGCCGGCCAGCAGGGCCGTCGTGCCATGGCGGCGCAGTTTGGTGAAAAGGGTGGTCTTTCGTGACGCGGTCATTTTCTTTCTCTGCTCCTATTGGAACACCTTCCCCTTCTAGGTAGCGGGATCACCCCCGGATCACAAGTGACGCAGTTCACAGACTGCGCGGCGCGGCAATTGGCCCGCTCTGGCCGCCTGCAGCCGCGAATCCTTCGCAACCGGTCCAGAAAAGGGAGCGCCTCAATCCAGCGTGCGGCGATAACGGATGAGCGCCAGGATCGCTGCCGCGACCAGGAAGGCCAGGATCGGCCACAGATCCGGCCAGATATCGGTCCAGCCGTTTCCTTTCAGCAGGATGCCGCGGACGATGCGCAGGAAATGGGTGAGCGGCAGCGCCTCGCCCAGGATCTGGGCCCAGGCCGGCATGCCGCGGAAGGGGAACATGAAGCCCGAAAGCAGCAGGGATGGCAGGAAAAAGAAGACCGACATCTGCATCGCCTGCAGCTGGTTGGTCGACAGGGTCGAGAAGGTGAAGCCGACGGCGAGATTGGCGGCGATGAAGATGATGGCGGCAAGGCTGAGGAGCGGCAGCGAGCCCACGAGCGGCACGGAAAAGAGATAGCGCGCGGCGACGACGATGATGGCGACCTGGACATAGCCGACGACGATATAGGGCAGGATCTTGCCCAGCATCACCTCCATCGGCTGCACCGGCATGGCGAGCAGGTTTTCCATCGTGCCGCGCTCGCGCTCGCGGGTGACGGCGAGCGAGGTCATCATCACCATGGTCATGGTGAGAACGACGCCCATCAGGCCGGGCACGATGTTGTATTGGGTGATGCCCTCGGCGTTATAGCGCTTGTGCAATTGCACCTCGAAAGGTGCTTCGCCGTTCTGCAGCGCCTGCAGCGGCCCCTTGAGGTCATGGATGAGGGCTGCGCTGTCGAGGCCCTGCAAGGCCGAGAGCGCATTGCCGGTGGCGACGGGATCGGTCGCATCCGCTTCGACCAGCAGGGCGGGTTTGCGCCCGCGCACGATATCCTCGGCAAAGTTCACCGGAATGTGGACGGCGAACTGCACCTCGCCCCGGCGCAGCATGCGGTCGGAGGTCGCGTCATCGACCGGGGCGCTGACGAAGCGGATATAGCCGGTATTCTCCATGGCGCGCAGCAGCGAGCGGGCGAAATTGGAATTTTCCGCCACCACTGCCACCGCCGGCAGGTTCTTGGGGTCGGTGTTGATGGCGTAGCCGAACAGCAGCAGCTGCATCAGCGGCACGCCCATCATCATGCCGAAGGTCAGGCGGTCGCGCCGCATCTGGATGAATTCCTTGGCCAGCACGGCAAAGAAGCGGCGGAAGGAGAAGAGTGTCATGGCGTCCTGTTCCGCGGCTGCGGCGCGCCGTTATTGGCATCGATGTCGGCCATCAGCTGGATGAAGATGTCTTCGAGGCTTGGGCTTGAGCGTTGCCAGCGGAGATCGGCGCGGGCGCGATAGGGCGCGATGCTGCGTTCCAGTGCCGCCGCATCCCGTCCGCAGACGTGGAGCACGCTGCCGAACGCTGCTACCGTGTCGATGCCGGGCAGATGCTGCAATTCGCGCGACAGCAGATGCAGGTCCGGGCCTTCGACCGACCAGGTGTCGAGCGCGTGCGCAGCGATGACGTCCTTGATCGTGCCCTTGGCGATGAGGCGGCCATAGGCGATGTAGAGGATTTCATGGCAGCGCTCGGCCTCGTCCATGTAATGCGTGCTGACCAGGACAGTGAGTCCGGCGCCGGCCAAGGCGTGGATCTGGTCCCAGAAATCGCGCCGCGCCTTGGGATCGACGCCGGCGGTGGGCTCGTCAAGCAGCAGCAGTTCCGGTTCGTGAAGGATGCAGGCGGCGAGCGCCAGGCGCTGCTTCCAGCCGCCCGACAATTGTCCGGCCAGTTGCTTCTGCCTTGCGCCGAGGCCCAGTTGGTCGAGCGCGCGGTCGACCCGCCGCGTCAGATCGCCGAGTCCGTAGACGCGGCCGACGAAATCGAGATTCTCGCGGATGGTGAGATCTTCATAGAGGCTGAACTTCTGCGTCATGTAGCCGGTGCGGCGCTTGATCTCGGCCGATTGGCTGCTGATGTCGAAGCCGAGGCAGCTGCCGGTGCCGGAATCCGGCGTCAGCAACCCGCACAACATGCGCAAGGTGGTGGTCTTGCCACTGCCATTGGGGCCGAGGAAGCCATAGATCTGCCCCTTGCCGACGCGCAAGGACACGTCGTCGACGACACGCTTGCCGCCGAAGGATTTGGTGAGGCCGGAAACGTCGATGACGGCGTTCATGAACCGGCGGCCGCTTTCCGTGCTTCGACGGGCTGGCCGGGATGCCATTGGAAATCAGCCGGTGCGGTCGGGTCCGGCCGCGCTTCAACCAGGAAGACCAGCTTGGCGCGGCTGGTGTCGCTGTAGATCACGGGCGGCGTGTATTCGGCCTTCGATGCGATGAAATCGATGCGGGCGGTGAGTCCCGCGGGGCAACCATCGCAGCTCACCGCCAGTTTCTCGCCGACCCGGTAGGTGCCGATGAGCGGTTCCGGCACATAAAGTTTCAGCTTGATATTGGCCGGCGGCAGCAATTGCAGCACCGCCTGTTCAGCGCCCACTTCCTCGCCCAGGCGGAAATAGACATCCTCGATGCTGCCGGCCGCCGGCGCGATCGCTTTCCTTTCATCCACCGACCATTGCGCCTCGATAATGGCGGCGCGGAAGGCGCTGACGGCGGCTTCCTGTGCCGCAATGCGATCGGTGCGGTCCGGCAGGTTCGCCGCCGCAAGTCGTGCCGTATATTCGGCGATACGGCCGCGATCTTCCAGGATCGAAGCCTCGGCGGCATCGAGATCCTCGATACCGACAACATTGTCCTTCACCAATTCGCGCCGCCTTTTGACGCGCGGTTCCGACAGCATCAGCGAGGCACGGGCCGATTCCAATTGCGCCTGGATGATGGCCAGTTCCTCCGGCCGCTCGCCCAGTTTGAGGTCGGCAAGCTTGCTTTCGGCTTCCTTGAGGTCGGCCTTGGCCTTGTCGAGCCGCGCCTGGGCAGCGGTCGCATCGAGTGCGAACAACTGGGCGCCGGCATCGACATGATCGCCGCGCTTGACGGCAATCTCGGTCAGGCGGCCCGCTTCCGGCAGCGCCATATAGACATAGTCGCCCTCGACAT
This sequence comes from Dongia sp., assembly GCF_041906375.1. Lineage (GTDB taxonomy): Bacteria > Pseudomonadota > Alphaproteobacteria > Dongiales > Dongiaceae > Dongia. The sequence goes on along the minus strand of NZ_JAYRJJ010000009.1, from coordinate 75,436 downwards.
AGCCGAGCAGGCGATCCTCCGGCCCCTTGTCGCAGGCCATGAGCGTCAGGCCGAGGGCCAGGATCAACAGGGGCGAAAAAGGCCGCATGACGGTCTCCGGACCAGTGGCTGGCGCGCAAGATTGAATGCCAAATCGGGATTACTATAAGGTCAACCGGCAAGGACTGGCCAGTGCAGGGCCAGCCGAACGGACAGGTAAATCGTAAGGGGGACAGAGTGACGCAGAATGCTTTGGGCCAGGCGATCGGGTTTCCGGTGCCGAATTGGTCGGCGCGGCCGAAACCGCCGCGGGCTCCCCTGCAGGGTCGCTTTGCGCGCATCGAGATGCTGGATGCGGATGCCCATGCGGCGCAATTGTATGCAGCCAATGCGGCGGATCGAGAGGGGCGCATCTGGACCTATCTGCCCTATGGTCCCTACACGGAAGAAGGCGTCTATCGCGACTGGGTGGCCGGCATGGCGAAGTCGGAAGATCCGCTGTTCCATGCCATCATCGATCAGGCCAGCGGCAAGGCTGTGGGCGTCGCCTCTTACCTGCGCATCGATGCAGCCGTCGGCGTCATCGAAGTGGGGCATATCAATTATGCCCCGGCCCTGCAGCGCACGGCCGCCGCGAGCGAGGCCATGTATCTGCTGATGAAGCGCGTCTTCGACGAGCTCGGCTATCGCCGCTATGAATGGAAATGCGACGCCCTCAACGCGCCCTCGCGGGCGGCGGCGGAACGCCTCGGCTTCACCTATGAGGGGCTCTTCCGCCAGGCCACGATCTATAAGGGCCGCAACCGCGACACCGCCTGGTACGCCATCATCGACAAGGACTGGCCGAAGATCCGCGCCGTCTATGAAGCCTGGCTGTCGCCGGGCAATTTCAACGAGGCCGGCAAGCCCAGGCAGCGCCTTTCAGAGATGATGAGGTCGGCGCGCGCCTAGCTCAAGGCATTTTCGAGCGGATCGTGATGGTCCTGCCGTCGACGGCGAATCTGCCATAGCCCTGATGGTGGATGGTGCGCGGGTTCTTCTGCCGGGGGTCTATCCAGGCCTTCACCACTTCGAGGATGAAGAGGCTGTATTTGTTGGTGAGCCGCGTGTCGACGACCCGGCATTCGAGATTGGCGAAGCATTCGGCGATGAGCGGTGCCGCGACCGCACGCGCCGGTACTTTGGTGAGGCCGACGGTCTTGAACTTGTCGACGTCGCGGCCCGAGGCGTTGCCGATGGCGACGACTTTCTGCGCCAGTTTGACGGCGGGGATGGCGATCACGCATTCCTTGGTGGCACGAAGAGCCGCATAGCTGTGATCGGCGCTGCTGACGATGCAGGCCACCAGCGGCGGCGTAAACTCGACCATCATGTGCCATGACATGGTCATGACATTGTCGCGGCCCTTGCGGGCGGTGGTGAGCAGCACGACGGGGCCGGGTTCCAGCAATTGGTAGACCTTGGACAGGGCCAATTGTTTCACAGGGCCAGATCCTTCATCGCGCGGGCTCCCAGGCTTAACTGCAAGTCACCCGGGCGCCGCGCCATGAGGATGGCAGCGGCGCCGGGGTAAGCCTACATCATACCAGACCTTCGGCCTTCAGGGCCTGCTGTACCTTGGGCCGCTCGGCGACGCGGGCCATGAAGGCCGCCACATTGCCATAGGGGCTGAGGTCGAGGCCGACATATTTGGCCCAGTTGCTCACTGTGAAGAGATAGGCATCGGCCACGGTGAAGGTATCGCCGAGAAGATACTTCTTGCCCGCCAGCTTCTCGTTGAGGAAGGCGTAGCGGTCGGCGAGCTGTGCCTTGGCGAGCGGCTTGTAATCCTCCGGCGTGGTCGGCTTGAACAGCGGGCTGTAGCCCTTGTGGATTTCCGAGGTGATAAAGTTCAGCCATTCCTGCAGCTTGTAGCGCGCCTTGGTGCCGTTGCCGGGGGCCAGGTTGCTGGCCGGGGCGAGGTCGGCGAGGATCTGGGCGATGACCGGCCCTTCGGTGACGATCTCGCCATCGTCCAGCATCAGGGTCGGTACCTGGCCCTTGGGGTTGATGGCCAGAAAATCGGAGCCGTCTTCCAGCTTCTTGGTCTTGGTGTCGACCTTGACCAGTGTGAGGCTGATGCCGGCCTCGAGCGCGGTGATGTGCGGCGAAAGCGAGCAGGCGCCCGGCGAATAATAGAGTTTCATGACGTTTCTCCTGAAATTCCCGGCCGGTAGGGGAGGGAGGGCGGCCGGTGGGTGCTGAGATATATGCAGATGCATATATTGTCAATATCTATGCAAGCGCATATATGCTTACCAAATGGAAACCGCCCGACTGACCGCGCCCGAGGCGCCCCATGACGTGAATATCTGCCCCTTTGTGGCGGCGGCCTGGGCGCGCCTGCTGCAGGTGGCGCCGACTCTGCAGGCCACGGTCGAGGCCGAGCTGAAACGTGCCGACCTGCCGCCCATGCAATGGTATGACGCCCTCTCTGCCCTGGAACGGGCGCCGGAAGAGGGGCTGGCGCCGGGCGAGATCGAGCGGCATCTGCTGCTCACCCAATGCACCACCTCGCGCCTCATCGACCGGCTGGTGGCCGAGGGGCTCGCCACCCGGATCATCCACCCCGACGACCGCCGCCGCCAGATCATCCACCTGGCCCCTGCCGGCCGCGCCCTCATCGCCCGCATGTGGCCGGTCTATGCCAGCGCCGTCGAACGCCATGTCGGGAGGAAGCTCGCCGGCGACGATGCCAAGGCGCTGATCCGCATCCTGGAAAAACTGGCCTGATTCCGGACGGGCCGGGGCGGTTCTGCCGTCAGCTCATTTTGCGTTTGACGGGCAGCATTGCTATAACCGCCCGCGACGTCCCCGTAGCTCAGCAGGATAGAGCGCCGGTTTCCTAAACCGTAGGTCGGAGGTTCGAATCCTCTCGGGGACGCCATTTTTCCTTGCAGCCGGCGTTGTTCTTAAGCACCACTAAGAATCCGAATAGCTCGCCTGAGGCCCGAATGGGCCAAAGGGTGGCAGCGATCATTTAAGATTGATGGTGCCGACCCGCCCTTCTGGCCGATATCAGGCTGTTGGGTCGCCCGATTGCAATGATCGGGAAACAGCACTATCCGAAGGTTCCGGGCATCTCCAGACGCGCCTATGGAGGCGGCGACTGGGGAGTTCTAGGGGTACGGTGCTGCAAAAAAGTTGCAGTACCGTACCCCTAGAATTTCCGTGCCCTTTTATCGCCCGACGCCGAACGTAGGTTCGTCTGAGTGAGTGGCGAAAAAAATTTGTCCACTGTACCTAAACTTCTGAGGGTTAGCGGCAGACCACATCGTTCAATGCCAAAATTGCATCAGCGCGATCAAAAGAAAGTCCCGGAAGGCCCCTCAAAGCACTGTCACGCGGCGACAGTCTTCGGTCGATCATGAGTTGGATTAGATTGGGTAGCGTGATGCCACGCTGCGACGCAAGCCGTCGCAACTGCGGCCAATTCACAATCGAGTCTTGCTTCATCGGTTTATCATGCCGCTGGCTCGCACAATTGATGCTGCATACGAAGTTCTCGACCTTCGAGCGATCTACGATTCGGCTGCGTTTGTCGATTGGCGTCGCATCAACTGCGAAGACCCGGCTGTCGGCAATTTCCTTGATCTGCTTCTTCACGTGTAGGCCTAGCAGTTGACCCATGGTCTTCGCGTTGCAAAAGCGTGCATTCCATTCGCACATCTGCCGAATGTCGACCTCTTTCACAAATTTTTGACGCCCCTTTCTGTGCAAGACGAGTTGTCTTTTGATCTTCCCAAAGCCATACGAGGTAGCGCCGATAGCCGCTCGCGCGTTCTCAAGGCTACATTGTCCCAAATGAATATGTTCTGGCAGATAACCATCGACAGCGATGCCAAACCGCTCGTAGCAATACGGCGTAAGTACGGATCGAATGGTCCTGCCAAAGCTTTGCAAAGGCGCGCGCCTCATCGCTGCGTAGGACGAACCGAAGATGTCCTTGAGATTTGATGCCTCGTACGAGGCATCCTTCGACAGTGAATCCAAAAGCGTTCTGAAAGACTGAGGCCACCCGTTCGCTACTTCATAGCCCTCAGCAATTACATCCGCCGCGTGCGACCAAGTCATCGGCCTCCCGCTTCCCGGCTCGATACCTTTTGCCTCACATGCCATCCTCCCCAGCAGCGAAATGAAACTAACGACTTCCCGCAACGCCATGCCCTTCAGGACCGTCGGGCGACTGCAATCTTGCAACGATCCGTCGAAGATACGGACGAGAAAACTAGTGGCCTCGACTAATTGGCCGTGGCAGCTCCGAGCCTCCATATTCAATAGCTCGGCACCGCATCCGCAGGTCCGAATACCAGGACGAGACCAACGAACGCGCTCAGTACAGTTCGGACATGCTTGGAGAAGTCTGAGTTGGTGCACATGGCACACCTTTACGAAAGCCAGGTTCCAGCACTCTCTATGATACTGGCTTTCGCGCAGGCAGGCAGGGCACCAGCGCATGGAAAAGGTATCGACGTAGTGACGAGGCAGCAGATGATCCCGGATCAAAATAGCCTTCTCGATCCGGGGATAGCACATTTCTGCTAGCCGACTATTGTGCCCGCCCATGGCCGACACTAGCCTCGAAATGTCTCTCCCGGGAACGGAACGAATATCAGCAGGAAGTTCCAACTGTTTCAGGAATGCCGCCACGGTCGGCATGCCGATTGTTCCAGCGTGGCGTTTGATGTAGCCCAGCAAGCTTTCGTCTGAAAATGCCTCTGAGCGGATAGGCAAAATCGTTGGGTCTGTCGACAAGGCCATAATGCCACCCGTGCGCAATTTGACTATTAGCCCCCGATCTCATGCATCATTACCGCCATCGAGCGCGCCCTGGTACTGGGGCGCGCGTTCGGTTCGAAATGGATTCTCCGGTTGGTCGCTCCACATCGACAGCTTTGCATAAGCATCGGACAGGAGAGCCTTGTCGATGTGCGGCTTGTCACTCTTCAGCGCCAACAGCAGGGCCTTCTCAAGGAGCATTTCAAGATGCCCCATGGAACCGCGAGATGCAGCAAAAAGTCGCTGCGGCATATCTCCGTGGAGAAGTTTACTTGTTTCGGAAAAGCCGAGTGCTTGTTCGAATTTCTGGACAACAGTGCAGAAGCGAGTGACTTCCTGCTTTGTCGAGAAAGAAAAGCGTTCGAGGCGAATGATCTCGAAACTCCGCCCACGCAGTTGTTCATTAACCTTCAGGATACCTTCCACACCGCGTGTGCCCGCCAAAACAATGGAAAACAGGCCGCGGTTGAGCAAGTTCTTGAACGCATCACCGGATTCGTAGATGTAGCGATCCTCGCCACGGCTACGATCAATGTAATGTTGGCCTTCATCGAAGATAATGCACTCGACCCCACGCAAAACTGCTTGTGCTTCGAAACGCTGACCAATTGCGTGTGCCGAGCCACGACTGGGCGCCGGATCTCCGATCGCCGAAGCGAGCCGTTCGGGAACATTTTTGCCCTTAACCTTTTCGGGCACGTCGATCTTGACGATCGGCATAGGATCGATGCGAACACCGTTCTTGACAATGGTCGGTCGCGGTTTTGCGGTGACTACTTGATGATACTTACGAAGAACCGCAGTCTTTCCAACGCGCGACGGGCCGACCAATACCATGCAGCGGCTTCCCGAAGCGTGTCGCCCGTATTTATGATGGTCGATTAGAGCGTCCACTGCATCATTTGCTGCGGCGTAAGGAATGAATGTATCCCGGAAGCTGTCCAGTCGTTCCCGAATCTTCTCTGTTGACATAGTCATTAGTAGCTAAACTCCTTATTGAATTCGCTCGAAGTGTCTTCGAGCAGTTGAGAAACTTCAGTGTTGTCGTGAGCAATGGTGGGCGGGGCGAGCTCTACTGCAGTGTCCGAGTTGGGGCGCTTCTTTGCGCGCACGCGAGCGGACGAAAGCCTGTCAGCAGAGGTGTTCTCTTGATCCATCTGGCACTTCGATGAGTTCGACAACATGTAGTCGTCCGAACCAACCTGCTGAGTTGCAATCTTCTCGTACCGAGTGACGTTGACGCCTTCGATCCCTTTCACTCGCTTGCCTCCTTTAGCCTTCTGTCGCGAAAGCTCGATATCTTCTTCGAGTTCGCGTTCAGAACGACAAAGTTCGCGGATGTCAGTTACCTTCGCTTTGCGCGCGGCATTCTTGCGTTTGTGAATGTTGTGGCGATACAGCGTCTGACGGCTGGCATATTCGTAGTCGACCGCAGGAATCGTGTAATAGGTTAGAGTCACCGGATCGAGGATCTCAATCGCGCCCAGGTTTGAAGGATTGAATCGAAGTTGCCACCGCTTGGGTGCGCCGGGTTGCCGAAGTAGCGTCTGCAAAATCTCCGGATCATTGTACTTCAGCGAGTTTACGATCACGCCACTGTTAGAAATCGCCTTCTGATCGAATCCGCCGAGCAGGGGTTTGAGATGCTCCTGGCTCTTGGCCAAACTCGGCGGCGGGAGTTCCTCAGCCGAAATTTTCCAGGCGTTAGCCGGGGTGTCGTTGATCGTCGAATGAACATCTTGGTGATAGATGTCGATAATCCATTTGTGAATCTTCGCAAGCAAATCCTCGATTGTGATGCAGGCATTTGCATCCGAGTTGTATTCGCCCCGGTCTTTGGTATTGGAGAAGGTAGTGCCATCCAAACGATGGATTAGTGCTTCCTGGATAGTACGGAAGAAGCGCTCGACAACGCCCTTATAGTGAGGCTGGCCGCCCGGCATATAGTGAATGTCGATGTTCAGCGTCTCGCAAATACTGGTAATTGCTGCGCTAAGGAAGTCCAGGCCATTGTCGAAAACCAAGCTCTCCGGCAGGCCGTAGCAGAACCACTCGTTCTTGATTTTGGGGTACGCGCTCTTCACGTAGGTCTTAGGAGAGAAAGCGTGATGCAAACAGTGCGCGACCGACATTGAACTCGGGACTTCGAATCCGAGGTAAATGCCGAGAACGGCTCTGGAGCGATGATCGATGGCGACGGTAAGCGTCGGCCGTCCGAGGATAACCCCGGTGTGGTGGCATTTGACGATGATGTCCAGCAGCGTGTGGTCGACCTCAACACGTTCCAAAATTCGGTCAGTTACCACGCCCTTCTTATAGACGCGATACCAAGTATCGGCCTTCTTCCGTCCATGTCGGGCGACGCGGACTTCATAGGGGTCCAGGCTGCCAAGATAGCGCTTGACGGTGGAAAGCGACGGCACGTCGATCTGACGATCGAGCGCGCGCTCATCATTTACCTGGTTTACTTCTGCGACAATGAGCCGATGCAGCTTTTCAGCGCTAAGCCTGGGCATTCGCAGATATTTAGACTTCGTCATATTATTGATGATGACGAAGGTGTCATTGGTGAGTTGTTTGGCGCGCGGACCGCGTTTGTAGGTGCGAGACAGAAGCGCGCGAATATCTCCTTCGGCACGTTCAAAGAGTCCAATCCAATCATAGACAGTGCTGATATGCGGGGCTTTCTGCTCTCCGAGCTTGTCAGCAGTCTCACGGATAATCTCTTTCATTCTCTTGGCGGTGCGCTCCAGGCCAAGCATTTGGCAGGCTACGACGTAAACCTTCCGTCGACGCGCCTCGCGCATCTGTTCCTCTGGGATCACCGAAATATCAGTTACCATCGGGTTGAACTGACCATCCGACGGTTGCACATCGGCATCCGTCAGGAAGTCAATTCGGGCGTTGGAGTAACCATCCAGAAATTCATCGACAGCCATAACCTTCGGTTCGAACGTCTCCGCATTCATCAATGACCAGCCTTTGTTTCCGGCCAGCTTCCGAACACACGTGAATTTCGTACCGTCAATGCGGATATTCTGGTTTGCGCGAAGCTGATACATGCGGGGTGATCCTATATTGAAGAAGCTGTCTGCTAGCGGCGGCCAAGGAGTTAAGATGGTCGGGCGAAGATGCTGCGTGTCGTAAGCGGTATGTCGAGATCAACGCACAAATGCTCAAACAACGTCAGACAGCGAAGGCGCTGGTAGGCGTAACCGACGGTAAGCCCAAAGCGATCCGCAACTTCAAAGGGCGATTTTCCGTCGTAGCCAACGTAGGAGACCGTTTGGATTAGATCATCCGCTGACAATTCCACGTTCTTGTCGCGCAGCAGGAGTGCGGCATTCTTGAGCCGAGAGCCTGCCTCCATTTCGCTCTTTAGAACCATCCGATAGCGGTATCCGTTGCTATCACACCACTCCTCAAAGGCCCGGTGCTTAGCTTGCACATCGTTGTCGTTGGCGTGGTCATCCCCTTTAACCTCGACATACCAACGCTCGCCTCCGCGCGTCACGTAGAAGAAATCCGGAGTGTAGCGGCGCTCAATGCCATCAATGACCAGTTCAACTGTTCTGGGCTGCGATCGGTAAGCCAGAATCGACTGATCAACATCAGAGAGCATGCAGAAGCTCTCTTCGTTGCGATATTCGCAGTCCATGTACCGTTGATTCTTGACGCTGTAGTGGCGACGGCGAACTCGGAACAGTTTGCGCGTATGCACGTCACGAACGGGGTCGGTGAGTTCGGGGTAATCCAATTCAATCGCGGGCCTAGAAAGCCCACTCTTCAGGCGCATACCGTTGAGATTCATGTAGACCTCTATGAACTAGTCGTGAGTGCACGTTCTCGAAGCTGGTGCTTCGAGTGGGCGCATCAGGAATGATTGAGTTCTCGCTGGCCGCTGACTCAGTATCCTGCGTCAGCGGCCGCCCTACGGTTACGCGACCTTAGGACGCCGGAGCGTTTGGCCCCGCGTGTCCATTCCTTCCTGCCAGGCCTGCGCAATGGTCTTGCCATCGCGCCGAGGAACCTGGTGATAGTAGTCCACGACATAGCGAAGGATGGCGGCATTCAGATCGTTGAGAGCGACGGGGCGACCCTTGTGGTAGCGGTGGTAGCGACCGTCCGCGATGGGATGCCACCCGGACACCTTCAGGTAGTTGGGCAAGTCCAACGTCACGCTATGAAAAAAGCGTTCAAGAACGCCAAAGGACGCCGAGCGGCCCGGACGCGGCATTTCGACATTGAAGCGGCCACGCGCCTCGTTCTGTTCGGCGAAAGTGCGGCCTGCAGCGTTGGATTCGACGACGATAGTCTTCGGCATCCCATGCATTTCGTAGGGATGAGTGGTGCCGCCTAAGCTCGAAGCAATCGTCTTTGGCGCGATCGCATTCTCCAGACACATCTCAAGCGTTTCTGCGCTAGTCGTCTTGGAGGAGACCAAGAAGCCCATGATAGCCCCAGTGGCACTGCATGCGGCCGCGGTAAGGATCGCGATCGAGCGGACATCGACCTGATCTCCGAGAAGAATGGGAAGATTGCAAGAACCCAGCGTCATGCGATCGAGCGGCTTAAGGCGCTGGGTAGGCTCGAAGGTGCGCGCATGGCGACGAGCCAGGCGGCGGCAATTGCGAATGAGAGTGCGAGTGCTGGGACGATCGAAGGTCGGGCTGTAGTTGGGAAGGGTCATAGTGCAAGTCTCCTCGTTATCGGGAACCAATAGTTCCGATTTCATTTCGATGATGCGGCCTGCTGGTGCAGGACGCGGCGATGACCGGGTGCGCGGTTAGGCGCGCCGGGCTATCTCGCCATCGAGGAGGCCAGTGATCGGGGACAGTTGCTTCGGAGCAGCGGCGCTGTCAGCCTGAAAAGCAGTCAGAAGCTGGCCCAACGGAAGCGAATGAAACTCGCGACCATTGTCACAGACAATCCGCTCGGGAAGGCCAATACAGGGCGAACCGCCGATAGGATGGATGGAAGAAGTCTTCACTGATGATCTCCATAGGTGACCGCCATGTCGATTGGCGGAAGCGATGCCAGAACTCGAAACGAGTTACTTGGCTATACCTATGAAGTGGGGCACAGCGATCGCCGGAGCGGCGATCGACTTGATGACATTCTCAGCGATGTGCATCGGCTTGTGCATGGACGTATGATTGACAGAAACGGTCGAAAAAAGCAAGCAGAATCTGTAATCAACATATTGATTTAACATAGAATTTTATGAAGTTTTGATCGGACTCGCTCTATAGTGCAGGGGGCCTGCAGCGAGCGTGTTCCTTCCTACGCTGCCGCGTACGCCCGATCCTCTTCCGGTTTAGCGTTCTGCGAACGAAGTAGTTCAATCGCGGCCCATCCTTTAGGGGATAGCTTGATCCTGTTGTGGCCAATCTCGATGAGGAAATCCTGCTTCTCTCTTTTCATTACTCTGGCAACAGAAACAGGCCATCTCATTGGTTTGTTGAAGAAGGCAGAAATCAGTTCGGCTGTTGGTGTTTTATCAAAGTAGCGATCCTGAAGCATGCCCAGCCCTATCAAGAAATGCTTCGTACTGGCGCTGAGCTTGCCGACGATATCGGTTTCCTTGTTTGTGAGTGCAGCACCTCTCATCTCTCGTTCAACGCGCAATCTTTCTATGATGGTCTCCGCAAACATTCTTGAAAGGGAATGCCCGTTCGCACGAAGTGCAAGCATGAGGTCGCCAGGCGACAGAGGTCCACGGGTGGCAAAAATATTTCGGCTTTCCTCAAGCATGCCGGATGCCCGCATTAGGTCGAGCGAATATTTGAGGTGAGCCCGCGATGTTTTATTGATCGAAATTGCTGTAGTCGAGAAAACGCGAGAGTACGATTTTCGGTCGGTGATCAGATCTACGCCATCGAGCACGTGGAGCATTGACTGCTCGTGATCAAAACCGTGGTTCCAGTGGTCATGCCGTCGGTCACTCATGGCATGAGGATTCACTTGACGAGCTTGTCCGCTTCTCTGAGCAAGAGCACCTTCGCGATACTCTTCTCCAACCAAGAACCCCCGGCCGTCAACAAATAAGGTAGTCATTATCCGCTCCTGTTCTCCCTAGAAGAAAGCTAAGGGGCGGCGGTGCAAGGAACCACTCGATAGGAATTAGTAAGTTCGATATTTGGTAGGGCAGAAGCTCCGAGCTAGCTACGTCGGCTCAAGGGGCTTGTTGCCTTCATGCCGGACACATTGGTCCGGCTGCCTTGGTGTTGAGTTCATATGCGTTCGCTATTGCTGTATTTAGTCGCTTGAAGTCATCCTCAGTGATTCGTCCGACCGATGCTGGAGTGCAGAATGGCCGAACAGCCAACTATCCCATTTAATTTTAGCCCCGCTGCAGACGAATATGAGACAGCTCACCTCGTGTTCGGCACCAAGAACAAAATCACTACCGTTGCGTGGCCGCTCATCGGTGAAAAGATAATCGTGCGGGCGACCGACGAGTACCCAGATCTCGATTTCATTGCCCAAGCGAACGGTTCTCTTTTCAAGAACTGGGGAAACTTCGGGTATAGCATTGGTCAGTACCACGAGTTCTTCTGCAAAGACCTACCCGAACATGCTGCATTTAAGTTGGGAGGCGTAGAGATATCGGTTGGATGTGCATCGCCGTTGGCGGCCTATCTCTTCGACAATTTTCACGAAGAGGATTACTTCGGCCCATGGGACTACGTTACAACCGTCCGGATTATTGGATGCTCCGTTGAACTCGCGGAGACAATGTTTATCAACGCGGCCATCCACTATCATGATCGGTATCGAATTCTGCCTGAACCGATGGAGATGCGGCACTTAGAGTGGCTAGATACCGAAGATCTGGATGGAGTGGAAAAGAACATCATCACCCTCCCTCCTGCTAACATCGAGCACGAGCCATTGAGATTTCACTACAATGGCTTGAGCCAGGTAGATGGCGTTGCAGCCTGCATCTATCACTATCGAGTGCTGGAGTATTTTGCCTTCTTTAGGCAACACAAGGACATTGGACGACTCCGACATGATGGTGCCATCAGTGACTTCGCGTTCATGCGTGAAATGGCAACTCGACTATTTCGAGACGAGAAGGGTCCTCTTGTCGTGCTCGTCAAAGAAATAGCAAATGGCGAAATCGTTGAGCTTGCGGTTCAACAAGGGATTCTGCGAGACGGTGAGAAGGCACACGACTTGGCGGCACGCTTGTACGAGTTCCGAAATTCGATCGTGCATGGGAAGCAGATGGACAATTACCTCACGCCATCTCCGGTTATCACCACGGAGAGAACGGTAAGCGCCTGGCGACACGTGCTTGAACTGCTTTCTCGAAGCGCGCTGAACGCGTACGGCCGTCGGCATCCGTGAAACGATGGCGCCAACTAAGTGTGTGGCCGTGGTCTCATCGGGTCTTGCCCTCCTCATGGCGTACGCACATAGCAACGCAATCTGTTGCTATGTGAAGACGATGTTGACTCTGTGGAGGGGCCGAGGCCGGAATTCCAGAATTATTTAAATCTGCAATGCGGGACGTGAGCACCGGGCAACCCGCCACGTCTTCTTCGACGCGACCTAGTGCACAATAGTCCGATCAAGCGGCCAACTTGGTCGCGACATCGCAACGTCGACATGGCTCTCTTCGCCGTTGAGCAATCTTGAGGCATCAACTACGCGAACCCCGGTCGCAGCAAAATGCTTTACATTCATGGACACAAGGACATGCCCGGCGAGTTCGGCAGAAGCCGCGATAATTGCATCGCAAGCTCCGATGTCACCACACAATCGCTCAGCCAAGACTCTTAGCCCGGCTGCGTGCGCCAATATAGTCGCGTTAATCTCTATCGTACGTGGCCCCATCTTCAGCAAAAAGAACTTGCTAATAACACTTATCCGATGAGCGCGTATGCGATCCTCCTCGGACTTTCGGACGGCAAGCCTTAGAGTACCGAAAGCCATCTCGAAATGGCTGACGGCAGAGATAAAGCACAGCTTCTCATTCCGATCGAACCACTCCCGCAGCTCTGAAGACAGCGGGTGACGGCCAGTTGTAAGGGGTTCAATGACACTGGTGTCGAGGCAAAAAGTAGACATGTGCGACTCCTCGCAGTCTATCTCCTCACGCACCTAGTCAGGACTTCTTGATGTCCTTAACGAAGTCGGCAAGAGACGGGAGCCGCGGTTGAAGATGGTCCCATAAGTCAGCGTCGATTACGGCCACTCTCACTCCGTTATTCAATAAAATAAATGCGCCACCACCAGCGGCAGCATTCGTTAAAGTGCCTTGTGGGTCCGCTACCAGGCTCTTCTCGTCGATAACTTTCATTTCATCGTCCTGCTACCCCAACAATTGCTTCTCGATAGCCTTCGCCTCGAAGCAAATTGCAAACAGTGTTACGAAGACTCCATCACGATCCTTGGAGTTCTCCGGCATCACCGCGTCCACGTAAGACGATCGCTTATGTCAACATACAGCCTAGCACAGGCGACGTTTTCGCGCGCAGTAAAAGAGACTTACTTAATGATGTGAGCAAAGTCGGTGGCCATGACAGGAAGTACGTATGTATTACGCTGACCTTCATTCATGCCGACAACGGCGTAGGCCCCGAGCGCAGCAGGCAAAGCAGTTTGCGAGTAGGAGTCATCCCACCTGCCATCCGGCCCGTAGCTATGCCTACCGACAAACGCACGGTTCACGGCCACTTCTCATCATAGTTCGCGCCGACGGCATTGTGCTGCGGTTCGCCGGAGAATTCCGGTATTGGAGAGTGACTATGATCGAGAAAGAGAATCGTACTTCGGATGATATCGCCCACGTCAGAGACGAATTGGTGCAAACCGTCCACGAGGTTGCCCTCAGTTTAAGCAAGAGAGCACGCGATCCGGGAGTGCTTCTGGATATCAGCAGCGATTTGATCGCTGAGGCTAGAAAGCTCCGAGCGCTCGGCACCTGATGCCAGTACCGGGCGGCGCCGTACCGCGTCGCCCGGAATTTCAGCAGGCAGTCGGCGTGAGCTATCCGGCTAATGGCCTATCTCGGCTGAAGGGCCGAAGGCTAGAGGCGAGGCCCAGGCTGCCGTTCGCGCCTGCCGATACAGGCCACTCATTGACAGCGACGGGCGCTGAGATGCAATGTTGAGCGTGACGCTAACCGATGCGAGTAGGAATCATGACCTTTACCATCGCGCGAAAGCTGACCGCTGGCTCCCTAGTAAATATCGTCATCATGCTGGCTTTGTCCTTGATCGCCTTATGGGCGGTGTCGGACCTCCGTGCGCTCCAAGAGGCCTCCGTCGAAACTTATGGCGACGTTATCGAAGTCACGAAGACGGCAGCAAGCGGGTCTGAGGCCTATCAGATAATCGCAGACGGCGAAATCAATCGAGAGCTTGATGTTACGGCCAAAGACTGGGGCGAAAAGAAAGTAGCCATCGCTGACGCGCTGAAGTCGTTGGGAGAAGACCCAGATCTGTCGGACGAAGAGAAGGCAGCGGCACAGAAGGCACAGCAGGCATATGACCAACTGCTCATCCTGTTCGATCAACAGATGATGCCTGAACTCCAGAAAACCAATGACATGAACGCCGACATCCGCGAGTTGGATGGCAAGATTGACGCTGCGTTAGCTGACATGACCGCTGCCCTCGATGCCATCCGCGAGAAGAAGGTTGCGCATGCGGAAAGCGTGACGGCCGAGTTCATGGAGTCGGCAGCGTTCGCCAACACCATGGTCTGGGTTCTTGCCGCTATCGCCACATTCCTCGGCATCGCCGTCGCGTTCATACTGGCACGCGCCATCGTTCGTCCAATTCGTGCGATGACCGCAGCGATGGGCCGACTGGCATCAGGCGAAATGACTGTCGAAATCCCGGCAACAGAAAAGCGGGACGAGATTGGCGAGATGTCGAAGGCAGTGCTCGTCTTTAAGGAAAACATGATCGAGGCAGATCGCCTTCGAGCCGAGCAAGAGGCCCAGAAAGAACTTGCCGCCAAGCAGCGAAAGGTCGAGATGACGAAGCTCGCTGACGAGTTTGAAGGGACTGTGGGCGGGATCGTCCATTCCGTATCCAGTGCCGCAGGCGAGCTGCGCAGCGCTGCTCAGTCCATGGCGACGACAGCATCAGAAGCCGACACACAATCGCAAGCCGTTGCAACCGCTTCGACGCAAGCCGCCAGCAGCGTTCAGACTGTAGCGGCCGCCGCGGAAGAGTTGTCAGCCTCGGTTGATGAGATCGCGCGCCAGATCGGGCAATCTCACGATGTAACATCGCGGGCAGTCGAGCAAGCCGCCAACACCACGAGCGAAGTATCTGCGCTCGCTTCAGCGACGCAGCGGATTGGTGATGTCGTCCAATTGATCAGCGACATCGCAAGCCAGACAAACTTGCTGGCGTTGAACGCGACGATCGAAGCCGCGCGTGCTGGAGAAGCGGGCAAGGGATTTGCCGTTGTCGCATCGGAGGTCAAAGCGCTGGCCACGCAGACCAGCAAGGCAACCGAGGAAATCTCGACACAGATCTCGTCTGTGCAAACCGCGACCAGCAATTCTGTGTCATCGATTAAAGGCATCAGCGACACCATTCAAACCATGAGCAATATATCCGGCTCCATTGCGGCTGCCGTCGAAGAGCAAACGGCGGCAACCCGAGAGATTGCACGCAATGTTCAGCAGGCCGCTCAAGGGACCAGCGAAGTGACTGAGAACATTGGCCTGGTGAGCGAAGCAGCTAAGCAGACAGGCGTGGCGGCCGACCAGGTGTTGGGAGCGGCAGAGCGTCTTTCAGAGCAGTCAGATAAGCTTCGTGACGAGCTTCGGCGCTTCGTCGGCGTGGTGCGGACATCCTAGAATCTCTCTAGAAACGCCTTAGTGGGTTGAACGATCGGCGGGATTGAATAATGATCCCGCCGATCTCGTCTCTACACAGGATATGATTCTGGTGGCCAAGAGCAGCAAGCCGAAGCAGCGCAAGTCGTCCGGCCGGATGGCGAGTCAGGGATTTTTCAATCCGATCGATGTTCATGTCGGCGCCAGAATTCGCCTGAGGCGAACTATCCTTGGGTTCAGTCAGTCTAAGCTCGCGGAGAGTATTGGGCTTACCTTCCAGCAGGTGCAGAAGTACGAACGCGGCGCCAATCGCGTCGGTTCAAGCCGTCTCTTCGATATCGCGGCAGTGCTTGATGTCCCAATTAGCTACTTCTACGACGAGATGTCGGCGAAGACCTCCGCGCAGAGCCCTGCAAGTTTGATGGGTGTCGAGGTCGACGACCTACCCGAAACCGAGGCCGTCGAAGACCCTATGATGCGGCGAGAGACCCTGGAGTTCGTCCGAGCCTATTATAAGATCCCTAGTGGCAGCGCGCGGCGGCAACTGAGCAACTTGATCAAATCGCTGGCTCGGGTCCGTGGCTCTGAAGACTGAAGGCGTGCCAGCTTCCCCTAATCAGTGACACCGAACCGTAACGCGCTCGGTCCATCATGGCGTCTCAGCTCCCGTCAGTTATCGGAAGCGAAGATGCCAGCTTGCATGCATTCGAACACCGTGCAATTATTAGGGATGTCTAGTTGAGTTTTATCTCCCTTAACTAGATCGCGCGACGGCTTCATTCCGCGCCAATTGCCAGCTTCGAATTGAGTCCATCGTTCACGGATCGAGTGCCCGCTTCATCAAGATGTCTGGGGGGTCGCGATGTCTGTTCTTGATCTGGAATACAACTACTCAAGCCTATCTGTGCGTGATCTTCTTGATGCGCGCGAGGCGTACCACTGGCACCTCATCAGCAAGGCGAATGTGATCGGAACGGCAATCGGCCGCTACCTCATTCGGAAAGACGATCCATGGCCGCAGGGCAAAGGCCAGGAAGCGAAAGAGGCCCGCAGTACGACACGACGTAAGCCGCCAAGAAACTTGGGGAACTCCGAGGTGCGCGACTACTCCTGGCCGTGCATTCTGGCGTTTGTCCGGGAATGGGAGCCGGAAGAGGCTTTTAGTGCGGGTGGCCGATATCGGCCTGCCGAGATCGTCCCAAAGACTCTCTATCTCTCGGATGGTCGAGCCGTTCCAGTTTGCGTCGTGCAGGCGGACGAGGCGTCCGCAGGGGCTGTACCGACCGCGGCATCCCAGGTCCCTCCGCTCCACAAATTTGGCGGCGGGATGCCGTTGTATGTCGACATCCAAGGTGTCGAAAGATTTGCGACAGCGGGATGCCTCGTCACCGACGGCCATTTGACGTATTCGCTTACGGCGCGCCACGTTTGCGGCGAAGAAGGTACGCCGATCATGAGCAATCTGCGCTCGGGCCGAGAGGTCGTCGGTGCTAGCTCTGATCTGCAGTTGACGCGCGAGCCCTTTTCACTCGTCTATCCCGAGTTTCCAGGTCACCGCTCCTTTCAGGCACTGGATGTAGGCCTCGTCCGGCTCGACAATCTCGACGATTGGACCAGCAACACCTACGGACTGCCGCCCGTTGGCCCACTCGCGGATGTGCATGAGCACAACGTATCGTTACGGCTCATCGACTGTCCGGTGGTCGGTGTAGGGGCCGCGTCGGGCCTTCTGCAAGGAATGATCAAAGCCCTCTACTACCGCTACCGCTCCGTCGGCGGATACGACTACGTTGGCGACCTGCTCATTGCACCCAGCGGCGACCAGCACACGAGGCCGGGCGATTCCGGGATGATCTGGCATCTCGACGTAACGCCGGATCAGCATGAACCCGAGAAAGTCCCTCTCCATTCTCGTGATCTCCGACCACTGGCAATCGAATGGGGTGGCCAAATCCTGGGAGATAGCGGCCGTCGTACTGTTTTCGGCATAGCGACCAACCTCAGCAGCGCCTGCCGACTGCTGGATGTCGAGCTCGTAACTAACCTGTCTCGTGGCGTCGCAGGTTATTGGGGTCGAGAAGGCCACTATACGATCGCCAACTATGCAATCCGGCTGGTCAAGGACAAGCGGCTTAAGAAATGGCTAGAAGCCAATCTTTCGTTGCTGACTTTCGACATTGAAGCCATGGAGGAGAAGGGCTTCGACAAGAGCGTAGGTCAGCTCAGCGCGGCAGATGAGTTTGTCCCATTAGCGGACGTTCCGGACGAGATCTGGAAGAAACTGACGCGGGGAAAGAACGCCCGAGAGGGTGGTCGAGACACGGGCGGCGGCGGCGGTCATGGAAGCTCTGGGCCCGAGCATCCCTGTCATTACGCCGATATCGATGCGCCATTCGGGCCCAACGAGGAAAGTTGGCGAGAGCTTTGCCTTGCGGACCCGAGCAACAGGATGACGGTTGATGCTTGGCTAGACTTCTACAAGCAGATGTCCGCAAGGGCAAAGGCCGATGGGGATGCGGATGCCGCCAGGCAATACAATAGTTCTCTGAAGCAAGGTCTTTTACCCTTCCGCCTATGGCAGTTCTTCAAGGCCATGGTCGACTTCACATCTTCCGGAGATGTGGTGGGATATCTCACCGCGGCGGGGATTGCCGCTCACTACATGGGAGACGCTTGCCAGCCCTTGCATGGATCGATCTACGCCGATGGCGATGCGTCCAGAACGGTTAAGAGACATCATCCCAAGACGGGTGTGACGGATACAGTCCCGTACGGCAAGGACGTTCACAGCGCTTACGAGAGCGCCATGCTCTCTTTGAAGGCCAAGGCGCTCCACGAGATGATTGAGGGGAAGCTGCCGAACAACCACGGAATGGACCTGCTGACTACTGGGCAGGAGATAGCGACAGCGGTTGTGAAGTTGATGGATGAGGTCGCCACGCAGCTTCCGCCTATGGAAGTGCTGGATAGTTTTGAGAACGCTGGCGCAGGCAAGAACCAGACGACCTATAATGCGATG
Organism: Dongia sp.; assembly: GCF_041906375.1. Lineage (GTDB taxonomy): Bacteria > Pseudomonadota > Alphaproteobacteria > Dongiales > Dongiaceae > Dongia. Next base: position 56,810 of record NZ_JAYRJJ010000009.1, on the reverse strand, counting down.
TGGGAAGAGCTTGGCGATTCCACCGCAGAGGTGATGGCGTGGGGTGCTGCTTACCTTGCTATGTTCTGGGAGTCGGCATGGAAGGCTGGCGACGGGGACAATGTGTCCAATACCAAGCTGAAGAAGCTCGATCGGGACGACGTTAGAGCGCGGTACATCGACACGTCATTCATCCCCTCGGTGGTTCTGAAGGAGATTGAACCGTATCTGTAAGGCCGGGCTGGCCTGGTCAATGGGGCTTTTGCCTTTGAGCAGAGCGTCATAAGCTATGGGCTTCCGACGCTAGCAAGGCCCGCTTATGAAGGACTATGGAGACGAGATCGTCAGGACACTCAAGTACCTGAACACCTCGCCATCCCTGGAGGCACTCCAGGAGCGGTATCCAGAGGAATGGAAGGCGGCCGAGGTCGAGCTCGCTGCTGCCATCCGCGATAAGGATAAGGCCCGCCTCGACGAGCTTATGAGGCCTCTCCACAATGTTGAGGCCCCTCGGAAGCGTACCCAGCCGATTACCAAGCAGGAATCGCGCGATCTCCAGGGAAAGCTCGTTCGGCAGCGAATGTCTGCGATATCAATCGAGCGGTATCTCAAGACTTCGTTGCACGGTAGCAAGAGCCAGCACTTCTCGGTTTTGGACCGTATCCTGCTGCGGATCTTGTTTTTTGGGCCTGGCAGGTCACGCAAGTTAGTCAGCCCAGTCCTTTTTCGGCTCCTATGGCCCAGGTTTCGGCAGAAGAACCTGCTGATGCCCACCGCAGAGGCCAACGGCATCTATTGTTTCTTCACTTCAGCGACCATCTCCGCCCTTGCGGGCCTGATGAGGGAAGGCTCCTGCCTGGAAGTAGGTGCCGGAGACGGGTTCCTTAGTGCCCGGCTGAAGGAGGAGGGTGTCGATATCAAGGCGACCGACGACTTCAGTTGGGCGGGGAAAATCGAAAACGTCGGTGAAGTCGAGCAACTGGATGCCGCTGCCGCCGTCGCCAAATACAAGCCGTCGACCGTGCTTTGTTGCTGGCCCCCGGCCCAGAACAGGTTTGAGCAATCGGTCCTCGAAGAGCCATCGGTGAGACGTTATATCGTAATAGGAAGTATCCATAAGGCCCTGGCGGGTAATTGGCCGCTCTATCAGGCGCAGAAGGCGTTCTCCATCCGCCGGGATGCTGACTTGTCAGCTTCAATGCCGCCCCTAGAGGCCGGAGGAGCGGTTTATATATTCGATCGAGCTAAGTGACACAGGCCCGCAGATTGCGGTTGTGAGCCAATTTCTATAGGATCGGCGCCATGCAGATGCTGATCCGCTCATTTGTGCTTTGCTTGATGATCCTGGCGGTGGCCGTTAATGGCCGCTTTGCCGAGGTCGCTGAGGATGGCTTGAGCGATGCGCCAGCAGGAATCAGCCTGCAGGCGGATGCTGGGCATCATCCTGGCAGCCCGGATGACAGCGGCGCGACGAAGAGCGCCTGTCACGGTGCAATTGGTTGCCACGTCTTGTTCGTGACAGCCGCCGCCGCCGAGATCGAGTTCTCTCGTAGCTCCGAAGCCTTCGTGGACTTCCAGAGCAGCCCCATCGGCACATTGGCCTTCGACCACCTCCGGCCACCAATTTTCCTGTCCTAAACTAGTCGCGAATTTGCGATGGCTCCGCCTGTTTTGAGGCGAACTGCCTATTGGCGCAATTGGACGCGGCTTCGCCGACACGCAGTCTGACTTAGCGCTCATTAGTGCGACTTCAGAGATCGTGCCGAATATCGAACTTTTCCACGCCTGGCCGTGGAACGGACTGGAATTCTACAATGAACAAACGAACCGCACGGGCGGCCACCGCTGGCGTGGTTATTCTCGCGGCTGCTGCTGTCAGCATCTGGAGTCTGATGCAAAGCCCTGGCGCGCCCGCCAAGGCCGCCATCCTCGATAAGCTGCCGCCGCCTGTGGAGCACGATCTAGCCACAATTCAGCCCGGTGAAGTCATCCTCGGGAGTGAATCGGCACCCGTCACGATCGTCGAGTATGCCTCGATGTCTTGTCCCCACTGTGCGGCCTTTCACAAGGATGTTCTTCCAGCGTTAAAGGCGGCATATCTCGACACTGGCAAAGCCAAACTGGTTCTTCGGGATTTTCCACTTAACAAGCCTGCCGTCGAAGGCGCCTTGCTGGCGCGGTGCGTTTCTCCAATGGCGTACTGGGCCATGGTTGATCGGCTGTTCTCCACTCAGCAGCAATGGGTAGTGGAAGACTCCTTTCGACAGCTCTCTTCTCTCGCGGCAACCGCAGGGCTGTCGCCAGATGCCTTCGCCCAATGCCAAGCGAATACTCAGATGAAAGACACGATCATCAATTCGCTTCAGCAGGCTGAAACGGTGTTTGGTGTGAACTCGACACCGTCTTTCGTCATTAACGGCGTCGTCCTCAAAGAGGACAATTCGCTTGAAACCATTAAGGCCGTCGTCGATGCGCTATCCCCGGCGACATAAACGAGGTGCGACCATCCGCAAGGTCACCATCGGTGGCCTTGCGTGCATGGGCATGTTCCTCGTGCCTACGACGGCGGAGAGCAAGCCGTATCCGAAAGTCTTTGGAACGAGCGTTGAGCTGCCATCGAAGAACTTTGGCAAGTTTCCAAAGTGGACGGACATGCTCAAGCGTTGGGATGACAGTCGCGCGGAATGCGCCAGTTCGACATGTTCAAGCAAGTCCTGGTTACCACTTCTGGAGAAATTGAAGGGCGAAGAGCGCCTGCAACAGATCAAGGACGTTCACCTTGCTCTCAATAGCAGGAAGTACACGCTCGATATCAACAACTGGGGCATGGAGGATTACTGGGCGACGCCCTACCAGTTCCTGAAGAAGAATGGGGACTGCGAGGACTACGCAATCGCCAAGTACATGGCACTGAAAAAGCTCGGCGTCCCTCCTGAAGATATGCGTGTCATCGCACTGCAGGATCTCAATCTAAACCTCGGGCACGCGGTACTGATCGTCTACGACAAGTCTGGCCCACTACTGCTAGACAATCAGATCAAGACGGTCGTTCAGGCCAATACAATTCGGCACTACAAGCCCGTCTATGCCATCAATGAGCAGGGATGGTGGTTGCTGCGATGACGCGAGGATCACTTAGACGGCTTGGATCGCCGCGCGGGCAGCAGCCGCTCGTCGGCGTAATGCTCGGGCGAGGCGCAATTGGAGTGCGTGTGGTCGGCCAAAACGCTGATCACTTTACACTCACCGATAGCTCCCGTCCGGCACTCGCCGATCATCCGTTCAAGCTCACCCTTAAGAGCAGTCAGACGGTCGATTCGAGATACCACCTCTCGCAACTGCTCCTGAGCAATGGCATCGGCGGTCGCGCAGGATTGATTCGGATCATCGGACAGTCGCAGAAGCTCTTTGATTGCTTCAAGCGAAAAGCCCAGTTCACGCGCGTGCCGAATGAAGGACAGCCTTTTGACGTGGGCTGGTTCATAGACTCGCTGGTTTCCAGAGGTCCGGGTTGGTGCGGGAATTAACCCAAGTGTTTCGTAATAACGTAACGTTTGAACACTCGTGGAGGTCTGCTTTGCAAGTCTGCCGATCGAAATGCCGAGCTGATTGTTGGCCACGGCTCATTTCCTCCTTGAACCTACAACGACTGTAGGTCGCATCTTACGGCAATACACCTGATTTCACGAAGGCTGTGACAGAATGGCACAACACGCAAAATCGACCACTCCCCTTACGCGCATGCGCTTTGAAGTTGAAGGGATGGATTGCCCGAGCTGCGCGGGAAAGATCGAGAGGGTTCTTGGGCGCCTGCCTGGGCTGGCAAACGTTCAAGTGAACTATGCAGCATCCAAGCTAACGTTGGACGCCGATAATCCCGATGAGCAGGTCGAGGTGATCACAGGAAAGCTATCGGGCCTAGGATTCCCAGGTAAGCTGGTGAAAAATGGACAGCCTGATGTGCCGACCGCGCCAAAAGCTGCGCATGCACACGGCGATGGTCACGATCATGACCACGACCACGCGGACGGCCATGCCCATGATCACGGCAAGAGCCGTGGTGAGGCGAAGAAGGATGAAAGCGGTCATACCCATGATCTGGGAGATGCCAAGCATTGGTGGCAATCCAAGAAGGGGAAGATCGTACTGGCCGAACTGGGCCTGCTCTGCGTTGCCGGATTGATTGGCAGAGTCTTTCCCGAATACACATCCGCCGCCTTCATCACGGCCTCTGTCATCGGCTTGCTGCCCTTTGCTCGTCAGGCCTTCAAACTGGCTATTTCCGGTCTCCCGTTCTCGATTGAGACATTGATGGTCGTGGCCGCCGTCGGCGCTCTCTTCATCGGGGAGGCGGTCGAAGCGGCTGTCGTCATCTTCCTGTTCTCGGTTGGTGAACTGCTGGAAAGCGTGGCTGCCACGAAGGCACGCGCAGGCATCAAGTCTCTTGGCACACTGATGCCAACGACCGCCCTCCTTCTGAAAGATGGAAAGCAAACTGAAGTGCCAGCGGCCAGCCTGGCGCCCGGCGACACGATTCTAGTCCGGCCTGGTGACCGCGTTCCCGCTGATGGCGAAGTCTCTAACGGCACCTCGGCATTTAACGATGCCGCCATCACGGGCGAATCTATGCCTGTCCAAAAGACCACGGGCGATCAGGTCTTTGCTGGCAGCATCAACGGTGCAAGCCCGGTGTCGATCAAGGTGACTAGCCAGGCGTCCGATAACACGATCGCGCGAATCATCCGGCTGGTTGAGGAGGCGCAAGGCTCGAAGGCGCCGATGGCGCGATTTATTGATGATTTCAGCAAGTACTATACGCCGTTGGCGATGCTGGCGAGCGCCTTGGTCATCATTATCCCTCCCTTCGCTTTCGGCGCTGATTGGGATACCTGGATCTACCGTGGTCTCTCCTTGTTGCTTATTGCATGCCCTTGCGCGCTAGTCCTGTCGACCCCGGCCGCCATTGCCTCCGGCTTGGCGCGTGGCGCCCGGCTGGGTCTGCTGCTGAAGGGCGGAGCCGCGCTGGAGACCCTTGGGAAGCTGAAGACCATCGCATTCGACAAGACCGGAACTCTGACCATCGGGCATCCGGTGGTCACGGACGTGATCGAGATCGGTGGTATCCGCGAGCGTATCCTGGGAGTGGCGGCAGCGATCGAAGCAGGTTCCAGCCACCCGATTGGCAAGGCTATCATTGATAAGGCCACGGCGGAGAACGTGACGGTTCCTCGCGCCGATGGCGGCGCGGCCCTTCCCGGTAAGGGTGTCGCTGCGGTCGTCGATGGGGCCGAAGCGATTGTTGGGTCGCCACGCTACTGCAAGGATATTGGTATTCTCTCGTATGGTGATCTACGGGAAGCGTCCATCCTCGAAGAGGAGGGGAAGACCGTCGTTGCCGTCAGCCACGACAACAAGGTACTTGGTCTCATTGCGGTACGAGACGAACCGCGACCAGATGCCAAGATCTCCATTTCGGAGCTTAAGGCATTGGGTGTTGAGACCGTGATGTTGACCGGGGACAACCCCCGAACGGCCAAGGCAATTGCCAGCGATCTGGGCCTGGCAGTGCAGGCCGACCTCCTGCCCAATCAAAAACTGGAAGCTATTGGTAAGCTGAAAGAGGCTGGACCTGTTGCAATGATCGGGGACGGCATCAACGACGCTCCGGCACTGGCGACGGCATCTGTCGGCATCGCCATGGGTGGTGGCACGGGTGTCGCAATCGAAACGGCCGACGGTGCTCTGCTGAAGGATCGAGTTGGTGGTGTCGTAGAGATGGTACGTCTGTCCCGGCTCACCCTGGCCAATGTCAGGCAGAACGTCACTATCGCACTCGGTCTCAAGGCCGTCTTCCTGGTCACGAGCCTGATGGGCGCGACGCCCCTGTGGATGGCCATCCTGGCCGACACTGGCGCGACCATCATTGTAACGGCGAATGCTCTTAGGTTGCTAAGCGCAAAGGTCGAGTGAGCTGATAGTCATGAGATCTGCCAATCATTTTTGGGCCGCAGCCTATGACTGGGGTGGCTACAACGTTGAAGCATTCAGGCTGATCAACGGCGCTGCAACTGGGTCGATGGAGCCTTTGCTTGTCGCGGTCAGCGCAGCCGGGAGCTATTGGGGCGCTCCCGTCTTGTTTCTCGCACTCCTCGTGCGAGGGTGGCACTTGGAGACCCACGGGGATCATGAAGCGGCGGCCTCGACATTCCGCCAGTTGCGACGCTTTGTGATTGGTTTTGTCATTGCGTGGGTCGTTGTCGCATTTTTCAAGCTGACCTTGAATGTGCCTCGACCCCTTGCTCTGCTGGAGGGTTCGGTCAACGTCGCTGGTTCGCCCGAGTTTGCGTTCGGATTCCCGAGTGGGCATGCCGCATATACTGCTCTTGCCATCTGGTCGGTCTGGCCGTTGGTCGCACGGAAGGGCCGTGTCGCTTTGATCGCCTTGGCCGGACTTGTGGCCTGGGCACGTATCGCGAGCGGCGCACATTTCCCAGCCGATGTCGTATGGGGCGCATTGTTGGGGAGCGCAGCAGCATTCGTCGCTGATCAGGTGACCAAGGCGCCGCGCCCGTCTGTCTGGCTTTCCTTGTCAGCGGCGACCGTCGTTTTGGATCAGGTGACCAAGGCCGCCATCGTCAATGGACTTGAATACAGCTCCCAAGTGCCGATCACGAGCTTCTTCGACCTGGTACATACCCGCAATACCGGGGCAGCATTTAGCCTATTCGCCAATGGGAGCGGCTGGCAGACTTGGTTTCTAACCTTGCTGGCTTTGGCCGTATCTGCCGTCCTCGCATGGAGGCTCTATAAGCCCCTTCCCCGGATCGAAGCTGCCAGCTACTGCCTCATCTTGGGCGGCGCGATGGCGAATGCGATCGACCGTGGCATGAACGGATATGTGACGGACTTCTTGAGTTTCTATTGGCGAGACTACTACTGGCCAGCCTTTAATCTTGCCGACGTAGCGATCTGTGGCGGTGCGATTTTGCTAGGTGCATCTGCGCTCCTGTTCGACAGACCGAAATCTGTACGAACGGGAGCGTAGATATCGCCAATAAATCAGCAACCTCTAGGGTGTTGGAAGTGCGCCCACGACTGCTTCGACTTCGTAGAAGCTCGGCATGTAGTGAGGCAGCAGGGCCTTCCGAGCACACTCGACTGACACCTGCGGTGGATACCCCTGCATGTGGGCGAGCAGGCCTGCCTTCATGCACTGGTAGTATTGAGCGTCAACTGCATCGACGTTTGCGATCTTCGACGCAATTGGGCCAATGAAGCCGTAGCTCAATAGAATGCCCAGGAACGTGCCAACGAGCGCCGCACCGATCAATCCGCCCAGGACCTCTGGCGGTTCTGAAATAGAACCCATCGTGTGAATGACGCCTAACACAGCCGCCACAATGCCCAGGGCGGGCATACTGTCCGCCAACGTTTGAATGGCGTGTGAGACAGCGTGCTGCTCCTCATGGTGCTTCTCAATTTCGGCATCCATCACAGTTTCAACCTCATGCGGACTTTCGGCACCTAGCGTCATCATCCGGAGGTAGTCGCAAAGGAAGGCGACCGCGTGATGGTCAGCGAGGAACGTCGGAAAGCCCTGAAAGATTGGGCTTTCGTCTGGCTTTTCGACGTGCTGTTCCAGGGCGAGCATGCCTTTCGTTTTAGCGAGCCGGAAAACCTGGTGCATCACACTGAGCAGCTCAACATAGTGTTGCTTCTTATACGTCGGACCCTTGGCGGCCTTCTTGATGCCGCCAATGGCGCCCTTTAGCACCTGGGTGTTGTTGGCAATTACAAAACCGCCGAGAGCTGCACCTATGATCGTCGCGTACTCGCCGGGTTGCCAAAGCACACCGATATGTCCGCCAATTACAATAAACGGAACGATGACGGCGCAGAGCACCACGATCGCGCCTATCCCCAAAGTCATGATTCAGGACCTTTCCCATGCATGGTCCGGTGGGATCGGCATGCGAGCCACCGCCACGCGCATCTGCGCTGGCATGTACGGCCAGCGTGATCTCGTTTGATGTGTTGGAAGTCAGCCGTTCAACGGCTGGCGGGAGAGATCAATGGGTGGTCGAACGAGTGCTTGAGGGTGCCAATTCTCGAACGGCACCCGCGGTATCGGCGTCAGCTTACCGTCTTTCCGGTGGCCGCCGTTTGACCAGGCGAGCGCAGGGGAGAACATGTGGCACGTTCCGTGGCAGGAATGCATTGCCACGTGAGTCCGGCTATTGTCGTGGCCACTATCGCTATGGAAGGGCAGTTCCGCCGGGGTCACGGCCAAATCATACTGTGCAGCGTTCGTTTCTGCGCCATGTCCGCCGCAGAAAATCGACACCGTCACAATCAGCGCGACGAAGAAATGCAATAGCTGTCGCATATAGCGATAATGAACCCATGTCCCAGACCCAGGCGCAATTGTAGCCGAGCAAGCAACCCAGGCCAATCCAAATGCCTAAGCTGACTTGGATTTGCTCGTCCAGCCCATTTCCGCAGCGATACTCACAACAATTTCTTAACTACGTTTCGCTCGTGTTAAGCGAGCTCGTTGGTCGGTGAAGGTGCGTCCGGAGCATCTCGCGGAGCATCTGGCAGTTTCACGAAACGCCCGCCTTCATTGAAGTAGAAGCGACTGGCGGCGTCTAGATCTGTAAAACGGACGACGATACGGGCGGAGGCCTCCAAGGCGATTTCGTGCTCGTCCCCTCTGACGCGAAAATGCTGTCGTGTTCGATGAGACAGCTCCGCTAGGCTGCACCCCGAATTGGTGATTTCAACGGCATATATCCAAGGGCGGGGCCGATCAGACATTTACTTCCATCTTTCTCTAAGGCGGGCGCTGATATCGATAATTTGCGGTGGCAGCACTTGGCTCCTGTCGAGTGACCGAGAGGAGCTTGTCCAACTTCGCTGTTCAAAGTGATCCAGCATCTGATTTGTGATGAACCGAGTACGTCCCGCATAGACATGCCTGCTCCCGAGAGCCTGCTGCCCATGGACGTACCAACGCTGTGGAAGAATGAGCGCGAGATCGTCTTTCGCTCGCGTCATCGCTACGTACAAAAGCCTCCGTTCTTCCTCGATCTCGGCTTCTGTTCCGGCGCCGAGATCGATGGGGAAGCAGCCATCAGTGACATTGAGGACAAAAACTGATCGCCATTCGCGCCCTTTCGCAGAATGGACTGTGGAGAGAGTGACGTACTCTTCGTCCTTAAGCGGCTTCCCGGCTTCGTCACTTGTAGCATCCGGTGGATCGAGCGCTAGATCCGTTAAGAACCGGGATCTTGAAGGATAACCCGCCGCGATATCGCAGAGCTGTGCTAGGTCAGCCATTCTTGCGGAAGCATCATCATGCTCTGCTTCTAGAATGGGAGCATACCAGCGCCGAATCCTGTCGAGCTCCGATGGCCAAGTCGATGCACCTAGGCCAGTCACCAGTTCGGAAAGAGCCGTCCAGCCCTCGTTGGCAGAAGCCGGAGGTTTGAATTCTCCAATGCGATGCAGAGGCGCCGCATAGTCTGTGATGAACGCGTACGCCCGTCCCGCGGCCTTTGGTCCAATACCGGGCAGTAGCTGGAATGTCCTGAAGGCAGCGACTTTGTCTCTGGGATTCTCGACAAAGCGGAGGACGCCGAGCAAGTCTTTCACATGCTTGGTATCCAAGAATTTGAGCCCGCCGAATTTAATGAATGGAATGTTTCTCTTCGTCAGCTCAAGCTCTAGGGCGGCACTGTGATGCGAAGCTCGAAAGAGGATGGCTTGTTGCTGCAAGCTGACACCCGCTTCGCGGAGCTCTAGCACTCTCTCTGCAACGTACTGCGCCTGTTCAGTCGCGTCTTCCACGCTGACAAGAAGAGGTTTCTGAGCAGATGCACGGTCGCTCCAAAGATCTTTGGTAAATCGCTTCTTGGCGCCCCCGATGACAATGTTCGAAGCTGCCAGAATAGGCCGGGTGCTTCTGTAGTTTCTGTCGAGAGTGATGACTGCGGCTGGTGGCGAGAATTGGTCAGGAAACGAGAGAATGTTCTCTACCGTTGCAGATCGAAATGAGTAGATCGCCTGCGCATCATCTCCAACGACGACGAGCCCACGACCATCAGGTCGAAGATTCAGCAAGATGTTGGATTGGAGCGAGTTCGTATCTTGGAATTCATCGACCAGGATATGGTCGAGCCTGTTCGACAGATGCTGCGCCAACTCTGGCACTTGCATTGCCTGGCTCCAGTATTCGAGCAGATCGTCATAGTCTAGCGAGGCGTTCGCCTGTTTAGCTTTTACGTAGGCAGCGAATAGATCGCGAAGCTCGTTGGACCATTGATGGCACCAAGGAAACGCCAGATCGAGGACCTCTTCTAGCGACAGTTCGCTGTTGACTGCGCGGCTATAGATCGAGAGACACGTGCTTTTCTGCGGAAATCGCCGTGTAGAGAGATGCATGTCGAGATCGTGTCGCACCAAGTCCATGAGATCGGCAGAGTCTTCGCGATCCATGACCGTGAACTGGCGATTTAAACCAATCTGATCGGCGTACTCGCGCAACACCTTGGCGCCGATAGAGTGGAATGTGCCCGCCCAGGGGAGTTCAACGTTCGACGAACGCATCACTCCGGCAGACACCGATTGCGCACGGCTCACCAGCTCTTGGGCCGCGCGGCGCGTAAAAGTAAGCAACATAATTCGAGCCGGGTCGACGCCGTTGGCGATGAGATGACCTACTCGGTGAGATAAGGTTTTGGTCTTGCCAGACCCCGCTCCAGCAATCAGCAGGAGCGGGCTTCCGCCCACCAATTCGTGCTCCACCGCCCGACGCTGATTGGTGTTCAAAGTCGCTAGATATGCAGGTTCCATCGGGATATCTCCCAGTCGACCGAAATGGAGCGCGGGAGCTACGTAGCGGGGTGTCGCTCCCCATGTATCTTGACTCCCGGCGTGATGTTCTGTATACGTTCTTCAATGACGACCGCGCAATCCCTTCTTGATCACATCTGCTTCGGAAGTATCACTTCGCGAATAAGCACCTGCACGCAGGTGGGCTGACTTCCAATCTTCGTCTGCAGTCACCTGCATCTCGTCAAAATGAAATCGAGAGCGATAGGTGCTGCCATGACTCAAGAGTGGCCTGACTATCTGCGTAAGAGATTGGAAGTACTCCAAAGCAGCGTTCGAGATGTTGAGCGCATCTATAGCGGCAAAGCTCCCAGCGCGGACGATCTCTCCAATGCTCCCTTCCTAGACGATTGGACCTTTGCGGCGTCTCGTGGTGTGAGCCTTGTCGGCATTGTCGATCATCATCCGATTCTGGGGCCTGGGCCTCGTACGATCTTCACATCGTCCGTGTGGGTGATCGATCCCTCCAAGCGGTGGGCACGCACAGAAAGCCGCTGGTATCGGCTCGGCGCCCACATCGACCCAAAGGACATCCTTCAATGATCGAGCGCCGGGATTCACCGTCAGCGCGCGACGTAAGCGTCGAGCCTCATTTGTGCTCAATCTCGCTCACCTTCCGAATACGTAGAATATCGCGTCGTTAGGCCCGCGTGGGGCGCAACGGTGAGCGTTCCCGCGATAGTCGATGCTATTCCGTACGGGAGTCATCCAATGGCGTATTACGATGACAGCGAAGAGAAAGCGCGCGCCTGCAAAGCCAAGATCTTTGCTCGTCACTCCAAGGCAGCCATCGCGGGGACTCATCTGCCATCTCTGAAAGAGCTGTATCAGCTCATTCCATTCTGTGGGAACGATATCAAGGTTGATATCCAGATGTACTCCGAGCGACTGTCGCGTCGGATCAAGTGGGAAAGTGCAGGCGTAGATCTGGCGCGCAAATACCTCTCCGAACTGACGGTCGACTGCGACGCTGAGCTTTGCGTCGCCACGGGCAACGCGCTGAACGAGTTGCGGGCCGAAAAACCATCTATTCGCGGGCTCTTTTGCGAAGCGAATGAACGATATCAGCTCTATGCAGCATGCCTGGGCGATGCCAAATCAATGCTGAATGTCGCAGGCACTCTCTGCAGGCTTGCTGAGAGCTTGCACCCTCGTTCTGATGAAATCTCAACCTACGCGTCTGGTGCAGTCGGCTGGCTCTTGCTCGCAACGGAATTCGTCAATCCGTTCGGTTTACGGCGAAATGATGCGCGGCAAGCTGCGTGTGAGTGTGGCGCAAAGTTTTTGAAAAAGGCCAATCCTGAGGTATCGGAGAGGCTGTCAGATAAAGACGCGACGATCGAGGCGCACATTGAGGTTCAGGCTACACCACAAAATGGGCCGTCCGCACCGAAAGATCTGACAGTGGTAGTGCTGCAGCGAGTTGGAAACACCGACATCAGCGCGGGATCGACGCTCCGCCGAGAATTCAAGGAAATCGAGGCCAAGGCACTCCCTCTTATCGCGATTCCCAATCTTGATCTGATTGGCAACACATTGCTGACCGAATTCCCTCACGCGGCTGATGTGACCAAGGCGATGTTAGGCGGTCTATATGGGAAGCAGCATGTCACCATGCGGCCGACTGTTCTGTTTGGACCGCCCGGCTGCGGCAAGACTTCTTACGCCGAGCGTTTTCTTGACCTCTTGGAAGTGCCGAATGAGACGTACCCATGTGGCGGGGTGGCGGACTCTACGATCGGCGGCACGGCTCGGCGATGGCATTCAGGAGAGCCTTCTCTTCCAGTGGCTATGATCCGCCGCCATGCGACGGCGTCTCCAGGAATTCTTCTCGATGAGATGGAAAAAGCGTCCACGTCAAAACAGAATGGCTCGATGTTCGATGTCTTGCTGGGGTTCTTCGAAGCGCAGTCAGCGCGGCGATGGGTCGACCCTTACATTCAATCCCCAGTGGATTTATCGAACGTCGTGTGGATCGCCACAGCGAACACTCTCAAGGGCATTCCCGGCGTGCTGCTTGATCGGTGTCGAGCGATCCGATTTCCGGAACCCAGGCCGTCAGACATGGTCGCCATCAGCTACCAAATGCTCAAGCGGGTTTTTGAGCGGCGGGGATTGAGCTCCAGATGGGCATCCCCGTTCACGGTCGAGGAAATGGAGGCGATGTCACGCTTATGGCAGGGATCGTCGCTGCGGACGCTTGAGCGGCTTGTCGAAGCTGTAGTCGCTTCGCGAGAGCATGGAATGACCCGGCACTAGGTTGAACTCCGCCCGAACTCGTTCAGTGTCTCAATTCGGAGATGGCCCGCTTTGTATCGACGATTCCGGGATTATGCTATTTTGCTCGTCCCGCCGCCTCGTTCGCTCGGCTTACCGCCAAAGGCATTTTGTGCGAGGCAAAATGTTACCTGGTTGCTGCCGGAAGCCCTCCGAAGCTCGATTGTATCCGAGACAGAGACGCTTTCCATCTGTTTGTACTGCACATAGAGAATCGAAGCACGCCCAAATCGATCTGTTGCATAGACAGACGGCTGACCCGCCGATCTATCATAAATCTTTTCGTACTTCGCATCTTCGCTCTTCAGCTCCACGACGACCGAGACCATCGGCGGCGTCTTCGATTGGAAAACCAAATCAAACGCGCCGCCGCCAACATGTCCGCCGTCAATGATCTCAAATCGAGCGTTCGTTGCTCGATCTGCCTGAACGAACTCTCTTACGCTCTGTTGAAAAGTGGCCTCTCGCTTCTTCTTCTTCTCATCCTCACTTGCAGCGTCAGGCGCAAGATCTTCGTCACCTTTAACGCGCGCCTTTCGACTAGGCTGAGGAAAATTTCCAATTGTCGTCTGTGCATGGCGGATCAGGAAGGCCAAGACAGCCATGGCTTCAGCGAGATGATCTGAATATCCACGCAAAAATGGGTGAGTGAGAAAAGCACTTTCAATCTTATTTGCAACCCTTGGAATTTCGGGTTCTTCCAGATCTGCGAAGGCCTCCTCAAGCTGCTTGACGCTAGGGATTAATCTGCAATCCAGAATATTCTGTCTGAGATTGTCTAATGCGATACGCCCACGCTCATTTCCAATCGGTGGTGAAAGGTGATTGAGGTAATCTGTAACCTCATGATCGAGGAGCTTGGCGCGATGAAAGGCCTCCATGCCAAGGAGCAAATCAAATTTCTCTTCGAGGATGAGTGCAGTAGTTACACCAACTTTTACTCGATTGGACGGCGAGCAGAACACCCAAGCAGTTTGCTTAACGTCGCGATATGCATTTGAGAGCTGCTGAACATTAAAATATCTGCTCAGCGTACTTAGATTCTTGGGCTCTTTATGGTCCCAAACGTAAAGTTTAGGATTCTCGCTAACCGGGTTGAAGCTCGGCCAGTCAATAATAACGTAATCAGATTCATCAAGACCGGAGGATGCCTTGATCTCCGTCTCCAGCTCACGTAGCTGAGCGCTGTCGGTCGCTATTCTGGAGACATACTTGAATGGCAGAAGAATGGACATTGGCGTGCCATTTCCATCGGCCACGAACTCCTTGGCAACCCGCTGATTGATGGCAAGGCCCCGCATTGGAAGGCGTCGTAGAAGGATTCGATTTGCCCACTCCTCGTAGTCGCCGTGCCGCAGCATTTCATGAAGGACTCCATCGTCTCCCGTGGCGACGAACAATAGATCAAAAACCTTCTGAAGCCCCTCGGTTACTAGCTTTATTGATTCCGGTTTATCACGATCATCCTTTGCGATGTCCGGCAAGAGGTGACCGACAAATAGCCTGACTGTGCGCTCAAGTGCCCGTTCGGCAGCACGTATCTTCTGGTGGCTGTAGATTCGCTCGAACAGATAAGATCTAGTCATCACGAACATCTCAAATGCGGAGATGCCCGCCCTACGAATTCCCAGATCATATCGAGTTTTGTTGTTTAGCTTGAGATGCTGGTCTGCCTGCTTTCCGTTGACGGTCGTGTCTTTTGTCACGGGAGCTGCAACAAGCTGCGAAATCAGTCTATCAACATCAGCCGATATAGGCACGCCAGAGAAATATGCGTCTCTCGCCACATAGTCTATTTTGTCTGCGTCTAGATCGCCGGAGACAATTGACGATATGAAATTGAACTCGTCGTCGCCTTCCTCAAGTTGGTATCCGCGGCCAATTATCAATCCAGCCGCAGTGAGTATGAAACGCTCAATAGCTACAGGTATCTCGTGGTTAGTCAGGAACCTCCGCATTGATGGAGAAAGGACGAATAGGACCGAAATCAACTCGGCGGCAGGTGGCCGCTTACTCTCTTTGAATGTCTTGGCGCCATCGCCCTTCGAGTAGAATGTCTGTAGCTCCTTTTCGATCCTGGAGAACTCCCCAGGAAGCATTGTACTGAGAACCGTCTCACCACAGTGACTGAACGCCGTATGCCCTGCGTCATGGAGCAGCGCAGCAAAGGATGCTATTTCGCCGAACTTCTTGGCCTTCGCCTGATCGATCTTGTCGGTGTTCGCCAAGATCATTTCGTACATTCGGCGGGCCGCAATCATGGTGCCAATAGAATGGTCCAAACGGCTATGGACAGCGGTGGGATAAACCAAATGAGCTAGGCCAAGCTGCCGAACATGACGAAGGCGCTGAAAGAGCGGCAAATTCAAAAGAGCAACTTCAAGCTTGCGAAGTCGAACAATTTTCCAAATAGGATCATTCAGATCTTTGGAGTCGCTGACATCCAAATAGTCAGGATCAGTCGTCTCGATAAGGCGAGGCGCCAGAACTTCGAAGATATACGGAACAATGAATTTTGATACGGATTTGAGCTTGCCCTGAAGCGCGTCAAGGTTGCCCAAATGCAGTGACCTTAAGCTACTTCCGCCACTGAACTGGAGCTAGACTCCTTGTCGCGGAATCCAGCAATTGCCCGCTTCACCCAGGCCACTTCTTCGGGATAATCCAGCTCGTAACTCTTCAAGAGCTGAGATGCCTTTACCGGGTTGACCTTAAAGATCGCGGATACGCTTGTGGGATTCAGACGGCCGACTAGGCCTGCGGACTGAGCAGCAACAACCATCTCAGTCGTCTCCTCAAGGTAGTCGCCCTCAAGGCGTTCTTGAATGTGGAGTGAGTTCCGCACGGACTCTGGAACATCTTTGACCGACGTAACGAGGGCAGCAAGACGCTCGGATGGAAATTTGTGATCCGATACATCTGCCATCCACGCTGATGCAATCATGCAGCCCAGAACGCTTGCATCGATCACCTTCACGGACTCGTCACCGAAAACGTCTTGATAGCTTTTGGCGACCAATCTGTCGTAGTCGAGAGCCATGGTCACCTCCTTCAAATTCAACCGGGCGTCATCCCACCGATGGGCGATCAAAGCACCGATTACCGTCTTGCGCTATGCAGATAGCGACATCTGCGACATATCAACCAACTAAACCTGCTCAACATTACCGTGTCTTCTTATAGCTGAGCCACGATCCCGAGTCGCAAGTTTCTGTTGTATTCATCATAATTCTGAGCATAGTTATGAAATGGTCAAGCAAAATATCGTTCTTCAATGCGTTACAGCGAAACGGGCCGCTGAACTGAGCGGACTGTCATTAACCATGGTCGATTATCTTGCCAGGATGGGAATTGTGACGCCGTCCGGGTCGCCTCCAGGAAAGCGTGGTATCCGCCGCCGCTTCACATTTGGGGACGTAGTTAGCCTGAAGATCATTAAGGGCTTACTGGAATCCGGTATTGAGATTTCTCGCCTAAAAAGCGCACTTCGTCAGCTCAGGCAAAACCTCAAAAACACACCACTAGGGCCCCTGCCATTTCGATATATCATCACAAATGGCGCGGAGCTATTTCTGACCGCGGAGGACAGGGCTCTAGAAACAATTTCTAAGGCCCACGGCCAGCTTGCCTTTGCCTTCTTGATAGATGCGCAGGCTTCGGCCACCGAAATCCTTAATGCGCCCCGCCAAGCTGGAGACTGGGCAGCTTGATAGCCGACGAGCCGATAAGCCCGACCCCAGTCCGATGGCAATAGGCTGAAGATGGCGTCCGCGTCTCGCCCAACGTGTAAGAGCTGTAGGACAAACCAGGAGCTGTCGCTTTCAAACTAGGCGTACGCGCTACGCCTAGCGCCAGCCAGTTGATTGATAAATCTCGTGGTAGTCCTTCACCCTGATTGGCGTCAGCCCCACGCCCCGCAGGAACAACTCTCTTCCTGGGGAGACGCCGTCTTTGGTGCAAACAAACCAACCTCTGCGACGCAATGATGGGAAGTTCTTGAATAAGCGCGATCTCTCCAGGAGCAACCATCGAATAAAGACTTCTACTTCATCCAACGAAAGACCTATCACAAGCAGGTCATTGTTGAAAAAAGCGTCCAACCAAGTCCCACTTCCACTCCAGGTATCGATGGCTCTCGCCGATGAGAAAAGTCTACCGCCCCCACGATGAATCCACCTTCGGGCTTGGTGAACAGCCCCCATATAATGAGTCAACCCCAGACGTATGCTTCGATGATATCGCATCATTCCGTGTAGGTGCCATATACCAAATGCCGATGAAGGGCGTTGGATCTCTCCGAGCCCAAAGTAGGTTGCCCACGGGTAGTAGTAAGTGAATTTCGAGTTCCCATGATGATAAACATTCGCATTGCAGGACTCTGAAAGGACCTGGTCGAAGTTGGTCGTGAGAATTGGATGATCTCGTTCCCGGGCCCACTCCACGATCCGCTCATGATGCGGATATGCCCTCCACGAAGCCATTGAGGTACAAAATTCCTTCTGCAAAAGGCCTTCCGAATCCTTAGACTTCGCAGCTAAGCAGGATAGATCGAATACTTCGGTTGCCGTAACGCCGGAAGGAAGCCTGTCGCCAACACCTGGAATATGCCTATTTGCAACATCGAGCAGCAAATCTGCCCAGGAATTGTGCCGACCAGAACTACCGTAGCGGTTTACGCCATTCCCCAAAAGCAAGGTCAGCTTTTCATGCCGCCTCCCCAAAACGTCGATCAATGATGTTTCCGCCGAACGATTCATGGATGTACCTACTGATCTTCGGTTACAGGTGTCGCCGCAGACGTTTCAGCAATGCGCCATGGCAGATCGTGCCAAAGTGCCCTGGCATGATGTGTAGCCTCGACGCTATCCGATCGGATGAATCACCCTCGTAAACGGATGCGCCACATCCTCTTCGGCGAACCAGTTCGCCCAAAGCCGCCCCAAGGATCGTTGAGGATCATCTCGTTCGAGAGATAGCCAATTCCTCGATGCAACATAGCGCCTTTCGTCGCCCGGCATCTTTTCCATGCGCCCAATGATGCCCTGATCAATCTCTTCGTCATCATCAAACAGAGTGTTGAGGGCAAACCTCATGATCGCTGGGGGCGCCGGATGAACGATACCCGATGAAGTTAACTGAACCAGTGTGTGCTTGGTGCTAGGCTCGCCCTCCCGACTAGAATAGATTGTCGCATGTGCCGCGACATGAACGTCTCCGGACAGAATGGTCACTCTCACATTTTCTTTGCGGGAGTACTCCAGGAGCCGATGAATCAGGCGAAGGCGCTCGCCTCGATGGGGGCGACTGCTCCAATGATCGTGTAGGTCGTCCTCAAGCTCTTGCTGTCCCGGCGTCCAGCCAAGGATTGACTCGATTTGACCGAACCGCGCGTGCATGACGGGAATGCTAGACATGACCAATAGATGTCGGCAGGGAACTAGTGCGCGATCGGGATCGATCGATAGGCTTTCGAGCTTACTATAGATAGCCTTCCACGTTGTCGGACTGATTACCTGATCAAGCCGCCGTTCAGCACGTAGGTCAGGAATGAGAAGCGACACGCCCGAGAAATAGTAGAGCTGGCTGTAGCCTGCCGCACGATCCGGGATAAATACCGGATCGTGCATCGTCGACTGGAGTTGAAAGAGTTCAAAACACTTGCTCGCAGTAGAGAAGATGAGGCGATAGACAGGGCTCTGAGCCCACTCTTCTTTGTAGGAACCCCAGCCATCCATGATGTCGTGATCATCCCACATCATGATGGTTGGTATTCGAGCTAGAACTTCGCGAACCGGGCGCTGACTCCAACGCCTGCAGTACATTTCCATAAAGAAGTGGTTCAGCAGTTTTTCAGGCAAGCCCTCGGGAACGACACCTTTCAGAGGATCGCTCCAGAGCCGATCATTCCAGTCTTCAAGTTCGGTGATGAGCTCCCACATGGCATCGGAGTAAACTTGATCGCCACCCAATAGAAGAGCGTTATAGCCGATAGTTTCGTGGCGGAGCGCCATATGTTTCCATAGCGCATCCGAGTCATCGATTGACTTCTTGAGCTTCAGGCTCGAAAAACCGTTGCACGACCCAAATGCGAACAGCGGCTGAATGTTTTGGCCAGGGACATGAACTGTCCACTCTTCCGGCCCCGTGCTAACTCGATAGCGAAGAACCTGGGGCTGATCAGTGAGGGGCACATCGAGATCAAATCGATAAGACTCTGCGCCGTCGATTGCCCAGAGCTGGCCGCAGGGAATGTTCCTGTCACCAACGCCGAGCGAATAGGATAGTGTAGGCTTGGGATCGCCCGCCTCAACACATACCAGCGCGCTTATGCGCCAGAGGTTGTTTCGATGGTCGTGGCCGCGAAGGCGCAGAACAGGGCCAAGTAGTCTAGCCATCTCACTCCCCCCAGTGCTAGCAGTGGAACGATCCCAAAAGGACTCAATGACACATGTTTCCGGTATGCGCAGTGGCGAAAGCGCATCTCCGTAACCATCATTCGCTTAGAGTTGGAGTTCCCGCGGCCGACTGATCCAGGTCTCAAAGCCTCTATAATTGGCTTTGTCGTCACCAGGCACTGGTAAATCTGTCGTCCTATTAATGAATAGGTCTGCGTCTTGAATTTCGACCTTAGGGTAGAGACCTAGATACTCCTCCTGGCTGAAGTCGATACGCTTGCCATCCGGCTTGATTGGTAAAATGGCAACCGCCCCGTTGTGGCCATCGAAATAACCCAGCTCCCAAGGCATCCATCGCGACTGGGTGGAGTTGTTGGAATAGAGATAGAATAGACTTTTGCTGTTCCGCATTCTCTTGCGGAGAATGCCTGCCGTTGAGGCCGTAACATTGGAACGGTTCATCTGAGGATCGACGATCCAATCCACATAGACTTTCAACCTCTTGCTCTCCAGAATATTCTTCGCTCCCAGAACGAGTTCTGCGTCTCGAAATGCGTGGCACAGAAACACATCGAAGGTATCGGCGTCAGATGCCGCTTCAACGGACTCCTTGAGAATTGAAGCCGCACTGATGGCGCGCTTACGCAGCACCACACCTTTCGCGGCTTCCCTTACTTCGCTTTCGGTTAGGTAAGGCATCGCTCCTCCCAACTCTCTCTGTCAAATGCTTGCGGCGCCAATCGGCGCCACATCGAGTTAGCGACCCGCCAACCCCGCCGCGGTCTCTATCCATCCACCGATGTTCGCCCGACCGCTTTGGTCGACGAAGTCGTAACTCATGTAGTGACTGGAAAGCTGAACCACATTGTCGGTCGTGGGGGCTGCAAATCTAAGATCCGCTTCGGGAATTGCCAGCGAGTAATCTTCGTACTTCGCCCATTTGCCGTCTTTCCATTCCGCCAGATAGATACTGCCGAGGGCCTTATACACACCCATCGCATTGAGCGGGTTTGAACCCTTCTCCGCGACAACTCCATCCTTGTTTTTCACCCCGTGGATATGAACGGTCAGTAGGCCGTTACCCTTGATCACGCTACGCGCGATTTCGTACCGCACCCATCTCCTTGTCCATGTCGCAGTACCTGCAAGCACACAAGTTACCGAAGTATTCTTCAGTCCTTCGCGCAAAAAGGTCTTGAGTGAATCATCGCTCGTCCTCTTCGCAGCTTCGAATACGCTACCGTCAAAGAAACCCACGTCCTCCTGTTCCGTCGGCACGACAGCCCAAGAATTACGGACATTCCAAGCCCGCCAGACATCCGGTTGGTAATGAAACGAGAAGAACGTTCTGCGCATTCGGTGTCTTTCTTTGAAATCCCCAGAGGCGATGTCACGCTCGAACTCCGACCGATCAGGGCTGGACTATCGGCCAACTTTCTCAGCGGCTTGGTCGACCCAACTCTGAAACTTGTTGTGATCCCAGGTGTAGACGGGCGCCCATTGGCTGATCCACTTCGGGCCGTACTTGGTCTGATTGGGAAGCAAAACACCGAACAGTCCCTTGCGGAGAGCTCGCGACTGTTCGACCTCATACTTGCACCAGGGCCGAGCGTGGGTTTTTTCGCCAATCAGGACACACGTGACGCTCGTGTTTTTCATACCGTCGTCGATGAGCCGCTTGATTGCTGAGTCGCCCTTTAGCTTCGCCTCTTCCCAGAGCGACGCGTCATAGAATCCGGTCTCCTTTGTCGGCTTGAACTGACCCGACATTCGAACGATGTTCGCGTTCATGATGTCGTCATAGTGGAAGCTAAAGAATACGCGCCTCGGCATTCAATTAGTCCTTTGCGAGCTTGTTAATAATCGTTCGTAGAGCGTCGAGGTAACCCAATCCATCCCCCATTGGCCCATTCAGCTTTTCGATTGCCGCGCGGATGGAGCCGTCATCTTTCGGGTAGTATTGGGCGAAGTTTGTCAGCACTTCATTTGCGACTTTGGCAGCCATGCCGCCAAGCCCACCGACGGGGATAATGTGGAGCCCCTTCTGCTTTGCGAGCTCGAACTCCTGCCAGACCCCGGGAGACTCGACGAGCTTTCCGCTCTCGATCTTATTTCCCAAAATGAAGATCGCGATCCCGGCCTGACTGATGAGCTCTTCCCTATAGCGAGTAAACGTCTCCATACGCTTGGCGGCGTCCTCAATCCCAATGGGAAAGGGTCGCAGCACCAGGCTGTTTTGGATAGAACGTGAGTCATCTGAATAGATCTGTTCGACTGCACCAGTGACGACTGCCGTCCCGACAGCGATACCCATGCCGCTCGCGATCCGGAAGCCATCTGAAATGAGATTCGTACCAATCTTCTTAAGAACCTGATCAACAACGGTCGGGTCATTGCCCGAATAGTCCGCGGCCGCACCAGAGACAAAGACTGTCGCCATGCGAAATCGATTCTCGATTTTCTGCAGAGTTTCGGTGATGTCCGAGTACTCATCGACAAGGATTGCTTCAACGTTGAAGCGCTTGAGATCCTCGATAACGTGATCTTGCTTAGCCCTCGCGTACCCGAAGTCCTCTGAGCTTTCTCCGGGCTTTTGAGTGCGACGCTTGGTCAGCCAGTAGTGAGTCCGCTGATTGCCAACAAGTTGAATCCGGATTCGGCTAAAAATGTAGTCGATGTTCGGGTCTGTAAAGCTGAAGCCGAGAAATAAGAAAGTTCGCTCGACGAGGTCGCCCGAGAGAGCTGTGACGAAGGGCTGGTGGCTAACGTGATATCTCTCGTACTCGTCTTTTGCCAGAATCGTGTCTTCGGGCAATTCAATGTCGCCATGCATCTTGTAGAGCACGGCATCTCGACCGGGGCGTGTCCTCGACAGACCCTTGACCGTGAGTTTTACGTCGAGTCGACGACCAGCCTGCTGAATTGCAGTTTCCAGCAGTCGATCATAGTTGGTGGTCCAGTAAACGCCGAGAGGAAGCCGAGCAAGAATGCGATGGTTCTCCGTCGGCGCTCGCAAATCTGAAAATTTGTCGACTAGAAGTTGATTGATGTCGTGGCGTTGCCCACGCTTGGAGTTGAGGTAGTACTGGGCAAGCGCCACGAGGTCAGTCTCTTTGGTGCTGTCGAGGCTTATCTCTTTGGCCAACGGCGCCAGAAGGCCTGCCCAGTCAACAAAGCCAGCACTAGTAGACAGTCCAGCCCCAACGAAAACGGCGGCGTTGTTCTGCCTTAGTTCACCTAAGTATTTTTCTATGAAGCCTTCTACTTTTGATATCACGCTACGTCCCCAGCGACTCTTTCATTTGGCAGTTTTCCGGGAATTATAAGATCTGTTAAGGATTAATCAATCAATCTACATATCTATATTGATCAACTATTTAGAGCATCTTGGCGCCCTAGCTAACATATCGAGCTGGCGGTTTCGAGTGAGCGCCGGGCGCATAGGCTCGCTCGAAATACAGCAACGAATACCGTTCAAGAGATTGCCGCGGAGATTGCGGACGTAATCCGACATCCACCGACTTGAGGCCGTAAATGTTTAAGTATCAGGCAGCCGTTTCGTTCGCTGGAGAACAACGACTCTACGTCGAGCAGGTCGTTCGATCCCTTCAATCCTTTGGCGTTCCGGTCTTCTATGACGGCGACAGCCAAGTAACGCTATGGGGCAAAGACGGCGTCGAGTTCTTCCATCAGCTTTTCTCCGCTGAGACATCGTATGTGGTGATGTTCATCTCCAAGGAGTATGTGGACAAACCCTGGTGCAGCCACGAACGTCGTTCTGCTCTAAGCCGAGCTCTGATGGAGAAGTCAGAATACGTTCTGCCTGTCCGCTTTGATGACACGCCAGTGCCGGGAATGCCCTCGACAATCCAATATCTCGATGCGAATAAGCTGACGCCCTATGCTTTGGCGACACTGATAGTTCAGAAGCTGGGAATAAGCCCCTTCGCTACCAAGGCATCAGACGTTCCCCCGCCTCATGTGACATCAAGCAGCGGGACGATCACTTTCGATTACTCGTCGTATAACGGCGTCTACATCCTGGGACGTGACCCATATCTCTTCGAGACTCATTGGAGTAAATCCAGTGACACGAGTATACAAGCTCACAACGACAAGCCCAGCATACATGGCATCGCTGTCGCTGTTGGGGCCCACGAAATAAGCGACATTGGCGACGCCGCCACTTTCGACTTCTCCTCGGCACATCGTCGGCCGCAGCTTGGTCAAATTCTCATACTCAGAAACACCAATGGCTTCTATGCAGCCACCAAGATCCTCGCGATCGTCGACAACACTCGCGGTCTTATCAAGCCTGACAAGGATGAGATGACATTTGAGTTTGTCATCCAAATCGATGGCACGGCTTCCTTCGTCAATGCCCGAATATCTGAAGTCAGCCCAAATGAAGGAAAATAGGCCGTCATCGCCACCCGCTTCACTCAACCTCCTGATCCGGGCGATCACTCATCCGGGCCTGATTCATTCAATCAATCAGGATCGTGTTCACGTCGTTGATTGGGCATCCTCCGACTCCATGCGAAACGCTCATGAAGTAACTGCTTCCACGGACGAAGTCAGAGTCGTTCTGGTCGCAGACGGAATGAGCAACCCGGCGGGCGGAGAGGTCGCTAGTCATGGCGCCATCGAGTTCCTTAGCAGACGGCTTTTGAGGGCCGACAATAAGGAGGCCATTGCTCAAGCACTCGTCGAGGTCGACCGACAAATCTTCGATTTGATGACCGACCAGACGCGGGGCATGGGCACGACAATAGCGGGCTTATGGATTCATGGTGCGACGATGTATTTCTTTAACGTCGGTGACTCCCGAGTGTATTCGTTTAGCTCGCTTGGGCTCTATCAGCTATCTCGGGACGATACCGTTGGTGGTTATCTAGGCCTAAAGAAGCAGAGTTCCACGCTAGTTCAAGTTCTAGGCGGCTCAAATCCTCAGCTAGAGATCACGCCACATGTGGGTGGGAAATCACTTTGGCTGGGTGAGAGTTATCTGATTTGTAGTGATGGAATTAGCGATCTTATTGAGGATGATGAGATTTGGGAGGCTCTGATAGATTACGGCGTCCAAGCAGTAGATCGGTTGGCGTCACTCGCCATTGAGCGGGGCGGCCATGATAATCTAACCGCTGTCGTTGTCAGCGTGGTCTGACACGCGTCGATCGAATTCATGTAAAATTGAAGGAAATCGTAACCCTAAATTGAGAACTGCTTGGCAAATTCCATGCGTGGCATGCACAGCAACTTCGATCCCAAGCAAACCAACAATGACAGTCAAACAATATCCGATCCGCCCTCAGGCATATGAAGGCGAAAGCATCCTCGGTTATCTCAAGCGCACCGCGAAAATCCTTGGTTCTGAAAACGTCGGAAATCTGATCCCTGATTTTCGCGCTGCCGACCGGATATGGAGACTACCTTTTGCCTGGAGCTTGGACCAACTTGCCGACGCACTGGGTGATCAATGGGAGGTTCTCCAAAACGGGTTGCTGGGTGCCGATACACCTCGCTTGGCGCACTTTCGCGGCCAGGTGATCCTTCGGGATTGGGTCCGGACTAGTAAAATGTGGATCTGCCCAGAATGCTTAGTGGACAGTCCTTTCCACAGGCATAATTGGTATTTGGGACCGCTGAGTGCCTGCCACGTTCATCGGCGGACTCTCATCAATAGCTGCCCCTCCTGTCCGGACCATGAATTCCTGTGGTCATTATCTGGAATCGAGGCCTGTCCTCGTTGTCAGATGCCGTTCACCTTGATGCAGGGCCGCAGCGTGGATCAGCGGACCCAAGATGCAATGAAGGTGATTCATGTGATTGCTACTGGCGGAACTCACCCGCCAGGGTCGGTCCTGTCCGACCTATCAATGGGCGATCAGTTAGAGCTTCTGCTAAGCCTGGGCCGTGTCGTTGCTGCCGTCGAGGGCAAAGCTATGCGCCCTGGGGAAAGTAAGACAACGGTTTCCCAGTCAAACCTGATTGCCCGTGGCGTCGCGCTGCTGGATGACTGGCCGACGAAGTTCACCCAGTATCTGGAGTTGCTCATGGAGAAGAATGCTGGGGAGGCCAAGGATTCCATCATGCGGCTGAACCCTGTTCAAACTCTGATCGGGATGCAGCCCGACGACGGCTGGCGGCAGATCATTAATGACGTGTTCCGGGAGTTCTTGCCTCCTAAGAAGATCAAGAGGCCCCCCAGCGGCCCTCGCAAGCACGCCCCCAAATCGTGGTTCGTCTAACCAGGAAATGTGCCGGGTTCTGCATTTCCAGGGGGCACGGGTTGGCTCCTGTCAACATTCGTGCCAATAGTGACTTTTGCTTGAGCCATTCGGCAGAATAGCGACCTACCGATCGGGGCGCTAATGAGCTACGATCGATCTAACTCATTGATTCTTTGTCGAGCCGATCGGGTTCGTAGGGACGTTTTAGAGTTGTGTGTTGGGCGCGCCAGGCTCAGAAATCCACCCGTTCCATCTTTTCCTTGTAGTACTTCACATAGCCCAGCAGCTGGCCGATGCGGGGGCTGTCGGGGGCGGTGCGCAGCGGCAGGAGGATGACGCTGATCGGCACGCGAAACCGGTAGTGATGGTCTTCAAAACCGTCGACGCCGACCCGCAGGACGACGTCGCCTTGGATCGCGGCGCGGTATTGCTTCCAGATTATGGCGAACATGCCATCAAGCGGGAAAACCTCGCGCAGTGTCTTGCCGGTAAAATTCGCGCGCAGGCCGCCGATGATGTTGGTGCCGACCAGGCGGAAGCGGAAATCAAGCGGGGGGCCGTCGATGACCTCCATGATGAAAATGCCGGGCAGCAGCCTTGAGAGATCGGCCGGGTTGATGGCCGAGCGCAAGGGTGCCGGGGTCCCCCCGCGCTTGTCGTCCCAATAGTCGAGGAGCGATACGAATTCGGCGCTGTCGGGCCGCGCCAGGAAGTCGGCGAAGTCAGGCGTATCCCGCCACAGCAAGATCGGGTCCACCGCCGCGGTGCTCGGCACATAGTTGTCGATCGGCAGGACCAGCTTTGTCATCGATCCTCGGTCTTGTGGTGACCCGCTCCACTATCAACGCGAGGATCGCCAAAAGCAATCCGACTGCCCGTATTGGCGTGGCCGCGACCAGTGTCTTCGCCATGGCCGAGATTGCCCGGGCGACAAAGTCATTCAAGTCCGAGGACTCGACCGAGCATGGCGGAGCGGCCGAAGCGCAGCGCCGCCCCGTTCGTTGAAAGTAGCGCTGCCGGACGATTAATCGCTGCGATCAATCGCTACGATCAATCGCTCTGGCGGAAATTCCGGACCCGGTCGAACAGAACGGCCAGGATGATGGCGCCGCCGATGAAGGCGCCCTGCCAGAAGGCATTGATCCCGAGCAGGCCGAGGCTGTTGCGGATGACCTCGATGAGTGCCGCGCCAACGAGGGCGCCGAGCGCCGTGCCGACGCCGCCGGCGAGGTCGGCACCACCGATGACGGCCGCGGCAATGACCTGCAATTCCATGCCGGCACCGATATTGGTGGTGACGGCACCCAGCCAGCCGGTCTGGACAATCCCGGCGATGCCGGCCGAGAGCGCCGAAATCATGTAGACCGCGACCTTGATCGGTTTCACCGGCACGCCGGTCAATGTCGCGGCCTTCTCATTGCCGCCGATGGCAAAGACATGGCGGCCGAACCGCGTCCAGCGCAGCACGAAGCCGGTCAGGAGCGCCAGCACGAGCATATAGAGCACCGGATTGGCGATGCCGAACAGCCAGGCGCCGCCACCCAGGGCCAGCAGCTTGTCGTGATCGGGCCCGAATTCGAACACGACCGTATTGTTGGAAGCCACCATGGCCAGGCTGCGCGCGACCGACAGCATGCCCAGCGTCACGACAAAGGGTGGAAAGCCCAGATAGGCGATGAGGATGCCGTTGAAGGCGCCGACCAGCAATGCCGTGCCGATGGCGGCGGCGATGCCGATTTCGATGCTGTAGCCAGCATGCATCGTCACGGCCAGCACCATGCTGCACAGGCACAGGACCGATCCCACGGAAAGATCGATGCCGCCCGAGATGATGACGATCGTCATGCCCAGCGCGATGATGGCGACGAAGGTGACGTTACGCGTGATGTTGTAGAGATTCTTCGCTGTCGCGAATGAGTCGGTGCTGACAGACAAATAAAGACAAGCGAGAATGACAGCGATGAAGACCCAGAATGTCTGGTTGGCCAGGAGTGCCGTCAGCCTGCCGTGCTGTTTCAGCGCCAGGCGCTGCTCCATGGTGCGGTCGGTACTCGATTGGGTCTCGTTCGTGCTGGGCATGTCGGCGCTGGTCATTTGGGTTTCCTGATCAGGCGGCTTCGATGGCGCCGGTGATGAGGCCGGTCACTTCTTCCGGCGAACTCGCGGCGATCTTCTTGTCGGCGACCTTGCGGCCGCGTCGCATGACGATGACCCGGTCAGCCACCGTAAAGACGTCCGGCATGCGATGGCTGATGAGGGCCACGGCAATGCCGTGGTCGCGCAAGCGGCGGATGAGATTGAGCACTTCGGCGACCTGCCGCACCGAGATGGCGGCAGTGGGTTCGTCCATCAGCACGATCTTGGCATCGGTCAGGCGCGTGCGGGCGATGGCCACGGCCTGGCGCTGGCCGCCGGACATCGACTTTACCAGATCGCGCGGCCTGGTCTCGGATTTCAATTCCGTGAAGATCTGCGCCGCGCGCTTATACATGGCCGGATAATCGAGCAGGCTGAACGGCCCGAAGCCGCGCCGCAACTCGCGGCCCAGGAAGACGTTCTCTGCCGCAGTGAGGTTGTTGCACAGCGCCAAATCCTGGTGGACGATTTCAATGCCGTGGCGCCGCGCCTCCACGGGTCGATGCATGACGAGCTCGGCGCCGTCCATGCGCATGGTGCCGTGACTCGGGCGGAAATTGCCGGCGATCATTTTCACCAGCGTCGATTTTCCCGCACCGTTGTCACCCATCAGGCCGACGACTTCGCCGGCCTCGAGCGAGAACGAGACATCATTCACCGCCTGAATGGCGCCGAAATGTTTCGAGATATTCTGCAATTCAAGAACTGGCACGCGACTGTCGCCCCTCCCAGAGCAAGCTGCCGGCATTCTTCTCCGGCTTGTTAAGTTCGCGGTTCGTGTTGCTGCGATGCGGCTTTGCTTTTGCTTGTGCGAATGAACGTGTCGACTTCTCACAAAGCAGCTTCACAACACTATGCAGCGGGCATCCCGAACGTCAATTGATGGTCGATTGATGGTCGGGGCCGCTGCACCGCAAACACCTCAAACACCTCAGTCGTTAATATTGTCGTACAAAAGATTTCATTTTGTACGACAAAATGATTGACGGTTGCAAACCATCGTTATTAGCTAATCGCGGAACAAGAAAAAATTTCTGGCGGTGGCATCGGACGGCAAACGTCCGGGCGGCGTCGGAAGAAAGGGAGGATGCGCGCCAGCCGGCTGAATGACGGCTGCTTTGCCGAACCAATTCTTGTGACATGTGTAATCGTCGGACAGGCGGATGGCATCCAGCGTGATGCGCAATCATCCGGTTCTGTTTCGGCGTCGAAAGACTGAATGCAGTCTCGTGCAACAAGCGCTAAGCGCCCGCCTGTTTCAATGGCCGTCCGTTTTTTGGGAGGAATGGAATGAATAAGCTTTCGGTACTCGTCGCGGTTGCCGCTCTGGCTTTGAGCGCCAGCCCGGCACTGGCTAAAAAGCAGTTGGTCATCGTCGTCAAAGGGCTCGACAACCCCTTCTTCGAGGCGATCAACCAAGGCTGCCAGAAATGGAACAAGGAAAACCCCGATTCCGAATATGAGTGCTTCTACACTGGTCCGGCGTCGACCTCCGATGAAGCGGGTGAAGCGCAGATCGTGCAGGATATGCTGGGCAAGCCGGACACGGTCGCCATGGCGATCTCGCCATCGAATGCCAAGCTGATCGCCCAGACGATCAAGACCGCAAATGCCACCGTGCCGATCATGACCCTCGACGCCGATCTCGCGGCTGAGGATTCAGGCCTGCGTAAGACCTATCTCGGTACCGACAACTATCTGATGGGCTATCGCATCGGCGAATATATCAAGGAGAAGAAGCCCAATGGCGGCACCTTCTGCTCGATCCAGGGCAATCCCGGCGCCGACAACATCCTGCGCCGCGCGCAGGGCACCCGCGATGCGCTGAGCGGCCAGAAGGGCCTGCCGGCGTTGAAGGGTGAAGGCGGCTGGACCGAAGTTGATGGCTGCCCGATCTTCACCAATGACGACGGCGCCAAGGGCGTGCAGGGAATGACCGACATCCTCGCCGCCAACCCGAAGCTCGATGCGTTTGCGATCGAAGGCGGCTGGCCGCTCTTCGGCGCGCCGCAGCCATATCGCGATCTGTTCAAGCCGCTCGCGGACCGTATCGCCAGCGGCGATTTCGTCATCTCGGCTGCCGACACGATCGGCGATGAAGTGGCGATCGCCAAGGAAGGTCTCGTGACCGCGCTTGTCGGCCAGCGTCCGTTTGAAATGGGTTACAAGGCGCCGTCGGTCATGATTGACCTGATCGAAGGCAAGAAGGTCGACGATCCGGTCTTCACCGGCCTCGATGAATGCACCAAGGACACCGTCGACACCTGCATTCAGAAGTAAGTGAGATGGAAAAGGGCGCGCATTCCCTGGGCGCGCCCTTTTTTCATTCCAGCCGGTCTCATTCCGCCGAAATTCATCTCGCTTGTTCGCTCTCGTCCCACTGCTTAGAATTTAGGCGGCCTGCCGGCTTTTTTGCTGCAGGTGCGAGGGGAGCAAGGAATGATCGTCGCACAGAACAGATATCGGCCGATCCGGACGACCGCGACACGGATGTCAGGCGCCCGCATGGGTCAGGAGCAGATCGTGCGCGCCATGGGCGTCGCCATTCTGCGCGGCGATTATCCCGAAGGTGCCCTGCTGCCGGCCGAAGGCGATCTGATGGCCCAGTTCGGCATCTCCCGCACGGTTCTGCGCGAGGTTCTGAAGACGCTGGCGGCCAAGGGGCTGGTGGTCTCCAAGACCCGCGTCGGTACCAAGGTGCGCGCCCAGGTCGATTGGAATATGTTCGATTCCGATCTCTTAGGGTGGCGCCTCGATCTCGGCATGGATCTCCGGTTCCTCAACAGCCTCTACGAGATTCGCCTGGCGGTCGAACCGGCGGCCAGTGCGCTGGCCGCTCTGCGCCGCAGCGACGACTCGCTCGCGCGCATGCGCGCCCTCATCGACGAATTCCGCCAGCCCGGCCATACCCGCTCGACCTTCGCGGAAGTAGACCTTGCGCTGCATCTCGAAATCGCCGCCGCTTCCGGCAATCCGTTCATGCGTTCGGTGGGGGCCATCATCGAGGCGGCCCTGATGGCCAGTTTTGTCGATTCGTCACCAGTCACCGATCAGGGGCGCCTGTCGCATTCGACCGAGGATCACGCCGCCATCGTCGAGGCAATCGCCGCGCGCGATGCGACAGCGGCCGCCGCGGCCATGACCCAAGTCATCGAGGAAGGCCGCAAGAACCGCGCCTCGCTGCTGAGCAAGGGGGGCGACGCCGGGCCGGCGTAAGATCCGCAGGCACCCGCGCGTTTGCGAATGCCCAAGGTCTTGCGAATGCGCATCCATTTGCAAATGCATGGAATTTGCAGCGCTGCCACGGGTCTTTCAGCATATTGTATGATAATATAGCTTCCAAATCCGGCGGCGCTGTGCGATGCATATGCGCCCACGCGCAAAGTCCATCCGCCCGCGTGCCTTTCATGGCCCCGTATCGCGCTGATACGTTCCCCGGCAATGCTGCGCGTGCGAAGGCGGGATGCGACGAAAGACGCTGGCAAGACCATCCATCGCTCACGGTGCCGTTCGCGTACCGAGCGCACCGATTACTCGACAGGCTTTCCAAGGAGTAGCACGCAATGCCATCCCCCGATCACAATTCCAGCCGGCACGCTCACAATCCGAGCGGCCGCAAGCTGCGCTCCCGGGCCTGGTTCGACAATCCTGAAAACGCCGACATGACGGCGCTCTATCTCGAGCGCTATCTCAATTACGGCTTCACGCGCGAGGAACTGCAGTCGGGCAAGCCCATCATCGGCATCGCCCAGACCGGTTCCGACCTCTCGCCCTGCAACCGGCATCATATCGTGCTCGCGGAACGCCTGCGCGACGGCATCCGCACCGCCGGCGGCATCGCCATCGAATTCCCGGTCCATCCCATCCAGGAAACCGGCAAGCGCCCGACCGCGTCGCTCGACAGGAACCTTGCTTATCTGGGCCTGGTCGAAGTTCTCTACGGCTATCCGCTGGACGGCGTCATTCTCACCATCGGCTGCGACAAGACCACGCCGGCCTGCCTGATGGCGGCAGCCACGGTCAACCTGCCGGCGATCGCCTTTTCGGTCGGCCCGATGCTCAATGGCTGGCACAAGGGCGAGCGCACGGGTTCGGGCACCATCGTCTGGAAGGCGCGCCAGCTCCTGGCGGCGGGGGAGATCGACTATCAGGGCTTCATCGAACTGGTGGCGAGCTCCGCGCCGTCGACCGGCTATTGCAACACCATGGGCACGGCGACGACGATGAACTCGCTGGCCGAGGCTTTGGGCATGCAATTGCCCGGTTCGGCGGCGATTCCGGCACCTTATCGCGAGCGCCAGCAGATGGCCTATGAGACTGGCCGGCGCATCGTCGACATGGTGCGCGAGGATCTGAAGCCTTCTGAAATTCTCACCAAGAAAGCTTTCCGCAACGCCATCCGTGTCAATTCGGCGATCGGCGGTTCGACCAATGCGCCGATTCACATCAACGCCATCGCCAAGCATATGGGCGTCGAGCTCGACGTGCAGGAATGGCAGGATCTGGGGCGCGATATCCCGCTGCTGGTGAACATGCAGCCGGCCGGCGAATATCTGGGCGAGGACTATCATCATGCCGGCGGCGTGCCCGCGGTCGTGGCGCAGCTGATGAAGCACGGCCATATCGACGAGGATGCGCTCACCGTCAACGGCAAGACTATCGGCGACAATTGCCGCAATGCCACCATTGAGGACGACAAGGTCATCAAGACCTTCGAAAATCCGGTGATGCAGAAGGCGGGCTTCGTCGCCTTGAAGGGCAACATCTTCGACAGCGCGATCATGAAGATCAGCGTGATCTCGGACGAATTCCGCCAGCGCTTTCTCTCCAACCCCAAAGACCCGGAAGCGTTCGAGGGCAAGGCCTTCGTCTTCGATGGGCCGGAGGACTATCACCACCGCATCGACGACCCGTCGCTGGGCATCGACGCGCATTCGATCCTGGTCATTCGCGGCGTGGGGCCGATCGGCTATCCCGGTGCCGCCGAAGTCGTCAACATGCGCCCGCCTGCCTATCTCATCAAACAGGGCGTGCCGTCATTGCCCTGCATTGGTGACGGGCGCCAGTCCGGCACGTCTGGCTCGCCCTCCATCCTTAACGCCGCACCCGAGGCGGCGGTGGGCAGCGGCCTCGCCCTCCTCAAGACCGGCGACCGCGTCCGAGTCGATCTGAAGACCGGCACCGTCAACATGCTGGTCGATGCAGCGGAAATCAAAACCCGCCGCGCAGCGCTCGAGGCGGCCGGTGGCTATAAATATCCCGCCCACCAGACACCCTGGCAGGAGATCCAGCGCGGGATCGTCGACCAGCTCGACCAGGGCATGGTGCTGAAGCCGGCGGTGAAGTACCAGCGCATCGCCCAGGAAAAGGGCCTGCCGCGCGACAATCACTGAGACAGCATTCCACTTGGCCCTCTCCCCCATGCGGGGAGAGGGAGCGCTCTCTAGATGCGGCTGAAGCGATAATCCGTTACTTGCCGATAGGTCTCGCCCGGCCGCAGGATGGCGTCGGGGAAACTCGGCTGGTTGGGCGAATTCGGGAATATCTGCGGCTCCAGGCAAAGCCCGGCATGGGGCGCTCCTGGAAAACCGGCACCGTCATAGAATTGCAGGCCGGGTTCGGTGGAATGGATTTCCAGCCGCGTGCCGGTCACAGGCCCGTCAAGGCGGGCCATCAGGCGCGGGGTTGCCACGCGCTGCCGGTCGATGACGAAATTGTGGTCGTAATGCACGCCGCTGCCGACCGGGCGGGGTCTGCGGAAATCGAAGGGCGTGCCGGCAACGGCGGCGATCTCTCCGGTCGGCACAATGCCTGCATCCACAGGCAGATAGGATTCCGCCGGAATCAGTAAAAGATGCCGAAGAATATCCGCCGTGCCATCGAGATTGAAATAGCTATGCGTTGCCAGATTGATGATGGTCGGCGCATCGGTCGTGGCCGTGAAGTCGATCCGCAGCGCGGCTGTTTCCGCGAGGCGATAGGTGCAGCGGGCGGTGAGCGCGCCCGGATAGCCTTCGTCGTTTGCCGGCGACCTCAGCTCCAACGTCACATGCTGCACGCCCCGATCGACGATCCGCCAATTGCGGTGGCTGAAGCCGCTGGCGCCACCGTGAAGATGCGTCGGCCCCTCATTGCGGGTCAGTTGAAAGGACCAGCCGTCGAGGACGAAGCGCCCCTCGGCGATGCGGTTGGCATAGCGCCCGACGACGCTGCCGGCATAGCTCCGATCGGCCAGATATTCTGCCAATGTCGCAAAACCCAGCACGCGACTTTTGGGTCCATTCCCGCCATCGAAGGCGAGATCGCTGAGGCGCGCGCCATAGGTAAGGATGGAAGCCGACACGGTGCCATCGCTCAGGCGAATCTCGAAAACCTCGTCCCCATCCGGCAGCGTGCCGAAGATGTTGACGTCCGTCATCAATGGGCGTTGCGGAAGGCGTCAGCCAGCGCCTTGGCGCGCGCGGCCAATTCCGGAATAGCCATCCCGGGCTTGTAGACCGAGCCGCCGATGCCGAAACCATCGGCGCCGGCCTTGAGGTAAGCGGCGATATTGTCGGGTGCGACACCACCCACCGGCAGCAGCAGGGTTTCCGGCGGCAGGACGGCGCGCCACGCCTTGACGGCAACCGGCGGCAGCATTTCGCCGGGAAACATCTTCAGGGCATCGGCACCGGCATCGAGTGCCTGGAAGGCTTCGGTCGGGGTGGCGACGCCGGGCGCTGTCGCCATGCCTTTCGCCTTGGCCGCGCGGATGACATCTGGCACGCAATTGGGTGCCACCATCAGCTTGGCCCCCGCAGCGGCGATGGCGTTTACCTGCGCTACATTCAGCACCGTGCCGGCGCCGATCAGCAGGCGATCGCCCGCCCGCTTCACCATGCGCTTCAAGGTTTCCAGCGCGTCGGGCGAGTTGAGCGGCACCTCAACCACGCGCCAGCCGGCAGCTTCCAGCGTGTCGATGGCGGCTTCGGCATCCACGGGCGTGATGCCCCGCAGGATCGCGATGAGCGGCAGATCCTTCAGCCAGGGACGTAGGTCGGTCATAGAGAAATCTCCCGCAGCCTCAGGCTGCTGTTTTGGCAACCAGCCCGGCGCCTTGCGCGATGGCAAAGAGGGCCGGCGGCAGAATGTCGTCGCTTTCCAGCCGATCAAGCGTGATGCCGCAATGCGAGGCGGCACGGTCATAGGTTTCCAGCAGCCTGGCCGAGCCGATCGCCGTAATGCGCTTGCCGGCGCCTTGGTCCTGCAGCCAGGCAAGGGCGTCCCTCATCTCGGCACCGACCAGCAGGCCCGACAGATAGCTCGGCGCTGTTGCCGGCTGGAGCTTTGCAAAGAGCGATAGGCTGCGCACGCTGAACAGCAGATGCGTGATGCCGTCGCCTTCAAGGGCCCGCGCGAGGCCGCGATCGAAGGCATCGGCGTCGAAGATTTCCGCCTCTCCCTTGGGCGGCATCACCTGCGCCAGCGACCCGTTGTGACGCAGTAGCCCGTAAAGTTCACCCGTCATATAGGTGCGGAAATCGACTAACGCGCCATCTTTCAAAAGCGCCCATTTGGCATGGGTGCCGGGCAGCAGGAAGATGCCGTCACGCTGTCCGCGCGTGAGCATCGCGCCCAGCATCTGGCATTCCTCGCCGCGCATGACATCGGCGCTGTCCCCGGCGACCCGCGCGACACCAGGGACGATCCGCACGCGGAGACCGTCAAAACCTTCGATCGGCATCAGCTGCCGGCCGAGCGTCATGAGATCGGCCGGTGTCTCGAGATAGGGCACCTCGCGCCAGCCGGCGCGGCTGCCGATCATGCCGGCCATGATGATCGGCGGGCGGCCGTCCAGCCAATCGCCGGCGAACCTTCGCAGCGACCCGGCAAAGTCGCGCTCGGCAATCGCCAGCAGACCTTGATCGTCGTTGCGTGCGGCGACCATCCGCCCATCAATGCCCAGGGCCCAGGCCCGGCGGTTGCTGGTGCCCCAATCGATGGCGATGCAGGCGATAGGATCCCGCATCGGCGTCAAAGAGAGCCGACGCCGCCGAGCTCGAACTCCTCATTGGCGCGTGAGCCGAGCGGGTTGCGCAAAGCCGCGCCGAAAGCTGGCGCCTCGATCTCGAACACATCGCCGGGCTGGGTCTGGATGCCGTCACCGACGCTCAGCGTCGCTGTACCGAAGAAGTGGATATGGAGATCGCCCGGGCGGCGGAACTGGCGGTATTTGAAATGGTGATATTCGAGGTTGCCGATCGTGTGCGACATGTTCTTCTCGCCGCTGACGAAGGCCTTCTTCCACAGCAGGCTGCCGTTCCGCCAGATGCGGCTCTCGCCCTCAACGCTTTCCGGAAGATCGCCCAGCCGCAGTTCCGGTCCGATGGCGCAGGCGCGCAGCTTCGAATGCGCGAGATAGAGATAGTTCTGCCGTTCCATCACATGGTCGGAATATTCGTTGCCGATGGCAAAGCCGAGGCGCCAGGGCTTGCCGTCCGGGGCGATGAGATAGATGCCGGCCACTTCCGGCTCCTCGCCGCCATCCAGCGCAAAAGCCGGCAGATCGAGTGCAGCACCCGGCCGCACGACGGACGAACCGTCGCCCTTGTAGAACCATTCGGGCTGTACGCCGGGCTTGCTGTCTTTAGGCTTGCCGCCCTCGAGGCCCATTTTGAACATCTTCATGGAATCGGTCAGGCTCTCGATGTCGCCAGCGACCTTCTGATGCATTTTGAACATCTTCATGGAATCGGTCAGGCTCTCGATGTCGCCAGCGACCTTCTGATGCATTTTGTCACGCGTATCGGCGGAACCGAGATGGGTGAGGCCGGTGCCGGTCACGAGGCAATGGGCGGGATCGGGATGGTCGATGGGTGCCAGCACGCTGTCCGACGCGAGCAGGGATGCATAATCCAGCACCTCGCCGTCGCCGCGGCTGGTCACGTCGTTGGCAAGATTCTTGACATTGCCGATCAGGGCCGATTGGGCGAGATCGATGACGCTCGCCGCATTCGGCACGGCGATCGCCTTGTTGCCTTCGATGCGCGCGACGCCGCGCTGGCCGTTCTTGGTGAACTGGATAAGACGCATTGAACCGGGACCTCTTCAGGATTTCTTCTTGTAGTAGACGTCGATGCAGACGGCGGCGAGCAGCACCAGGCCCTTGATGACCTGCTGCAGGTCGATGCCGATGCCAAGGATCGACATGCCGTTGTTCATGACGC
This sequence comes from Dongia sp., assembly GCF_041906375.1. Lineage (GTDB taxonomy): Bacteria > Pseudomonadota > Alphaproteobacteria > Dongiales > Dongiaceae > Dongia. The sequence continues at coordinate 19,691 of NZ_JAYRJJ010000009.1, read as the reverse complement.
CCATGATGAAGGCGCCGATCACGGCGCCGATGACCTTGCCCACACCGCCCGAGGCCGAGGCGCCGCCGATGAAGACGGCGGCGATGACGTCGAGCTCGAAGCCGAGGCCGGCCTTCGGCGTCGCCGTGTTGAGGCGTGCGGCAAAGATGAGGCCGGCGAGACCTGCCAGCAGGCCCATATTCATGAAGGTGTAGAAGGTCAGCCGCTCGGTGCGGATGCCGGAGAGGCGCGCCGCCTTCTCGTTGCCGCCAAGTGCATAGATGCGGCGGCCGATGGTCGTGCTGGAGGTGACAAAAGCATAGAGCACGATGAGCGCGAACATGACGATGAGCACGTTCGGCAGGCCGCGATAGGAAGCCAGCAGGTAGGAAAAGAGCAGGAAGCCTGCGGCAATGAGGATATTGCGGCCGATGAAGAACACGGTCGGTTCCTCGGCCGTGTCATGCTTCTGCTGGTTCTGCCGGTCGCGGAAATTGAAATAGATGACCAGGGCGGTAACGACGATCCCGAGCAACAGAGAGGTGGTGTTGAACGTCCCCGGCAGCAGGTTCGGCAGGAAACCGGTGCTCAGCAGCTGGAATTCCTTGGGGAAGGGGCCGACCGACTGGCCAGCCAGGATATAGAGCGCCAGCCCTTTGAAGACGAGCATGCCAGCGAGGGTCACGATAAAGGATGGTATCTTGAGATAGGCGATGAAATAACCTTGCCCGGCACCGATCGCGGCACCCAGCACCAGGCAGAATATCGCCGCCGGAATGAAGTGAATATGGTGTTGCACCATCAGCACGGCGGCGACGGCGCCGACGAAGCCCACCACGGAACCCACCGACAGGTCGATATTGCCGGACACGATCACCAGCAGCATGCCCAGCGCCATGATGACGATGTAGCTGTTCTGCAGGATGAGGTTGGTGAGGTTCACGGGCTTGAACAGCGTGCCGCTGGTCATGACCTGGAAGAAGACCATGATCACGATCAGGGACAACAGCATGCCGTATTCGCGGATATTGCTTTTGATGAAACGCGAAACGCTGCTGTGACTGCCGGTGTCTTCGACCGGGAGGGCCTGCTGTGTCATATTAATCTTCCCATGACTTCATGATTGCTCGCATGATCTTTTCCTGTGAGGCTTCCTTGGCCGGCATCTCACCGACCATGCGGCCCTCATTCATCACGTAGATGCGGTCGGAAATGCCGAGCAGTTCCGGCATCTCGGACGAAATCACGATGACGCCCTTGCCGGCATCGGCCAGGCCGTTGATGATCGAATAGATCTCGTATTTGGCCCCCACGTCGATGCCGCGCGTGGGCTCGTCAAGAATGAGGATCTCGGGCTCGGTGAAGAGCCATTTGCTCAACACCACCTTCTGCTGGTTGCCGCCGGAGAGGTTGACGGTCTGCTGGAAGACGCTGGAACAGCGGATGTTGAGGTCGCGGCGGAATTTGTTGGCGACCGCCAGCTCGCGCCCATCGTCGATGATGGCATTGGTGGAGACGCCCGGCAGATTGGCCAGTGTCACGTTGCGCTTGATGTCGTCGATGAGGATGAGGCCGTAATGCTTGCGGTCCTCGGTCACATAGGCGATGCCGTTCTTCATCGCCTTCTGGATCGTGCTGACATCGACCGGCTTGCCGTGCATCAACACGTCGCCGCTGATGTTCTGGCCGTAGGATCGGCCGAAGATGCTCATGGCCAGTTCCGTGCGTCCCGCACCCATCAGGCCGGCGATACCGACGACTTCGCCCTTGCGGACATGCATGTCGATGCCGCGGATCTTTTCCTTATTGGCATGGACGGCGTCGAAGACATGCCAGTTCTTCACCTCGAAAATCGGTTCGCCGATCTTGGGGGTGCGTTTGGGATAACGGTCGGTGAGTTCGCGACCCACCATGGCGCGGATGATGCGGTCCTCGTCGATCTTTTCCTTGTGGCAATCCAGCGTGTCGACGGTGGCGCCATCGCGCAGGATGGTGATGGAATCGGCGACCTTCAGGATTTCGTTGAGCTTGTGGGAAATGAGGATCGAGGAAATACCGTGCTGGCGGAACTCCATCAGCAGGTTCAGCAACGCGTCGCTGTCGCTTTCATTGAGGCTGGCTGTCGGTTCGTCGAGGATGAGCAGCTTCACTTCCTTGGAGAGCGCCTTGGCGATCTCGACCAATTGCTGCTTGCCGACACCCAGATTGGTGATGAGGGCGCTGGGTGATTCCTTGAGGCCGACCTTTTTCAGCAGCGCCTGCGTGCGCGCGAAGGACTCGCCCCAATTGATGATGCCGTTCTTCGCCGGCTCGTTGCCGAGGAAGATGTTTTCGGCGATTGAGAGTAGGGGCACCAGGGCCAGCTCCTGGTGGATGATGATGATGCCGAGCTTCTCGCTGTCGGAGATGTCGCGGAAGCGGCGCTCTTCGCCCTTGTAATGGATCTCGCCGGAATAGCTGCCATGCGGATAGACGCCGGAAAGCACCTTCATCAACGTCGATTTGCCGGCGCCGTTTTCGCCGACGATGGCGTGAATTTCGCCCTCGCGGACGGTCAGATTGACGTTGTCGAGCGCATTGACGCCGGGAAAGGTCTTGACGATCCCGCGCATTTCCAGAATGGGCATCGAGAGAATGGTGTCCATGACGCGTCCTTGAACTCAGCCCGGAACCGCAAACAGATTGCAGGAAAGCAGCCTTCCGGGGAACAAAAAAAGCCGGCCAAAACTTGGTCGGCCCTATTACGCCTGGTGTCCAGCCCCGGCCAAATATCCGAAAGCTGACCCAGTGGAAGCAGAATGGGTGGAAGCAGAATGGGCCCCGCGGCTGCCGGCGCGAGGCCCATCCGTTCCGGTAGACCGGTTACTGGGTGATCTGGTCCTTGGTGTAATAGCCGCTGCCGATCAGGATTTCCTCCCAATTTTTGGCATCGACCGCAACCGGCTTCAGCAGATAGGCCGGAACGACCTTGACCCCATTGTTGTAGGTCTTGGTGTCGTTGACTTCCGGTTCCTTGCCGCTGGCCATCGCGTCCACCATGTTGGCGGTCACCTTGGCAAGCTCACGGGTGTCCTTGAAGATGGTTGAATACTGCTCGCCGGCGAGGATCGATTTCACCGACGGCACTTCGGCGTCCTGGCCCGAGACGAACGGCATCTTCATGTCGCCGCTGCCGTAACCAACGCCTTTCAGCGAAGAAAGGATGCCGATCGAGAGGCCGTCATAGGGCGACAGCACCGCGTCGACACGCTTGTCGGTGTAGTAGGCGGAGAGGAGGTTATCCATGCGGGCCTGGGCAACGGCGCCATCCCAACGCAGGGTGCCGACCTTGTCCATGCCCATCTGGCCGGATTGCACGACCAGCTTGCCGCTGTCGATATAGGGCTGCAGGACCGACATGGCGCCGTCATAGAAGAAGAAGGCGTTGTTGTCGTCCGGCGACCCGCCGAACAGCTCGATGTTGAAGGGACCCTTGCCATCCTTGAGGCCGAGGGCGTCGGTCAGCGTCGTCGCTTGCAGCACGCCGACCTGGAAATTGTCGAAAGTGGCGTAATAATCGACATTGGCGGAGTCGCGGATCAGGCGGTCATAGGCGATGACCTTGATGCCGGCGTCATGCGCCTGCTGCAGGATGGCCGACAAGGTGGTACCGTCGATCGCGGCAATGACGAGAACCTTGACGCCCTTGGTCACCATGTTCTCGATCTGGGCGAGCTGGTTGGGGATATCGTCATCGGCATATTGCAGGTCGGTGGTGTAGCCCTTTTCGGTGAACACCTTCACCATGTTGTCGCCATCGGCGATCCAGCGCGCAGAGGATTTGGTCGGCATCGAAATACCGATGAGCCCTTTATCCTCGGCAAAGCTCTGCGTGGCCGTGCCCAGGGTCGTACCCAAGGCAAAGACGCTGAGGGCGGCGGCCGCCAGGAATGTCTTCAATGATTTCACGTCGTTCCTCCCATCACAGTTGTTGGTCGATCTTGCTCTTCTTATGTCATGCGTCACTTCTGTCCTGCCGGCGCATGATAGCGCCGGCCTCGGACTAAACCGTCACACAAAACAGTGATCTTCCGGGATTGAATGCGGTGGTCGACCCACCGAACGAGCGGTCACAGCGGACTGTGGTCCGACCCTGCATTGCTGCTCCTCCCAGAGGAAATATGCATCCTGTTCATTGTTGCAGGATGCCATCGTCTTCTTGAACTGCGGCTTTTATCATACAAAATATTCTCCGGCAACGCTCGTTTGTATGATAAATACATCGCGCCATGTGGAGGGGCAGCGGGTTTTTTTGAGGTGAATCGCATCAAGGGTTGAGAAATGCGGTCCCGGTTGGCAAAAAGGCCCGACATTAATTGGGGAGAAGCCTGTACGATGAAGGCCAGGAAGCCATCCGCCACGAAATCACGGGCAGAGCGCGGCAGTCTGCATCACAGCGTCGCGCAGGATATCGGCGCGCGCATATTGAATGGTGAGTTTGCCCCAGGAACCTTATTGCCCAACGAAGCGGAGTGGTGCGAGGCCTTCGGCGTCAGCCGCACGGCCGTTCGCGAAGCGATCAAGATGCTGATGGCCAAGGGCCTCATACTTTCGCGGCCGAAGATCGGCTCGCGCGTGCAGCCACGGGCCGCCTGGAACCTGCTCGACCGGGACGTGCTGACCTGGTATTGCGCCGCGGCAAATCCGACGCATTTCCTGGTGCATATGCAGCAGGTGCGCGAAATCCTGGAGCCGGAGACGGCGGCACTCGCCGCCACCAATCGTACCGAAGAGCAGATGGCCGAGATTGAAAGCGCCTTTAACGCCATGGCGGACGCAAAGACGTTGAGCGCCTGGAACACGGCCGACGTGGTGTTCCATCAGGCGATCCTGCTCGCCGCCGGCAATGAATTGCTGGTGCCGCTCGGCCTGGTCATCGAATCGGCCCTGGGCAGCATGTTCAATTATACGGCCAGTCAGCGCGGCGATATCGGCCGGACCTTGCCGGGGCATGCGCGCATCCTGGCTGCCATCCGCGGGCGCAAGCCCAATGCAGCGCGGGTCGCCGTCCGCCAGCTTCTGCGCGACACCGCCCGGGTCGTCGACCAGGTGGCCAGCAGTCCTCAGAAACGACCGCGCGCCGCCAAGGCGTGACGGCGCATATCATGTCCCATTGTTTCGTTCCGAACTGACAGGTGATTTCATGGATCTTTCTTCGCTCGCCCGCTATCCGTCACTTAAAGACAAGGTGGTGTTTGTCACCGGCGGCGGTTCCGGCATCGGCGCCGCCATCGTTGAATCCTTCGTCGATCAAGGCGCCAAAGTCGCCTTCGTCGATCTCGACGTCGAGGGCAGCAACAAGCTGCTCGACCAAATGCAGGCGCAGTACGGTCGAAAGCCTCTGTTCATAAAATGCGACCTCACCGATACCGGCGCCCTGCGCCAGGCGGTGAAGGATATCGCGGCGGCACTCGGCGATATCGATGTCCTGGTGAACAACGCGGCCCATGACCAGCGCCACAAATGGGAAGACGTGACGCCGGAGTATTGGGATAACCGCACCGCCATCAACATCAAGCAATACTTCTTCTGCATGCAGGCGGTGCTGCCGGGCATGATCAGGAAAAAGGCCGGTTCCATCATCAATACCGGTTCGATGAGCTGGAAAGCCAAGCAGGGCGGGATGCCGGCCTACACCACATCGAAGGCCGCGACCCATGGCTTGACGCGCGGTATGGCGCGCGATGTCGGCAAGGACAATATCCGCGTCAACACCGTCATCCCCGGCTGGGTGATGACCGAGCGGCAGCTTACTTTGTGGGTCGATGCCGAGGCCGAGAAGGAGATCGACCGTCAGCAGGTGCTGGCCGGCCGCGTCATGCCGGTCGACCTTGCGCGCATGGTGCTGTTCCTGGCCTCCGACGATTCCAGGATGTGCTCGGCCCAGGAATTCACCGTCGATGGCGGCTGGGTCTGATCAGCCGGCCGGGTAGCTGATCGACAGGATTTCGAGCGTTTCCGGTCCGGTGGGCGTGCGCAGAGTGACCGTATCGCCCACCCCGGCCTTGAGCAGGGCGCGCGCCACCGGCGATATCCAGCTCACATGGTTCTTTTCGCTGTCGATTTCGTCGATGCCGACGATGGTGACGGTGACTTCCGTCTCATCCTCACGCGCGTAAGTGACTGTGGCGCCGAAGAAAACCCGGTCGCGTCGGGTTTGCCGGGCAGGGTCGACCGACTCGGCCGCAGCGATGCGTTTGTCGAGGAAGCGCAGTCGCCGGTCGATCTCCCGCAGCCGCCGCTTGCCATAGATGTAATCACCGTTCTCCGAGCGATCGCCATTGCCGGCCGCCCATTCGACGACGCGCACGATCTCGGGCCGCTCGACGCGCCACAGCTGGCGCCGCTCGGCCTGCAGCCGTTCAAGGCCCGCGGGCGTGATGTAGTTCTTGGCGCCCGCCGGAATCGCTGACGGTTCGTCATCGTCTTCGTCCTGGGCGTTGTAGCCGAGTTCGTCGGCCATGATCGACCTTACTCCCTGATGGCCCGGCCCTTATCCAAGGTCCGGTGCATGGGCCACCCTTTAGCGCAGTTTACGCGCCGCCCAAACAAGACAATCCAAGTGGCTGAGGAGATCCCTTGGACATGTCATCTTCGGCAGCCGCAAAGGATCTGCGATACTACACGTGAAGGTAGAATTAATATGTTTCAGATTGCTGCTGAACCCCGATATACATATAGGATCGAGGGCCTTTGATTGCGCTACATCTTGAGTAGCGATTTCCAGAGAAATTAAAATTAATCTATATAAATATCACTATAGTGATGTCATCACAAATGTTTGGTAGCAAGTTTGCCTATACAAACCGCAGAGATACGAAAAAATATTCCCGCCTCCTAAAAAAATAGTAAAAAGCTCACACTATTCGATCAAAATACAGATCAAAGAGCCGGAGACACTGTTTGTGCTTCACGGCAATATACGCACGAATTTTTGGGCGAAAAGCGTCCCTTTAACCGCCATGTAATGGCAGGCGGTTAGGGTCGCTGCCAATCCGGCCGAGCCCGGCCGTTGGGTCATCTTGGGGAGCGTTTCATGGCCACCGACACCACGAACATCACGACCAACAATGCCGCTGCCACCCTCCAGGAGGGCGATATCGATCAGGGGCATTTGACCCAATCCGGCAACACGCCGATGCAGGTCCAAGTGCCGCAGGGTGAAAATGTCGTGCGGGTCCAGGTGACGCCGGGCGAAACGCTGCAACTCCCCTTCCCGAGCGAAGGACTGGTCGCGCGCCTCGGCGAAAACGGCAATCTGGCCGTCAAGGTCGGCGACGTCACGGTTATCCTTCTTGGCTATACGGAAGCGACCGGCCAATCAGAAGTCACCATCATCGGCAATGACGGCCAGCCCGTCGACGTCGCGGCGGTCCTTGCCGCCACCGACCCCAATATCGACATCCAGACGGCAGCCGGCCCCGGCGCCGGTGACCAAGGTGCGGGTCCCGACAACAATGGCGGCCTCTTCAGCCCGTTCGATCCGCAGGCCGGCATCGGCGGCCTCAATGCCATCGGCGGCCTCAACCCCACCGCCCTCAACTACAATCTGGTCGATCGCGAGTTTCCGGAACTGATCGAGGATGACGAGGTCGACACCGTTCCCTCCCTCCTCAATGTCCGCCAGGGCGCTGTCATCAACGAAGACGATCTCCACGGCAGGATTGAGGAGCTCGCATCGTTCAAATTGGCGCCGGACAAGGATCCCGATTATCAGGAGCAGATCAGCGATGAACTCGCTGCCAAGCTCAATATCGGCGACGCCAAGACGGGCGGCACCCAGGGCGAAGGCAACGACGAATTCGATCTTGATGACCACGAAGAGGAAAGCCAGAACGGCAACGATCCGGCCGATGAAGACAACGGCCAGGGCGTTGATACCGACCGCGAACCCCTGACCAGCACGGCCGTCGTCAGCGTCGATTTCCACGCTGACGTGCCTGGTACGATCAGTTTCCAGAACGGTGCTTCCATTCCGCTGCAGACGCAGCTCGAAGCGATGAACCTCACCTCGCATGGCCATGAACTGCAGTACAAATTGCTGCCGGCCGTGGCGGATTCCGCGCCCGGTGCCGGCGACGGACATGGCGAAGTGCTGGTTGCCTACTACATCACGCAGGGCTGGTACGATGCCGGCGACGACAACTGGCAATATGGCGACGTTGCCACCATCGTCTTCTCGGTCGGCGTGCGCGAGCCGGAGCTGGCAACTGTACCGGCTGAATTCAACGTCGACTTCACCATCTACGGCGTGATCGACAATGCCGCCGGCACAGCCGACGCGGATGGCGACATTTCGGACATGTTCGACATCGACGTTCCCTTCTTCATGGTCGATTCCGACGGTTCGGTAACGCCGAGCCCGGCCGATGCGCTCACCTTCCATTCCGTCGATGACGTGCCGTCGCTGGGCACCCTGAACTGGGAGGACTCCGTCCTGGTCATCAATCCGACCGATACCGGCATCGTCCATGACGAGACGGATGGCGTCCAGAGCGGCGTCGGCCCGCAGGCGGGCGACCCGGATTCCTCAAAGGAGACCGCGGCCGAGGACGACGTGCCGGTTCAGTACCAGTACGAGTACAATGGTCAAGTTTACACCTACCCGAACTACGCGGTCTTTGAAGCGCTCAATGCCGCCGGCTGGGCCGGCAACAAGCCGATCGGCGCCGCGCAGACCTGGCTCAATGTGAGCTTCGGCGCCGATGGCCGCGCCGGTGTGCCGGGTGACGAAGGCAATGACTATGCCGGCAACAAGGAAGCCGGCGAAACGGTCTTCACCGGCGACGGTGGGGCCTATGCGACCGCCTACCAGCTCTACATGGGGCCCGCCGAAACCCCGCTGACGGCGGGTGCCACCAATTGGACCGTCATGATCGACGGCGTCGAAGTCACCGTCCGCGCTGTTCAGATCGATGCCAATACCATCATCGGCATCGCCAACAAGGATGATGTCGACGGCGACGGTGTCCTCGACGGCCAGCAGGATGGCAAAGCGCTGGTGGCTGAAGCCGTGCCGGGCACTGACACGCCTGTCTTCGTGCTCCACCTCGACCCGGAATCCGGTCAGCTCACCATGGTGCAGCTGCATCAGGTTAACCAGGATGATGCCACCAATGCCGACGATGCCACGCCACCGCTGACGATCTATGGCGAGGATGGCGAAAGCGCCAACGACATCAACTTCCGCGGCACCGATTTCGACGGCGATCATGTCGATGCGCCGCTCAATATCCAGATTCAGGATGACGGCCCCAAGATCTGCGGCGTCACCTACGATACGCCGCTGCTCGGCATCGTCGACGAAGACAAGCTGTCGGGCGGCATCGAAGGCGGCCCGCTCGACATCGGTGTCTTCGGCGCCAGCGTCGGCGGCAAGATCCTGGTCCAGCCGGGCGCTGATCAGCCGGTGACCTTCAGCTTCGCCGATGCTTCGGGCCAGGTCTATGTCAGCGGCCTCGCCTTGCCGCCGGTCTTCGCCCTCACCGACGTCGCCGGCAACCCGGTGACCCTGGTGGTCGACAATGCAAGCTCGCCGGCAACGCTGAGCGGCCTTGCCGACGGCGTCACCATGTTCACCGTCACGCTCGACAAATCGACCGGCGAATTCACCTTCACCTTGTTCCATCCGGTCGAACATCCGTCCGATGGCAACCCCCTCGGTGCCGGCAGCCTTGAGGATTCCCTGCTGACCCTCGGCTTCGGCGTCAAGGTGACGGATGCCGACGGCGACAGCGACACCACCCAGCTCTATTTCAAGATCAATGACGACACGCCGGAGATCACCGGCATAACCCCGACCAACGAGACGCCCAGCAGCGACGGCTATCTGCTGGTCGATGAAGATTTCATCGCCGGCGGCAATCAGGATCAGGGCTCGGCCGGCAAGGATGCCAATGGCGGCAACACCGCCACCGGCCAGATCAATTTCGGCACCGGTGCCGATGGCGGCTCGATCAGCCTCACGGCGGGCGACGGCTGGCTGAAAAACAGCAGCGGCAGCAATGTTCTGGTCTCCGAGACGGGCAACAAGATCTGGGCCGACCGCGAAGGCAATGTCATTGTCGGTCATGATGGCGGCCCCGACGGCCCCGTCGTCTTCACGCTGACGCTCAATGCCGATGGCAGCTTCACTTTTGAACTGGTGAAGGCGCTCAAGCACGAAGCTGGCGATCAGGAAAACAGCCAGGACATCAAGCTCAACTTCGATGTCGTGGTCGTCGACAATGACGGCGATTCCGTCAGCACCAAGATCAAGATCAAAGTCGACGACGACATGCCGCGCGTGACCAACGCGACGGTGGTCGGCATTGTCGAGGAAGAGGCGCTGACGCCAGCCAATAGTGGCGGCCATGCCCAGGGGAATCAGGAAGCCGGCGACGCCGAGCCGGATGCCACGGTCGCGACCGGGTCGCTGACCAGCCTGGTTTCGATCGGCGCCGATCAGCCCGGCAACTGGGCGTTCAAGAGCGGCGGCGGTGTTTTCGCCGGCCTCATCGCTCAGAATCTCACTTCCGGCGGCACGGCTCTGAGCTATGCCTGGAACAATGGCGTTCTCGAAGCCAAGGCGGCGGGCGTCCTGGTATTCACCCTCAGCCTCACCTCGGACGGTAAGTATACCTTCACGCTGCTCGACCATCTCGACCATCAGGCGGGCAATGGCGAGAACGGCCTCAGCATCGACTTCTCCAGCCTCGTCGCGGTCAGCGACAAGGACGGTGACACGATCGGCCTGCCGGCCAGTGCCTTCAGCGTGAACGTGGTCGACGATGTGCCGATCGCCAATGACGATCATCAGTTCATGAAGGAGTCGCAGCACACCATCACCGGCAATGTCCTGACCGGCGACACCAATGATGCCGACACCGGCACAGATCAACCCGGCCAACAGGACCAGGTCGGCGCCGACGATCCCGGCCGAGTCAGCCAGGTGCATTCGATCAATCTCGGCGGCGCCAATGTCGCTATCGACACTGGCGACAAGACGCTCGACGGCGACTCGGCCGTGGTGCAGGGCCAGTATGGCAAGCTCACCATCAACGAGGACGGCACCTACAGCTATTCGCTGGACCCGGCCTTCGACATCGACACGCTGACGGCCGACCCGGTTCATGTCGGCCGCTCCGGCACCGGCGGGCAGGCCGCCGACTGGACGGCGCAGGGCCTGACCATCACGGCGACCAAGTTCGACGGCAGCCAGGGCACGGTGCAATATGACAGCAACGGCATCGGCGTTTCCGGTACCAAGCCGGGCCTGCAGGTGCCGGGCCAGATCGGCTACGATCCGAACAGCCATACCAGCGAAGCTCTGACCCTGACCTTCGGTTGCCCGGTCAATTCCGCGACCGTTAAGGTCTCGAACCTGTTCAAGGACGAAAATGACGGCGAGCAGGGCACGTGGAAGGCCTATGACGCCAATGGCAACCTGATCGCCCAGGGCCTGTTCGGCCCGGGCGCCGACAATCCGGCCACCGGCTATATCCACGTCAATTTCGGCAACAGCAACAATGTCGGCACGTTCGAAATCGGCGTCGACGACACGAACGGCGCCAGCATTGCCAGGATCGAATTCGGCGCCACGGAATACGGCCCGAACAACAGTGCCGGTAACCCGAGCTCGGATTCCTCGGACTATTACATCCGCGAAGTCACCTATGTGCCGGCCGTGGTGCAGGAGCATTTCGAATACACGCTGACCGACAAGGACGGCGACACGGACACGGCGGTTCTCACCATCGACGTCTGCGACAACGTCCCCTCGCCGCGCGCCGGGTCGGCGAGCGGCCTGGTGACGGAAGATGTGCTGGCCGGCGGGTCGGGCGAAGACCCGGCAAGCGCCCCGGCTTCCGCAATCTTCAGCGGCAATCTGCCGATCTATAACGGTACCGTCAGCAACCTTGTCTTCGACGACCCGAGCAGCTCGCTCGACGGCGCACCGGTCAAGACCGAAAACGCCAACACGATCACGCTGACCATGGCCGGCGAATGGACCATGGTCATCGTCAAGGCGACGGGCGCCTTCACCTTTACCCTGCTCGATGACCAGCAACATGGTGACGCAACCAAAATCTTCGCCGACGACACGCTGCTCGGCAAGTTCGTGGCGACGGTTTCAGGAAGCGGCGGCGCGGATGCGACCGGCACGATCAGCATCATCGTCAACGATGACGGGCCTGTGGCGCGGGTTGACTCCGACAATGTGGCCAACCTGCAAACGACCGACGGCAATGTCCTGACCGGTCTTGGCACCGACGGTGGGTTGGGCGGTGCCGGTGCCGATACCAAGGGCGCCGACGGTGCGCTGGTCGCTGCCGTTCGGCAGAACCCCGCTTATGGCAACAGCTTCGACAATGACGGCAGCAACGGCTTCACGGTAAGCGGCCAGTACGGTTCGCTGACCATGAACCCAGACGGCAGCTATATCTACACCCGCTACGGCAACGGTCCGCTCGAAGCGGTCGATCACTTCGAATACACGCTGAAGGATGGCGACGGCGATCTGTCGACAGCCGCCCTGGACATCAAGATCAGCGACAAGGACAGCTCGCTCGATGTGCCGACCACGGGTGAAGCGGGGACCAAGGTCTATGAAGCCGGCCTGCCGGCAGGCTCGGGTGAAACCGCCGATGGCGTTCCCGATAACGACAATTCAGAAAAGACCAGCGGCACCATCAACTTTGCCGCACCGGATGGCTTCGGTTCCCTGACGATCAAAGGCGTGTCCGTCATAGCCGGCGCCACGATCCCCGGCGCGTTTGGCACGCTGCATATCGACAGCGTCGACACAGCGACCGGCGTGCTCACCTATAGCTACACGCTCAATGGCAAGACGAACGGCGACACCATCCATGACGACTTCCCGGTTGTCGTCACTGACAGCGATGGCGATGCCAAAGCCCTGACACTGGTGGTCGACATCATTGATGACGTGCCAACGGCGCGCGACGATGCGGACAGCGTCAACAATCACCAGTCGACTGACGGAAACGTCATCACGGGCCTGGGCACGAATGATGGCCAGGGTGGTGCCGGTGCCGACACCAAGGGCGCTGACGGTGCCAAGGTGACGGCGATCGCGTCACAGAACGAGGCCTCGCATGTCTCAACCGCGCTGCCGGACACCGGTCACGGTGTCGGCCAGTCGATCGTCGGCCAGTACGGCACGCTCAACATTTATGCCGACGGCTACTACACCTATACGCGCCTCACCAATACGCCGCTGCAGGCGGTGGATTCCTTCACCTACACGCTGACCGACGGCGACGGCGATTCCGATCCGGCGACGCTGGCCATCACGATCAAAGACCGCGGTGTCGAGATCGACCTGCCGATCGATGGCGAAGCCGGCACGGTGGTCTATGAGAAAGGCCTGCCGGCCGGTTCCGGTGAAGCGGCTGATCCGGCAGACAACAGCGATCAATCGGAAGTCACCTATGGCGAGATCCATTTCAATGCGCCGGACGGGATCGGCAGCATCAGCATCTCGGGCATGCAGTTTGGCTTCTTCGACATTGTTGATTTCAACGCGGTAACCAATGTCCTGACGTACAAGTACACGCTGACGACGCCGACCAACGGCGAAGACACGCACGAAACGCTGACGATTTACGCCGTCGACAACGATGGCGATGCCAAAACCGCGCAATTGGTGATCGACATCATTGATGACGTGCCGACGGCGCGCGACGATGCGGATAGCGTCAACAATCACCAGTCGACTGACGGAAACGTCATCACGGGCCTGGGCACGAATGATGGCCAGGGTGGTGCCGGTGCCGACACCAAGGGCGCCGACGGTGCCAAGGTGACGGCGATCGCGTCACAGAACGAGGCCTCGCACGTCTCAACCGCGTTGCCGGACACCGGTCACGGTGTCGGCCAGTCGATCGTCGGCCAGTACGGCACGCTCAACATTTATGCCGACGGCTACTACACCTATACGCGCCTCACCAATACGCCGCTGCAGGCGGTGGATTCCTTCACCTACACGCTGACCGACGGCGACGGCGATTCCGATCCGGCGACGCTGGCCATCACGATCAAAGACCGCGGTGTCGAGATCGACCTGCCGATCGATGGCGAAGCCGGCACGGTGGTCTATGAGAAAGGCCTGCCGGCCGGTTCCGGTGAAGCGGCTGATCCGGCAGACAACAGCGATCAATCGGAAGTCACCTATGGCGAGATCCATTTCAATGCGCCGGACGGGATCGGCAGCATCAGCATCTCGGGCATGCAGTTTGGCTTCTTCGACATTGTTGATTTCAACGCGGTAACCAATGTCCTGACGTACAAGTACACGCTGACGACGCCGACCAACGGCGAAGACACGCACGAAACGCTGACGATTTACGCCGTCGACAACGATGGCGATGCCAAAACCGCGCAATTGGTGATCGACATCATTGATGACGTGCCGACGGCGCGCGATGATGCGGATAGTGTTGCCGAGGGCCTTGGCAACCAGGCGACCGGCAACGTCATTACCGGCCTCGACACCACGAATCCGTCTGCCGGTGCCGACACCAAGGGCGCCGACGGGGCCAGTGTGTCCGGCCTCAGCGGCTATAACGGCAGTGTCGACAATGACGCAGCGGGCGGCTTCACCGTCACCGGCAAGTACGGCACGCTGACGATGCAGGCCAATGGCAGCTACATCTACACGCTGACGGCGCCGAGTGTGCCGGCAAATGAAAAGGAAGTCTTCACCTACACGCTGACCGACGGCGACGGCGATTCCGATCCGGCGACGCTGACCATCAACGTCACCCAGGACACCCGGATTCCGACTGTGGCCAACAGCGAAGTGCTGGTGGATGAAGAAGGCTTGGCCGACGGTTCGGCAGCAGCCGGCAATTCGGAGACGGGCAGCAGCAGCTTCTTCGTCAACACCAACAATGAGGGACTCAGTGCACTCAGCATCGGCGGGGCCGCGGTCAATTTGGCTGCGGGTTATCCGCAAACGCTGATCGACAATGCCGGCGGCAAGCTCGTCGTCACGGGTATCGTGCCGAGCGGCACCGGCTTCACCGTGAATTACACCTATACCCTGGCCGACAATGTCCTGACGCACGGCACGCAGGGCAAGGATGACACGGCGAACGGGCCGACCTTCGCCGTTGTGGCGACCGACGCGACGGGTGACAGCAATGTGACCGGCTCGGTTCAAGTAATCATCAGCGATGACGTGCCGACGGCGCGCGTGGATATGGACAGTGTCGGCAATCAATTGTCGACGGACGGCAATGTCATCACCGGTGCCGGGACGATCTTTGGCGTGGCCTCCGCCGACACGCCGGGTGCTGACGGCGCGCAGGTCTCTGCCATTCTTTCCATCGGCGGTGGGAACCAGCAGTCGGCGATTTCCGACGGGATCCATGGAGCCGGCATCAGCGTGACGGGCCAGTATGGCACCCTCAACATCTATGCGGACGGCTACTACACCTATACCCGTTACAACGGTTCGCCACTAACCTCGACGGATACATTCCAATACACGCTGCGGGACGGCGACGGTGACCAGTCCCCCACGCTACTGCTCATCCAGATCCGCGACACAGGCATTACGGTGTCGGTGCCGCCGGCTGGCGAAGCCGGCGCCCTGGTCGATGAGAAGGGCCTGGCCGACGGTTCGGGCGAGGTTGCCAATCCGGCGTCGGAAAGCGACCAGTCGGAAGTGACATCCGGCCAGATCACGATCAATGCGCCGGATGGCCTGGCTTCGGTCAAGATCGGCGACACGGTCCTGACGCTGGCGCAACTGCAGAACGTCGCCACCTTCCCGGCGACGGTGACGGATTCGACCTCGCATGTGGGCACGCTTATCCTGACCGGGTTCGCCAACGGCCAGATCAGCTATACCTACACGCTGACCGACAACACGTCGGGCGACAACACCCATGACGATTTCGGCGTTGTGGTCACCGACAGCGACGGCGATACCGGCAGCACGACCCTGGTGATCGACATCGTCGATGACGTGCCGACGGCGCGCGTGGATATGGACAGTGTCGGCAATCAATTGTCGACGGACGGCAATGTCATCACCGGTGCCGGGACGATCTTTGGCGTGGCCTCCGCCGACACGCCGGGTGCCGACGGCGCGCAAGTCACGGCCATTCTTTCCATCGGCGGTGGGAACCAGCAGTCGGCGATTTCCGATGTGGTCCATGGGGCCGGCATCAGCGTGACGGGCCAGTATGGCACCCTCAACATCTATGCGGACGGCTACTACACCTATACCCGTTACAACGGTTCGCCACTAAACGCGACGGATACATTCCAATACACGCTGCGGGACGGCGACGGTGACCAGTCCCCCACGCTACTGCTCATCCAGATCCGCGACACAGGCATTACGGTGTCGGTGCCGCCGGCTGGCGAAGCCGGCGCCCTGGTCGATGAGAAGGGCCTGCCCGACGGATCGGGCGAAGTTGCCAATGCAGCGCTGGATAGCGATCAGTCGGAAGTGACCAGCGGCCAGATTACGATCAATGCGCCGGACGGTCTCGGTTCGATCAAGATCGGCGACACGGTCCTGACATTGGCGCAGCTGCAGAACGGCCTGACCTTCCCGGTCACGGTGACCGATGCCACGAGCCATGTCGGCACGCTTATCCTGACCGGCTTTGCCGGCAACCAGATCAGCTACACCTATACCCTCACCGACAACACGTCGGGCGACAACACCCATGACGATTTCGGCGTTGTGGTCACCGACAGCGACGGCGATACCGGCAGCACCACGCTTGCCATCAAGATCATCGACGATGTGCCGACCGCGCATTTCGATACCGATTACCTGGGCAACCAGATTACCGCGATCGGCAATGTCATCACGGGCGCCGGCACCAACGAAGGTACCGGCAATGCCGACGTCAAGGGTGCCGACGACGCCCTGGTGGCGGGTGTGCGGCAGTTCCCGGCCGATGGCAACAGCTTCGACAACGATGCGGGCGGCGGCGGCTTCGTCGTCACCGGCAAATACGGCACGCTTACCGTTCAAGCCAATGGCGATTACAGCTATACGCGCTTCGGCAGCGGCCCGCTCGATGCGCTGGATCGCTTCCTCTATACGCTGCGCGATGGCGACGGCGATGCCGTAGAGACCAGCCTCGACATCAGGATCCTCGACCGTGCCGTCACGGTGGATGTGCCACCGGCCGGCGGCGCCGGTGCATTGGTCGACGAGAAGGGCCTTGCCACCGGTTCCGGCGAAACGGCCGACATTGTTCCGGGCAACGACAATTCGGAGATCACCAGCGGCAAGATCAAGGTGACGGCCGGCGACGGCGTTGCCGAAGTGGTCATCGGCGGCGTCACCCTGACGCCGGCGCAGCTGGCCGATCTGGTGAACAACCCGGTCTCGATCCCGCTTTCGGGCCATGTCGGGCAGCTGCTGCTGACCGGCTATGCCAATAACGAGATTTCCTACACCTACACGCTCCTCAGCAACACATCCGGCGACAACACGCATGATGATTTTGCCATCAGCGTGAAGGACAGCGATGGCGATATCGGCCAGGGGACGCTGGTCATCGACATCGTCGACGACGTGCCGACGGCACGTCCGGACGGCGATTCGACCGAGAACCAGCTGACCGCGACCGGCAACGTCATCACCGGCGACAGCACCTATTTCGGCCTGGGCGGCTTTGGCGCCGACACGCTGGGCGCCGACGGCGCCACGGTGGCGGGCCTGCGCCAGTTCCCGGCCGACGGCAGCAATTCCGACAATGACGTCGGTGCCGGCGGCTTCAGCGTCCAGGGCAAGTACGGCACGCTCGTGCTGCAGCCCAATGGCGACTATGTCTATACGCGCCTCTCCGATGCGCCGCTCTACGCGGTCGACCGCTTCATCTACAAGCTGCGCGACGGCGATGGCGACGAAATCGAAACCAGCCTCGATATCCAGATCGACGACCACGCCATCACGGTCTCGGTTCCCCCGGCTGGCGAAGCCGGCGCCCTGGTCGATGAGAAGGGCTTGCCCGACGGATCGGGCGAACTTGCCAGCCCGGCGCTGGACAGCGACCAGTCGGAAGTGACCAGCGGCCAGATCACGGTCACGGCGCAGGACGGCCTGGCGTCGGTCACGATCGGCAACAAGACGCTGACTCTGGCACAGCTGCAGGACTCGGCTACTTTCCCCGTCACGGTGACCGATGTCGTCGGCCATGTCGGCACGCTGGTGCTGACCGGCTTTGCCGGCAACCAGATCAGCTATACCTATACGCTGACCGACAACACGTCGGGCGACAACACGCATGACGATTTCAGCGTTGTGGTCACCGACAGCGACGGCGATACCGGCAGCACCACGCTCAGCGTGAAGATCATCGACGACGTGCCGCACGCGGTCGATGACACTTTCGGCGCGTTCGAACACCAGCTGGCGACGATCTCGCTCGGCAACGTCCTGACCCACGGCACCGATGACAGCTTCGGCGCTGATGGCGCCGGTGCGCCGCAGATCACCGGCATCGCCTGGGCCGACGCCTTCGGCCCGGCGGTGAGCGACGGCCAGGGCGGCTGGACGATCACCGGCCCGAGCGGCACGATCAGTGTCGCTGCCAATGGCGATGCCAGCTATACCGGCAAGGCCAATGTCAGCGGGGCCACCATCACCTTCAGCTACACGATCCAGGACGGCGACGGCGATGCGGATTCGGCCGACGCCACCTTCTCGATCTACCCGGATCCGGCGGACGGAACCGTGACAGCCTCGTTCGTGGTCGACGAGGACAGCAAGCCGAACCAGTACGACAGCAACCCGGCCAATGACACGCCGGTCGCCAGTCCGATCTCGATCGGCTTCACGCATGTCGGCGATGCGGACGAGACGGTGACGTCGGTCCGGATCGTGGATCTGCCCAACAATGTCGTGCTCACCTATACGAAGGACGACAATACGCCGGGCATCTTCGTCGGCGACTCCACCGTCGATCTGGTGCTCACCTGGACCGAGGCGCAGACGCTGAAGATCACGCAGCCGAACAACGATCTCGGGGCGGATTATAGCATTCTGTACACGATCTACCTTAAGGACGCGTCGAGCGGCGAGACCAGCTCGACCTTCGGCAGCATCCCCGTCGTTGTAAATGCCGTCGGCGACTATCCGACAGCGCTCAACGCGGCCTTCGGCGGCGTCGGTTTCCAGGGCCAGAACGTCAACCTGCAGGTCAATGGCAGCTTCGGCGACGTGGCGGATGGCTCGGAGAGTCATTACCTTCTGGTCAAGCTGCCGGATGCGAGCTGGGATGCACCGGGCGATGGCTATTCCGCCGTCACGCTGGCGGCGGGCAACCCCTACGGCGTTCCTGAAGGCACCTATATCGTGGCACCGGTCGGCAGTCAGCTTGCCGCCAACGACACGAACGCCACCATCGACGTGTCCATCGCGGTACCGATGGGGGCCTCGGGCAGCCAGAGCTTCCCGGTCTATGCGGTGGCGATCGACAGCGAGCTCGGCGAAGGCGTCAACAGCCCCAGCGAGATCGCGGGCGACGACCTTGCCGTGCGCGAAAGCAGTGCCACGCTCGACCTCGTGGCCAAGCCGACCTTCACGGTGGCGACGGTGAAGCTCGACGAGGACGGCCTTGCCGGCGGCGGGCAGCCCGGCAGCGGCGATGACGATCAGGATATCGGCGACAGCGGTGCCGGTCTGGTTGATCCGG
>NZ_JAYRJJ010000016.1:10891-13028 GCF_041906375.1 Dongia sp. | reverse complement strand
GCCACCATCGACAGCGATTATATCGTGCGCGCGAGCTGGCTTTCCGATCTTGTGCCGCATTTCACCAATCCGCAGGTGGCGCTGGTGCAGGCGCCGCAGGATTACCGCGACGGGCATGAAGACCTCTTCAAACGCATGTGCTTCTGGGAATATGCCGGTTTCTTCTATCTGGGCATGAAGAGCCGCGACGAGAAGAACGCCATCATCCAGCACGGCACCATGGCGCTCATTCGCCGCTCGGCGCTGACACAAGCCGGCGGCTGGGCCGAATGGTGCATCACCGAGGATGCCGAACTGGGCTTGCGCCTGTTCGAGGCCGGGCACAAGGCGGTCTATACTGAGAAGAGCTATGGCCGCGGCCTGATGCCCGACAGTTTCGACGCGTTCCGGAAACAGCGCTATCGCTGGGCTTATGGGGC
This sequence comes from Dongia sp., assembly GCF_041906375.1. GTDB lineage: Bacteria > Pseudomonadota > Alphaproteobacteria > Dongiales > Dongiaceae > Dongia. The sequence continues at coordinate 12,609 of NZ_JAYRJJ010000016.1, read as the reverse complement.
CATGCAGATCCTGAAAAGCCATTGGCGCGATCTGATGCCCTTCATGGGCAAGCGCCTGGAGCCTGCGCAGCGCTATCAGTTCCTGGCCGGCTGGCTGCCCTGGATCGCGGACGGTCTGCAGATCAGCTTCATCGCGCTGGCCATCGCCTGGACGGTCGGCATGATCCTGTGGCCGCAATACATAGCACCGCCGCTCACCGTCTATCTCTTCGTCACCATCGGCATGTTCCTCTTCAAGGTCGGCAAGTCGTTCTGGCTCTATGCGCAGAAGGTGCCGTGCAGCGTCTGGGACAATATCGGCGCCAGCCTTGCCGGCCTCGCCTTGTCCTATTCCGTCGGCAAGGCGGTGTGGCGCGGCATCTTCACCTCGAACCTGCCCTTCCACCGCACGCCGAAGATGGAGAATGCCCCGGCAGCCCTGCGCGGCCTGGTCTCGGCGCGCGAAGAGACCGCGATCTTCCTCATCCTGGTCGGTTGCGGCATCTGGACGCTTGAAGCGCGCAGCCAGGAGCCCGCGGCCGTCCTGTGGGCGGTCCTCCTCTTCGTGCAGTCGCTGCCCTTCTTCTCGGCCCTGGTGCTCTCCATGATCAATGCCCTGCGCCTTGGCCAGCATCGGGGTGGCGTTGAACCCTCGCTGACTGCGGCCCTGGCAGTGGCGAGCGGCAAGGAGCTCGGCGCCGAGACGAATCCTGAGACCAAGCAGGCCGCTTGACGAGGACATGATGCTGAGGCTGTGGGGATTGCCGCTGCTGCTGGCGGGCCTGGCTGCAATCGGCTTCTGGGCCCTGCTCGGCCGGCCGGTCGATCTGCCGCCGGCGCCGGAACCCAAGCTGCATTGCGTGAGCTATACGCCCTTCCGCGGCGACCAGACGCCCTATGACCGCAGTCTTGTGATCCCGCCGGCTCAGATCGCCGAGGATCTCGACCAGTTGCAGCCGATCACCGATTGCGTGCGCATCTACGCCACCGACCAGGGACTTGACCAGGTGGTGCCCTTGGCCGAAGCGCGCGGCATGCAGGTGCTGCTCGGCATCTGGATCGGCGCCGAGCCCGCCCTCTACGAGCCGCAGATCGCGCGCGCGGTCGAATTGGCCAAGGCGCATCCACGCGCCATCAAGGCCATCATCGTCGGCAATGAAGTGCTGCTGCGGGGCGAACAGAGCGGCGAGACATTGGCTGCCCTCGTCACCCGGGTGAAGCAGGCGACGGGCCTCCCCGTCACTTATGCCGATGTCTGGGGTTTCTGGCAGAAAGCGCCGCAGGTGCTGGTCGATGCCGTCGACTACCTCACCATCCATGTCCTGCCTTATTGGGAGGACGATCCGGCGCCCTCGACCATGGCCATTCCGCATCTCGAATATGTGCTTGGCGAAATGCAGCGCCAGTTTCCCGGCCGCAAGCTGATGATCGGCGAAACCGGCTGGCCCTCGGCCGGGCGCGCCCGCGAAGATGCCATTCCCAGCGTCGTCGACCAGGCGCGGTATTTGCGCGACTTCCTGGTCTACGCCAAGGCGCATGAGCTCGATTACAATTTTATCGAGGCCTTCGACCAGCCCTGGAAGCGGATGCAGGAAGGGGCGGTCGGCGGCTATTGGGGCCTGTTCGACGGCGCGCGCAAGGCAAAGTTCGACTGGTTCAAGCCGGTCAGCAATCACCCCGACTGGCCCACTCTGGCCGCCATCGGCATCCTGCTCGGCCTCGGTGCGCTGCGGCTGGCG
>NZ_JAYRJJ010000016.1:0-10083 GCF_041906375.1 Dongia sp. | reverse complement strand
GGGATCGGCGCTTTGGCACATCAGGCCGATGGGCGTCGATTGAATGAGGCCATAGCGGCCATAAAGCCCCGCCCCGATTGAGGCCAGCAGCAGGATCGCCCAGGGCGTGATCCGCACCCAGAGGGCGCGGGCTGCGGCCGGTGTGGCGCGTGGATCGGGACGGTCGGCCTGCATGGTTTTCCTTGAGCAAAATGCACCGCGCCGTTTTAGCGGGCACGGGGTCACCGCGGCAAGCACGGGTCCGCCGTTTCCAGAATGATAGAAAACAAACTCCTATTGACAGTTTGTAAGAAAACTAGCGAAATGGCCATGAAGGTTCGCCGCCGGCCATGACCCGCCACAAGGCAGAGGGGCCGCGACAAGGCGCACCACCAGGAACGGGGCCGGCAGATGGGCGGAGCCAATCGCAAATCGGTGCGAGAGCGTCTGAGTGCGTGTCTCGAACAGGCGACCAAGACCGAAAAGGCCATTGCCAGCTTCATGCTGGCCAATTTGAACGGCCTGCCGTTCGAGAATGCGGCAACCCTGGCGGAGAAGGTCGGCGTCAGCGAGCCCTCGGTCGGACGCTTCTGCCGCGCCATCGGCTATCAGCATTTCAAGGATCTCAAGGCCGACCTCAAGGCCGATATCGGCGAACGGCCCTGGCTGATCGGCGACCGGCTGAAGGATTACCGCGAGAGGAGCCGCAAGGGCGATGACGAACTGGCCCGCGGGCTGGAGATGGAAATCGCGGCCCTGGTCAGCAATTACGAACTGGCGCACACCAAGGAATGGAAGCGCGCCGTCAAGCGCCTGGCGCGGCTGCCGGAGATCCATGTGGCCGGCTTCCAGACCGAACGGGGCCTCGCGCAATATCTGGTCAACCAGCTGCAATATGTGCGCCCGGGCGTACATCTGCTGGACCTCGCCGGCGGCAATTTCTCCGAAATCCTGCTGGCTGATCCCAAGAAGGTCGGCCTGGTCCTGATCGAAGGCCGGCGCTATTCGCGCCTCGCCAAGCTGCTGGCGACGGAGGCCAAACGCGCCGGCATATCCACCACCCTCATCACCGACGCCTATTGCGATTGGGGCCGCGACCTCGTCGACGAGATGTTCGTGGTGCCGACCGACATCAACCAGTTCTGGGATTCGACGGCGCCGGTCGCGAGCCTCATGGCACTTCTCATCAACAGCATCTTCAACGAGCTCGGCCCCTCGGTCGAGGCGCGCATGAACCAGGTCTCGGCGCTCTACAGCCGCTTCACCGGCTATGTCGGCGAACCGTCCGGCCCGGTTTCCTGAAGTCCAAATCACCCAACGGCAAGATCAACAAACTGAAAAAACGGAGGCTTTCTTGAAATACCAATTACGCAAAGCATTCCTCGTCAGCGGCACGGCGCTGATGACCCTGGCCGGTGCCGCTTTCGGCGCCGCCGGCATGGCTTGGTCGCAGGAAGCGACCTTCGTCATGAGCACCAATGAAGTGGGCGCCCCCACCTATAACCCGGTCAAGGCGACCATGCTCAATGCCGCCACCTCGCTCATTTTCGACCGGCTGGTGGTGCAGGATGCCGATCAGAGCTTCCACCCGCATCTGGCTGAGTCCTGGGAAGAGGCACCGGACGGCATGCAGTGGATTTTCCACCTGAAGAAGGGCGTCACCTTCCATGACGGCGAGCCGTTCAACGCCGCTGCCATCGCCGCCTGGATCCCGAGCTTCACCGGCACGGACAACGAATACATGGTGGGCGCCATCGACAAGGTCGAAGTGGTCGACGACTACACCTTGAAATTCGTCATGAAGCATCCGGAGCCCAACCTGCTGTTCAACTTCTCCAGCGCCTTCATGGGCATCCCGGCGCCCAAGGCCTTTAAGGATCTCGGCGACAATTTCGGCGTGACCCAGGCCATCGGCACCGGCCCCTACAAGCTGGAAAGCTTCGCCATCGGCCAGGAAACCGTCCTGGTGCGCAACGACGATTACAAATGGGGATCGGAGCTTTCCGACAATAAGGGTCCGGCCAAGATCGAGAAGCTGACCTTCCGCGAAATCCCGGAAGAATCGACCGCCTTCCTCGAGCTGAAGACCGGCGGCGTCGATCTGCTGCTGGGCGTTCCCACCGACTTCCTCGGCGAGCTCAAGAAGGAACCCAATGTCGCGGTCCTCACCATGCCGGGCCTCGACGTCGCCTATATGCCGATCAACGTGACCAGCGCGCCCTTCGACGACATCAAGGTGCGCGAAGCGACCGCTTTCGCCATCAACCAGAAGGAGATCCTGGCCAGCATCTATGGCGGCGTCGGCTCGGAAGCGCACAACTTCCTCATCAGCGCTCTGCCGGAATCGCAGATCGACCCGAAATTCGACATCTCCTACGACCCGGCGCGGTCGGCCAAGATGTTCGACGAAGCCGGCTGGAAGATGGGTGCCAACGGCATCCGCGAGAAAGACGGCAAGCCGCTTAAAGTGAAGCTGTGGACCCAGTCGGACACCGAATTCAAGCGCTTGACCGAAGCGGTCCAGGCGCAGCTGAAGGCGGTCGGCATGGATGCCGAGATCACGGTGTTCGATTCCAGCGCCATCAAGGACCAGTACAAGAAGAAGACCGAACATCAGCTGGCGGTGCGTTCCTACAACTGGAACAATGCCGACATCATCGAATGGTTCTTCAGCGGCGAGCGCTTAGGGTACCCCAACATCTCGATGTGGAACGACCCGAAGGGCGAGGAACTCAAGACCAAGGCCATGACGCAGTCGAAAACGCAGGAAGAGCGTATCGCCAACTTCAAGGCCTATCATGAGTATGTCATGTCGCAGTTCGTCTTCGCACCGATCTACCAGCCGGTGCAGAATGTCGGCTACAACAAGGATCGCCTGAAGCTGCCCGAAAAGATTCGTGCCACACAGATCGAATCGACCTCGGTGCTCGACATGGAAGTCGTCGAGTAAAGGGCGACTGTCTTGACACGCATTTCCACCCATCGTCATCCCCGGGCTTGGCCCGGGGATCCACGAGTTTCTTGCTCTGGCAAACTCGTGGATGCCCGCACCAAGTGCGGGCATGACGCGTTAAACAGGGTCGGAATTGCACATGTTGGGAGAAGACCGGGATGCTGAGCTACATTGTCCGGCGGCTGTTGCTGCTGATCCCGGTCTTCTTCACCGTTTCCATCATCATCTTCGGCATCATCCATCTGGTCCCGGGCGATCCGGTCGACAATCTGAACCGGATCGGGTCAAGCCCGGAGCAGAGGGCCATCATCACCGCCCGCTATGGGCTGGATAAGCCCCTGGTCGAGCAATACCTGCTGTGGCTGGGCAAGATGGCTGAGGGCGATCTCGGTGACGCCATTGTCATGCGGCGCCCGGTGATCGATCTCCTTGCCCAGAATATCCCCTTCAGCCTGCGCCTTGGCGGTGCGGCTCTCCTCTTTTCAACCCTTCTCGGCATTGCGGCCGGAACACTTGCCGCCATCCACAAGGACAGCCGCATCGACCGGGGCGTCATGGCGGGCATCCTGTTGGGTTCCACCTTGCCCAGCTTCTGGCTGGGCCTGCTGCTCATGCTGCTTTTTTCCGTGCAGCTCGGTTGGCTGCCGGTTTCGGGCGCGCGTTCCTGGCAGGCGCTGATCCTGCCGGTCCTCACCATTGGCCTGGGCGGTACGGCGCTGGTGGCGCGTGTCACCCGCGTCGCCATGCTGGAGACGATGCAGAAGGATTTCGTGCTGCTGCTGCATGCCAAAGGCCTGCCGGCGCGCCGTATCCAGCTGCGCCATGTGCTGCGCCATGCCCTGATGCCGGTCGTCACGATCTTAGGCCTGCGCATCGGCTGGATTCTGGGCGGTGCGGTCACCGTCGAATTCGTCTTTGCCCGGCCGGGCCTCGGTACGCTCCTCATCAAGGCATTGAACCAGCATGATTATCCGGTCATGCAAGGGTGCCTGCTGATGCTGGCCGTGGCCGTCATGCTGGGCACGCTGATCGGCGATCTGGTGCAGGCGGCGATGGATCCCCGTATCCGGCACGCGATGACATGAGCATGACTTCGATGACTTCCTCCTCACCGCGCTGGCACAGCTTCCGGCGCAGCACGGCCGGCAAGGTCCTGCTCAGCCCCAAGGGCGGCATCGCCGGCGTCTATCTGCTGATCCTCGTCCTCATCGCGCTGCTGGCCCCCTGGATCACCCCCTATCCTTACGACGTGCAGGAACTGACCATCGCTTCGCAGGCGCCGAGCCTCGCCCACTGGTTGGGGACCGACGAGTTCGGCCGCGACGTGCTTTCGCGCATCATGTACGGCGCGCGCACCTCGCTTTCGGTCAGTATCACCTCGATCAGCGTCTCGGTCTTCATCGGCATGATGCTGGGGGCGGCGGCCGGCTATTTCGGCGGGCTTTTCGACCGCATGACGACGGCGGCGGTCGATCTTTCCTGGTCCTTCCCGGAAATCCTCATCGCCCTCATCCTGGTCGCCATCATCGGTCCGGGCCTTACCTCCACCATGCTGGCGATCGGCATCGCCTATCTTGCCCAGTTCACGCGCCTCACCCGCGCGCAGATTCTCAGCTTGAAGAACGAGACCTATATCGAGGCGACGCTCAATCTCGGTGCCAGCCACGGCCATATCGTCTTTCGCCATTTGATGCCCAATGCCCTGGCGCCGGTCATCATCTGCGGCATGCTGGCAACGGGCGATGCCATCATCCTGGAGGCGACATTGGGTTTCTTCGGCCTCGGCGCGCAGCCGCCGGTGCCCTCCTGGGGCGCCATGATGAGCAGCGGCTCGGCGCTGATCTTCAAGGCACCCTGGGTCATCATTTTTCCAGGACTGGCCGTCGCCATCACCGTCATCATGATCAATCTCTTCGGCGACGCCCTCATCCGCGCGCTCGATATCCGCGCCAAGCTGCGGGAAGGCTGAAAACCATGGCCCTTCTCGACGTGCGCGATCTTTCCATCGATATCCACGGCATCCGGCCGCTGGACGGCATTTCCTTCTCGCTCAACAAAGGCGAAATCCTCGGCATCGTCGGCGAATCCGGCTCCGGCAAATCCTTGACCGCCCTCAGCGTCATGGGCCTGCTGCCGCTCATCGGCGGGCAAATCGAACGCGGTTCGGTGCATTTCGATGGACTGGACCTCACCAGACTGCCGGAGCCTGAATTCCGCAAGCTGCGCGGCAGGCGCATCGCCTTCATCACGCAGAACCCGATGACGTCGCTCGATCCCGTGATGCGTGTCGGCGCCCAGATCGACCAGGTGGCGCGCCTGCATCTGGGTCTCGATGCCAAGGGGGCGCAGGCCCGCAGCATCGAGATCATGGAAAAGCTGCGCATTCCGGAAGCCGCCACCATCTATCACCATTACCCGCATCAGCTTTCGGGCGGCATGAAGCAGCGCATCGTCATCGCCATGGCGCTGACGGCCGATCCAGACCTCATCATCGCCGACGAACCGACCACGGCCCTGGACGTCACCATCCAGGCACAGATCGTCGATCTGCTGGCCGAACTGGTGCGCGAGCGGGGCGTCGCCCTCATCCTCATCACCCACGACATGGGCGTCGTGGCGCAGATCTGCGACCGGGTTGTCGTGCTCTATGCCGGGCGCATCGCGGAAAGCAACGGCGTTGAGGCGATCTTTGCCAACCCACGCCATCCTTATACACGCGCCCTCATCCGCTGCATCCCGCGCGAGGACACAGCCCCCGGCAGCCTCATTGGCATACCGGGCGCGGTGCCAAGCGTCGCGCATTATCCGCAAGGCTGCCGCTTCCATCCGCGCTGCGAGCGGCGCGGGGAGCCATGCGGCGCCGCCGTGCCGCCCTTGCAGCGATCGGGCGGCGGCGAACTGGCCTGCCATTTTCCTGAAGGTGCGGCATGAGCGCCCCGCAGAACCTGGTCGAGCTGCGCCGGCTCGACAAACGCTTCGAAAGCCGCAAGGGCCTTTTCGGCAAGGCACGCTCGATGATGGCGGTGAGCAGCGTCGATCTCGACGTGCCGCGTGGGAAAGTGACGGGGGTGGTCGGCGAATCCGGCTGCGGCAAGTCGACCTTGGCCCGGCTGGTCCTGCGGCTGCTCAAACCCAGCGGCGGCGAGATCCGCTTTGACGGCACCGAGCTCGGCAGCCTGTCATCCGGCGAGCTCAGGCGCCTGCGCCGGCGCATGCAGATGGTTTTCCAGGACCCCTATTCCGCCATCGATCCCCGCTTCAGCATGGCCGATGCGCTGCTGGAGCCGTTCAAGATTCAGGGCATCCGCCTGACGCCTGCGGAAGCGCGGACCAAGGTCGAGGAATTGCTGGCCATGGTGGGCCTGGGCGCGCAGATGGCCTCGAGCTATCCGCACCAGCTTTCCGGCGGCCAGCGCCAGCGCATCGGCATCGCCCGGGCATTGGCCCTCAACCCCGATTTCCTGGTGCTCGACGAACCCACGGCTTCGCTCGACGTCTCGATCCAGGCGCAGATCGTGGCCCTGCTCGAGAAATTGCAGGCGGAACTGGGTCTGACCTATCTCTTCATCAGCCACGATCTGGGGCTGGTGCGCTATTTCTGCGACCGTATCGTGGTCATGTATCTGGGGCGCATCGTCGAGATCCTGCCCGAGCCCAAGGCCCCGCCCCGGCACCCCTATACGCGGACATTGCTGGAAAGCAATTTCGCCCCCGATCCGCAGCAGCGACGCCAGATCCGGCGCCTGACCGGCGAGATCGCCTCCGCTTTCGACCTGCCGAAGGGCTGCGCCTTTGCCGCGCGCTGCCCGCTGGCAGATGAAAAATGCCGCAACGAGCGGCCTGAACTCACCACCGATGCGGCGGGCCATGCCAGCGCCTGCCACCACCCGCTTTGACCCGGAGCCACCATGACCTTCACTGTCCTCACCGCCGAATTCGCCCATGAGACGAATACCTTCAACAAGAACCTCACCGATTACGCGGCCTTCATGGACCGCTATGGCTTTTTCGGCGAAGACGCCATCCGCGAGCGGGGCGATGCCAATACGGAACTGGCGGGCTTCCTCGACTGCGGCAAGAAATATGGCTGGAACATCATCCATGTCTTGAGCGCTTCGGCGCAGCCGGCGGGCTGTGTCACGCGCGACGCTTTCGACCGGCTGGCGGGGCCGATCGTCGAGGCGGCCAAGGCCAACAGGATCGACGGCATTCTGCTGAGCCTCCACGGCGCCATGGTCACCGAGTTCGACGAGGATGGCGAAGGGCTGCTGCTGGAGCGGCTGCGCGCGGCGGTGGGGCCGGACATGCCGATCGCCATCACGCTCGATCTCCACGCCAATGTGACGCCCAAGATGTGCGCGCTTGCCAACATCATCGTTTCCTACAAGACCTATCCGCATGTCGACATGCGCGAGGTGGCGGTGCTGTCCGGCGACATCATGCAGCGCGCGATGAAGGGCGAGATCGCGCCCAAAACGCTGCGCGCGCACCGGCCGATGCTGGATGAGGCCAATGGCGGCCGCACCGATGTAGGCCCGATGGTCGAGCGCATCAAACAGGCGATCGCCTATGAAAAGCAGCCGGGCGTGCTGGCGGTCAGCATCAATGCGGGCTTCGGCAATGCCGACATCAAGGATGTCGGCCCCACCGTCACCGTGACCTATGACGCCAAGGCGGGGAATGTCGAGAAGCATCAAGCCTTTGCCGAAGGCATCGCCGAGGATATCTGGGAGAAGCGCTTCGACGTCATGAACTATTACATGCCGGTCGAAGAGGCGGCGGCGATCGCCAAGGCGTATCACAAGGTCGACGGGCCGATCATCATCGCCGATTATGCCGACAATCCCGGCGGCGGCGGCTATGGCGATTCGACCAATCTTCTGAAGGCGATGCTGGATGCGGAGCTGACCGACACGGCGTTCGGGCCGATGGTCGACAACGAAACCGCCCTTTATCTGCACAAGCAGAAGGTCGGCGACACGGTCGTGGTGAAGCTGGGCGGCAAGACCGACCCGCGCTTCGGCGGCGAGCCGTTGGAACTCAAGGGAAAACTGAAGCTCGTCAGCGATGGCAGCTATACCGGCGACGGGCCCATGGTGGGGGGATTGCGGCTCTCTTTCGGCCCCTCGGCGGTGATCGAGGTGGGCGGCATCGAGATCCTGGTGGTGACCGAGCCGGCGCAGATGCTCGATCTGCAGCAGTTCAAGGCGTTCGGCATCGACCCGGCGGCCAAGACGGTGGTCGGATTGAAGTCGATGCAGCATTTCCGCGCCGCTTTCGAGCCCATCGCCGGTAAGGTCATCGTCTGCGACAGCGGGGCGCTGTGCACGACTTTCTATGATCGATTGCCTTATCAGAATGTGCCCCGACCGATTTACCCGCTCGATCGTGAGATGAAGCGATGAGCATCGCGGCCCAGCACGCGCTGCCGCCGTTTCTGACCGCCAAGGGGGCAAATCTCGCCCTCGACGGGCATGATCTCACCCAGATGGCCGCCGCACACGGCTCGCCGCTCTTCGTCTTTTCGGGACGGCAGCTCGCCGGCAACGCGAAAGCGCTGCTGGCGGCGGCGCGGGCCGGGCACCCCCGCGCGCGCATCTTCTTTGCCAGCAAGGCCTGCTCCAACCTCCATGTGCTGCAGATCATCCGCAAAGAGGGTCTCTCTATCGAGGTCAATTCCGGCGGCGAATTGTGGAAGGCGCAGGCGGCCGGGTTCAAACCTGCCGAGATCGTCTTCAACGGAGTTGCCAAATCGGTGGCCGAGCTGGAGCTGGCGATCGGGCTTGGCATCCAGGCGATCAATGTCGATTCCGCCTTCGAGCTCAGCCGCATTGCCGAGGTGGCGACACGCCTCGGCAAGGTCGCGACGGTCGCCTTGCGCATCGTGCCGGGGATCGGCGGCGGCGCCACCGCCGGCATCCAGACCGGGTCGGAGCGCAGCAAGTTCGGCATCGGCCAGACGGAACTCACGGAAGCGCTCGATATCGCCCGCAGCCATGCCGGCGTGCTGGATGTGGCCGGCATGCACCTGCATATCGGCAGCCAGGTGCTGGACCTGCCGGATTTCCTGGAGAGTGTCAGCTTCACCGCGCGCCAGGCGCAGGAAATCGCCCAGCATCTGGGCAAACCCTTGCGCCACCTCAATCTCGGCGGCGGCTATCCGATCAACTACGTGCACCAGCGCAAAGGCGCCAATACGGGGCGCGATTTCGACCTGTCGGCCTTTGCCGCCGAGCAGCCGGCCGCCGGCATGATGGAGGCCGTGGCCCGTGCCGCCGCGCGCGCGCTGGGGCCGCAGCCGGAAATCTTCTTCGAGCCCGGCCGCTCCATGGTGGCCGATTGCGCGCTGCTGCTGACCCGCGTCGAGAACATGAAGCGTCGCGGCGCCACACCATGGCTCTATCTCGACGGCGGCTACAACCTGCTGCTCGATTCGGCGGCGGTGCGCTGGTACTACCACATGGTCAATGCGAGCCGCATGGAAGCCCCGGCCGATGCCGATTTCCGCGTGGTGGGCCCGTTATGCGATTCGGCCGATTGCTTCTTCGATGTCGAGGGCGAATATCTGTGGGATTCCTTAAAGGAGAGCCTCGCCGGCATTGCCGGGGTGACGCCGGAACTGCTGGCCACCCTCAAGGCCAAGACTGTGCGCCTGCCGGAAACGCGGGCCCTGCCGGCCGCAACGGCGCCCGGCGACCTCGTCGCCCTCCTCGATACCGGCGCCTATTCCCTGGAGGAGATGTTCCAATATTGCGGCCGCCAGCGCGCCAAGGCGGTCATGATCGCCGAGGATGACAGCATCGTCACCTTGCGCGACCGCGACCGGCCGGAGGATCTGGTCGATGCAGCAGAGCGGATGGGGATGGCGGCGGCGCGGTAAAATCCCGATCTGCGAACGGCAAAATCCCGTATTGTGCACGCATCGATCCTGCACAACTTGAAACAGGGAGCCACGCCATGCAGCCACCGGCCATACAACCAGAGGCCCAGCCGACCATCAGGATCGGCGGCATTGAGATCGATTATCTGATCGACGGCACGGTGAGCGGTGCCGCCTCCGGCATGTTCGAGCTGACCGTGCAGCCGGGTGCCCGCGTGCCGCCGCCCCACAGCCATACGGGGAATGAAGAGATCCTCTATGTGCTGGAAGG
>NZ_JAYRJJ010000008.1:29881-103545 GCF_041906375.1 Dongia sp. | reverse complement strand
TCAATGCCGGCGGCCGGGTGGGGCGCTCCGATCTCGGCGCCCGGCTGCTCGCCAGCGACGACGCGACCTTCGCCCGTTCCATCGCCGCCGAACTCGACGCGCTCAACACCGAACGGCGCGATATCGAAGCCAAGGTGCTCGATGCCGCCATCGCCGCGGCCGAGGCATTGGCCGCCGACAGCCCCTATCTCATCTTCGTCGCGGGGCGCGACTGGCATCCCGGCGTCATCGGCATCGTCGCCGGGCGCCTCAAGGAACGCTACCAGCGCCCGGCCTGCGTGGTGGCGATCGAAAACGGCATCGGCAAGGGGTCCGGCCGCTCGGTTGGTTCGCTTCACTTGGGCAACGCCATCATCGCCGCGCGCGAAGCCGGCATCATCGCCAAGGGCGGCGGCCACGCCATGGCGGCGGGCTTCGAGGTGGCGGAAGAACGCCTGCCCGAACTCCAGGCCTTTCTCCATGGCCGCTTCGTCGATCACATGCAGGGCGAACGCCTCGTCCCCGTGCTCGATCTCGATGCCGCCCTCCAGCCCCGCGCGGCGACGCCCGATTTCGTCACGATGCTGGAACGCATGGGCCCGTTCGGCTCCGGCAACGCCGAACCCCGCTTCGCCCTCCCCAATGTCCGCCTGGCCTTTGCCGATCTCGTGGGCGGCGCCCATCTCCGGCTGCAGATCGAAGGGGCGGATGGTGCGCGATTGAAAGCCATCGCCTTCCGCGCCGCCGAGAACGACCTCGGCCGCCTGCTCATGACTGCTCGTGGGGCACGCTTGCACCTCGCCGGCCACCTCCGCCACGACAATTGGCAAGGCCGCCAAGGCGTCCAACTCATCGTCGAGGATGCGGCTCTGGTGGGGTAGTTCTGAGAACTGGAAATATAAGGGATCAAAATGGGAACATATTGACAACTTAGGCCTGCGTATGTTACGTTAAAGACATAAAAATACGCAGGAGATTGAGAATGGCCAAGGATAATGGCGAGCGGCATATGGCACCGGCAGCGACGCCGGCTCAGAAGCCAGTTCTGGGAGCTTGGCAGGGAAACACCTTCCGCTTCCTTTCCCCGGCCCACGAACGCGGCTGGCAGCAGCAGGCCTATCGTCAATCCATTGATCCCGATCGCTGGCAGCAACAGCCCCCAGTGGATCACCAGACGCAAGCCCTGCTCGACGACATGCCCCATCTGGGTGGTGGGCAGTACTTCCATGGCCCAGATGGAAACTACCGCCGTGTCACGATGGAACTGCGCGAAGATAGGGACATCGCCGACATCCGTCGCAAGGCCTTCAATGAACTTGCCCAGAGCGGCGTCACCTGGAAAGAACTGGCTCAATATCCCGACGACAAGCCACATCCGGGCGAGGCTGAAGCGCTGGCGGTGAGAGAGGCGAGGCGTTCTGCTGCCGACAGCACCACAAAAGCAGCCGGCGCCAATCAGGCGAACTTCAGGTTCGGACCGACGACCGCCAAACCGGACCTGACGCGCGTTGCACCCGATATCGGCCTGGATCTTGGGGGTGACGCCGCGAATTGGGGCTCTCCATCGAAGGAATCCGGCACGGCGCCGGTCCTTGTCGCCACCACCGACAAGGCTGTCTCCGGCCTGCCCAAAGAGGTCGAGAAGTCGCAACCCTTCGTCGCACCCTCACCGCTGAACCCAGGCCAGCGTCGCAGCTTCAACGAACGCCTCGTCGGTCGCCACGCGAACGATAACAATCGCTCGCCAGCAAACGACAATAGCCCGGGTGTCGGTGTGCAAAGTGCGAGCACACGCAATGATCGACCCGCTGAGAAGATCTTGCCCGGGATGCCGATCGTCGTGGGCGCAGAGGCAGCAGACGACGACAAGCGAGAAGTTGACGATCGTCTGTTTAACTGGAAGCGCAAAGGGTATGCCGCACCTGAACCCAGTGAATACGCCATCTATTCCGCCAGCGATGAAGGCCGCTTCACCTATCTTGAAGAGATGAAGGACGAATGGTCGCGCCTCCTGGGACAAAATCCGGAAAAGGTCTTCCGGTCGATGGCAGGAGAGGTTGAAAAGCTCTCAAACGCCGCGATGCAGGATTTTTATACGGGGTATCGCCGGGTGGCAGCGCCTGCGGAGCGAGATGAGATCGTGGACGCGGTGATGAAAATGGTCTTCGCCCCGGCGGAGCATTGGGCAACGCCTGGCAACAAACCGAATGAGACGATTGTCGCGCAAAAACCATTCCTTGGTGTTGTCCGATCTACTGACATATCTGGCTCGGATCTGGCGAGAGCTTTTTCTGAAGCCGCGACGCTCATCGAAGAAGGGAACATTGAGAAATCTGGGGGGCGGCCAGGAAGCAAAGAGACACGCCGAATCATCGCGCACGTCGTAAAGAAGCTGGCTAAGGCAATTGAGGCGTGTGGCGGGCAAGTGCGATCGAGATTCTACGGCCCAAATGAAAAGTTCTTACGTAGCGCCAATGGAGGAACAAAAGGAGGGAGCTTTGCCGACAAACTGTTGGAGTTTGAGTACAACGGAAAGAGGATCGGATTTTTCGGGAACCATGCTGGAATGTACGCTGATGGTTTGACTCTAAAACCAAACGAAGCCAATCAAATCAGCAAATTGGTGGAAAATATTGCGCAGGGCATGAGAGACGGTACTCTTGAAATTGACGCGGCCGGGGTCGGTTATTTCGCGAAGCGGAAACCTAGTCAGTCGCTCAAAGATTACTTACGAACGGTAAACGATTTTGTGAAAAAGATGGTCGATTGCAAACGTCCCTTCTTGATAAGAATCAGAGTAGAGAAGCCACAGTATCCAGATCAAATTCCACTAAATGACAACTTCGAGCGGTAGGCTGGTACATGCAAAGAAGCGAAGTGGAATTGGAAGCCCGTCGCATCCATATCCGGCAGGTTCTTGCAACATTGGACAAACATCCCAGCAAGCTGGAATGGGCAATTGAATCACTGAAAGGAGAGCCGGCAGCTAAGCACCGGCGCCTACGTAGTTATGCGAAGATTAATTTGGCCGATGTCGAGGCATTCTCGAATCTACTTAAGAAGGAGTTTCCCGAAGTCGTCTACTTCTTCGCCAACTATAAAACGGATAGCCCGACGCCATCGAAGTTCCCCGATACTCTTCCCATAATCTTGCATGATGATCTTCTGCAAGGCGTCAAGGCTTCGTTGGAGGTAGAGCAGAATAGACCCGCCTTCAATGGGCCCAACTTCAATCGACCCAACATCTATTGCCGTTGGCCGTGGCCTGATGAACTGCACTCAGCAGATCCGGAACGTCTCATCGGCGGCCGAGGTGAGGCAAGTGATGTCTTTCGGCTTGCATTGCAATATCGCGACGAGGGGCGATGGTTCAGCTTCCGCTATCGGAGCAATGGATACATTGATGCGCGCGACCCGAACGCTCCCTTTCGTATGTCTGTTGTAGATCGTAGTAGGTTGCCTCCGTCAGCCTACCCGGAAATGACTGTGCTGACTGGGCAGGAGTGTGAGTTTTTTACAGTTTACGATCTCAATGACCCTGAGACGACTGCTTTCGCCAGGCGTACGCACGCTCTTTGGCGTCGAATCTCAACGAAGAGCGTTGCCGCATTCGATCCCCTAACTGGTGCGATTGTCGAACCGGAAGGTTGGGAGGGCAGGCACTGGCGATCAATCGGGAAACGTGCACTTGAGGGAGCGCTGGAGAAACCGGGACGATATGCTGACTTTGTTTCTCTGCCAAGTATGGGTTTATTCGGGCCTTTGCCTGTTGTCCCAAAAAGCGATGGGCCGGCACTGATGGTCGGGCCTAGACCGAAAAAAGCCAAGGTAAGGACGCGGTAGCAGAGCTAATGCCGCGCCCTTCTCGCCGCCTTTTCCCGCCGATAGGCGCGGAGGAATTTTAGGCTGGCGTAGTAGCCGATGCCGCCGACCAGTGCCGCCCATGGCACGCTGCCGACGCACATGGCGAGGCCCCAATCTTCGAGCAGCACCTTGGCCATGATGCCGATCTCCTGGAGGAGCGTGTGGTCGCCTGCGGTGAGGCTGCTCATCAGGGTGATGAAGTCTTCGTAACCGGAGAGGTCGCCCCAATGGCCGAGCATGAGCTGGCCGGTGACATAGAGCAGGTAATAGATGGGGAGCGCCGTCAAAGGGTTCGAGGCCCAGGTCCAGGCGATCCCGAGGATCAGGCTGAAATGGAGGCGGGGGGCTCGCGCGGTGACGGCCCAGAGGGCGCCGACCAGCAGCGTGTGGAGGCCAATGGTCGGCGTGAAGGCCAGCATGAGGCCCAGCGCCGTGCCGCGCGCGGCGAATTCCGGCGGGTGATGCGAGCGCAGCATCGGGATGAGCAGGCGGTAGCGGAAGGCGCGGTAGAGGGAGCTCCGCCGCTTGCTGCTATGATGCCGATGCCGCCTGGGGCTCACAGATACCAATCGTATTCGCGCTGGGAGACCACGTCGTAGAATTTCTCCAGCTCCGCCCGGCGTGCATCGACATAGAGGTCGAGGCATTCCTTCTCGATATATTTGGGCAGGATCTTCGCCTTGGCCAGCGCCTCGAGGGCCGGCACGAATTTGAAGGGAATGCGCGGATCGGCGGGCCTGGCGAAATCGCCGGTCTCGGCGGCGGGGCCGGGATCGAGCCTGTTCTCCAAGCCATAGGCGATGCCGGCGAGGATCGCCGCCATGGTGAGATAGGGATTGGCATCGGCCCCGGCGACGCGGTGCTCGATACGCCGCGCCTTCGGCCCGCCCGCTGGAATGCGGAAGGCGACCGTGCGGTTGTTATGGCCCCATTCCGGGCTCATCGGCACATTGGCGCCGGGCACATAGCGCCTGCTGGCATTGGGATTGGCGCCGAAGATCGCCATCGATTCCGCCATGGTCGCCTGCAGGCCGCCGATGGCGTGTTTGAGCATCGCCTCGCCCTTCGCCCCCGTCTCGCCGAAGAGGTTCTTGCCCGCTTTGTCGATCAGACTCACATGCACATGCATGCCGCTGCCCGCCGCATGGAGGAACGGCTTCGACATGAAAGTGGAGTTGTAGCCGAGCTCGCGCGCCGTCCCCTTGATGCAGCGCTTCAACAGCACCGCATTGTCGCAGGCGGCGACCGCGTCCGGCTGATGCTTCAGATTGATCTCGAACTGGCCCGGCGAATATTCGGTGATGGCGGCGGAGGCCGGAATCCCCTGCGCCTCGGCATTCCCTGCCACGCGACGGATGAAGCTCGCATAGGCGTCGAGATCGTCCATGCTGTAGGGCTGCTTCGAGGTTTCGATCTGGCCGGTCAGCGGATTCTTCGGCGGCTGCAGCTGGCCCGCTTTGTCGCGCGACGGGTCGAGCAGATAGAATTCAAGTTCCACCGCCACCATCGGCGTGACGCCGAGCTTCTCAAGGCGCGCCAGCGTTCCTTGGAGTGCTGCGCGCGGGCAGTATTTCGACGGCTTCCCGGCATTGGCCTCGCCCTTGAGATGCGGGTCGTGCATCTGCAGCAGCACCTGCGCCGTCGGATGATCGGCCCAGGGCACGGGCGCGAGGCGCCCGGGGATCGGCTGCGCGGTGCCGTCGGGATCGCCCAGCGCCTCCGAGCGCCCGCCGGGATCGAGATCGTCGCCGGTCGGGTCGAGGAAGAGGAGGCAGCGCGGCATTTCGACGCCGGATTCCCACAGCTTCCTTGCTTCGGAGACGGGGAAGCGCTTGCCGCGCAGGAAGCCGTTCATGTCATGGACGAAGACGTCGACCTCGGCCGTCTTGGGATAGCGTTTGAGGAAGGCGTCGAACTCGTTGCCCCCCTTGCTGCTGCCCGCCGAGACGCGCTTCCTTGCCGCTGCTTTCGCCATGATGGTTAATTCCCGTTGCGATGAATGGGGGCGACCCTAGCCAGCCGGGCGTGACGAATCAAGCCGCCCGCTCAGCCTATGCGATCCGCTCAGGCGCCGCGATCCCGGTCAGGCGGCGTGATGCCGCTGATGGCGCTTCTTCATGCGCTCAAAGCGGGCGTGGCGGTAGGCGCGGACGAATTTGAGCGTATAGCGATAACCGAGCCAGCCGATGAGGAACGCCCAAGGGAGCGAGCCCACCAGCATGGTGACGCCCCAATCGAGGATGAGAACCCGCGCCAGCGCCTGCATCTGGTCGAGGAAGCTCTGGTCGGCGGTGAAGATGTCGCTCCACATCAGGCGGAAGCTGTCGAAGCCGGACAAGCGCCCCCAGCGGCCGAACATGACCTGCCCGGTCAGATAGAACACGTAATAGCAGGGAAGGGCCGTGAAGGCGTTGGTGGTCCAGGTCCAGGCGATGGCGAGGACCAGATTGAAGTCCCATTTCGGGAAGCGCCGCGCGATCGCCCAGCTGATCAGCACCAGCGGCATCTGGATACCGACCGAGGGCGTGAAAGCCCAGAACAGGCCGACCAGACTGCCGCGTGCCGCATGTTCGGGCGAGTGGCGCGCCCGCATCATCGGGATGGTCAGACGGTAACGGAGCATGCGTCGCATGCGCTGCCAGAAGGTCTTCGGGCCGGCGGTTTGTCTTCTGGCGGCGTTCATGACCGCCTATTTAAGAGCGCGGCCGGCCCGGTGCAAGGGCCGTCGCCCCCGCAGATAGCGCGCTGCGGCACCATAGCCGAGGCAGGCCATCGCAACGGCCCAGGGGAGGGCGCCCAGCCACAGCACCAGGCCCCAATCGCGCAGCGCGAGATACAGCCGTTCCGGCTGGCCGAGATCGCTTGCGGTGAGCGGCGCCCAGCCGGCGCGGAAGGTGTCGAAGCTCATCAGCCCCGCGACATCGCCCTGCAAGGCGCGGCCGGTGAGGTAGAAGCCGAAATAGAGTGGCAGGGTCACCAGCGCATTGGTGGCCCAGGTCCAAGCCAGCCCGATCACCAGCGTGAAATCGGCGCGCAGCAGATGGCGCGCGATGAGCCAGGTGATGAAGACCAACGGCATGCGCAGGCCGAAGGTCGGGGTGAAGGCCCAGAAGAGGCCGACCGCCGTCGCCCGCGCCGCCAGTTCCGGCCGCCGCCGCCCGCGCAGCAGCGGCACCAGGAAACTGAGGCGCAGGTACCGCTGCAGGCGTTGGCGTCTTGTCCTGGGGCGTTGCGTCATGCCCGATCTATGCGGGACGACGATGACAGGGTTATGTCAGCCAGCCCCCCTTCAGGCCGCGCAGGCGTGGCAGATCTCGGCCACATGGCGGTGATCGGTGCCGCAGCACCCGCCCAGCACCGTGGCGCGCGGCAGCAGGCGGCGCAGCTCGCGATAGTGACCACCCAGTTCCCGCGGGTCGCCATTGTCGAGGCTGGTGGAGGCATCGAGCTCGGCATGGCTCTTCTTGGAGGCATTGGCGCGGATGCCGCCGATGCGATTGATCCAATTGCCGCTCAGCACGTGCTGGAAATGCGTGGGATGCGCGCAATTGATCATGTAATAGGCGGGATGGCCGCCGCTGGCCTGGTCAACCGCATCGATCGCCTGAGCAAGATCGGTCCCGCTCGGCAGGCGGCCGTCCGTTTCCACGGTGAAGGAAATGGCGACCGGCATGCCGGCGTCCTGCGCGGCAAGGGCGATGCCGGTTGCTTCCGGCACATTGGTCATGGTCATGGCGCTGAGCATGTCGGCAGCTGTTGCCGCCAGCGTTTCCACCTGCGTCCTGTGATATGCCCTGGCTTCGGCGGCACTCATCACGCTCTTTGCCTGATAGCCGTCGCCGCGCGGGCCGATCACGGCCGAGATGACGATCGGCTGGCCGGCCTTGCCAAGATCGGCGCGGATGTCGGTGGCGAAATGCACGGCATCGCGGTTGACGCGCGCGAGGCCCGCCGCATCGTAGCCGAGCTTGGCGCCCCAATCGGCATTGGCGCGCCAGGTCGTGGTGTCGAGCACGAAGCCCAGTTTCGCCGCGCTGGCAAGATTGAGATAGCGCGTGAAATAACGGCGCAGCGTGGCGCGCCCCTGCTCATCCTCCATCAGCGGGAAGGCGGCGAAACAGGGCAAATCGATCGCCTCGTCGAAGACCAGGTAGGTCTCGAGGCCGCCATCGGTGAGGAAGAGGCCGCCTCTGGTCTGCGGCAGGTCGTGACGGTATTGGGCTTTCTCGGTCATGTGTCTGATCTCTCTCCGGCTCTCGCGGCGCATGGACGGATGGACTTGCGCCGCCCGGGGAAAGCTAATGGGGACCGTGCGCCGGCGCTGTGAGGTCGTTCACAGCCAGTAGACGCCGGTGAGAGAGAAGCCGCAATGGGGGCTAGAGCGCCCTGGCCTTGAGGCTGGCGGCGAGATTGTCGGCTGTGGTGCCGATATGCGCGGCCAGGAGCGCGCGCGCGCCCTCAATGTCACGCGCGCGGCAGAGATCGACCAACTGACGGTGCTCGCGGTAGCCGCGCTCGCGGCCAGCCTGCGACAAGGCGATCTCCAGGCGCAGATAGCGGTCGATATTGTCGTGGACGCGCTTCAGCAGTTTCAGCGTCACCGGCCGCGCGGCCGGCAGATACATCGCCTCATGCAGGCGCCAGTTGAGCTCGCCCCAATGCTTGAGTCCGTCCGGTGCCATGCTCTGGGCGATGAGATCGTCGAGGAGGTCGAAATCGGCGGCTACCAGGCGCGGGATGGCGCGGGTGAGCAGGCGGTCCTCCAGCACCAGGCGCAGGTCGAACAGTTCCTCGACCTCGGCCGATGAGAGCGGCGCCACCACGGCGCCCTTATGCGCCACCAGGCTGACGAAGCCTTCGGCGGCAAGCTGCGAGAGTGCCTCGCGCAAGGGAATGCGGCTGACACCCAGCTCCTTGGCGACATGCTCCTGGCGGATGGGTTCGCCGGCCTTGAGGCGACCGGCCAGGATGCGCCCACGCAGCAGGTCGGCCACTTCCTCGGCCATGGTCCGTTTCTGGATGATCGAATCGTCCGCCATCGTCGCCCTGTTCGCTCCGGGTCCCTGCTTCTGCCTGTCGGGATCGGGGAAGTGCAAGATTTCTCTCAAAGTATTATTTTGCATATTGTATGCGATGTTAAAACAGGAAGGTAAATCTCATTCTTCTAAGCGTTTACGGGAACCCAGGCGGACAGGGCGAAATCGAGGCGCTGCTCAAACCCGGTATCGACGGCCGCGTCGCGCTGGGGATCCGCGACCGGAACGGCCGGCCAGAATAAAGCGCCAAAGAAAGCGGGCCCGATCAACTGATCGGGCCCGTTTCCTGTGCTATGGCCTTGCTGCCCTCAAGGCGCGGGGGTCACCGGGACGACCGGGGGCGCGTTGGGGTCGGCGGGTACGTCGCCGGTGCCCTGATCGGGCGTGCCGTCATCGTCGCCGCTTTCACCGCTCTCGCCGCCGTCATCCGCTCCATTGTCGTCGCCGCTTTCGCCGTGATCGTCACCACTGTCGCCGCCGCTTTCGCCGCCGCTGTCGTGATCGTCGCCGCCGCCATCGCCGCCGCCTTCGCCACCATCACCGCCGCCATCACCACCATCGCCCCCTTCGCCGCCATCGGCCTGGGCCAGCGCGCCGGTGAAATCGCCGGAAAGGGTCCGCTCGAAATTGATCGGGGCGGCGGCGAGGGCCGCCACCAAGGCGAGGGTCGCGGTGCTGCCCAGCAGCAGGCGCCGGCTCAGCAGCGTCCCCAATGTCGCGGGGGCCTGCGTCTCGCCCGTATTGTTGCGATTGCTCATAATTCGTTCCTCCTTGCGAATGCGCGGCGCTTGATGACCGCGTCGACGGGAGCAAACTTAGGCGTTCCTACCTGACGCCACCCTGAGGCGCCATTTCAGCTTGGCTTAAGGTAGAATGAGGCCTGCTATGGGGCTGTTATCTGCCCCGCCCCGGGAATTTTGCGAGAGCCCTGAACCTTGCCGCCCTATGCTCATATCAGGCCGATCAAGCTGCCTCGCGCGCGCGGCTGGCCCCTGCGGCTGGCGGCGGGGGCTTTGATCTGCGCTGCCGGCACGGCGGCGCCGATCAGTCCGGCATCGGTTGGCCTGGCCACGGCCCTGGCGGCCGATTGCAGCGCCAGTGCCGGTCCTTCGGGTGCCGGCCCGTCGGGTGCCGGCGCGTCGGGTGCCGGCGCCGCGCCGTCCGGTGCCGCTGGAACTTCCGCGCTCTATGGCGAGCTTGCCAGCAGCGTCAATGCTGAACCGCTCTCGGTCGACATCACGGCCAAGGCGATCGGCGGCACATGCACCTGGGTCTACGAAGTGAAGGTCCTCACCGTCAGCGGCACGGTTGCCCTGCTCGATTTCGATCTGGTCGACCTCGACCTCAAGCAGGTCGAAGGAGCGATGGACGACCCGGAAGTCGCCAAGCTGATGGATCGGCTGAAGGACGAAAATGATATCGCCGATGGCACGCCCGGCAACAACCAATCGGCGGGTGACGGCAGCGACGATGGCAACAGTTCCGGCAACGAATCGGAAGGCGGCTCCGGTGGCAGCGGGTCGGGCGGCGGCGATGGCAGCGACGGTGGCGGCAGCGAAGGTGGCAGCGATGGTGGTGGCAGTGAAGGCGGTGGCGACGGCGGCAGTGACGGCGGACATAGTGGCGATGGGGGCGGCGATGGGGGCGGCGATGGGGGTGGCGATGGCGGTGGCGAAGGGGGCGAGGGCGGTGGTGACGATTGAGCCGAGGCAGGCATGCGTGTCCTGATCGTCGAGGATGATCTCGACATACAGCGTTTGCTGGCGGCGGCGCTGGCGGCCGCGGGCTATGCCGTCGACACGGCCGGCGATGGCGAGGACGGGCATCATCTGGGCGCCACGGAAAGTTATGACGCCATCATTCTCGATCTCGGCCTGCCGCAGATCGACGGCCTCTCGATTCTGGAGCGCTGGCGCAAAGAGAGCATCAGCGTGCCGGTCCTCATCCTGACCGCGCGCGATTCCTGGACCGAGAAGGTCAAGGGCCTGCGCGCCGGCGCCGACGATTACGTCGCCAAGCCCTTCCAGATGGAGGAGGTGATCGCGCGCATCGAAGCGCTGATCCGCCGCGCCAAGGGTATTGCCAGCAATGTGGTGACGGTGGGGCCGCTGACGCTCGATGCCGCCCAAAGCGTGGTCTTCCGCGACGGCCATCCCATCGCCATGACACCGCTCGAATACCGCCTGACGGCCTATATGATGATGCGGCACGGCGCGGTCATTTCCAAGACCGAGATCACCGAGCATATCTATGACCAGAATTTCGATTGCGACAGCAATGTGGTCGAGGTGCTGATCAACCGCCTGCGCAAGAAGCTCGGCGCCGATGCGATCGAGACGCGGCGCGGCCAGGGTTACGTGCTGGCGCTATGAAAAGGTTGATCGGCACGCTGTTCCCGCATTCCCTGAAGCTGCGCCTGATGGCGGCGGCGGCGATCTGGGCGCTGCCGGTCCTGGCGCTTGCCGGCATTCTCCTGCTGTGGGCCTTCCGCGTGCACCTCGAAGGCCAGCTCGACGACGAGCTGGCGGCCTATCAGCGCGAATTGCTGGCCGCCGCCAGCATCGACGACCGGGGCGCGCTGGCGCTCGATTACATTCCGGCCGATCCGCGCTTCTCGCGGGTCTTCAGCGGCTGGTACTGGCAGGCGGCCATCGACGGCAAGGTGGTGCGCCAATCGACCTCCGCCGGGCCGATGGAAACCGGTGCCCTTACCCTGCTGTCGCAGGCGGTGGGTATCACTGAACTGGTTGGCCCCGGCGGGCGCGACTTGCGCGTGGCCCGGCGCGACGTCACCCTGCCCGGCGGGCAGCATCCGGTCACGATCCTGGTGGCTGCCCCCTGCGACGAGCTTGAGGGCGATGTGGCGCAATTCGCCACCCATATCGTTGCCGTCTTTGCGACTCTCGGCCTCGTCTTCATGATCGCAATCTATCTGCAGGTCGGTTTCGGCCTGCGTCCGCTGGCGCTGCTGCGACGCGAGATCGCCGCCATCCGCAATGGCCGGGCCG
This sequence comes from Dongia sp., assembly GCF_041906375.1. Taxonomy (GTDB): domain Bacteria; phylum Pseudomonadota; class Alphaproteobacteria; order Dongiales; family Dongiaceae; genus Dongia. The sequence goes on along the minus strand of NZ_JAYRJJ010000008.1, from coordinate 91,658 downwards.
AACATCTCAGCCCCGATTTTCCGGACGAGATCGAGCCCGTGGTGACGGAAGTGAATGCGCTCATCGACCACAACCGGCATCTCATCGACCGCGCCCGCAACGAGGCGGGCAATCTCGCTCACGCCCTCAAGAATCCACTCTCGGTCCTGTCGCATGAGATCGCGGGGCTTGATGGGGATCGGCGCCTGGTGCTGGCGGCGCAGCTCAGTTCCATCACCGATCAGGTCGAACGTATCCTGAAGCGCATCCGCGCGGCGGGACCCTCGGCGTCAGGTCATGCCCGCGCCGATCTCACCGAAATCGCCGACGATCTCGGCTTTTCCTTGCGCACGATCTATCGCGACCGGCAACTCGATCTGCGGTTCGAGATCGATTCCGGCGCGGCCTTTGCCGGCGATCGCGGCGATCTGATCGAGATCCTCGGCAATCTCTGCGACAATGCCTGCAAATGGGCGCGTGCCCGGGTCGTCGTGACGGCGACCCGGCGCGACGGCCGTCTCGCTGTCGCCATTGAGGATGACGGGCCGGGCATCGCCCCCGGTGCCCGCGAAGCCGTTCTCGCCCGCGGCCAGCGCCTCGACGAACGGGTGCCGGGCTCCGGCCTCGGCCTCGACATCGTGCGCGAGATCGTCACCCTCTATCGCGGCACGCTCGCCTTGGGCGACAGCAAGCTTGGCGGCCTGCGCGTCGAACTGGATCTGCCGGCCGCGTGAGCCAAGGCCTCAGGCCAAGGCATTGCCGCCGCTGAGCGCGCGGTCGAGATCGTCATAGAGGTCGCCGGCATCCTCGAGCCCCACAGACAGGCGCAGCAGATCGCCCGGCACCGGACTGTCCGGCCCTTCGACGCTGGCGCGGTGCTCGATGAGGCTCTCTGTCCCGCCCAGCGACGTGGCCCGCTGCCACAGCCCGACCCGGGCCGCCGTGGCCTTGGCCGCTTCCGTGCCGGCCTTGACGCGGATCGACAGCATGCCGCCGAAACCGCCTTCCATCTGGCGCCGCGCGATCTCATGGCCGGGGAAACCGGCAAGGCCCGGATAGAGCACGTCGGCGATGGCGGGGTGTCTGGCCAATCGCTCGGCGAGGATGAGGGCACTTGCCGCCTGCTGGCGCACGCGTGGAAACAGCGAGCGCATGCCGCGCAGCAGCAGCCAGGCCTCGACCGAACCGATGATCGATCCCAGTTGATAGCGCACCTGGAGAATACGCTCCCAGAATGCATCCGCTTCTCTGGTCACCAGCGCCCCGGCGCAAAGGTCGGAATGACCGTTGAGGTATTTGGTTGCCGAATGCATGACGATATCGGCGCCCAGTTTCAGCGGCTGCGTGAAGACCGGTGTCGCCACGGTGGAATCGACGGCAAGGCGCGCGCCGCTCTCATGGGCGATCTTCGCCGCGGCGGCGATGTCGGTCACCGACCACAGCGGGTTGCCCGGCGTTTCGATCCAGACCAGCTGTGTCCGGCCCGGCCGCATCGCGGCTTTGAGGGCGCCGAGATCGGTCATGTCGACCAGCGTCACGTCGAGGCCCCATTCGCGCGCATAGCTCGTCAGCCAGTGGCGCAGCGACCAGTACATCATCGCCGGCGCCACCACATGGTTGCCGGGCTTCAGGGCCATGAAGACCGATGTCGCCGCCGCCATGCCCGAGGCGGAAATCGCTGCCGCTGCACCGCCTTCGAGCTTGGCCAACAGCGCCTCGGCCTGCTCGAAGGCGGGGTTCTGGTCGCGGATATAGGCGCGCTCCGGCCCATAGCCCGGCGTGCGCAGGAAGGTGCTCGACATATGGATCGGTGGGTTGATCGCCTGTGTCGACGCATCCACCCAGCCCAAACCTTGCGCCGCCAGGCTTTCCGGCCGCCAATCCCGCTCCTGCATCGCGCTGCTCCCAAAGAAAACGTGATAGCGGAGAGTGCGGGCAAGGCACCGCTGTTGCAAGAGCCTAGGCGGCCTTGGGCAGCAGGTACCAGTCATGCGCCTTGAGGAAGGCCCGCAACCGCTCGGGATAATCCGGCGTTACCGCCAGCATGACGCTGGCCCGGTCGGCCAGGGCCTGGCGCCACGCATGCAATCGAGGGCGCCCGGTGAAGAAGCCGAAATCGGCATAGGCCTCGAACACCTCGAAATAACGGAAGGCCGGGGCGAACACCGCATCGACGAGCGAAAATTTCCACCCGGCGAAAAACGGACCCTCACCCAACGCCTCCTCCAGGCGGGCGAATTTCTGATTCAATGCCGCTTGTGCGGTGCCGAGGGTGATCTCATCCCGCGCGGTCTCGAAACGCCAGATGTCGCCCAGCAAGGCGGAACCGAATTCCATCCAGCCGCGATGGCGCGCCCGGTCCAGCGCGTCCTGCGGATGCAGCGGGGCACCCGGCACCATCTCCTCGATATATTCGACGATGGCCGAACTTTCGAACAGCACGGCTTGGCGGCCGTCATCCTGCGTCACCTTCAGCAGCGGTACCTTGCTCAGCGGCGACAGGCGCTTGAACCATTCCGGCTTGTCAGCGAGGTCGATATAGATCTGCTCGAACGGCACCGCCTTCTCGCGCAGCGCAATGGCAACGCGCTGCACATAGGGACAGAGATGATGGCTGATCAGGGTCAAATGAGGCATGGTGTGGATTCCTCGGCTGGCGTGAATATCTCGTGCCAGTCTGCCGCTGGCATTGAAAACAATCGAATTGTGTTTCTGGAAGCTGCATTTGCATTCTTGCAAACGCGTTTTCGTGTTAAGTTCCAGCCCATGGATGATTGGAATGATCTGAGACTCGTTCTGGCCGTGGCGCGCGCTGGCAGCCTCATCGGCGGGGCGAAGGCGCTCGGCGTCAATCACTCGACCGCCTTCCGCCGTCTCAACGCGCTCGAGGCCAGGATCGGCGTGCGGCTTTTCGAGCGCTTGCCGGCTGGCCACTATCTGCCGACCGGTGCCGGCACCCAGGCAACGCTGGCGGCCGAGCGGATGGAAACCGAAACGGCCAGGCTGGGGCGCGAAATCGCCGGCAGCGATCATCGCCTGACCGGGCGCCTCCGCGTCACCTCATCCGAGACACTCGCTTTTCGCCTGCTCACCGCGGAACTGGCACGTTTCCGAGCCGCGCATCCGGGGATCGAGGTGGAGCTTGCCATCGACAACAGAATCCTCAGCCTGTCGCGGCGCGAGGCGGATATCGCCCTCCGCGTCACGCGGCCGAGGGAACCGGACCTCTACGGCCGCAAGCTTGCCGATGTCGCCTGGACGCTCTACGGCGCGCCGCCGCTGCTCAAGAAGCTGAAGCTGCCGCGCCGGAACGGCGGCAGCGATGTGAAGGCTCTGGCCGACGGACCTGTCATCGGCTGGCACAGCGATGCCGAGGGCATCCATGCCGGCACTTGGCTCGAAAGCGAGGTGCCGCCTGCCGCCATCGTCTATCGCAGCAACAGCCTCATCAACCAGCTTTCGGCGGCCAAGGCCGGGATCGGTCTTGCCGTTCTGCCTTGCTATCTCGGCGACCCGGAGCCGGGCCTTGCCCGCGCGCTGTCAAAACCCATCCCGGCCTTGGCGCGTGAGCTTTGGATCGTCACCCACAAAGATCTTAGGGCGACAGCACGCGTGCGCGCCTTCCTGGACCTGGTCGGTGCCGGTCTCCTGGCACATAAGCGCCTGTTTGCGGGCACCGGGCCACTTTAGGCGGCCTTCAGCGCACCCTTGCGGCGCAATGTCTCCAGCAATTGCGGCAGGGTCGTGCGCGAGGCGGCGGCGCGCTCGAAGGCGCCCCGCAGGGTGGTGCCGGTGCTGGCGATGACCTGCATGTCGAGCGGCAGGTCGACGCCCTCGATCTCCAGGCGCACCTGCTTGGGCTTGCCGACATCCACCTTGGTCTCGATGGCGGCGCCACCGCGCGAGATGTTCAGCACCGATGCCTCGATCGATTTCCCGTCGAGATGCAAGCGGGCCCGCAACGGTCCTTGCAGGCGGTCATCGGCGCGCCGGTCGACTTCCGATGTCACCGTGCGGATCGAACGCACCACGGCACCCTGCAGATCCTTGACCACCTGCTGGATCTTGTCGGAAAGGCCGCTCACTTCCAGCGCGCGTTTCTGGGCATCGTCGGCCTGAGCTGAAACATCAATCATCTGTTCGGTCACGGTGCCGGTCGCTGTCGCGGTCTCGCTGATATTGCGCGAAATCTCGGCGGTCGCCGCCGCCTGCTCCTCGATGGCACCGGCGATGCTGGTGGCAAAGCCGTCGACTTGTTTGATCTGTGCGCCGATGCCGCGCACCGCCTCGGCGGCGGAATCGGTCGCCTGCAGCACGCGCGAGACGGTTCGCGCGATCTCTTCGGTGCTGCGCGAGGTCTGCGCGGCCAGGTTCTTGACCTCATTGGCGACGACGGCGAAGCCCTTGCCGGCGTCGCCGGCCCGCGCCGCCTCGATGGTCGCATTGAGCGCCAGCAGGTTGGTCTGGTTGGCGACATCCTGGATGATGCCGGCAAATTGCGAAATCTGCTGCACGACCGATGTGAGCTCCTCGATCGCCGCGGTGGCCTTTTCGGTCGTGTCGACGGCGGTGCGGCTCACCGCGGCCGTTTGTGTGACCTGCCCGCTGATATCGCGGATCGAGGCGGAAAGCTCTTCGGCGGCCGCGGCCACCAGCTGTGCATTGTTGAGCGCCGATTGCGAGGCGCCGGTGACCGAATGTGACCGTGCCGTCACCGCGATCGCGACATCGTTCATCAGGCCGGCACTCTGCGCCATCTCGCTCACCAGGCCGGCCACCGAACTCACGGCGGCACCGGTCTCGCTTTCGACCTTTTCAGCCATGTCCGTCATCGCCTCGGTGCGGTGGCGATTGGCGCGGACCGATAATTCCTCGCGCTCCAACTCGCCGAAATCAACTTTCAGGATGAAGGTCTTCACCGCGCGCGCCAGCGTGCCGATTTCGTCGTGTCGATCGACTCCCGGTATGTCGTCCAGCTTCTGCCCGGATGCGGCCTTGGCCGTCGCGTGGGCGATGCGGCCGACCAGGCGGGCGACGCGCAAGATCGCGAGGACGGCCAGCATCACGGAGATCAAGCCGATGATGACGGGAACAAGCGACAGCTTGAACAGCAGGGCGACGAGCGCGCTCTCTTCCGAGACGGCGCCGCTCTGCTGGGCAGCGACGGCGGCGATGAACTGCTCGGTCGATTGCGCCAAGGCGTCGACGCTGGTGGTGATGGCGGCGGCAGTCGCGTCGAAATCGCCCATGATCTTGTTGCCGCCTTCCGGCCCGCCGGCGACATAGGCCTTGGCCATGGTGACGCCCATCTCATAATAGGGGCCGCTGGCGGCGGCGACGCCGTCCAGCGCCGCAACGATTTCCGGCTGGCCCAGCGTGGTGGCGATGGCCTTCGCGGCCTCGATATCCTGACCGAGCTTCTCTTTGAACTTGGCGGCAATGTCGAAACCGTCGGCCAGCCCGTCCTTGCCTTGCGTCGCCGAAACATCGGTCAGCCATTGCTGGATCTGCACCACGTCGAAGCGCACATCCTTGGTGGCGCCGAGCAGCGGAATGGCCTGGTTGACCACGATGTCGCTTTGCGCGGCGACTTTGTCGACGGCGCTGCCGATGCCACCCAGCGCCCACAGGCTGCTGCCGATGGTAAGCGCCAGCGTCACGGCCAGAAGCGCCAGGGCCGAAAACACCTCGACGCGGAAGTTCTGCAGCTTGATGCCGAAGCGGCGCCACTTGCTGTCCTTGACGACCTTGCCGTCCTCGACCGTCAGGCCCTTGGCCTGACCGCTCTGGAACAGGGCATAGATCTTGCCGGCGGCAGCCACTTCCTCACGCGTGGGCCGGCTGCGGATGGAGAGATAGCCGGTGATCTGGTCGCCCTGATAGATCGGCGAGACATTGGCGCGCACCCAATAGAAATCGCCGAGCTTGGTGCGGTTCTTCACCAGCCCGCTCCAGGCGTCGCCGCGCTTGCACGCACGCCACAGATCGGCGAAGGCGCCCTTGGGCATATGCGGGTGCCGCACGATGTTATGCGGCTGGCCCATCAGTTCCGCTTCCTCGAAACCGCTGATGTCGATGAACGCCTGGTTGACGAAGGTGATGCGCCCGCCGGCATCGGTGCGCGACACGATCGGCCGGTCGGCATCGACCATGATTTCGCGATCGGTGATGGGTTCGTTCAGGCGCATGCTGCTCTCCTCGCCAAGCAGGCGTCGCGCCGGCTTCGGCGCGCCTGCCGCTAACTCTCAAGAATCAGTCCAATGTGCAGCTAAGTCCCGAATATTTTGTTAAAAAGTCGCCTGCCATGAATAAAGAGCACCGGCAAAATCGGGCCTATCGCGCTATGGCATGTCGGGCACGCAATTTTCTGAAGAACCTGGATTTGCTGCGCGCAGATTTTCTCAAGCCCGGCGAACTGAGGCAATAAATCCTACCCGCCGCCGAATCGGCCATGAGGTGGTCGCAGTGATGGTGCGGAAAACACAGATGGTGCCCCTGTCCGGACTCGAACCAGCACTATGGTACCCGCCGAATTTGTCAGCCGAAGTGATCCAAGGTTGGGGCAAGTTCAAAAGGACACGGACGCTAAGTTATCAGCGGCCTGAAAATGGGGGTAGGTCATCCACCAAAAAAGACAGGAGCCCGAAGCCCGAATGGGCGCATTGCTACCAGACGGCTCGGGGCCGTTATCTGAGTGTCCGGTTCGGATATCGGGAACGAGAGGAAACCATCATGAGTACCTAATGCGTTCGCGCCGAGTGATGGGTTAGGACTGTATCGGCTTCACTTCCCATCGGCTGCTTGAACCTCTGCCTTCAGTACTTCCCATTCGCGCTTCAGAATCCTTTGGCATACCGCGATGTAGGCGGGGTTGGCAGAAAACTTCTCGATTGGATCCTTGGCGCCCAGAAACTTGTACATCCGCTCATGCAACTCGTCGAAGTCCGGATCAGCCGGATTCATCAGAAGTTCGATCCGAGTCCCTGCCTCGTACCATTCGCGCTTATCGCTGTGGTTCATGTCCGGTGTGACGCCGTAGGATTGAAACGTCGCCATGGCTTCGCGAAGGTTCTTGATCCACTCTTGGCGCATTTCGGAGATCTTCAAGATGTGAGTCGCGCGCAGCTGGCGGTTAAAGTTGCGCGCTTGGATGACAATAGTGAGCGTAACCCCGCAGAGTGCCAAGATGGCGGCGATCAATGGTACCGCCCAAGTCCAGGTCGGTGTCTGCATCAAGTTTCCCCCTTTCGCCGAGCTCCAGCGCTTCGCGCGATAACTCCAGCGGAACATATCCTATCAAAGTTGTTGGCGTAGAGTTCCTAAGCGATCCCACCAGCTTATCTATATGCGGCGTCAATTCTGCTCGTGACGCAATGCCTCAAACTATGAAGGCGTATTTTTCGCTCAGGCATAGTCGAACGGATGCCTAATTTCAGGACACTGGCTGCGCGCGCTGAATGGCCAACTTAAAGCTCGTTGCTGCCGGGCTGGATCGTCAGCAGGCGGCATAGAGAACGCCGAATTCTACTATTCAGCCACCTCCAGCACGTCATCTTACGCAACAATTTGATGGCGGGCAGACAGAAATTCTAACTTCCCGTCCGGTGACTTCCTTTGAAAACACAGATGGTGCCCCTGGCCGGACTCGAACCAGCACTCCTTTTGGGAACCTGATTTTGAGTCAGGCGCGTCTACCAATTTCGCCACAGAGGCATCTGTGAAAGCCGGCGGCCCTGGAGGGTCGCGGCGCGGCGGCATATTAGCCAACGGCCGGGCCTTGGCAAGCCCGCTGCTGGCCAGGCGATGCGTTTGTCCGGCGGCCTGCCGGTCCTGACCCGCTACCTCTTCGTGTGTGCACCCTAGTTCCCCGCCGGTGTCGTGTTGCCGGCGAGGGCGTGCAAGGTCGCTTCTTTCTCCCAGTTCGATCCCAGTTTTGCCACAGCGCTTTTACGATAAATTAACGAAGATTCACACGGTATTTTAGGCAACAAAACCTCACACTATATTGCTGAATTAGCGTGATTTATCCGTGATAACGGGGTTTTTACCCCGATCATCCCTGGACGTCGCTATAAGGCAAAAACTATGTTTGTCGCAGCGCCTTTGAGTCGGTCGATGAAGCCCTGGTCACAGGGTTGCTACCGGGCCAAGCCAAGGAATACCGGTCAAGGCCGGCGGAATTGGTAAACAGCGGAAGTCGTAACCACGGGACGCGGGCCCAGTTCGCCGCGAGTACAGAAGGGACGAAGTGTGGCAAGGTTGACCCAAGCAGATGTAACCCGCTTGAGCGCAGACCCGACCCCAGCCAGACGCGCTGCCACCATGCTGGCGGTCGCCAATGTCTATCAGACGGGCGAGATGACCGCGGAAGAGCGCGAGATCGCCAATTCGATCATCAACGCGGTCCTGCCCGAGGCTGAGCTCGATTTCCGCCGGCGCCTCGCTGAGACGTTGAAATCCGCTCCCGGCCTCGACCGCGGCATCGCCCGGCGCCTGGCCGAGGACGTCATGGATGTGGCGCGGCCGATTCTGGCCGAATCTCTTGCCCTCACCGATGAAGATCTCGTGGCGGTGATCGAACACCGCTCGATCGAACATGCCCGCGCCGTGGCCTCGCGTCCGATCTTGTCGGCTGCCGTCTCGACAGCACTCATCAAGACCGATGACGAGACCGTCGTGCTGCGCGTCGCCACCAACGAGAATGCGGCCATCCCGACGCAAGCCTATCACCGCATGCTCGACCGCTTTGCCGACAATGCCAATGTGACCGATGCGGTGGCGCAGCGCCGCGCCCTGCCGATGGCGGTGGCCGAGCGCATGACGACCGTCGTTTCGGGCCGCATCCTCGAGCGGCTCATCGACAAATACAATCTCGAGCCGGCGCGCGTCTCGGCGCTCATCGAGCATGGACGCGAGAATATCCTTCTCACCAGCTTCGCGCCCGGCCAGCGGGCCGAGGAAATGCGCGGCCTCATCGACGCGCTCCATCAGAACGGCCTGCTGAGCTCGACGCTCATCCTGCGCGCGTTTGCCTTGGGTAACTTCGCCTTCGTGCTGCCGGCGCTGAGCCTCATGGCCGGCATCCAGGTCAGCAATGTCCGCGCGCTCCTTGGTGACGAAGGTGGCCGCGGTCCGCAGCAGTTGTTCGAGCGCTGCCATCTCGATCCGGTCTATCGCGAGCTCTTCCTGCAGCTCACCTTGCTCGGGCGCCATGAGCGCGTCCGCCGTTTCGGCTTCGCGCCGGAAGGCTGGCGCAACAATGTGCGCCCGGTGCTCGACGACGTGATCGGCGACGCCAATCCGGAACAGGCCTTCGAACAGCGCATCACCGAGGCGCTGCTGGCCGTGGCCAGCCGCCACCACGACAATGGCCAGGAAGGTGGCGCCCGGCGGGCGCATGGCCGCTGAGCCGCCGCAAGTCGGGTCTATTCACCGGAAAATGATCGCCAAGCTGCCCTGATACCGCCGCATTTCGTGGCCATATGACCGCTTGAGGTATGGGTCGCGCGCCCGCTGCGCGATCTGGTAAAAGGCGGTCATGAGCGCAGGCGATTCGCAAGGAAGCACGGAAAAGAAGGGCAAAACGGGGCGCACATGGCGCCGCCGGCTGACCCTTTTCACCCTCAAATGGGGCCTGGTGGCGTCGATCTGGGGCGGCTTTCTGGGCCTCATCTTCGTCGCCTGGTGCGCCTATGACCTGCCCGACGTCTCCAAGCTCAACGAGATCAAGCGCCGCGCCTCCGTCAGCCTGGTCGCCAGCGACGGCAGCCTCATCGCCTCCTATGGCGATCTCTATGGCAGCGCCGTGGCCCTCAAGGACCTGCCGGCCTATCTGCCGCAGGCGGTGATCGCCACCGAAGACCGGCGCTTCTACAGCCATTTCGGCCTCGACCTCAAAGGCCTGGCCCGCGCCGTCTATGTCAATCTCACGTCCGGCCGGCTGGTCCAGGGCGGCAGCACCATCTCGCAGCAGCTCGCCAAGAACATCTTTCTGACGCCCGAGCGCTCGATCCATCGCAAGGGCCAGGAAGTGCTCCTCGCCCTGTGGCTGGAACGGAATTTCACCAAGGACCAGATCCTTGAGCTTTATCTCAACCGCGTCTATTTCGGCGCCGGCACCTATGGCATAGACGCGGCGTCGCGCAAATATTTCGGCCATCCCGCGGCCGAGGCGAGCCTCTTTGAATCGGCCATGCTGGCCGGCATGCTCAAGGCCCCCTCGCGCTACAATCCGCTCAATGACAAGATCCTCGCCCGCGACCGCGCCACATTGGTACTGCAGAACATGGTCGCCTCCGACTTCATCAGCGCCGATGTGGCCGACGCCGCGGCCACCATGACGGCACCCTCGGTCAGTGCCGAGGCGCGCGGCCAGATCGGCCAGTTCTATGCCGATTGGGTGCTCGACCAGGTCTCGTCCTATGTCGGTTTCTCCGACCAGGATCTGGTGGTCGAGACGACACTCGATCCGCATCAGCAGCGCATCGCCGAAACGGATCTCGCCCGCACCATCGCCGAAATGGGGCCCAAGCAGAATGCAAGCCAGGCGGCCCTCGTCGCCATGACGCCGGACGGTGCCGTCAAAGCCATGGTGGGCGGCGTCTCCTATCGTGGCAGCCAGTTCAACCGCGCCACGCAGGCGCTGCGGCAGCCGGGTTCGGCCTTCAAGGCCTTCGTGTTCCTCGCGGCTTTCGAGGCGGGCTATGGGCCGGGCAGCATCTTCAACGACACGCCGATCCGCATCGGCAAGTGGCAGCCGGGCAATTACAACGACAAGTTCTATGGCGAGGTTAACTTGCGCGAAGCCTTCGCGCGCTCACTCAATTCCGTGGCCGTGCAGCTATCCGAGCAGGTCGGGCGCAAAAACGTCATCGCCGCTGCGCAGCGATTGGGCATCACCACGCCGGTGGGCAACGACGCCTCGATCGCCCTTGGCACCTCCGAGACGACGCTCCTTGAAATGACCACCGCCTATGCCGTCTTCGCCAATCAGGGGAAGGGTGTGTGGCCCTATGCTATCAGCCGGATCACCACGCGCGACGGCACGGTGCTTTATGAGCGCAGCGGCTCCGGTCCGGGCCGCGTCGCCTCCGGCAGCGCCGTTGCCGACATGCTCGACGTGATGGCCTCGGTGGTCGATTGGGGCACCGGCAAGAAGGCCAAGCTTGAGGGCTGGCCGGTCTATGGCAAGACCGGCACCAGCCAGAATTTCCGCGATGCCTGGTTCGTCGGGTTGACCGCTGATCTGGTGACCGGCATCTGGGTCGGCAACGACAATGGGGCGCCGATGGACAAGGTGACCGGCGGCTCGCTCCCCGTCGTCATCTGGCACGATTTCATGAGCGAGGCGCTGGCGGGATTTGCGCCCCGCGATGTTCCGCGCGGCGGCGGAGCGCTGGTCGCCAGTGCCGGCACACCCACCGAACTGACGCCGGAAGTCCCGGCCACCCCGGCGCCCGCCCCGCAGGAAGAGGAATCCGGCATCGGCTCGCTGCTCAGCACGATCCTCGGCGGTGGCGGCGATTCCGCCCCAAGTTCCACGAGCAATGCGGCGCAGACGGCCAAGACCAAGAAGAAGCCGATCCAGGATCAGCGCCAGGACCAGGGACGCGATTAGGCGGCAGCGTTTCCGGCCGGCCGCACCACCCACCAATAGCAGGCGATCTGCGCCACGCTTGTGGCGGCGATCATCACGGTCATCGGCAGCGGCGAGGGCGAACCGATGAAGCCCAGGATGGCGCCCACGCCTGCCGCCACCGCCATCTGCACGAAGCCGAGCAGGGCCGAAGCGGCACCCGCCGAACGCGGAAAGGGGCCGATGGCGCCGGCCTGTGCCGCCGGCATGGTCATGCCGACACCGGCCATATAGGGGAGGAGCGGCGCCAGCACGGTCCAGACCGAAGCCTCCATCAGCAGATTGACCGCCACCAGCGCCAGCGCGCTGACGAGGGCGATCAGCGAGCCGAGGCCCACCAGCTGCGGCGGCGCCATGCGTTTCGACAGTTTCCCGCCGCTGGTGGCACCGACGATATAGCCGATGACGAAGACACCGAAGCAGAAGCCGAAATATTTCGGCGGCACGCCAAGCACGTCGATGAAGACGAAACTGGAGCCGGAGATGAAGCAGAAGATCCCGCTGTAGCCGAAGGTCGCCGCCAGCACATAGCCGAAATATTCGCGGTGCCCGATCAGCGCGCCATAGATGCGGAACCAGGATAGCGGGTTGGCGGCGCTGAGGTCGCGCGTCTGGTTGGTCTCGCCGAGGATCGCAAAAACCGCGACCAGGCCGCCGGCACCATAAAGTGTCAGGGCCGCGAAGCAGGCGCGCCAGCCGAAGGCGTCGGTGAGAAACCCGCCGAGGATCGGTGCGATGGCCGGCGCCAGGGCCACGGCGGCGCTGAGATAGGAAAAGACCCGCGCCGCACCGCTGGCCCCCACCAGGTCGCGCACCATGGCGCGCGAAATGACCGGCCCGGCGCAGGCGCCCAGCGCCTGGACGAAGCGGAAGGCGACCAGCATGCCGATGCTGTCGGACAGCATGCACCCCAGGCTCGCCAGGGTGAAGATGACGATGCCGCCGGCCAGGACCGGGCGTCGCCCGAAGCGATCGGACAGCGGCCCATAGACCAGGATCGCCCCGGCAAAGCCCAGCAGATAGGCCGACAGCGTCGCCTGCGCACTCGCTTCCGCGACGCCGAAATATTTGGCCAGCACCGGCAAAGCCGGCAGATAGAAATCCGTCGACAGCGGCCCCATCGCCACCAGCGCCGTCAAGGTGATCAATGTGGTGCGGCTGATGGGGGTGGGCGCGGTCATGGCCGTTTATGCACTCGCTACCTGAGCTGTCATGCCCGGACTTGGCCCGGGCATCCACGACTTTCTTCGTGGCCTGCGCAAACTCGTGGATCCCCGCGCCAAGCGCGGGGATGACGATCGGAGGAGTGGCTCCACCTTCCTCACTGCACCGGCACGGCGCCGTGGAGGCCTTCGGGTTTGCCGGCAACGATGATGGTAAGCGCCTTGTCGTCGAGGAGGTCGCGGGCCACGCGTTTCACATCGTCGATGGTGACCGCGTCGATCTCCTTGCGGCGCCGTTCGATGTAGTCGATGCCCAGATCGTTCATCTGGATGCCGAGCAAGGTGTCGGCGGCCTTCGACGTGGTGGTGAGGTTGCGGGGGTAATAGCCCAGCAGATAGGTCCGCGCCGCCTCGATCTCCGCGGCGTCGGGGCCGCTCTCGGCCATGCGCCGCCACTCGGCGCGCAGCAGCTCCAGCGTCTCCTTGACCTTGGCATTGGGGGTCTCGAAGCTGCCGCTGAGGAAGCCCACATGGTCAAGCGTCACCAGATCGGTGTCGATGCCATAGGTGAGGCCGCGCTTCTCGCGCAGTTCCGTCATCAGGCGCGAAGAGAAGCCGCCGCCGCCCAGCACGTAATTCATCAGATAGACGGCGAAGAAATCCTTGTCGTCGCGCTTGACGCCGGGCTGCGCGAACAACACGGTGGCCTGCGGGATGTTGCGGGTGAGCACGGCAAGCGAACCCGATTTGGTGACGCTTGCTTCCGGCACTTCGACCGCTGCACCTTTGGCAGGCAGGCCCGCAAAAGCGCGGTCGACCAGCTTCCCCAGATCAGTCGCGTTGATGTCGCCGGCCGCAGCGACGTAAAGGTGATCGCGGGTCAGCCGGTCCTTGGTGAATTGCTGGAGATCGGCGGCGGTAAGCGCCGACATGGTTTCCTTGGTGCCGTAATTCGAACGCGCATAGGGATGCACACCCAGCAGCTTCCGTTCCAGGGCCCGGTAGGCCGCTGCACTGGGGTCGCGCTGCTCGCCTTCGATGGCGATGAGGAAATGGCGCCGCATGCGCTCGACCGGCTCCGCATCGAAGCGCGGCCGGGTGAGGGCGAGCGCCAGCAGATCGGCCGCCTGCTCCTTGTTGGCGGTCAGCGTGCGCAAGGATCCGTTGAAGCTGTCGGCGCTGGCGTTGAAGCCGTAATCGAGGCCGAGATCGGCAATACGTTGCTGGAAGGATTCGGAATCGAGCTCACCCGCCCCTTCGTCGAACAGGCCCGATGCCAGCTCGGCAACGCCTTCCTTGCCCTTGGGGTCGGTGGCGGTGCCACCCTTGAAGCCGAAGGCCAAGGAGACCACCGGCACGGTATGGTCCTCGATCAGCCAGACCTCGATGCCGGCGGGGCTCACCACTTTCTGGATGTCGGCCGCCGCCGCAAGACGCGGCAGCAGGATGACGACAAGAATGAACGCTGCTGCGCGGAAGGACTTCATCATCATGGCGTGGGTTCCGCGGCGTTGGCATCGGCATTGGCATCGGCATTGGCATCGGCGGGGGCTTCCGGCGTCAGGGTCGAGGTGACGCTGTTCTCCGGCACCAGCACGGCCTTGGCCGCTTTCATGACGTCGGCGGTCGTGACGGCCTCAATACGATCGGGCCAGGCCTGGATGTCCTCCATGGTCTCGCCGCCGGCCAGGGCCTCGGCCACCAGCAGCGCCGGGCCGTTGAGGCTGTCACGCGACTTCGCCGCGTCCATCAGCAGCCGCTTCTTGGCGTCGGCAAGTTCCTGCTCGGTGACGCCGTCCTTGAGCAGCTTGCCGATTTCCGCGTCGACCGCCTTTTCGGCTTTGTCGAGTTCGGCCGGGTTGCGCGGGCTCACATAGAAGGTGAAGCTGCCATAGTCACGCGGGTCGCCGTTATAGCTGGCGCCGGCGCTTAGTGCCACGCCATCGGTGATCACGAGCTGCTTATAGAGCCGGCCGACGGCACCGCCGCCCATCACTTCGGCAAGCAGGCTCAAGGCATAGGGTGCATTGTCGCCCTTTGTGAGCCCGGCCGTGCGATAGCTTTCGCTCACATAGCGGCGCCACATGGATGGATGCTCGACCTCGGGGCTGGAGAGCGCAAGGCGCCTTGCCGCTTCCGGCGGCGGTTCCTGCAGGCGAACGCGTTCGGGCAGGTCACGGGCGGAGAGGGGGCCGAAATTCTTCTCGGCCAGGGCCCGCACGGCCTCCGGCTCGACATCGCCCGCGACGATGAGGATGGCGTTGTTGGGCGCGTACCAGCGGCGATAGAAATTCAGCGCATCCTCGGTCGAATAGCTTTCCATCTCGTGCCGCCAGCCGATGATGGGCAGGCCATAGGGATGGTTCTGAAAGGTGGCGGCGTTCATCGCCTCGGCCAAGCGGCTGCCGGGATCGCTCTCCACCGTCTGCCCGCGCTCGTTGAGGATGACATCGCGCTCCGGCAGGACGACACTGTCGTCGAGCTGCAAATTGACCATGCGATCGGCTTCCGCCGCCATGATCGCCGGCAGATGCTCAGCGGCGAATTCCTGGTGATAGGCCGTCATGTCCTGGTTGGTGAAGGCATTGTCGGTCCCGCCCAGCCGGTCGACATCCTGGCTGAACTGGCCGGCCGCCATCTTCTTGGTGGCCTTGAACATCAGATGCTCAAGGAAATGGGCGACACCGTTCTTGGCCTTTTCGCCGTCGGCGGCGCCGACCTTGTAGACCACGACCTGGAACACCACCGGGGCGAGGTGGCGCGGCAGCACCACCACTTCCATCCCGTTCTTCAGGGTATAGGTCTTGGCCTCGAACAACTCGGCTTCGGCCGGCGACGCAGCGAGCAGGGCCAGTGAAAGACTAAGGGCCAGTGAAAGACTAAGGCCGGCGCAAATCGCAGCCGGCCTTATGCGGACATTCCATGAATGGGGCATCAGGCTCCTAGAACAGGCCTTCGAGCAGGCCTTTCTTTTTGCGTTCGATAATAGGTACGTCGCCCTGGGTCGGCGCGTTACCGAGGGCCGCATTTTCCTGCAGGCGCTTCTGTTCCTCGGTCGGGTCGACCACGGTGCCGTAGGGTTCGGGCTTGCGCCAGAAGACGATGCTGTCGATCAGCTGCTTGGAATCGGCCTCATCCTCGCTGGTCTCGGCATCGACCACCTGGCGGATATTGGGATCGACGCCGGCCATGCCGACCGATTGCAGCAACGAGGCTTCGCCGGCCGACTGGGCGCTGGAGGCTTCGCCAACGCCGATTTCCGGCAGTTTGGAGGGGACGCCACCCGCACCCGGATAGCCGAAGACGACCTGCTGCGCTTGGTCGCGCGCGGTGCCTTCCTGTGGCCGGGGCGAACCGGGCGCCGGCGGGCGCAGATTGTAATCCGGCGGCATGGACAAGGGCGCGTTGGAGACGACCTCGAACTCGTCCGGCGAGCGCTTGGTCAGGCCCAGCGCTTCCTTGGTGGTGTTGGAGCAGCCACCGGACAAGGCGGGCAGGGCCATCAGGCCAAGGACGGTCACGATGAATTTAGCGCGCATGGTTTAGGGAGCCTCCGATCCGGCGCTATTTTTACCCTTATCCGTCGACTGAAACAAGGCGTCGAACAACAGGAGAACAACGCCGACGGTAATAGCGGAATCAGCGAGGTTGAAGGCCGGCCAATGCCAGGAATCGGGCGAGGCTCCGACGTAAAAGTCTATGAAATCAAACACCGCCCCGAATCTCAGGCGGTCGATCACATTGCCCAGCGCCCCGCCGATGATGAGGCCGACCGCATAGCCAGGCAGGCGGGCGGTGAGCCGCCCCAGCCAGACGAGCAGGCCGATGCTGACCGCGATGGCCAGTCCCGACAGCAGCCAGGGCCCGGTCCCGCGCAGCATGCTGAACGAGACGCCGGTATTCCAGGCCATCACCAGGTTGAGGCCCATGTTCCCGATGGGCAGCACCTCGATGACCCGCGGCGGATTCATGATTTCGACCATCACCAGCCATTTGGTGAACTGGTCGGCGACGATGATAAGGCCGGCGAGGATGACGGCATTGCGGAAGAGGGCCGCGGATGCGATGCGCATGGCTCAGGCCCCCGCGGCGGAAATCATCGGTTGCAAAGGCCCCCTCACCCTGACCCTCTCCCGCGAGGGGATAGGGAAGGTGTGCGGACTGGCAACAATGCCCCTCTCCCCTCGCGAGAGAGGGGCTGGAGTGAGGGGGGAAGCTGCCGCAAATCTCGTCAGCATCATCACGCCGCCCCAACCGCATCGGCGCAGCGGTGGCATAGGGTGG
Organism: Dongia sp.; assembly: GCF_041906375.1. Taxonomy (GTDB): domain Bacteria; phylum Pseudomonadota; class Alphaproteobacteria; order Dongiales; family Dongiaceae; genus Dongia. Next base: position 74,597 of record NZ_JAYRJJ010000008.1, on the reverse strand, counting down.
GGTGCGCCTTCACCTCGCCCACTTCCGGCAGCACCTGCCAGCAGCGTTCGCATTTCTCGCCGCTTGCCAACTCGACCACCACGGCAACCCCCGCCACATCGTTCTGCGTGAAGGCGCCTGCCGGCGCCGGCTCGCCCAGCAGCTGGATATGGGAGGTGATGGCGATCTCGGCAAGGTCGAGACCTTTGAGCTCCACCTGACGCTCAGGTGACAGATAGACCTTGGGTTTTGCCTGCAGGCTGGCGCCGATCTTCTTCTCGGCGCGCGCCAGTTCCAGGGCACCCGTGACGACACGGCGGATGTCGCGGATCTTGCTCCATTTCGCCGCCAGTTCCCCATCCTTCCAGGATTGCGGCAGGGTCGGGAGGGTGCGCAGATGCACGCTTTCCTCGCCTTCCTTGAACGGGCGTGCCCGCCAGGCTTCTTCCGCCGTGAAGCACAGAATCGGCGCCAGCCAGGCGGTGAGGCAGGAGAACACTTCATAGAGCACCGTGCGCGTGGCGCGGCGGCGGTTGGAATCCGGCCGGTCGCAATAGAGCGCGTCCTTGCGGATGTCGAAATAGAAGGCGGAAAGATCGACCGCGCAGAAATTGTGCAGCTCGGTGAAAAGGCCGTGGAAATCATAGCTCTCGGCCGTCTCGCGCACGCGGGCATCGAGTTCGCTCAAGCGATGCAGCACCCAGCGATCGAGCTCCGGCATCTCCTTGGCATCGAGCCGTTCGGCTTCCGTCCAGCCGTCGAGCGCCCCCAGCACATAGCGGAAGGTATTACGCAGGCGCCGGTAATGGTCGGCCATGAATTTCAGGATTTCGTTGCCGATGCGCAGATCGTCCGAATAATCCGAGGCGGTGACCCACAGGCGCAGGATGTCGGCGCCGTATTGCTCCATGACCTTCTGCGGGGCCACCACATTGCCCAGCGATTTCGACATCTTGCGGCCCTGCTCGTCGAGCACGAAGCCATGGGTGAGGACACCCTTATAGGGTGCCTTGCCCCGCGTGCCGACGCTTTCCAGCAGCGAGGAATGGAACCAGCCTCTGTGCTGGTCCGACCCTTCCAGATAGAGATCGGCGGGACTGGTCATGTCCCAGCTCGGGTCGGCGCGGGTCGCTTCCTCCAGCACGAAGGCATGGGTCGAACCCGAATCGAACCAGACGTCGACCACGTCCTTGATCTGCTCGTAATCGTCCGGATTGTAATCATTGCCGAGGAAGCGCGAGGCATCGCTGGAATACCAGGCATCGGCGCCTTCCTGCATGAACGCCGCGACGATGCGGTCCATCACCTTCTGGTCCTTGAGCAACGCCCCGGTCTTCTTCTCGACGAAGACGGCGATCGGCACGCCCCAGGCGCGCTGGCGGCTGATGCACCAATCCGGCCGGTTCTCGATCATCGAATAGAGCCGGTTGCGGCCCGCCTCCGGCACGAAGCGCGTCTTCTGGATCTCCGAGAGCGCGATCTTGCGCAGATCGTTCTTCTCCATCGAGATGAACCATTGCGGCGTGTTGCGGAAGATGATCGGCGCCTTGGAGCGCCAGGAATGCGGATAGGAATGTGTGATCTGCGCGCGCGCCACCAGCATGCCGCGCTCAGCGAGGGCCGCGATGACCGAATCATCGGCATCGCCCTTCTTGCCGTACTGGTTCATCACGCGCTTGCCGGCAAAAAGCGGCACATGGTCGTAATAGGCGCCGTCGGGACCCACCGTCTGCGGCACCTCGATACCGTTGGCCTGGCCCAGCTCATAGTCGTCGGCACCGTGGCCGGGGGCGATATGCACGAAGCCGGTGCCCGCCTCGGTCGAGACGAAATCGCCGGCGTATGGCCGCACCTCGAAATCATAGCCCGATCCATGGAACGGGTGATGTGTCACCGTGCCGGCAAGGCTCTCGCCCTTGCCCGACCAGAACACCTTCGAGCCCGTGATCGCGGCCTTCTCCTCGAACGCCGCTTTCAGATCCTGCGCGACGACAAGCTTGTCGCCGGGCTTCACATGGGCGCCGTCACCCACGGCCGTCACCTCGAGGCCGACATAGTCGATCTCCTTGCCGAAGGCGATGGCGCGGTTCCCTGGAATGGTCCAGGGCGTCGTCGTCCAGATGACGATGGCAGCGCCCTTCAAGCCCTCGGGGCCTTGTCGGACCGGGAACTTCACCCAGATCGTGTTGCTGACATGGTCGTGATATTCGACCTCCGCTTCGGCGAGCGCGGTCTTTTCGACGACCGACCACATGACCGGCTTCGAGCCGCGGAACAAGCCGCCATTCATCAGGAACTTGCCGATCTCGCGCGCGATCTGCGCCTCGGCCGCATAGGCCATGGTGGTGTAGGGGTGGTCCCAATCGCCGGCAACCCCTAAGCGCTTGAACTCCTCGCGCTGCACGTCGATCCATTTGGCTGCGAACTCGCGGCACTGGCGGCGGAACTCGTTGATCTCCACCTCGTCCTTGTTCTTGCCGGCCTTCCTGTACTGTTCCTCGATCATCCATTCGATGGGCAGGCCATGGCAGTCCCAGCCGGGGACGTAATGCGCGTCCTTCCCCAGCATCTGCTGCGAGCGGTTGATGACGTCTTTGAGGATCTTGTTGAGCGCGTGGCCGATATGGATGTTGCCGTTGGCATAAGGCGGGCCGTCATGCAGCACGAATTTCGCCTTGCCCTGGCTGGCTTTCCGGAGCTTGCCGTAAAGATCGCCCGTGGCCCAGCTCTCCAGGATCGCCGGTTCCTTCTTGGGCAGATCGCCGCGCATGGGAAAGTCGGTCTTCGGCAGGAAGACGGTGTTCTTGTAATCGGGTTTCGTCGCGTCGGCGCTCATGGTGTCTTTACGTCCACTGTCAAAATGTCGTTAGGCGCGCTTCTGCGCGCTGCCTGGATGCCCGCCGGGTTGCGGGCCATGGTAATCGGCCAGGCGCTGCCTGGCTTCCTTGCTGTCGGCGGCGATCTGCGCTTTCAAGGCATCGAGCCCGTCGAACTTCATTTCCGGCCGGATGAAGTCGATAAGCGCAACGCGCAGATGCTTGCCATAGAGATCGTCGGAGAAATCGAAGAGATGCACTTCGAACTGCACGCGCGTGCCGCCCACGGTCGGCCGCCGGCCCAGATTGGCGACACCTTTGATCCATCCATCCGCTGGGGCGTTGTCGTCGATCGCCATTACCGCATAGACGCCGAGCTTGGGCTCCAGGAATTCGCCGAGCGCGATGTTGGCGGTGGGAAAGCCCAACTGCCGCCCGCGCGCATCGCCATGCTCGACGCGGCCTTCGATCTCCCAGGGCCGGCCCAGAGTGGCGGCGGCGTTCTTCGGATCGCCCGCCTGCAGCAACTCGCGCACCAGGGTCGACGAATAGGCCGGCCCATCACCCTTCTTCGCCGCAGCGACCGAGGTGACGCCGAAACCGTGCCGCCCGCCGAATTCGGTCAGCAACGCGGCGTTACCGGCGCGGCCCTTGCCGAAGCAGAAATCATAGCCCACCACGACATGCGCGATGTGAAAGCCGCCGACCAGGATCTCGGTGACGAAATTCTCGGCGCTTCGCGCCATCATGTCCGCATCGAAGGTGAGCTCGAACAGGAAGTCGACACCCAGCGCCTGCAGATGCCGCGTCTTGATGCGGAACGGCGTCAGGCGAAAGGCCGGGTCATCGGGGCGGAAGAATGAACGCGGATGCGGCTCGAAGGTCAGCACCGCCAGCGGCGCATTGCGCGAATGCGCGATCTCGGCCGCCTGGCGGATTACCGCCTGGTGTCCCAGATGCACGCCATCGAAATTCCCCAGCGCCACCACGGCGCCCTGCGCCTCGAACGGCACATCCTCGAGATGTCGGATCAGTCGCATGAAGATGGCTGGGGCAAGACACCCCCCTCTCTAACTCTCCCCCTCAAGGGGGGAGGGGACCGCAACGAGGTAGGGTGCGGCAACGAGTCTACACTTACTCCCTCCCCCCTTGAGGGGGAGGGCCGGGGAGGGGGGTAATGACTGATGATCATCGACATCACTGCACTCAAACTCACTTCGGCCGCTTCGGCACCAGCAGCATGGCTTCGCCTTCCAGCACCACCGTGTCGCCCACCGTGGCGATGGTGGAGAAGGTGGCGCGGCCCTTTTCCTTGTCGACGGCCGTCGCGGTGCAGCGCGTCAGCACCGTGTCGCCGATGCGGACCGGTGCCTTGAACTTCAGGCTCTGCGACAGGTAGATGCAGCCCGGCCCCGGCAACTTGGTGCCGAAGACGGCCGAGATGAAGCCCGCGGTCAGCATGCCATGGGCGATGCGGCCCTTGAACATGCTGGGCTTGGCGAAATCCTCGTCGAGATGCACCGGGTTGGTGTCGCCGGAAAGCCCCGCGAACAGGACGATATCGGTCTCCGTCACCGTCTTTGAAAAGACCGCCGACATGCCCGTATCGATTTCATCGACATATTTGCCGCGCAATTCTTCCGCGTAGGCGACGCTCATTTTCCACCTGTTCCAGGAGATCGGGCGCGCGTTGCTTGTCACAGCATCGCACCGCACAAAGTGCGCGGCACTATAGCGACCGCCCCCACCCGCCTCAAGAACAGGCGGCGCAAGATTATGAGCATCAAATCTGTTGCCTCGCCCGATTACCGCTCCTAAATTGCAATCGGTTACCCGAGGAACCTGCCCCTTTGAGCGAAACGCAACGATCCGGCTGCCCCATCAACCTGACGCTCGAGGCATTGGGCGATCGCTGGTCGCTGATCGTCATCCGCGACATGATGTTCGGCAACCGCCGCCATTTCCGCGAACTCCTCACCCATTCCGAGGAAGGCATCGCCTCCAACATTCTCGCCGACCGGCTGAAGCGCCTCACCGAGAACGGCTTCCTCACCCGCGCCGACGATCCCAGCCATAAGCAGAAGGCGATCTATTCCCTGACCGAACAGGCGATCCAGCTGGTGCCGCTGCTGGCTGAAATGGGAGCCTGGGGCCGCCGGCACCTCCCCGCCACCAGGACCCTCTCCGTCCGCGCCGAGATCCTGGAAAATGGCGGCCGCCCGCTCTGGAACGCGTTCATGGACGAACTGCGCGAGAGTCATCTGGGCACCCCGCGCCCCTCGACCGGCCCCAAAGCCAGCGACCAGATGCGCGACGCCTATCTGGCGGCGCTGAAGGAAGAGGGTGAGACCCACTAGGCCTCACTCCAATAAACACCGTCATGCCCGGGCTTGACCCGGGCATCAGCCTGCAACTGAAGGTCAGAGCCCAGTCACACCTGATCCCCGGGTCAAGCCCGGGGATGACGGTTTAGAGAGGAGCAATCACCCCTTCGGATCGATCGGCACCGCGTCGCGCACGCCGAGGATTTCCTCGAACAGCATCGCATGCGAGAGCAGGGCGCCTTCGCCGCGGGGCTTGCCCACGATCTGCAGGCCCATCGGCCGCCCGTCCGGCGAGAAGCCGCAAGGGAGCGACAGGACGGGGCAGGAGGTCATGGTGATGAGTGCCGCGAGCTTCAGCCATTCGACATAGTTGTCGAGCGTTTCGCCGGCAATCTCGCGGGGCCAGCGTTCCTTGATGTCGCGCGGCAGGATGGGTGCTGCCGGCAGCACCAGCAGGTCATAGGTCTCGAACAGCTTCACCATGTCGGCATAGAGGCGCGAGCGCCGGAGATGCGCCTTGCCGATCTCTTCCGCGGTAAGCCCCAGGCCTTTCTCCGCATTCCAGATCACGTCCGGCTTCAGCTTGTCGCGATGCTTGTTCAAGAGCGGCCGCATGGTGGTGGCGTAATCGACCGCGCGCAGGGTCTGGAAGGCATTGCCGACGCCGCTGAAATCCGGCGAGGCTTCTTCGACCGCGATGCCGGCGGCCGACAGTTTTTCCAAAGCCGCGCGGCAGATCGACTTGACGCCGGCCTCGATCGGCAGCGCTGCCGGATCAAGGCTGAAAGCGACGCGTTTGGGCTTCAGGCGCTTCAGCGCGGTGGCGAGGAAGGGTTCATCCGGCGCCGGGTACGAGACCGGAATGTCGATGTGCCAGCCGGCCATCGCATCCAGCATGAGGGCCGTGTCGCCGACATCGCGCGCCATCGGCCCGTCGACCGACAAGGTGTCGAAGCGCAACTCGCCGGGACCCGACGGCACACGGCCGGGCGAGGGACGGAGGCCCACCACCGAACAGAACGCCGCCGGTGTCCGCAAGGACCCGCCGAGATCGGAGCCCGTCGCCAGCCACACCTCGCCGGTCGCCAGCGCCACCGCGGCACCGCCCGACGATCCGCCGGCATTCAGTTTGACGTTCCACGGATTATAGGTCTCGCCATGCACCTCGTTGAAGGTGTTGGCGCCGGCCCCGAATTCCGGCGTGTTGGTCATGCCGAGCACGATGCCGCCGTTATGCTCCAGCCGCTCGACCATGATGTCGGACTTCTCCGGCACATTGTCGGCAAAGATCGGCGAGCCATAGGTGGTGCGCACCCCGGCGACGTCATTCAGTTCCTTGACGCCGAAGGGCAGGCCGCACAAGGGCCCGCGCTGGTCGACGGGCTTGGCCATCAGGCGCCTGGCATGGTCGCGCGCGCGGTCGGCGCACAGCGTCACCATGGCATTGACGCGTGGGTTCACCGTCGCGATGCGGGCAAGCGCATGGTCGATCAGCTCCAACGGCGAAACCGCGCCCGCCTTCAGCAGTTCGACGGTCTTGCGCGCACTGAGGCGCCAGTATTCGGTCATGGTAAAGCTCTCCCTGCTTGCCGTCTTCTTCTCGTCATGCCCGGGCTTGACCCGGGCATCAGCCTGTAACTGAAGGTCAGAGCCCAGTCACACCTGATCCCCGGGTCAAGCCCGGGGATGACGGCCAACCTAAACTTATAGGCACCTCACGCCGCCACCAGATGCCCGCCGCCAAGATCGCGGAACGTCACGAACTCCGGCGTGAAATCCGCCGGGCGGAAGGGGCTCGGCACTTCGCCTTCGATGCGCTTGCGGTCGCGCTGCCATTCCTCGGCATGCCGGCGCGCCGGGTCCGGGATCGGCACGGCCGAGAGCAGCTTCCTGGTATAGGCATGCTGCGGGTTGCCCAGCACAGCGCGGGTGGGGCCGGTCTCGACGATCTGGCCCATCGACATCACCGCGACGCGGTGGCTGATGCGTTCGACCACCGCCATGTCATGCGAGATGAAGAGATAGGCGATGCCAAGCTCATCCTGCAACTCCTGCATCAGCTCCAGGATCTGCGCCTGGATCGAGACGTCGAGGGCCGAGACGCATTCGTCGGCGACGATCGCCTTCGGGCCCAGCGCCAATGCCCGCGCGATGCAGATGCGCTGGCGCTGTCCGCCGGAAAATTCGTGCGGGAAACGCGCCAGCTGGTCGGGCGTCAGGCCGACACGGCGGAACAGTTCGGCCGCCTTCTCGCGGCGTTCGGCCGGTGTCCCGATGCCGTGGATGACCAAGGGCTCCATCACCAGATCGCCCACATTCATGCGCGGGTCGAGGGAAGCCAGCGGGTCCTGGAAGATCATCTGCACGCGGCGGCGGATGGCCTTCAGTTCGGCACTCGATTTGCGGCCGGCCGCCTCACCCTCGATGCGGATGTCGCCGCTGCAGGGGACCAGGTGCATCAGCGCCTTGCCGGTCGTCGACTTGCCGCAGCCGGATTCGCCGACCAGCGCCAGGGTTTCGCCGGGCATCAGGTCGAAGCTCACCTTCTCTACCGCATGCACGCGCTGTTGTACCTGCTGCAGCAGGCCGCCTTTGACATCGAAGCGGACGATGAGGTCCTTCACTTCGATAAGCGGCTTGGCGCCGCCAAGATCGGGCGCCAAGGGTGCTGCCGCCCCGTGGCTGAAGCTCGGCACCGCAGCCAGCAGCGCCTTGGTGTAAGCGTGGTTCTGATGGGCGAAGATCGCGGCGGTCTCCCCGCGCTCTACTGCCTCGCCCTTCTTCATGACGACGACGCGGTCGGCGATTTCCGCCACCACGCCCATGTCATGAGTGATCATGATGATGGCGGTGCCGGTCTCGCGCTGCAACGTCGCCATCAGTTCCAGGATCTGCGCCTGGATGGTGACGTCCAATGCCGTCGTTGGCTCGTCGGCGATGAGGATCTTCGGTTTTGCCGCCATCGCCATCGCGATCATGACGCGCTGGCGCATGCCGCCGGAGAGCTCGTGCGGATACTGCTTCAGGCGCCGCTGCGGCTCGGAAATGCGCACCGCTTCCAGCGCTTCCAGCGCCCGCTGTCTGGCACCCGCGCGGCTGAGGCCCAGATGCCGCACCAGCCCCTCGGTCAATTGCGTACCGATGGAGAGGACCGGATTGAGCGAGGTCATCGGCTCCTGGAAGATCATGGCGATCTCGTTGCCGCGAATCTCGGCCATCTCCGGCTCGGACAGCTTGAAGAGATCGCGCCCCAGGAACTGGGCCGACCCTTGGGCGATGCGCCCGCCGGGCTTGGGCAGCAGGCCCATCAGCGACAGCGCCGTCACCGATTTCCCGGACCCGGACTCGCCGGCGATGCACAAGGTCTCGCCGGCGCGCAGATCGAAGCTCAACCTGTCGATAACCCGCACGGCCCCCTTGGGCGATGCGAACTCAACCGACAGATCGCGCACATCGAGCAGGATATCGCCGGTGTTCTTTGTTACTGCCATAGCGGTTCTCTATTCATTGTCATGCCCCGGCTTGGCCGGGGCATCCACGAGTTTATTAGCTAGCGAAGAAGGCAACTCGTGGATCCCCCGCCTAAAGCGGGGGATGACAAACGAGCACGCACCCTCAATCCAGCACCACGCGCGGGAAATAGAACGACACGGCCCAGTTCGGCATGTCGACGATCTCGCTGATCCTCAAGTCGCCGCAGACCGAGCAGAGCATATAGGCCTCGACCGGGCTGATCTTGTGCCGCTTGGCCAGCAGGTCGATCATGCCGGAAACCGCGGCCTTGGCGCCTTCCATCAGATCGGCGCCGATACCCGTGGTGACGTCATAGCCCTTGGCGTCGAGATGCTTCGTGACCGGCCCCGGCGTGCGGAATTGCGGGAATTTGATATTGGCGCCCTTCACCAGATCGAGCTTCACGGTGACATCCATCGGGCTTTCGATGGCCGTCCCGCAGACCTCGCCATCGCCCTGTGCCGCATGCGTATCGCCCAGCGAGAACAGGGCGCCCGCCACTTCGACCGGCAGATAGAGCTCGGTCCCCGCCGCCATGTCGCGGATATCCATGTTGCCGCCCACGCGGCGCGGCGGCACTACCGAATGCAGGCCCTTCTCCGCGGGCGCCAAGCCGATCGTGCCGGCAAAGGGTTTCAAGGGCACGGCCGCGATCGAGCCGAACATCGCGGGAGCAAGCGAACTCGCATCATATTTCCAGATGTTGAGCGCCGGCTCCTTGAACTGGTCGGCCAAAAGCCCGAAGCCCGGGATGTTGGCCGTCCAGCCCCAGCCCGAAGGCTTGTAGGAGATGAGCGTCACTTTGAGCGCATCGCCGGGTTCCGCACCGTCGACGAAGACGGGACCCGTGGTCGGGTTGACCTTGGCGAAATCGAGCTTGCCCATGTCGGCGACCGTCCAGGCGGGCGTGATCTGCCCGCCTGAGGAATCAATCGTTTCCAGCTCGACCACACTTCCCGGCGCCACGGTCAGCACGGGCTTCAGGGAATTGTCCCAGCCGTGATGATGATGGTGACGGTGAATGGTATGCGCGTGCCCCGCCTTATTTGAACCGTTGTGCGAACCGCTCATGGTCTCAACTCCGCTCGTTACTGCTTCACCCAGACGGTGTCATAGGGGAAGGGCTGGGTGATGATGTCGGTGAAATAGCTGGGATCGCCGTCGATCTTCGTCGATTTCAGCGCATAGCGGCGCGCATTGACCAGCGGGACCCAGGGCGCGTCCTTCATGATGTCGGCATAGATGCCCTTCCACGCGGCCAGACGCTCAGCGGCCTTCGCGGGATCGGCGATGGCATCGGCGGCCGCGGCGCGGGCATCGATATCCTTGTTGCAATAGAACGACCAGTTATAACCGCCCTCGATCGCCCCGGCGCAACCCAGGATCGCCGTGTAGAAATTGGAAGGGTCGGGGAAATCGGCATACCATTCAGTCAGGCTCATCGGCGCCCCGTCGGGCTTGGAGCTCACACCCACCGAGGTGGCAAGATCCAGGCCCTTCAACTCCACCGTGATGCCGATGGCGGCGAGATCCTGCTGGATCGCCTGGCCCATGCGCGGCCAGGGATCGGCGTTCTGGAAATAGAGCTGCGTGGTGAAACCGTCGCCGACGCCGGCTTTCTTCAGCAATTCCTTGGCGGCCGCCAGATCATGCGGATAGCCCTTGTAATCCGGGTCATAGCCGCCCATCGCCGGCGGCAACACCTGGGTGGCCGGCGTCGCGCGGTCGTTGAGGATCTTCGCCAGGCGCTCCTTGTCGATCGCCATGTTGACGGCCTGGCGCACCTCGACCTTGTCGAAGGGCTTCAGATTGACGTTCATGGCGAGATAATTGGTGTTGAGCTGATCTGCGGTGATGAAGCGGTCCTTCAGGGCCGCATCCTTCGAAACTTCCAGGAACTTCGCCGGCGGGAAGATGTCGCCGGTGATGTCGGCCTCGTTGTTCTGCACTTTCAAGACCTGCACCACAGGTTCGATGCCGAACTGGATGGTGATCTTGTCGGCGAAGCCTTCCGACTTGTTGAAATTGTCCTTGAAGCGGTTGAGCACGATGCGCTGGCCGGGCGTGTACTCGCCCAAGGCATAGGCGCCGGTGCCGACGACGTGATGGGTGAAGTCGGGGCCGTATTTCTCGACTTCCTCCTTCGGCACGACCATGCCGAAATTGAGGCCGAACACCGCCAGCATCGTCGCATTGGGCGCGCTCAGTTCGAACTTCACCGTCTTCGCGTCCGGCGTCGTGATGCCGACGATGTCCTTGGCCTTGCCGTCGGCGAATTCCTGATAGCCCTTGATGGAGGCGAAATAACCCGCACCCGGGCTCTGCGTTTTCGGGTCAGCGACGCGCTCGATCGAATATTTGACGTCGGCCGAATTCATGACGCGGCCGTTATGGAATTTCACGCCGTCATGCAGCTTGAAGGTATAGGTGAGGCCATCGGGCGAAATCTCATAGCTCTCGGCCAGATCCGGCACCAGTTCCGTGGTGCCGGGCTTGTAATCCATCAGCCCATCGAACACGGCGCGGATCGGCGACCAGCTCTGGAAGGTATAGCCGATGGCCGGGTCCATCGAATCGAGATCGTCCTTGAACAGCACCGTGTATTCGCCGCCCTGCTTCGGGGTACCGGCGGGCGCCGCCTCGCTCGCGGCCGTGCTGGCGGCCGGTGCCGCTTCGCTGGTGGCCTGGGATTGCGCTTCCTCTTTTTTCTCGCCGCAGGCACCCAGAACCAACAGGGTGATGACGGAAGCGGTACTGAGCAGACGGTGCATGATGATCCTCTGGCGTTCTTGGAAAAGTGGCCGGGGCGGCATGCGCGCCGCCCCGGATAGCGGCATTACTTCACACCGGCCTACTTGACGTCGGTCGCATAGACTTCGTCGTAATTGACCGGGATGTGGATCGGGTCGGCGAAGACGCCGTTCGGTCCCTGCACGCGCTTGGCATGCACGACATAGGCCTTCTCGTTGAAGACCGGCGCCCAGGGGGCGTCCGCCATCAGATCGGTGAAGATCTTGCCCCAGGCCGCGGCACGCTCATTGGTCTTGGCCGGGTCGGTCATCGCATTGGCCTCGGCCGCGCGCTTGTCGAGATCCTTGTTGCAGTACCAGGACCAGTTCCAGCCGCCATCGACCGCACCGCCGCAGCCCAGGATGACGGTGTAGAAGTTGGAGGGGTCGGGGAAGTCCGCGATCCAGGCCATGCCGCCCGACCAGATCATCGGCGCCCCGTCCTTCTTGCCGCCGGCGGCGATGACGGTGCCCATGTCGAGCGATTTCAGATTCGCCTTGATGCCGATGGCGTTGAGATCCTGCTGGATCGCCTGGGCGATACGCGGCTGCGGATCGGTGTTCATGACATAAAGGTCGGTCTCGAAGCCGGCTTCAAGTCCCGCTTCCTTCAGCTTCGCCTTGGCGCCGTCGACATCGTACGAATAGCCCTTATAGGTCGCGTCATAGCCCGGCATGGCCGGCGGCAGCGGCTGGTTGGCCGGCACCGCGCGGTTGTTGATCAGCTGGACGATGCGGTCCTTGTTGATCGCCATGTTGACCGCCTGGCGGACGGCCACATTGTCGAACGGCTTCATCGTCACGTTCATGGCGACATAGCCGGTATGGAGCTGGTCGGCGGTGATGACCAGATCCTTGGCGGCCGGGTCGTTCATCATCTCGGTGAACTTCGCCGGCGGAATGCCGTCGCCGGCGATGTCGATCTCACCCTTCTGCAGACGCAGGAGCGCCACGACCGGCTCCTGGCCGATCTCGAAGGTGATCTTGTCGAGATGCGGGAGGCCCGGCTTGTAATAATCGGCGTTGCGCTCCAGCACGATCTTCTGGCCGGAGGTCCATTCGCTCACCTTGAAGGCGCCGGTCCCCACGGGCTTCTTGCCGAAATCGGCGCCCGCTTTCTCGACCTCTTCCTTCGGCACGACGAAGGAGAAGTTGAGGGCGAGGAGATGGAGCGTGGTGGCATCCGGCGCGGTGAGTTCGAGCTTCACGGTATAATCATCCGGCGTGGTGATGCCGGTGACTTCCTTGGCCGTGCCGCCCTGGAATTCGGCAAAGCCCTTGATGCCCGCATAATAGCCGGCACCCGGGCTCTGCGTTTTCGGATCGATCATGCGCTCCAGGCTGTATTTCACGTCCGCGGCTTTCATCTCGCGGCCGTTATGGAATTTGACGCCGTGGCGCAGCTTGAAGGTGTAGGTGAGGCCGTCGGCCGAGGTCTCGAAGCTCTCGGCGAGATCCGGCACGATCTCGGTGGTGCCGGGCTTGTAGTCGAGGAGCCCGTCGAACACGCTCTTGATCACCGACCAGTTCTTCCAGTCATAGCCGATGGCGGGGTCGAGCGTGGGCAGGTCGTCCTTGAAGGTGACGATCATGCTGCCGCCCTGCTTGATCTCGGCCGCGGCCGGTGCCGCTCCGCTGGCGGCAGGTGCTGCTTCCGACGTGGCGGCCGGGGCTGCCTGCGACTGGGCCTCTTCCTTCTTCTCTTCGCCGCAGGCACCCAGTGCCAACAAGGCGACGATCGATGCAGATGCGAGCAAACGGTTCATCAGATCCTCCTGTCCAAGGGAAAGTTCGTCTTTATTTAAGTCGTATTCTGGGATCGATCAGCGGTGCTGCGAGATCCGCCAGAAGATTGCCGATGACGATGGCACAGGCCGAGACCAGCGTCACGCCCATGATGATGGGAATGTCGATCTGCTGAATGGCCTGCCAGGTCAACTGCCCGATGCCCGGCCAGCCGAACACCGATTCCACCACCACGATGCCGCTCATGAAGATGCCGATATCGATGCCGACCATGGCGATGATCGGCAGGATGGCGTTGGGCACGATATGGACGAAAATGACGCGCAGCCGCCCCAGGCCCTTGGCCCGCGCCGTGCGCACGAAATCCTGCCGCAGCACCTCGATGACCGAGGAGCGCATCATGCGCGCATACCAGCCGCCGCCGAGCAATCCCAGGGTCAGCGCCGGCAGCACGATCTGCTTCACCGTGCCGTAGCCGCCGATCGGGAACCAGCCCAGCCACACGGCGAACACGTAGAGCATGGTGTAGCCGAGCAGGAATTGCGGCGCCGAGACGAAGATGAAGGCGCCGATCATGATGCTCTGGTCGAGCAGCGTATTGCGCCGGAAGGCGGCGATGGCACCGATGCTGAGCCCGATGACGAGCTCGAAGCCGATCGCCGTCGCCATCAGCCACAAGGTGGCGGGGAGGCGCGAGGCGACCAGTTCCGAAACCTGGGTCCGCTGCACATAGGAGCGCCCCAGATCGCCGGTCGCCAGCTTGCCCAGATACCGCCCATATTGCTGCCAGACGGGAAGATCGAGGCCCAGTTGGTGGCGCACCTGCTCGACCTGCTCGACGCTGGCCGTGCGGCCCGCCACCTGCCGCGCCGGATCGGCCGGCAGGGCGAACAGGATCAGGAAGGTGATGATGCTGATGCCGATCAGGGTCAGGAGGGCCTGGAAGATGCGGCGGATGAGATAGCCCGTCATCAGTGCCGCCCCCGCAGGGTGGGGTCGAGGATGTCGCGCAAGGCGTCGCCGATCAGGTTGAAGGAAAGGGCCAGCAGGCCGATGGCGATGCCGGGGAAGAAGACCAGCCAGGGAGCACTTTCGAAATAGGTCTGGTTCTCGTTGACCATGTTGCCCCAGGAAGGTGTGGGCGGCTGCACGCCGATGCCGAGATAGGACAGCGTCGCCTCGAAGAGCGAGGTGGTGGCGATGCCGAGCGTACCCCAGACGATGAGCGTGGGGATGAGATGCGGCAGGATGTGGCGGAAGAGAATGCGCGGCGTCGAGGCGCCGACCGAGCGCACGGCCGTCACATATTCACGTTCTGAGAGCGAGATCGTTTCGGCATAGATGACGCGGGCGATCTGCACCCAGCTCACCATGGCGATGACGAAGGCCACGATCCACAGGCTCGGGCGGAACATGGAAGCGAGCAGAATGGCCAGCAGCAGGGCCGGGAAGGCCATCATCAGGTCGGTAAAGCGCATCAATCCGCTGCCTGTCCGGCCGCGCAGGTAACCGGCGGTGACGCCGATCAGCGCGCCGATGGCGATGGCGACGCCATTGGCAACCACGCCGACGATCAGCGTCGCCCGCGCGCCATAGATGAGGCGCGACAGGAGATCGCGCCCCAAGAGATCGGTGCCCAGCCAGAATTGCGCGTTGGGGGGCAGGGGCGCCCCTTCCAGGGTCAGGCCCTCGAAGAATTGCTGCTCGGGCGGATAGGGTGCGATCCAGGGGGCCAGAACCGCCGCCAGGACGAAGACGGTAATGACGATGAGCCCCAGAAGGGCCAGCTTGCGCCGCAGCAGCGCGCCAATGATCATGGATGTAATCTTGAAGTTGGTTCAGGATTTCGCTGGAACATAGAACCGCTCTAAAGGCCGATCAAGCGGTCTCCGGTAAAACTCATACAATTGCCGTCATCCCCAACTCGTCATCCCCCAGATCGTCATCCCCGGACTTGATCCGGGGATCCACTGCAGCTGAAAGACTGGATGCCCGGATCAAGTCCGGGCATGACGCCGTTGCGTAAAATTGTATCCATACGCCCCCTCACGCCTTTACACGGCAGGTTTACCCCGCAATACGTAAAGTCCCGCCCCGATGATCAGCGCGATGCCCAGATAAGTGGCCCCCGTCGGCACCTCGCCCCAGATCCACCAGCCGAGCAGGGCCGCCAGCATGATCGAGACATATTCGAACGGCGCCACCACATTGGCCTCCGCCAGGCGGTAAGCCTGCGTCAGCAGGAACGAGCCGCAGGCGCCGACGAGCCCCGTGGAGGCGATGAGCAGCAGATCGCGCGTCCCCGGCATGGCCCAGGGCCGCAGCAGGAATTGAAGGCTGCCATTGCTCACCTCCGCCGAGAGATCCGGCCCCAGATTGGTGATGAGCGCGATGGTGCTGGCGCCGGCGAGGAAGACGATGTTCTGGAAACTCGCCATCACGGCGCCGCTTTCCGTGTCGGCAAGCTTCCGCGCCATCACGGCCGAGGCGCCGTAGAACAGCGCCGACCCCAGCGCCAGCAGCGCCGCGGGCTCGACCAGCGCCTTCGCCGTCTGGGCGCCCGCATCGCCCGAAAAAGCCGGCCCGAAGCAGATCACCAGCACGCCGGCAAAGCCCACCGCCACCGCCGCGAACTGGCTGGGGCGCACTTTTTCACCCAGAAGCGGGCCAGAAAGAATGACGATGAACAAGGGGGCGGCGAAGAACAGCGCCACCACGACAGCGAGCGGCAGGCTCGCCATGGAAAGATAATAGGTGGTGTAGGAAACCAGCAGCATCGCGCTGCGGATGAGCAGCAGCCCCAGCTTCTGCGATTTCAGCGCCCGCAAGCCCCCGCCGCCGAATTTCAGCAGGAAGAATAAAGGCACGCAGGCCACCAGGCAGCGGACAGTCAAGACTTCGGAGAGCGCATAACCCCCGCTCATCAGCTTGATGACCACATCCTGCATCGAAAAGACCGTGGCCCCGGCGATGAGACACAAAATCCCCGGCATCGCCGCCTTATGCCCGCCGGCCGCGTTATTTCCGGCTGCCCCGCTCGCGCCCGCCAGGTTGTTCCCGGCCGCCTCTTGCCCCGATGTCGCCAAAATACACGCCCGCCTGAAACCAAAAAAATCGGCCATCACCCCGGCCCCGCCGCACTCTGCACAGCCGCGCGCATCGCGGCAATGTCGTAATAATGCAAGTTTTGCGGAGGGTGGAGTCTGCGGCGGCCCCCCTCCCAACCCTCCCCCCTAAAGGTGGGAGGGCTCTAGAACGCCCTCGTCCGTTCAACCTCGCTCTCATCTCCTCCCACCTTCAGGGGGGAGGTCGGGAGGGGGGCGCAAGTGACGGCTTACGGAATCACTTCCACTCACCCCGCCTTCATCTTCTTCTCATGCCGCCGCAACAACCGGTCGCGTTCCTCGGCCGTCAACCCATCGATATCGTCAATCGGCAGGCCCTCCTCCAGGAACACCTCCGCCTTGTAATCCGGCGCCGGGCCCAATCCGACAAGACGCCCTGCCAAATCGGGAATATCCTCAAAGACGCTGGAGATGCCCGCATATACACCCGGATGGTGGCACAGCCACGCCAGCAGGTCGCGGCCGATATGCTGCTTGTAGCGGCCGCGATATCGATCGAGATAGCGCCCCGTCGCCGGATCGTACCAGGCAAAGCGCGTCGTTATCTGTTTGTTGAAGAGCCGCTTGAAGGTCGTCATGAATTCGGCGGTCTCGGAATCGTCGACATTGTACCAGGTGAAAACGTCCGCGAACTGGGAAAGCGAATCGATCTCCCGGGCCGCGCCGAAACTATCGGGCGGATGCGCCTTCTCGTTGGGAAGGTGCGGCGGTGGATGCAACAGACGCCTATTGCCATTGTATTCGACCGACAGGATCGTTCGCGGCTCCACGGCCGGCACGGTCATGTCGACCAGCCGGCCTTTCTGGCGCCACAGAT
The DNA here is from genome assembly GCF_041906375.1 of Dongia sp. GTDB lineage: Bacteria > Pseudomonadota > Alphaproteobacteria > Dongiales > Dongiaceae > Dongia. The sequence goes on along the minus strand of NZ_JAYRJJ010000008.1, from coordinate 57,488 downwards.
CCGGATCGTCCGCGTAATATTTGAAATGCCCGCTGGTGTCGCCGCCGCGCATCCGCATCACATCGCCAGAGGCAATCTCCTCCGGCCACGGCGCCCGCATCGCCATCCGGATCGCCGGGGCTCGTTTGAAGTCGGCTTGCTCTTCCCCCAACGCGGCAAAGCAACTCGCCGCATCGGCGTATAGAGTGGTCAAGTCCTTTGATGGCCGATCGTCCGCTTGGCCTCTCTTGGCGGGGTCTAACTTGCCGGGCACCGCATAGAAATGCGCCGGCGCGAAGAAGAGCAATTCTGGATAGGCCACCTTCATCGCATCCAGCGCGCGCAGCATGTCCCGATGCGACATCGTCCCGAGCAGTTCCAGACTGCGGATGTGACAAATTTGTTTGGTGGTCATTGCAAAGATGTTCCCTGTTTGGGCAGGGTATCCATGTATCCAGCCCCTTTCTCGCACTCCGCGACGATGCTGGCACAATCAAGTCTTTTTATGAAATCCTTCATAATGCGCTGGAATTCTTCTTCATCGTCCGTCGCTGGCTTCGGGATCATAGTTAGGGCGTTCCGTTCGCTGAGCGTCATTTTCGCAATTCGTTCTTGCCACTTACCTTTGGCCAATAGGTAGTGATCCAACAATGCGCGCGCGTTCTCCACTCCCCGATTGAAATTCGCGTGTTCGCGATCCGTGGCATTGTAAGCATCTTTCATATCGACTGAATTGATATGGAAGATGCAATCTTGACCATTGTAGACTAGCCTGATCGCGATGTCAGATCGCATGCTGCCTTTGACGCCGGTGCGACGCGGGTCCTGCAGCGTGTTTTCCTTGAACGCTTCAAATCCTGGCCCATCGGCCTTCGGCGTCTTTGGTCCATTAACGACCTCTGCCAACTCGACCACCTCCGGGCAGTCCCGCAGCATCTGCTGCACTTCCTGACCCACCAAGTAGTTGAAGCGCTGCACGGCTAAACTGCCATGCGATCCTGGACGCTTATTCGATTCAGTAGCAGTATCCGGCTGAACGCCGATTTCGGATAACTCGATCTTCTGCCCGTCGACGGTGATCTCCTTGATCTCGCCAAAGGTGAGGGCGGTCATGAGATCGCCGATTCGCTGCGCGCCGTTCTTAATCTCGGGCAGAGTCGAGGATGGCATATCCCGCTTCAGCAAGTTGTCCCGCATGCTTGCGGGGAAGTACCCGACCAGACGGGGTGCCACGTATTGCCGGATCTGCTCGATCTCCAAAGCGGTTGGAATGCTGTCCTTGCGACCGGTCCATAGGGTCGTCGCTTCAATCACGGTCGCCTCGAGCGCGTTATCGAACTCAGACTTGGCAATTTCAGGGTGCAGCGGCAGCTCCTGATTCCAATCGCGACCCTTGGCAAGATGTGTTTCGTGGACGATATCGAGTGCCTCCTGTGCCGCCGCCAAGGGGCTGCGTGCATGCGATCGCAGCGACTGAAGTCGGATGGGCGGCGAGTCGAACAGCGGATTGTAGGTGTCCTGTGCGCGCAGTTTCTGGTCCAATCCCACCCAGGACATGTTCTGCATCTGCTCCGCGTTGAGACCGAGTGCGGGTGCCGGCTGTGTCGTATCGAGTATGACCGCAGTCGGTGGATAGGGACGCGTCTTCATACTGTTGAAATTGAGGACGGGTGGCTCCTTCATCAATTTGTCCGTCAAAGTCGGTATAGCACTCAAGATGTCATCGTTGGCCGCGGTAGCGACGTTCACGAGCGCCTCGCCCTGAGTGGTCGGTTGCTTCGGGGCGGGCGGCAGTCCCCCTGCGCCAGCAACGACTCCTCGACGGCCACCCCCGTCGGCGAGTGGCTTCCCCACGATAGCTTCCTCCGGTGTGACATCGGTCGCAACGCGGAACGGGCGGGGCATTGGTCCCTCCGCCACCAGGACCGCCGGTACCTCGCCTTTCAACGAGTCGTAGGTGCCCATCCATTTTGCCACCTGCTCGGCCTCGCCAGGATGCGGGTGATCCTCCGGAAGGTCAGCGAGATCCTGCCACGTCGTCTGTTGCTTCTTGGGTAAAGTATTCAACCATGGCATCACCGATTGCCGGCGATGTTCGGTCACGTCTTTCGGTTCGCGCTGCTCCGGGCCAATGACGCGAAACTGCCCATCTGGCCCTTTGAAGTGAGTGGTGCCGGCCTTTTCGGGCATTGCCTTGAGCATCATGTCCGTCTTTGAGTCCGCCGGCCGCGCCGATTGCCACGTCATGGGGCTGACCGCCTGCCGGTAGGCTTGCCGCAACCACTCGGTCTCAGCCCCGCTGGAGTGGAATGCAAACGATTCACCGTTCCACTTACCGAGCGAACCGTCGGTCGATTTGCTCTTGTTCTTCCCGGCGCCAATTTCGGTTGGGTATGACATTGCATTCTCCGTTTTATTATGCTTTTAGCATACAACGAAAAATGGATGTTGTCAATTTGTTCTTATTCGATTTTGGTATCCGCTGATTTTGCTGGCGAGGTCATCACTCAAACCAACGCCTTCAGCCCCTTCCGGTCGACCAGGTTGAGCAGTTTCAAGCCCATGCGCGAAGGTGATTTCAGGTTCTGCTCCCACGCCGTCACCGTTGCCTTGCTGACATTGAGATAGGCGGCGAACACGCCTTGGCTGGCCTTGTTGGCCTTGCGGATGCGCTTGATGTCGGCGGCGGAATATTGCGGCACCGGCGGCAGGCACAACGCATCAAACTTCCGCATTGTTTCCGTATCGATAAGGCCGATGCGGTGCAGGTCCTCGGCAGTTTCCAGAACCTCGCTCAGGATACGGCTCTTCTTAGCCATCGCACGCCACCTCCTGCAGCAACCCGTCTGTGATCGCGCGCGCTAGCGCTGCATCGTCACAGGCCATGAATTGTTCGCCCAATGCCATCAGTACCATCCGTTCGGTATTGGTGATGTTGTCACGCTCATTCTTTGCAAAGCCGTAGATGAAGAACAGTCTGTCGCTCTCCTGGTAGGCGATGATCGTTCTGAACCCACCGCGCTTGCCGCCATGCAATCTACCCACACGCTTCTTCAACAACGGCCCGCCAAGTCGCGCGTCGATCAGCCCGCGTCTGACTTCGTGGGCGGCGCGACAGAGCGACCCGTCGCCAAGATCATTGCCTTTCACCCAACGCGCGAAAGCCCGGTTCTTAAAAACGCGCAGCGTCATCATCTATACTACTTGGTCATATATTTTTCAATGCCGGAAAGAGCGTCCTCAGATGGTTCGGATCATAATATTACGATTAAAAGTGTTATTGAAGACAAAAGTTCCTTTTTTGTTCTTGACAGCATCCTAGGAATTTGCTACTAATGCCTGAGCGCGCAGGAACATGGATGGGTTGGTCGCTCCGCTCATCTGCAATCGCTCGGTTGTGCCGGTGCAGGCCCAGGAAAACTGGGCGCAGTCCGGTGATCCTTGGGGCTTGGCCTTCTTTTGATTCCCGAAGGCTGCTGCCCCACGTTGCGGCTGGTCACGAAAGAACCGGCTCCCCGGCCGCAATGGGTGAAGCGGTCCCGCCTGGACGTTGGGCGGCCAAACACGTCCCCTGCGGCGCACCATGGACACGCGCGCCCCTGCGGATCGCCATGGACACGCGATTCCCCGGAACGGCTGGGACAAGCCGATCCCTGGCCGGGCAGGAAATCCCGACGCAACCGCCCATCGGCGCGGGCCCCAAAGCCGACCATAGCTGCGCCGAGCGATTGCAAATGAGCAAAGTGGGTCGAAGGATGGGAGATCGAGACTGAACCTGCCCCCCTCCCGACCTCCCCCCCTGAAGGTGGGAGGGCTTTCCGGCTGAGTTGGTACTGTCCACCTCGCTCTCATCTCCTCCCACCTTTAGGGGGGGAGGCCCGTCGGCGAATGCCGACATGCGTCGGCGGGGTAGGGGGCTGCAAGTGACGGGTGCGACCGAGCGTCGGTCCACACCGCGCTTTTCACCTCGGCTGCTTTCCGCTACCATCCTTGACCGAATGATCAAAAAGAACGCTGCGGGATGTCCGGCCATGAGTTCCGGCATCGACGCGGTGCCATAGCCACGAGCCTCCAAGGTCTCGCCGAGCCTGGCGTCCTCGCCAGCTTCTGACGCGCCCGAAGGCTCAGCCGAACCAAGGGAGAGCGCGCGATGTCTTTGTTGATTCGTGGTGGGACAATCGTCAATGCCGATGGCGAAACCTGCGCCGATGTCTATTGCGAGGCGGGCAAGATCAAGGCCGTGGGCCCGAATCTCGAGGCGCCGTCGGGCGCCCGCGTGGTCGATGCCGGCGGCCAGTATGTGATGCCGGGCGGCATCGATCCCCACACCCACATGCAGCTGCCCTTCATGGGCACGGTGGCCTCAGAAGATTTCTTCACCGGCACCGCGGCGGGCCTTGCCGGCGGCACCACCATGATCATCGACTTCGTCATTCCCGCCCCACAGACCTCGCTCCTCTCGGCTTACGACCAGTGGCGCGAATGGGCCCAGAAATCCTGCGCCGATTATTCCTTCCACGTCGCCGTCACCTGGTGGTCCGACAAGGTCCGCGAGGAAATGGGTGTCCTGACGCGCGAGAAGGGCGTCAACTCCTTCAAGCATTTCATGGCCTATAAGAACGCCATCATGGTGCCGGACGAGAACCTCGTGCTCTCCTTCGCGCGCTGCCTCGAGCTTGGCGCCATCCCCACCGTGCATGCCGAGAATGGCGAGCTCGTCTATCACCTCCAGGCCGAGATCTTGAAAAAGGGCATCACCGGCCCCGAAGGCCATCCTTTGTCAAGACCGCCCGAGGTCGAAGGCGAGGCCGCGAACCGCGCCATCCGTGTGGCCCAGGTCATCGGCAACCCGCTCTACATCGTGCATAACTCATGCAAGGAAGCGGTCGAGGCTATCACGCGGGCCCGCAGCGAAGGCCAGCGCGTCTATGGCGAAGTGCTCGCCGGCCATCTCCTCGTCGATGACAGCGTCTATCGTCACCCGGATTTCGCGGTGGCCGCGGCCCATGTCATGAGCCCGCCTTTCCGCCCGAAGGAGAACCAGGAAGTGCTGTGGCGCGCCCTGCAATCGGGCAATCTCCACACCACCGCTACCGACCATTGCTGCTTCTGCGCCGACCAGAAGGCCGCCGGCAAGAACGACTTCACCAAGATCCCCAACGGCACCGGCGGTGTCGAAGACCGCATGTCCGTCCTGTGGCATCACGGCGTCGGCACCGGCCGCCTGACGCGCTCCGAATTCGTGCGCGTCACCTCCACCGCGGCAGCGCAGATCTTCAACATCTATCCGCGCAAGGGCTCTGTCTCGGTCGGCGCCGATGCCGATATCGTCGTCTGGGACCCGGCGGCCACCCGCACCATCTCCGCCAAGACCCACCATCAAAAGGTGGACTACAACATCTTTGAAGGCATGAGCGTCACCGGCAATGCGTCGGTCACGATCTCACAGGGCAAGGTCGTCTATGAAAAAGGCGAACTGAAGGTGGAGAAGGGCGCCGGCCGCTATATCGACCGCCCGACCTTCCCGGCCGTCTTCGATGCCGTGAAGAAAGTGAACGAGATCCGCGCCCCCAAAGGCGTCGTGCGCAAGCAGGAGAAAGCGGCGGAGTAAGAGAAAGTACCCCCACCCCAACCCCTCCCCCTGAAGGGAGAGGGGCTTGAGGCCGTTGCAAAACCCTCTCCCTTCAGGGGGAGGCCCGTCGGCGAATGCCGACATGCGTCGGCGGGTGGGGGTTCCCTCAGCACACCGTATAGAACGGCAGCGCGCGCTGCTTCTTCGGCGCCGCCGTTTGCTCAACCGGCTTGTTCCAATTGGCCGCGAAGGCGAGGAAGCGGCGTGTCTGCCGCGCTGCTCCTTCGCGATAATCCTGGGCGAGCGTCCTGTCCCAGAAGCGCGCGAGCGGCCCGCTGATCTCGACCGTGCTGCGCACCAGGGTGCCGGTCGGCGTCGGGATGAAACTGTGTTCGGTGCGCATGCGCGCCAGCGGCAGATAGGCCACGTCGCTGAAGCGATAAGGTTCCACCATGGTCTCGACGCGCAGTTTCACTGAGTGCCGCCCGCGGGGTTTCAAGGCGAAGACCGCGCCGCTTTCCGCCGGCCCCTCGATGGCGATCGCCTCAATGCCGTCATCCCATTGCGGCCAGCTGGCGACATCGGCCAGCGCCCGGTACAGCCGCTCCGGCGGCAGATCGGTCGTGGTTTCATAAGAATGACGGCGCATAGGATCCTCCTTCGTATCTGAAGGCGGACCCTAGCTCGATGCAGTGTCAGATTCTGTCAGCAGCGTGGCAGCCGGCCAGCTCTGTTTTACGACCGCGCTATTTGGCGACCAGCGGCAGGCTGATCTCGGTCAGCCATTCCTGCGGCGGCAGGTCGCGCGGATTGTTGAGATATTCCTCGAAACAGGGCCGGTCCGCCGGCTCCTCGCCGCTATTGGGCAGCCAGGTGCCGAACAGCCAGGTATAGGCCTTGTGGAGTTCGGCATAGGGCCCCTGGTGGCGCAGTACTGCATGCCGCCCGCCGGCGAGATCGATGAGGCGCGGCGCCCCCGCTTCAAGCGCCCCCGCTTCAAGCGATTGCGTGACCGTCTCACTGACGCTGATGCAGGCATCCGACTGCCATTCCGCCGGCGGTGCCGCATGCGTGTCGCTGTAATAGATGCCGATGCCGCGCGTCGTCGGGCCCATCAGCCCGCGTGGGCCGGCCCAGGTGTAAAGCCGCTCGAAGACCGGGCCGATCTCCAGATAGTGCCCGCGATGGCGCAAGGCGGCGAGGCGCACGGGCGCGGTGTCGCGAATACTGACATTGAACATGGCATGCTCCGATTTCTGTGACGGGGATGCCGCAGGATGATCCGAATAATCCATCACCAGCGCGCCGCGCTTTCTATAGGCGGCGGGTGCCATGCCATAGCTTGCCTGGAAGGCACGGCCGAAGGCGGCGACGCTGCCATAACCGGCGCGTTTGGCGATGGCGGCGATCGGTGTCGCCTCGCCGATCAGGCTGCCCGCCGCCCGGTGCAGCCGCATCCGCCGCAGGCTCTCCGCCGCCGTCTCGCCGGTGATGCCGGCATAGATGCGGTGGAAATGATAGGGCGACAGATGTGCGATCTCAGCCAGGGCGTTGAGATCGAGATCGGCATCGAGATGGGCGCCCATATGCTGAAGCACCCGGTCGATGCGGCGGCTGTAATCGAGGCTGGTGGCTGGTTTCATCGAACTCCTCCGACGCCTGCGACCCTAGTCGTATGGGCTTTGATCGCGCTTGCGAAGTTTCTCACCATCGAACGGTAGTAAGTGGAATTGATCGAAGCACAGAATTCTGCTCCACTGAATCGAAAGGCGGGACGGATACCATTGTGTGGCAGACTCTCAGAGCAGCGATAGCGAGGTGCTTTTACGTCCTCTCCTCCGGTATGCCGGACGAAAGGGAAATTCTGCGACGAATTTACGAAGAGATGGAGATGGCCCCAACCTTGGCTCGAGCATCCCGCTGGGCACGTGATCTTGAGAGTCTCGAACCCTACTTTCTGATATGGGACAAGCGTACACCAATGCAGATACGTATGCTGGTTGAGGCCAAGGCGCGTGTTTACGATCTGCTTGATGCGCTTGAGAGCGGTCAGCAGCCACCCTATACCGCATACTATAGGGAGCCGTTGGCGGCGCTAAAGCGGGATCTGGAGCGTGAGCCGTCGTTCGGATTCTAGCCCTCACCAGTCGATCGAGACGCCGCGCTGTTTCCAGGCGCTGTCCTCGGAATGGCCGAGGATGCCGATGATGGCGGGGCCGCCGCCATCGCGGTCCTTGCCGTCGATGCGCAATGTATAGGTGGTGTGGAAGTCGACGATATGCCCGCCCGCCTTGTTGATCAGTGCCCAATCGACATGGGCCTGGGCGAAGGCGCGGCTGAGGGGCTGGAACTCGAACCCGGCGATCTCGGCCCGGGCGAAGTCGACCTTGTCATAAAAGGCCACGAAGCCCGTCATGTCGGCCAGCATCTCCGCCTTGTCCCGGAACACATAGCCCGCATCCTCTGAGAGGATCTGCACCGGAAAGGCATAATGATCGCAGATCGCCTTGGCATCCTGCGCGGTGAAGGCGCGGGCATAACCGTCAAAAAAGGTGCGGATGTCGGAAGCGTTCATGAAACGGGAACTCGTCTGGGTGATGGTCGCGCCAGTCTAGCGGGTTGAGCGCGAAAAAAGCTAGCTTTCAGCCGTTATTTGCCACTTTTGCGCCATCCTTGCGCGCGATCCAGACGAGGCCATGCCACATCCCCGAGCCCAGCGGCTCTGCATAGTCGAGCCATTCGGCGCGCTTCATCCCGAGCCGCCGGATGACCGCCTGCGACCGGGCGTTGTTGGCGGCCGTGGCGGCCAGGATCTGCTGCAATCCGATGCGCATGAATCCATCCTGCAGGCACGCGCGCGCGGCCTCGGTCGCATAGCCCTTGCCCCACATCGCGCGCAGCAGGCGCCAGCCGATATCGACATGTGGTCCCAGCGGATGATCGGCGCGCGCCGGCATGAGGCCGGCATAGCCGAGGAACCGGCCGCCCTGATCTTCCAGCGCCCAGCGGCAGAATCCGGCTTGATCGAAGGTGGTGCTGTAGCGATCGAACTTGTCATCACTCTCTTTTCGCGACAGCGGGCCGCCCAGATCCCACATGACTTCAGCATCCGCATTGAGGGCGGCGAAAGCGTCGCGGTCATCGCCGCGCCAGTTGCGCAACCGCAGCCGCGGCGTGACGATCACATGACTCATGGAATGGCGGCCTTCCGCTGCAGAATCCGGATCAACAGCGCGAAACAGACGAGCTCGATGAACGCCAACGCCCACAACGCCGTGGTGGCGATCATGGCAAGGAGGGCGTGGCTGAAGGCGAGCGGCCTTGTCATCCGCAGTTCGCCCTCAATCCGTATCGATCGGATCGCCTGTCGGCATCTCCGGGATAAGCGAGCGTTGGGTGCAGGGGTCGATGCTGAGCAGGGCCTCGCGGATGAGGTTGGCAAGATCGTCGCCGTGGCGGTCGGGGCGGGACTTGATCCAGTCGATGACGCCGTCGGTCAACGCCATGTCGTCCCGGCCGACCCGTGCGCAGGCGGGATCGCTGCTGTTGCCATCAACCATCAACTCACGCACCGCGCCGATCATGGCGACGCAGGCGGCGCGGCTCTCATTGTCGGCAGCAAGGCAGGTGGCGCCGGTATAGGCCGACGCCCCGCTCGCCGATGTCCAAAGGACAAACAGGGCAAGGGTAAGCCGGCGCGCAGGCCGCTTCACGCCTCCGGCGCCTTCAGGCCGCAGCCTTTGAGGATGATCCGGGTGATCTGGCTGGCGGCGAGCTGGTAGTCGTTTTCGATGAGCTCGCGCCGGCCGAGGACGGCGGCGATTTGCGTCGCGAAATCGGCATAGGTTTGCGTCGTCGACCAGATCATGAAGAAGAGGTGCTTGGGATCGATCCGGTCGATCTTTCCCTGGCCGATCCATTCTTCGATGATAGCGGATTTCCGTTCGACCCAATCCTTGAGATCCTGGCGCATGAAGCGGTCGAAGCGCGGTGCGCCGTGCAACACTTCATTGGCGAAGACGCGGGAGGCGATCGGGCGGTCGCGGGCCAGATCGATCTTCTGCCCGATGTAATGCGCCAGGGCGGTCGCCGGATCGGAATCGGGCTGGATCTCCTGCGCGGTGTTGAGCCACAGCTCGATGATGTCGCGCAGCACGAACTGATAGAGATCGTTCTTGGTCTTGAAATAGTAATGGAGGTTGGCCTTGGGCAGCCCAGCGCGCTTGGCGATGAGGCTGGTGGACGCCCCTTCGAAGCCCATCTCGGCAAAGACCTCCTCCGCGGCCTTCCTGATGCTGGCCTCAATGCGCGCACGGCTGCGCGCCCGGACGCCCAGCTGGCTGTCCTCCGCGTCGGTCGAGGCCTCGTCGCCGGCCGCGCTGCTCATGTCACATGCCCCCAGATATTCCCCACTCGCTGCAGTAAAACCGGAACGGGCGCAGCGCTCAACCGGATTGTTTGACCGGCGGGAAAAAGCTTCGGTCAGAAATTCTATTTTATTTTATGTAGCAAGGGGTTGTCGCTTACGGCCCCCCTCAAATCACATTCAGAACTTCGTAAGCGGCACCCATCGTGTGGTAGTCGACTTTGCCGGCGGGGCTTTTTTCGTCGGTCATTTTCCGGTTGTCGGCGGTGAGGATGCGGTACCAGGCGCCGTGTTGGTGGTCGACGAAGTGGCGCCAGCTATAGTCCCAGATGCGGTCATACCACAGCCAATAGGCCTCGTTGCCGGTGCGCTGGGCAAGGCAGGCGGCGGCGGCAAAGCTTTCGGCCTGGACCCAGAAATATTTGTCGCCGTCGCAGATCTCGCCTTCCGGCCCGAAGCCGTAATGGATGCCGCCATGCGTGCGGTCCCAGGCCTTGGCGAGCGCCGTGTCGAACAATTCCTTGGCGCGGGGGGCCAGCCAATCCAGCTTGCGGTGCCGTTCCAGGATGAGGAGGAGCTTCGCCCATTCGGTGAGGTGCCCCGGCTGATAGCCCCAGGGGCGGAAGATGTTGGTTTTGTCATGCCGGTTGTAATCCCAATCGACCGACCAATCGGCGTGGTAATGCTCCCACATCATGCCGCCGGCCAAAGCGGATTGGCGCCGCGTGATGTTGTCGGCCAGCAATTCGGCGCGGTCGAGATAGCGAGTCTCCTTGGTCGCTTCATAGGCCGCCAGCATCGCCTCGCAGGCATGCATGTTGGCATTCTGCCCGCGATAGGGCGCGGTGACCGACCAGTCGGGCGACGCTTCATCGGCATAGAGGCCGAAAGCGGGCTCGAAGAAGCGGCGCTCCATCAGCGCGAAGGTCTCCGCCAACGGCGCGCGCGCCGATTCCTCGCCGGCCATGAGCGCGTGGGCATAAGCGAGCAGCACGAAAGCGAGGCCGTAGCAATGATTGGTGCCGTCAAGCAGGGTCTTCCGGCCGTTCTCCCAGTGCAACGTCCAGGCATAGCCGCCGGTCGCGGGATCAAGATGCGCGTCGCTGAGGAAGCGGAGCGCATGGCGCAGGCCGCCCGCATATCTGCCATGGCCGAAATGCCGGCAGGCCATGGCGTAGTTGAAGACGAGGCGGGTCGAGCTCACCAGATGCCGCGTGGTGGCATCGTAGACCGAGCCGTCATCTTTCAGGAAATGATAGAAGCCGCCCGAGGGGTCGATGCTGCGCGGATGATAGAAAGCCATCGTGTGCGCGATATGGTCTTCGAGGAACCGGCGGTCGCGGAAATTCGGCAAGGCTGGAATCCTCAGGCTGAGATGCGGGTGGCGGTGATGCTGCTGTCGCGGATGACGAGTTCGACCGGCAGGGTGCGATTCTGCGGCCCGTCGCCGGCGCCGTGCAGCAGCAGATCGACACCGACGCGGCCCAGCTCCTCTTTGTCGACGCGCAAGGTGGTGAGCGATGGATGGGCGAGGGCCGCCTGGGCGATATCGTCGAAGCCGACAAAGGCGATGTCGCGCGGCAGTTTGAGGCCGGCTTCCTGTGCGGCACGCATGGCGCTCAAGGCGGCGCTGTCGTTGAAGGCGAAAACGGCGTCGGGGCGATGCTCGAGCGCGAGCAGTTGCTGCATGGCGAGATAGGCGCCCGGTTCCACATCCATGCCGTTGGGCATTATGGCTTCGAGGGACGGGTCGGCGAGGATGCCGGCATCGAATAGGGCCTGGCGATGGCCGCGGAATCTTTCGCGGATCGAATAATGGGCGAGCGAGCCGGAGAGGAAGGCGATGCGCTTCCTGCCCTGGCGCAGCAGATGCTGGGTGGCGAGATAGCCGCCGCGCTGGTTGTCCGGATTGACCGAGAGGAAGCCATCGGCGAGGAGATCGATGAGGGCGATGGGCTTGCCGGCCTCGCGGAAGACGGCAAGGAGTTCGGGCTCGAAGAAGCCGGCGCAGAGCAGGGCATCGGGGTCGTGCAGGCGCAATTGCTCGGCCACCGGATCCATCGGCCCTACGGAGAGGAAGGAGGGCACGATGCCTTCGGTCCGGCAGGCTTCCTCGACGCCGTGGAGGACGGCCGAGAAGAAAGGCGTGTTGGCGAGCGTGTTGTGCTGGCGATGCAGCAGGAAGGCGAGTTTCCTGATTTTGCGCGGCTGCAGCTTGCCCTGGTCATAGCCGAGCCTCGCTGCCACGGCGCGCACATGGCGGCGCGTTTCTTCGGCGAGGCCCGGTTGGTTTTTAAGCGCACGCGAAACGGTGCCGATGGAGACGCCGGCCTCGCGGGCGATGTCGCGCACGGTAATGCTCATTGGACGGCGATCCGGTAATCGAGGCGCAAGGGCTTGCCCTTCCGTAAGGTTAGGCCGCGGCGGGTGGCCAGGGGATGGTCCGCGGGCGGGGCGGCGACACGGCCGAGATCGAAGGCGCCGTTCACCGGCTCGATCCCCAGCGCGTAATTGCGGCCGTTCCAAGGGAAGCCCGCGCGGCCGCCATTGCTGACCCACAGCATGACGTCGGGCAATTGGTCCTGGTCCCACCACAAGGTCATGGTCACCCCCTCCGTCTCGTAATAGAGCGAAAACGGCGCTTTGCAATCCTTGAGCTGCAGCAATTCCTCGGTTTTGACCGGCAAGGGCAGACGGGTGAGGTCGAGTGGGCCGGAAAGGGCGGGCAGGACGGCAAGATCAGCGCTGCGGCCGTCGGCAATGAGCTGCGACACGTCGGTCTCCGTCGGTACCGGATAGGCGATGGCCGCCGTGAAGGGGCCCGGCAGCACGCGCACGCCGCCCGTGGTGCGGAAGGTCGGATGCAACGCCACGGGGAGGGTGGCGTCCTGCCGCGCCCAGATGGTGAGCGAGAGGTCGAGCGCCGGCTGTTCGGGATCGGCGCTCACCTGCCGCTCCAGCCGTGCGATGGGTGAACTTTCCGGATAGTCGATGCCGATGCGCACATGCTGCCGGTCCGCGCTGATGAGCGACCAGGGCTGATTGGCGCTGTAGCCATGTTCCCAACCGTCGCGGGGGTCCGCCCTCTCCCATATTTTCTCGTCATGCCCGGGCTTGACCCGGGCATCCACTGGTGCCGCCGAGAGAGTGGATCCCCGGGTCAAGCCCGGGGATGACGATTGAAAGAGCGGAGTATCCAGTCCTTCCGGAAAATCGGTCCGGCCGAAGGGCACGCAAGGGAATTCGCCGCGCAAATGGCGCAGGAGCGGCGGCAGATCCGGAGTTGCCGGGTCGTTCAGCCACGGCGCCAGATACATCGGCTGCAGCGCGCGGCCATCGGGCAGGCGAAAATTCACCGGGCCCAGCATGCCGCCGAGGCTGATGATTTCCGCCGTGCCGAACGGCCAGTCGAGTTGCCAGCGGGCGATCTGCCAGCGGGCGATCTGCCAGCGGTCCATTACCTGGAAACCGTCTTGGTGGCAGCATAGGTATCGCCCACCATCAGGCGCACGATCTCGTCGCCATCGGTCTCGCGCGCCAGGCGCTCACCGGCAAGCTCGCCACGGCGCAGCACCAGGATGCGGTCGGCGACACCGAAGATGTCGTGGAGATTGTGCGAGATGAGGATGACGGCAACACCCTGCGCCTTCAGCCCCAGGATCAGCTCCATCACCTTGCGCTGTTCGGGGACACCCAAGGCCGCCGTGGGCTCGTCCATGATGAGCACGCGCGCGTCCCAATAAATGGCGCGGCCGATGGCGATGGCCTGGCGCTGGCCGCCGGAAAGTGTCCGCACCGGACCCGCGAGTTTCTTTTCCGGGACGACGATGTCGAGCCGGTCAAGCACCTGGCGCGCCACTTGCCGCATGCGCGGACGGTCGATGACGGAGAGCCCGAAGCGCCGGCGCATCGGCTCGCGGCCAAGGAAGATGTTGGCGCCGACGTCGAGATTGTCGGCCAAGGCGAGGTCCTGATAGATCGTCTCGATGCCCTTGGCGCGGGCATCCTGCGGGTCGCGCAAGGTGAGCGGCGCGCCATCGAAGAAGAGTGCTCCTTCATGCGGGTGATAGACGCCGGAGATGATTTTGATGAGGGTCGATTTGCCGGCGCCATTGTCGCCGGCGAGCGCCAGCACCTCGCCGGGGGCGACGCTGAGCGAGACGTCTTTCAGCGCTTCGACACCGCCGAAGCGGATCGAGACATTCCTGGCTTCGAGGATCGGTCCGCTCATGACGCCCTCAGCAGCCGGTCTTTGTATTGGTCGATGAGGACCGAGAGGATGATGACGACACCCACGGCGATGAACTGCCAGAAGGCATCGACATCGATGAAGATGAGACCGAACTGGATGACGGCGATGATGAGCGCGCCGATGAGGGTCCCCACCACATTGCCGGTGCCGCCGAACAGCGAGGCGCCGCCGATGACGACGGCGGCGATGGAATCGAGCAGCATGGATTCGCCGGCATTGGCGGCCCCTGCCGCATAGCGCGCGGTATAGACGATGCCGCCCACCCCGGCGAAAGCGGCCGATAGCATGTAGATCTTGATCAAATGGCGCTTCACGTCGATGCCGGCGCGCGCCGCCGATTGCAGATTGCCGCCGATCGCATAGGTGTACTGGCCGAATTTGGTCTGCGAGAGGACGAAATGCAGCCCCAGCAGCAGGATGCCGGTGACGATGACGGGAGCCCAGCCGGTGCCGAGGAAAACGAGGCCCGGATTGTCGATGGAGATGGTCATGCCGCTGCCGGCCGAGAGGAAGCCCGCACCGCGCGCCACGCCATACATGCCGAGCGTGCCGATGAAGGCCGGCACACCCAGCCGCGCCACCAGGGTTCCCGAAATCCAGCCGGAGACCATGCAGACGATGAGCGTGCCGAGGATGCCGAGGACGAGGGCCAGTTCGGTATTGCCGGCCAGCAGCGTGAACTGCGCCACTACCACGGCCGCCAATCCCATGACGAAGCCCACGGAAAGATCGATGCCGCTGGTGATGATGACGAAGGTCTGCCCCAAGGCGAGGAGCAAGGGCGCCGAGGCCGCCAGCAGGATCGCCTGCAGGTTATAGGCGCTGAAAAGAAATGTGCGCCCCACCTCGATCTGCGCCCAGGCTTCAAAGAAGGCGATGAGGGTGAGCAGGAACAGCCAGGGCCACAGCCTTGTCAGCAATGCGATGCGGCCGAGCTTGTCGTCGACGGTGTGGTCGGTCACGGGTACGCGAATCCTTATGCGGCGCTCCACTGCGTCATCCCCGGGCTTGACCCGGGGATCCACTGCTTGCCGGATAGAGTGGATGCCCGGGTCAAGCCCGGGCATGACGCAAGTGAGGGTGATCAGTTCGAATAGATGTACTGGCGGACGTCTTCCTGGTCGATGTTCGACTTGTCCATGACGACGAAGCCGGTGCCTTGCCAGGTGGGGATGGTCTTGCCCTTGATGAGGTCGGACGCGAATTTGACGCCGACATAGCCCATCTCGGCCGGCTTCTGCGCGATCGCCAGATCGACGAGGCCGGATTTGATGCTGGCGTCGATGCCGGGGACGGCGTCGAAGACGACGACTTTCACCGCACCGGTCTTGCCGGCCTTCTTGACGCCTTCGGACGCACCCATGCCGGAGAAGGTGTTGGCGCCGAAGATGCCGGCAAGGTCCGGCTCGCGTGCCAGCACCGCCGCCACATGGGCCGCGGCCTTGTTGGCATCGTCCTCGTTATATTGGGTCTTGAGGATCTTGATATTGGGGTACTTCTTCAATTCCTCCTCGAAGCCCACCATGCGCTGGTCGGTCGAGGAGATGCCGGGCTTGTTGTTTTCGCAATAGACGCTGCCCTTCTCGCCAACCGCCTTGGCGAGCGCGCGGGCGGCGATGCGGCCGCCTTCGGTATTGTCGGAGGCAACATAGGAAAGCGGGAAGTCAGCCTTGCCGGCGCCGGTCTGGTATTTGCCTTCGCCGATATAGGTGTCGACGGTGATGACCTTGATGCCGGCATCGGCCGCCTCTTTCAGCGGCTGGATCAGCTGGTCCTTGTCGACCGGCGAGATCAGCAGCACGTCCGGCTTCTTGGCGATGACGGCTTTCAAAATCGGCACCTGTTCGGTGACGTTCCAGGCCTTCGGTATCTGGAACATCAACTCGACGCCTTCTTCTTCCGCCGCCTTGTCGGCGCCGCGCTTCATGGTGAAGTAGAAGGGATCAACGACACCCGGCAGCAGGGCCACGACGGGCTTGCCGGCGGCACGGGCGAGGTTGAGGGGCAAAGTGGTGGCCATCAGGCCGATTCCGGATAGGCCGGCAGCGTTCAGCAGCAGACGACGACGCGTGATCATCATGCAGTCTCCCCATGTTTATTAAACAGGAATGGTCCCAGTGCAGGTCGCTCTTAGCGGCAACCATGCGCGAATACTGGGACGTTCCTATTCGTGGCGTCAATCAGGGAGAATAAACGGCATGCAGTTTAGTAATCGCGCTAAACAAACCTTATCGGAAGTCACGGCCGTGATCGATGGCGTGCTCGATCTCTCCCCGGGTGATGCCGATGTCGCGCAGCTGATGGTCCGACATTTGCGAGAGGGCCGCCACAGCGCGGTGGCGTTCCATGGTGCGACTGAGCTTCGTCGCCAGGCTGATGACTAGACGGAAGAACCGGCTGCGGCGGTCGGTGCGGGTGAAGAGGACGTAACTCGACATGGGCGATCTCCGTTTCATGCTCAATGAACCAAGGGGCTTCAGACGCCCGCTTCTTATGGGGAGGAGATAGGCCGGGCTGCGCGGGGGTGCTGTGATCGGATTCACTTGTCGGATGAACCGCAGAAAGTCTTTCCAATCGGTCAAGAATAATTGACCATATGGAAAGAATGTGTTTTCATCGCGTTGAACAGGTAGCCGATCGCCACCAGAAACAAGCGCGCCCCGCAAGGATTCATGAGGGCGCAAGGGGCGGTCCGGCCAGGGATAGACGCTACGTCAACCGGGAGGACACGCCGATGAGCGAGCATGCCGCGCCAGATATCCGTGCGGGCCGCCTCACCGCCGCCGAACTGGCGGCCAATTTCGATGATGTGAAGCCGCCGCTGGACCGCAAGCGCGCGCTGGTCGAGAGCAGCCGCTGCTTCTATTGCTATGACGCGCCCTGCATCGAGGCCTGCCCGACCAGCATCGACATACCGAGCTTCATCCGCTCGGTTGCGGTCGATGATCCGCTGGGTGCTGCCGAGACGATCCTCGAGGCCAATATCATGGGCGGCATGTGCGCCCGCGTCTGCCCGGTCGAGATCCTGTGCGAGGATGCCTGCGTCCGCAATCATTCCGAAGACAAGCCCGTGCAGATCGGCGCGTTGCAGCGCTATGCCACGGATGCGCTGGTGGCAAGCGGCAAGCAGCCCTTCACGCGGGCACCTTCGAGCGGAAAGAAGGTCGCGGTCGTCGGCGGCGGTCCGGCCGGGCTTTCGGCGGCGCATCGCCTGTCGCGCCTTGGCCATGACGTCACGGTCTATGAGGCGAAGCCGAAACTGGGCGGGCTCAATGAATACGGCATCGCCGCCTATAAGACGGTGCATGATTTTGCGCAGACGGAAGTCTCCTTCATCCTGGCGCTGGGCGGCATCACGGTAAAGACCGGCCAGGCGCTGGGCCGCGACGTGACGCTGGAGGGTTTGCGCAAGACCTATGATGCCGTGTTCCTGGCGATGGGCCTTGGCGGCGTCAATGCGCTGGGCGCGGAAGGCGAGACGCTGCAGGGTGTCGAGGACGCGGTGGCCTATATCGCCAAGCTGCGCCAGGCCAAGGACAAGAATTCGCTCCCCGTCGGGCGCAAGGTTGTGGTCATCGGCGGCGGCAACACCGCGATCGATATCGCCATCCAGTCGAAGCGCTTAGGCGCCGAGGACGTGACCCTGGTCTACCGCCGCGGGGCGGACAATATGAGCGCCACGCCTCACGAGCAGGAATTTGCACAGGTGAATGGCGTCAAGATCAAGCATTGGGCGCGGCCGGTGAAGCTTTATGGCCATAATGGCGCGGTGCGCGAGATCGAGTTCGAATACACGCAGCTTGATGCGCAGGGCCGCCTGATGGGGACGGGTGAAAAGTTCACGCTGCTCTGCGACACGGTCTTCAAGGCGATCGGGCAGACGCTGGTGAAAGACCCGGTCAACGGCAAAGCGCAGGACGTGCTCGACCTTGCCGGCAACAAGATCGCGGTCAACGAGGATTTCGCGACCTCGATCAAGGGTGTCTTCGCCGGCGGCGATTGCGTGACGTCCGGCGTCGATCTCACGGTGCAGTCGGTGGCCGACGGGCGCGATGCGGCAATTGCGATCGACGCGTATCTGCGCGGCGAAGCGTAAGGGAGGGAATGATGGCTGACCTGCGGTCCAATTTCATCGGCATCAAATCGCCCAACCCGTTCTGGCTGGCCTCGGCGCCGCCGACGGACAAGGAATACAATGTCGTGCGCGCGTTCCAGGCGGGCTGGGGTGGCGTGGTGTGGAAGACTTTGGGCGAAGATCCGCCCGTGGTGAATGTGAGCTCGCGCTACGGCGCCATGCATCTGGGGCCCGACCGCATGATCGGCTTCAACAATATCGAGCTCATTTCCGACCGGCCGCTCGACGTGAATTTGCAGGAGATCAAGCGGGTGAAGCGCGACTGGAAAGACCGCGCCATGATCGTCTCGCTGATGGTGCCCTGCGAGGAGGATGCCTGGAAGCGTATCCTGAAACGCGTCGAGGAAACGGAAGCCGACGGCATCGAGCTCAATTTCGGCTGCCCGCACGGCATGTCGGAACGCGGCATGGGTGCCGCCGTGGGCCAGGTGCCCGAATATGTCGAGATGGTCGCGCGCTGGTGCAAGCAGAACACCAGGATGCCGGTCATCGTCAAGCTGACGCCCAACGTCACTGATGTCCGTAAGCCGGCGCAAGCGGCGAAGAAGGGGGGGGCGGATGCCGTCTCGCTCATCAACACCATCAATTCGATCTGCTCGGTCGATCTCGACGCCATGGCGCCCACACCCGTGGTCGATGGCAAGGGCACTCATGGCGGCTATTGTGGGCCCGCCGTGAAGCCCATCGCGCTCAACATGGTGGCGGAGATCGCGCGCGATCCGGCGACGCATGGACTGCCGATCTCGGCCATCGGCGGCATCGGCACCTGGCGGGATGCGGCCGAGTTCATCTCCATGTCGGCCGGCAATGTGCAGGTCTGCACGGCGGCGATGCATTACGGTTTCCGCATCGTCGAGGAAATGGCGAGCGGTCTTTCCAACTGGATGGATGAGAAGGGCTATCGGACGATCGAGGATTTCCGGGGCAAGGCCGTCCCCAACGTCACCGATTGGCAATATCTCAACATCAATTTCAAGACCGTCGCTGCGATCGACCAGGAGACATGCATCCAATGCGGCCTCTGCCACATCGCCTGCGAGGACACCTCGCACCAGGCGATTGCGGCGAAGCGGGTGGACGGGAAACGGCGCTATGAGGTGATCGACGCGGAGTGCGTCGGCTGCAACCTCTGCTACCACGCCTGCCCGGTGCCGAACGTCATCACCATGGTGCCGCAGGACACGGGCAAGCCGTACCTGAACTGGACCCAGGACCCCAGGAACCCGATGCGCAAGAAGGCGGCGGAGTAAGGCTGGGCGAGAGTCATCGCTTCCAGCCCCCCACCCGCCGACGAGCCCTCCCCCCTGAAGGGGGGAGGGGATAAGAGCGGGGTTTATCGATCGGCTTCAGTCCAAAGCCTACCCAACTTCCACAGCATGAGCGGGGCTCGCCCAAAGACGAGGGCGGGCCCCGATGCTTTTCATCCCCGAGAGGTATTGCCGCAGCCGCAAACCTTGTCCAAAAGTTCACGCCAAATTAAGGAAGTTGAGGCAAATATCCCCAAACGGCCGCCTGCCATGAATATCTGATAGAGGTCCGGGGCGGTCGGAAGCGAGAGTGCGGGTTGAGATGATGTCGGTTTCGGTATCTGGGTCTGTTTCGGGCGAATCGGCGGGAATGCCCGCCACGCTGCAAAAATTCGACGCCACCCGGCTCGCCGTTCCTGACTTTGCCAACTGGCTGCGCGCCGATGGCGGATTCCTGCCCTGCTTCGGCGGCAATCTTGCCGCCGCCGCCCTCTATTTCCTGCTGGGCCTCGCGGTCGGCCAGTATTTTTCCGCCTATGGACTGTTTCCGGCGCCGATCTGGCTGCCCGCCAGCGTTGCCGTCGTCGCGGCGATGCTCGGCGGCTGGCGCTTCTTTCCCGGTCTGTTCCTGGGATCGTTCCTGATCAATTACGGCTATTTCGGATCAAACCTGCTGGTGGCGACGCTGATCTCGCTCACCAACGCGCTGGGGCCGATCCTGGCGACGCAGATCATGCGGCGCTGGCGCCCGCAGCCGTCGCTCTTCAGCAGCTTTGCCGGCGTCGTCGCCTTCATCCTCTGCGCCGTGGTGCTGCATCCGGCGATCACCGCAACCGGTGGCACCTTGGCGCTCAATCTGCCGAACCTCGCCGGCGGCGGCTCGCTGCATCTCACGGCCCTTACGCGGACCTGGGTCAGCTGGTGGCTGTGCGACAGCGGCGGCACGCTCTCCTTTGCACCCTGCCTGCTGCTGTGGCTGGGCGGTGAAAACGCGTCGGAGGAAAAGGCGCGGCACCTCACGCGCCAGGACCGCATCGTCTGGATCGGCGTTGCCGTCATCGTCATCGGCCTTTTCGCGGCACCGCCGGTGCCGATCGCACTCTTTGCCTCGCTGCCCTTCCTGCTGGTCGTGCCGCTTTCCTGGATCGCGCTCAATACCTCGCTCCGCGCCGCCTATACGCTGGTGTCGCTGGCATCGGTCATCGCCATGGCGGGAACCGCGGCCGGTGTCGGGCCGTTCCATGCGCCGGCCACCATCAACCCGCTGCAATTGGCGGGCGAGCTCATCGTGCTGTTCACCATGTCGGTGCTGACCATCGTGGCGCTGTTTCGCGAGCGCCGCGCGGCCGAGGCCGCCAACCGGGGCAAGAGCATGCTGCTGGCGACCGCCAGCCATGACCTCAGGACCCCCTTGAATGCCATCATCGGTTTTGCCGACCTGCTGCGCACGCCGACGCGCCAGATGCTGACGCTGGAACGGGTGCGCGATTATGCCAACGACATCCATGCCAGCGGCTCGCTGCTGCTGGGGCTGATCGACGAGATCCTGGACCATGCCAAGATCGAGGCCGGCAAGCGCGAGATCGAGCCCAGCCTCGTCGACGCGCCGGCCATCGCCGCAGCGTGCCTCGACCTGCTGGCCAGCCGGGCCGAGGCCAAGAACGTCAAGCTCAGCGTCAAGGCGCATGGGGCACCCGTACTCCATGCCGACGAACTGGCACTGCGCCAGATCCTCCTCAATCTTCTTTCCAACGCGGTGAAGTTCACCGAGGCCGGCGGCTCGGTCGAGATCCGCCTCAGCCTGCAGCCGGATGGCGGCGGTGTCATCGAGGTCGAAGATACCGGCATCGGCATGAGCGAGGCGGAGCTTGAGCAGGTCCTGCTGCCCTTCGAACAGGCCGGCTCCAACCGCCAGCGCCAGGGCGGCACGGGATTGGGCCTCACCATCGTGCTGCGCCTTGTGGAATTGCATGGCGGCCAGTTCGCCATCAGCAGCGCCCCGCGCCAGGGCACCAATGTGCGGATGCGTTTCCCAGCCGCACCCAAGGCGGCGTGAGAGCGGCGCTTTCGCGCCTGCGGAAAAATTATTGCCGGTCCGGCGCGTTTGTGAAACTATCGTGACGCGAGTTTGATAGGCGGGGCCCTCGTCCGGTTGGGACATCGCGCACCGCACTTGCACCCGACCATATTGCGGCCACCATACCCCCTGGCCGTCGGGTGGGCTCGTACAGCAGGGGTTACAAGACATAAACGCGACATAAATTGTAGCAGGAGAAGGCTATGATCCGGGTATCTCGACGTGCGTTTCTGCATGCATCGGCCGCCATCTCGGCTGTCACGGTTCTGCCGCGCGCAGTCCGTGCCGCCGATGCGATCAAGGTGGCGGCGATCTATACCGTGCCCATCGAGCAGCAATGGGTGAGCCGCATCCACAAGGCGGCGACCACCGCCAAGGAGCGGGGCGACATCGACTATGTGTTCTCGGAAAAGGTCGCCAATACCGATTACGAGCGCGTCATGCGCGAATATTGCGAGGCCGGCCATCAGCTGATCGTCGGCGAGGCCTTCGCGGTCGAGGACGCCGCGCGCGCCGTCGCCAAGGATTATCCGGGTGTCGCCTTCCTGATCGGGTCATCCTTCAAGCCGGATGCGGCCCTGCCCAATTTCGCGACCTTCGACAATTACATCCAGGATGCCTCGTACCTGACCGGCATGATCGCCGGCGCGATGACCAAGAGCGGCAATATCGGCATGGTCGGCGGCTATCCGATCCCCGAGGTCAACCGCCTGATGAACGCCTTCATGGCGGGCGTCAAGGAAGTGAAGCCCGACACCAAGTTCCAGGTGGCCTTCATCGGCTCCTGGTTCGATCCGCCCAAGGCCAAGGAGACGGCGCTGGCGCAGATCGATGCCGGGGCGGATCTCCTTTATGCCGAACGCTTCGGTGTTTCGGACGCGGCCAAGGAAAAGGGCGTGCTGGCGGTCGGCAATGTGATCGACACGCAAGCCGATTACCCGGACACGGTCGTGGCTTCCGCCCTGTGGCATTTCGAGCCGACGCTCGACAAGGCCATCGCCAAGGTGAAGGACAAGAGCTTCACGGCCGAGGATTACGGGGCGCTGTCCTTCATGAAGGAAGGCGGCTGCTCTCTCGCACCCTTGGGCACGTTCGAGGCCAAGGTGCCGGCGGATATCGTCGCCAAGGTCAAGGAACGCGAAGCCGCCATCAAATCCGGCGCTTTCCAGGTCGCCATCGACGACAACGAGCCGAAATCGAGCTGATGAGCGAGACGACAAGCGGCCAGCCGGGGGAAATCGTCCTCCGGCTGGCCGGTATTTCCAAGCGCTTCGGCGCGCTCAAGGCCAATGACGATATCGGCTTCGAGCTCCGGCGCGGGGAAGTGCTGGCCCTGCTCGGCGAGAACGGCGCCGGCAAGACGACCTTGATGAACATCCTCTTCGGCCATTACGTGGCTGATGCGGGCAGCATCGAGGTGTTCGGGCGCGCATTGCCGCCGGGCAGCCCGGCTGCTGCCCTCGAGGCCGGCATCGGCATGGTGCACCAGCATTTCACCCTGGCCGACAATCTCACCGTGCTCGACAACATCGTGCTGGGGACGGAGAGCCTGTGGTCCTGGCGCTCGAACAAGGCGAAGGCCAAGGAGCGCTTGGCGCAGCTGGCGGCGGATTTCGGCCTTGCCGTCCACCCCGATCTGCGGGTGAGCGAGCTATCGGTCGGCGAGCGGCAGCGGGTCGAGATCCTGAAGGCGCTCTATCGCAACGCCCGCATCCTCATTCTCGACGAACCCACCGCGGTGCTGACGCCGCAGGAAAGCGACAGCCTGTTTGCGACCCTGGAGAAACTGGTGGCGCGCGGGCTTGCCATCATCTTCATCAGCCACAAGCTCAATGAAGTGCTGGCGGTGAGCGACCGCGTCCTGGTGCTGCGCCAGGGAAAACTGGTGGCGGGACGCGAGACCAAGGGGGCGACGCGGGCGGAGCTTGCCGAGCTGATGGTGGGGCGCGCGGTTCCGCTGCCGAAAGTGGAGCCGCAGCAAGCCGGCTCAGAACTCCTCGCGCTCAAAGGCGTCACCATCATGGGCCCCCATGGGCGGGCGGAACTGGACCGGGTCGATCTGAGCTTGCGGGAGGGTGAGATATTGGGTCTTGCCGGGGTGAGCGGCAACGGCCAGGCGATGCTCGCCGATCTGTTGAGCGGGCTTGCGCAGCCCGATGCCGGCAGCTTCACGCTGTTCGGCGCGGCGATCGCCGGGGCGGATGCGGCGGCGATGGTGCGGCATGGCATGGGGCGCATCCCGGAAGACCGGCATGCAATGGGCCTCATCGGCGACATGTCGATCACCGAAAACATGATCGCGGAACGCTATCGCGACGAACCCTTCTCGAAGCATCATCTCATCGATTGGCCGGCGGCGCGGAAATTCGCGGCCGAGATCATCGCGGGTTTCGACGTGCGCTGCCCGGGGCCGCAGGCGACCGCGCGGCTCTTGTCCGGCGGCAACATGCAGAAGTTGATTCTGGGACGCGAGATGGCGGGGAATCCCAAGCTCATTCTGGCGGCACAGCCGACGCGCGGGCTCGATATCGGCGCCGTCGGCTATGTGCATGAACAATTGCTGAGCGCCCGCCGGCGTGGTGCTGGCATCCTGCTCATTTCCGAGGATCTTGACGAATTGCTGACCTTGAGCGACCGCATCGCCGTGATCTATCGCGGAGTGGTGTCGCCGCCGCTCACCCGCGCCGAATTCTCGGTGCAGCAGATCGGGCTGATGATGGCGGGACATGGGTTCGGCCAGGGATTCGGAGCGAGCCATGCGGCTTGAACCGCGCCTCGAGACGCCCTGGATTCTCTGGCTCGCCGCACCCTTGGCGGCGGTGGGCGCCAGCCTGCTGATCGCGGCCCTCCTCGTGCTGTGGAGCGGGGCCGATCCCTTCGGCGTCTTCGGCCTGGTGATCAAGGGCGCCGTGGGGACGCAGTTCGCGCTTTTCGAGACGCTGACGCGGGCGACGCCGCTCATCTTCACGGGCCTTGCCGCAGCGGTCGCCTTCCGCGCGCGCCTCTGGAATATCGGCGGCGAGGCGCAGCTTTATGGCGGCGCCATCATGGCGGCGGTGCTGGGGACCGGCCTGCTGCCGCTGCCCAGTCCCATCCTCATTCCCATTCTGCTCGTCGCGGGCGCGCTCGCGGGTGCGCTGCTGCTGCTGGGGCCGACGCTCATGAAGACGCGGTTCGGCGTCGACGAGGTCGTCACCACGCTGCTCCTCAATTTCATCATCCTGCTGCTGGTCTCCTTCCTGCTGGAAGGACCGTTGAAGGACCCGATGGGCATGGGCTGGCCGCAATCGAAGAAGGTGATCGAAGCGGCGCAACTGCCCAAGCTCGTCCAGGGTAAGCGCCTGCATCTCGGGTTCCTCCTCGCGCTTGTCATGGCGGGTTTCGTCTGGTTCATCAACAGCCGGACGATCCATGGCTATGAGATGCGGGCCGTCGGCTTCAATGCCCGCGCGGCGCGCTTTGCCGGCATGAAGGTCGATCTCGTCATGGTGAAGGTGGCGCTGCTCTCCGGGGGCCTCGCGGCCCTTGCCGGCGTTTCCGAAGTGATCGGGCTCAAGGGCAATCTCACCCTCGATCTCAGCCCCGGCTTCGGCTATGCCGGCATCGTCGTTGCCATGCTGGCGATGCTGCATCCGCTGGGCGTGGTGGCGGCCGCGATCTTCGTTGCGGCGATGTTCGTCGGTGCCGATGCGATGAGCCGGCAGGCCGGTGTCCCCAATTACATCGCCCATGTGATGGTGGCCACGGCCTTGCTCACCATGGTGGTCGGCATGCTGTTCACCCGCTTCCGCCTCAAATGGAGGTGAGGTGATGGCAGCACTCGAGATCATCTTCACCGCCAGCCTCTGGGCCGCCGCCATCCGCATCGCCTCGCCGCTCATTTTCGCGACGCTGGGCGAGCTTATCTGCGAGCGGGCCGGCGTGCTCAATCTCGGCATCGAAGGCATCATGACGGTGGGCGCCTTCACCGGCTGGTTCACGGTGTATCTCGGCGGCGATCTCTGGGTGGGCGTCGTGGTGGCGGCGGCCTCCGGGGCTGCCTTCGGCCTGCTGCATGCGCTCCTCGTGGTGCCGCTGGGCCTCTCGCAGCATGTGACCGGCATCGGCATCACGCTGCTCGCGACCTCGCTCACCTCCTATGTCTACCGCGTCTCGCTGCCGGAAGTGACCAGCCCGCCCAAGATCGAACCCTTTCAATCGCTGCCGATTCCCGGCCTCTCCGATCTCCCTTTCTTCGGCGAGGCGCTGTTCAGCCAGACGCCGCTCACCTATCTCGCTTTCATCAGCGTGGCGCTGGTGGCCTATATCCTCTACCGGACGCCGTTGGGCCTTGCGGTCCGCATGGTCGGCGAGAATCCGGCGGCGGTCGAGGCGCAGGGCATCGACGTCACGCTGTTGCGCATCGGTGCCGTCATGGCGGGCAGCGCCCTGATGGCGCTGGGTGGCGCCTTCCTCACCATGTCGGCCTTCAATTCCTTCTATTTCGACATGGTCAACGGGCGCGGCTGGATCGCCATCGCACTCGTGGTGTTCGGCTCATGGCGGCCGGGCAAGGCGCTGCTGGGCGCCATTCTCTTTGCCGCCTTCGACGCCTATCAGCTGCGCCTGCAGCAGATCGTGGCCGGTGTCCCCTACCAGTTCTTCCTGATGCTGCCCTATATCCTCTCGATCCTGGCGCTCATCACGATGGCGCGGCGGGCCGGCTATCCCCGGGCCCTGATGATTCCCTATCGCAAGGGGGAAAGGTAATCCCATGTTCGACCTGATCGTGCGCCACGCCAGCTTGCCCGATGGGCGCAAGGATATCGATATCGGCATCCGGGGCGAGCGTATCGTCGCGGTCGAGCATGGCCTGCCCGATGCCGGCGAAGCCACCATCAATGCCGGCGGCAATCTGGTCAGCCCACCCTTCGTCGACGCGCATTTCCACATGGATGCGACGTTGAGCTTAGGGCTCCCGCGGCTCAACCAATCGGGCACGCTGCTCGAAGGCATCCGGCTCTGGGGCGAGCTGAAACCCCATCTCACCCAGGAAGCGATCATGGAGCGCGCCCTGCGCTATTGCGACTGGGCGGTGGCGCGGGGGTTGCTCGCGATCCGCTCCCATGTCGACATCTGCGATCCGCGATTGCTGGCGGTCGATGCGCTGCTTGAAGTGAAGAAACGGGTCAAACCCTATCTCGACCTGCAATTGGTGGCCTTCCCGCAGGACGGTTATTTCCGCAGCGCCGGTGCCGTCGAACTGTTGAGCACAGCGCTCAATCGCGGTGTCGACGTGGTGGGCGGCATCCCGCATTTCGAACGCACGATGGCGGAGGGTGCGGCCTCGGTGCGTGCCTTATGCGAGCTTGCCGCCGAGCGCGGCCTGCTGGTCGATATGCATTGTGACGAGACGGACGATCCGCTGTCGCGCCATATCGAGACGCTGGCCGCCGAGACACACCGGCTGGGCCTCTCAGGCCGAGTCACCGGCTCGCATCTCACCTCGATGCATTCGATGGACAATTATTATGTCAGCAAGCTCATTCCGCTGATGGCGGAAAGCGGGGTCGCGGCCATCGCCAACCCGCTCATCAACATCACCATCCAGGGGCGGCACGACACATATCCCAAGCGCCGCGGCATGACGCGCGTCCCGGAACTGATGGCGGCCGGCGTGCCCGTGGCCTTCGGCCATGATTGCGTGATGGATCCCTGGTATTCGATGGGATCGGGCGACATGCTCGATGTCGCCACCATGGCGCTGCATGTGGGGCAGATGACGGGGCTGGAAGCAATGCGTGCCTGTTTCCAATCTGTCACCGAAACGCCGGCAAAGATCCTTCATCTCGACGGCTATGGCCTGGCACCCGGCTGTTATGCCGATCTCGTCCTGCTCGATGCCGGCGATCCGATCGAGGCGATCCGCCTCAAGGCCGCGCGCTTGAAGGTGCTGCGGCGCGGCCGGGTCGTGGCGGAAGGGCCGGGCGGGGCGATGCA
>NZ_JAYRJJ010000008.1:0-29266 GCF_041906375.1 Dongia sp. | reverse complement strand
CAGCCAGCCCACGGGCGGCAAGTTCGACGGCGTCTATGGCGTGCTGTGCGGGCTCGAAGTCATCCGGTCCTTGAACGACATGAAATACGAAACCCTGCGCCCCGTTGAGGCCGCGATCTGGACCAATGAAGAAGGCTCGCGCTTTGCTCCCGCCATGGTGGCGTCTGGTGTTTTCGCGGGTGTGTTCGACCTCGATTATGGCCTTAACCGCGCCGACCAGGACGGCAAGACCATGGGCGAGGAGCTGAAGCGCATCGGCTACTATGGCGATGACGAGGTGGGCGGCCGCCCGGTCCATGCCTTCTTCGAGGCGCATATCGAACAGGGCCCGATCCTCGAAGCCGAGAAGAAGACCATCGGCATCGTGCAGGGTGCGCAAGGCCAGCGCTGGTTCGAAGTGGTGCTGACGGGCCAGGAAGCCCATGCCGGCCCCACGCCGATGAAGGTGCGGAAGGACGCGCTGGTGGGTGCCGCCCATGTCATCAGCGCCATCAACAAGATCGGCCACGACAACCAGCCCTTCGCCTGCGCCACCGTGGGCATGATCAATTCCAGCCCCAATTCGCGGAACGTCATTCCGGGCAAGGTGTTCTTCACCATCGATCTCCGCCACCCGGACGACAAGATCCTGTCCAAGATGGCGGCCGAAGCCAAGGCCGCCTGCGACGAGGCAGTGGCGAAGAATCATCTCGAGATGGATTTCAAGGAAATCTGGTACTCGCCGCCGGTGAAGTTCGATGAATCCTGCGTCGCCGCGGTGAAGAAGGGGGCCGACGAACTGGGCCTCTCGAACCTCAACATTATCTCCGGTGCCGGGCACGATTCCTGCTACATGAACCGCGTCGCCCCCACCGCCATGGTCTTCATCCCCTGCGAAGGCGGCATCAGCCATAACGAGATCGAGAATGCGACCAAGGAAGATTGCCGCGACGGCTGCGACGTGCTGCTGCGCGCCATGGTCGAACGCGCCAATGCGGCTTGATAGAGCGGTGCGTATATGGACACCCCCTCACCCCGACCCTCTCCCGCGAGGGGAGAGGGAGTTTCGAGCGAGCTTGTGCGAAAAGCCCCTCTCCCCTCGCGGGAGAGGGGTTGGGGTGAGGGGGCGCCGATGACGGACACCGTAATCGACGTCCGCAATCTGGGTCTCACCTTCGAGACGCCGGACGCACCGGTCCAAGCGCTCAAAGACATCAATCTGCAGATTCGCCGCGGCGAGTTCGTCACCTTCATCGGCCCGTCGGGTTGCGGCAAGACGACCTTGATGCGGATCATCGCCGATTTGGAGCAGCCGACATCCGGTTCGGTAACGGTCAATGGCGTCTCGCCCAGAGAGGCGCGACTGAAGCGTGCCTATGGCTATATCTTCCAGGCGGCAGCGCTCTATCCATGGCGCAATATTCAACGGAATGTCGAGCTGCCGCACGAGATCATGGGTGTCTCGAAGGCCGAGCGGGCGGAGAAGGCGCAGCGTTATCTCGATCTCGTCGGCCTCAAGGGCTTCGAGAAGAAGTTCCCGTTCCAGCTCTCGGGTGGCATGCAGCAGCGTGCCTCGATCGCGCGTGCATTGAGCTTCGATCCGGACCTGCTGCTGATGGACGAGCCGTTCGGGGCGCTGGACGAGATCACGCGCGACCGCATGAACGAGGAATTGCTGTCGATCTGGGCGAAGACCAAGAAGACCGTCATTTTCGTCACCCACTCAATCGATGAAGCGGTGTTGCTCTCGACCCGCATCGTCATCATGAGCGCCCGGCCCGGCCGCATCATCGACATCATCGACAGCAATTTGCCGGCGACACGGACACTGGAAACGCGGGAATCGCCGGAGGCGCAGGACCTTGCCCACCGCATCCGCATGGGGCTGAAGGCCGGCCATTCCTATGACGAGGTCAAATGAGCGGCGGCTTCATGCAGGGGGTGAAGCATAAGGCGCTGCCGGTGCTGGCGGTCGTCGCCATCATCATCGTGGCTTGGTACGCGCTGGCGGCCACGCTCAACTGGACCCAGGTCGAGGATGGCCTGATGAATGCCGCCGCCGACCAGGCGGCCGAGGCTGAAGCCGAAGCGGCACTCAACGGCGATGCCAGTGCCGCCGACGAAGCGGGTGACGACCAGGCTGCGGAGGATGACGAGAGCCAATCCTATGATTCGGCGACGGCCGAGCCGGAAGAGGATGTGCCGGCCAGCGGCGAGGGCGATGTGGCCTCGAACGAGGCGCCCGTCGCACCCGAATCGCCCGCCGCAAAGCCGGCTTTCATGGAGATATTACGCGGTACCTGGGCGATGGACCGGCCGGTGCTGCCGAGCCCCGACCAGATCCTGCGTGAGTTCGTCGCTACGACTTTTGCCGAGCCGGTCAGCTCCAACAAATCGCTGGTCTATCATGCCGGTGTCACCGCCTCGGCAACGCTGGTGGGCTTTGCGCTGGGTGCCATCCTCGGCATGATCCTGGCCGCGGGTATCGTGCATGTGCGGACCCTCGATCGGTCCTTGATGCCCTGGATCATCGCCTCGCAGACGGTGCCGATCCTGGCCATCGCCCCCATGATCATCGTGGTGCTGGGCAATATCGGCATCACCGGGCTGGTGCCGAAATCGATCATCTCGATGTATCTCTGCTTCTTTCCCGTCACCATCGGCATGGTGAAGGGGTTGCGCTCGCCCGACCCGATGCAGCTCGACCTGATGCGCTCCTATAACGCCAGCACGGCCCAGGTGTTCTGGAAGCTGCGCGTGCCGGCCTCGATCCCCTTTCTTTTTGCGAGCCTCAAGGTGGCGGTTGCGATCAGCCTGACCGGTGCCATCGTCGGCGAGCTGCCGACCGGTGCTGCCGCCGGCCTGGGGGCGCGCCTGCTCTCGGGTTCCTATTACGGCCAGACGGTGCAGATCTGGTCGGCGCTGTTCGCGGCGGCCTTCCTCGGCACGGCGCTCGTCTACGGCATCGGTGGAGTCGAGCGGTTGGTACTCCGCAATGCCGGCCAGGCCGCGAGTGCGCGCTCATGAAACAGCATCATCCGCATCCCTTCCTCACCAGCATTCTGGCGGCCGTGCTATTGGCGGGCCTGTCCATCTACGGCTTCCACGGCATCCTCTCGGCGGAAGCGACCGGAACATTACCCACCGTGGGGTGGGCGAGCGTCCTCATCCTCGCCAGCACGGCCGCGGCCTGGTGGCTGCTCGGCAATCTCTCTGCGCTCAAAGGCTGGCCGTTCATCGGCTGGCTGGTACCGGCAGTCTTCGGCATCTCGCTGCTGCTGGGCTGGGAATTCATCTGCCGCGGCTTCGGCGTGCCGCGCGTTCTGCTGCCGGCGCCGAGCCAGATCTGGGACGCGTTCTTCCGCGAGCTGCCGACCCTCATCGGCGATTTCCGCCAGACATTCCTCAAGGCCGTCATCGCCGGCTTTGTCATCGGCAATGCGCTGGGCCTCGCCACGGCGCTCATCGTCGACCGCATTCCCTTCCTGCAGCGCGGTCTTTTACCGTTGGGCAACATGGTCAGCGCCGTGCCGATCATCGGCATCGCCCCCATCATGGTGATGTGGTTCGGCTTCGGCTGGGAATCGAAGACGGCGGTGATCGTCTTCATGATCTTCTTTCCCATGCTGGTGAACGCGCTGGCCGGCCTCAATGCGGCCGACAATATGCAACGCGATCTGATGCGCTCCTATGCCGCCGGCTATTGGGCGACGCTCCTCAAACTGCGCCTGCCTGCCGCCTTGCCGTTTCTTTTCAATGCTCTCAAGATCAACTCGACGCTGGCCCTCATCGGTGCCATCGTGGCGGAATTCTTCGGTTCGCCCATCTCAGGCATGGGTTTCCGCATCAGCGTCGAGGTGGCGCGCATGAATGTCGATGTGGTGTGGGCGACAATCGCGGTGGCGGCACTGGCCGGTTCGCTTTCCTACGGTGTGCTGGCGCTGCTGGAGCGCAAGCTCACTTCCTGGCACGCCTCGTTCAGGGGGCGATAATTTTCACTGAGTTCTTTGGGCTTACAACATAACCAAAACGGAGGCTTAAAATGGTGCTCAAGAAACTATTCGGTTCCGCGGTCATCGCGGGACTCCTGCTCGGCGGTGCCACCATGGCGGAAGCCAAGGACGCGCTGACCCTGCAGCTGAAATGGGTGACGCAGGCGCAGTTCGCCGGCTATTACGTCGCCAAGGACAAGGGCTTCTTCGATGAAGTCGGCCTCGATGTCACGATCAAGGCGGGCGGCCCCGACATCAACCCGTCCCAGGTGATCGCGGGCGGCGGTGCCGATGTGGTCGTCGACTGGATGCCCTCTGCTCTGGCGACGCGCGAGAAGGGCGTGCCGCTGGTCAACATCGCCCAGTTCTTCCAGAAGTCGGGCATGATGCTGACCTGCCGCAAGGATGCCGGCATCAAGACGCCCAAGGATTTCAAGGACAAGACGCTGGGTGTCTGGTTCGGCGGCAACGAGTATCCGTTCCTCAACTGGATGAACAAGCTCGGCTACAAGACCGATGGCTCGGCCGGCGGCGTCAAGGTGCTGAAGCAGGGCTTCAACGTCGATCCCTTGCTGCAGAAGCAGGCCGATTGCGTCTCCACCATGACCTATAATGAATACTGGCAGGTCATCGATGGCGGCTTGAAGGCCAAGCAGCTGGTCACTTTCCAGTATGAAAAGGAAGGTGTGGCGACGCTCGAGGACGGCCTCTATACGCTCGATAAGAATCTCAGCGACCCGGCCATGGTCGACAAGCTCGCCCGCTTCGTCAAGGCGGCACAGAAGGGCTGGGACTGGGCGGTGAAGAACCCGAAGGACTCGGTCAAGATCGTGCTGGCCAATGACACGACCGGCGCCCAGACTGAGAAGCACCAGCTGCGCATGATGAAGGAAATCGCCAAGCTGGTCGGCAAGAACGCGAAGGGCACCGGCTGGCTCGACGATGCCGCCGCCGAGCGCACCGTGGAAACCCTGATGTCGGGCGGTTCCGACCCGGTCATCACCAAGAAGCCGGAAGGCGCCTGGACCCACGCCATCGTCGAAAAGGCAAACGCGCTGTAAATCGCGCGACTGAAACGTTCCTCCAAACTGAAAACCCCGCCGGGAACCCGGCGGGGCTTTTGTTTTGTGGGGCGTGCTTATTCGTCCAAATAGCTCAGTTCGCGTGGATGAGTCTCTTTCCGGCTTCTGCGCATTCCGATTCGCTCGCGCAAAATTTCAAATCATCTTCATGAAGTATGATGGCAGACGCTGCGTAGCCTTCGTGGCAGTCAAAATATTGCCAACTCCGAAGGATAGTCTGATCTGCCAACGTTAAGTTGATGGCCGCTGGCGGTTCGGAACCGCAACGACCTTCGGCCTCGTATGGTGGCGTCAATGTCTCGATGCGTAGAAGCTGGCCGTTGGACCATTTACACGCCCCTTCCGGTTCAAGTCGCATTTTCGCAATCAGTTTGGTGATCGACGCCGGTGTTTCGTGAAGGCCGCGGAAGGAGGTGCCGCGAATGGTAATGATCGCTTCCATGGCGTTTGTGTCGCAATAGAGATTGACCTTATGCCAAATGTCGCTGTCCCAAATATTCCCTTGATCTTGCGCAATCGCAGTATTCGGCACGGAATTGATCACGAATGCCGCGCAGATAACGATGAAGAAGGAATTTGGTGACGACATCAAAGCTCTTCAGCTCTTCGGCCTTATCCGGTTCCAGTGGCCCATCTTGCGGCCCGGCCTTGCTTCCGCCTTGCCATAGAGGTGGAGCTTTACGTCGGGGTCGGCGAGGAGTTGCGGCCAGGTCTCGACTTCGTCGCCGATGAGGTTGGTCATCACCGTGTCGGAATGGCGCGCGGGATTGCCGAGCGGCAGACCACAGACCGCCCGCACATGCTGCTCGAATTGCGAGGTGACGGCGCCATCCTGTGACCAATGGCCGGAGTTGTGGGGGCGCGGGGCGAGTTCGTTGACGAGAACGCGGCCGTCCTTGGTCACGAACATCTCGACGGCGAGCAGGCCGATCAAATCGATTTCACCGGCGATCTGCCGGGCGATGGCTTCGGCGGCATGGGCCACTTTGGCGGGAATACCTGCCGGCACGGTCGAGGTGTCGAGGATATGGTGTTTGTGGTGATTGCGCGCCGGTTCATAGAGCGCGATCTCGCCGGCCGGATTCCTGGCGACGATGACCGAAATCTCGCAATCGAAATCGATGAAGCCTTCGAGGATGGCAATGCTGCCGCCCATCTTCTGCCAGGCGTCATCGAGATCCATGCCGGCTTCGATGCGCACCTGGCCCTTGCCGTCATAGCCGAAGCTTGCCGATTTCAGGATCGAGGGCGTGCCGATGGCGGCGACCGCGTCCGGGAGGTCGGCCGCGGATGTCACTTTGCGGAAGTCGGTGACCGGCACGCCGATCCCTTCCAGGAAGCGCTTTTCCCGCAGGCGTTCCTGGGTGATGTGGAGGACGCGCGGGGCGGGGCGGGTCGGCTTCACCTTGGCCAGCACTTCGGCGGCCGCAGCCGGAATGTTCTCGAATTCGAAGGTGACGACATCGACCGATCTGGCGAAGGCTTCGAGTGCCGCAAGATCGGTGTAGTCAGCAACCGTGTTCTTCCACGAAACCTGTGCCGCGGGTCCGTCCTTCTCCGGCGAGAAGATATGCACCTTGTAGCCGAGGCGGCCGGCAGCGAGCGCCGACATGCGACCCAGCTGGCCACCGCCCAGAATACCGATGACGGAGCCGGGCGGCAGGATCTGGCCTTCTTCGGCGCTCATGAAACTCAATCCTCGCGCTTGGGTTCGTGGGCGACGGCGCTGGATTGCTTCTCGCGCCAGGCGGCGAGGCGCTTGGCGAGCGGCGCGTCATGAAGGGCCAGCACCGCTGCGGCGAGAAGGGCCGCGTTGACGGCACCAGCCTTGCCGATGGCCAGCGTTCCCACCGGGATGCCGGCCGGCATCTGCACGATGGAGAGGAGCGAATCCTGGCCCTTCAAGGCGGCGCTTTCCACCGGCACGCCGAAGACCGGCAGTTCGGTGAGGCTTGCCGTCATGCCGGGCAGGTGGGCGGCCCCGCCGGCACCGGCGATGATGACCTGAAGACCGCGCGCTTTGGCGGTCTGGGCATAGTCGAACATGCGTTTGGGGGTGCGGTGGGCGGAGACGATTCGCGTCTCGGCGGCGACCCCCAGCGTCTCCAGGGTCTCGGCGGCATGGCGCATGGTGGCCCAGTCGGATTGGCTGCCCATGATGATGCCGACCTTGGCCTTCGCCTTGGCTGGTTTCTGTTTCTCTTTTGTTGCCATGGCCTTACGCCTTCCTGAAACCGGCTCGAAGGGCCGCGATTATAGGTGCTAAAGGCCTGTTGGCAAGCTTTGGCGGCCGCCGCATTAACGCCCCTTTAACTGAGTTATTGGCATGATTCGGCGACATTTTTTGGCGACTTGCGCGGGCCGGCGCCGGGCGCCAAAAAGAGATTGCGAGGGCGGTCCGGGACCGCCAACATCCGAGGCTTGGGGCGATGAGCGCCTGACCCTTGGGTTAGAGGTTGGGTCGGCTGAGGCGCGAAAGGCAGCGGAATGAAGATCAGAGATCGAGCTGGCGGTCCAACGGGGGTTGGTCCCGCTGGCGGCGCCCGGCCGGTTTCCAAGGTCGGCAAGGTCGCCAAGGCCGCGGCGGCGGCCGGCGTAGACGCCACCAGTTCCGCGACCAGTGCCGCACCTGTCGACCAGGCAACCTTCCTCGGCCTTTCCGAAACGGAGCTGTCGCCCAATGTGCGCGCAGCACTCACGGCCCTGCTCGATGAAGTGCGGCGCCTGCGCGACGAACTCGACCGGACCAGGAAGCGCATCACGCATCTCGAGCGCGTGGCGGATGAAGACGCCATGCTGCCCATCGCCAACCGCCGCGCCTTCGTGCGGGAACTGACACGCCTCATCTCCTTTTCCGAACGCTACGGCTCGCCGGGTTCGGTGCTCTATTTCGACCTCAACGGCATGAAGCAGATCAATGACCGCTTCGGCCATCCGGCGGGCGATGCGGCGCTCCGGCATTTTGCGACCCTGCTCCTCAACAATGTGCGCGATTCCGACGTGGTCGGGCGCTTAGGGGGCGACGAGTTCGGCGTGATCCTGGCGCAAGCCGACGTGGCGCAGGCGGAGGAGAAAGCGAACCAGCTGCTCTCGGTCATCAACCGCTCACCGCTGATCTGGGAAGGCGTCGACATCCAATTGTCCTGCGCCGTGGGCCTTCATGAATTCCACGGCCAGCAATCGGCCGACGACGCGCTCAGCCAGGCCGATGCCTCGATGTACAAGGCCAAGCGCCAGCATTATGCCGGCAAGAACGGCACCGTGCCGGCCGATGCGGATGGCGATGAGGATGACGACGAGGGCGACGCATCCTGATGGGCCGCCGCATCGCCTGCCTGCATACGGCTGAGAGCAATATCCACCATTTCGACCGGGCCGCTGATGGGCTCAGCCTCGACCTCCGGCACTGGGTCCGCGCCGACCTGCTGCGCGCTGCGGAAGCGGCCGGTACGCTGACGCCGGATCTGGTCGCGGCGACCGCCGAAGCGCTGCTGGATCTGGCCGGAGAGGCCGATTTCGTTCTCCTCACCTGCTCGACACTCGGGCCCATCGCCGATCATCTCGACGCTACCGTGCCCATCCGCCGCGCCGACCGGGCGCTGGCGGAAGAAGCGGTGGCCAAAGCCGCCCTGAAAGCGGGCGGCCGCGTTGCCATCCTCTATACCTTGCCGACGACGGCACAGGCGACGGGTGCCCTTTTCCGCGAGGTGGCCAATGGGACCGGCGTCAGCGTCGACCTCTCGCTGGTCATTGGCGCGTGGGATGCCTTCAAGGCGGGCGACCAGCAACATTATGCGGCGCTGATCGCCGAGGCCGCCGATCGTGCCTTCACCGACGGCGCCACCGCCGTCGCCCTCGCGCAAGCTTCCATGGCGCCGGCCGCCGACCTCTGCCGCAAGGGACGGGCCATCGCGAGCCCCAAAGTCAGCCTGGCGATGGCGGCCAGCTGATCTCTCTCAGCGCGGTGGCGTCCTAAGCGGAGGAACCAACTGCGCCGGCCATGGCGGGTAACTCCCAGCGCGCCACGATCTTGTCGCGGAGATTGGCGCCGAGGCCGAGATAAAATTGCTGTGCCGCCAGGTTGACCGGCTCGATCTCCCAGCGGGCGATCATGTTGCCTTCGAGAGCGAGTTTCGCGATCCGCAGCATCAGTTGACGACCGATGCCGCGCCGGCGCACCCGGTCGCTCACGAAGACATCGTCGACCCGCAGGATGTCACCGCCGTTCCAGATGGCGAAATCGACGGTGAAGGTGACGAAGCCGCAGACACCTTCCCCGTCCTCGGCAAGGATCGCGCGCAGGCGCTCATTGCCCAAAGCAGCGGCGACCTGCCCCTGCGTGAAGGAGATGAGATGGGCGGCGCCCTCATGCGCCGCCAATTGCCGGATGAGCGAATCCAGCACGGCAGCATCGGCCGGCGTGGCGTTGCGGATGTTTATCTGTTCGGTCGGCATCGTACCACTCTGCTGCAAGGCGTCGGGCGCGACCTTGCCACATCACCGGCCGGCCTGTCAGCCTGGTGCCGTCTTCCCCCGCCACGCTGCGCATCGGCGTCGTTGGATTCTCACGGGCGGGCGCGAAGTGCCGGGTAAGGATCAGTCCGGCAGGCGCACGGTCAGTTCCATCTCGACCTGCAGATCGGGTGCCGCCAAGGCGGCGACGCCGAGACCCGTGACGCTGGGCATGGCACCGTCAAAGGCGGCGAGGAAAGGTGGCATGAGTTCCTGCAGGCGTTCCGGCGTCAGATCGGTCATGTAGACCCGCGCCATCACGACGTCCTGTGCCGTCGCTCCCACCGCAGCAAGGGCCGCCTTGGCGTTTGCGGCTACGATCTCCATCTGCGCGGCCAGGCTGGCCGGCACCGGTTCCCCGTTCGGCCGCCAGGCAACCTGGCCGGAGATGTGAGCCATCCGGCCCGGTGTCACCACGGAAATCTGCGAATAGCCGATTTGCGCAGTGTTCGGCAGCGTGGGTGGGTTCAAGCGGAGGATGGATTGTGTCATGAATACTCCTGGTTCAATAGAGATTTTACTGCGTTAGCATATAAAATCTCTACATATGTAGAGAGTACGTGTCAATGTCCAAGCCGGGCGGGAACAGGAAGACCCAGGTCAAGCGGGCTAGCGGCAAGCGGGCCGGGGCTACTCAAGCCGGGACTGCTCAAATTGGGGACAGGCAGGCCCGGCGCCAGGTCATTCTCGACGCTGCCCTTCAGCTGCTGGCGACACGCGGGCTGGAGGGCGTCACCCACCGCGCCATCGATGAGATGGCAGGACTGCCGCAGGGCTCCTCCACCTACTACTTCCCCAAGAAGCTTGGGCTGCTCATCGCTGCCGCGGAACGGCTGGCGGAAATGTTAGAAAAGGATTGCGACGATATCCAAGTGGGCTTTGCGCAAACCGCCGCGCGCCTGGGCATGGATGCGGCCATCGCCTATGTGGCGCAGGAACTGGGCGCCTATGCCGACAAATCCCGGCACCTGTTTCTGGCGCGGATGGAACTCACCCTGGCTGCCGCCCGGCGCCACGATCTCGCCGGCGTCGGTGCGCAACTGACCGCCGCCGCGCGCAGGCCGATCGAATTTTTCCTGAAGCTCATCTCGAACGGGCGCGCCGACGTGCCCATCGAAACCTGTGCCGGCCTCATCGACGGCATCACCCTGATGTATGCGACCGGCCAAGGCCCCAAGCCGACCACCGAGCAAGTCGCCGCCATCTTCCGCGCGGTTCTTTGAACGCGCGGAAGATCTGTCGCCCTGAAATGATGTCTGACTCTATTGGGTCCCAAAATAGCCAATTTCAAAGAACACCTCAGACTCAATTTTTTGAAAAGAACGACTCTGATAGGTTGGACTCTGAAAAAGCCTGACTCACTCAGGCGCTGCCCACAATTTTGAGAGAACGAGTTCACCAAACTAGTTTTTGGGAGGCACTCGACGCCGACCAATCGTCTAGTGGCCATACTAGTCCTTTGGGGGATCGTTCGAGGGGGCAAACAGAATATTGCCATGTATAGTCGCTGCAGGCTCAAGGTCCATTAGTCTATTGTGAGGTATGGATGCTCTAGGGGTTACATGGGATAATCGAACAGACCTCCTCACGGCGTGTAGGCCAATCCAGCCAGGCGGTCTTCCTAGGAGGTCAAATTCATCCCACGTCACGATCGTTTCGGCTACCGATTTGAAATTCATTGAAGACATTGCGGTCTGGGCGGATTTAATAATTGGCTCTATTGTCGCAGGAATGGATAAAGGCGCGGTAATAGACGCGCCATTCAATTGGATAGTCTCAACAACTTGAATTGCGCATACTCCGATGCCTTCAGGGGTGCGCTTAATCTGCTTGTTGGCTTTTTCGATAACCTTACTTACCCGGTCCAGATTCGAGCCATTGTGGAGGGCTTTGACTTCGGCGTGAAACGCTCCGTGGGAACCCAACACCTTCATGTCAGGCATCCCTTCTTCTTCCGTAAATTCGACGGTGAGACCCCTTCCTTTCAAGTACCCTCGATAGGTCATTTCTGCGAGGACATCTTCGCACATATCTGGGTTTGGTAGACGGGTGGTCAGAAAGCGCCTAACGGCGCTATCGCGTTCTAGTTCGGGAATGTAACTTCCATCTTTTCCAAGCCAGTACATCGAGTCGATTCCGAACCGAAAGAGTGTGCTAAGCAATGAACTCGCCACATTCATTGCAGAATCTGGAGATGTCGAGAATCGACCAATATGGAGCTTACCGTCGTCAGTCGGCATTCCGACTTGCAATAGGTGCTTTACATGATTGACAGATTTTGCGAGTGGATGGTCGCTGGCATTTCTAAGAGACGCAGTATTGATAAATCTCTCGACCGTGGAGATATAAATACCAAATACTTGTCGCCAGTTGACGCATTTGCTGGATGCTGAAGTCATTTTCCCATCCCCACCCGTAGTTTCTTCAATTGCCCTAGATCGGAACTGTTTAGCCCTCACTGATCTTGCTGCTTCGGTCCTCGGTAGAGCGTATGAAATCCCCAAGAATTTGAAGAGTTAAAAACCTGCCTCTTCGGCCGGATCGGAGAGTACCCGCCAACACCCCATGCTAAGAACGTCATCCTTCCCAGCATCTCGTGGCAGTACTGCAGGATGTCTGGGCCCAGTTGACGATTGTCATCGCCAAAATTTTCTTGCTGCCACTTCTTCCATGATGCGTTGGAATCGAACTTCGATCTTGCTCGCTTCGTGGCGGCAGGATCGGCAGGAAGCGACAAAGATCGCTGCCTAGACGTCCAGATTCGCCACGTTCAGCGCGTTCTGCTGGATGAAGTCGCGCCGCGGTTCGACGAGGTCGCCCATCAGGGTCGAGAAGATTTCTTCGGCTTCGTCGACATGGGCGACCTTGACCTGAAGCAGCGAGCGGACGGCGGGGTCGAGGGTGGTGGCCCAGAGCTGTTCGGGGTTCATCTCGCCGAGGCCCTTATAGCGCTGGATGTCGATACCCTTGCTGCCGATCTCGACCACCAGATCGATGAGGTCGATGGGGCCATGGATGGTGACGTTGCGATCCTTGGCGGTGAAGGTCGCGGCCTTGGCGAAGGTTTCGCCCAGGCCCTCTTTCATCTGGTCGAGGCGGTGTGCCTCGGCTGAGCGGATGAGGCCGGCATCGATGACATGGCCGGTGGTAACACCGCGCAGTCGCCGCTTGAAGGCAAGGCCGCCTTCGCTGTCGGAGAGGCCCGACCAGCCGCGTTCGGTCGCGGGCGACAGGGCGTCGAGCCTTGCCGCGATGGCGGCGGCCAGGTCCGGATTGGCGGCGGCCTGCGGGCTGAGGCCGCCGGCGATCGCCGTCTGGCTCACCACCGTGGCCGAGCCCACCTTGCGGATCAAGGGTTCCATCAGATGCTTGGCCTGGGCCGCGAGATCGACCACACGGCGCAGATCGGCGCCGACGATCTGCTCGCCGGTGCCGAGCGTCAGCATGGCACCTTCAAGGCCCAGCGTGATGAGATAGTCTTCGCGCGCCAGATCGTCCTTGAGATAATGCTCGGTCTTGCCCTTGGCGGCGCGATAGAGCGGCGGCTGGGCGATATAGAGATAGCCCTTCTCGATGAGTTCCGGCATCTGCCGGTAGAAGAAGGTCAAGAGCAGCGTGCGGATATGCGAGCCGTCGACGTCGGCGTCAGTCATGATGATGATCTTGTGATAGCGCGCCTTCGAGATATCGAATTCCTCCGGCCCGATGCTGGTGCCGAGTGCCGCGATCAGCGTGCCGATCTGGTCGGATGAGAGCATCTTGTCGAAACGCGCGCGCTCGACATTGAGAATCTTGCCGCGCAAGGGAAGGATCGCCTGGTTCTTGCGGTGGCGGCCTTGTTTCGCTGACCCGCCGGCCGAATCACCCTCGACGATGAAGAGTTCGGACAAGGCCGGGTCGCGTTCCTGGCAGTCGGCAAGCTTGCCGGGGAGGGAGGAGATGTCGAGTGCCCCCTTGCGGCGGGTAAGGTCGCGCGCCTTCCGTGCCGCTTCGCGGGCAGCGGCGGCTTCGACCGCCTTGCCGACGATGCGCTTGGCATCGGCCGGATGTTCCTCGAACCATTGCGCCAGGCGCTCGTTGACGATGTTCTCGACCACGGGGCGCACTTCGGAGGAGACCAGCTTGTCTTTCGTCTGCGACGAGAATTTGGGGTCCGGCACTTTCACCGAGAGCACGCAGGTGAGGCCTTCGCGGGCGTCGTCGCCGGTCAAGGTCACCTTCTCGCGCTTGGCGATGCCGCTTTCTTCCGCATATTTGTTGATCTGGCGCGTCAGCGCCGCGCGGAAGCCCTGCAGATGGGTGCCACCGTCACGCTGCGGGATGTTGTTGGTGAAGCACAGCATCGTCTCATGATAGCTGTCGGTCCATTCCAGCGCCGCTTCGACGGTCATGCCGTCCTTTTCCTGCATCATGGTGATGGCGGCCGGATGCAGCGTGTTCTTGGCGCGGTCGAGATAGCGCACGAAGGCCTCAAGCCCGCCTTCGTAATGCAGTTCAACCGATTTCGGTTCGACGGTGCGGTTGTCGGTGAGAATGAGGCGCACGCCGGAATTGAGGAAAGCCAGCTCGCGCAGCCGATGCTCAAGCGTGGCGTAATCATATTCGGTCTTGGTGAAGGTTTCCTTGGAAGCAAGGAACGTCACCTCGGTGCCGCGCTTGCCTTCCGCGTCGCCCACCACCGCCAGCGGTGCTTCCGGATCGCCATGGCGGAAGCGCAGGAAATGCTCCTTGCCGTCGCGCCAGATCCTGAGGTCGAGCCGTTCCGAGAGCGCATTCACCACCGAAACACCCACGCCGTGCAGGCCGCCGGAAACCTTGTAGCTGTTCTGGTCGAATTTGCCGCCGGCATGGAGCTGGGTCATGATGACCTCGGCCGCCGAGACGCCTTCTTCCTTGTGGATGTCGACCGGAATACCGCGGCCATTGTCGTTCACCGTGACCGAGCCGTCGCCGTTGAGCGTGACGAGGACACGGTCGCACCAGCCGGCCAGGCTCTCGTCGATCGCATTGTCGACGACTTCATAGACCATGTGATGGAGCCCTGAGCCGTCATCGGTGTCGCCGATATACATGCCCGGGCGTTTGCGGACGGCATCAAGGCCCTTCAGCACGCGAAT
Source organism: Dongia sp. (assembly GCF_041906375.1). Classification (GTDB taxonomy): domain Bacteria; phylum Pseudomonadota; class Alphaproteobacteria; order Dongiales; family Dongiaceae; genus Dongia. The sequence goes on along the minus strand of NZ_JAYRJJ010000008.1, from coordinate 14,584 downwards.
GGAATCGGCGCCGTAATCGCCAGCGCCCTGGTTTCCGTTCTCTTTGTTCTCGTCGCTCATGGTTCGATACTCGTTCGTGCAAAGATGAAAGGGATAAAGTGCCCGCCGATTAGTTGGAATCGGGCAGCAGGCGGCCATCGCCTGCGGTCATGAACTGGGCCCAGCCATCAAGCGGCTGGAAGATGTCGCGTTCGGTGCCGGTCAGCCAGCATTGGGCGGAGAGCGCCTGCAATTCAGCAAACAATGCCTCGCGGCGCTGGCGGTCGAGATGGGCCGCCACTTCGTCGAGCAGAATGACCGGCGGCTCGCCGCGCCGGCGCGTCGAAAGCCTGGCTTCGGCAAGGATGATCGCAATCAGCAAGGCCTTCTGCTCGCCGGTCGAACAATCGCCGGCGCGCAATGGCGTGCCGCCGAGATGCCGGCCGGCCAGCGTCACCTCCAGGTCGGAGCGATGCGTACCCCACCCGGTGATGCCGCTATCGGCATCGCTGCCGCGGGCGGCGGCCAGGCGTTCGCGCAAGAGATCTTCGGCTTGAAGGGCTGACATGGAGCCCAGCGATTCCTCGACCGATCCCGCCACGGCGAGTTCCGCCTGCGGGAAGGGGCCGATCGCTTCGGCCATGGCGGCGTTGAGGCTCGCCACGGCGTCGAGCCTTGCTGCGGCGATGGCGACGGCTTGCGCCGCCATCTCGCTCTCGAGGCCGGAGAGCCAGGCGTTTATATCGGTGCCGGAGGCCATCGGCGCTTCGCCGCGCAGGATGCGGGCGCGCTCGCGCATCGCCTGTTCATAGGCCGCCACGCGTGCCGCATGGGCGGGATCGAGACCATAGACCAGGCGATCGAGGAAGCGGCGGCGCGAGGCGGCGGCCTCCGAGAAGAGCCGGTCCATCTGCGGCGTCAGCCACAGCACGGTGAGGATTTCGGCAAACCCCGCCTGCGAGCGCAGATTGGCGCCGTTGAGGCGCGAAATACGCCGCTCGCGCCCGCTCTGCGCCTGGGCCAGCGGATCGCGGCCTGTTCCCAGCGCATGTTCGCCGCCACGGCCGAGATAGCGCGCATGCACCGCCCAGGCCATGCCGCCGGGGCGTGCGATGTCCTCGGGCCCGGCGCCGGTCGGGAAGTGATTGCTGGCCTGCCGCAATTCGATCTCGGCGATGCTGGCCTGGCGCAGGCCGGAACCGGGGGCGAGATAGGAGACGGCTTCGAGGAGATTGGTCTTGCCGGCGCCGTTGCGGCCGGTCAGCACGATGGCGCCGCGGCCCTGCTCAAGCCCCGTTTCAAAGCTGATCTCCCGGTAATTGCGGAAGGATGTCAGCGAGAGATACGAAAACCCGTTCGCCACCTGCGTATCCTTGCGTGGCGTTATGTCGGCTTGGTCGGTTCCGCGTTCGGCGACCGCCATTGCCTCACACACGCCCCATCTCAGACTCGCATCGGCATCAGCACATAGAGTGCCTGAGCGTCAGCCATGTCCCGGAGCAGGGTCGGGGCGACGGAATCGGCCAGTTTCAGTTCCAGCCCTTCGCCCTCGATCTCGTCGGCGACATCCAGAAGGTATTTCGAATTGAAGCCGATCTCCATCGCCTGGCCGTCATACTTCACCTCGATCTCTTCCGAGGCGCTGCCGTTTTCGGCACTGGTGGCCGAGAGGGTCAGCATGCCGGGCTTCAAAGAGAGCTTCACGGCGCGCGACTTTTCGCTGGAGATGGTGGAAACACGGTCGACCGCGTCACGGAATTCCTTGCGGTCCACTTCCAGCACCTTGTCGTTGGCGGTGGGGATGACGCGCTGGTAATCCGGGAAGGAGCCATCGATCAGCTTGGAGGTCAGCACCACGTCGGCAAAGGCGAAGCGGATGCGGCTGTCGGACAGCGACACGTCGACGGCACCTTCGAAATCCTCAATGAGCTTGCGGACTTCGTTGACCATCTTCCGCGGCACGATCACGCCGGGAATGCCTTCGGCACCCTCCGGCAGCGGCATTTCGACCCGCGCCAGACGATGGCCGTCGGTGGCGACGGCGCGGAGGCTCGTCTGCTTGCCGGCAGCATAGGCATGGACATAGATGCCGTTGAGGTAATAGCGGGTCTCTTCGGTCGAGATCGCGAATTTGGTGCGGTCGATGAGGCCTTTGAGGTCAGCCGCCGAGAGCGGGAATTTGTGCGGCAGGTCGCCGGCATGAATGGCCGGGAAATCTTCCTTCGGCAGGGTCGCCAGGGCAAAGCGCGAGCGCCCGGCCTTCACGGTGACCTGCTGGCCGTCACTTGCCAGCTCGATCTGCACCTGCGCCCCTTCGGGCAGCTTCCTCACGATGTCGTAGAGCGTATGGGCCGGGACCGTCGCGGCACCGGGTGCCGCGATGTCGGAGGCGACCTTCTCGACCACGGCGAGGTCCATGTCGGTGGCGGTCAGGGCCAGCTGGCCGTCCTTGGCCTCGACCAGGACGTTGGAGAGGATGGGAATGGTGTTGCGGCGTTCGACAACGCTCTGCACATGCCCCAGCGCTTTCAGCAGGAGGGTCCGTTCGATGGTCAGTTTCATGGCCTAACTCAACCCTGTTTCTGGCCGAAGGCGGTATCTTCCAAAGCAGCCTGGTGGGCCGCAGAGGCGCGATCCGACGCCGTCGGTCCGATCTTTTCCAACCTTGCCTGAAGGTCCCCCGCGCCAAGACAGAACGGCGACGGAAATGGCCGAATCGGCCCCTGGTTTCCAGCAAGTGGGGGATTATAGCAGGTTAGGCCCCGGGCAACAGGGTTTTATAGCGATTCCAGGCCCCTCCGGGCCCGCCGCAACCCCGCAGAAAGCTTGAGAAAAAGCCGCCGGGACTCAGTGGGGAATCGGGGGGCGGATTTCAGCCTTCCAGCATGCGCTTCAGGAGGTCGATATCCTCGGCAAAGGAGATGTCGCCGGAGGCCAGTTCCTCGACCTTTTTCACGGCATGCATCACGGTCGTATGGTCGCGGCCACCGAAGGAGCGGCCGATATCGGGCAGCGATTTGGTGGTGAGCTGCTTGGCCAGATACATGGCGATCTGGCGGGGCCGCGAGACCTGGCGGGCCCGGCGGGGCGAGCTCATGTCGGCGAGCTTGATGTTGTAATGCTCGGCCACGCGGCGCTGGATTTCCTCGATGGTGACCGAGCGGTCATTGGCGCGCAGGAGGTCCTTCAGAAGCTCCTGGGCGGATTCGACCGAGACGGGCCGGCCGACGAGCGTCGCATGCGCCACGATGCGGGTGAGCGCCCCTTCGAGTTCGCGCACGTTCGACGAGATGCGGTGGGCGAGAAATTCCAGAACCTTGCCCGGAATATCGATCGGCGCCTGCTCGGCCTTGGCCTGCAGGATGCCGAGGCGGAGCTCGTAGGTGGTGGGATGGATGTCGGCAACGAGGCCCCAGCCGAAGCGGGTGCGCATGCGCTCCTCGAGCCCCTGCAAATCGGAGGGCGATTTATCGGCCGACAGCACCACCTGCTTGTTCTGGTCAAAGAGCGCGTTGAAGGTGTGGAAGAATTCTTCCTGGGTCGATTCCTTGCCGATGATGAACTGCACGTCGTCGACCATGAGCACGTCGACCGAGCGGAACAGCTCCTTGAAGGCCATGGTGTTCTTGTTCCGCAACGCGCGGATGAACTGGTACATGAACTTTTCGGCGGAGAGGTAGATCACCCGCTTTTGCGGCTGCTTCTTCTTGATGTGATGGGCAATGGCATGCATCAGATGCGTCTTGCCGAGGCCGACGCCACCGTAAAGAAATAGCGGATTGAACGGCACAACATCGCTTTCCGCGACGCGCAGGGCGGCGGCGTGGGCGAGTTCGTTCGACTTGCCGACGACGAAATTATCGAAAGTAAGGCGGGGATCGAGCGTCGCACTCACTTCGGCCAGGCCATCGGCTTCGGTCAGATTGGTGCCGACGATGGTCGGCATGGCTTCGGCGATGGTGCTGCCGTCGCCGCCCGTCACCGGCGTTTCGAGCGCTGCGTCATCGAGGCTGGAATCATCGGCGGCACCGGCGTCGCGCGCATCGACGATAACCTCGACCGAGCGGATCTCCGGGCATTCGGAGCTCCACAGCGCCATGATGCGGTCGGCGTAATGGGTAGCGACCCAGTCGCGCATGAAACGCGACGGCACGGCCACGCGCAGATCCTGGCCGCGGCGGCCTGCCAGGGTGAGCGGCTTCAACCAGGAGCGAAACGTCGCCTCGCCGAACTCGGCGCGCAGGCGCCCGCGCACACGGGCCCATTGCGCGTTGAGGAGCGAATCGCTGCCGGCTTCGATCATGGCTTTCCCCCCAAGAGCGCTCATATTCGTATTCATGTCGTCATTGCGGCTCATCGCAGTCATCAATCCTGCACCCAGGGCAGATCGGCGGCCTTCCAGCCGGTGGTCCGGCCGCGATGGCTGCTGGCATCCTTGTCGCCCTCGAAACCGCCGCTCACATTGAAGCAGGGACCGATTCCGGCCTCGGTCATGGCGATGGCGGCCGCGCGCGAACGGGCGCCGGAACGGCACAGGAAATAGACGGGACCGGCGGAATCGCCGAGCTGGGCCTTCACCTTGGTCGCAAAATCCGGATCGATCGCCATGGTGGGATAGACCTGCCAGGAAGCCAGGATGACCTTCTTGGCGATCCGGCTGAGGTCGGGGAGGCCCACGAAGCTCCATTCCGGCTGGGTGCGCACATCGACCAGGCGGGCGCTGCTGTCCTTGTTGAGGGCTTCCCAGGCGGCCTGGGGCGTTACGTCGCCCGCATAGGATCCAGTCTTGCTCATGCCGTCATCACCCCACTCAAAATTGGTCACCGCCAGCGGCACAGGGACTCACGCACCCGGGCGGGGCGTGGCACCCGGATCGGCGGCGGTCTTAATAATTAACTTAAGCCCGGCCGCCGAACCCGTTGGGATCGGGCGTGTACGGCTGCAACCAATGCGCGAGAATGCCGTGGAGGCGCGCAATGTAGCCGTGACTTGGCTGCCACAGGTATCGATGGGGGAAAACGGATGCCGCGAACGGACCGGAATGGCTCATACCTTCAGCTTTCCGGCAGTCACTGGCAGGTCCCGCAGGAAAGCGGCGGGGACCATGGCTGTCGCAATGATGAAACGTGTCGTCACGCATCATAGGTCTTTGTTTTTTATATCTAATTTTCCCGTGATCAAGCTCTTTGCAGAGCTCCGGTCGACGCCCTGTCCGCGACCGAAAGGGACTCTACGCGCGCGCTTTCAGCCATGCAACAAGTCCGAATCGGGAACGGTCGGGAATCGACTCTTGCCAGGGTGCCTGTGGCCGAATCATCACAGCTTCAGCAGCTAAAATGAACCTAAAGACTACAACGGATGGTGGCGTTGGCGTCGCTGAGGCACAAACGCGAACCGCGGCCTTCGAGCGAAGACCGCGGTTGATGCGAGCGCTGCCAAGCCCTTGCAGGCGGCAGTTGATGCTTTGCCTTGCGAGCCGCTTACGCGAGAGCGCGCAGGCGCTTGGTGAGGCGCGACATTTTGCGGGCGGCGGTGTTCTTGTGCAGAACGCCCTTCACCACGCCACGGGCCAATTCCGGCTGCGCTGCCTTCAGCGCGGCTTCGGCGGCGGCCTTGTTGCCGGCGGCGATGGCTTCTTCAGCCTTCTTCACCGCAGTCTTCATGCGGCTGGTGTTGGTGCGGTTACGCGCCGTGCTGACGACGGTCTGACGGATGCGCTTTTCCGCGGATTTATGATGGGCCATGGAGCAATACCTGCTGTGAAACGTCTGAATTTCTATTGGCGGCGGGTTATACAGAGGGGGAGGGCACCCGTCAACCGCCCGGATATGGGCACTTTTTCTTCATAGTTTCCAGGGGCTTGGGTTGCCGATCGAGACCTCGCCCTGCATCTCGTGCAAGGCCCGATCTCCCTGAAATCATTGGACTTGGGGGTGGGTGGACGGCATAACCAACGCCAGTTCAGCACCAATGGCGGCGCGTTTCATGTCGATTGTCCCGTTCCTCAAGATGCATGGCCTCGGCAATGATTTTGTCGTGCTGGATGCGCGTGGGCGGAAACTCGACCTCAGCGTGGCACAGCGCCGGCGCCTGGCCGACCGGCATATGGGTGTCGGCTTCGATCAGATGGTGACGTTGGAAAATCCGGTGACCGCGGGGGCCGACGTCTTCATGCGCCTCCACAATGCCGACGGATCGGAAGCGCGGGCCTGCGGCAACGCCACGCGCTGCATCGCCGCCCGCATCATGGGCGAGAAGAAGAATGGCCATGTCGTCATCGAGACCGTCTCCGGCCTGCTGCCGGCGGAATCGATCGGCAACGGCTTGATCGCCGTCGATATGGGGCCGGCCGGCCTCGACTGGCAGCAGATCCCCGTCGCCTCCGCCTGCGATACGCTGCACATGCCCGTCTCGCTGGGATCGCTCGCCGACCCGGTCGGGGTCAATGTAGGCTCGACCCATGCCGTCTTCTTCGTCGACGACGTCGACAAGGTCGATCTGCCGGTGGTCGGGCCGCAGCTCGAAAACCATCCCTTCTTCCCGGTGCGCTCCAACATCGAGTTTGCGCAGATCATCGCGCCCGACCGCATTCGCATGCGGGTGTGGGAACGTGGCGCCGGCATCACGCTGGCCTGCGGCTCGGGTGCCTGTGCCACGTTGGTGGCGGCCGCCCGCCGCGGCCTTACCTCAAGGAAGGGCGAGGTGATCGTCGATGGCGGCACGCTCACCATCGAATGGCTGGAAAACGGCCATGTGCGCATGACGGGACCCTGGACCTTGTCCTATGAGGGCAGCATCGATCTCGACAGTCTGGTCAATGGCCATGGCTGAGGAAACGCTGCTTCCCGTCGAAGAGACGCCTAAGCCGGGCCAGCCGCAGCTGGTCACCTTCGGCTGCCGCCTCAATGCCTTCGAGAGCGAAGTCATTCGCAACCATGCCTCGGCCGCGGGCCTTGCCGACGCCATCATCATCAATACCTGCGCCGTCACCTCGGAAGCCGAGCGCCAGGCGCGGCAGGCCATCCGCAAGGCGCGCCGCCTCAACCCGGGGGCCCGCATCATCGTCACCGGATGCGCCGCTCAGATTGCGCCGGAAAAGTTCGCCGCGATGGACGAGGTCGACGCGGTCCTCGGCAATGAGGAAAAGCTGAAGGCGGAGAGCTTCACCGCCCTGTCGCTGGCATCTGAAGGCTCGGCGCGCGAACCGCATGTCGCCGTGGCCGACATCATGACGGTGACGGAAACGGCGCCGCATCTCATTTCCGGATTCGCTGCCCGCGCCCGCGCCTTCGTCGAGATCCAGCAGGGCTGCGATCATCGCTGCACTTTCTGCATCATTCCCTTCGGCCGCGGCAACAGCCGCTCGGTTGCCGTGGGCGCCATCGTCGAACAGATCCGCCAGCTGGTCGCCAATGGCGTTCGCGAAGTGGTGCTGACCGGTGTCGACATCACCTCCTACGGCAGCGACCTGCCGGGGAAGCCCGGCCTCGGCAGCCTGACACGGCGCATTCTCAACCTCGTTCCCGACCTGCCGCGCCTGCGCCTGTCGTCGCTCGACGTGGTGGAAGTGGATGAGGAACTGCGCCGGCTCATCATCTCGGAAGAACGGCTGATGCCGCATCTCCATCTGTCGCTGCAGGCCGGCGACGACATGATCCTGAAGCGCATGAAGCGCCGCCACAGCCGCGACGATGCCATCCGCTTCACGCGCGAGATGCGCGCGGCGCGTCCCGACCTGGTCTTCGGCGCCGACCTCATCGCCGGTTTTCCCACGGAATCGCAGGCGATGTTCGAGAATTCGCTGCGCCTGGTGGAAGAATGCGATTTGACCTTCCTCCACGTCTTTCCCTATTCGGCCCGCAGCGGCACGCCGGCCGCCAAGATGCCCCAGGTGCCGGGTCCAGTGCGCAAGGAACGCGCCCAGGCGCTGCGTGCCCGCGGCCTCGTCAACCAGCGCGCCTATTTCGCGCGGTTGCTGGGCACGCCGGCGCGGGTGCTGGTGGAAAAGTCGGAAGGCGACGCCGCCTTCGGCCACAGCGACCATTTCGCCCCCGTATCCTTAAGCTTCGGGGCGCAGCCCGGCAGCATCATCGATACCCGCATCAACGGCGCCACCGACGAGCATCTCACCGCCGTCGCCGCCTAATCCTTTAGAAGACGCATGACCGACAGCAGCAGCACTGAAAAGCGGGGCTGGTTCCAGCGCCTGAAGGCGGGCCTCAGCCGCTCCTCATCCAAGCTCACCGAGAGCATCACCGGCATCTTCACCAAGCGGAAGCTGGACCGGGCCCTGCTCGACGAGCTGGAAGAGGCGCTGATTGCCGCCGATCTGGGGCCGGCAACGGCACAGAAGCTTACCGCGGCCCTGGCCAAGGACCGGTTCGACAAGGAAGTGACGCCCGAGGAAGTGCGCGGCCTCTTTGCCGACGAGATCGCCAGGATGCTGGAGCCGGTCGCCAAATCGCTCGACATCCAGGCGCACCGGCCGCATGTCGTGCTGGTGGTGGGCGTCAACGGATCCGGCAAGACCACGACCATCGGCAAGCTGGCAAGGTTCCATCAGGGGCAGGGCAGACGAGTCATGCTGGCCGCGGGCGATACGTTCCGCGCCGCTGCCGTCGAACAGCTCAAGATCTGGGGCGAGCGGGCCGGCGTGCCGGTGCTTGCGCGCGGCGAAGGGGCGGACCCCGCCGGCCTCGCCTTCGATGCCCTGACGCAGGCCAAGGCGGAAGGGATCGACCTGCTCCTCATCGATACCGCCGGCCGTCTGCAGAACAAGGCCGGCCTCATGGAGGAACTGGCCAAGATCGTGCGCGTGATCAAGAAGGTGGACCCGACGGCGCCGCATGATTGCCTGCTGGTGCTGGATGCGACGGTCGGCCAGAACGCGCATTCCCAGGTCGATATCTTCAAGCAGATCTGCCAGGTGACGGGCCTCGTCGTCACCAAGCTCGACGGGTCGGCCAAGGGCGGCGTGCTGGTGGCCCTGGCCGAGCGCTTCGGCCTGCCCGTCGTCGCCATCGGCGTGGGCGAGGGGCAGGACGATCTGAAGCCCTTCGAAGCCCAGGAATTCGCCCGTTCGCTGATGGACGTGGCCTGAACGATGGCAGATCCCGTGCGCAGCGCACAGGGTATGCTGGCGGGGATGTCGCCGACCTTGATCGACGGCGATGTCATCTTCTGCAGCACCGTTGACCCGGCCTTGGCCGCCCGTGCCATGCCCGCCGCCATCGGCAGCTTCCGTGAAGCGGAAGGCATGTCGCTGCTTCTTCCCTTGGCGGACGCACTGGCGCTCGGCTTCGATTGTGGGGCGCCGATGCGGCAGATCACGCTTTCGGTCTATTCGGCGCTGGACGGTGTCGGCCTCACCGCCGCCGTTGCGTCCATCCTTGCCGAGCATGGCATTCCCTGCAACATGGTCGCGGCCTTCCATCATGACCATGTCTTCGTGCCAAGCAAAATGGCCGAGGCAGCGCTCGGCCATTTACGCGCCTTGCAGGCGGCATCGGCTTGAAGCGACGCCCTATTTAAAAGCCGCACCCTATTTAAAGGCAGCACAGGCGATGCGGGCACCTGCACCGCCGATGGGCTGGCTGGTATAGTCATCGGCCGCGGCATGGATGACGATGGCAAAGCCATCCGCATCGGCCAGCGTCGCATGATGTTTGGCGCGGTCGAGGGAGGCGAGGGTCGAATAGAGCTCGACCGTCAGTGCCCCGTCGGTGCCGACGAAGACATTGGGGAGATCGCCGGCATCGTTGGCCTTGGCATTGAGCAGGCCATGCACGATTTTGTCGCCGCGATGCACATGGCCGCCGGCATTGGCGAATTTGGCATCGGAACAATCGCCCTTTTCATGGAAATGCATGCCGTGCCAACCGGCGGGCAGGCCCTTGGCCTCGACACGCAGCAGCACGCCCTTGGGTGCTGCGGTGACCGTGACGGTGCCAAGGCTCGTTCCATCGGCCGCCTTGAGCTCGCTGGAAAGGCTCTTCGGTGCCTCGGCCCAGGTCATTGATGAAAGGGCGACGGTCGACGCACAGAGGACGACGGCGAGTGTTGCTGCAATCCGACATGACATGATTCTTCTCCTTGAAACCGGCTGGAATGCAGCCGATCTAGTGGCGCGGGGACAGAATTGCCGACGATGTCGGTAAGATCCAGCCCTGCCGATTCTGGAACCGACAGAATGTGCGGCGGTTCCTGACCGCGTGCTGACCTTGCGAGGAGAAAGAGATCGTCATGAAACGACTTGCCCATGCCGCTGCACTCATCACCGGATGCCTGCTCGGTACGGCCATCCTGCCGGCCGCTGCGCAGGAGGAGATCGGCGAGGTTTCGACCACCTTCCGCATGATGAGCCCCAACGACAAGGTGGTGATCGAGCGTTATGACGATCCCAAGGTGGAGAATGTCTCCTGCTATCTGTCCCGCGCCGAAACCGGCGGCTGGAGCGGGGCCATGGGCTTGGCGGAAGATCCCAGCCGATTCTCGATCGCCTGCCGGGCGGTCGGCCCGACCCGGATCACCGGCAAACTTCCGACTGACAAGAAGGGCGAGGTGGTCTTTTCCGAGGACACCTCGATCATGTTCAAGGAATTGCGCATCAGCCGCTTCCTGGACACGCAGAAGAACGTGCTGGTCTATCTGGTCTGGTCGACCAAGCTGATTGACGGCTCGCCCTACAATTCGATTTCGGTGGTGCCGCTCAACTAGCGCCCTAACCTATCATTTACCATTGACCTATGCGGTTTCATCTATGGCCCCATCGAAACAAGCGATTGGGCAGGCGTCATTTCGTGTGTCATGGTCCGCAGCATCATGCATACGCTTTCCCTCTCCATGACTTTGCTCGTCCTGCTCGCTGCCGTGATGCATGCCAGCTGGAACGTGATGGTCAAAATCGGCAACGACACGCTGCTCAATATGGGCCTCACCATGGGCCTTGCCGGGCTGGTCGTGGTGCCGTTCCTCTATTTCACCGCGATTCCCGACCCCGCCAGCTGGATCTATCTGCTGGGATCGCTGCTGACGCATCTCGGCTACTACCTCTTCCTGGTGCTGGCCTATCGGCATGGCGAGCTCAGCCAGGTCTATCCGATCGCGCGCGGTTCGGCGCCGCTGCTGGTCGCGGTCTCGGCCTGGGTCCTGCCACCCTATGAAATCCTGGCCGGCTGGCAGATGGCGGGCGTCGCCGCGATCTCTCTCGGCATCCTCAGCCTCTCGGTCGAAAAGCCGCTCGCCGGCAAGCATAAGTGGGAGCCGGTCGCCTTCGGCCTCCTCACCGGCATCTGCATCATGGGTTACATGCTGTGCGACGGTCTGGGCGTGCGCCATGCCGGCGCCACGCAAGCCCAGCAATTCGGCTATATCGCCTGGCTGTTCGCGCTCGATGCGCCGATGCTGGTCCTGTTCTGCCTGTGGCGCCGCGGCCTCCGGCCGGCGCTCGCCTATTGGTCCGGTGCCTGGAGGCTGGGCCTTGCCGGCGGTGTGCTCTCGGCCGGTGCCTATGGCATCTCGATCTTCGCCATGAGAGACGGCGCCTTCGCCCAGGTAAGCGCCTTGCGCGAAACCAGCGTCATATTCGCCGCGATCATGAGCGCCTTCCTGCTCAAGGAACGCTTCCGCAAACGCCGCTACGCCTCGGTGAGCCTGGTGGCGCTGGGTGCCGTCCTGCTGCACTGACGGCATTGCTTGGCCGGTGGCATTGCTTCGCCGGCGCTGAAACTTTTCTGTAATGGCAGCGTTCCTGGCCAGTCTGCGCCGCGCCCGCATGCTAATTTCGCCACCGGCAATCGTGGCCGGGAGAGATTTCGCATGCTGTCGGACCAGAACAGGAAAAGAGCGTCGGCTTCGACCGTCCGGGCCCTGGCGGGCGAGCAGTCCCAGCGCCCCGACAACGCGCCGAGCTATGCGCACTATCTGCGTATCAAGCAGGGAGTCGGTGCCGAAGCGCTGAAAGCAGCTGGCCTGCCGGCGGCAGAAGGGCTTTCCTATGATGCCTATGCCGCAGCCCTCCGTGCAGCGAAGACCGGCGCGCGTGGGCAGCCGCCGATGCAGGCCCTTGGTTCGGACACACTCCCATCGCAAGCGTTATCCGGGCAAGCGTTATCCGGGCCAGCCAAGCGCGCGTTGCGGGCGGGCGCACCGATTGCCTGGTGCGTGGGTCTCAGTGTCGCTTTCGTCGGTGGCATGGCTATCAACGAAATCATGCGGGACCGGGATCTATCGGGTGGGCCCGATCTGGCGCCGGTCGCCACGGCAATGACGGAGGCAGCGTCGCCCGTTGCGGCAAGCCCGGCACCGATCCTGCTGCTGCAGCCAAGGATCGCCCCAGCCGATCACCTGCCGCGGCCGTCGCCAGTGGCAAGTCTTCCGGTCGCAAGCCCGTCGCCCGAAAGCCTATCGTTGAATGCCGGACCTGCCGCCTCTGCCAAGGCCGCCCTCGAACCGCTGGTCGCGGTAGCGGCGCAGCCGGTGACCCTGCTGCCAAAGCCGAAACCGATGGCGAAAGCGGCCCAACCGGCGCCGTCGCCCGCGGTAAAGGCGCAAAAAACCTCCGCGAGCAGCCAGAGCCAAGCCCCCGCTTTCTGGGACCAGCTGACCGATCTGCTGGCGCGGAATAAAACCTCGGAAGCCACCGCGAAGCAGCGCTGGCGCAACAAATCCGAAGACAGGTAGGAACCGGCCCCGATTCAGTCGCCTTTCGGGGACATTGCCGTGGGCGCGAGGGGCAGTAAGGGCCAGGCTTGCCGGCGGCCGATGAACTCCCCTATGACAGGTTCGTGAAGAGTTTTCTGTGGACCGGCGCCGCGGACGGCGCGAAGCTGGCGCCGCCTCCTTTGGGGCCATATCGAGACGAGTTGGGATAGAACGACATGTCGGCTTCGGCCAATGATCTGCCGGACGCAGATCTTGAAAAGATCATCCGTGAGAAACACCGCCAAGCGCAGCTGGGCCAGGCTCAATTGGGGCAGGCACACGTCGGACTGGCGGCCGATGCTGGCCGGACAGCGCAGGGCATGCGCGCAGGGATGCGGCGCAGGGCATGGCGGCGCAGGGAATGACGGCGCAGGGAATGATGGGCGACCCGCCGTTTCAGCGCGCCGATCCGAACACGACCCTCAGTGGGCCGAGCCTCACGGTCGATCCGGCCGATCGCGTCTTCGTCGCCGGCGGTGAAGCGCGCGGCCATGGCCGCCTGGGCATGGTGATCGTCGCCCTGCTCGGCGTGGCTGTGCTCGGGGCACTTTTCTTCTGGTCCCAGCGCGGCGCGCAGGAGGCAGCGCTCGCGCCCCTGCCGACGCCTGCGGTAAGCCCGACGAACGCAGTCACCTCGGTTCCTCCTGCCGCACCGGTCGCATCGCCGCCGGCTGCCACGGCGACGCCCGCGCCGGCGACCAGCACAGCCGCACCAGCTGCGCCAGCGGCATCGCAATCCGTCAATCAGGCCGTCACCGCGCCGGCCGCTGCGCAGCCGGCCGCGCCCAGTGCCAAAGAGGCCGCGCCCCAGGCTGCTGAGAAGGCGGCGCCTGCGAAAACGGAGAAACCCAAGGCGGCAGCGGCGCCAGCAGCGGCAACGACCGAAAAGAAGAAAAAGAAGGCAGCTGACGCGACGAGTGCCGCGACAAAGCCAAAACCCGCCGCGCCAAAACCCGCTGCGACGGACGCGTCGGACGAGAATTTTTCAACGCTGCTGAAGAGCCTGACCAACGAGGAAGACGGCGCGCAACCAGCTGCCGCGCCGCCGGCCCAGCCGGCGCCGGTTCAGGAACCTGCCGCACCAACGCCGGCGCCGAAGGCATGCGGGCCCTTGCCCACTTCCACGGCACCATCGACGCCCGGGTCGCAGCTCTTCACGCCGTGAAATGCGCCGACCGCTGAAATCCTGAAAGTGCGTCGCTCCCGCTCTCTCTCCGGATATGGAGAGAATGCGCATTGTCGCAACAAGGCGGGTGGGGGCGGATGATGGGGGTCACGCCTGCAACGCGGCGATCACCTGAGATGGGAAGATCGATGAGCGCGCCCGACGGCGCGCTATCGCGAAATGACAGCCAGCCTTAAAACCGGTTCAGGCGGCGTGTTCGTGCATCAGCTGGAAGCGGCGGGCCGAAACCAGCGACGAGACCGCCAGCAGCTTGTGGGCGTGCGGATCGCTCATGTTGCGCAGCGAGACATGGGCCATGTCGCCGGGACCCTTGAAGCGCTTCTCGATGCGCCAATGCGGATACATATGCGCCGGCAGCTTGTCGGAAATTTCGATCAGCACCGAACCCACGTCCAGACGGTCGACTTCTTCGTCGGCCAGGACATTGACGTCGCGATGCCACGGCAACCAATTCAGTATTGCACGCCCCATGATTGCGCCCCTGAAACCATGCCGGTGTCAGCCCTATGCCAGACACCTGACACTGGGAGTTTAGGCGTCATTTCTTAACAACAGGTTTCGGAGATTCTACTAACCTATTGGCCGGACTGAGAAGTCCGGCCTTTTAGGTATTTGCGATCATTCAAACCGGATGTGGTTGATCTCGTCGCCCATCTCTAGGGATTGTAGGACATCGAGCCCTTCGACGATCTGGCCGAAGACGGTATGGCCGCCATC
>NZ_JAYRJJ010000028.1:0-2302 GCF_041906375.1 Dongia sp. | reverse complement strand
AACAACTACGACTCGCTCGAGTTCTCGGTCGGTTCGTCGATCACCTTCTAATATCGCTCCAGCCTCGGCTGGATAGATATTGGAACGACTTTAAGGGGAGCAGGCAACTGCTCCCCTTATTGCTTTTTGGGCGCGTCCCACCTGAGAGGGTGTATTCACCGCCGCGGCTCCCTTAAGATGCCGCGCCCGCCGTTCCGAAGCCGCGATCATTCCCATTGATGACCATGACCGATTTCCCGCACATTGCCAGCAACCTGGCGCAGATCCGTGAAAGCATCGCCACTGCCGCCAAAGCCGCCGAGCGGCCGGCAGATGCGATCGAACTCATTGCCGTCTCGAAGACGCATCCGGCCGAGGCCGTTGTTGCCGCGATCCATGCCGGGCAGACGGTCTTCGGCGAGAACCGGGTGCAGGAGGCGCAGGCGAAATTCCCATCGCTGAAGGCAGCCCACCCGTCGCTCGAACTGCATTTGATCGGCCCCTTGCAAAGCAACAAGGTGCGCGAGGCGGTGGCGCTCTTCGACGTCATTCAATCGCTCGACCGCGAAAAGCTCGCCCGGGCCCTGGCCGACGAAATGAAGAAACAGAACCGGCATCCGCGCCTCTTCGTCCAGGTGAATACCGGCGAGGAACCCCAGAAGGCCGGCATCCATCCGGCCGATGTCGATGCCTTCCTGCGCCTCTGTCGCGACGAGCTGAAGCTGCCCGTCATCGGCCTGATGTGCATCCCGCCCGCTGACCAGCACCCCGCCCCGCATTTTGCGCTGCTGCGCGAGATGGCGCGGGCCAACGGCCTCGATCACTTGAGCATGGGCATGAGCGGCGATTACGAGACGGCCATCGCCTTCGGCGCCACGCATGTCCGGGTCGGCACCGCTATCTTTGGACAACGCTGAGATTTGCGCGCAGGATAACCTTGCTGTTACCAAGGTTAGCCAGCGAAAGGGGACTCCGCATGGCGATCAGGTTTCGCTCCACAACCTCGCTTTTTGCGCTGACGGTCGCGGGCACCGCGAATGTAGCGACGGCCCAAGCGTCCGACGGTATCAAGCTCAGCCTCGGCGGCTTCTTCCGTAGCGCCTATGGCTTCACCATCGATGACGATGCGCAAGGCGAGCTCGGCCACGACCAGAATCTGGACGGCGTCAGCAGCGATGCCGAGATCTTCTTCATGGGCGAGACCACGCTCGACAACGGTGTCACCGTGGGTGCGCGCGTCGAGATGGAAGCCGAGAGCGAGAGCGACGATTTCATCGACAATGTCTACGCCTTCTACAAAGGCGGCTTCGGCGAATTGCGTGTCGGCGCATTGGATGGCGCCGCCGGCAACATGTACATGCTGCCGCCGGGATCGACCGCCAATTTCGGTCCCTATTCGCCCAACATCATCGGCTCGCCGCTGAGCCCGGGCCTCTTCGATCCGGAAGCCTCGCTGGCGTTGCAGGATGCGGTGATCAAGATCGTCTACTACACACCGCAATGGAACGGCTTCAGCTTCGGTCTGTCCTACACGCCCAATGATGACGAGAAGACCGACAGCGGCACCGACAACGTTGCGGACAGCTTCCATCCTGACCGCTCCGAGGGCAGCGCCAACCACAATGTCGCGCTTGCTATGCACTATGATTATGAGGGCGATGGCTGGGGGCTCAATCTGGGTGCCGCCGGCTATTGGGAGGGCGATGTCGAGGGTACGTCTGCCGACGATGCCGAACAGGCCGGCTACAATCTCGGCGCCAATCTAAGCATCGGCGGGCTGCAGGTCGGTGCCGCCGGCACGTTCCTCGACGACGGCAATGGTGCGGGCCAGGATATCTGGATGTTCGGCCTGGGCTTTGCCTACACGCTCGATGCCTGGACCATCGGCGGCGGCTATGCTCATGTGCAAACGCAAGAAGCCGGCTTCAGCGACGACAGCAAACTCGACCGCGCCGGCCTCGACTTCTCTTACGCCATGGGCCCGGGCATCGATCTCGACGGCGGCATCTTCTATACCTGGAATGAAGCCGCCGACGATGACGGTGACAATGCCGACAACTATGACGCCATTGAAATCGCCATCGGCTCGTCACTGACCTTCTGAACAAAAAAGGCGGCCAATTGGCCGCCTTCTTCGTCTTCGATGGACCAAACGCAATTACCCTTGCGCCGCCTGTGCGGCTTCGGCGGCGCGTTCGGCTTTCTTGCGTTCGTTGGGGTCCAGGACCGCCTTGCGGATGCGGATGGCCTTGGGCGTCACTTCGACCAGCTCGTCATCCTGGATATAGGCCAGCGCCTGTTCCAGGCTGTGCTTCATCGGCGG
>NZ_JAYRJJ010000007.1:0-117181 GCF_041906375.1 Dongia sp. | reverse complement strand
GGTGAGATTGAGGGCGGCGATGAAGACCAGCATGGCGAGGGCCGTTATGAACACCGCGATCCAGAACGATGCCCGGGCCCGGCGCAGGACCAGCCAGCATTGCGGCCCGTCGCGCAGGCGCATGAAGGCAAAGAGCACCACGGCCCCAAGCCCGCCGCGCCAGACCAGCATGGTCCAAAGATCGGTATGCACCACACGGGTGAAGAAGCCGGCCGTGCTCCAGGCGAGCGCCGCCCCCAGCACCAGCAGCATGCCCAATTGGCGTTCGGTCCTGGCGCGGACCAAGACGGGGTCGAGTTCCTGGAACAGCGGCACGGACAAGGCAGTCTCCCAAAGCGGCCGCGACAATGTCGCATGGTCCTTCCCGCGATCCGAGCACGCAAAGTCCCGCAAATCCGACAAAGGGTAGCCGGATTGGGTCAGCCGAAAGGTCGCATGCACCGGGTGAGGCAGATGGCTTCGTCCATCGGCGCCGCCGCTTCGATGGCGACCAGCCAATGCGGCCCGCGGCGGATGGCCGGCAAAGCGCGGGCCCGAAGGGCCGGCAGCGCATGCTTCTGCCCATGCCAGGGACAGCGCCATTGCCGGTCGCGGCAATCGTAATGGCCCAGCGCCAGCGGCCCGCCACGATGTGGGCAGCGCCCATCAATGATGGTGGGTGTAGCGTCCGGTGGCGCCAGCAGGAAGGCGCGCGCCTCGCCGCACCAGATCTCGTTCAGCCCGACCGCAAGTTCGACGAAGCGATAGCGCGTGGACGTTTCGCCGCCCCGGCTCATAGCGGTCCCCGCCTTGCCACGAGGATGTCCTCGTAAAGCGCATCCGGCGTCGGCAGTTGTTCGACCGACGCAAACCCGGCCGCGCGCAGCAGATCGGCCAGTTCGGCGAGGTCGAAGAGATAGGAATGGCGTGTCTGCTCATGGGTCCTGCCGCCGGCCGTCACCACATTGACCCAGGTCTTGATGCGGCGCTGCCAGTCATAGCTCATGTTCCAATGCGCCTCGGCCTCTATCCCGCCGAGCTGCATGCGGCCGACGAACATCGGGTAGTAGCGGTTGCCCTTGTGATTGTTCTTCTGCAGGCCGATGAAGAAGCGGCCGCCGGGCCGCGTCACGGCGTGGAAATTACGCAATACCTCGGTCACACGGGCAAAGATCGCCGCTTCACCTGCGCGCATCTCGCCGGGCAGCCAGCTATCCATGAAGCCGATGGCGGCATCGACATTGAGGACGACGTCATAACGGCGCGCGATCCGCTGCGGCAATTCCTGCCAGCGGGCCAGGATGAGGTCAGGCCGCCAATCGCACAGCGTCGCATCCGCCGCTATGGCCGCGCGGAAGCGCGCCAGCAGATCGGCATCGGCATCGGCGCCGGTGAGATCGGTAAAGCCCATCCGGCGCAGTTCAAGCAGGGGAAAGCCGGTGCCGCAGGCGGCGTCGAGAAGGGCCACGTCACGATCGCCGATCGCCGCCGCCAGCAATGCGGCATGGGTACGGCGATAGAGCGGGGTATGCAGCAGCTGGCCGCTGATCGACCACATGTCGGCCAGGGCCGGGGCATCGCTGTCGGTCGTCACCAAGAGGCTCATGGGGCGGATCCTTTCAGGCTGGCGATGAGTGGGGCGGCGTAGCGCCGCAGCAGCGGCAGGAGATCGCACAAGGAATAGCGGTCGACATGCTCGCTCATGATCTGCGCGCGCAGCCAATAGACGCCTTGCGCCTCGCAGCCGGTGAGATAGGCGTCCGGCCCCGAGGCCAGCCGGGCGCGCAAGGTGCGATTGAGCGCATCGAGTTGCGCATGGCCGATTCCCGCTGGGCGATAGCGGAAGCAGACCATGTTGAAGACCGGCCGGCACAGGCTTTCGAAATCACCCGATGCCGTCACCTCGTCATGGAGATATCCGGCAAGGTCGCAGGCATGATCGATGCGGGCACCAAGCCCATCGGCGCCATAGGTCGAGAGAGCCGCATAGAGTCGAAACGCCGAGAAGAAGCGGGTGCAGGCCAATGTCCAGCGCAAGGGTTCATCGCCGTCGGAGATATCGTGCAGCGTCGTCGAATCAGGGATCACGTAGCTGGCCGTCTCCAGCCCGACATCGAGGCTGGCGGCGAATTCCGCCCGGTGCCGGCATAGCAGGACCGAACAAGGGGCGGCCACAAAGAACATCTTGTGCGGGTTGATGACGATGCTGTCGGCACGGTCGATTCCACGGAGCTTATGCCGTTGGCGGGCACTCAGGAGGGCAGCGCCGCCATGGGCGGCATCGACATGCAGCCAGGTTCCGGCGGCAGCGGCGAGTTCGGCCATGCGCCCGAGATCGTCGAAGGCGCCATTGGCGGTGCATCCGGCATTGGCGACGACGGCCATAGCCTTTTTGCCGGCCCGGCCGAGCGATGTGAGTTCCGTGGCGAGTGCATCCATATCCAGCGTGAGATCGGCGCGGCAGGGAATGGTGACGAGCGCCTGCGGCGGGAGGCCCAGGATGTGGCGACCGCGCGCCAGGGTGTAATGCGCCTGTTGCCCGATGAGGAGGCGAAGATCTTCCGACGCATGGCCTTCTGCCAGAACGCGGTCGCGGGCCACCAGCAAGGCGGTGAGATGTGCCTCGGCCCCGCCATTCACCATGGTGGCGACGGCATCTGCCGGATAGCCGACCAGACGCTTCATCCAATCCAGCACACGACCCTCGACCGCGACCGAATAGGGGCCGCCTTCGAACATGGTGACGGTGGGGTTGAAGGCGGCGGCGGCGAAATCGGCATAGAGACTGGCAAAGCTCGGCGCCGGACGCTGGTGGCCGAGATGCAGCGGATGGCGGTAGTCGCGCATCAGGGGCAGGAACTCGTCGAACAGGATCTGGCGCAACCGCCCTGCCCCGCCGCCCTGCCGCGGCAGATCGATGGGCAGCAGGCGCTGGATCGCGGCGCGGTCGGTGGTGGCGACGGTGATGGGTTCGGGCTGATAGAGGCGTCGGGTGAGGGTCGCCGCCGCTTCCTGCAGCAATCGTTCCGCGACCTCCGGC
Source organism: Dongia sp. (assembly GCF_041906375.1). GTDB lineage: Bacteria > Pseudomonadota > Alphaproteobacteria > Dongiales > Dongiaceae > Dongia. The sequence continues at coordinate 114,162 of NZ_JAYRJJ010000007.1, read as the reverse complement.
GGCAGCTCGAAGCGGTGGTCGCCCAGTACCGCGCGGCCGGCGCAGCTCATGCCAGCGTCCGAGCGACGTCTGGAGAGAGGATCGGCTGGTGATAGAGGCATTCCGGCGCGGTGACGATGGAACCGTGCAGCCGCCCCTGCGGGATGAAGAGATGGTCGCCGGCCTTGAGCGCCAAATTGACGCCGGCCAAGGGGAAGAAATCCATGCTGCCCGTTTCAAGGAGAAGCAGGCGGTCGTCCGGATGGATATGCGTGGTCGAACGTTCGTCGCTGACCTCACGGAAAGTTTCACCTGGGCCCGATCCGGCGCGCCACGCCGCAATGAGGCCGGCGACGCGTGGATCGTTCCGGCGCAATTGCCCGGCCCAGTTGATCTGCGCGGCAAGATCGCGATCCGCGGCCGCCTGCAGCAGGCGCAATTCCTCAAAGCCGCGCAGGATGCCGGCGATGGCACGGGACCCATAGGCAGCGATGGCCGGTTCGATGAGGCGGGTCAGCACCATGCGGCTGTGATGCCGGTCGATATGGTGATGTTCGTCGAAATAGCGCGTATCGATCGCCTTGCCGAAGATGCGGCGCAAGGCGCGGCTTTGCCGGCCGGTGACGTTGACGAGGCTCGCTTCCGTATAGAAGAGCGCGCCGAGATAGCGGAAGAAGTGCCCCTTGTTGGCGGCGAGACAATGGAAGTAGTTGACCAGCGCCAGGCTGCCCGGCTGGTAGAATTGCCAATAGGCATGCGGGCGCGGGTCGAGGCCGACGCTGGCCATGACCGTTTCAAAGAGCGAACTGTGCTTGGCAGCGTGAACGGCGGCGCCGTATTCGTCGATGAGCACGTTGAAGAGCGCGGATTGCAGCGGCCCGTAGGCGCCGGGGGAAAGGCGCGCCATGGCGGAGGCTTCGGACAGAAAGTCCGGCGCCATCTGCACCAGATAGTGCCGGGCAACTGCCTGCGGATCTTCTGCCGACAGCAGAGATGCGAGCAGCGGATCGTTTTCTTCCGGTTCGGCCGAAGCTGCCTGCTCGCGCGCGAGAAAGTCCTGGAAATAGGCCAGGGTCAGCGCCGGCGACCATTTGCCGGCAAGATCGATTTCAGCCTCGAGGCCGGCGAAGGCGAGATGTTCCAGCCGGGGCCTGGCCGCCTGGGCGCAGGCAATGGATTGCGGGCCGTAGAATGCGTCGAAGGAATCCCAGTCCGGTTCGGCGGCGTCCCTGGCCGCCGGCAGGAAGAGGAGATCGGTTTCATAAGCGTTGAAGAGCAGCCGGTGCAGGACCAGAGCGCTGTTGCTGGCGAGACGGTCTGGGCCCAGCGGCCGGTCGAGCGGGATGAAGGGGAGATCCTTGGCCCGTGTCGGGCGGCGGAAGGGATCGCCCGCGATCAGACATTCGCTGGCCCGCGCTTCCGCCTGAAAGGAAAGGCCAGCGAACAGGGTGATCGGGTCGCAAGCTGCGTCGACAAGAGAGGTCATGTGTCGCCTCCGTTTCGCATCTACAACTTAAACGATATGTATTTATATTCTACACAACCTGTATTCGAACGCCACAACCAGGCCGAGTAAAATACATCGGCGCTACATTTATTTTCGGGGTGGGAAAGGGGCCATGGAGCGCCCATAATCGTCGGCGCGTGCTGCCCCGCCGCGACCGGGCGGCAGTGAACGGATCGGCTGCAATCATGCCCCAGGCGAAAGCGCAGAAATTTTCGGCAGCGGTGCGCGAAGCCATCGACGCGCAATGGTTCGACGTCGATGCCGTGCCGGTTCCGGTCCTGGTGGTGCCGATCAACTATCCGGCCGACTGGCATATCGAACCGCATTATCACCGGAAATCGCAGCTGATCTATTGCTGCGCCGGCGTGATGACGGTGGAGACCGCCCATGGACAATGGGTGGCGCCGCCTAACCGCTGCGTCTGGGTGCCGGGCGGCACCGAACACGAAATCCGCATCAACCAGGCAGCGGCGATGCGGACACTCTATGTCGAGCCGGATATACGTGCCGGTCTGCCGCCCCTGCCCTGCTCGCTGGCCGTTTCACCCTTGCTGCGCGAGTTGATCCTGGCCGCCGTCATTTCGACCCAGGCACCGGATCCGAAGGATTTTGCGCCCGGCACGCCCAATGCCCACATCGCCGAAGTTCTGCTCGACCAGATCATCGCCATGCCGGCCAGCGAATTGCACATACCGATGCCGAGCGACCGGCGCTTGCGGCCGATCTGCGCGGCATTGACTGCCGATCCCGGCGATCGCCGCAGCCTCAAGGACTGGGCCGAGCGCGTCGGCACGTCCGACCGCACCATCGAGCGCCTGTTCATGCAGGAGACCGGCCTCACCTTCCATCGCTGGCGCGAACAGATGCGGGTGCTGAAAAGCCTCACGCTGTTGGGCTCCGGCCGCGCCGTGAAGAGCGTGGCGCTCGAGCTGGGCTTTGCCAATCCCAGCACCTTCATCACCATGTTCCGCAAGATCATGGGCGTCACCCCCGGCGCCTATCTGAAGGGCCCCATCTGAAGAGCCCCATTTGAAGAGCGGGGAATAGCGCCCTTCAGGCGGCATTCTCGCGCAGCTTTGCGGCATCCGGTTGCCCGACTGTCTCCGGCGGCAGCGTGACTGCCGGCACCTCGGGTCGTTGTGGCGCGGTGTTGTCGGGTCGGCGCGATTTCAGCACGGGGGCATCGCCGATAACGTCGAAATCGAAGCGGGTCATGGTCGGTCTCCTTGGTTGAGACCGCCTCCCCCAAATCGGCACCCGGATTATCCAATCACTGGAAAAGCAAAGGCCGCCTGGTGGAAGGCGGCCCTGATGTCTTGAAGCGAAGGTGTGAATACCTCTCAGGCCGCCGGGTTATACCAGCGGTACCAAAATCGCTGGCCGAGCGACACGGCAGCGGAGAGGGTCAGGTTCTTGCTCATGCGCGAAACTCTAGCCGGGTGGCGGCGTCCTGGCAAGAGGGGGTCGCCGGGACGACAGCGCGCTCCGGTGTCGCAGGGTCAAGCTTGCGGCAGACATCCGCGAGGGACACATGGATCAAGCCACCCGGGAGCAAGCCACCCCGGACCAAGCCACCCAGAAGAGCGGAAGCGGACAGTGCCTGTGCGGCGCCGTCCGTTACCAGGTGACGGGCAGGCTGCGCCCGGTCATTGCCTGTCATTGTTCGCAATGCCGGCGTGCCACCGGGAACTTCATGACCGCCACGGCGGCGATGAGCGGCGACCTCGCCATCGAAGGCGCCGAGAACCTCACCTGGTTCACTTCCTCCGACACGGCGCGGCGCGGCTTCTGCCGCATCTGCGGATCGAACCTGTTCTGGGAAGGGAACGGCCTGTCCTATGTCAGCATCACGGCAGGCTCGCTCGACAGCCCCACGGGGCTCACCCTGGATCGGCATATCTTCGTCGCGGACAAGGGCGACTATTACACCATTGCCGATGGCGTCCCCCAATCGCAGGCCTTTGAGGATTACGATCCGACGCCACCGCAGAACGGAAGCGCCGAATAGCGACAAGGGCGGAAAATTCGGCTAAACGGTCGCCATGCTCGACCCAGCTCTCGATAGCCTGTTTCTGCCCTTTGCCACCGGCGCCCTGTCCTGGCCGACGGAAGGCCAGATTCTGTTCCTGCGCGCGCGCATGGGCGCCGCTTTGCGCGAAAGCGGCGTGCCCCGCGAGCGCTTCATCTGCCGGCAGAGCTTTCTGCCCTTCGCCAGGGAATTGTCGCTGGGCTTCCGCGCGCCCGACGCGGGCGCCGAGACGCCGGAAGGCCCCTTCCCGCTCGTCATCAGCCTGCCGCCGCGCCAGCGCGACGAGGCGCGCTTCGTGCTCGCTGAGAGCGTCGCGCGCGCCGGTGCCGGCGGCATCGTGATGGCTGCTGCGGCCAACGGCGAAGGGGCGCGGTCGCTGGAATCGGATCTCGGTGCTCTTGCCGGCGACGTCATCTCGCTCTCCAAGAACAAATGCCGCGTCTTCTGGGCCAGGATCGACCCGGCACGGATCGACCGCGACCTGTTGCTGGCCTGGACAAGGCTGGGCGAAGCGCGGCGCTTGAGTGAGGATGCGCGCTTCCTCAGCCGGCCCGGTCTTTTTGCCTGGGACCGCATCGATGCGGGATCGGCTTTGCTGGCCAGGCACCTGCCCGCCGATCTTGCGGGGAAAGGTGCGGATCTCGGTTGCGGCTTCGGCTATCTCAGCGCCGAGATTCTGGCGCGCTGCCCGCGGGTGACGGGCATCGATCTCTACGAAGCGGAGCGCGTGGCGCTGGAACTGGCCCAAATAAACCTGCCGCCGCTGGCGCATGGCGTGGCGCTCGATTTCCTGTGGCATGACGTCACCACCGGGCTGCGCGGTTTTTATGATTTCATCGTCAGCAATCCGCCCTTTCATACGGGCAAGGCCGACCGGATCGATCTCGGCCAGGCCTTCATCATCGCCGGCGCCAAAGCACTCAGACCCGGCGGACGCATGCTGATCGTGGCCAACCAGCATCTCCCCTATGAGGCGACCTTCGCCGGGCATTTCGCCCGGCAGCGGATCGTTGCCGTTGCCGACGGATACAAGATCATCGAGGCGGAAAAATAGGAATGAAGCTGGTCAAGCACCTCGCCAATCTGGGTTATGGCAGCCGCAAGGAGATGATGGCCCTCATCCGCAATGGCCGCATCACCGATGCCGCCGGCGGCGAGCTCGATTTCGACACGAGCATCGCGCATAAGGACATCCGCTTCGACGGCAAGCCGCTCGACCCGGATGCCAGCGCCGTCATCATGCTCAACAAGCCGCTGGGCGTCACCTGCTCGACCAAGGATCCGGGCCGCATCGTCTATGACATCCTGCCGATGCGCTGGCGGTTCCGTAAACCGCCCATCTCGCCCATCGGCCGGCTGGATCGCGACACCTCCGGCCTGCTGCTCTTCACCGCCGACGGCGCCTTTCTGCACCGTGTGATCTCGCCCAAGTCGAACGTGCCGAAAATCTATGAAGTGACCCTGGCGCGGCCGCTCGAGGGCACCGAGGCCGCCGTTTTTGCGAGCGGGACAATGATGCTGGAATCGGAAACCAAGCCGCTGCTGCCGGCCGAGCTTGACGTGACCGGCGAGAAGACCGCGCGTCTGACCCTGCATGAGGGACGCTATCATCAGGTGCGGCGCATGTTCGCCGCCATCGGCAACCATGTCGAGGCACTGCACCGGTCCAGCATCGGCGCACTGACCCTGGGCGATTTGCCGGAAGGACAATGGCGCGAACTGACGGCGGAAGAGATTGCCCAGGTCATTCTGCCCTGAAGGTCAGGCGAAGGAGAGATAGTCCAGCAGGTAATGGGTGAAGCCGATCGGCCAGAGCGAGCCGGTGCGGCGGTAGCAGGCCATGGCAAGGGCGCCGTAGATTGCCGCCGCGATCATGCCGGCGGGGGCCCGCCACCAGTGAATGAGACCGAAGAGAACCGCGCTGACCAGAATGACGCGCCAGGATCCCCAGCCGAGGGCTGAAAGAGCCTGGTTGGCGAGCTTGCGGAAGATGAGCTCCTCATGGAGCGCCACCAGGCCGAGCCCCAAGGTGATGTCGATCGCATAGAGCAGGCCCTTGGGTTGCGGATAGTCCCCCAGCGGCGCCTGCGGGAACAGGGCGCCGAGATAGGCTTCGATGGGGGTGGCCTGGAACAGCAGCACGATGCCGAGCACCCAGAGGGCGGCTTCGAGCGTGCCGACCTTGAGATCATCCTTCTGCTTCAGGCACCAGCGCCCGGCCGGCAGGACGAAGAGGACACCGATGGCCATGAACCGGCCGGCATAGTCAGCCAGAAGCCAGGGCAGCGCCTGATCCTGTGCCAGACGGTAAAGCTGGGTCGGCAACATGGCGAGAATGGCCAGAAGGACACAGAGCAGCAGCCGCTGCGACCGGGGAACCGGATCGGTCCGCAGCTGCTGCCCTGTGATCAACGCCTCGATATCCGTCATGGCTGGCACCCCATGGCCACATCATGTGTCCGCCCCAAAACGCCAGCATGCCAGCTGGCGGTCGGGGCGGACTGTGACGGCCATCACATTCCAGCGGCGTTGGGGGGCATCGGCTGGAATAATTTCAGGGCTGCGGCACGGACGGAATACAGAGGAACGGGGCAGCAGCGGCATGACAAGCGCCGCCGCCCCGGACCGGCATGCGGATCTCAGCTGTAAAAGTAGGGATCCAGCACGCGGACTTCGGAAATCTTGTCGACCGGCAGATTGGTCTTGCCGGCCACCCGGCGAATGGCCTCCGGATTGGGACCGTCATAGATGCAATAGGATTTCTTCTTGTCGGTGCTGACATAGGAATGCACCCAGGTCACGCCATCGGCGAGATTCGTATCGACCACCTTGAGGCAGGCCTTGGCGCCCTCGTCATTGATCGGCACGACGAGACCGGCGGCGAATTCACGTTCAACGACATAGCGAGGCATGTCAATTCTCCTGATCTGGTTTCCGGGCACGGGACCTGCCGGCAGAGCGCAGCCTATGGCCCGGGCCACGCCCTCACATCGGGAGATTTCCCTATTTTGTCCTCATCCTTCCCAGGGTCGCTTGAGCATTTCGAACTCGATGTCGGCACGGGTCAGGCCGATATCCTTCAGCATATGGTTGCTGAGCCGGCCGAGGCGACGGCGCTGGCGGCTGCGTTCGAGCCAGAACAGGAGCCGGTCGATCGTGTCGGCCAGCATTTTCTTGCGCACAGCCGGCATTTCGGCGGCGGGCAAATAGCGCTTGCTCATGACGGGTCCTGCCATGATCAAAGCTCCCGCTCATAGAAGACCAGCCAGTCGCGCATTTCCGCCGGCATGGCGTAATAGGGTTCGATGCGGTTGAAGCCGCAGCTCTCATAGAGGCGGATCGCTTCCGCCTGGCGCTTGCTGGTGTCGAGCCGCATGGTGCGGTAGCCGACCTCGCGCGCCTGCGCCATGACGCGCATGGCCAGCGCCCGGCCGATGCCGAGGCCCCGAAAGGCGTCGCCGACGAACATCCGCTTCATTTCACAAATTCCAAGACCGAGATTGCGCAAGGCGACGCAGCCCGCCGGCTGGCCGCGGTGATAGGCGACAAGAAGTGCGCCATGCGGCGGCGCATAGACGCCCGGCAATTCGTCCAATTCGCGGTTGAAGGTCGCGGCATCGAAATAGCGGTTGATGAGGGCGAGATCCTGGTGGTGCCGCGAGCGGTGCCACGCCACGAAGTCGCGCATCAATCCGCGCACATGATCCAGTTCGGTGTCGGTCGTCGCGCGGACGATGTCGGCACTCATATTGAAGGCCGCCGGATTTGGCTCGGCCTTGATGGCATTGTTCATATCAGGTCCTTGAAGAGCTATCGGAGCCTGAAACCTAGGTGTGCCGGCATCCAGGCACATCGGGAGGATTCCCTATTTTTTCCCCATGGCAACCTTCGCCACCTCGAATGTGGGTGCAAGACCCAGCCGGTTGGCCATGGCCGCCGCCTCGCCGCGCGAGCGCACGCCGAGCTTCGCCAGAATCGAGGAGACATGATGATCGACGGTCTTTTCCGAGACGAACAGGCGCCTTGCGATATCGGCGTTCCGGCAACCTTCGGTGAGCTGCGAGAGAACGCCGAGCTCGCGCGTGGTGAGGCCGTGCGGGTTCTGGCGGTTGCGTTCCTGCACCCCGCGCGAGATGCCGCGGATGCCACCGGCCCGAAGCTTGCGGCGCAGGATGCCGGCAAGCGGTGCGGCGCCCAGTCGGTCGCAGATCTGCAAGGCCGCGCGCAAATCCTGTTCGTCTTCGCTGTCGGCCAGGGCCATGGCGCATTGATAGTCGCAGCCGAAAGCCCGCCAGGCGGCGGCGGCCTTGTGCCGGGCGCCGGCAATCTGGTCGACGAAAGGGCCGGCGCAGCCATCGACGTTGCGGATCATGGGATTGCAGCGCCAGCGCCAGAAGGCAAGCTCGCCATCCATCCAGGGTTCCGGCTGCTGGGCGGCAAGATCCGCGGTCCAGGCGAGCTCGTCCGCCATGGCGGCGATGTCACCCTGCAGCCAGGCGGCCTCGGCGCGCGCTATGGTGACGAGGCCGAGGCGCTGCATCTCGCCGGTCGGAAGTGCCAGGCTGCGCGCTTCATCGAGCAGCTGCGCCACGCCTTCCTCGCCGCGACGCGCGCGGATCAGTCCGAGGACGATCAGCGCCGGTATCTTGCTGATCGGCGCCGTGCGCGGATGGCGGACCACGGCTTCGGCATCGGCCACCGCCTCGGCCCAGTTGCCCAGTTCCATTTCCATGCGTGCGCGCAGGACGGTCATATACCGGCCCCAGGCATCGAGATCGTATTTTTCGCAGAAGGAAATGCCGTCATCGAGATAGCTGCGCGCCATCTTGAATTCACGCATGCCAACGGCGCGGGTGGCAAGGTTGGTGTAGGCGCGCGCCGCCTGTTCGCGGAAACCCCCGTCAAGCGCCAGGGCGAGACTCTGTTTGAGTTCACTTTGCCCGCTGAGGTCGCTTTTGGTCAGTTTGGCCGTGCCCACATTGTTGAGGGCGTGGCTGAGGATTTCCATCTCGTTGAGTGCGGTCGCAAGCTTGATCGCCTTGGCGCCCCATTCCAACGCCAAAGCGGTGCGATTGGAGAGCATGTAGAGCTGCGCGCAATTGCTGTAGGCCATGGCGAGCTCGGGGCCAGGCGGCAGCGGTTCAAGCAAGGCGATGGCTTCGCGGGCATATTGCTCTGCCTCGGCCTTCTGGCCGTTGAACCAGGAGAGGCGCGACAGCCAGCGCAGGTTATCGCCCTCGCGTAAGCGCTCGCCGACCTGGCGCCACAGTGTCAGCGCTGCCTTGCGCGCGGCGATCGCGTCCGGCGCGCGGTCGATCACATAGCATTCATAAGAGAACTTCTCGTGCAGCTGGGCATGTTCGGCCGGCGGCAATTGCGCCGCATAGCGCAAGGCCGTCTCGTAATGGGCGGCGGCTTCCCGATGCGCGCTGAGGCGTGCTGCACTTTCCGCCGCCAGCGGCGCCAGCCGCAGGACGGCGGCGCGGTCCTGCGCCCGGTCGGCATGATGCACTAGGCGCGCCGCCACCACTTCCTCCGCCGCATGGTTTTCCAGGGCGTAGAGGATGCAGGCATGAAGATCGCGCTGGCGCGGCAGCGGCACATTCTGCTCGACCGCGCGCCGGGCCAGTTCGTGGCGGAAAGCGACCGGCCCTTCCGGCAAGACGACCATGCCGACCGCGAGGCATTCCTCAATGGCGGCGCTGTTGTCGCCGACGGTGCGGTCGAGCAGCCAGCGTTCGGCCTTGCCGGGAATCAGAGAAACGATGTCGGCGAGCGACCGCGATTCCGGCGAGAGGCGGGCAAGGCGCGCCATGACCGCATCGCGCACGGTGGCCGGCACCTTGTCGTCGCTGACCGCCAGGGCCTCGGTAACGAAGAAGGGATTGCCGCCGGTCGCTTCATGAAGGCCGGCTGCCGAACGCCCGGCGGAGGCCGCAAGCCAGGCCACGGCTTCGGCGCTCAAGGGCGCCAGTTCCAGACGCCGCACATTGGCCGGCGGCAGATCGCCGATGACCGCACGCAAGGGATGCTTGTCGCCGACCTCGTCATCGCGATAGCTGACGATGAGCAGGATGCCGAGTGTCGCCAGGCGCCGGCCGAGGAACTTGATAAGGTCCAGCGTCGCCTCGTCGGCCCAATGCACGTCTTCAAAGACGAGGATGGTGGGAAGGGAACTGCGCGTCAGTTCCTCAATGGTAAGGTTGAAGACCATCTCGCGCCGGCCGGCGGCTTCGAGCGCCGCTGGAAAGGCGCCGCCGATCTGCCGCGCCACGTCATAAAGTGGCGCCAGTGGATGCGGCGTGAACAGGGCTTCGCACCCGCCCCAGAGAATGCGGAACAACCGGCCCGCCTTGCACAAGGAGAGGTCGCCCGATTGATCATTCGTGAATTGCTGCAGCAAGGACGTCTTGCCGATCCCCGCCTCGCCCCGCAGCAGGACGATCCGTCCCGCGCCATTGGCGGCTTCGCAGGCCCAGGTGACCAGTGACGTCAGATGTGACTCGCGCTCAAGCAGACTCATGATCTTCATTGTCTCCCGGCGAAGGATGCCCTGGTGGCAGAGGATGCCCTGGGCATGCCCTGGCGATTGAGGGCCCCGCGGTACCATGCGTGATTCACACTCCGCAAGCCGAGGTCGCTCCATTTCCAGGACTTGCCCCCGTGTTAGTGGCATTTTGTGAACTGGATCACACCGCTTTCTCTGTCGCTTTAAGAAAATGAGCCCGAGCCTTGCACCCGGCTGTATCCACCGCCGTACGCCGCGCCAGCGAGATGTGGCGTGCACCGCAAGCATCAGATAAAGCTGAATTTAGGAGTGCGGATTTTAAATTGCGCGAAGAGGGTTGGGGACCTGGCCACAGGATGCAGCAGCGTTCGGCGAGCCGAAATCCCTTCATTCGACCCCGGGTTGTCAAACCGGAACGGTTTTGCCAGTATGCGCGCGATGATTGTTCACGATTTACCCCGACAACCCCCGGTCAACCCCCTCCAGGTCCCCCATGGTCGCCCGCGTTCGTACCGTTGCATTTGAAGGCGTCGATGTGCGGCCCGTGGATGCGCAGGTACAGGTCTCCGGTGGGATGCCGGCTTTCACGCTCGTCGGTCTCCCCGATAAGGCGGTGGGGGAATCGCGGGAGCGGGTGCGGGCGGCGTTGACGGCGATCGGGCTGGCGCTGCCGCCCAAGCGCATCACGGTCAATCTGGCACCGGCGGATCTCCTCAAGGAGGGGTCGCATTTCGACCTTCCCATCGCGCTGGGGCTGCTGGCGGCGATGGGGGTGATCGAAGCGTCGGCGCTCGACAGTTTCGTCGTGCTGGGGGAATTGGGGCTCGACGGGTCGGTGGCGGCGGTGGCGGGCGTGCTGCCTTCGGCGCTGCATGCGGCGGCCAACGATCTCGGCCTCATCTGCCCGTCGGCCCAGGGTGGCGAGGCGGCTTGGGCGGGTGAGATCAATGTGGTGGCGCCGAACAATCTGCTGGCGCTCATCCACCACCTCAAGGGCCAGCAGGTGCTCCGCGCACCCGAGCCGAAGATGGCGGAGGATCAGGGTTCGACCCTCGACCTCAGGGACATCAAGGGGCAGGAGAGCGCCAAGCGCGCGCTGGAGATCGCGGCGGCCGGCGGGCACAATCTGTTGATGATCGGCCCGCCGGGTTCGGGCAAATCCATGCTGGCGCAGCGCCTGCCGGGGCTCCTGCCGGGGCTTTCGCCAGCGGAAGCGCTGGAAGTCACCATGATCCACAGCCTTGCCGGCAATCTCGCCGAAGGACGGCTGCTGCGCCGGCGCCCGTTTCGCGACCCGCATCATTCGGCGAGCCTGCCGGCGCTGGTCGGCGGCGGCATCCGCGCGCGGCCGGGCGAGATCAGCCTGGCGCATCTCGGTGTCCTCTTCCTCGACGAATTGCCGGAGTTTCAGCGTTCGACCCTGGAGGCCCTGCGCCAGCCGATGGAAACCGGCCGCGTTTCCATCGCGCGCGCCAATGCGCATGTGACCTATCCGGCGCGCGTGCAGGTCGTGGCGGCGATGAATCCCTGCCGGTGCGGGCATCTTGGCGATCCGTCGCTGGGTTGCGGCAAGGCGCCCAAATGCGCGCTCGATTACCAGTCGCGCATTTCCGGCCCGCTTTTCGACCGCATCGATCTGCATGTCGAGGTGCCGGCGGTTTCCGCCGCCGATCTTTCCCTGCCGCCGCCGGCGGAAGGGTCGGCCGAGGTGGCGGCCCGGGTCGCCGCTGCCCGTGCCCGCCAGGTCGAGCGCTATGTCGCGCACAATCTGCGCTCGAATGCCGAGGCCGATGGCGAGTTGCTGGAAGCGCTCGCTGCTCCCGATGCGGAAGGCCGCCGCCTGCTGACGCAAGCGGTCGAGAAATTCCGCCTCTCGGCCCGCGGCTATCACCGCGTGCTACGCGTCGCCCGCACACTCGCCGACCTTGCCGGCGCTGCCGATGTGAAAGCGCTCCACATCGCCGAAGCACTCAGCTATCGACGCATCGCACCAAGCCGGGCCGGTTAGCGCCGCGCTTTCTCCGCCTTCTCCGCGACCTTGGGCACAAAGCGGTCCCAGCGCACGATGGCGCGCTGGTGGCTGCCTTCGCCGATCAGTTCCACCTCGTCTTCGGCGCGGACATGCCAGGCGATGCGGCGGCCGTCGATCCTGGTGCAGGTGGCATGCACCGTCACTTCCATGCCGGGGGGCGTCGCCGCCACATGGGTGACGTCGATATGGATGCCGAGGCTGCCTTCGCCTTCGTCGAGATGGGGTTTCAGCGCATCGATGCAGGCCCATTCCATCAGCCCCACCATGAAGCCGGTGGCAAAGACCGCCGGCATGGCGCGGAAATCGGGCGATTCGGGATAGAGGGCCGGCACCGTCTTCGCGTCCGTCACGGTGAAGCGGAAGGTGTGAGTATCGCCGACCTGCAGCGTCTCCTTCACAGTACGCGCTCCACCAGCGGGATATGCGGGGCGGCCGAGCGCGGCAAGGTGCCGGTGAGGCGCGGGTCATCCTGCACCTCGACCATGAAGGCATAAGGCACGAAGCCGGCCTTTTGATAGAAGCTCAGCGCATTGGGGTGATCGAAGGTGCAGGTATGTACCCACATGCGCTCGATCGGCGCCTGGCCAGTGCGCCGGTTCCAGGCGAGATGGATGCCGCGATCGATGAGATAGCGCCCGGCGCCCTTGCCGATCGCCTCCGGCACGACGCCGAAGAAGGAGAGCTCGCATTGCCCCGCCTCGCGGAAATCGAGCTCCAGCAGGCCCAGGACCGCGTCGCCATCCATCAGCCGATAGAGATCGACATTTTCGTCATCGAGGATCGCCTGCAATTTGGCGTCAGCCATGATGAGGCGCGAATACCACAGCCAATCCTCACCGACACGGCGGAAAAGCGCGCGGAATTCATCAAGCGTCGCTTTCCAGGGCACGAGGCGGAATTTTTCATCCCCCGCCCGGGCTGCGCGCGGCGCCGGCGGCGCCAGCATTTCCAGGCAGGTGACGACATTGGCGATTTGCCCGGGGGCCAGCGGCGAATAGCCCAGTGGCAGCGTTGGATTGGTCATAGCTTTGCGGAACCTGATTGCGAGGACCGATCATTCCTAGCGAGAGTGGCGGCAAAAGAAAAGCGCCCGGCAGATCCCGGGCGCTTTCATGAGCGGCAGGCAATGCTGCCGGCTTATTTGACGACGGTCACCGGCGCCGAGGCATGGGAGACAACGGCGGTCGCCACCGACCCCAGGAACAGCCGCGCCAGCTCGTTGGTGGTGTTGGTGCCCATGACGATGTGGTCGGATTTGTTCTTCTCGGCATAGGAGACGATGGCGTCCGCCACATTGCTGCCATTGGCGACGACGCAATCGTAATTGTCGAATTTCACGGCCTTGGCCGACTTCACCGCCGAGGCCAATTGCTTGTCGGACTGGGCAGCGGCGGCATTCATCGATTCGGCGTCCCAATAATGCGTGCGCCGCGCGCGGGTCGGCACGACATTGACGGTGAGAAAGGTCAGCTTCGCCCCCGTCGCCTGCGCCAGCTCGACCGCGCAGCCGGCAACCCGACCGGTGATCTTCGATCCGTCAATCGCGCAGAGAATTCTCTTGATGGCCATGATCCATTTTCCTCCGGTATATCGGCGTGCGGGCGCACTGCCCCACCCGAAGCAATCATGCACCGCGGGTGGGGGTGATTGCTTGACCTAAATCAACCGGAAATGTGTCGAAAATGGACCGAAACAAAGCGGCCGTGGGATCGGAATCCACACGGCCGCTTCGGGTCGGGTCTTTGGCCGGGCGCTTACACCCCGGCCAGATTCCGCAACACATAGGGCAGGACGCCGCCATGGCGGTAGTATTCGACCTCTTCCGCGGTGTCGATGCGGCAGGTGACGACGATCTCCTCGACCTTGCCGCCCACGCGGGTGATCTTCACCGGCACGTCCATGCGCGGCTTGATATTGCCGGCCTTGCCGGGACCCGCGAGTCCGACGATGTCGAAGATTTCCGAGCCGTCGAGGCCGAGGCTCTTCCTGGTCATGTCGCCCTTGAACATCAGCGGCAGGACGCCCATGCCGACGAGGTTGGAGCGGTGGATGCGCTCGAAGCTCTCCACCAGCACCGCCTTGATACCCAGCAGCAGGGTGCCCTTGGCTGCCCAGTCGCGGCTGGAGCCGGTGCCGTATTCCTTGCCGCCCACCACGACCAGCGGGGTCTTGTCCTTCTGGTACTTCATGGCGGCGTCATAGATCGACATCACATCGCCGGCCGGCATATAACGCGTAACGCCGCCCTCGGTGCCCGGCGCCATCTCGTTCTTCAGGCGGATATTGGCAAATGTGCCACGCATCATCACTTCATGATGGCCACGACGTGCGCCATATGAATTGAAATCCGCCGGCTGCACGCCGTTGGCGATCAGATACTGGCCGGCCGGGCCGTCCTTTTTGATCGACCCCGCGGGGCTGATATGGTCGGTGGTGATCGAGTCACCGAGGATGGCCAGCGGACGCGCACCGCGAATGTCGCTGATCGTGCCCGGCTCCTTCTTCATGCCCTGGAAGTAAGGCGGGTTGGCGACATAGGTCGAGACCTTGGGCCAGGCATAGGTAAGGCCCTTGGCCGTCTTGACCTTGCGCCAATTGGCGTCGCCCTTGAAGACGTCGGCATAGCGCTTCTTGAAGTCGGATAGCTTCACGGCCTTCGCCACCGTGTCGGCCACTTCTTTGGTGGTCGGCCAGATGTCCTTCAAATAGACCGGCTTGCCCTTCTTGCCATAGCCGATCGGGTCCTTGGTGATGTCGATCTTCATCGACCCGGCCAGGGCATAGACCACGCAGAGCATTGGCGAGGCGAGGTAGTTCGCCTTGCAATGCGGATTGACGCGGCCTTCGAAATTACGGTTGCCGGAAAGGACAGCGGCCGCCACCAGATCGCCCTTGGTGATGGCGTCGGCGATGGGTTCCGGGAGCGGACCCGAATTGCCGATGCAGGTGGTGCAGCCATAGCCCACGAGGTTGAAGCCGAGCTTGTCGAGCGGCTTGTTGAGGCCGGCATTCTTCAGATAATCGGTCACCACCTGCGAGCCCGGCGCGAGGCTGGTCTTGACCCAGGGCTTCACGGTGAGGCCGAGTTCGACAGCCTTCTTCGCCACGAGACCGGCACCCAGCATCACGGAAGGATTCGAGGTGTTGGTGCAGGAGGTGATGGCGGCGATGACGACGGCGCCGTCCTCGATTTCCCAATCGGCACCCTTCACGCCGACGGCGCTCTCATTCCCCTTGCGGCCGAAGACGTCGACCAGGTTCTTCTTGAAGCTCTCCGCCGCGGTGTTGAGCGGCACGCGGTCCTGCGGACGCTTCGGCCCCGCAAGGCTCGGCTCGACCGTCGAGATGTCGAGGCTTAAGGAATCGGTGAAGATGGGATCCGGGCTTTTCTTGTCGCGCCACATCCCCTGCGCCTTGGCATATTTCTCGACCAGGGCGATGCGATCAGCCTTGCGGCCGGTGGCCTTGAGATAGCGGATCGTTTCGGCATCCACGGGGAAGAAGCCGCAGGTGGCACCATATTCCGGCGCCATGTTGGCGATGGTGGCGCGGTCCGGCAGCGCCAAATCATCGAGGCCCGGGCCGTAGAATTCGACGAATTTGTTGACGACGCCCTTCTTCCTGAGCATCTGCGTGACGGTAAGGACGAGGTCCGTCGCCGTTGTGCCTTCCTTGAGCTTGCCGGTGAGCTTGAAGCCGATCACTTCGGGAATGACCATCGAGATGGGCTGGCCGAGCATGGCGGCTTCCGCTTCGATGCCGCCAACACCCCAGCCCAGCACAGCGAGGCCGTTGACCATGGTGGTGTGGCTGTCGGTGCCGACCAGCGTGTCGGGATAGGCGACCGTCTTGGCGGGCGTCTTCTTGCCCTTCACCGTGGTCGCCGGTTCCTTCAGCGTCCAGACGACCTGGGCGAGATTCTCGGTGTTGACCTGGTGGCAGATGCCGGTTCCCGGCGGAACCACGCGGAAATTGTCGAAGGCCATCGAGCCCCAGCGCAGGAACTCATAGCGTTCGCCGTTGCGCTCATATTCGAGGTCGACATTCTTCTTGAAGGCGCCGGGGCCGGCGAAGAAATCGACCATCACTGAATGGTCGATGACGAGGTCGACCGGCGACAGGGGATTGATCTTCTGCGGGTCGCCGCCCAAGGCCTTCATCGCGTCGCGCATGGCGGCGAGGTCGACCACGGCGGGAACGCCGGTGAAATCCTGCATGAGCACGCGGGCCGGGCGATAGGCGATCTCGCGGTCCGAGCGCTTGTCCTTCAGCCACTTCTTGACCGCCTGGATGTCCTTCACCGTGACGCTGCTGCCATCTTCGTAGCGCAGCAGGTTCTCCAGCAGCACCTTCATCGAATTGGGCAGGCGCGAGAGATCCCCTAAGGTTTTTTCGGCCGCCTTCAGGCTGAAGTAATCATAGGATTTCGACCCGACCTTGAGGCTCTTGCGGGTTTTCAGACTGTTCAATTGAGGCACGGAACCACTCCCAGTTTGCGGCGCAATATCAGCGACCCCACTCCCTGGCGCAGCGTCATGCGCTCCTCGGCTGCGATATGCGGCTGGCAATTGGGCCGACCGCCCAGGCTAGCAGGACATAAAACCTAAGATCGATCCCCGATCATGACCAACTCACGACCCCGTTCTTGCCCCTTGCTCTGCCGGGGCGTGGGCAAACCGAGTCGAATGGCGGCTAATTTACCATGAAGGACCGGTCCCAGCGAGGGGCAAAGGGCGGCAAAGTCCCGGAATCTCAAGGGAAATCTTCCCTAGGGGCCGTACCGTCCGGCGTCGCTTGGTTAATCCTTAAGTTAGATGCAATTAGAGTAGTTTTACGCGTACCGAGAGAGTGAAATTCCGCAGCCTACCCACAGGAAAAGTTGGGCTGACGATCTGAGGGGCGCCGGATTCCGGCCGCCACCCCGGGCCCTGCCGAGACGGCCAATTCCTTATTCTTGCCACATTCCCGTCCTAAACGGGACACAGGGCAAGTGAAGAGTGCCTTCGGGACCGGAAGGCCATCCCCCTTTCCGTCCCATTGCGACCCAGGCGTTTGGTCGGCCCATTCGCCCGGATGCCCCTCGAAGGGTTCCTCCTGACCGGTGCCCGCGCGCCGAGCAGCGGAACCCAGGCCGAGAACCGCGCCAGTCCCTACCCCCGAATGGCGCGGTGTGAAGGGCAGGCCGCCGCGCGCCATCCCCATCCCCCGGCGCGCGGCGCCGCCTTCTTGAGGCGGCGACGCACGCCTCCGGCTGATCCCTGGGCGCGGCGCCGCCTTCTTGAGGCGGCGACGCACGCCTCCGGCTGATCCCTGGGCGCGGCGCCGCCTTCTTGAGGCGGCGACGCACGCCTCCGGCTGATCCCTGGGCGCGGCGCCGCCTTCTTCAGGCGGCGACAATATGATCTCGTATTGCCGCCAACGTGATCGAAGTATGCAACCGCCACACTGCACCGCGCGCCTTCCCGGCAGCGCGGTTCTTTTTTGCCGGAATTTCGGTGCCGGCATTTATTACGCGCACATTCCAAGATTGGCTTCCGTCGCGGTGAAGCTATGATCGGGTCATGATTCATCATTCCGACCCACCCATTCCGCATTGGCCAGGGCTGGCCGGGCGCAGCATCGACTGGGCGCGGCCCGAGGATTTTGCAACGGCGCCGCTGCGCCGCATTTTCGCCTGGTGGAATGCACATACCGGCACCGAGTTGCCGCGGCGCGAGGATTTCGACATCACCGCCTTTGGCGATATCGCCGAGAATCTCTACATCATCGCCAGCGTGGCCGAAGGGTATGAACTGCGCCTGGCCGGTGAAGAATATATCCGCCTGTTCGGGATCAAGAAGGGCTGGATCTGGCAGCGCAATGCCAGCGACCCGGTGATGCGCGATTCGGCGGCCCTGCTCACCTTCGTCGCCCAGGCGAAGCGTCCATTGCGGACGATCGGCCGGCTGGAGCTCATTGAACGGCATTGGATCGAGCTTGAAGCTCTGATCTGTCCTCTGCGGCCCGACGCCGATGGCGGTGCGAAGTTCCTGGGCTGCACGGCAGCCATACCAAGGCTGACTTAGCGCCCCCTGGCCCTATTCCGCTGCGCTACGGGCCGCCTTGTCGCTGGCGAGCGGTAAGTGCAGCGTCACCACAGTGCCCTGGCCAAGCTCGCTTTCCAGCGTGAAGGAACCGCCGGAGAGATCGGTCAGCGATTTGACGATGGGCAGCCCCAGCCCGGTCCCCGATTGCCGCCGCTGCAAGGCGCCGTCGACCTGCATGAAAGGCTTCAACACCTCGGGGATGTCGGCTTTGGCGATGCCGATGCCGGTGTCGCGCACGATGATTTCGGCCTGGGTCGCATCCAGGCGCCGGGCGATCAGTTCGACCGTGCCGTCCTTGGGCGTGAACTTCACAGCATTCGAAACAAGATTGGTCACAATCTGCTTGGTGACACGCAGATCCGCAAAGAGCGGCGGCAGATCCGGTGCCACCTCGGCCCGCAGCTGGACACCGCCATTCTTGGCCCGTTCGCGCATCAGGATCATCGCCGAATCGAACACGTCGGCGACGGCGACAGGTTCTGGATGCAGCTCCATCTTGCCGGCCTCGATCTTCGAGAGATCGAGGATGTCGTTGATCAGCGACAGCAGCATGTTGCCGCTGTCATAGATGTTCTTGGCATAATCCTGGTATTTCGGCGTGCCCAGCATGCCGAACAGCTCCATCTTCATCACTTCGGAAAAGCCGATGATGGCGTTCAAGGGCGTGCGCAGTTCGTGGCTGACATTGGCGAGGAATTCCGACTTGGCGCGGTTGGCAAGCTCGGCCTGGTTCTTCGCCTCGCGCAGGCTTTCCTCAGCACGGATGCGCTGGGTGACGTCGCTCATGATGCCGACGAATTGCAGGATGCGGCCCTGTTCGTCGGTGATCGGGCTGATCGCCAGCTCGTTCCAGAAGGTGCGGCCGTCCTTGCGGTAGTTGCGTAAGGTGACGCTGATCGACCGGTGCTGCGCCAGCGCCCGGCGCAATCGGTCGAGCGCTTCGGGATCGGTATCGCGCCCCTGCAGGATGCGGCAGTTGCGGCCGATCATCTCCTCGGCCGCGTAGCCGGTCATGCGGGTGAAGGCGGCGTTGACGAAGCTTACCGGGTGGCCCGGTTTGGTCGCATCGCAGATGATGATGCCGCTGGAAACGGCGCCCACCACGGTCGCCAGGACCTCGTTGCGCTGGGCGAGTTCGGTAAGGCGCATCTCGCGCCCCTTGATCGCCGTGACATCCGTCATCAGGCGCAGGGTGCCGCCCTCGGCGGTCCGCGATTCGATGACCAGCAGGGTGCGGCCGTCGGGCCCCGGCGTTTCAAAGCGCCAGGGCAATTGGCGATGGCGTCCCAGATAGTCGGCGATGCTGGCTTCCGGATCGGCCACCGACGTCTCTTCCCGGCTTTGCCCGCGCAGGATGCTGGCGCGCACCAGATCGGCATAGCTGGTGCCGATGACGAGAAGGTCGGAGATGATGGGATTGAGTCGCCGATAGGTCGCGTTGCAGGCAACCAGCCGGTCCGCCGCATCGAACACGGCAACGCCCTCCGGCAGATCGGCAATGGTGCGGCTGATGAGCGGTGCGGCTCTCAGTTCTTCCTCAGGGGCGGCATCGGTCGCCGATTTTGCCGTGACCGGGTCCGCGAGCAGCAGGCGGGCCATGCCGAGCAAAGCGGGACCGTAGGCCAGAAGCGCCAAGGCGCCGAGGCCCATGGCGAGGGGCGTTTGGGCAAGCGCTGCCGGCACCAGCAGCAGCGCCGGCACATAAGCGAGGGCGGCAAAGTGCCGGTCATCATGCAATGCGTCCCAGCGGCGCAGGGCCGGCGGCAGAAAGATAGCGGCCACGGCAGCGATCGCCGCAAGCCCGAGGCCGGGCAGGCCCATCACCGGCACGGCAAGCAGCACGATGGCGATCGCTGCCAGTCGGCCGAGCAGCGCATCGAGGCGCAAGGCCGCCAGCAACGGCAGAATGAAGGGAGACATGAGAAAGGCGCTGTCGCGCCAGGAGGCCCAATCGGTCGCCGCGAGCGATGGTTGCAGCGCGACGCCCAAGCGGACCAGTCCCAGCGCCGCAATCACGAAGCAACCGAACAACAGCCCGGCACCGGCACGGCCAAGTCGCCCGTAGCCGCGCCATCCCAACAGGCCGAGCAGCCGGAAACCGGCCACCAGCGTCAGCGCCAGAGCAAGGTTGGTAAGGCCCAAGGTCGGAGCCGCGCTGAGAATCGAGAGGGTGCCGTCGCTCACTGTCGGGAGTCTTTCCAGGATCAGCTGAGGGTCACCAGGGGTCGGTGCAGCTTATACCCGGCTCAGTAACATGGGGCAATCTTAACAATATCAAGCATTTGAGACAATTTTGCGCCGTCCCGGTTTTCTCTCGATTTCCGTGCAAGAATTTTTGCTCGAAGTAAATTTCTGCCAACTCTTATTGCTGGTCCTGGCTGCCGAATCGGCCAGCGCCAGCAACGGCCTTGCGCAGCTGCGACTCCAAGCCGATCCGCCGGCCCAGGCCATCAGGTTATCGATCGTGGCGCTCTTCCGCCAGCCACCGGCGCGCAGCTGCGCCCAGGCCATGAGATCGCCCATGGCACCGATCGCTTCCTCGCGCCGCGCGGCGTCGCCGGCCAGATGCACGATTTCAAGCTTGTCCTGGTCGGGCTGCAATTCGCGGAAAGTGAAATCATCGGCGCCGATCTTGAGTTCGGTCAAAAAAGCGGGTGCGGCTGCCTGCAGATGATATTCGACCTTCACCACGCGCTCGGCCTCGCTGGCGAAAGGCGGTTGACGATGGCCGGCCTTCGCCAGGGCCTTCACCAGCGCCGAACCCGGCTGCGATTTGAGATCGATGAGCGACTGTCCGTCCTTGCCGCCATTGCCCTTGATGAGCGCCACGTAGCGCGGTCGCCCCAAGGCACCGAGGCCGGCAACGCGCTGCGCCACATCCAGCACGTCGAAAAACTCGGGATGGGCGCGGCGTTTGGCAAAGCGCCGCAGGGCCGATCTGACGGCATCGGTTTCGGCCCCTTCCAGCCTGATGGCCTTGCCGGTATCGAACCGCAAGCGGCGCTCGCCGCCTTTTACGACCGTGCGCTTGTCGAGAAGATCGGCCTGGCTGCGGCGTTCGAGATCGGTCAGCAATTCACCGATTGCGCCGCGGGCCGTGCGCCGTTCCAGCCAGCGCGGCTTGCCGTCGGCAAGTGCGCTGCGATAGCGCTCCAATCCATAGGCGGCAAGGCCCTTCGCCTCCTTGCGCGCCAGGCCCAGTTCGGGTGCTGCCAAAATGATGCCGGTAAGGAACCGGAGCAGATCGATCACCGCCGGCCCCCGGCAGGCGTCGTCGAAATCACCGATATCGAAATAGGTCAGCCGATTGTCACCGCGATAGGTACCGAAATTCTCGAGATGCATGTCACCGTTGAGCCAGACCGAAGGGGCGGCGATACCCAGCACCGGCTTCAGCCATTGCCCATAGAAATCGGGTGCCGTGCCACGATACCAGGCAAAGGCCGATTGGCTCATCTTGCGCTGCTTGAGCGCGGCCAGTTCCGTCGCGATGTTCTTGCGTTTCATGACGTTACTATGCCCCGCCATCCGCCCGATCGCTACTTTTCCTTCTGTGACGTGGATCATTGTCCTGTCCGGGTCATCCAGGTGATGGCAGAAAATGCCGGGGAAATGTCATTGCTGCCATAGACGGTGCCGTGCAGGATGAAATCCGGAACCGAAACCGGAAAGGAAGCGCGCATGTGTGCCGCCCCGCGCCGCAAGGCCCCGCGCGAGATCGCGATGTTCATCTATCCGGATGCGCATCTCCTGGACATATCCGGGCCGATGTCGCTCTTTGCCGCCGCCAATGATTTTGCCGGATATCGCGCTTATGCGGTCAGCCTCGCTGCCGCGAAGCCGGGGCTCGTCACCACGTCGGCCGGCCTCTGCCTCGCGGCGACGCGCCGGATCGGCCCGGTGTTGAAGGGCGTCGACACGCTGCTGGTGGCCGGCGGCATCGGGGTTGATGCCCAGCTTCGCGACAAGAAGGTGATCGGCTGGCTGCAGCGGCAGGCACCGCAATGCCGGCGCGTGGCGTCGGTGTGCAGCGGCGCCCTGCTGCTGGCCGAGGCCGGCCTGTTCAACGGCCGCCGCGCCGTCACGCATTGGGAACGTTGCGAGCAACTCGCCGCCGACTATCCCAAAGTGACGGTCGAGCGCGATCCGATCTTCATTCGCGACGGCAAATTCTATTCATCGGCCGGAATCAGTGCCGGCATGGATCTGGCCTTGGCCCTCATCGAGGAAGATCTGGGCAACGACGTGGTGGCGGCGCTGGCCCGCGAATTCGTCCTTTATATGCGCCGGAGCGGCGGCCAGGCACAGTTCAGCCCGGCCTTGAAGGCGCAAGGCACGACGCCCGGCAAGATTGCCGGCCTGCAGCAATGGATCCTCGCTCATCTCGAGCAGCCCTTGCGGATCGACAATCTGGCGGAACGCGTCGCCATGAGCCCGCGGCATTTTGCGCGCCGCTTCCTGGAGGAAACCGGCCTGACACCGGCAGCTTTCGTGGCGGCAGCGCGGATCGACGCGGCACGCGCCGCCCTCGCCGCCGGCCGCGAGCAGATCGAGGAAGTGGCGGCACGCTTCGGCTTCGGCAGCGCCGAGCGCCTGCGCCGCACGTTCCGTCGCCATCTGGCCGTCACGCCCAGCCAGTTCCGCCAGCATTTCCAGACATCGGGAGTTGCCTGACCATGAAGACCGTCGCGCTGTTGCTGTTTCCGGATGTCGAAGTGCTCGACTTCGCCGGTCCCTTCGAAGTCTTTTCCGTCGCCGCCCAGGCGCGCGAACCGGCCGCGTTCAAGGTCGTCACCGTGGCTTTGAACGACGCACCGCTCGATGCGGTCGGCGGCCTCACCGTGGTGCCTGATTATGCGCTGGAGAACGCGCCGCAGGCCGACATCCTGCTGATTCCCGGCGGCAATGGCAGCCGCCGCGCCATGCGCGATGCGCGCATCCTGGAATGGGTGGCAGCGCAAGCCCGGGGAGCCGAGATCGTCGCCAGCATCTGCACCGGTGCGCTGATCCTGGGCAAGCTCGGCCTGCTTGACGGGTTGCGTGCCACCACGCATTGGACCGCGATCGACGAATTGAAGGCCGTGAGCGACAAGATCAACGTGCAACCGCAGGCGCGGTTCATTGACAACGGCAAGTATCTGACCTCCGGCGGCATCACCGCGGGGATCGATATGTCACTTTACCTGGTGAAGCGCCTCACCGATCAGGCGCTGGTGGATATGGTCATCGCCGAGATGGAATATGATTGGCGGATGAAGGCGGCCGGTTAAAGCCGCCCTCACCCTGCCCACCCCCACCTTTTGCGCCCCTTAGGGAACCGGATCCTCAGATCGCCCGGACCCTCAGATTGCCCGGACCCGGCTGATGAAATCGCCGACCGCGCGGCTCAGCACACTGGATTGCTGGCCGAGATCGGTGGCGGCACCGAGCACCTGGCCGGCCGCCCGGCCGGTTTCGCCGGCAGCTTCGGTGACGCCCTGGATATTGCCGGAAACCTGGGTCGTGCCCTGGCTCGCCTGCTGCACGTTGCGGGCGATCTCATTGGTGGCAGCGGCCTGTTCCTCGACCGCCGCGGCAATGGTCGTCGAGATGTGGCTGATCTCTTCGATCACCTTCGAGATGTCCTGGATGGCAGCCACCGAATGTTCGGTCGCCTGCTGGATCTCGGCGATCTTGCTGCCGATCTCTTCCGTCGCCTTGGCCGTCTGCGAGGCAAGGCTCTTCACTTCGGACGCCACAACAGCAAAGCCTTTGCCGGCCTCGCCGGCGCGGGCCGCCTCGATCGTTGCATTCAAGGCCAGCAGATTGGTCTGGCTGGCGATGTCGTTGATGAGCTGCACCACGGCGCCGATCGCTTGCGCGGAGGTCGCGAGCCCCTGGACCTGGGTGTTGGTGAGGGCTGCCTGATTGACGGCCTTATGCGCGATACTGGTGGATTGGCTGACCTGGCGCCCGATTTCGCTGATCGAGCTGGTCAATTCCTCGGTTGCCGCCGCCACGGTTTGCACATTGGCCGTCGTCTGCTCGGCCGCCGCCGCCACCGCGTTCGATTGCTGGTTGGTCTGTTCAGCGGTCGCCGACATGGATTGCGCCGAGGTCTGCAGCTCAGACGCCGCCGAGGAAAGGGTGCCGACCAGTTCGCCCACCTGGCCTTCGAAGCCCTTGATGAGATCGTTGAGTTCCTGCGCGCGCTGCAGCTTTGCCTCGGCATCGGCCTTGGCGGCGGCATCGGCCGCGCGCTGTGCCACGAGCGCGTCCTTGAACACCACGACGGTGCGCGCCATGTCGCCGATTTCGTCCTTGTTCTGCAGGGCCGGGATCGCGGTATCGAGATTGCCCTTGGCCAGTTGGTCCATGGCACCGGTCATGTCGCGCACCGGATGCGCGATGCTGCGGCCGATCAGCCAGCCGGCAAAGGTGCCGACAGCCAGGGCGACGCCAGCCACGATGATCAGGATGGTGATGGCCGAGGCAATCGTCGAGATGACGGTTCCCTTGACCTCCTCCATGCTGCCGAGCTGCGAGTCGAGCACGGTTTTCGACACCTCGGCAAAGCGGGTGGCCTGTTCGGTCATCGACTTGTCGAGCGTCTCGAGCTTGGTTGCCATGTCGGCAAGGGCCACCAGATTGGCGCCGTAATCCTTCATCGTCTTGGCAACTTCGAGGGCGCGGGCCCGATAGACCATGTTGGCAAGCTTGTTCTGCAGGGTCGTCGCATCCATGCCGAACATGGAGACGTATTTCTGCGCCGATTCGATCAGCTTGGGATCGCCCGTGGCGGTATAGCGCGCCGCCGCGATGCGGGCGGTCAGCATCTTTTCGATGGCCTGGCCAGCAAAGGCCGCGCCGACGAAATCTTCGCTGTTGAGAGCGGCCGAAAGGAGATCGGACATCGTCTTGCCGGCGGTGGCGCCCAAGGTCGCCATCTGTTCGTTCTGCACCTTGTCGCGCTCGGTCTTGAGTGCCACGACATTGTCGAGGCTGCCGGCATAGGCATCGACCAGCTGCGCCATCTCGGTAAACATCGCCTTGCGGTCAGCCGATTTGGTCGTCTGGACGCGGTTGTCGATGTCGGCCTTCAGCTGCGACAGGAGCTCACGCGCCGCGTCCAGGGCTTCCGGCTTGCCTGTCGTCATATAGCCGATGACGTTCCGCCGCAGGTCGACGACGTTGCGGTCGATGCGCTGCACCGTCATCGCGTTTTCGGAGATGCGGACATATTCATCGAGACTGCCGCGGATGTTCTGCAGCGACATGAAGCTGAACAGGATGACACCAGCCAGCAGCGTCAGGACGATGCCGAAGCCGAGCAGGATGCGGGTTCCAATGCGCAAGCGCGCCAGAACGGAATGAAACATGAAGGTCGACCCTCTGCGAGTTCGCGGAATTTTTCTTAACCTTCCTGCGACATGATTCTTAAAAATCCGCCGCATTTAGGCATTTGATCTGCACAGGGCTAAAGCTCGGCCAGAAACTCCAAAGATTCGTTAACGCGAACGCCTATTCTGCAAATTTTTCCGCGATCTCACATTTCGGTATGGCTCGGCCGCTGTGCCGCCCTGATTTGGCCAAGCCAATCTTCCCAAGTATTTTTTCCAGGAATTTCTAAAGAAACCGTCGCCTCTTATGCGGCCACGTGCATTTTGCGCAGGAAAGGCCCCTGGCACCGTAACCGGGATGCAAGACGGACGCAGTCCCGCTTGGGTCTCAGTAACCGCGGGCGCGGTCGGCGACGTGTTCGAGCGGCTGGCCGGTAAGGGAGCGCCCGATCTGGCGGGCGATTTCGCCAAGCCCCCCGGCGGGATCGGTATCGCTGGCATTGTGCGGCGACATGAAAATCCGGGGGTGCCGCCAAAAGGGGTGATCGGCCGGCAGCGGTTCCTTGGCAAAGACGTCGAGGCTCGCCGCCAGCAATTGGCCGCTCGCCAGGGCTTCCAGCAGGTCGGCCTCGACGAGATGCTGCCCGCGCCCGACATTGATGAGCGAAGCACCGGGCTTCAGCCCCGAAAAGAGCCCGGCATTCAAGATGCCCCGCGTCGCCTCGGTCAGGGGCAGCAGGCAGATGAGGATTTCGAGATCCCTGAGGAAGGCCGGCAATTCTTCCGGGCCGGCGAAGCTCTCTATGTCGGCATGCTGTTTGCGCTGGCGCGACCAGCCGCGCACGGGAAAGCCGAATTCAAGGAGCTTCTCGCCCGTGGCGATGCCCAATTCGCCCAGGCCAAGGATGCCGACCGGCCGTTCCCAGGCGGCGGGGTACCAATGCGGCGCCCAGCGGCCTTCGGCCTGCGCCTCCTCCAACTCCCAGATGCGGCGATGATGGCGCAAGGCCTGCCACAGCACATATTCGCTCATGCCGCGGGTCAATCCCGGCTCGACCATGCGCACGATGGGAATCTGCGCGGGGATATCGCTGCTGGCCAGCAGCCGGTCGACCCCCGCGCCGAAGCAGAAGATGGCCTTGAGATCGCGCATGGCGGCGGCAAGTCCCGGCACCGGCCGCCACATCAGCAGATATTGGATGCCGGCGAGATCCTGCCCCGGCTGGTAAGCCACCAGGTCGATCTGCGGCAGCGACCGCGCCGCCGCCTCGAAGGTCGCCAGATATTCATCGGCGCCGGCAAAGAGCAATCGGGTCCGGCTCATTGGCGCACCACGCCGAGATCGACCGGTTCATGATGGAGGGCAGCCGAGAGCAGCGCCTTGGTATAGGCCTCGCGCGGCCGCTCGAACACATCGGCGGCGGTCCCCGTTTCGACCACTTTCCCCTGCTTCAGCACCATGACGCGATGGCTCATCGCCCGTATTACCCTCAGATCATGCGAGATGAAGAGATAGCCAAGCCGGTGGCGTCGCTGCAAATCCCGGAGCAGGTCGACGATCTGCGCCTGCACCGACATGTCGAGGGCCGACGTCGGCTCATCGAGCACGATGAGCTTGGGCTTCAGGATGAGAGCACGGGCGATGGCGATGCGCTGGCGCTGGCCGCCGGAGAATTCATGCGGATAGCGATGCCGCGTTTCCGGATCGAGCCCCACTTCGCGCAAGGTTTCGATGACGATCTCCTCGCGCTCCGTCTCGTCGCGGCCGATATTGTGGATACCGAGGCCTTCCGCCACGATCTCGCCGATGGAAAGGCGGGGCGAGAGAGAGCCAAAGGGATCCTGGAAGACGATCTGCATTTCCCGCCGCAAGGGACGCATCTCGCCGCGATCCAGCTGGTCGATGCGGCGGCCGTTGAAGTGAATGGTGCCCTGGCTGTCGATGAGACGCAGCAGGGCCAACGCCAGCGTCGTCTTGCCGGAGCCGGATTCGCCCACAACGCCCATCGTCTCGCCTTCATGGAGCGCCAGATCGGCATCGACCACTGCCGGCACATGACCGACGACGCGGCGGAAGACACCGCGCTTGATGGGAAAGAGCACCGACAGCTTTTCGGCGCGGAGCAGTTCCGGCGCGCCCGCCGACATCGGCTCGACCTGCCCTTTGGGCTCGGCCGCCAGCAGATGCTTGGTGTAGTCGTGCTGCGGTTCGGCAAAGACGCGCGCCGTCTCGCCCTGTTCGACGATGGCCCCTTGCTGCATGACGGCGACGCGCTGGCTGAATTTCCGCACCACGCCGAGGTCGTGGGTGATGAGCAGGATCGCCATGCCGAGGCGCCGCTGCAGATCCATCATCAGCGCCAGGATCTGCGCCTGGATGGTGACGTCGAGCGCCGTGGTCGGTTCGTCGGCGATGAGAAGATCGGGCTCGTTGGCGAGCGCCATGGCGATCATCACGCGCTGGCGCTGGCCGCCGGACATTTCATGCGGGAAACATTTAAGTTTCTGCGGTGCGTCATCGATCCTGACCAGCTCGAGGAGTTCCAGCGCGCGCTTCTTCGCCGCCGTATCGCTCGTCGGTTTGTGCAGCTGGATGGCTTCGACCAATTGCCGCTCGACCCGGTGCAGCGGATTGAGCGACAGGGTCGGTTCCTGGAAGATCATGGCGATGCGGCCGCCGCGAATCTGGCGGAGCCGCGACAAGGGCAATTGCAGCAGATCTTCGGTTCCGCCATTGGCCCCGGCAAAACGGATGGCACCGCTGGGATGCGAGGCCGCAGGGTATGGCAGCAGGCGCAGGATGGAGAGGGCTGTCACCGATTTTCCCGACCCGGACTCGCCCACCAGCGCCAGCGTCTCACCTTTTTCGATGCTGAAGCTTACCCCGTGCACGACCTCGCGCGCGCCGAAGGCCACCGACAGGTTCTCGATCTCGATCAGCTTCTCCCCCATCAGGCATTTCCCTTGCGGGGGTCGAAAGCGTCGCGGATCGCTTCACCGATGAAGATGAGGAGGATGAGCATGGCGCCGATGACGACGAAGCCGGTGATGCCGAGCCAAGGTGCCTGCAAATTCTCCTTCCCTTGAGCCAGCAATTCACCCAACGACGGCGAGCCGGGCGGCAAGCCGAAACCGAGGAAGTCGAGCGAGGTCAAAGTCGTCACCGAACCGCCCAATGTGAAAGGCAGGAAAGTCAGCGTGGCCACCATGGCATTGGGCAGGATGTGGCGCAGCATGATGCGCCAATCGCCCAGGCCCAGCGCCTTGGCCGCGCGCACATATTCGAGATTGCGCGCGCGCAGGAATTCGGCGCGCACGACACCCACCGGCCAGGTCCAGCTGACCAGCAGCATGATGCCAAGCAGGGTCCAGAAACCCGGTTCGATGATGCTGGATAGAATCATCAGGATGTAGAGGAAGGGAAGGCCGCCCCAGATCTCCAGGAAACGCTGGAAGGTGAGGTCCGTCCAGCCGCCGAAATAGCCCTGCACCGCACCGGCGATGACGCCGACGATGGTGCTGAAGATGGTGAGAATGAGCCCGAACAGCACCGAGATGCGGAAGCCGTAGATGACGCGGGCCAGCACGTCGCGTGCCTGGTCATCTGTCCCCAGCCAGTTGACGCCGTCCGGCGCGGTCGGGGCCGGACCCGGCAGATTGGTCACCACCGTGTCGTAGGAGAAGGGGATGGGCGGCCAGATCATCCAGCCGCCGCCCTGCGCCACGCGCTCCTGCAGGAAGGAACCGGTGAAATCGGCGGTGAGGCCGGCGACACCGCCGAAGACTTCCTCGCCATAGTGATGGAAGACTGGCCAGTAGAGCTCATCCTTGTAGGAAACGAGGATCGGCCGGTCATTGGCGATGAATTCCGCCGGCAGGCTGATGCCGAAGAGGATCAGGAACAGGATCAACGACCAGAAGCCGCGGCCATTGGCGCGGAAGTTGCGCCAGCGCCGGGCCGTCAAGGGCGAGATCTTGGGTTTGACCACGCTCATGTCTCGCGCGCCTCGAAATCGATGCGCGGATCGACCAGCATATAAGTGATGTCACCCACCAGCTGCATGACCAGACCCAGCAGCGTGAACATATAGAGGGTGGCGAACATCACCGGATAGTCGCGATTGATCGTGGCTTCCCACCCCAGCAGACCCAGTCCGTCGAGCGAAAAGATGATTTCGGTCAGCAAGGCGCCGGTGAAGAGGATGCCGACGAAAGCGCTGGGGAAGCCGGCAATGACGATCAACATGGCGTTGCGGAAGACATGGCCGTAGAGCACGCGCTTTTCGCTGAGGCCCTTGGCGCGCGCCGTCGTCACATATTGCAGGTTGATCTGGTCGAGAAAGGAATTCTTGGTGAGCAAAGTAAGACCGGCAAAACTGCCGATCACCAGCGACAGGATCGGCAAGGTCATGTGCCAGAAATAGTCCATGATGCGCGCCGGCCAGGACAGCTGCTCCCAATTGTCGGAGACGAGTCCACGCAAGGGGAACACATCGAAATAGGTGCCCCCTGCGAACAGGACGACCAGCAGGATCGCGAACAGGAAACCCGGTATGGCGGAACCGACGATGATGGCGGTGCTGGTCCAGACATCGAAGGGCGATCCGTCGCGCGCCGCCTTGGCGATGCCGAGCGGGATGGAAATGCCGTAGATGATCAGCGTCGTCCACAGGCCCAGCGAGATCGACACCGGCATCTTCTCGAGAATGAGTTCGACCACCGGCCGGCCTTTGAAGAAGCTTTTGCCGAAGTCGAAGGTCAGGTAGCTCTTCATCATCATCAGGAAGCGTTCATGCATCGGTTTGTCGAAACCATACATGCGCTCGATCTCGGCGACGAATTTGGGATCGAGTCCCCGCGCGCCGCGGTATTTGCTGGTCGTGTCGGCAGGCGTCCCCTGCGACTGGGTCCCCGTCATCACCTCGCTGCCGCCGCCACCAGTGATGCGCGCGGTGGAATCGATCGCCGTTCCCTTGAGCTTGGCAATGGTCTGTTCGACCGGCCCGCCGGGTGCCGCCTGGATGATGATGAAATTGATGATCATGATGCCGAGCAATGTCGGGATCATCAGCAGCAGGCGGCGGACGATATAGGCGATCATCGCGGTGTCACCCTGCTTGCGCTCACTTCGCCTTCTTCCGTCGCGCGACGGCAACAATGATCAGCAGCAGCACGATGGCGCCACCGATATAGAAGACATAGGTGAGCGGCGAACTGCCGCGGCCGTCACCGCCGGCCTGATGAGCCGAATGATCCTCGACAGCGGCCGGTTCCGTCGGCACGGCGTTGGCCGCAGCAGGCGCCGGGGCCTGCGCGGTCTTCTCGGCGATTGCCTTTTCCTTGGCGGGGTCGATCCACCAGGCGGCAAGGCCGATGCCATAGGTCGGCTCCGGCAGCTTCGCGGGCCGCCCGAACTTGTCCCAATAGGCGATGCGCACGGCCGCGAGATGCCAGTTCGGCACCACGTAATGGCGCCATTGCAGAATACGATCGAGCGCGCGGCAATGGAGGATAAGCTCGTCGCGCGACGGTGCCGCAATCAATTCTTCGACCAATTGATCGATGACCGGATCCTTGATGCCCAGTTCGTTGCGGCTGCCGGGCAGATCCGCGGCGGCCGAGCCCCAGAAGTCGCGCTGTTCGTTGCCCGGCGACAGCGATTGCGGGAACAAGGACGAGACCATGTCGAAGTCGAAATCCTCGCGGCGCTTCTGATATTGGGCCGAATCGACCGCGCGCAGGTTGAGCTTGATGCCGAGCCGTTCCAGCGATTTGGCATAAGGCTGCACGATGCGCTCGAAACTGTCGCCGGCCTGCAGCAGGAACTCCAGTTCCAGCGCCTTGCCATCCTTCAAGCGCTTGCCGTTTTCAAGCTTCCAGCCCGCCTGGTCGAGCAGCACAGCGGCTTTTGCAAGATTCTCGGCGTTGCTGCCGCTGCTATCGCTGACCGGCGGGTTGTATTCGGTGGTGAAGACCTCATCCGGGATCTTGCCGCGGAAGCGTTCGAGGATTTTCAGTTCTTCCGGCGACGGCAGCCCCTTGGCTTCCATGGGCGAGTTCTGGAAGAAGGAGCGCGTGCGCGTGTATTGACCGAAGAACAGGGTCTTGTTGGCCCATTCGAAATCGAAAGCGAGCGTGAGCGCCTGGCGCACCAGCGGGTCCTGCAGCTGCGGGCGGCGCAGATTCATGCCGAAGCCCTGCATGCCGTGCGGATTGTCATCCGCGATCAGTTCCTTCTTCATCCGCCCGTCGCGCAATGCCGGGGAATCATAGGCGGTCGCCCATTGCTTGGCCGAATTTTCGACACGCAGATCGAAGCTGCCGGCCTTGAAGGCTTCCAGCACGACCGTGGGATCGCGATAATAATCGGTGCGCACGGTTTCGTAATTGTCGGTGCCGATATTGACCGGCAGATCCTTGCCCCAATAGTCGGGGACACGTTCCATCGTCACGGAACGGCCGGCCTCGAAGCTTTTCAGCTTGTAGGGGCCGCTGCCCAGCGGCACGTCGAGCGACGGTTCGTCGAATTTCCTGCCTTCCCAGAAATGCTTGGGTAGCACGGGCAGTTGGCCCATGATCACCGGCAATTCGCGGTTATTGGCACTGGCGAAGGTGAACTTGACGCGCAAGGGTTCGAGCGCTTCGACCTTGGTGACGTTGCCGTAATAGAAGCGATAAAAGGGCGCGCCCTTTTCCTTCAAGGTGTTAAACGAGAAGACGACATCATCGGCCGTGATCGGCTGGCCGTCATGCCAGCGCGCTTCCTTCCTGAGGTTGAAGATGATCCAGGAATTGTCCTTGGCCACCTCCATGCTTTCGGCAATGAGGCCGTATTCGCCCATCGTGTCGTCGTCGACCTGGGTGGTGAGCGTTTCATAGAGACCGGTGAGGCCCGCCGGGTCGCCGTTCACGATGAACGGATTGAAGCTGTCGAAGCTGCCAAGGCCGGCATAGCGCACCGTGCCGCCCTTGGGGGCGTCCGGATTGACGTAATCGAGGTGTTTGAAATCGGCCCCGTATTTGGGCTTGTCGCCCAAGGTCAGGGCGTGGGTCTTGATGCTGTCTTGCGCGAATGCGGGTCCGGTGCAAGCGGCCCCGGAGAGAATAGCCAGGGCCAAGAATCCGGCAGCGACGCGATTGAGCATGAACAGCCTTCCCGAAATGCGAACAGCTTATTTGCCGCGAGCATAGCGGAAGCGCCGCACGGTCGGAAAGCCTAGAAATATTGGGTGTTTAGCCGGTCTCAGGCGTTGAGGATGGCAAGCGCCTGGTCGAGCACGCGCCGATCGCCCGCTGCCGCCACATGGTCGCCGGAATGGACCGTGAGGGGCTTTCCCTGCCAATCGGTGATGAAAGCCCCGGCCCCTTCGAGCACCGGCACCAGCGACAGGTAGTCGTAGATCCCCAGCGTCTTTTCAACCACCAGGTCGATGAAGCCGGTCGCCACCATGCCGTATTGATAGCAATCGCCACCATAGGTGGCCGATTTGGCGGCACCGGCGAGCCGGTCATGCCGGGCGCGGTCGGCGCCCTGGAACATCTGCGGCAGGGCGGCCGAGAAATAGGCGTCCTTCAGATCGGCGCAGGCGCGGGCATGGACGGGGGCGCCGTTGAGCGTCGTCGCATGGCCCGTGGCGCCGATCCACAAATCGGAAAGAACCGGCATGTCGATGACGCCGAGCAGCGGCTTGCCGCCCTGGGTCAGGGCAATGAGGGTCCCGAAGGTCGGCCGGCCGGTGACGAAGGCGCGGGTTCCATCCAGGGGATCGAGCACCCAGACAAACTCCGCCTCCGCCCGCTCGGCGCCGAATTCCTCGCCGATGATGCCGTGGGCCGGAAAGGCCTTGTTGATGGCCGCCCGCAAGGCCGCTTCGCATTCGCGGTCGGCCCTGGTCACCGGGCTTTCATCACCCTTGGAGATGATGTCGAGCCGGGTGCGATAGTAACCGCGCAGGATCGGCCGGCTGATATCGACGAGGCTTCTGGCCAGCGACAGAAATTCAGCCGGCGCAGCCTGCGCCGTGGCGGCATTGGCCATCGGTGCTACGCCTTATTGCGGCAGGGGCGCCGGAGCATCTGACTGATCACGCAGCCAACGGATGAGGGCTGCGCGCTCTTCCGGCTTCTTCAGGCCGGCAAAGCTCATCTTGGTGCCCTTGGCATAGGCCTTCGGATTGGTCAGGAACTGGTCGAGATGGTCGTAATCCCAGGTGATGTTGAGATTCTTGACCACGTCGGAATAGGTGAAATCGGCCTTGTGCGCCGAATGGCCGCCAAGGACGCCCCACAGATTCGGGCCGACGCGGTTCGGGCCGCCGCTCTCGAAGGTGTGGCAGGTCTTGCACTTGCCGGCGATCTTTTCACCGGCGGCGGGGTCGGCGGCGGCAATCAGCGGCACCGAGGAAACCGGGGCGGCATCCGGGGTCGCCGCGGCGGGGGCGGCCGTCGCAGCCCCCTCTTCAGCGCCACCTTCGGCGGCATGTTCAGCGCCGGCACCGGCCGGGGCACCGTAAATGATGTTGGAGACCAGACCGACCGAAAGGGTCAGCATGCCGCCGACCAGGACCGCAGCGGCGATCTTGTTGGCTTCCAAAGACATTAGACTTCATCCCTCATGGCTTATGCGCAGCGGTGCAGCCCCCTTGGCCCCGATTGGAACCCAAAAAGGCTTACCCCGGGCCGCCGCGCGGTACATTCTGGCTAGTCAAGGGGCCGTAACTCGGCGCGGAATTTAACCGCTTCCGCTGCCGCTGTCCAATGCCGGCGCACCCGAAACGGCGTCCAGGCCCCTGCTTCGGTTCTTTTATTTCACCGTTTCGGGTGGGCTTTGATTTCCGCCACTTAGCGGCATAATGTCGCGCCCCGGGGCGGCCTGCCGCGGGGCAAGCTGCGCCGCCATCCGACCCGCCCACCGCCCGCCACCAGCAGAATTCACAAAGCCCCATGACCGCGACCGCCCTCCCCCACCATCCCGTTATCCTCATTCCGGCCCGCATGGCCTCGACCCGCCTGCCCGACAAGCCGCTGGCCGACATCCATGGGGCGCCCATGATCGTCCATGTCTGGCGCCGGGCGATGGAAGCCGGAATCGGCCCCGTTTTCGTCGCCTGCGCGGAAGCCAGCATCAAGGAGGCCGTCGAGGCCGCCGGCGGACAGGCAGTTCTCACCGACCCCAACCACCCCTCTGGCTCGGACCGCATCTTCGAGGCGCTCTCCCGGATCGATCCGGATCGGCGCTTCGACACGGTGGTCAATGTGCAGGGCGACCTGCCGACCCTCGATCCGGCCCTCATCCGCCGGTCGCTCGACCCGCTGGCAGAGCCGGCGGTCGACATCGCCACCCTGGCGGTCGAGATCACCCGCGAGGAGGAACGGCACAATCCCAATGTGGTGAAGGCGGTGGCTGCCTTTGCCGGCGGCGGCACCGGCATCGCCCGCGCGCTTTACTTCAGCCGGGCCACGGCGCCGGCCAATGCCGATGGCAAGGTCGGGCCGCATTATCATCATGTCGGCCTTTACGCGTATCGGCGGGCAGCGCTTGAGCGCTTTGTGAAACTGGCACCTGGCATTCTCGAACAGCGCGAGAAGCTGGAGCAGTTGCGCGCGCTGGAAAACGGCATGCGCATCGACGTGGCGCTCGTTGACACCCTGCCGCTCGGTGTCGATACTCCGGCCGAACTCGAACGGGCGCGCCAGCATCTGGCGCCCGGCAAATAAATCTTCCAGACATTCGGCATAAGGTAGCAGCGGTCTTGAGCAACAACACCATCGCCTTCCAGGGCGTACCCGGGGCCTATTCGAACCTCGCCTGCCGCGCCGCCTTTCCGGACATGACGACGCTGCCCTGCGCCTCGTTCGAGGATATGTTTGCGGCCGTTCATGAAGGCCGCGCCCGTCTCGCCATGGTGCCGATCGAAAATTCGGTGGCGGGCCGCGTCGCCGACATTCACCATCTGATGCCGGATTCGGGCCTCCATATCGTTGCCGAACATTTCCAGCGCGTGAATCACCAGCTGCTGGGCGTCAAGGGGGCCAAGCTCGGCGACATCAAGACGGCATCGAGCCATATCCAGGCGCTCAGCCAATGCCGCAACAATCTCAGGGCATTGGGCATCAAGCCGGTGGTGCATGCCGATACCGCCGGTGCCGCGGCCGAGCTTGCCGCGCGCGGCGACAAGGACGCAGCCGCCATCGCCTCATCGCTCGCGGCCGAGATCTATGATCTCGAAATCCTGAAGCCCGACATGGAAGATGCCACCCACAACACCACCCGCTTCGTGGTGATGGCGCTGGAACCGATCGACCCGGATCCGGCCAAAGGGCCGATCATCACCAGTTTCGTCTTCCGCGTGCGCTCGGTGCCGGCAGCGCTCTACAAGGCGCTGGGCGGGTTTGCCACCAACGGCATCAACATCACCAAGCTGGAGAGCTATATGCTCGACGGCCATTTCTCCTCGACGCAATTCTACGCCGACATCGACGGCCATCCCGACCAGCGCGCGGTGCGCCTCGCCCTCGAAGAACTGTCGTTCTTCTCGCGCGAGGTGCGCATCCTCGGCGTCTATCCGGCGTCGAAGTTCCGCCAACAAGATTAGCCGGGCAGGATTGGTCGGGCAGGAACGATCAGGCAGGCTGCCGGATCACCTTGAGCACGGTGAGATTCTTGATCTCGCCCGAGCGCGTCTCCCAGGCGATCGATTGGCCGACCTTGAGGCCGATCAGTGCCGCACCCACCGGCGTCAGCACCGAGATCTTCCACGCCGCAATGTCCTGATCGCCCGGATAGACGAGGGTCGCCACATGCGTCTCGCCGGTGCTGTTGTCGCGGTATTGGATCTCGGCATGCATCGTGACGATGTCGGCGCCGATCTGGGCGCGCGGCAGCACATTTGCGCGGGTCAATTCCCGCATCAGGAAATCGCCGATGCCGGGTTGATGTTCGACCGCCAGCGCCAGATTGCTGAGCCGGGCGTGATCCTGTTCGGAAAGTGTGATTGGCGGCGGGGTATGCTGGTTCATAGAGGAGTCCTCCCTGGAAATGATGACGCATTGCGCCGGCCAGGCGCGCCTTCACGCGACCGTCGTCTCGCCATCGGTGATGAAAGAAAATAAGCGGCGTCAGGCCCGGAAACCGGGCGATCCGCGAAGGATCAGCGTCGGGTTCCGGGCTTGGTGCCCGTTTGCAGCCTGCCCGCGCGAAGCTGGGCGGCGAAGATGTGCCGTTGCCGTGACATGATCAGGCATAGATGGGGCGGCTCCAGGCGAAGTTCAAGCCGCGTTTGCGATCGGCCGCCTGGGGGTTCCTAGAAGCGTTCGACCGTGAAGCCGCGTTGGCGGAGCTTGGCTTGCAGCGATTCTTCGCCGGCGAGATGGCCGGCGCCGACGGCGATGAAATGCGTGCCGCCGGCCTTGGCAAGCACCGCGATGCGTTCGGTCCAGGCCGCGTTGCGATCAACCAGCAGACGTTGATAGAAGACCTTGTCCGCGGGCGAGAGCATGTCGGCCGTCATCATGGTACCGAGCTTTTCCGCATCGCCCGCGAGCCACGCATCGAAGATCTGGTTCTGGAACGTTTCGGTCTGCGCCTGGTAGGAGATGACCTGGGCCAGCATGGCCAGTTCCATTTCCGGGGGCAAATCGGCCATGAAGCGCAGCTGCTGCTCGGCCGTCTCGAACCCATTGACCGGCTTGTGCGCAGCCTTCGCTGCCGCCAGCAGGCGATTGTCGGCGCCGAATGCCGATTCATAGCCGGCATTCATCATCGGGGCGCTGGCAAGCGTGGAGGCGGCAAGCCAAGGGCGCAGGGATTCCAGCATCACTGGCTGGATGCCGGCCCGCTCCGCCGCCGCGCGCAGGCGCGTGCGTTCCGCGGCGCTGAGCTTGGTCGAGAGCGGGTGCGCCGGGTCCTTACCGTATTTCCACAGCAACGCTTCGTTGACATCGGTGCCCTCGGCCATTTCCAGCCACAAGGCATCGCTGGAGGCAAAGGCTGCATCGATCTTCTCCGAGCGCCAGTCGATTCCCGGCTTCAGCATGTGGAAGGTACCGAAGAGATAGAAGGTGGCCTGCCCCTGGCGCGCGACCCACAAAGCAGGATCGGCCACCGCGGTACCGGCCATGGGGAGCAGTGCCAGGAGTGCGAGCAACCCGCGCCGCGCGAGATTGCCAAGACGCGTCATGAAAGCCGGCATCGATCCACCATCCCCAGAAGCCGCGCACAGAATTGCCGGGGCAGGGAACCTGGCCCGGGCAGTGTCGGTGCATATGGCCCCGGCCCGCTCCTTTTCCAAGAGGGATCTTTTCCCGCTTGGGGAAGATCAATCCAGATGGCGCCAGCGTTTGACCACGTCGACGAGGTCGGCGGCGTCGAGCTGGTCCTGTTGCCAGGCCCTATCGAAGGGCGCCGTGCTGCTGCGCGGCCGGTGCTCTTCCGCCAAACGGTCGAAATCGATGCGGGTGGGCAGCGGCACGCCCTCGCCCACCGCGATGGCCTGGCCGTTGCGCAAGGAAGGGAGCTCGCTCATCAAGCCCTGGCTCGATTCCGGCAAGGCGGCCGCCAGGAACTCCTGGTCCTTCTGGCTGGTCATGCGCAAGGCGAAGATCGTGCTGCATTGAGAGAGGACGGTGGTGGCAAGTTCCGACGGGCGCTGGCTGATGAGGCAGAGCGAGACGCCGTATTTGCGCCCTTCCTTGGCGATGCGCGACAGCGCCCGCTTGGTCGGCTCGAAGCCGGCATGGGGATCGGCCGGCGCATAGCGATGCGCTTCTTCGCAGACCAGCAGCACCGGTGCCTTCTGCTCACTCCACAGCGCGAAATCGAAACTCATGCGCGAGAGCAAGGAGACGACCACGTTGAGGATTTCCGCCGGCACGCCGGATGTATCGAGAACAGTGATCGGCTTGCCGGCCACCGGCACGCGGAAGAGGCGCCCGAGAATCTTCGCCATGTTGTCGCGCGTGACCAGGCCCTGCAGCGCGCTGTTGCTGCCGCTGCCGGGAAACATGAAGGAGAGGCGCCGATCCGCCTGCATATGCTGGAAGCGCTCGCGGATGCGATGATAGGCCGCCATGTCGGCCGGCCGGTCGAGCTTGCCCAGGATTCCGTCGATGATCTTGGCGATATCGGAGAGGCGATAGGGCACCGGCGTATCGACCGTGATCTGCGCCGCCGCTTCCGGACTTGCCGCCATGTTGCGCTTGGCCTGCGTGACCACCTGGTTGAGCATCACCGCGTCGGCATCGGGCTGGGGCGAGCCGGTGCCGATCACCATTTCCCGCAATTCCTCGAAATTGAGCAGCCAATAGGGCAGCTCGAGATCGTCCGGCGTCACGATTTCCGCCTGGTCCTTGAAGGCGGTCGCATATTCATTGTGCGGGTCGAGCATGATCACATGGGCATGGTCATGCTGGCTGAGAATCGCGCGCAGGATCGTGACGAGGGCACAGGATTTGCCCGACCCCGTCGTACCCAGCACAGCGAAATGCTTGCCCAGCAATTCGCTGGCCAGGATGTCGGCCGGGATATCGTGGTCCTGATGCAATGCGCCGATGCGGGCGCTGCGCTGGCCCGCACCCAGGCGCCGCGTAAATACACGGCGCAGATCCTCGGAGGTGGCGCGCGCCAGCACATCGTCGAGGGCCGGAAAGGCCGTCACGCCGCGCTGGAACGGGGCATCGTCGCCGCCGCGGCGGTCGATCTCGCCGACCATTTCCAGTTCCACCCGGCGCAGTTCCTCGGCCTGGCCCGGATGATCGATGCCAAGCGCGGTAACGAAGCCGAAGACGGTGGAATGATCGGTCACGATCTTGACCAGTTCACCGATATGAGGCCCGCGGCCGCCGTTCTTTTCCCGCTGCAGCTGCCCGACGACCTTGGCACCGGAGACGGCCATGACGCGGCCGAGCTGATTCGCTGTTTCGGGCGTGGGGGCAAGGGTGGTCAAGGGCAGGGCGCTCATGACGATTCTCCGTCACTGGGGCAAAGACTTTCGCGGTTTGGCAGCTCCGCACATCCGGCCTCTAACAAAGGCTGCGAAACCGTACAACGAAAAGTATTTAAATCCTATTTATCGAAAACACATAATATTGTGAGCTTAGGACCAAAGTGCTAGGACCACGCAGCTTTCGGGGCCGGTATGGCGCCGTTGGTCGAATTTCACCGGATTTCAGGACCGAGAGATCATGGCGCCACCGCCCGATACACGAGTCATCAAAGGCAAGCGCATCACCCGCGAGATCTTGCAGCGCCTGGGCCAGCTGCATCTCGACTGGGTCGTCGGCCGGCCCAGCGGCAAGCGGGCGATGCTGGAGGATTGCGACCTCACCAAGCTTGACCTCAGCCACATGAACTTCACCGACGGAATCTTCATCCGGTGCCGCTTCGACGATAGCGAGGGCCGCGGCGTCAAATTCGTCGGTGCCATCCTCAGGAGTTCCTCCTTCGATCGCGCCGACCTTACCAATGCCGACTTCCAGCGCGCCGATCTCCGAAGTGCTTCTTTCCAGGACGCCACCATGATCGGCGCGTCGCTCGACCGTTCCGACATTCGCCGCGACGCGCATAGCGAGGATCATTCCTCGTTCAAAGGCGCCATCCTCACCCGCGCCAATTTCGCCGACAGCAAGATGAAGGGCGCCGACCTTTCCGGCGCCGTGCTGGAGAAAACCAATCTCAGCAACGCGGATCTGCGCGGCGCCTCCTTCCGCCAGGCGGAAATGACCGGCGTGGTCCTCGCCGGCGCCACGATGATCGACAGCGATTTCTCCGGCGCCGTGCTCGACAAGTCGATGGAAGGGAAGCTCGACATCACCTGTGCCAGCGGCCCGGCGCTGAAGAAACTGGATGCGGGCAAGCTGGGCCTCGTTCTCGACGCTCATCACCGCTGGGTATTGAGCCTCGGCATTGAAGGCAGCCGCGCCAATCTTTCAGGGCTCGATCTTTCCGGCGTCGATCTTTCGGGACGCAATCTGGCCGCTGCCAATTTCAACGGCGCGACACTTGCCGAGACATGCCTTGAAGGCGCCTGGCTGATGGCTGCCGATTTCCGCGCTGCCAATCTGCTGCGCGCCAAGCTCGGCAAGGCCGATCTGCGCGGCGCCGATTTCACCGCGGCCCATCAGCGCGGGCTGGATGTTAGAGCCTGCGTGATCGGCGAATTGCCCGGCTCGACCCTGAGCACGCGCGGGCTGCAGGCCAAGACCGCTTCTAGAGCTTGACCCAATCTTCGATGAGGCGGCGCGAGATCGAATCGGCGCGCGGCAGGCGGAAGGTTTCGTCTTCCGGCGAATTCAGCAATTCCATGCGCGACATCCAGCGGGCGGATTCGATTTCGCCGTCCTGAAGATCGAATGCCTCGTTCGACGCCTCCGCGGTAAAGCCCAGCATCAGGGAAGCCGGGAACGGCCAGGGTTGCGATCCGAAATAGCGGATATTGTGTACGCGCAGGCCCACTTCCTCGAACACTTCGCGCGCCACCGCATCTTCCAGGCTCTCACCGGGTTCGACGAAGCCCGCCAGCACCGAATGCATGCCGGGCGCCCACATGCCTTGCCGCGCCATCAGAATTCGGTTGCCGCAGGTAACCCGCATGATCACCGCCGGATCGGTGCGCGGAAACTGCACCGTTGCACAATTGCGGTCGGTGCATTGCCGCTGGTGGCCGGCCGCTTTCACTTCGGTCGGCGCACCGCACACACCGCAATAGCGATGGCGCTGATGCCAATAGGCAAGGCCGCGCGCATAGGCGAGCAGCGCGCCGTCACGCTGCGGTAACAAAGGACCGATGCCGCGCAATTCCTGGAAATCGCCCAGTTCCATCGCCGCGTTTTCATCGAGCACCGAAAGGTCGAGCGCAAAATGAGCGATACCGCCTTCGACTCCCAGCAGAATCACCGTTTCCGCCCGCGCGATGAGATCGGCCTGTGCCACCGGATCAATAAGTCGCAATTGCGGCATGTCCGCCGGCTGAATCTTTTGCGGCTGCACCAGATGCCGCAGGCGCCAGACCGGATAGACGCGGCTGTTCGGATCGGAAAGCCGCGCCCGCAGCCAGGTCTGGTCTTCGCGGTGCTCAGCGCTGCGGTCGAAATCGCCGGTGGCGTAGAAATAGGTCTGCATGTCTCGGATTCGTTAATGCGGCAGCCCGTTTGTCCGGCTGGCCGATATCTTTCAGGATCGCATCTTGACGGACGGATCGTCAGGACGCATTTAGGTTAACGGTCAACTTACGTGGTTTGACCTTTTCGGCTCTTGGGTCGATCATATATCAGCATCCGGATTTTTCAGGTCGATATTCTAGTCATGAGTGTCACGCGTCGACAAATGCTCTGGGTTACGTCGCGCCATGCGTTGGCTGCAACGGCCTTGCTTGCCCTGGCGGCGCCGGGCGCGGTTCTGGCGGATTCGCTCGTCGCCAATACGCAATCCGCTTCCGCCGAAGCCGGCTTCCCCTTCACGCCGCCGCGTGGGCGCTACATCTACACCATCACCCGCGACGGCGATCCCATCGGCACGCAGAAGCTCGATTTCGTGGCCGATGGCAGCAACCGCCTGACCGTCATCACCGATGTCGAGATCGACGTGCGCATGCTGGGTTTGAGTTTCTACAAATTCACCCAGCATACCGAGGAACATTGGCAGGATGGCATGCTGCAGGCCATGCTCTCGCAAACCGACGATGACGGCGAGGAGCGCAAGGTCGATCTGGCGCGCAAGGGCGACCGGCTGGTGGGCAGGTACAATGAGAAACAGCGCGACCTGCCTGGCGATCTCATCCCCTCCACCTTGTGGCATCCCGATGCCGTGAAGCAGCAGGCGGTGCTCGACACGGTGCGCGGCCGTACCCATCAGGTGCAAGTGAGCGACAAGGGAGCCGTGGCCCTGGTCCTGCCCGTCGGACAGATGGACGCAAGGCATTATTCCTTCACCGGCGAACTCAACCGCGACGTCTGGTACGGTTCCGACGGGATCATCCTGCAGGCCGAGATGAAGGCCAAGGACGGCTCGATCATCCGCCAGCAGCTGCTCGACCGCCCGTAACAACCGCCCATCCAGGCTGAGCCCTGCCAAGGATCGGGCCAGCGATGTGGCGCCGTCTTTCGTGGTTGCGGGCAACAGGCTGAATCGCAACGATAATCTCCTGCGGCGATTCTTCGGTTGCGCAAGGTGGGTGAGTTCTTGCTATAAGCTCGCCCGGGAGGTTGGTGGCGGACGTATGTCTCGCCAACCCGGTCAGGTCCGGAAGGAAGCAGCCGTAACGAGTTTGCATGCGGGTCGCAGGCCAGCCTCCCACCCTTCCCCTTCCAATTAGATTGCTGGCATCCCGGCGCGATATTTTGTACCACCTAAAGGAACGATTCCTCCGGTGGGCGACGACGATTGCATGAGTGACCAGAACGGGCAGATTCAGGCAACAGGCGGTGATGCCGACGGGCATTACCGGGTCCTTGCCCGCAAATACCGGCCGAGCGATTTTTCCGGCCTCATCGGCCAGGACGCCCTGGTCCGCACGCTCACCAACGCCATCGCCGCCGGCCGCCTCGCCCACGCCTTCATGCTGACCGGCGTGCGCGGTGTCGGCAAGACGACGACCGCGCGCATTCTCGCCCGCGCCTTCAACTGCGTCGGCCCCGACGGCAAAGGCGGCCCCACCGCCAGCCCCTGCGGCCAATGCGAACATTGCCTGGCCATCGCCGAGGACCGGCATGTCGACGTCATCGAGATGGACGCCGCCAGCCGCACCGGTGTGGGCGACATGCGCGAGCTCATCGAGGGGGTGCGCTATCGCCCGGTCAGTGCGCGTTACAAAGTCTACATCATCGACGAAGTGCACATGCTCTCCAACAGCGCCTTCAACGCGCTGCTGAAGACGCTCGAGGAACCGCCGGGACATGTGAAGTTCGTCTTCGCCACCACCGAGATCCGGAAAGTGCCGGTGACGGTGCTGTCGCGCTGCCAGCGTTTCGATCTCAGGCGCATCGAGGCCGATGTGCTGGCGGCGCATTTTGCGCGCATCGTCGCGGCCGAGAAAGTCGCGGTCGAGCCCAACGCCCTGGCGCTTATCGCCCGCGCTGCCGACGGTTCGGCGCGCGACGGCCTTTCTCTGCTCGACCAGGCGATCGCGATGGCGGAAGGCACCGTCACCGAAGGCCAGATCCGCGAGATGCTGGGTCTTTCCGACCGCACGCAGCTGTTCGATCTCTATGAAGCGGTGATGGGCGGCGAGGCAGCCAGGGCGCTTGACCTGCTGGGGGCGATGTACCGTGCCGGCGCCGATCCGATCGTGGTGGTGCAGGATCTTCTTGACCTCACCCATCTCATCACCCGCGCCAAGATCTCGCCCGACGTGCTAACCGCGCCGACCATGCCGGAAGCGGAAAGGAAGCGCGGCGCGGAACTGGCGCAGAAGCTTTCCATGCCGGTCCTCTCCCGCGCTTGGCAGATGCTGTTGAAAGGCCTGGGCGAGGCGCAGGCCGCCCCGCAGGCCCTGGCCGCTGTCGAGATGGCGCTTATCCGCCTGATGCATGTGGCCGACCTGCCGACGCCGGGCGAATTGGTGAAGCGCTTGAGCAGCGGCCAGATTCCCGCAACACCCGCAAGCGGCGCGCCGATGCGCAACGGGAACGGATCGGCCGGGAACGGATCAGGCGGGAACGGCCCGGGCAGCAACGGATCAACTTCCGCCATCGCGTCCAGTTATGTCGGCGGCGGCAGCAATGGCGGCACGCGCGCCGCGGCACGCCTTGAAGTGGTGCCACAGGAAGCCCCGCCGCCTTTGGGCCACACGGCCGCGAAGCCGGATACGGAATCGCTGGCCGACCCCAGAAGCTTCGACGACATCGTCGCCCTGTTCCGCGCCAAGCGCGAGGCGATCCTGCTCACCCACCTGCTCTCCGACGTGCATCTGGTGCATTTCGAACCGGGCCGCCTGGAATTCCGCCCGTCGGAGCGGGCACCCGGCAATCTTGCCAACCGCATTGCATCCTGCCTGCTGGAATGGACCGGCAAGCGCTGGCTGGTCTCGCTCAGCAATGCCGCGGGCGAAGCAACATTGAAGCAGCAGGAAGCAGTCATCGTTGCCGCCCGCAAGGCGCAGGCTGCGGAACATCCGCTGGTGCAGGCGGTCCTCAAAGCCTTTCCCGGCGCCAGCATCGACGAGGTGCGCGATCTAGGGGTGCCGGAACAACCGGCTGCAGCAACCAGCGACACCGCCGGGATCGACGGCCCCGACCTCGAGAATGGCGGCGATATGGACATGCCTTTTGGAGACGATGAGTTATGAAGAATCTCGGCCAGATGATGAAACAGGCCCAGCAGATGCAGTCGAAGATGGCTGAAATGCAGGCCGCCCTCGAACAGGCCATCGTCACGGGCGAGGCC
Organism: Dongia sp.; assembly: GCF_041906375.1. GTDB lineage: Bacteria > Pseudomonadota > Alphaproteobacteria > Dongiales > Dongiaceae > Dongia. Next base: position 69,324 of record NZ_JAYRJJ010000007.1, on the reverse strand, counting down.
GCCGGCGGCATGGTCAGCATCACCATGACCGCGAAGGGCGAGCCCCAGCGCGTGAAGATCGACCCCTCCCTGGTCAATCCGGCCGAGGTTGATGTGCTGGAAGACCTCATCAGCGCCGCTTTGCGCGACGCGCGCTCGAAGGCCGACAAGCACATCGCCGACGAGATGGGCAAGGTCACCGGCGGCCTGCCGCTGCCGCCGGGCTTCAAGCTGCCGTTCTGATTTGTCGTTCTTCCGATGAACGACATCGACAAGCTTATCCAGATCATGGGGCGGTTGCCTGGGTTGGGGCCGAGGTCGGCGCGGCGCGCGGTGCTGCATCTTCTGAAAAAACGCGAAGCCCTGCTGCATCCGCTGATCGAGGCGCTGGGCGATGTCGCCGCGCATGTGAAGAGCTGCAGCCAATGCGGCAATCTCGATGCCACCGACCCCTGCACCGTCTGCCGCGACCCCGGCCGCGATGCCAGCCAGATCTGCGTAGTGGCCGATGTCGGCGATCTGTGGGCGCTGGAACGGGTGGCGACCTTCAAGGGGCGCTATCATGTGCTGGGTGGCGTCTTGTCGGCCCTCGACGGCATCGGGCCGGAGCAGCTATCCATCGCCCCGCTGCTGCGGCGCCTGGAAGGCGGTGAGGTCAAGGAAGTGATCCTGGCCCTGGGGGCCACGGTCGACGGGCAGACCACGGGGCATTATCTCAGCGACCGGCTGCAGCCGCCCAGCGGTGGACAGGGGGGCGTCACCATTTCCCGCCTTGCCCATGGTGTTCCCGTCGGCGGCGAGCTCGACTATCTCGATGACGGGACGCTCATCCAGGCGATGAAGGCCCGCCAGAAGATCTGAAGCTGTCGATCGCCCTTCCCGGGCCAACTGGCCCAGGCCTTGCATTTCCGGTAGGATAGAGGCCAGGAAATCTGAGGGAATCAGCCATTGTCGGAGCTCGAGCCACCGATCCCACGCAAGGAAAGGCGCGCCCATAAGCGGCCTTTGCCCCTGCCGGAGGTGAAATTCGTGCCGGCCGGCAATCCGTCTTTGCCCACTTTCGTCAGCCTGATGCTGATGATCACCACCTTCATGATCGTGCTGACCAGCATTTCGCTGCACGAGAATTCGCGCATGCGCGCCCTGATCACGGGGGTCAAGCAGACCTTCGCCCTCACGGCCGGCGACGGGCATTCGACCGAAGCAAGCAATGCCGAATTGCTGGGCGCCGCCGCCAAGGGCTTTCGCACCGCCTTGCCGATGACCGAGGTCGAGGGCGAAAGCGGCGGCAACCGCCTGATTCTCAAGCTGCCCTTCGCCGTGGCGCTGGACACCACCACGAAACAGGCGACGGCCGAGATGGAAAACGCCCTGGCCGCCCTGGCCACCGCGCTCGACAAGTTACCCCCTGAGACCGGCTATGAGGCCGAGCTGCGCTTCGGCGATGCCGAATTGAGTGACACCTATGCCAGCGCGCTCGCCCAGGCGGCCGTCAATCGGGGTCTCGCCCCCGCACGTTTCTTCATCGGCAATCTATCCGGCGACAAGGAGAGTCTGAATCTCCTCGTCAAGCTATCTCCGCAGGCCGGCACTGCGCCGGAAGCACCCTGATGTCAGGCGACGATTTCATCCGCGCCGGCGAGGCGCCCAAGCACGAGGTCAAGCAGCCCGTCTGGTTGATGAGCTTTGCCGATTTCGCCGGCTGCCTGCTGGCAAGCTTCGTGCTGCTCTATTCACTGGCCCAGACCGATCGCGCCCGCATGCAGGCAGCGTTCGGCATCGAGGCGACCGAGTCGCAGATCGAGGCCGAGGAAGGTGCCGCCGAAAAATCCATGGCGGCGAAACCCGCAGCTGAGGGGCGCGATACCGACTACCTCGCCAACCTGCTGCAGACCAAGGTCGATGCAACACCCGCCCTCAAGGAGGTGCTGGTGCTGCCCCAGGGCGACAATGTGATGCTGGATCTGCCCCTGAAGCGCATCGATATGGCTGCGGACGCCGCGACACGCGAGGATGACCTGCTCTTTGCGCTGGCCGGGCTCCTTGCCGTGACGCCCAATGAAGCAGCGCTCAGTGCCGACATGCCGCAGGACGGCACCGGCGAAAACTGGGCCAAGGGCATGACGCTCGCAAACAAGCTGGCCACGCATCTGCGTGACTCGGGGGCCCCCGAGGCGCTCATCGCCCGCACCGGCATCAGCGCCGACGATGCCCCCCATATCCGCGTGGTCATCTTCCGCGAGGCGGGGGAATAGCAGCCACCGCTGCGCGCACGCAAAAGTGATCCCCGTCGCTTGAGCGGCACCACCGTCCCGTCATAGTCTTGCCGCATTCCGTGACCAAATATGTCCGGTCACCGCGACCATCCCAAAAAGGATTCTCCCATGCGTTCTCTGCTCGTTGCCGGCACCGCCCTCGCTCTGGTCTTCACCGCCATCAGCGGCGCCTTCGCCGAAACGGCCGTCACCACCGACAGCCAGACCGGCATTGCCGTCACTATCTACAACCAGGATCTGGCGCTCATCCGCGATTCGCGGAAAGTCACCGTGGCGGCCGGCGAGAACGATATCGCCTTCATCGACGTTTCCGCGGCCATGCGGCCCGAGACGGCACTGCTCAACTCGCCTGGCGGGGCACTCGACGTGCTTGAGCAGAATTTTGATTTCGACCTGCTGACGCCGCAGAAGCTGCTGGAAAAATCGCTGGGGCAGAAGATCCGCGTCTTCCGCACCAATCCGGAAACCGGCGAAGACAGCAGCGAAGAGGCCGAAGTGCTCTCCGTCGCCGACGGACAGGCCGTGCTGAAGATCGGCGACCGCATCGAGACGGCAATCCCCGGGCGCCTGGTCTATTCCGGCGTGCCGACCAATCTGCGCGCGCGCCCCACTTTGGTCATCAAGACGATGAGCGAGAAGGCGGGCGAGGTGCCGGTCGATCTTTCCTATCTCAGTCGCGGCCTCTCCTGGTCGGCCGATTACGTGGTCGATCTCAGCCCCGATGAATCGCACGTCAACATCAATGGCCTCGTCACCCTCACCAACCAGAGCGGCATCACCTATAAGGACGCCAAGCTGCAGCTGGTGGCCGGCAATGTGAACCAAGTGCAGCCGATGCTGGAGCGCGCCTCGGGCGGCGTGATGGCCATGGACGCAATGCCGGCCGCGCCGAAGATGGTCGAGCAGGCGGCGTTCGAATACCACCTCTACAGCCTCGAACGGCCGACCACGATCAAGGAGAACCAGACCAAGCAGGTGGCCATGCTGGCCGCCGCTGAGGTGCCGGTCGAGAAGCAATATCTCATCACCAACAGCGCCAATGTCTGGGGCAATTACGGCTATAATTTCGGCGAGGGCCCGCGCCAGAATGCGCAGGTGAAGCTGAAGTTCAAGAACGATGAGAAATCGCATATGGGCATGCCGCTGCCGGCCGGAATCATCCGCGTCTACAAGAAGGACGACAATGGCAACGCGCTGTTCGTCGGCGAGGATCACATCGACCACACGCCCAAAAACGAGCGCGTCGATCTGACCCTGGGCGAGGCCTTCGACATCACCGCCCGCGCCAAGCAGACCAATTACAGCAAGCTCGCCGACGATCTCTACGAAAATTCCTACGAAGTCGAGATCAAGAACGCCAAGAAGGAGAAGGTCACGGTGGACCTGCGCGAAGCCTTCCCCGGCGAATGGAAGATGCTGCAGGAATCGCAAGGCCACGAAAAGCTCGATGCTAACACCGCGCAATGGCTGGTCGAAATTCCAGCCGAAGGGTCGACGACGCTGAAATACAGCGTGCGCATCAAGCTCTGAACGAGCGAGACGAGGGGACCACCCGGTCCCCTCTCCCTATTCCTCCAGATGCACCTCGATCTTGCCGGCGCGGACGGCCGCTTTGAGGGCGGCGTGATCGCGTTCGGCCTGGTCGGCATAGAGCAAGGCATAGTCGCCCATTGCTTCGTCGAAACCGTCCTTGCTGCCGAGATACCCGCTGATCATCAGCGGGTCGCCGGATTTGGCATGGGCCCGCGCCAGAACCCAGCCGCAGGCCTTGCCGTATTGAGTCAGCATCGACTTGTCCATGACTTCCACCATCGGCTTGATCTTGGCGTCACGCAATTGGCGCACATAGCCGGTGCGGCGATCCTGCGTCGTGACCCAGCCGAGGAAGATGTCCGATGCCGGCTGTGTCAGGCGCTGGCCCATCACGACACGCTGGCCGGCATGTGCATAGGCGCTTTTGCCGGCATAGGGTTCCAGCACTGACTCGCGTGCCTCCTTGTATTGCAGGAACAAGGGCTCGTTGGCGGCGGACATCAACAGGATGATCACGCACATCGTGCCGACGCTGCCGATGCCGACGACCTTGATCGCGCCATCCACCAGCCGATAGCGATCGAGCAATTCACGCCGATCATCGGACAGGGTCTCCCGGTATTCCTTCAGCCTTTGCTCAAGCCGCGTCATCAGCGCATCATTGCTGATCTCTTCGGGGTGATAGATCAAAGGCGGCGTGTCATGGATGCGGATCTTGCCGCCAACCATGCCGGCAAGCTGCGGATAGGCGAGGTCGGAGCCGTTTTCCTCTATGGCTTTGGCGACCCGCTTCTTGATCCGATCCTTGACGCGATCGTCCTTGGTTATTCCCAGGACATCTTCATCGGTGACGCGCGCGTACCAGACCTGGAGCGGGCTCATTTCCGAATACGCGCGCAGGCGCTTGCGGTAGGCGCGCGCGCAAGAAATGGCCATGTCGCGCCCGTCGTCATCGGAGAAGCCATTGCTGCGCGCAGCCAAAACAAAGGAAGCGACCAGGCGCTTCACATCCCATTCCCAGGGCGCCGGCAGGGTCTCGTCGAAATCGTTCATGTCGAAAAGGATATTGCGTTCCGGCGTCGCAAAACCGCCGAAATTGAGGAGGTGGCAGTCACCGCAGGCCTGCACGCGCAAACCGCTGGCCGGCGTGTTGGCAAGATCCGCCGCCATGATCGCGGCCGAGCCACGATAGAAAGTGAAGGGCGATTGCAGCATGCGGCCATAGCGGATGGGAACGAGCCGTTCGACCCGCCCCTTGTCTGAAGTCTTCAGGATCGCCAGCGGGTCAACTTTGTCCTTGTTGCGTTTCCATTTCCCGTGCGCGTCATGCGCCGCCTTTTCGCGCAAAGCCTTGCCGGCCGCCAGGCGCAGCTCGCGCGGCGCCTGATGATCGACGTCCGGCACAGCGCCCGCTGTGGTACCTCCCTCGACGATCCGTGGCGCAGCCGGCGACTTCTTCTTGGTCGGTCGCTTCCGATCCTTAACCTCGCCGGTCGATGCCGGATCGGCAGGTTTTTCGGGTTGATCCTTCTTGCTCCGCTTCATCTCTGCCTCCACCCACCCGATGGCCAACCTGCCTTCCTCCCCTCAGGGCATCCGGGCAAGCAACAGCATCATTCGACCGGCGCACCGGCGATCCCGCCTTGATCTAACGCAACGGCGGCCAGAGTTGATTTCGGCAAGCAGCGAAATTAGCGATCGCCCTGGGTATAAGGTCTCAATCCCTATTCGCCATGGGCGAAGGCCATCTCCGGGTCGAGTTGGTCCTTCAGGTTCCAAGGTTCCCAGATCAGCGTCGATTCCATCTGCTTGACGAAGTCGCGCCAGAAGGCCCGCTTGCCCTTCACCTCGGTGGGCCAGGCCTCATCGAAGGTTTGTGCTGCGATATCGGCATGGCCGGAATAGATGAGGTCGAGGAGGCCGCTCCAGATGATAGGATCAAGCTCGCCCTTGGTCGCCGGTGCGGTTTCGCTGGCGGCCATCGGCGTATAGGGGCCGCCGAATGCGACAAGACCGCTGTTGATCTCGTCGCGCAGGGCTTTGAGGCCGTCCGCATCCGGCGCGTCGCTGCGCATGGAATCGGAAAGCCGGTAGCCTTCCGCCGACCAATCGAGCATCACCCCGCCGGCGGGTGAGCCGGCATAGGAAACATTCCAATAGGCAAAGCTGTCATCGCCGAAGTTTAAGCGCGGGGCACTGCCGGCCCAATCCTGCGAGATGTTGGCTTCGGCATTGCCGAGGGTCAGTTCCTGCAGCTTCAGCGCCTTGCCCGGAAACAGCACATGCAGCGTGGTGCAGCAATGGGCGCCGCCGCTATAGCTGGAAAAGATCGCAAGCGGCGCCGGATCCGCGGCCGAATAGCCGTCGGGCGCGCTGGGCCGAGCCCACATGATGAAGGCATTGGCGTCGGCGATGACATGCTGGCAGGCGCCGCCGCGTTCGATCGCGATATATTCCATCGGCAATTCGCCATCGGCCAATTCAGCATCCGCCCGGCGCGGATAAAGCGTGATGGCGAGATCATCGATGACGAGGCGCGAGGTCGTTTCCGGCCCTTCGGCGCGGCGCTTCTCGAACAGTGCCGAATCCTCGACCGCGCAACCATTACCCGTGCCAATCTCGCCGACGATGCCGGCCGTTTTGGCCACATCGCTTTCCTGCGCGCGGGCAGGGATATGAAGGGCAGCAAGCGCCAGAGCGGCGCACAGCAGAAAACGAGTCACGACATCGACACTCCCAGGGTCATACTTCTCAAAACACCGACCGCTACTGCACCAGCGTCTTGCCCTTGAACTGGCAGATATCGGCGACCAGGCAGGACGGGCAATCGGGTTTCCTGGCCTTGCAGACATAGCGGCCGTGCAGGATCAGCCAGTGATGGCAGTGCAGCTTGAATTTCGCCGGCACACGTTTCTCCAAGGCCAGTTCGACGGCCAGCACATCCTTGCCCGGCGCCAGGCCGGTGCGGTTGGCGACGCGGAAGATATGTGTGTCGACGGCGATGGTTGGTTCACCGAAAGCGATATTGAGGACGACATTGGCGGTTTTCCGCCCCACCCCCGGCAGGGTCTGCAGGACCGCGCGGTCGCGCGGCACCTCGCTTTTGTGATCCTTGACCAGGATCTCCGACAGCTTGATGACATTCTTGGCCTTGGTGTTGTAGAGGCCGATCGTCTTCACATGTTCCTTCAGTCCCGCTTCGCCGAGTTTCAGCATTTTCTCCGGCGTGTCGGCGATCTTGAACAGTTTTGCCGTGGCCTTGTTGACGCCGACATCGGTCGCCTGGGCGGAGAGCACCACGGCCACCAACAAGGTGTAAGGGTTGACGTAATTGAGCTCACCCTTGGGTGCCGGATTGGCCTTCTGCAGCCGGCCGAAGACGGTCTCGATCTGGTCTTTTTTGAGCATGGCTGGCCTGTAGGGGGCTTATGGCTGGGCCGGTTGTACCGGACGGGCCAGAGACTATACTCGCGCGCATGACAGCGGAAGAGACACCAAACCCCAGCGAAGCCAGGCATGCCAGCGAAGCCCGGGATGCCGGCGACGAATTGCCGGTCTTCGAAGCCCTGCTCTATCCCCACCGCTCGCTTGGCCGGCGCGGTTATCTCATCCTCATCCTCGGCACGGCGCTGATCATGGGCGCCTATGCCCTCACCTTCCTGATCATGGGTGCCTGGCCGATCTTCGGTTTCATCGGCGCCGAATGGCTGCTGTTCTGGTTCCTCTTTTCGCGCCATTTCCGCGGCGACCGGCGGGCCGAGCGGCTGCGCCTGTTTCATGACCGGCTGGTGCTGGAACGGCTCGACGCCAAGGGCCGCTTCACGGCCATGGCGCTGCAACCCTATTGGCTGCAGGTGGTCCTTACCCGCGCCGCCGATGTCGACAACGCGCTATACTTGCGCTCCCACGGCAAACAGATCGAGATCGGCGCCTTTCTCTCGGCGCCCGAGCGGCGCAATTTCGCCGATGAGCTGACCCGCGTGCTGGATCGCCTGCGCGACGGCCGATACAACGCCCGCCAGGCCTGAGAGTCGCATGACCACTTCTTCGACCCCAGTGTCATCTCGGGCGTCGAGCTCGCTGCGCCATCCCGGCCTTGTCGAATTCTCCCTGCTGTTGCTGCTGGCCCTGGTCTGGGGCTCGTCCTTTCTCTTCATCAAGATCGCGGTCAGCAACGGCATGCCGCCGCTGACGCTTGCCACCAGCCGCATCTTCATTGGCGCCGTGGTGCTCATTTCCGTGGCGCGGCTGCGTGGCCAGGCTTGGCCGGGGGGCACGGCCCAGCATCATCAGCCGGGCGGCGCCGGCCTGTGGCTGCGCCTGGTCTTCCTTGGCATCATCGGCAATTCGCTGCCCTTCTTCCTCATCGGCTGGGGCGAGCAGTTCACGGCGTCGCAGCTCGCCGCCATCCTGATGGCGACGATCCCGCTCCTCGTCCTCATCATCGCCCATGCCATGACCCATGACGAAAAGCTGACCGGCCCCAAGGTCATCGGCGTCATCTGCGGCTTTGCCGGCGTCGTCGTGCTGGTGGGCGTCGATGCGCTGCAAGGGCTGGGTGCGCAGGTGATCGGGCAGATCGCCATCATCGGCGGCTGCCTCAGCTATTCCTTCTACGGCGTCAACGCGCGGCGCCTGCCGCAGATGGGTGCCGAAATGACCGTCGGCATCATTCTGGGGCTGGGTTTTCTTTCGATCCTGCCGATCTGGCTCACGATCGATCGCCCCTGGGACCTCGCCCCGTCGGGCAGCGCGCTCTTTGCCGCCCTTTGGCTGGGGCTGCTCTCGACCGCCTTCGGCAATTGGCTGTTCTTCACCCTGATGCGCCGCTCGGGGGCGAGTTTTGCCTCCAACAACAATTTCCTGGTGCCGGTGATGGGGCTGGGCTGGGGCTTCTTCGGCTATGGCGAAGTGCCCGGCATCAATGCGCTGGTGGCCTTGGTGCTGATCCTGGTCGGATTGGCCGTGCCGAGATTGCGGCGCAAAACCGCGTAATTAATAGGGGACCTGAATTGCCTTACGTGAATGTACAGATCACCCGCGGCGCCACGCGTGCCCAGAAATCAGAGCTTGTCGCCGACATCACCAATTCACTGGTGCGCATCCTCGGCAAGAAGCCCGAGCATACGCATATCGTCATTCAGGAGATCGACGAAGGCGATTGGGGCTTTGCCGGCATGCTGACCGACGATTGGAAAAGACAAGGCGGCGATTGACGCCGCCGCGCCTTTAGCTGTTGCGCGCCTTTAGCTGTTTCCGGCCGCCGGCGCACCGACGCTGAAGCCCAGCACATCCTTCATCGTATAGAGCCCGGGCGTCTTCCCCGCGGCCCAGAGCACGGCCTTCACGGCACCGCGGGCGAAGATTTCGCGGGACGAGGCTTTGTGGGTCACTTCGACCCGTTCGCCATCGACCGCGAAGATGACGGTGTGGTCGCCCACCACATCGCCGCCGCGCAAGGCGGCAAAGCCGATTTCGCCCTTGGCGCGGGGGCCGGTCTGGCCGTCGCGGCCGCGCTTGGCGACCCGGCGCAGGGTGGTGCCGCGCCCACGCGCCGCCGCCTCGCCCAGAATGAGCGCGGTGCCGGAGGGGGCATCGACCTTGTGACGATGGTGCATCTCGACGATCTCGATATCCCAATCAGTATCGAGGATGCGGGCCATCTGCTCGATCACCTGTTCGAGGAGGTTGACGCCCAGGGACATGTTGGCGGCCATCACGATCGGCGCCTTCTGCGCCGCCCGTGCCACCGCCGCCTGCTGGTCATTGTCGAGGCCGGTCGTGCCGATGACATGGGCCGTGCCGTTCTTGGCGGCAAAGCCGGCATGCAGGGCCGTGGCGGCCGGGTTGGTAAAATCGATCACCACGTCGGCGCTGTCGAACAGCAAGGCCGGGTCGTCGCCCACGGTGATGCCGAAAGGTTCGGTCCCGGCAAGCGCCCCCAGATCCATACCGAGCGCCGGCGATCCGCGCCGTTCGGTGCCGCCGACAACCAGGACACCCGGGGCCTGGGAGAGCATTTTGAGCAGCATCTGGCCCATGCGGCCGGCGCAGCCGGCAATGCCGACGCGGATGGCACCATTGAGCTGGCGCTTCGGCCTAGGACCAGATGCCTGAGTTTTGAGGGCCGGAACGGCCGCCTTTGCAGCCGGCTTGGCGGGTGCCGCAACCGGCGCCTTGGCCTTTTTATCGTTTTCAGGCAGAGGCTTACCCTTGCCGACCGGGGCCTTCACCGCAGCCGCCTTGGGAGCCGGAGTGGGTGCCGTCTTGGTGGCGGCCTTTACCAATGGCCGCTTCGCCTGCGTCTTGCCCGCCATGTATCCCCCTGAACCAATGTTGCGTGAAATCTAGACGAGGTTGAGCGGAATGGGCAACAGGGGTGTCCGAAAGGGCTCGGGAAGGGGTCTATCTGGGCCCAGAATCGACCGGCAGGATGACGGTAACCTCGGTTCCGTGGTGCGGGCGGCTGGCGACGCGCAGCTCTCCGCCATGTAATTCGACCAGATTCTTGACCAGAGCGAGGCCCAGCCCGGTACCGCGATGGGTGTGGGCGATCGAGCTGTCGATCTGGCTGAAGGGGTCGAGGGCGCGGGCGATTTCGTCGGCGTTCATGCCGATGCCGGTATCGGAAACGGTGATGGCGCTGGTGCCGTCGGGGAAGCTTCCGATGGCGAGAGTCACCTTGCCGCCGGCCGGGGTGAACTTCACGGCATTGGAGAGCAGGTTGATGATGACCTGTTTGACGGCCCGCTCGTCGCCATAGACCGGGCCGACACCGTCGTCGATATCGGTGAGGAGCGCCACGGCGGATTCCCGCGCCATGCCGGAGATGAGGCGGATGCTGGTCTCGGCGAGCTCGCGCGCCTCGATCTGCGTCGGCCGGAGCTCCATCTTGCCAGCCTCGATCTTCGAGATGTCGAGGATGTCGTTGATGAGGTCGAGCAGCAGGCGGCCGCTTTCATGGATAAGTTCGGCATAGTCGCCATAGCGCCCGGGCTGCACCGCGCCGAACGTGCCGCGGCGGGTAACGTCGGAAAAGCCGATGATGGCGTTCAACGGCGTGCGCAGTTCGTGGCTCATATGGGCAAGGAATTGCGACTTGGCGCGATTGGCACTTTCGGCGGCGTGATGCGCCTCCCGGAGCTGCCTGGCCTGGGCCTCGAGCTTGGCGCGGCTGGCCTCCAGTTCCGCCTGATATTCCTTCGATTCCGTGACGTCGATCTCGGAGACCAGCCAGGCGGGCGCTCCCGTCGCTGCGTCCGAACAGGCGCGCGCGGTAATTTCGTGCCAGCGCAGGCCATGCGCCGTCCGCACGCGGGCAACGATGCGCGCCTCGCCCTGTTCGCCCAGCCCCACGACGAGGCGGGCATGATCGTCGATGTCGACAAGCCGCTCCAACAGGGGCGCCGTACCGTCCGCCCCAAGCGGCAAGGCGGCGCTGCGCGCGGCGGGATTGCTATAGAGGATATGCCCGTCGAGATCGTAGAGCGTGATCATGACGGAGCTGTGCAGCAACGCCTCGGCGCTGCGGAGCGCTTCCGGCGTGTCGTTATATTCGGCAAGACCCTCGCAGAACATGGCCATGCGCCCGTCCTGCAGACGGATGCCGCTGAAAAGGCAGCGCAGCGACCGGGGCTTGCCTTGCGGGTAGAGCGTCCACACTTCGGAAAAAGTGGCGCCGCTGTCGATGAAATCTTCCTGATATTGCCGGAGGCGCGCCGCCACTGCCGGCGACATGTCGCTGGCGAGGTTGCGGGCATAGAGCGCCTCGATGCTGTCGGCGCGCCAGACCCGCAACGCGGCGGGATTGGCCCAGATGACGCGGGCAAGATCGATGTCGAACACCCAGAGCGCCGTGCGCAGCCGGTCGGTCAGGGATGTGGAAAAGCCGTCCGGCAAGGCCGGCAGCGGCGGGATACCGCCCGATGTCACCTGCGCGCTGCTGCCGTCATCGCCCATGGATTTCCCCAAACCCCGAAGCTGGTTCCCCGGCGCGTCGAGGGATGCCGGGAACGGGGCAGAGAAAAGGCTGAGGAAGGCTCAACCGTCAAGGGATGATCGTGCGGCGGAACAAACTTTCCAGAGTCAGTCCTTGGAACTGTCAAAGAATTCCTTCACCCGGGCAAAGAAGCCTTCACTCTGGGGTGAGTGGTTGCCGTGCTTCTTGCCCTCGGCTTCGAACTGGGTGAGCAGTTCCTTTTGCTTCTTGCTGAGGTTGACCGGCGTTTCGACGGAAAGCTCGACATACATGTCGCCGCGCGATTGGCTGCGCAAGACCGACATGCCCTTGCCTTTGAGGCGGAATTGCTGGCCGGTCTGGGCGCCGTGGGGGACCGTGACCTTGGCCCGGCCGCCATCGACCGTGGGGATTTCGATATGGCCGCCCAGCGCCGCCGTGGTCAGGGCGATCGGCACACGGCAATGGATGTTGGCCCCGTCGCGCTCAAAGATGCGATGCGGCTTGATCGAGAGGAAGATGTAGAGGTCGCCCGCGGGGGCGCCCATCATGCCAGCCTCGCCTTCGCCGGCGAGGCGGATGCGTGTTCCTTCCTCGACGCCGGCCGGCACATTGACCTGCAGCGTCTTTTCCTTGGCGGTGCGGCCGGAGCCGTGACAGGTCTTGCACGGCTTTTCGATCACCTTGCCGGCGCCGCCGCAATGCTGGCAGCTGCGCTCGATGGTGAAGAAGCCCTGTGTCGCACGCACCTTGCCATGGCCGTGGCAGGCCGGGCAGGTGATGGGCTGGGCGCCCTTTTCGCCACCGGTACCGTGGCAGTCGTCGCATTGGATCGAGCTCGGCACGCGGATCGTGGTCTGCTTGCCGTGGAACGCTTCCTCAAGGGTGATTTCCATGTTGAAGCGGAGGTCGGACCCCCGCCCGCGCCCCTGGCCGCCACCGCGGCGCCCCATGAAGTCGCCGAACATTTCGTCGAAGATATCGGCAAAGCCCGAGGCATCGAAACCGCCGCCGCCCCTGCCGCCACCGCCACCATGGCCGTTCTCGAAGGCGGCGTGACCGAAGCGGTCATAGGCTGCGCGCTTCTGCTCGTCCTTCAGCACGTCATAGGCTTCGTTCAATTCCTTGAACTTCGCCTCGGCTTCAGTATTGCCGGGATTGCGGTCCGGGTGGAATTCCATCGCCTTCTTACGAAAGGCCTTTTTGAGGGCGTCGGCATCGGCACCCTTTTCAACGCCGAGCGTTTCGTAATAGTCGCGCTTCATGCTGCAATCGTCTGTACAGGGTTCATTTGGACAAAGGGAGAGGTCGGAACCGGTATCTTGCGGATACGGGCGCCGACCTCTCTATCTACCACGCGTCTTCTTATAACGCGCTAAGCGATTAGGCGCTCTTGCCCTTGCGGTCGTCGACTTCCTCGAAATCGGCGTCGACCACCTTTTCGTCATTGGCGGAAGCACCGGCACCCGGGGCTTCGCCGGCATCGGCACCCGGCGCGCCGCCTTCGGCGGCCTGGGCCTTGTAGAGCGCTTCGCCAACCTTCATCAGGGCCTGCGTCAGGGCCTGGGTCTTGGCTTCGATGGCTTCGATATCCTCACCATCCTTGACCGCCTTGAGATCGGCGGCCGCCGTTTCGACCAGGGCCTTGTCCTCGGCAGAGACCTTGTCGCCGGCGTCCTTGACCTGCTTCTCGGCATTGTGCACGAGGGCATCGGCCTGGTTGCGGGCTTCCACGAGCTTCTTTCGCTTCTCGTCGTCGGCCTTATGGGCCTCGGCGTCCTTGACCATCTTTTCGATGTCGGTATCGGAAAGACCGCCCGAGGCCTGGATGCGGATCTGCTGCTCCTTGCCGGTGGCTTTGTCCTTGGCCGAGACGTTGACGATGCCGTTGGCGTCGATGTCGAAGGTGACTTCGATCTGCGGCACACCGCGCGGCGCGGCGGGCAGGCCGACGAGATCGAACTGGCCGAGGATCTTGTTGTCCGCAGCCATTTCACGTTCGCCCTGGAAGACGCGGATGGTGACCGCGGTCTGGCCGTCCTCGGCCGTCGAGAACACCTGGGACTTCTTGGTGGGGATCGTCGTGTTGCGGTCGATGAGGCGGGTGAAGACGCCGCCCAGCGTCTCAATGCCCAGCGACAGCGGGGTCACGTCGAGCAGCAGCACGTCCTTCACTTCGCCCTTCAGCACCGCGCCCTGGATGGCGGCACCGATGGCGACGACTTCGTCCGGGTTCACGGAACGATTGGGTTCCTTACCGAAGAACTCCTTCACCTTTTCCATGATCTTGGGCATGCGGGTCATGCCGCCCACCAGGATCACTTCCTGGATGTCGGACGACTTCAGGCCCGCATCCTTCAAGGCCTTCCGGCACGGCTCCATGGTGCGCTCGATGAGGTCGTCAACGAGGGCTTCGAGCTTGGCGCGGGTCAGCTTGATGATGAGATGCTTCGGTCCGGTCTGGTCAGCCGTGATGAAGGGCAGGTTGACCTCGGTCTGCATGGCGGAGGAGAGCTCGATCTTGGCCTTCTCCGCAGCTTCCTTGAGGCGCTGCAGGGCCAGCTTGTCCTTCTTGAGGTCGATGCCGTTCTCTTTTTTGAACTCTTCGGCGAGGTAATCGATGATGCGGGCGTCGAAGTCTTCACCGCCGAGGAAGGTGTCGCCGTTGGTCGACTTCACCTCGAACACGCCGTCGCCGATTTCAAGCACCGAGACGTCGAACGTGCCGCCGCCAAGGTCATAGACCGCGATGACGCCGCCATTCTTCTTGTCCATGCCATAGGCCAAAGCGGCGGCCGTCGGCTCGTTGATGATGCGCAGCACTTCGAGACCGGCGATGCGGCCGGCATCCTTGGTGGCTTGGCGCTGGCTGTCGTTGAAGTAAGCGGGCACGGTGATGACGGCCTGCGTCACCTTTTCGCCGAGATAGGCTTCGGCCGTTTCCTTCATCTTGCCGAGGATGAAGGCCGAGATCTGGCTGGGGCTGTAATTCTTGCCCTGCGCATTGACCCAGGCATCGCCATTGTCGCCGGAAACGATCTTGTAGGGGACGAGGTCGATGTCTTTCTTGGTGGTCGAATCGTCGAAGCGGCGGCCGATCAGGCGCTTGATCGCGAAGAGGGTGTTTTCCGGATTGGTCACGGCCTGGCGCTTGGAAGCCTGGCCGACGAGGCGTTCGCCGGATTCAGTGAAGGCGACCATCGACGGGGTGGTGCGGGCACCTTCCGAGTTCTCGATGACCTTGACGTCCTTGCCTTCCATGACGGCGACGCAGGAGTTGGTCGTGCCGAGATCGATGCCGATAACTTTAGCCATGGCGTTCATCCTTTCTTGCGGCAAATCCCGCTCCTGGGCCTTCCATGATGAAGCACCCTTCCGGGGATCCCCGACTTCGCAGCAACAGTGATCAGAATATGCCAAAGTGCTGGGCAAGTGGGCCCTACCAGCCCTTAGGCATTGGTTTCGAGGGGATATATAGGCGGTTCCCTAGGGTGCGCAAGGTCGCGCTGCGGGGAATCTTAACGATTATGGCGGGCTGTCGGCTTAACCGACGATTTTAGTCAACTACCCGCATCTGACAGAGGGGGTCGAATCGGCTAGTATTAACAGATGAGGATGTCGGCGGCTTGGCGCTTTACCCACCTGCCGCCCATTCGATCCAGGGGAAGAGATGCGCTGAAATGACCGCCAATGAGCCGTCCCTGCACACCGCCGCCCGACCGGCCATCGATCCGGCCATCGATGACGAGGGAGAGGCTGGAGCAGCCGGGAACATGCCGGCGGCCAAAACCCCGATCGTCACCAAGCTGACCACCCCGCTCGGCAAGGCGCAGCGCAATAATTGGCTGGTCATGGCGCTGCTGGGGCTCGACGTCGTCCTGGGCGCCACGTTCGGGCTGGTCGGCCATTTCGGCCTGGAAAGCAGCAGCATCAGCCTGGCTGGCGCCGTCATGGCGACGATCGGCCTGGTCCTGATGGTCTGCTTTCAGCTTTTCGGCCGGGAAAAGTAAGCCGGGGCCCCGCTAGGTCAGGGCCGAGTTGAAGTCCGGCAGGCCGAGACCGGCCGCCGCATCGCGGCGTGATCCCGCGGCGGACACCCGGGCGGCCAAACCGCCGCCCCGTGCCAACTGGTCGCGCAAGGCGCCGGCCCGCTTTTGCGCCAGCAGCGCCAGGATGCGCGCGGCGACCATGTCGAGTTCCTGGACCACCAGCTGGGCCATATCCGTCCGCGGCGCCAGCGCATCGCTGAGCCGCGCCACATGCCGTTCGCGCAGCAGGCTGCTCATGATGGTCGGCACATAGCGGGTCGGCTGGGCCCTGGCCCGGCGCACCTCTGCCTCGAACCAGCGGTCGAGCATATCCGCCGGCTGACCGCGCACCAGGCGCTGGTTGCGCCGGCGCCCGACCCAATGGGCCAGCGGCCAGCTCGGCTCCCAAAGCGGGCGCGGCCGCTTCACCGGCAGCTCAAAGAGCCGCACCTGGCGGCCGGTGAGGCAGGCATCCGCCACCATCGACACGCTGTCGCTGGTGACGATGAAGGAATCGCAGCGCGCGAGCAGGGCCGGATAGGGATTGCGGTCGCCCGCACCGGGCTCGAACGGGAACAGGCGATGCGGCGCCGGCAGGGCAGCCTGGAGATGTGCCACCACCTCGGCCGGCGTGCGCGGGGAAGTCGCGACCAAAAGCGTCCCACGGCACCGGTCGGCAAAGGCCAGCGCTTCGGCGGCCAGTCTTTCGCCGTCCCTGGCGCCGAATTGGATCGGATTGGAGGGGCCGCCGACCAGCACGCCGATGACTGGCCCGGCATCTATGGACCCGGCATTCGTGGGCCCGGCATTCGTGGGCCCTTTGATGCTGTCGAAAAGCGGCGCAAAGGCCGTGGCGGCCGCCGCCAGGACGTCAGGCCTGCGCGCGGTGATCGGCAAGCTGAGATGGAGCGCGTTGGCCGCACCGGGCAAGCCATATTGCGCCGTCGTCACCAGCAGATCGACGGTATCGTAGGGGTCCTGGAACCGGCCGAGCTGGATGTGGATGGCATAGGGCGCGTTCTGCGTCTTGACCCAGCGCGCCACGGGACCGGACCGGCGCCCGATGGCAATGACGACATCGGGCCAGGGATCGTCGAGCGTCGCGTTGATGGAATCGCTTTCGGCCAGATTGACGTGGTCGATGCCCCGCGCGGGGTCGCGGTTTGGTCGATGGCCGCTGTGGAATTTCAGCTGCTTGACGACGGTACGCCAGCCAAAGCGCACTTCAAGGGCCGCGCCGAGGGCCAGAACCTGCATGTTGTCGCCCAGGCGCTGGCCCTGCAGCAGCCACACCACCGCATTCGCGCGCGGCTGGCTGCTGTCCAGACCCGCAATGGGAACAGGCTGCGATGTTGGCGAAGTGAATTCCCTGGTCATCTGTCGGCTCGATCTGGTCCCGGTGGTGTTGATAGCCGGAACCTAGCCGAGCGTCGATGACAAGTTGATAACGGTGGAATGACAGGGAGGAGTCAGTGGCGCCGCGAGCGGACAGGTTGGCGTCAGTTTGCCGAACCCGCGCGGTGCAACGCTTCAGGCGACGGCCAGGAAATCGCGCCGGCGCGCCAGCAGTTCCGAGGGGCGTTCGCCGAAATTGCGCTGGAACTCCTTGGCAAAGCGGCTGAGATCGCCAAAGCCGCAACTGAAGGCCACTTCGGTGACCGTGGTCGATTCCTGCGGGTGTGACAACAGGCGATGGGCCTGCTGCAGGCGCAGGCGGCGCGCGAATTCCAGCGGCGAACAGCCGCGATTCTGCTTGAAGGTGCGGAACAGGCTGCGCACCGACGTGCTGGCGGCAGCCGCCAGATCTTCGATGGTGATGGGCTGGTTCCAATTGGCTTCGATATAGGCCTCCGCCTCACGCACCTGCCGGGGAGCGACCCGCGGCGCCGGCGTGTCGAGGAGGGCACGGCCCTCGAGCGTGCCGCTCATCAGCAGGCTGGTGATGAAGGCCTGCTCCAGCTCGACCAGAAAAGTGCGCGACGCCAGCGGGTCGATGCTGTCGGCAGCCTGTATCAGGCAATGCAGTATCTGCTGCAAGGCGACGGTCTGCGGCGCGGCGAGATCGAGCGAGGCTTCGACATCGATGCTGCGAACCGCGGGACTGCCGGTGAGGCTGGCCAGTTTCTGTGCCACTCTTTCCTTGGGACTGCGCCAGCAGATCTGTTCGAAACCGGCATCGAACTGGACCTCGGTGGCGCGGCTGGAGAGATGTGCCACGCCCTGCGTCACCGCGGCGGCATGCCGGCCGGTGCAAAGGGCGCCGCTGCCGCCATGCCACAGGCGCAGGCGCAGCATGTCGTCATCGGGATAGCCGACAGTAATGCTCGTATTGGAACGGCTGAACCACAATTCGCTGAGCGGCAGGAAACAATGATTGCCGAAAGCTTCGAAGCCGTGACCGCCACTGCCGACATTGACCAGGCGCGCGCCGTTTATCGGATTGAGCGAGGCTTCGAGCGCCTCGATGCTGCTGACATCGAAGAGGCGGTGCGCCTTGAGCGGTTCCAGGTTCGTCGTCATGACTCGCAGTTCCGATCAGGCAAGATAAATCCGGCGGCGTCGGCTGGCCAGCATTTCAGAAGGGCGCTGCCCGAAGGCACGCTGGAATTCCTTGGCGAAGCGGCCGAGATCGCCAAACCCGCAGGCGAAAGCGACATCCGTAACTGTCGTTGCGCCCTCGGCGTTCTCCAGCATCCTTCTGGCGTGTTGGAGGCGCAAATCCCGCGCGAATTCCATCGGGCTGCAGCCGCGCGCTTCCTTGAAGCTGCGGAACAGGCTGCGCGCTGAACTGCCGGTGGCGGCGACCAGATCCTCGATGGTGATCGCCTGGTCCCAATTGGCTTCGATATGCGCTTCGGCACGGCTGACCTGCGCGGCGCCGGCACGCACCGGCGTGGCTTCAAGCAGACTGCGGCCGCTGTGATCGGCGGTCGCGAGGAAGGCGCTGATGAGCGCCTGTTCCAGTTCGCGCACGACCAGCTGCGAGGCGGGCATGGTTCCGGCTTCGATCGTCTGGCGCAGGCAATTGACGATCTGCTGCAGCATGGCGCCCTTGGGTGACGTGAGATCGAGCGCCGGGGCGAAGTCGAGGGCATAGGCGACCGGCCGACCGGTCATCAGGGCCAGGCGCTGTTCCAGTTTGCCCTTGGGCACGCGCCAGACCAATTGCTCGAAATCCGGCGCAAAATCGATCTCGACCTCGGCGCGCGAAATGCAGGCTTGCGTCGGCGTCACCGCGGCCAGACTGCCCTTTTGCCAAGTGCCGCCGACACCCCGATGCTGCAGTTGCAGGCGCAGATAATCCCCGTCCGGAAACTTGACCGAAAGCGGCATGCCGTAGGCGCAATACCAGAACTCGCTGTTCTCCAGCCGCTTGGCATTGGCGACGGCTTCGATATGGCTGCCATCGACCGGCATCCGCGCAATCCTGGCGCCGAGTTGCGCTTCAAGAATTCCGGAGAGCTGGTCAAAGTTCGACACGGCAAAAGCCGGGAAGGCACCTAGCGGTCTTTTGCGGGCTCCAGGAGCGGGCGACATGGGAACTTCCTCGTTGCGCGATCGCCAGCGACTCTGCGCTTTCAATCTTTAACAAAGGTTAAGTATGCGCGCGAGGACGGCCCCGATCTAAGCTCTCTTTGGTATTATACTTTCGGGTAAACATTGCTGCCGCATTGTTTAGTGAAGGGAACATCGTCTTAATTCTTTCCGTTTCGCCGTTGCTCACAAGAAGAAATGACTAAGTGCCGGCATGGGCCGCAGTGATTTGGCCCCGGATGACGATGCTTCCGACGCGATAAGGATGCGGCCGGTCAGCTTGTGGCAGTTTTCGCGCAAGGCTGGCACTCCGCGCGGAGCGCCGGCAGCTGCAACCCCCTAAATTCCACCCATCAGCACCGGGCCCATGTCATGTCCGGTTGCGCGAAACGCGACATACAGCAAGAGGGCGCAAACATGGGTTTCTTCGGAACGTCCGGCGACGCGGCGGACAAATTGGCGGCGTTGGACAAGTCGCAGGCGATCATCGAATTCAAGATGGATGGCACGATCATCACGGCCAACGCGAACTTCCTCAATGCGCTTGGCTATTCACTGGATGAAGTCAAAGGCCGCCACCACAGCATGTTTGTGGAACCGGCCTACAAGGACAGCAGCGACTATCGCGATTTCTGGGCCAGGTTGAATCGTGGCGAGTTCCAGGCGGCGCAGTACAAGCGAATCGGCAAAGGCGGCAAGGAGGTATGGATCGAGGCATCCTACAACCCGCTGCTGCGCGGCGGCAAACCCTACAAGGTCGTCAAATACGCCACCGACATCACGCGCCAGCGCACGGAATACGCCGAATTGCTGGGCAAGGTCGACGCCATCGGCCGCTCTCAGGCCGTCATCGAATTTGAACTCGACGGGACGATCATCACGGCCAACGAGAACTTCCTGAAGACGCTGGGCTATACGCTCAACGAGATCAAGGGGCGGCATCACAGCATGTTTGTCGAGCCAGCCTTTAAGGACAGCAGCGACTATCGCCTGTTCTGGGAAAAGCTGCGCAAGGGCGAATTCCAGGCCGCGCAGTACAAGCGAATCGGCAAGGGCGGCAAAGAAGTCTGGATCGAGGCATCCTACAATCCCATCATGGACGCAAATGGCCGGCCGGTGAAAGTGGTGAAGTTCGCCACCGACCTGACGCCGCGCAAAGAGCAGAATATGGCTCTGGCCAAGGATTTCGAAGACAGCGTCAAGTCGATGGTGCAGAGCCTGGCATCGTCCGCGCAGACCATGCAGGGAACGGCGCAGACCCTCGCTGCCTCTTCCGAGCAGACCAGCCAGCAATCTTCGACCGTCTCGGCAGCGACCGAGGAACTTTCAGCTTCGGTCAATGAGATCGCCCGCCAGCTTGCGGAATCTAACAATGTTGTGAGTGTCGCCGTCGAAGAGGCGGAAAAGTCGGAGCGCATGGTCAATGATCTCGTTTCGGCCGCGCAGAAAATTGGCGAAGTCACGCGCATCATTTCCGAGATCGCCAGCCAGACCAATCTCCTGGCTTTGAACGCCACCATCGAGGCCGCCCGCGCCGGCGAAGCCGGCAAGGGTTTCGCGGTGGTTGCTTCCGAGGTCAAGTCATTGGCCACGCAGACAGCCAAAGCGACGGAAGAAATCGATCTGCACATCAAGGGGATTCAGGAATCGAGCTCGACGACGGCCGACGCAATCCGCCAGATCGGCAATATCATCAATCAGGTCAGCGGCATCAGCACGTCCATTTCGGGCGCGGTCGAAGAACAATCCGCGGCAACCAAGGAAGTATCGCAGAACATCAGTGGCGTGACGATTGCGGCGCAAGAATCCGGACAGGCTTCCGCCTCGGTGCTTGACGGTGCGCAGTCTCTTTCCACGCAGGCTGCGGACCTGGAACAGCGGGTGGATCGGTTCCTCGCCAACGTCCGCGCAATGTAGGCAAGGACATATCCCACCGACAAGGATGCTCGCCCAGAAACAACAGCGGGCAATCCGGGACCGCCATAGTCAAGGATAGACATCGTGACCAAATCTCAAATCGACATCGGCGTGTTGAGCCGTATCGAACACACAACGCGGCGCGCGCGGGATACCGTGCAGGATTCCTTCAGCCAGCTGCAGGACTGCCTGTTCAGCGGCGGCAACGACTATCCGGACGAAGCCGAGCTCGATCGCAGTCAGGTTCTGCATTCGGTGGCCGAAGCTGTGGGTGACCTCACCCGTCGTGTGCTAGAGGATCTGCGCATCATGTGCGAGATCACCGTGACCAACGGCGCGCTGACCAGCCCGGCGCATGTGGCGCTCGCGGCGACGCTCGGCGCCATTCCGACCCGGTCGGGTCGCGGACCGGTCATCGACTTGCGCCAGCAGCGCATGATGCGGCTGCCGCTCAACGAGGCGCTGCAGATCCTGCTCGGCAATCTCGACGAGATGTGCAACGAGATCGAGGATCTCATCGCCGCGGTGGCGTTCAAGCCGACTGCGGTGTCGAGCGGGCGCGCGGTGCGCCAATGACCGTCCTGCCCAGTGCCGTGGGCATCGACACGCTGGTGCGCTTGCGGGCCACGGCCGGGCGCGCCATCGAAACGTCCCTCAACTCCTACCAGCGGCTGGTCATGCTCGCCAACGAGCCGGAAGATATCGTCCGCTACGAGCAATCGGCGGCCTACGCGGCTTCGGCTCGCCGGAGCTGGGCATTTGCCACCGTCTCCAACGAGGTGGCGCGGCTGACCGTCAGCATTGCCGAAGAACTTCTGTTTCTGTGCAATCTATCCATCACCGCCGGGGTGATGCGGGGCGATGTCCGGCAGAAGCTTGCCCGGATATTGGGCGAGGATGTGCCACACGCATGCCAGCCCGTGGATCTGCGCCAGCAGCGGATCCGCCGCATGGCACCGGTCGACGGGCTCAACCTCGTCATGGATAGCCTGGAATCCATGTGCGATCAGGTGGATGCGTTGGTCTTTTCGCTCGGCGCGAATGCCGGAGGCCGCGATTTCGTCCCTGGACACCTGTCCAACTGAACCGGCGAGGTTTCCGGCAACATCGCCGGTTCACCCAGGCAGCGACCGAACTCAGCCGCAACGGCTCTGCCCTGCGGAGCGAAGTCGACGGCTTGCTGCGAACCGTGCGTGGCAGGCAGGTCCCTTTAGAAAATGGCAGCGTAAATCATATAATAGTGTGATTCTTTACGTGTAGCCTTATAATCCAAACGACTTATCCATTCGTAAAACTGTCATTGAAGAAACATGCAGTGGGAATGGACAATGAAATTTCCTTGGTTCCGTAGCGACAGCGCCGCCAAGCTGAGGGCGCTCGACAAGTCCCAGGCGATCATCGAATTCAAGATGGATGGCACCATCCTGACCGCCAACAGCAATTTCCTCAAGGCGATGGGCTATACCTTGGCCGAGATCCAGGGCAAGCATCACAGCATGTTCGTCGACCCGGCATTCCGGGAGAGCGCGGAATACCGTGACTTCTGGGCTCGGCTGAACCGCGGCGAATTGCAATCGGCGCAATACAAGCGCCTCGGCAAGGGCGGCAAGGAGGTCTGGATCGAGGCCTCCTACAACCCGTTGCTCGACGGCAGAGGCAGGCCCTTCAAAGTCGTCAAATATGCGACCGACGTCTCGGCGCAAAAAGCTGTCTTTGCCGATCTCCAAGGCAAGGTGGAGGCGATCGGCCGCTCGCAGGCCGTCATCGAGTTCGACCTCGACGGCAACATTCTCACCGCGAACGATGCTTTTCTGAAGACGCTGGGCTACAGCCTGCCGGAAATACAGGGCAAGCATCACAGCATGTTCGTCGATCCGGCGGAGCGGCAGAGCGAAGCCTATCGCAGCTTCTGGGCCAATCTGCGCAAGGGGACATTCCAGTCGGGGCAGTTCAGGCGCATCGCCAAGGACGGGCATGGGGTTTGGATCGAGGCGACCTACAACCCGGTGATGGACCTCAACGGCCGGCCGTGGAAAGTGGTGAAATTCGCCATCGACCTCAGCAAGCGCAAGGCGGAAAACGCGGCCCTTGCCAATGAATTCGAGCAGGGCGTCAAAGCCATGGTGCAGACCGTCGCTCAATCCGCGCAGTCGATGGAATCGACGGCGCAATCCTTGGCCGCCGCGTCGGTGCAGACCAGCCAGCAATCGTCGACCGTTTCGGCCGCGACCGAAGAACTGGCGGCATCGGTCAATGAGATCGCCCGGCAGATCACCGAATCGACCCGCGTCGTCGGCATTGCCGTGAGCGAAGCGCGCAAGTCGGAATCGATGGTGACCAACCTGGTGAGCGCTGCCCAGAAGATCGGCGAGGTCACCCAGATCATCACCGACATCGCCAACCAGACCAACCTGCTGGCGCTCAACGCCACCATCGAAGCAGCACGCGCTGGCGAAGCCGGCAAGGGCTTTGCCGTGGTCGCATCGGAGGTGAAGAGTCTCGCCAACCAGACGGCGCGCGCCACCGAGGAAATCGACCAGCAGATCCGCAGCATCCAGGATTCCAGCCAAGCTACCGCAACCGGCATTCAACGGATCGGCGAGATCATCAGCCAAGTCAACGATATTAGCACGTCGATCGCGAGTGCCGTCGAGGAACAATCGGCGGCGACCCGTGAAGTCTCGGCCAATATCAGCGGCGTCACACAGGCCGCTGAGGCATCGGGCGAGTCCTCGACCACCGTGCTCACGGGTGCTCAATCCCTGGCGAGCCAGGCCGCCCGGCTCGAAGAAAAGGTCGACGAATTCTTGGTCAGCGTGCGCTCGATGTAGCGGCCGCTATTCGGCCTTCAGATCCAGCTTTTCCAGCTGCTGCTGGGCGGCGGCGGCGACATCGGTCTTGGGCGCCACTTCAAGGACGCGGAGGAGATCCTTGCGCGCGGCATCCTTGTCGCCTTGCAACTGCCGCAGTTTGCCACGTTCCAGCAGCGCCTGCGGATAGTCCGGGGCGATTGCCAGGGCCCGGTCGAGATTGTCGCCGGCAAGGTCGAGCTCGCTCATCGAAATATAAGCCGAGGCGCGATAGGCATAGATATCGGGGCGCCCCGGCAGCAGATCCGCCGCCGCATTGAGGTCGTCGAGCGCTTCGAAATACATGCCGTTCTGCCCATAGAGCATCGCCCGGTCGATGAGCAATTCGCCATTCTTGGGCTGCAGCATCAGGCCCTGGTTGAGATCGTGGAGGGCGCGCTCCAACTTGCCGGCAAGGCCCCAGGCATAGGCGGCCTGGGCGAAGACTTCGGAGGCGATCGGCGCCTTCACCTGCGGCATGGTTTCGGCGATGCGTTCCAGCAGCACGCCGGCATCCTCATATTGGCCGAGGGCGATGAGGGCGCGGGCCTGGCAATGCTGGGCGGCGTCGGCCCCGCCCTGCTTTTCCCAGGCCACGGCGCTTTCCAGCGCCTCGGTCGCGTTCTGGTCGACCAGTACCATGCAGGCGGCATATTGCTGCTCGTTTTCGGCACTGGTCAGTTTTTCCTCAGCCGATGCCGCCAGCGGGATCACCACCTGCGGGATCGCCACCAGAAGCCCTGCCAAGAATACCGTCAATCGCATGGTCGATATTTCCGCCCTGCTTGATGTTTCCAGCCCGCTTGATGTTTCCATCGGGGCCCGTTAGGACCGTTTCATGAATTGCTGCCGGATTGATGGAACCGGTGCGAGGAATTTGCAAGTCTCATGACGGCAACAAATCTGCCGCAAACGGGATCGTGAGGTCGGAGAATGACGGTACCAGCGCGGCAAAGACCCCTCGATTCCGGCCATCTCTTCTGTTTCGGCCTGGGCTTTTCGGCCCTGCATCTGGCCGACAGGTTGCTGGCGCGGGGCTGGCGCGTGTCGGGCACCTGCCGCTCTGTTGAAAAGCAGCGTGCCCTCGCCGCGCAGGGGATCGAGGCGCATCTCTTCGATCGCGGCCGGCCGCTGGCGGATCTTTCTACGCTGCTCAGAGACGTAACCGATCTGGTGAGTTCGGTGCCGCCGGATGCCGCCGGCGATCCCGTGCTCGACCAGCATCGTGCTGAGATCGCCGCCGCCGTGCAGCACCTCGCCTGGATCGGCTATCTTTCGACCACCGGGGTTTATGGCGATTGCGGTGGCGCCTGGGTCGATGAATCGAGCCCGCTGCAGCCCAGCGGCGAGCGCGGCCGGCGGCGCCTTCATGCCGAACAGGCGTGGACTGCGCTGCCGCAGCCGGCGCATCTTTTCCGCCTCGCCGGCATTTATGGCCCCGGTTCCTCGGCACTCGACACGGTGCGCGATGGCCGCGCCCGCCGCGTGGTGAAACCGGGACAGGTCTTCAGCCGCATCCATGTGGCCGATATCGCCTCGGTGCTGGTGGCCTCGATGGCGCGGCCGCATCCCGGCACCGCCTATAATGTCTGCGACGACGATGCGGCCCCGCCCGCCGATGTTGTCACCTATGCCTGCGAATTGCTGGGGGTCGAACCACCACCCGTGGTGCCCTATGACCAGGCCGACCTCTCCCCCATGGCGCGCAGTTTCTATGACGACAACAAGCGCGTGCGCAACGACCGCATCAAGCAGGAACTGGGGTTTTCACTGGCTTTTCCGAGTTATCGCCTGGGCCTGAAAACGCTGTTCGACGCCGGGTTCTGAGAAGTTATTACGACACTTCCTCGATCGTCATGATCAGGCGCTCGATGTCCTGCTGGCGCGAGAGGCGATGATCGCCGTCTTTCACCAAAGTGACGGCGACATCCTCCGCCACCAGATGATCGGCCAGGCGCAGCGAAACACTGAACGGCACGTCCTGGTCGGCCTGGCCGTGAATGAGCCGCACCGGCCGGTCGATATGGATGGCGCCCTGCAACAGCAGATGCCGGCGACCGTCTTCGATGAGGGCGCGCGTGATGACATAGGGATCGTCGCTATAAGCGCTCGGCTCCTCGATGCGGCCTTCCTGCATCAGGCGCTGCTGCATGCCGGCATCCATCGTCTGCCACATCAGTTCCTCGGTGAAATCGGGCGCCGGGGCAAGGCCGATGAGGGCGTGAATGCGATCGGGCCGCGCCAGGCCGGCCAGCAGCATCAGCCAGCCGCCCATGGAGGAGCCGATGAGAATCTGCGGGCCTTGTGTCAATTGATCGAGCACGGCCAGTGCATCGTCGCGCCACGCGCCGATCGTGCCGTCGATGAATTTGCCGGAGGATTGACCGTGGCCGGAATAATCGAATCGCACAAAGGCGCGACCTGTTGCGGCGCAATAGGCGTCGAGCGCCATCGCCTTCGTGCCCGTCATGTCTGAGGCAAATCCGCCCAGAAAGATGATGCCGGGTGGTTGACGGCGCGAATTTATTCCATCGGCTTCATGGTCATTGGCAGCGAGATTGCGTCGGTGATAGGCAAGGTATCGGCCGCCCGGAAGGTGCAGTCTTTCGGCTTCGGCACGCATTGGCACCATCACGCGATCGTGGCTGGCCGCCCACCCACCCACTGCGCCAAGCGCTTGCAATCCGGCGGTGGGGCCTGATAATGGTTGCCGGAATTGTAATTCCCCCGCGCCCGGTGGGGTGACCTGTGGGGCAACCTGTGGGTTCTTGATGGACTGCATCAGCGAAGCTCTCCCCGGATAAGAGATGTCAATCGACACCGTTTCCGCGCCACCTCTTTACACCACTCCCGCCTTGGATCGAAAGGCACCAGCCGTCTTGCAACTGGTGCCGCATTTCGACGGCGGCGGCGCATCGCGCCTGGCGTTGGAGATCGGCGGCGCGGTCGTGGCGGCGGGCGGGCGCGCTTTCCTTGCCAGCGAATCGGCTTTGGTCTCGACGCATGAATTGCCGCGCATGGGCGTGAAAGCGGTCGAGATGAAGCTTGCCAGCCGCAACCCGGTCACGAATTTCAACGTCGCCCGCCGCGTCGCGCGCTTTGCCACCGAGAACAAGATCGACATCATCCACGCGCAGAGCGCCAGTCTGGCCGTCATCGGCCATGGCGCCGCCAAGAAGTCCGGTTGCCGCCTGGTCACGACTTTTCACGACGGGCCGGCCAATGTGCACAATCTGAGCAAGCGGAGCCTCGCGGCCTTCGCCGAATCGGACCTGGTCGTCACCCTGTCGCATGCGACCGCCGAGGAGATCGCCAAGGCGGTGCCGAGCCTCGGCAGCCGTTTGAGCGTGGTCCCTTATGGCATCGACCTCACCCGCTTCGACCCCACCCAGGTGACGGCGCCGCGCGTGGTGCAGCTGGCCAATCAGTGGCGCGTGCCGGACGATCTGCCGGTCATTATGGCGCCGGCCGCGTTCGAGCGCGGCAAGGGCCAGTCACTGCTGCTGGAAGCCCTGGCCCTCATCCGCGATCTCGATCTGCGCTGCATCATCGTCGGGCCCGAGACTGACGGCGGCGCCTATCGCGCGCAGCTGGAGAAGGAAATCGTGCAACACCAGCTGCAGGACCGCGTGCTGATGGCCGAAGAAGTGAAGGACATGGCGGCGGCCCTGATGCTGGCCGACCTCATCGTCGCCCCCTATCTGGAACCGGCCACCTATAACCGCGTCATCATCGAGGCCCAGGCCCTGGGGCGGCCGGTGGTGGCCAGCGACTTCCCCAACGCCCGCGAAGTACTGGAAGGCAGCTCGATGGCCTGGCTGACCCCGCCGGGCGATGCCATGGCGCTGGGCTGGGCCATCCGCGATGCCCTGTCCCTGCCCCTCGACGAGCGCGAGGCACGCACCGGCCAGGTCATCGACAATCTGCGCCAGCGTGCCGACCGCCTGGTCATGACCGACAACATGCTGGCCCTTTACGGCCATCTCGTCAGCGCCGACCAGGCTGCCTGAGCAAATATCCTGGCTGAGCAAATATCCTGGCTGAGCAAATATCCTGGCTGAGCAAATATCCTGGCTGAGCAAATATCCTGGCTGAGCAAATATCCCTAGCCGAGTTTTGGCGCCACGCGGGCCCGCATGAAGGCAAGGTATTCGGCTTCCGATGTCTCGCGCCGGGCCGCGACCAGCGGCTTGATATCCTCGGTGGCGACATAGCGCAGCTGGTTCGTGCCGTCCGTGGCGGCGGTGAAGATGACCTCGGCCACTTCCGCGCTGGTGGCATTGGCGCGCGACGCGCGAAGGCCCGCAAAGACCGCATTGCTGGCCGCCACGAAAGGCGCATAGTCGGGAATGCTATGGGCGCCCGCCGCTTCCGCACCGCTGCGCTGGCCGAAGGCGGTGCTGGTGACGCCGCCCGGCTCGACGATCTTCACGCCGATGCCAAGACCTGAGAGCTCATAGGAAAGCGCCTCGGAAAAGCCCTCCAGGGCGAATTTCGACGCGCAATAGAGCGAGATCATCGGCAAGGCAAAAACGCCGGCACCCGAGCTGATATTGACGATGGTCCCCGACCGGTTGGCGCGGAAATGCGGCAGCAAAGCGCGGGTCACGTCCATCAGCCCGAAGAGATTGACCTCGAACTGTTCCAGCACCTTCTCCCGCGACGTTTCCTCGAACACCCCGAACAGGCCGAAACCGGCGTTGTTCACCAGCACGTCGATGCGCCCGAACCGGGCAAGTCCGGCGGCCATTGCCGCTTCGATGCTGGCCGGATCCTGGACGTCGAGCCGGGTCACCAGCACGTTGGGAAGGTTGGCGAGGCCAGCCTCCGCTTCCGGCCGGCGCATGGTGGCGATGACGTTCCAGCCGCGGCTGGCAAAGAGGCGTGCCGTCGCCTCGCCGAAGCCGGTCGAGCAGCCGGTAATGAGAATCGTCTGGGTCATGAGGAGCTCCTTGGTTGAGGCTGCCTATATGACCGCTGCAGATTGATGTGATAATCTGCGCAATATTGCATGCAATCATGCAAATTGTAGAACAATAGCGGATTGCCGAATGAGCCTCGCCCTCAATGAACTCCATGCCCTGGCGGCGGTGGCGGCCCATCGCAGCTTTCGCGCCGCGGCCGCGGAACTCAATGTCTCCCCCTCCTCGCTCAGCCATGCCGTGGCGAGCCTGGAACGGCGCCTCGGCGTCCGCATCTTCAACCGCACCACGCGCAGCGTCGCGCTGACCGAGGCGGGGGCGAGTTTCCTCGCCCGCATCCAGCCGGCACTGCGCGAGATCGAACATGCGGTGGAGAGCGTGAACAGGTTCCGCGACACACCGGCGGGCCTGCTGCGCCTCAACGGGTCGGAAGGGGCGGCCGAACGCGTGCTGCCGATCGTGCTCGACTTCATGGCGACCTATCCCGACATGCGCGTCGACTTGGTGAGCGAGGGTCGCATGGTCGACATCGTCGCCGCCGGCTTCGATGCCGGCCTGCGCCTCGCCGAATCGGTGCCGCAGGAGATGGTGTCGCTGCCGCTGGGCACAGAGGAGGAATTCGCCGTCCTGGGCACGCCCGGTTATTTCGCGGCGCGCGGCGCGCCGAAGGTGCCGGCGGATCTTTTCGGCCATGAATGTATCCGCGCGCGTATGCCGAGCGGCGCCATCCATCGCTGGGAATTCGAACGCCAGGGCGAGGAGATCCGCATCGATCCGCCGGGGCGGCTCACCCTCGGCAGCCATGGGCTCAGCCTCGGCGCGGCACGGGGTGGGGCGGGCCTCGCTTATGTCACGCTGAAATCAGCGGCAGCGGATCTGGCCGCGGGCAAGCTAAGGCGCGTACTTGCCGACTGGACGCCGCCCTTTGCCGGCATCTGCCTCTATTACCCGCAGCAGCGCTTGCCCTCGGCGGGCCTGCGCGCCTTCATCGCCCACTTCCAGGCAGCGCGTCAGAAATCGAGATCGGCGTAATGGGGCGGCGGCTGGGTCCCGGGCCAGGTATCGGCGAGGATCTGGCGGAAGCTGGGGCGGGATTTGACCCGCGCATACCATTCGGCGGCTTCGCGGTGCTGGTCCCAGGCGACGTCGCCCAGATAGTCGATGGCCGAGATCTGCGCCGCCGCGGCGATGTCGGCAAGGCTGAAATCCTCGCCCGCCAGCCAGTTGCGGCGATCAGCCAGCCAGGAGATGTAGTCGAGATGGATTCGGATATTGGCCTTGCCGGCGCGGATGGCGCCTGAATCCGGCCCGCCCTGGCCAAGGAGCCGCTTCACCATCTTTTCATAGAGCAGGTTCTGCGTGACCTCGCGCTCGAATTTGCCGTCGAACCAGCCGACCAGGCGCCGGACCTCGGCCCGCACGACCGGCGAACGGCCGAGCAAAGGCGTTTCGGCATAGCATTCTTCGAGATATTCGCCGATGGCATAGGCGCCGGCGATGACGGCCCCGTTTTCCTCGACCAGGACCGGCGTCTCACCAGCAGGATTAAGAGCAAGCAGGCCTTCGCGGCGCTCCCACGGCTTTTCCGCGACGGCGTCGAAATCGAGCTTCTTCTCGCGCAAGTGAATGCGCACGCGGCGCGATTGCGGCTGAAGCGAAAAATGGTGCAGCGAGCGCATCTTGTCTCCGAATCGGCGGCGGAGACTATCACTGGCATCGGCCCTCGGCTAGGCTTGGGATAAGCGATATTTCCGTGATTCCGACACCAGGGGGAAGAGATCAAATGCGCGCCGCATTCTATGAAAAACTGGGCTCCGCCCGCGATGTTCTGCAGGTGGGGACCCTGCCCGATCCCAGCCCCATGGCCGGCGAGGTGCGGGTCAAGATCGCTGCTTCCGGCGTCAACCCGTCGGATGTGAAGATGCGCACCGGCACCGGCAGCGCCGCCAGCCAGTTTCCTCGCATCGTGCCGCATAGCGATGGCGCCGGCATCATCGACCAGGTCGGCGCGGGCGTGCCGCAAGCGCGCATCGGCGAGCGGGTCTGGGTGTGGAACGCGCGCTGGAACCGGCCCTTCGGCACAGCGGCGGAATTCGTGACGCTGCCGGCCGAGCAGGCGGTGAAGCTGCCGGACGGTACGGATTTTGCCGCCGGCGCCTGCTTCGGCATTCCGGCCCTCACCGCCTGGCAGGGGGTCGAGACAGATGGCGGCGTGCAGCAAGGCGATTGGGTGCTGGTCAATGGCGGCGCCGGTGCCGTCGGCCATTACGCGGTGCAGATGGCGGCCCGGAAGGGCGCCCGCGTCATCGCCACGGTAAGTTCCGCCGCCAAGGCCGCCCATGCCCGCGCCGCCGGGGCCGAGATCGTCGTCGACCGCAAGCAGGAGGATGTCGCAGCGCGCATCAGGCATGTGACCCATGGCAAGTGTGTGGCGCGTGCGATCGAGGTCGATTTTTCCGGCAATATCGAGTGGCTGCCATCGGTCATGGCCGATTACGGCCTCATCGCCATCTACGGTTCCAGCCAGCGCGAAGGGATGGTGCAGTTCGGCCCGTCGATCCTCAGCAATATCGGCTACCGTTTCTTCATCGTTTATAACCAGCCGCCGGCCCTGCGGGCGCGCGCCATCGCCGATCTCACCCATCTGTTGCAGGAAGGCCGTTTGAAGCACAGCATTGCTGCGACCTTTCCGCTCAGCGACATCGCCGCCGCGCATGAGGCCGTCGAAAATGGCAGGATGATGGGAAACATCGTGGTGACGCCATGAAGTACGACCGTAAATCCCTGGCCGGCCTGATCGCCCCTTTCCGCGTCGACAGCGGCAAGGGCTTTCACCTGAAGGATTTCGCGACGGCACCCGCTGCCGGTGCCGCGGACAAGAACGCGAATGAGGAATTGCTGCGCGAGTGCAGCAAGGAACTCAACAGCCTGCAGGAACGGCTGCATGCCGAGGGGCGCTGGTCGCTGCTCGTCATCCTCCAGGGCATGGATGCCTCCGGCAAGGACGGGGCCATCAAGAACGTGATGTCCGGCGTCGATCCGCAAGGTGTCGACGTGACCTCGTTCAAAGCGCCCGCCGGTGTCGAGGTCGAGCATGATTTCCTGTGGCGCTGCAGCCTTGCCACGCCGCGGCGCGGCCGCATCGGCATCTTCAACCGCTCCTATTACGAAGAGGTGGTGGCGGTGCGCGTCTATCCGCATTTCCTTGAGGGGCAACGCCTGCCGGCCGCCGTGGTCGGCAAGAACATCTGGGACGAGCGCCTGGGCGACATCGCCAATTACGAAAGCTATCTGGCGCGCAACGGCATCGTCTTGCGCAAGATCTTCCTCAACATCTCGCCGGCGGAGCAGAAGCGGCGCCTTCTGGCCCGCATCGAGGACCCCGACAAGATCTGGAAATTCTCGCCCGACGATCTGCGCGACCGGCAGCGCTGGCCGGACTTCATGAATGCCTATGAGGAGGCCGTCCGGGCCACGGCCAGCAAGTCGGCGCCCTGGTTCATCGTGCCGGCCGACGACAAGCCGTTCGCGCGCCTTGCCGTCGCGCGCATCGTCATCGAGGCGCTCGAAGAACTCAATCTCGCCTTCCCCACCGTCGGGCCCGAGAAGGCGCAGGCCGCACAGGAGGCCGCGGCGCGGTTGGCCGCCGAAAGCGAACTAGGAAATAACTCCTCAAAAAAGACGGCCGAATACACGGGGCCGGAGAGGCGCAAGAACAAGCGTTAATATTACTTCCACCAGATATTCGAGAATTCCGTTTAATTAACTACAACCACTGGAATCTTTAATGAGTCCATGGTTAACTTCCGGCCTTGTTGGGGGCAGCAACGAGACCGAACACCATGGACATGGATATTCTGCGCGCAACCCTGGTTGCGCATCGCCGCTGGCTTCGCCAGGAGCGCGGCGGCAAGCGCGGCGATCTCTCTCTGGTCGTGCTGCAGAATTTCGGCCTGCCGGGCGTGGTCTTGACCCGGGCCAAGCTGACCGGCGTCCAGATCATCAATTCCGACCTCAATGACGCCAAGCTGGACGAGGTCGATTTCTTTGCCGCCAACCTCGCCGGCAGCACCTTGCTGCGGGCCGATTGCCGCGGTTCGGATTTCCGCGGCGCACATCTGCAGGGGACCGATTTCAGCGAGGCGTTGCTGACCGGCGCCGATTTCCGCGACGGGTCGTTGATGGTCAATATCGGCGGCCATACCAAGCCCGCCGAACGCACCAGCGCCGTCACCGCCCAGGACGGCACCGGCATGACGCGCGCCAATCTGGAAGGCGCCAAGCTCCATGCCTCGGTCGTGCGCAAGGCCGATCTTTCCGGTGCCATCCTGCGCAACGCCGATCTCAGCCAGGCCGATTTTTCCGGCTCGTCGCTCAAGGATGCCGATTTGCGCGGCGCCAACATGCAGGGCTGCAACCTCAGCGGTGCCTTCCTCAATCGTGCTGCGATCGAGGGCGCCAAGCTGGACGGCGCCATCCTCAAGGACGCCAATATTCACGGGGTCGAAATCGAGAAGGCCTCCTATACCAATCTCGATCTATCCGAAGCCATCGCCGTCGATGATTCGGTCGAAGCGGCGCTCAAGATCGGCGATCTGGTGCTGGCCCATGAGCAGTGGGTAGAGAGCTCCGGCGCCATCGGCACGCGCGCCGATTTTTCCGGCATGGATCTTTCCGGCGTCGATTTCACCGGACGCAATCTGTCCGCCGCGCTCTTCGTGCATACGCGCCTGCGATCGACGAAGTTTGTCAAGGCGATCCTGGACCTCACCGATTTCAGCCATGCCGACCTCACCGGTGCCGACATGTCGCGAGCCGACCTCAGGGGCGCCAATCTGTCCGAGGCGATTCTGCGTCGGACCAATTTCAGCGGCGCCGATCTGAAGATGCAGACGGCGCATCTTCCCAACGGCATGACGCGCGAATTTCCCGTCACGCTGCGCGGCTGCCGTTTCGGCGAAACGAATTTCACCGGCGTCGAATGCGATCGGCTGAAAACCAGCGGCACCCAGCCCGCCGGCATCATCGCAGAGGATCACTTCAAGGCCCTGTTCGCTGCTATCGCTTGATGGATCGGTGATCCGGCGCCGATACTGGGCCGTAAAGCTCGCATGCCTTTAGTGGAGCAGCATGAGCGGCCGGACAGACAACGCGTTGCAGAGCAGAACCTGGTCCTGGACTTTCAAAAATCCACCGGCAGCCATGTGGCCGCTGCTGGCCGACACGGCACGGTTCAATGAGGCAGCCAGGCTGCCGCGCCACAAGATCACGGAAATTCCACAAGGCGACGGCAGCGTCGCCTATTACGGCGACGCAAAGGTGGGACCCTTCGCCATCAAATGGCAAGAGCGGCCGGTCAATTGGGTTGCCGAGCAGTTCTTTGAGCATATCCGCGATTTTTCCAGCGGGCCGCTTCGCCTGCTGGGCGCGCATCTCGCCTTGCGACCCGATCCGGCGAGCGGCGGTTCCATCGGCACCTATACGCTGACTGCCGCACCGCGTAACTGGATCGGCCGGCTGTTGCTGGCGACGAAATTCTTCTCCGCAACCGCCGACACCTTCGGCCGCATGGTGGCGGAAGCGGATCGCTTCGCCGGTGGGGAGACGCCGACCATCTTCACCTATGCGGCGCCTGAGATCACGGCCGAGACGACGGCAAAGGTGGCACGGCTGGTGGCGGAGATCGAAGCGACGCCGAATGGCCATGGCCTGGCGCAGCGCCTCGCCGATCACGTCCTGCGCGCGCAGGAGGTCGATCTGTGGCATGTCCGCCCGATCGGCCTGGCGCGCCTGTGGCAGGTGCCGGAACGGCATGTGATCGAGCTCTGCCTGCAGGCCGTGAAGGCCGGCCTTCTCGAATTGCGCTGGGACCTTCTGTGCCCGCGCTGCCGTGTCGCCAAGGCCTGGGTGGGCGGTCTCGACCGTCTGCCGACGGGTGCACATTGTTCATCCTGCAACATCGATTACGACCGCGACTTCTCGAAGAATGTCGAAGCGAGCTTCCGCCCGGCGGCCGGCATCCGCCCGCTGGAATCCGGCGAATATTGCATGTGGGGACCGATGTCGGTGCCGCATGTGCGGGCACAGATCCACCTCGCTCCCGGCGAAACGCGCGAGCTGCCCGGCAGCCTTGGTGCCGGTCCCTATCGCCTGCGCACGTTGGAACCGGGTCCCTCCGTCGATATCGTGCATGACGGCAGCAATTTTCCGGCCCTCGTCATCGAGGATGACGCCGTCATTGCCGGCGCGGCGCCGGCTGAAGGGCACTTGCGCTTCACCAATCACAGCAGGCAAGCGCGCATCGCGGTGATCGAGAGCCGGCATTGGGTGGCCGATTGCCTGACGGCCGATCGCATCACGGCGCTGCAGGCCTTCCGCGATCTCTTCTCCGACGACGTGCTGCGCCCGGGTGACGAGGTGTCGGTGGGTCGCGTCGCCCTGCTCTTCTCCGACCTCCGCGCGTCGACGGCACTCTACCAGCAGATCGGCGATGCCAGCGCCTATCATCTGGTGCGCGATCATTTCGCCTTCATGGCCGACATCATCCGCAGCCATGACGGCGCCGTGGTGAAGACCATCGGCGATGCGGTGATGGCGGCGTTCGCGCGACCGCAGGACGCCGTCGCCGCGGCACTCGCCATCCAGCACCGTATTGCCGCCAACGCTGCCGCCAGCGGACGGCCCATCGTCATCAAGCTGGGACTGCATCAGGGACCCAGCATCGCCGTGACGCTCAACGACCGGCTCGATTATTTCGGGTCCACCGTCAACATGGCAGCACGCCTGCAGGGGCAGAGCCTTGGCGGCGATATCGTGCTGTCGCAGGAAATGCGCGACGATCCGGCCGTGGCGCCGGCCCTGGCGGGATTCGCGATCAGCGCGGAACGCGCGACGCTGAAGGGCTTTGACCAGCCGCTCACCTTCTACCGGGTGACGCCCTAGCTACCGTTTTTTAACCATAACTATGTGTCGTTCGGCGCTATCTTCTTGACTTCGTGGGTCTTTTTAGCCCATGAGGATTTATGACCGCGACCCAAGCCCAGCCGGACAAGGACGCCGCCCGGCGCTACCGCGAACTTTGCGCGCGCGCTGCCGGCTCCAACGTCAATGAGATCTCGCTGCTGGCGACCGACTATCTCAATCACATCAACGAAGTCATCATGCTGCTGGAGATCGTTCCGGACGCGCCGGAATGTCTCGAGGATTGCAAGGCCTGGCAGCCGCTGGAATATACCGAGCATTTCAAGAATTCAGGCATCGCCGACAAGGATCTGGCAATCGAGGCCTATCCCTATTCGCCGCCGCAATACAAGCAGCCCTTCGACCAGCTGGTGCGCGAGATGAACCGGCTCATCGCCATTTCCATCAAGCGGCTGGAACTGGTGCTGGCCGAGGGCAATGAGGATCAGGCTCGCCACGTCGCCGCGCGCGCCTCGCAGAACCTGCAGGACCTCATCGGCCAAGCCTCGGCCATCATCCATGGCGATAATCACGTCATCGACCAGAAGCAGATCGACGCGCTGATGGATCTTTAGACGCCGGGTTGAAGGGGGCCTCATCTGGGACCAGATGAGTCGCGGTTGCCCGCACCAAGTGCGGGCATGACGGAAGGACGAGAAACCATGCGTCATCCCTTGATAATCGCCGTGTTTGTTTTCATCGTCCTCACGGTCGAAGCCCACGCCCAGCAGCTTCCCTTCAAGGTCTCGACCCTTGCCGACGGACTGGAGCACCCTTGGTCCATGGCACTTATGCCGGATGGCAAAATGCTGGTGACTGAACGGCCCGGGCGCCTGCACCTGATCGATCCGGCAAGCGGTCAGGTGAAAAGCGTCGGCGGCATGCCGGAAGTGCGCGCAGAAAGCGAGGCCGGCGCCCTTGGCCTAGCGCTCGATCCCGATTTTGCCAGCAATGGTCGCCTTTATCTCTGCTATTCGACCGGCTGGACGCTTGCACCGGCCAACCGCCTCTCCGCCTTCGTCCTGAAAGGCAACAAGCTATCGGGCGAGCAGATCCTGCTCGACGACCTGCCGGGGGCCAAGTGGCACAATGGCTGCCGCGTGGCGATCTCGCCCGACGGTCATCTCTTCGCCAGCCTCGGCGATGCGACCGCAGCCGATGGCGCGCAGGATGTGGCACAGAGGCGCGGCAAGATCTTTCGTCTCAATCGCGACGGCGGCGTGCCGACCGACAATCCCTTCCCCGGATCGCCGGTCTGGAGCTTCGGCCACCGCAATCCGCAGGGCCTCGCCTTCCGCCCTGCGGATGGTGCGCTGTGGTCGACCGAACATGGGCCCGACACCCAGGACGAGCTCAACCGCATCGAGAAGGGCGGCAATTACGGCTGGCCGCTCTGCCGCGGCACCGATGAATGCGGCAAGCTTACCGACTATCATCCGGCCATTGCCGAATTCGAGCATGACCGCACCATCGCCATCTCGGATCTGATCTTCTACCAGGGCGATGCGTTTCCCCAATGGAAAGGCGATATCCTCTTCGTCAGCCTGAAGACCGGGCGGCTCTATCGCCTCAAACTCGACGGCGACAAGGTGGCCAAGACCGAAATCCTGCTCGACGACGAATTCGGCCGCCTGCGCGACATTGCGGAAGCATCCGACGGCAGCCTCTATCTCGCCACCGACAATGGCGAGGATCAGATCCTGCATGTGACGCCGCGGTGAGGCCTTAACCCTGCACAGTTTCTGGACTTCCGCGCCCGGCCTCTGCTACTTTGACAAAAATGCTGCACTGCGAAAGGCTCGCAAGCCAAACTGGGGCTGGCGTGGGCAGGGCGGGAACGGTTGGAGGAAGCTATCGTGGCGGATTTTCCGAAGAAGTCGCTGGCCGACTGGCAGAAGCTCGCATCCCAGGAGCTGAAGGGCGCGGACCCCCAGACCCTCAACCGTGAAACGCCGGAGGGCATAAGGCTCAAGGCGCTTTACACCGAAGCCGATCTCGAGGGGCTGGAAGTCGTGGGCACGCTGCCCGGTTTCGCCCCCTATACGCGCGGTCCCCGCGCCACCATGTATGCCAACCGCCCCTGGACCATCCGCCAATATGCCGGCTTTTCGACGGCGGAGGATTCCAATGCCTTTTACCGCGAGAATTTGAAGCGCGGGCAGATGGGTCTTTCGGTGGCCTTCGATCTTGCCACGCATCGCGGCTATGACAGCGACCATCCACGCGTCATGGGCGATGTGGGGAAAGCCGGCGTCGCCATCGATTCCGTCGAGGACATGAAGATCCTGTTCGACGGCATCCCCCTGGACAAGATGTCGGTCAGCATGACCATGAACGGCGCGGTACTGCCCGTTCTGGCGGCCTTCATCGTCGCCGGCGAGGAGCAGGGCGTGCCAGCGGCGAAGCTGTCGGGCACCATCCAGAACGACATCCTCAAGGAGTTCATGGTCCGCAACACCTATATCTACCCGCCGGCCCCGTCGATGCGGATCGTCGCCGACATCATCGAATACACGGCGCAGAACATGCCGAAATTCAATTCGATCTCGATCAGCGGCTATCACATGCAGGAAGCCGGCGCCAATGCCGTGCAGGAACTGGCCTTCACTTTGGCCGACGGCCTCGAATATGTGCGCGCGGCCTTGTCGAAGGGATTGAAGGTCGACGAATTCGCGCCGCGCCTTTCCTTCTTCTTTGCCATCGGCATGAACTTCTTCATGGAGATCGCCAAGCTCCGCGCCGCGCGTTATCTGTGGGCGAAGCTGATGCAGCAGTTCAACCCGCAAGACCCGCAGAGCTCGGCCCTGCGCACGCATTGCCAGACGTCGGGTGTCTCGCTGCAGGAGCAGGATCCCTATAACAACGTGATCCGCACGACGATCGAAGCGATGGCAGCGGTCCTTGGTGGTACGCAATCGCTGCACACCAATGCGCTGGATGAAGCCATCGCTTTGCCCACGCCCTTCTCGGCTCATATCGCACGCAACACGCAGCTGGTTATTCAGGAGGAAAGCGGCATTCCGGCCGTCGTCGATCCGCTGGGCGGCAGCTATTATGTCGAAGCGCTGACCGCGAGCCTGGTGGCACATGCCGAGAAGCTGATCGCCGAGGTCGAATCCCTCGGCGGCATGACCAAGGCGGTGGAAAGCGGCATGCCGAAACTGCGCATCGAAGAGGCTGCAGCGAAGCGTCAGGCGCGCGTCGATCGGGGCGAGGACATCATCGTCGGCGTCAACAAATACCAGGCAAGAGAGCAGACGCAGGTCGACGTGCTCGACATCGACAACAGCAAGGTGCGCCTGTCGCAGATCGAGCGCTTGAACGCGATGAAGGCCAAGCGCGACGGCGCCAAGGTGACAGTGACGCTGGATGCCTTGCGCAAGGCCGCCAAGGATGGCAGCGGCAATCTGCTGGGCTTGAGCGTCGAGGCGATGCGCGCCCGCGCCAGCGTCGGCGAGGTTTCCTCGGCGCTTGAGGACGTCTATAGCCGCCACAAGGCTGAGATCCGCTCCATCGCCGGCGTCTATGGCGCCGCTTATCGCGACGATCCGGATTTCGCCGCCATCCAGGGGCGCGTCAAGGAATTCGCCGCCGCCGAAGGCCGCCGCCCGCGCATGCTGGTGGTGAAGCTCGGCCAGGACGGCCACGACCGCGGCGCCAAGATCATCGCCACCGCCTTTGCCGATCTCGGCTTCGACGTCGATGTGGGGCCGCTGTTCCAGATTCCCGAGGAGGCCGCACGCCAGGCGATCGAGAACGACGTCCATGTGATCGGCGTCTCATCCCAGGCCGCCGGCCACAAGACGCTGGTGCCGCAGCTCATCAAGGCATTGAAGGACCAGGGCGCCGAAGATATTCGCGTCATCTGCGGCGGTGTCATTCCGGCCCAGGATTATCCGATGCTGCGCGAGGCGGGTGTCGCCGCCATTTTCGGCCCCGGCACCAACATCCCCAAGGCTGCGGCCGAAATCATCGGACTGCTGCAGAAGCCCGGCAGCAAAGCGGCCTGATCCACCGCCCGCCTGATCCATCGCCACTGCGTGCAGGCTTCTTACGGGCTTGTCACGCCAGGGCATGGTCGGGGCATTTGCACCTGTCCGAACAATGGCTTAGACTCCGCACTTCATTTCCTGCCTGAACTACGGGTTGGGGCTGGCGCACGTTCGCCGCCTAGATACAGCGTGGCAGGCAGGTCAAGACGCGACAGGGGTTGATGATGGGCAAAGGGGACCAGGAATCGGGAACGGCGCGCGGCCTGTTGAAGGCTGCCGCGGGAAGTGACCCGAACACCCGCCATCATCGCCGCGCCGTTATTCTCGGTGCCTTCCTGACGCTGGCCTGGTTCGGCGCCTATGGCTGGCATGTGGCCGATGCCGTGGGGCTCGACAATCTGCAGGATCTGATGCCGGCCGAGCTGGCGCAGATCATCATCGCCCTGGTTTCGCCGGCGGTCTTCGTCTGGGTCGTCATCGGTTATGTCATGCGCGGGCGCGACCTCGAACGGCAGACGGCGCTGCTGGCCCAGCAGCTCAACATGCTGACCTATCCCAATCCGCAGGCCGAGCAGCGCGTCGCCACCGTGGCCGATGCGATCCGCCGCCAGACCATCGAATTGAAGGCCGCGACCGAGGATGCGGCGGCGGCCCTCGCGCAGATCGAGAATCGCTTCCAGCACCAGCGCGGCGACCTCGACCATGCGGCCGAAGCAGCGCGCGCCGAAACCCGTGCCGTCGAAGCGCAGCTTTCGACCCAGCGCCAATTGCTGGCCGAGATGCAGGCGACCCTGGCCGAGCAGAAAGCCGCCCTGAAGAAGGCCGGTGAATTGGAATCCGATGCCTTGCGCGATGTCGCGGCCGATTCCGCCGAGCGCGTCGTCGCGGCCTTCGAAGAACGGCGCCAGGAGATCACGGCCATCCTCGACCGTGTACTCGATCACGGCTCCAGCGTGCGCGATGCGGTCGAGCGCCAGGCAGAGATCCTCGCCGACAGCGCCGAGAAGGCAACCCTGGGTCTCAAGAACGAACTTACCGCCATTGGCCGCCGTCTCGATGAGGCCGGCGAATCCGCGCGTCGCGAGGGCCGCGCCCTCTCCGAAGCGGGCGATCAGCAACTGGCGGCCATCAGCGACATCGTCTCCCGCGCCGCGCGCGAGTTCAACCAACAGCTCGACAATCTCAACCGCGGCACGGCGGATGCGATCGAGGCCGGCAAACGCAACACGGCGGAAGCCGAAGGCGCCTTGCGCCAGGTCGTGGTCGAGATCACCGCCCAGGCCGGTCGCCATGCCAATGACGTAGCGCAGGCCCTGGCGCTGCAATTGCAGGGGATCAACGCCGCCAAGGCGCAAGCGATCGATGCCGGCGAGGAATTGCAGGCAGCCCTCACGGCGCAGGCAGCGCGCCTGGCCGAACGCACCACCGATGCCTTCGCCCTGATGCGGGGCGAGATCGCCGGCGAGATTTCGACCCTGCGCGAGGCGGAAGAGAAGGCGAGCGCGCGCTACCGCGAGCTTGACCGCAACATGTCGGCGCATCTTGCCGCCCTCGACCGCAGCTTTGAAACAGCGGGTTCGGCACTGGAAACCCGTTCCGCCGCCGAGCAGGCCAGCATCGCCGCCGCGACGGAGGCCACCGAAACGCGCATCAACGCCGTCCTCGCCGCCATCGAACGGCAGAGCCGCGACATGCACGACCAGGCCGAAGCCAGCGCCGAGCGCTTCGCCAATACGCTGCGCCGTCATCACGAGCTGGTATCCGCCACCGCCACGGCGACAGTGGGCGAAGTCATGCGCAAGACCGCCGAAATCCAGCGCCAGATGCGCGAGGAGGGCGATCTGTCGGTCGCCGCCGCGAAGACCCTGGCCGAGGATTTCGTGACCTCGCTCACGCGCATCGGCGACATCGTCACCGAAAGTTCGACCCGCGCCCGCAGCGACAATGCGCTTCTCGAGGAAACCACGCGCCAGCAGGCGGAGCGCTTGACGACCGCCGCCTTGTCCGCCGCCGAGCAGTTCCGCCAGTCGCTCGACCGCATGTCGGGCGACACCGCCGCCATGATCCGCGCCCTGATGGACAAGATCAGCGAACAGAACCAGGCGGTGAAGACGGCCCTGCGCACCGAGGCCGGCGATTTCCAGGACGCCACGGGTCGGGTCGGCGAGCAGATCGGTCAGCGTTTTGCCGAGATGCTGAAATCGATCGAGGCCGTGGCCGCCACCACCAGCAGCGAAACCGAAGGCCTCGTTGCCAAGGTCGACGCGCAAGGCCAGCGCCTGACGCTGGCAGCCGACGTCGCCGCCCAGCGCCTCAAGCAGCATATCGATACCGAGACGGCGCGGATCGCCGAACTGAGTGCCGCCAACGAATTGCGCCAGGCGACGATTGCCAAGGCGATCGAGGGTGCAACCGGCGAGCTCGACAACGCGGCCGAGAACCATGCCGAGCGCTTCGCGGCCTTGCTGAAGCGGCAGGAGGAACGGCTCATCGTCCTCAATGACGCGCAGGATGCGGCGAGCCGCCGCCTCGGCCAGACCATCGAATCCCAAGGGCATCTCCTGGAACAGGCCGCCGATCGCGCGGCCGAGCGCCTGGCCCAGCGCCTGCGCGAAAACGAATCCGCCGTCAGCGCCGGCATCGCGGCATTGGTGGCCGAAACAAAGGCGCTCGATGCGACCGTGGCGGCCCAGCGCGACCGCCTGGTCGAAGCGGGCAGCGAGGCCAGCACCAGGATCCGCGGCGAACTCGACACCCACGCCGCGAGCCTCAACGAGATGGCGGCCCAGCTTGCCGCCAATGTGGCGCTGCTCAGCACCGCGGTCGATGCCGAAGGCATTGCGCTCACACGCAGCCTGCAGGCGGCCGGCGACAAGGCGCTAAGCGAGCTTCGTGCCGAGACGGAACGCCAGCAGGCGGCGATGGGTACCCACGCCGAGGCCGTAAGCGCACGGCTGCGCGCCAACGAGACCGCCATCACCGCCAATGTGAACGAGGTGCTGGAACGGGCCGCCGCCCTCGATACCGCCATCGCCGCCCAACGCGCGCGCCTCGCCGAAGCAGGCAACGCCGCCAGCGAACAGATCCGCGCCGAGCTTGATGCCCATGCCGCGAGCCTCAACGAGATGGCGGGCGGATTGGCGGCGAAGGTCGCGGCCCTCTCGGCCACGATCGGCAGCGAGAGCAGCAGCCTTGGCAGCAATTTCCAGAATGCGAGCGAACAGGCGCTCGCCCGCATGCGCGAGGCTTTTGCCGCCCAAGAGGGCGAAGTCAATCGGCTGACCGAAGCCTTAGGGGGCAAGGTCTCGACCCTCGGCGAGACGGTCAAAAGTGAAAGCCTGGTCCTCGCCGATGCCATCCAGAGCGCCGGCGACGGTGCCGTGGCAAGGCTGAAAGGTGAGATCGAGCGGCAGATTTCCGGCATGGAAGGCCTCACTGCGACCCTCATCACCCGCACCACTGCGCTCGACGGCACGATCCTCAGCCAGCGCGATCATCTGGTGGAATCCGCCGCCGCTGCCGCCGAAGGCTTCCGCGACATCCTGCGCCGCCAGGCCGATGAATTTGTGGCCGCCGCCGAAGCGGTCGCCAGCCGCTCGGCAGCGCTTGAAGGTGTGACCCATGCCCAGCGCGACGAGTTGATTGCCGCCTCGAAGCATGCCGCCGAACATTTCGCGAGCGCCTTGCGCCTGCAGGCGCAGGAGATCGCCGCGGCCACCGCCGCCGCTGTGCAGCAGACGGAAGGGTTAGGCGCCGCGGCCCGCGTCCAGGCCGAAAATCTTGCCGCCATGATGGCCGAGAGCACGCGGCGTTTTGAAATCGTCACCGCCGAACATGGCCATCGGTTGGGCGATGCGGGCGAGAAGGCGGGTGACACCGTGCGCGCGCGCCTCGCGGAACAATAT
Organism: Dongia sp.; assembly: GCF_041906375.1. GTDB lineage: Bacteria > Pseudomonadota > Alphaproteobacteria > Dongiales > Dongiaceae > Dongia. The sequence goes on along the minus strand of NZ_JAYRJJ010000007.1, from coordinate 25,472 downwards.
GCCGAGATCGACCGCCGCTTCACCGCCATCGTGGCCACCAGCGACAAGCTCCATGCCAGCGCCGACGAGCAGGCCGTGACCCTGGGCAAGGCCGCCGAGCAGGCGGCGCAGGTGGCCATCGCCATGCGCGACGCCCTGGCCGACCAGGCCAAACAGGTCAATATCTCGGGGCTCGAAATCAACGAGCGCGCGCTGGAAGCCGGCCGCGTCATGCAGCGGCAAGCCAGCGATCTCTCCGACGCGCTGCAGGCCATCGTGCAGAAGAATGCCGCCAATCTGAAAGCCGCCACCGAACAGGCCGGCATGCAGGCGATCGAATTGGGCCAGACCCTGATGCGCCAGAATGACGATCTCACCGCGGCGCTGGCGCGCACCCAGGCCGCCACCACCGAGATCCGCAGCGCGCTGCAGGCGCAGATCGAGGAATTGTCGGCGGTGACGCAGAAGGTCGAGGTCGAGGCGCGGGTCATCGGTACCGTCTTCCGCACCGAGGCTGACACCCTGCGCGAGGCGGCCGAGAAAGCCTCCGGCACCGCCGGCGATCTGCAGCAGCGGATGCGCGACGGGCTTTCGGCCCTGGAAGGTGTCGCCAATTCGGCGCTCGAGAAAGCCGCCTTGCTGCACCAGGACGTGGCGCGGCAGAGCGAGCTGGTGAAACAATCGACCGAAGAAGGCGGCAAGCGCACGGCGGAACTGGCCGGCCTTTATGAGGGCCATGCGCGGCAATTGTCGCAGGCCTCGGAAATGGCACGCGACAAGCTGGAGCAGATGGGCAAGTCGCTGGCCGCCCAGGCGGAAATTCTCTCCACCATCACCGACCAGGCCGTCGGTCGCCAGCAGCAGCTCAACGTGACTCTGGGGCAGCGCGTCGAGCAGTTGGCGGCGGTCGGCAAGGAAGGCCAGCATCAGCTCTCCACGCTCAATATCTCGGCGCAGAATCTGGGCGAGTTCCTGCGCGCGACGACGTCGGAGAGCACGCGCCAGGCCAAGGAAACCATCCAGCTGTTCCGCGACGGCGCCGAAGCCCTGTCGCAGGTGACCAAGAAGGCGGCGCAGCAGGTGAGCGGCGTCAAGGCAGCGGTTGCCGAGCAGATCACCGAGCTTTCCGACCTTTCCGTCAAGGTCCATGACATGGCCGAACAGGTGCGCGCGCAGCTCCGTGCCCAGGCCAAGGAGTTTTCCGACGCGGCGCTTGCGGCCAAGGCCAGCGCCGAAGGAGCGCGAGGCGATGCACAGCAGGCCAGCGAGATCCTGAACCGCCAGGTAGAATCCCTGGCCCAGGCGGCAGCCCGCATGAACCAGCATCTCGCGGGCCTCGGCACCGATATCGACAAGCGCATCGAATCGATGAGCCGGGCCGCCGAAACGGCCGCCGGCCGTGTCGGTGCCATCGGGCAGAGTTTCGAGCGGCAGGCCGAAGGCTTCGGCCGCGCCCTGGATCTTGCGCAGGCAAAAGCCGCGGAACTGGGCGAAGCTTTCCGCGGGCAGAGCCTGGAACTGGCCAAGACCTCGCAGATCGCGCTCGAGCGCATCGACAAGCTCCGCGAGACGCAGAACAATTCGACCCGCGACAGCTTCCTGCGGGCGGCCTCGGTGATGATCGAAGAGCTGAACAGCTTGGCCCTCGACATCCATTCGCTGCTCGACAACGAGATTCCGGAGGATATCTGGAAGCGCTACCGCGAGGGCGACCGCTCGGTCTTCGCGCGGCGCCTGTTCCGCAACAAGGATTCCTACGTCATTCCGGCGATCGAGCAGCGCTACAGCCGCGATGAACGTTTCCACGACATCGTCGACCGGTACATGAAGAAGTTCGAGGACCTGCTCACCCAGTCCGCGAAGGCGGACCCCGAGGCGGTGCTCAACGCCGCCATCGTCACGGCCGATGTCGGCAAGCTCTATCTCGTGATGGCAAAAAGCCTGGGACGCACGCTGGAGAATTGAGCCCTGGGGAAATGAGCTCTGGGGAAATCGGGGCCAGGGCTCACTTCGCCCCTTCTATCTCGGCATAGGTCAGCACCATGTTGACGGTCTCGTCATCGTCGGAGAGAGGCAGGAGCAGGCCTTCCTGGCCTTTGAGATAGCCCGATTTGCTGAGATAGTCCGACCAGTCATAGAGGGGCCGGCGTTCGGTAATGACGATGTCGTAATTCTTCAGCGTTTCTTCCAGGCTGAGCCCGATGCCGCATTCCTCGACCGTGCGTCCGGTCGGGTTGTAGCCGCGGAAACTGACGTCGAGTTCGCCCACCAGCCGATAGACCAGGCGCCGGGGATTGTGATGCACGTCGACCAGCTGAATCTGCGCCAGCCACGGCTTCATCTCGACCGGGTCGATATCGCGCCGCGACGGCATCCGGCGGCCGGCGCGTTTCCCGTCCCAATAGCGATAGATGGCCAGGGTACCGGGCCGGCAGCGCTCTGCCATCAGCGTCATATCGGTCGTGCGGGGATACATGGCTTCTCTCATAAACCGGCCACGAAAAGGGGGCAATGCGCCCGAAGTATGAGGGGGGATGCATTTCCGAGGGGGCATCTCGTTCGCAAAAGTCATTTGCTTACCGCCCCCGATCCGGGATCATAGGCCCAAGCAAACGGAGTTATTGCCCGATGGCACAACAATTTCCGGCCGGCAGCTTCCTGGCCCATATCGACGCCACCCTTTCCACCATCCGGGCGGAGGGATTCTGGAAAGCTGAACGCGTCATCGCGACACCACAGGGCGCCGATATCGCCCTTGCCAATGGCCAGCATGTGCTCAATTTCTGCGCCAACAATTACTTAGGCCTTGCCGATGACACGCGCCTCATTGGCGCCGCCAGGAAGGCCTTTGGCGACCACGGCTTCGGCATGGCGTCGGTGCGCTTCATCTGCGGGACCCAGGATATCCACAAGCAGCTCGAAGCCGATATCGCCCGCTTCCTCGGCACCGAGGACGCGATCCTCTATTCATCCTGCTTCGATGCCAATGGCGGCCTGTTCGAGACCGTGCTGGGCGAGGAGGATGCCGTTATTTCCGACGCGCTCAATCATGCCTCGATCATCGACGGCATCCGGCTCTGCAAGGCCAAGCGCTTTCGCTATGCCAACAACGATCTCGCCGATCTTGAAGCCAAACTGAAGGAAGCGGACGCGGCCGGTGCTCGTTTCAAGCTCATCGCCACCGATGGCGTCTTTTCCATGGACGGCATCATCGCCGACCTCAAGGGCATCGCGGATCTCGCCCAGCGCTACAATGCGCAGGTCATGGTCGATGACAGCCATGCGGTGGGCTTCGTCGGCAGCCATGGGCGTGGTGCTGCCGAACACAATGGCGTGCAGGCAAGGATCGACCTCTTCACCGGCACCTTCGGCAAGGCGCTGGGCGGGGCATCCGGCGGCTATATCGCGGGCAGGAAACCGGTCATCGACCTACTGCGCCAGCGCTCGCGGCCCTATCTCTTTTCCAATTCACTGATGCCGGCGATCGTCGCCGCGACCAGCGCCTGTCTCTCACTCATCGACAGCGCCGAAGGACAAGACCTCCGCGCACGCCTCAGCGAGAACGGCCGGCATTTCCGCGCCGCGATGACCGCGCTGGGCTTCAGGCTGGTGCCAGGCGAACATCCGATCATCCCGGTCATGCTGGGCGATGCCAAGCTTGCCACCGCCATGGCCGACGCGCTGCTGGTTGAGGGCATCTATGTGATCGGCTTCTCCTATCCCGTGGTACCCAAGGGCCAGGCGCGCATCCGCACCCAGATGTCCGCCGCCCATTCGCGCGCCGATATCGACCGCGCCGTCGCTGCTTTCGCCAAGGTCGGCAAGCAGCTTGGCGCGATTTGAGGAAGAAACAGATGAAAGCCCTGGTCAAAGAGAAAGCCGGTCCCGGCCTCATCCTCACCGAGGTACCCAAGCCCGAGGTCGGGCATAACGACGTCCTCATCCGCATCAGGAAGACGGCGATCTGCGGCACCGACATTCATATCTGGAAGTGGGATGAATGGGCGGCAAAGACCGTGCCGGTGGGCATGCATGTGGGCCATGAATATGTGGGCGAGATCGTCGCCATGGGCCAGGAGGTGCGCGGCTTTGCCATCGGCGACCGCGTGTCCGGCGAAGGACATGTGACCTGCGGCTATTGCCGCAACTGCCGCGCCGGGCGGCGGCATCTCTGCCGCAACACCTTCGGCATCGGCGTCAACCGGCCGGGCGCCTTTGCCGAGTTTCTGGCGCTGCCCGCGGTCAATGCCTTCAAGATCCCCGACAATATCAGCGACGATCTGGCGGCGATCTTCGACCCTTACGGCAACGCCACGCATACGGCCTTGTCGTTCAACCTGGTGGGCGAGGATGTGCTCATTACCGGCGCCGGTCCCATTGGCATCATGGCGGTGGCGATCGCCAAGCATGTGGGTGCGCGCCATGTCGTTATCACCGATGTCAACGATTACCGGCTGGATCTGGCGCATCAGATGGGCGCCACCCGCGCCGTCAATGTGACCAAGGAAAAGCTTGCCGACGTGATGGCCGAGCTCGGCATGGTCGAGGGATTCGATGTGGGCCTTGAAATGTCCGGCGTACCCACGGCCTTCAATACCATGCTCGACGTCATGAACCATGGCGGCAAGGTGGCCTTGCTCGGCATTCCGCCCGGCAACACGGCGATCGACTGGAACAACGTCATCTTCAAGGGGCTGGAGATCAAGGGCATCTATGGCCGCGAGATGTTCGAGACCTGGTACAAGATGGTGGCGATGCTGCAATCGGGCCTTAACCTCAACCCCATCCTCACGCACCAATTCGCGCTCAAGGATTATGTGACCGGCTTCGAGACGATGCTGTCCGGCCAGTCCGGCAAGGTGATCCTCAATTGGCCCTAAGAAAAAGCCCCGCCTGAATTGGCGGGGCCAGAAGTTTCACGACTTGAGGTCACGGCTGCAAAAGCAATGTCGGGACTTAGGGGTAAGTCTGGGTAGGATCAATGCATCGTCTTGCCGCTTGGTTCCCGTTTTTCCTCTTCGGGAATGTTGGCGGCAGTGACTTTGCCGGCCGAAGCACTTTGAGGGTGCTCTGGATCGCCTTCGACACCCAGAAGCTTGATCGCCTCGCGTACCGAGCGCAGGCGCTCGGATGTCAGCGACGAGCCGGGGCCGGCCATGTTCTCTTCCGCCGCCACCAGCAGCAGTCCCAGATCGTAATCCCATTGCTGCAGCAGCTTCAATTTCTGTGCGCGCGTCAGACTGTCATCCGCCAGCAGGGCGGCGGGATTGCCATAAACCTTGGCGACATCCTGCATTGCCGCCTCGAAATCTTTCAGCTGCATCATGGCATTCTCCATGCGTGTTGCCGTCATGCTTCGTAACGGGTCGGCCGCCATGAGGGTTCCCTCAGCGGAACAGGAACCAGATCAGGAGCAGCACCGGGATCGGCACGCCCAGCAGCCAGAGAAAAGCGTAGCGCATGAAGAATCTCCGTCTTTATTGAAGTCGCAACAACACAGCAGCGCAGCGCGCGAGGCGTCGGCCCAGGCTGGATCGTCAATGTCGATAACGGAGATGTAACCGAGGAGCCGCCGGGTTGTTCCCAGGCGCCCGCTCTCCCTAACCCTTCCCCACATGGGGGAGGGTGTTGGTGTGTTATCCCGCCTTGAGGATCCGCGCGGCGAAGAAGCCGTCGAGACCGCCTTGATCAGCAAGGTGAGAGGGCAAGGAGCGGAAGTCGCCCGCGGGCGAGATGAGTTCGAAGAGGCCGCCCACTTCTTCCGTGTGGATGCGATCGCGCTTCAGGTTGGAATGGCGCGCCAGCACCGCCTCGACGCGGTCGGGGCCTTCCTCGGGCTGCAGCGAACAGGTGCAGAAGATGAGCGTGCCGCCGGGGCGCAACAGCGAGACGGCCTTGTCGAGCAGCCGGTCCTGCGTCGCCGTCAGCTTGTTGAGGTCGCGCGGATCCTTGAGCCAGGCGACGTCCGGATGGCGGCGGATGGTGCCGGTCGCCGAGCAGGGCGCATCGAGCAGGACAGCGTCGAAATCGCGGCCGCGGTCCCAGAGGGCAGCGTCTGCCGCTTCAAGCTCGGCATGGAGGCGCAGCCGTTCGAGATTTTCTTTGACGCGGGCGAGGCGCGGGCGGGACCTGTCGAGCGCCGTCACCTGGGCACCGGCGGCGGCGAGCTGCGCCGTCTTGCCGCCGGGTGCGGCACAGAGATCGATGACGCGCTGGCCGGCGACATTGCCGAGGAGGCGCGCGGGAATCTGCGCTGCCAGATCCTGCACCCACCAGGCGCCTTCGGCATAGCCCGGCAGGTCTTCGACTCGCTGATGCAGGCGCTCGCCACCTTCCGACGCCGCCGGGCGGCGCAAGGTGCCGGGCAGCGGCATGATGCGGGCATGAAGCTGCTGCGCCCAATAATCCGCCTCGGCCGGGCGGCGGCAGCAGAAATCGAGCGGCGGCTCGTAGAGATGGGCGGTCGCGATCTGCGTCGCCTTGGCAACGCCATAGGCCTTGACCCAGCTCTGCCACAGCCAATCGGGCAGGCTCACGGCACCGGCCGGCGCCGCGGCCAGAAACGCTTGCGGGTCGCGGGCAATGCGCCGCAGCACCGCGTTGATGAGGCCCTTGAAGCCGGTTTCACCGCGCTGGCCGGCCAGCGTCACCATCGTGTCGACGGCGGCGTGCGGCGCGGTCGAGAGGAACATGATCTGCGCGGCCCCTAAGCGCAGAATGTTGCGCACGATGAGGGCGCGGACAGGCAGCGGCTTTTCCAGGCATTGCCCCAGCGCGTGGTCGATCTGGCCCATATGCCGCAAGGTGGTGGCAACCAGGGCGCGCACGAATTGCCGGTCGCGGGTGGCGAGCTTTTCCAGCTCGGCATGTTCGCCCAGCGCCTCGTCGAGCGGCTTGCGGCGCCGGAAGACGGCATCCATCAGGTCGAGGGCGATCGACCGGGCCGAGAGAGTGGGTGAATCGCCGCTGCCGCCCGTTTCGGGCGCGGTTTCGCGGGGGTCTCGCCCCGGACCGGCAGGAGGGCCGGAAACGGGGGCGGAAGGTTCTTTGGCTGACATGGCCGACCTGATAGCGGATTGAGCCGCACTTGTCTAATCGGCGGAGGGGTGCCGCCGGCCTATTTCCGGCCATTGCGCCCGCTTTCCACCCCGGAAGGTGCGCACCGTCACAAACCCTGGCCGCCGGGGAGCGACAGATCTGTATCGGCCCCGGCGCTGCCGCTTTTGCCCTTAGCGCCTCAAGGGAGGTCATTATGGCTTTGGTCACGAATATCGGTACCACCCCGATCGGTCAGTATCCGCAGCCCTACTATCCGTATTATCTGCCGATCTACGGCACCAATGGCGCCGACCTCATCAACGGCACCGCGCATGCCGACACGATCTACGCCCAGGGCGGCGACGACACGGTGAGTGCGGGCGGCGGCAATGACTGGGTCGATGGCGGCGCCGGCAATGACAGCCTTCTGGGCGGCGACGGCAACGATACGGTCCTCGGCGGCAATGGCGACGACTTCATCTGGGGCGGCAGCGGCAACGATCTTATCTATGGCGACAGCAACGCGCCCTATAATCCCACCATCGGCACGCCGAAGGGCAACGACACGATCCACGGCAATGCCGGCGATGACGAAATGCATGGCGGACTCGGCGACGACACGCTCTATGGCGACGGCGACAACGATTTGCTGTTCGGCGATGCCGGCTATGACTGGCTCTATGGCGGCAGCGGCAATGACGAGATCCATGCCGGGCTCGACAATGACCGCCTGTTCGGTGATGCCGGCAACGACAAGCTCTTCGGCGACGACGGCAATGATCGCCTCTATGGCGGCACCGGCGACGATCTGCTCGATGGCGGCGCCGGCGAAGATCGTCTCTATGGCGAAGAGAACAACGACACGATCTTCGGCGGTGCCGACAAGGACGATCTCTACGGCGAAGCCGGCGACGATACGCTCGATGGCGGCGATGGTAATGACCGCCTGTTCGGCGAGGAAGGTTCCGACGTCATGCGCGGCGGCAGCGGCGACGACACTTTCTATGTCGACACGACGCTCGACGGCAACGACGTCATCATGGATTTCGACACTTCGATGGAAGGCCTGGTGCTGGAAGGTCTCGCCGACGCCAATGCGCCGGGCGTCACCGTGGGTTCGACCGACGATGGCGACGTGCTGATCAAGTTCGCCAATGGCAGCTCGGTCGAACTCGACGGCATCCAGAACCAGGGCTGGTCGACCTTGGACCAGCTCGACAATTTCGTGCAGATCACCTACCAGCCGTAAGCAACAGCCAAGGAACGCGTCAGCCGCGGATGATGCGTTCCTTCGGCAGCCACAGGGTAACGCGGGTGCCGAGTCCGAGGCGGCTGTGGAGATCGAGCTTGCCGCCCTGCGCCTCGGCCAGCGCCCGCGCGATGGGGAGGCCAAGGCCCGCTCCTTCATGGCCGCGCACAAAGGCATCCTGCACCTGGCCGAAGGCGGAGAAGACCAGCGGGATGTCGTCGCTGGCGATTCCGATGCCGGTATCCGAGACGGCGATGGCAAGGCCTTCGCCCACCTCGCCCTGATTGACCAGGGCCGCTTCCACCTTGATCTCGCCGCCGGGCAGAGTGAACTTGACCGCATTGTTGGCAAGGTTGAGGAGGATCTGCGTCAGCGCCCGCTCGTCGGCCCGCACCATCGGCAGATCCGACGGCACCGCATTGACCAGCTTCAAGGACTTGGCCTGGGCGGCATTGGCGACCAGGTTGAGGGCGCCGCGCGCGATTTCGGCAACGTCGCAGGGCGCTTCGGTCAGCACCATCCGCCCGGCCTCGATCTTGGAAAGATCGAGAATGTCGTTGATGATGTTGAGTAGCAGCCGGCCGCTTTCGTGGATGTCGCCGGCATAGGCCTGCACCTTGTCCGGCCCGATCGGGCCCAGCGCATTGCGGGCGAGAATTTCCGAGAAGCCGAGAATGGCGTTCAGGGGCGTGCGCAATTCGTGGCTCATATTGGCAAGGAACTGCGACTTGGCCTGGCTCGCGGCCTCGGCATGTTCCTTGGCCTCGATCAGTTCTTCCTGCGCCTGCTTGGTGGCGGTGATCTCGATACCGATGCCGCCGATGGCGGCAATGGCGCCGCTCTCATCGGGGATGGGGAATTTGATGTCGCGGTACCAGCGCTTGCCACCATCGCGCTCATAGCAGATTTCGCGCGTCACGGATTTCCCTGCCATGCGCATGTCGGATTCCAATTCGGCGATCGCCTCGGCACCGCTCGACTTTTCGATTTCGCCGATGCGCCGCCCCAGGATCTCCGCGGCAGGCTCGCCGTAGAAGCGTTCGCTGGCCCGGTTGACCATCAGATAGTGACCGTCGAGATCCTTCACCGACATGGTGATCGGCGCATGCTGCATGAAGGCGCTGAGGCGCGCCTCGGTCGAACGCAGCGCCTGGCTGTGGTACGAGACCTGCCGTTCGAGATCGCGGAGCAGGCTGCGAAGGGCAATGAGGTTGTTGCATTGCCGGGCGAGGCGGCTGAGGCCTGCCCCTTGCGCCTCGGTCAGCGGTCGCACATGGCGGTCGAGCACGGCCAGCGTGCCCAGTACCTCGCCGCTGGGGGCCTTGATCGGCGCCGAGGCGTAGAAGCGCAGCCCGTTCTCGCGCACCATCGGATGCTCGGCAAAGCGGGCATCGGCCGCCAGGTCCTCGATCGCAAGGATGCCCTCGCCACGGATGGCAAGATCGCAGAAGGAGCCCAGTCGCGGATATTCACTTAAGGGAGCGAGGCTGCCTTTGGAATCATGGGTCGATTTGAACCAGAGCCGGCCCTCATCGACCAGCACGACGAAGGCAAAGCGCGTGCCGGCGACCTGCGCCGCCAGCGCCGTGAGGTCGTCGAATTCCGGTTCGGGCGTTGAATCGAGCAGCCCGCTCTGACGCAAGGCCGCCAGCCGGCGCTGTTCCCACATCGCGGCCGCCTGCGGATCGGCCGGGCAAGTCGGAAACACGACGCCAGCTTCGGCGCGCTGTCCCCCATTTGTGCCGGAATGTCCGCCGCTGACTTGCAAGCTGCTCTCCAGTCCCCGGTGCCGGATCCGCCGTCCTGGCAAAAATTAACGAATTCGGCAGCTAAAGGCGGATATCTACACTTTGAGGTGATTTCTACGATAATTCCTAGGAGCAGAGGCGGCCTGGGGACAAGTCTTTTCTTCCTCTCCGGGAATAAAACGGCGGTGCCGTCACCAAGCTGCAACGGGTTCCGGGTTAGGCCGGTCGCCACCCTAAACCGGAGCCCGCCATGCCGACCCACCGCCTCATCCAGGTCACCGACCTGCATCTCAGTGCCGAGCGCGCCTATAATTACCCCGGCTGGGCGCGCTGCCTCGAGCATATCAACGGCGCCCGTCCGGACCTGGTCGTGGCGACCGGGGATCTGGTGCTGTGCGACCCGGACCATGTCCCCGACCACCAATTCGTCCGCGGCGAGCTGGGGCGGATCGAGGTTCCTTGGTCAGCACTCCCCGGCAATCACGATATCGGCGACACAGGTCCCAAGCCCTATATGGGCCAATGGATCACCGATGCGCGCCGGCAGCGGTTCATCGACCATATCGGCCCCGATTGGTGGGGCCGCGACCTCGGCGCCTGGCGCATCCTGGGGATGAACGCGCAATTGCCGGGCAGCGATCTGGCGGCGGAAGAGGAACAGCTCGACTGGCTGGAGCGTGAGATTGCGGCCGCCGGCGACCGGCCGCTCGGTGTCTTCCTGCACAAGCCGCTTTTCGTGAACGAGGTCGCGGAGGCCGGCGACCCCATCTGGTGCGTGCTGCGCCCGGGCCGGATGTCGCTGCTCGACCGGCTGAAGCGCGGCAATCTGCGCCTCATCGCCAGCGGCCACGCGCATCATTACCGCACCTTCAATTTCGGCAATATCGCCATCGTCTGGGCACCGAGCACGGCGCTGGTCATCGACGACGAAGTAGCGCCCTTCCAGGGCCTGCATGAACCGGGCCTGGTCGAATATTGCTTCCGCGGCGACACGGTCGAGTTCGGCCTGGTCAAGCCGCGGGGTTTGGTGACCAGCGACTTGACCGAACTCGTCGCGCGCCACGGCGCGATGCGGCAAGCGCCGGTGTTGGCGCTGGCCGATGTATTGGCCTAGCCGCGGATGAAGGCGAGGAGATCGGCGTTCAGCTGATCCTTATGCGTCTCGGTGATGCCGTGGGGGGCACCGGGATAGACCTTCAGCACCGAACCCTTCACCAGCTTGGCTGAGGCGCGGCCCGCCGCGTCGATCGGCACGATCTGGTCGTCATCGCCATGGATGATCAGCGTGGGCACATCGAACTTCTTCAGATCCTCGGTGAAATCCGTTTCCGAGAACGCCTTGATGCTGTCGAAGGTGTTCTTGTGCCCGCCCATCATGCCCTGCATCCAGAAGGCATCGATGGCGCCCTGGGATGGCTTGGCGCCGGCGCGGTTGTAGCCGAAGAAGGGCCCGCTCGCGATGTCCTTATAGAGCTGCGAGCGGTCCTTGATGCTGCCGGCGCGGATGCCGTCGAACACGTCGATCGGCAACCCGCCGGGATTGGCGGCGGTCTTCACCATCAAAGGCGGCACCGCGGAGACCAGCACCGCCTTGGCGACGCGCGACGTACCGTGGCGCCCGATATAACGCGTGATCTCGCCGCCGCCGGTCGAAAAGCCGATGAGCACGATGTCCTTGAGATCCAGCTGCGCGATCAATGCCGCCAGATCATCCGCGTAATGGTCCATGTCGTTGCCGTCCCAGGTCTGGGTCGAGCGGCCATGGCCGCGCCGGTCATGGCCGATGGCGCGGTAACCATTATTGGCGACATGCAGCATCTGCGCTTCCCAGCTGTCGGCGGTGAGGGGCCAACCATGGGCGAACACGACCGGCTGACCTTGGCCCCAATCCTTGTAATAGATCTCGGTGCCGTCCTTGGTCTTGATGAAGCCCATGGTTTTTTCCTTCTAGATTTTCTTAGGTGGGAAGATCGGGATGAACGCGGCGCGCGAGACTACGCCTTGGTCAGAGTAGAAGTGATGACATCCGCCGTCGATACGACCTTCGCATAGGAGCCGAGTGCTGCCATGAACGCCGCATGGACTTCCCGCGCCGGCACCTTGACGCCGTCGAACTCCGCATCGCGCGTGGCACAGGCGTCATGGGCCAGAATCACCTTGTAGCCGAAATCGGACGCAGCACGGGTCGCCGCATCGACGCACATATGGCTCATCGCCCCACAGACGACGAGGTCTTTGACACCGGCCGCGTCGAGCTTCGCCTTGAGATCGGTGCCGAGGAAGGCATTGACCTCGTTCTTCACCACCAATGCCTCGCCCGCGGCAGGCTTCACCTTGGCGTGGATCTCGGCGCCAATTGTCCCCTTGGTAAAGAAGGGCGAATCGGCTTCATCCATGATGTGCTGGACATGAAAGACTGGGAGTCCGGCCGCACGCGCGGCGGCGATGAGCTTGGCCACGTTGTCGCTGGCCTGGTCCATGTTGCTCAGCGTCCAGCGGCCGCCGGGGAAATAGTCGTTCTGCACGTCAACGACGAGAAGGCCGTTCTTGCTCATGATAGATCGCTCCTGAAGCGTGGTGTTTCGATATGGCTTTTTTAGCGGGCCGGGCCCATTCTGCCTATTGGCAGAACTGACATAGATCTGGTCAAAACTGACAAATGAATCCCGGCAGATGAATCCGGCCGCAAAAGTCATCGATATCGGCATCCTGGACTATCCGGGGGCACAGGTCTCGGCGCTGCATGGCCTCACCGATATGTTCCTGGTCGCCAACCGGCTCTGTGCAGAGCAAGGGTTAACCGGCACCCCGATCCTGCGGGTCAGTCATTGGGGCTTGGATGCCGGGGGGCAGGTCACGCGCGGCTTCACTTCCCCGGACGGCGCGCCCAGATCCCTCGACGTTGTCATCCTGCCGCCGAGCCTCGGCGATCCCGTCTGGCCCGACGCCCGCGACCCGCTGCTGCGCTTCCTCAAGAGCCTGCACAGCAAAGGCGCGGTCATCTCCTCGGTCTGCGCCGGGGCCTTCCTGCTGGCCGAAGCAGGTCTCCTCGACGGGCGGCCCGCGACAACCCATTGGTCGCTCGCCGAAGAACTGCAGGCGCGCTTTCCTGAGATCGCCGTCGATGGCGACAAGCTGGTGATCGATGACGGGGACATCATCACCGCCGGTGGCGTCATGGCCTGGGTTGAGATGGGGCTGAAGATCATCGAGCGCTTCATCAGCCCCGCCATCGTGCTCAGCGTCGCGCAATTTTTCCTGGTGGATCCCGCCGGGCGCGAGCAACGCTTCTATTCAGCCTTCGCGCCGAAGCTCGCGCATGGCGACGCGGCGATCTTGAAACTGCAGCACTGGCTGCAGCGCCACGCCATGAAGAAGATCACCTTGCCGCAGATGGCGGAACAGGCGGGCCTGGGCGAGCGCACTTTCCTGCGCCGCTTCCAGCACGCGACCGGCCACAATCCGACCCGCTATCTGCAGCTCCTGCGCCTTGCAAAGGCCCGCGAGATGCTGGAACTCACCCGAAGGCCGATCGAACAGATCGCCCACCGCATCGGCTATGAAGATCCGGGCGCGTTTGCCAAACTGTTCCAATCCCAGATCGGTTTGACGCCGAGCGAATATCGCAAACGGTTCGGCGTGGGTGGGAAGCAATAGAACTGGCCTTGCCGATCTCATTCGTCATGGTCCGCGAAGGCGGACCACCCATGAGTGTTTTTCATCTACAAAATAAACTTCGAGAGATCGGCATTCTTCGCGAGCGGTGCCACGCGGTCGCGGACGTAAGCGCCGTCGATGCTGACGGACTTGCCGCTCATCTCGGAGGCGGTGAAGCTCACTTCCTCGAGCAGGCGTTCGAGCACCGTCTGCAGGCGCCGGGCGCCGATATTTTCGACGCTGGCATTGATCTCGGTCGCTAGGTCAGCGAGCGCATCGATGGCGTCGTCGGTGAAGTCGAGTGTCACACCTTCGGTCCCCAGCAGCGCCACATATTGCTTGATGAGGCTGGCTTCGGGTTCGGTGAGGATACGCCTGAGATCGGCGCGGGTCAGCGCATCGAGCTCGACGCGGATGGGCAGGCGCCCCTGCAATTCGGGCAGCAGATCGCTGGGTTTGGCGATATGGAAGGCACCCGATGCGATGAAGAGGATATGGTCGGTCTTCACCTGGCCATGCTTGGTCGCCACCTGCGTCCCCTCGATGAGCGGCAGCAGGTCGCGCTGGACGCCTTCGCGGCTGACATCGGCGCCGGCGCGGCCTTCGCGTGCGCAGATCTTGTCGATCTCGTCGAGGAAAACGATGCCGTTCTGCTCGACGGCGCGGATCGCTTCCGACGTCACCTTCTCCATGTCGAGGAGCTTGTCGGCTTCCTCGGCCACCAGCACATCATAGGAATCGGCGACGTTCATGCGGCGCGCCTTGGTGCGGCCGCCCAGCGCATTGCCCAGCATCTCGTTGAGGTTGATCATGCCCATCGAGGCACCCGGCATGCCGGGGATGTCGATGGTCGGCATGGACGTGCCGGCATTGTCCTTCACATTGAGCTCGATCTCCTTCTCATCGAGCTCGCCTGCGCGCAGCATGCGGCGGAACTTGGCGCGCGTCTCGGCCCCGGCACCTTCGCCGACCAGCGCATCGAGCACGCGTTCCTCGGCCAGCGTTTCCGCCTTGGCGCGCACCTGGCGCCGCATCTTCTCCTTCGACATGGTGATGGCGATTTCGACAAGATCGCGCACGATCTGTTCGACGTCGCGCCCGACATAGCCCACTTCCGTGAACTTCGTCGCCTCGACCTTCAGGAACGGCGCCTGCGCCAGCTTGGCAAGGCGCCGCGCGATTTCGGTCTTGCCCACACCCGTCGGCCCGATCATCAGGATGTTCTTCGGATTCACTTCCTCGCGCATGCCGGGCTCGAGCTGCTGGCGGCGCCAGCGATTGCGCAAGGCGATGGCCACGGCGCGCTTGGCGTCATTCTGCCCGACGATGAAGCGGTCGAGTTCCGAGACGATCTCCCGCGGCGTCAGCGAGGAGGTCACCAATGGTTCTTCGGCCTTGGTCGTGGATTTGCGGGCGGCACTGGATTCGGTCATCGGCTCAAAGCTTTTCAATAAGGACGTTGTGATTGGTGTAGATGCAGATATCGCCGGCGATCTTCATCGACTTGCGGGCGATGTCTTCGGCGCCGAGGCCGTCGATGTCGATAAGGGCGCGCGCGGCCGCCAGCGCATAGGCGCCGCCCGAGCCGATGCCGATGAGCCCGTCTTCCGGCTCCAGCACGTCACCGGTCCCGGTCAGGATCAGGCTGACCGACGTATCCGCCACCGCCATCATGGCCTCGAGCCGGCGCAAATACCGGTCGGTGCGCCAATCCTTGGCCAGTTCCACGCAGGCGCGGGCAAGCTGGGCCGGGTATTGTTCCAGCTTGGCCTCCAGCCGCTCGAACAGCGTGAGGGCATCCGCCGTTGCCCCGGCAAAACCGGCGATGACCTGGCCCTTTCCCAGCCGGCGCAACTTCTTGGCGTTGGATTTCATCACCGTCGGCCCCACGGTCACCTGGCCGTCGCCGGCCAGGACAACCTCGGACCCCTTGCGCACGAGCAGGACGGTGGTGCCGTGCCAAGGAGCAAGGCCGTGTTTGTCGTTTTCGTCGCGGGCCATGGAAAATCCTTAATTTCCCCCGGATGGGGGCTTTGGAGGTTGCTTGGGAGATAGGTTAACGCCAGTTCCCAATCAAGCCGCAAGAATCTGACCCCCATCCGCTTCTGCGTCATGCCCGGGCTTGACCCGGGCATCAGGATTGACTGGGCAGGACCCGTCAGCTGGCACCTGATCCCCGGGTCAAGCCCGGGGATGACGCATCATGGCAAAGAGGTGCGCCAAGCCACTGGCCAGATCGCCCCGCGGCTGCTAAGAACCCGCCAATTAAGGCCTTTTTACCCAAACGGATCGGCAAAATGCGCAAGGGTCAGATCGAACGGCGGACCAAGGAAACCGAGATCGCGGTGGAGGTCAATCTCGACGGGCAGGGCCGGTCGGAGATTTCGACCGGCATCGGCTTCCTCGACCATATGCTGGACCAGCTGGCCAGGCATTCCCTCATCGACCTTAAATGCAAGGCGAAGGGCGATCTGCATATCGACTATCACCACACCACCGAGGATACCGGCATCGCCATCGGCCAGGCCGTCGCCCAAGCCCTGGGCGAACGCGTCGGCATCAACCGCTATGGCGAGGCGACCATCCCGATGGACGAGACGCTGACCCGGGTGGCGCTCGACGCGTCGAACCGCGCTTACCTCATCTGGAAGGTGACGTTCAGCCGCGACAAGCTGGGCGAGATGGACACGGAACTCTTCAAGGAATGGTTCCAGGCCTTCGCCCAGAATGCGGGCCTGACGCTCCATGTCGAAAACCTCTACGGCGAGAACAACCACCATATCGTCGAGAGCTGCTTCAAGGCGCTGGCGCGGGCACTGCGCCATGCCATCGAGATCGATCCGCGGAAATCCGATTCCGTGCCCTCGACCAAGGGGACGCTTGGTAAGTCTCTCGCCAGATCATGACGGTCGCAGTCATCGATTACGGCGCGGGGAATCTCAAATCCGCCGCCAAGGCCCTGGCCCATGCCGCAAGCGCCACGGGCGAGGAGGTTATCGTCACGGCTGATGCAAAGGCGATCGCGCGCGCCGACCGCATCGTGCTGCCCGGCGTCGGCGCCTTTGCCGAATGCAAGCGCGGCCTGGAAGCGGTTCCCGGCGGTGTCGAGGCAATGCGCGAAGCTGTGCTGACCAAGGGCCGGCCGTTCCTCGGCATCTGCGTCGGCATGCAATTGATGGCGACGGTCGGCGTCGAATATGGCGAGCATCCCGGCCTCGACTGGATCAAGGGCCGCGTCGTCAAGCTGACGCCGAATGATCCCTCGCTCAAGATTCCGCAGATGGGCTGGAACGATCTGCGCCTGAAGAAGCCGGAACACCCGATCTTTGCGGGCCTTGCCACCGGCGCTCACGGCTATTTCGTCCATTCCTACCACTTCATCGCCGACAATGCGGATGAGGTGCTGGCCGATGTCGATTACGGCGGTCCCGTCGCCGCCGCGATCGGCCGCGACAACATGGTCGGGCTGCAGTTCCATCCCGAGAAGAGCCAGGCCGTCGGCCTTGCTTTGCTTGCCAATTTCCTGCGCTGGAAACCCTGAAAAATGGCCGACATCGCCATCAGCATCGTCACCGAATTGAAGCGCAGCGAGCTTGAGGAGCTGTGCGACGCGACCGAGGCCGCGATCGAGGCCGGCGGCGGCTTCGGCTGGCTGAAGCCGCCCCATCGCAACATCCTCGAAGTGTTCTGGAAAGGTGTCACCCTGGTGCCCGACCGCGCGCTCTTCATCGGCAAACTCGACGGTACGGTCGCGGGGTCGGCGCAGCTGGTGCGCCCCACGCGCAACAACGAAGCGCAGAGCCATTCGGCGCAGCTCACCACGTCCTTCGTCGCCCCCTGGGCGCGCGGCCATGGCCTGGCGCGGCATCTGACGCTGGCGGTGGAAACCGAGGCACGGGCGCGCGGCGTCAAGGTGCTCAACCTCGACGTCCGCGAAACGCAGCAGGCGGCGATCAGCCTCTACCGTGCCATGGGCTATCACGAGATCGGCCGGCATCCGCGTTATGCCCAGGTCGACGGGCAATATGTCGGCGGTCTCTATTTCTGGAAATCGCTGGAAGGTGCAGCTTGATCCTCTTTCCCGCGATCGACCTCAAGAACGGCCAATGCGTGCGCCTCATCAAGGGCGACATGGCGCAGGCAACCGTGTTCAACACCGACCCTGCCGACCAGGCGCGGCAATTTGCGGCGGCCGGCGCCCAATGGCTGCACCTCGTCGATCTTGACGGCGCCTTTGCCGGTGAGGCTGTCAACGCGGCGGCGGTCGAGGGCATTCTCGCCGCGATCGACATTCCCGTGCAACTCGGCGGCGGCATCCGCGAGATGGCGCATATCGAGACCTGGCTTGGGAAAGGCATCGCCCGCGTCATCCTCGGCACGGTCGCCTTGAAGAATCCGGATCTCGTGAAGGCCGCGTGCAAACGTTTCCCCAACCAGATCGTCGTCGGCATCGACGCCAAGGGCGGCAAGGTCGCGGTCGAGGGTTGGGCGGAGACATCCGAACTCGGCGCGCTCGATCTCGCCTTGCGCTTCGAGGATGCCGGGGTGGCCGCCATCATCTACACCGATATCGACCGCGACGGGCTGCTGCAGGGTGTCAACGTGACGGCAACAGCGGATCTTGCCGCCGCACTGTCGATCCCGGTGATTGCCTCCGGCGGCGTCTCCTCGATCGCCGATATCGACTCACTTCTCGCCGCGCAACCGCACGCCCGAAAGAAAGGCGGCGGCATCAGCGGCGTCATCTCCGGCCGCGCCATCTATGACGGCCGCCTCGACCTCAAGGAAGCGCTGCAGAGATTGCGGGAGAGCGCGCCATGCTGAAGATGCGCGTCATACCCTGTCTTGATGTGAAGGACGGGCGGGTGGTGAAGGGGGTCAATTTCGTCAACCTGGTGGATGCCGGTGATCCGGTCGAGCAGGCCAAGCTCTATGACGCGGCCGGTGCCGATGAGCTGACCTTCCTCGACATCACGGCAAGCTCCGAGAACCGCGACACGCTTTACGACGTCGTTTCGAAAACCGCCGAGGCCTGTTTCATGCCGCTCACCGTCGGTGGCGGTGTCAGGAAGTCCGAGGACATCCGCAAGCTGCTGCTGGCCGGCGCCGACAAGGTGTCCATCAACACGGCGGCGGTGAAGAATCCGGATTTCGTCAAGGAGGCGGCGCAGAAATTCGGCGATCAATGCATCGTGGTATCGATCGACGCCAAGGAAACGGCGCCGGGCAAATTCGAGATCTTCACCCATGGCGGCCGCGAGGCGACCGGCATCGACGCGGTGGCTTTCGCCAAGCGCATGGCTGAGAACGGGGCCGGCGAATTGCTGGTGACCTCGATGGACCGGGACGGTACGAAGAAGGGCTATAACATTCCCCTGACGCGGGCCATTGCCGATGCCGTCACCGTGCCGGTCATCGCCTCGGGCGGTGTCGGCTCCCTCGACGATCTGGTGGCCGGCATCCGCGACGGCCATGCCACGGCGGTGCTGGCCGCCTCAATTTTTCATTTTGGCACCTTTACCATTGCGCAAGCAAAAGCCCATATGCTGAAGGCTGGTTTGCACATGCGCCCTTGAACAGGGGGCGCGGCAAGGGGTTTAGAGATGTCCACGCACAAATTCGACGCCACGGTCCTGGATAGCCTGTTTCGCACCATCGAAGGGCGAAAGGGCGGCGACGTGACCCAGTCGCATACCGCGCAGCTCTTTCAGAAGGGCACTGCCAAGATCGCGCAGAAGCTGGGCGAGGAGGCGGTCGAGGCAGTGATCGAGGCCATGCGTGGCGACAAGGCGGCGCTGGTCGCCGAATCCTCGGACCTGCTTTATCACCTGTTGGTGCTGTGGGCCGACCGCGACATTGACCCTTCAGAAGTCTGGGCCAAGCTCAAGGAACGCGAAGGCATCTCCGGCATCGCCGAGAAAGCCGCGCGCCGCGAAGCCAAGAGCGGCGGCAAGTAAGAGCGATCAACTGCTGGGGACGTTGTTCGCGACGACGGGCGCGGGCAGCGATTTCAGGCAGGCATCGACCGGCTGTCTGTCGGCCGCGACCGAACGCGCCTCGGCATAGGAAACGCGGTAGGCGCCAGCCGTTTCCTGATAGAGGAAAAGGTCGAGCACGCAATCGCTGCCGATATACTGATAGATGCGGCTGGCTTCCTCATCGCGGATGCGCGCCGGCTTGCCGAGGGCGGCCAGCAATTCTTCCGCCGCCAGGCCCATGAGCTTGTCGGCGCTCTGCCAGATGGTAGCCGGGGCAACGCTTTGCGTCTTCGGTGCGGCAACCGTGTTGGTAGCCGTGGCCTCAACCTTGGCGGTTTCCGCCTCGGGCGTCATCACGCCATGGGCCGGGTTCTTGGGCTGGCGCATGGCCGAACCGACTGTATGCGGCTGGCCGGCGCAGGCGGCAAGCAGGAAGCTGCCGGCAAAGCAGAGCATGGAAAGACGCAAGGCTCGCGACAAGGCGGCTGGGCGGCTGCCGCCGTCGCCCTGTCCTGATCCTTCACGCATGTTCAGGGAACGATACACGTTCCGCTCTCCCCCAGCACAAGCACCCCGAGGCGGGGTGCCGCCCCTTCAAACCGCAAGCTTAATCCCCGACATGTTTCCCGCTCGTTAAGAGCCGGGAAACATGCGGGTAATCTGGCTAGCGGCCGTTGCCGGAGGCAGCGGGAACCGGGGCACTGTCGGCAAGAGATTCGACGGTACCGGAGATGACGCCACCGCGTTCGACCTCGAGCTGGCCGTAGCGGATCTTGCCCAGCACCTTGCCGGTGGCGCGGATGGTGAGGCGCTGACGGACGACGAGGTCGCCGTCGAAGCGGCCGGAAATGTCGGCGGATTCGATTTCAGCGGAACCGCGGAATTCGCCCGAACCGGCGATGTCCATGGCGCGGCAATCGGAGAGGACGGCTTCGACCTTGCCTTCGACGACGAGGCTGTCGCAGGTGCGGATTTCGCCGTTGAGGAAGATATCGCGGCCGACGATCAGCTTCTTCTGTTCGGCTTCGGGAGCGCGCGGCGCGGTTGCGGCACCGCCGGAGGGACGCGGCGCGAAGGCGCTCATATCCGGGCTGCGGCGGGCGATGTCGGGGTTCATGGCCGGGCGCGCGGGGGCGGCGGGGCTGCCCGCATCGGGCTTCGCGTAATTCTTGCTGTCGCTATCCGTCGTCGCGGCGGACGCGCTCTGGGTCGGTTGCTCGTCTTTCTTCTTGCCAAACATGCGATGCTGGTCCCTAGCCTGAAACGTGAGAATTGGTCCCGGGATGTTGGTCCCGGGTGCTGCGCCTGCCGTTCCCGTCGGCCGCCTGGATTGCGTCCCAGCAGCCTACCCCCTGTTTACCTAACCCGGCGCGGTCCCAGATTTACCACAGATTCAAACATATGCACCATAAAAGCGATGCCGATGACGGGTACGATGAGATTGAGAATCGGGATCGTGCCGAGGAAGGCTATAGCAACCCCGGTGAAGACGAAGCGGCCGCGGTGACGCTGGAAGAGCGCCTTCGCCTCGGGCCGCTTCAGGCGCCGGAAGGCGGGCATTTCGTAATACTCCCGCCCCAGCAGATAGCCGTTGAGACCATAAGCGACGACGGCATAGACCGGCGGGAAGAGCAGCAGCGGCAAGGTCACGATATTGGCAAGGATGGCGATGCTGGCAAGCTTCACGGCATCGACCACCGTTTCAAGCACCGAGACCTTGTAGGGCAGGGTTTGTCCCGGATAGTGCCGCGCCATCACCGCGTCGATGACCTCGTCGGCGAAGAATGCCGCCGTCGTTGCCGTCACGATCGGGAAGGTGAACCAGGCGAAGACGAAGGTGCCGACACCGCTGAGGGCGGCGCCCATCCAGCCATCCACGTGAAGGAAGGTCGAAAAGGCATAATCGGCCGCGGCATAGATGCCGATGAAGACGGCGGCGGCGATGACGATGCTGATGCCGATAACTTTCTTGATGCGCGGGTCGGAGAGCTGGCCGAAAGCGAGGGAAAGGGCGTGCAGCAAAGAAATATCCAGTTCTGTCAGAATGTTGCCACTTTTTAGCGGAAAGTTCAGATGGGCGACAACATAGTGGGTCAGGTCGTTTCGACCTAAAGGAAATAGGTGCATGCAAAGCTGGCACAAGAGCGGTTGGCGGAAGGGCGACCGGCGGGGTCTTTCCTGGCTTGTCGGGACCATATTCCTGGCTGCAAGCCAGTTCGCGCCGCTGCTGGCGCAGGCAGCGGCGGCCGATCCGCTTTACGGATCCTGGTGCGACGAGACCGGCTACCGCATCGATATCGGCCCGCAGGGCATCAGTTTCCGCGACCGGCAGATGGGCGACCCGCCGCGCGGCACCGACCTGGTGGTGAAGGACGGCATCGCCACCTATCGCCAGGATTTCCGCGACAGCCCCTGGCCGCATATCGGCCTCCTCGACTGCTCCTTGCGCCTGCTGGGCGAGAACGCCGCGGCCGAAACCTGCACCGGCACCGGTTACGGCTACATGCCCTTCTTCGCCCTCAAACGCTGCCCAGAGGAAGTGATCAGCTAGGGCTCACATCTCGGCAGCTTCGCCCCCCACCCGACCTCCCCCCTGAAGGTGGGAGGAGATGAGAGCGAGAACCCCTCCCACCTTCAGGGGGGAGGCTGGGAGGGGGGCCGGGGCAGAACCGGATCTTTCCCGCCTTTGCTTGCCCAAACGGGCCCGATCCCTATACTCCGGCCCGAAAAGCGCCCGGACAGGAAACCAAACGGACAGGGGCGCGCAGCATCTATTGCGGGGATGAATGAGCGACAAACTGTTTGACGTCTGCGGCATCGGCAATGCGATTGTCGACGTGCTCTCGCATTGCGATCTCGATTTCATCGACCGCATGCAGCTGAACAAGGGCACCATGACCCTGATCGACACCGCCCGCGCCGAGGAGCTTTACGACGCGATGGGGCCGGCGGTCGAAGCCTCCGGCGGGTCCTGCGGCAACACCATCGCCGGTATCGCCAGCCTGGGCGGACGCGGCGCTTATATCGGCAAGGTCGGCAACGACCAGCTGGGCGGCATCTTCCGCCATGACATGCGCGCCAGCGGCGTCCATTTCGAGACGCCCTCGGCCACCAGCACGACGCCCACCGCGCGCAGCATGATCTTCGTGACCCCGGATGCCGAGCGCACCATGAACACCTATCTCGGCGCCTGTGTCGAGCTCACCCCCGACGATGTCGACCCGGCCGTAGTGACGCGGGCGAAAGTCACCTATCTCGAAGGCTATCTGTGGGATCCGCCCTTGGCCAAGCAGGCCTTCCTGAAGGCCGCCAATCTTGCCCACGGGGCGGGGCGCGAGATTTCGCTCTCGCTCAGCGATCCCTTCTGCGTGCAGCGTTATCTCACCGAATTCCAGGACCTGGTGAAGAACCATGTCGACATCCTGTTCGCCAACGAACATGAGATCACGGCCCTGTGGGAGACGAGCGATTTCGACGAGGCCGTGCGGCTGACCCGCGAGCATTGCTCGCTTGCCGCCATCACGCGCAGCGCCAAGGGCTCGCTCATCGTCGCCGGCCCGCAGGTCATCGACGTGCCGGCCTGGCCGGTGCGGCAGGTGGTCGACGTGACCGGCGCCGGCGATCTCTACGCCGCCGGTTTCCTCTATGGCTATACCCAGGGACGCGACCATGCCGATAGCGGCCGCATCGCCGCCTTGGCCGCCGGCGAGGTGATCAGCCATTTCGGCGCCCGGCCCGAAACCCCCCTCGCCGAGCTTTTGTTGCAGCAAGTGGGTTAATCAGGTAAAAGCCCCGCTGAAACAACACCCCTCATTCCAACCGTGGCCCCATTCTGTGGGGCGCGGGTGAGGAAGTCGCTGCCAAACCATCGGTGGCGCTGTTAACTGGTTGCCATTCCACAATAATTTCCTCCACCGGGCAGGGCCGGGTAAGAGGGATGGGTGAGGGCGGCCGATGGCGATTGTAACAATCGCCATGGGATGATGGGCGTTACAGCAATTTTTGGATCAAGTGACGTCATGAAACTGCGCAACATCGCCATCATCGCCCATGTCGACCACGGCAAAACCACGCTCGTCGACCAGCTTCTCCGCCAATCCGGCGCCTTCCGCACCAACCAGCAGGTGGCGGAACGCGTCATGGATTCCAACGATCTCGAAAAAGAACGTGGCATCACCATCCTCGCCAAATGCACCTCGATCCAATGGCAGGACACCCGCATCAACATTGTCGACACGCCGGGCCACGCCGATTTCGGCGGTGAGGTCGAGCGTATCCTCAGCATGGTCGATGGCGTGGTTCTGCTGGTCGACGCCGCCGAGGGCGCCCTGCCGCAGACCAAATTCGTGACCACCAAGGCGCTGCGTCTGGGCCTCCGCCCGATCGTCATCATTAACAAATGCGACCGCCCGGATGCCGATCCGCACGCGGTCCATGACCAGGTGTTCGATCTCTTCGCCGCCCTCGACGCCAGCCCTGAGCAGCTCGACTTCCCGACCCTCTTTGCCTCCTCGAAGCAGGGCTGGGCCACGACCGATCTGGAGAAGGGCGAGCGCAAGGATCTGGCGCCGCTCTACAATCTCATCGTCGAACACGTGCCCGCACCCAAGGTCGAGGAGAACAAGCCTTTCTCGATGCTGGTGACGACGCTGGAATACGACAACTATCTCGGCCGCGTGCTCACGGGCCGCATCCAGACCGGCACCGCCAATGTCAACATGCAGCTCCGCGCCATGCGTCCCGACGGGACCCAGGTCGAAACGGGCCGCTTGACCAAGCTGCTGGCTTTCCGCGGTATCGAACGCGTGCCGGTTGAAAGCGCTGAAGCCGGCGACATCATCGCCATCGCCGGCCTCACCGAGAGCACCGTTGCCGACACCATCGCCACGATGGAAGTCGAAGTGCCGCTGAAGGCGCAGCCGATCGATCCGCCGACACTTGCCATGTCCTTCTCGGTCAATGACAGCCCGCTTGCCGGCCGCGATGGCGACAAGGTGACGAGCCGCATGATCCGCGACCGCCTGATGCGTGAATCCGAAGGCAATGTCGCCATCCGCGTCACCGAGACCGAGGACAAGGACGCGTTCCAGGTCGCCGGCCGTGGCGAATTGCAGCTGGGCGTGCTCATCGAAGTGATGCGCCGCGAGGGCTTCGAGCTTTCGATCAGCCGCCCGCGCGTCATCTATCAGAACGATCCCAAGACCGGCCAGCGCCTGGAGCCGATCGAGGAAATCGTCATCGACGTCGACGAGGAATTCACCGGCGTCGTCATCGACAAGCTGGGCCAGCGCCGCGGCGAACTGGTTGAGATGCGCCCGTCGGGCGGCGCCAAGACGCGCCTCGTGATGCTGGTGCCGGCCCGCGGCCTCATCGGCTATCACGGCGAGTTCCTGACCGACACCCGCGGTACCGGCATCATGAGCCGCCTGTTCCACGGCTATGCGCCCTATAAAGGCCCGATCGAAGGCCGCCGCAACGGCGTGCTCATCTCCAACGCCGACGGCGTTTCGGTGGCTTACGCTTTGTGGAATCTTGAAGAGCGCGGCAAGCTGATGATCGATGCCGGCGTGCCCGTCTATGAAGGCATGATCATCGGTGAACACAGCCGCGCCAACGATCTTGAAGTCAATCCGCTGAAGTCGAAGCAGCTCACCAACATCCGGACCACGTCGAAGGATGAAGCCATCCGCCTGACACCGCCGATGAAGCACAGCCTGGAACAGGCGCTGGCCTATATCCAGGATGACGAGCTGGTCGAAGTGACGCCCAAGGCCATCCGCATCCGCAAGGCGGTCCTGGACCCCAACGAACGCAAGAAAGCCG
>NZ_JAYRJJ010000027.1:0-2613 GCF_041906375.1 Dongia sp. | reverse complement strand
CTGCGAGAGCGGCCTTGGCCTTCCGCCTTTACCTCTTCTCCACACCGCACCAATCGGCCATGAAGAGGGCCATGCCCTGCGTGATCTTCCTCAGCGATGAGAGGGAGACGCGTTCGTCGAAGCCGTGGATGTCTTCCGAGAAGGGGCCATAAACGAGCGCCGGTGTGTCGGCATAGAGGCCGAAGAAGCGGGCGTCGGTGGTGGCGGTGGTGGCGATCTTCGGGAGTTCCGCATTGAAGGCGAGGCGATGCGCGCCTTCGAGGCAGGCGATGGCCGCGTCGCCATTCTTCAATACATAGGGTTCGGCCTGGAAGCCGTGATAGACCACCTGCGGCGGGTTGTTGGCGAGGTAGGAATGGCCGGAAGCCGCCGCCCGCACCGTATCCTCGACATCCTGCCGCACGCGCGCGAGTTCCATGCCGGGATAGAAGGAAATGCGCATGTCGAAGGTGCACCAGGCAGGCACGCTTGAAGTCCAGTCGCCGCCTTCGATCTTTGAGACGACAAAATTGATCGGGTGCTTGTGCTCGCCCCAAATTTCATGGCGGTCCTTGTTCCAGCGTTCCTCCAGCTGATGGAGCGCCTGCATCACCGGATAAGCGGCCTCGATCGCATTGGCGCCGGTCCCGGCATAGGCCACATGGACGGGCTTGCCGCGCAATTTCACCTGGAACCACATGACGCCGAGCTGGGCTTTGAGCAGTGAATCGCCCATCGGCTCCGGGATGATGGCGGCATCGGCGCGATAGCCGCGCTGCAGGCAAGCGAGCGCGCCGTTCCCGGTGCATTCCTCCTCGACCACCGATTGCAGATAGACAGGGGCTGCGGGGCGCAGGCCCAGCCGATCGAGCGCGTCGAAGGCGGCCAGACAGCCATAGAGACCGGCCTTCATGTCGCCGGAACCGCGGCCATAGAGCCAGTCGCCTTCGACGTAAGACTCGAAAGGCGGGCGCGACCACAGATCGTGCGGCCCTGTGGGCACCACGTCGATATGGCCGTTGAGGATGAGCGAGCGGCCCTTCACCTCGCGCGGGCGGTGGGCGCCGACCACGTTGAAGGCATTCTCATAGGAAACCGCCACTGGCGAGAAGCCCGGCAGATGCTCGATGTCGGCGACGTTGATCTTCCAGTGATCGACCGAGAGATCGCGGGCGCGGTACCGCTCGGCCATGAAATCCTGCGCCGTCGCCTCCTGCCCGCGCAATGAAGGAAGTGCTGTGAGCGCCGCCGTCTCCTTGACCTGTGCGTCGAAGCCGGCATTGACGGCACCTATGATATCCGAGGCGAGCGATTGATCGAGCATGGGGCGTTCCTGTGTGATGCGGCCTACCAGCCGCCGGTTTTCAGCCAGTCGTGAAGATCGGGGATGCGGTCATTGCCCCAGAACATCTCGCCATCGACGACGAAGAGGGGCGAGCCGAAGATATTGCGGGCGATGGCGCCGTCGGTTTCCGCCTTGAGGCGCTGCTTGACGGCATTGTCCTTGATGCCGGCTTCAAGCCTGGCGGGATCGAGGCCGATCTCGGATGCCAGCCCCAGCACGGTTTCGGTGGCGCTGATATTGATGCCGCGCTGGAAGGCGGCATCGAACAGCGCCAGCGCCAGGCGTTTGGCATCTGTGGGCGAACTGGCTTCCAGCGCATAGAAAGCGCGCGCCGCGGCGATGGTCGCCATCGGAAAATCATCTGGCAGTTGGAAAGGCAGCTTGAGCCGCCTTGCCGTGCGCTGCAGGTCATGGAGGTGGTAGGGACCACGCAAGGGCTGGCTCACCAGTGGCGACTGACCGGTCGCCTTGAAGACCGCACCGAGCAGGATGGGGCGCCACAGCACCTCGCGCCCGGCCTCCGTGCCCACGTCATCGATGCGATGGGCCGCCAGATAGCCATAGGGCGAGGAAAAATCGAAATAGAATTCGATCGGCGCCTTCACCATGGCAGGATCTGGCCATTATAGTTGAAGAAGCCGCCGGACGATTTGGCGTCGAGCCCGGCGATCACGGCGATGATGCCGGCGGCGCTGTCGACGACACCGAGCGGCGCGCTCTTGCCGCCCATGTCGGTCTTGACCCAGCCGGGGCTGATGGCGGCGGTAAGGATGCCTTTCCCGCCCAGATCGTTGCCGAGATTCTTCATCACCATGTTGAGCGCGGCCTTGGAGCTTCTGTAGGCATAGGAGCCGCCATTGGCACCGCTGGCGATCGACCCCATGCCGCTGGTGATGGCGGCAATCCTCTTCATCTTGCTGCGCTTCACATGCGGCCAGAAACTCTGCGCCATGAGAAGGGGCCCCAGCGCATTGACCTGCATGACGCTGAGAAATTCCTTGCTCTCCGCCTTGCCGAAGCCCGAGCGCTTGCCGAGGATGCCAGCATTGTTGAGCAGCACGTCGATAGCGCGGCCTTTGAGGGCCGCCGCCAGCTTCGCGATGGAGGCCGGCTTGGCGACGTCGAGCGGCCGCATCTCGACCTTCAGCCTGGCGAGCTGTGCGGCTTCCTTGGGCTTGCGGCAGCAGGCGATGACGTCCCAGCCGGCAGCCGCATATTGCCGGGTAAGCTCCAGCCCGATGCCGCGATTGGCGCCCGTGATGAGAACGGTCGGCATCTGTCCCTCTCTT
>NZ_JAYRJJ010000003.1:0-533101 GCF_041906375.1 Dongia sp. | reverse complement strand
CACCTTCTGGAACCGCCGCTCCTTCACCCAGGACGGCGCCGGCAAGGTCCCCGAGGGCTTCCGCTTCGCCAGCGACATCAACAGCCAGTGGCTCGATGCCGCGTCGCTCAAGAAGATGATCTGAGGATTTTTATCCCAATACCCAATTTCACCGGTCGCGAGCCATTAAGGATCATGTAGGATCGGCAGCGCGGCGTCGCCCGGTAGGGCAAGAATTCGGATGGAGTGAGTTTGACGCAGATTGGCTCAACAATGCGCGACCGGCCGGAAAATGCGGCCAAGCTGAAACGCATTCTTTATCTGCCCATGGAAATTGCCTCGCGCGAGCTTGATTCGCGCCTGCTGCTGGCTGCCCTCGCCCTGAAGCGCGGATTCGAGGTTATCCTTGGTCAGAAATGGC
Source organism: Dongia sp. (assembly GCF_041906375.1). Lineage (GTDB taxonomy): Bacteria > Pseudomonadota > Alphaproteobacteria > Dongiales > Dongiaceae > Dongia. The sequence goes on along the minus strand of NZ_JAYRJJ010000003.1, from coordinate 532,701 downwards.
TGATCGAGCGGAACATCGACGCGATGCCGGCGGGCATCTACCTGTCCAAGACCTTGACCCAGCGCGACGCCAAATCCCTGCGCCAAGCCAAGGATCGCGGCTATCTGGTCGCCGCGATCGACGAGGAAATGCCGGGATTGGTAACGTCGCCAGATGAGCTGCGCTGGATTTCCGACGATGCCGTCGCTGCGACCGACCGCATCTTCATCAGCGGCGATCATAATACATCGTCCGTTCGTACGCGCTTTCCTCAATCGGCCGACCGCGTCATCAGCGCCCTCAACCCGCGTTGGGACCTGCTTCGGCCGGGCCTGCGGCATTTTTATGAACAGGAGGCCGCCGAAATCCGCGAGCGCTTCGGCTCCTTCATTCTGATCAATACCAATCTCGGGTTCACGAATTCCGAAAAGGGCTCGGCCGAAGAAATCATCGGCGAGCAGGAGCGCCTCGGCAAGCTCTCCATGGCAAATCCCAAGCATGTCGCCTACGTCAACGGCATCCTGGCAATGGAAGCTGCCAACCGTGAAGTGATCGTCAAGCTGATCGATGAGTTGCCGAAGCGGTTCCCCGACCGGCGTATCGTCCTGCGGCCACATCCGAGCGAGAGGCTCGATACATGGCGCACGCAGGTCGATGGTCATGCAGTGGTCGACGTGATCCGCGAAGGTCCTGCCATCCCGTGGATTCTTGCGGCCGATGTACTGGTGCACACCAATTGCACGACGGGTGTCGAAGCAGCAGCGCTGGACACCCCGGCCATTTGCGTCCTCCCGACCGAGACAACAATCAATGACCGATATCTTTCCAATCGGGTCAACCCGGTCGCCCACAATGTGGCCGAGACGTTGGATTTGATTGATGTGGCTGAGACCCTGCACGCCGGCGCGAGATTTTTCTCGGACGACATGCGCCAGGCATTCCGCCGATCCATGTCCTATGACGACAATATGTTGGGCGCCGAGCATGTGCTGGCGGAACTCGAACAGGCGGTAGTCGACGCCGGGATGCGGCTGAATGAGCCGGCAAGGCGCTGCCAATGGCGCCCGCGCCACGGCTATGCCTGGACCCTGGAGGACAAGAATGTGCGCGGCGCTCTCTTCCCGGGCCTTGATCGCGAGTTCGTGGTGAAGCGCATAGCCTCGATTGCCCGCACTCTCGGCATTGAACTGGCGACACAAGTTCACGAATGCGGCAGCAAAGTGATGCTGCTCAGTGCGCACCAGATGCCACTGGATGTCAGGATGCGCCGCTTCTTCTGCATGACACGCACGGCTTAACCCTGATGCCTCAACGGCCAGCCCATTCCATGAAGGGCAAACCCGTCACGGCAATCATTGTCCAGGCGCGGCTCGGCTCGACGCGCCTGCCTGGCAAGATCATGCAGGAAATTGGCGGACGCACAGTACTTGCACACGACATTGCGCGGCTCAAAGCGGTTCACGGCGTCGACCATGTCGTGATCGCCACGACCGACAAGGACAGCGACACACCGGTCGCAGAAGCAGCCCTCGCCTATGGCGCCCAGGTCTTCCGTGGCGACGAAGCGGATGTGCTGTCACGCTATCTCGGTGCCGCGCGCATGGTCGATGCCGACATTATCATGCGCGTAACCAGTGACTGCCCGCTGATCGACCCTGATCTCTGCGCGGCGGTTCTGAAGTTGCGCGCCGAGGCAAGTGCCGATTATGCCGCCAACAACATGCCGCGCCTGTTTCCCCACGGTCTCGACTGCGAGGCCTTTACGCGCGCTGCCCTGGAACGCGCGGCGGCGGAGGCCACCGACCCTTACGACCGCGAGCATGTCACGCCCTGGCTGCGGCGCGTGCCTGGCCTGCACCGGGTCAATCTCGTCGGGCCGGGGTGGCCCGCCAATCAACAGCGCTGGACGCTCGATTTCCCCGAGGACCTCGACTTCTTCAAGGCCCTCTTTGCCGAATTGCCGCAGAACCCCATCCCCTCCTGGCAGGAGGCTTTGTCCTTCATCGGCCAGCGGCCGTCTCTCTCCGACGCGAACGCGCGACACCGCGCGAAATCAACGATGGCGGGCGATAGGGAGGCGCCGATTGCTGTATTTCACTTCGCCGCAAATGCCACCATCGGCAGCGGTCATGCAATGCGCTGCAATACCCTGCAGTCGCGCTTGGAAGCGTTGGGCTGGCGCTGTCATTGGGCACTCGATGCCGTGAGCACTGATTTCCTGCGCAATACCATTCCGCCAGATGCCCTCATCGCACTCAGCGCTGCAGATTCACTGGGCCGGGCGCAGGAAATAGCGGCGGCGATCGGCCATTGCGACGTGCTGGTGATCGATCACTATGATGTGGCACAGGAATTCGCGACCGCCATGCGCGCCCATGCCCGCCAGATCGTTTACCTCGACGATCTCGCCAACCGGGCCATGGATGCGGATCTGATCGTCAATCCGACTCCGGGATTCTCGGCCGACGACTACGCCAAGCTGAATGCGCGACCTGCTCGCTGCCTGCTTGGTCCCGATGCGGCGCTGCTGCGGCAGCAATTCGCGGCACGGCGCGCACGGATGCCTGCGCCGGATCACCCGCTGCAACGGATCCTGGTCGCGTTCGGCGGTGTCGATCCGCTGAATGGCACCGGCCTGGCACTCGAGATTCTGGCGCGCCGACCGCAATACCAGATCGATGTCGTGCTGGGCGCCGCCGCGCCGCATCTTGCTGCGGTGAAGGCGCAGGTCGCAGCGCAGCCTGAGCAATTTCGACTGTTGACTGATGTTGCCGACATGGCCGGGACGATGGCCGTGGCCGACCTCGTGATCGGCGCGCCGGGGATTTCCACCTGGGAACGCGGTTGCCTTGGCCTGCCTTCCCTGCTTGTCGGTATCGCCGAGAACCAGCGCGCCAATGCCGCGATCGTGGAATCGGCCGGCGCTGGTATCGTCGCCGGGTTCCTCACGGACGAGGATCGGGCAAGTGTCGGCCAGCGTCTGGCCGACGCACTCGATGGCCTGGCCGCTGCACCTGCACGCCGGCGTGAAATGGCCTTGGCTGCGGCCGGTTTATGCGATGGCCGTGGCACGCAGCGGGTTGTCGTGGCCCTCCTCCCGCCACTGCCGATCAAATCCGGCCAATCACTTCGATTGCGTCCCATGGAAGCGGCGGACGAAGCCCTGTTGCTCGATTGGCAGCGCGCGCCGGAAACGCGCCGCTATGCGCTGACGCCGCACATACCCACGGCGGAGGAACACCATGCCTGGTTCGGCCGGAAGCTCGCGGCCGATCAGGACTGGTTGCTGCTGGGCGAAGTCGACGGAACGCCGGTGGGTTATGTCCGGCTCGACTGGATGGGCGAGGACAAGGGGCGCCCGCAATATCTCATGTCGATTGCCGCCGCCCCAGGATTTTACGGCCAGGGCATCGGCAGCGCGCTTCTGTCCGGTGCGCGGCAGCTTGCGCCAGGCGCCCATTTCTATGCAAAGGTGCTGGCCGAGAATACCGCCTCGGTGGCATTGTTCGAGCGAGCAAATTACCAGCTGGCGGCCGATGGCTATTTTCACGCCCATCCCGCCCAGCGCAAGGAGGCCTAATGCAGCGCGTTACCATCGCCGGTCGCGAGATCGGGCGGGATCGACCGCCCTATGTCATTGCCGAGCTGTCGGCCAATCATAATGGCAGCCTGGAGCATGCCAAGAACATCATGCGCGCCGCCAAGAAGGCCGGCGCCGATGCCCTGAAATTGCAGAGCTACCGCGCCGACACCATCACCATCGACCATGACGGACCGGATTTCCGGGTGAAGGGTGGATTGTGGAATGACGCGCGCCTGTTCGATCTTTACAAGGAAGCGGCGATGCCCTGGGAATGGCATGAGCCGCTCTTTGCCCTGGGGCGCGAGCTCGGTATTTGCGTCTTCAGTTCGCCTTTCGACCATACGGCTGTCGACATGCTGGAACAGCTTGGCGCACCCGCCTACAAGATCGCCTCGCTGGAACTGTGCGACATCCCGCTCATCCAATATGTCGCCCGCACTGGCAAGCCGATGATCATGTCGACCGGCGCCTCGGAACTGGGTGAGATCGCCGATGCGGTTGTCGCTGCTCGCGAAGCTGGCTGCAAGGAACTCATCCTCCTCAAATGCACCAGTGGCTATCCGACGCCGCCCGCCGAGAGCCATCTGCGCACCATCCCGCATCTGGCCGAGATGTTCGATTGCGTGGTCGGCCTTTCAGATCACACCCTGGGCACGGCGGTTCCGGTGGCAGCGACGGCGATTGGTTCCGCGCTGGTCGAGAAGCATTTTACCCTGGCACGTGCCGATGGCGGCGTCGATTCAGCCTTCAGCCTGGAACCAGCGGAGCTGACCCAGATGATCGAGGCGATCAATGTCGGATGGCTGGCGATGGGATCGGTTCACTACGGCCCCACCGCTTCGGAGGCCGGCATCCGCCCGTTGCGCCGTTCGCTTTACATCGTCAAGGATGTAAAGGCCGGCGATGTGATCGGTTCGGAACATGTGCGTTCGATCCGACCGGGCAAAGGCCTGGCGCCCAAGCATATGCCGGAAGTGATCGGTCGACGTGCCGCGCGCGATCTGAAGCGCGGCACTGCCGTCGATTGGACCATGCTGGCCGCCAACTGACGCAAAGGGGATCGACCATGCCGGACACCAGCTCATCATCCTCGAACTGGCTGCCGGCGAATGTCGCCGCGTTCATCGAGCGCCATGCGGCGCGCTACGATGCCATGCGGCTCGACGATCTCGATCGCGAATTGAATCGCCTGGTTGGCGCCCATGAACGTCTGGTCGACCGCGACAGCATCAACCTCTATGCCGGTACCAACATTACCAACCCCAGGGTCTCGGCGTTGCTCGGCTCAACCCTCGGCAGCCGGCCGAACCTCGGCCATCCAGGCGCCAAATACAATAAGGGCATGGTTCATGCCGAGCAGTTGGAGATCATGCTCTCCACGCTCCTCAAGAAGCTTTTCAAAGCACGCTTCGTCGAGCATCGGGTCGGCAGCGGATCGCTCGCCAATCTCTATACCTATATGGCGACCTGCAAGCCGGGCGATGCCATCATGGCCTTCTCGGACGCGGCGGCCGGGCATCCGACACATCGCGAAATCGGCGCCGCTGGGCTCTACGGCCTGAAGGTCCACGACGTGCCGTTCGACGTCGCGCGCATGGACATCGACGCCGACGGCTTGCGCCAGGCTGCCAAGCGTATCGGCCCGAAGCTGATCATCGTTGCTGGCAGCATGTGCCTCTTCCCCTACAATCTCGCGGCGGTCCGTGCAGTCGCCGATGAGGTCGGCGCCTTTGTACTCTACGACGCAGCGCATATGGGCGGGCTCATCGCGGGCGGGCAATTTCAGCAGCCGCTCGTCGAAGGCGCCGATCTGATGACCGGCTCGACCTACAAATCCTTCGGCGGGCCACCTTCGGGCATGATCCTCACCAATTCGGCGGAACTGGCCGAGCGGCTGGACCGCATCGCCTTCCCCGGCCTCACCGCCAATTTTGATTTGAGCCGAACGGCCGCCATGATCGTCGCCGTCATGGATCTGCTGGAGTTCGGGCCGGCCTATGCCGCAGCCTGCATCGCCAATGCGCAGAGTTTGGCGGCAGCAATGGACAGGCACGGGATCGCCGTTTTCAGGCCCTCGGGACGCGAGCCGTTCACGGCGTCGCAGCATGTGGCGCTGAACGCCATCCCCTATGGCGGCGGCAATGCGGCAAGTGCCCGGATCGAGCCCGCCAACATTCTTTTCACCAGCATCGGCCTGCCGCTGCCGCCGGTTACGGGCGACGCCAACGGCATTCGGATCGGGACGCAGGAAATCACCCGCTGGGGGTTCGAGCCGGCAGACATGGAGAGAATCGCGGAACTGACCGCGCGGGTGCTCGTGAAAAAAGAGGATGCCGCGCACGTTCGCCCGGACGTGATGGCCTTACGCCATCAGTTCCAGGATCTTCACTTCATCCGCAAAGGTGCCGCTTAGCGCGGGGCGTAGTCCATTGAGGCAGCCCAGAAACGCTCCAGACGACGGAGGGTCAGATTGACCCCGTCGAGTTCGCCTTCCTTGAACGTCTCGGTGTTCAGCGCCTGCAGGTGCTTGTCGTACATGTCGTGCATCTTCTGGACGACCGCGAGGGCCTTCTCGGAGAGGCGGACATGGACGGCGCGCCGGTCATGCGGCGAGCGCTCCTGGATGAGATAGCCGTTTTCGACCATCTTCTTGACGTTATAGGAAACGTTGGACCCGAGGTAATAGCCCCGGTTGGTAAGTTCGCCGACCGACAGCACGTCGCTGCCGATGTTGAACAGGATCATGGCCTGGACGTTGTTAAGGTCCCGGATGCCCTGTCGGTCGAGATCTGCCTTGATCACTTCAAGACACTCACGATGCAGGCGCTCAACCAGCGCGATCGTTTCCAAATAAGCTTTTTTCACCGCTAATCCCCAATAGCGCAGCGCGCCCCTAATGGTCGCGAGTCGGTCTCAAGCTAGCTACCCATCGTAAAGCAATGGTTAATCCCGCGCCAGCCTGCTAACGGCCAAAGCCAACATTTTCCCGGTGATCCGGGTGCTTAGGCCGCCCGGCACCCCCTTCAGCGGGTCGGCGGGGCCCAATCCTTAACGCCCGGAACCGGTGCAAAATAAGCGTCGACCGAGTCCGCTTTGACCCCCGCAAGGTCGGCCGGCTGCCATTTCGGCGCCCCGTCCTTGTCAATGAGCTGGGCGCGGACCCCTTCAAAGAAGTCCGGGGCCGCCATGAAATGCTGCACCAGACGAAACTCTGTCTTGAGGATCTCTGCCAGGTCCTGGCCGCGGGCGCGGCTGATATGGGCATAGGTGACACGGAGGCTGGTCGGCGAGAAGTGATTCAGCGCCTTCAGTGTGTCGACCGCCCAGGCATCGCGCCTGGCGCCGAGGACCGTCATGATCTCGTCCAGGGTCTTGAGGCCGAACACCGCCTCGATGTTCGGCATCATTTCGTCGATCCCGGCCTTGTCGACGCGCAGATTGAGTTCTTCCAGGTTGTCGATCGAGATTTCTCCGACGCGGTTACTGGCGACGAAATTCTTGGCAAGTCCGGCGCGGACGACGCCGGGACCACGCAGAGCCAGTCCGATCAATGCAAGCGCGAGGGCCAATGCCGGCTTGGCGCGGTTCAGGAAGTGGCCGGCGCCGACATCTGGAAACAGCCCGATGCGGCATTCCGGCATGGCAAAAAGCGTCTTATGGGTCACCACGGGATGCGAGCAATTGAGCGCGATCCCCGCCCCGCCGCCCATCACGATGCCGTCCATGACTGCGATGATCGGCTTGCGATAGGTCGAGAGGCGATAATTGAGCGTGTATTCGCGGCGGTAGAAATCCTCGAGCAGGCCGAGATCGCCCCGCTGCTTGGCGGCATGGACCGCCTTCACGTCACCGCCGGCGCAGAACGCCTTGTCGCCGGCACCGGTGATGATGATGGCCTTGATATCGGCGCGCATTTCCCAGGCGGCCAGCTGCGCCGTGATCGCGTCGATCATGTCGAGCGTCAGCGCGTTCAAGGCCTGCGGCCGGTTGAGCACGATGCGGCCATGGCCATTCTCGATGGAAAAGAGGACGTCTTGAAAGGAACTCATGAATCCTGGGCCGCTCGGGTTGCAATCGGGCAGGTTTCATCGGCTATGTGGCGGGCGGCGTCAAGCCGGCTTGACACCATGCGCCCAAGCGCCCATTCTCCGCCCCGCGCCGATTTGAAGCTCAGCTTGCGGGCGCGTTAAAAATGCAGCTAAAGCGCGGTTTTGGAAAGAAAACCGGTTTTGGCTGCCCGCCCGTTGAAAGACGCGGCGGGTTTTGTCGTTTTGGGCCTGGTCCACCAGCAACGGACCCGCGGGATTTGAGGGGCAGCTTGCACCGCGTCACCAAGAGCTAAAGCGCTTCGATGCCTTGGCCCCGGGCAGATTTTTTTGCCTTTCGGAGGGCTTTCGCGATGACGACTGATACAGATACCACCATTCACCGGCTGCAGGATGAGATCCGTCGCGATCCCGCCCGCGCCCAAATCACTCTGAAGGCCCGCGCCGGGACCACGACGGAGATAGCAAGGCCAGAGGTCGACCATGTGCAAAGGGTGCTTGAGGCCCTGGCCGGCAGCCTTGCCGCCACTTACCGCCGCTTCGCCGCAGCTTTGGATATTCCGCTGACCGAGGTCGAAATCAGGGTCGAAGCTGGACTCGACCTCAATGGCCTTGCCGCCGCGGCCGAGGGTGTGCGGGCCGGTCCCGGTTCGATCCGCGCCGAAGCACGCCTCACCAGCCCCGCTGATATCTATGCCCTGGAGCGCCTTCGCATCACGGTCGAGCGGCACGATCCGATCCTTGACCTGCTACGCCAGGCCACGCCCACCCGCCTTGAGATTTCCATAAACCTACGCGACAATAATTCACTTGCCGCCTGATATATCACACTTCGGAGAAGTAAAATGACTGCCAGCAAGCATCCAGAAACGATTGTCCTCCATGCCGGTCATCGGCGCGACAGTGCTACCAATTCCGTCGCCGTGCCGATCTATCAGACGACGTCCTATCAGTTTGATGACACGTCGCACGCAGCCGACCTCTTCGGACTGAAGCGCTTCGGCAACATCTATACGCGCATCATGAACCCGACCACAGCGGTGCTCGAAGAGCGCCTCGCAGCGCTCGAAGGCGGCGTCGCGGCCCTTGCAGTGGCGTCCGGCCAGGCGGCATCGGCCATGGCCATCCAGAACATCGCCAAGGCCGGCGACAATATCGTTTCCTCGACCGATCTTTATGGCGGCACCTGGAATCTCTTCGCCAACACGCTGAAGGACCAGGGCATCGACGTCCGCTTCGTCGATCCGAAGGACCCGGAAGCCTTCGCCAAGGCGACCGATGACAAGACCCGCGCCTATTACGCCGAAACGCTGCCCAATCCGAAGCTGCGCGTCTTCCCGATCAAGGAAGTGGCCGATATCGGCCGCAAGCTCGGCGTGCCGCTGATCATGGACAACACCGCAGCACCGATCCTCAGCCGGCCCTTCGACCACGGTGCCGCGATCGTCGTCTATTCGACCACGAAGTTCATTGGCGGCCACGGCACCTCGATCGGCGGCGCCATCATCGACGGCGGCAATTTCGATTGGGAAGCCAACGCCGCGCGCTTCCCCGGCCTCAACCAGCCGGATCCCAGCTATCATGGCGCCGTCTGGACCCAGGCAGTGAAGCCCTTGGGCCCGATCGCCTATATCATCAAAGCGCGCGTCACCCTGCTGCGTGACCTCGGCGCCGCGATGAGCCCTTTCAACGCCTTCCTGTTCATCCAGGGCCTCGAGACGCTGCCCCTGCGCATGCGTGAGCATGTGAAGAACGCCCAGGCCGTAGCCGATTACCTCAACAGCCACCCGGCCGTGACCAAGGTCATCTATCCGGGTCTTGCCACGGGCGAAGACAAGCGCCGCGCCGATGCCTATCTCAAGGGTGGTTACGGTGCCCTGCTCGGCTTCGAGATCAAAGGCGGACTGGAAGCCGGCCGCCGCTTCATCGACTCCCTGAAGCTGCTTTATCATGTGGCCAATATCGGCGACGCCCGCAGCCTCGCCATCCACCCAGCCTCGACCACCCATTCACAGCTCTCGCCGGAGGAACAACTCTCCAGCGGCGTTTCGGATTCCTACGTGCGCCTTTCCATCGGCCTGGAGCATATCGACGACATCCTCGCCGACATCACCCAGGCATTGGATGCCGCCAGCGGCACGGCCAAGGCGGCGGAATAAAGTATCGATGCGGCCCTGGACCGGCCCTCTTGCCGGTCCAGGCATTTACATGGGCCAACCGAATAGACTCGCTACTTGCCAGCTTTGTGGCCTATATGCGCGATCAACCCATGGGGTCCGATCATGCGTTACGACATATATCGCCGCGACAACCTGATGCTGGTGTTCGAATCCGGCAAGCAACCGACCGAAATGAACCTCGCCAGCTGGAAACGGCTGCATATCGGGGTAAACGAGCAGGTCCTGGCCAATGGGACGAAGCCCATCAGCCAGATTGACCGGGAAATCTCGCAGAATGGTATGACGACCGTGCCGATCAAGCACGTCGCCCGCCAGACTTGACCGGCGGAGGAACGAACATGCTCTACGACATTTATCGGCGGAGCGCCGAATATATGGTCTTTCCCGCATCGACCCCGCCCGCCGGATTCGATGCCCGCAAGGACAAATGGAAGATCCAGAAGGAAGCCGCGCCTGAGCGGCTGATTGTGGCCCTTGGCAAGCCGATGGCACAGATTCAGGCCGATATCGCCAAGACCGGCTTTTCCCTGATCCGCGACCGGCTCCAGCGCAGCTAGCTGGCTGCCAAGTCTGCGGCGTGTCGTCCATTGCGCTCGGGGCTGGGGCGTTGTATCCGACGGTATCCCCTAGCGACCGAGCCAGCCATGACCGAGCAGAGCCATAACAGCCACGCCAAGCGCCAGCCATTTGGCCAATTTCCACGCATCCGCCTGCGCCGCAATCGGCAAGAAGACTGGTCGCGCCGGCTGGTGGCCGAGAACGCCCTTTCGGTCAACGATCTGATCTGGCCGGTTTTCGTCAAGGAAGGCGGTCCGGCAAAAGAGGCCGTCCCATCGATGCCGGGTGTCGACCGGCTGACCATTCCGGCCCTCCTCAAGGCCGCCGAGAAGGCGGCCAAGCTCGGCATCCCGGCCCTCGCCCTTTTCCCGGTGGTCCCGCGCGAGAAGAAGTCGCCCGGTGCCGAGGAAGCCTTTCGCGCCGACAATCTGTGCAATCGCGCCGTCAAGGCGCTGAAGAAGGCCGTGCCGGAGATCGGCATCATCTGCGACGTGGCACTCGATCCCTACACCGATCACGGCCATGACGGGCTGATGAAGCACGACGTCATCCTGAATGATGAGACAATCGAGGTGCTGATCCGCCAGACCCTGGCCCAGGCCGAAGCCGGCGTCGATATCGCCGCTCCCTCCGACATGATGGACGGCCGCATCGGACGCCTCCGCGATGCGCTTGATGCCGCGGGCTTCCAGCGGGTGAAGCTGATGTCTTATGCCGCCAAATATGCGAGCGGCTTTTACGGCCCCTTCCGCGATGCTGTCGGCTCCAAATCGTCGCTCGGCAAGGGCGACAAGCGCACCTACCAGATGGATAGCGGCAACGGTGACGAAGCCTTGCGCGAATGCGCGCTGGATGTCGCCGAAGGCGCCGACATGCTGATGGTGAAGCCGGGCCTGCCCTATCTCGACATCGTCTGGCGCGTGAAGGAAGCATTCAAGATGCCGACCTTCGCCTATCAGGTCTCCGGCGAATACGCGATGATCAAGGCGGCGGCACAAAACGGCTGGCTCGACAATGACCGCGTCGTCCTGGAAAGCCTGCTCAGCTTCAAGCGCGCCGGTGCCGATGGCGTGCTCACCTATTCGGCCATCGAAGTCGCCGAACGGCTAGTGAAGCAGCGCTAGGAAGCGCAGCAGCGCCATGTCGTACCAGGGCCGGTCGAGGCCCTGGCCATGGAAACCCACATGCCCGCCAGAGGTTGGCAGCTTGAGCTGCAGGTAGGGATTGTCGTCCCAGCGAACCTCGCCATAGCAGTTCACCGGAATCCAGGGATCGTCCGAAGCATGGATGACCAGGGTCGGCACGCGCACGCCACCCAGTCGCGGTGACGCCGAGCTTTCGGCATAATATTCCTCGGCGTCGCGAAAGCCGTTCTCGGGCGCCACGATGCGATTGTCGTATTCGGTGATGGTGCGGATATCCTTGGCGGTCAGGCCGCGCTCCTTGCGCATCCCCTCGATGAGATGGGCGTGATAGAGGCGGTTGCGCTTCGAGGTGAGGCAATGCGCCGTGGCGCGGAGATCGATAGGTGCCGAGATGCTGACGGCGGCCAGGAGGTCTGCGTTGGTCCCGGCTTCGCCGAGATATTTCAGCAGCACGTTGCCACCCAGGGAATAACCGACGGCGACAACGCCATATCGCTTCAGCTTCGGCTCGAGATCCGCAATGACCGAGGCGATATCCTCGCTGCGTCCGGCATGGTAGGTGCCCTTGGCAAAGTCGCGGCCCGGCCCGGCCCCCCGCAGATTGAGGCGCATGACCGGATATCCCGCCTCAAGCAGATGGCCGGCGCTGACGCGGACATAGTAGCTGTCCTCGCTGCCGGAGAGGCCGTGAATGAGGAGAATGAGGGGTCTCCGGCCAGGATGGGCCGGCCGGTGCAGCTTGGCGATGAGGCGGTCGCCGCTGCCGTCATGACAGGTGAAAATGTGGCCTTCGCCGGGCCAGCGATCGAGAACGTCTTTGGGCGGGCGCAGCCAGTTGCGCAAGGTCTGCAGGTCGCCGCCACGCCACAGCCGCAAGGGGCGGAAGGGCGGCAGTTCAAGCGTCGGCAGCATCCTCAGTTCGCCGTCAGCCATTCCTTCACGACGTCTATCTGGTCTTGCGCCATCAGCGCCGGTGCATGCCCCATGCCCGGCCAGGTCACCAATTTCGCGCAAGGCCCGCGCCGGGTCATCTCCTCGGCCGTTTGCGGCAGCAACAGGTCCGAATCCGCCCCACGCAAGACCAATGTCGGCACGTTGATCCGGTCCCATATCGCCCACAAATCCCAATCCTGCACTGCCGTTTTTACGTTGACGGCGATGGCCGGATCATAGGCGAGACCAAAAGTGCCATCCTCGCGCCGGCGGTGACCATAGGCCACGATATGCTGCCATTGCGCTTCCGTGAGCGGACCGAAGGGGGCCAGCACTTTCTTGAGATGGGTCTGGATCGCGGTCAGTGAAGAGAAGCGATTGTCGAGGCCGACATAGTCGGCGATGCGCAACAAGGCGGCCTTCGGCACGAAAGGACCAACATCGTTGATGACCAGGCGGCGGATCGGCGTGCCGGCTTGCGCCGCCAGCGTCATACCGATGAGGCCGCCCATCGACGTGCCGACCCAGTCGAGTTCGGCCACGTCCAGGCGCGCGATCAGCCCGCTCATATCGGCACAATATTGCGGGTAGCCATAGTGGGCGGGATCCCGCAACCATGCGCTGCTGCCGCGCCCGACGATATCGGGGCAGATCACACGCGCTTCCTTGGCTAGTTCCGCCGCCAAGGCATCGAAGTCGCGCCCGTTGCGCGTGAGGCCGTGGCAGCAGATGATCACCCGGGATGCAGCCGGGTCACCCCACTCGGTATAGGAGATGCGATGAAAACCGGCCGGGCTCAGCCCCAGGAACGATTTCTGCCGCATCTGCATCAGCGGACCGACCCGATCGGGCGGTCGTGGACGATGACCAGCGTTTCCGGCGTGAAGCCATTGAAATGTGTCGCCAACGCATTCGAATAGGCCCCGACCCGGTCGATCTCGATCCAGTCGCCTTCGTCGATATCGGAGGGCAAAGAGAAGCTGCAGGGCAGCACGTCCAAAGAATCACAGGTCGGGCCATTGAGCGTGAAATCCATCGGTGCGCCGGTCAGCGCCCCCGACAGGCGATGGGCGCGCGCCGGTAAATGCAGGCCGGCATCGACCGTTTCCGACAGCGAGCCGTAGATGCCATCATTGATATAGAGCTGGTTGTCCTTGCGCAGTTGCACCTGCGTCACCAACGAGACCGCATGGGCGACCAGGGCCCGGCCGGGCTCGCACATCAGCACGCAGTCGCGGCGCAGCTTCAGTTTCTTCACGCCCTCTTCGATCTCATGGATGAAATCCTCGAAGGGTGGCATGTTGGTGCCGAGATATTCAGCGGGGAAGCCACCGCCGACGTCGAGCCCAACGATGTCAACCTTGGCCTTTTCCAGAATCTCGCCGGCGATCTTCAGCGCCTCGGCATAGGCGCCCGGAACCAGGCATTGCGAGCCGACATGGAAGGCGAGACCCACGCGACAGCCACGGGACGCGGCATCGCGCAGGATCGCCGCGGCGTCATCGGGCTCGGCCCCGAATTTCGCCGCCAGGTGATAGAGCGCACCATCGACCGGCGGCGTCTTGAAGCGGACATAGATGGTCAGCCCCTCGGCGCCACCCGTCTCCGCGAGGATCTTGTTGAGCTCCGAGAGATGGTCGACGACATAGGTGTCGATCTCATAGACCTTGGCGGCGGTGCCGATGACGGCGCGGCCCTTGACCGGATGCATGAAATAGCAGGCGGCGTCGCGAAAGCTTTCGCGGATCTGGGCGATCTCCGGCAGCGAGGCCGTATCAAAATGCCGGATGCCGGCACGGTGCAGGGCACGCAGAACTTCCGCATGGGGATTGCACTTCACCGCGTAAAGCACGCGGCCCGGAAACTGCTCCAGAAAGCGATTGGCCGCCTGGCCGATGATCTCGGGCCGCAGACAATAGACCGGATAGCTGGGCTTCAGCGCCTCGATCATGCTCCGTACGCTGTCGAATTCCTTGGCCATACCAACTCCCCGAGGCTTCCTGCAGGACTTTTCTGGCTTCTAGCCCATAGCCCCGCTGTTGTCACCCGCCCCCCGGATCAGCTATCTAAATGCCTAACTAACAAGTCATATTAATGACACGGGCCAAGAACAGGGGAATGGAAATATGCCGCAGCGTGGCGCTAGCCAGGGTCCAGCCAGTGGACCGCTGGCCGGAATTGTCGTGGTTGACCTGACGCGTGTGCTGGCGGGCCCCTTTTGCACCATGCTGCTGTCCGATCTCGGCGCCCGGGTGATCAAGGTGGAGAATCCCAAAGGCGGCGACGATTCCCGCGCCTACGGCCCCTTTATCAACGGTAAATCGGGCTACTTCATCGCCCAGAACCGCGGCAAGGAATCGATCGCCCTCGACCTCAAGCAGGAGGCGGACAGGGCCATCCTCCATCGCCTCCTGAAGCGCGCCGATGTGCTCATCGAGAATTTCCGGCCGGGCACGATGGCGCGTCTGGGCTTTGGCCCGGAGGCGTTGAAGCAGCTCTATCCCCAGCTCATCTTCGCCTCGACCTCCGGTTTCGGCCAGACCGGCCCTTATGCCGACCGACCCGCCTATGACATCATTGCCCAGGCCATGGGTGGCATCATGAGCATCACCGGTCATGAAGGCGGCGAACCGACGCGGGTCGGCGCTTCGATCGGTGATCTGGGCGCCGGGCTCTTTACGGCGCTCGGCATCGTCTCGGCACTCCATCATCGCAACCGGTCCGGCGAGGGCATCACGGTCGATGTCGCCATGCTGGACAGCCAGCTGGCACTGCTGGAGAACGCCATCGCGCGCTATTATTCGAGCGGCAAGGCGCCCAAGCCGATGGGGGCAAGGCACCCTTCGATCGCCCCTTTCGAGGCCTATCGCACCGGCGACGGATATGTCGTCATCGCCTGCGGCAACGACCCGCTCTTCCGCACTTTCTGCGGGGTCATCGAACACCCGCATCTGGCGGATGATCCGCGCTTTGCCACCAATGCCAAACGTTCCGAAAATGTGGTGCAGCTGAAGGAAGCGCTGGAAAGCTTCCTGACCGGAAAGACCACCGCGCACTGGCTGGATCTGTTCAACCGCACCGGCATTCCGTCGGCCCCGATCAATGACGTGGCGCAGGCGATCCATGATCCGCAGGTGCAGCACCGCCAGGTCGTATTGCCCGTAGCCGATGAAAGCGTCGCTCCCTTATGCGTCGCCGGCTCACCCATCAAGTTCTCCGGCTTTCCTGCGGCGACCGGCCGCCCGGCGGCACCCGATCTCGATCAGGACCGTGCGCGAATCCTCGCCGATTTCCCGTGAAGCCGCTAAGCTGCCCACATAAGACGATTTAGGAAGTCATCATGCCCAAAGGGCTTCGCTGGAGCCTGCGCATTCTTGCCGGCGCCTTGATTCTTGTTGCCATCGTCGGCGCGGGCGGCTTCTTCTGGCTGCGCAGCAGCCTGCCGCTGACGGATGGTGCTGTCGAACTGGAAGGCCTCGGTGCCGAGGTCTCCGTGACCCGCGATGAACGCGGCGTGCCGACAATTCACGCGCAATCATCGGCCGATGCCTATTTCGCCCTCGGCTTCGTTCATGCCCAGGACCGCCTGTTCCAGATGGATGCCATGCGGCGCCTCGGCGCCGGCCGCCTGTCGGAAGTGCTGGGCGCCGATACGCTGGAAACGGATCGGCTGATGCGCACCCTTGGCCTCTATCGCTCGGCCGAAGATCAGGTGCGCGCCGCAAGCCCGGCACTCAAGGCGGCACTGGAAGCCTATGCCGCGGGAGTCAACGCGTTCATCGCCGCGCCTGGCGGCGCGTGGCCACCGGAATTCTATCTGCTGAACTACCGGCCGGAACCCTGGCAGCCGGCGGATTCCCTGGTCTGGGGCCGGCTGATGGCCCTCGATCTATCCAATAACTGGCAAGCGGAAACCAGCAACCGGTCGATGAAGCGCGGAGTTCCCGACTATCTCTTTGACCTGCTGGTGACATCCCCCTCACCGAGCCGCGCGCAAGGCGATGACGGCGCACCCGCCTGGCGCCAGCCCCTCAGCGAAGCCTCGAATAGCTGGGTCGTGGGGCCGCTGAAGAGCGGCAGCGGCAAGCCGCTTATCGCCAATGACCCGCATCTCGGCCTTGCCCTGCCCTCTACCTGGTACCTGGCGCGGATCGAGGCGCCGGAAATGACCCTGACAGGCGCCACGGCACCCGGCCTGCCCTTCGTCATGATCGGCACCAACGGCGATGTCGCCTGGACCTTCACCACGACGCATGGCGACACCCAGGATCTGTTCGAGGAGAAACTCGTCACCGGTCACCCCGGTCAATACGAGACGCCGGAGGGACCCAAACCATTCGAGACGCGGCAGGAGAAGATCGGCGTCAAAGGTGCAAGCGAGGTCGAGATCACCGTGCGCAGCACGCGCCACGGCCCGGTCGTCTCGGACCTCGGCGGCGATCCGGGGACGCCGGACACGGTGTTGGCGCTGAGCTGGACTGCCTTGCTTCCCAACGACCGTACGCCGGAGAGCATCCTCGCCATCAACAAGGCGCGCGATGCCGCAGCACTCGAAGTGGCTCTGGTCGATTTCCATGCACCGGAACAGAATGTCGTCTATGCGGATAAGGACGGCATTACCGGCTTTATCGCCGCCGGCCGCGTGCCGGAACGCCGCGCGATCTTTGAGGGTAGCCGCCTGCCGGCGCCAGGCTGGTCCGGCGAATATGACTGGCTGGGAACTTTGCCCATGTCGTCCCTGCCCCAATTGCGCGGCGACAGCGGCGACTTCCTTGTCACCGCCAACAACGATATCCGCCCGCTGGGCTATCGTCCCTTCATTACCGCCGACTGGCCCGACGATGCGCGTGCCAAGCGGATACGGACGCTGCTCGGTGCCGACGGGCCGCAATCGATCGACCGGCTGAAGGCGATCCAACTCGACACCCATTCGGCACCGGTGCTCGCCTTCGTGCGTCATTGGCAGGAAATTGCCGCTAAGGCCGATCCCGAACTCGGCACAATACTGTCCGCCTGGGACGGATCGATGAAACGGGACAGCGCCGCCGCGCTCATCGCCACCATCTGGATCGATCGGACGGCTCGGCGCCTCCTCGCCGACGACATGCGGGGGCATTTCAGCGATTGGTGGTTCTGGCAGATCGACCGCCTGGAACTGGTTCTGGCCGATGGCCGCGCCTGCGACAATGTCGAAAGCCCGGACAAGGAAAGCTGCGCCGACATTCTGGCCGAGGCCCTTGCCGATACGCGCAAGGACCTCGGCACGGCCTTCGGCGCCGATCCTGCGAAATGGCATTGGGGCAGCAGTCACAGGGCGCCGTTCAAGCATCCGGTCTACAGCCAAATTCCGCTCGTGCGCGACTGGCTCGCGGCCGATCTGCCGACCGATGGCGATTTCTTCTCCGTCAACCGCGGCACCGCGTTGCCGCCACGCCAAGGCGTCACGCTGTCCCATGTGCACGGACCGAGCCTGCGCTTCCTGATGGACTTCATGGCCCCCGATGACGCCCTTTTTGCCTTGGCGGGCGGGCAATCGGGGAATCCGTTGTCACCCCATTTTGCCGACGGCCTTGCCGATTGGCGCGATGGCCGGTACCGGCCGATCACGGGCGGCGGTGTCGAGCAGCTGATCCTTCAGCCACTTTCTGCGCCCTGATACAACCAACCGCTTTAGAGGCGAATTGAACCTCAATTCAAGCTCTTGCCCCGACTCCTAAACCAAGTATTAACTAAAAGCGGCGATCTTGAGGCGGAATCAAGAGGGGCGGGTTTCGGCATTCCATGCTGGTCATCGTAGGTATCGTCGTTGTCTTCGGCTGCGTGTTTGGCGCCTACGCGGTGCATGGTGGCCATCTTGGGGTGCTGTGGCAGCCCTCGGAATTCGTCATCATTCTGGGCGCTGCGATCGGCGCCCTGATCATTTCCAGCACCAAAACCGGGCTGAAAGCGGTCGGCGCGGCCTTCAAACGCGCCCTCAAAGGACCGCATTACAAAAAAGCTGATTACGTGGAGCTGCTCTCGGTCCTTTACCAGCTGTTCCGGCTGGCCAAGACCAAGGGCATGCTGGCGCTCGAGCAGCATGTGGAAAAACCGGACGAAAGCACCCTCTTCGCCCAGTTTCCGAAATTCCAGCACGACCACCACGCGGTCGAGTTCCTGTGCGATTATCTGCGCATGATGACCCTGGGAACAGAGAACCCGAACGAAGTCGAAACGCTGATCGATGCGGAACTGGAAACGCATCACGCCGAACTTCATGTCGGCAGCCACGCCATCCAGAACACGGCGGACGCCATGCCGGCACTGGGTATCGTCGCCGCCGTGCTCGGCGTCATTCACACCATGGGCTCCATCACCGAACCGCCCGAAATCCTCGGCCATCTGATCGGCGCTGCGCTGGTAGGCACGTTCTTCGGTATCTTGATGTCATACGGTGTGTTTGCACCGATCGCGAACTCGGTCGTTGCGACCGATACGGCTGATGGCAAATACTTCCAATGCATCAAAGCGGGACTGCTGGCCCATATGCAGGGCTACCCGCCCGCCGTTTCGGTCGAATTCGCCCGCAAGGTGTTATGGTCGACGGAACGGCCCAGTTTCTACGAAGTCGAACAGGCGGTCAGCGCCCTGCCGGCGCCGTAACCTGTCGATTAGTGCCACGCGCTGAAAGGTCTGCCTGATGGCGGATGAAAGACCAATCATCATCAAGCGTATCAAGAAGTCGGGCGGCGGCCATCATGGCGGCGCCTGGAAGGTGGCCTATGCTGACTTCGTGACCGCGATGATGGCGTTCTTTCTGCTGCTGTGGCTGCTCGGCAATACGACGGACGAGCAGAAGAAGGCGATCGGCAACTATTTCAGCCCCACCCTTTCCGTATCAGATGCAGCCACCACCGTGGCCGTGATGGACGGCCAGACGCAGGTCATGGAGACCACGAGCGGCGGCGCCGCCGCCGAGGTCGATGTCGAGGAAGATGGCACCGGCCAGACCGGTGATGGGACAGGCGCAAGCGATCAGGAAGCGCCCGTCGCCGCCGCCCAAGGCGAGAAGCCGATCGATGCCCAGGAAGCGGAAGCGGCCCTCAAGGCGGAAGAAACCAAGAAATTCGAGGAAGTAAAGAAACAGATCCAGCAGGTGATTGCACAGACGCCCGACCTTTCCGGCCTGCAGGACAATCTCAAGATCGACCAGACACCGGAAGGCCTGCGCATCCAACTCCTCGACAAGGAGAAGGAATCGATGTTCGCCTCCGGCAGTGCCCAAATGGCCGATAAGAGCCGGCAACTGCTGGCCCTGGTCGCGCAGGCGGTCAAAGGCATGCCAAACAAACTCGCTATCTCCGGCCATACCGATGCAGCGCCGTTTGTCGGCGCTGAAGGGCGCACGAACTGGGAATTGTCCTCGGATCGCGCCAATGCGGCGCGGCGGGTGCTGGTCGAGAACGGCATCGATCCAAGCCATGTCAGCAATGTCGTCGGCCGTGCCGATACGGATCCCTTCGTCAAAGAGAATCCCAACGACCCGCAAAACCGCCGCATCTCGATCGTCCTCCTCAGCGAGGTACACCTCAATCCCGGCGAAGGTGCTGCCGCCCAGCCGGCAACGCCACCGACGCCTGCCGAGCCGGCCGGACCCCCGGCCGAAATCGTCCCACCGGCAGCGACCGAACCTGGCTCCGGCGGCTGACATTCGCGTGAGAATGCGGAGAGCGGTTGCTCCCGCCCCTTGCGTCCTGCCCCGCAAAGCCACATATCGCTGGCAGTTCAGCGATAGAATGGCCCTGCCGTGACCGAGCGAAAACTCCCCTCCATTCCTTTGGCACGCCTGGAAACGGGCCGCGAACGGCCGTCGGAGGACGCCTATGCGCCCGGTTTCGGCCCAGGCGTGGACCTCAGCGACCCGGGGCTCTATGAAGGCATTCTGCTGCGCCGGACCTGCGCTGCCTTGCTCGATTTCTTCATCGTGTCGGTGATCTCGACGGTGCTGTGGCTGGCCAATTGCGCGGCCACGATCGGCACTTTGGGACTGGTATCGCTGCCGGCCTTCATTCTCGCCCCGGTGGTCATCCACATTCTGCTTTGCACCTACCTTCTCGGCGGGCCTTCGGGGGCAAGTTTCGGCATGCGGGCTTGCGGTATCCGGGTGGTCAACCTGGAGGGGCGGCGCATCGACCATGTGCAGGCCTTCCTCACCACGGCCCTGTTCTTTGCGACGGTGCCGATTTTCCTGCCGATCCTAGCCCTGGGATTCTTTACGGAACGGTCCCGCCTGCTGCACGATTTCGTGGTCGGTACAGTCGTCATTCGCACGGATCCGGCCTGAGCGTCCCAAGTTCCCAGCCAGAGTCCCCGGCCAGAGTCCGCGGGCAGTGTCCCCAAAGCTGGTAACGCTACCGGGATTGGCTTAAAATGGTCCAATGAGCGTCCAGAGCCGCAGTTTTCCGATCAGCTTCATGGTGACCACCGAGGTCCCATGTCCCTATCTGCCTGATCGGATGGAACGCAAGATCATCACCGAACTGTCCGGCGGTCAGGCGACGGAACTGTTCGAGCTGCTGTCGCGTGCCGGCTTTCGTCGCAGCCATTCGATCGCTTATCGGCCGGCCTGTGCCGGATGCCAGGCTTGCGTCCCGGTGCGGATCGATGTCGCCAACTTCCACCCGTCCCGCTCGCTGCGCCGGGTTCTCGCCCGCAACGCCGATCTGGTGTCGGAGATTCGACCGGCACACCCCACCCAGGAGCAATACCAGCTCTTCAGCCGCTATCTGGACCTACGCCACAATGACGGGGAAATGGTCGGCATGGGCCCGCAGGATTATGCCAGCATGATCGCCGACAGCCCGATCGACACGCGCATGATCGAGTTCCGCGATACCGAGCGCAATCTGATCGCTGCCTGCCTGACCGACTGGAGCTCGGACGGCATTTCTGCCGTCTACAGCTTCTTTGCCGCCGATCAAGCCCGCAACAGCCTGGGCAGCTTTGTCGTCCTGCGCCTGATTGAACTCGCCCGCCAGACCGGCCTGCCCTACCTCTATCTCGGCTATTGGGTCAAAGACAGCCAGAAGATGGACTACAAACGGCGCTACCAGCCCCTGGAGGGCTATGGCCCAGATGGCTGGAAGCCCCTGTTGCCGGTGGATTGCTGAACTCTCCGCTTTAACGGATTGAGGCCGCTTTCCTTGCCCATTGTGACCTGATAGTTTCCGGCCCGAGAATGACCAGCGGGCTGGCGCCGTGTCCCCCGATTTCGGGACCCGCGCCGCGCCAAAATTGACCAGATCGAGGATTGCTTGCATGCGACGTCGTCGCTTTCTGACCGGTGCCTTAACGGCTGGTGCCGCGGGCGCTGCCACCTTGGGCGGTGCGTTTCCCAAACCCGCCATCGCCCAGGACCGGATCGAGTGGAAGATGGTCACGGCCTGGCCAAAGGGCCTGCCCGGCCTCGGTTCCAGCGCCGAACGCCTTGCTGAACGCATCAACCAGCTTTCCGGCGGTCGCCTGACAGTAAAGGTCTATGCCGGCGGCGAACTGGTTTCGCCCCTGCAGGGCTTCGCGGCGGTATCCCAGGGTACCGCCGAAATGGCGCATGACTTCTCGCTCTACCACATCGGCCAGATGCCGGCGGCGGGCTTCTTCAGCGCCGTCCCCTTCGGCCTCATCCCGACCGAATTCAACGGCTGGATCAATTTCGCCGGCGGCCAGGAATTGTGGGACGAGCTCTATGATGCCGCAGGCGTCAAACCCTTCCTGGCCGGCAATACCGGCGTGCAGATGGGCGGCTGGTTCCTCAAGGAAGTGAACAGCGTCGCTGACCTGAAGGGCCGTAAATTCAGCATTCCGGGCTATGGCGGCGAGGCCCTGAAGAAACTCGGTGTCGACGTCATGCCGATGGCCAGCGGCGAGCTTTTCGCCAAGCTGCAGGATGGCGCCATCGACGGTGCCGAATGGGTCGGCCCCTACAATGACCTGTCGCTCGGCCTCTACAAGATCACCAAGTTCTACTATTGGCCGGGCTTCCAGGAACCGGGCACCGGTCTCGAATGCATCGTCAACAAGAGCAAGTTCTCTGCCCTGCCTGACGATCTCAAGCAGATCGTCGCCGCGGCCTGCATGGCGGAGAATGGCCTGACAGCAGCGGAATATAGCGGCCGCAGCCCGGCCGCCCTGGCGACGCTGGTCAACGAACATGACGTGCAGTTGAAGAAGTTCTCGCGGGACGTTCTCATCGCCTTCGGCAATGCCTCAAGCGAAGTTGTCAAAAGCGTCCTCGATAGCGGCGATGACGTCACCAAACGGATCGTGGCCTCCTATCTCAAATACCGGAAGACCACGCTGAACTGGACCCGCGTCAGCGAGGGCGGCTATCTGGCCGCGCGCGATCTTGGTTTTGACTATCCGACCGGATAGTTCTTTATTTTCCAATCAGATAGCCGAACAGTATAAAAGCTGGACGTGGTTTATGGCCTGTGGCTTGCTTCTTCCCTGAACAGAGGGGAGATCGAGAATGGCCTGGGAAACGTGGCTTGCATTCGCTGCGGCATCGGCACTGCTGATGGTGATTCCTGGGCCGACCATTCTGCTCGTCATCTCCTATGCCCTCGGCCAGGGCTGGCGTGCCGCGTTGCCCATGGCGGTCGGCGTGGCTTTGGGTGACTTCACCGCTATGACCCTGTCGATGTTGGGCCTTGGCGCCTTGCTCGCCGCCTCGGCGACGATCTTCACGATCCTCAAATGGGCTGGCGCCGCCTATATGATCTGGCTAGGGATCAAGCTTTGGCGCGCCGGCGGCTCTTTGAATGCCAAGCCGCGGGACGATGGCGCCAGCACGATGCGGATGCTGGGCCACGCCTGGATCGTCACCGCTCTCAACCCCAAAAGCATCATCTTCTTCGTCGCCTTCCTGCCCCAATTCCTCGATCCGCATGCCGACTTCCTGACCCAAATGGCCGTTTTCGAAACCACCTTTCTAATCCTCGCCTTTGCCAACGCCTTCGGCTACGCCCTCATCGCCTCGCGTGCCCGGGCGGCGATCCGGAATGAGCGCGTCGTGGGCACGGCGAATAAACTGGGTGGTTCCCTGCTGATCGGTGCCGGCATCCTGACCGCTACCGCGAGGGCCGGCCAAGGCTGAACGGACCGACGGACGGGGTCCGATCAAAGATGACCATGGGATATACCTCCTGACCCCAGACTAAAGTCGGGTTTAGCGCCAGATCAGGAATGATTGCGTCCCATCAAGGCTTTAGATAGCTTGCGGTGAGGCTGAAAAAGACTCCGCCGAAATGGCGGCTGACTGGGAGGATGAGGGGATGCAGGCACTGCTTGCGGCCTGCCGCGGCATTGACGCGGTCACGGCCTTTATTGGGCGCCAAGTGAAATGGTTGATCCTGGCGGCGATTATCGTCAGCACGGTCAATGCCATCATCCGCAAGGCCTTCGACAGCAGCTCAAACGCCTGGCTCGAATTGCAATGGTACTTGTTCGGTGCCGTTTTCATGCTGGCGGCCGCATATACGCTGCAGCGCAACGCCCATATCCGCATCGACGTCATTTCCAGTCACCTCAAGAAGCGGACGCGCGACTGGATCGACCTTTTCTGCCACATCGTCTTCCTGATGCCTTTCGTCTCGATGATGATCTGGCTCTGCTGGCCCTTCTTCCTTGAGTCCTACCAATCCCAGGAAATGTCGATGAACTCGGGCGGCCTCATTATCTGGCCAGCGAAGTTGATCATTCTGGTGGGGTTCGTCCTGCTTTTCGCCCAAGGCATTTCGGAAATCGTGAAACGTATCGCCATTCTGGCCGGAATCATGGCCGACCCGGACGACCATGGCAGCATGCAGACGACGGTCACCACCGAACTGGCGGCATCCGGCATGGATAATCCGTATGGCGGCAAGGAGGGCGACCGATGATCGAGCTGATCGCCCACAACCTCGCGCCGATCATGTTCGCGGCGCTGGTCCTGTTCCTGGTGTCCGGCTATCCGGTCGCCTTTGCCCTGGCTGCCAACGGCCTGTTCTTTTTCTTCATCGGCGTCGAACTGGCACCGCTGTCGGGTGGCGAGATCACGTTGTCCTGGCCCCTGTTGCAGACCTCGCCCGGACGCCTGCTCGGCGTCATGAACAATGAAACCCTCCTGGCCATTCCGTTCTTCACATTCATGGGAATTGTGCTCGAAAAATCGGGCATGGCCGAAGATCTGCTCGATACGGTCGGGCAACTCTTCGGTCCGATCCGCGGTGGTCTGGCCTATGCTGTCGTTCTTGTCGGCGCCGTGCTCGCAGCGACGACGGGCGTTGTAGCAGCCTCCGTCATGGCGATGGGCCTCATCTCTCTGCCGATCATGCTGCGCTACGGATATGACAGGTCGCTGGCAACCGGCGTCATCGCTGCATCCGGTACATTGGCGCAGATCATCCCCCCGTCTCTCGTCCTCATCGTCCTGGCCGACCAGCTTGGCCGCTCTGTCGGCGACATGTATGCGGGTGCAATCGTTCCTGGCCTGATGCTGACAGCGATCTACTGTCTCTATGTCTTCGTCATCACCATTATCCGGCCAAAAGCCGCCCCTGCCCTGCCGACTGCAGCCCGAACGCTGGGCAGCGGTGCCACGTCGCTACTTGTCGTAAGCCTTGTCGGCGTCGCCATCGCCTATGGTGTCGATCGCGCTTTGGCGGAGACAGTTCCGAACGGGGCCGGCATTTGGGGTGCGACCATAGGCGCGCTCATCATCTACGCCCTTGCCGTTGTCAACAAATCGCTCAAGCTCAACTTCCTGTCCAGGCTGGCGCAGGAAGTCGTCATCACGCTGACCCCACCGCTGGCACTGATTTTCCTTGTCCTGGGCACGATCTTCCTTGGCATCGCCACACCGACTGAAGGCGGAGCCATGGGTGCCGCCGGCGCGTTGATCATGGCCTTGGCAAAGCGTCGCATTTCGTGGGGTTCATTGCGCGAAGCGCTCGATTCAACCACGCGGCTGTCCTGTTTCGTGCTCTTCATCCTGATCGGCGCCCGCGTTTTCTCGCTGACCTTCTACGGCGTCAACGGGCATGTGTGGGTTGAAGAGTTGATGTCGAGCTTGCCAGGTGGCCAGTGGGGCTTCCTCATTGCAGTCAACATTCTGGTCTTCATCCTAGGTTGCTTCATCGACTTCTTCGAGATCGCATTCATCATCATTCCGCTGCTGGCGCCGGTTGCTGCCAAATTGGGTATCGACCTGATCTGGTTCGGTGTGCTGCTCGGCGTCAACATGCAGACCAGCTTCCTCACACCACCCTTCGGCTTCGCCCTGTTCTACATGCGATCCGTGGCACCGGTCGGTAACTGGCTGGACAAGGTAACCGGCAAGACGCTCGCCGGGGTGAAGACGACCGAAATCTATCGCGGCGCAATCGGCTTCATCCTGCTGCAGCTGATCATGGTCGCCGCCGTCATGCTGGTGCCGAAGTTGGTGACGCATTACCAGGATGAAATTTCGACGGTAGACCCGAGCAAGATCGAGATCACCCTGCCGGGTGGCGAGGGGCTGGAGGGTGGCAGCGAACTTGAACAGCTTCCCAGCCTCGACTTGTCGGAGCCGCCGACAATGGAGTAGCCCAGAAAAAAGGCCCGGCAACCTCACGATTGCCGGGCCTTGATGCTCCAGCGCGGAGCTTAAAGCTGTTTCTTGCGCTGCTGGTTCATCATGAACGTGTCGAAGGTATGCTCCGACACCTGAAACCACAGATACTCGTCGGCACGGATCGCCGACATCGCTTCATAGAGCTTCTTGAACGGCGCGTTGGTGGCGCTGATTTCCTCGTATGCAGCCTTGGCCGAATTGAAGCAGGCTTCCATTACATCCTGCGGATAGGGCTTCAGCTTGGCGCCACCGGCAACCAGCTTCTTCAGTGCCGTCGGGTTGAGGAAGTCATACTTGGCCTGGGTATCAGCGGTCGTGGCCTGGGCAGCGGCACGGATGATTGACTGATAGCTCTTGGGCAAGGCGTTCCACTTTTCATTGTTGACCATGATGTGGAGATAGGCGCCGCCCTCCCACCAGCCCGGATAGTAGTAGTACGGGGCCACCTTGTAGAAGCCGAGCTTCTCATCATCATAGGGGCCGACCCATTCGGCCGCATCGATCGTGCCCTTTTCAAGCGCCGGGTAGATTTCGCCACCGGCGATCTGCTGCGGCACGACGCCGACGCCCGACATCACCTTGCCGGCGAAACCGGCAATGCGCATCTTGACACCTTTCAGGTCCTCAACCGACTTGATTTCCTTGCGGAACCAGCCGCCCATCTGCGCGCCGGTGTTGCCGCACGGCAGGCCGAACAGGTTGTGACCGGCATAGAACTCGTTGAGGAGGTCGATACCGCCGCCGTGATACATCCAGGCATTCTGCATGCGGCTGTTAAGACCGAAAGGAACGGCGGTTCCAAAAGCGAAGGTCGGATCCTTGCCCCAGTAGTAGTAGCTGCAAGTGTGGCAGATTTCGACCGAGCCCTTCGAAACCTCGTTGGCTGCTTCAAGGCCCGGCGCCAACTCGCCGGCCGGGAAGACCTGGATCTTGAATTTGCCATCGGTCGCGTCCGAGACATAATTGGAGAATGTCTCGGCAGCGCCATAAATTGTGTCGAGGCTCTTGGGGAAGCTTGACGTCAGGCGCCAGTTTAGTTCCGGCGCGCTTTGCGCGATGGCGGGTGCCGCAACGGCACTGGCGGCCAAGCCGACACCACCGATACCGGCACCTTTGATGAAATTGCGACGAAGCATAGGGGTACCTCCCAATATTGACGATCATTGTTGGGACCCCCCAGGCGCTCCGGCAGGATCCCGCTTATCGAGTCAGTTGCTTACCGGGCGCATGCCGCGTTGCCGCAGGGCCAAGCCTAGGTATCGCAGCCGCATGGCGCGCCGCCCAGGACACAATGTGACGATTCCAGAACATCGCGCAAGTAGTCCAAAAGGAGGGGCTGACCGAGAGGAAAGGCTTGATCGGCTCCGTTGAACGGCTATGAATCGAGACGAGCGGATCGACGAACTGGCCGGTGTATTGCCCGGCCATCGGACTGGCAAATGGGGATGGGTAGAATGTCTACGGTGACTGTTGCGGCAACTCAATTCGCCTGTTCGCCGAATCCCGCCCAGAATGTGGACCGGGCCGAGATTCTGGTGCGCCAGGCGGCCAAGCGCGGCGCGCAGATCATCCAGCTGCAGGAATTGTTCGAAACGCCTTATTTCTGCAAAGACCAGATGGCCGAGTTGTTCGATCTGGCGCAACCCGCCGAAGACCACCCCACCATTGCCCGCATGCAGGAGTTGGCCCGCGAACTCGAAGTGGTCCTGCCGGTCTCGTTTTTCGAGGCGGCCAACAACGCCTATTATAATTCGCTCGCCATCATCGATGCCGATGGCGAGATGTTGGGACTTTATCGCAAGTCTCACATTCCTGATGGCACCGGCTATCAGGAGAAGTTCTATTTCAATCCCGGCGACACCGGCTTCAAGGTCTGGGACACGGCCTATGCGCGGATCGGCTGCGGCATTTGCTGGGATCAATGGTTTCCGGAATGTGCCCGTGCCATGGCACTGATGGGTGCGGAAATCCTCTTCTACCCCACCGCGATCGGCAGCGAGCCGAATGACCCCGACTTCAGCAGCGCCGACCATTGGCAGCGTGCGATGCAGGGGCATGCGGCCGCCAACATGATACCGGTTGTCGCATCGAACCGCATCGGCCGCGAGGACGGCGCCACCTGCTCCTTGGATTTCTACGGCCGGTCCTTCATTGCCGGCGCACGCGGCGAAATCATCGCTTCCGCCGGCAATGAGGAAGCCATTCTGACCGCCGATTTCGATTTCCAGGCCCTACGCCGCCAACGCGCTGGTTGGGGCCTCTTCCGCGACCGCCGGCCGGATCTTTATACCGTGCTGATGACCCTGGACGGCCAGAATTGGAGCGAATGAACCGGTCGAATGGCCGCAGCGGCTCTTCACGGGCATTTGTTGACAAAACCACCCTTGTGGGTGCGACAATAGCCCATTGTCGCGTTAACGATTGCGATTCTGGGATTGATTCCGGGCCGCCGGCCCTTGCCAAAACGTCAACAAAACTCAGGAGGCCATGGTGCAAAAATCGAGATTGATCGGAGTTGCCTTTATTTCCGCCCTGCTGCTCGCCGGCTGCGGCGAGGAGAAGAAGGAAGAAGCGCAAAGCCAGGCGGCTCCGGCCGCAACCTCGGAAGCAGCCAGCACCGCAACCAGCGAAGCGGCCCCGGCCGCCAGCACTGAGACGGCAACATCGGAGGCGGCCCCTGCTGCCTCCGCCGGTGGCAAGCTCAACGTCTACAACTGGTCGGACTACATCGCCGAAGACACGGTGGCCAATTTCGAGAAAGAAACCGGCATCACCGTCCAATACGATGTTTATGACTCGAACGAGATGCTCGAAGCCAAGCTGATGGCTGGCGGCACCGGCTACGACCTGGTCCATCCCTCTGCCGCCTTCCTCGCGCGCCAGATCGTTGCCGGCGTCTACCAGCCGATCGATCCGGCGAAAATTCCCAACTACAAGAATCTCGATCCGAAGATCATGGAAGTCCTCGCCGCCTTCGATCCGGGCAACAAATATGCGGTGCCATGGTTCTGGGGTACGACGGGTGTCGGCTACAATGTTGCCGAGATCAACAAGCGCATGCCTGACGCGCCGGTGAACAGCCTCGATATTCTGTTCAAGCCGGAACTGGCGCAGAAGTTCGCCGATTGCGGTATTTCGATGCTGGACGCGCCGTCGGAAGTGCTGCAGATCGCACTCAACTATCTCGGCAAGGATCCCTATACCGCCAGCGCCGATGATTATGCGGAGGCCGAGAAACTGCTTCTGGGCGTGCGCCCCTATGTGAAGTACTTCCACAGCTCCAGCTACATCAACGACATCGCCAGCGGCAGCATCTGCCTGGCGCTCGGCTGGTCCGGCGATTTCAGCCTTGCCGGTGTTCGTGCCGAAGAAGCCAAGAACGGCATCGAGGTCGGCTACGCCATCCCGAAGGAAGGTACGTTGATATGGATGGATACGATTGCGATGCCCACCGACGCGGTGAACATCGATCAGGCCTATAAATGGATCAACTACAATCTCGAGCCCAAGGTGGCTGCTGCCAATGCGAATTACGTCGCCTATGGCAGCCCGGTCGCGGCAGCGCTGCCGATGGTCGATAAAGCCCTGCTCGACGATCCGAACGTCTATCCGACGCCGGAAGTGCAGGCTCGTTTGTTCCCGGACAAGGTTGCGTCGCCGGAAGTCGAACGCCTGCGCACCCGCACCTGGACGAAAATCAAGACCGGCCAGTAAGGCGACGTCGCGCAAGCGCTAACATACGCTCTGCGCAAGGATTGTTCCCCTGACCCCGCGGTTGAAGCCGCGGGGTCTTTTATTGCGCGGGTGGCGAATTGAATCATGAACGCGTCGTTTCAAGCCGCGTGCGGGCTCTTGCCGAGGGTTGACACGACGTACCCAGGCAGGGTCAGATATAAAAAATTGTTAACAAAGTATTACGCAGGGAAGACCCGAACTGACGCAGCATCAGCCAATGATGCGCTGATCGCGGGGCAAGGTTCATAGAACTGGGGAGGCGGCATGTCTGGCGATATGCGATTCGGCCAAGCGTTGCGCGTGGCGACCATAATGGTGGCTCTGGGGACGTTCCTGTCGGGCTGCGGTGAGGAAAAGGCCGAGCAGCAGGCAAGCAATACCGCAGCGACGACTCCCGCGACCAACCAGCAAGCAACCACCGATCCGGCCGCCAGTACCGCGGCAACTCCGCCGGCCCAAGAGGCCTCGGCAGCTCCCGCACAAGGCGATGCCGTCAAAGAACTCAACGTCTACAACTGGTCCGACTATATCGGCGAGACGACCATCGCCGATTTCGAAAAAGAGACCGGCATCAAGGTTCGCTACGAAACCTATACCGGCAACGAAGACCTCGAAGCCAAGCTCGTCACCGGCGGTACCGGCTACGATATCGTCTTCCCCTCCTCGTCCTTCTTCGCCAGGCAGATCAAGATCGGCCTCTATCAGAAACTCGACAAGAGCCTGCTGCCCAACCTGAAGAACATGGATCCCAAGATCATGGAAATCCTGTCGAAGGATGCCGATCCGGGAAATGAATATGCCATCCCCTATATGTGGGGCACCAATGGCTTCTCCTACAATGTCGACATGGTGAAGGAGCGCATGCCGGATGCGCCGCTCGACAGCTTGGCCATGATCTTCGACCCCAATGTGATCGCGAAATTCAAGGATTGCGGCGTCACCTTCCTCGATTCACCCGAAGATGTCTTCCCGCTGGCCCTTGCCTATATGGGCAAGGACCCAACCTCGCAGAAGGAAGAAGACATCATCGCCGCGGCGGACATGGTGATGAAAGTCCGGCCCTTCATCCGCAATTTCGACTCGCAGCAATATCTCAACGCGCTGCCCAACGGCGAATATTGCATTTCCATGAGCTGGTCGGGCGACTACGCCACCGCCTCCACCCGCGCAGCAGAAGCGGGCATGAAGGTCAACCTCGCCTATACCATCCCAAAAGAAGGCACTAATATCTGGTTTGACGGCATGCTCATTCCCGCCGACGCGCCGCACCCCAAGAACGCCAATCTGTTCCTTAACTACATGATGCGCCCGGAAGTCATCGCGGCGGCGACGAACTTCACCTACTATGCCAACGCCAATCTCCCGGCGAAGGAATTCGTGAACAAGGAAATCCTTGAGGACCCGGCAATCTATCCGAGCGAGGAAGTACTCAAGCGTGGCTTCCCGTCCGTCGTCAGGGATCAGAACCTAAATCGAATCATCACCCGGGAGTGGACGCGGGTGAAGACTGGACAATAAAAACCGGGCAGCGGGTCAGATCGAACCGCTGCCCTCTTCATTGATGGATTGGCCTCGCAGGCGAGGCATATGAATTAGGCCCATCGGGCCAGCATTGGCAGGAAGCATCATGGCGGCTGAACGAGCAAAAGCGGAAACAACAACCCAGATCTGGAACGATCCCGACGCCAAGCCCTATATCAGAATTGAGAATGTGACCAAGAAGTTCGGCGACTTCGTGGCTGTCAACGACGTTTCGCTCGACATCTATCGTGGCGAGCTTTTCGCCCTCCTCGGCGGGTCCGGCTGCGGCAAGACAACGCTTTTGCGCATGCTGGCGGGCTTCGAACAGCCGACCTCCGGCAAGATCTATATCGATGGCGTCGACATGGCCGACATCCCGCCCTATGAGCGGCCGACCAACATGATGTTCCAGTCATATGCCCTGTTTCCGCATATGACCGTCGAGCAGAACGTGGCCTTCGGTCTCAAGCAGGACAAGGTGCCGGCCGATCAGATCAAGACCCGGGTCGGCGCCATCCTCGACATGGTTCAGATGCGCCAGTTCGCACACCGCAAACCGCATCAGCTCTCCGGCGGCCAGCGCCAGCGCGTCGCCCTCGCCCGCTCGCTGGTCAAGGAGCCGAAACTGCTGCTCCTCGATGAGCCTTTGGGCGCGCTGGACAAGAAGCTGCGCGAAGCCACCCAATTCGAAATCATGAACATTCAGGATCGCCTCGGCATCACCTTTATCGTCGTCACGCACGATCAGGAAGAGGCGATGACGCTGTCGACCCGCATTGGCGTCATGAACAGCGGCCAGATCGTCCAGGTGGGCACGCCCAAGGAAATCTACGAATACCCGAACACCAAATTCGTTGCCGACTTCATCGGCTCGGTCAATCTCTTCGAAGGTCAGATCGTTGAAGATGAACCCGACCATGTCCTGATCGAATCCGCCGAATGCGGCGCACCGATCTATATCGATCACGGCATTTCGGCAGCGCCCGGCGCGTGGGTATGGGTCGCCATCCGGCCTGAAAAGATGGAGTTGTCAAAGACTGCGCCCACCGACAACAGACACAACGCGACCCCCGGTATCGTCAAGGGCATCGCCTATATGGG
Organism: Dongia sp.; assembly: GCF_041906375.1. Lineage (GTDB taxonomy): Bacteria > Pseudomonadota > Alphaproteobacteria > Dongiales > Dongiaceae > Dongia. Next base: position 500,290 of record NZ_JAYRJJ010000003.1, on the reverse strand, counting down.
CAACATGTCGGTCTATTTGATCAAGCTCGACAGCGGCAAGGAAGTAAAAGTGACGATGTCGAACCAGCGGCGCGCCGCTGAACATGTGATTGATTGGGATGACCGGGTCTATGTGACCTGGCACGCCAACAGTCCCGTGGCACTGCTGAGCTGAGGAATATCATGGCGAGCGATATTCCCCAGAAATCCTCCCTGCCGCTCGGCGGGCAGTTCCAACACTTCTTGATGGCCCTCGGAATCAGACCCCGCGCGGCCGTGATCCTTGTGCCCTATCTGTGGTTGACGGTCTTTTTCGTTATACCCTGCCTGATCATTCTGAAGATCAGCTTTGCTCAGACGCTGATTGCCCAACCGCCCTACACGCCGATGTTCGGGCCTGAAAGCGTTGCGCATGAGCAGCTGTTCGACAATTTCAAGCGCCTTGGCGGCGATCTCCTCTACATCATCGCCTATGGCAACTCGCTCAAGCTGGCGGCGATCTCAACCGTCTTCTGCCTGCTCATCGGCTATCCGATGGCCTATGGCATCGCCCGCTGCTCACCCTCGACACGCTCGCTGCTGCTTTTGGCCATCATCCTGCCGTTCTGGACCTCGTTCCTGATCCGCGTCTATGCCTGGATGAGCATTCTCGGTAAGGAAGGTGTCCTCAACGATGCGTTGCTGGCCTTGGGGATCATCGACACGCCACTTCAGATCCTCTACACGCCCACAGCGATGTATATCGGCATCGTCTATACCTATCTTCCCTTCATGATCCTGCCGCTCTATTCCAATCTCGAAAAAATGGACATGTCTTTGCTGGAAGCGGCGGCCGATCTCGGCTGCCGGCCCTTCAAGGCCTTCTGCATGATCACGATCCCTCTCTCCATGCCCGGCATTATCGCGGGATCTCTCCTGGTCTTCATTCCGGCCGTCGGCGAATACGTTATTCCCGAATTGCTGGGCGGCCCCGATGCGCTGATGATCGGCCGCGTGGTCTATAACGAATTCTCCCAGAATCGCGACTGGCCGATGTCGTCCGCCGTGGCGGTCGCCATTCTCGTAGCGCTCGTCGTGCCTATCATGCTGTTTCAGTACTATCAAAACAAAGCCCAGGAGGCGCCGAAATGACCAATCGGCTTTCCTGGTTCGTGATCGCTGCCCTCGTTCTCGGCTTCCTCTTCCTCTATGGGCCGATGGTGGTGCTTATCACCTATTCCTTCAACGCCAACAAGTTGATGACCTTGTGGGGGGGCTTCTCGCCACGCTGGTATCCGGTGCTTCTTTCCGACAGCGCTGTCCTGACCGCCGCCAAGAACAGCTTCATCGTCGCCTCCGTCAGCGCCACCTTCGCCACGGTCCTCGGCACGATGGCGGGCTATGTGCTGGCACGCTACCGCAAGTTCCGCGGCCGCGTGGCCTTCAGCGGCATGGTAACGGCGCCGCTGGTGATGCCGGAAGTGATCACCGGCCTCTCCTTGCTGCTACTATTCAAGGAGATGGGCTATTGGTTCGGCTGGCCCAAGAGCATGGGCTTCTCCACGGTCATCCTGGCACACATCACCTTCTCGATGTCCTATGTGACGGTGGTGATGCAGTCGCGCTTTTCCGTCTTCGACATGTCGCTGGAGGAAGCGGCACTCGATCTCGGCGCCAAACCGCTGAAGACCTTCCTCCTGATCACGCTGCCCATCGTGGCGCCTGCGGTCATTTCCGGTTGGCTTCTCGCCTTCACCATCTCGCTCGATGACCTTGTCATCACGATCTACAACAACGGCCCAGGTTCGGGCACGCTGCCGCAGCTGATCTTCTCCAAGGTCCGTCGCGGTGTCGATCCGACGATCAATGCCTTGGCCACGATCATCATCACGGTGGTTGCGACCGGCGTCATCACCTCGCATATCCTGATGACGCGAAGCGAGAAGCGCCGCCAGCGCGATATCCAGGCGGCCTTGCAGTCCAACAAATAGAAAGAGCCGGGCACCCTGCCACAAACAGGGTGCCCGGCTCAGATCTCTCGGATTAGCGGGCGATGCGCTTCGTCGCGGCGCTCTGCTGGGTCATCAGTTCGAAGCAGGCGTCGACTGTCAACGGCTTGCCATAGCGCCAGCCTTGGCCAAACTCGCAACCAAGGCCTTTGAGGAGCCGTTCTTCCTCTTCATGCTCGATGCCCTCGGCCACGACCTTGAGGTCGAAGAGACGCGCCAGCTGCAATATGGCTTCGACCATCTTCACGCCGCTCGCATCCACCGTCATGGCGGTCACGAAGGAACGGTCGACCTTGAGCGTATCCACCGGCAGGCGGCGCAGCAGACTCAAGCTCGAATAACCGGTGCCGAAATCGTCGAGCGACAAGCCGACACCGATCTCCTTCAACCGCTTCAGCAGCTTCATGGTGAGTTCGAAATCGCGCATCACGGCGCTTTCCGTGATCTCCAACTTGAGATGCGCCGGCGAAAGGCCGCTCTGGCGCAGCGACTGGCGCACGATCTCCGGCAAGGCGGGTCCGTCGAGCTGGCGTGAGGAGACGTTGACGCTGATAAAGAGATCAGGGTTCAAATTCTGATCGAGCCAGGCGCGCCCCTGTCGGCACGCCTCCTGCACCACCCAGGTGCCGATCGGCACGATAAGGCCGGTTTCCTCGGCGATCGGGATGAAGTCCATCGGCGAGATCATGCCGCGCTGCGCATGCTGCCATCGCACCAGGGCTTCGAACCCGGCCAGCCGGCCCGAATTGAGATCGATGATCGGCTGGTAGAGCAGCAGCAGCTCTTCCCGCTTCAAGGCGAGATGCAGTTCGGCCTCAATGCGCAGCCGGTCGCGCGCGCGGCGCTGCATGTCCGGATCGAACACGACCTCCTGCCCGCCGCCCTCTGCCCGCGCCTTGTTGAGCGCTGCGGTGGCATCACGGATCAGGTCTTCTGCACTTTGATGATGCGCCTGCGCCTGGGCCATGCCGATGGAAAGGCTCAGCAGCACGCTTTCGTCACCGAGCGTGATCGGCTCTTCGGCCGCGGCACGCACGCGATGCGAGACGCGCACCAGATCGGTATCGTCGCGCATCACATCGAGCAGGATGCACATCGTGTTCTCGCCCATGATGGTGAGCGTATCCGTCGTGCGCAGCGTGCCGACCAGGCGTTGCGCCACGACCTTCTGTACGGCATCGCAGAAGACCTGGCCATAGGCCTCACGCATCGTCTCGTAGCGATCTATCTGCAGCAGGATGATGCCGAAATTCGCCGAGGCCTTGCGCCGGTTCTTGACGATCGTCTGGTTGAGGCGGTCATAGAGGACGATGCGATTCGGCAAGCCCGTCATCGCGTCGGTGAGCTTGCGCTCGGAAATATCGGTCAGCGACCCCGCGATCCGGACCGCCTTGCCGGTGCCGTTGCGCTGACCGGTTCCCCGCACCAGGAACCAGCGATAGGTCTGGTTCTTATGCAGCATGCGGCATTCCATCTGCAGGGACAATGTGATGCCCTCAAGATGGTTGCGCAGTTCGACCTGGAACTGGTCGACATCGTCGGGATGGATGATCGTCAGCCAGTCTTCCAGGCGCTTGAAGGCATCCTCGCCGCTGCGGCCCAGCAGTTCGGCGCATCGGGCCGACATGAAGAGGGAATCATCGTCAAGCGTCAGGTCCCAGATACCGTCACTCGAACCAGCCACGGCGAGGGCGAACCGCTCCCGCTCGAGCCTGCTGGCGGCAATGGCGCGCGCGCGCGACAGCTGGCTGCGAACGCGTGCCAGCAGTTCGGCGCCATGGATCGGCACGGTCAGAAAATCGTCGCCCCCACAGGCGATGCAATGCTCGATCAGCGCCTCGGCCCCGGAATCGACCAGGAAGACGATCGGCAACTGATCGCTGGCGTGATGCTGCCGGACGTCGCGGATGAAATCCCCGTCGGCGGGGCTCTGCACGCGTATCAAGAGCAGGTCGGCTGGGACATCGCTCCCCTTGGCTGAGGCGATGGCAGCGCGGGTCGTGGTGAAGTCAATTTCGTAGCGGCCAACACCAAACGCATTGTCGACCGCCGCGCGCTCGGCATCGTCATCGATGAGACAGAGAATGTGACCGTCCAACATCGTGCCAACCAATCTCGACCAAGGCACCGCCTGGCGCCTGCGCGGGAAGGATCAATCAAACCAGTCATCTTCATTCGATGACTATAATCAATCGCGAAAATAGTCCTCGTTAACTAGAATGAATTGTTTAAAGATATCTTACCATCGGCCTAGGTCTCTGAAATAGTGTAGAAATTTGGCGCAAATCCGCGGATTCGGCGACTTGGCCCAACTTGCCAGTCCTTGCCGGCCCTGCCTATATTGCGCCGCCCATCGCAATACAGCCCATGACCGACACAGTCCTTCAAACACCCCGGGTGACCCACAGCCGCATTCTCGCCGTGGCGATTCCGGCGATTCTGGCCAATTTCTCCGCCGTTTTGCCCAATCTGGTCGATACCGCCCTGATAGGACAGACCGGCGACGCCATCGCACTTGGCGGCATTTCGGTCGGCGCCTCGCTCTCGACTTTCGTGCTCTGGGCGTTCGCTTTCCTGCGCTTGGGCACGGCCGGCTTCACCGCCCAGGCCTATGGCGCCGAAGACGGCGACGAGATCAAGGCAACCCTCAATCGCGCCCTCGCTCTCGCCTGGATCTTCGGCTTCATCATTCTGCTCGTCATGGTGCCGCTGGCCTTCGTCGCTGTCCCCATGTTCGGCTCGAGCGAGGCCGTGGCGGACCTCGCCGCTCGCTACTTCCACTACCGCCTGTTCAGCGCTCCTTTCGATCTCACCAACTACGTCATTTTCGGCTGGTTGGTGGGGCTGCAGCGCATGGGCCGGGCCCTGGCCCTCCAACTGCTGTTGAACGGCCTCAACGTCGTCCTCTGCTACCTCCTCGTCTTCCGCTTCCATTTGGGCATCGATGGTGCTGCCATCGCAACCGCTATTGCGCAGGCAGTCACGGCGGTTGTCGGTATGATTGTCGCCCGTCGCCTGCTGCGCATCGTCCCGCTGAGTGACGAATCTGGCTCGCTTATCGATCTCGACAAGCTCTTCGTCCTCGTCTCGGTCAATTTCGACATCTTCCTGCGCACCTTGGCCATCATGTTCGTGATGGTCTATTTCGTCGGCCTCGGCGCCCGCATGGGTGATGCGACCCTTGCGGCCAATCAGGTGCTCTTCTCCCTCATGGCCACGATCGCGCAGACGCTGGACGGCTTCGCCCAGTCGGCAGAAACCCTGACCGGCCAGGCGATCGGCGCGCGCGATCGCGGCCAACTTCGCTTTGCCGTTGCCGGATCGTTGCTCTGGGCCTTCATACTCGCCTTGGGGCTTTCAGTCCTGATCCAGCAATACGGGGCGGAAATTGTCGGTCTCTTTTCCAACGATCCCGCCGTCATCGCTGCAGCCGAACCCTATCTTCCTTGGCTGATTGCTACGCCGCTGGTGGCGCTCTGGTGCTATATCCTTGATGGCGTCTTCATCGGCGCGACGCGCGGTCGCGAGATGCGCAATGGCATGGTCATTGCAGCCCTCGGCGCCATCGTCGCTCAATATTTCGCCATCCCCGCCTTCGGCAATAATGGGCTATGGGGATCATTGATGCTGTTTTTCGTCCTGCGCGCCGTCACCCTCTATCTATGGTATCCGCGCATTCCCCGGGCGCTGGCGCATTGAGCGGGCCTGTGGCAGATTTCTGGCAGAATTGTGGAGGTTCCGATGCCGTCATTTGACATCGTTTCGAAGACCGAACTCGCCGAGGTCGAGAATGCCGTGCAGGGCGTCGTGCGCGAGATCGGCACCCGCTTCGACTTCAAGGGCTCGCATTGCACCGTCGAGCGCAAGGAAGCCATCATCACGATCAATGCCGATGACGATCTGAAGCTGAAGCAGGTGCAGGAACTCCTCAAGGTCTATATCACCCGCCGCAAGCTTGATGTCGGGTGCCTGGAGTTCAAGGAAGAGCAGAAGGCGACCGGCAATTCACGCCGCCAGGAAGTCGTGATCAAGCAGGGGATCGAGCAGACGCTGGCCAAGAAGATCGTCAAGGATATCAAGGACAGCAAGTTGAAGGTTCAGGTCTCCATCCAGGGCGATGAGTTGCGCGTCAGTGGAAAGAAGCGGGACGATCTTCAGGACGCGATCGCCTTCGTCAAAGGACTGAAGATCGAACAGCCCCTGCAATTCACCAACTTCCGCGACTGAGGGCCCGTCTTGCTTACCCCTGTCATCCGCATCGAAAACCCGGACCAACCGGAAATCCACGCCCTGCTCGCCGCGAGTGATGCCTATCATGCGGCACTCTATCCAGCCGAAAGCAATCACCTGGTCGATATCACCACGCTCCAAGGCCCGGAGACCAGCTTCTTCGTGGCCCGTATCGATGGGCAGGTGCGCGGCATCGGCGCCCTCCTGCGCCAGGACGGCTATGCCGAGGTGAAGCGCATGTTCGTCGATCCCAAGGCGCGCGGCTCCAAGCTCGGCAGCCGATTGCTCGCGGCCCTCGAGGCGGATGCGCGCACGGTCGGGCTCGGCTGCCTGCGCCTGGAAACAGGCATCAAACAACCGGAGGCCATCGCCCTCTATCGCAATGCCGGTTTTTATGAGATCGGCCCATTCGGCAACTATCAGCCCGACCCGAACTCCCTCTTCATGGAAAAGACCCTGGCCGATTGAAGCCACGATTTAAGGACCGACCGCCATGCCGCCGAAGAAGAACCCGCTCAACCTCAATGCCTTGCAGTTGAAGACGCTCACCTTGTTTCAGGCGCTTTCCGGATTGGAAGGCTACGCCGCTCCCGCCGAAGAGCCCGGCCACACGCTGATCCAGCGCTTGCCCCATGCCCATGGCGATCATTTCCATCTTGGCCCCTGGGTCTTGTCCGCCAGCGACGCAACGGGCCTCGGCAATGAAGCGGCCTGGCGCGCGTTGGAGCGCAAGGGGCTCATCAAGTCGATGTTCCCGATGGCCTGCATCCTGACGCCCACCGGTCATGCCTACGACACCGGCATGCGCCAAGCCATGCTGCACGAAGCGCATCACCACTGACGATGTCGGTGACAAGCCATCTGGACTTAAGGGACCTGACGGCGGGAACGGCCGCCGCTTCTCTGGATGGCTTTTCGGCGAATGTCGAACGCGGTGCCTTCTATGCAATCGTGGCACCGGAGCCGGCGGTCCTGCGCACGATTGCCGATCTCATCGCCGGTTTTGCCCGACCGCGGCACGGCCGCATTCTGATCGACGGCAAGGATCTTGCCCTGCGTGCCCCGGGCGAACGCGGCGTCATGACCGTGCGTCCGAACTTGGCCCTTTTCCCCCATCTCGGCGCGCGCGCCAATATCTCCTTTCCGCTTGAGCAACGCGGCCATGACCGGGCTGAAATCGATAACCGGCTGGAACGCCTCTGCGAGGAATGCGGTATTGGCGCCGACATCCAGAATAAGTTGCCCGCTTCGCTCACGGCCGAGCAGCAACTGCGCGTCGCACTGGCGCGCGCCATCGGCGGCGAACCGGAAATTCTACTGCTCGAGCGCCCCCTGCAAGTCCTGCCACTCGCGGCACGCCGCGCCTTTCTGCCGGAACTCAAGCGACTGCATCGCCAGTTCAGCCTGACCACGCTTTTTGCAACCGATGACCTTACCGAGGCGATGGCGCTGGCGGACAGCATCTCGATCATCGTCGGCGGCCGCGAGATCCAGCGCGGCAAGCCGGAAGAACTCTTCAGCCGCCCGGCAAGCGCCACCGTCGCGCGCCTCGCCGGTCCCTGCAATCTTCTGCCGGTCGAGGTCGATCCGCAGGAGACGAAGGTGCTCCTGCGCTCACCGTTACTGCAGTCCGGCGGTGGTGAAATCGGACGAGAGCGTTGCCATGCGCAACTGGCGAGCGGACCCGCTTTGCTGCTGGTGCGCCCCGAAGTGGTGCGTCCCTTCCTCGGCATCCGCCGCTTCGACATGCTGGCCGACGGCACCATCGCCGACGTCATGCCGCACGGCAGCAATGCACAAATCAGCGTTGCGATCGATGGCTTCACGCCAGGCATCACTGCTGAAATTCCATTGCCCTCACCCTTCCCGCTGGAAAGCGGCCGCCGCGTGACTCTGGGATGGAACCGGGCCGATTCCTACCTGCTACCGGCCGAATGATGTCGGCGGCATCAGGCAACGCGCGGCACCTGCGTGGCCCCTTGCTCGGCCTCGGCTGGGCCGCAATCGCTCTGCAGATCGTCATCGTCGCGGCACCGCTGCTCCTCGTCCTGTGGCTCAGCCTGCTGGCGATGCCGTCGCAGTCGGCTGGCCCGTCGCTCATGGACCTGTCTCCGACTGCCTGGACCAGCCTCCTCGGGTCGCCGGAAGCACGCGAAGCCGTTCTCAACAGTCTCTTTTTCGGCGTGATCACCGCATTGACAACGACGAGCCTTGCGATCCCGATTGCCTATCTGATCGGGATCCGTGGCCGCTTCCTCGGTCGACTGGCGCTGGGCTTCGTCGTCATCATGTGGTTCTTTGATCCCGGCATGCGCATCCTCGGCTGGATGCGGACCTTCAAGGATCTGGCATCGGCCGATTTCATGCCGACAGCGCTGATCAGCGGCTTTTCCGGTGAACTGATCGCCAGCATTCATGCCTGGTTGCCGCCGGCGATCATCGCCTTGGCTTTCGGCTTCGCACAAATTGACCGAGCTCTTATCGAGGCGGCGCGCGAATGCGGCGCCACGAGTTTCACCTTGCTGCGTCGACTGCTTTGGCCGCTTTGCCGTCCCGCAGCATTCCTCACCACCGCAATCGTCTTCTGCGGCTCGGTCGGCAGCTTCCTCGAGCCGCGGTTGCTCGGCACCGGTGAGTTCCAGCAGGCCAGTGAATGGCTGCAACGAGCTCTTGAGAGCGAGACCGGCTGGCCCTATGCAGCCGCTATGCTGCTTCTGATGCTCATCTGCGCGACCATCCCGCTCTTTCTTTTTGTCGCAGCAGCGGGTCGACGCCAAAAGGCAGGCCCATGATCCGCCGTGTCAGCCATGCCCCCTCCTTGGTCATGCAGCTGCTCGGTCTGCTGCTGGTCCTGTTCCTGCTTCTGCCGGTGGGCGCCATCTTCAGCCTCGGCCTCTATTATGCCCTGGGCATTCTGCTCGTCGCCGATGCCAGTCAATTGATGGCCGCGCTGGGCAAAGAAGCTGGCATTGCGCCGGCCCTCCTGCAAACTCCGCTGATTGCCATCGCGGTCAGTGCGCTGGCGACCGGCTGGGGCCTGGCACTCTCCTTGTTGTGGCGCCCCTGGATGACGGGTCGTCGCTACCTGCCGCTGCTGCTATCCGCCTTGCCATTCCTGTTGCCGCGCTTTGGCCTCGGCGCCCTCTTCCTCCTCGCCTGTCTCAAGCTGGCGCAATGGGGCGGCAACGCACTCGGGCTCGGCCTCGTTGCTCTCAGCCAGGCAGCCGTGGCGGCACCGTTGGTGGCCGCCATCCTGTGCCTCGGCTGGCGCCGCGTCGACCCCGCCTGGCGCCAAGCGGCGTTGGAGGCCGGTGCTGACGAACTGACCATCTTCTACCGCCTGAATTTCCCGACCCTCAAACCCTATCTCGCCTTCGGTGCGTTGCTGGCGATGATCCTGTCTCTGGGCGATTTCTATCTCGGCAACGCCTTGTCCGGTGACGCCGTCCTTCTACCGGGCGCCATTCTTTCAGGGGTCGCCCAGAACGCATCGCCGCTCTATCATGCCCTGGTCGCCCTGATGGTCTGCGTTGATATAGCCCTGATCGTCCTGGTCACGCGCAGCCTGAACCGCCTAACCCATGCTCGGAATGGATTCTTCTCGTGACTGATCTCGATCTTTGCTTCACGCCCGCCACCGAACTCGCGGCCCGCATCCGCGCCGGCAGTCTGTCGCCGGTAACCTTGGTCGAGAATGCGCTGCAGCGCATCGCCGAGGTCAATCCGGTCTTGAACTGCTTCTGCTTCGTCTATGCCGACGAAGCCCTGGCACAGGCCAGGCAGATGGAAGCCGAGGCCAAGGCCGGCCAATTCCGCGGGTCGCTCCACGGCGTGCCCTATGCACTGAAGGATCTCACGCCTACCAAGGGCAAGCGCACGACGCTTGGCTCCTATGCGTATGAGCATTGGGTGCCGGATCATGACGCGCCGATTGCCGAGGCGCTGGCCCATGCCGGCGGTATCCTGATCGGCAAGACGACGACGCCGGAATTTGCCTATTCGAGCTTCACCGAGAGCCCGCTCTGGGGCATCACGCGCAACCCGTGGAACACGGAACGCACCGCCGGCGGTTCCTCCGGCGGATCCGGCGCAGCGGTGGCCAGCGGCTGCGTACCCTTTGCCGAGGGGTCCGACATGGGCGGCTCGGTGCGCATTCCGGCAAGCTTCTGCGGCATCGTCGGCCTGAAGCCCAGCTTCGGCCGCATCCCCTTCACCATCCTGCCCAGCCAGTTCGATCAATTGTCCCATTTCGGACCGCTTGCCCGCACGATCGGCGATGCATGTCTGTTCATGCAGATCACGCAGGGGCCGGATGAGCGCGACATTCAATCGCTGACCACCCCACTCGATTTCACGGCACCGCTGCCGGCCGATCTCAAAGGCCGCCGTTTGGCGCTTCTTTTGAAAGCCGGCAATCACGTCTGGCATCCGGAGGTCGAAGCTGCCGTGCGCCGCGCCGCCGACACCTACGCCAAGGCCGGGGCGATCATCGAGGAGGTCTCGATCTCTTGGGGCAAGGATGAGGACGATCTGTGGAGCCAGCATTGGGGCGTCTATCTCGCCACCTTCTTCGGCCATGTGCTGAAGGAGTACCGCGCCAAGATGGACCCCAATGTCGTGCGGCTGATGGAAAACGGCCTCGCCATGAACGCGGTCGAATTCAAGAAGATCGAGATCGTCCGCACGCGCATGTGGGGCGAGATCCAGCCGATCCTCGCCCGCAATGAAGCGATCATCACCGGCACCATGTGCCAGCCGGCCGCCAAGGTCGGCCGCAACGATACCGAGTATTGGCAGCTGGATGCACAAGGCCGCTACCACGCCCTCGATTTCACCTCCGTCTGGAACTTCGTCAGCCCCTGCCCGGCCCTTTCGGTGCCGGCCGGCTTCACCAGCGACAGGCTGCCCATCGGCCTGCAGATCATCGGCCGCCGTCACGACGACCTGGGTGTTCTAGGTCTGGGGGCGGCGCTGGAAAGACTGGCCCCCTGGTGGGACAAACGGCCGCCTCTCTGAGGCCACCCCTTGCCAAAACGAGGCAAAAGGCGCTAGCCCTAGCCCCGCATTTCACACTTACGACTTTCAATCCTGGGTGCCCCGATGACCAAGAACGTTAAGCCGCGCAATGGCGGTCGAATCCTGATCGATGCCTTGATCTCCCACGGCGTCGAAATGGCTTTCTGCGTGCCCGGGGAAAGCTATCTGGCGGCCCTCGATGCGCTCCACGACTCCCAGGACAAGATCAAGCTGATCGTCTGCCGCCAGGAAGGCGGCGCCGCCTATATGGCCGACGCCTACGGGAAACTCACCGGCAAGCCGGGCATCTGCTTCGTGACCCGCGGACCTGGCGCCACCAACGCCTCGGTCGGCGTTCATACCGCCTTCCAGGATTCGACGCCGATGATCCTCTTCATCGGCCAGGTCGCGCGCGATCAGGTCGAACGCGAGGCCTTCCAGGAAATCGATTTCCGCCGCATGTACGGGCCCATGGTCAAATGGGTCGCCGAGATTGACGACGCCGCGCGCATTCCGGAACTGGTGAGCCAGGCCTTCCACCGCGCCGTCAATGGCCGTCCGGGACCGGTCGTGTTGGCTCTCCCTGAAGACATGCTGACCGACATCGCCGAAGTGGGCGATGCGATGCATTACATGGTCAGCCGCGCCCATCCCGGTGAGGCCGATATGGGTGAGTTGCGGACACTGCTGTCCAAGGCGCAGCGACCGCTCGTCATCCTCGGCGGTGGCGGTTGGGATGCCGAGGCGGTCGCCGACTTCCGCTCTTTTGCCGAAGCCAACAATCTGCCGGTCGGCTGCGCCTTCCGCTGCCAGGACCTATTCGACAATACCCTGCCCAACTATGTCGGCGACGTTGGCATCGGCATCAATCCGAAACTCGCCCAGCGCATCAAGGAATGCGATCTTCTCATCGCCGTCGGCGCGCGCCTTGGCGAGATGACCACCTCCGGCTATACGCTCATCGACATTCCGGTTCCGGCGCAGAAGCTGGTGCATGTGCATGCGAGCGTCGAGGAACTGGGCCGCGTCTATCAGGCGACCCTGCCCATCAACAGCGGCATGGCGGCCTTTGCCCGTGCCGCCAGGAAACTGGCGCCGGTCGATCACAAGGCCTGGGATTCCTGGACCTCAGGGGCGCGCAGCGACTATCTCGACAACATCAAGCACAGTGCCATTCCGGGTGCTTTGCAGATGGGCGACATCATGGCCTGGCTGCGCGAACGTCTGCCCGCCGATGCCATCCTTACCAATGGCGCCGGCAATTACGCGACCTGGAGCCACCGCTTCTACCAATATCGCAAATACCGCACGCAACTCGGCCCCACCAACGGCTCGATGGGTTACGGTGTCCCCGCGGGCGTGGCAGCGAAGCTCGCCGCACCCGGACGCATCGTCGTCTCGTTCAACGGCGACGGCTGTTTCATGATGAACGGCCAGGAACTGGCGACCGCCGTGCAGTACGGCGCCAATGTCGTCTTTCTCGTCATCAACAACGGCATGTACGGCACCATCCGCATGCATCAGGAAAAGACCTATCCTGGCCGTGTCAGCGGGACCGAACTCCACAACCCGGACTTCGTCGCCCTTGGCAAGGCCTACGGCGCGCATGCGGAACTGGTCGAAAAGACTGCCGAATTCGCACCGGCATTTGAGCGCGCGCTTGCCGCCGGCAAGCCGGCCTTGCTGGAATTGCGTATCGACCCGGAAGCGATCACGCCCAAGGCCTCGCTCACGGAGCTGCGCGAGGCGGCACTGAAGGCCCAGAAGGCTTGACCGATCGCCTCTCGACCGAGCTTTACGTCCAGGCACATATCCGTCAGTGCTTTTCCAGAGGCTTGACGGCGGTCGTCGCACACAAGGGCGATGCCTGGGGCGGCGCCATCCTGGTGAAGCTCAACCTGTTGGGGCCGGGATGCAAGCTGCTCAACCAGACGCGCGACGCCGATGGCGAAATCGCCTGGCTGCCGGTACAGGGCGGCGCCCTGCTCAGCGAAGCGGATGCCAACGCCTATATCGCGAAATCCGTTCAGCGCGATCCGGATCTCTGGGTCGTCGAGATCGAGGATCGCAGCGGCACAAATCCGTTTCCGGGAAAGATTCTCTAGTCGCCATTCTTCTCGTCATGGCACGCCAAGGCGTGTCATGACGATTGAGATTACGCGCCACCCATCTGCTTGAAATCTCGGCGCAGATGGAATTCCTGCGACGTCACCTGGGCCTCCATGGCACCGGCGCGCTCTTCCAGGTCGCGGAATTTGCGCCGCAGACTGGGAAAGCTCAGATCCGGCGGCAGGTCCCCGGTCGCCCAATCATCCTTGGCCGCCGCTTTCGGTGCGACGGGCGCTTCGTCGGTGGGCTTCAGGAAAAATGTGCCAAGCCCATAGGCGACCAGCGTGAACATCGGCGCGAAGATGAGCGCAATCACGGCAAAGACGCGAACCCATTTCAGATTGATTCCCCAATGCGCGGCGATGCCGGCGCAAATGCCGCTGACACGACCCTTCTCCGGAATGCGCCGCAAGCCTTCAAACGCCCAGAAGGGACGGGGCCCATCTGACGATCCGCCGCCTGAAGAATGATTCCATCTCATCGATTTGTCTCCCGCCAGCCCGGCGCCTCGGCGTCGAGCAATTTTTCCAGATTAGCGACACGATTTTCCAGACGCTGCGCCACCAACCACATTTCCTTCACCGATTTCTCCTCGGCGTCGCCATTGGCCTTCTGGTTCTTCCACGTGGTCTTGTAGTGGAAGATCAGCCAAAGCGGCGCGACGATCACCATGAACAGGATGGCGGGAACGGACATGAACTCGAGGAAACTCATCTACGGTCCCTTTGGGATGGGCGGTTGCAGCAATGGCGCAGAGCCAGAACATCCGGTTCAGGCCTTGCGCTCGGCACGGAGCTTCTCCTTGAGCGCGTCCAACTCTGCATCAAGGCCCGTCTCGGCTTCAAGGCTGGCAAATTCCTGTTCCAGGGTCTTTGCCTGACCCATATCGTAAACCTCGGCCCGACCTTCAAGTTCGTCGATCTTGCGGTGGAGCGTTTCGTAACGGGCCAGCGCATCGTCGACCCGGCCATCGGCCAACGTGCGACGGACCTGGACCCGCTTCTGCGCCGCATTGAGGCGGATCAGCAGCGCCTTCTGCTTGGCCTTGGCCTCCTGCAGCTTCGATTGCAGCCGGGCGAGGTCTTCGTCATGGCGAGTCAGCGCCTCGTCGACGGCGGCCAGTTCCCCACGCAGGGAATCGGCACTTTCCGCCAGCTTGCGTTTTGCGAGCAGCGCCCCCTTGGCGAGGTCGTCACGGCCCTTGCCGATGGCAAATTCCGCCTTCTGCGCCCAATCGGCCTCGGCGGCCGTCAATTGCTCAAGACGGCGCTGTATTTCCTTCTTTTCCGAGATGTTCTTCACGGCTGCCGAGCGCACTTCGACCAGCGTGTCCTCCATTTCCTGGATCATCAGCTTGGCCATCTTTTCCGGGTCTTCCGCCCGGTCCAGCAGCGCATTGAGGTTGGCGTTCACGATATCGCTGAGGCGCGAGAAAATGCCCATCAGGAAGTCCTTTCAATCAATTCGGGGAAGTCGGGGGGAGCCTTTAGAAGAGGATGTGGCCAAGCAGCACGCCGCAGGCAAAGAAGGCCCAATCGGCGCCGGTGCGGCTGCGCAGATAGGTCTTCAGCCAATCCACGGCGCGGTCGAGGTCGGCCGCAATGCCGCGGCAGGAGTGGCGTTCGGTATCGTCAGTCATGGCAAACTCCTCAGAGGATCGATGCCACCAGTAGAGCAAGCACCGTGCCAGGGTCGTTACCAAGTGTTTTCAATGGTTTAGATGAAATGCCCGTTCAAACATATCGATTTTGACTAGCGTATTTCGCCATTTTATCTATATTCACCAATATGATGCATTCCTCCCGTGAAATGACTGCGGAACCAGCCACTCTGCTGGGCTCGGATCCCGCCTTCCTGGAAGCCTTGGAGCAGGTCTCGCGCCTCGCCCAGCTCGACCGCCCGGCTCTGGTCATCGGCGAGCGGGGCACTGGCAAGGAGTTGATTGCCGAACGCCTCCACTTCCTCTCCCCGCGCTGGGAAGGACCGTTCACCAAGGTGAACTGCGCCGCCCTTTCCGAGACCCTGCTGGAAAGCGAACTCTTCGGCCATGAGGCCGGCGCGTTCACGGGCGCCCGGCAGCGGCGGCGCGGGCGTTTCGAGCGCAGCGATGGCGGGACTCTCTTTCTCGACGAGATTGCCACCGCCTCGGCACGCCTGCAGGAGCAGATCCTGCGCGTCATCGAATATGGCGAGTTCGAACGCGTCGGCGGCGAGCAGACCCTGAAGGTCGACGTTCGCGTCATCGGCGCCACCAATGTCGATTTGCCGGCGCTTGCCGATAAGGGCGATTTCCGCGCCGATCTGCTCGACCGGCTTGCCTTCGATGTGGTGACGCTGCCGCCGCTCCGGGCCCGTCCCAACGACATTCTGGAACTGGGTGAAGCCTTCGGCCTGCGCATGGCGCGCACGCTCGGCCATCCTGTTTTCCCCGGCTTCGCGCCGGAATGCCAGCGCATGCTGCTCGCCTATTCCTGGCCCGGCAATGTGCGCGAGTTGCGCAACGTCGTCGAACGCTCTGTCTATCGCGCCGGGCCTGGCGAACAACCGATCGGCGAGATCAGGATCGATCCGTTCGAAAGTCCGTGGCGCCTCGGCCGGAAGCCCACCGCGCCATCCATGCCCGCACCGTCAGGGCCGTTTGCGCCGGCTGTTGCCGCCTTCGAAACCGACCTCATCAAGCGTGCCCTAAACGCCAGCAACGGCAGCCAGACCCAGGCGGCGCAGCGGCTCGACCTCAGCTACCATCAATTCCGCCGGCTGCTGCAGAAATACAAACTATAGCCAGCCGGACTTCTTGAAGCGCCAGAACAGCAATCCGCAGATCGCGATGATGATGCCGAGCACGCCGAAATAGCCGTATTTCCAGGTTAATTCCGGCATGTGCTCAAAATTCATGCCGTAGATTCCTGCGACCGCCGTCGGCACCGCGAGCATAGCGGCCCAGGCCGCCAGCTGCCGCATGACTTCGTTCTGTTTCATGGCGCTCATCAGCATCTTGGTATCGACAACCGTCTTGATCAGTTCTCGGAGGTTCTCGATCCGGTCGAGCAGGATGGTGCTGTGGTCGAACACGTCGCGGAAATAGGGATGCGTGTTGCGGTCGATGAGCGACATGTCATAGCGCATCAGGCGCTGGCAGATTTCGGGCAGCGGCGCCACGGCGTGACGCATATGCAAGAGGTCGCGGCGCAGCACCACGATCTCCTCCAGCACGTCGAGCGTGCTCTTGCCGTCAAGCACCGCCTCCTCCAGCCGCTCGATATCGTCTTCGATGCTTTCGACGATCGGGAAATAACGGTCGACGATGAAATCCATCAGGGCATAGAGGATGAAATCCTCACCCTTCTTGAAATTCTCCGGCGTGTTCTCGCAACGCGACCTGACTTCCGAATAGCTTACCGACGGCCCATGGCGCACGGTGATGACATAGCCGCGGCCGATGAAGAAGCTTGTCTCGCCCATGGCGACATGGACCCCGTCCATCTGGCCGGTCTTCATGACCACGAACATGGTCTCGCCATAGAGTTCGAGCTTGGGCCGCTGATGGGCGCGGTAGGCATCTTCGACGGCCAGTTCGTGGAGGCCGAAATAGCGCTGCAGCTTCGCAAGCTCCTCCTGCCCCGGCTCATAGAGGCCGATCCAGATCACGCGGCCCGGCTGGACCCGCATCTGCTCGGGGTCGTTGATGTCGAGGCTGCCGATCCGCCGGCCACCCTCATAAATTGCACAATCTACGACGCGGCCCATTTATGATTGCTCCGCCAAGAGGTCAGATCGGCGCAAATGCCGCGCCCTTTTTGACCCGATTAGCCCACCGACCCGCCCCTGGCAAGCAGCCTATACAAGGCCGGCCCGGCGGATTACTTTCCCGGCAGTCGATTTGAACCATTCCACCCGATCCAGCGACGGACTGATGACATGGCAGATGCTGAATGAAGCTTGACGCGGGCAACGTCATTTCCGACGGAAAGCTCCTGGACGGTATTGCCAAGGGTGATCGGGACGCCTTTACCGAGTTCTACCAGCGGCACAACCGTGCCCTGTTCGCTTTCCTGGTCAAGATGGTCCGGGACCGGGAACTGGCGGAAGAGGTGCTGAGCGAGACCATGCTCGACGTCTGGCGCCAGGCCGGGCGTTTCGAGGGCAAATCGTCGGTGACCACCTGGCTGTTCTCGATCGGCCACCACAAGGCCGTCAGCCGCCTGCGCCGCATGCGCGAAGTGGCGCTCGACGAGGAAGTGGCGGCCAATATCGAGGATTCCGGCCCGACGCCGGATGTGCAGGCTTCGGACAAGGACATGTCGCGCCTGCTGGCGCGCCTCATCGAACGCCTGTCGCTGGATCACCGCGAGATTCTGCAGCTGGCCTACTATCAGGAGTTTTCGGTCCAGGAAATCGCTGAAGTTCTGGATCTGCCGGAGAACACGGTCAAGACCCGCATGTTTTACGCCCGCCAGCGCCTGAAGGTGCTGCTGGAGCAAGCCGGAGTGAAAGGAGCGGTGGCATGAGTGCCCGTAATGACGAGAAGCGCCCGCTCAGCCTTGAGGATGCCCAGGAACTGCTGCCCTGGTATCTGACAGGCAAGCTCGGTCACGCCGAAAGCGATGCGATCGACGACATGCTCAAGGGCTCGGCCGACCTGCGCGAGCAACTGCAGAGCGCCCAGGCGCAGCAGCGCGCCGTGGTCGACAGCAACGAGGCCGTCGGCGCCCCTTCGCCCGGCAATCTCACCAGGCTTCTGCAGCAGATCGAAACCACCAAGCAACGACGCTATGTCGTGGCGAATGAGCCCGGCTTCTTCGAGCGCCTGCTCGGATCCTGGGCGACGCCCCGCCCTGCGCTGCAATTTGCCCTGGTGGCCGCCTGTGCCCTCATCATCGCGCAAGGCGCCTTCCTCTATCAGCTGGGTGCCTTCTCACCCAAGCCTGCCGGCGAAAGCTATGCGACGGCAAGCGACGGTGAACTGCCGCCGGCTCCCACCGCCAGCCTCATCGTCTCCTTCCGCCCGGAAGTGACCACGGCGCAGCTTGCGCAGATGCTGAGCGAGATCGATGCGACGGTGATCGACGGGCCGAAGCCGGGCCAGACTTTCATTCTGGGCCTGCCCGATGCCGCCAGCGCCGAAGGTGCCATCGCCAAGCTGCAATCGCGGCCCGATCTCGTGGCCAGCGCCCAGCGGCGCTGAGCGGCAATGCACGCTGCCATCCGCATCACACTCTGTCTGCTGGCGGCGATTGCCACCGTGGATGAGGCCAGGGCGCAGGCTCTGACGCCGCCTGGCCCGCGCGGCAACACGCCGACGATCAACATGCCCGGCCAGGGTCCGGATGCCTCGGTTCCGGATATTCTCAACGGCCCGCCGCAGGACGAGATCGACAAACGCAAGAAGGCCGGTGGCGGCGAGACTGTCCCCAACGAATTGTGCGTGATTTTCGCACCATCGGTCGATGCCGAGATGCCATTGCGTTTCGCCGGCGATTTCGACCTGAAGCCCACCCGCGATTTCACCATGGGCGGCCTCGGCCTGCGGGTTCATCTGATGCGTATCGCCGATGGCGCAGACATCGACAAGGTCTTCGAGCGCGCCTCGGCCGATCAGCGGCCGCTCTGGGTGCAGAAGAACTTCGTCTACCACAGCAGCGTCGGCGACGCCGCGGCCCAGCAATATGCGCTGCAGCAGATCCATGCCGATGCTGCGGCGGCCAAGGCATCGGGTGGTGCCGGCGTCGTCATCGGCCTGGTCGATAGCGGCGTCGACCTCGCCCACGAATCCCTGCGCGGCGCACATATCAAGGGCATCGATGTGGTCGACGGCGATGCGGTCAATGCCGAAACCCACGGCACCGTGATTGCCAGCATCCTGGTCGGCCAGGGACCGCTCCATGGCGTGGCGCCCAAGGCCGACCTCATTGCCGTGCGCGCCTTTCATGAGGTGGACGCAAAACTGGGTGCCGCCGAAAGCTCGTCCTTCTTCCTGTCACTGGGCATCGATACGGCGGTCAAAAATGGCGCGCAGGTGATCAATCTCAGCCTCACCGGCCCTCAGGACAAGCTGGTGGCACAGATGGTCAACGAGGCCTTGCTGCATAAGGTCGGCATCATCGCCGCTGCCGGCAATGAAGGCCCCAAGGCCGGCCCCGCCTACCCGGCGGCGCAGGACGGCGTGATTGCCGTGACGGCCACGGATGCCAAGGACCGGCTCTATAAGCGCGCCAATCAGGGCGACTATATTTCCGTGGCAGCGCCAGGTGTCGACATTCTGGGCGCCAAGCCGGGCGGCTCCTACGACTTCTTCAGCGGCACGTCGATGGCCACCGGCTATGTGACCGGGGTCGCCGCCCTGCTGATGGCAACCGATAAGGGCCTCACTGTCACGCAGCTGCGCAAGGCGGTCGAGGGCTCCGCTGTTGACCTCGGCGCCCCCGCGCGCGACCCCGCCTTCGGCGCCGGGCGGATCGATGCCGCGTCGGCAATCGATCTGCTCCCCTGAGCCTGTCCCCAGCGAAATCTGTTTCCTGGCCTATCGATCCAATGGCGGCTCGGCTAGAGTGCCGATTGCATGATCGACACAGTGCTGACCTACGCGACCGACAATTGGCAACCTCTGGCCATCAGCAGCGCCGCCATCTTCCTGGCGGCGATCGTCCGCGGATTCTCCGGATTCGGCTTTTCGCTCCTCAGCATCACCGCCATCTCGTTGCTGTTGCCACCGCGTGAAATCGTCCCTTCGATCTTCCTGCTGGAGGTTGCGGCCTCGATCAATCTCATCCCCAGCATCTGGCGCGAAATCGATTGGCGCTCGATCCGCTGGTTGTTGCTCGGCTATGTCGTCGCCCTGCCCTTCGGCATTTTCGCCCTGGCGCGCTTTCCCGAACCGCCGATGCAGCTCGCCATGTCGATCTTTGTGCTGGCGACCGCCATCATGATGCTGCGAGGCTTCCGACTGGAGAAGACCCCAGGTGCTGGCGCCACCACGGCGACAGGTGCTGCATCCGGTATCTTCAACGGCGCCTTCGGCATCGGCGGACCGCCGGTCGTGCTGTTCTATTTCTCGACGCCGGCCGCCGCCGCCGTGAGCCGCGCTTCGGTCATCGCCTTTTTTCTTTCGACTGACATCCTGGGCCTCACCGGCCATTATTATGAAGGCCTTATTACCGCGCAGAGCTTCGCCCAGTTCCTTGCCTGGCTGCCGGCTTTGCTGATCGGCGTCTGGGCCGGCGCGCATGGCTTTCGCCATGTCGACCAGGCCCTTTTCCGCCGTCTGGTCCTGATCATCCTGATGGCGCTCGCTTTGCTGACATTCGGCAAGGCGGCTTATGACTGGATGAGCCCGGCCTAGTTTCAACCCCGCGTTACGCGCGCAAGCGGAGCTTGCGTCGACCGCAGCAATGCTCATTTGCGCGGAAAGGCCATCTTCCTCTCAATTTGCCCTGACATTTTCTGGCAAATGGGCCGCCGTCGCGCGGCCGAAATGGGGATCTATGGACAAGACAACACTCGTTCTGACACCGGGACTGACACCGGCCCTGGGTTATGCCGTGTTGATCGGCCTCGGCGTCTTTTCGCTCATTCTGGCCGTCATCATCCGCAGCTATCTGGTGCGCAACACGCACGACTTCATCATATCCGACCGCAAGGTCGGTTTCGGCTTCGGCGTCGGCTCGGTCATCGCCGTCTGGACCTGGGCCATGGCCGTGATGATGAGCGCCGCCATGACCTATCAATGGGGCCTCTCCGGCCTCTTCTGGTTCGTGGTGCCCAATGGCCTCGCCGTCAT
This sequence comes from Dongia sp., assembly GCF_041906375.1. GTDB lineage: Bacteria > Pseudomonadota > Alphaproteobacteria > Dongiales > Dongiaceae > Dongia. Next base: position 479,191 of record NZ_JAYRJJ010000003.1, on the reverse strand, counting down.
CGCCATGATCCCCTTCGCGCGCGTGCTGCGGCGAAACATGCCGAACGGCTATACAATTTCGGAATTCACCAGCTATCGCTTCAACAGATCGCATGTGGCGACCGGCATCGTCACGGCGACGATGATCTTCGGCATCGTGTTGGAGATCCTGATTAACCTCAAAGGTACCTCCATCGTCATATCCTCGATCTTCGGTATCGATTGGCAGATTGCAGCCATCGTCGGCATCCTGGCCGTACTCGCCTATTCCTATTTCGGCGGCCTGTGGACCAGCGTGATGACCGCGACGCTCAATACGCTGATGATCACCGTGCCCGCAGCGATCGTCATCGCACTCGTTTATGACAAGATCCCCGGCGGTGTCGAAGCGGTGTTCAATGCGGTGGGTGCCGCCGACGAACGCAACCTCTCGGTCCTGCGGCCGGATGCGGCGGCAGGGTTCGGCATCACCCTCGCCTTCGGTCTCCTCGCCGCCACGGTCGCCGACCAGACTTTCTGGCAGAAGGTCTGGTCACTGAAATCAAAGGATGTCAGCCGCACCTTCCTCTGGGCCGGCGGCCTGTTCTATCCGATCCCGATTGCGCTTGGCATGCTGGGCCTGGTCGGCATCGCCTATGGCCTCACCACCACGGATATCGGCGGCGATATCGCCGCAGTCGGCCCCTATATCGTCTCGCATCTGGGCCTGCCGGTCTCGGTCGTGCTGATCTATGTGCTGGTGATCCTCGCCGCCTGCTATTCGACCATCGACGGCGCCAGTGCCGCACTCTCCTCCGTCGTCGCGGTCGATATCATCAAGCGGTACTTCCCGAACACGTCGGAACGGTCGCTGTTCATCGTCACCAAGCTCTCGGTCCTGGCCGGCGGTGCGGTCGCCCTGCTGATCGTTCTGAGCGGCATCGACTTCACCACCCTGGTGCTGACGACCTATGCGTTGAAGACATCGATCCTGCTGCCTCTGGTGCTCGCCATCCTGTGGCCACGCACCAACACCCTGGGTTTCGTCGGTGGTATCGTGCTCTCGATCCTGATCGGCATGACCCTGCGCTCCTATTACGGAGAATTGGTCGGCACGCTGTCTATCCTCGCCATCAGCGGTGCCGTCGTGGTGATCGGTGCCTATCTGAAGCCCGCCCGTTTCGACATCGCGTCGCTCAAAGCCGCGCAAGACATCGCCTGATCAGAAGGGAACATTCATGTCTACCGTCAGTCTCGTCATTCTCATCAGCGGCCTTGCTGCAACTCTCCTGTTCCTGGCGGGCTTCTGGCGCGGGGTAAACCGCGCCATTGCTACCAGAAACGAACCCGGTGTCACGGAGGCTCCGGACGCTGCCAGCCATCTCGGCACGGCGGTATTCGCCGTCATCGCCTCGGCCGTCGTCATCACCCTGGTCGGTATCGTGCCGGGGGCGATCTATGTCGGACCGTTCCTCGCCATTTTCACGGCGGCGGCCGTCGGCGTCGCCTTCCTTATCGAGCGCTGATCACCATGGCAAACAGGAAGAAGGCTCACCTCCTCGGCTTCGTGCAGCATGGCGTCAACAGCCATGCCACGGGCATGTGGCGACACCCGAAGGACAAGATCAACTGGGACTGGACCAAGCCGCCCTATTGGCAGCACATGGCCCAGACCATGGAGCGCGGTCTGTTCGACGCCATGTTCATTGCCGACGAACTGGCACCCTATAACAACTGGCAGAACAGCTCGGATGCGGTGGTCAAATATGCGGTGCAGTGCCCCGTGCACGAACCGTCGACCATCGTGCCGATCATCGCTGCGGCAACCCGGAACCTAGGTGTCGGCGTCACCCTGTCGACGGCCTTCGAGCATCCCTATTCGATGGTGCGGCGGCTTTCCAGCCTGGACCATCTCTCCAGCGGCCGCGTCGCCTGGAACATCGTCAGCTCCTATTCCAAGAGCGAGTGGGATGCTTACGGGGCCGACATGACGGCCCGCTCCGGCCGCTATGAGCGGATGGAAGAGTATATGTCGCTCTGCTACCAGCTGTGGGATTCCTGGTCCCCCGACGCCATCGTCGCTGACCGGGCCAGCGGCATCTATGCCGATGTCTCCAAGGTCAAGGAAGTCAATCACGAGGGCGAATTCTTCCGCAGCCGCGGTCGTTCCTTCGTGGCGCCGTCGCCGCAGGGCCGTCCGGTCCTGTGGCAGGCGGGCTCCTCCGACCGCGGGCGCGATTTTGCTGCCAAGCATGCCGAGGCCATCTTTGCCGTTCATCCCAATGTCGAACGCATGCGGCAATATTCCGACGATCTTGATGAACGCCTGGTGACGCGCTTCGGCCGTCCGGTCGACAGCGTGAAGAAAATCTACGGCGTGCAGACGGTCGTCGGCCTCAGCCGGTCGGAGGCGCAGGAGAAATACGAGCGCATCCGCGAATGCATCCCGCTCGAAGGTGCGCTGGCCTGGATCTCCGGCCATTTCGGGCCGGATTTCTCGAAATACAATCTCGACGATTATGTGCAGAACATCGAGATCCCCGGCATCCAGGGCCTGTTCGATTCCATCATCTATGCCAAGGGCGGCGCGCCGGTCACGATCAAGGAAGCGGCACTCATCTATGCCGAAGGCATGGGCATGCCGCGCCTCGTGGGGACCGCCGCCGATATTGCCGACCAGTTGGAGCATTTCCTCGACGCCGGTGGGGCCGATGGGTTCATGCTGGCCGCCACTTACACGCCCGGCTGCTTCGAGGAGTTCGCCGATCTGGTGGTGCCGGAATTGCAACGGCGCGGGCGCTTCCGCACCCAATATGCAGGACCAACCTTGCGCGAGAACCTGCTGCAGAATTGAAACTACCCCTCACCCCAGCCCCTCTCCCCACTGACGTGGGGCGAGGAGCTTGCTGCAGACCCACTCGAAACTCCCGCGCCCCGCTTGCGGGGAGAGGGTCGGGGTGAGGGGCAATATCGCTTAAGCGCCTTTCTGCGGGCGCATGTCCTTGGCATCGATGCCGGCAACGACGACCGGCTTCTTCATGGCATCGCGGCGGAAGGGTTCGCCGAGTTCCTGGTTGAGGATCACTTCGATGAAGGTGGTCACCCCCTTCTTCTGCGCCTCGCAGGATTCCTTCAGCGCCGCGGTGAGTTCGGCCTGGGTGCGTGCTTGCACGCCCTTGAGCCCGCAGGCTTCGGCGATCTTGGCGTAGCTCAGATCCGGATCGAGCTCGGTACCGACGAAGTTGTTGTCGTACCACAGGGTCGTGTTGCGCTTTTCCGCACCCCATTGGTAGTTGCGGAAGACGACCATGGTGATGCCCGGCCATTCCTTGCGGCCGACCGAAGTCATTTCATTCATGCTGATGCCGAAGGCACCGTCGCCGGCAAAGCCCACGACCGGCGTGTCCGGGCAGCCGATCTTGGCGCCGATGATCGACGGGAAGCCGTAACCGCAGGGACCGAACAGGCCCGGCGCCAGGTATTTGCGGCCTTTTTCGAAGGTCGGGTAGGCATTGCCGATGGCGCAATTGTTGCCGATGTCGCTGGAGATGATGGCATCCTTCGGCAGGCCGGCCTGGACAGCGCGCCACGCCATACGTGGGCTGAGGCGTTCGGGCTGGCGGGTGCGGGCATTGGCGTTCCAGCTGGTGCCGGGATCGTCATCCTCATGGTCCATGCTGGAGAGCGTCTGCAGCCAGGCGGATTTGGTCTGGTGGATGAGCGCCTTCCTCTCAGCGCGACCGACGTTGCCGGCATTGGCGTCAAGTTGTGCAAGGATCGACTGAGCCACCTGCTTGGCGTCGCCGGCGATACCGACCGTCACCTTCTTGGTGAGGCCGATACGGTCGGGGTTGATGTCGACCTGGATGATGCTGGCATTCTTGGGCCAGTAATCAATGCCATAGCCCGGCAGGGTCGAGAATGGGTTGAGACGCGTGCCCAGCGCCAGCACGACGTCGGCCTTGGCGATGAGTTCCATCGCCGCCTTCGAGCCGTTATAGCCGAGCGGCCCGGCCGCCAGCGGATGCGAGCCGGGGAAGCTGTCATTGTGCTGGTAGGAACTGCAGACCGGCGCATCGAGACGTTCGGCAAGTGCCTGGCAGTCCGGGATGGCGCCGCCGATGACCACACCGGCACCGGACAGAATGACCGGGAACTTGGCACCGGAGAGCAGCTTGGCAGCGCGCGAGATCGCCTCGGGCCCACCGGCCGGACGTTCGACCTCGACGATCTGCGGCAGTTCGATGTCGATCACCTGGGTGTACATGTCGCGCGGCACGTTGATCTGGGCCGGGGCCGAATTGCGCAGCGACTTCAGGATGACGCGGTTCAAGACCTCGGCGATGCGGCTGGGGTCGCGCACTTCTTCCTGGTAGCAGACCATGTCCTTGAAGAGGGCCATCTGCTCGACTTCCTGGAAGCCGCCCTGGCCGATGGTCTTGTTGGCGGCCTGCGGTGTCACCAGCAGCATCGGCGAATGGTTCCAATAGGCCGTCTTCACCGCCGTCACGAAATTGGTGATGCCGGGGCCGTTCTGGGCGATGCACATGGCGATCTTGCCGGTGGCGCGGGTGTAGCCGTCGCAGATATAGCCGCCATTGCATTCATGGGCGACGTCCCAGAACTTGATCCCGGCCTTGGGGAAGAGGTCGGAGATCGGCATGAAAGCCGAGCCGATAATGCCGAAGGCGTGCTCGATGCCATGCATCTGCAGGACCTTCACGAAGGCCTCTTCAGTCGTCATCTTCATGGTGAATTGTCCATTCCGTTAGGAGGTCGAAACCGATGCTGCCACGATAGGCAGAGCCCTGGCCCCTTCATAGGTCCAGCCATGGGCACAGCTATGGGCCAGCTATTTGCCCATCACGTCCCGGACCGCCTCGGCCAGCAGCCGGATACCGGTTTCGATCCGCTCGGTCGGGATCGACGAGACGCCGAGGCGGCAGAAATTGGCCGGGCCCGGCTGGTTGAGGAAATGGACCGCACCGGGCTCGATCACCACGCCGCGCCGCTCTGCCGCGGCCGCAATCGCCGCCATGTCGCAATCCTTCGGCCCCTTGATCCACAATGCTGTCCCGCCGGCGGTGAGGTTGACGGTGAACTCCGGCAGATATTTGGCAAGCGCCGTCACCGCGGCCGCCAGCCTTTCGCGATAGACGTTACAGAGGCGCCGCAGCAGCGTGTCGTGATGCCCGTCGGCCAGAAACAGCGCGACCGTGCGCTGATTGTTGGCGGCCGGATGCCGGATCATCAGGCGCCGCAGGGCGCGAAGCTCGGCAATGAGCGGCTTGGGCGCCACCAGAAAGCCCATGCGCAGGCCCGGCGCCAGGGTCTTGGAGAGGCTGGAGACGAAGATCACGCGGCCGTGGCGATCCAGCGATTTCAGCGCCGGCTGCGGCGAGCCGTGATGGGTGAGCTCGCTTTCGTAATCGTCCTCGATCAGCAGGAAGTCCTTCGCCACCGCCCGCTCGAGCACGGCGTGGCGCCGTTCCAGCGACATGGTGACCGTGGTCGGAAACTGATGGCTCGGCGTCACATAGACATAATCGCAGCCGTCGAGTTGCGGCCCCAGCACCAACCCCTGCTCGTCGACCGGCAGCGAGACCAACCGGCAGCCACGCAATCCGGCGATATTGCGGGCATCGGTATAGCCGGGATCCTCGATGCCGAAAGTGGTCTTGTGGTCGAACAGCAAAGCCGAAAGCAGATAGAGCGCCTGCTGGGCACCGACGGTCACGAGAATCTCGTCGGCACCCACGCGGACACCGCGCCGCGGCAGCAGGCGGGTGCGGATCTGCTCGATCAGCAGCGGGTCATCCTCGGCAAATCGGTCATTGGCCCATTCGCGCACCGAATTGACGCTCAGCGCCTGGCGCGAACATTCCCGCCAGGCCGCCAGCGGGAACAGGCTCTGGTCGATCTGGCCATAGATGAAAGGATAGGCGTGGTCCTGCCAGTTGGCGGGCTTCACGATATTGCGCTGCTGGGTCGGCCGGCATTTGAAGCGGGTCAGCCAATCCGGCTCATCCCCCCCGCCCCCTTCCACCCGGCCGGTGCCGGCCGGCGGATCCTTCGGGCGCGAGGCGAGGACGTCCGGATTGACGAAGAAACCGCTCCGCTCCTTGGCGATGAGGAAGCCTTCCTCGGTCAGATCCTGATAGGCCAGCACAACGGTGTTGCGGGCGATCTTCAGCGATTGGGCCAGCGCGCGGCAGGAGGGCAGCGGACTGCCCGCCGGGATCTGGCCGTCGAGGATCGCGGAGACCAGCATGCGCCGCAGCTGCGCCTGCAGCGTCGTCGTCCGGTCATGTTCCAGGTGAAACAGAATGGCGCGGCTATCGTGGCCCAATCGACTGCCCCTTTTCGGCTGGCCAGCCAGGTCAGGCTGGCTGAACTGGCACCACGTCACCATAACCGAGCGGTTCTGGCAACCGGGAAGCCACAATTCTGGGCCTCCCGGTGCCTGAGACCTTTGCCGCTAGGCCACCGCCACTTCGTTGCGCTCGGCGATCTGGGCCTGGCGCTGGGCACGGTCGGCCTTGGCCTGCTCGCGGCGCTTCACCACCTCGTAAAGGATGGCGCCGGCCAGCGAGATGCTGATGATGATGACCGCGAGCGCCGAAAGCGCCGGGGTCGTGCCCTGCCGCACCTCGCCTGCCAGCACCGTGACCAGCGTCTTATCCGCCAGGATGGCGAAGGTCGTGGTGTTGTAGTTCTCGAACGAGGACAGGAACCCGATCACGACGGCCGAGACGACGGCGGGTTTGAGGAACGGCAACAGGATGTGCCAGAAGACCTGCGGGTAGGAAGCGCCCAGATCGAGCGCCGCCTCTTCCTGGGCACGGTCGAAACGCGTGAGCCGCGCCATGAAGATGAGCAGGCAATAGGCCGAGACGAAGCTCGCCTGGCCGAGGATCGCCAGGATCATGCCCTTGTAGAACACCGCCTTGGTAAAGTCGGTGACCCCCAGCACGTCCTTCCAGAAAATCACCGTCGAGATGCCGATGATGACGCCGGGCGTCAGCAAGGGCGAGATGGTGATGAGATAATAGAGGCTCCGCGCCCTGTGGTAGATCTGGCTCATGATGATCGACGCCGCGAGTCCCACCGGCACCGAGATCGCCACGACGCCGAGGCCGATGATGACGGAGTTCTTCAACCCGTCCATCATGGCCCGGTGGTTCCACAGCTTGACGAACCAGTCGAGCGTGAAGCTCTCGAACGGGTAGGCCTGCGGGTAGGCCGGCGTGTTGAAGGCGGTAACGCCCATCACCAGAAGCGGCCCGAAGAGATAGAGGAAGAAGAGGAAGATGTAGAAGCCGATCATCCCCTTCATGATCATCTTGGAGTTCATCGGATGGTCTCCCCAAGCGAGACTTTGAAGAGACGCAGCAAAGCCAGAACCAGCGCGATGCAGGCAGCCAGCAGGATGAACGAATAGGCTGCCCCGCGGGCCCAGTTGAAGGCCTGGAAGAAGAAGTCGTAGATGACGGCCGTGAACCACAAGGTGCGCGGCCCGCCGAGGAATTGCGGTGCCGCCAGCGAGCCCGCCGACAGCATGAAGACCATGGTGCAGCCGGAAGCGATGCCGGGCTTGGCATAGGGAATGACCACATCCTTGTGGATGCGCCACCAGGGTGCGCCAAGGTCGCGCGCGGCCTCGATCTGGTTCTTGTCCAGGCTCTCGATCGCATTGTAGAGCGGGAACATCATCACCAGCAGATAGGCATAGGAAAGGCCCACATAGAGACCGGTATTGTTGCCGAGGAAATCGATCGGCGTATCGATGATGCCGCTCCCCACCAGCACCTGGTTGATGAGGCCTTTGGATGCCAGCAGCAGGCGCAGGGAAAAGGCGCGCAGGATTTCGTTCACCCAATAGGGCACGATCAGGCACAGCATCAGCAGGCGCACCTTCTGCGGCGTCCCGGTCTGGGCCATGTAATAGGCGAGCGGATAGCAGATGGCGAAGTTCAGCGCCGTCACCGCGACGGAGGCGAGGATCGAGAAGAAGAACGCCCACAAATGTGTCGAGTTCACCAGCCCGCTATTGGGCGTGATGAAGAAGGATTTGTATTGCGCGATCGTCACGACATCATCCGGTCCGCCGCGCTTGAGGGGCGGCAGGTTTGGGTGGAAGCTCTCTACCACCATATAGAGATAGGGCAACGCCACCAGGAACAGGGTCCAGAACGCGACCAGCCCGATGAAGACGGCACCCAGAACAATGCCATTGCGCTCGAAGAAGCCCTTATGCGTGGGGTCGACGCCCCGCTTGGACTCCTGCCGCGCCATCAACCAGAAGATGGCGATGACGATGACGGGGACGAAAAAGACGAGAGCGCGGCTACTCACGGGCCATCTTCCCTTCCGGCAGGACGAGGCCGAGATCCGCGTCGTAGGAGATTGTCGCCACCTCGTCCTGGGCGGGAATGCTGACGCTGCCCTGGCGGCCGACGGTGACCGTGATGTCCTTCTTGCCCACCCCTTCGAGGAAGACGTGGGACATGTTGCCTTCGAAGGCGACAGCCTTCACCTTCGACGAGAAAGTCGTGTCGGCAGCACCCTTCTCGAGGCGCGCCGATTCCGGCCGCACGAAAAGAATGGCCTTGTCGCCGGCTTTCAATCCCTTCGGATTGCGGCCGCGCAAGGCACCGAACGGCGTATCGACCACGGCGTGCGCGGCATCGGCGCGTGAGACCGTGCCGCTGAAGGCATTGTTCTCGCCGACAAAGGACGCAACGAAAGGTGTCGCCGGATCGTCATAGACGGCCTTGCCGTCAGCGACCTGCTGGATCACCCCATCGCTCATGACCGCGATGCGGTCGGACATGGTGAGCGCTTCACCCTGATCATGCGTGATGTAGATGAAGGTGATGCCGACCAGCCGCTGGATGCTGCGCAATTCGCTGCGCATATGCTGCCGCAACTTGAGGTCGAGCGCCGAAAGCGGCTCGTCGAGCAGCAGCACCTTGGGCTGCACCGCCAGGGCGCGGGCGATTGCCACGCGCTGCTTCTGCCCGCCGGAGAGTTCGCTCACCAGTTTATTGCCCTGCCCGGGCAGGGCAATGAGGTCGAGAAGTTCATTGGCTTTCTTGTTGCGCTCCGCCTTGTCGATGCCGCGAACGCGCAGGCCGTAGGTGATGTTGTCGGCCACCGTCATCAGCGGAAAGAGCGCCAGATTCTGAAAAATCAGGGCGGTCGGGCGCTTGTTGGGCCCGATACCGCGCATGTCCTGGCCACCAATTTTTACGGCACCTTCGGATGGCTCCAGAAAGCCGGACACGGCGCGCAGAATCGTCGTCTTGCCGCAGCCCGACGGACCGAGAAAGGAAAAAAATTCGCCGCCCTTGATGTCGAGTGTCGCATTGTCGACAGCCGTGAACTCACCGAAGCGGACCGTTAAATGGTCTAGCTCGACGCCCGCACTCATATGCAATCCCTGTTTTAGATTTATAATTTTGTGATTGGGTCGAGTTTCCGCTCAAGATCGGATGAGATCAAGCATGATCGGAACCCGGCCAGAAACGAGTCAGCCCCGGCGAACCGGGGCTGACCACATACTGCTCGAACGCTGTTACGCGGCTTTGAACTGATCGACGTACTGGCTGCGGATTTCCGCATACCAGGCCGGCTCGGCCGGCCACGGCCAGACGTTCTTCAGCGCATCGCCCGGATAGGCTTCCTGGAAGTTCTTCTTGAAGTTCTCCGAGGTCAGCGCATCACCACCCGTCACGACCGGGTTGTAGCCCGAGCCTTCGGCCACCAGGGCGGCGACTTCCGGCGTGTGCAGATAGTTGATGAACTCATAGATCTGGTCGATGTTCTTGGCGGCCTTCATCTGCGACAGGCCGTCGAGCCAGACGATGGCACCTTCCTTGGGCGAGGTGTAGTTGACCGGCTTGCCTTCCGACTTCAGCTTCAGCGGCGGGCCGTCCCAGGTCTGGCCGATCCACACATCGTTTTCCATCAGGCCGGACTTGGTGTTATCGGCCGAATCCCAGAACTGCTTCACCCACGACTTGTGTTCGATGGCGAAGGCAAGGATCGGATCCCACAGCTTCTTGAACGAGGCTTCGTCCTTGTAGCCGTCGAGCATGCGGTTGGACGGCATCTTGCCGGACGCATCCCACCACAGGCCGATGCCGAGCAGGAACGAATGGCCGCGGCCCTGCGTGTGACCCTTCACATCGTCATCCCACAGCGAACCATAGCTGAGATTGGCAACGTCGCCCTTGTAGAGGTCGGTGCGATAGGAAAGCGCTTCCGAGCCCCAGCAATGCGGCAGGTGATAGAGGCCATCTTCCCAGGTCCAAAGCTTCTGCGAACTCTCCAGCATCGACCCGACCAGGTCGGACATATGCTTCAGCTTGTTGGTGTCGAACGGCGCCAGGACGGCGAGGTCCTTGTATTGCGGGGCGCGGTTGCAGGTCGGCTGGCAGAGGTCGAAGCCTTCGCCGCCGGTCGCCTGCAGCTTATTGATCTGCTCCTCGTTCTGCGAGAACGGGGTCTGGTTGACCTTGATGCCGGACGCTTTTTCGAAGTTCGGAATCACGGGATCCGGAAATTCGTCCGACCACATCAGCAGGTTGAGTTCACCCGAGGACGAGAACGCGTTCTTCACGAAGAGCGGCGCGCTGAGACCGGCGGCGCCGACGGCCGTCGCCGACTGCAGCACTTTGCGACGCGACACCAAGGCCGCGCGCATGGTCTGTTGCGCGGAAGTCAAAGTCTTCTTTGTCATCTACCATCTCCCTGTTGGCGGTGGAGCGGAATGCCCAACCGCAGCAATCATTCCCTGTTAGCTTCTCACCTTTTAGACCCTTCCCTTGGGGGTTGGGGCCTTCGTCTTGCTAATGACTGACTGGTTGATCTTACATCTCAGTTGGAAAAAGTGAATGCCTCCCGAAACATCACATGACTGGACCGACGCCGGATCGGATTGCCGGTGGCACCCTATCCCGTCCGCAGCCGGAATCGGCGCGAGAATTTCTTGAAACGAGGCTATCGGAGACGTTCAGCCGCTGCCCTGAAAGCGGGCGCGAAACCGCCTTGCCGCAAGCCACCGGAAACGTGAAATCACACGACATCGGTCTCTCCGCAAAGCAAGTGCGAAATCTGGACGGCTGGTTTTACCGCAGTCGCGTAATACCCGCAAGCCGGCCCAAATCTATGGCACTCATAGGGCCAGCCACTAACCTCTCCAAGACCCAACCAAGCGCCATTCTTGGGGCCAGTCTAGCAGAGGCCAGTCTAGCAGAAGCCCGGCAGGCTTCGGCGTCACGAAACCGTCATACGGCAAGGGGCCGGACGCAGATTGCGGCCGCTGGGCCCACCGACTAGATTTGCCGCCCATGCGCAACGATGGGTGCGCGATATCTGGCGTCGGGGGATACGAGCGGATGAAGATCAAGAGTCTGGAGACCTTCTGCAATCAAGCCGTCGGCTTCGTGCGGGTGACGACCGATGACGGCCGCCAGGGCTGGGGCCAGGTCTCGACCTATAATGCCGACATCACCTGCCAGATCTTTCACCGCCAGGTGGCGCGCTATGCCCTGGGAGCCGATGCACTGGACATCGAAACCCTGGTGACGACCATCCCGGAACGCGAGCATAAGTTTCCGGGCTCTTACCTCATGCGCGCATTGACCGGGCTCGACACCGCGCTCTGGGATCTGCGCGGCAGGATCGAGGGCAAGAGTGTGTGCGAACTGCTCGGCGGCAAGCCCCGCCCCTTCCCGGTCTATGCGTCCAGCATGAAGCGCGGCGAGATCACGCCCAAGGACGAGGCCGCGCGCTTCATCAAGCTGCGCGACAAGCACGGCTATGACGCCTTCAAATTCCGCGTCGGCAAGGAATGCGGCCACGATCAGGACGAATGGCCCGGCCGCACCGACGAGATCGTGCCCTTGATCCGCAAGACGCTGGGTGACGACGTGCGTCTGCTGGTCGACGGCAACAGCGGCTACAGCCCGAAGAAGGCCATCGAAATTGGCCGCATGCTGGAGCAGCACGGCATCATTCATTTCGAGGAGCCCTGCCCTTATTGGGAATATCACTGGACCAAGGAGGTCAAGGAAGCCCTGAACCTCGACGTCACCGGCGGCGAGCAGGATTGCGATCTGGCCCTCTGGCGCTTTGCCATCGACATGCGCGCGGTCGACGTGGCGCAGCCCGACGTCTGCTATCTCGGCGGCATCAACCGCACGATGAAGGTCGTCAACATGGCCAAGGCCGCCGGCCTGCCGGTAACGCCCCACTCCGCCAACCAGTCGCTCGTCACCGTCTTCACGCTCCACCTCATGGGCGCCATCGAGAATGCCGGACCCTATGTCGAATATTCGATCGAGGGCCTCGATTATTATCCGTGGGAGACCGGCCTGTTCGACCCCGTCCTGGTGGCCAAGGACGGCAAGGTGCAGATCCCCGAAGGCCCCGGCTGGGGCGTCGAGATCCGCAAGGACTGGCTCGACAAGGCGCAGTATCAGAAGAGCGAACTGTAAAAGGGGATGGACTGGTGGGCTATTGGCATTTCGGTCGTGGTGTCTATCCTCGCTGGCATTCCGAGCTATCGCCTATTGGATCGGATCAAGCGTCGTATCAACGTGCCGCAGCTTGCTGAACCGTATCTGCTTAAGTTGATCGCCTTCTTCATCATCATTGCCTTTGCAGCCATTGCCTATGGCGCCTACACACTGATCACGAGATTCCAACGCTAGTCACTGCGTTCACCCGGAAATGACGCGCATCCGCAATTGCCCGAATTTCTCAGCTTCGGGAGAGCGATGCGCGGCCCCTTCACCTCACCCCCCTCCCGCCCGTTGGCGAATGCCGACATGCGTCGGCGGAGGGAGAGGGATAGGGCTTTGTGCGACATGGAACCGCCAATACCAATAGCCGCCATTGCCAGCGGCACCTCCTTCCCTCTCCCCTCGCGGGAGAGGGTCAGGGTGAGGGGGTGAGCGAAGACTCGATCATCCTTCTTCGATATTCCCTGTTTGTTCTTGACAATTTGCTAGGAATTTGATACTAATACGTTGGTGCACACACTCCCTCCGGTGCCCATCCGGAATCGCTCGGTTGTCTTCGGCGCAAGCCCCGGTCGGGGCGCAGGCCGACCATATCGCCTCCCTTCCACCGGGGGCAGCCTGGGCCGGTGGCTGCAACCGGCCTCCCGGATCGGCTGGATGAGCGATCCCCCGCGAGTCCCGGGTCACAGGACGCTCCCCTCGGGCCGCAGATGGATATGTCGGCCCCCGCTGGACCCGATGCGGTGACCGGGTTCCCCTCCTGGGACGGCAGGCAGCCGCCCACGTCGCGGCCGACACGAAACGGCCGCTTGCTGCCCGAGCGATTCCTGATGGGGATGGGAGAGGTGAGGTTGGCGAGAGTTTTCAAATCGGCCCCCCTCCCGACCTCCCCCCTGAAGGTGGGAGGAGTTTAGAGCGAGGTGTCGAAGCGAACTCGGATAGAAGCCCTCCCACCTTCAGGGGGGAGGGTTGGGAGGGGCGCGCGGCGTGACAGATACCAGCCTCAAAAACTCGGCGGCGAGTTGGCCGTTACGACTTCACATTCTTCCGCGCCGACATTGCGGAAGCGATGCGGCGTGCGGCTGTCGAAATAATAGGCGTCGCCCGGCCCCAGCACGCGCACCTGGTCGCCGACGGTGACCTCGAGCTTGCCGCGGATGATGACGCCGCCTTCTTCCGCCTCGTGGCTCAGCATCTGGGCGCCGGTATCGGCGCCCACCTGGTAATGCTCATGCATCAACTGGATCGCCTTGCCGGACATGTCGCGCCCGACCTGGCGGTAGGACACAGGTCCGCCGGCCAGTTCAATGAGTTCGGTTGCCGCGAAAAAGATCTGCGGCCGGGGCTTGAGGTCGTCGGCGAAGAACTCGGCGAGACTCATGGGGAAACCGTCGAGCAGCTTCTTCAGCATGCCGACCGAGGGCGAGGAGCGGTTCTGCTCGATCATGGAAATGATGGCGTTGGAGACCCCCGCCCGCTTGGCGAGTTCCCGCTGCGAAAGATTGTGCGATTCCCGCAATGCCTTGAGGCGGGCGCCCAAATCGAATCCGTGATTCTCGTCCATGCCGGCCTCCGCTGGCAGCTTAACAGCTAAGCTCGCCTGATAAGTATATTAATCACATGATTCACAGAATCAATCGTTTTGCCCGATATTCTTGTACCAATTGAATTGATCCGCCTGCCGCTTGTTTATTTTCTTTAGCGTGGTAATGTCCGGCCATCCCATTTGAACCGGCCCCTGAAACCATAGGAAGCTGCCATGTCCAATCGCACCACGAAGTCATTCGAGGCGACTCAGTTCAAGCCGACGCCGAACAACCTCGAAGCCTTCTTCATGCCGTTCACCTCGAACCGGCATTTCAAGGCCAACCCGCGCCTCTTCGTGAAGGCGGAGGGCATGCACTTCACCAATATCGAAGGCAAGCAGGTGCTCGACGCCACCGCCGGTCTGTGGTGCGTCAATGCCGGCCACGGCCGCAAGGAAATCTCGGAAGCCGTGTCGCGCCAGATCCAGGAGATGGATTACGCGCCGCCCTTCCAGATGGCCCATCCGGCCGCCTTCGAGCTCGCCTCGCGCGTCGCTGCTCTGGCGCCGACCGGCCTCGATCATGTCTTCTTCACCAATTCGGGTTCCGAATCGGTCGACACCGCCCTGAAGATCGCCCTCGCCTATCAGCGCGCCAAGGGCCAGGGCACCCGCACCCGCCTCATCGGTCGCGAGCGCGGCTATCACGGCGTCGGCTTCGGCGGCATCTCCGTGGGCGGCATGGTCAATAACCGCAAGTGGTTCGGCACGGCCCTCGGTGGCGTCGACCATCTGCCGCACACCTACAACGCCAAGGAAATGGCCTACAGCAAGGGCCAGCCGGGCTGGGGCGCCCATCTCGCCGAGGATCTCGAGCGCTTGGTCGCTCTCCATGACGCCAGTTCCATCGCCGCCGTCATCGTCGAGCCGGTCGCCGGTTCCACCGGCGTGCTCATTCCGCCCAAGGGCTATCTCGAGAAGCTGCGCGAAATCTGCACCAAGCACGGCATCGTGCTGATTTTCGACGAAGTCATCACCGGCTTCGGCCGTCTCGGCACCAATTTCGGTTCCGACTATTTCGGTGTCACGCCGGACCTCATCACCTGCGCCAAGGGCCTCACCAACGGCTCGATCCCGATGGGCGGCGTCATCGTCTCGAAGGACATCTACGACACCTTCATGAACACCTCGGCCGAGAATGCGATCGAGCTGTTCCACGGCTATACCTACTCGGCCCACCCGGTCGCCTGCGCCGCCGGTCTCGCCGTCCTCGACATCTACAAGAACGAGGGCCTCTTCGACCGCGTGAAGGAACTGGCGCCCTATTGGGAGAACGCCATTCACAGCCTGAAGGGCACCAAGCACGTCATCGACCTGCGCAATATCGGCCTCGTCGGCGCGATCGAACTGGAATCGCGCCCCGGCAAGCCGGGTGCGCGCGCCATGGACGCTTTCCTGAAGGCCTATGAGAAGGGCATGCTGATCCGCGTCACCGGCGACATCATCGCCATGTCGCCGCCCTTCATCGTCGAGAAGAGCCATATCGACCAGGCCGTCTCGATCATGGCCGACGTCCTCAAAGCCATCGACTAACCATTGCATCTGCGAACCGGCTGGCTCCCTCAAGGGCTGGCCGGTTCGTTCTTTATTGGAGAAGACCTATGCTTATCGGCGTTCCTAAGGAAATCAAAAACCACGAGTACCGCGTCGGCCTGGTGCCCTCGAGCGTGCGCGAACTCGTTCATCACGGCCACAAGGTTCTGGTCGAAACCGGCGCCGGCGAAGGCATCGGCATGGACGACCGTTCCTACAAGGCGGCTGGCGCCACCATCGCCAAGAGCGCCGAGGACGTGTTCGCCAAGGCCGACATGATCATCAAGGTGAAGGAACCGCAGCCCAAGGAGACGAAGATGCTCCGCAAGGGCCAGATCCTTTACACCTACCTGCATCTGGCGCCCGATCCCGTGCAGACCGAAGGCCTGATCAAGTCCGGCTGCACCGCCATCGCCTACGAAACCATCACCTCGGCCCGTGGCGGCCTGCCCCTGCTGGCGCCGATGTCGGAAGTTGCCGGCCGCATGTCGGTACAGGTCGGCGCGCATTACCTGGAGAAGGCCCAGGGCGGCGCCGGCATTCTCTTGGGCGGTGTCCCGGGCGTGGCCCCGGCCAAGGTCGTCGTCATCGGCGGCGGCGTTTCCGGCACCAACGCCGTTCGCATGGCGATGGGCATGGAAGCCAATGTCACCGTGATCGACCGTTCGGTCGACCGCCTGCGTCAGCTCGACGAGATGTTCGGCAGCAAGGTCTATACTTGCTACTCGACCCTCGATGCGATCGAAGAGCATGTGGTGAATGCCGACCTCGTCATCGGCGCCGTTCTGGTGCCGGGCGCTGCGGCCCCGAAGCTCGTCAGCCGCAAGATGATCAAGCAGATGCGTCCGGGTTCGGTCCTCGTCGACATCGCCATCGACCAGGGCGGTTGCTTCGAGACCTCGAAGGCGACGACGCATGCCGATCCGGTCTATGTGGTGGACGGTGTCATCCACTATTGCGTCGCCAACATGCCGGGCGGCCTCAGCCGCACCTCGACCTTCGCCCTCAACAACGCCACCCTGCCCTTCGCCCTGGCGCTTGCCGACAAGGGCGCCAAGAAGGCGCTCAGCGACGATCCGCATCTCATGAACGGTCTCAACGTTCATGAAGGCAAGATCACCTACAAGGCCGTGGCCGAGGATCTGAAGAAGAGGTACGTGCCGGCCGCGGAAGCGCTCGGCCTCTAAGACGGCATAAGCCGCAAGGATCGAAGACGGCGGGACCCGCAAGGTCCCGCCGTTTTTGTTTAGGGGAGCGTGATGCCGCCATCGGCACTCAAGGGGAAGAACGGGTTCCAGGCCAGTTCCCAGATATGCCCCTCAGGATCGGCGAAATAACCCGAATAGCCACCCCAGAAGACGTCCTCCGGTTTCTTCAGCAATTTGCCGCCGGCAGCGATCGCCCGGTCCATTGCGCGGTCGACGGCTTCCTTCGATTCGAGATTCTGCGCCAGGGTGATGCCGCTGAAGCCTGAGCCCGCATCCGATAGGTGTGCATCCTCGGCGAGCGACTTGCGGCTGAAGAGCCCGAGCCCTACGCCGCCGGCCAGTTGAATGAACACCACGTTCTCATTGCTGGCGCTTGAGATCTTCCAGCCCAGGCCGCTTTCATAGAATCGTCTCGCACGCGCGAGATCGTCGACGCCCAAAGTAATAAGACTGACCCGCGGCCTCATTGACATCGCTGTCTTCCTTCACAATCGGACAGTTAACGCGGACTTCCCCTTCGGCAGCGCCATGCGCCCGATGCAGGACGGCCCGGCTTGGACAAAAGGCCTTGTTTGGGCTAGTTTCTGCCTGCATTGCCGGTCGTATCGACTGGCGCCCAAGGTCATATCCGACCATCACATTTGAGATATATGGTTCTTTATCATGAAGTATATAGACGATTGGATTGGCGAACGAAAAGTGGATGAGGTGGAATGCCTTGTCCCCGACATGAACGGCATTCCGCGTGGCAAGATCCTGCCCGCGAGCAAGTTCATGAAGGGTGTGCGCGACGACGGTCTGCGCCTGCCGAGTTCC
This sequence comes from Dongia sp., assembly GCF_041906375.1. Classification (GTDB taxonomy): domain Bacteria; phylum Pseudomonadota; class Alphaproteobacteria; order Dongiales; family Dongiaceae; genus Dongia. The sequence goes on along the minus strand of NZ_JAYRJJ010000003.1, from coordinate 461,561 downwards.
GTGTTCCTGCAGACCGTCACTGGCGAGTATCCGGACATCGATGAGGATGATATCGGTTCCTTCCAGGACCCGGACGTCTATCTGCGCCCGGACCCCAACACCATCCGCATCGTGCCCTGGTATGCCGATCCGACGGCGCAGGTCATCCACGACTGCTATGACGTCAACGACAAGCCGGTCGAACATGCCTCGCGCTACGTGCTGAAGCGCGTGCTCGAGCTCTATGACGACAAGGGCTGGAAGCCGATCGTGGCGCCGGAGCTTGAGTTCTATCTGGTCCAGGTCAACACCGATCCCGATCTGCCGCTGCTGCCACCGATCGGCAAGTCGGGCCGTGCCGAAACCGGCAGCCAGGCTTACGGCATCGACGCGGTCAACGATTTCGACCACATCTTCGAGGACGTCTACGATTACTGCGAACGCTCGGAGATCGACGTCGATACGCTGGTCCATGAATCTGGCTCGGCGCAGATGGAGATCAACTTCAACCATGGCAACCCGCTGGAACTCGCCGACCAGGCCTTCCTGTTCAAGCGGACGGTGCGCCAGGCGGCGATGAAGCACGGCGTCTATGCCACCTTCATGTCGAAGCCGCTTGCCAACCAGCCCGGTTCCTCCATGCACATCCACCAGTCAGTGGTTGAGAAGCGCACGGGCAAGACGCTGTTCGCGGATACCAAGGGCCGCGATTCAGCCCTGTTCCGTTCACATGTTGCCGGCCTGCAGAAGTATCTGCCGCAGCTCATCCCGATGCTGGCGCCGAACGTCAATTCGTACCGTCGCCTGCGACCGCAATTCGACGCGCCGATCAACGTGCAGTGGGGCGTCGACAACCGTTCCTGCGGCCTGCGCGTGCCGGTCTCCAGCGGGCCGGCCCGTCGCATCGAGAACCGCCTCGCCGGTGCCGATGCGAACCCGTATCTCGCCATGGCGGCATCGCTGGTCGCCGGCTATCTGGGCATGACCGAGCGGTTGAAGCCCACGAACCAGATCAGCGGCAGCGCCTATCGCATGGCGCACACCCTGCCCAAGACGGCGCAGGAAGCCCTGCAGCGATTCATGAGCTGCAAGCCGATCCGACCGCTCCTCGGCGAGAAGTTCATCAAGGCGCTGTGGATCGTGAAGATGGCCGAGATAGAGGCCTATCAGAACGTCATCAGCTCGTGGGAACGCGAGCATCTGTTGCTGAACGTCTGAGCATGAACAGGACGACCGGCAAACTCCAGGTCAGCACCGCCGCCTCGATCGAGGCGGCGGTCAGCCGGCTTTCGCGCCGGAAGGAGATCCTGATATTGACGGCGCGGGTGAATTTCAACCCGTGACGGGTGCGCTGTTTCCGACATCGCGACAACCGACCGTTAATCAAAGGATTTCTATCATGACCGCACAAATGAAGCGCAACAGCACGGCCGAATGGCAAGCCCAGGACCGGCAGCATCTGCATCCCTTCACCGATAACACGGAGCTCGGCAAGCTCGGCGCCCGCGTCATTGCCAAGGCTGAAGGCACCTACCTGTTCGATTCCGACGGCAACAAGATGCTCGATGCCTTTGCCGGCCTGTGGTGCGTCAATATCGGCTATGGCCGCAAGAGCATTGCCGATGTGGCGCATGCCCAGCTGCTCGAACTGCCCTACTACAACACCTTCTTCAAGACCACCCATCCGCCCGTGGCCGAACTGTCGAAGCTCCTGGTCGAGATGACGCCCAAGCAGTTCAATCATGTCTTCTATGGCCTCTCCGGATCGGATGCCAACGACACCATCGTGCGCATGGTGCGGACCTATTGGAACCTCAAGAAGCAGCCGAAGAAGAAAACCATCATCAGCCGCTGGAACGGCTATCACGGCTCGACCATGGTGGCGGCCAGCCTCGGCGGCATGACCTACATGCACGAGCTTGCGGACCTGCCGCTGCCCGGCCATGCCCATATCAAGCAGCCCTATTGGTATGGCGACGGCGGCTCGATGAGCCCGGATGAATTCGGCCTCGCCGCCGCCAAGGCGCTTGAGGACAAGATCCTGGAACTGGGTGCGGAAAATGTCGCCGCGTTCATCGGCGAGCCGATTCAGGGTGCGGGCGGCGTCATCATTCCGCCGGCGACCTACTGGCCGGAAGTGCAGAAGATCTGCAAGAAATACGATCTGCTGCTGATCGCCGACGAAGTCATCTGCGGTTTCGGCCGCACCGGCTACATGTTCGCTTCCGAACCGTTCAAGATCGAAGCCGACTTCATGACGCTCGCCAAGGGCCTCACCTCCGGCTACATGCCGCTTTCGGCCATCATGGTGGCTGATCGCGTCGCCGAAGTGCTGAATTCCTGCGGCGAGTTCAATCATGGCTTCACCTATTCCGGCCATCCGGTTTCCTGCGCCGTGGCGATCGAGAACATCCGCATCATTCGCGAAGAGAAAATGGTCGAGACGGTCCATGACGTGACCGGCCCTTACCTTGCCAAGCGCCTTGAGGAGTTCCGCGACCATCCGCTGGTCGGTGAAGTCCGGTCGATGGGCTTTGTCGGCGCCATCGAACTGGTGAAGGACAAGAAGACCCACAAGACCTTCGAACCACTCGGCCAGACCGGAACCATCTGCCGCGATCATTGCGTCAAGAACGGCCTCGTCATGCGGGCGACGCGCGACACGATGCTGCTCTCCCCGCCCTTGATGTGGACTACGGGGCATATCGACGAGTTCATGAAGCTCGCCAAGATCGCCCTCGACGCCACCGCCAAGGACGTCGGTCTCTAAGCAACGGCTTAGCGCTCAAAACGAAACCCGCCCGACATTCAAGTCGGGCGGGTTTTTCTTTGCCTGTGATCTCGTCGCCGAGCTTACATCGACGGCAGAGCGAGCTTCAGGCGCACGATCTGCGTCTTGCTCTTGCCATCGATGCCGAAATCGTCGTCATTGATGATGACGAGCGTGTCCGGCGCAATGATGGCGACACCCTCGACCTTCGCCGGCATGCCCTCATGTTCGCTGCTATCGAACCACAAGGTCTTGGTGAGCGGCTTGACACCGGCGGCGGCAAGATCGGCCTGTTCCAGGCTCGGGCTGGTCTTGGGATCGTCCCACGCCGTGCCAAGAATATCGGTGCCGGCGGAAAGATCGACCAGATGCAGCTTGGTGGTCTTGGCGATGCGCTCCAGGATGACCAGCTTGTCTTGCCCGACTGCCGTGATTTCGGAGAGGCGCACGTCGGATTGCTTGTCGGCCTTCTTGTCGTTCTTGAAAGTCGTATGCGGGTCGAGCTGGTAGACGAACTCGCCGACCGGCTTGCCCGTCGCGGCGTCGACTTTGAGGATGCGCGTGGCATTCGCCTTCTTGTAGGCATCGGCATCCGGGTTGGCGAGCGGGTTCTGCATCAGGCCATAGATGAACTTCTCATCCGGCGAGATGGCGACACCTTCCATGCCACGATTGAGCTGGCGCTTGGCGAGGATCGCCGGCAGCGTGCCGCTGACCTTGTAGGTGGCCGCTGCAAAATCGACTTCCAGACCCTGCGGCACCAGGCGCTCGATGATCTTGCCGTCAGCGGCGACATGCACGAGGCTCGGTGCATATTCGTCGGACAGCCAGAAGCTTCCATCGCTCATCCGCACCAGGCCTTCGGTGTCGAGGCCGTTGGGATCGAAATCGACCGGCTTACCGTCCTTGTCGAAGGCGTGCTCGGTCTTGGCACCTTTCAACGGATTGGGCAGGCCCGAGATCGGCTTGCCGTTCGCATCCGAAATGTTGATCAGTTCCACGATGGTGAACTTGCCGTCCTTGCCAAACTCGACGCGCTGGATGGAAGGTACGAAATTCGGCTGCGGGAAGATCTTGGCCTTCTCGTCACCGGCGCACATCTTGTTGAAATCGGCGCCGGTCAATTCCTCGGCTTCCGCGCAATCGATATTGGGACCGCGATCGGTCACCGAATAGAAGACATTGTCGGGATCGCCCTTCATGTGGAAGAGTGCACTGCCGATGCCGCGGTTGAGCTTCAGCTCCTTGGCCCCGGTCGTGACGGTGCCCAAGGGCAGGGTAGGATCATCGCTGGTGAAAATCTCCGGTCCCTCCGCCTGGGCGATGCCGGTCAGCATCAGGGTGAACAACGATACCATGCCAAATCGGCGCGCAAACCTCGTCATGAGCAAGCTCCCTGTCAGAATTGTCAAACAGAGACCCGCGTAACGATGAGATGTGACGAAATGGTGACTCTGACGTTAAGCTGTGACGACAGCTCACCGTTTCAGGCTGTCGAGTGCTCCTTGCAGGATGAAGGCGGCGGCGGATTCATCGACTATCTTGGCCCGTTTCGCCCGGGAGAGGTCGGCGGAGATCATGTCGCGCGTTACCGCCACAGTCGACAGGCGCTCGTCCCAGAACATCATCGGCATGTCGCGCAGCTTGGCGAGGTTGCTGGCGAATTGCCGGACCGATTGGCAACGCGGCCCTTCCGAGCCGTCCATGTTGAGCGGCAGGCCGATCACCAATCCGGCGACCTGACGCTCATCGACCAACTTGAGGAGGTGCTTGGCGTCCTCGGTGAACTTGCTGCGGCGGATGGTGGTGATCGGCGTCGCGATCACGTGGCCGGGATCGCTGACCGCGATGCCGATGGTCTTTTCACCCAGATCGAGCCCCATCAGCCGCCCATGCCGCGGCAATTGTTCGGCCAGTTCCTGGACCGATTTGACGATCATGGCAGCAGTTCGGCGAGTTCGCGCTTGAACGGCACGGCATCGCCGATGTCTGGCGCGTCGAATTCTTCGGCATAGCGCCTTCCGGCATAGACGGCGGCGGCGATGGTCGAGGGCGCCCAGCAATCGCCGATGCCTTTGACACTGCCGATACCGGCTGCGGCCCACTGGCCTTCCACCGCCTTGAGATCGAGATAGAGTTGATCCTGCGGCAGCCGCGCGGTCACCAGCACCAGGGCATCCGCCGGAACCGGTCGCGTCTTGCCGGTAAAGGCGCAGGCGAGTTGGACGTGATCGGCATGCGCTGCGCCGACGAGATGGCTGACGACAATCTCGACACCCATATTGATCAAGCGTGCCTGGATCTTGTCCTGCTCCAGGGTGTTGCGGCTCCAGGTCGAAACCTCCGGTGCCGGCGTCACGAAGGTGACGCGGTGGCCCGCTTTCACCAGCAGCTCAGCGCAGATGCCGCCCATGTAATAGTGGTCGTCATCATAGAGCACGATCTGCTTGCCCTGCGGCCTTGCACCCGCCACCAGATCGTCGGGCGTGAAGACGGCGACATCTGATGCGATGGGCATCGGCGCCAGATGGTGATGCGCCACGCCATCGCGACGCCAAGTGCTGCCGGTCGCCACGACCACTTGGTCGAAGCCGAATTCCAGCACCTGGGCCGCATCCAGTTTACTGTCGAGATAGACGCTAACATTGGCCATCTTGTTGATTTGGCCCACGCGCCAGTCGCGCACACGGCCCCAGGCACTCAAATTGGGCAGGCGGCATTCGCGCGCGACACGGCCACCAAGTTCCGTCCCCGCTTCGGCAAGTGCCACTTCATAGCCACGCTGGCCAAGGGCACGCGCCGCTTCGAGACCCGCCGGCCCGGCACCCACGACGAGCACGCGCGCTTCGCTTTCACGGGCGCGGATGAATTCGGGATGCCAACCTTTGCGCCATTCCTCGCCCATGGCCGGGTTCTGCGTGCAGCGGCTGGGCGACATGGTCATGTCGCCGGAGACGCAGATGTTGCAGCCGATACATTCGCGAATATCGTCGAGGCGCCCTTCATTGATCTTGTTGGGCAGGAACGGATCGGCAATCGAGGGCCGCGCCGCGCCGATGAGGTCGAGGATGCCGCTCTTGACCTGCCGCACCATGAGATCGGGCGAGGTGAAGCGGCCGACACCGACCACCGGCTTGGTGGTCAACTTCTTGATACCGCGCACGAACTCTTCTTCCGCCGCTTCTTCGGTGAAGCGCGAGGTGCGGGAATCGTTGCTCCAATCGGAGAGCGTCACGTCCCAGAGATCGGGCGTTTCCGCCATGCGGCCGATGACGTCTTCGATCTCCGCCTTATGGAGGCCGCTCTCGCCCATCAATTCGTCGACGGCGATACGGACGGCCACTGCTGCCGTATCCCCGACGGCGTCTTTCGTATCCTCGGTGATCTCACGCAGCAGGCGCATGCGATTCTCGAGGCTGCCGCCATATTCGTCCGTGCGCTGGTTGAAGCGGCGCGACAGGAAATGCTGGATGATCGAAAAGCCGTGGGCGGCGTAGACATAGATGATGTCAAAGCCGGCGCGCTTGGCCCGGATCGCTGCGTTCTTATGCCAGCGGCGCAGGTTTTTGATGTCCTGCCCGTCCATCGCCCGCGCCTGCACGGGATCGTAATAGAAGGTCGCGATCGGGAGATGCGAGGGCCCAAGCGGCACTTCGCGGGTGTAGAGGTTGGAGCCGTTGGGGCCGTTATAGGCGAGTTCGATTCCAGCGAGGGCGTTTTCGGCATGGATCGCATCGCTCATCTTCTGCAATTGCGGGATGTCGCGATCGTCCCACAGCCTGAGTTCGATGAAAGGCGTGATCTCCGACGTGTGGTGGATTTCCGCCTGCTCGGTGCAGAGCACGCCCCAACCACCCGCCGCCTTGTTGCCGCGCATCTTCGCGACGGCCGAGGGGTCGCGATAGCCCTGCCCGTTGCAATGCGGCACCTGATAGAAGCGGTTCTTGGTGGTGACGGGGCCGATCTTGACCGGCTCGAACAGGATGTCGTAACGCGGATCGCGCGCCATTTTTTCTAACGCCTTGGAAATGGACCGCCGGCGGCGGTCAGTCAGTGAGTGGGCCGGGGGCGAGATAGGTGCGGTCGCAATAGACCAGCGGCTTCACATTGCGATGCGCGGCACCCACCACGCGGCCGATGAAAATCGTATGCGAGCCGGCTTCGACGATGTCGTGGATGACGCAATCGAGATTGGCGACGGCATCGACCAGCGCCGGTGCCGGGGTGGCGAGCGTGGTCCATTCGGCGGTAGAGAAGTCGAACGGCTGGCCGCTGCTGGGGCGGCCGGCGAAGGTATTGGCAAGTTCGCTCTGCTCGGCCGACAGCGCATTGATGCAGAAGACACCGTTCTGGCGGATGACTGCGACCGAGGGGCTGCGCCGGTTGACGCAAGCAAGCAGCAAGGGGGGCTCCGCCGATACCGAGGTCATGGCGCTGACCGTAACGCCGGTCTTGCCGCCGGGCCCATCGGAGGTCACCAGATTGACCGCCGTCGCCTGCATGCGCATGGCCCCGACAAAGGTGTCGACGTCGACACTGTCGGGCTGGGTTTCGGTGCGGTCGACCATAACTTTGGCCATCAATTCAGTCCTTCCAGGCGATTCCCTAACGTGAAATCGATCATGGGCGACAGTCTGCCGCAGGGGAAGGTATTTAGGAAATCGAATTCATCTAAGGTTGGCATCAAGTTTTTCTATTCCGCCAGGGCCCCGCTGCGGACCAATTCGGCATGCCGGGCGCCGGAACGGAGGAAAAAGAAGGCGGCGACCACCGCCATGAGGGCGATCACGGCACCCCCGCCGAAGACCCCCAACGACCCTTGTGCCACCACCTGTTGCGACAGCACCCCGTCGAAGCCCGCGGCGTTGCCGATGAGCCCCACCGCCGCCGCCCCGATGGCGCCGCCGAGGCATTCCAGGGTCGGGATGGCGGTCGCCGTCGCATCCTCCTGCCCCTCAGGGGCCGCCGCCATGATGCGCTGATTGATGAAGGAATGAGAAATGCCGAAACCGATGCCGACAAACGCCAATGCGATGCCGACATAGAGCAAGGGTGCCGCCGCCATCGTCAGCGCCTGGAGCGCGAGGCCGAGAGCCAGCGTCGCGGGACCGGCGAGAATGACGGTGCTGTGCCAGCGCGGCGGCAGCGAGGCCACGCAAAGTGCCGACAGCGACCAGGTCAGGGCATGGATGGCACCGAAATAGCCCGCCCAGGTCGGCGTCAATTCGCGATCGAGCTGCAGCAGATAGGGTGTGTAGACAAAGACACCCGCCTCGCCCATCGGCATCAGGATGAGGATCCAGAGGCCCAGCGAAACCCGGTGCCGCAGGCTGGGGAAAACGGTGGTGATGAGATGCGTGCCGGAATGGCGGTCGATCTTGAGCGCCAGCGCCACGGCAACGATACCGGCGCCGATGGCGACGGCACCCAGGACGGAACTGCCGAGCCGGTCGGCCACCGCAATGCCGATAACGCCGACTCCCAGCAGGAAAACGCGCAGCAAAGGCGGCTTGCCGACAAAGACCCGTTCGTGACGGTCGCGCAGGATCATGAAGGCAAGCGCCTGCATGGGCAGCGGCAGCAAGGCCGCGCCGAGAAAAGCGATGCGCCAGGAGAAGACTTCCGTCAGCACGCCACCGATGAGCGGGCCGAAGAACACGGCCCCGCCCCAGGTCGCCGCCAGCGTGCCGAAGACGCGCGGCACCAGGCGATTGTCGAACAGTTCCCGCGTGATCACATAGGAGAGTGCTATCAGCACGCCCTCGCCCAACCCCTGGATGGCGCGACCGGCGAGAATGAGCGTCACCCCCGGCGCCAGTGCCGAGACGAAGCCGCCGACCATGACGACGAAACCGGCGCCCAGCATGGCGTTGCGGGCGCCGAAATGACCCTTGAGCATCGCCGTCACCGCCCCGCCGATGATGGTGGTGACGAGATAGAGGCTACCGACCCAGCTCAGATATTCGGCCCCGCCCACCTCGCCGATCGCGGTCGGCATGGCGGTCGAGGCCATGTACCAGATGACGGCATGGAGGCCGACGCCGAGATTGACGAGCGCCAGCGGCGCGATGTTGGCGCGCTGGAGGAGGCGGGGTGGAGAGGAGTCCGCGGACGGAGCGTGATCTGACATAGGCGGAACCTAGGGGGCGATCTTTGGAAAGTAAATGCTTTCTAAACTGGATGCGGTGCGATATTTTACGCCCATGTCAGATTTCGGTCCCACCCGTGTCCTCGAAGTGCTGAAAGCGGAAGGCGCCCTTACCGCCTCCGGCATCGGCCAGCGTCTCGACATGACGGCAGTGGGGGCCCGGCAGCATTTGAACCGCCTGTGTTCGGCCGGGCTCGTCACCTTCGAGGATCGGCGCCAGGCAATCGGCCGGCCGCAGCGGCTGTGGTCGCTGAGCGAACAGGGCCACGCCCATTTCGACGACCGTCACCGGGACCTCGCCAGCGAATTGCTGGCGGCGATCGTCGTCGCACATGGCGATGCGGGCCTTGCCGACATTCTCGCCGCGCGCGAGGCGCAGCAGGCGCAACGCTATCGCACAGCCCTCGGCGAAAGCGGCAGCATCGCCGAACGCGTCACGCGTCTTACCGACCTGCGGCGCATCGACGGCTATATGGCGGAATACCGGCAGGTCGAAGACGGGGCATGGCTGCTGATCGAAAACCATTGTCCCATCGCGCAGGCGGCCAAGGCCTGTTCGGGACTTTGCGGCGCCGAACTCAAGCTGTTCCAGGATGTGATGGGCGCCGATGCACAAGTCACCCGCATCCAGCACATGCTGGGCGGCGACCGCTGCTGCGCCTACAAAATCACGCCAGTCAGAATCACGCCCGTGCCGCGGCAACGCTGAGCGGTTTTCGCGCCAAATCCAGCTTGCTTTTGGCCTCCCGCCCCCTGACATTGGCGCCAAACACCATTGTCGGGGATATTCATGTCTGGACCGCTTGCCGGTATTCGCGTTTTCGATCTCAGCCGCATTCTCGCCGGGCCGACGGCGACGCAGATTCTGGGCGATCTCGGGGCCGACGTGATCAAGATCGAACGGCCGGGTGCGGGCGACGACACCAGGAAATGGGGCCCGCCCTTCGTCAAGGACAAGGACGGCAAGGATACGCATGAGAGCGGCTATTACCTTTCGATCAACCGCAACAAGCGCTCGGTGACATTGGATGTGGCCAAGCCCGAAGGCCAGGAGATCGCCAAGCGCCTGATCGCCAGGTCCGACATCTTCGTCGAGAATTTCAAGGTCGGCGACATGGCGCGCTATGGCCTCAGCTACGAGCAGATCAAATCCGATTTTCCCCGGCTCATCTATTGCTCGATCACCGGCTTCGGACAGACCGGTCCCTATGCGCCCTTGGCCGGCTACGATTTCCTGGCCCAGGGCATGGGCGGCATCATGAGTGTGACCGGCGATCCCAGCGGCCAGCCGACCAAGGTCGGCGTCGCCATCACCGATATCGTCTGCGGCATCTATTCGACCGTCGCCATCCTGGCCGCCTTGCACCATCGCTCGCTCTCGGGTCGCGGCCAGTTCTGCGACATGAGCCTGCTCGACGCGCAGGTGGGATACCTTGCCAATATCGGCCTCCATTACCTCACGTCGGGCGAAGTGCCGAAGCGGCTCGGCAACGAGCACCCGAACATCGTCCCCTATTCCGTCGTGCGCTGCGCCGACGGTTTCTTCATCCTCGCGGTCGGCAATGACAGCCAGTTCGAGAAGTTCTGCCAATTCGCCGGTGTGCCCGACTGGGCCAAGGACGAGCGCTTTGCGACCAACCCGGCCCGTGTGCGCAACCGCACATTGATCTACCAGATGATCAACGAGCTCACGGAAAAGAAGCCGCAGCAATATTGGATCGACGGGCTCAATGAACTCGGCGTGCCGGTGGGGCCGGTCAACAATATCGACCAGGTGTTCAAGGACCCGCAGGTCCTGGCGCGCGAGATGAAAATCAGCATGCCCCATGCCGCCGCCGGTTCGGGCCATGTCGATCTCATCGGCAGCCCGATCAAGCTTTCGGAAACGCCGGTCGACTACCGCCTCGCCCCGCCGATCTGCGGCCAGGACACCGACGCGGTCCTCCGCGAACTGCTCTCCATGGGCGATGACGAGATCGGGCAGCTCAGGGCGAAGAAGATCATTTGACCGACTGGACAGGGCGCCGACCATCGTAAAACAGGCCTGGAAAATGCCCCCACCAGAATCGTTGACGGGGGCCTGGACGGCACTATGATGCGCGCTCAAATGAGCGCTGAAATCCGCACGCCAAATCCCTTCTTCCCCCACAGGCATTTGCTGGGAATCGAGGGGCTTTCCGCCGAAGAAATCGAGCGGTTGCTCGATCTTTCCAACCGTTACGCCGATATGTCGAAGGACGATTCGACCGCCCGCGCCTTGCTGCGCGGCCGCACGGTCATGAACGTCTTCTTCGAAAATTCGACCCGGACGCAGACCAGCTTCGAGCTGGCCGCCAAGCGCCTGGGCGCCGACGTCACCAACATGTCGGTCGGCACCTCCTCGGTCAAAAAGGGCGAGACGCTGCTCGACACGGCGATGACCCTCAACGCCATGCGCCCGGACGTCATGATCGTGCGCCATCCGGATTCGGGCGCCATCAACCTGCTGTCGCAGAAGGTCGACGGTGCCGTCATCAATGCCGGCGACGGACGCCACGAGCATCCGACCCAGGCGCTTCTCGATGCGCTGACCATCCGCCGGCGCCTCGGCAAGCTGCAGGGGCTGCTGGTCGCCATCTGCGGCGACATCCTGCACAGCCGCGTCGCGCGCTCGAACATTCATCTGCTGACCAAGATGGGCGCCCGCGTCCGCGTCATCGCGCCGACGACCCTGCTGCCGTCCAATATCGACCGCATGGGGGTCGAGGTCTTCACCGACATGCGCAAGGGCCTGAAGGATGTCGACATCGTCATGATGCTGCGCCTGCAGCTGGAACGCATGCAGGGCGCCTATGTGCCGTCGGTGCGCGAGTATTTCCATTTCTTCGGGCTCGACTACGAGAAGCTGGCCGTGGCCAAGCCCAATGCGCTCATCATGCATCCGGGCCCGATGAATCGCGGCGTCGAGATCGATTCGGAAGTGGCCGACGACATCAACCGCTCCGTCATCCGCGAGCAGGTCGAAATGGGCGTGGCCGTCCGTATGGCCTGCCTTGATGCCCTTACCCGCGGCATCGTGGGGCAGAACCGATGAACGGCGATAGGAAAAAGGGCGCCCGCCCGCTGCTGCTGGTGAATGCACGCATCGTCGACCCGGCGGCCAATCGCGACGAGCGCGGCGGCGTGCTGGTGGATGGCGGCATCATCGCCGATATCGGCCCCCAGGTGACGAAACAGAATGCGCCTGAGAATACCGAGGTCGTCGATTGCGGCGGCCATGTGCTGATTCCGGGCCTCGTCGACATGCGCGTCCAGCTGCGCGAACCGGGTGACGAGCATCAGGAAACGATCGCCACCGGCAGCCTCGCCGCCGCCGCGGGCGGCGTCACCAGCATGGTCTGCCTGCCCAACACGCATCCTGTCATCGACGACGTCTCCGGCGTCGAATACATCGCCCGCCGCGCGCGAGAGACCAAGCGCGCCAAGATCTATTGCTATGGCGCCCTCACCCGCGGCCTCAATGGCCGGGACCTGGTCGAGATGGGCATGCTGTCGGAATTCGGCGCGCTGGGCTTTACGGATGCGCTGCAGGCCGTGGCCGATGCCCAGGTCATGCGCCGCGCGCTCTACTACGCCCGCACTTTCGACCTGCTGATCGTGCAGCATCCGGAAGAGCCGACCCTTGCGGCCGGCGGCGCCATGAATAATGGCGAACTGGCGACGCGTATCGGCCTGCCCGGTATTCCGCCTTGCGCCGAAGTGATGATGATCGAGCGCGATCTACATCTGGTGCGCATGTCGGGTGCCCGCTATCACGTCGCCCATGTCTCGACCGCTGCCGCCATCGAAGCCATTCGCCAGGCCAAGCGCGAGGGCCTGCGCGTCACCTGCGATACCGCCCCGCCTTATTTCTCGCTCAACGAGAACGAGATCGGCGATTATCGGACCTTCGCCAAGCTGTCGCCGCCCTTGCGCGGCGAGAGCGATCGGCGGGCCGTAGCAGCGGCGGTTGCCGAAGGCATCATCGACTGCATCGCCAGCGACCACGCCCCTTACGACGTCGAAAGCAAGCGCGTGCCCTTCGTGCAGGCCGCGGCCGGCATCATCGGCCTCGAGACCCTGCTGCCGGTGAGCCTCGAGCTCTATCACAAGGGTTCGCTGTCGCTGCTCGATCTCCTCAAATGCCTGACCAGCCGCCCGGCGGAAATCCTCGGCCTGCCCCAGGGTCGCCTCGCCAAGGGCGCGCCGGCGGATATGGTCCTCATCGATCTCGACAAGCCGCACCGCATCGATGTTGCGAGCTTCAAGAGCAAGTCGAAGAATTCGCCCTATGACGGACGCCCCGTCCAGGGCATGGTGCTGAAGACATTCGTCGACGGACGTACCGTCTTTGCCGCGGAAGGACAGTCCTGATGGACCCGATGGCCGATCTTCCCGTCTGGTCCTATCCGGCGACGGCGGCGCTCGGCTATCTGCTGGGGTCGATCCCCTTCGGCCTGGTGCTCACCCGGGCCGCCGGTTTCGGCGACATCCGCAAGATCGGGTCCGGCAATATCGGCGCCACCAATGTATTGCGGACCGGCAACAAGCCGCTGGCCCTGGCTACGCTGCTGCTCGACGGCGGCAAGGGTGCCATTGCCGCCCTGGTTGCTGCGCAATTTTCGCCGCTGCTGGCCGTCATCGCTGGCGGCGCCGCTTTGCTGGGGCATCTTTTTCCGGTCTGGCTCGGCTTCAAGGGCGGCAAGGGAGTGGCCACCACGCTGGGCACCCTGCTCGCGGTCAATTGGATGGTCGGCATCGCCGCCTGTCTCACCTGGCTGGCGGTCGCCATCGGTTTTCGCATTTCCTCGCTCTCGGCCTTGGTCGCCGTGGCCCTGTCGCCGCTCTATGCCTATATCCTCGGCACCGGCCCGCAGGTGGCCTTTGCCGCCTTCGCCGCGGCCCTGGTCTGGATCCGGCACAGCGAAAATATCGGGCGCATGCTGAAGGGAACCGAGCCCCGCATCGGCAAGAAGAAACCGGAATAGCGGAAACCCGCTGCGGTTGTTCGTTCTCCATTGATTCTCACGCAATCCTCTCCTAGGCTCCCGGGCCATGGAGCAGAACCTTCGTCCCCTCACCGATGCCGAACGCCTGGACTGGCTGCGCCTGGCGCGCAGCGAGAATGTGGGCCCGGCCACTTTTCGCCGCCTCCTGCAGCGCTTCGGTTCGCCCAAGCTGGCGCTTGAGCGGCTGCCGGACCTCGCGCGCCGCGGCGGCCAGCGCAGCTACCGCGCCTGTCCGCGCGACGTCGCCACGCAGGAACTGGAGCGGCTGGCCAGGATGGGCGGCCGCGCCATCGCCTGGGTCGAGCCGGACTATCCCACGCCCTTGCGCGCGGTCGAGGATTCACCCGCCATCATCACCGCCCGCGGCCGCTTCGACCTGTTGACGCGGCCAAGACAGGTGGCGCTGGTCGGCGCCCGCAACGCTTCGGCCAATGGCCGGCGCTTTGCCCATGACATGGCGCGCGACTTGTCCACCGCCGGTTTCGTCATCGTTTCCGGCCTTGCCCGCGGAATCGATGGGGCGGCCCATCTCGGTGCCCTCGGCGCACCCGGCGGGACCATTGCCGTTCTGGCCGGCGGGGTCGATGTCATCTACCCGCCGGAGCATGCCAATCTCTATGAGCGTCTGGCGCAAGAAGGATTGATCGTGGCCGAGATGCCGCCGGGGACCGAACCCGGGGCGCGGCTCTTCCCGCGGCGAAACCGGATCATCTCCGGCCTCTCTTTGGGCACGGTCGTCATCGAGGCGGCCCTCAAATCCGGCTCGCTCATCACGGCCCGTTTTGCCAATGAACAGGGGCGCGAAGTGATGGCCGTCCCTGGCTCCCCACTCGACCCCCGTTGCCGCGGCACCAACCGCCTGATCCGCGAGGGCGCCCTCCTGGTGGAGGATGCGACACAGGTGCTCGAGGCACTGGATGGGATCGTAAGCCTAAAATCAAATCTTCCAGAGAACTTTAATTTCAACACACACAATATTGATTCTGAAATAGAAAATGAAACACCCGATGCTCGCGCGGAGATCCTGACTTTGCTAGGACCAAGCCCGGTGGAGGTTGACGAACTGCTTCGGCAATGTCATTGCTCCGCTCCCGTCATGGGAATGGTGCTGCTGGAATTGGACTTAGCGGGCCGCCTGGAACGTCACCCCGGCAACCGGGTTTCGCTGCTCGCCAAGGTCGCTTGACCACCTTTATATCCGGCAAACCGGACCCCGACGCCAGGTTCGTGTCCACACTCTTGCTCATCCCGAAAGCGGGTCCATGAAGGTCGTCGTCGTCGAATCTCCCGCCAAGGCCAAGACCATCAACAAATATCTGGGTAGCGATTACAAGGTCCTGGCCAGCTTCGGCCATGTCCGCGACCTGCCGCCCAAGGATGGCTCGGTCAGGCCCGATGAGGACTTCGCCATGACCTGGGATGCCGAGGGTCGCGGCGCCAAGCAGATCAAGGAAATCGCCGCCGCCGCCGCCGGGGCCGACCAGCTGCTGCTGGCAACCGACCCTGACCGCGAGGGCGAGGCCATCTCCTGGCATTTGGCGCAGGAACTCCGGGGCAAGAAGGCGCTCGCCAAGCTGCCGATGGCCCGGGTGGCCTTCAACGAAATCACCAAGAAGGCGGTGCTGGACGCCATCGCCAACCCGCGCGAGATCGACCAGGAACTGGTCGACGCCTATCTCGCCCGGCGCGCCCTCGACTACCTGGTGGGCTTCACCCTCTCCCCCATCCTGTGGCGCAAGATGCCGGGTAGCCGCTCGGCCGGCCGCGTCCAGTCGGTGGCGCTGCGCATCGTGTGCGAGCGGGAGGCCGAGATCGAAGCCTTCCGGGCGCGGGAATATTGGACCATCGAAGCGGTCCTCGCCGGACCGGACGGCCAGGCTTTTGCGGCACGCCTCACGCACCTCAATGGCAAGAAGCTCGACAAGTTCGACATCGGCGACAAGGCGGCGGCCGAGGCGGCCGTGGCTGCGGTCAAGGCCGGCGCGCCGTTCAAGGTCGGCGCCGTCGAACGCAAGTCGGTGCGCCGCAACCCGGCCCCGCCCTTCATCACTTCGACCCTGCAGCAGGAAGCCTCACGGAAGCTCGGTTTCGGCGCCGCGCACACGATGAAGATCGCCCAGCGCCTTTATGAAGGTGTCGATCTCGACGGCGAGACGGTCGGTCTCATCACCTATATGCGTACCGACGGCGTCAATCTCAGCCAGGAAGCCGTGGTCGCTGGCCGCAAGCTCATCGGCGAGCAATACGGGCAGAAATACCTGCCGGCGAGCCCTCGCATCTATAAGAGTGCCGCGAAGAACGCCCAGGAAGCGCACGAAGCCATCCGCCCCACCGACCTCTTCCGCCGCCCGGAACAGGTCAGGAAATATCTGCGCGACGAGGAAGCCAAGCTCTACGACCTCATCTGGAAGCGGACCCTCGCCAGCCAGATGGAAAGCGCCGAGCTTGACCAGGTGGCGATCGACATCGCCTCGGCCGACGGCAAGCAGATCCTGCGCGCGACCGGCTCGGTCATCACCTTCGACGGCTTCTTGACCCTTTACCAGGAAGACCGCGACGACCCGCTCGAGGAAGACGATAGCGGCAAGCGCCTGCCCAATCTGAAGCAGGGCGATGCGGTGAAGCCGCAGGAGATCAAGCCGGAGCAGCATTTCACCCAGCCGCCGCCCCGCTATTCCGAAGCCTCGCTGATCAAGCGACTGGAGGAACTGGGCATCGGCCGGCCTTCGACCTATACCTCGATCCTGCAGACGCTCGAGGACCGGGCCTATGTCAAGATCGACAAGAAGCGCCTGGTGCCGGAGGATCGCGGCCGCCTGGTGACGGCGTTCCTGACCAATTTCTTCGACCGCTATGTGCAATACGGCTTCACCGCCGACCTCGAGACCAAGCTCGACGACATTTCCGGCGGCCGCGCCCGCTGGAAGGACGTGCTGGCCGAATTCTGGAACGACTTCTCGCATCTCCACCAGGAAGAAGCGACCCATGACGGCAAGCTGCCGTCGATGCAGGAGGCTGTGGCCTTCCTCGACAAGGGCATCGGCACACGCTCAGTCGTCATCGACGTCCTCAATGACGCCCTGGCGCCGCATTTCTTCCCCGATCTCGGCAACGGCAAGGCACCGCGCGCCTGCCCGGCCTGCGGCAATGGCGAACTCGGCATCAAGCTTGCCAAGAACGGCGCCTTCATCGGCTGCAACAATTACCCCGAATGCAAATACACCAAGCCGCTGGCCGTTCAGACGGAAGAAGAGATCGCCGCCGGTTCCGCTGGCCCGGTCGAATTCGGCAAGGATGAACAGGGCCGCAGCATCACGCTGCGCAAGGGCCCCTATGGCTTCTATGTGCAGCTTGGCGAGGGCGAGGATGGGGAGAAGCCCAAGCGCGTCTCGCTGACGCGCGACCTCGACCCCAATGCCGTCAACCTGGAGATCGCGCAGAAGCTCCTCAGCCTGCCGCGCGTGGTCGGCCATCATCCGGAAACGGGCAAGCCGATCATGGCCGGCATCGGCCGGTTCGGCCCCTATCTCAACCACGACGGCAAGTTCAAATCGATCCCCAAGGACGACGACGTCCTCTCCATCGGCATGAACCGCGCCGTCGAATTGCTTGCCCAAGAAAGCAAGGGCCGCGGCGGGCGCCAGGCAGCGCCGGGGAAGGAAATCGGCAAGCATCCGGAAAGCGGCGAAGCCGTGACGCTGCATGAGGGCAAATACGGCCCCTATGTGAAGATGGGCGCCGTCAATGCCACGCTGCCGAAATCGATCGAACCCGGCGCCGTGACGCTGGAAGAAGCGCTGAGCCTCATCGCTGCACGGGAAGCAGCCGGCGGCGGCAAGGGCAAGAAGAAGGCCGCGCCAAAGGCTGCGAAGAAAGCGGTCGCCAAGAAGGCGACGGCCAAGACGGCGGAACCGAAGAGCGCCACGAAGAAGGCTGGCACCAAGACGGCAGCCAAGGCAAAGACCGCCAAGAAAGCCGTCAAGAAGACGGCAAAGGCGAAGAGCGCGGAATAGACCGATCGCTCTCGCTCAAGAAAATAGGGGCTGCCGGTTCGGCAGCCCCTTTTTCCTAACCGGCGTCGCGTTTACTTCGTCACCGTGAAATAAGACAACATGCCGGCCTCGTAATGGCCCTTGAGGTTGCACAGCAGCAGATAGTCACCGGGCGTCAGATCGGCACTCACCTCGCCGCTCTTGCCGGGCTGCAGGTCTTCGACTTCGCCCATGGAAGTGAGCTTGTCTTCATCGACCCGATGCTTGCCGCTCATCATCGGAATCTTGTCGTTCTTGTGCTTCAACTTGATCACGACCATTTCGTGATCGGTCGCGATGGCATCATTCTTGACCACGAAGGTCACCTTGCCGGCGGGGACCGACGGCTTGTCGAGGGTCATGCCCATCTTGTCGCCGGCATCGCCGGTGAGATCGACGTTGACGGTGGAATCCGCCAAGGCGGGCAGGCTGGTTGCAACAAAAATCGCCGCGCCCAACAGCAGGCCGCGCATCGAGGAAGTCGACATAAAGGATAGCTCCATACGAAGGATGTCAGGCTGATGTCAGCCGCAGCCGCCGGTGACGACCACGGCGAAAACCTATCCATGTCGACTGACAGAAAGCTTTCGCGCGATCAAAAGCCCGGGCGACTTCAATCCTCGGGTTCCGAGCCTTCTTCCGCATTCCTTTTGTCATAGGCGGCGCCGTCGAATTCGGCGCGGCAGGCCTGCAGCATCTGGCCGATGCTGGGGAGGGATTTGCGCTCGACCTGTGCCGCGGGATCCCACAGCCGGGAGCGCGCGAGCGATTGCGAGCAGTGCACATAGCAACGTTCGATCGTGACGATCAGCACCGAACGCGGGATCTTGCCATTGGCGTCAGCGAAGCTCTGCACGAGATCCAGATCAACCGAGACGCGCGCTGTCCCATTGACCCGCATGGTCTCGCCCACACCCGGCACCAGGAACAGCATGGCAATGCGTGGGTCGGCCACAACATTGCTCAACGTATCGACACGGTTGTTGCCGCTGCGGTCGGGGAGGATCAGCGTGTTCCTGTCGACGATGCGCACGAAGCCCGGCGGGCCGCCGCGCGGGGACGCATCGAGGCCTTCCTCGCCGCTGGTCGACAGCACCACGAAGGGGGACGCCTTGATGAACGCTGCGTAGGCATCGGTGAGGAACATCATTTCCTTCACCAGCGAGGCCGGCACCGGCTCGCCGTAAAGGTCGCGCAAAGTTTCCGCTTGGCTGATCTTTGCCTGCTCGTTCATCTGCAACCTTCCCCCTTGAGGCAATGCGGCGCCCGATCCTAGGGGAGCGGGCGCCGTTGCGGAAGGCAGGAATTGGCTATGCGCGAGCGCGGGCTAGCCTGCCGGATGTATCCTTACGCGTCGACGGGTTCGACCGTCTCTTCGCGTGGGGATGATTTCGATTCGACGATCTCGAAGGTGAGCTTCTGCATCTCGGTATCGAAATCGACGCGGACCGTGCCGCCCTTCTCGAGCTTGCCGAACAGCAACTCCTCGGCCAGCGGCTTCTTGATATGCTCCTGAATCGTGCGGCTAAGCGGCCGCGCGCCATAGAGCGGATCGAAGCCGATATCGGCCAAGCGCTTCCGCGCTGCGTCGGTGAGCTCGATATTGACGTGGCGATCGGCCAGCTGCGCTTCCAGCTGCATGACGAACTTGTCCACCACCTGGGCCACGATTTCCGGCGACAGGTTCGAGAACGGGATGACCGCGTCGAGGCGATTGCGGAATTCCGGCGCGAATAGGCGCTCGATTTCGGCCTGGTCCTCGCCTTCACGCTTGTCGCGCATGAAGCCGATGGCGGATTTCGCCATCATCGCTGCACCCGCATTCGTCGTCATGATCAGGATGACGTTGCGGAAGTCGACCGCCTTGCCGTTATGGTCGGTGAGCTTGCCGTGATCCATGACCTGCAGCAGGATGTTGAAGAGGTCCGGATGCGCCTTCTCGATTTCGTCGAGCAGCAGGACCGCATGCGGATGCTGGTCGATGGCATCGGTGAGCAAGCCGCCCTGGTCGAAGCCGACATAGCCCGGAGGGGCGCCGAGGAGCCGCGAGACCGTGTGGCGCTCCATATATTCCGACATGTCGAAGCGGATGAGCTCGATGCCCATGATGCGGGCCAATTGCTTCGCGA
The DNA here is from genome assembly GCF_041906375.1 of Dongia sp. Lineage (GTDB taxonomy): Bacteria > Pseudomonadota > Alphaproteobacteria > Dongiales > Dongiaceae > Dongia. The sequence goes on along the minus strand of NZ_JAYRJJ010000003.1, from coordinate 441,477 downwards.
CCTCGGTCTTGCCAACGCCGGTCGGGCCGGAGAAGAGATAGGAGCCGATGGGCTTGTCCGGTTCCCGGAGGCCCGCGCGGGCGAGTTTGATCGCGGCGCACAGAGCGTCGATCGCCGGGTTCTGGCCGAAGACCATGGTCTTCAGATCGCGTTCCAACGATTTCAAGGCGATCTTGTCGTCCTTGGAAACCGACTTTGCCGGGATACGCGCGATGATCGCCACCACCGCTTCGACATCCTTCACGGTGATGGTCTTCTTGCGCTTCGATTCCGGGAGCAGCATCTGGGCGGCCCCCACTTCGTCGATGATGTCGATCGCCTTGTCCGGCAGCTTCCGATCGCCGATATAGCGCGACGACAGCTCGACCGCGGCACGGATCGCTTCCGCCGTGTAGCGGACATTGTGGTGCTTCTCGTAATAGGGCTTCAAGCCCCGCAGGATCTTCACCGCATCTTCCTGCGACGGCTCGTTGACGTCGATCTTCTGGAAGCGGCGCACGAGCGCTCGGTCCTTTTCGAAATGCTGGCGGTATTCCTTGTAGGTGGTCGACCCGATGCACCGCAGCGAGCCCGATTGCAGGGCGGGCTTCAACAGGTTCGAGGCATCCATCGAGCCGCCTGACGTGGCACCGGCGCCGATCACCGTGTGAATCTCGTCGATGAAGAGGATGGCCCCTTCCAGATTCTCGAGTTCCTTCACGACCGCCTTCAAGCGTTCCTCGAAATCGCCGCGATAGCGGGTGCCCGCCAGCAGCGAGCCCATGTCGAGCGAGAAGATGGTGGCATTCTTCAGGACGTCCGGCACGTCGCCCTTGACGATGCGGCGGGCGAGGCCTTCGGCGATCGCCGTCTTGCCGACGCCCGGATCGCCCACATAGAGCGGGTTGTTCTTGGTGCGGCGGCACAGGACTTGGATGGTGCGCGAGACTTCGGTGTCGCGCCCGATGAGCGGGTCGATCTTGCCGTTCTGGGCCTTCTGGTTGAGGTTGACGCAATAGGCTTCGAGCGCTTCGGTGCCGGATTTCACTTGCGCCTCGCCCTCTTCCTTTTCCGCAGCGCCCCGCACGCGCTTGGGTTCGGCGCGGCCGGCCACCTTGGCGATGCCGTGGCTGATATAGTTGACGGCGTCGAGGCGCGTCATTTCCTGCTCCTGCAGGAAATAGACGGCATGGCTTTCGCGTTCGGAGAACAGAGCCACCAGGATGTTGGCCCCCGTCACCTCCTCGCGGCCCGAGGATTGCACATGGATGGCCGCGCGCTGAACGACGCGCTGAAAGCCGGCCGTGGGCTTGGCTTCCGATTGCTGCTTGCTGATGATGTTGGCGAGCTGATTGTCGACATAGTCGACAAGGTCGCGCTTCAGCCGCTCGACATCGACATTGCAGGCGCGCATCACGGCGACCGCATCCTGATCGTCGGTCAAGGCGAGGAGCAGATGCTCCAGCGTCGCGTAATCGTGCCGACGCTCACTGGCCAGGGCCAGAGCGCGGTGCAGGGTCTGTTCAAGATTGGGCGACAGCATGGGCCGAGACATCCTTCCTTGACTAACAATCAATGGTCATGCGAGCCCCCGCCCGCGTGACATCCGATCTACTTGCAGTTCCCCAATTCGCTCACGAAAACGCTATTCCTTCTCCATCGTGCATTGCAGCGGATGCTGATGCCGGCGGGCAAAGTCGATCACCTGCGAAACCTTGGTCTCGGCGATCTCGTATGTATAGACACCGCACACGCCGACACCGCGGTGGTGCACATGAAGCATGATCTCGGTCGCCGCCTCGCGGCTCTTGTTGAAGAAGCGCTCCAGCACATGCACGACGAATTCCATCGGCGTGTAATCGTCATTGAGCAGCAGGACGCGATACATGGACGGCTTCTTGGTCTTCGGCTTGGCCTTGACGACCGTGCCGACGCCCGGCCGGCCGTTATTGCCGCCCTGGTCACCGTCATCGCCATCCTCGCCGGCCGAGGCCAGGAGCGGATATGCGCGCGTCAGCTTCATATCCATCGGATCCGTCAAGTCGATCATCCCGCAAGTCGCTGTCATGGCTGTATCATATTGGATGCTAAGGCGGAGTTAAAAGGGGCCGCCGCATTATAGTGGGGCTGCATATTTGCCGGGTCTCGTCTTCGGCCGGTCGTTTCCCCCATCAGAGACCGGCCCGGCCGATGCCGTCCTCATGCACGGTAATGACGAAGGCACCGCTATAATCCCGATCCGTCCCCTTGCTCTGCTCATTCTTATCCATGTAGGTGACGGGACGCGGCGGTACATAGGCCAGCCCCGTTCCGTCATGGCGCAGCAGAAAATCCAGGAATTTGGTGTGGGTAAGGCTGAGTGCGCGCGGCTTATCCGCCCAGGCATTGAAGAAAAACTTGCCGCCCTCGCAGCCCGCCGCCAGCCAATAAAAGTCCTGGGAATGGAGGCGCAGGCCCGCCTGGCTGCCGGCAGCGAAGCCCGACTCGTGCAGCAGATCACGCAATTTTGTCCAATCCGCCTCGCTCAGCGCCGTCTGCGAACGGCGGAAATTCCAGGGCCCCAATAGCTCATCAAAGCTGTTGAAGCCCATCTGGGTGATGTCGCCACTGGTCCCCCGCGCACGCGCCACGATCTGGCGCGTAGGCGCACTCGTCACCTCATAGGTCCGCACGTGATGGTCATACTGGCCGTTATAGACGAGGCGATACTGGTCGGGCCCGCCGGCGGCACAGGAATTGCGAATATCCGCGGCATCGAGATAGCTGAACCAGGTGAATTTCCGTTCGACCGGGTTGTCGATGCTGCTGCCCGAACCGACATTGCCGGCCGAATGGTAGGCGCAGGCCGTGAGGCTGAGCGCTGCAAATGAGAGGGCGGCAAAGAGTCGGAGCCTTTGCCCGAATGAGCTTAAGGGTGTGAGGATCATCCGTTAGTTACCTGATTCCGTTGGCGTCTTGTCACAGTTTACCAGATTTTAGGGGTCTGTAGGCTATAGACAGGATTCTACGGTTAACGTAGGATCGGACACGAAATTGCCCAAATCTTTTCACCGGCTTAGGGGGAAAAGCACAATGCTGCTGCCGCATCAGCCCACGCGGGGGTCGATTCTGTCCGTTTTGCGCCGTGCAGGCGCCACCCTCGCGATCCTGGCGTTGATCAGCGTCCTTGGCCAGGGCGTTGCCCAGGCCAAGCCGGTTGCAGCCAGCATCGTGGTCGATGCTGAAACAGGCGAAGTGCTGTCGCGTTCCAATGCCGACGCCATCACTTATCCGGCATCTCTGACCAAGATGATGACCCTCTATCTGCTGTTCGATGCCCTTGACCAGGGTACGATCAAGCTCAACGACCGGATTACATTCTCAAAGAATGCCGCCAGCGAGCCGGCGACGAACATGAACGTCAACGCCGGCGACACCATTTCGGTCGAAACGGCCATTCTTGCCATGGTGGTCCGCTCGGCCAATGACGTCTCGACCGCCGTCGGCGAGCGCCTGGGCGGTACCGAAGCCGCCTTTGCCCGCATGATGACCGCGAAGGCGCGTGCCCTGGGCATGAACAAGACCGTCTATCGCAATGCCAACGGCCTGCCCAATCCGGGACAGGTGACGACCGCGCGCGATCAGGCGACCCTGGGCGTGGCGCTGCTGCGCGACCATCCGAAATATTACGGCTATTTCGGCCGCAACAGCTTCGTCTATCGCGGCAACACCTATGGCGGCCATAACCGCGTGATGAAGAAGTTCGCCGGCGCCGATGGCATCAAGACCGGCTATATCCGCGCCGCCGGCTTCAACCTGGTTTCCTCGGCCGAACGCAACGGTCGCCGCTTGGTCGGCGTGGTCCTTGGCGGGACCAGCGCGCCGATCCGCGACAAGCAGATGGTTGCCCTCCTCACCCAAGGCTTCAAGACCCGGAACGGAATCGGCGACGTGCTGATGGCCAAAGCGCCGGGCAGCGCCGCGCCGGCGCAATTGGTGCCGGTTCTGGCGGCCAACGACACCGCGCCGGTTGAACCCGGTATCGACGAAGTCGTGGCCAACGCCCTGGTCCCGACGCCGAAGCCGACGAGCCGCCAGGACGATTCGATCGGCTCGGCCATTGCCACCATGGCCAGCGTCTCGCTCGCCCCCGCCGTCACCTCGCCGGACACGCAGGAAGTCGCCAATGTCTGGAGCGGCGACAAGAACCAGTTCGGTATCCAGGTCGGCGCCTATTCCAAGTTCAAGCCGGCCCAGAAAGCCGCGGAACGGGCGACCAAGGCCGTCCCCACCCTGCTCGCCGATACCCGCATCGTCATCGATCGTGGCAATAGCAACATCTATCGTGCCCGGGTCTTCGGCCTCAGCAAGGCGGATGCCGATGCGGCCTGCAAGAAGCTCAAGGCCAAGCAGACCGACTGCCTGGTCGTGAAGGGTGACAGCAGCGTCGCGCAGACCGCGCAGTAAGCTCCGACTTTCCGTTCAGGAACTGGCCAGGGTCGAAACGGCCGCGATCAGTGCTGCCGAGATCAGCAGCATCACCAGCAGCACGCATAATGCGGATTTGAGATCGTTCACCTGAGAGTACCGCCTTCGGCCTGTCACCAAAAACGGCCGAGCGGGCTTGCTATTCCACGGATCGGCGCATTCGGAGAATTGGGCCGGGATTCGAGGATGGCGGCGCTTCAATCCCCGAGGAACATGCGATAGGCGGGATTGACGGTCTCATCTTCGTAAGGATAGCCGAGCTGGGTCAGCTGGGCGGCAAAGCGGGCGCGTTCGGATTGCGGGACCTGCAGCCCGGCCAGCACCCGCCCATAATCCGCGCCGTGATTGCGATAGTGGAACAGGGTGATGTTCCAATCGCTCCCGACGCCGTTGAGGAACTTCATCAGCGCGCCCGGCCGCTCCGGAAACTCGAAGCGCAGGATCACTTCATCCTGCAGGCCCGGCGCCCGGCCGCCCACCATGTAGCGGACATGCAGCTTGGCCGTCTCATTGGCGCTGATGTCGAGCACCTGGTAGCCGAGGGTGTGCAGTTCCGAAAGAAGGGAAGCCTTCTCCGCTCCTTCACCACGTAACTTGAGGCCGACAAAGACATGTGCCTCGCTGCCCGCTGCGTAGCGATAGTTGAACTCGGTGATATTGCGATTGCCGAGCACCTCGACAAATCGGCGATAGCTGCCCTGCTGCTCCGGGATCGTGACCGCCAACAGGATTTCCCGCGCCTCGCCCAGTTCCGCCCGCTCGGCCACATGGCGCAGGCGATCGAAATTCATGTTGGCGCCGCTGTTGATGGCGATGAGCGCGCCGGTGCGATCCGGGTTGGCCGCGACATAGGCCTTCAAGCCCGCCAGCGACAGGGCCCCGGCCGGTTCGGCGATGACCCGCATATCCTCGAAGATATCCTTCACGGCCGCGCACATCTCGTCGGTGTCGGCGAGAATGACGTCGTCCAGCAATTTCGAACAGAGGCGGAAGGTCTCCACGCCCGCTTGCCGCACGGCAACGCCATCGGCAAAGAGTCCGACACGGTCGAGGATGACCCGCTCGCCGGCTTCGATCGCCGCTTTCATGGACGCGGCATCGACCGGCTCCACCCCGATCACCTTGATCTCGGGATGCAGGAATTTGACATAGGAGGCGATGCCGGAAGCGAGTCCCCCGCCCCCCACCGGGACGAAGATCGCTTCGATCGGGTCGGCATGCTGCTGCAGGATCTCGACACCGATGGTGCCCTGCCCGGCAATGACATCCGGATCGTCGAACGGGTGAATGAAGGTGAAACCATGCGCGGTTTCCAGCGACTTGGCATGCGCGTAGGCGTCGTCAAACGTATCGCCCTTCAGCACGACCTCACCAGCCCAATGCCGGACAGCGTCGATCTTGATCTGCGGCGTCGTCACGGGCATGACGATGGTGGCCTTGATCCCCAGCCTATGCGCCGAAAGTGCGACACCTTGGGCATGATTGCCGGCTGAGGCGCAGATGACGCCGCAGGCGCGCGCTTCCAGTGACAGCCGTGCGATGCGGTTATAGGCACCCCGGATCTTGAAGGAGAAGATCGGCTGCAGATCCTCGCGCTTCAGCAGAATGTCTCCGCCAAGGCGCGCGCTGAGGCGCGGCATGGCATCGAGCGGGCTCTGCATGGCGACGTCATAGACGCGGGCATCGAGAATGCGGCGGACATAGTCGGTCACGGGATCGGCTTCTTTCTAACGCACATGAATGGACAGGGTGCCGACACCGTCGATACCGCCCAGCAATCCGTCGCCGCGCAAGACCGGCCCGACGCCCGCCGGCGTTCCGGAAAAAATGAGATCGCCCGCCTGCAGCGTGAACAGGCCGGAGAGATAGCTGATCATCTCCGGCACCTTCCAGATGAGTTGAGAGAGATCGCCCTGCTGCTTGAGCGCGCCATTGACCTTCAGCCAGATGGCACCTGCCTGCGGATGGCCGATTTCAGCGGCGGGCGCGATCGCCGAGCAAGGGGCGGCATGCTCGAATGCCTTGCCGACTTCCCAGGGTCGCCCCGCCTTCTTGGCTTCGGCCTGCAGATCGCGCCGGGTCATGTCGAGACCGACAGCATAGCCGAAGACATGCTCAACTGCCTCAGCTACGGGGATGTCTCGGCCGCCGGATTGCAGCGCGACCACCAGTTCGATTTCGTGATGCACATCCGTCGTGGCGGGCGGATAGGGAAAGTCGTCGCCCGGGAGAACCAGCGTATCGGGGTTCTTCTGAAAGAAGAAAGGCGCCTCGCGGCTGGGATCATGCCCCATCTCGACGGCATGGTCTGCATAGTTCCGCCCGACGCAGTAGATGCGATGAACGGGGAAAAATTCCTCGCGCCCGGCCACGGGCAAGGCGGGCACGGGGGCCGGGTTGAAGACGAAACGCCGCGTGGGCGTCGGGGCAGACATGGCAGGCTCCTGGCAAACGGCTAGATTGCCGCAGACAATAGAACGCCGCGGCCGGGGCCGCTAGCGGGCCATCGCGGCGCCTTCGGCCATCGCCAGGCGGTCGCGCACCGCCGCCACGATCTCGAAGGACCGCAGCCGGGCCTGATGATCGTAGATCTGGCCGGTCACGATCACCTCATCGATCTGGGTGGCGGCTATAAAGTCGGCAAGCCCCTGCTCGACCGTCGCCGGTGCCCCGACCACGGCATAGGCCAGCGAATGCTCGACCATCTGCTGCTCCATGGGCGACCAATAGCCATCCATGCTCTGGCGCGGCGGCGGCAGCGGACCGGGTGTGCCCCGGCGCAGGTTGATGAACTGCTGCTGCAGCGAGGTGAACAGGAAGCGCGCTTCCTGGTCGGTCGCGGCGGCAAAGACATTGAGCCCGGCCATGACATAAGGCTTCTGCAAGGCTGCCGACGGTTTGAAGTTGGCGCGATAGAGATCGAGTGCCCGCATGAGATAATCCGGCGCAAAATGCGACGCAAAGGCAAAAGGCAGCCCCATTTCCGCCGCCAACTGGGCGCTGAACAGGCTGGAACCCAACAGCCAGATCGGGACATTGAGGCCGGCGCCGGGAACGGCGCGGACCGATTGGCCCGGCTGGACCGGCGCAAACCAGGCCTGCAGTTCGGCGACGTCCTGCGGAAAGGTGTCATCGCTGCCGAGGAGATTGCGGCGCAGGGCCCGCGCAGTCCGCTGATCGGTACCGGGCGCGCGGCCGAGGCCGAGATCAATCCGGCCGGGAAAGAGCGATTCCAGCGTCCCGAACTGCTCGGCGATCACCAGCGGGGCATGGTTGGGCAGCATGATGCCGCCTGACCCCACGCGGATGCGCTGTGTTGCCGCAGCGACATGCCCGATGACCACGGCCGTGGCAGCGCTGGCGATCCCCGGCATGTTGTGATGTTCGGCCAGCCAATAGCGCTGGTATCCCCAGTTCTCGGCATGGCGCGCCAGATCGGCCGTATTTCGAAAGGCATCGGCGGCACTGTTACCAAGCGTGATCGGCGACAAATCGAGAACCGAAAAGGGGATCATCCGCGTGGGCTCCGGCAAGGTGTGCTTGGGGTCAAGAACATAACAACTCCGGCCCGCCCCCCCTCACGTTGATATGGCCGGGGCCGCATGCCGGGATTGCAAATCCGCCGCCCAACAAGGGGCATCGCCGCTAGCGCCAAGGGGCATTCCCGATGCTAGACTAAGCCGACTCGAACGAGAGCCCGAATGGGCGTCCGGGGGGATATGAAGCAGATCGAGGTGCGGCTGGCTGTGGTGCTTTACGGCGGCGTCTCCCTGGCCGTCTATATCCACGGCGTTACCCGGGAAATTCTCAATCTGATCCGCGCGTCGAAGCAGCTTCACGCCGAAGCCGAGGGTGCGACTGCGGCCGTTTCCGACAGCACCGCCGTCTATCTCGACCTGCTGAAGTCGCTGGAGCCAGACATCGACCTCCGGATCGTGATCGACCTCATTTCCGGTGCCTCGGCCGGCGGTATCAATGGCGTCATGCTGGCCCGCGCCCTTGCCCATGATCTGCCGCTCGATTCGCATCGTGAATTGTGGCTGCAGAACGCCGACGTCACCCAGCTTTCGGTTCCGGCCAGCCTGGTCAGCCGGACTCTGAAAGGTGCCCTGGCACCGATCATCGACAAGATCCTCATTCGCCGCTTCGGCCAGCAGGTGGCCGATCCTGAAACACTCGCCAAAGTGCGCCGCTTCGTGCAGGCGCGCTGGTTCACGCCGCCGTTTTCCGGCCCCCGCTTTGCCGGTTGGATGCTGGATGCCTGCGACAATATGGATGCCGGCGGCGGTTCCGGCATCAGCCTGCTGCCCCCGGGTCACCGCCTGGACCTCTTCGTCACGGTGACCGACTATCGCGGCCATCGGCACCGTATTGCTCTTCACGACCCGCCGGTCGTCGAGGAGACCGAGCATCGTCGCATCCTCGCCTTCAGCTGCCGGCGCACGCTTTCCGGCGAATTGCAGAGCGAGTTCGGCCCGGAACATGTGCCGTCGCTGGTATTCGCTTCACGCGCGACCGCCTGTTTTCCCGGTGCCTTCGTCCCGGCAACGGTCGCCGAAATGGATGACATCCTGGCCCAGCGCGGGCGCGGCTGGCCGGCACGCACCGCCTTGCTGGTCGACAAGCTGGGCGTCGAAGGCGATCTCGACCAGGCTGCCGCCAATCGCTTCTTCATCGACGGCAGCGTCGTCATGAACAAGCCATTTTCGCCGGTCATCAGTGCCTTGGGCGACCGGCCGGCCAGCCGCGAAGTGATTCGCCGCATCATCTATGTCGACCCCAATCCGCGCCCTGACGGCAGGCAACGCTCCGGCGAAGGCGCTCCCGGATTCTTCCGCACCATCCTGGCTTCGCTCGCCGTCATCCCGCGCAACGAACCGATTGCGGACGATCTTCTCGGCATCGAGGCCTGGAATGTCCGGGCCCGGCGCATGGCGGAAATCCTGGCGGCCGCCGACCCCGAAGTCGAGCGTCTGGTCGATGACATCGTGCAGCCGGATGCTGAAAATCCGCCGACCATCGCCGAGGTCGGCCGCTACCGCTCGGCCGCCAATGAAGCGGCACATAAAGGTGCCGGCTATGCCTATCTCAGCTATCAGAAGCTGAAATTGCGGGGCGTCTGCGACCGGCTGTCGGTGCTCGTGGCCAAGCTCGCCAGTACTTCTGAAGCGGCGATCGCTCGCGAAGTCATCAGCGACGCCTTCGATCGCTGGCTGGAACATGACGATGCCCCGCCTGCGCGGACCATTCGCTTCCTGCGCGGTTTCGATATCGAGTTTCGCCTGCGCCGCATTCGCTTCGTGATCCGGCGCCTCAATGAACTCTATCGCTCGGCCGGCGAGACCGGCGTCGACGTGGGCTCCGCCGCCATCGACGACCTCAAAGGCGCGCTTTACGAGGCGATCGAGCGCGCAGCCCCCCGCTGGGACCCGGCCAAATATTCCGGCGCCCCGGTTGCGGCGGCCAAGCGGCTGGCGGCCGCGGCCCAGGCCGGGCGTGATTTCGATAGTGTCGATCTCGCAGCGCTGGAGGAAGCCTTCGGCCTCATTCCGATCGACAACTCGCTCGATGAAATCATCTCGGTGATGGGCTTTGCCTTCCTGCCGCCGATCGCGCGCCGTGCGGTCGCCAAGGCCTATGTCGGCTTTGCCTTCTTCGACCTCATCACCTTTCCGATCCTGCAATGGACGGATATGGACGAGATCAATGAAGTCCTGGTCGACCGCATCAGCCCGGACGATGCGCATGGCCTCACCAGCGGCATCGTCCTGCGCGGCACCTCGCTGATGAGCTTCGGCGCCTTCTTCAACAGATCCTGGCGCGAGCATGATTTTCTGTGGGGCCGCCTCAACGCCGCTGAGCGCTGCCTCGATGTCATCGTCTCCGCCATCGGCAACCGGGCCGCGGCCAAGCTCGACACCAACCGGCTGCGCGGCCGCCTCTTCCTTGCTATCCTCGATTCCGAGGAGGCCCATCTCAACGCCGACCCGACGCTGATCCCGCGCCTCCGGCGCGAAGTCATGGCGCGTTACGGCTTCGAATAGTCAGATCGGGCGTTCAGCGACCCACAGGGCCACGGTCAGCGATCCGCCGGCCAGATGTTGCGGCGCCAACGGCTGCAATCCGGCAGCCCGGCACCAGGCCGTGATCTGGGCGTCGTCGAAGCCCAGCCAGCGATGCGCCTGTTCCTCGCGCAGCTGTTCCAGTTGATGTGTCACGAAATCGACGATCACGAGCCGGCCACCCTGCTGCAGCACCCGCGCTGCCTCGGTTATGGCTGCATCCGGCCGGTCGGCGAAATGCAGCACCATGTTCATGGTGATCGCGGCAAAGCTCGCATCTTCGAAAGGCAGGGCGAACATGTCCGCCTGGCGCACCTGGCAATGCCGCAGCCCGGCGCGGAAGAGATTGGAGCGCGCGACATTCAGCATCTCGCGCGAGCGGTCGACGCCGACCGCCGATTGGGCCCGCTTGCCGACCAGCGAGAGCACATGGCCGGCACCGGTGCCGATATCGAGCAGGCTCTCGATCGGCGCTCCCGGCAAGGCAGCGAGCAGGGCCGCATCGACCGCCGCCTGATCGGCATGCAGCGATCGGATCTGCTCCCAATCCCCGGCATGCTGGCGGAAGAAATCAGCGACGCGCGACGTCCAACCTTCGGAAATCGCCTGGAGCCGCTTCAGATCCTGTGCATGCTGCCGGTCATCGGAGGGCAGCAAATCGACGATGAGGCGCGCCAGTTCGCCCCCCACCCCTTCTTCGGGCAGGCGGTACCAGGCCCACGGGCCTTCCTGGTTGCGCACCAGGACCCCAGCCTCCACCAGCAATTTGAGATGTCGGGAGATGCGCGGCTGCGACTGGCCGAGGATTTCGACCAGATCGCTCACCGTCAGTTCGGCATGGGCGCACAGGCCGAGGATCCGCAACCGCGTCGCCTCGGCCGATGCGCGCAGGCCCTTGAGAATTTCTTCCATCATTTCCCCGCAGATTGGCAGGGATAATGATATTTTTATGCGCTTATCTTTAGCAAGGAAGATCTGATCAGAGTTTCAGGCTCGCCGCGATCTCCGCCACCACTTGCTTGACCGCCTTGCCGAGGATCGGGTGCGCCACGCCGAGCGCGATATTGGCTTCGATGAAGCCCGCCTTGTCGCCGCAATCGTAGCGCTTGCCCGCGAACCGATAGCCATGGAACGGCACCTCGCCGATCATCCGCGCCATGGAATCGGTCAACTGAATCTCGCCGCCCGCCCCCGGCCCCTGCGCCTCGAGATGATTGAAGATTTCCGGCTGCAGGATGTAGCGGCCGATGACGGCCAGACGCGACGGCGCCTTGTCGGGCGAAGGCTTCTCGACCAGCCCCTTGACCTCAACCAGTCCATCCTTGTCGGTGCCCGGCGAGAGGATGCCGTAGCGGCTGGTATGTTCCTGCGCCACTTCCATGACGGCCATGATATTGCCGCCAACCTTGCGATAGACGTCGGCCATCTGCTTCAGGCACGAAACCTCGCCATGCACCAGATCGTCCGGCAACAGCACGGCCACCGCCTCGTCCTTGATGAAATGGCGCGCGCACCAGACCGCATGACCGAGACCCTGCGGTTCCTGCTGCCGCACATAGGCGATATTGCCCGCAAGCGGCAGCATCTTCTTGAGCAGTTCCAGTTCCGCCTTCTTGCCGCGGCGGCTCAGCGTGTCTTCAAGTTCATAGGAATGATCGAAATGATCTTCCATCGCCGATTTGCCGCGACCCGTAACGAAGATCATCTCCTCGATTCCGGCGGCCTTGGCTTCTTCCACCGCATATTGGATGAGCGGCTTGTCGACGACGGTCAGCATCTCCTTCGGCATGGATTTGGTGGCCGGCAGAAAGCGCGTGCCGAGACCGGCCACCGGAAAGATTGCCTTCTTGAGCGGTTTGATCATTCCGTTTCCCTTTGGTTGATGCATCGCAACATTTCTGCCACGCCGTCCAACTGGACTTCAAGCCGGGGGCGCTGAAAAGTCGCGGATATTGCCTAAACATCACGAGACGAACACAGAAGGCGGCCATTCGTGCCCATTTGGTGTGACTTCCAGGAAAATTCGGCGGGGAAAACTAGGCCGGGATTTGGGAGGTGGGGGATTCCTCCCTCGGCAGCAGGTTCAGGGCCTCCAGCAGGTCGCGCACTTCCTGGCGCGCCGCCACATGAGACATGCGCCATTGCACCCCGGCATCCTTGCGCGACAGATCGAGCAAGGTGAGGCCGCGGGGAAACAACTCGCGGAAGATGACGCGCTCGGTGAAACCCGGCGCAATGCGGAAGCCGATGCGCTTGGCCAATTGTTCCAGCAGCTTGCCGATGTCGCGTTTGTTGCGCGCATCGAGGCTGGACAGGCGGTTGCGCATCACCACCCAGTCGATCGGCCTGCCGCCGGCCATGGCGCGGCGCTTCCGCTGCTCCCATACCGTTTCGGCATAGACACTGGGGCGGCGGATGCTCTGCCCCTCATCCTCGATGCGCCCGAACAGATCGAGATCCAGGAAACTGTCGTTCAACGGCGAGATCAAGGTATCGGCCCGGATATGCGCCGCGCGCGAAAGCGCGCTGTCGCTGCCGGGCGTGTCGATGACGATGAAGTCGTTGCCCGCCAATTGTTCGAGGGCTGCGGCCAGATTGGCCTCGTCCTCCCGCGTCGCCGCTTCGCGGCTGTCCGCCTTGCTCTGGTTGATCGGGATATGCTCCGGCATCGGCAGCGGCGTCAGCATCGCGTCCACGGTCTTGCGCCGGTTCTCGACATAGCGCGAGAGCGAGCCCTGGCGTGCGTCGAGATCGATCGAGCCAACGCGCTTGCCGGCCGCCAGCAACGCCACGATGAGGTGCATCGCCGTGGTCGACTTGCCGGAGCCGCCCTTTTCATTGCCCAACACGATTACATGGGGGCCGATGCTATGTGGACCGGATTTGGTCATGATCAGGCAGGCCTGACCCAGACGGCCGTATCGTGAAACACGGCACCGCCATCGGGCTTGCCGGCTTCGTCGCTGACCAGCGTGTTGACGCCGAGCCCGCCGCGGAAATCGGCGTTGCCCCACAGGCTCTCGATCACCACCACGCCGGGCAGGAGCCCGTCGAAGAATTTGGCGTGGAGGCCGACGACACCCTGCCTGTTGCCCACTTCGATTTCGGCACCATCGGCGATTGCGTAGCGTGCCGCGTCGTCCGGATGAATCAGCAAGGTGGGACGGCCTTCCCGGGCGCGCGAGGTTGGGGTCGGGGTGAAGGTCGAGTTCAGAAATTGCCGCGCCGGCGCCGTCACCAGGCGCAGCGGATGTTCCGCCGTCGCCGCATCGTTGAGCGGTGCATAATCCGGCAAGGATGGCAGCCCCTCGATATCCGGTCCGATCGCAGCCCAATCCGGCTTGAAGCGAAATTTCTTATCCGGGTGACCGAACCCGTTGAGGAAATGTGTCGTCTCGAAATCCAGCACACAATCTTTCCAGCGGGCAGCGTAGAGGGTCTGCGCATCCGGATGACCGGACAGTTTCAGTGTTTCGTCGATGATTTCCCATTCCGTCATCGAGAAACCGGGGTGATGGCAGCCCAGGCGCTTGGCGAGTTCCGAGAGCACAAAGTGGTTCGGCCGCGCTTCGCCCAATGACTCCACCACCTTGCGGGTCACCTGTAGATGGGTGTGGCCGCTGGCGCGGTAGATATCGTCATGCTCAAGGAAGGTCGTGGCCGGCAGCACGATATCCGCCATCGCCGCCGTTTCGGTCATGAACTGCTCATGCACCGCGACGAACAGATCGTCGCGCAGGAAACCCTGCCGCACCAAATTCGAGTTCGGGCAGACATTCATCGGGTTGGTATTCTGGATAATCATCGCCGTGACCGGCGGCCCGTCGCCCAGGTCCCGCTTATCGCCCGTCAGCACGGCACCGAGACGCGACTGGTCGAGTTCACGGACGCTTGTGTCCTTGAGATCGAGGCCCATGATGAGGCGATTGTCGATATGATAGATCGCGCGGTTGGAGTAATGCGCACCGCCGCCCTTCTCCGCCCAAGCCCCTGTGACCGTCGGCAGACAGGAAACGGCATGGAGACTGACGGCCCCGTTCCGCGTGCGGGAGAAGCCGTATCCGACCCGGATGAAACTCTTCTTGGTGCGGCCATAGAGGCGCGCAAAGTCGCGGATCGTCGCAGCCGGAATGCCGGTGATGCCTTCCGCCCATTCCGGCGACCGGTTGGCCACATGGCGCTCCAGCTCGTCCGGCGCATCGGCGTAACGCGCGAGATAGGCGCGGTCCGCATAGCCTTCCGCAAACAGCACATGCATCACCGCCACGGCCAACGCGGCATCGGTTCCAGGGCGCAGCATGAGATGCTGGTCAGCCGCTTCCGCCGTACCGGTGCGGTAAGGATCAACCACGATCAACTTGGCGCCGCGCGCCTTCCGTGCGCGGGCGACGTGAGTCATCACATTGACCTGGGTCGCGACCGGATTGCCGCCCCATACGATGATGAGATCGCTCTCGGCGAGTTCCCGCGTATCGACGCCGCGCATCACCCCGACACCCGCCTGCCAGCCGGCATCGGAAAGCGAGACGCAGATCGTGCTCTTCTGGCGCGAGTATTTCTTTTCGTGCGTAAGGCGATAGATGCCATCGCGCTGCACCAGGCCCATCGTGCCGGCGTAGTAATAGGGAAAGACCGCTTCCGCACCATGGCGCTGCTCGGCGCGCTGGAACCGATCGGCAATCTCGTCAAGCGCCTGCGCCCAGGTGATCGGCTGGAAGGCCGCACGGCCAACACCCTTGGCGCCCACGCGACGCAAAGGGACGTCGAGCCGGTCCGGGTGATGTTGCCGCTCGGCATAGCGCGCGACCTTGGCGCAAATGACTCCGGCCGTGTAACTGTTGTCCTTGGCGCCATGGATGCGCCCGATCCGGGTCGGCGAGATGCGCTCCACTTCAAGCGCACAGGTCGAAGGACAATCATGCGGACAGGCCGAGGGGACGATGTCGAAAGGCGCCATTCTTCAATGCCATAGCCAAGGGATGGCCGAACGGCCATAATCGCCGGCACTGTACCTCCTCGGACCCGCCCCGGCAACGTGACTTCCCCCACCTCAACCAGTACCGCCCCAGCCAATAGCGCCTTGCGCAACCGGCCCCGAATCGCCGTGGTCTATATGCTGGCCGCCTCGCTGCTGCTGGTCGGCATGGATGGGCTGGTCAAATGGCTGGCCGACGATCGCGGCTATCACGTCACGCAGATCGCCTTCCTGCGCTATTTCGTCTGTCTCTTCATCGCCTTGGGACTGGCGCGGATGTCACCGCAAGGGCTGGGCGGCCTGCATACGCGGCGCTTGCCGGGGCATCTCTGGCGTTCGGTCTGCAACCTCATCACCATGCTGACCTTCTATGTCTCCCTACAATTGATTCCGCTACCCAACGCCGTATCGATCGGGCTTGCGGCGCCCATCTTCATGACCATGCTGTCGATTCCCCTGCTCGGCGAAAAGGTCGGGCCGGGCCGGTGGGTCGCCGTGGGCGCCGGCTTCATCGGCATCCTGCTCATCATGCGCCCCGAAGGAGATGTGATTGAATGGGGTTCGGTTTCAGCGCTCGTCTCGGCGGTGTTCTGGGCCTTCACCCTGGTCTCGTCGCGCCAGCTCTCCTCATCCGAATCGACGCACACGATCCTCTTCTACTATGCCCTCACGGTCGTGATCGTCCTGGGCATCGCCATGTTCTGGTTCTGGCGCACGCCGCCGCTTGAGGATGCGCTGCTGTTTCTGGCCGTCGGCATCGCCGGCACCTGTGGGCAGTTCTGCCTCAACCAGGCCTTCCGCTATGGCGAGGTTTCGATGCTGGCACCGCTCGACTATACCGGCCTGGTCTGGGCGATGATCCTCGGCGCACTGATCTGGGGCGACTGGCCGACCACCTACATGCTCGCCGGATCCGGGATCGTCATCGCCTGCTGCCTCTATATCTTGAGGAGCGGCAAGAGAGCCTGACTAGGGTAGTTCCGAATAGAGCTGCTCTGCCCACCGCGTCACGTCGACATAGACCCGCTCGATCTTGTTTTCGTCGGTGCGGTATTCCGTAACGCTCAAGAACCGGCGCCGATCAGTCAGCAATTGCGAAGACCGCCAATTTGCATTGTTAAAATGAGCGTATGAGCAAAGCATACCCGCCCCCACTTCCGTAAGGTCGGAATCCCAACCTTCGACCATCATGGCCTCATCAGACGATTTACCATCACCAACACATTTGAGGCTGGCGGGCATGTTGGGCGGCGAGCTCATTTGTGCAAGAACGGAAAGACCATACCCCAAACCGATTGCACTGTATTTCTTATCGGTCATCGCCTTGTCGTCACCCGCAACCACCACCGCTTTATCTTGAAAAAACAGCGCGCCGGCCAGAAATGTGAACGGAGGAGCGGGTAGCGGAAAAGCTTCTTGGAGCCCCCACATCTCAGCAATTGAATAGCTCCACACTTCGACATTTTCGGCTGCTGTAGCGGTCGATGCGCCAGCCACAGCTATGGCTAAGGAGGTAGCAATCATTGGGCCGGTTAGGAACCAAGCAACTCGCGCGCGCATCAATATGCTCTCACTCTTATTGAGTGAGCTTCACCATGCCTCTATGGCAATTAGGTGTCAATCCGCATCGAATAGCGTAATCCCTACTTCTCCTCGCCCATGTCGCCGGGCACGCCATAGGATGGCGCGGCATTGGGATCGAGCGCGCGGGTGATATAGGCGTCCATTTGCGGCTGGTAATCCTCCCACAGGCGCTTCAGGCGCACGATGGGATTGTCATCGCTCCAATCGATGCGGAGATCGACCAGCGGCCAGTTCTGCTCATGGACGACAAGAAGGCCGGCGGAATGCACCGGCCCCATTTCGCCGCCGGCGACGATTCCGGCTTCCAACCCCAGCAACAGCCGGTCGGCGAGATGCCGGCCCTTCGACTGCACGAAGGCCTTCACCATCGCGGCCGGCACATCCGGGTTCTGCAGCAGGTTGCCGGCGGCGATGCAATCCTCGCCCGGCGCCACATTGTTGGTGCCGAGTGTCTTGGCCCCGGACCAGAAGGCCGCATGGCCCCTTTTGTCGATCATCGTCACCTGGCGGTGCTCGGGCGAAGGAGCCTTCGCCATCAGCGCATTCATCGCTTCCGGCGCACTCATGCCCTTCTCTAGAAGATCGAGCCCCTGATTGCCCAGCCGCGGATCGGTCACATTCTGCGTCGCCACCGCGCCGACGCCGGCCCTGGCCCAGGGACAGCGTGACGCGACGGCGATCGACGAGGTGGTGATGGCCACACCGAACATTCCGGTTTCAGCGCAGCGACCGACAAGCGAGAAGGTCATGGATGGCTCGTTCCTTATTTCTTGCGGGCCGCCCTCTTCTTTGCCGGCTTCCTGGCGCGGTCCGCCTTGTCGGCGGTATCCTTCCACTGCAAGGCGGCGGGCGGCTCCTGAACGCTCTTCATACGACTTTCCGGGATCACCGCATAGGCGTCGATTTCCATCACCCATTCCGGCCGGGCAAGGCCCTGGACAACCAGGCCGGTCGAGACCGGATAGACACCTTTGAGATGCTTACCGATCACCCGGTAGACATCCTCGCGATAGCGCGGATCGGTGATGTAGATGACGATCTTGCAGATATCGGCAAGCTTGCCGCCCTGCTCTTCCAGCAATTGCTTCACATTGCGCATGGCCTGTTCGGTCTGGGCCGCCGCGTCGCCGACGCCGACCATCGAGCCATCCAACGCCTGGCCGACCTGGCCGCGCAGGAAGATGGTATTGCCGGCACGCACCGACATGGAGAGGTCGTTGTCGAGGCTCTGTTCCGGATAGGTCTTCTTGGTGTTGAACTTGCGCAAACGTACATGGCTGTAGGTCATGGCTTATTTCTTCTTCCATTGATCAAGGACACGGTCGGACAGGCCCGCGCAATCTTTTACATAGGAAAGTGCGCTGGTCATGTCGAAATTCATATAGATCGAATTGAGATGCGCAAAGGGCGGTGACTGGGCGAAGAGTTCGAAGGTCACCATATGCCCGGCGCGGTCGGAATTCAGCAGATCGCGCGCGAAGGCCAGCAGCTTGCGGCGGTCCTCGGCCTGCCAGAATTCGTTGACCGAATAGTATTTTTCCATCCAATCCTTGATCTCGGGATTGTCGAACGTGGCCTTGTCCGGGGTGACGCAGATCTGGCCGCCGCACAATTCGCGCGCCAGATGCATCATCGCCGGCAGTTGGTTGATCGCCGCATAGCGCCCGGTATAGAGGAGCGACTGATTGGGCATGAGAAGGCCGCCCGGGCTCTTCTCCGCCATCGCAATCGCCGCGGTAAGATGTGCGTTGATGCTCTCACGGTACTGCATCAGCAAAGCGAGCTTCTCGCGCACCGCTTGCTGGGCATCGAGGCCGGTCTGCTTGGCGTTGAAGGCGGCAGCACCCAGCATCAGGTCGGCTATATAAAGGAGCCGCAGCGTGAAGGGGAAAGCGCTGTAGCGGTGCAGCGTGCCGCGGATGAACGCCGCCGCCCGCGTGTGACGATAGAACAGTACGTTCTCCCACGGGATCAGCACGTCGTCGAAGATCAGCAGCGTATCGACTTCATCGGCCCGGTTGGAGAGCGGATAGTCGTCGGCCGAGGCGCGGCCGGTGAAGCCTGTGCGGCAGATATGCTTGAGGCCCGGCGAGCCCATGTCGCAGATGAAGCCGAGCGCATAATCGCTGAGCTTGTCGTCACCCCAGTTGGCGATGGTGGGTTTGACGAAGGCCTGGTTGGCGTAGGCCGCTGCCGTCTCATATTTGGCGCCACGCACGATGATGCCCTTGTCTGTCTCCTTGACCAGATGCAGCAGCATATCCGGGTCCTGGTCCTGCGGGCGTT
Source organism: Dongia sp. (assembly GCF_041906375.1). Lineage (GTDB taxonomy): Bacteria > Pseudomonadota > Alphaproteobacteria > Dongiales > Dongiaceae > Dongia. The sequence continues at coordinate 422,124 of NZ_JAYRJJ010000003.1, read as the reverse complement.
TGGAGCGGTCGCCCTTGGGATCCGTGTTGGCCGAGACATGGAAGGTGTCGGAGTTCAGCACATGCTGGATATGGTGCTCAATATTCTTCGAGAATTGCGGATCGACCTCGTTGAGGATATCCCGCCCGTCATAGAGCGACCACATCTCGCCCACGGTTTCGTCGCCAACGCGCACGGCATAGCCCTTGATATCGCGCATGACGGTGTCGATGGCGCGGCGCTTGGCATGCCAGTCCTCTTGGGTGTGCGGCAGCTTGTAACCGATGCAATTCTCCTGCCCCGACTTATCGTCGCGGTAGGACATGACGGGTTTGGTCTTGGCCTCATGCGCCATGTCGTAGATGCGGGCGCGGACGTCGACAATCGGCTTGAAAGCCGGATGGGTCGTCACGTCCTTGACCCGTTCGCCATTGATCCAGATCTGACGGCCGTCCTTCAGGCTGTCGCGATATTGGGCCCCGGTCCGCAGCATTGATTAATTCCCCCTGTCGGAAGCGTTGGGATGCGTTCAATTCGCATTATCTTGCCCATGGGCTTTGGTAATGAGAAAATCTTTTTATCTTTCGAATTGAATCGGATTTATCAATGCCGTTCACCTTGAAGCAGCTGCGCTATTTCGTGGCCACCGCCGAGACCGGCTCGGTCACCTTGGCCGCCCAGCGGGTCAATATCTCCCAGCCCTCGGTTTCGGCGGCGATTGCCGAACTGGAGTCGCGGTTCGGGGTGGATCTCTTCGTCCGCCATCACGCGCAGGGCCTGAGCCTCACGGCGGCGGGCCGCGAACTACTGACCGACGCCAAGAGCCTGCTGGACCATGCCGACGACGTCCGCCTGGGTGCGATGGGACTTGGCCAGGAGGTGGCGGGGGAACTGCATATCGGCTGCTTCCAGACCGTGGCGCCGCTGGTTCTGCCGCGCCTCATCGGTGCGCTCGTTGCCAGTCATCCGGAGATCAGCGTCAAATTGCACGAGTATCATGTGCAGGGCGTCCTTGATGGCCTGCGCGCCGGCGAGTTTGAATTCGCCCTCACCTACGATCTCGGCCTCGACGGCGATATCGAGTTCGAGGCACTGGCCGAAGTGCCGCTCCATTGCATCCTCGCCAAGGACCACCCGCTCGCCAAAGGTGACACGGTCGCCATCGCCGACCTCATCGCCTATCCGATGGTGCTGCTTGGCCTGCCGCACAGCCGCGATTATTTCCTCTCCATCATCTATGGGCTCGGCCTGCAACCGCGTGTCGCCTATGAAACGCCAAGCTTCGAGATGGTGCGCGGGCTGGTCGCCAATTCCGACGCCTTCTCGATCATGCATTCACGGCCTTTAAGCGAGTGGTCGCTGGATGGGCGCCGGCTGGTCTTCCTGCCGGTCAGGGAAAAGCTGCGCCCGACGCGCCTGGGGCTTGCGCGGCTGAAGAAGTTGCGACCGACCAAACGCGCCCTCGCCTTCACCGAGCTTTGCCGTCGGCATTTCTCGGCCTGTTCATGAGAGGCCGTCTTTTGCTGCACCGCAGGATGGCGCGAAACTATCTTAGGACAAGATCTTAGTCGGTTTCCATCAGGTGCCTGGCAATGAACCGCAACTGGCGACGCATCTTGTTTCACCCTACCTCAAGAATGTTGACCAATCGTTCTGACTTGTCTCTAGCCCTGTTTGCGCGGTAAGCATGCAGCAAGCTTTCTGACGGGAACCTGTCAGCAAGCAGGGTCGATTGAGGTGACCCTTATAAAGGAACGGGCTTGGTTGGCGTTTGAAACGCCCATCAATAAGCCCTCCGCAGGAGAGGTTTGGGGCAACGTATTTGGGGGAAAGTTGACGTGAGTAGCATACGCGGCCTGACCGCAGGCTACGTGCGGTTTACCGACCGCATGTCAAACTTCGTTGGTTACCTAGCAGCGGCATTGATCTTCGTGATGGGGGCGACGTTGATGTTCGACGCGTTCACCCGCAACGTCATCAACATGCCGGTGCATTGGGCGGTCGAGTTCACGCAGTTCACACTTGCCGCTTACTATTTCATGGGCGGAGCCTTCACGCTCAAGAACGACTCCCATGTCCGCATGGACCTCATCTATTCGTCTCTTTCGGAACGGGCGCGCGCACGGATCGATCTCGGGACCTCTGTCTGCCTGATCTTCTATTTGGTTGTGACACTGGTCGGCGGCATCTCCAGCCTGCAATACGCCATTGAAACCAACGAGAAGCGCTTCTCGATCTGGAATCCCTCCGTGATACCGATCAAAGCTTTGCTCGTTGCATGCCTCGTACTCATGCTGATGCAGGCAGTGGCCCTCGTTATCAAGAATGTTGGGACACTGCGCCGGGAGAACCTGTCATGAGCTACGAGATGATTGCTCTGCTCATGTTCAGCGGCATGCTGGTGCTGCTCGTCACGGGACAACGTGTGTTTGCCGCGATCGGCTTCGTCGCCATGGCTGCCGCTCTGATGCTCTACGGCCCAGGTGCGATCGAGCTGTCCTTCAACCAGGTGTTCAAGCTGTTCAACTGGTACGCCATGTTGACTCTGCCCATGTTCATCTACATGGGGTACATCCTCGCCGAGGCGGGCATCGCCGAGGACCTCTATAAGATGATGCACGTCTGGTTCGGACGGGTAAGCGGCGGCCTGGCCATCGGCACGATCCTCGTGATGGTGATCATTTCCGCCATGAACGGCCTTTCGGTTGCGGGCATGGCCATCGGCGCCACCATTGCTCTCCCTGAGATGTTGCGACGTGGATACGATAAGGTCCTCATCTCCGGCGTCGTGCAGGGCGGATCTTCACTCGGCATCCTCATCCCGCCTTCGGTGGTGATGGTGCTCTATGGCATGATTGCGCGTCAGCCGGTCTCCAAGCTTTGGTTCGCGGGCCTTGTCCCCGGGTTGATCATGGCTGCCCTCTTCGTTCTTTACGTCGTGATTCGTGCTCGCATGAATCCGAAGCTGGCACCGATCGTGCCGGAGGAAGAGCTGAAGATGCCACTGAAGGAGAAGTTGGCCCTGGCCCGGGCCGGCATCATCCCCTTCGCCATCTTCTTCTTCATGACGGGTCTCTTCGTTTTCGGCGTCACCAGTCTGGTCGAGAGCTCGGCCGTGGGAGCGACGTGTGCGACCCTGGCGGCTGTCATAAAGGGGCGCTTCACCTGGAAGCTGATCCGCGAAACATCGGTCAAGACACTGAACGTTTCGTGCATGTTCATGTGGCTCATTCTCGCAGCCCTCGCTTTCGGTACCGTGTTCGACGGACTCGGTGCCGTTAAGGCCCTGGAATTCTTCTTCCTGGAGAAGCTGGATCTCACCCCTTGGATGGTGATCATCGTGATGATGATCAGCTTCATCTTCATGGGCATGTTCCTCGACGACACCGCAATGCTGGTGATTGTCGCGCCGCTCTATATTCCGCTGGTGAAGCAGCTGGATCTCGGCTTCGATAACCAGTTGATCTGGTTCGGCGTGCTCTACACCATTACCTGCCAGATCGCCTATATCACCCCACCCTTCGGCTACAATCTCTTCCTGATGCGCTCCCTGGCGCCCAAGGAAATCACACTGGTCGACATCTACCGCTCGATCTGGCCGTTCGCGGTGATCATGGCGATCACGATTGCCCTGCTGATGTTGTTCCCTCAACTGGCACTTTGGCTGCCGGAACACATGTCGGTGAAAGGCTAGACGCTCGTTTCAAGAACGGAGCGCCGGTTCAGCTCCAAATCAACCCGCAGGAGGTAGTGATGACTGAAGAGACGAAGCCGCAAAGCCCATCCGACAAGATTCTGGCGACCAGGCGCAATTTCATGCGCAAGGCGGCCATCGGTGCAGGTGCGGTGGCCGCTGGTTCGACCATCGGCGCACCCTATGTCGTGGCGCAGACGGGTCCGATCAAATGGCGGCTGCAGACCTATTCGGGCGCCCCGCTCGGCGCCCACGTCATCAAGCCGCAGATCGAGGCTTTCAACAAGGCAGCCAATGGCGAGATGGAGATCGAGCTCTATTACGCCGACCAGCTCGTGCCGACAGCGGACCTGTTCCGCGCGTTGCAGAGCGGTGCCTTGGATGCGGTGCAATCCGACGAAGCGACCATGGCCTCGCCCGTCGATATCGCTGTCTTCGGCGGCTACTTTCCCTTCGCCACGCGCTATAGCCTCGATGTGCCGGCGCTGTTCCACTACTACGGCCTCAAGGAAATCTGGGAAGACGCCTATTCCGGCGTTGAGAATGTTACCTGGCTTTCCACCGGCGCGTGGGACCCGCTGCATATCTTCACCGTCGACAAGCCGATCCGCAGTCTGGCCGACATGAATGGCCTGCGCGTCTTCGGCGTGCCGACGGCGGGCAAGTTCCTTTCCAAATACGGTCTCGTGCCGGTCACGATTCCCTGGGATAACGTCGAAGTCGCCATGCAGACCGGCGAACTTGACGGTGTCGCCTGGTGCGGCTTCACCGAAGCCTATGAAGTGGGCTGGGCGGATGTCTGCAAATACGCGCTCGGCAACTCGGTCACCGGCGCCTGGTTCGGCAGCTACTTCGCCAATACGCCCAGCTGGCAGAAGGTGCCGCCGCATCTGCAGGAACTGTTCCGCGTCACCATCGACCAGTCGCATTACTATCGCGACATCTGGTACTGGGGTGGCGAAGCCAAGCTCCGTGTCGAGGGCGAGAAGATGGAAGTGACCCAGCTTTCTGATGCCGAATGGACCCAGGTCGTCAAGGATGCCGAGGGCTTCTGGGACGAAGTGGCCAATTCCAGCCCCCGGGCGGGCAAGGTGGTCGAGATCTTCAAGAAGTACTCGGCGAACATGGAGAAGGCAGGATACCCGTACCGCTAAACTGCCGTTCCACAGCCGCCGTCTAATTTAGACCAGCCCGCCTGGACCGGCGCGGCAACTATTCGAGCCAAAAGAGCCCCTGTCAGCTACCTGACAGGGGCTCTTTCTTTTCCGTTTATACCTTGGGCTAGAAGTTAACCCGTTCTTTACTTTCCGTTGGCCCGGAGCATACTCCAGCCAATCCGATTGGCCGGAATCGACCGTGTGAGTCGATAAAGGCCCACATCCTTCCGGGTGAGGGTCTGGTCAGCGCAGAGCCAACGGCGGGGAGTGCCGCTGCGCAGGACCGCAAACTGAGGGGGTTATAAATGTCTGTACCAAGTCATCATGATGAGGACGTAAAAGTCCTCCACAGCATGGGATATTCCCAGGAGCTGTCCCGCCGCATGGGCGGGTTCCAGAACTTCGCTATCTCGTTCTCGATCATCTGCATCCTCGCCGGCGGTATCGGCGCCTACACGGTCGCGTTCGGTGCTGCCGGCGGCGGCTCGATCGCCATCGGCTGGATCGTCGGTTCGGTCTTCGCCCTGCTCGTTGCAGCGGCCATGGGCCAGATCGCTTCCGCCTACCCGACCGCGGGCGGCCTCTATCACTGGGGTTCGATCCTCGGTGGCAAGGGCTGGGGCTGGGCCACGGCCTGGCTCAACCTCCTGGGCCTGCTCTTCGTCGTTTCCTCGGTCAATTACGGCGTCTACCTGCTGCTCAAGGACCTCGTCCTCGTCGGCGTGCTCGGCATGGATCCGGCAAGCTTCACCGGCACCCATCTGATCATCGCGGTGGCGGTCATCACGCTGACCCAGGCGATCCTCAACTATGTCGGCATCAAGGCGACGACGATCCTGACGGACTTCTCGGGCTACCTCATCATGGTGGTCTCGTTCGTGCTGATCGCCGGACTCCTCGTCGGCTCGCCGGTGGAACTCGACTTCTCGCGCCTTGTGACCTTCACCAACAACACCGGTCCGGCTGGCGCCGAGACCTGGCCGGCGACGGGCAGCCTGCTGTTCGCCTTCATCCTCGGCCTGCTGCATGTCTGCTACACCATCACCGGGTTCGACGCTTCCGCCCACACGTCGGAAGAAACCCGCGATGCGCAGCGTGCGGTGCCGCGCGGCATGCTTTCCGCCGTGTTCTGGTCGGCCCTGTTCGGTTGGTTGCTGGTGGTGGCGGTCTTGCTTGCCATGCCGGACATGACCGAGGGTGCTTCCAAGGGCTGGTCGGTGTTCTTCTACGTGCTCGACTCCAGCTTGATGCCGGGCGTCGTCAAAGACGCGCTTGCCATCGGCATCGTGCTCGCGAACTATCTCTGCGCTCTTGCCGGCATGACCTCGCTCTCGCGTATGATCTATGCGTTTGCGCGCGATGGCGGCATCCCGGGTGCATCGAAATTCCTGCGTCAGGTCAGCCCGAAATATCGTACGCCGGGCGCCGCGATCTGGGTCGGTGCATTCCTCTGCTTCGTGCTCGGTCTCGTTGCCGGTAACGATGCCAACGCCTACATCATCCTGGCCTCGGGCTGCGCGGTGTTCCTCTACGTCTCCTACATCATGCCGATCGGCGCGGGCATCTTCGCCGAAGGCAAGACCTGGACGAAGAAGGGTCCGTTCAACCTCGGTGTCTGGTCGAAGCCGATTGCCGCTCTCGCCGTCATCGGCGGTGCGGTGCTGGCCTTCGTCGGCTTCCAGCCGCCCTATCAGCTCGTCGGCTACTTCCTCGCGGGGGCCGTCGCCGTGCTGATCGTGGTCTGGTTCGCCTTCGAGAAGAGCCGGTTCCCCGGCCCGCCGCTGACCGAAGCGGACGTCAAGGCCCGTCAGGCCGAGATCGCCAAGGAAGAAGCGGCGCTGGGTGGCGCTGGCTGATCCCACAGCAAATCAACAAACCATCTGGGGAGGCAGTGCAAACTGCCTCCCCTTTTGCTTTTTCGGCTTGACGTTTACACGGGCCAATCACACACTCCGCGCGCAAAATCCTCCGACCTAGGGAGAGATCGGTGCGTTCGCCCAATGGCTGCGCACCGGCGCCGAAGGAGCAACCGCCCCCGGAAACTCTCAGGCAAAAGGACCAGGTCGGAACCGTCAACTCTGGAAAGCAGGCGGCGGACGTCGCTGCCTCACCGACGGAGTAAACCGGCTCCGCCCATCACGGGCCCCGGTGAATCTCTCAGGTCTCAAGGACAGAGGGGGGCTCGCCGGCGAAAGGCATGCCGGCCGCACCAACCCGACGTCGGGGAGCCGCTTATCTCATCCAAGACACCATTGCCGCCTCATCTTGCGCGGCCTAAATTCCAATTCATCGATTGAACAGGGGGAGTCTTAAAAAATGCCGTTGAAACCGGAACAAGTTAAAACCGTTGCCCAGGCCAAGAAGATCGTCGAAGAGCGTGGCCTCACGCATATCAAGGTCGGCGTCTTCGATGGCGATGCCATCCTGCGCGGCAAGTACATGTCGAAGGCCAAGTTCTTCTCGGCGCTTGAAGGCGGCTTCGGCTTCTGCGACGTGGTGCTCGGCTGGGACAACCAGGACCAGCTCATCGACGGCCTCGACTATACCGGCTGGCACACGGCCTATCCCGACGCCTGGGCGCGCATCATCCCCGAGACCTGCCGCGACCTGCCGATGGAAGACAACGGCCTCTTCTTCATCTGCGAATTCGTCAACAAGGCGGAAGAGATCTGCGCCCGCGGCACCTTGCGCCGCGTCCTCGATCGCGCCGCCAAGATGGGCTTCGACGTCTATTCGGCGCTCGAGTTTGAATTCTTCATGTTCGACGAGACGCCGGAAAGCATCCGCGAAAAGAACTACAAGAATTTGACGCCGATGACCCCCGGCTGGTTCGGCTATTCGGTCATCCGCAATTCGGTCTGGTCCGAGCTTTACCAGGACATCCTCGACATGTGCGAAAAGATGCGCATGCCGATTGAGGGCCTGCACACAGAGACCGGCCCGGGCGTGCTTGAAGCGGCCCTTGGCGTCTGCTCGGCACTTGAAGCCGCCGACCGTGCAGCCCTCTTCAAGACCTTCATGAAGGTGCTGGCGCAGCGCCGCGGCCTGATGGCGACCTTCATGGCGAAGTGGTCCAATTCCTATCCCGGTCAGTCGGGCCACATCCACATTTCCTTGAAAGGCAAGGACGGCAAGGCTGTCTTCCACGACCCGAAGAAGCCGCACAACATCTCGGACAAGATGCGCTGGTTCATCGGCGGTCAGCAGACCCTGATGCCGGAAGTGCTCGGCATGGTCTCGCCGACCGTGAACTCCTATTCGCGCCTCATCCCCGGCTTCTGGGCGCCGACCAACGCCACCTGGGGTATCGAGAACCGCACCTGCGCGCTCCGCGTCATTCCGGGCTCCGAGAAATCGCAGCGCGTCGAATACCGCATCGCCGCCGCCGATTGTAACCCCTATCTGGCGCTCGCCGCCGCGATCGGGTCCGGCCTCTACGGTATCGAGCACAAGATCGAGCCGCAGGCCCCCATCGTCGGCAATTCCTATGAAATGAAGCACCCGGCGAAGCTCGATCTGCCGCAGACCCTGTGGGAAGCGGCGCAGCGCCTGCGCAAGTCGAAGGCCGCCCGCGACCTCTTCGGCGATGCCTTCGTCGAGCATCACGCCGGTACCCGCGAGCATGAGGAGCGCGAGTTCAGGAAGCACATCACCGATTGGGAACTCGCCCGCTACTTCGAAATCATCTAATCCAGCCGACAACGCCTGCCTCGACCGTCGAGGCAGGCGCTTTTCTTTCGTCCAACACCCTGAGGTACCTTATGGCCGCCATGCAGAAGACCATCACGCCGATCGACAGCACCGTTTATGTCGAGCGCCCCTACAACACGCCGGCGGAGATCGCGGCTACATTGCAGAATGCCGCCAAGGCGCAGAGGGAATGGCGGAAGGTCTCGATCGCCGAACGTGCCAGGATCCTCAACAAGGCCGTCGACGAGTTCCTCAAGGGCAAGGATCGCCACGCCGAGGAAATCACGCGCCAGATGGGCCGGCCGATCTCGCAAAGCCCGTTCGAAATGCGCGGCTTTGAAGAGCGTGCCCGCTTCATGATCAACCTGGCGCCCGAAGCTCTGGCCGATGTCAGCTTCACCGATAAGCCGGGATTTACCCGTGTCCTCCACCGCGAGCCGCTGGGCGTGGTCTTCATCGTGGCGCCGTGGAATTATCCGTACCTGACCTCGGTCAATGGCGTCGTCCCGGCGCTGATGGCCGGCAATGCCGTGGTTCTGAAGCACTCAGCCCAGACGCCGCTCTGCGCCGAGGATTTCCAGCAGGCCTTCGACGCCGCCGGCCTGCCCAAGGGCCTCTTCCAGCATCTCGTTCTCACCCATGACGACACCGCCAAGGTCATCGCGGCACCCGAAGTCGCCTATTGCAACTTCACCGGCTCGGTCGCCGGCGGCCATGCCGTGCAGCAGGCGGCACTTGGCAAGTTCATGGGCCTGGGCCTCGAGCTGGGCGGCAAGGACCCGGCCTATGTCCGCGCCGACGCCAACCTCGCCTACGCGGTCGAGAACCTGGTCGATGGCGCCATGTTCAATTCGGGCCAGTGCTGCTGCGCCATCGAACGCATCTATGTGCATGAAAGCCTCTACGACAAATTCGTCGACGGCTTCGTCGACCTCACCAGGAAGTACAAACTCGGCAATCCCCTCGACACCGCCACCAATCTGGGGCCGATGGTCCGCACCTCGGCGGCCGAATTCGTCCGCGGCCAGGTGGCCGATGCGGTTCGCCAGGGCGCCAAGGCCCTGATCGACACCAAGCAGTTTGCGGCCGACAAGCCGGGCACCCCCTATGTTGCTCCGCAGGTCCTGGTCAATGTTGACCATTCCATGTCGGTCATGTCGGAAGAGAGCTTCGGCCCGGTTATCGGCATCATGAAGGTGAAGAACGACGACGACGCCGTGAAGCTGATGAATGACAGCAAATACGGCCTCACCGCGGCACTCTGGACCATGGACGAAAAGGCCGCCCGCCAGATCGGCAATGAGCTCGAGACCGGCACGGTCTATATGAACCGTTGCGACTATCTCGACCCGGCTTTGGCCTGGGTCGGGGTCAAGGATTCGGGCCGCGGTGCCACCCTGTCTCGTGTCGGCTATGAAATGTTGACCCGCCCGAAATCGTTCCACTTCCGCACCCAAATCTGACCGCACATCCGCGTACGGGAAATCACGCGCCGGCTCATTCCGGCGCGTGATTTCTTTTCCTATCCATGGCAAACTCCGTCCCGACAGGGGACGAGATTTTGACCGATACCAATCATGCCCAAGTGGTGATCATTGGCGGCGGGGTGGTGGGCTGCGCCATCTTTCGACGTCTGGCCATGGCTGGCCGCAAGCCCGTGCTGCTCGAAGCCGGGCGCGATATCCTCTCGGGCGCCTCCAAGGGCAACAGCGCCCTGCTCCACACCGGTTTTGACGCACCGCATGGCTCGCTGGAGCTCTCCTGCATGCAGCAGGGCTACCGCGAATATCTTGCCATCCGGGAAAAGCTCAACCTGCCGCTGGTGAAATCTGGCGCCATCGTCGTCGCCTGGAACGATGAGGAACAGGCCAAGCTGGACGGCATCGTCGCCAAGGCGCATGACAACGGCGTCACGGACGTCACACGCATCGACCGCGAACAACTGCGCCGGATGGAGCCGCTGCTCTCGCCCAAGGCGTTGGGCGGCGTGCATGTGCCGGGCGAGCATATCATCGACCCCTGGTCGGCGCCGCTCGCCTACATCCATCAGGGGTTGGCCCATGGCGGCATCGTGCTGCGCGATTGCCGGGTCGAATCCGGTCATTTCGACGGTATCTGGCATCTCGCCACCAATCAGGGCGAAGTGACGGCCGATTGCGTCATCAATGCCGCCGGCAATCAGGGCGATGTCATTGAATCGATCAACCGCCCGGCACCCTTCAAGATCACGCCGCGCAAAGGCCAGTTCATCGTCTTCGACAAGCCGGCGGCACGGTTGTTGAAAGCGATCATTCTGCCGGTGCCGACCGAACGCACCAAAGGCGTCGTCATTTGCCGCACGGCCTTCGGCAATGTCCTGGTCGGTCCCACCGCCGAAGACCAGGAGGACCGGGTCCATGCCGCGGTCGATCAGGCGGCCCTGCGCCAGCTGGTCGCGCGCGGCAGCGAGATGCTGCCGGGTCTCGCCAATGTCGATGTCAGCGCCGTCTATGCCGGCCTTCGCCCGGCCACCGAATTCAAGGATTACCAGATCACGGCGCAACCGGATCGCCGCTGGATCACGGTGGCTGGCATACGCTCCACCGGCCTTACCGGCGCTCTCGGCATCGCCCAGCACGTCGCCGGACTCTACGCGGCAAGCTTCGGCCGGCTCGACGAGGCCGAACCGATCTGGACACCGGTTCCCAATCTTGCGGAGGAAAACCCGCGCCCTTATCAGAGCCCGCTCGGCGCCGAGATTGTCTGCCATTGCGAATGGGTCACGAAGGGTGAGATCGAAACGGCGCTCGATGGCCGCTTCCCTGCGGGCGATGTGGGCGGCCTGAAGCGCCGCACCCGCGCCATGATGGGCCGTTGCCAGGGCTTCTATTGCAGCGCCCATGTGATGGCGATCGCCGAAGGGAAGCTTGCGCCATGAGGACGCATGAGGTCGTTATCCTCGGCGCCGGCCCCGCCGGCCTCTCTGCCGCGGCGGAATTGAAGCGGCTTGGCCATCGCGACATCGTCATCATCGACCGCGAATCTCAAGGGGGCGGCATACCCCGCCATTGCGGCCATACCGGTTACGGCCTGCTGCAGTTCGGCCGTCTGATGACGGGCCCTGATTTCGCCAAGCGGCTCGTCGACAATGTCGGCGATCTTGATCTGCGCCTCGGCCATACGGTGCTGAAACTGGAACCGAACGGCCGCGTGCAGCTCACCGGCCCCAACGGACCGGAAACCCTGCAGGCACAAAAAGTCCTGCTGGCCATGGGTGCGCGCGAAACGCCGCGCAGCGCACGGCTTATTTCCGGCACGCGGCCCTGGGGCGTCATGAACACCGGCGCGCTGCAGCAATTCGCCTATCTGCACGGCAAGGCGCCGTTCCAACGCCCGATCATCGTCGGCTCGGAACTGGTTGCCTTTTCGGCGCTGCTGACGCTCGGCCATGTCGGCGTCAAGGCGGTGGCCATGATCGAGGAACGCGCGCGCATCACCGCCTGGCGGCCGGGCGATTGGGTGGCACGCGTCGCCTTCGGCGTGCCAGTCATGACCGGTTGCAGCGACCTCACCATTCTCGGCCAGCAACATGTCGAAGGCCTGTCCTTCACGCGCAATGGCAAGCAGCGTGTGCTCGACTGCGACGGCATCATTTTCGCCGGCCAGTTCCGCCCGGAGACTGGATTGCTCACCCAAAGCCATCTCGAACTCGACCCCGGCACCCGTGGCCCGGTCATCGACCAACTCTACCGCTGCACAGATCCGAGCTATTTTGCGACCGGCAATCTGCTGCGCGGCATCGAAACCGCTGGCCAATGCTACCGTGAAGGAAAATCGGCGGCCCACGCCATCCAGGCGGCGCTCGCCGACAAACTGCCCATACCGGCAGCACCCATCCGCATCGAAGCGACCGGAGCCTTGAGCTACGCCTATCCGCAGCGCCTCACCGGTCGCGGTCCTTATGACCCCCTGCTCTTCAAAGCGCGCGCCCGTGTGGCCACCAAAGGTACGCTGCGCGTCCTGGCCGATGGCCGCGAAATCTGGTCACGTCCGATCAACGTTCTGCCGGAACGGCGCATCGCCTGGCGTGTGCCGGCGGTCGACCTCACCGGCGTGCACCATCTCACCATCGATCTCACCCCGCGCAGCTGAGTTCCGTCAAACATGTCTGATTTCGTCCTCGCCATCGATCAAGGCACCACCGGCACCAAACTGCATCGCCTCTATGCGGATGGCCGTTTCCAGACTCTCGATGGGTTCGAGCATCGCCAGATCCTGCCGCAACCGGGCTGGGTCGAACATGACACGGAAGAATTGATCGGCCATCTCAATGCCTGCATCGGCACGACCAGCAGCGCAAAGGCCATCGGCATTGCCAATCAGGGCGAAACCGTCGTGGCCTGGGACGCGCAAACGAAGCGCGCCATCTACAATGCGATCGTCTGGCAGGATGCCCGCACCAATGACGCCATTGCCGCCCTGAAGGAAGCCGGCCACGAGGAGACGACGCTGGCGCGTGCCGGTCTTCCGCTCGACCCTTATTTTTCGGCCAGCAAGCTGCGCTGGCTGCTCGACAATGTCGAAGAGGCCAAGTTGCTGCGCAAACAGGGCCGTCTGCGCCTCGGCACCAGCGATGCCTTCTTCCTGGACCGGTTAGCAGGTACTTTTGCCACCGACGTTACCACGGCCTCTCGTACCAGCCTGATGAATCTCGAAACCCTGGCCTGGGACCCCGTGCTCTGCGACCTCTTCGGCGTGCCAATGGACTGCCTGCCGGAGATCCGCTCGACCGCCGACGATTTCGGCGTGATCGGCAAGATGCCGGTCACAGCCAGTGTCGTCGATCAGCAGGCAGCTCTCTTCGGCCATGGCTGCCGCCGCGCCGGCGACGCCAAGATCACCTTCGGCACCGGCGCCTTTGCGCTTTGCGTGGCCGGCGACAGACCCTTGCGCGATGTCGCGAGTGGCCTGCTGCCGACCATCGCCTGGCGTTTACGAGATGCGGCACCGGCCTATGCGCTCGATGGCGGTGTCTACAACGCCGCCTCCGCCGTCAACTGGGCGCGCAGCCTCGGCCTCTTCGGCGACTATGCCGAGATCGATTCCTTTGCCGCCGACAGTGCCATTTCCCGCGACCTCGCTTTCGTGCCGGCGCTGAGCGGTCTCGGTTGTCCCTATTGGGACCGGTCGGCTGCCGGCCTGTGGCTGGGCCTCGGCCTCGACACCACCAAGGCCGACATGATGCAGGCCTTGCTGGAAGGTGTGGCCTTGCGCGCCGGCGAAGTGATCGCCGCCATGTCGCGCCTTGCCCCCATCGGCACGCGCATCTCCATCGATGGCGGCCTCGCCAAGAACAGCTATTTCGGCCGCTTTGTGGCCGATGTGCTGGGCCGCGAGATCGTCATTCCTGCCAGTACTGAGCTGACCGGCCTCGGCACCGCGCAGCTGGCCCTCATCGGCGCCGGCTTGGCCACCATCGACACCCTGCCACCACCGCCCGCTCCCAAGGCGCGCCTGACTGCCGGGAAACTTGCCGACGCACATCGCATGAAGTTCCACACGGCGGTCGGCCGCAGCCGCAACTGGCGCTGAACCCGGTCTGCCCCTGGACCACCCCAACTTCGCCACAATCCAGTCCTGCTTTCGCCCTTGTCGCCGCCGATCCTCCCTGCCCAGGGGACAATCAGCAACAGGGGCGCCATCATGCGCAGGCAAATTCTCATCACGCATATTCTTTTGTCGTCGGCATTGATTTTGAACGCCTGCGGTGCGGAGCACAACCAGACGGCCGATATGCAGGCCGCACCCAAGGTAAAAGCCGTATCGGAAACAAGTTCGAACGATGCGGCCGGCATAGCCGGAACCGGAGTGACCGCCCCCGACGCACCGGTCGAGACGCGCGAGATAGAGCCGGCTTCAGCACTTGGGATAACCGCACGAGCGGTGCCGGGGCAGCCCGAGAATTTCACTGCGAACATCTATCCGACGCAATCGCTGAACACCGAAATCTATGCGCATAGCGATGACAATCCCATCAAGCGCGCGGCGGAGGAGTCGGTTTCGACCTTCTCCATCGACGTCGATACCGGCTCCTACGCCAATCTTCGCCGCTTTTTGATGAACGGCCAGAAACCGCCGGCCGATGCCGTGCGCGTCGAAGAGATGCTGAACTATTTCAGCTATGACTACAAAGGCCCGCGTGATGCCAGCATCCCCTTCCGCGCCGATGCCGATGTGATGACGACGCCTTGGAATCCGAATACCAAGCTGCTGCGCTTGGCGATCAAAGGCTATCAGACGCCGCTTGACCATCGCCCGGCTGCCAATCTCGTCTTCCTGATCGACGTCTCCGGCTCCATGCAGGACCAGGACAAGCTGCCGCTGCTCAAGGCCGGCATGAAGATGCTGGTCGACCAGCTGGACCCAGAGGACAAGGTTAGCATCGTCACCTATGCCGGTTCGGCGGGCCTCTTGCTGGCACCCACGCCAGGCAGTGAGAAGGAAACGATCCGCGCCGCCATCGACGGGCTCGATGCCGGCGGCAGCACGGCGGGCGGGGAAGGCATCGCCCTGGCCTATGCCAAGGCACGCGAGGCAAAGGTTGAAGGCGGCATCAACCGCATTCTCCTGGCGACCGATGGCGACTTCAATGTCGGCGTCACCGATATCGATGCGTTGAAGGAGATGATCGAGGAGAACCGAAAATCCGGCATCGCGCTCTCTACGCTCGGCTTCGGCGAAGGCAACTATAACGATGCCCTGATGGAGCAGATCGCCGATGTCGGCGATGGCAGCTATGGCTATATCGACTCGCTTAACGAGGCAAAGCGGCAACTGGTCGACGGCCTGCAGGCCAATATCGAGACCATCGCCAAGGATGTGAAGGTGCAGATCGAGTTCAACCCGGCTGTCGTCGCGGAATACCGCCTGATCGGCTACGAGAACCGCGCCCTCAGCCGTGAGGATTTCAACAACGACAAGAAGGATGCCGGCGAAATCGGCGCCGGCCACAATGTGACGGCGCTTTACGAGATCGCGTTGGTCGGCTCGAAGGGCCTCAGCACTGATCCCCTGCGCTACCAGGATGAAGGCACGACACCGGACCTGCCCACCAAGGCAGAGGAGTTCGCCTTCCTGCGCATCCGCTACAAGGCTCCAGATGGCGACGCCTCGAAGCTCATCGAGACGCCGCTGCCCACCGCCTGGCTTGCCCGCGACCGCCCGCCGGTAACCGATGACAATTTCGCCGCCGCCGTCGCTGCCTTCGGGCAGTATCTCAAAGGCGGTGACCGGCTTGGCTCCTTCGGCCTCGGTGAGATCGCCAGCCTCGCTCGCGCCGGGCGCGGCCAGGACGAAAGCGGCGAGCGCGCCGAATTCATCAACCTGGTCGAACTGACCGAGGCGCTGAACGGAACCGCCGCCAAAAATTAGCTGTGGACAGGACAACCGAGTTGGGATCAAATGGGGAACAAATACATCCATAAAGCGTATTTCATTCAGGAGACGAAACCGCGATGGAACGCAATAGCTGGCCCATCTGGGCGCTGGTCGTCTGTGGTGGGATCGTCGCTTTGGCGCTCATCGGCAACAGCCTTTCCAGCCTCGACGAGGTCGATGGCACGCGGCAGCTGATCTATCTGCTGTTGCTGCTGAGCATGGTCGGCGGCGGCGCCCTCTACCGCTTCAGGACGGAGACGCGCACCGCTCTCTCCCAGCTTGCCATCTGGGTGGCACTGCTGGCCGGCCTCACCTTGGCCTATTCATACAAGGACGATTTTGCCACCCTCGGTCAGCGCTTCGCGGGCACGCTCGATCCGCGTGGCGGTGTTGCCACGGGTGAGCAGAGCGTCAGTTTCACCCGCGCCAGTTCAGGCCACTACGAGGTGAGGGCCAGCCTCGATGGCGTCGCGATCACCTTCTATGTGGATACTGGCGCAAGCGCCATCGTCTTGACGCCACAGGCCGCCGAACGCCTCGGCTACGATCTCGACAAGCTTGCCTACAATATGATGTCGGAAACCGCCAACGGCTATGGCCGCTCGGCGCCGATCCGCATTGACGAACTGGTCATGGGCCCGATCGTCATGCATGACGTGCCGGCCCATGTGAATATGACAGGGATGTCTCACTCGCTGCTGGGGATGGAATTTCTGTCGCGCCTCAAATCGCTGCATATCGAGGGCGACACGCTCACCATCGAACAGTGATCAGCGCTGCAGAACCTGGCGGCAGGCACTTTCGCGGGCCTGCCAGCCTTTGCGCTGCAGTTCCGGCTCCAGATGATCCTCGGCCGGCAGTCCCAGGCATAGATAGGCAACGAAGCGCCAGTCGGCCGGCACGTCGAGGCTCGCCGTCGCCGCCACCGGATCGATGATCGACACCCAGCCGAGGCCCAAACCTTGCGCCCGCGCCGCTAGCCAAAGCGTGTGGATGGCGAGAACCGTCGAATAGCGCAGGGTCTCCGGCATGGTCAGGCGACCGAGGCCGGCGCCTTGCGGTGTCGTCTCGTCGCAGAACACGGCAAAATGGCGCGGCGCCTCGCGCAGGCCCGCCAGTTTCAGGCGTGCATAGAGTTCAGCCCGCTCGCCCTCATAGCAGGACAAGGCGGCTTCGTTGGCGCGTTGGAAATTGGCGATGATCGCCGCCCGGCGCTCCGGCGCATCGACGCTGACGAAACGCCAGGGCTGCGCATTGCCGACCGAGGGCGCCAGATTGGTGAGGTCCAGGAGATGCTCGACCGTCTCCGCCGGAATCGGGTCGGTCCTGAACTGGCGCACATCGCGGCGCCAGGCCAGCAATGCTTCGAATTCGTTCTGGAATTCCTTGCCGAAGCTTCGTTCCGTCATGCCGCCTGCGAGTGCTGGTCCACCAGGGTGACGATCCCCGCCATGATGGCATTGAGATCGTAATCCTTGGGCGTATAGACCCGCGCCACGCCGAATTCCAGCAGCCTTTTTTCATCGTCCGGGGGAATGATGCCGCCCACCACGACCGGCACGTCGGCAAGGCCAGCCGCGCGCATGCGGCTCATCACCTCACCCACCAGGGCGATATGCGAGCCGGAGAGGATGGAAAGCCCCACCACATGCACGCTTTCCTCCAGCGCCGCGTTGACGATCTGCGCCGGGGTGAGGCGGATGCCCTCATAGACCACTTCCATGCCGGCATCCCGGGCCCGCACGGCAATCTGTTCGGCGCCGTTGGAATGGCCGTCGAGCCCGGGCTTTCCCACCAGAATCTTGATGCGCCGGCCCAGCCGCTTCGAGGCGGCATCCACGGCCTTGCGCACATTTTCAATGGCGACACTGTCCTGATTGATGCTGGCGCGCGCCACGCCCGTCGGCGCCCGGAACTCGCCGAAGACGCGACGCAGGGTCTCGCCCCATTCGCCGGTGGTAACACCGGCATGGGCGCAGGCGATCGAGGCTTCCATGATGTTGCGCCCAGCCCGTGCATCGGCTTCGAGCGCCACCAGCGCCTTTGCGCTCGCCGCATTATCGCGCGCGGCACGCCAGGCGTTAATGGCCGCCACCTGCTCCGTCTCCGCCTTATCGTCGATGGTGAGAAACCCGCCATCGCCGGCGCTGAGCAAGGGTGACGGTGCGCTCTCGGTATATTTGTTGACGCCGACGACGGTCTGCTCGCCGCTTTCGATGGCAGCGAGGCGCCGGGCATTCGATTCCACCAGGCGCTGCTTCATATAGCTCGATTCAACGGCCGCTACCGCGCCGCCCATCGCATCGATACGCGCCAGCTCCTCGCGCGCTTCCGCCTTCAATGCCTCGACCTTCCTGGTGATCTCGACCGAGCCGTCGAAAATATCGCCGTACTCAAGCAGATCCGTCTCATAGGCCACGATCTGCTGCAAACGCAGCGACCATTGCTGATCCCAGGGCCGCGGCAGGCCCAGCGCTTCGTTCCAGGCCGGCAATTGCACGGCGCGCGCACGCGCGTTCTTCGACAAGGTCACCGCCAGCATCTCGAGGAGGATGCGATAGACATTGTTCTCCGGCTGCTGCTCGGTGAGGCCGAGGCTGTTCACCTGCACGCCGTAGCGGAAGCGGCGCAGCTTCGCATCCTCGACGCCATAGCGCTCGCGGGCGATCTCATCCCACAGCTCCGTGAACGCGCGCATCTTGCAGATCTCGGTGATGAACCGCAGGCCCGCATTGACGAAGAAGCTGATCCGTCCCACGACCTGCGGGAAATCCGCCGCCGGCACCTGGCCGCTCGCCTTCACATGATCGAGCACCGCCACCGCAGTCGCCAGCGCATAGGCCAGTTCCTGCACCGGCGTGGCACCCGCTTCCTGCAGGTGATAGGAGCAGACATTGGTCGGGTTCCATTTCGGCACCTCGCGATAGGTAAAGCTGATCACGTCGGTAATCAGCTTGAGCGAGGGTTCCGGCGGGAAGATATAGGTCCCGCGCGAGAGGTATTCCTTGATGATGTCGTTCTGCACCGTGCCTTGCAGCGAGGCGCGCGGCGCGCCCTGACGTTCAGCGGCGGCGATATAAAGCGCCAGCAGCCACGGTGCCGTCGCGTTGATGGTCATCGAGGTGTTCATCTCGGCCAAGGGCAGGCCGTCGAACAGCGCCATCATGTCGCCCAGATGGCTGATCGGCACGCCCACCTTGCCGACTTCGCCTTTGGCTAGTGGATGGTCGGAATCGTAACCGGTCTGGGTCGGCAAATCGAAAGCGACGCTGAGTCCCGTCTGCCCACGTTTGAGATTGGTGCGGTAAAGCTCGTTGGACGCCTTGGCAGAAGAATGGCCGGAATAGGTCCGGAACAGCCAGGGTTGCTCTTTCTTCGGCGCCGCACTCATGGTCACTCCCACCCGAACTTGTTTTTGTGCGGCGCAATATAGAGGGGAAATGCTGCGGGGCGCAAGATCAGGCCGAATGCGGCCACAGATTTATAATATTATTAGCCATCATAAGGCGCATCTTCCTCCCAGCGTGGCAACTGATCGTCGATTTTGAACCAGGAAATCTGATCGCTGACCCAGCCATGACCCTGCGGGACCAGGCTTGAGGCATCGTCGACCGTCCCCAGCATGATGCCGATCGATTGGCCATCCGGGTCGGTCATATAGACGGGCGACCCGCAATCGCCGCAGAAATGCCGGGTGGCGCGGGGCGATGAACGGAATGCCTTGGCCGCGCCGCGCGTGATCTCGAACTGTGCCGGCTTCACCTGCGCCCAGGCCGTGACCGGCGCCCCGCTCCAGCGCCGGCAGGTCTCGCAATGACAGTAATCGACCACGGCATCAAACGGGTCGAACCGGTAGCGCAGGGCACCGCAGGCACAATGACCAGTGAGATACATTCGCCCTCCATCGAATCCCGGCATGAGATGCCCGCTCACACCGCCTTCAACGCATTCAGCAGATCATCAATGAGATCGTCCGGATGCTCCAACCCCACCGAAAGACGGATGAGGCCTTGCGTGATACCTTGGCTCTCTTTCAACTCCGGCGCCAGGCGCTGATGGGTCGACGTCGCCGGATGGGTGGCGAGCGACTTTGAATCGCCGAGATTGTTGGAGATCAGCACCAGTTCCAAGGCATTGAGGAACTTGAACGCTTCCTTCTTGCCGCCGGCAAGGTTCAGCGACAGCATGGTGCCGCCGGCGCTCATCTGCTTCTTCGCGAGATCCGCCTGCGCGAAGCCGTCCAGCGTCGGATAGCTGACATCGGCGAGCTTGTTATGGCCTTTCAACGCCTGCGCGATCTTCAAGGCGCTGTCGCATTGCTTCGAGACGCGCAGATCCATCGTCTCCAGGCCTTTCAGCAGGATCCACGCATTCATTGGGCTGAGGCTGGGGCCGGTATGCCGGATGAAGGGCTGCAGCGTCTCGTTGATATACTTCTCGCTGCCCAGGATGACGCCGCCCAGGCACCGCCCCTGCCCGTCGATATGCTTGGTCGCCGAATAGACCACGACATCGGCACCCAGCGTTAAGGGCTGCTGCAGCAAGGGTGTGGCGAACACGTTGTCGACCACCACTGTGGCACCCGCCTTATGCGCCAGGTCAGAGACGGCCTTGACGTCGACCAGGCGCAGGCCCGGATTGCTCGGGCTCTCCAGGAA
Source organism: Dongia sp. (assembly GCF_041906375.1). Classification (GTDB taxonomy): domain Bacteria; phylum Pseudomonadota; class Alphaproteobacteria; order Dongiales; family Dongiaceae; genus Dongia. The sequence continues at coordinate 401,530 of NZ_JAYRJJ010000003.1, read as the reverse complement.
CACGGCCCTGGTCGGTTTGGAAAGTGCCGCTTTCCACTGCTCGATCTCGCGACCGTCGACGAACACCGTCTCGACGCCCCATTTCGGCAGGATGTCGTTGAGGATGAAATGACAGGACCCGAACAGCGCGTCCGAAGCAACGATCCGGTCGCCGGATTTCACCAGGCTCGCAATGGCCGCAAACACGGCGGCCATGCCAGAGGACGTGGCGCGCGCAGCCTCGGCGCCCTCAAGTGCCGCCATGCGGCCCTCGAACATCGCGACGGTGGGATTGCCGAAACGCGAATAGACGAAACGCGGCTTGCTGTTGTCGAACGCCGCCTCGGCCTCTTCGGCACTTTCGTAGACATAGCCGGACGACATGTAGATCGTCTCGGCCGTCTCCTTGAACTGGCTGCGGAGTTGGCCGGCATGCACCAACTTCGTGGCCGCTTTCCAGCTCGGTTTGATGTCGCGCTTTACAGTCATGATCGCCTCGCACGGCCCCATCCAGGAATTCCCAGATTCCGGGCACAAAAAAACCTCGACCGAACTAAGGCCGAGGTTGCGCGATTGATCGCCTTCCTGGACCTTTTAGCGTTTGGTTTTACGTGGCCGCAATCCGGCACAAATCACCACGGACGATCAGGCAAGCCCAACCGTCGGCGCCTGTTAAGCCACGATTGGCACCGGCCTGTCAAGCGCCTGGACAACATGGCGGCATCTTGTCCGGGCATGCCCCCTCCTCTATCAATAAGCGTGATGAATGACAGTAATTGATGGGGAAAATAGATGAGCGAGATCAGTCCCGGTCATAGCGGCAGCACGGCCCAGATGGGCTTCGCCTCCCGCGCCGCCGAACCGGTGCGCAGCCATTTCGTCTATGACGGGCGGTTGGGCGAGCTTTATTGGATCTTCATCAAGAATATTCTTCTGATGATCGTCACCCTCAGTATCTGGCGCTTCTGGGGCAAGACGCGCATCCGCCGCTACCTGTGGTCCCGCACCAGCCTTGCCGGTGACCGCTTCGAATATACCGGCACCGGCGGCGAGCTCTTCGTCGGCTTCCTCATCGTCATGATCACCTATGTGCTGGGTTCGATCGGCATCCAGGCCATCGGCATCGCCTTGGAGCCGGGTTCTCCCGTGCTCATCGTTCTGCAGCTGGGCGTCTCCTTCCTCATTCTCTATCTGGTCTTCGTCGCGCAGTATGCGGCACAGCGCTACCGCCTCACCCGCACCCTGTGGCGTGGCATCAGCGGCGGCATGACCGGCTCGGCCTGGAAATGGGGATTGAAGGGGATGTGGTTCTCCATCCTCTCGCTCCTTTCCCTCACCCTCGCCTGGCCCTGGGCACAGATGCGTTTGCTGAGTGACCGCATCAACCATTCCTACTTTGGTGACGCCAAAGCCAGCGCAACATTAAAATCTGCAAATGTGTACGGGGCATACTTTGTCTCGCTCGCGGTGTTTCTTGTTACCTTTCTGATCGTCGGCGGCTTTGCCGGGTCTATCTATGCATTGATGAAGCTAGGCGGCATTGCGAGTGCGCAAATGGAGGGGCCAGGTTCCAATCCTGAGATGGTCGCAGCCTTCCTCCCCGTGCTGGTGATCTTGATCGCCTATGTCTTTGTTGCGCCAATCGCCTACAGTTTCTACATGGTTGCTGTGGCTCGAGAAGTGGCTTCGTCCCTCGAACTTGGTGGACTTCGTTTTGCAACGCCTATCACAACGGGTCGCTTGGTCAGCCGTTATTTCTGGAACATCGTGATCATCGTCTTCACGCTCGGCCTGGGCTTGCCGATTGCCATCCATCGCACCATGTTGTTCCTGAGCCACAATATCGTATTGGTTGGCGAGATCGACGGCTCGGAAATTACCCGCGCCGAATTGCCACGACCGAAATTCGGCGAAGGCCTGCTGGAGGCGTTCGATCCTGGGATATTGTAATTAGACTGGGACAGCGCAGCACCCCCTGGCCCCGCAATAGCGAGGGGGGGTTCCTGTTGGATGAGACTGAACACGAGGACCATCTTGCCTGAAGACCGTTATTACGATGGCCATACTGCCACCGCGCATCGCATCGTCATCACGCTGGCGGGTCCCACGCTCGTCATCGGCTCCGGGGAAAATCCCGGTCTCGCGCGTTGGCCCGCGAATGACATGCGCGTCATCGATGCCAATAAGGTGACCGGGGCCATCAATTTCGGCCTGGTCAGCGATCCGGCTCCGCGTCTTGTCCTGCACGATTCCCCTGTCCGGCAGGAATTGCTTGACGCCAACCCGCGTCTCAAACATTGGCAATCGCGCGCGATGAAGCGCGGCTGGTCGGTGGGCCTCGCCTGGACGCTGGTCGGCCTCCTCATCGCCACCGGCTGCTATTTCGCCTGGCGCGATGGCAGCGCGTACCTTGCCCGCTTCGTCCCAAAGACCTGGGAACAGCGCCTGGGCGCCCATATCTACAAGGCCATCACCAAGAACCTCACCGTCTGCGATGGCACCGCCGGCAAGGCCGCGATGCGCCAGCTGGTCGACCGCCTCGCCCCGCCGGCCTTGCTGAAGGACGCCGCCAAGAACCAGGACGGCATCACCATCGACGTGGTCGATCTCAAACTGCCCAACGCCTTCGCCTTGCCCGGCGATCATGTCATGGTGACGAGCGGCCTCATCGAACTCGCCAGCTCGCCCGATATGGTCTCCGGCGTCGTGGCGCATGAAATCGGCCATCTCGACCTGCGTCATCCAACGCAGAGCGCCATCAGCAATCTCGGCATCAGCGCCACAATCAGCATCATCTTAGGCGGTTCCGGCGTCGGCGATGTGGCAACGCTCCTCACCGTCATGTCCTATTCCAGGAAAATGGAGCAGGAGGCCGACTATCGCGGCCTCGAACTCCTCAAAGCCGCGGGCCTGCGCGCCGACGGCATGGCGACCTTCTTCAAGGTGATGAAGGACAAGTTCGAAAAGGATGGCGACAGCATCATCCCCGACTGGCTCGCCAGCCATCCCGGCCTCGCCGAACGCGCCGAATACACCAAGGCCGACACCACCGGTCACACCGCAATGACCGACGCCGACTGGCAAAGTGTGAAGGATATCTGCAAGGCGAAGTGACGCAGCCCGTTCAAGCGCAAATCGCGCGCAGATTGGCGCCAAGCGCATCAGATAGCGGAGGCACGCGATGTTCGTCGACGATCCGCTTGAGATCCGCATCGATCCGCTCGAACAGTTCCTCATCCGCCCGGTCGCTGTTGCTCAAGGGAATGTTCGGCCCGAAATAGCGCGAATTCCACACCTGCGACCGGCAATGCCGGGCGGTGTGGATCTGGCCCAGGAAGTTGCCGCGCGGGCCTACCTCTCGCGCGATGTCGAGCGCCAATTGTTCGTCGTCGACAGCGATCCCCTGCCACAATTTCCTGAGCAGCATGGCGAGATCGTTGGAAAGCAGAAGCGCCTGCAGCGAATAGGTCAGGCCCTGGTCGAGCGAGCCCAGATAATGGCAGGTGGCCGGGCGGCTGAAAAAGGCCTGCATCAGGCTGGAGGAGATTTCCCACACGGCATCCTGATTGAAGCGTCGCGCCACCGACGACCCGGCGATGCTGGTGAGCGATGGCAGGCCCAGATGGCGGCGGATTTGGGCGATCGCCAGTTCGCCAAGCGACGCCTGCGCGAAACTGCCGATGGCACCCGTCGCGGGCTCCATGAAATTGACATCGGAACTGCCGATGCAGAACGCACCCGGCTGCACGGCCTGTGCCAATACCATGCCCGCAAAATCGGTCGCCAGGCAGTGCGCCAGGCAGCCGGCGAGCGTGATCGGCGACGAAGCGCCGCCGATGGCGACCGTGCCGGTCGAGACAGGCACGCCGGCACGGGCCGCCAGGACGATCTGCTCGATATGGCTGGCGGCATAGCTCAGCGGCAATGGCGTCACGATCTGCAGGAAATAGGGTTTCGCGCGCAGGGCTTCAGCATTGCCGCGGATGACGGTCGCCATCTCGATTGCCTTCGCCAGCGAGGCAGCATTCTCGCAGAGGTAAAACAGCGGCTTCTCCGTGTTTTCGGCAAGGCAGAGGAACTCGTCAACCTCGCCCGCCGCATCCGAGCGCGCGACATTCTTGCAGGCGACGCAAACCCCATCGATATAGGGCAGCGCATCGGCCACCCGCGCGATCATGGCCAGATCCTCGCGTGTGCTCTCGCGCGGCTCTCCCGTCACCGGATCGAACACCTTGATGCATGTCATGCCGGGAATGAACCAGGTATGCGCGCAATCGATGTCGAGCGCCGCGCTGCCGCTCCGGTTCCACAGCTTCACCGCGCGCGCCGCGCTTTCCAGGGCCTGACGCGTGACCGCGATCGGAATCCGCACGATCCCGTCATCGCTCACATCGCACCCAGCCTGGCGCAGGAGAGCGTCAGCCTCCGTCCCCGCCTCGAAACACGCACCGCTTTCCGCGAGCAGGCGCATGGCGGCATCCAGAATTCGTCCGACATCCGTGGGCGAGAGCGGATTGTAGGGCTCGCTGGCGGCTGAATGCAGGCCGGCACCCCCCGTGGCAGGGTCATCCCGAAGGTCGGATTTACGCGATAAGCTCCTGCGCATGCTGTCCTCCTGACTCGATATTGAATGAATGTTCAATCAAGTTCAGTTGCAAGGGAAGACAAAAGTCTGGGTGGCGGCTATTCGGCGCAGGAAGCAGGATGGGCCGCGAGACGAGGTGCCGCTTCCGGTCCCAAATTCGAAACCGAGCCGAAACGGCGCGATTTCCTTTTCCTTTCGTTTTGCGCCGCACCGGCATAATTTGTAATATAATTTCATGATCTTTCGGTGATCCGGGCATTTATTTGCACTTAGAACATGCTTAACGAATTTTTGTAACACACCCTACTTGACTGTGCTGCAACCGCGAAGGCAGACTGGCGCTGATGCTGCAATGGCTAAGTTGCCCGCTGAAGAGGCACCGCCCGCAGCGCCAGCCAAGGATGGGAAGACAAATCATGAGTGAGACGGCCAAGGTCGTAGCGATCGAAACCAAATCCGGAGACGGCAAGACGGCAGCAGCCCCGAAGGCCGCGCCGCTGACCGGCAAGAACATCTACGAAATCGGCGAGATCCCGCCCTTGGGCTATCTGCCGCCGCAGATGTACGCCTGGGCCATCCGCCGCGAACGCCATGGTCCGCCCGAGCAGGCTATGCTGGTCGAGGCCGTCGAGACCCCGCACCCGGATCAGGATGAAGTCATCGTCATGGTGATGGCGGCGGGCGTCAATTACAACGGCGTCTGGGCGGGCCTCGGCAAGCCGATCTCGCCGTTCGACGTGCACAAGGCCGAATATCACATCGCCGGGTCGGACGCCGCCGGCATCGTCTGGGCCGTCGGCTCCAAGGTGAAGCGCTGGAAGGTCGGCGATGAAGTCGTCGTGCATTGCAATCAGGACGATGGCGATGACGAGGAATGCAATGGCGGCGACCCGATGTTCTCGCCCAGCCAGCGCATCTGGGGCTATGAGACGCCGGACGGATCCTTCGCCCAGTTCTGCAAGGTGCAGGGCCGCCAGCTGATGGAACGCCCCAAGCATCTCACCTGGGAAGAAAGTGCCTGCTACACGCTGACACTTGCCACCGCCTATCGCATGCTGTTCGGCCATCGCCCGCATATCCTGCGGCCGGGCCACAATGTGCTGATCTGGGGCGCCTCGGGCGGCCTCGGCTCCATGGCCGTGCAGCTCTGCGCCACGGCCGGCGCCAATCCGATCGGCATCATTTCCGATGAATCGAAGCGCGAATTCGTCATGTCGCTGGGTGCCAAGGGCGTCATCAACCGCAATGATTTCGATTGCTGGGGCCAGCTCCCCGACGTCGACGACAGCGCCGGTTATGCCGACTACATGAAGAAGTGCCGCGCCTTCGGCAAGGCGATCTGGGACATCACCGGCAAGGGCGTCGACGTCGATTTCGTCTTCGAACATCCGGGCGAGCAGACCTTCCCCGTCTCCTGCTTCGTCGTGAAGCGCGGCGGCATGGTCGTCTTCTGCGCCGGCACCACCGGCTACAACCTCACCTTCGACGCGCGCTTCGTCTGGATGCGTCAGAAGCGCATCCAAGGCAGCCATTTTGCGAACCTCCTGCAGGCCTCTCAGGCCAATCACCTGGTCGTGGAACGCCGCATCGATCCCTGCATGTCGGAAGTGTTCGGCTGGGACGACATCCCTGCCGCCCATACCAAGATGTGGAAGAACCAGCACAAGCCCGGCAATATGGCGGTGCTGGTGCAGGCCAAGCGGCCGGGCCGGCGCACCCTCGAAGACTGCATGGAGGAGTAAGTGTCCGCCGTGTTGCGTGAAGAAGGAGCGGCGGTGTCGCCGCTCCTCTCAGACCTGCTTGTCCGCTGCCGGAAGAGCCTCACCGGCGCTCAAATCATTCTCGAGGAAGTGCGCGGCCGCCTGATCGGCCGCGTCACCGCCGGCGGCAAAGTCGATGCCAAGGCGCTCGATACCCAGCAGTTCATTGCCCATGGCTATTCCTGGCTCGCCACCTATGTGACCGCGCTGGAACAGATGCTGGCCTGGGCCGAGCGCCTCGACGCCAGCGCACGTTTGGGTGAGCGCGAACAGCTCATCCTGCAGATCGCCTATGGCGAATACCTCTCGCAGATCAAAGGCGGCTGGCCGATGAGCCAAGGCGAGATCGTGCGTCTCGCCGATTATGGCCTCGATGCCGGTTCCGCGAAATTTGACGATGTGCTGATGAGCGGCGGCAACAGTGCTGCTGCCCGCGCGCACCTTGCCGACCTGATCATCGACAGCGAATTCGGCGAAGCAGCACTCGACGATGAATCCCTCGCCATCGTCCGCGACCAGTTTCACGCCTTTGCCGCCGATCATGTCGAAGCGGCGCATCAATGGCATTTAAAGGACGAGCTCATTCCGCTCGAGGTCATCGAACAGCTTGCTGAAATGGGCGTGTTCGGGTTGACGGTGCCGGAGGAATTCGGCGGTTCCGGCATGGGCAAGCTTGCCATGTGCGTGGTGACCGAGGAGCTCTCGCGCGGCTATATCGGCTTAGGTTCACTGGGCACGCGCTCGGAAATCGCCGCCGAACTCATCCGCCTTGGCGGCACCGAGGAACAGAAGCAGCATTGGCTCCCGAAGATTGCCAGCGGCGAGATTCTGCCGACCGCCGTCTTCACCGAACCCAATACCGGCTCGGACCTCGGCTCGTTGCGGACGCGCGCGGTGAAGGATGGCGACGTCTACCGTGTCACCGGCAACAAGACCTGGATCACCCATGCCAGCCGCACCGACGTGATGACGCTGCTGGCGCGCACCGATCCGAACTCCAGCGACTATCGTGGCCTTTCCATGTTCCTCGCCGAAAAGCCGCGTGGCACCGCTGACGACCCCTTCCCCGCCAAAGGCATGAGCGGTGGCGAGATCGGCGTCCTCGGCTATCGCGGCATGAAGGAATATGAACTGGGCTTCGACGGTTTCGAAGTCAAGGCTTCGAACCTGCTGGGCGGCAAGGAGGGCGAGGGCTTCAAGCAGTTGATGGCGACATTCGAAAGCGCCCGCATTCAAACAGCGGCGCGTGCCGTCGGCGTCGCGCAATGCGCCATGGAACTCGGCCTCAAATATGCGCGCGAGCGCGAGCAGTTCGGCGCACCCATCTACAGCTTCCCCCGCATTCACGGCAAGCTCGCCTGGATGGCGGTCGAAACCATGATGGCCCGCCAGCTCACCTATTTCGCTGCCCGCGAAAAGGACAGCGATCGCCGCTGCGATATTCCGGCCGGCATGGCAAAGCTTCTGGGCGCCCGCGTGGCCTGGTCGAATGCCGACAACGCGCTGCAGATCCATGGCGGCAATGGCTATGCGCAGGAATACAAAATCAGCCGCGTGCTGTGTGACGCGCGCATCCTGAACATCTTCGAAGGTGCCGCCGAGATCCAGGCCCAGGTCGTGGCCAGGGGACTCTTGAGCGGACGCAACTGAGCCGGGGCGATTGACGCGCTCAGTCGATTGACAGGCGCCACGGAACTGAACGATCATTCAATTCTTGAATGCTTGTTCAGTTCCAAAGGCGTTTTCCCATGGCTGGCGATCCCCGTTTCGACCTCCTGTTCACCCCCTTCAAGATCGGGCCGGTCACCGCCCCCAACCGCTTCTACCAGGTGCCGCATTGCTCGGGCATGGGGCATGAGCGGCCGCACATCCTCGCTGCCATGCGCAAGACCAAGGCGGAGGGCGGCTGGGGCGTGGTCAATACTGAGTATTGCACCATCCACCCGAGCTCCGACGATGCGCCCTACCCCATCCAGACTCTGTGGGACGATGACGACATCCGCCAACACGCATTGATGACGGAAGCGGTGCATGCCCATGGATCGCTCGCCGGTGTCGAACTGTTCCTCGGCGGTCAGCGCATGGCGAACATGGCATCGCGCCTGCCGCCGATGGGATTGGAGAGCCTGCCGGTGCTGACCGGCGATCCGCTGCAGACCCGTGCCCTCGACCGGCAGGATATCGCCGATATCCGCCGCTGGCATGTGGAAGCAGCCAAGCGCGCCGTCACGGCGGGGTTCGACATCGTCTATGTCTATGCGTGCCATCATTACCTGCTGCACAGCTTTCTCAATAAAGAAAATCGGCGAGCGGATGAATATGGCGGCTCGGTCCTCAATCGCGTGCGCATCGTGCGCGAGCTGCTGGCGGCGGTGAAGGATGCAGTCGGCCACAAATGCGCAACCGCCTTGCGTTGGTCGTCGAACAGCGAACGCGCCGAAGACCAGGACGATTGGCTGGAGATGACCAAGAGCCTCGACGGCCTGCCAGACATCTGGGACCTGACGGTGAACGATTACAGCATCGAGATGGGACCATCGCGCTTCATCAAGGAAGGCGCGCTCGAGGCACAGGTGCAGAGCATCCGGCAATTGGTGACGGGGCCGATCGTGACGGTCGGCCGCTACACCTCGCCGGAATCGATGCTGCGCCTCATCAAATCCGGCACCGCCGATTTCATCGGCGCGGCGCGGCCGTCGATTGCTGACCCGTTCCTGCCCAACAAGATCCGGCAAGGCCGCTTCGACGATATCCGCGAATGCATCGGCTGCAATATTTGCTATGCGCATAACTCCCGCGGCGTCCCCATTCGCTGCACGCAGAACCCGACCATGGGCGAGGAATGGCGGAATAACTGGCACCCCGAGATCGTCACGCGCGATGCAACGACAGAACGCGTGCTGATCATCGGCGCGGGGCCAGCGGGGCTGGAAGCGGCACGCTTGCTGGGCGCCCGCGGCTACGATGTGGCATTGGCGGAAAAGTCGCGCGAGCCCGGTGGCCGTGTCACATTGGAATCGAAACTGCCGGGCCTTGCCGAATGGGCGCGCGTGCGCGATTGGCGGCTGGGGCAGATCGCTAAGATGCCCAATGTCGAACTGTTCCTTGAAAGCGAGATGGGCGCCGCCGACGTGCGCGCCTTCGATGCCGCGCATATCGTCTGCGCCACGGGCAGCGCCTGGCGCAAGGATGGGATCGGACGATCGGCACTGATTTCGATGCTGGACCCGGCCGATCCCGCGATCATTGCACCGGAAGACATCATGCGCGGCCATGTGCCGAAGGGGCCGGTCGCCATCTATGACGATGACGGCTACTATTTGGCCGCAGGCCTCGCCGACCGGCTGCGCGCAAGCGGATGCGAGGTGCATTTCGTTACCAGCGCCGGCGTCGTGGCGCCCTGGATGAGCTATACCGGCGACCAGGCCGCGACCCATGCCCATCTGCTGGCGCAAGGCATCACCTGCCACTTCAACAAGAGCCCGACCGGCTTCGCGCCGGGCAGGCTGGAACTCGGCTGCGTCTATGGCGGCAGCGCCACCGTGATCGACATCGCAAACCTCGTACCGGTCACGTCTCGGCAACCGAACACCGCCCTGTTCGAGGCCTTGCAGGCAGATGGGAGAACCATGCAAAGCATCGCCCGCATCGGCGATGCAGAGGCGCCGGGCATCATCGCCCATGCGGTCTATGCGGGCCACCGCTTCGCCCGCAATCTGGGCCGCGACCCGCGCGCCGCAGCGACGCTGCGCGATCGCGGTGCAGGGCTGTTGCTGACAAGTGTGATGTGAGCAGCCGAGCGCTTGAAAACTCAGGCTGCAAGCTATTATTTCAGCCCTTTGCGGCCGATCCGAGTTCTCCCGCGCTATTCGATCAGCCCATTGCCGGCGCGAAGGTCTCTGCGATGCGGGCTTGTGCGGCGGCGAGGGATTGGTCGCGCGACGCCGGGGAGAGGCCTAGGCCTTCGGCGCGGATGATGTCGACCTGCGTCATGCCGAGGAAGTTCAGCACGCGGCGCAGATAGTCTTCCTGGAAATCCAGCGCGTGCCGCCAATCGTCGGCATGGGGTGCGTCGCCGGCGAGGATGCTGCCGCGCGTCGAGGCGATGATGGCGCGGCCCTTGGTGGCGAGGCCGACCGGTCCCTGTTCGGTATAGCGGAAGGTGCGGCCGGCGCGGGCGATGCGGTCGATCCAGGCCTTGAGCCGGGTCGGGATGGAGAAATTATACATCGGCGCGCCGATGACGATGATGTCGGCCGCGAGGAATTCCTCAAGCAGTTCGTCGCTGAAAGCGATCTCGTTCTGCAACTCGGCATCCGGCGTGGTGCTGCTGCCGCCGCGCAGGGCGGCAAGCAATGGGCCGGAGAGATGGCTGGGCGCGGTGAGGTCGAGGTCGCGGTGAACCAGCGTCAGTTCCGGGGAGGTGCGGCGCAGGCCGTCAACAATGGCGGCGGTCAGCTGGCGCGAGGCGGAGGCGGCGCCCAAGGGGCTGGAATCGATCTGCAGGACGTTCATGGCGTTTCTCCGAGGAATACCGATCGCCGTAGCGATCCATCGCCATTGCATATAAAATGGGAACGACTATCCGATTAGAGAGCGATTATGGACTTCTCTGTTCTAAAAACAGGACAATGCGGGCGATGCAGAACCTCAACGACCTCTATTACTTCGTCCAAATCGTGGAACGCGGCGGCTTTGCCGCGGCCGGCCGCGCGCTCGGCATGCCGAAATCGAAGCTGAGCCGCCGCATCGCCGCTTTGGAGAAGTCGCTGGAGACGCAATTGCTGCAGCGTTCTACCCGCAAGCTGGCGCTGACGCAGATGGGCGAGGTCTACTTGCGCCATTGCCAGGCGATGATCGCCGAGGCGCAGGCGGCGCAGGAGGCGATCGAGCGCGCCCATGCCGAACCGCAGGGGCTGGTGCGATTGAGCTGTCCCAATGCGATGGTGCAGGCGGTTCTGGCGCCGCTGCTGCCGAAATTCCTTGAGGCCTACCCCAAAGTGCGCCTGTCGGTGCTGGCCACCAACCGGCGCGTCGACGTGATCAGCGAGGGGATGGACATCGCCTTGCGCGTGCGCCGGCCGCCGCTCGAGGATTCCAACCTCATCGTGCATCGCTTTGGCGCCAAGAGCGCGCTGCTGGTGGCATCGCCAGCACTCCTCGACCGGATTGGCCGGCCGCAGACGATGGCCGACCTCGCCAGATTCGAGACCCTGTCACATGCGCTGGAAGAGGCACGACAGATCTGGACCACGCAAGCGCCGGACGGCAGCAGCGAGGAGATCGCGCTGCAGCCGCGACTGATGATGGACGATTTTGGCGCGCTGAAAATTGCCGCCATCGCCGGCATCGGCGTGGCGCTGATCCCGGAATATTTCTGCCGCAAGGAAATCGAGGCCGGCTTGCTGGAAGTGATCCTGCCAGATCACGCGCCGCCGATTGGCGACTTTCATGCTGTCTTTTCCTCGCGCCGCGGCCAGCTGCCGGCGGTGCGGGCGTTTCTCGATTTTCTCGACGCTGAGATCCTAGTCCTTGCGCGGCAAGGTGTCGGCGGTCTCGAACCAGGGCAATCGGCTGCGGCGCCAGACATGCTCGCGCGGCGGAAAGGCTGACGGATCGTCGAGCGTCGGCGTGTTGAAGGCGACATCGAACGGCGCCTGCCGCCCGCGATAGAGCAGCTGGCTGCCGCAGATGGCGCAGAATTCGCGCTGGCCGTGCTCGCTGGAAATAAAGACGGCCGGCTCGCCCTTGGTGTAAGCGAACTGGTCGGCATGGACGCGGGCGAATGCCTGCGCCGGCGCCCCGCTGGTGCGCTGGCAGATGCGGCAATGACAATAGCCGGTCCCGTAGGCCTCCCCCGTCACACGGTAGCGCAAGGCCCCGCACTCGCAGCCGCCTTCATGCATGGAAATCTCCCCCAAATGCCACCTCGACAAGACGAGGAACAGACTGCATCCTGCGCGTCAAACGAGCAACCCTTCACAGCGTTCAGGCATCAGCCCTTCTAATGAGACGCCGCCGATCGTCTAACAACCCATTCTGGCAGTATATCGTCGACCGGCTGCTCGCCTTGCCCATGGTGATCGCGGTCGTCGCTGGTGGCGTCATTTTCGTGATGGCGCAGGAGACCGAACGCTACAGCGCCGCTGCCGCGATGATCGACCATGTGGCACCACGCTCGCCGGCCGACGTGGCGCCGGGCGATGTCGTCATTGTGAGCGGCATCGTCCATTCCGACTTCAAGCCGACACCGTCTGAAAACGAGCCGGGGTTTGGCAACGTGTTCAAAGTCCAACGGGTACTGGAACGGAAAACCAAGGAATGGAGAGGGAGCAAGCGCCGCACGAGTTGGAAGGAAGTTGGGTCATTTTCCTGGACTGCGCCACATGCGCAGATGGGTCGGTGGACATTGACCTCGGCCGCCTTGGCAGGCGCCCGATCGGGCGCAAGGGCAGGCATTCCAATGGTGGAATTCACGCCGTCACGCCAAAGTAACGCCAGCGACATCAAAGTTGACGGGCCGCACATTTATTATACGGCCCACGACGAAGAATATCGCCTCTCCTACCGAGTATGGCAGTCCGACGAGCCCTATTCCATCGTCGCTGCGGTGGATCAGGCTAGGCAACTCGCGCCGGTCCAGTTGGGACGCTGGCAGTCGAGCATCACCATTCTCACACCCGGCAAGCTCGGCGACGCGGCGGTCTCCAGAGAAAACATGCTGAAGCGCCGGATCGGTGTGCTGATCGGGTTGCTTTGCGCTGTCGCTTTGTTCTGGTGGGGCATTGGACTGGTCTATGACGAGATCGGGCTACGCAAGAAAAGCCTTGTAACCCTTATCGTCGCCGGCCCCCTCGCCGCGACCATTGCCTCGCCAGCCATTACCCTGCCCACAGTGCTTGCGGTCCCGATTGCCGCTTCCGGTCTGGTGCTGGTTTTGGTCTGGCTGTTTTTGATGGTGATCTACCTGTGTTTGCGGGTCATTCTTGGTCTCTATTGATTCACTTTGCTTCCCACGCCGCCATGGCACCTAGCCCCATGTGGGACGAACATGCAACTGGCACTCGACAAGGGATAGCTGGGTAGGCCATTCTCATTGCCTCGCTAAGGTTGTGGGGACGAGGCGTGATCATGGGAAATTGTGCGCGGCATGGGCTGGATGCACCCCGACGTCATGAGCCATTTTCGCCGATCATGGCAGCACAATAGGTTCAGCACCCCATACCTTCAGCATCCCAGGCCTTTATCTTGACCCCCACCACCAGCAAGCTCACCGACAATGCGCAATGGGGGGTCATTCTCGCCATTCTGGGCTATGGCATTTTTTCGTGCCAGGACGCGATCGTGAAATGGCTGGTGATGCATGATTACCAGATCTTCCAGATCCTGTTCGTGCGCAGCCTGACCGTCACCATCATCAGCTTGGTCGTGGGCGGCAAGCGCGGCATCATGGGGGTGGCGCGCAGCACCAACAAGGTGGGGCTGCTGTTGCGGGCGGCTTTGCTGCTGAGTGCCTGGCTCTGCTATTACAATGCCGCCAAACATCTCGCCTTGGCCGATCTGGTGACGCTCTATTACGCGGCACCCATTTTCGTCACCGTGATGTCGATCCTGCTGCTGCGGGAAAAGGTCACCTGGACGAGCTGGATTGCCGTCATCGTCGGCTTCGTCGGCGTCGCCATCGCCGCCAACCCGACCGGGCGGCCGGAGATCTGGCCGGCGCTGCTGGTGCTGGTGGCGGCGAGCTTCTGGGCCTTTGCCACCATCCTGGTGCGGAAGATCATGCATGTGGAGCCGACCATCAACCAGATGCTGTTCACCAACGGCCTCTTCGCGATGATCTCGGCCGCCACCCTGCCCTGGCTGTGGCAGACGCCCAGCCTCTTCGACGCGTCGCTGATGATCGGCCTGGGGCTGGCGAGCGGCCTTGGGCAGTATCTGCTCTATGAGAGCTTTCGCCACGCACCGGCCTCGGTGATTGCACCCACGGAATACACCGCCCTGGTCTGGGCGGTGATCCTCGGCTATCTGATCTGGCACGATTTGCCGAGCCATACCGGCATCATCGGCGCGGTGCTGATCGTGGCGTCGAGCGTCATCGTCATGATGGGCGACAGAAAGGCCAAGGCCGGATGAGCAGCTTCGACTGGCATGGCGCCAAGATCACCCGCGCGACGCCGGTCACGGCCAGCTATCGCAATACGCAGAATGTGCGCCGCTTCTTCCTGGCGGAATGCGGGCCGGAATTCAAGTTCGACCGCCCCTTCATGGCCTGGATGAAGGACGGCACGCCCAAAACCATGGGGGCCGCCGCGGATGAATGGAAACGGCGGCAAGGCGCGCGGAAATAGGCTCTTTTTGCGTCTGCGAAGCCATCTCCGGGAAGCATAGCCGTTCCCCCATTTGCAGCTGCTATTCCCCCTTTTCCTGCAGGGAAACAAGGCTAGAATGCCGCCCGATTCAACGTCACACCAGCCAAGGATCATAGAGGCCATGAGCCAGGACGCCGCCGCCCTGAAGGGCAATTGGAACTATCCCACCTCGGTCAAATTCGGCTGCGGCCGCATCAAGGAATTGCCTGACCATTGCAAGGCCGTGGGCCTCAAGCGCCCGCTGCTGGTGACCGATCCGGGCCTGGCCAACCTGCCGATGATCAAGGAAGCCATCGCCCGCAACGAGGCTGCCGGCATCCCGACCGGCCTCTTCTCGGAAATCCAGGGCAACCCGATCGCCAAGAACGTCGAGGACGGGCTCAAGGTCTATCGCGACGGCAAACATGACGGCGTCATCGCGTTTGGCGGCGGTTCGGCCCTCGACGCGGCCAAGGTCATCGCCTTCATGACCGGCCAGACCCGTCCGATGTGGGACTTCGAGGATATCGGCGATTGGTGGACCCGCGCCAACCCGGACGGCATCGCGCCGATCATCGCTGTGCCCACCACCTCGGGCACCGGCTCGGAAGTGGGCCGCGCCGGCGTCATCACCGATGAGAGCACGCACACCAAGAAGATCATCTTCCACCCCAAGATGATGCCGACCATCGTCATCGACGATCCGGAACTGACCGTGGGCCTGCCGCCGCATGTGACCGCCGCCACCGGCATGGATGCGCTCTCCCATTGCCTCGAAGCCTATTGCGCGCCGGGCTATCACCCGATGGCCGACGGCATCGCCTTGGAAGGCATGCGCCTTGTGCAGGAAAACCTGCCGACGGCCGTGAAGGACGGCAAGAACCTCACCGCCCGCGCCAACATGATGATTGCCGCCACCATGGGCGCCACCGCCTTCCAGAAGGGCCTAGGCGGCATGCACGCCATCAGCCATCCGCTGGGGGCGCTCTACAACACGCATCACGGCCTGACCAACGCCGTGGTGATGCCCTATGTGCTGGAGTTCAACCGCAAGGCCATCGACGAGCGCATGACGCGCCTCGCGCGCTTCCTCAACCTCGCCAATCCGGGCTTCGACGCCGTGCAGAAATGGGTCCTCGCCTTGCGCAAGGATATCGGCATTCCGCACACGCTGAAGGACATCGGCGTCGACGACAAGCGCGTCGACGAAGTGGCCAAGATGGCGGCGGAAGATCCGTCAGCCGGCGGCAACCCGATCAAGGTCGGCGCCAGTGAACTCGGCGCCATCTTCGTCAAGGGATTGAACGGCACCTTGGCGGCGTAAAGATTTACTGTTGCAAAGAAAAAGGCCGGGCAGAAATGTCCGGCCTTTTTTGTTTCGCTGACGTGCGCCGTCATCGCGGCGCTCGGGTAATTGGCCTGCGAAACCGCCTGCGCGGCGGCGACAACTCAGCCCTCTATGGGGCGTTCACCGGGAAGGCGCGCCGGACGATCTGCCGGAACCAGCTGCGGGTCTTCCGATGGCGGGCAAGATCGGCGTAGTGGTCGATCTCGCGCTCGACCGCCTGGCCGATCCAGACAAGAGCCAGATCGCGCTCGGCACCATAGGCGGCGGCGACATCGGCGAGCGCGGTCGCCTCGGCAAGATCGATGCGGCCGACGCGCAGATACTGCCGCGCAAGATCCACCGGCCCGTCGGCACTTCTCGAAACCTCGGCAATGCTGGCAGAGTCTGCGCCAAGGGACACCGCCCAGTCTCCGACAAGCCGGGCCGGCGGCACATTCTCGCGACCGACGGCCTACAGGGCCCGGATCAGGCGGTCGCAATCTGCGTCGATGGCGGCGGCCAGCAATCGCCTCAGCAGCGCCCGGCGCTGACGCGGAGAAAAATCCAGGGTTGCCGCAGTGATTTTCGCTGGCGTGAGAGTGAGTAGATCGCCCGCCACCAGCGCCAGCAGCGCCGCCTGGGCGGCTACGACTTTGCGGTCACTGGCTGATCCGAACATCGGTATCCCTGCCGGCGGTCATTCCCTTGGGATGGGATATGGTTGGCCTGTGGCCATGCGACAAGCAGCCTGCATCACAATCCGCCCCGGGCCCGGCGTGCCTGATAGGTTTGCAGGTGGCAATAGACCATGCGCAAGACGTTGGCATCATGGCCGAATTCGTGGGCACGGCGATACATGTCGCCGATGATATGGTCGGCTTCGATGGCGCCGCCCTTCTCGATGTCGCGCAGCATCGAGGCCATGAAGGTGGAGCCCGGCGCCATCAGAAGCTTCCTGGCATTGACGAGATAGTCGGCGCTGGGCGGATAGCCGTTTTCGGTGGCGACCGAGATCGCCTCCTGCAGCAATTCCTCGATGAGCTCGCGCCCTTCCTTGGCCGCCATCACATCGCCGGTGGCGCCGCGCATCAGGCAGGTGATGCCGCCCAGGGTGCCAATCATGACCCATTTGTCCCACAGCGCCTGGTCGACCGGATCGAGCAGCTTGGAGGAGAAATTGGCGCTGCCGCAGAGGGTCGCGAAATCGCTGAGGACGGATTGTGCACGCGGTGTCGGCGGATATTCCTCGAACGGGCCGAAGACCATCCGCGCGAACTCGCTCTTGTGCAGGATCTCGCCCGCGGGCGACAGCGTGGCTTCGATCTGGGCGATGCCGGCGATCATCTGCTCGGTGCCGAAGCGCGCGCGCAGATCGTCGTGATGGCGCATGCCGTTGAGCAGCGGCAGAACGATGGCGCCCGCCACCACATGAGGGGCGATGGCATCGATCGCGGGCGCCAGGTCATAGGCCTTGCAGCTGACGATGACGAGGTCGAAGGCGCCGCTGCCGGCTGCATCCTCGATCGTCTTCACGGCGAGCTTGGCGTCGCCGAGGGGGCTTTTGATGACGAGGCCGGTGGCGGCCAGATTGCGCGCCCGGGCCGGGCGCACCTGGAAGGTAACGTCGCCGCCCGCCTCGATCAGCCGTCCGCCGAAATAGCCGCCGACGCCGCCGGCACCCAGAATCAGAGTCTTCATGCCGAATCCTTCCGCTTGCCGCCCGAGCTTACCCGGGCGCGGACTTTCGGCCAACTTTTCCTTAGAGGTCCCGGGCCATGAGGCTGGCAACCGCGGCTTCCGCGGGGCCGCCCTCCCCGGCGAGCCCGCCGACGACGCCCTGGCGGTCCTCGGCGTTGCGGTTCTGACTCATCTTCCATTTGCCTTCCAGCCGGGCGATGGGGAGCCTGAAACCGACGATGCCCTTGAGATGCGCCTGGATGTAGTCGGCCGGCGCATCGGAAACCGCCCAGGGTTCGGCGCGCTTGCCTTCATGCCGGTCGGTGAGCCTGGTCACCAGGTCGAGCAATCGTTCCTGGTCGTCGAAGAACTCGATCGTGCCATGGGCATGAACGGTGACGTAGTTCCAGGTCGGCACGACCTTGCCGTTCTTGGCCTTCTCGGCATACCAGGAGGGCGAGACATAAGCGTCCGGCCCCATGAAGATGGCAAGGGTTTGCACCGATTTTTCGACCTGCTTCCATTGCGCGTTGCCGCGGGCGAGGTGGCCATAGAGGGTGCCGTTCGGCCCCTCCGCCGCCGCCAGCAGCACCGGGATATGGCTCGCATCCAGACCATCGCTCCCCAGCGTCACCAGGGAGCAAAGTCGCGCCTGGCCGATCGCCTCATGAAGGACGGACAAGCGCTCTTCGCGGAAATGCGCTGGCGCATACATGGCTTACGCGGCACCGTAGCCGCAGATGCCCTTGATTTCGAGGAAGTCGTGGATGCCGAAATCGGCATATTCGCGGCCATTGCCGGACTGCTTATAGCCGCCGAAGGGCGCGAATGTGTCCCAGGCCGGGTAGTTGATCTTGACCTGGCCGGCGCGCAGCTGTCGCGCCACCTGCCGCGCATGATTGAGGTCCTGCGACTGGACATAGGCGGCAAGGCCATAGACCGTGTCGTTGGCGATCTCGATCGCCTGCGCCTCATTGTCGTAGGACATGATGGCGATGACCGGCCCAAAGATCTCCTCGCGGGCGATGGTCATGTCCGGCGTCACATGGCCGAACACGGTCGGGCGCACATAGTAGCCACGGTTGAGGCCTTCCGGCCGGCCGGTGCCGCCGGCGACCAGCTTGGCGCCTTCCTTGATGCCGGTTTCGATGAGGCCCTGGATTTTGTTGAACTGCGCCTCGCTCACCACCGGTCCCAGCACCGTGTCGGCGGATTTGGGGTCGCCGACCTTGTGCGCCTCGGCGGCCTTCTTGGCGACAGCCAGCGCCTCATCGTGCCGGGCGGCCGGGACCAGCATGCGCGTCGGCGCATTGCAGGACTGGCCGCTATTGCCGAAGCAGCCCTGGATGCCTTTGTAGACCGCGGTCTCGAAATCGGCATCGGGCAGGATGATGTTGGGCGACTTGCCGCCCAGCTCCTGGCTGACGCGCTTCACGGTATCGGCCGCGGTCTTCGCCACGATGATGCCGGCGCGGGTCGAGCCCGTGAAAGAGACCATGTCGACGTCTTTATGCGCCGCGATCACCTGACCCACAGACGGGCCGTCGCCGTTGACCAGGTTGAAGACGCCGGCGGGGACGCCGGCTGCATGCAACACCTCGGCAAAGATGATGGCGTTGATGGGCGCCACTTCGCTGGGCTTCAGCACCATGGTGCAGCCGGCGGCGATGGCCGGCGCCACCTTGCAGACGATCTGGTTCAGGGGCCAGTTCCACGGCGTGATCAGGCCAACGACGCCGATCCCTTCGCGCACCACGCGGGTATCCCCACGCTGTTCCTCGAACTCGAAATCCTCCAGCGACTTGATGGTGGTCTCGAGATGGATCTTGCCCGTGGCCGCCTGCGAATCCCGCGCCATGGCGAGGGGTGCGCCCATTTCGGCGGAAACGGCCTGGGCGATATCTTCATAGCGGTTGTTGTATTCAGCGAGGATGCGCTTCAGCAGCGCCACCCGCTCGGCCTTCGTGGTCTGGGAGAATTTCGGGAAAGCGGCCTTGGCGGCGGCCACGGCCTTGTCGACATCGGCGGCGCTGCCCATGGAGATTTTGGTGAAAGCCTCCTCGGTCGCCGGATTGATGACCTCGACGGTCGCCGGCTTCACGGGATCGACCCAGGTACCGTTGATGTAGAACTTGAGATTGTTGGACATGACAGCGCTTTCCATAGCTTTTTTTCATCGGGCCACTTTGGCGGATGGCAGTGGAATACAGGATTCCACGCCCCCGCCAAAGTCCCGAATTGTCATGACCGTTATGTGACGGCGTCTTAGGCTGCGCCGTAGCCGACGATACCCTTCACTTCCAGGAAATCGTGGATGGCCCAATCGGCATATTCGCGCCCGTTGCCGGACTGCTTGTATCCGCCGAAGGGGGCGAACGTGTCCCAATCCGGATAGTTGATATTGACCTGACCTGCGCGCAATTGCCGCGCCACGGCTCGGGCATGGGCGATGTCCTTGGATTGCACATAGGCGGCAAGGCCGTAAACCGTATCGTTGGCGATTTCGATCGCCTGCGCCTCGCTGTCATAGGACAGGATGGCAAGGACCGGGCCGAATATCTCCTCGCGCGCGATGGTCATGTCGGGCGTCACATGGCCGAAGACGGTCGGGCGCACATAATAGCCTCGGTTGAGCCCCTCCGGGCGGCCGGTGCCGCCCGTGACAAGGGTCGCCCCCTCCTTGATGCCGGTTTCGATGAGACGCTGCACCTTGCTGAACTGCAATTCGCTGACGACAGGCCCGAGCACCGTGTCGGCGGCTTTCGGATCGCCGACCTTGTGCGCCTCGGCCGCAATCCTGGCGATGGCCAGCGCTTCGTCATGGCGGGCGCGCGGGACCAGCATGCGCGTGGGCGCGTCACAGGACTGGCCGGTATTGCCGAAGCAGCCTTCGACGCCTTTCTTCACCGCATGTTCGAAATCGGCGTCGGGCAGGATGATGTTGGGCGATTTGCCGCCCAGTTCCTGCGCCACGCGCTTTACCGTGTCGGCTGCCGTCTTCGCTACGATGATGCCGGCGCGCGTCGAGCCGGTGAAGGAAACCATGTCGACATCCCGGTGCCCCGCCATGACCTGGCCGACCGACGGCCCGTCGCCATTGACCATGTTGTAGACGCCGGCGGGGGTGCCGGCCGCGTGCATGATCTCGGAAAAGACGATGCCGCTGATGGGCGCTATTTCGCTGGGTTTCAGCACCATGGTGCAGCCGGCGGCAATGGCAGGCGCCACTTTGCAGACGATTTGATTAAGCGGCCAGTTCCACGGCGTGATGAGGGCAGCGACGCCGATCGGCTCCTTGACGATGCGCGTGGAGCCGCGCTGATGCTCGAACTCGAAATCCTCGAGCGATTTGATGGTGGCTTCGAGATGAACGCGGCCGGCCCAGGTCTGCGCATCGCGCGCCCAGGAAAGCGGCGCGCCCATCTCGTCGGAGACGGCCTGGGCGATATCTTCCGAACGCTCGTTATAGATCTCGAGGATCCGTTTCAGCAGGCCAAGGCGTTCCGCCTTGCTGGTTTTGGCGAATTTCGGGAAAGCGGTCTTGGCGGCCGCCACGGCCTTGTCAACATCAGCGCCGGTGCCAACCGAGATTTTGACATAGGCTTCCTCGGTTGCCGGATTGATGACATCGAGCGTCGCCGGCTTTACCGGATCGACCCAGGCGCCATTGATGTAGAATTTGAGCACGTTCGACATGATTGATCTTTCGTGTTGGTGAGTGAAAGGAAAACGTGGACGTCCGTCAGAAGGCGGCGTCGACCTGTTTCCGAGGCACGCTGCGCAGGGCAGCGAGAAGCGTGGTCAGGCCGGCGCTGCGCAGCGGCAGATAGGCCTTGCCGGTCTGGCGGCACAGCCGTTTGAGCAAATGCATCGCGTCGTGGCTGATGCAATCGACGGGAAAGAAGATGAAATTTGCCTGACTGATGAACCCGGCCAACTGCGCACCGCTATTTTCCAGGCCGCCATCGTGATGCAGCAATGTGGCACCAAAGCGCGCGGCAATCCCGCGCAGGTCGGCGACATGCCCGGACATGCCGCCGACATAGAGTATGGTCTGCCCGGACAAGGAATCGGGTTCGGATTCACCGGCCGCCACCTCGGGCGACAGGCTTGTTTCGACGAGCGCCAGTTCCCGGCGCAGGCATTCCACCTCCCGCTGGGTTTTGGCGTGACGGTCGCGCTCGGCCGCGAGCTTGGCTTCGGCAGCCTGCAGTTTCGCCTCGACATGTTGTCGATGCCCGGTCTCGGAGGCAAGGCGCCGCTCCAGGGCCGTAACAAGCTGCCCCGCCTCATCCGGGGCGGAAGCGTGTGCCGGGATACCGTCGGCCAGTCGGCGCGAGAGCAGCCGCGTCAGATCCTGGATCTTGGCGTTACGCGCCGAAGCGATCTCGTGGATCTGTTCCTGCTGCCGCGCAACCTTGGTAAGAAGCCCGGCATTCTTCGCCTCAAGTGAAGCCAGGCGGCGGATGTCGGCCCGGTTGGCGGCGCCGACCAGATGCGACAGCATGTGGACTTCGCCGAAAGCGAGCTTGACCAGCTTTTCAGTGACATAGGCATGGCTGAGCAATGCCCAATAAGCACTGGGGATATCGCCGGCCACAACCGCCGCTTTCCACAATGCCTCCAGATCTGCCTCGGCCTTTGCCGCGTCGAAGTGATTGAGGGCGCGCTGATGCTTTCGGTCGAGCGCCTTGTGCAACAATTTCGCCGCGCCGTCGCGCTGACCGGCCAGGGCAACACCCTGCTTATGGAGATCATGCTCCGTCATCGCTTCGACGCCGACGACGTTCGATTTGGTAAGCACATGACGGAGATCGGCCGTCGACAGACAGGTGCCGATGATCGAGCAATGCAGACTGGCGTTAAGTTCCCAGATCTTTGCGCGACGGCGCAGGACTTCGACCAGTTCTTGCGCGGTTTCGCGGGGGCGTGGCTTGGCTGCCGGGATAATCGGCCCGGGCAAGGTATTGCGATCGAACAAGGACCCCAGCGACAAATTCTCGCGGCGGCTTGAAGGCGCGCCCGTGAATTGGCCCTGTCGCGGATCGCGCAAAATCTGCAGCGTCATCATCCCGGCGTGATTCGTTATGTTTCATTGAATATAACGTGACCAGGAAGGCGATAGCAAGACGTGGCCCGGAAGTGCCCAGTCTCTTGCAACCTGCTGTATTGACGTGATTAATTAAAGCCTATGAGCAGGATCGGTTTTGGCGCATTGAAAAATATCGGCCCCGTTTCGGCCCGTCGCCTCGCCGAGGTGGGTATCGAAACCGAGGCAGAACTGCGCGCCTTGGGGGCCGTTGCCGCCTATCGCCGCGCCAAGCATGCCTTTCCGCGGCATGTGTCGCTCAACCTGCTCTATGCGCTGGCCGCAACACTTGCCGGAATCGATTGGCGCGACCTTTCACCCGACCTCAAAGCGCAGCTCAAGGCGGAAGCAGAAGCCGACGGCAAAGGTCGCCCTAAAGCCGGTCCCTGAGCGCGTACCACAGCATGGCGGCCACCAGCAGCGGGTGGCGCAAAAGCGTGCCCCCGGGGAAGGTCTGGTGGCGGATGGCGCTGAAAACATCGAAGCGTTCAGCGGTCCCGGCCACGGCCTCGGCGATGAGCTTGCCGGCAAGACCCGTGGTGGCGACGCCCTGCCCCGAATAGCCATGGGCGAAGAACACATTGTCCATGCGCCCCAGCTGCGGCAGGCGCGAGGCTGTGATGGCCAGCATGCCGCCCCAGCCATAGTCGATGCGCTTATGCGCATATTGCGGATAGACGCGGGCGAGATAGGGCTGTACGAAGGCGCCGATATCGGCCGGCGGATGGGTATTGTAACGCTCGCCACCGCCAAAGAGAATGCGCCGGTCGGCGGAGAGGCGCCAATAGCTCACCACGAATTTCGTATCGCAGACACAGACATCGTGGGTGATGGCATCGCGCGCTTCGCTTTCGGAAAGCGGCTCCGTGCCGACGATGAAATTGGCGATCGGCATGATCTTACCGGCGATGCGCGGTTCGAGATCGCCGAGATACGCATTGCATCCGAGCACGACGTAGGTGGCATTCACCTCGCCCTCCGCGGTGACGATGCGATTGATGGCACCCTTGTCGACGCGGACGACATGGCTTTGTTCATGCAGGATGGCGCCGGCCGCGATCGCCGCTTGCGCCAACCCTTGCGCATAATTCAGCGGATGGAGATGGCCGCCGCCCGTATCGCGGACACCGGCATGGAAGATCTCGGACCCCAGCTCGGCGCGGGTCTGCTGCTTATCGAGGAAACAAGCACCCTTGTAGCCATAGACCTTCTCAAGGCAGGCGACTTCGTCTTCCATCCATTTTTGGTCGCCAGGCTTGCTGGCGACATGAAGGGTCCCGGGCTTGAGGTCGCAGGCGATGTCGTGCCGGGCCACGCGGTCGATTATGATCTGCCGCGCCTCCTCGCTCATGTTGAAGAGCTGCTTGGCGCGCGTCTCGCCAAAAGCCGCGATCAGTTCTTCCGGCCCCTTGCGCAGGCCCAGATTGATCTGCCCGCCATTGCGGCCCGATGCGCCCCAGCCGATGCGCGCCTGTTCCAGCAGCACAACCTTGTACCCACGTTCGGCCAGATGCAGCGCCGCCGACAATCCGGTAAAGCCGCCGCCGATGACGCAAACATCCGCCGTGACCTTGCCGGTGAGCGCCGGCAGGCGCATGAACGGATTGGCGGTCGCCGCGTAATAGGATTTATCCGGATGTTCGAACGGCCCCATGATGTCCCCGAAAGATAGCGGAATGAGGCTCTATGTAGCCGCTTTGGGCGCGTCGATCATGCGTAAAATGCGGTGCAGCGCACAATCACCGATGCCCATCTCATCAAGGTGCTGCACGGTATTGCGCAAGTAGTCGATATTTGGCCCGGCAATACCGACGGCATCACGAATTTTCGCCACCACCTCTTCCGCCGATAATTTGCCGGCATATTGCGGATGATTGCGATCCGCAACGTAAGACAGCGCTGTCACGTCCTTGCCATCGGGCAGGCGCACTTTGAGAAGGCGGGGGATATAGACGCCCGTCACCATCTCGCGCTTATGCAGATAGTCGGCGGTCGCCTCCGTATCCTCCGGCGCCACTCGGTAGACACGGCCCAGGCATTGTCCGCCGCGATCCAGCCCCAGCACCAGGCCGGGATGCTGGTCCGAGCCGCGATAATGCGTCGAAGTGATGCAGAAGGCGCGATGATAGCCATAGAGCGTTGCGGGCTGGATATCGATGAAGGGAAAATCCGGCCGCCACATCAACGAGCCATAGGCGAAGACACGAAGCTCCTGCCCCGGTTCCGGGCGATAACGGCGGCGCTCGATCATCTCGCTTTCGGTCATTTGCGTCCGCGACCACTACGATTGACCAGGAAGACTCCCAGCGCCACGACACCCATGCCGCAGAAGGCCAGCGCATCCAGCCGCTCATCGAACATGAAATAGCCGCCAAGGGCGGCAACCGGCGGCGTCAGATAGAACAGGCTGGCGACCTTCGAGGCCGCGCCCCGCTGGATCATCCAGGTGAGGAGTGCAATCGAAATGCCGGAGAGGACGATGACGATCCAGCCCATGGCGATGATGAATTGCAGCTGCCAATTGATCTCGCCCACACCGATGAACAGCATGACCGGCAGCAGCACGATGGTGGCGGCCGCATATTGGATGGCGGCACCCGCCTTCAAATCGGCATTGGGACTGAAGCGCTTCTGATAGAGCGTCGCCGCGGTGATCCCGGCCAATTGCACGAACGCAAAGAACAGCGCCCAGAGGTGGTCGCTGTCGAAGGCGAGCTTGTGCCAGATGACCATGGTGAGCCCGACGAAACCCAGCGCTGCACCCAGCCATTGCTGGGGGCGCAGCCTTTCGCCGAGCAAGGGACCGGCGAGTGCGGCCGTCACGATCGGCTGCAGTCCTGCGATGAGCGCCACCATGCCGGATGGGAGGCCCGCATAGATCGCGCCGTAGCAGCCGCCGAGATAGACCGCCTGCAGCAATATGCCGGTGACGGCGATATGGCCGATCTCGCGCACGCTGCGCGGCCAGCGCGCCCCGAAGATGAGGCCGATCGCCGTCATCATGGCGCTGGCCAGGGCAAAGCGCATGGTGAGGATGGTAAAGGGCGCCGCATAGGGGATGGCGTATTTCGCCACCATGAAGCCGGTCGCCCAAAGCATCACGAAAAGCACAGGCACGCCGCGCAGCAGATTGCTGTCGGGCGATGCTGCTGGTCGGGAGGTCACGGGGCTCTCGGCCCCGTCAGCCATTGCCTTTTCCGAGCAGGAAGCTCAGCGCATGTTCGTTGAAGAGATGCGGGAATTCGACATTGCACAGATGGTAGCCGCCGGGAATGACGAAGGACTTGGCGCCAGGAATCGCCGCTGCGATCTGGGCCCCCATGGCGGGTGTCGCCCCCGGGTCCTTTTCGCCCGCGATGACGAGGGTCGGCGTCTTGATGGCACCCAGCCTGTCGGCCGTGAGTTGCATGGCCTTGATCGCCTCGCCGCAGCCGGCATAGCCGTCGGCCGGGGTCGCTGCGATGAGGTCGCGGATCCATTGCGACGTCAGTGGCGCATGCTTCTGGAAATCGGCCGAGAGCCAACGCGCTATCGTGCCCTCGATCTGGGTCGCCACACCCTTTTCCTTCACCAGCACATTGCGCTCGTCCCAGGCTTTGGCGCCATCGGCACCGACCGTCCCCATGAGCGTGCTGGAGAGAATGAGCTTTTCCAGCCGTGCGCCGTGACGGAAGCCAAGCGTCTGGCCGATCATGCCGCCAATGGAAAGACCGGCAAAGCTGAAGCGCTTCAACCCCAGATGATCGGCGACCCCGACAACATCGTCGGCCAATTGGTCGAGCGTGTAGGCCGTCTTGGGTGCAGCACTGGCGCCGTGGCCACGCATGTCGAACGCAACGATGCGGAAATGGCGCGCGAAGACCGGCACCTGCAGCCCCCACATCTCGTGGCTGGTCGCTAGCGAGTGATTGAGGATGAGGGCCGGCTTGTTTTCAGGACCGCTGACCGTGATGAAGAGCTCTGTCCCGTTGATCTTCGCGCGCATGATTTCTATCTGCTTCTATTCACATACCCTCTTTTCTCGTCATGCCCGGGCGAAGACCCGGGCATCCACTCCAGCAGCTGCGGCACTGGATCCCCGGGTCAAGCCCGGGGATGACGATGAAAGTGGGAGCCCAGTTCAGTCCGCCTTCTGTCCCGATTTCGTCAGCTGTTCCAGCTGGCGCTGCAAGGCCTGCATCTGGGCCTTGAGGTCGGAGAGTTCTTCGCCGCCGCGCGCTGCCGGGCTTTCCGCCTTCGCTTCAGCGCCTGGCGCCGCGGGACCGGTCGAACCGGCCTTGAAGGGGTTCCACATGCTCATCGCCTGCTGGAAGAAGGCCATGTTCTGCTTCGACATCTCCTCGAGCCGGTCGAGCGGCAGCACGTTGGCGAAGTTATCCTTCATGTACTGGCGGATCTGTTCCTGGTTGGCGCCGAAGCTTTCCATGCTCTTTTCGAGATAGCCCGGAACGAGGAACTGAAGATTGTCGCCATAAAGGCTGATGAGCTGGCGCAGGAAGTTGATGGGCAGCATGTTCTGCCCCTTCGATTCCTCTTCGACGATGATCTGCGTCAGCACCGAGCGGGTGATATCCTCGCCCGACTTCGCGTCTTCGACGGTGAAGTCCAGGCCCTCGCGCACCATCTGCGCGAGATAGTCGAGCGTCACATAGGAACTGGTGGCCGTGTTGTAGAGACGGCGGTTGGCGTATTTCTTGATGCGAACCGGCGCCTGCTTGTCGCCGCCTTTCGCTTGGTCGCCCTTGTTCTGGTCACCTGGCAAAGCCATCATCTACTCCCTGCGGTAAAACTTCTGGCACTGGGTTTCTTGGCGCTCGATTTGCGCATTGCAACAAAGGGTAACGGAAACAATTCCCGCCGCCTCGGTGCAGCATAGCACTAGTCCGGGGGCATATGGCAATGCGGTCGCTGCAACGCGAAACGCGCGAAAAAGGCGTGCCTTAGCAGAAGCAGCATGGGGCGGGTTTCCAGGCTTCGCCCGACCCGCTATAGTTCCTAAATGACTGATGGAACGGGAAAGCCGGGAAGCGGACCGGCGGATTCGGAGAAGGCGCCGGAGCTTGATGAGCTGGCGCGGCGCCTCCTCGATCTGTGGCAGGATCAGTTGACGGCGGTCGCCGCCAACCCCGACCTCGCCGCCCAGGCCGCCCGGCTGATGGCAGCTATGCCCCTGCCCGGCATGTGGCTGAACCAGCTGGGGCAAATGGGGACCGGGCAGATGGGCGGCCAGATGGGCGGCCTGTCTGGCGACGATCTGACCAAGGCCTGGACCAAGATGACCCAGGATTGGATGGCCCAGGATTGGTGGAAGGGAGAAGCCGGTGCCAGTGCAACAAGAGCCGGTGCAGCAGGAGCCACCCCAAAAGAGCCATCCGGGCACGGATCATCACCGGCTGGGGCCAAGGCCGCTGCCGCAGCATCTCAGCCTCGCGGCGGCGACCTGGACGAACTCAGCCATCGCCTTGCCGGCATTGAACAACGCCTTGCACAGCTGGCGGAGCAACAGCCAAAACGAAAGCCCACCACCAAGCCTAAAGCATCTGCAGCAAAGCCTCGCCGAACTGGCGCCAAGGATGGCCCAGGCGGATCCGGCGGCGCTGATGGCGGCGCTGCAGGCTGAAGGGCGTCGCCGCTTCGGCCAGCTGCTGACCGGGATCGAGGCCTACCGCAAGCATCCTTTCACGCGCAGACTTGAGCCGGCCCCGGTCCTGTGGGACGAGGGTACGACGAAGCTGCGCGACTATCGCAGCCAAGGACCATCCGGGGCGCAATCCGCCGGGGACCCGCGCCGGCCGCGCGTGCTGGTGATCCCGTCACTGGTCAACCGCTTCTATGTGCTGGACCTCGACGAGCAGGCGTCGTTCCTGCGCTGGCTCGATGCGCATGGATTCGACCCCTTCGTCGTGGATTGGGATGGTCCCGGCTATCTCGAGCGCAGCTTCTCCCTCACCGACTATATCGCCGGACGGCTCGAAGGCGCGTTGGATGCGGTCATGCGCGAGCCCGGGGGGCCCATTCACCTGGTCGGCTATTGCATGGGCGGCAATCTGGCCCTTGGTCTCGCCTTGCGGCGACAGGCAGATATCGCCGGACTGGTCTGCCTCGCAACACCCTGGGACTTTCACGCCGAGAATGCCCCGCACGCCATCATGATGGGGCAGATCGGCCGCCAATTGGAACCGGTGCTGCAGATTCTGGGCGAGTTGCCCGTGGACATGCTGCAGGCCTTCTTTTCCGGTCTCGATCCCTTCCAGGTGCTGAAGAAGTTTCAGTATTTCGGCCATCTCGACCAAGCCAGCGACAGCGCGCGGCGTTTCGTGGCGCTGGAGGATTGGCTCAATGACGGCATCAGCCTTGCCGCTCCCGTGGCGCGCGAATGCCTCGGCGGCTGGTATGGCGAGAACAGCCCGCAGAACCTGAAATGGATGGTCGATGACAAGATCGTCGACCCGGCATCCCTTGACCGACCCGTGCTCAATGTCATCCCGAGCGCCGATCGCATCGTGCCGCCCGGCAGTTCGCGGGCCCTCTCGCGGCGTTTCCGGAAGGTCGAGGAGATGGTGCCCAATGCCGGGCATATCGGCATGATGGTCGGCCGCTCCGCAGCGCGCGAGGTCTGGGAACCGGCGGCGGCGTGGATGCGGCGCTGAACTCCTGAAGAAAAAGCCCACGCCTCAGATGAGGCGCGGGCTATCTCGCTCAGGGCCGGAACGCGTTAGCGCTTCTGGTCCGGTTTGATCCCGGTGCCGTGGCTCTGGCCCGGCTTCTGACCCGGCTGGACGGTCTTGCCGTCGCCATCCGTATCCTTGCCGACCATGTCACGGTCGCGGCCGCCACCTTGCGACTGCTGCCGCTGGCGTTCGGTGTCAGGAACCTGGCCTGCCTGGTTCTGTCCGGCCTGGTTGGGGTTCGGCTGGCGCTGGCCGGAATTGCCCTGCTGCTGCTGGTTCTGCCTGTTCTGCTCACCAGGGGCCTTTTCGTTCGGATTCTGCTGGTTCTGTTGCGCGGCGCGCGGATTTTCGGGGTTCTGCTGGTTCGCCATGACGTCATCCTTTCCTTGCTGACTTCCGTAAGCTGGCAGCGATGAAGGTCTGCTGCCCCTAACCAACAGAACGGCCACGGAAATGTTTCTCCGATAATGCGGTCGGAAGCCGTGACAAGGACGGCGCCCATGGGCTAAGGGTGGGAACTCTCTCGCAATCGCAGCAAAGCACCCAGTTCATGGATCTCGTCAGCTTTGGCCAGGCAGCCCTCCTCGGGCTGGTCGAAGGCCTTACCGAATTCCTGCCCGTCTCCTCGACCGGCCACCTCATTCTCCTCATCGATCTGCTGCACTTTGCCGGCCCCAGCGGCAAGCTGTTCGAGATCGTCATCCAGCTGGGTGCCATCCTTGCCGTCTGCTGGGTTTATCGGGCGAAGCTCCTTGCGACCGCGCTGCACCTCCATGACCTGCAGTCGAAGGAAGGCCGCACCGCCCGCCATTTCACGGCGGTGATCCTCGCCGCCTTCCTGCCGTCGATGGTGATCGGGGTCCTCGCCTATAAGATCATCAAGAACGTGCTGTTCTCGCCGCTTGTGGTCTCGGTCATGCTGATTGTGGGCGGTATCGCCATGCTGCTGATTGAGCGCCTGCGCCCTGCCCCGCGCTTTCACGCGGCGGAGGAGATCAGCCTGAAGCGGGCCCTCGCCGTGGGCCTGTTCCAATGCCTCGCCATGATCCCCGGCGTCAGCCGCGCCGCCGCCACCATCATGGGCGGCATGATCATGGGCATCGACCGGCGGACGGCGACGGAATTCTCCTTCTTCCTCGCGATCCCCACCATGGTCGCCGCCACGACCTACGATCTCTACAAAAACTGGGCCGATCTCAACGCCGACGGCGTGGCGCTCATCGCCACGGGCTTCTTATGCGCCTTTGTGACAGCGCTCATCGTGGTGCGCACGGCGATCGGCTTTGTCGGCCGCCATGGCTTTGCGCCCTTCGCGGTCTATCGCATCATCCTGGGCGTCATCATGCTGGCGCTTTTATTGTCGTAAGACAGAAAAAGCCGAAGTATTGCCAATTGATAAAATCGGAGAGACTTCACTTTACCGCTGACACAGGCTACCGTGCACAAATTGGCGGCAAATAAGTCCGCCAAGGGGGAAAAACGGTCATAATCGCTTGCGGGGGACGCGGTAACGATGATTTCCGAATGGCGCCGCCTGGTCTTCACCATGGACGAACTGGCGACGGCGATCCTGCATTACCTGCTGTCGACCAGCAAGATCGGGGAAAAGGAAAGCCTGGGCCGCATCGCCATCAATGGCGAGGATGATCTGCAGGTCAGCATCGTCATCAAGGGCGGCGAGAAGCCGGAAGGCCGCATGCTCGAGCTGAAGAGCGAGATCCTCGGCGCCCTGCTGCTCACCCATTGCATCCGCTCGAAGATCCCGGTCGCCAAGCGCGCCAAGAAATCCATCATCCGCCACGAGGACAAGCTGGCGCTTGTCCTGTCCATCGATTAGCCCGGCATGGCGACCGAGGGCGGCATGGAGGTTGACGAACTGTGGGGGGCGCTGGCCGCCCACCGGCTGTGGCTCGCCAATGAAAAGGGCGGCCGCCGGGTCGATCTGGGCAAATTCAACCTCGAAGGCGCATCCCTACGCGGCATCAACCTTGCCAAGGCCAAGATGGTGGGGGCGCGCCTGGTCAATTGCGACCTTACCGGCGCCCAGCTCGAGGGCGCCGATCTCTATGGCGCCGACCTCTCGGGCAGCGACCTCACCGGCGCCAATTGCCAGGATGCCAATCTGCGCGGCGCGCAATTGAAGGGCGCCAATTTCACCAAGGCGCATCTTTCCGGCGCCGACCTCAGGAGCGGCAACCTGCTGGTCGATGGCGGCGCCACCGCCTTGCGCGACAAATCCGAGATGAACCAGCTGACCTTGAGCGGCGCCAACCTGGAACGCGCCAAGATCAACGGCGCCGTCATCCGCAATGCCAATCTCTCCGGCGCCAACCTGCGCGGGGCGGAACTGATCGGCGCCGACCTCAGCGGAACGCAGCTCCGAGGGGCCGATCTCAGCGGCGCCAACCTCTCCAACAGCGACCTCACCGGCGCCAGGCTCGACCATGCCAAGGTGGCGGGCGCCAAGCTCGACCATGTCACCTTGAAGGACACCAACCTGTTCGGCGTCGACCTCTCCAGCGCGATGGAAGGCTATGTCGACACGTCGCACAGCCTGCAGGTCGACGATTCACCGGACGCCATCGTGCGGCTGAAAGCTCTTATCGACTCGCATGGCGAATGGGTGGCGAGCGGCGGCGAGAAAGGCCAGCGCGCCGATTTCTCCGGCGCCGACCTGTCCGGCCTCGATCTCGCGGGCAGCAAGCTGACCGGCGCCACCTTCACCAATGCCAAGCTGCGCGGCACCAATCTCAGGGGCGCCAAGAGCAACCTCGCTAATTTCACCAGCACGGACCTCACCCGCGCCGACCTCACCTCGGCTGAACTGTGCGGCGCCAAATTCATCAACAGCATTCTCGACGGCGCCATCTTCCGCAACGCCGATCTCAGCCCGGAGATCATCAAGATCAAGGGCCACAAAGATACGGTCTATCCGACCGTCATCATCGATTGCCGCCTCGCCAAGGCGGATTTCACCGAGGCCAATGCCGAAGGGATCATGGTCGAGAATTTCAAGCTCAGCGACGTCGTCGCCGATGCCGGCTTCCGCGAACGGATCGGCGAAGCGACTGTCCGAAGCGCCGAGCCGAAGAAGGGCAAATAGCGCCCTCCAATTCCCTGTTGCGCTCATGGTAGAAGCCGAACGGCCGGCGGGTTAGTCTCCAGCCCGGTTTCAGACTCCATATCAGGGAAAAGACGTCATGGAATATCGCCCACTCGGCCGTTCCGGCCTCAAGGTTCCCGTGTTGAGCTTCGGCACCGCCACCTTCGGCGGCGGCAACGACTTCTTCGACAAATGGGGCGGCGTCAACCAGCAGGCCGGCAACACCCAGGTCGATCTCTGCCTCGATCACGGCGTCAATTTCTTCGACACGGCCGATGTCTATTCCGACGGTCTTGCCGAAACGATTCTGGGCGCGGCCCTCAAGGGCAAGCGCGCGCAGGCCCTCATCTCGACCAAGGCCACCTTCGCCATGGGCGACGGGCCCAACGAGCAAGGCTCCTCGCGCTATCACCTCATCCGCGCGGCGGAGGCGAGCCTCAAGCGCCTGCAGACCGATTATATCGACATCTATTTCATGCATGGCTTCGATGCGCTGACGCCGGTTGAAGAAACATTGTCCGCGCTCGACAATCTCGTCACCTCCGGCAAGGTGCGTTATATCGGCTGCTCGAATTTCAGCGGCTGGCACGCGATGAAGGCCTTGGCCACGTCCGAGAAATACGGCCTTGCCCGCTATGTCGTCTATCAGGGCTATTACTCGCTGATCGGCCGCGACTATGAGGAGGAGATCATGCCCCTCTGCCTCGATCAGGGTCTCGGCACCATGGTGTGGAGCCCCCTGGGCTGGGGCCGCCTAACCGGCAAGATCCGCCGCGGCGCCCCCGACCAATCAGGCCGTATCAGATCCGGCGGCGCCGAAGGCGGCCCGCCCGTCGCCGACGAGTTCCTCTACGCAGTGGTCGATGTGCTGGATGCGATCGCCAAGGAAACGGAAAAGACCGTCACACAAGTAGCTCTCAACTGGCTCCTGCAACGCCCGACCGTCTGCAACCTGGTGCTGGGTGCGCGCACCGAAGAGCAGCTGAAACAGAATCTCGGCGCCACGGGCTGGAAACTCTCACCCGACCAGATCAAGCGCCTGGACGCCGTGAGCGAAAAGGTGCCGGTCTATCCCTATTGGCACCAACGGGATTTCCCGGCGCTGATGCCGCGGGTGGTGGGGTAGGCAGACATGTTGCTACTAATTAGTGTTGCGACGCATATGAGCTCTAGCTATAAGTAGGCTTGTCTTGTCTGTTCAGTTGGGCAAGGGCGCATTACCCAACTTCACTTTGTCATGGGGGGACAAATGGAGGCTTGGAAGACAAAGAACGTGCAGGTTGCAAGCCTGCATCTCGACCCAAAGAACCCACGCTTAGGACGAGAGGTTCTTGCGCGAGCTCCGCGCGATATAGTTCAGCACCTATTCCAGCACGACAAGGCTATGGAGTTGGCGGAGAGCATCGCTACTCGCGGCTTTTTCGCCAATGAGCCTTTGCTTGCAATTAAAGAGAATGACCAACTCGTAGTAATCGAGGGCAATCGCAGGCTTGCCGCGCTAAAAGCTCTCCGCGAGCCAAATCTCTTGGAAGGAGCCAGCCAGCGAAGTATCGAAAAGCTGTCTCGGCGAATTAGCGACCCACAGTCAATTGCTACAGTGCCTGTGACTTTGGCTCCAACTCGTCGAGCCACAGACAAGTTGGTTGCAGGCAGGCATGTTGGCACCCCGGTACTAGCGTGGGAGGCAGAAAACAGAGCCAGCTTCATCCTTGAGAAACTCGAGGAGGGGTATACCAACGATCAACTGCGCGACCAGCTTGGGTTCACCTTAAGCGACATTCAGAAAGCTAGACAGATTAGAGCGATTGCCGATATGGCCCGCTCTCTGGATTTGCCCGAAGAGATAAAGGCAAAGCTCGACAACCCGAGAGCCAAAATATTCTCTACTCTTGAGCGTGTATTCGACTCCTCTGTAGGAAGGGAGTTTTTGAAAGTCGAACCTGACCCGGATCACGGACTTCGCGGCAAGACGACGAGCAAAGAGTTTGTCAAAGGCTACACAAAGCTTGTTGCAGATGTAGCGCTTGGCAAAACATCCTCTCGCACCCTCAACAATAACGAAGACATTAAGAATTACTTCAAGTCTTGGGATAAGAAGTTACTGCCGACAGAAAAACGAGGAAGTTTTGTTCCGTCAGAAATAATAGTAGGAGATTCTATTGCATCCCCCGAGCTCGTTGCTTCTAAGCCGGCGCCACAAAAGAAATCTCAGCCGAGCAGCAACAGTGTTATTCCGAAGAGCTTTCATGTGCGAATCAACAACGACCGGCTACGCGAAATTCGTCAGGAATTGGTGAAGTTAAAACGGGAAGATTTCCCAAACTCTGGAGCGGTATTGCTTCGTGTGTTCTTTGAATTGGCTGCGTCGAACTATCTTGAACGCAAAGGAATAATGAAAGAGATCGTTGATCAAGCAGGCGGAAAGAACCTCATAAACGGCAAGCCAACTATGAGGCAAATGGTTCCTCACCTAGTTAAGGTCGCAAAAAAGAAACTCTCGCCATCGGATGCTAATAGAGTAGAAAAAGCTATTAAGTATGATGGTGCAGCCCCATTCACGATTAGCGATCTTCATTCGTTTGTTCACCAGCTACATGAGCTGCCGAGTCCACGTGATATCCAGCAGTTTTGGGCTAGAACTGAGCCGCTATTTAAGCTGATGCTTGAAGAAGACATTGAAACTAGCCCCCTATGAAAAACTATAGCCCTCTCAGATACCCCGGTGGAAAGTCCACGCTTGCAGGGTTAATTGCTCAAATCCGAAAACTGAATGCGCTTGGAGACAGAGATATTGCCGAGCCATTCGCCGGTGGGGCGGGAGCCTCGCTTGGGCTTCTGTTTTCCGAAGCGACGCCACGCATACTTATAAATGATGCAGACCGTTCGATTCGAGATTTTTGGTGGTCAACCATAAATCGGTCTGAACAGCTTTTAGAGCTAATTCAAAAGACACGCATCAGCATTCCTGAATGGCGCCGCCAGCGCGCCGTCTATCGTGATCGCAGCCAGATGAGTCGTTTGAAGCGCGGTTTCGCGACGTTCTATCTGAACCGCTGTAATCGATCTGGTATCATTATGAATGGTGGTCCAATAGGCGGCGTCGAGCAGGCCGGGAAATGGAAAATAGATGCTCGGTTCAACAAGGAAGAACTAGTTAGGCGATGCAAGAAGATCGCAGAGTACTCCGCCAGGATCACCGTATCGGGAGAGGATGGAATTGACTTTCTCGGACGTGTAGATAGAGCACGCACCTTTTTTCTTATTGATCCGCCCTACTATGAAAAGGGAAAAACACTTTACCTCAATGGACTTGACCCAACATATCACAGGACCCTTGCTGAGAATCTGCGCGAATTGACGGAGGTTCCGTGGGTCCTGACATATGACGATTGCGAAGATGTAAGAAAACTCTATCGAAGTTGGGCAGCCATCAGACCTTTCTCGCTTCGCTATGCTGCTTCGGAGAAGCGCTCTGGAAAGGAAGTGATGATCCACCCCAAGTGGATGCGACTTCCACTGACTCAGAATTCGGCGGCGATTGGGTGGTGAGAATGTGACACACAGAAATTGCCTAGTTGCAGAACTGCGCAATCTATTTCTGGCCGCCTCTTCCTCCTGTTCACCGCTACCAATTCAGTTCAGTTTCTCAATCTAGATCTGTGCGGTCTATTTGCCCTCACCGTGCACGCCCTTCAATATTGACTCCTTGATGGTCCGCCTTCGCGGACCACGACGCTGAGAGACGAGGAATAGGCGTATTTATCGCCTGACTATCTGTCCATCCGCCCCAACCTCTCCCGCAGCGTCTCGCCCGTCAGATAGTCTCGCAAAGGGTGGCTGAGGCTGGCGTCGCGCCATCGGTGGGTGGGTCGCGCTCGGGGCCGGCAAGGTTCGACACCCCCCATGAGTTCTCATTTTGTTCTTGACAAGCGCATGGGAATTTGGTACTAAGTGAATTGCGCGCACATCACCTCGGTACGATCACCCCGTTACCCTCGCTCCCGGCGCTCAGCTGGAATTGCTCGGTTGTTTTCGGCACAAGCCCGTTCGCGGGCGCAGGCCGACATATCGCTCCTTCATATGGAGCAGGCTGGGTTGGCGGCCTTGAAGTCCAACCTCCCGGACCGGATGGATGAGCGGTCCCCCGCGAGTCCCGGGTCACAGGACGCTCCCCTCGGGCCGCAGATGGATATGTCGGCCCCCGCTGGACCCGATGCGGTGACCGGGTTCCCCTTCGGTGCAGCGAGGCACGCCGCACCCGTCACGGCCGATACGGACGGCCGGCACATCTGCCCGAGCAATTCCTGGTGGGCGTCTAACGGGTGGGCGTCGAATTGGAGAGAGAAAGAGGCGATTAAGACAGATTGCTTCCGTGGCCCGGCACCACCCGAATGCCATTCTTGTGCCCCGATAATTCTTATGCGCCTATAAGGCGTATGGGAAAACGCAGGCAATGGAATCGGAACAGTCTATGACGGCCAAGAATCTGACGGGCAGGAACATGACGGGCAGGACAACACGCGCGGCGATCGCTCTCGTCCTTGGCCTGGGATTAGCCGTTGGTTGCATCGGGGCCGGCGCGGCG
This sequence comes from Dongia sp., assembly GCF_041906375.1. Classification (GTDB taxonomy): domain Bacteria; phylum Pseudomonadota; class Alphaproteobacteria; order Dongiales; family Dongiaceae; genus Dongia. The sequence goes on along the minus strand of NZ_JAYRJJ010000003.1, from coordinate 364,403 downwards.
CTGGCGCAGGATTTTTCGGTCATCGATCCGGCCAAGAACCCGGCCAAGGCGCAATTCATGGCGATGGCGCAGGAGAAGTTCAACAAGGACCCCGACGCGATGTTCAACACCTCGCGCGTGGCCGCCGGCAATCGCCAGGCCGTCTTCGAATGCGGCATGAAGTCGGTGCTGGCCGACATCCCGGAAGCGGAGGTCGCGCGCCTCATCGAGATGATGGAAGGCCGCGCGCCCACCGACCCCAAGCTCGCCAAATGGTTCCAGCTCGACAACACCGAGAACCCCGCCAGACACGACCAAGTCACCATGCGCGCCAAGGCCATCTGCCCGCAATTTGCCGGCCTGATGAAGTAGGCCAAGGTTGAAGCGGGCGCCGCTATTGCCGCCGGCACCCCACCCTCAACATGCGCCCCACCCTCAACATTTCGCCCTGCCCCGAACTTGTCGCCCTGCCCTCAACATGTCGCTTGACCGCGCTGGTGAGAGCGCTTCCGATGGTCGCAGGCGTTTACTGGACGAAAGTAGGCTTGCAGCGCACCGGGGATTTCCCCTAGGGTTCTCGCTGCATTGCAACAAACTTTAAAAATTCCGCTACCGGAGGATGAAACCCATGGCCGATTCAACTGATGTCGTCATTGCCGCCGCTTCCCGCACCGCGATCGGGGCCTTTAACGGGGCGCTTTCCGGCGTGCCGGCGCATGTGCTGGGCCAGACGGTGATCAAGGATTTGCTGGGCCGCGCCAAGCTTTCGGCCGCCGAAGTCGATGAAGTGATCCTGGGCCAGGTGCTGACCGCCGCGGCCGGGCAGAACCCCGCGCGCCAGGCCGCCATCGGTGCCGGCATTCCCAATGAGAAGACGGCCTATGTCCTCAACCAGCTGTGCGGGTCGGGCCTGCGCGCGGTGGCCCTGGGCTATCAGGCGATCCGCAACGGCGACAGCAGCATCGTCATCGCCGGCGGCCAGGAGAGCATGAGCCAGGCGCCGCACACCATGCATCTTCGGAACGGCACCAAGATGGGCAATGCCGAGATGATCGACACCATGATCAAGGACGGCCTGTGGGATGCCTTCAACGGCTATCACATGGGCAACACGGCCGAGAACGTGGCGCAGAAATGGCAGATCACCCGCGACCAGCAGGATGCCTTCGCCGCGGCCAGCCAGCAGAAGGCCGAGGCCGCGATGAAGGCCGGCAAGTTCAAGGACGAGATCGCGCCCGTCACCATCGCCGGCCGCAAGGGTGACGTGGTGGTGAGTGAAGACGAATATCCCAAGCACGGCACGACGGCGGAAAGCCTTGCCAAGCTGCGCCCGGCCTTCGTGCGCGACAATGGCACGGTGACCGCGGGCAATGCCTCGGGCATCAATGACGGTGCCGCCGCCACCGTGCTGATGTCGGCCGCCGAGGCCGCCAAGCGTGGGCTGACCCCGCTTGCGCGCATCGTCAGCTGGGCGACCGTCGGCGTCGATCCGGCCATCATGGGTTCCGGCCCCATTCCGGCCAGCAAGGCAGCGCTTGCCAAGGCCGGCTGGAAGGCCTCCGACCTCGACCTCATCGAAGCCAACGAAGCCTTTGCGGCGCAGGCCTGCGCGGTCAACAAGGAGCTGGGCTGGGATACGTCCAAGGTCAACGTCAATGGCGGCGCCATCGCGCTCGGCCATCCCATCGGCGCCTCGGGTGCGCGCGTCCTCGTGACGCTGCTCCACGAAATGCAGAAGCGGGGCGCCAAGAAGGGCCTCGCCACCTTGTGCATCGGCGGCGGCATGGGCATTGCCATGTGTGTGGAGCGCTGACGCGCAGACACTCCCCTCCCCCTTCAGGGGGAGGGTCAGGGTGGGGGCTGGCCCAGACCGAATCTATGGCGCCCCCCTCCCAACCTCCCCCCTAAAGGTGGGAGGTGCTTAGAATCAAAAAACGACCCAGGGAGGAATGACATGCAACGAGTTGCGGTGGTGACGGGCGGGACGCGCGGCATTGGCGAGGCAATCAGCCTGGCGCTAAAAAAGGCCGGCTACAAAGTGGCGGCGGTCTATGGCGGCGACGAGGCGAAGGCCAAGGCCTTCACCCATGAAACCGGGATTCCCGCCTACAAGATCGACGTGTCCGATTTCAACCAGGTGAAGGACGGCATCGCCAAGATCACGGCCGAACTCGGCCCGGTCGATGTCGTGGTCAACAATGCCGGCATCACCCGCGACGGCACGCTGCACAAGATGACGGCGGAGCAATGGGAGGCGGTCATTCACACCAACCTCTCCTCCTGCTTCAACATGTGCCGCTGCGTCATCGACAGCATGCGGGAACGCAATTTCGGCCGCATCGTCAATATCGGCTCGATCAACGGCCAGGCCGGGCAATATGGCCAGGTGAACTATGCGGCCGCCAAATCCGGCATTCACGGCTTCACCAAGGCGCTGGCCCAGGAAGGGGCCGCCAAGAACATCACCGTCAACGCGATCGCACCCGGCTATATCGACACCGACATGGTCCGCGCCGTGCCGCCGCAGGTGCTGGAAAAGATCGTCGCCAAGATCCCGGTCGGCCGCTTGGGCAAGGCCGAGGAGATCGCCCGCGGCGTTCTCTTCCTGGTCGGCGACGATGCCGGCTTCATCACCGGCTCGACCCTCTCCATCAATGGCGGCCAGCATATGTATTGATGGCGGAATGCCGTTAATACATTGACTTAGAACAACTAAATCAGCCGCTACCGCTTCTTAACCATTACCGGCCTAGACTGCAGGCCGGTAATGGAAAGCAGCGGATCATGGCGAAAGCACCGAAGCAAGAAGTCGAGGAAAGCGGCGAGGAATTGCTGGTCGTCGAGCCCAGCGAGCTCGACGAGCGCACGCATGCCGAGCTGCTGGAGCTCTATCGCACTTCTGTCGATACGATCCGCTTCGCCAAGCACCAGCAATGGGGCACGCTGGGCGGCACGCTCGGGGTCTTTGTCCTGCTGGGGCTTACCGGCGACTATGCCTCGAAGACCGGCTTCCTCTTCAAGCTGTGCATGATCATCAGCCTGGTCCTGTCCGTGGGCGCCATCTATTCGCTGGTCATCTATCAGTTCTGGCAGAATGCCGAGCGCGAGAAGATGAACCTGATCGCCGAGCGCTTCTCGAACCTCACCCGGCACATCCGCGGTGTCGTCACCGAGCGGGAGCGCAACTTCCACCGCTATGTCCTGCTCTTCTTCATGATGGCGTCGATCGTGCTCGGGAACTGGCTGCTGATCGTGTTCCTGGCGCCAAGGACCTAAAGCGCCCCCCTCACCCCAACCCCTCTCCCCGAAGGGGCGAGGGGCTTTTGAACGAGCTCGCAGGGAACCCCCTCGCCCCGCTTGCGGGGAGAGGGTTGGGGTGAGGGGTGCTTCACCTTGACGATTCCCGCGCGGCTTGCCATAGCAGGCGGGCCATGACTGACACAGCTCTCAGCACCGACCGCCAATCCGCCACCCGACGCGCCACCCTGATCGGGGCCATCGCCGTCCTGCTCTGGGCGACATTGGCGCTGTTCACTTCCTCGACCGGATCGGTGCCGCCCTTTCAGTTGATGGCGATGACCTTTGCCATCGCCTTCCTGTTCGCTGCCCTCAAATGGCTGCGCGATGCTCTTGTCCTGGGGCGTGGCGCCTTCGCCTTCCTCAAGCAGCCCTGGCCGGTCTGGGCGATCGGCATCGGCGGGCTGTTCCTCTATCACCTCTTCTATTTCGTGGCGCTCGATCATGCCCCGGCAGTCGAAGCCAGCCTCATCGCCTATCTGTGGCCGCTGCTCATCGTGCTGTTCTCGGCGCTGCTGCCGGGCGAGAAGCTTTATTGGCAGCATGTGGCGGGCGCCGTCATCGGCATGGGCGGGGCCATCATTCTGCTCAGCGCACGCAGTGCACCTGCCGCTGACCAGCCGGCCGGCGATCTCATCGGCTACGGCGCGGCCTTCGCCTGTGCCTTCACCTGGTCGATCTATTCGGTGCTCTCACGCCGCTTCGGCTCGGCACCCACCGATCTCGTCGGTGCCTTCTGCGGTGTTACCGCGCTCCTCGGCCTCATCAGCCATTTCCTGGTGGAAACGACCGTCTGGCCGGAAGACAGCTGGCAATGGCTCGCCATCCTGGCCCTTGGCCTGGGACCCGTCGGCGCCGCTTTCTTCGTCTGGGATTACGGCGTCAAGAAAGGCGACATCAAGGCGCTGGGGGCCATCTCCTACGCCTCGCCGCTCATCTCCACCCTGCTCCTCATCGCAACGGGGAAGGCCAGCGCCACCCTGGCCGTGCTGCTGGGATGCCTCGCTATCGTCGGCGGCGCCGTCCTCGCCGCGCGCGATCTTTATATGAAGAGGTAGGCTCTTCTGTCATCCCCGCGAAAGCGGGGATCCATCGTGCCACCATTGCCATGGATGCCCGCTTTCGCGGGCATGACAGCAAGGTAAGTGCGTGGACGGTAGGTCTACGCGACGATGCCAGCGTTGGGTTGGGTTGGGTTGGGTTGAGTTGGCTTTCGCTCACTCGAAGGGCAGCGTACTCTTGAGCGATGGACGCTGCGAGATGTCCGCGTGCCACTTGGTCAAATTCGGCCGACCCTTTCGCCATTCCTCCGCCTTGAAGCGAAAATCGAAATAGTCGAGCACGATGGCGATGGTCATGAGGCCGATGTCGAAGCCCTTGGCGAAATCCGGGGCTTCGCGTTCCAGCGCATCGAGGCCCTGGTCCATCTTCAGCTTCTGCCGTGCGATCCAGGCCGGCGATTGTTCACCTGCCGGCCGACGCGTCTCCATCATGCGCAGGACACCGGCATCGGCCATGCCGTTGCCAAGCGCTTCCTGGCGCAGGGCCGTCCAACGCGCGGCGCCCGCTGCCGGGAAGATCTTCGCGCCGGAATGCCGTGCGTCGAGAAACTCGCAGATGACATGGGAGTCATAAAGCGACGATCCGTCTTCCAGCACCAAGGCCGGGACCTTGTTCAAGGGATTGTCCTTGCCGATGTCGCAGGTGGGATCGGCGGTCATGGTCTTGATGAGTTCGATTTCCTTGTCCTGCCCCGTCTCCAAGGCAACGACGCGCACCTTGCGCACGAAGGGACTGGTCGATGAGTAACGCAGCTTGAACATCATCTTCTCCTGTCAGGAACGGGCGATGGCGCGATGGGCGATGTCGCGGCGGCAGAAACCACCCGACCAGTCGATCGCGTCGACGGCCTGGTAGGCGAGCTTCTGCGCTGCCTTCACATCCGGCGCCACGGCCGAGACGGCGAGCACACGGCCGCCGGCCGCAACGATGTCGCCGGCCGCATTGAGCTTGGTGCCGGCATGGAAAACCACGGCGCCCGAAATCGTCGCCGCCTGTCCGAGGCCCTTGATGACCGTCCCGGTCTCGGGCTTTCCCGGATAGCCTTTGGCAGCCATCACCACGGTCACCGCAGCGCTGTCGTGCCAGCGCAGGTCGAAACTGTTGAGGCCGCCATCGCGCGCCGCCATCAAGGCCGGCAGCAGATCGGATTTGAGACGCAGCATCAGCACTTCGCATTCCGGATCGCCGAAACGCACGTTGAATTCGATCAGCTTCGGCCCACTCTTCGTCACCATGATGCCGGCAAAGAGCACGCCCTTGAACGGACGCCCTTCCGCCGCCATGCCGGCCACGGTGGGACGGACGATCTCATCCATGATGCGCCGCTCGATCTCGGGCGTCGCCACGGGTGCGGGCGAATAGGCGCCCATGCCGCCGGTATTGAGCCCGGTATCTCCATCGCCGACGCGCTTGTGATCCTGCGCCGAGGCCAGCGGCAAAGCATGCGCGCCGTCGCAGAGCGCGAAGAAGGACAGTTCCTCGCCGTCCAGAAATTCCTCGACGACCAGCTCGGCACCCGCCTCGCCGAACTGCCGGTCGCGCATCATGGCATCGATGGCCGCGTCGGCTTCGGCATGGCTTTCGGCGATGACGACGCCCTTTCCCGCGGCAAGGCCGTCGGCCTTCACCACCACGGGAATCGGCAGCGAACGCGCGAAAGCCTTGGCGGCTTCGGGTTCGCGGAAGCGCTGATAGGCCGCGGTGGGCACGTGGTACTTCGCCGCGATGTCCTTCATGAAGCCCTTGGAGCCTTCGAGTTCGGCGGCCTTGGCACTGGGACCGAAGGTGGCGATGCCGGCCGCTTCCAGCGCGTCGGCAAGGCCCGCCACCAGGGGCGCCTCGGGTCCGACCACGACAAAGTCGACGGATTGTTCCTTGGCAAAGGCAACCAGGGCCGGAATATCCTCGGCCCCGATGGGGACACATTCGGCAACACCCGCGATCCCGGCATTCCCCGGCGCACAATAGATCTTGTCGCAGAGCGGCGAGGCCGCGATTTTCCAACACAAGGCGTGCTCGCGCCCGCCCGATCCGACCACCAGAATGCGCATCGATTTTCGGTCCAAATTGCCTTACCCAGAGGCGCCTGCGATACCATAGAATGACGCGCCATGACAGATTTCGATTCGATGCCGCCCAGCCCCCCGCAGCCCGGCCACAATGCCGGCGAACTGACCGTTTCCGAGCTTTCCCAGGCGATCAAGCGCACGCTGGAAGGTCGGTTCGACCGCGTGCGGGTAAAGGGCGAGATCTCGGGCTTCAAGCGCGCCGCCTCGGGCCATCTCTATCTGATGCTCAAAGACGAGAACGCGGCCCTGAAATCGGTCTGCTGGAAGGGCAATGCCGCGCGCCTCGGCATCATACCGGAAGACGGCATGGAGGTTATCGCCACCGGGCGCATCACCACCTATGGCGACCGGTCGGAATACCAGCTGGTGATCGAACGGCTGGAACTGGCCGGTGTCGGCGCCCTCCTCAAGATGATCGAGGAGCGGAAAAAGAAGCTCGCGGCCGAAGGGCTCTTCGATCCGGAGCGCAAGCGCCCGCTGCCGATACTCCCCAATGTCATCGGCATCGTCACCTCGCCCACCGGCGCCGTCATCCGCGATATCCTGCATCGCCTCGCCGACCGTTTCCCGCGCCATGTGCTGGTCTGGCCCGTGCTGGTCCAGGGCGAAGGCGCCGCCGCACAGGTCGCCGCCGCCATCCGCGGCTTCAATGCGCTGGAGGCCGGCGGCGCCGTGCCGCGCCCCGATCTTCTCATCGTCGCCCGCGGTGGCGGCAGCATCGAAGACCTGATGGCGTTCAACGAGGAAATCGTCGTGCGCGCGGCGGCAGAGAGCGCCATCCCGCTCATCTCCGCCGTGGGCCATGAGACCGATACGACGCTCATCGACTTCGCCTCCGACCGCCGCGCACCGACGCCGACGGCCGCTGCCGAAATGGCCGTGCCGGTGCGGGCCGAGCTCATCACCATGCTGGGAGAAATCGGGCATCGCCTCACCAGCACGATGAACCGGCGCCTCGGCGAAGCGCGCCTCGCCGTCGAAGGTCTGGCGCGCGGCATCCCCGAACCGATGCGCCTCATCCAGGAGAAGGCACAATCGCTCGATGGCTGGCTGGAGCGCTGGGCCAATGCGCGCCTGCCCTATTTCCGGCGCCGCGAAGACCGTGTGGCACAATTGCGCGCCGAATTGAAGACGCCGCACCAGCAATTGGCCGAAGCGCGCAATGCCATTGACCTTGCCGCGAACCGATTGGGCGGTGCCTTCAATCTGGCGCTGGAGAGACAACATCGCGGGTTGGAGCGCGTCGGCAATGGCCTAAATGCGCGCCTGCTGACGGAACTGGTCAAAGCCAAACGCACCTCGCTCGACCATATCGGCCAGCTGCTCGACAGCTATTCCTACGAAAAGGTGTTGGAGCGCGGCTTCGCCCTGGTGCGCGATGCCGGCGGCAGCCCGGTCCTCAGCGCAGCATCGGTGAGCGGGGGCGACGCCCTCACTTTGCAGTTCCGGGATGGTACGGTCGAAGCCGTGGCCGGCAAAGGGACTGAAAAGCCGAAGCGCGGGAAAGCGCCGCCACCCGCCGCACCGCAAGGATCGCTGCTGTGAAGGCGCGCTTCTTGCCGGTCATTGCGATGCTTCTGTCGATTGCAGCGCCTGCAACCGCGATAGAGCTGAAAGGCGATGTCACGCCCGGCGGTTTTGCTATGGGCAAAGCTGAACCCGGCGCCACGGTGATGCTGGGCGACGATCCGGTGCTGGTGGGTGCGGACGGCACCTTTGTCATCGGCTTCGGCCGCGATCAGGGACCGGAGGCGCAACTCACCGTCATCCATGCCGATGGCAAAGCCGAGCAACAGATTCTGTCGGTGGAACCCCGCACCTACGAGATCCAGCGCATCGACAAGCTCGATCAGAACATGGTGACGCCGGACCCGGCCACTGAAGCGCGTATCAAGGCCGACCAGGCGAAAGTAAAGGAGGCGCGCGCCAATCCATCGCTGCGCCGCGATTTCCTGGAGACTTTCATCTGGCCTGCCAAGGGACCGATCAGCGGTGTCTATGGCAGCCAGCGCATCCTCAACGGCACACCCAAGGCGCCGCATTTCGGCACCGACATCGCAGCCCCCGAGGGAGCCCCGGTCGTGGCCCCGGCTGACGGCACGGTGCGGTTGGCGGAGACAGGTTTCTATCTCACCGGCGGCACCATCATCATCGACCACGGTTTCGGGATATATTCGAGCTATCTGCATCTAAGCCGGGTAGACGTGGTACCGGGCGAAGATGTGCGGCAGGGCGATCTCATCGGCGCTGTCGGCAAGACCGGGCGGGCGACAGGGCCGCACCTCCATTGGGGCCTCAACTGGAACGAAACCCGCCTCGATCCCGCCCTTCTCGTGCCCCCCATGCAATAAGTGACACGACGCCTGCTTGACGACTCGATAACGGGCCGCATACTGGCCGCCTTCCTAACCTAGGTATTTTTGCCATGAACGAGATCGATGAACTGGTGGACTGGATCAGCAATCCGCCGATCAATCGCGGCATGGTGCCCTATGTCCTGGTGCTCAATCTCGAGGAATTCACCCGCTCCAAGGAGGGGATGGAGTTCCTGAAGGCCTTCGCCGACCGGCTGGAGGAATATTTCTCAGGCCGCGGCTGCCGGCTCTATCGCCTGAGCCTTGCCAGCCTGGTGATGACGGTGGCGGATCAGGAGGTGCTGGTTTCCGGCGTCCTTTCCGACACCAAGCTGCAACTCCTGCGCATGATCGGCCGGCAATTGCCGGACTATTTCGGCGCCGTCGACGTCAACCGCATCACCCAGATCATCGACCTGCGTCGTGACCGCCAGCGGGCGCTCGATCTGGTGCGCCGTCTCGCGGCGCAAGCCGCCAATGTCGACCAAGTGTCGCACATGATGGACATGCTGCTGCTGGAGCACATCACCAAGATCGAAAGTGCCTATCGCCAGCTGGGCGATGCGCGCTTTGCCGACCTGTTCTTGCGCAGCCAGCAGATCGCCATCTATGAGGAAGGCAAGCCGCTGCATCCGGTGATGAGCGAGTTCTTCGCCAGCATGGCGGCACTCCGGCAGCATCTGCTGGTGGGCGTCGACATGCGCCACAACAAGAACGTCTTCAACCAGATGACGGTGACCTTGGACCGCATCATCCTCAAGGCCATTGAAGGCATCAAGCGGCCGGAACAGCGCGCTTCGCTCAACATCAATATCGAAAGTGTCTTCTCGAGCGATTTCGAGACCTTCGAGAAGCGGTCGCTGAATTCTCTGCGCCGTTTCAATTTCGAGTTCCGCATCGGCGACATCATGCAGAACTTCAATGAATTCCTGGCCGCCCGCGACCTCATCCAAGGGCGCGGCGGCACGGTCGCCATCGACGGGCTGCTGCCGTCGCTGATCAACGTGATCGACCTCGCCCAGCTCAACCCGAACATGGTGAAGGTGTTCTGGCAGCCCGGCATCGGTCCGGAACTGCTGCGCAGGCGCGCCTATTTCGATAAACTGCGTCAATCCGGCGTCGTGCTGGCGCTTGCCCGGGTCGATGACGAGGATGGCTATCTGACAGGCCGTGACCTCGGCTTCGGCATGTTCCAGGGCTATCACATCGACAAGCTGCTCAGCACGCCGGCCCCCGTGCCGATGTCGGAATATCGCGGCGTCGGGCGGTAATTCCTGCTGCAGTGGATGCCCGGGTCAAGCCCGGGCATGACGATTTCCTGGTTAAATTCTTTCGTCATCCCCGGGCTTGACCCGGAGATCCACTCTTTCCGGCTAGCCCACCATATTCGCCGTCAGCAATTCGTCGAAGCGCGCGCCATCCCTGTAGCCGGCGAGGCCCTTGGGGAAGGCGACACCGGCCTTCAGCAGCGGATCGGCAATGGGCGCTCCCACGACCTGATGGATCGGGATGACGCCGGCCCAGCAATCCAGCGCATAGTCGGGTTCGTCATCCTTGGGCGGACCTGAACGGCTCTTGGCGGACGCCTCCTCGATCTCCATGGCGATGACCGTGGTGCCTTTCAATTCCTGTGTCTCGTTCGGCCGCAATGTGGCGCGGCGCTGGGGATAGAGCCGGTCGACGAAGAGGTCGAGCTGTGCTTCTTCCTCGCGCGGATCGCTCACCAGCTTGGCCGTGCCGAAGGCCATCGCCGAGCGATAGTTGATCGAATGGTGGAAGCCCGAACGCGCCAGCACCAGCCCGTCGAGATGGGTGACGGTGACGCAGGCAGGCACGCCCGCCTCCTGGAAGCGCAACATGCGGCTGGCCGCCGACCCATGCCAATAGAGCGTGCGGCCCTGGCGCCAGAAGGCCGTGGGCGTCACGAAGGGCTGGCCGTCGATGACGTAACCGATATGAGCGATGAACGCCGCATCGAGGATGGCGAAGACGGTCGCCTCGTCATATTTGCCGCGCTCATGCAGGCGTTTGACGCGGCTGCGGTCGGTCGGCGTAAAGCTTGAATCGGGCATGGCGTTCGGCTCTCTGCAAAGGGAGTGGCTTGTGGACGAACTATCGTCAAATAAGCGGTTCCAAGAAAAGTGCCAAAATGCAATAATCTTCAGTACCACTTTGGAGAGGCCCATGGCACGTCCGGCCGGGATCGGTTCGCTGCTCGACATCGCCATCGACGAGCGCGTCGGGGCGCCCTTGTTTCATCAGCTTTACGCCCAGCTGCGCCAGGCCATTCTGAGCGGGCGGCTGCGACGGGGCGAGAAGCTGCCGGCCAGCCGGACCCTGGCCCAGGAATTGGGCATTTCGCGCAACACCGTGCTCGGCGCCTTCGAGCAATTGCTGAGCGAGGGCTATCTGGTGATGCGCGGCGGTTCCGGCACCTATGTGGCCGGCGATCTGCCCGACCTCCGGCCGGAACAGGCGCGCGCGGAAAGCGCGGTGGCACCACCGCCGGAACTGGCGCGGCGCAGCGCCATTTTGCTGGCGGGCCAGAGGACGCGGGTGCCGCCGGCGCGATCGACCTTGGCCCCCTGCTTTGCACCGGGCTTCATCGACAGCAGCGATTTCCCCTATCCCCTCTGGTCGCGGCTGCTGGCCAAGAGCTGGCGACAGCCGTCGCGCGCCATCGTCGATGGTGGCGATCCGGGCGGCTATCCGCCCCTGCGGCAAGCCATCGCCGATTATCTGCGCCAGGCGCGCGGGATCGATTGCGCGCCCGACGACGTGCTGATCGTCAGCGGCATCCGCCAGGCGGTCGACCTCACCTGCCGGCTGTTGCTCGATAGCGGCGACAAGGTCTGGGTCGAGCGGCCGGGCTTTCCCGGCATCGGTGCCGCCATCGCGGCATCGGGCGGCAGCCTGGTGCATGTCTCGGTCGACGAGGAGGGACTCGACGTCGCCGAAGGCTTGCGCCGCGCACCCAAGGCGCGCCTCGCTTGTGTTGCTCCCTCCCATCAATATCCGCTGGGTGTCGTCATGTCGCTGCAGCGGCGCCTCAGCCTGCTCGCCTGGGCGCGCGCGGCCAAGGCCTGGGTGCTGGAGGACGACTACGACAGCGAATTCCGCTATGCCGGCCGGCCGCTTGCCGCCCTGCGCAGCCTGGATGGAGACGGCAGGGTCATCTATGTGGGGACCCTCTCGAAGCTGCTCTTCCCGTCCTTGCGCATCGGCTATCTGGTGGCGCCCCGGGCACTGGCCGCCGCCTTCCGCAGCGCACGGGCGGTGGTCGACGACCAGCCGGCCATGGCGACGCAGCCGGCGCTTGCCGAGTTCTTCACCAGCGGGCATCTCGCCGCCCATGTGCGGCGCATGCGCCAGACTTACGCCCGGCGCCAGCAATTGCTGCTGCAGGCGGCCGAGCGGCATTTCGGCGGCAAGATCGTGCTCTCGCCCGACGCTGCTGGCCTGCATCTGGTGGGTCGGCTGGCGGACCCCGCGCTGCGCCGCCAGGGCGATGCGAAAGTCGCCGAAAAAATCGCGGCGGCGGGCGTGACGGTGTCACCCCTCTCCGCCTATGATGTGGGCGAGGCCGGCAAGCGCGATGGGTTGATGTTCGGCTATGCGGCTGTACCGGATGGGAAATTCCAGCCGGGTGCCCGGGCGATTGCCGCGGCGCTCGGTCTGTGACGAAGTTTTTTAGAGGATGGCGCGGAACATGCGTTTAGGAAAATGGGGCCTCTGCGTCCTGCTGATGCTGCCGCTGGCAGGTTGCCTGGGCGGCGGCCAGCAGACGGTCGCTCAGCCGGTCGCAGCGGCGGCGCCAGTTGAAGCGGCGGCCCCGGCAGCAGCAGCCGTGGTGCCGGAACCGGCGCCGGCCCCCTCCCCCGCACCTGGCCCCGCCGATCAGACCGCCACCGCCGCGGCGCCGGCATCGACGAAGCCCGTCGCCGATTGGGGCGCGCTGTTCGTCGCCGGCGACAATTCCATCAAGGCCTTCGACAATGCGACGCGCCGCTTCTATGCCATCATCGAACGCAAGCCCGACGTCAATCTGCGCCGACTGACCTCAGACCCCAGCATCGCGCCTTCGGAAGAAGAGATCGCCGATGTCGGCACCATCGATGCCTCGCTCGGCTTCATCACCAAGGGCCAGAATGAGAAATGCCTGGTCTTCATGACCTCGCACGGCACCCGCGACGGCTTCTATCTCAGCCAGGCGAACGGCACCGGCGGCCTGTTGCCGCCGCGCGTGCTCGATCAATGGCTCGACAATCACTGCGGCGTGCGCCCGACCGTCGTCATCGTCTCGGCCTGCTATAGCGGGATCTTTCTGAAGGACGGGATGGAGCAGCCCAATCGCATCATCCTCACCGCCGCGCGTGACGACCGGCCGTCCTTCGGCTGCGGTGCGGGCGAGACCTATACCTATTATGACAAGTGCCTGCTCGATTCCTGGACCTGGGCCTATACCTGGACCGAGCTTTACGACCGCACCAAGGCCTGCGTCGCCGAGCGCGAAGTGGCGCTCGGCGCGAAGCCTTCCGAACCGCAGGCCTTCTTCGGCGACGCGGTCGCCAATCTGGAAATGCCCTGAGCGACGGGCCGGTACTTCAACTCGTCAACCCCAACCCGATCTTGTCATCCCCGCGCAAGCGGGGATCCATCGATCATGCGAGCGGCTGCATGGATTCCCGCCTTCGCGGGAAAGACAGCAGGAACTCACGCCCGTTCGATGCGGCACTGGAAACAATTGTTGTAGGCCGAGCGCGCGTGGACATAGGCAACGTCGTCGCGGGCGAGAATACCGGCGGCGGCGTCGTTGATCTCCGCCGGCGGCACCAGCTGGCCGGTGCCGTAGACGATGCGGTCCTGCGCGTTATAGCCCTTCAGCAGAAACAGCTTCCGCACGGCGAAGACCGGCGGCAAATCGGCCGTCTCCGGACAGCGCGGACAAGCGTCCGCATGGAGGAAGATCGGCCCGGTCTCGGCATAAGGCTGCGGGGTCGGGAACGGCCGATGGTTGAGGATGAGATAGGCCTCGCCCGCCGCGACGTCCTGCTGGCAATGCCGGCAGGGAACGCCGTCGCCATCGGAAATGTGCCGTTCCGGCACCTGCCCGTTGGCATCCGGGGCGCCGGCCTGATAGGCGCGGGCAATCTCCGTCGGCATGGACACGAATTTGATCTCGGGCGTCATCGATTCTCTCCTCGCAGCTCGTCGGCGGAACATGGCAGGGAGGAACCCCGCGCCGCTATCCGGCTCTTGCGCTCCTCAAACTGAAGCGCAAGATCGGTCAAATGGACGCTGTTCCGGCTTGGCATAAGGGCAACCGGCAACGAGAGAGTACAATATGAAGCCGGTCGACAAGGCCCTGTGGTTCATCGAAAGCCATTTCCACGATGCGATATCGCTCGACGATGTCGCGCGGAACGGCGGCGTTTCCCGGTTTCACCTGTCCCGCGCCTTTTCGGCAGCAACCGATCATTCCGTGATCGGTTACCTGCGCGGCCGCCGCCTCACCGAGGCGGCGAAGGCGCTGGCCGATGGGGCGCCCGACATCCTCGCTTTGGCGATCGAGGCCGGGTACGGCTCTCACGAAGCCTTCACGCGGGCGTTTCGCGACCATTTCGGGCTGACCCCCGAAGAGGTGCGGGCGCGCCGCTCCCTCGAAGACCTCAAATGCGTGGAGCCCATCCGCATGGACACGATCAAGACCATCAAGCTCAGCGAGCCCCGCTTCGCCGATACGCCGCCGCGCCTCTTCGCCGGCCTCAACGGCAAGTTCAGCACGGGCAATGTCGCCGGCATCCCGGCCCTGTGGCAGCGCTTCAACGCCTATTGGGGCGCCATCCCGCATAGCGTGCCCGGCGCCGGCTACGGCATCTGCCACACCCATGACGATGCCGGGAATTTCGACTATCTGGCCGGTGTCGAGGTGAGCGATTTCGACGAACTGCCGCCCGAACTCCATCGCCTGCGCATCCCGGCACAGCGTTATGCCGTCTTTGCGCATGATGGGCACGTCTCAGACATTCGCAGCGTCTGCCACACGATCTGGAACGAATGGCTGCCGACATCGGGGCTAAAAGCCGCCGACACGCCGATGCAGGAGCGCTACCACGCCCGCTTCGACCCGCAGAGCGGAATGGGCGGCTTCGAAATCTGGCTGCCGGTTCAGGAGTGATACACATGGCGTTCGACGACATTGCGGCCGACCCCGCGGCGCATGGTTTCAATAGCGGCTTCGTCGGCAAGCTCGACCAAGCCATTGCCGGCGGTACCCTGCCGAGCCTGCACGGCCTCGTCATTCTCGCTGACGGCAAGCTGGTGCTTGAGCGTTATGTGGCGGGCGAGGACGAAAGCTGGGGCCGGCCTCTCGGTCGCGTCGATTTCGACACCGGGACGCTGCACGATCTGCGCTCGGTCAGTAAATCCATCGTTGGCCTGCTTTACGGCATCGCCTTGAAGCTGGGGGCGGTTCCGGCGCCCGACGCATCACTCGTGGTGCAGTTTCCGGAATATCCCGACCTTGCGCGCGATCCCCAACTCGGCAAACGCAAGGTCGCGCATGTCCTCACCATGACCTTGGGCCAGGAATGGAACGAAGACCTCCCCTACACCGATCCCGCCAACAGCGAGATCGCGATGGAGATGGCGGCTGATCGCTATCGTTTCATCCTGGAACGACCCGTCATCGCCGAGCCCGGCACCGGCTGGACCTATACCGGCGGTGCATCAGCCTTGCTCGGACGGCTCATCGAGAAAGGCAGCGGCCTCTCACTTCTCGATTTTGCCCGCCAGCATCTCTTTGCGCCCCTCGGCATCGATACAGTGCAATGGATCTCCGGCGCCGATGGTACCTACTCCGCCGCCTCAGGCCTGCGCCTGCGACCGCGCGATCTCGCCAAGATCGGTTACTGCGTGCTGCAGGGCGGAAGCTGGGACGGCGAGCAGATCATCCCACCCGATTGGCTCGCCGAAGCCTTCACCCCGCGCGTCACCTGCTTCGACGATATCGGCTACGGCTATCAATGGTATCTGCGGGCCTCGACCGATGGAAACGGCCCGCGCCGCTTCGCCATGGGCAATGGCGGCCAGCGCCTGATTCTGATCCCGGAACGCAAGCTGGTCATCGCCATCCTCTGCGGGCAATACAACCACCCCGACCAATGGAAGACGCCCGCCGCGATCATGCTGGAGCATGTGCTGCCGGGGCTGGCCGGCTAAGCTCGCTGTATCTTTGGACAAGGGCGCTGCTGTCGCTTCTTATACGCGTCATGGCCGGGCTTGACCCGGCCATCCATTGGTGCCGCATGAAGGCATGGATCCCCGGGTCAAGCCCGGGGATGACGGAACTCTTAAATCGTCATGGTCCGCGCAGGCGGACCACCCACGCGTTTCCACCCTGCACAAAGAAAGAAACTCGTGGGTCCTCCGCCTTCGCGGAGGATGACGATGGGATTAGGCCCTCACCCGCACTTGCTGTAGCCGCAGGAGGTGCAGAGGTCGCAGCCTTCCTGGCGGATGAGGGAGGGGGAGTTGCATTTGGGGCAGTGGGGCAGCTTGCGGCCGCCGGCATCGCCATTCCCCTGCCCGTCGGCGAGGTTGGCCACTTTGCGCGCGACCATGCGTTCGAGCTCGGCGCGGTCTTCACGCGGGTCGGGCATGAAGCCGATGGCGATGAGGTGCCGTTCGATCACTTCGCCGATGGCGGCCAAAAGCGAGGGCACGTAGCGCCCACCCACCCATGAGCCACCGCGCGGGTCGAACACGGCCTTCAATTCCTCGACCACGAAGGAGATGTCGCCGCCGCGGCGGAAGACCGCCGAGATCATGCGGGTGAGCCCCACGGTCCAGGCGTAATGCTCCATGTTCTTGGAGTTGATGAACACCTCGAACGGCCGGCGCCGACCGTCCTGGATCACGTCGTTGATGGTGATGTAGATGGCATGGTCGCTCTCCGGCCAGCGCACCTTGTAAGTCGCACCTGGCAAGGCTTCGGGCCGGTCGAGCGGCTGGGTCATGTAGACGACCCCGCCCGCCTCATAGACATCCTGGGGCCTTGGCGCATCGAGGCGCGTCGGCTCGGATTGCTGGCTGCCACGCTGGACCACCAGCGGCAGTTCCGGCTGGCTCTGCGGCTTGGGCGCCGAATCCTTGGGCTTCACCTCGAGGACCGAGCCGGTGACATCGTTCGGCCGGTAGGTGGTGCAGCCCTTGCAGCCAAGCTCATAGGCTTCCGTGTAGACGCTCTTGAATTCCTCGAAGGACAGGTCGACCGGGCAGTTGATGGTCTTGGAGATCGAGCTGTCGATATGCTTCTGCACCGTCGCCTGCATCACGACATGGTCGTGGGGGCTCAAGGATTGGGCGTCGACGAAATAATCCGGCAGCGGGGTGTCCTCGCCCTTCAGGCGGTGGAACAGCCGATACGCATAATCCGTGACCTCTTCCGCCTGGCGGGTGCCGTCCGGCATCAGGACATGGCGGGTGTATTTGAAGCTGAAGACCGGCTCCAGCCCCGAGGAGACGTTGTCGGCAAAGAGCGAGATCGTGCCCGTGGGGGCGATGGAGGTGAGGAGCGCGTTGCGGATGCCGTGCTTGGCGATCGCTTCCCGGACGTCCTTGTCCAGGGTCTGCACCGTCTCGGAGGCCAGAAACTTCTCCCGGTCGAAGAGCGGGAAGGCCCCCTTCTCAGCCGCGAGTTCAGTCGAGGCGAGATAGGCCGCGCGGGAAATGGCCCTGAGCCATTCATCGGTCAGCTTGATCGCCTTGGGTCCGCCATAGCGCGCCTCGCACATGATGAGGGCGTCGGCGAGGCCGGTGACGCCGAGGCCGATGCGGCGCTTGTTCTTGGCCTCCACCGCTTGCGCCTCAAGCGGGAAGTTGGAGACGTCGATGGTGTTATCCATCATCCGCACGGAAATCCTGACCAGACGGTCAAGTGCGGCGAGGTCCAGATGCGCTTCCGCCGTGAACGGATCCTGGATCAGCGTGGTGAGGTTGATCGATCCCAGCAGGCAGGCGCCATAGGGCGGCAAGGGCTGCTCGCCGCAGGGGTTGGTGGCGCTGATCGATTCACAGTAGCGAAGATTGTTCTTCTGATTGATCCGGTCGATGAAGATGACGCCGGGTTCGGCATAGGCATAGGTCGCCCGCATGATGCGGTCCCACAGCTCACGCGCCTGCACGACCCGGTAGGTGGTGCCGCCGAATTTCAGCTCCCACGGCGCATCATCCTTGACCGCCGCCATGAAGGCGTCGGTGACGAGGACCGAGAGGTTGAACATGCGCAGCCGCCCGGCCGTCTGCTTGGCGTCGATAAATGCTTCAATATCAGGATGATCGCAGCGCAAGGTCGCCATCATGGCACCGCGGCGGTGGCCGGCCGACATGATGGTCCGGCACATCGCGTCCCAGACATCCATGAAGGTGAGCGGGCCGGAGGCATCCGCCCCCACCCCCTTCACCGGCGCCCCCTTGGGCCGCAGGGTCGAGAAGTCGTAACCGATGCCGCCGCCCTGCTGCATGGTGAGCGCCGCTTCGCGGAGATGGGCGAAGATGCCGCCCATATCGTCCGGAATCGTCCCCATGACGAAGCAGTTGAAGAGGGTCACGGTGCGCTTGGCACCCGCCCCAGCCAGGATCCGACCGGCGGGCAGGAATTTGAAATCGGCCAGCGCCTCGGCAAAAGCCTCGGTCCATTTCTCCCGCACGGCAGGCGCCTCAGCCTCGGCCAAGGCAAGCGCCACGCGCTGCCAGCTGTCCTCGATGGTCTTGTCGAGCGCCACGCCGTCCAGCGATTTCAGCCGGTATTTCATGTCCCAGATCTGTTGGGAAATCGCGGCAACCTGCGCCATCTTCAGTCCATTCCTTGCGGCAAAAATTGAGCTCGCCAGTTAACCACTTTTGGCCCCGGAACGTCAATCTGTGTTCCGGATTTATTCTCCCGATAAACTCCACAAGCAAAAGCAGTCAGTATATTGATTTTAAATTATATTATTGCACAATTCACATACCGCAGGCGCTGTGGATAAAGTTATCCACCCTATCCCCAAACACCCTCAGGAAAGGCCGTCGAGAAAGGCCAGCACGCGCGCCGGCATGCCGTGCTGCATGAGGTCGTTGTGACCGGCCAGCGGCGGAAAGAAGCCCTGCTTGGGCTCGCTAGCGGCGTCGAAGACCAGGTGGCCGAACCGGGCCGGGGTGGTGCGGTCGAGATCACCATGGATGAGGAGCAGGGGCTTGCCGATACGACCGATCTTGGCGAGCGTATCGAACTTGTCCCGCACCAGGAAGTCGAAGGCCAGATAGCGGTAGCGCTGCCGGGCCGAATGCAGGATCGAGGCGAAGGGCGCTTCGAGAATGAGCGCCCGGGCCGGCCGCTCGATCGCCATCTGGGTTGCGACCGCCGCGCCGAGGGATTCGCCAAAGAGGATCAGCTGTTCCGGCCTAACACCCTGATCCTGCAGAAAACCGAGTGCCGCCCGGGCGTCTTCATAGAGCCCCGCCTCCGTGGGCATTCCAGGATTGCCGCCATAGCCGCGATAGCCGACGAGAAGGATTCCGTAGCCTTTGGCGGCATAGGGGATGATCCGCTCGACCCGGCCGCCATGGTGCCCGGCATTGCCATGGAAATAGACGATGGTCTGCCCATCTGTCCGCTGGGGCGGCAGGTACCAGGAAACGATCTCAAGCCCGTCGGCGGTCCGATTGGTCACCGCCTTCAGCCCCGCCGGGTTCGGATAGTCAGCGATCGTCGCCAGGGTCTGGTCGGGATGGAAGACGATCTTCCGCTGCTGCGTGAACAGGAAGAGCATCGCGCCCAGATAGAAGACCGCGACCGCGATCAGCACACCCCACAGCATCCTCAGGACCCCCGGCAGCCAGCCCGACACTTCGGACTTCCTTTCGCAGCGTTACGCGGCAATCGACTGGAATTCAAGAAAAGTTACGGCGACGCCGCCGGCAAGTGGCGAGTCCTGAAATAGACCGTAAAGCGCCGCACCGCATCGGCGCCTTCGGTCCGGCACCAGGTCTTGTTCCCGGATAGCCCGTGATCCTGATATTCGTATTCGACCGCCTTGGCGGCATCGATCCGGGCGCGCCGGTCGGCAGAGGGCGGGATATTGCCGCGCGCCAGCTGGTCGAGGCGCAACAGGGCGAAGCCATTATGCGCCGGCATGTCCACCAGGCCGCAATATTCGGCGACCCCGTAATCATAATAGGTCCGCAGCAACTCCGGATGGGGGCTGGGCGGCAGGCTGGGATCGGCCCAGGCGCGTACCGGCGCCAGGCATGCGATCAGCGTGAGGAGCAGGAACCTGATGCCGGCCATGCCGTCTCTCCCGGTTTGCGGCAGCCCAACTGCACAAGATTGAACGTTGCCAGTTTCGGCGCTTTGCGTCATCAAAAGGTCATGACCGATCTGCCGACCACCGCCCAGGAAGCGGCGCGCTTTCAGCGCCTCAACCGCTCCCTCCTCACCTTCTACGCCGGAACCAGCCTTCTGGCCTTCTTCGTCCTGCCCATCCTGGTCCGTTTCGGGTCGGCGCAATGGCTGTGGCTTCTTTTGCCCCTGACCCTCATCGCCAATGGCTATTGGGCGACTCTCCATGAGGCGATCCATGGCCAGCTCCTGGTCGGGGCCGAAAAGAACCGGCGGGCCGGCCGGGCCCTGGCGATCCTGTGGGGGTCGTCGTTCCGCCTGCTCCGCTTCGGCCATCTGATGCACCATCGCTTCAACCGGCATAAACTTGACCGACCGGACAGCTACGACCCCGCCACCACGAGCGCCTTGGTGGCCCGGCTGCGCTTTTTCGCCGAGGCCCTGGGCGGGCTCTATGTCATCGAGGTGCTCACCCCCCTCCTCTATCTGATGCCGCAGCGGCGGGTGGCGGCCCTGGTGCGCAGCCTCTATTCCGGCGACGAGGCGCCCATGCCGCGCCTGCGCCCGCTGGCCGAGCAGGCGCTTGCCGGCCCGAAGGGCATCGCCGAAATCCGGCAGGATGCCCTCATCGCGGCGGCGCTCATCGGCGCGGCACTCATCGCCTGGGGCCCCTATTGGCCGGCCTTTGCGGGCTTCCTCCTCGGGCGCGGATTGCTGGTCTCGTTCCTCGACAATGTCTATCACTTCAGGACGCCGCTCGATCAGGTCGATTACGCCTATAACCTTTCCCTGCCCGGTCCCTTGCAGCGCCTCTTCCTCAACATGAACATGCATAGGGTCCACCACCGGAGGATGCATCTCCCGTGGTGGCAGCTGCCGCAGCAATTCACGCAGGAGCATGAGCAATTCGACGCGCCGCTGCTGCACGCTGCACTGCGACAGTTCACCGGACCGGCCGCCGTGGCGCCTCCGCCACAGGCCTGAATGACGTCGCCATTCTCTTAACCCGACGCAACAAGAAATGGCGGAAAGCGTATTACCAGTCTTGCATTTCGATTTTGCCCAGCCCATTCTGAATGCGGCTTTTCGGCATGACCCGCTCATCCTCGATTGGCGGTCATGGTGGAGTGCCTATCTCTAGTCCTGATTTTCAAGAGCGCACTCATGACTGACCAATACCAGTCCTCCGGCGGTAGCGAGCTCAGGGGGAAGATTAAGTGGTTCAATCCGGAGAAGGGCTTCGGCTTCGTTACGCCGGCTGACGGCTCTTCTGATGTGTTCCTGCATATCTCGGCCCTCAAGGATGCCGGCCTGCAGGATGCGCCCGAAGGCTCAACCATCACCTGTGAGGTGGGCCAGGGACGCAAAGGGATCCAGGTCCTCCGCGTGATCAATCTGGATACTTCGACAGCAGCTCCCTCGCGACCAGCGGCACCGCGTCGTCCGTTCGGCGGCGGTGGTGGCGGCGGTGGCCGTCGCGACTTCGGTGGCGGCGGTGGCTATGGTGGTGATCGGGGCGGCGACCGCGGCGGCGGTTATGGCCGTGGTCCGCGCCATCACGACGACTAAGGAACCGGCTTCCGGTTCTTGCGCTTGAGAGCGGCGACCTCGGCCGAGGTCGCCGTTAGCAGCTCGCCCCAACGCCAGCCAGCTAGGGGCCCCAGCCTGCAGCGGGTATTGCAGGCTTTTTTTGTGCCTTGGCAGTCCCGCAATGCGTCACCCCTTTGCCGCTGATTGCGCAGCGGCAGCGACCGACGCCGGCCAGCGCCTGGCCCAGGTGATCGCCGGTTTCTCGATCACGGTGAAACTGAGATAGGCCGACAAGAGGACGATGGGCAGCGTCGCGCCCGCGATCAGGGCGGCGGCGATAGCGGCACTTTCCCCGCCGGCCAGGGGGATGACGAGATAGTAGGTCACGGCCATCATCAACGGTACGTGCAGGACATAGATGCCGTAGGATATGCGCCCGAGAAACCGCGCTGGCGGCAGGCGAACCAGGCTGTCGGCCAGCCGCGAAACACCGAGCCGGTCATGGGTTGCCGCGAGAAAATAGGTGGCAAACCAGATGAGGATCGGCAGCTTGTTGGGCGCGAACAGCCATCCGATCATCGTCGCCACCACGAGGATCCCCAGCAGGCGCAAGGGCGGCATATGCCGGGCCCGCTCCCACAGCGCGGCCGAGAGGATGCCGACGATGAACAGCGGCAGCCGCAAGGGCAGGAACGCGGGAACACTCCCGATCCAATATTGCGCCGTCACTTTTTGGAGGACGATGGCGACCGAAAGGACGATGGCCGCAATCGCCAGGCCCCGCAGTGATCGCAACGAGAGGAATGGGATGAGAAAGGGGGCGATCAGGTAGAACTGCCATTCGAGCGAGATGCTCCAGAGCGGACCCGAGAACATCAAGGCAGCCTGCGGCAGCACCGTATCCGGCACCGTCCCGTGCAGCATGGTCAGATGCAGGAGGATATGGGCCCAGAGACCATTGGCGGCATTCTGCTCGCGACTGAGGAAAGCCAGCTTCTGCTCCGTGAGCCATGGCGAGGCGCCGAAGACAGGCGCATAGAGATGCATCGTCAAGGCACCCAGCACCAAGGCGATCAGGAACAATGGATAGAGCCGCATGAAGCGCCGAAAGAGATAGCGCCCGTAGCTCTCTTCGTCGTTGTAGCGCATGAGCGCGATGACGAAGCCGGACAGGATGATGAAAACCTCAACCGCCTGGTCGCTTCGCGACAGATAGGAGATTTTGAGGTCGGCAATGCGCAAGGCGTGGCCGCCGAAAACCCAAAGCGCTGCCACGCCGCGCAGGACTTCGAAATGTGGGACGTGCTTGGCCATCTGCTTCCTTTGTCAGTCGACAAAGGCTCGCCCTTGGGCCAGCGGACGGTCAAGCAACAAGGTGCTGGCCGCACGGCGGAAGCTCGGCCATTTCTGTAATCTTCGTGTGACCCGGCCGATCGTCGCGTCGGGGCGCCTATTCCCTCGGGTAGGAAATCCGCGTCACTTCCAGTTCGAGATTGCCGGCGGGACGTTTCCAGATGACGGTATCGCCGACCTTGGCATCCTTGAGCGCCAGGGCGATCGGCGACACCCAGGAGAGCTTGCCGGCATTGGGGTCGGCTTCGTCTTCACCGACGATCTGAAAATGACGCTTCACATCATTCTCGTCGACCGTGTCGACGGTGGCGCCGAAGTCAACGCTGTCCTGCGGCTGGGCCTGCACGTCGACGACGACCGCGCGGAGGATACGCTCCTGCACGTAACGCAGATCGCGTTCGACGACCAGCAACTGCTCCTTGTCGAGGAGCTGCGCGTCGGCCAGCAAACGGCTGCGCTGGTCCTCCAGCGCCTCCTCCTGCTGTTTCAGCAGATCGAGGCCATGGGGCGTCACGAGATTGGGGTGCGGGCTTTGCGGCCGCTCCGGCAATTCCGTCGCCTGATCATCATTTTCTTTCACGAACGCCCGGCTCATCGAACTCTCATTGGTAAATGTTCATTTCTTTAAAGCTAGGCCGATAGCCCGCGCCGTCAAGGTCAAAGGCGTATGCCGACCATTCGGGTGTAAGCTACCTGCCGGATTGCCCCCAGATTGACCCAGTGCCGCAGTAGGAAACACCCGGCCTGGAGCGCGGTTGCCGAGGGGTGTGGACCGCAGCCAAACAGCCGCTTATAACGGGCGCGACCTTCGCCACAGCAACATGTGATTGCTCATAAAATGCAGAACTTCGACGTCGTCATCATCGGTGGTGGGGTGGTCGGTTCCTCGGCCGCCTATTTCCTCAGCTCGCAACCCGATTTCAACGGCACCATCGCCGTCATCGAAAAGGACCCGACCTATGCCGAAGCGGCGACGCCGCGCTCGGCCGGGGGCGTGCGCCTGCAGTTCTCGACCGCCGAGAACGTGCTGATGGGCGCTTTCGGCGCCAGCTTCATCAAATCGGCCGACGAGCATCTCAAGGTCGGCAATGAAGGCGCTGGCGTCGAGTTCCGCGAAAACGGCTATCTGTTCCTGGCAACCGGTGCCGGTTTGAAGACGCTGCTTAACAATCAGCGCCTGCAGCATGAACTGGGCGCCGCCACCGAACTGCTCAATCCGCGCGAGTTGCAGGACACTTTCCCCTGGCTCAACGTCGCCGATCTGGCCGGCGGCAGCTTCGGCCCGGTCAACGAAGGCTGGACCGATCCCTACAGCCTGCTGCAGGCTTTCAAGCGCAAGGCGCGCGCGCAGGGCGTCACCTATCTCAACAATTCGGTAACCGGCCTCACCCGCGACAAGAACCGCATCACCGCGGTGACCTTGGCCAGCGGCGAGACGATCTCCTGCGGCTGTGTCATAAACAGCGCCGGCTGCCAGGGCCGCACGATCGCCGCCATGGCGGGGATCGACCTGCCGGTGCATTCCAGGAAGCGCTTCATCTATGTATTCGATTGCCGCGACGAACTGGAAAAGGTGCCGCTCACCATCGATCCCAGCGGCGTCTGGTTCCGCCCGGAAGGCGCCCAATTCATCTGCGGCGTCTCGCCCGAGGAGCATGACGATCCGGATTGCTTCGATTTCGAGCTCGACTACCGCCTGTTCGAGGAGCTGATCTGGCCAACCCTCGCCCACCGCGTCCCCTCCTTCGAGGCGATCAAGCTGGTGCGTGCCTGGGCCGGGCATTACGACTACAATGTCTATGACCAGAACGTCATCGTCGGCCTGGCGCCCGGCTTTGACAATTTCCTGCTGGCCAACGGCTTCTCCGGCCACGGCCTGCAGCAATCGCCGGCCATCGGCCGGGCCTTGAGCGAGCTTGTCACTTTCGGCCAATATCGCAGTCTCGACCTCCGGCGCTTCGGCTATGATCGCCTGCTGACCGGGGCGGCCCTGCGCGAACAGAACGTCGTCTAGCCAAGGAGCGTGACCACATGAACAGCACCGCCCTGATCTCCATTATCTGCGAAGACCATTCCGGCCTCATCGCCGAGGTGACGGGGCGACTGTTCGATCTGGGCATCAACCTGGGGGACACCACCTTTGCCGTCCTCGGCGGTGGTGCGGAATTCACCCTGGTCGCCAAGCTGCCGCAGGGCATTGGCCTGTCCGACGTGGAAAAGGAATTGCGCAGCCTGAAGCTGCTCAAGGACGCCAAGCTGACCGTCACCACCTTTCAATATCGCGAAAGCCATGACGAGCAGGCGCATATCACCCACCGCGTCGAGATCACGGGCGACGACAGCCCGGGTCTTGTCGCCCGCCTTTCCGAGGCGCTGCCAAAATTCGGTGCCAATATCGTGCGCCTGAATTCGGAATCGGTGCCCTCGGAATCCGGTGCGCGTTTCCTGCTGCGCATGGCCCTGTCGGTACCCAGCGCCAAGGCCGCCACCTGCATGGCGACCATCGCCAACACCGCCTCGCAGCTCAATCTGAAATGCCATTGGCAGCAGATCGGCTGACCGCTTCTTCATGAGCGAGGGGCAGGCGCGCCAAACCGGCGTCGTTCTGGTCGGCATTGTGTTGGTGCCGGACTTTGCCCTCGCCTCTTTCTCCATGATCATCGAGCCGCTCCGGATTGCCAATCGGCTGGCCGGCCGGCAGCTCTATGAATGGACCTTGCTGTCTGACAGCGGCGGAACCATTGCCTCAAGCGCCGGGATCGAACTGCAGACACAGGCCATCGCCACCACGCGCGACCGGACCTTCGACCTCGCTTTGGTCTGCGCCGGCTTTCATGCCGAACGCTACCGCGCTGCGAGTGTACTGAACTGGCTGCGGCGACATAGCCGCCTCGGTCGCAACGTGGGCGCCGTCTCAACCGGCACCTTCGTGCTGGCGCGGGCCGGTCTCCTGGCCGGCCGTCGCTGCACGGTACATTGGGATTTCCGCAGCGCGCTGGCCGAGCTTTACCCCGATCTCGATCTGGTCGACGAGCTCTACGTTATCGACCAGCGCGTCGTCACCTCGGCAGGTTCCATTGCGGCGCTCGACCTGATGCTGCGTCTCATCGCCGACCAGCAGGGGGCCGGCTTCTCCAAGGCCGTGGGCGAGCAATTCGTCCACAGCGGCGCACGCGGCGCCGGCGAACATCAGCGCAGCGACCTCGTTCATCGCCTCGGCACGGCGAAGCCGATTCTCATCGAAGCGGTGAGGCGCATGGAAGAATCGCTCAACCGTCCCTTGTCACCGGCCATCATCGCGCGTGATCTGGGCGTCTCGCAACGCCAGCTGGAACGCCAGTTCCGCGCCCAATTCGGCCGAACGCCGGTGGCGTATCATCGGGATTTGCGCCTTGATCAGGCCCGGCGGATGCTGACGCAATCGACCTTGTCCGTGACAATCGTCGCCCTTACCTGCGGCTTCGGCTCGCCATCACATTTCGCCCAGCTCTACCGGCAGCGTTTCGGCCGGTTGCCGAACGAGGACCGCGCCTAGGCTTTTAAACCTTTGCGCGAGGTTAAGAGCATATTTACGTCCGCCTTGTAAGTTGGTGTGGAATGGATGACCTAAGTGCCCCATGACGCCTAGGAAACGACTCCGCTTGATCCTCCTGATCGCTGCCGTCTATGCCGGCGGCGCGTCGCTATGGATTCTCGCCTCGGACAGCCTGCTGGCCGACTTTGCCGACCTCAAGACGGGCATCGCCTTCGGTACGCTCAAAGGCATGGCGTTTGTGGCGATCACCACCGCGCTGCTCATCCTCATACTCCGCTTCATTCCCGGTGTGACCGCCAACGATATGCCGGCCCCACCACACCGCTCGATCCTGCCGGATCTCATTGCCCTCACGGCCCTCGCGGTCGCCGTCAGCTTGGTGGCCTTCATCACCTACCGCATTCAGATTGACGTGGCCAAGCGTGACGCGCTTGCAAGCCTGCAGGCGGTCGCCCGCCTCAAGGTAAGCGGCCTGTCGCAATGGCTGAACGAACGCCGCGCCGATTCCGAGGCGACGGGGCACAATGGCCTCCTGCAGGAGTCGATTCTGCAATGGCGCCGGACGGACACGGCCGACTCTCGCGACAAAGTTCTCCGCGCCATGCGCGAAATTCGGAGCGCCCAGGGATTTGCACGCATCACCCTCATGACGGCTCGGGGTGATGTGCTGATGACCACTAATCCGGATCTCCGCGAAACACTCGATCTTAAGGAAGTTGCGCAGCGCGCCAATGCCGAACGACGATCGATCTTCGTGAATCTCTATCGGGAAATCCGCGATGGCATGGTTCACCTGGCTTTCGTGGTCCCCTTACGGACCATCGACGGCGCCGATACGCGCGGACGCGACGTCCTGCTCTTTGATTTGCGGGCAACCGACTTTATCGACCCATTCATGTCCACCTGGCCGCTTCCGGGACAACCTGGACAACTGCTTCTGGGGCGCCGCGAACAGGATCGCGCCGTCATCCTGAATTCACTGCCGGGCCAGCCCGACAGCGCGCTCAATATTTCAATCCCGCTGACGCAGAAGGATGCGCCTTCCGTACGGTATCTGACCGAGGGCGACCAGTTGATCGATGGAATCGACTATCTCGGCAAACCGGTTCTGGCGGCGGTACTTTCCGTGCCGCGGACCGACTGGATCATCGTCGCAAAGATGGATCGCGATCTGGCCTTGGCAGGGGTGCATGGCCGCACGATCATCGTCAGCGTGGCGACTTTGGCGGGGTTGATTGCCCTGATCGCCCTTCTCTCCTATCTGTGGCAACGTCGGCGCCTGCGCGCCGCCTTGCTGATCCTGTCTGAAAGACAGGCCAATGAAATAGCCGATGCGCGCTTCCGCGCAACCTTTGAAGAGGCACCGGTCGGCATTGCCCATCTGGACTTCAACGGACGTATCCTGAAGGCCAACAGCGAATATTGCCGAATTCGTGGCCAGACGCTCGAGACCCTGAAAGAGATCGGCGTCGTCGAACTGACGCTGCCGGAAGATCGTCCAGCCACGCTCAAAGTCCTCGACGAGGCCCGCCGCGGCATCACCTCCAGCTTTCGCGACGAGCGCCGCGGCTATCGCGAGGACGGCAGCGAAGTCTGGGTCAGTATCACGGCCTCGCTCGTCAGGGATGCCAAAGGCAATCCGGACTACGTGATCGACGTCATCACCGATATCACCGACCGCAAGCATGCGGAAAAATCGCTGCAACAGGCGGACACGGTTTTCCGCAACACCCAGGAAGGCATTGTCGTCACCGACACCGGGGGCGACATCGTCGCCGTCAATCCGGCCTTCACCAACATAACGGGATACGAGGAAGCGGAGCTCATCGGCAAGAACATTCGCATCCTGCAATCGGGCCAGCACGACCGCGAATTCTATCGCGACATGTGGCTCACGATCGCCCGCGACGGATCATGGCAGGGCGAAATCTGGAACCGCCGCAAGAACGGTGAGCCGTTCCCCGAATTCCTGACCATTTCGGTGGTGAAGAATGAGGCGGGGCAACCGGAAAGCTATGTTGGCACCTTCGTCGACATTACCGGCATCAAGGAAACCGAATCCCGCCTGGTGCATCTGGCGCATCACGATGCGCTGACTGGCCTGCCCAATCGGCTGCTGGTCATGTCACGCCTGACCTATGCCATGCAGATCGCTCGGCGCAAACATACGACCGGCGCCGTGCTCTTCCTCGATCTCGATCGCTTCAAGAACGTGAATGACAGTCTCGGCCATCCGGCTGGCGACGAGTTGCTGCTGGCCGTGACCAAGCGGCTCGGCTCGCGCCTGCGCGAGAGCGATACATTGGCCCGGCTGGGTGGTGACGAATTCCTCGTGCTCATCGAGGACGTCAAGGATTCCAACAGCGTCGCCAATCTTGCTCAGGCCCTGCTTGACCAGTTCGATGCCCCCTATGCCTTGAGCGGTGGCCATGAAGTCTATATCGGTACCAGTATCGGCATCAGCCTGTTCCCGGACGATGGCGATGCGGCGGACGAGATCGTCAAGAATGCCGACGCCGCCCTTTACCGCGCCAAGGAAGAAGGCCGCGGTACCTACCGCTTCTACACCTCGGCGCTGACTGACAAGGCCAACGAACGGTTGAGCATGGAGCGGCGCCTGCGCCGTGCCATCGAACGCGATGAATTCCTGCTGCATTACCAGCCGCTGATCCGTGTTTCGGATCGTCGTATCGTCGGCATGGAGGCCCTGGTGCGCTGGCAGGAGCCCGGCCAGGGCCTGATATCGCCCGGTCATTTCATCCCGCTGGCCGAAGAAACCGGCATCATCCTGCCGCTCGGCGAGCGGGTGTTGCGCATGGCATGCCAGCAGATGAAAGACTGGCTGGAAGCCGGCCATGATCTGAAGACGATGGCCGTCAATCTTTCGCCGCGCCAGTTCCATCTTCCCGACATCGATCAGATCGTCGGCGACATCCTTTCCGAAGTAGGGCTGGCACCGCACCATCTGGAACTCGAACTGACGGAAAGCGCCTTGATCGACCAGGGCATCGGCGCGGAAACGCGCCTTGCTGCCTTGCGCAAGCTCGGCACGCGCATCGCCATCGACGATTTCGGCACCGGCTACTCGTCTCTTGCCTATCTGAAGCGCTTTCCAATCAACAAGCTCAAAATCGATCAGAGCTTCGTCCATGATATTCCAAACGATTCAGCCGACATGGAAATAACCTCGGCGATCATCGGCCTGACGCGCAACCTGCATCTGGAATCGATCGCCGAAGGCGTCGAGACCGAGGCCCAATTTGCCTTCCTGCAGGAACAGGGCTGCCAGTTCGCGCAAGGCTATCTCTTCAGCAAGCCGCTGCCGGCGGCCGAGATCGAACTGCTCCTGCAGCGCGGCGTGCTGTCTTTGGCCAGCTGACCCGTCATAAATCTGCCTTTCATCCGTCTCATTTCAGACTCGGCATTGGCATCGGCCGGTCATCACTGCTGCCTATCTTGATTCTCGAGAGTGGCAACATGAGTGAATGGCGTGCGCAGATTGCCGATGGATCGACGCCGATTCCTGCTCGCTTCCAGCGTCATCGCTGCTGGGATCGCCGTTTCCAGCAGCGGCCTTGCCAATTTTGCGCCCTCTTACGTGCATCGCCGCAGCCGCAACCCGCTTGCGGGCGACACCTCCCCCTTCACGCTCGGCGTCGCTTCCGGCAGCCCGAGCGCCGATGGCTTCATTCTGTGGACGCGCCTGGCGCCGGAGCCGCTTAACACGAATGCTGCCACACCGGGTGGCATACCGCTGCAGGATCACCGTGCCGGCATCCTCCTCGACTATGAGATCGCACTCGATCCCGATATGCGCCGGATTCTGATCCACGGCACGACGCGGGCCGAAGCGGCGCACGCCTTCTCGGTACATCTCGACGTGACGGGGCTGATGCCCGACCGGCCCTATTGGTATCGCTTTTCTCTGGGTGCGCACAGCAGCCCGGTCGGTCGCGCCGTCACCTTGCCGGCGCCAGGGCGACCGGCGGCCAAATTGCGCCTTGGCGTCACCTCCTGCGCAAATTATGAGCGGGGCTTCTTCTCCGCCTACCGGCATTTGGCCGACGAGCAGCCGGATATCGTGCTGATGCTCGGCGATTATATTTATGAGCAGGTCGAGCGCAACCGGCCGGTCTTGCGGCGGCACAGCGACGATGCCGTGCCAACCGGCCTCGACGCCTATCGCCGACGCTATGCACAATACCGGTTGGACGCGGATCTGCAGCGCCTGCATGCCACGGCGCCGACCCTCGTGACCTGGGACGACCATGAGGTCGAAAACGATTATGCCGGCGATTGGTCGGAGACTTTCACTACCCCCAATGCCTTTGCGGAGCGGCGCCAGGCGGCCTACCGCGCCTTCTATGAACACATGCCGCTGCGCCAACGCCCGACCGCCGGTGGGCTGCGCATTCACGACAGCATCACTTTTGGCGATCTCGCCCGCATCTCGCTGCTCGATGGTCGACAATACCGATCACGCGGCGCCTGCTACCGGGCACCGGACGCGGGCGGCGGCCACCTCGTCGACAGCATCACCTGTCCGGAACTCCTCGACCCGGCGCGCTCGATGCTCGGGCCTGCACAGGAGAAATGGCTGCAAGGCAATCTCGCCACATCGCCGGCACGCTGGAATCTGGTGATGCAGAACGTCATCATGGCCGGGCTCGGCTCAGATGGCGGCGGCAAAGTCGTTGCCTGGACCGATGCCTGGGACGGCTATCCGGCGGCCCGCGAAAGACTTCTGCGGCAATTGGCCGAAGCGCGAAACCCGGTCGTCTTCAGCGGCGACATCCATTCCTTCTGGAGCAACGACCTGGCGTTGCAAGGTGGGCCGGTTGTGGCCAGCGAGTTCGTCACCTCGTCGATCACCTCGGACGGTCCACCGCAGGATCATTTGCAGGGCAAACTGGACAGCCACGCCCACCTTCACTATGCCGAAAGCAGGCATCGCGGCTATTCCCTGGTCGAAATCGCTGGCGGCGCCCTCACCACCCATTTCCGTGCCATCAGCGACGTGACCGACCGCGCGGCGACCTGCTCAACCCTCCGGACTTTCCTCATCGAGGACGGCCGGCGCGGCGCTGTCGCCGTGTGACCAGCGCATCGCAATGTCCTCGACCACCAGCGTGCCGACAATCGCAAGGATCGGCAACGCGCAGGCGATCAAGGCTTTGGCCACCGGCCGCTGCCGTGCCAGATCGCGAATCAAGAGGATCAGATTGATTACGAAGAAAGCGACTGAGACCAGGGCCCAGACAATGAGCCCGAACATGATGCCGCCGCCGGCATCGGGCCCGCTGGGGCCGTTCTCCTCCAGCAGCAGCGCCAGCGGAATGAGCGACGCGACAAAGGCAACATAGCCGATATTGCGTCGCCCGATGCGGCCGACGATTCCTGGCTTCGGCACCGAGGCCTGTTCTTCCTGGTTCATTCCACCGCTGCCCCGGTCATGTCCCCAGTCATGTCTCTGCCGGCGCAGGATACCCGATATCAGTTGGCCGGAGCCAGGGGAGCGCCAGCCGCGGGCACACCGGTCGCCGCCATGATGATTTCCCGCGCCGGCTGGCCGGCTTTCTCCGCGATTGCGGCCACGGTATCGCTGGGTCCGGTCACGACGTAGCCCATGCCGACCAGATGCTTTGCCAGTGCTTCCGGGCTGGTCTCCAGCAATGCCGACATGTCGTCGACGCTCGCATGTTCCAGCCCCGCCATGATACGCGCCATACCGCCGCCGCCCGATGCCGCGCCGGATGAGAGGGTCGGAACGACGAACAAGGCCCCCAAGGCGAGCGAGATGGCAAGCGGCGCAAACAGCGTCCGGCGCCGGATATAGCCGAGAAAGGCCGGCCAGTTGCGATAGAGATGGAGGCCGACGACCAGCAGCAGGCCGAGACCCAGCCACTCATGCAGATCCTTGAAGAGGGCCGGCTGGAAATGAAAAAATAGCGCCAATCCGGAAATACCTGAAACCAGGAACAGGCCGGTCGCAGCACCGGTGGCATATTTAAAGATGAAATCGCGCATGGTCATGATGGCGTCCTCGAAATCGGCGGCAAATCCCGCTGATCTTTTCACGCAGCCGCCGCAACCTCCCTGCGGATACCGAATGTCGCAGGCATACCCGACGATTTCTTCGCACCAGATGTCGATTTCACGATATCCACAGCGCCTGGGCTGACAGAAAATATTGGAGATTTTTCTTCTTCAGCCGATGGAGTTCAGGCACATGGCCCTTCCTGCCCACGTCAAATATGTCGTTATCGGTGCCGGCATCCACGGCCTCTCTTCGGCCTGGCATCTCGCGGAGAATCTGCGGAAGACCGGCAAGGGATCGGGCGCCGATGTGCTCATCATCGACAAGACGGCGATTGCAGCCGGGGCTTCGGGCATCGCCTGCGGGGTTGTGCGCAACAATTATTTCCAGCCCGCCATGCGCCGCCTGATGGCGCATTCGGTAAGCGTCTGGGAGAGCGATCCGGCGGCCTTCTCCTACCATCCGGTCGGCTATATGCAGATCAGCCCCGAGGTGATGCACAAGGATGTGGCCTCGATCTACGCGCAGCAGAGGGAGATCGGCTACACCTCGACCTTCATCGAGGGTGAGAAGGATTGCATGACCTATATGAAGGGCATCTTCGACGATTGGCAGGCCAAGGGCATCACCTCGGTGCTCCATGAGAAGAAGGGCGGCTATGCCAACAACACGGCGGCGATGTATGGCCTTGCGAAGAAGGCGGAGGCCGAGGGTGTCCGCATCGTCACCGGCATCGAGGTGAAGGGCCTGAAGCGCGACGGCAAGGGGGCCGTCACGGCGGTAGAAACCAACCAGGGCGACATCAAGTGCGATTACGTCATCGCCGGCATGGGGCCCTGGGTGCGCTCGGTCTGGAAGATGCTGGACCTGCCCGATGCGATCTCGATCAAGGGCAAGGACGGCAAGATGCACGAGAATGTGCCGATGTGGGTCTATTGGTCGCTGCAGGAAGGGACGCTCGGCGTCGACCCGGATCTGCAGAAGACCAATGACGGCAAGATGCCGCCGGTGATCCATGTCGACACCGACGCGCCGCTTTATTCGGATGAGGACGGCTCGCTCATCACCGACAAGCTGTGGGGCATCTATTATAAGCCCGACTTCCATTTCGGCGGCGTGCAGGGCGGCGCCATGCCGTTCAAGGTGCAGACCGAACTCAACAAGGTGCGCGTCGACCCCTATGGCCCGGAAAGCCCGGAATTCATCGTCGGCGACGATTTCGCGCATATGTGGGTCTCGGCGCTGGCCTTCTGCCAGAAGCGCTTCATGGGCACGATGCCGAAATACAAGAAGGAACCGTCGGGCGGCATCGGCTGCTTCACCGCCGACAGCTTCCCGGTCTTCGACAAATTCGCCGAGAACGTCTACATCATCGCGGACAGCAACCACGGTTATAAGATGATCGGCGTCGGCAAGCTGGTGGCGGACGACATCTGCGGCATGGGCGACGAATTGCTGCGCCCGTTCCGCTTCTCGCGCTTTGCCGAAGGGAAGCTCCACCCGACCTCGAACTCGCCCTTCCCCTGGAGCTGATCGCTTCCATTCGTCATCCCCGGGCGAAGACCCGGGGATCCACTATTGCAGTTGAGAGAGTGGATGCCCGGGTCAAGCCCGGGCATGACGCTTTTTGGGGCGCGATATGTAGAGATCTACGCCCCCTCGATCCCCATCAGCTGGCGCCTGGCGAAGTGCAGATGGCTCGTCACCATGGCGGCTGCACCTTCGACGTCGCGGCTGGCGATGGCGCCCAAGAGCGCGCGGTGCTGGCGGTTGTATTCGGCGATGCGGGCGGGGGTGAGGACCTTGTCGCGCATCGAGGCCCATTGGTCATGGGAGCGGATTTCGTTAATGTGCTGGTAGAGCCACAGCACCAGGCGGTTATGCGCGGCTTCCGCCAGCAGCAGATGGAACTGCGTGTCCCATTCGGTCCAGAGTTCCGGATCGTCGCCGGCGGCTTCCGCCTTCTCGATCGCCTCGGTCATCTTCTCAATATCCCGGTTGGTGGCGTTGAGGACGGCAAGGCGCGTCATATGCGGCTCGATCCCCAGCCGCGCCTCGATCAGCTCCAAGGGCGAGGTCGAATCGGCGATGTTGTCGAGGTCGGAAACGGGGCGGTGGTTGACGAAGGTCCCGCTGCCGACCCGCCGCGTCACCAACCTTTCCTGTTCCAATTGATCGAGCGCCAGGCGCACGGTCGTCCGGCTGGCGTCGAATGCGTCTGCGAGATGGCGTTCGGCGGGCAACTTCTCGCCATGCTTATAGGTGCCGGCGATAATCGCCTGGCGCAATTGGCCGGCAATCCAAACCGAGCCCCGATTGCCGTCGACCGGCAAGGCGCCGGATTCTGCTGCGCTGCGGGTGCCGGCTGATCCGGCTGCCTCACGCGTTGGTGTACCATTTCGGCCCAATTCTGATCCTTTGAAAAAATTGGTTGGCAGCCCCGGGACCACCATGCAAGAGTGGATTATGCGAGTGGGGTAGCCAAGCGGTCAATCGCCGACAGTCACGCCCGCCCACGCGCAACATCAGCGAGCGCGACTGCCGTCTCCGGAGGTAACTGCGTAAGACCTGAAAGGCCCAAACTCCCACCGCCCGCGAAGGATCGCCGAGCCGACAGAAAAGATCGGCCGGCGAACTAAGAAGAGTTGTTGTGAGCAACTGACGCGGAATGCCGGGACCGTCCCGGCATCGCTCAACAGCGGCCAACGAGTCGCTGCTTTGGGGAGGGTGATATGACTGACCTTGAGGCACACGTCGCACAAAAAGGGCGCAAAGAACTCGTCAAGCAAGTACGCGCCCAGATCAACGCACTCGGTATCAAGTATATCTACTACCAATTCGTTTCCGTCACCGGCCGCATTGTCGGCAAGGGCGTTCCCGCCGATCATTGGGAAACGGTTGCCGAAAAAGGCTTCCAACTGGTCTATGGCTCGACCGCCAACCTCTTTGTCGACCGGCGCAAGAACTATATCGGCTATGGCCCGGAAGCCTCGGAACTTGTCGGCATTCCGGACCCTGAAACCTTCGTCCAGTTGCCCTGGGACAAGCGCGTCGCACGCGTCTTCTGCACCTGCTTCCGCAATCGCGAGGAACGCGAGAATCCCGGCGGGCACCTGACCGCGGATTGCCGCGGCAACCTGCGCATCATTCACGATGAGTTCAAGAAGAAGCATAAGGGCCTGCATCTCAGGCACGGCTGCGAGCCGGAGATGATGTGGCTGAAGAAGGGCGACAACGGCCTGCCCGATGGCGGCTTCTCCAAGCCCAACTGCTATCACATCGACCAGTTCGAAAGCCTGCGCCCGGTCTTCATGAAGGTGATCGAATATGCGCAGGCCATGGGCCTCGACATGATCCAGGGCGATCATGAGGATGCGCCCGGCCAGCTCGAACTCAACTGGATGTATGACGATTGCCTGCGCACCGCCGACCGCCTGACCACCTATCGCCAAGTCTGCGCCCAGGTCGCGCGCGAGCACAACCTCATCGCCTGCTTCATGCCCAAACCCTTCATGGGCGTCTCCGCCTCGGGCTGCCATCACAATCTGTCGCTGTGGACCGGCGGCGATGACGTGGTGAACAACCTGCACCATGACAAGCTGCCCGGACAGAAGGACGTGTTCTCCTACAGGAAGGGCGGCGTCAACACCTTTGCGCCGCTCAAAGGGCAGAAGAAGCCGGGCCCGATCGGGCTCAACTGCATCGGCGGCGTGATCAAGCATCTCAACGCCCTGACCGCGATCGGCTCCTCGACGGTGAACTCCTATCGCCGCCTCTGGGACACCGGCTTCTGGGCGCCGGTCTTTGCCGATTGGGGCTATCAGAACCGCACCTGCGCCCTGCGCATCTCGGCGCCGGGCCGCTTCGAATACCGCTCGGTCGACGCCGCGGTGAACCCCTATCTGATGGCGGCGGCCTTGCTCAAGGCCTTCGACGACGGCATCAGCAACAAGATCGATCCGGGCGAGCCGGAAGAGCGCAACATGTACGACGCCATCGCCGCCGGCAAGAAAGTGAAGAAGCTGCCGATGAGCCTGGGTGAGGCGCTCGACCATCTGGAAAACGACAAGGTCATCAACAGCGCCATGCCCGGCGACATGATGCGTGTCTTCATGCACTACAAACGTGACGAACATGAAAAGTTCATGGCCACCGTCACCAATTGGGATCTGGAACAGTATTGGGACATCCTGCCCTAGAGCGGCAGGAGATCTGCAGTTCTCCAGCCAGAGAAACGAAGGAGAATAGAAATGTGTGGAATCGCAGGATTGATCCACCGCGGCACGACCGGCGATATCGGCACCGAGATGACCGCAATGCTGCAGAGCCTGAAGCATCGCGGTCCGGATTCGACGGGCTTCGCCCTCTATGGCAGCCCGAAGGGCAATACGCTGGTCATGCGCTTCAAGGTCGCCGAGCAGGACGACATGAAACATGGCTTCAAGATCCATGACCAGGTGAAGGAACGCCGGGCCGAGGTCGACAAGCGCCTGAAGGAACTGGGCGCCACCATCGTCCAGGCCGAAAATGCGACCGAATATGCCTTCCGCTACACGCTCGATTTCGGCGGCGACAAGAGAAAGCTCGCCAACTATATCGAGGATATCGACGGCGCCGAGATCCTATCGCTGGGCTATGGCCTGGAACTGATCAAGGATCTGGGCGATTCCAAGATGGTGTCCGACCAATATCATCTCAAAGGCTTCAAGGGCAGCCATGCGCTGGGTCATACCCGCATGGCGACGGAATCCGATGTCGATATCCGCTCGGCGCATCCCTATTGGGCCTATCCCTTCGCCGACGTCTCCGTCGTGCATAACGGCCAGCTCACCAATTACTGGACCGGCCGGCGCAATCTCGAACGGCGCGGCCACCGCTTCATGTCGAACTGTGACAGCGAACTCATCGCCGTCTACCTGGCCGACAAGATGCAGCAGGGCGCCGAGCTGAAGGACGCGATGACGGATTCGATCGAAGAGCTCGATGGCGTCTTCACCTATCTGGTGGCGACCGCCGACAGCCTGGGCATGGCCAAGGACGTCATGGCCGCCAAGCCCATGGTGCTCTACGAAAGCGACACCTTCATCGGCCTCGCCTCGGAAGAGGTCGCCATTCGCAGCGTGTTCCCGCACGAGATCGACACCTTCGACCCCTATGAGGGCGAAGTGCGGGTCTGGAAGCGGTAATCAGGATCATCAGAGAGGCAAGGAGCCGAACATGGCGCTTCGCACCCAGTCACATGAAATGGGCATGCATACCGAGAAACTTTCGGGCCGCACCCAGCAACGCTTCTTCTCGGCGAGCGAGGAGGAGAACCTCACCTATCCCGGCGCCCATGACGTCGATTTCAACAAGCGTGCCGAGTTCGACGCCGAGAAGCTCTCGACCACCGAGATCAATCTCAAGCTGCGCGAGCTGATGAGCCAGGGCTACGGCACCATCGTCATGCGCAATCCCGGTGCCAAGCACGCGATCGCCGTCGGCATCCTCAACAAGCTCAATTTGCAGATCGAAGGCAGCCTCGGCTATTTCGGCTGCGGCCTGATCGACGGCCCCAACATTCACATCAAGGGCCGCGTGGGCTGGTCCTGCGCCGAGAACATGCTGGCGGGCACGGTGGTCATCGAAAAGAATGCCGGCTCCACCTTCGGTGCCGCCATCCGCGGCGGTGACCTGGTCTGCAAGGGCGATGTCGGCGCCCGCATGGGCATCGACCAGAAGGGCGGCACTATCCTGGTGGGCGGCCGCTGCGGTGCCTTCTGCGGCTTCATGATGCAACGCGGCCGCATGGTCGTGCTGGGCGATGCCGGCAAGAACCTCGGTGATTCCATGTATGACGGCACCATCTATGTCGGCGGCAAGATCGCCGGCCTCGGCGTCGACGCGGTGCCGGGCGAGATGACCGACCTCGATTGCCAATGGCTGGAACGCAAGCTCAATCAATACGGCATGAAGGCGCCGAACGGGGTCCGCAACATGACCAAGATCGTCGCCGGCAAGCAGCTGTGGAATTACGACAATCTCGAGCCTTCGGAAAAGAAGCTGATCCTGTAACAGCAGGTCCCGATTTCAGCGTCTCCTCCGACCAGACAAGGAATAGCCACATGGCAAAAGAGAAGAAGGCTCCGGCCACCGAACCCAAGACCAAAAAGCCGCTGTCGCGCGACACCTCGCGTCTCGGCAACAGCTTCATGTTCCCGCCCAGCGTCATCGACGATATCCACATCAAATCCGAGCTTGGCCGCTACCGCATGCGCGGCTTCTCGCTGTTCAAGAAGATCCCGAGCTGGGACGACCTCACTTTCCTGCCCGGCACCCTCACCCGCTTCGTCATTGAGGGTTACCGCGAGAAGTGCGAGACCAAAACCATCATCGGTCCCAAGGCCAAGCGCCCGCTGGTGCTCGACATTCCGGTCTATATCACCGGCATGAGCTTCGGCGCGCTCTCCTATGAAGCCAAATGCGCCCTGGCGCGCGGCGCCACCATGGCCGGCACCGCGACCTGCTCGGGCGAAGGCGGCATGATCCCAGACGAGCGCCGCTTCAGCTCGAAATGGCTCTATCAGTGCATCCAGTCGCGCTACGGCTTCAACCCGCATCATCTGCAATTGGCCGATTGCTGCGAATTTTTCATCGGCCAGGGCTGCAAAGTGGGCCTCGGTGGCCATCTCATGGGCCAGAAGGTGACCGATCAGGTCGCCGAAATGCGCTCGCTGCCGGCCGGCATCGACCAGCGCTCACCGGCACGTCATCCGGACTGGCTGGGGCCGGACGATCTCGCCTTGAAGATCCAGGAGATCCGCGAAGCCACCAATTGGGAAATTCCCATCCAGCTGAAGCTGGGTGCCGCGCGCGTCTATGACGACGTGCGCATGGCGGCGAAGACCGGCCCCGACAGCATCTATATCGACGGCATGGAAGGCGGCACCGGCGCCGGTCCGCATATCGCCACCGAAGAAACCGGCGTTCCCGGCATCGCCGCCATCCGCCAGGCCCGCAAGGCTCTGGATGATGTGGGCAAGACCGGCGAGATCAGCCTGGTCTATGCCGGTGGCATCCGCAATGGCGGCGACGTCGCGAAGGCCCTGGCACTGGGTGCCGATGCCGTCGCCATCGGCCATTCGGCGATGATGGCCCTCAATTGCAACAAGGACATTCCCGAAGCCGACTTCCCCAAGGAGATCGGCTGCGAGGCGGGCTATTGCTATCACTGCCATACCGGCCGCTGCCCGGTCGGCGTGGCGACACAGGATCCCGTTCTGAGGAAGCGCCTCGATCCGGATGAAGCAGCGGAACGCGTCTACAACTTCCTGCACTGCCTCACCATCGAAGCGCAGATGATGGCGCGGGCCTGCGGCAAGACCAATGTTCATTCGCTGGAGCCCGAAGATCTGGCGGCCCTCACCATGGAAGCCTCGGCCCTGGCCCAGGTGCCGCTCGCCGGATCGCAACACACGGTCGGCCGCCCCGACATGGCCCGTTACTAAGGAGGCATGAGATGGCAGAGAAAAAGCCAGCTGGCAAAGAAGACGTCGACAAGTATCTGAAAGGCGATGGGCTCGATTCATCCCGCGAGAAGGAAATCGGCCAGCACATCGGTTATCGCTACGACGTCAATCTGGTGCCGGACTATACGCGCGTCACGCCTTTCCTGAAGAAATACATGGAGACGATGGGCTGGGACGACCTCAATTGGCTCGAGGACGTGCATATGGGCTATGAGGAAGGCCGCGCCGCAGTGTTCGACCGCAACATCAACGGCTGGGTCACGGTGCCGTCCGACCTCAAGCTGCCGGACAATCAGCAGGACCGCGATATGATCGCGCGCGAATTGCTGATCAAGTTCCAGATGTCGAAAAAGCACCCGATGGTCGACCTCAACAAGGCCTATCGGAAGTTCTGATTTTCCATCGAGAGCTCAAGGTCCTGCCCCGCTGCATCGCCGTGCAGCGGGGCATTTTTTGTTCTGTGCATCATGGGCAGCAGCGCAGCGGCTCCGCCCCCACCCAACCCTCCCCCTGAAGGGAGAGGGCCTTTCGGCTCAAATTCGCCCCAAACCTCGCTCTCATCCCCTCTCCCTTCAGGGGGAGGGTTAGGGTGGGGGCGCCAAGTGACGGCTGTCGCGCGCTATTCGCGATCCTCAAACCCACTTTCGCCTTCGCTGCGGCCCCAATCCGGGCTGAACGATACGACGCGCACCCCAGCGGGAATGTTCGGGTTGAACATGCGGTTGTGCCAATAGGTGGCCTGATAGAGCGGATGGTGTTCGGTGAGTTCCGTCACCTTGCACAACAGGCGGAAGCGCTGGCTGAGTTCGGCGAAATCAAGATAGACCTTGCCATGGCCGAGCATCTGGTCGACCAGGGACGAGGCCGGGCCAAAGAGAGCGGTCAGCGTGTCGTCGAAGTCGCGATAGCGCTGGAAATAGCCGGCGGCCATGTGTTCGGTGGCCTTCTCCCAACGCTCGACCGGGTCCTGCGTCTTCAGCACCTGGTGCCGGAAAAAAGCCGTTGCGTCGTCCGGCTCAGCCTTGTGCAACACCACCACCGTGGACCCGGCCACTTGCGCATCGTCGCGCGAGAAGATGACGGGGCGCATGCCGGCACTCGGTCTGCCGCCACCTTCACGCATTGCCATCTGCCGCAGGCGACATTGCCAATGCAGGAAATCCTCGCGCAGGAGCGCCGCCGCTTCGCCGATCAGGACCACCTTGTCCGAGCCACCCGTCATGCCGCGCTCCCTCACATTCCGACGCGTCCACGATAGCGCGGCGCCGCGCCCGCTTCAACCAATCCTGGACCAACATCCCTTAGAATGTGCTGGATTGGGTGGACAGTTTGTCGCATGATGTTAGGAGTTGATTCAGCAGCGACGCGTGACCGGCGAGGGGGAAATTCGCTTGGGATTGCAGCGTTTGACGACCGAATTCACTGAACGACCGATGGCCCCGTCAGCGGCCACGGCATCTGCGGCAGCCGCATCTGCGCGCGCCGCCGCCCGGATTGCTGACGCCAGAAAAAAGACCAATTCAGACCAAAGTCGCTGAGCCGAGGCTCCGCGGCCAGACTGCGTTTGCTTACGCGTGCATTGGGTCATTTG
The DNA here is from genome assembly GCF_041906375.1 of Dongia sp. Classification (GTDB taxonomy): domain Bacteria; phylum Pseudomonadota; class Alphaproteobacteria; order Dongiales; family Dongiaceae; genus Dongia. The sequence continues at coordinate 322,705 of NZ_JAYRJJ010000003.1, read as the reverse complement.
CAGACGGCCGGCGGCAACGGGGGCTGCACGGTCGCTCATTCGAGAGAAGCAAGGAGAAGACACCCCGCATCAGAAACTCAAAATTCAATAGTGAGGGGAACTGGAGATGTCTGCGGAAACGATGTCGAGCCCTGCAAAGGGCGAACTGGTACGCTCCATTGATTGGCGCGGTGCCTTCTGGGTTGCGAGCGGCGTGCCCGCCCTCGTCCTCTTCTCGATTGGTGGTATTGCCGGAACGGTCGGCATTCCGGCCTTCGCCATCTGGGCGGTCTCGATGGTGATGGGCTTCATTCAGTCCTTCACCTATGCCGAAATCGCCGGTCTCTTCCCGAACAAATCCGGCGGCGCCTCGGTCTACGGTGCCGCTGCCTGGCTGAAATACGGCAAGTTCATCGCGCCACTTTCGGTCTGGTGCAACTGGATCGCCTGGACGCCCGTGCTCTCGCTCGGTTCCGCCATCGCCGCGGGCTATATCCTCGGCATCATGGAACCGGCTCCTGCGGCCGAGGCCATTGCCGCCGAAATCGCCCGCTCGGCGGCAGCCGGCACGGTCATCGACGACGCCGCGGCGATCGTCAACCTGATGCCGCTGCACAACTGGTCGCTCTTCACGATCGACCTTGGCGTCGTCGTCATGTCCTTCAACTGGACATTCGTCATCGGCACCATCCTGATGCTGTTGGCCTTCGCCATCCAGCATCGCGGCATTCTGGGAACGGCCAAGGTGCAGACCGTCGTCGGTCTCATCATCGTGCTGACTTTGTTCATCGTCGGTGTCGTACCGTTCTTCAACGGCAATTTCGACAGCACGAACTTCTCACCCTTCGTGCCGCTGGCGGTGCCCTACGCGCCGGAACCAGGTGCCTGGAACATTGCCGGCTGGACGCTGATCTTAGGGGGCATGTTCATCGCCGCCTGGTCGACCTACGGCTTTGAGACGGCGATCTGCTACACCAGCGAGTTCAAGAATCCGGAAACGGATACGTTCAAGGCGATCTTCTATTCCGGCCTGCTCTGTCTCGTCCTCTTCATCCTGGTGCCGATCACCTTCCAGGGTTATCTGGGATTGACCGGCATGCTCGATGGCGGTGTCGTCGCCGGCACGGGTGTGGCCGACGTCATGGCACGGATGGTGGGTGGCGGTCACGCCATCAACGTCATCTTCGTCTTCCTGATGATCGCCTCGCTGATCCTGATCATCATCACGGCGATGGCTGGATCTTCGCGCACGCTCTATCAGGGCTCGGTCGATGGTTGGCTGCCGAAATATCTCAGCCATGTGAACCACAATGGCGCGCCCACGGGGGCGATGTGGACCGATCTGGTGTTCAACCTGATCCTGCTCTCCATCGCCTCGACCGATGCCACCGCCTATTACTTCATCCTGGCGGTGTCGAACTGCGGCTACATCATCTTCAACTTCCTCAACCTCAATGCCGGCTGGATCCATAGGATCGACAGCGGCCATGTGAAACGGCCCTTCAAGGCGCCGACGATCATCCTGGCCATCGGCACGGTCCTGGCCTTCGTCAACGCCATGTTCATGGGCGCCGGCGCCAAGGTCTGGAACGCCAATGCCTTGCTGGCCGGCTTCATCGCCGCGGCCTTGATCATTCCGGTGTTCTGGTTCCGCCACTATGTGCAGGACAAGGGCAAGTTCCCGGATCGCATGCTGGATGATCTCGGCATCAAGGATGCGGGCCATCTGGGCGAGAAGAAGGCCGGCATGTTGCCCTATGTGACGCTCGCCGGCGGCGTCGCGGTGGTGTTGATCTCCAACTGGATCTTCACCGGCTGAACCTGGTTGTTTGTCGATGGGCGGGGCTTTCGGGCTCCGCCCATTTTCTTTGAGTGAAGAGTTTGGCCGTGCTTGATCAGACCAGAATCGACACCTTCCGCCGCGACGGTTTCGTCATCATCCGCAACCTGCTGAGCGGTGCGCAGGTCGAAGTCGCCCGCAACCGCTTCGAGCCGCTGTTTCAGGGCCGTTTCGAGACCGGCATCTATCCAGACGAATGGAATTGGCAGGAGGGCCGCGATCCGCCGGACCGCACGCGCCAGATCTGCAATGGCTGGAAATCCGACCGTACCATCGCCCGCATCGTGCTGTCCGCCTGCGTCGGCGAACTTTGCGCACAGATGGGTGGCTGGGAAGGCGCCCGGATCGGCCAGGACAATGTGCTGTGGAAACCGCCCGGCGCCAAATCCCTGGGCTTTCACCAGGACGACAGCTACTGCCATTGGGTTGTCCCGGCCGGCTACATCACCTGCTGGATGCCGCTCGATGCGACCACCGCCGCCGGCGGCACCATCGAATACGCGCGCGGGTCACATCTGTGGCCGCTCTCTCTCCCTAAGGGCAAGTTTCATGCGCCCGAAGATTATCACGCCACCTTGCGCGAAGCCGCGGCCGAGGCCGGCGGCACCATCGACATCGTGCCGATCGAAGTGGCGGCCGGCGATGCCGTCATCCATCACGGCCGGGTCTGGCACGGCTCCGGCCCCAACAGCGCCGCCGTCCCGCGCCGCGCGCTCGTCTCCCATTGCATCTCGGCCGATTGCCGCTTCCATCCGACCGAAGTGAGCTACGTCTACAGCCGTTACCGCCGCCGTGGCGACCTCGACATGGATGAGAGCTTCTTCCCGATCCTCTGGCGCGCCGATGGCTACCGCACGCCCTGGCTTGCCTCCCTTTGAAGACAGCGTGGATTGGGCCGCTATTGGTCCAAAGATGTCTGCTTTTGGTAACGCCGTTATTGAAAGCCCTGTGATCGTCAGGTTATTGTTTGCAGCACCAGCATTGATCGATACGGGGAACCACAGCCCCCGCCAGATGAGGTCCAGAACACGCGCTCATTCATCCAAAAAATCAGGTGCAGGGAGCCGATATGAAAAAGCGAGTTGCCGTCATCGGTGCAGGTCCATCCGGAACCGCCCTTCTCCGGGCCTTCCAATCCGCCGCCGCCAAAGGCGCCGATATCCCCGAAATCGTCTGCTTCGAGAAGCAGGATGATTGGGGCGGTCTCTGGAACTACACTTGGCGCACCGGCCTCGATGAATTCGGCGAACCGGTTCACTGCAGCATGTACCGCTATCTTTGGTCCAACGGACCCAAGGAATGCCTGGAGTTCGCCGACTATACCTTCGAGGAGCATTTTGGCCGCCCCATCGCCTCCTACCCACCGCGCGCCGTCCTCTGGGACTACATCAAGGGCCGTGTCGAGAAGGCCGGTGTGCGTGGCTGGGTACGGTTCCGCACGCCGGTGCGCGACATTCATTTCGACAAGGGCAGCGGCAAGTTCAACGTCACCGCCCATGACCTTGTGAAAGACCACAAGAGCACCGAAGCCTTCGACCACGTCATCGTCTGCTCGGGGCACTTCTCGACGCCGAACGTCCCCGAATTTCCAGGCTTCCGTAATTTCAACGGCCGCGTCCTCCACGCCCACGACTTCCGCGACGCGGTCGAGTTCAAGGGCAAGGACATCCTCATCGTCGGCCGCTCCTATTCGGCCGAGGATATCGGCTCGCAATGCTACAAATACGGCGCCAGATCGATCACCAACACCTATCGCAGCCGCCCCATGGGCTTCAAATGGCCCGGCAATTGGGAGGAGAAGCCGCTGCTGCAGCGGGTCGAGAACAAGACCGCCTATTTCAAGGATGGCACCTCGAAGGAGGTGGATGCGATCATCCTGTGCACCGGCTATCAGCACCACTTCCCCTTCATCGAGGACAGCTTGCGCCTGCGTACCGAGAACCGGCTGTGGCCGCTGGGCCTTTATCGTGGCGTGGTGTGGGAGGACAATCCGCAGCTCCATTACATCGGCATGCAGGACCAGTTCTATACTTTCAACATGTTCGACGCCCAGGCCTGGTATTCGCGCGATGTGATCCTTGGCCGCCAGAAACTGCCGGCACTGGCCGACATGCGCAAGAACAGCGCCGACTGGCGGGCGCGCGAGGAAAAGCTCGAAGATGCCGAACAGATGATCTGGTTCCAGGGGGATTACGTGAAGGAACTGATCGGCCTCACCGACTATCCGAGCTTCGATATCGAGACGGTCAACAAGACCTTCATGGAATGGGAGCATCACAAGGTGGAAGACATCATGGGCTTCCGCAACAACTCCTATCGCTCGGTCATGACCGGCAACATGTCGCCCAAGCACCACACGCCCTGGCTCACCGCCATGGACGATTCGCTCGAGAGCTATCTCAAAGCCAAGTGAAGATGAACGAGACCTTAATTTCCGCGCCGCGGCCTCGCAGGAAACCGCGGCGCAGCTTTGACGTTGCGCTGCGGGATTACCATTTGTTTACTGGGTGAGGCTAATTTTCCCGTCACGGTCAATTTTCCCAAACGGTGCGGTGGACCATGACCCTCAAGGATATCGGCAACGATTCAGGAAGCGCCATGATCGACGAAGGCCTGACGGACAGCAGCAGTTTCGACGCATCAGCGGATGCGCGCGCCGGCGACGACAGATTGGCGGCCCTTCTCAGCATCACCGGGCGCATGGACGGCTTCCTGTATCGCTGCCGCAACGACGCCAATTATACGATGCTCTACATCAGCGAGGGCATCCTCACGGTAAGCGGCTATCCGGCCAGCGATTTTATCGGCAACAAGGTGCGCGGCTACAGTTCGATCACCCACCCCGACGACATCGCCGCTGTCGATGCGGCTGTCGGCAAGGCATTGGAATCGCAAACCAACTGGAACATCGATTACCGCATCATGCCGCGCCAGGGCGAGCCGGTCTGGGTGCATGAGATTGGCGGCGGCGTCTTCGATGCGAGTGGCCAACTCGAATTCCTCGAAGGCTTCATCATCGACATCACCGAAAGGAAGCGGCTGGAACAGGCCAATGCGGATCTCATCACCCGCATCGCCGCCATTTCCGAACACATCGTCAAGGATACCAGCAACATCCTCGAGGTCTTGCGCGCCCTCAAGATGCTGGCCCTTAACGCGCGCATCGAGGCCGCCCGCGCCGGCGAGCAGGGACTGGGCTTTGCCGTCGTGGCGCAGGAGATCAAAACATTGGCCACCACCTCGGGCGCCTCGGCCGAACGCATCACCAAGCTGATGAGCGAACTGCAGGAAGTCCTCGCTGTCCCGCCCCAATCGGGCCACTAACTCCGCGGCTTCAGCTTCTCCGGATCGTAGAACGGGAAATGCACCACGCGCGCCGGCAGGCGTTTCTGCTGGCCGTCGATCTTGCCCACCTCGACCTCGGTGCCGATCGCGGCATAGGTCACATCCATCCGGCAGAGCGCGATGTTCTTGCCCAGGATCGGCGAGATGCAGCCGGAGGTGACGACACCCACCTGGGCGCGGCCCAAATGCACACAATCGCCATGGCTGACCGCCTGCTTGGCGGCGATTTCCAATCCCACCAGCACGCGCTGGGGATGCTCCTTGCGCCGGATGATGGCGTCGCGGCCAACAAATTCCTCATTCCCTTTCAGCGCCACGGTGAAGCCGATGCCGGCTTCAAAGGGATCGGTCTGGTCGTTGAACTCGTAATTCGCAAAGACGAGGCCGGCTTCGATGCGCAGGATGTCGAGCGCTTCGAGCCCCAGCGGCAGCATGCCCCTGGGTGCACCTGCCTGCCACACCGCGTCCCACACCGCCGGCGCGTCCTTGGGATGGCAGAAGATTTCATAACCCAGTTCGCCGGAATAGCCGGTGCGCGAGACCACCACGGCGACGCCGTTATAGTCGCCGATGCGCCCGATCGTGAAATGAAACCAGCCGATCTCATCGACCCGCGGCCGCGCCGGCGGCGTCCAGATGATCTCCTTCAAGATCTCGCGGCTTTCGGGGCCCTGCAGGGCGATGTTGTGGAGCTGGTCGGTGGCCGACTTCACCCAGACCTGCTTGAGGCCGCGCTTCTCGGCGAGATCCCGCAACCACTTGCCGCCGAACTCGTCACCGCCGATCCAGCGATAGCGGTCGGGTCCCATGCGGAACACGGTGCCGTCATCGACCATGCCGCCATGTTCATAGCACATCGCGGTATAGACCACCTGCCCGTCCGCGAGCTTCCTGATGTTGCGCGTGCAGGCGATCTGCAGCAGATCCTCGGCATCCGCCCCCAGCACCTCGAACTTGCGCAAGGGCGAGAGATCCATCACCGCGGCGGCTTCGCGGGCCGCCCAATATTCCGCCGTCGGCCCCGCATTGTTGAAGCGGTTGGGCAGCCAGAAGCCGCGATATTCGGTGAAGTTGCGGGTCAGCGCTGATGTGCGCGGATGGAAACCGGTTTCCCGGGTCAGTCTCGGCTCGGAATCTGCTGTCATGCGATAGGCCATGGCTCGAGAGAAATCGTTCTTCGCATCATAGATGCGAACATGGATGTCCGTGGGGTTCCAGGCATTGGTGGCGTCGATATCGTCAGGGCATGCGGTGGATCCGCATACCAGATCCTGGAGCGCCTTCATCAGCACATAGTCACCGGGCCGCGACCACGGATCGTCGAGGAAGATCGCGTTGGCCGCATTGACGCCGGTATTATAAAAGAGGTTGACCGCCTGCCAGCCGGGCCGCTTCTCGAGGCCGAAACGCTCGAGGGCGAAGCTGAGATTTTCCGAGCAGCTGGGATGCCCGGGATAGCCGGCGTCCTCATAGAAGCGCAGCGTGCAGGCAAGGCCGAACGTATCGTGCCGCCCGCAGGTGTCGCGCACCACTTCCGCGAGCGCCTGCATGTCGACGTCGAAGAATTTGGAGGCAAGTCCCGGCCCCGGATAGATCGCCCCGAGCATGGTGCGCGTCGTCGTCATGTCGATGCCGCGCTCGCGGCCCAGCGCCAACTGGCGCGCATCGAAGGCGACGAAGTCGGAACATTGTCGGCCGGCAACGTCGATGATCTGGATGAACTGCCCTGCCTTCACCTCATAGGAAAGCGCCGTGCATCTATCGACCCGGTACTCGGCGACCAATTCGCCCAAGGGTGCCGGCAGCGGCGGCGCCGTGAGCGGCGTCACCTGCGCACGCCGGACGATGACGGAAAGGTCGGTCGCCGGATTCTGCTCTTCCGGCGACATCTCGCCCGCACCCGCGCGCAGCGCATGCAGCACCACGATGACGGCTCGGTCGGCGGTGAGCGTTATCCGTTCGCCGGGATAGGTGACACCATCCAGCACGCGCGCCGCGGCTTCGACGCCCTTGGGCACGCGCCAATGCGCCAATTGCTGCCGCAGTTGCCGGATCTCGTCAGCGCCATGGCCATACCCAGCCGGCTGCCCGGCCAGCACCGCGTTGATGCCAGGGGATGAGGTCCCCCCGCGCAAACCCAACGCGCCGAGTTCGGGCGCCATCGTGGCGGCATTGAAGCAGGCCAGTTCACAAGCCTGCCTGCCCTCGCGGTCAATGATGTCGAGATGGTCGCCGGCCTCGAGCCGTAGGATGAGCGCCCCCAGTCCCGCCAGCCGGTAGCGTTCCGTCCCCGGGTCCCAGCGCGGCAGGCCCGGCTCGATGACCCGCGGCCGCATCACCCCATCGCCTGCCATGATGCCCATATGCGACCTCGGCTGCAGCGGATTCAGATCAGGCCAATCCTGCGCCAATCTTAGACCGCTGAAACAAGCCATCTCAAGCGCGCAATCGACCTGCTGCAACCGAAAGGCGGAACCAATACCGTGCCAATATCCGCGGGTGCCGCTTCAGCGCAGGCCCGCCCGCCGGATGGCGGCCGCCACTTCCGCCTCGCCGCAGACGCGGTTGGGGTGACTGTATTCGGCCCGTGTGTCGATCTTCAACTGCTCGGCATTGCGCGTCACCTGGAAATCCCGGACCGCTTCGCCGACCGCCTGATTGACCAATTGGTTGAGCAGCGCCTTGGCCTCCTCCCCGCTCCGCGCCGGCACCGAGTGGGAAATGGCGCGCAGCACTTTCGGCCGGATCATCCCGGACATGTGCGGGAACAGCTTCTGGTCCAGCCGCACATGCTTGGCTTCATGCTTGGCGACCTCGTTCCACAGGCAGCTGCCGCGCGGCACTTCCTTGGCGATATAGACCTTGGTGAAGACGGTGATGAGGATTTGCAATTGCGTGATCGACCAGCACTGCCGGCCGTCGCCCAGGCGAAGGCCCTGCATCTGCCATTTCGAGGTTCCTGTTGCATCGGCGGCGGTGACTCCGACGGCAAACCTGAAATCCTGCAGGCCATGCGGCACCGCGAGCCTTGGATCGCCGGTCAAGTTGGCGATGCCGCGGCTGAGATCCTGGACCGGCGGCCGCGCCTGGGTGCGCACGGAAACGACCGGCGGCGCGATGGCCGCACCGCAATCCTGGGCGCGCGCCGGCGCGGTGAGGAGCGCCCAAGGAAGCAAGGTCAAAAGCAGGAGGACGCACAAGGCAGCCAATCTGCCGGCACGCTCAGATCGCCCCATCATCCATCCGCTTCTTGACCAGTTTCAGGTTTGCCCGCGCCGGCACGTTGAGCGGATAGAGCGAGAGCACGCGCTCGAACGCGTCACGAGCCGCCGCGTCATGTTCACGCGCCAGATTGACGACGCCGAGCCCGGAGATCGCGCCGAAATGCCGCGGCTCCAATTCCAGCACATGCTCGATATCGGACAGCGACGCATCGTAATCGCCGCTGAGGTAATAGGCCGTGGCTCGCCGGTTCCAGCCTTCGGCAAAATCGGGCCTTGCCGCGATGACGGCATCGAATTTTGCGACCGCCGTCTTGAAATCCTCATCTTCCATCGCTGCCTCGCCCTCTTTCATCAGCCGGTCGAGTTCGGGCTTGCCGGTCTCGCCCCAGATATTCCAGATCATGAATTCGGTGAGGCGGGCGATGTTGAGATTGTCGGTATCGTGGAGGCGCTTGAAAAGTGCGGGCAGCCGCGGGTCGTTCTGATCCGCCGACGCCGAAGGGGCCAGCGCCAGAGCAAAACTGCCGGCGAGGAGAACTTGGCGAACGAGATCGAAGCACCTCAATGGACACCTCGCGCGGACCGAGAGGAACAGTATTATTATATCACCGCAACGCCGCACCGGTTCGATTATTTGAGTCCGGCTCGGCGATAGATGGCATCCCATTCCGTTTCCGTACAGGCAGCATCGACCCGGTCGTATTCGGCCTCCGTATCGATCTCGGCTCGATGCCGCTTCTCACGCGCGGCGGAGAACTTTTCCAGTACCGTGTCGATCGTCTTCTCGATCTTCGGACGGAATACCGCCATGGCAGCATCACCATCAGACGTTTCGATACCTCCTTCGGCCACCGCGGCAATCTTGGGTTTGAGATCGTCCTTGAGGCGGCCGAATAGTATCCTGTTGAGCTTCACATGCTTCTGCTCATGGTTCATTACCTCGCGCCAGATGCAGCTGTCGCGCGCGATCTCCTTGGCGAGGAAAATGGTCGAGTGCGTTTCGATGGTCATGCTGATTTCGGTCACGTACCAGCAATAGGACGCCGCGCCGACCGGCATACCGGCCAATTGCATATCCGCCTTGCTGCGCCACTCGACGCTGGTCAGCCCGAAACTGTAGATGGATTTGACGCCGGCATCCTCATTGCGCCGCATCCTGCGGGTCAGCATCTTGAGGGGCTCTGCCGTGTTGTAGGCGAGGTTCCCCTCGACCAGATTCACCTTGATGGCTGCTGTGTTTTCGGGCGGGGTGCAGCTCTTCGCCCAGGCGAAATCCGGGAATAGCAGACCAGCCACGAGAAGCAGCAGGCCGGAAAGGCAGCTACCGATAGGGGGTTCCGTCGACAAGTGGCATCCCTATAATATAACTGTTCAACATTTGATACGCGCCATGCGGCTGCATGTGCGACCGCACAACAACCATCAGAAATATACCGGAAATCATGACAGCCGAAGCCCATTTCTCCGCCACCTATGCCGAAGCGCGCGCCCGTTTCCGCGCGGCGGCCACAGCCGCCGGCGCCGACATCCAATCCTACCTCAACCCGCAGCGCGGCCCCGACGGCGGCGAATTGGCGACCGATGTCGCCCGCCTCGGCCCGCAGCAGGCTTCGCGCCTGCTCATCGCCATGTCCTCGACCCATGGCGCCGAAGGCTTCTGCGGCTCCGGAATCCAGAATTCCTGGCTCGGCGACGGCGCTTTCAAGAAGCTGCCGGCCGATACGGCCATCCTCCTCATCCACGCCATCAATCCCTATGGCTTTGCCTGGGTGCGGCGCGTCAACGAGGACAATGTCGACCTCAACCGCAACTTCCTCGACCATGCCAAGGCACCGGAAAATCCCGGCTACCGGGAATTGCGCGACCATATCTGCCCCAAGGAATGGTCGGACGAATCCGAGGCCGCGGTGAAGCAGGTCTTCCAGAAATTTATCGACCGCCACAGCCGCATCGAATTGCAGGCCGCCATCATGAACGGCCAGTATTGGGACAAGGACGGCGTCTTCTATGGCGGCACCGGCCCAACCTGGTCGCGCCGCACCTTGGCCGCCGCTTTGTCTCCCTATGCCGCGACCGCCAGGCATGCCGCGTTCATCGATCTTCATACGGGCCTCGGCCCTTATGGCGTCGGCGAAATCATGTCGAACGATTTTGGCGGCACGCCGGGTGCCGCGCGCGTGCGCGACTGGTTCGGGCCGGAAGCGACCATGCTCGACGACGGCTCATCGACCTCGACCGCCGTTACCGGCGATACCAATATCGGCGTCGTCGCGGCCCTGCCGGCCACGACGATCACCGGCATCACCCTGGAATACGGCACCGTGCCGGTCGAACCGATGATCGACGCGGTCCGTGCCGACAATTGGCTGCATGTGCATGGCAAGCTCGACAGCGATCTCGGCCGCAAGATCAAGAGCCAGATCCGCTACACCTTCTATCCCGACGAAAGGAAGTGGAAGGAAATGATCATCGAGCGCGCCGTCGACGTCCTCGGCCGCACGATGAAGGGCCTCACGCAGTCCTGAAAGACTGCGCGATGCAGCACCCCCACCCAACCCTCCCCCTGAAGGGAGAGGGCCGGGATGGGGGTGGCCTTCAGTCTCAGCCCGCTCACAGCCTCTTATACATCACCGTCGTCGCATCCAGCCGGGGCGAAAGCGGATCGAGGCAATAGGCCGGAATGATGCCCGCCGTCTCGAAGCCCAGTGCCGCATAGAGCGGCTCGGCGCTGTCGCCACTGCGCGTATCGAGGGTGAGGAGGTGCCGCTGCTTCTGCCGCGCCACCGCTTCTATTTCCATCATCAGCCTCCGCGCAATGCCGCGGCGGCGGAAGTCCGGATGCACCAGGAGCTTGCGCACCTCAGCGCGATGCGGCTGGTTTGGCATCGTGTCGTGATCGAGCTGCACGGTGCCGGCGATCCGGCCGGCGCACCACGCCACCAGCATCACCAGCTTGCCGCCGCGCGCTGCCGGCAGAACCTTATCCTGCCAATACGCCTCGCTTTCCCCGATGTCATGCGGCAGCACGAAGCCGACGCTGGCCCCGGCATGCACGCAGGCATGGAGCAGAATCGCGAGGTCCTGGCTGTGGCGGGCGATCCCGTCGGGAGAGAGGGCGGATATCGTTATTTCGGGAGTCATGTCGTGCGCGTCACACCAGGAAAATGAGATAGCGGGCACCACTCTCCGCCATCGTCTCGAATGCACTCGGTCCGAACAGCTGATAGCGCAGGCAATCACCGGGCGCGAGGTCATGATCGCGCCCGCCGACGCGCACACGCAGTTTTCCCTCCAGCATCAGCAGATGATGTTCGAGACCGGGTCGCGGCGGCGCGTCATAGCTGATCGTGGTCCCCGGCGGCAGGGTCCCTTCGACGACTTCGCCCGCCAGCGCCTGCGCCGGCGGCGAGACGGAGCGTCGGTGGAAGCCGGTTTCCGGATCCTGCCAGACGGGCTGGACCGCCCGCGTCAGCAGGGGCACGAAACCGTCTTCCGCCATATGCATCAGCCGCGAGACCGTAAGGCCATAGGCGGCGCACAGCTTGCCCAGCACACTAGCGGTGGCGCTCACCTCGGCGTTCTCCAGCCGCGACAGGGTGGCCCGACTGACCTCGCTGCGCCTCGCCAACTCCTCCAGCGACCAATGCCTGTCCGCCCGCAGGCTCTTCAGGCGCTCGGCAATGCGCCGGTCGATCGGATCTATTTCGAGACTTTTTCTCATTTATGAGAAATTATCTCACTACTAGGCGGACGGCAAGGCGCTTCAAGTCAGATTCCTGGCCGAGCGTATAAGTTGTGACATCGGTCATTAATACAGAATCGGAAGTTGGCACCTACACACAATGAGCGTATTTAGGTTTGCCAATACAAACCCCGGGCCAATTCCGGGCCGACCCGATGACGCAGCTGATGTGGAGCCGGACCGTGGAACTGCAGCACCTCGAAGAAGCGACGGAGCTCTCCGCCACCATCGAACGCATCTACGAAGCGGCATTGGCGCCTGCCTTGTGGCCGGAGGTTCTGGGCCGCATCGCCACCTTCGTGAACGGCTACAGCGCCGCCATCTTCTCGAAAGCTCCTCCTTCAACGAAGGCGGCATCTATTATCACGATGGCCGCATCCACGAAGACTTCCGTCACACCTATTTCACCCAGTACATCAAGTTCGACCCCTCGAACACGCTGCAGTATTTCGGCGAGATCGAGAAACCGGTGAGCGTGTCCAGCCTCATTCCGCACGGCGAACTTGCCGATACCAGGTTTTATCGCGAGTGGGCCGAGCCACAGGGCCTCATCGACATGGTTACCGTGACGCTCGAACGGTCCGCCGTGTCGGCGGCATTGTTCGGCGTCTTCCGGCATGTCAGCCAGGGCCCGGCCGACGATTTGATCGTGCGCCGCATAGGTCTGCTGGCACCGCATATACGCCGCGCCATCTTTATCGGCCGCGCCTTCGACATCAAGGCGAACGAGGCGGCGACGTTGGCCGAAACATTGGACGGCTTCAGCAGCAGCCTGTTCCTGGTCGATCGCGATGCGCATATCGTTCACGCCAATGCTGTCGCCTATCGCGCCCTCGACCGGCGTGACCTTTGCCGGGTAACGTCCGGTCGCCTCACCTTCCTCGATCGCGCTGCCAACAACAAATTCAATGCGGCGCTGGGTGAATTCGCCGGGGCCACCAGCACGTCCCTGCCCGACGATCTGCTCCTGACGCTCGAGCGGGAAGATGGTGAACCTTTTGTCGCCCAAATCCTGCCATTGGCCTTCCGCAATGGCCGCGCGCGCAACGCCAGTTCCGCCATCGCCGTCGTCTACCTGCAACGCGCCGCGCTCAAAGTGGATACGGCGCCGACGGCGATCGCCAAGGCCTATGCGCTGACGCCGACCGAACTGCGCGTGCTGCTCGCCATCGTCGAAATCGGCGGTGTCCCAGAGACGGCGGAATCGCTCGGCATCGGCGAAGGCACGGTCAAGACCCATCTGCGCCGCGTCTTTGCCAAGACCGGCGCCACGCGCCAGGCCGATCTGGTGCGGCTCGTCGCTGTCCACAGCACGCCGATGGGGCATCGCGCTCAGAACCCGCGCCCCACGCAGCTGCCGATTGCACGCTGTGCCGACACCATGAGAGTTGCCGGGAGAGCCGCCTGTTCCTGAGCGCCATCGTCGATGGCGCAGCCACCGGCCGCGTTGCCGAAATCCATACCGCCGGCAAGGCAGCTTAGCGCGGGACGCAAGTTCGCCTGAACAGAGCCGCGCGCCTGGCAATCGCTAGGGGCGCGTGTCCATCGCGGCCGGCTTCGGTCCACCGCTCGCCCAATCGAGCAGTTCGACCGTGTGCACGATGGGCTGGTTAAGCCCGCCTTCCAATTGCTGCAGGCAGCCGATATTGCCGGCCGACACGATGTCGGCGCCGGTCTTGGCGATATTGCCGAGCTTGCGGGCACGCAGCTCCCGCGCGAATTCCGGCTGAAGCAGATTATAGGTGCCGGCCGACCCGCAGCAGAGATGCGATTCCGCGATATCCACGACGTCGAACCCGGCGCCACGCAACAGATCCTTGGGCGCCGGCAGGACGCGCTGACCGTGCTGCAAGGAACAGGCGGCGTGATAGGCGATCCTCTTGACTGGCATGGGTGCAGTTGGTGCGACGCCGCCGATCTTCACCAGATATTCGCTGATATCCAGCGCCTTGGCTGCAACCGCGCGCGCCAGTTGCGCGTCCGCATCGCCGCGGAACAGATGCCCCCAATCCTTGATCGAGGTGCCGCAGCCCGAGGTGGTGATGACGATGGCATCAAGTCCCGCACCGTTCATCTCGCGCGCCCAGGCATGCAAGGTTGGGCGCGCCGTCTCCTTCGCCTCGTGTTCGCGGCCCATATGCTGGGTCAGCGCGCCGCAGCAACCAGCACCTTCAGCCACCACGACTTCGATGCCCAGCCGATTGAGCAGCCGGATCGCCGCCGCATTGATACCCGGCTTCAGCACCGGCTGCGCGCAGCCGGCGAGGATCGCAACTCGGCCCCGGCGCTGGCCTTCGGCCGGAAAGACGCCGGGCTGATCGGTCACCGCCGGTGCCGCGATCTCCTGCGGCAGCATGCTGAACATCGCCTTCATCCGGCCACGCAGCAGATGCGGCAGGCCCGACAAGCGGCCAAGCTTTCCCAGCGCCAGCGCCAGGCGGAACAAGGTCGGGTTCGGCAGCACTTGTGCCAGCACATTGCGCAGCAGCCGGTCGAAGAACGGCCGGCGATATTGTGCCTCGATCCGCACCCGCGCCTGGTCGACCAGATGCATGTAGTCGACACCGGATGGGCAAGTCGTCATGCAGGAAAGGCAGGTCAGGCAACGGTCGACATGCTTGGCGACGATTGTCTCGGCCGCCTCATCCCTCTCCAGCATGTTCTTGATGAGATAGATGCGCCCGCGCGGGGAATCGTTTTCATCACCGGCGATGACATAGGTGGGACAGGTGGCCGTGCAGAAGCCGCAATGGACGCAGTTGCGCAGGATCTTGTCGGCGGCGGCGAGATCCGGATCGGCGAGCTGGGCGAGGGAGAAATGGGTCTGCATGTCAAAGATCCGGATGCAGGCGGCCGCGGTTGAAGATCATCTTGGGATCGAAGGCGGCGCGGACTTTCTGGAGGAGCGGCACCGGCACGTCGGGGCTGAAAACCCGGTCGCCCTTCCGCCACTCATCCGGCGCGCGCAGCAAGGTGGCATGCCCCTGGCCGCCCAGATAGCTGTGAACTGCACGCACAGCGGCCGGCATATCTGTGAGAGAATGCGCAAACCACAGGCGTCCGCCACCCCAGTCGACACTGAATTTGGACCCCGGCAAAGCCGCCAAAAGCTGTGCCAAACCCTGGGAAAAGGTGGCCGGTGGCACCGAAAACACCCATAAAACGGGCGATTCCGGAGCCTCAAAATGGTCAAGATTCCTGATTTTTTGCCATTGTGCGACGGATTCTGTCGTATCCAGAACACGCCCGGCCCCTGCCAGACCCTGCAGAACGCCCAGCCGATAGGCAACCGACGGTCCCGCCCCTTCCAGACGGAAGACCAACTGGCACGGCGCCGGCAGATAGGCCGCCCCGGATGGGTCGGCCGTGCTGCCCAGCACCGCGGTCATCAGCCGCTCGGCACGGAAAACATCAATATTTTCAAGAACTAAGGAACAGGAGGTTTCGGGTGCCGGCACGACTTTCAAGGTCACTTCGGTCAGCGCCACCAGCGTGCCGAAGGAACCGGCGATAAGCTTGGGGAGATCGTATCCGGTGACGTTCTTCACCACCTTGGCACCCGCCTTGATCGCTGCTCCGCTACCGTTAACGCCTTTGAATCCCAGGAAAAAATCGCGCGCTGCCCCGGCAAACGGGCGGCGGGGACCGGAAAGATTGCAGGCGATCACCCCACCGATTGTCGCCTGATCGGCCGGCGCGCCATAAAGGGGGCCGAAATCCATCGGCTCGAAGGCCAGATGCTGCTTCTCTCCCTTAAGTACCTGTTCTATCTCGATTAACGGCGTACCAGCGCCAACGGTCATAACCAGTTCGGCGGGGGCATAGTCGATGATGCCGCTGAACCGGCGCAGCGAAACGACCTTACCCCCGACCGGCCGCCCCCACCCTGCCTTGGTGCCATGGCCGATGAGGGCGAGCGGCGCCACCTCACTCACGGAAGAGCGAACGATATCAATGAGTTCCGACTCGGTGGCGGGGAGCAGCATCAGAACCGCGGCAATTCTGGATGCGGCAGGTTCCCACCCCGCACATGCATCGCCCCCATCTCAGCGCAACGCTTGAGGTTCGGGAACACCTTGCCGGGATTGAGCAGATTGCCGCTGTCGAAGGCGCATTTGACGCGCATCTGCTGATCGAGATCGACTTCCGTAAACATGGTCGGCATCAGGTCGCGCTTTTCGACACCCACCCCATGCTCGCCGGTGAGGACGCCGCCGACTTCGACGCAAAGCCTGAGGATATCGGCACCGAAAGCCTCGGCCGCCTCGAGTTCACCGGGCTTATTGGCATCGTAGAGGATGAGCGGATGCAGATTGCCGTCGCCGGCGTGGAAGACGTTGGCGACCCGCAAGCCATGCTGGGCGGAAAGCTCATTCATGCGCTGAAGAACCTGGGGCAAACGACTGCGCGGAATGGTGCCGTCCATGCAGTAATAGTCGGGCGAGATGCGCCCCACCGCCGGAAAGGCTGCCTTGCGCCCGGCCCAGATAAGGAGACGCTCGGCCTCGCTCTGACTGACGCGGAGGCCCGTGCCGCCGAAGGATGTGGCGATGGCGCTGACGCGGGCGATGAGATCGTCGACCTCGACCTCCGGCCCGTCGAGTTCGACGATGAGCAGGGCTTCGACGTCGAGCGGGTAACCGGCATGAACGAAATCCTCGGCGGCATGGATGGCGGGCCTGTCCATCATTTCCATGCCGGCCGGGATGATGCCGGCACCGATGATCGCGGCAACCGCGGCACCGGCGGATTCGGATGAGGCGAAGCCGGCCAGCAGCGCCCGTGCTTTTTCGGGCTTCCTGAGCAGCTTCACCGTCACCTCGGTGACGACGCCGAGGAGACCTTCGGAACCGGTGAAAAGGCCCATCAGATCATAGAGGCCGCTGTCGAGATGCTTGCCCCCTAAGCGGATCACCTCGCCATCCATCAGCACGATCTCAAGCCCCAGCAGATTGTTGGTGGTGAGGCCGTATTTCAGGCAATGCACGCCGCCGGAATTCTCGGCCACATTGCCGCCGATCGAGCAGGCGATCTGGCTGGAGGGATCGGGCGCGTAATAGAAGCCGTCGCCGGCAACCGCATGGGAGATGGCGAGGTTGAGCACACCGGGCTGCACCACGGCGCAGCGATTGGGAAGATCGATGTCGAGAATCCGGTTGAGCTTGCCGAGCCCCAGCAGCAGCCCATCGGCCAGCGGCAGCGCCCCACCGGAGAGCGAGGTGCCGGCACCGCGCGGCACGACCTTGATGCCAAAACGATGCGCGATTTTGAGGGCTGCCGAGACTTCCGCCGTCGAACGCGGCAGGGCCACGGCGAGCGGTACTTGGGCGTAGGCGGTGAGGCCATCGCTCTCATAAGGCCGCATGGCCCGCGTTTCGGCGATGACATTCTCAGCCCCCAGCGCCTCGCGCAGGGCAGCAACAAATCGCGGGGCAGCTTCAAACGCTGCTGAATCGGGCGGCGGCATCTGCATGGCCCGATTCTATAGCCTAAATTCACCCGGCACGGGGAGATGCATTTGCACCCGGACCGGTCAAATGAGTTCGCGGAGACGGGCAAGTTGCCGGCGATCTTCCTCCCGCCGGATGGGAAAGCCGGCGAGATACCAGTCCAGCACCGCCTCGATGCTCGCTTCCTGGCTGCCATACCATTCCGCCGAGACGATCTTCTGCATTTCGCGGAGTGCCGCGGCCCCTTCCACCGCCTGCCCAAGCTGCAGATGGGCGGCAGCGGCCCAGCCCGGCGTGTCGACGATGACGTTCTTCGAGCGGTTGGCGGCATCGACCGCGCCCGCAAAATCGCCGACCAGATACCGGATGGCCGCGATATACGACCATTGATAATCGAGGAAGATCGGCGACAGGACCATGGCGCGATCGAGCAGCAATTTGCCGGCATCGGTCCGCCCCATGAAAGCGAGGCCGAGGGCGGCGGAAAGCAGCGTCTTGGGGCTGTTTGGATTGAGTTCGACGGCAAGCTCGAAATGCACCTCGGCCTGGCTGAACTGATCGGCCTTCGCGCTGGCCCAGGCGACCGTCAATTGCCCCCGCGCACTGAGAGGATCGAGATCGATCGACCGGTTGGCAAGATCGAGCGCGCGGCGCGTCAGAGCGGGATCCGGCGCGCTGCCCGGCCAGACGAAGTGGCGGGAGCTGTAGACGCTGGCCAGGCTTGCATAGGCGGGCGCGAATTCCGGATCCTTCTCGATGACCTCCGAGAAGAGCGCCATCGCCTCCGCTTCCGATTTCGGCTTCCAATGCGTCAGGAGATGTTCGCCCCTGATCCAGAGGTCATAGACATTCTGCCCGGCATGTTCCGGCAAGATCCGCGACAGCCGGTCATGCGATACATATACTTCGAGCGAAGAGGCGATCCTGCTGATGATCTTCCTTTGCGTCTCGGCCCAATTGCCGGCCGCGAAATGGAACATCTCGCTCCACACCACGTGGCCTGAATCGGGCCTGACCAGCAGCAGGTGCAGTTCGATTTCACCCAGCACCTCGGAACAACTGCCGCTGATGAAGTAGTCGGCGCCCGATGAACGGGCATCGGATCTTCCTTCGATGATGGTCCATTCGCGAAAGCGCGAGAGGTTGCTGATCAGATCCGCCCGAAAGCCGAAGGCCGGATCCAGCAGAGAATCGCATCTCGCCGTCACGTCGCCGACAGCGATCGTCGGCCGCCGGACGCGCGCGCCGTCGGAGGGAACCTCTTTGACGGAAGGACTGTGCATGCCGTTCAGGCCGCGGATGAGGTTCACGATATCGGTGCCGGGTTGCAGTGAGAATCTGGCCTCCATCTCCCTGCACAGGGCATCGTAGACCCGCAGAGCCGCCGCCTGGTTGCCGGTCTTGGCATGATGACGGATGAGACATTGCGCGGCATGCTCATGGCAGGGCTCCGCAACAAGCAAGGCGGTTGCCGCCTGCTTCATCAGCGGCTCGCCGATTTCGAACCGGTCGAGCATGGCTTCAAGCAACTCGCTGACCCTCTCACCCCAATTGCGGCGAGTGACCTTGAGCCAGGAATTGAAGAGCGGGCTCACCTGCTCCAGCCCGAACAGAATTGTCTGCGGCCAGTTCGGTTTCTCGAGCAGCAACGCGTCGATCTTTCCGGAGGCCAGGTTTTCCAGGATCATCGGCAAGTCGACATCGACCCATGCGCCGTTGAGGCCGATAAAATCACCCTGCCGAACGATTAGGTCGGGCCCGACCGGAGCCAGCGCCTTCTCGATATTGGCGAGGCAGCTCATGAGCGCCCGCCGACCCTCCAGGCGGCTACGATCGGGCCACAGAAGCGTGATGATGCGATCCTGGTTTTCGCGGAATTTGTTCGAGAGGGCGAGAAAGCCGATAAGTGCGCGCGCCTTCTGCGAGCGCAGGGGCAGCGGCTCGGCATCGTCGGCCGTCAAAGAGAAGCCGTCGATCGTCGCAATATGAAAGTCACCGGCATCATGCCCCTTCGCCGGCCGGCCATTGGGGCGCAGATGATAGATCGACAACGGGTCCGGTATGTTGCGCAAAGTGACCCGCCCACCGGACACAAAGCCATATGCCGACCCTTGATGGGCGGCGCGGTAAACCTCCTGAGAGACGCAGATGTTGCCGGGCTCGGCCAGACCCTCGATGCGTGCCGCGACGTTGATGGCATGCCCGAAGACGTCGCCGCTGCCCCGGTAGACTTCCCCCATATGCAGGCCGATGCGGAACTGCCGTGCATTGGCGCCATCGGTCTGCGACGCTTCCAGTTCGGTCTGGCTCTCAACCGCGAAATCGACGGCGCTGACGGCGCTGTCGAACAGGATCAGGACTCCATCACCCGTCGTCTTGATGAATTCGCCGCCGAATTTCCGGCACCGGTCCCGGAAGATGCCAAAGCATTCCTGCAGGAAGGAAAGCGTGCCTATTTCGTTATGGGCGACATGACGACTAGACTGATGCAGATCAGCAAACAGAATTGCCTTGAGAACTGGGCGCTCGTGATCCGACTGCATGGCTGCGCTCGCGATCCGATAGCATGGCTGCTGCTTGGTGCAGGAGATCCTGCAACCTTAGTCTTGTGCGCAGAAAAACACTAGACCCGGCCGCCCACGCGGCCTGTGTAGGAGATCAAGCATGTGATCGAGGATATATTCGATATCGTCGTTCTGACCGAGGGTCAGGCGCCGGTGCAGTTGGCCATTGCACTGCCCAACGACCGCTATCGCAGCGACAACGCTCTGCCCAAGGCCGCCCTGCCGGAGGCGGGCCGCATCGCCAGCGGGCGCGGGACGACTTTGCGCGCCTGTCGACACAGCTGCATGGGGGAAGCCGCCGAAATGCTTTCGACCTGCGCCTGGGGCGACGAGTCACTGTTGACGGCATCGGCGACGGAGCTGGGACCACAGGCGCTATCCGTGCGCGCCCTCAATGGGTTTACCGATGCGCAGATCAACGAACGTGACAGCTGGAACCGGATCTATGGCGCATATGACTGGCGGCCGTGCCCGGCGAGCGCTGCCAATCCCATTGCCTGGGCGCCGGTCCAGGATGCATTCACGGGCGGCATACGCTATGCGCCGGCGGATTTCCTCTATCTCGGCCGGCGGAAGGCCGGCGACGACATGGCCGTGGCGATCGCCGACAGCAACGGCTGTGCCAGCCATGCCGAGGCGGAAGGCGCAAAGCTCGGCGCCCTGCTGGAACTGATCGAACGGGATGCCACGGCCCGGTGGTGGTATGGTTGCCGTCGACGGCCGCCGATGAATACCGATGAGATCGGCGCGGCAACGCCCTTGTGGCATGCAATCGGTGCGCGCGAAAGATTGAGCCGGCTGTTCGACATCACGTCGGACATCGGCATTCCTGTCGTCGCGGCACTTTCGGCCGAGCGCGACGGCAGCGACGTGGCCCTGGGGTTTTCCGCCAAGACGGATTTGCTCGCGGCGATCGAAGCGGCTCTCACCGAAATGCTGCAGATGGAGTTTTCGCTGGCGATTGCCAAGGAAAGCGGGGGGCAAAATTCGTCATGGGCGCAGTGGCGCCGCGCGGTGACGACATCGCTCCCGCCGCTCGATGCGACGGAAATGCCAGAGCAGGCATCGCCGGGAATCAGATCGCATCGGGAAGATGCCTCGCTCGCCGACATTCTCGATATCTGCGCGAACCTCGGCATTGACCTTCATTTTGCCGATATGAGCCGCCCCGGTACCGGCGTGCCAGTTTACCGGGCGATGTCGACGGCCCTCTGTCACTACAAGCCGCGATTTGCACGCCTGCGCCTTTACGCGCATGACCCCAGAGACATAGAGGGCGGTGCGGAGCGACCGGTTGCGCTGGTCCCGCTGCTCATATAGGGCCTTCCCTCGGCAACTCGCTCCGTGAGCTTCCTTCCTCTTCGGATCGGGGCCGGATGGAGACGCAGGCAAACAGTCCCGTCAGTTCAGCGGCAGCGCGTCAGCATCATCATGCCGAACATGAACTTGTGCGCTTTTTCCCTGGCTGCCGCCTGGCCGGCACCGGAGACGCTATAGAGATTGAAAATCTCCGTCGCGTAGACGCTGAGATAGTTCAGGTTCGAGGGTGGCATGTCGGGCATCGGTACCGTCACCTTGGATTTCTTTTTGACCTTCCTCACATCGCGCTCGGCAAAGATCTTGCAGTTGGTATTGTCGATCGCTTCGAAATCTCCATTGGGTAGAATCTGCTTAACGATGAAAGCGCCTTCGGTCCCGTTGCTTGCGGCCGTCTGCAGGAGGTCCGGCCGCTCGTCCGGCTCCGCTCCCAGGAATTCAAGATATTTGTCGAGACGCAGGATCAGATTGTTGACGACATTCACATAGCCATCGACATCCGGCACGTCGGCCGTGCCCGGCTTGACGATCTTGAGCTTTGCCATAGCGAGCCTCCTTTCACACGGTTTCCAATGGATTGGGGTGTCCAGCAAACGCAATCAAATCAACGATCGTAAAATCATCGGCCTTCACACTGGGAAGATGGGGACGCCAAACGGCGTCCTTGAGGATCGATATGTCGCTGGCTTCGACCGCGGCATGGAGCGTTTCCATCACCACGCGTCCACCGAGGGGGCCGAGATGGTTGCCGTTCCCCAGCAGCGCCGCCTCGCGCAGGACATAGTACCAGAGCGGCGTGTGCCGGCCGAGTTCGTCATGGCGCCGGAACGCGTCCTGCACGGCAGTGGTTTCGACGGCGATCAGTTCGTCGGTCGACAGCTGGCGCAAATCGAGCCCACAGCCGCGGCAGAATTCGAAGGCCTGCTGGGCACTGGCAATGCCGACCTCGCGACCGCGCAGCAGGCTTGCCGTCGCGAGGTTGAAGCCCGCGGCATCGACCGCCACATCGGGCGAGCGGGCGCGGATGCGTTCGGGCAATGATGCAAGGTCATGCGCGAAACGGGTGCCGATGCGCCCCGCCTTCATCGGTTCTTCGGCATCACGCCACAGCGGGTGCGCGGCAAAGTCAAACAGGCGGAACCAGTTCGTCACCCATTTTATCGGCAGGCCGCGATTATTGTCGGCAAGGCCGTCGCTTGAATTGCGAAAGCTGAGTTCCATGAATTCCCTGACCCCCACCGGCGTGCTGACGAGCCGGTTCCAGGGCGAATAGTCGTCCCTGATCATGCTGTGGCCGTAGCGCCCGCAGGCGACGGCGAATTCCAGCGGCATCCATTCGGTCGACGGGCCGATGCGCCCCGGGGCGACCAGCTGGCGGCCGTCGTTCAGCACCGCTTCATGGGTCGCATGGCCGACGATGCGCGGCGCGAAGTCGTGCAACACCAAATGCTGGAAATGCTTGACCCAGGTTTCGCGGATATTGGCGGCAGCGCCGTTGCGGGGATTGCGGGCGATGGCGTTGTAGAATTTCAGCATGGTGAGATGGCATTGCGCCAAGGGCAGGAAATCATCATTCCTTGGGTCCTGAATCAGCGGTTGGCCGCTGTTGATCCCTTCCCTCACGCGCGGCAGGTCCTCCGCCAGCACGATGCCCTCGGATGTCGTGCGACCGACCGGCAGCGGCCCCAACCCGAAGGGCGGTGTCCGCGCCAGCAATTCAGCGCTGGGGAAGATGCTGTCGAGATCCAGGGCCGGCGAGCGGAAGTTGAGCTTGCGACCGGGCGACATGAACGTGATGTCGTGGAAGATGAGTTGTCCGAGATAGGTATAGCCGGCGGGAATGTCGCTTTCCGCGAAGGCCGCAACCGGTTCGGACATGATCGCGGCGCCCAGCGCCTGCAAGGCAGCTTCGGAAGGAAGAGAAGCCGGATCGGCGGCGCCGAAAGCGAAGCGATAGGCAAATGCCGTGGGGGATGGGTCGACAGCGACATCCGCCGCGGGCACGGCTCGATTGCCGCCGCCTGACGCCAGGCGGAGCCCGCTCTTCTCCTGTCCGCTCACATGGTAGGACGAGGAAGCATGCGCCATCGAAGCTACCTGCTGTTTGCAGGGCTGGAAATCTACCCGACAATGTGGGCGATGCAAAATCGGCAAAAAGAAACCGCGCCGGGAATAAATCCCGGCGCGGTTTCTAAATCAGTCAGTCGGATCCAGCTCGATCAACGCGCCGGACCGAAAACTTCAGCCTGCGCAGCCCAATCCCAGGTTGAAAGCGCTCAACCCTGGCGCGCCTTGAAGCGCGGATTGGTCTTGTTGATCACATAGACCCGGCCCTTGCGGCGGACGATACGGCAATCCTTGTGCCGCGCCTTGGCCGACTTCAGCGAGTTAACAACCTTCATGGTCCGGTTCCTTGAGAATTCAACGAGTCTTGAAATGGTGGCGCAACATAGTGACCAGGGGATTTCCTGTCAACCGCGTGAAACAGCGCCTTAAGGGATTGAAATATAAAGCTTAAAAGGCAATTACCAGTTCGACATGAGCTTGGTGCCGCCCAGTTTGATGGCATAATAGCGCATGACCTTGAGGTCGCCGGCGTCAAAAGCCGCCACCCGGCGGCTCCACAATTCGACTTCCTTGACCACCTGTTCGGGCAAAGCCTTGGCGTGGGCGGCCTTTTCGCCGCCTGCCTGGGTGAAGCCGATCCAGCCGTCCATGATCATCTTCCGATAGCGTTCGGTGATGTCCTCATTGACGCGCAGGTCGAAATTGAGCTCGCGGAACCACTTCGCATATTCCTCGCCCGAGGCGAAGAACGTCTGGTCGGACGGCGCCAAGCCCAGCCCTTGCAGGCGCTGATCGTTCATGGCCAAGGCGTCATTGCGCACGAAATCGGTGATCGAGACCTGGCCGCGGGGCTTCAGTGCCCGCTCGAAGATTTTCAGCAATTTGGGTTTGTCTTCGACCAGATAGAGCGATTCCGAGGAAAGGATGCAATCGACCGAACCCTGCTTGGGCTCGAACCCTTCCGGCGAATAGCGGACGATATCGGCCTTTTTCTCCATCCCCGCCTTGATGGACATTTCTTTTCCGGCCTTGGCGAGGTCCGCCGTGGGTTCAATGCCGTTCACCCAGACGCCGAACTCATTGACCAGGGCGCGGGTGCCACCACCGAGGCCAGCGCCGAATTCCATGACGGTCAGGGAGGGGTTGAGGCCGAACGGCTTAGCCAGACCCAACACATGTTCCTCGCCGCCCGGCTTGTAGTAACCGGCGCCCCAGACCTGTTCCTGAATGCGTATTGCCTCGGTTTCCCAGGGCAAGAGCGGCGGAATGGTCATCACAGGCGGCGCCAGGGTGGGCTCAGCCCCGCGCCCGCTGTCGGACGAGGCCGACCGCGGCAAAGGAACCTCTTCCCCCTCCCACCATGCGCGTAGGCGCAAGCGCCACGGCACCTTTTCATCGGCTCCGGATGTCATTTCCCCACAGCCCCATTGCCGATTCATGGCAAATCAATTACTTAACTGTACCTTCTGCATTACCAAATCGCAAGTTGAGGTCGATCGGCCGTCATGACGTCGTTTCGCGGCCCAGCGATCGGTGCACCAGCCGAAACGCCGCCCCCTCCATCTTTTCCCATCCCCTACCATCTGAAACGGACGGTGGCCCTGGCTATTCCCGTGATGGCGGCCCGGGCGGGGCTGGTCATCATGTTCACGGTGAATGCCGTTTTCTGCGGCTGGCAGGGCACCGGGGCACTGGCGGATCTGGGGGCCGCGGCCATCCCACAAGTCACCTTGATGGTGGTGGGCGTCGGCCTTTTGATCGGCACCATCATCCTCACGGCCCAGGCGGCGGGTTCCGGCCATTTCCTGGAATGCGGCAAGGCGCTGCGCGGGGGCCTTACCATCGCCTGCGGCATCGGCGTCGTTTTCATGCTGGTGCTGACGCCCGCCGAAAGCCTGCTGCGCCTGTTCCAGCAGCCCCCGGAAACCTTTGCCGGCGGCGGACGGGCGCTCAGCATCCTCGGCTATTCGCTGCCGGGCATCCTGATGTTCAGCGCCTGCTCGTTCTTCCTGGAAGGCATCAACCGGCCGGTTCCCGGCATGGTCATTGCTCTTGGCGGCAATGTCATCAACCTGGCGCTCAACTGGGTCTTCGTGCTGGGCCATCTGGGGGCGCCGGAAATGGGTGCGGCCGGATCGGCGCTTGCCACCACGATCACCCGCTGGTGCATGCTGGCAGCGATCGCGCTCTATATCCTGGGCATGCGCGACCGGGCGAAATACGGCGCCCGGCCCTGGTTCGGCTTCGACCTCGCCATCCTCCGCCGCATGCTGGCGCTGGGCCTGCCGCTGGCCTTTGCCATCGGCACGGAAACGGCCTGCTTCAACATGATGATCTACATGGCCGGCTGGCTCGGGCGCACGGAACTGGCCACCATGTATGCCACCATCAATTTCACCAGCTTCGTCTACATGCTGACCCTGGGCCTCTCGACGGCTGCCTCGGTCCGGGTCGGCAATGCGATCGGCCGCGGCAATGCGGGCGATCTGCGGCGGGCCGGGTGGGTCGCGGTCGGCCTTGAGCTTTGCGTGATGGTGCTGGTCGCGGGCATCACCGTCCTGCTGGCCCCAAGGATTGCTGGTGCCTACAGCCAGGATCCGCTGGTCCTGCCGCTGCTCACGGGGGCCCTTACGCTTACCGCTTTGCTCTTCATCGTCGATGGCCTACAAGGCGTGCTGATGGGCGCCCTCCGCGGCGCGGCGGACACCTTGATCCCCACCATCGTCTATATCGTCAGTTTCGTCGTGGTGGGTCTGCCCATGGGTTACATTCTTGGATTTGAACAGAGGGCCGGTGTGCCGGCCCTGATCTGGTCGTTGATCGCTGCCCTCGTCGTTGCCGCGACGGGCCTCGGCTGGCGCTTCCATTGGCTGGGGCGTCGGCCCGAAGGATTGTGGCGATGAGCACGCACAGCGATTATCTCGTCATCGGCGCCGGCATTTCCGGCGCGGCGGCGGCGGCGGAACTGGCCGACCTCGGCAGCGTCACGCTGGTCGAGATGGAAGAACGTCCCGGCTATCACAGTTCCGGCCGCTCGGCCGCGCTTTATACGCCCAATTACGGGCCGCCGGCCGTGCGCGCGATCATCGCCGCCAGCGCCGAGTTCTATCGCGATCCCATGCCGGGCTTTGCCGACCATCCGCTGCTGACGCCGCGCCAGGCGATGTCGTTCGTGCCCGAGGGCTTCGAGGCGAAGATCGACGAAGCGATCGCCGTCGCCACGCCGGCAACGCCGCTGCAGGAAATCTCGCCGGACCAGGCCTGCAAGCTGGCGCCGCTCCTGCGCCGCGAGGTCGTGGCGCGCGCCGTGCTCGACCCGCATGTGATGGATATGGATGCCGGCGCCATTCATCAGGGCTTTTTGAAGCTGCTGAAGCATCGCAGCGGCACCACCTTTACCGATCACCGCATCGCCGGCCTCGAGCGCAAAGACGGGCTGTGGCGCGCCACCACCACCTCAGGCGCGCAGTTCGAAGCGCCGATCGTGGTCAATGCCGGCGGTGCCTGGGCCGACGAGATCGGACAGATGGCCGGCATGCGCGCGATCGGCCTGCAGCCGATGCGGCGCACCGCGATCATCATCGCCAGCGACCCCGTCCTCGCGCCAGCCACCATGCCGGCGGTCGATGACGGGTCGACCGAATCCTATGTGAAGCTCGACGCCGGCAGGCTGATGGCCTCACTCGGCGACGCGACGCCGAGCCCGCCTTGCGACGCCCAGCCCGAGGATCTCGACATGGCCATGATCGTCGACTGGCTGGAACAGCGCACGCATCTCACCGTCAAGCGGATCGAGCACAGCTGGGCAGGTCTCAGGAGCTTCGTCGCCGATCATTGCCCGGTGGTGGGCTTCGACCGCGGCGGTGACGGCTTCTTCTGGCTGGCCGGCCAGGGCGGCTACGGCATCATGCTGGCGGCGGCCCTGGGGCGGCTCAGCCGCGACCTGATTGCGCGGGATGCGGTGCCGGCGGATCTGGCCGCGCGCGGGCTCACGCCGGGCAGCCTCGCCCCGGAACGCTGCCGCCTTTGAGGAAACTTGGCCCAGTTTCGCGAAACTTGGCCAGGCCACGCAGAAATACACCAAATCTTCACCATATTTGCGCTTCAATGCCCCTCAGAGACTTGGCGCTATTGGGTTATCATGGCAAATTGCGCCGTCGATTGACGCGGCAGCCGGCTGTCCGGGGGGATGGCCGGCCTGCTTTTGGGGGCCAGCTCCCAGCATGATCGGCGGGGCCGGAGCGAAGGGGATTGGAACAAGATGATGAGCGATTTGCAGAAAGACACTGACGAGCATGGCGATCGCCGCCGCGCCCAACGCTTTGTCGTCAATCTGCCGACCGACGTCCTGATCAAGGGCGCGCGGGTCACCTGCCGGCTGGTGGATATTTCCGAAGGCGGTGCGTTGATCGAGACCAGCGGTCCGGTCGCCGTGGGCGATAAAGTCTCGCTCGACCTACCCAAGGTCGGCCCCACCATCGCCACCGTCGTGCGCGTCAGCCCATCGCATATCGCAATGGCATTTCCTGGTGCGATAATTATTTCCAGCATCGTTCGCTGAGAGCGTCGTGGGCGCGGCTAGTCCTTGCGCTCGAGCTGATTGAGCTTTTCGAGGATTTCGGCCACTTCGAATTCGCTCAGCGCCTGCGAATGCGGAATCTCAAGGTGCAGTCTGCCGGTGCCGAGGTTGACGACCACGGCCTCGCGCTTGCGGCGATATCGCTCAGGCATCAGATACATGCGGTCGCCGGCGGCGAAGCCTTTGATATCCGGCGTCAGGATGCAGGCGCCGCCCTGCGAGATATTCTTGTAATTGGTAATGGCGAGCGTGCGGCGCCGATTAGCATCGTCGAACACCACCATCGCCGTCCCATTGAACTGGAATCGCGGATGGCGTCGGTGGTCTTGGCTGCTGTCGTCCGCCATGATGCCCGTCTTTCTCGCGCCGCAGGATGCAGCGTCGCTAGAAAAAAGATACGGAGCGCGCCGACGGACCGCAAACGATATCGACCCGCTCCGCTGCGACGGAAGGAAGCCTTTCGTCCTGGAATGGGACGCTCTACCTTTTTTCGCGCCGCATCATTACCGCAGGGTTAACCGGCAAAGCCTTCCGCGCGATGCACTTCGCGCCCGCCCAGCAAAGTGAGATCGACCTGCGTCTCGCCGATCGCATATGGGTCGACGGCGAAGATGTCGCGATCGAGGACGATCAGGTCGGCATATTTCCCCGGCGTCAGCGAGCCGGTCTCGTCCCCGCGCCATGCGGCCGCGGCGGCAAGCGTGGTATAGCCGCGCACGACCTGCTCCACGTTCAGGCGTTCCTGTGCCTCGAAGACAGGGAAATCCTTGGCCACATGGGCCGGCTGGCGCGTCACCGCCGTCTGCATGATCGGGAACGGGTTCAAGGTCGATACACCCCAATCGCTGCTGACCGCATAGGGCGCGCCGGTTTCGACGATCGTGCGCCAAGGATACATCCAGCGACCGCGTTCCGCCCCGATGAAGGGCAGCGCCATGTCGGTCACCGAGGGTTCGCAGCGCGCCCAGAGCGGCTGCATGTTGGTAACGACACCGAGCGCCCGCAGGCGCGGAATGTCGTCGGGATGGATCACCTGCACATGGGCCAGCTGATGCAGGCTGGGCCAGGCCCCGTTGATCTCGCGCGCCGCCTCGATGCGGTCGAGCGCCACGCGCGTGGCGCGGTCGCCGATGACATGGATATGGAGCTGGAAGCGCGCGGCATCGAAGGCGATGAACAGGTCGCGCAAATGATCCTCGTCGAACATGATCGGCGCATTGCCGCCGGTCGCGTCGGAATAATCCTCGATCATCGCCGCCGTGCGGTTTTCGAGAACGCCGTCGAGGAAGAACTTGGCCGAATGCACGGCGATGTTTTCCGATCGGTATTCACGGCGCAGCGCTTCCAGGCGGCCCAGCGCATCCTTCACCGATTCTTCCGGATAGACCTTGGCCGTGGCACGCAGCCGCACGCTGAGCTCGCCCGCCTCTTCGAGGCCCCGATAGACCTTCATATGCCGCTCGGCCACCATGGCGTCGAGCACGCCGGTGATGCCGTGCTTGTTGCAGAGCTTCTGGCCGTAGCGGACGCCCTTGGTATAAGCGTCGAGTTCCTTCTTGGGCATGCGCGCGCGCACCCAGTCGATGGCGTCTTCATAGATGAGGCCAGTGGGCACGCCCTTGTCGTCGCGCACGAAGGAGCCGCCATGGGGATCGGCCACGCTGGCATCGAGACCCGTGAGTTCGCACGCCTTGGTATTCATCGCCGCATTGTGGCCGTCGGACGCATAGATATAGACGGGCCGGTCAGGCACGGCGGCATCGAGCACATGGCGGTCGAGATTGTGTGCGCCGAAGATGCCTGAATACCAGCCGACGCCACGCACCCAGAGATCATTGGTCGTCTTGGCATAGTCGCGGATGAGCTGCTGCAACTGCGCAATGTTGCGCGCCCCTTCCAGATTGACGCTGCTGGAAAAGCCCGTGCCGCTGTCCTGCAGGTGGATATGCGTGTCCTGGAAGCCGGGCAGCACGAGTTTGCCGCCGGCGTGAATCTTCTTCGTGCGTCCGTTGGCGAGTGCCGTGATCGCGTCATTGCTGCCGATGGCAACGACGCGGCCGGCCTGCACGGCAACGGCCTGGGCGCGCGGCTGCAGCGGGTCCATCGTGCGGATATCGCCATGGGTGAGGATGAGATCGGGCGCGTTGGAAGCCATTGCCAGCCTGCCTGTTATACATATGCACAAGAAGCAGGGATGAAATCAGGTTAGGCGCCCAAAGGCAATGCCGCTTCAGCGCGCACCGAGCAAGGGCGATACCAGGCCAATTTCGGCGCAGATGTCGCGCACCAGTTCGGCCTGGTTGAGCGTGTAGAAGTGGAAGTGCTTTACGCCCGCGCGCAACAACGCCTGGCACTGGGCGATGGCTATTTCGAGTGCGGCCTGCTGCCGTCCTTGCGGATCATGATCGACTCCATCGAAGCGAGCCCTGACTGCATCCGGAATCCGCGCGCCGCAAGCCGCCGCCATCGTGGCGGTCCTGGCGAGATTCC
The DNA here is from genome assembly GCF_041906375.1 of Dongia sp. GTDB lineage: Bacteria > Pseudomonadota > Alphaproteobacteria > Dongiales > Dongiaceae > Dongia. The sequence continues at coordinate 292,108 of NZ_JAYRJJ010000003.1, read as the reverse complement.
GGATGGGGAGAATGCCGGGCACGATCGGCACATTGATGCCAGCGCGCGTGGCGCGGTCGATGAAGCGCTTGTAGCAATCGACATCGAAGAAGAATTGCGTGATGGCGCGGGTAGCGCCGGCATCCACCTTGCGTTTCAGGTGATCGAGGTCAGCCTGGGCGCTCGGTGCCTGCGGATGCACCTCCGGGTAGGCGGCAACGCTGATATCGAAGGGATGCTGGCGCGCCAGCCCCGCCACCAACGCGTCGGCGTAAGGATAGCCGCCTTCGGTCGGATGATAGCCGGCAGCGATCCCCGCCTTCGGATCGCCGCGCAGGGCGACGAGGCGATGGATGCCGGCCTGCCAATAGGAATCCGCGATGGCGTCGATCTCGTCACGGGTCGCGTCGACGCAGGTGAGATGGGCCGCGGCCGGCACGCCGCAGCGATTCTGAATCTCGACCACGAGTTCGCGTGTCTGGTCGCGGGTGGAGCCGCCGGCACCATATGTGACCGAGATGAAGCGCGGCGCCAGTGCCGCAAGATCCGCAGCAGCCCCCCAGAAACCCGGCAGCAGATCGGCCTGGCGCGGGGGAAAGAATTCGAAGCTCACGGCAAGATCGCGGGCGCGGCCCGGACGATCGGTACGGTCGACAGGGCCGCTGGGATAAACCGGCATCTGGCCCTCGATCATATTCATCCTGCCGCCTCCCTCTTGCGTGGGCCACCGGGTCTGTTGGGTGACTGGGCAAGGAGAATAACAGAAACGAGATATAAGTATATCTTTATGTTACTTGAACAAATGTATCATTCTTCGAACTTAAATCATTTATTACAATCAGTTAGGCTTATGGACCGCGAAGATGGTCACGGGCAGGGCCGCGCGCCAGGCGTCGAAATCGCCCAGCGGCTTGGCCTGCGAGACGGCGATGCGCGTGAGGTCGCCGCCGAATTTCTCCTGCCAGGCGATGAGCAAAACCTCGCTCTGCACCGTCACCGCATTGGCGACGAGGCGGCCGCCAGGCTTGAGGACAGCCCAGCAGGTCTCCAACAGGCCGGGTTCGGTCACACCACCGCCGATGAAGATCGCATCCGGTTGCGGCAGCTTGCCGAGGGCCGCGGGCGCCGCACCGGCCACGAGGTCAAGCCCGGGGACACCCAGCGCGTCGGCATTGGCGCGGATGAGCTGCTGGCGGCCCGCATTCGCCTCGATCGCGATGGCACGGCAGGTGGGATGCGCGCGCATCCATTCGATGCCGATGGAGCCGCAGCCGGCGCCGACATCCCACAGCAATTCGCCGGGGCAAGGCGCCAGGCGCGCCAGGGTCACGGCGCGGACGTCACGCTTGGTGAGCTGGCCGTCATTCTGGAAGGCATCATCGGGAAGGCCTGCGAGGATCGACAGCGGCCTGGCCTCAGGTCCGGCGACGCAATCGACGGCGAGCAGGTTGAGCGCCGCCGTCTCGCCCTCTTGCCAGCGCGACGCAATGCCGTCGCGGCGGCGTTCTTTTGCACCACCCAGATGCTCGAACACGGTGATACGGCTAGGACCGAAGCCGCGCTGGGTCAGCAATCCGGCGACATGGGCAGCGGAGAATCCATCCTCGCTGAGGACGAGCAGGCGCGCCTTGTCGTGGAGCGCGCGATTGAGCAATGCCAGCGGGCGGCCATGGATGGTGATGACCTCCACCTCCTGCAGCGCCCAGCCCATGCGGGCCGCCGCGAGCGACACCGACGAAGGCGCCGGCAACACGCGCATCTCGTCGGGCCCCAACTGTCGGCTGAGGCTGGCGCCCATGCCGTAGAACATCGGATCGCCGCTGGCGAGGATGACGACAGGCTGACCCCGGAGCGCCAGAACCTGGTCGAAGGCTTCGGCAAACGGCGTCGGCCAGGCACGCCGCTCGGCCTTGTGATCCGCCGGCAGCAAGGCGAGGTGCCGCTTGCCGCCGAAGACGATGCGCGCCCCGCTGAGCGCCGCCCGCGCCGAGGCGCCCAGTCCATCCAAGCCGTTTTCGCCGATGCCGACCACGGTGAGCCAGGCTGCCATGCTGTCTATCTCTTTGGAATAAGGGCCGGTTCGCCGTTTCCAATACGGCATGGTGGGGCCGGCGGCAAGCGCGGGTGCGACCACAAAGCGCCGGAGAATCCGCTTTCGCGCCCGTTCCTGCTCCTATAGAACGGGGCCCATCACCGGTGCCCCTTTGGGGGCCTAAGAGGGAACATGGAGGCAAGCGGGTCCGCCCCCTGCCAGCCATGGCTGCCCCCGCAACTGTGCGCGGCGAGCCTTTCGCAATCGGCCACTGGACCCTTGGTCCGGGAAGGCGGCGACGGGCGAGGACCCGCGAAGCCAGGAGACCTGCCGGTGATATGGGGTTGCGGCTGGATGCATCGGTCGGGGCGTATCGATGCCGTGGCGGGGAGTTGGATCTCCTTGCCCATTCGTCGCAACGGTTATTGCCGGTGCCATCTTGAATTCGAGCGATCGCCGCTTTGCCTGTCCGGGCCTGTTCCGCATCGTGCCGTCGCTCGATGGCGGCATCTGCCGCATCAAGCTGCCGCGCGGGCGGCTGTCGGCGGGTCAGGCGCGCGCCCTTGCGGGTCTTGCGGCGCGCCACGGCCATCCGGAAATCGAAGCCACCAACCGCGCCAATGTGCAGATCCGCGGCGTTCATGCCGGCGAGGAGGAGGCACTGATCGCCGCCCTCGTCGAAGCGGGCCTGGCCCCCAAGAGCAGCGGCGCCGACGACGTGCGCAACGTGATGGTGAGCCCGCTTTGCGGTCTCGATCCGGAGGCGCTCTTCGACGTCAGCGATCTTGCCGACCGCGTGCTGGCGCGCCTCGAAGCGGAACCCCGCTATCATACCCTGTCGCCCAAATTCTCGATCGAGATCGATGGCGGCGAGAGTGTCGCCATGATCCAGCACCCCAACGATATCTGGTTCTCGGCCATCAATGGCAACAGCTTTGCCTTCGGATTCTCCGGGGTCCCCGGCGAGACGCCGGCCGGTGCCGTCGCTGCGGCCGATGTCGAGGCCGCGCTGTTCGCCCTGCTCGACCAGTTCATCGCCATGATCGGCACGCGCAACGCCAAGGGCGACAAGATCACGCGCATGCGCCATCTGCTGGTCGACCGGCGGCCGGCGGAAATGGCGGCCGCCCTGCCCTGCAAGGTCCACGCCATCGGCGATTGGCGGCGCGAGGAGCCGATGGCGCTCGGCCATCTCGGCGCTAGGCGACAGATTGGCGGACGTTTCGCCCTGGGCGGTGTGCCACCGCTGGGGCGCATCGGACCGGCGATGATGCGGGGCCTCGCCGATCTTGCCGCGCATGTCGCCGGCGGCGAGATCCGCATGACCCCGTGGCAGAGCGTGCTGCTGCCCAACATCGACGAAAGCGCGCTGCCCGAAGCACAGGAGCGGCTGGAGGAATTGGGCTTCGTCACACGGCCCGACCGGACCCTGGCCGCCACAATCACCTGCGCCGGCAGCGCTGGCTGCAAATCGGGCCATACCGACACCAAGGCCGATGCGCTGGCGCTGGCAAATGCCATCGACGGCTGGGGTACCCTCATCTTCGGCATCCATCTGACCGGCTGCGCCAAATCCTGTGCGGCCCCGCGTCCGGCCCCCTTCACCCTGCTGGGCCTCAATCCCGGCCATTACGACCTTTTCGTGGCCGATAAGGCGACGGGAGGCGACGGGGGAATGGCGGGATTTGGCGAGCGGATCGGCCATGATCTCACTATCGAACAGGCAGCCCAGCTGCTGATGCAAAGAAAGCCCACGGCATGATCAATTACGAGCGCGATGGCCAGGAAATCTATCGCCAGTCCTTTTCCATCATCCGTGCCGAAGCGGATCTGCGCGGCATTCCGGCCGATCTTGAAAAGCTCGCCGTGCGCGTGGCGCATGCGTCCGGCATGGTCGACGTCATCCAGGATCTGCGTTTCTCGGCCGGCGCCGGTGACGCCGGGCGCAAGGCCTTGACCGCGGGTGCTCCGATCCTTGCCGATTGCCGCATGGTGGCCGAAGGCGTGACGCGGGCACGCCTGCCGGCCCGGAACGAGGTCATCTGCACACTCTACGATCCGCGCGTGCCGCAGATGGCGCAGGATATCGGCAACACCCGTTCGGCCGCGGCGCTCGAATTGTGGCGCGACAAGATGGCGGGCAGCGTCGTTGCCATCGGCAATGCGCCGACGGTGTTGTTCCGTCTCCTCGAAATGCTCGACGAGGGCGCGCCGAAACCGGCACTGATCCTGGGCTTCCCCGTGGGCTTCGTCGGTGCCGCGGAATCGAAGGACATGCTTGCCGAAGACAGCCGCGGCGTGCCTTTCGTCATCGTGCGCGGCCGTCGCGGCGGCAGCGCCATGGCGGCTGCCGCCGTCAATGCCCTTGCCACGGAGAAAGAATGATGTCCCACACCAACGCAAATGGAGCGGGACGTCTGTTCGGCCTTGGCGTCGGTCCGGGCGATCCTGAACTGATGACAGTGAAGGCCGTGCGCCTGTTGAGCCAATCGCCCGTCATCGCCTATCTGGCAGCGAAGGGAAAGAAGGGCAACGCGTTCACCATCATCGAATCCTATGTGAAGCCGGGTCAGACAATGCTGCCGCTGATCTATCCGGTGACGACAGAGAAACTGCCGGCGCATCTCAGCTATGAAACATTGGTCAGCGATTTCTACGACCAGTCGGCTGAAGAAGTGGCGGCACACCTCTCGGCCGGGCGCGACGTCGCGGTGATTTGTGAAGGCGATCCGTTCTTCTATGGCTCGTTCATGTATCTCCATGACCGGCTGGCCACGCGCTTCGAGACCGAAGTGGTGCCAGGTGTCTGCTCGGTGCTAGCGGCTGCCTCGGTGCTGGGCGCCCCGCTCGTCTATCGCAACCAGAGCCTCGGCATCCTCTCCGGTGTGCTGCCGGAAGAGGAGCTGAAGCGCCGGCTTGCCGACATGGACGCGGCGGCGATCATGAAGCTCGGCACCAATTTCGAGAAGGTGCGCAAGGTGGTTACGGAACTAGGTCTTGCCGACCGCGCGCTTTATGTCGAGCGCGCCACGATGCAGAACCAGAAGATCGTCCCACTGCTGGAGGTCGATCCGAAGAGTGCGCCTTATTTCTCGATCGTCATCGTGCCCGGCAAGAAGTGGCAGTCCTGATGCCCGGCAAGGCCGCCATCGTCATACTGGGAGCTGCTTCGCTGCCGACCGCGCGTCGCATCCAGGCGGCTCTGCCGGAGGCGGAGGTCTATGGCCTTGCGAGCCGGGTGAGCGATGCCGACATTGCCTTCGATGAATTCGGCGAGACCTTGCGCGGCCTCTATGAGGCCGACCGGCCGATCGTGGCTTTGTGCGCCGCCGGCATCGTCATTCGCTCGCTGGCGCCCTTGCTGCAGAACAAGCGCGCCGAGCCGCCGGTTCTTGCGGTGGCCGAGGATGGCAGCGCCGTCGTGCCGCTGCTCGGCGGCCTGAGCGGCGTCAATGTGCTGGCGCGCGAAATCGGCGCGGCGCTGGGGACCAGCCCCGCCATCACGACCACCGGCGAAATCCGCTTCGGCACCTGCCTGATCAATCCACCGGCGGGCTATATCCTGCGCAATCCGGGCGACGGCAAGACGTTCATTTCCAATCTGCTGGCCGGCGCCAAGATGCGGGTCGAGGGCGAGGCGCCGTGGTTTGCCGATGCAAAGCTGCCGATCGATCCCGCAGGCATGCTCACCGCGCGCGTGACGCATCAGGAGGTGGCACCGGCCGCCGATGAGCTGTTATTCCATCCCCGCTCGATCGTCGTCGGCATCGGTCGCGCCGAGGCCGGCCTTGCCGACAAGATCCGGGCGGCGCTGGCACAAGCCCAGCTTTCGGTGCATTCGCTGACCCTGCTGCTGGCGCGTGAACGGGACTTCGCCGAGGCGGGTATCGCCGCCGCCGCGGCCGAGCTTGGTGTCCCGCTACGCTTTGCAGCAATGGATACGGCAGAGCAATTGGCGCTGGCCGCTGTGCCGGAGCCGATCCTGTCGCTCACCATTGAGCAGCTGGCCATCGCCGTGGCGGCGGTGCCCGAGGATGTGATCGAGGTTGGGCGCAAGCGCGGGCGCCTCGCCGTCGTCGGACTTGGGCCGGGTGAGGCGGCGATGATGGTGCCGGCCGTGCGCCGCGAGATCGACCAGGCCGAGGACATCCTCGGCTACGAAACCTATGTGAAAATGGCCGGTCCCTTACGGCCCGAACAGATTGCGCACGCGACCGACAATCGCGAGGAATTGCTGCGCGCGCGCCACGCCTTCGAACTGGCCGCCAGCGGCCGGTCGGTGGTCGTGGTCTCATCCGGCGATCCCGGGGTCTTTGCCATGGCGGCCGCCGTGCTGGAAGCACTCGATGACAGCGACAAGCCGGAATGGCACGGGGTCGAACTGGTGATGCTGCCGGGCGTATCCGCTGCCATGGCCGCCGCATCGCGTATCGGCGCGCCGCTGGGTCATGATTTCTGCATCATCTCTCTGTCCGACAATCTGAAGCCTTGGCCGGTCATTCTCGACCGCCTCGCGCATGCCGCCGAGGGCGATTTTGCCATGGCTTTCTATAATCCGATTTCCAAAGCACGCCCCTGGCAATTGGGCGAGGCGCTCGATCTGCTGCGCCGCTACCGCTTGCCGGAGACGCCGGTGGTTTTGGGACGCGATGTCGGCAGGCCAGCGGAACGCGTCACCAATGTGACGCTCGGCGAATTGACGCCGGAGATGGTCGACATGCGCACCGTGGTGATTGTCGGCTCGTCGATGACCCGCACCATCAAGCGGCCGGATGGCAGCGCGTGGGTCTATACGCCGCGCTGGTATGGCGAGAAGCCGACGCCGAAAGGCGATTAGAGCCCCCGCACCCAATCGAGAGCGGCAGCGATATTCGCCACTCGCAGTGTATCGGGACGCGGCGGGCGACGCTGCATGACAACCGTGATGCTGAGCTCGCGCGCGGCCTGCAGCTTGGCATCGGTCGCACTGCCGCCGCTATTTTTACAGACGAGATGATCGATCCGATGCGCTTGCAGCAGGTCGCGTTCCTCCTCCAGTTTGAAGGGACCGCGCGCCAGCACAAGTTCGGCCTGGGCGAATTTCATGCCCGCATCCGGCGGCTCGACCGAGCGGATGACGAAGGCGATATCGGCGAGCTGCGCAAAGGGTGCCAGTTCCTGCCGGCCAAGCGCCAGGAAGACGCGCCGGGCCGAGCGACGCAACGCCTCGACCGCCTGCGCCCAATCGTCCACCTCGATCCACCGATCGCCCGGCTGCGCCACCCAGGCCGGTCGCTCATAACGCAGCAGCGGGACCTTGGCCACCGCTGCCGCTTCCGCTGCATTCCAGCCCATGCGGCGAGCGAAGGGATGTGTCGCGTCGATGACGGCCGCGATCCTGTTGTCATTGAGATACGCGGCGAGGCCCGCAGCCCCGCCGAAACAGCCGATGCGCACCTCGCCCGGCGGCAGTTTCGGATTGGCGACGCGCCCGGCCAGAGACGAGATAACATGAATATGCGGAATTTCCCGCAGCGCTTCGGCGAGCGCGATGCCCTCGCCGGTGCCGCCGAGGACAAGAATTTTCTTGATGTCGCTCATCTTGAAACAATCAGCCTCCGCCTGCGCGGAAGATGACAATTTTCCAGGGCGGAAGAAAGGAGATTGTACCGCGCGTTCAAGGTTTCACGTGAAACAGGATCGCGTCGCCGTTCCCGGCATAGAGTTCCAGCTCCTCGCCGGTCCGGCTGAAGCCGATGACGCGGCCGAGAAGATCCAGATAGGCCTGCTCCTGCACCATCAAGGCGTCCGGTGAACAGAACATCCTGGTCGAAACGGCCTGCTCGAAAGTGAGCGCCGTATCGTCCAGGCGATAGGCGGCACCATAGCTGTTACAGCCGGCCTTACCGCCGGAACGGCCATCGGCATCGAATTTCAAGATGATCTCCGACCCGGCCAGGACCGGTGCCGTAGCGATGCTGTCGACGACCCAGACCGGGCCGATGAGCGACGGTTCGGCCTCCTTGCCGGCACAGCCCCCAACCCACATCGCCAGAACCGCCACCAGGGGAATCATTCCGCGCATGACAGCCTCACCCCATTTACCTGTGACGTATAGAGGATACGGGCTCAGACGCATGGCGTCGAGCCGGCCCAATATTGCCGCTATACCCGACTTTCTGTCGACTTGCCCCCTGCTGATGCCTTTGCCACCGGACAACGGAACAAAAGGCAAGATTGCACTGTTGAGACGGCATCCAACCAATTTTGGCAACCAATTCAGGAGACGACAAATGCAGTCTGCGACAGAGAACCGCCAGGAGACCTTGAAGAAAGACGAGACCGGAGGCCTGATCTCGGCCGACAAGGTCCAGGGCACCGACATCTACAACCGCCGCGGCGACAATCTGGGCGAGGTCGAAAGCGTCATGATCGACAAGCGGAGCGGCAAGGTCGCCTATGCCGTCGTGACTTTCGGCGGTTTCCTCGGCATCGGGTCGGAGCGCCGGGCGCTGCCCTGGAACGTGCTGACCTACAATACCGATCTCGGCGGCTATGTGGTCAATGCCGAGGATGATGTGCTGCGGCAGACGCCGGTCTATGCCGACAATAACAATATCGATCCGGAATGGGGCAGCCGCCTGCATGGCCATTTCGGCGTGCCGCCCTATTGGCAGTAAGTATTCTGGCAATGGGCCGCCCGCTGGGTCGCACCAGCGGGCGGTAAGGCGGCCGAAAACCGAACAGGGAAAATCAGTGACGGTGCGGATCGAATAGGACAGGAGGGTTGGTCATGACACAGACGATCGGCTTCTATCTGGCGAGTGCTGCGGCTTCGGCCTACGTGTTGTTCCTTTTCGGCACGCATTGGCCCGTCTAAACTCGATCAGGAGATGCACGTCTTAGATCATGATGTACCGCGTCAAGATCAACGGCCATGGCCGTGTCGAAGGCGAGCGCTGGTTTGCGCGCCAGGTTGAAGGCCAATATGGCGATTTTGCCCGCGAGCCCGTGCCGGTCGAACTGCGGAGGCTGTTGGAATTGCTCAGCGGCGCTTCAGAACGCCCTTCGTCGTAAACGTCTGCACGCCGTGCTTGCGACCCAAGCGCCGCCCTTCACCGCCGCTTAGTCCCGTCCCCGCCGGCTGCCAGTTCGGCACCAATTGGTGCTTGCCGGGACCGATGAGGTCGGCCCGCCCCATGTTCTTCAGGGCCTCACGCAGCAAAGGCCAGTTTTCTGCGTCGTGATAGCGCAGGAACGCCTTGTGCAGGCGGCGCTGCTTCAGGCCCTTCACGGTCTCCACCGGCTCCGAAGCGCCATGGCGGATTGGCCGCAACGGGTTAAAGCCGGAATGATACATGGCGGTCGACAGCGCCATCGGTGACGGCAGGAAAGTCTGCACCTGGTCGGCGCGGTATTTGTTGCGCTTCAGCCAGAGGGCCAGATTCATCATGTCCTCATCCGTTGTTCCCGGATGAGCTGCGATGAAATAGGGGATGAGGAAGTATTCCTTCTTCGCTTCCTTGGCGGCCTTGTCGAACAGTTCCTTGAACTTGTCGTAAGCACCGATGCCGGGTTTCATCATCTTGGAGAGCGGGCCGGCTTCGGTATGCTCCGGCGCGATCTTCAGATAGCCGCCGACATGGTGCGCGACCAGTTCCTTGATATAGGCCGGGCTCTTCACGGCGAGGTCATAGCGCACGCCGGAAGCGACCATGACCTTCTTGATGCCGGGAAGGTCGCGCGACTTCCGATAGAGCTGAATCAGCGAATCATGGCTGGTGTTGAGATTGGGGCAGATGTCTGGAAAGACACAGGAGGGCTTGCGGCACAATTCCTCCGTGCGCTTGTCCTTGCAGGCCATGCGATACATGTTGGCGGTAGGGCCCCCAATATCGGAGATGATGCCGGTGAAGCCCTTGGTCTTGTCGCGGATCTGCTCGATTTCCTTGAGGATCGAGCCTTCCGAGCGGTTCTGGATGATGCGGCCCTCATGCTCGGTGATCGAGCAGAAGGAACAGCCGCCGAAACAGCCGCGCATGATGGTGACCGAAAAGCGGATCATGTCCCAGGCGGCGATCTTCGCATCCCCATAGGAAGGGTGCGGTGCGCGCGCATAGGGCAGTTCAAAGACCGCATCCATTTCCGGCGTCGTTAGCGGGATGGGCGGCGGACTGACCCAGAGTTCCCGGTTGCCGTGGCGCTGCACCAGCGCGCGGGCGTTGCCCGGATTGCTTTCCCGGTGCAGCACGCGCGAGGCGCGGGCATAGGCCTCCGGATCCTTCTCGACCTGCTCGAAGGACGGCAGGCGCACGACCGTATCGCCTTCAAGACGCCTGGCGCCTTCGGCTGCGTCGTCGAGATCGTTGGCCGGCGCTTCGACCCAACCGTCAGGCACGCGGTCCTTCATGACGGCGACACCACGCAGGTCCGCGAGGTCTGCCGGCTTGTCGCCCTTGGCGATGCGGTGGGTCACTTCGACAACGGCCCGCTCGGCATTGCCGTAGAGCAGGATATCGCCCTTGGCGTCGACCAGGATCGACCGGCGCACTTTGTCCGACCAGTAATCGTAATGGGCAATGCGCCGGAGCGAGCTTTCAATACCACCGAGGACGATCGGCACATCCTTATAGGCTTCGCGGCAGCGATGCGAATAGACGATGACGGCGCGATCGGGGCGCTTGCCGCCCTCGTCATTGGGCGTATAGCTGTCGTTGTGGCGCAGACGTCGGTCGGCGGTGTAGCGGTTGACCATGGAATCCATGTTACCGCCGGTGACGCCGAAATAGAGATTGGGCCGGCCCAGCGCCTTGAAGGGCTCGGCGCTCTGCCAGTCGGGCTGCGAAAGAATGCCGACGCGGAACCCCTGCGCTTCCAGCAGGCGGCCAATCACCGCCATGCCGAAACTGGGGTGATCGATATAAGCATCGCCCGTCACCAGGATGACGTCGCACGAATCCCAGCCAAGTTCGTCCATCTCGGCGCGTGTCATCGGCAGGAAGGGCGCCGTACCGAAACGGTGCGCCCAATACTTCCGATGCGAAAATAGCTGCTTCGCGGGTTCCATGCTCATTCCATCTCGCGGCACATTTCGGCACTTGGCGGGAGAGCGACCATCCCCGCACCGTGCCAAGCCGCTTCATTTTACCGGAAATCTGCCCCAGGGGCGCCGCCCTATCGGGAGCGTCTTTCCACCACTGTTCGCGGGCCGCCGCTCTCTATCATCTCTGCCACGGAAAGGTCAATAATTCAGCGGCTTGGCGCCTGATCGCAGAGCCGCCTTGCTGCCCGAACACCCACAATGGATCTGTGGCGAATACCTCTAGCTATCTGAAATTATTCCTCTTTTGACGAACCGCTAGATACCTAGGTTTCTCTATTAGCAATATTCGCTCACCTACATATTTTCTAACATCCCCGTTTGCTTGGCGAATGCGGATGAAATCCGCCTCTCGGCAAATAATCGCTCAGTATTTCAACAGCATTGGCGAGGGAGATTTTGAACGGAGGATTGGAAGACGTTCTTGCCTTCATGCCGGAGGCCGTGGTCGCCATCGATGCCAGCCAGACCATCATCTATTTCAACGCCAGCGCCGAGCGGGCATTTGGCTATACCGCCGCAGATATCGTCGGGCAGCGGCTCGATCTTCTCATTCCCCGCTCCTTCCGTGCCCAGCATCGCCAAATGGTCGACAATTTCGCCCGTTCGAATTCGCGCGCCCTGGTCATGCATCAGCGACGGCAGATCCTGGCACAGCGCGCCGATGGCTCTTCCTTCCCGGCCGAAGCGACGATCGTGCGTGGCCACTGGGAGGGCCAAAAGGCCACTTTTGCCATCATGCGCGATGTCACCGAACAGCGGCTGCGCGAAGAAGCCCTGGCCGCCTCGGAGAAGAAATACCGCGCCATCCTGGAGGGATCGCCAGAGCCGATCCTTATCGCCGATCCCGAGACGGGCAGGTTGACGGAGGTAAACGCCGCCGCCGCCGACCTGTTCGGCTGCACCGTCGAGGATCTGATCGGCATGCACCAGGCCGATCTCCATCCCGAAGAAATGCAGGACAAATTCCGACAGACCTTCCGCGAGCATATCGAAATAGGACGCGTGGTCGTACCGGACGGCGTCATCAAGCGGGCCAATGGCGAGCATGCCATGGTCGAAATCTCAGCCTCGCCCATCTCCTATAACGGCAAGCAGAGGCTGGTCGGCTTCTTCCGCGACATGACGGCGAGGACGCGCCAGCAGAGCGAGTTGCGCCGCGCCCTGACCGAAGCGACCAGCGCGGTCGAGGCCAAGCGCATGTTCCTGGCAAACATGAGCCATGAACTGCGCACCCCGCTCAACGGCATCATCGGCTTTGCCGATCTGATCCTGCACGAAATCCACGGCCCGCATGCGCATCCGAGCTACCGGGAATATGGCGAAGTCATCAAGCAGAGCGGGCATCATCTCCTTGAAATCGTCAACGACGTCCTTGACCTGTCGCGCATCGAAGCCGGCAAATATCGGCTGGACAAGGAATTCGTCGTCCTCGCCGACGTGGTGAACGAGGTTTACACCATGCTCTCGACATTGGTTCTTGAGGCAGAACTGGGGGTCGCCATCGATGTCGGCGCCAACATCCGCCTCTTTGCCGATCGGCGGGCGGTGAAGCAGATGCTGGTCAATCTCCTCTCCAACGCAATCAAATTTTCCCATCAATTCGGCCAGATCCAGATTTCCGCAACGGTTGACGAAGACGGCCAGGTGACGGTCAGCGTCGCCGACAGCGGCATCGGGATTGCAGGCGAACGCCTGAGGTCGATCGTCGAGCCGTTCGCCAGCGACAATGTCTATGCCAAGGGGAAGGGCGGCGCCGGTATCGGCCTCTCAATCACCAAGCGCCTGATCGACCTCCATGATGGCGAGCTTCGGGTCGTGAGCGAACCCGGCAAGGGCTCCATCTTCTCATTGGCCTTTCCCCCGCCGGAACCGGCGTTGCCGCAGGCCAAAACAGGCTGACCACAGCCGGGACCGGTCGAGATGGCATAAATTGCCTTTTGCATCGTTCTATCTATGTCCCTCTACCAGGGCGCAGGGTGTAGACGATGACGGCAAATCGATCGGGACGACGGCGGAAGCTCGAATTGGAACGGGCGGAGGAAGACTCTGCGATCGACACAGATGCATTCAGTAATTCCGTCAGCCTGAAGCTGCAGGACCTTATTCCCGACCGCACGGGATCGGTGGTCATTCAGACCGATGGCGCCCCGCTTGTCATGATTCTTGAAGATTTCGGCCAAATTCGCGCACGCGGCATTGCGCCGGAAGGCACGCAATCCCAGCACACCGATGTCTCTGGCTTCGACTATGTCGCCTTCGGGACTGGCGTCATTCTCTATTTCGCGGCAGATGAAGTGCGCCTGGTGCTGCGGCGGGGCGGACAGGACCTCGCCCCGCGGCGCGAGTTGCCCCGTTCCGTCAGCTATCTGGTCGAACGGGAATTGGCCGAGCCGCGGCATGGTCACGGCCGGTCACACTAGACCGCGTCACCCCGGCGCCTTTGCCTCAACAGCGTCTCAGTTCAGCAGGTCGACGGCCGCGACGGTCAGGATGTCCATGATGACATTGGTCGCCCGGCGCACCAGCATGACCTTGTCGTCGGCTACCATGTAGCGATAGGCGGGGTCCAGTCGCGGCAGGCGCGACAACAGATCCGGCGGCAGGTCGCGCCCTTCAAGACCCGGCGGCAAGTGACCGTTGCGCACCAGCTGCTTGGCCAGCCCAGGCGGCAATTCACCCCGCTTGGCCAGGCCCGGCGGGAAATCCTTGCCGTTCGCGTTTCCGTTGCCCTTGTTCTTGTGCTTGTTCTTGTTGCCGCCCTGCGCATGCTCCCAGTCATCGAGATGGCGCTGATAGTAGTCGCGCATGATGCGCCGCTCGACTTCCCCGATGATGATGTCACCCACGCCCGGCTCTGTGCCGACCGGCGGATTGGCGCCTGGTTCGGGAGCATTGTCGGCACGCGCATGAGGCGCCGATATGGCAAGCGTGGTCCCAACAATCAGCAGGGCGACTGTGACGCGCATTCTCTACCTCAAGGTCTCTCTACCCGGTTCGACATAGTTGGTTCCCAAAGAGCACCGGCACAACTCGCATTCACGTGATCTGATAAGGACGCCGCGCTGCAGGCGAACCTACAGCGCGGCGATCAATGCGGTCCGGTCCTTGGGGCGTTACCGGCCGCACCTACTGACCTCATGCGGACTCTGGATTTAGTCCGCTCTCCCGATACTCATCAGCTTGCGCTGATCAGTTTGCTCAGACCACGGTCACATCCTTGTCGACATACAAGGTGACCGAATGCGAGCCGTTAATGTCGCTGAACGTTCCCGTATATTGGGTGAAGGTGACGCCGCCCGTAATCGGGGTCACGTCGCCGCCCGCCACCCAGGTCGCGGTGCCGACATTGCTGCCCGACAGATTGTCGAGATCGACGGAATCCCCCTTCGACCCGATCACATAGAGCGTATCGGTCTCGGAGAAATTCAGCACGTCGCTGGCGTTCAACAGGATCTTGGTACCCAGCGCATTGCTTCCCGACTGGGTCGTCCCGCTGATGACGGCCTCTTCGGTGATAAGAATGCCTTCCATCCCGTCGATATGCGCGCCCCGCAAGTCGACAGTTGCGTCCGAAGCCTGGTCCGGGAAGAAGTCGATGTTAGCCTTGTTGCCGACCGTGGAATTGTAGAGCGCACCCTGATCGACGCGCAGCAAGTCGAACCCATCTCCGCCGTGATAGTAATCGCCCAACGCCGTGTTGCCGGCCGCCGTCTGCAGGCCGCCATTCCAGACGAGGACGTCATTCCCGCCATCGCCGTTGAGGGTGTCATTGCCGACGCCACCGTTGAGTACATCGTCTTCGGCGCCGCCGTTCAGCGTGTCGTTGCCCGACCCGCCATACAGATAGTCCTGGCCGGCATTGTTGGGACTCGGCACCGGCGTATCATTGCCGCTGTCACCATCGGTTGAGTCGTCGACGACGACGGTGCCGCCATCGTTCGGGCTCATCTGGGCATAGACGGCCATCGGTTTGCCGGATGCATCCTCGTGCTCGATCTGGATGTTGCCACCCGACACGTCCAGCGTAACCCCCTCGAGATTGAAGTCGGTCACGATGATCTTGTGGCCCTCCAGCGGGTTCTCGAGCGCCACGTTGAAGTCCTTGCTCGGATCGATATTGAAGCCGGAATCCGCGAGGACGGCGCCCTGCTGCCCCTGCGTATCGCGCACAACAACCTGAGCGTAGGCGTTGAGCGGATTGCCATCCTGAACAAAGGTCAGGATCATCGCCTGATCGCCCTGCTGCGGGCTTGGCGTGTTGGTCACCAGCGCACCATTGAGGATGCGGGCCGAAACGACCGGCACCGAGGCCGAGGTGATGGCCGTGTTGTTGGCAATGGTCAATTCATTGCCGCTGCTATTGCCGTTCGGTCCGGCGATCGTCGCTTCTTCCAGCGTCTTCGCATCGACGGTGAACTGCGCATTTGACGCGACAGCTGCCGTGTTCACGATATTGACGTTGAAATCCACGCTGGATGTATTGTCGGCGACACCGAAAGTGACGGTCCAGCCGGCGCCGGAAGAACCGGTGACGCTGATAACGCTGATGCCAGCCGGCAGCCCGGCCCAGGTCGATCCGTTCCAATCGGTGAGATTGAAGCCGGCCGGCACCTTGAAGACGAGGCTATGGGTTTCGGACGCATCTGTTGCGTCGCCAAAGGTCGCCTTGATGTTAACGACGCCGACCTCGCCGACACTGAACAAGCCGTTCGCACCGGCGTCAGTCACGGTAATTGTGACCGCTGTCGGCTTGTCGGCGACGCCGTCGCGATTGATGGTCAGTTGACCATTGACCGTGTCGGTAAGCCCGCCATTCGGATCCTGAATTGTCGCCGAGATATTCAGCGACAGATCACCGTCCGCATTGTCAGCCGGCGGTAGAATTTTCAGGTTCGCCAATGCATGGAGCGTAATGTCGATCACGAAGTTGGTACCGTTGCCGGTTCCCAGCAAAGTATTGCCGTCATAGATCTTCCAGCCAGTCGGCAGGTTCTGCAGGGTGAGGCTGGTCACCACTTCATTGTCACCCGGCGTGAATGCGACGCCGAGTGCCGATGTCGCGGTCGTCAGGTCACCGGTATTCTGGTTCTGCATCCCGTCTTCATAGACCCAGGTCGAGCCGGTGATGCTGCCCTGCGCTTGGTCGGCCACATTGAAGCTCAATACCGCCGTCGTCCGGTCGCCATCACCATCCTCGATCGTGTAGGTGAAGTAATCGGTGCCCGAGACGTTCGCCTTCGCCGTGTAGGTGTAGGTACCATCGGCCTGGAGGACCAACGTACCCAGCGCCGAGACGATCGACGCATTGATGCCGGTGCTCGACTGCGTGCTGCCGTTGCCGGCAATGACACCAATGACGCCGCCACCCGAACCGGCCTTGGCCCCGTCCGCGCCGAACAGATCGTTGGCGAGCACACCGCTTGCCGGGTTAATGACGTTGATCGACGACCCCGTATTGACCGAACCACCGAAGTCGTTGCTGGCAATCGGGGCATCATCGACGATATCGATGCTGATGGTGCCGTTGGAATGGTCGCCGTCGCTATCGGTGACGACAATCTTGAAGTCGTCCTTCACCGTGCCGCCGGAATGATCAACATTGTCCAACAGCTTGTAGGTATAGCTCATGGTGCCGGCTGCGCTGTTGAACGCCGTCACCTCGAGGTCGCCATATTTGCCATGGATGATTTGGCCGATGGCCGTGATCGTCACGGCATTGCCGTCCTTATCTTCGACGGTGAGTGAACCGAATCCGTCGGGCGTACTGAAGTTCAGTGTACCAGTAGCTTTTTCCGACGTGTCGTCGTCATCGCTGCCATTGCCATCGGCCGCCTCGCCGGTACCGGCCGGTTCAATGATGGCGCTTATCGTGCGGATTGGCAGGCCCTTTTCATCGACATTGTTGTCGTTGGTGCCACTCGGATCGAGGTCGAGATCCGTTCCTTCATCATAGATGTTGATGGTCAGGGTCGCTGTCTTGGTGTCGTTGTCACCATCCTTCAGAGTGTAGGTGAACTTGTCATCATCGATCAGCGGATCGCCGTCGAAGCGGGTGTAGGTGTAGTAGCCGTCCGCATAGATCGTCAACGTGCCGAATTCGCCGTCTATGATGAAGCCGGCACCGTGGACCTGGTCACTCGTCGCCGCCGGGGCATTGCCCGGCATTTCAACCGAGGCGATGGCCGAGACCCGCGCGTTGTCCGCGCCGGGCGTGTCGGCGCCGCTGGCCGGGTCGGAGGTGCCAACGCCGGTAATGACGTTGCCATCCGTCGTCAACAGATTGCCGACGCTGTCAAAATCGCTCCGGGCGATCGGCTCATCGTCGATGATATCGATGCTGATCGTGCCATTGGAGTGATCGCCGTCGACATCGGTCACGACCACGGCAAAGGCATCCTTCACCGCACCACCGGAATGATCAACATTGTCCAGCAGCTTGTAGGCGTAGCTCATGGTGCCGGCCGCGCTGTCGAAGGCCGTGACCTCGAGGTCGCCATATTTGCCATGGATGATCTGGCCGATGGCCGTGATCGTCACGGCATTGCCGTCCTTGTCCTCGATGGTCAGGGAACCGAAGCCGTCCGGCGTATTGAAGCTCAGCTGACCATCCGCTTTCTCGGATGTGTCGTCGTCATCATTGCCGTTTCCATCCGCCGCTTCGCCGGTACCAGCCGGTTCGACGATTGCGTTGATTGTCCGGATCGGCAGACCTTTTTCATCGACGTCGTTGTCGTTCTCGCCGTCCGGATCGGTGTCGAGCTCCGTTCCTTGATCGTAGATGTTGATGGTCAGCACAGCCGTGGTGGCGTCGCCATCTCCATCCGTCAGCGTGTAGGTGAACTTGTCATCCTCGATCAGCGGTTCGCCGTCGAATCGGGTGTAGGTGTAGTACCCGTCCGCATAGATCGTCAGCGTGCCGAATTCGCCATCGATCACGAAGCCGGCGCCGTGAACCTGATCGGTCGCCGCCGCCGGAGAATTACCCGGAAGCTCCACCGACGCGATTCCGGTAACCGAGCCATTGTCTGCGCCGAGCAAGTCGGACCCATTCGCCGGATCCTGGGTGCCGACGCCAGTGATGACATTGCCGTCCGTCGTCAGCAAGTTCGCGACGCTGTCGTAATCGGCTCGCGCAACCGCCATATCGTCATCGACGATGATATGGATGTCGGCCGAGACATGATCGCCGTCCTTGTCGGTGGCGATCACCGGAATATAGATGTTGAGATTGTCCTCAAAGGCGGTCTCGAAGGCCTCGGTCGTGTCATCATCATGGTCCGGGTGATACAGACCTTCGTTGAGCTGGAAGAGGAAATAGCCGGGAATTGGGCTGAGCTGTAGTTCGACGGTGAACACCGGATTGACCTGACCATCGATCACGCCCTCGACATGCTGAGCATCGATGACGTGCCAGATGATCGTCTTGCCGTCTGAGGTCTTGAGGCCGGTATCGGCACCATCGACCACGCCGAACTTGAACGAGTCGCTGGCAGCCGGGCCATCGGCGCCGAAGTTGACAGACACGAAGCCTTCAACCCGGGCCGTATCCTGCAGCCCGTTGGGGTTCACATCGTCGTCCCCAGGTGCGTCATCGCCATTGCCCTGGTACTTGACAAACGGGCCGTTGAGGTCGTCTTCGTCGATCAGATTCCCCTGATACATCCCCTCCGGATCATCAAAGTTCGCGTAGAGCACCTTGATGTCAAACGGCCCGTCATCCTCAAAATTGAAAGCCAGGCCGATATCGGCCGGAACGCTGGCCGTGTCATCGTCGTTGTCGGTGATGGTCGCCGTCAGGGTGATGAGATCGGCCGCCGACAAATGCGGCGGCGTGGCGGCTTCATCAGGGTCTGCCGGATCGTCGTGCTGTACGGCGCGGGCTTGATCGAACGTCACATTTCCGCTGGCATCGACGGTCACGGTGAAGACGATGTCGCCACTGGCGGCATCGATCGCATCCGTGCCTTCACGGCCGACCACTTTGCCGCTTTCCAGGAACAGGAACACCTCGTGTCCTGTGGCGATGTCGATCAGACCGCTTTCGACGCCCGGCGCCTTCACGTCCAGAGCATAGGTGATGTCACCTTTCTGCCCATCGGCGCCGGCAAGCCCGCTGAAGAGTCCCGCGAAGGAGGCCGTGTCGTCGTCCGTCAGATCCGTCTCGTCGACGGTCAGGCTCGGTACTGACACGTCGTTGAGGTGGATGCTGGGCCCGTCATCCTTGAACTTGAAAGCGGAGCCGATATTGGCGGGAACGCTGGCGGTGTCATCGTCGTTGTCGGTGATGGTGGCCGTCAGGGTGATGAGATCGCTCGACGACAGCGTCGCCGGCGAGACCAATTCGTCCGGATCATTCGGATCGTCGTGCTGCACAGCGCGCTGCTGGTCCAGCGTCACATCGCCATTGGTGGCGACCGTCACGGTGAAGACGATATCCCCGTTTTCGGCATCTGTTGCGTCCGTCCCTTCACGGCCGACCACGACGCCGCTTTCCAGGAACAGATAGACCTTGTTGCCCGTCGCGATATCGACGAGCCCGCTCTCCGCACCCTTCGACTTCACGTCCAGGACATAGGCGATGTCGCCCTTCTGGCCGTCGGCACCGGCCGACGCACCGAAAAGGCCGGCAAAGGAATCCGTTACGTCCACGTTCAGATATGTCTCGTCGACGATCAGGTCCGGCGTCGCGACATCGTTGAGATGGATGGTCGGCGTGTCGTCATCGACATCGACGATCATCGAACCGTTGGCGGCGTCGCCGTCCTCGTCGGTGACCTGGTAGTTGATGACGAACTGGGTGTTGTTCTCGTCGTCGCCTTCCGGGTGGCTGATGGCGGCCAGCTGCGTAACAGCATAGGAGCCGTCGGCGGCATTGGTGAGCTCGATCTTCAGGACCGGCGTGCCGTTCTGCGAGATGATCAGTGTCAAGCCATCCGGCGAGACATCTTGCGTGAAGCCGCCCGAGACCGGCAGGGTTGCGGCCGTCAGCAAAGTGGTTCCGGCCCCATCGGCGCCGTAGCTGTGGCCGAATGTGCCCGTCACGTTGACCGCATCGTCGTCATCGCCGGTGCCGCCCGCATTGCCGCCCAGCGCATCGTCATCCAACTGCACGGCATTGTTCTCGCTCACGATCGGCGAGTCATCATCGATATCGACGACCATCGAGCCGTTCGCGGTGTCGCCGTCCTTGTCGGTGACCTGGTAATTCACCGTAAACTGAACATTGTTTTCGTCCAGGCCCGCCGGGTGGCTGATGGCGGCGAGCTGAGTCACCGTATAGGCGCCGTCGGTCGTGTTGCTGAGCTCGATCTTCAGGACCGGCGTGCCGTTCTGCGAGATGGTCAGCGTCATGCCGTCCGACGAGAGATCCTGGGTAAAGCCGCCGACACCCGGCAGCGTCGCCGACGTTAACAGCAGCGATCCGGCGCCATCGGCGCCGAAACTGTGCGCCAGGGTCCCGGTCACATGCGCGGCATCCACGTCGTCATCCGTGCCGCCCGGATTGCCGTCGGTGAGCGCATCGTCGTCGAGGCGCACGGTACAATTCCACGACGTTACCGGCGTATCATCGTCGACATCGATGGAGAGAGAGCCACTCACCGGATCGCCATCGCCATCGATCACTTCATAGCTGATGGCAAACTGGACATTGTTCTCGTCGGCACCCGTCTCGTGCTCGATCGGCGCCAGCTGCGTCACCGTGTAGATGCCGTCGGTGCCGTTGCTGAGCTCGATCTTCAGGACCGGCGTGCCGTTCTGCGAAATGGTCAGCGTAAGCCCATCCAGCGAGACTGATTGCGTGAAGCCGCCAACAACCGGCAGCGTCGCTGACGTCAGCAGCAGCGTGCCAGCGCCATCGGCGCCGTAGCTGTGCGCCAGGGTCCCGGTCACATGCGCGGCATCCACGTCATCATCCGTACCGCCCGGATTGCCGTCGGTGAGCGCATCGTCGTCGAGACGGACAGTGCAGTTCCAGCCAGCCACAGGCGTGTCGTCATCGACATCGATCGAGATCGAGCCGCCAACCTTGTCGCAATCGAAATCGTTCGCTTCAAAATTGATGATGAATTGGAGGTTATTTTCGTCGTCACCTTCCGGATGGTCGATCGCTGCCAGCTGTTCGACCGTCAGATAGCCACTGGTCGAATCGTTCAGCGTGATCTTGAGGACGTCGACGCCGTTCTGCTTGATCAGCAGGGTGAGACCATCCAGGCTGAGGCTCGCCGAGAAGCCTTCCGGCAGCGACGGATCGGTCAGCAGGAGCGAGCCCGGTCCATCGGCACCATAATGGACGCCGAGATAGCCGGACAGATTGTAGTTGGCCGTGCTGTCATCGTCGCCGGTACCGCCCGGATTGCCGCCCTTGAGGTCGTCATCGTCGAGATAGAGCGCCGGATGCAGCAGGCTGGATGATTCGTCGAGGTTCTCGTTGTCGATGACCGGAATGTCATCGCGCACGCCAAAGGTGATCTGGCCGCCCGCGGTCGAGCCGCTGTTGTCGATCGCCTGGAAGAAGACGGGAACGAGCAGATTGGTTTCATCCGCGTCGACGCCGACGGGCAGCGGGTGGTCGACATTGTCGCTGAGGATGAAGAAGATGTCGAAGGTCGTGCCGGGACCGGTCGGGTTCGGATAGCTGTCGCCGATGGCCACGGTGAAGACGAGAATGTAGCACTCGCCGTCGAAGATATAGCCCTGGATATGCGTATCGTCGACCTGCTGGTATTGCAGATCGAACCCGCCGCTCTTCAGGCCTAGAGCGGTGAGTTGGGTCAGCGTGTCGGCATTGAAGACCAGGGTTCCTGGCGCATCGGCGCCGAAATCGACCGTCGCGGTGCCATTGAACACCAGCGGTTCCCGATCGAAATCGGCGGGCGCTGAGTCGCTGCCATTCGGGTCGTAGCCGATGATGGCATCGCCGAACGGCGTCCCCGATTTCGTATCCTCGCCGTCATAGTCAGCATCGTCATGGTGATCGTTGCCGTAGACCGGGTTCCAGCAGAACTGGTTGATGATGTCCTGGACCAGCGCCTGCGGACCATCGATCGCCGCCAATGAATCGTTGAACTGACCGCCATCGAGGACATTGCCGTAATTGGACGTCAAATCGTCTTCGTTGACGATGCCGCCCACCGTCTCGATGACGATCGGAACCGGGTCGACTTCGGTGGGATCGTCTTCGATCAGTTCGACAAAATCGCGCTGGATGAGGTTGTAGTTGAGCGCGGTGGGGTCGAGCCCGCCAATCGCGGTAAGGCCGCCGATGCCGGCCGCCGGATCGAAGGGGGAGAAAAGGCCGCCATTGTTGTCGACACCGGCGCCGGCATCGCCCGCCCCGGGACCGGCTGCCGTCTGGATGTCGAGGTTGGGATCGGTCGAGGCAAGAACCGCGGCGACGTCGACAGCCTTGCCGTCGCTGCCGATCAGGTTTACGTCGGCCTGGCCCGTCGCATCGGCATAGCCGACCAGAATGACCGTGATGTTGCCGACCTTGACCGCGAGGTTGCCGTTATCGCCCAGGCGCGCCACCAAGCCATCGGCCGGGAACGGCAATTGGATCGTCTCACCCGGCGTGACCTGCACGCGCACCACATCGGCGCCTTGCGGGACCTGGACGATCACCGGTGCGGCGGCCGATTGGGTGACATGGCCCTGCTCGACATCGTCCTCGCGGATGGTGGCGACGGTGTCGATCGAAAGATTGTTGGTGTCAGTGGCCATGAGACGCTCCCGGGCTCGCGCTGTGGATCAGCGGGTTCAGCTTCGACACACGTCCCCAGGGCTGTTCGAACGAGGCGGCCACCGGATCGTGCACTCACCCGAAAACGGGCGGATGCACCGCGATATTCCGCAAATTTGAGACGAATATCGGCGGCCACTCACATGCTCGTGTGCGGGAAGTGGGTTTTCTCCCCTTGACCCCCATGACCCGTTTGATGGTGTTTGTGAAAGTGATTTCCAGTCGGACGTGTCATCACGCTTTCCGTCCGGTGTATTGTGAAAGCAGTCAGCGCATCGAACCCACCGCGAACCGATCCAGAAACAAATGAACTCCAGTAACTTAGCCAGAAGGACTCAGTGACGAAGCGCAAGGAAATCGAACTCGGCCTGATCAGCCTGCTGCCCCGGCTGCGCCGCTTCGCTATTGGCTTGAGCGGTTCGTCCGATGAAGGGGACGATCTGGTGCAGGCGGCGTGCCTGAAGGCGCTGGAGCGACACAGCCAATGGCAACCCGATTCCCGCCTCGACAGCTGGATCTACAAGATCATCATGAATACCTGGATCGACCGCCGCCGATCCGCGGTTCAGCGGCTCTCCGTGCCTGGAGAGGGACTGTGGGACCAGATTCCCGGAGCTCCGCTGGTGGCGGAATTGGAGGCGCGGCAGGATCTGAAGCGGACCTGGGAAGCCATCAAGCTCCTGCCGGAGGAGCAGCGGCAGGTATTGCTGTTGGTCACTGTCGAAGGCTTTGGCTACCAGGAAGCCGCGGACATGCTGAATATTCCGATCGGCACCGTCATGAGCCGCCTGGCCAGGGCGCGATTGGCCCTTGCCAAGCAGATCCGCGACACTGGCGGCACGGAATAGAAGTCCCCTTCACTCGTTAGGTATTTCGATGACAGAAATTCGGCAACCGATTGGTGAAGAAATGATTATCCGCGTGATGCAGTATTGCGACGGCACGCTTCCTGCTGAGGAAGCCGAGCTTGTCGCTCGTCAGATTGCGGCCGATCCGGCCTTGCGGGCCCTGGCGGAAGACTTCCGGACCTCGGCCGACGCCGCGCGCGATACCATGGCCGCGTTCGATAATCGGCCGGTCCCCTTTGCCATGGCGCGCGCCATCGCCACGGCGCCGCAGGCCAAAGCCAGGTCGACATCGCCCCGTCCCAGCTTCATTCACAGTCAGGTTGCTGCCGCCTTGTTCGGCCTGCTCCTGGGTGCCGGCATTCTGGGAATCTGGTCCGCCAGCCAGCGCGCCGATGATGGCTTGCGCCTGGCTGGCGCCAAGAGCGATGGCGGTGACATGGCCGAAGAAGCACTTACCGTCGACGCCGCTCATGCCGCGGCTTTCCGCACCGCATTGCTGTCGGCTTTGAACGACGGGCCCGAGGCGCCGGCACGCGCCGTCGAGTTCGGCGACCAAACTTCGGGCCAGGGACAGGTAAAAGTGTTAAACTGGTTTAAGTTAGCGTCAGGAACATCCTGCGCAGAATTTGAGCAGGCCGAGAATGGCACCACCACCGGCAGCGGTGTCGCTTGCCGCCGTGAAGATGGTGGATGGGAAGTGATCGTTCTGCCCCGCACTGCGCCCTGACCGCAGACGCGGATCGGTCCGGAGATTAAAACGGAAATGAGCCAGCGCCGCTTTGCCACGGCCAGTGTGATCCTTGCCTTTGCCGCCGCGCTGCAATTCGGCTTCGCGGCGCCGTCCCTGTTTGATGCCGGTCATGCCTGGGCCAAGAGCGACAATGGCAAAGGTGGCGGTAATGGCGGCGGGAACGGTGGTGGCAACGGCGGCGGGAATGGGGGCGGCAACGGCGGCGGGAATGGTGGCGGGAACGGTGGTGGCAACGGGGGCGGAAACGGCGGCGGAAATGGCGGCGGCAACGGAAACGGTGCTGGCAACAGTGGCGGCAATGGCAGCACCAATGCCAATCCGGCCTCGACGCAGAAGAGCAATAACGGCAAGAAATCGGTGGCCGGGTTTGGCGGCACGGTAGCGGCCGCGACGACCGACGTGCCGGCGGCATCCAACACGGCGGCAAGCGGCAATGGCGAGCTCAATCGGGCGATGGCCCACGAGATTGTCGTCGCCAATGCGGGCGATGCATTGCCTGAGTTTGCCGCGAGCAACGGGTTCGGTGTGCTGTCGCAGCAGAAGTTGGGTGCACTTGGCCTTTCGGTGACGCGGCTTTCGCCGCCGGCAACCATGTCGCTGGCCGAAGCGCGCGCGCGCCTGGCGTCTGCCTTTCCCGGTGCATCGATCGATTTCAACCATGTGTACAAGCCACAAGCCAGCATGACGCTGCCGGCACCGGACTTTGCGCGCAAGCTCATTGGCTGGAACCCCGCGCTGCCGGAATGCGGTACCGAGCCGGTGCAGATCGGCATGCTGGACACCGTGGCGGACACGAAGGCGCCGATCCTTTCTGGCGCTAGCATCACACAACAGGTCTTTCTTGATTCGCCGGACAGCCTGCTTGCCATGCCGGACCATGGCAGCATCGTCGCGGCGATCCTGGCCGGACAACAGAATTTCGGCCTGCTGCCGCGCGCTGCGCTGTCGATTGCAGGCATTTTCACGCTGGATGAAGATGGCGCGCCGATCGCAAGTGCTACCGCCTTTGTCTCCGGTCTCGACTGGTTGGCCGGACAGGGCATCAAGACGATCAACACGAGCCTCAGTGGCCCCAACAACGCGCTGATGGAATTGGCGGTGGATGCTGCCGCCCGACAGGGCATACGCATTGTCGCCGCCGTCGGCAATGATGGCTTTGCCGATGTTGCACGCTATCCGGCGGCCTTCCCGGGCGTCATCGGCGTCACGGCGGTCGACGCTGACAAGCATGCGTTTGCCAAAGCCAACAAGGGAACATTCGTGGCCTTTGCCGCACCAGGCGTCGACCTGTGGCTGCCGGCGCCGATGGGGTCCAAGAATGGCGGCGGCAACGGTACCTATGTGAGCGGCACATCCTTCGCCGCGCCCTTTGTCGCGGCGGCTTTGGCCGCGAATGGCAACGATCTCGACAGCCTGACCAACGCCGCCATCGATCTCGGCCCCGAAGGCCGGGATGCGACATTCGGCTATGGTTTGGTCCAGGCCTCGAAGACCTGCCCGGCTGCCATCAAATAGTCTTTGGATGCTCGCCATACGCCATGATCGGGCCGATATGATTGGGGCGCCCCACATGATGGGGCGCCCCATTTTCACATCACTTTGTGGATGCGGTCTGGATCAGGAAGGATCCTGTTCGTCAGGCGTATCGTAGCCGTTGATCTCATTCACCTTCTCCGCCAGCTTCTCGGCGAAGCTCGGCGCCGGCTCGGCTTCAGTGCCTTCGGGCGTTTCGGCGCTGCCGTCATCCTGCGCTTCGACAGGGTCGGTCAGCTCCGAATAGTCTTCGCCATAGGTGTCAGCCAGCTTGTTGACGATCTTTTCGACGATTTCCGGCGTCATCGGCTTATTGCTGGCGGCCGCAAGCACCTCGGCGAGGTCATCCAGGTCGACATCGGTTTCTTCACCTTCCTCAGGCGTGGCTTGCTGGTCGACAAAGTCATTCAGCAGGTCGTGGAAGGTATGGCTGATGCTGCCGGGTGCCGAGTTCGGTGAGGCGTTGGCGAGCCCCGTGGCTGAAGCATGGAAGAAGCCGTTTAGTTTGCCGAGGGCGCTGGGCGTAATTTCCGGATCGGTCTCGTCGCCGTCCTCGTCCGACGCTTGCGCACCCTTGGAGCCATGCGCGGCATCGGCCTTGTTCGAGCCGCCCTGCCCCCCACCATTGCCGCCGCCATGGTCACCGCCTTTGCCGCCGCCATGGTCACCGCCATTGCCACCGCCATGGTCACCGCTGTTGCCACCGCCATTGCCACCGCCGTTCTTCGCGAAGGCAAAATTGTCGAAAGGCAATGCCGTAGACGACACGGCGGCGAACGCCATCGTCCCGCTGATGAAGAGAACATGCAGCAACGATCGGTCTCGCAATTTCATGGTCGTACTCCTTCGGGTTCAGTCAAAACCGCGCTGGGACGCGCAGCTTCCGCACCCCGAACAAACGGGCCAAGAAATGCCGTTATTCCGGCCTGTAGGCAGAAACCACCGTGAATCACAGGAATGTCCCCCTCGGGACATTTCTGTTCCCGACCGGCTGCAAACCTGGCCGGGATTATTTGTTGTTCTTGCCCTTCCCGCCGCCGGGATTGTCGGGGTCGTGCTTGTCGGCATTGTCGCCATGACCAGAATTGCCGTCACCATCGACGCCCCCACCACCTCCACCACCACCTCCACCACTGCTTCCGCCGCCACTACCACTGCCGCCGCTGCCACCGCTACCCCCGCCGGAGCCGTCATTACCGTCATTGCCATCGGCGGCAGAATCCGTGTTGCCACCGCCGTCGCTGGGCGCCTCGCCGGCCTTCCTGTCTTTCAAAGAGTCGGGGTCATATGAGCCTGGCGCTGCCGGCGGCCCGCCGGCGGCAGTCGCAAAATCGCCGATCTGGCCCACTTCCGGCGGCTGGTCGATCTGATCGATAAGGACGCTCTGCCCTTCGATCGCCTCAACCTGAGCATCATGCTTTATCGCTTTGGCGGTCACCTTGCCGGACAGAACATCGATGACGGTCGCACCATTGGCGCCGACCGATACGACGATGTCGGTGCCTCTGATGCCCACCGTCGCCACCGGCGTCGAGAATTCGACACCCGTATCGTCAATGCTTTCGTCGCCCGTCGTATATCTGGCGATACCGGCGGGAATCGAAATGGCAGCCGCCGATTTGAGGGCGTTCGGATCGAAGACATAGGAATCGAGAACCAGATCGCTATCTGCTTCCAGCCGCAAAGTGGCACCGTCCGGAAAGCTCATTTCGATAGCGGAATCCGATTCTGTCCGAATGGCTTCGTCTGCCAGCAGCTTGTCGCCGACCGTGGCCGGCACCTCGGCGCCGCCGGGCGGCGTGTGAAAGGCGCTCTTGATGACATCCACCACGTCGGCGATCGGAATCGCTTCGGTCGACGCGAGTGCCAGGGCTGACACGGAAATGAGCGCAGCTATCCCCAGCCCGGGGGCGATAATGTTCCTCATGTCCTACCCCTCTCAAGATCGCCGGATTGGCCGGGAATTTATTGCTGCAGCGCACAAGCTGCGATGGCTCAAACTGCGACTGGACGAATACGTTTAGCCGCGGCGCTTATTCCACCGCGCCGGATTCAGAATGGTCACCGGGACGCACAGCTTGCTTTGACAAGCCGTGTGCCGCGACCTAGCGTCGGGATCAGCAATGGCGCCACGTCACACATGATGTATCTCGTTCAGCGCGGGCTACCGGCCCTGGTGCTTCTTTGCGCGCTCCTTCTGCGCATCCATGACCCGGTCTTCCTTTCCGAGATCAGGCTGCGCATGTTCGACGTGTTCCAGCGCATCGAACCGCGCACCTATGTCGAGACGCCGGTCCGGGTCATTGATATCGACGACACAACCTTGCAGCGTTATGGCCAGTGGCCCTGGCCGCGCAGCCTGACGGCGGATCTGATCGAGCGGTTGGCCAAGGCCGGCGCCAGCGCCATCGCAGTCGATATCGTCTTTGCCGAACCGGACCGCACGGGGCCGAAGCTGGCGACGGATGGTTGGGGCCTGAGTGACTCAGATCCCCTGTCGCAATCGATCCTGGCCCGCGTCGCCGACCCCGACGCGATCCTCGCCAAGGTGATCAAGTCGACACCCACGGTACTGGGCTTCATTCTCGCCAACGGACCCACGCCGACAGCGATGCCAAAGCGCAAGGGCGGTATGGCGACGCTCGGTGCCGATGCCGGCCGCGACCCGCGAAATTTCGTGCGCAAGTTCAACGCATCGATCGCCAGCCTGGCCTCGCTGCAGGCCAGCGCCAAGGGCCAGGGCAGCATCAATGTCTTTACCGAAGGCGATGCGATCGTCCGGCAACTGCCCTTGCTGCTCAATGGCGGCGGCACGCTCTATTCGAGCCTGGTGGGCGAGACGCTGCGCGTGTCGCAGAAGGCCTCGACCGTCGTCGTCAAATCGTCCGGGTCCGAAGGGTATCAGGCCTGGTGGCAGAAGCTCACCAGCAGCCTCGGCCTGCCCAGCAGCCTGATCGAAGTCGAGGGCATCGCCGAGATCAAGATCGGCAAGCTCGCGCCGCTCACCGACGAGCGCGGCCAGATATGGCTTTACGACAGCGGCCGCGTTCCACAGCGTACCATCCCGGCATGGCGCATCCTCTCCGGCGAGAAGATCGACCTCACCGGCGGCGTCCTCTTCATCGGCACCAGCGCGCCGGGTCTCCTGGATCTACGCGCGACGCCCAACAGCCCGTTGACGCCGGGCGTTGAAATCCATGCACAGATCGCCGAGCAGATACTGACCGGCGTTTCACTCAACCGGCCCTATTGGACGATCTTGCCCGAGCTCGGCTTTCTGATTGTGCTGGGCAGCGCCATGATCGCCTTGTTGCCGCGTGCCGGGCCGATCGGCTGCGCGCTTCTGGGCGCCTGTGCGATGGCAATCGCCATCGGTGCTGCCTGGTATGCCTTCACGGAGCGAGGCCAGCTGTTTGACCCGGTCTATCCCGGTCTATCCGTGCTGCTCGTGTTCATCACGGGGGCGATGTCGTCCTATTTCCGCTCCGACATCGAACGGCGCACGATCCGCGCGGCCTTCAGCCACTACCTCGCGCCGGAAATGGTCGAGCAGCTCGCGGCCGAACCGGAACGGCTGCGCCTCGGCGGCGAAATGCGGCCGGTGACGATTCTCTTCTGCGACATTCGCGATTTTACCAGCATCTCGGAACGCAACACGCCGGAAGCGCTGACCCAGTTGCTCAACCGTTTTCTGACACCGATGACGGATGCCGTCCTCAAACATGGCGGCACGATCGACAAGTATATCGGCGACAGCATCATGGCATTCTGGAACGCGCCGCTCGACGACGACACCCATGCACAGAATGCCTGCCTGGCGGCATTGGAAATGCGCCGGCGCCTGGCGCAGCTCAACCTGGAACTGGAGCTTGAGGCGGAAGCCCATGGCAGGAACTTCCAGCCCCTGCGCATGGGTGTCGGCATCAATTCCGGCGCCTGCCTGGTCGGCAATCTCGGCTCACAGCAACGCTTCAACTATTCGGTCATCGGCGATGACGTGAACGTCGCCTCGCGCATCGAGGGATTGTCCAAGCAATACGGCGTCGACATCCTCATCGGTGGCGCGACGCATGCTCTGGTGGCGAATTTCGCGGTGGTCCCGCTCGGCCGGGCGATCGTCAAAGGCAAGCAGGAAAGCACCGAAGTCCTGGCCCTGATCGGCGACAACCCCATCGCCGCCGACCCGTCCTTCCCCAGCCTGGCCGGCCAACTGACCGAATCAGTGACCGCGGCCGCGAACGGCAACTATGCCGAAGCCCTCCGCCACCTCAACGCATGCCGCGCCCTGCAACTGCACCCGGACCTCGCCCCCTTCTTCGACCACATGGACGCCTCCATCGCCCGCCGCGAGAAAGCGAGCGGCGGACAGGGGTGAAATGGATGAAGGCCCAGAGGGCTTGGAAGCGGTGTAGACCACTCTCGACGCCGGCAATACTACGCCGGAACGTTTAGAAAACTCGATTGTCCTTTGGCAATTTCGTCCCTGACTTGAGTTGGAGTAGCAATTAACGATTCATGGTTGTATAGTACTGTATATACGGCTCCATGTTCTGCGGAGAGTCGCTATGCTCGTACCCAGCTTCAGGCCTGCCATCGTATCCCTAGCACTCTCAGTTGCTTTCCTGGGCGGCTGTGCTCAAAAGCCGGTGGCATTGAAGACCGTCAAGAATGACGCAGGTCAGCAATACACAGTCTATGCAGTCGACGACTGGTCACATCCAGAGCAAGAGTCGGAGATGGAAGTCGCCGACAGCGTAATGCCGCTAACGAGTCTAGTTCCCGCTGATTTGGTGAACGCTCAATTTCGCGGACATGATCGCAAGATTGCGAAGACGTCGATCTCCGATGCAGATACCGAGGACTTTCAGTCCCTCAGTGCCTTTACGCGGAGTTTGCCCAGCGATGATGACATGCGCAATCACGATCCCGCGCTCGAAGAAGATGCGTCTTTCGACCGAGTGGAGGAAGAAAATCGGAACGTAAAGGTGGCAGCATATGTCTGTGCGATAAAATTCGAAACGGATAGCGATTGGCACATCATCGTCGCCGGCGACAAGAGATGTAATGGCCCGACCTTCTTCAATGTCGAGGTGAGCGGACTGCCAAAGAGGAACGCGGCCGACTACGCAACTTTACTTCAGGCAAGAAAAGATCTGGCCACGCTGCTCGCTGATGACCTCCCCGGCAGCGGAACCTATCGTAGATATGATCCGCCCCTGCACGTCCAAATAGAGGGATCGATCTTCTACGATATCGACCACGCTCCGGGGGTTGTCGGTCCCACGGGAATGCGCCCATCTACTGCGTGGGAAATCCACCCGGTGACTTCAATCGTGGCAATCGAATAGAGACAAGCGAAAGTAGGACGCCAGCAGACTGGGCACGAGGGTGCGATATTGTCTGACGTGCATTTCTGAACATTGCACCTGATTGGATATGAGCCCAATCCGATATCACAGAATAAATGCCACTGTGTGTCGCCTTGCATCAAAACTCGCAACCAAGGAAATCGAGAACATGGCGCTGGTTCAATATGTCATTGGGAAACACGAGGGCAGGTGGAAAATCAGTTATGAGGGCAAGCACCACGGCTCATACGACACTCAGCATGCCGCGACGCGCCAAGCGATCGACTGGGCGCAAGAAGTTGGGGGAAAAGGGCACAGTGCTTCCGTCCTGATTAAGGGCGAAGACGGTAGATTTCGAACCGAATGGACTTATGGCAAGGACCCCTATCCGCCGAAAGGCTAACCTCCCGGAACGCCTTTCTGATTTCGCTGTTGGTGATCACTTCTGCAAAGATCATGTCCAGTACGATTGAAGGTGCGATTTTTGCAGGCCCGATTAGATTGCCAGATAATTTGCCGCACCTCTGCGTTATATTTGTGGCGAATTGGTAGATAGGCACATGGACCTTTCCTGCATCTTCGAATGGCTCACTAGTCAAGCGTGGCAACTGCTAAACAGCAACTTTACTGCTGCGCTGGCCGGTGCATTGGCAGGTGTGTACGGAGCTGACTCCATTGCGAGACGCACCGCCAATCGAAGGGATATTGTGACCGAGGTGCGATGCGCGAATGCCGCTATCATGGTGTCACTTGGCATCACCAATACGTTTTGCGGCCTTAAGCAACAACACGTCCAAATAATGGCCGCAACTTTTCAAACCCAAAAGCAGGCACTCTTGCTGCACGCGCAGGAAAGGAAAGCCGGCCGGCAAAACGGGACTTTCCATTTTGATGCCGATTTCGAGAACTTGCCCGAACCGGTGGTGCCAATCGATCTGCTAAGTAACCTTGTGTTCGAGAAGCTATCCATTCAGCGGCGGCCACTTGCACTTACAATGGTTCTAGCCCAATCCGTGAAAGCGCTTGGCAGTTGCATAGGCGCTCGCAACGCTCTCATCCAAGATTTTAGAGCACGGTTCCCGAATGACCCCGATGCGCTTGCGCGCGCCTACTTCGGACTGCCGACTGTAGCAGGTCACTTAGATCGAAGGTACTCCGACACGCTCGCCGGCATCATTGCGCTCACGGATGATTGTATCTTCTTCAGCCACATGCTGGGATTGGACATCCAACAGCACGCGGCGCACATCGCGCCGGCAATAAAGCGGGCCCCGCCAAAAGTCGAAGCGACCGACTTTGACAAAGCGAAGCAAGCTGGCTTGATACCAGACCAAAGCAACTATCTCGACTGGGTCAACATGCCGACCGCAGATGCCAGCTGGCATGAGTAGCTGCCCGGAGGTCACCAAGGCGCGATTCGGCAACGCCAGAATTGGCCCGGACCTTTTAGCTAAGTGCTCGAAAGGGAAAATGGCGCACCCAGAAGGACTCGAACCTCCAACCTTCTGATTCGTAGTCAGATGCTCTATCCAATTGAGCTATGGGTGCGTCGGTTCGCGGTGGGTGAGTGCAATTTGCGTTGCATTCAGCCGAGTTGGATGTCTCGGCCCCCGAACGGTGGCGGAAACTAGCCAAAGCCGTGGACCATTGCAAGTTCTTTGGCGCGATTTGCTTAATGTTTTCCGGCGCGGGTCTATATCTTTGTTTTCGCTCGGAAAAGGTGCTGAAGAACCGGGCCCGGGAACCCACGGCACAGGATTGGACCGGGACGAAATCCGCCGGCTTCCCACGGTTTTCAGCGGGGTTCCCCGCGGTGTTCGCTGTGGCCTTCGCGCCACCCTGTGACCCTCATGGCACGCTCTGGCCCCCAAGACCCGACTTGGGCTGTTGATTCTTGTCCTGAAAGCTGCGAAGAACTGTTTTTGGGTAATGGGTTGAGCAAGGCAAGGGGGTATGGGACTTTGCTTTTGTTCGCAGTCTTTCGGGGTTCGGCAAGCATGAAGAAACATGTCTGGCTCGCGGCCGTGGCCGCCGCACCGCTTATCTTGGGCGGCTGCGAGTTTTTCAACAACGCCTTGGCACCGTCGGTTTCCGGCGCGCCGATCGGCGCCGACGTGCACAACACGGCATCGGTACCGTCCGGCCAGCCGACCGGCACGCTGGTGGGCACCCGGGTGATCGAGATCCGCAGCGATCTCAACCGCCTGCAGCAGGCCGTGCAGCAGCAGGCGCTGAAGCACCAGGAACTGCGCGCCAGTGCGGAACGCAATGCCGCCGGCTACCAGACCACGGTCGGCGCCATCAACGGCAAGCTGCAGATGGGCACCACCCCGGGCAACCCGGCTGTGACCGGCGCCTGGCAGCAGGCCCAGAACCAGCTCGACCAGATCGGCTCCGACCTCGACCAGATGAACCGTCTGTCGAATGACGTCGCCAACAACGCCGCCTTCTCGAGCTACCTGCTCGATTCGATCCGCGCCTCCTACACCGTTTCCGGCGCGGTCGACGAGGATCACCGGCAGCTCCGCATCCTTGAGGACCAGACGAATCAGACGACGGTCTCGATCGACCGCCTGCTGAACCAGCTGGCCGAAGATACCTCGCGCCAGACCAATTTCCTGGCCACCGAGCGCTCGAACCTCACCACGCTGGCCGCCGGCGTGAATACCGGCCAGGTCTATGGCACCACGCTCGCCAGCCGTTCCTATGCGCCGCCGGCCCAGCCGGCCCTGCCGCCGATGGCTGGCATGAGCACGGGCCGCCCGCTGGTGGTGATTCGCTTCGACCGGGCCAATGTGAACTACGAGCAGGCGCTCTATCAGGCGACCTCCAAGGCCCTGGAACTGCGCCCGAACGCCGCCTTCGACGTGGTCGGCGTCGCCCCGGCCATGGGCCAGCCGGCCCAGGTGGCGCTCAACAGCGATATCGCCCGCACGAACGCCAACAAGGTCTCGCGCTCGCTCCTGAATATGGGCCTGCCGCCGGATCGTGTCGGTATCGCCCAGGTGACCGACCCCAACGCGCAGGTCAACGAAGTCCACGTTTACGTGCGATGATAAGCCATTAGTCCTCTACACATAACCTCGAACCGGAAGCCGGCGCCCAGAAATGGGCGCCGGTTTTCATTTGGGAATCGATCTGCCCGCCCTTTTGCCGCGTAATAGGGGCGTGATGCCGGCTTCAGCCTGCGGGAGGTTCCCATGCGATGCGCCACCCTCGCCCTGTTCCTGCTCTTCCTGACCCCGGGCGTCCTCCGGGCCGAACCCAATGCCGCGGACAAGGCTGCCTTCCAGGAGATCATCGGCGCGCAGATATCCGCCTTCCGGGCCGATGACGGCGCCAAAGCCTTCGGCTTCGCCTCCCCCGCTCTACAGACCAAGTTCGGGTCACCGGGCGTCTTCATGGATATGGTCAAAAGCGGCTACGCGCCGGTCTACCGGCCCCGCTCGGTCGAGTTCCGCGCCGTCATCGACCATACCCGTGGCCCGGAGCAGCAGGTTTTTGTCATCGGGCCCGATGGCAGGGGCTATCTCGCACACTATATGTTCGAGCGGCAGCCTGATGGTTCCTGGCGCATCAGCGGCTGTTATCTGGAACGCGCCCAGGACGAAAGCGTTTGAATGCGCGTGCTGTTCTGGTCCCTCACCGCCCTCGTCTTCGTGCCCCTCGCGCTCAGCATCGCACGCGGCATGGCCTATGATGGGTCCTGGCGCGACGCCCCGCGCCATTCCGCGGGCCTGGCACCCGATCCCGCCGGCACACCGGAAGCGGTCGTGCAGATCTACACCGCACGCGCCTTCAGCTGGCGCGGTTACGTCGCAACCCATCCCTGGATCATCGTCAAGCGGTCGGGTGCTGCCCGCTTCACCCGCTATGAGGTTGTCGGCTGGGGCGGCGGACAGGCATTGAAAGTCGACTATGCACTGCCCGACGGCATGTGGTTCGGTGCCGAGCCCAGCATCATGGCGGAATATCGCGGTGCCGGCGTCGACCCGCTGATCGACCGCATCGAGGCGGCCGTCGCGACCTATCCCTTCAAGGACCAGTATCGCAGCTGGCCGGGGCCCAACAGCAACACCTTCCTTGCGCATGTGGCGCGCGAGGTGCCCGAACTGCGCCTCGACATTCCGGCCAATGCCATCGGCAAGGACTACCGCGCCTGGGATGCGCCGGTGGCGATGGCGCCGAGCGGCACCGGGGTGCAAGTGTCGCTGTTCGGTCTTACCGGCGTGACGCTGGGGATCGAGGAAGGAGTCGAGGTCAATGTCCTCGGACTGAATTTCGGACTCGATATCCTGCGCCCGGCATTGCGGGTGCCGGGTCTCGGCCGCATCGGCTTTCCCGAGGACGTGTCACGCCGGCCTGAAATGGCGATCGATTAGCCGCGCGGCGGCAGGGCCAGGCCGAGTTCCGCGCGCTTGGCCTTGGTGAGCTTCGCCGCAACCAGGCGATAGGCCGTCTCGATATAGGCCTTCAGATACTTGTCGCCGAGCGCCTTCGGCGTTTCGACCTGCACCCATTTGGCGCGGGCGAGATAGGGCGCTGGTATGATGCCCTTCTGCTGGCGCAGCAGGTCGTAGGACATGTCGCTGCATTTGAAGCTGATCTTCGGTCCCTCGCCGGGACCCCAATTCGAACAGACGGCGAAGATCTTGCCGCCGATCTTCCAGACGGAAGCGCCGCCCCATTGGATGACCTGGCTTGTCTTGGGAAGCGCGCTGCAGACCTTGTCGAACTCCTTGCGCGTCATCCCGTCCGCCCTGCCCCTCGTCAGATTTCGGTGTCAGATTTCGGCGTCAGATTTCGGTGCGCGCACCCAGCTCGATGATGCGCCCCACCGGAATGCGGAAATAGTCGGAAGCCGAGATTTCCGTGTCCGACAGCAGGATGAAGAGCCAGCGCCGCCAGCCCGACATGGCCGACTTGGCGCGCGGCACGATGCGCTCGCGGCCGATGAAATAGGAGACGTTCTCCGGGTCCATGTCGAGCCCATGCTTTGCCGCCATGCGCATGGCGGCCGGCAGATTGGGTTCATCGGCAAAGCCGTAATGCACCACGATGCGCCAGAAGCCGCGGCCGAGCTCGCGCACCTGGATGCGTTCCGCATCCGGCACGAAGGGTCGCGCTTCGGTAATCAGCGTCGTCATGACGATACGCTCATGCAGGATGCGATTGTGGCGCATGTTGTGCAGCAGCGCGAAGGGAACCCGGTCGAGCTGCGCGGTGAGGAACAGCGCCGTGCCCGGCACGCGGCTCAAGTGCCGCTCCGAGAGCGCGCCGAGGAATTCGTCTTCGGTCAAAGAGCCGGCGCCGTGACGCTTGGCCAGCAGGCCGCGCCCATCCATCCAGGTCGACAGGATGAAGATGATGATGGCGCCGATCAGCAGCGGGAACCAGCCGCCGTCGAGCACCTTGAGGAGGCTCGCCCCCAGCAGCGACGCTTCGACCAGCAGGATGAAGCCGCAGACGAGGATGGTACGCAGCGGACTCCAATGCCACAGCGAACGGAACACGAAGAAGGCGATGATCGTGTCGATGATCATGGTGCCGGTGACGGCGATGCCATAGGCGTTGGCCAGACCGCTCGACGATTTGAAGCCGATCACCAGCAGCAGCACGCAGATCATCAGCAGCCAGTTGATCTGCGGCACATAGATCTGGCCCTGGTGATGGGCCGAAGTATGCGTGATGAGGAGACGCGGGCAGACGCCCATGCGCATCGCCTGCCAGGAGAGCGAGAACGCGCCTGAAATCACTGCCTGCGAGGCGATGATCGTGGCCGCGGTGGCAAGGCCGATCAGGGGATAGAGGAACCAGTCCGGCGCCAGCAGATAGAAAGGATTGGCGACCGCCGCCGGATCGGCCAGCACCAGTGCGCCTTGGCCGAAATAGTTCAAGGTGAGACAGGGCAGCACGAAGACGAACCAGGAAGCCTGGATCGGCTTGCGCCCGAAATGCCCGAGATCGGCATAGAGCGCCTCGGCCCCCGTCACGGCCAGCAGCACGGCGCCCATCACGGGAAAGGCGATGCCGATATTGTGGAACAGAAAGGAGAGCGCATAGTGCGGCGAGAGCGCCTGCAGGATTTCCGGATGACCGATGATCTGCAGCAAGCCCAGAATGCCAAGGGTCGCGAACCAGATCATCATGACCGGGCCAAAGAAGGCGCCAACCGCGCCGGTGCCGCGGCTCTGAATGGCAAAGAGGCCGATCACGATGACGATCGTGATGGCGACGATCCAATCCTTGTCCAGATTCGGCTGCGCGATCTTGAGACCCTCGACCGCGGACAGAATCGAAATGGCCGGCGTGATCATGCCGTCGCCGTAGAAGAGCGCTGCGCCGACGATGCCGAGCGCCAGGAATTTCTCGCGCCGCCCCGGTTTGGTGGCGGAACGGATGGCAAGACCGATGAGGGCTAACAGGCCGCCCTGCCCCTGGTTGTCGGCGCGCAGGATCAGCAAGGCGTATTTCACGCTGACGATGATGGTGATCGTCCAGAAGATCAGCGACAGGATGCCGAAGACATGCCCAGGGTTCGCCATGACTTCGCCGGCGCCATGGAAGGCTTCGCGGAAGGTGTAGAGCGGCGACGTACCGATATCCCCGAACACGACGCCGAGCGCGCCGATGGCCAGCGGCGCCAGCGCACCTTGCGGGGTATGGTCGTTGCCCGGGGCCGTTGCCGGAACCTGGCTATCTGATGTCTGAGCTGATGTGGTCACTTGGTGTTGGTGGCATCCTGCGTCCGGCCGCTCGAGCGCTTGCCACCCCTACCGGCAGCTGGCGCGGACTCAAGATGAGTATCCATCCCTTGCTGAACTGGGCCTGTCCTGCCCGTGAAAGCGGCGCATCCTGTCATCGCCCTGCCCCTCACGCAATAGGGTTTTTGCACCGCAATAATCCCTCTTGACACCTGGCTGGACTCGGCATTAGAGGCGCGCCGGCAATCCGCAATTGCCGCTGTCGCCGGCATCGGCTAATGGTCAGAACGGCTTTGGAAACCATGCGTTCCACACATCCGGCCGACAGTCCGCTCAACCCGGGGGAAAAAGAAAATGTCCGATCCGCAAAAGACCTTTCCGGTATCCTGGGAAGAGCTGCATCGCAACGCCAAGGCATTGGCCTGGCGACTCATCGAGAAGGGTCCGTTCGAGGGCATCGTCGCCGTGACGCGCGGCGGCCTGGTGCCGGCCGCCATCATCGCCCGCGAGCTCGACGTGCGCCTCATCGACACCGTCTGCATGCAGAGTTATTCGGACGATCACGCCCAGGGCCAGATCAAGGTGCTGAAGGATTCACCCGGTGATGGCGCCGGCTGGCTCATCATCGACGACCTCGTCGATACCGGCCGCACCGCGCGCGTGGTGCGCGACATGCTGCCCAAGGCGCATTTCGCCACGATCTATGCCAAGCCCTCGGGTCGTCCGCTAGTCGATACCTTCGTCACCGAAGTCTCGCAGGACACCTGGATCTTCTTCCCCTGGGACATCGAGCCGCAATTCGTGCAGCCGATCGTCAAGCTGAAGCGTCCTTAATACACTTCATCGTCATGCCCGGGCCTGACCTGGGCATCCAGTCTATCCACCCATCACCGGATCCCCGGGTCTTCGCCCGGGGATGACGAGAGAAAGACCGTTAAGCAACCGGCCAGTTGTCGATGAGACGCGTGCGGCCGATATGCGCCGCCGCGAACAGGCGGCTACCCTTTTGCGCGCTGGCGATCGGCGCAAGCGTTGCTTCATCGCACAGCGCCACATAGTCGACACGGGCAAAACCGCCTTGCAGCAGCCGCGCCGTCGCGGCGGCGAGGATCGGCGCCGCGTCGTCGGCTGAGGCCAATTGCCTGGCCGTCTCTGCCAGGATCTGCGGCAGCATCGCAGCCTGCTTCCGTTCCGACGGCGACAGGTAGCGGTTGCGCGATGAAAGGGCCAGGCCATCGGCTTCGCGCACGGTCGGCACGCCGACGATTTCCACCGGCATATCGAGATCGCGCGCCAGGCATCGGATGACCTGCAATTGCTGGAAATCCTTCTCGCCGAAATAGGCGCGATCGGGCAGGCTCTGCAGCAGCAGCTTCGAGACGATGGTGGCAACACCGCCGAAATGGCCGGGCCGCGCCACGCCATCGAGATGCGTGGTGATGCCGCTGACCGTCACCGATGTTGAAAAGCCCCGCGGATACATCTCCGTCACGTCCGGCGCAAAGAGCAGATCGCAATCCGCGCCGGCAAGCCTCGCCACATCGCCGGCTTCGTCGCGCGGATAGGCACTGAGATCCTCGGTCGGCCCGAACTGCGTCGGGTTCACGAAGATCGTCGCCACGACCCGGTCGTTTTCAGCCTTGGCGCGTTGAACGAGTGCCAGATGCCCTTCATGCAGCGCACCCATCGTCGGCACCAGGCCGACGGTGTGGCCGGCCTTGCGGAAGACGGCGATACGGGCGCGCAGATCGGCGACGCGGCGAACGATGGGCAAATCGGTCATGCGATAAGAATGCGTTGTGCGCTCAGCCGTGTTTCTTCATCGCACCGAAGATATGCTCCGGCCCCGGGAAGGAGCGGGCACGGACTTCCTCCGCATAGCGCTCCGCCGCTTCTTCGATCGCGTTGCCGAGTTCGGCATAACGCTTCACGAAGCGCGGCTTGAAGGAACTGAACAGGCCCAGAATATCCTCGGCCACCAGCACCTGGCCATCGCAGATGGATGAGGCGCCGATGCCGATCACCGGGACGGCCACGCGCGCCGTCACGGCCTGCGCGATCTGCTCCATGACACCCTCGAGTACGACCGAAAACGCGCCGGCCTCGGCAACGGCTACGGCATCGGCAACGATCGCTGCCGCTTCCTGGTCGCCGCGACCGCGGGCGCGGAAGCCGCCCAGCGTGTTCACCGATTGCGGCGTCAGGCCGACATGGCCCATCACGGGCACGCCGCGCTTGGCCAGAAAGGCCACGGTGTCAGCCATCTCACGCCCGCCTTCAAGCTTCACGGCCTGGCAGCCGGTCTCCTTCATGATGCGCGCCGCCGAGCGGAAGGCTTGTTCCGGGCTTTCCTGATAGGAGCCGAAGGGCATGTCGACTACGACCATCGAGGTTTTCGAGCCGCGCACGACCGCGGCACCATGCTGGATCATCATGTCCAGCGTCACCGGCAGGGTCGTGTCGAAGCCATAGAGAACCATGCCGAGCGAATCGCCGACCATCAGCAGGTCGACATGGGAATCGAGGCGCTGCGCCATCGGCATCGTATAGGCGGTGAGGCAGACCAGCGGTTCCTTGCCTTTGCGGGCAGCGAATTCCGGTACCGACAGGCGCTTCAGCACCGCGCCTTCATTGCTGCCGCTGGCATGGACGCTCATTTCCGCCTCCCTCGTGCAGGACGACTTAGGCCTGACCGCCTCGTCGCCAGTTCGCATTCCGCTGTTTTATGCGCGACATTCTGTCCGATCCTGCTGCACCGCACAACCGCTATCCGGGCATGGGAAGGACGCAAGCAGCGTATGGACTGCCCGCATATTCATGGGAGCCTTGCAGCCCCCCTTAGTGCCGCGGACGGCCGCCCCAATACTGGGCCATCACGAAATAGGTAAAGGAGGCACTCCAGGCAATGAGCACGAGGCCGGTCAGGGCCTCGATCCCGGCCAGCAGGCGCATGTCCGGGCTCAGCATCTCCGCATCGCCAAACCCGAGAGAAGTGTATGATTCTGCAGAGAAATTCAAATAATCAATAAAACTGCGCCGGTAATTGTCGGCAAACCCCATATTGAGACCTGTCCAGCTGAGCAACCAATAGGCGCCGGCAAAGGCCCAAATTTCGATCGTATGGGCTGCCATGCAGGCGATGACGCCGACGGTCACATGGGCTCGCCTGGAAACGATCTGCATGCGGGGCAACAGGTAGCTGGCCGCCATGCGCAGGGCTTCGTAATGAATGCCAATGGCGAGCAACACCATGGCCGAACCGAGAGTGAGAGTAATGAAGAACATGTGAACTGCTTCCGCTTCCCCGCCAAAACGGCTAAACCCTAATATCTGACGACCAGAACTTAGCAAAGCGCTGACGGCGCTCAGCCAATGGCAAATCAGACATAACCCCCGGACTATTTGCCTTAGAGCTTAGA
Source organism: Dongia sp. (assembly GCF_041906375.1). GTDB lineage: Bacteria > Pseudomonadota > Alphaproteobacteria > Dongiales > Dongiaceae > Dongia. The sequence continues at coordinate 250,672 of NZ_JAYRJJ010000003.1, read as the reverse complement.
TGTATAAAGACAATAGCCTCATTCCCTCTGAAGCGATCCGCCTCGCCGCCCTCGGCCTGCTGTGGCAGGGCGAACGCAGTTATGCCGATCTGGCGCGGGAAATCCGCCATTTCGTCGGCCGCATCGTGGGGCCCTCGCTGGAATTGCTGGGACCGTCCCTGGAACTCTTCAAGATCGAGGGCCTGATCGAGGCCATCGACCCCAAGCAGCCGGCGGATTCGCAGATCATGCGCCTGACCCCGGACGGCCGGACGGAGCTGCGGCGCCTGATGACGACGCGCCTCCGGGGCCCGATGGGTGAGGTCAACAAGCTGATCATCGCCTTCAAAATGCATTTCTTCCGCTGCCTGACGCCCGAGGACCAGCGGCAGCAGGTCGACCTGATGATCGAGGCCTGCGACAGGGAATTGGTGCGGCTGGGTGACCTGCGCGCCTACCCGCCGGTCACGGCCGGGGGTGGCCACCTGCCCTCCTGGATCGACCTCGAGATCGCCGAAATCGGCGCCAGGCGCGCCTGGTTCGAGGGAATGAAGGCCCAGATTCCCGGATAATGCCGAAATTCATGGATTTTCCTGCCCCGGAACGGCCTTCCGCGGTTGTAGATGGGGATAAAGCTGCTTACTTGAAGTCCAGATGCCGCTCGTAACCCGTTTTGCGCCCAGCCCGACCGGATACCTCCATCTCGGCCACGCCTGTTCGGCGCTGGATGGATGGTCGCGGGCCCGGCGAGCTGGTGGAAGGTTCCTGTTGCGAATTGAAGACATAGACCGGACCCGCTGCCGGCCCGAATTCGAGGCCGCCATCGTCGAGGATCTTGCCTGGCTGGGCCTCGACTGGGACGGGCCGGTGCGGCGGCAATCCGATCATTTCGACGATTACCGCGCCGCCATCGCCCGCCTGCAGACTTTGGGCGTTCTCTATGCCTGCTTCTGTACCCGAAGGGATATCGCCGCCGCCCAATCGGCCCCACATGGGCCGGAGGGCCCACTTTATCCCGGTACTTGCCGCCATCTGCCCCCGGAGACTGCTTCCGCGCGCATGGAGGCCGGTGAACCCTATGCGCTGCGCCTCGATGTGGCCAAGGCCATGGCCCTGGCCGGTGCACTGACATTCGATGAGGAAGGGAGCGGCAGGCTCACGGCGCATCCCGAGCATCTTGGCGACGTGGTGCTGGCCCGGCGCGAGATTCCGTGCAGCTATCATCTCTGCGTCACCGTGGATGACGCCCTGCAGGGGGTCACGCTGGTGACGCGCGCCGAAGACCTGCTGCCGGCAACACATATCCATCGCCTTCTCCAGGCCCTGCTCGGCCTGCCGACGCCCCATTACGCCCACCACAAGCTCCTCACCGATGCACAGGGTGTACGCCTTGCCAAACGCGCCGGCGCCCCCAGCCTGCGATCCTTGCGCGAATCAGGGACAAGTCCTGCGGAAGTCAGGGAACTGGCCGGGTTTCCCAGCTAGTCGCCGGCCCGCGCATCGCTTATAGAAATGCAACGCCAATGAAGCAGATCTGATCATGGACCTCACTTTTCTCGGCCCCGAACTTGCCGCCTTCGCGCAGGTGATCCTCATCGACCTCGTGCTCGCCGGCGACAATGCCATCGTCGTGGGCCTGGCTGCTGCCGGGCTGCCGCCCAGCCAGCGCAACAAGGTCATCCTGGTCGGCATCGCCGCCGCCACGGTCCTGCGCATTCTTTTCGCCCTGGGCACGACTTATCTCCTGGCCGTTATCGGCCTGACCTTTGCCGGCGGTATCCTGCTGCTGTGGGTGTGCTGGAAGTTCTGGCGCGAACTCGAACACCAGCGCCGCGAGAACAAGCTGGAGAAGATGCGCCAGGGCCAGTCCCTCAGCGCGGAAGAAGAACAGGCACTGGCGGAAGGCGAATCGGCTCTGCCGGGTTCGGCTCCGGCCAAGACCATGATGCAGGCGACGATCCAGATCATCCTCGCCGACGTCTCGATGTCGCTCGACAACGTGCTGGCGGTGGCGGGCGCCGCGCATGAGCATCCCAAAGTGCTCATTTTCGGCCTCATCCTGTCGGTAGCCCTCATGGGTATTGCCGCCTCCTTCATCGCCAAGCTGCTGAAGCGGTTCCATTGGATCGCCTATGTCGGCCTTGCCGTCATCTTCTATGTGGCTGGCGACATGATCTGGCGCGGCTGGGCCGAGCTTGAACCGCTCATCAACGGCGCCTAGGGGCGGCGAGAGACGCCCAGTGCCAGCGCGCTGTACTGGGGATCGTCCGGCGTCAGGTAGCCGTGGCGGATGAGGAAGTCGATGATGACGAGCCCGACGTTGAACTTGAAATCCTCAGTCTCGGCCAGCAGCCGCTCGACTTCGGAAAGTGGCAGCAACCGGAAATCGGCGATCTCGCCATCATGGTTGCGCGGCACGAAGTCGGCCGGCAATTCCAGGTCGTAGACAAAGAGCGTGTCGTCGCGGAGGCAATTGTCCAGTTCCATCCGGTAGCTGAGTGCGCCGCAGGGTCGCGCGCGCCGCGCCAGTTCCTTGGGGATCGAGGCCTCTTCGGCCGCTTCCTTGATCAGGTTGTCGAAAGGCTTCACGCCGGACGGGAGACCGCCCGCCACCAGATGGTCGAGCTTGCCGGGTTCGATCGGCCGGTTGGCCGCGCGGCGTCCGACCCACAGCCAGATCTCGCCATCGCGCCGCACATAGCCGTTGAGATGCACGCCATAGGCCTTGACGCCAAAAAGCGGCACGCCGGCCCGTTCCAGGTCGAACAGGGGCTCGGCGCCGAAATGCGCGGCGATCGTGAAAAGCTCGTCGCGCCAGCCACGGATGAAACCTTCCTGGCGCAGCTCGCGCATGACGGAATCGATGGCCGCCGAGCGATAGTCGAAACTGTCGAGATGCTCGGCAACGCTCACCTGATCGGCGGCGACGCGAAAGACGCTCGGGAAGCGGCGCAGCTCGCTGGCCATATCGCGGCGCATGAAACCGACCTGCCGGGCATCGACCTTGAACGGCACATAGCGCGACAGGTCATGGCGATGGCAATTGTCGATACGGTCCATCAGGCTCATGCCGCCACCTGCGCCGCAAAGGGAATGGGTCGCCGCAAGCCAGCGATGAGCGGCAGATAATCCCGCTCCTCTGGCCCGATGAAACCGTGGCGGATGAGGAAGTCGATCAGCACCAGCGCAATGTCATACATGAATTCATCGGCCGAGCGCAGGCGATGGATCACTTCCGAGACGGGAATGAGTTCAAAGCCGGCCACTTCGCCATCCTGGTTGAGGGGGCGGAAACTCTCCGGCAATTCGAGATCGAAATTGAACTGCTGGCCGACCCGCAAGCCTTCCCCCGCTTCGATCAACAGGGTGATGATGCCGACCGGCAGCGCTTGAGCCGCGATCTCCGGTGGAATGCCCGCCTCTTCCTGGCATTCTTTGAGCAGATTCTCGGCCGGCGACAAGCCCAAAGGCTGGCCGCCGCCGACGATGAGGTCGAGCATGTTGGGATCGACCGATTTGGTGGGGGCGCGACGCGCGACCCAGATCTTCATCTCCCAGCCGCGACCGACGAAGCCGTTGAGATTGACGCCATAGGCCATGACACCGAAGAGCGGCGCCGCGGCGCGCTCCATCACCAGCAGCGGCGTCTCGCCATAGCTTTGCGTGACGGGATAGAGTTCGTCGCGCCAGCCCGGCACCCGGCCGCCCTGGCGCAGGCCGTCGAGAATTTCCGCCATCGCCGCACTGCGCGCGTCCGCCGTTGCGAGGGCGGGATGCATGCTGAAATCGGTTCCAGTCAGTTGGAAGATATCGGCATGGGCCGCCAGTTCTTCCGCCAGTTCAGGCTTCACCCAGCCGACATGGCGGCCGGCCACAACGAAGCGAAGGTAGCGCGCGAGGTCCGGCGCGGGATAACGGCGATATTGGCGCAGCAGGCTCATGATCCGGTCAATTCACGCGTGCCCAGTCGATCAGGCGGCGCAGGAAGGCGTCGCCCGCCGCCAGCTGATCCTTGTCGATGAACTCGTCCGGCTGGTGCGCCTGGGCTATATGGCCGGGGCCGCAGACGATGGCCGACATGCCGGCCTGCTGGAACTGTCCGGCTTCGGTCGAATAGGGAAGGCTCACCGTATCATTGGCGCCGGTCAGATGTTTCAACAGGGCTTCCGCCGCACCCTCATGTTCCTCGACCAAAGGCGGCGACGAGACGCGGGGCGTGGTGACGACATCCACCGCGGGCACCGCGCTGCGAAGTTCCTTGAGGCGCTTCTCGATGAAGGCCTGCAGGGGCACGAGCATCTGGTCGGGATGGCCGCCGGGAATGACCCGGAAGTCCCACAGGAATTTGCATTCGCGGGCGATGATATTGACCGCCGTGCCGCCACTGATATGGCCGATGTTGAAGGAACAATGCGGCGGGTCGAAGCTGCGGTCGAAGGGGCCATCGGTCTGGATGGTGCGATAGATGCGCGCCATCTCGTTCATCACCTCGGCGGCAAGTGCGATCGCATTGAGACCGCGATCCGGCTGGCTGGAATGCCCGTCCTTGCCGGTAACATGCGTCTCGAAGGAATAGACGCCCTTGTGCCGAACGCCGAGCTTCATGCCCGTAGGTTCGCCGATGATGGCCAGACGCGGCTTAGGGAGGTTCTGGCCGATCGCCTTCAGAAGATGCGGCGCGCCCAGGCAGCCCAGTTCTTCGTCATAGGAGAAAGCGAAATGGAGCGGCGTCTGCAGCGGCTTTGCCACCATCTCCGGAACCAGTGCCAGGCAAAGGGCGATGAAGCCCTTCATGTCGCTGGTGCCGCGGCCGACAAAGCGCTTCTCCGTTTCGACCAGCTTGAAAGGATCGCTGGTCCAGGGCTGTCCTTCCACCGGCACGACATCCGTATGGCCGGAGAGCACGATGCCGCCATCACGCTTGGGTCCGATCGTGGCCCAGAGATTGGCCTTCGGCTGGCCATCCGGCGCCGGCACGATATCGACCGCGACACCGTGCTGCTTCAGGAAATCGCCGATCCAATTGATCAGCGACATGTTGGAGCGGGCGGACACGGTGTCGAACGCGATGAGACGATCGAGGATGCCGACGAAACTTTCGTTCATGATGTTGGGCTGTCCGGACCTATGAGCTTGAGCCGACGGTCGCGGGCGGCAGCCCGATGAATGCCAGGAACTCCCGCCGCGTCGACGCATCGTTGCGGAAGGCACCCAGCATGCGGCTGGTCACCATCGACGTGCCGGCCTTGTGCACGCCGCGTGTGGTCATGCATTGATGGCTGGCATCGATCACCACGGCGACACCACGCGGCTGCAATTCGTCGTTCAGCGTGTTGGCAATCTGCGCGGTCAGCTTTTCCTGGATCTGCAGGCGCTTGGCGTAGCAGTCGAGCAGGCGTGCTAGCTTCGAGATGCCGACCACGCGCTTCCTGGGCAGATAGGCGATATGCGCGCGGCCGATGATCGGCGCCATGTGATGCTCGCAATGGCTCTCGAAACGAATGTCCTTGAGGACGATCATCTCGTCATAGCCATCGGTCTCGGAGAAGGTCCGGGTCAGGATGTCGGCCGGGTTGTCGGCATAGCCGCTGAAGAACTCGCGATAGGATTTGACCACGCGGCGCGGCGTGTCGAGCAGGCCCTCGCGCGTCGGATCATCACCGGCCCAGCGGATGAGGGTACGGACTGCTTCCTCTGCCTCGGCCTGAGTCGGGGCGCTGGTCGCGGATTTGGTGGATTTCGAGGGGACCTTGGCCACGGCCATGTTCCTTTCTGGAAGCGCGCGTATGCGCGAGATCAGTTCAAGCGCTTGGGCTGATAGGGGCTGTCGAGCGAGAAAGCGGGAATGTCGATATCGAACATCTCGCCGGTTTCGCTCTCCATCTCATAGGTGCCCACCATGATGCCTGACGGCGTCTTCAGCGGTGTCCCGCTGGTATATTCATAGGCTTCGCCCGGATGCAGGACCGGCTGCTCGCCGACGACACCGGCGCCGCGCACTTCCTGTACGCGGCCGAGGGAATCGGTGATGCGCCAATAGCGGTTGCGCAGCTGCACGGTCCGGTCGCCGCGGTTCTCGATGCGCACATGATACTTCCAGACAAAATGCGCCTCGTCCGGCGCCGATTGGTCGTCGAGATAGGTCGGCTCGACGCTGACCAGGATACTGCGGGTGGTTTGTTGATACATGAAGCTCGCCTTGTGGCGTCCGACGGAGCGCCCGATGAATGATCGGCGGCAGTTTAGATCGGATGCGCTCGTAAATCCAACTGCCCCAAGACCCTGCATCGACTGGGTTTATGGGATTGCAGGATTGTGGGATTGAGGGCGCGGCAGGCGCAGACCCCAAAGAAAACGGCGCCGGGTTGCCCCGGCGCCGTTCCGCAAAGCAGCGGTGTAGGCCTCGATTACTGAACGATGATCTCGGCGCGGCGGTTAGCCTGCTCCTTGACACCGTCAGCGGTCGGGACCGCGTTCTCGGCTTCGCCCTTCCAGGCGGTCGTGATGGCTTCGGCCGGGACGCCGGCAGCGATCAGCGCTTCGCGGACCGCATCAGAGCGGCGCTCGGAGAGCTTCTCGTTATAGGCGTCAGAGCCCGAACGGTCGGTGTGACCGGTGACCGAAATCGCGGTCGACTTGTTCGCACCGAAGTCCGCAACCACCTGGTTGACCACGGCCTGGGCCGCGTCATTGATGTTCGACTTGTCGAAGTCGAACAGCACCAGATAGACGTTCGGCGCCGGAGCCGGAGCTTCGACTGCAGGCGGAGCGGCTTCGAGTTCAGCCAGGGCCGCGAGGAGTTCGTCCTTGCAGGCGCTGATATGGTCGAACTGGAAGTTCTCTTCCTGCTGCTCGAGCCAGCAATCGAAACGGGCCTGAGCGCGGGCAGCGAGAGCCGCCTTGTTGTCGCGAGCGCCGCCGTCGAGGGCTGCCAGCAGGCGGCCACGAACGTCGGTGATCTCGCCCAGCGAATCAGCCGGCAGGTCACGGTTGGCCGGATCTTCCGGCTGGACAACTTCGCCACCGGCAGCAGCAAGGCCGCGGCGGGCGTAGTAGCCGGCGTCACGCCAATCGAACATTTCGTCGGCTTCGAACACGGCCAGATCGCGATATTCGGTGGTCAGCGCCTGGGTGAACGGCGTACCGCCGCTCGCTTCAGTCGTACGGATACGGTCGAGGTCGGTCGAGCAGGCTGCCAGAAATCCAACTGCCCCCAAAACCGCCAGAAGTCGCAATGCTTTCATTTTTGTCTCCTCGCTTTTGTTCAGCGCCGTCCCCAGGTTCCGATGCGTCGCCCATAGACGCTTCGCAACATCCCCGACTTCGGCTTATGCCTTAAACCTCGGCTGAGTTCGAAAACCGGTCAAACCAGTAGAAATCCCCCGGCGAAGCCAGCCCGAGTGCTGACATCTCTGGCACTATAGGTAAACGTCCCAGCGATGTCAAAAGCCCGAACGTCACAATTGGTTCCCCGGAAGTCTCCATTTTTGTTGATTCTGGGGGCATTTCTTAAACCTGTTCGTCGGCATAATTTGCCGCCGCCAGCCGGTCCGGCAGGCGCTCTCAGAGGCTGATCGTGGTTCCCCCGGGGACCATGGAGTCGGCCGGGTCGTGACTGACCAGAAGCACGGGAAGGTTGCGCGCCGCCGCGCGTTCCAGGACGAGGCTGCGAAACCTGCCTCGCAATGCAACATCGAGCTTGGCAAACGGCTCGTCGAGCAGCAGGGCCCGCGGTTCGGCGAGCAGGGTGCGCATCAAGGCGATCCGCGCCCGCTCGCCCCCGGAAAGGCTCGCCGGATCGCGTGGACCGAGCCCAGGGAGCTCGGCTTCGGCAAGGCCCGCTTCGATCCGGGCCAGCCGTTCCGAAGCCGGCAGCCCGGCCGGGAGACCGAAGCCCAGATTCTCGGCGACAGAAAGATGCGGAAACAACAGGTCGTCCTGGAACAAAATTCCTAACCTTCGCGCCTGCGTCGGCAGATGCCCGATGTCGACTCCATCCAGCAGGACCTGGCCGCGTGCCATGAAACCCGGCGGCAAGGCGCCGATCAGCCAATTGAGCAGGCTGGACTTGCCGCTCCCCGAGGGTCCCATCAGAACGACTGGCCGCCCCGCCTCGATCTCGCAGTCGATCGGGCCGAGAAGACGCTTGCCCTCCTTGAAGAGTTCGACCGCGCGCAGGCTGAGGTGGCTCATGGCGCCCGCCAATGACGAGGGCGCGCGATCCGCACGGCGAGGATGAAGAACAGGCCCGCCGCGACGGCCTGCAGGATTCCGTAGACGCCGACGACTCGGCGATCGCCTCCGGCGCTTAAGGAAACGGCCTCGCTGGCCAGGGTGGCGATGCGCCCTTCCCCGCCTTGAACGGTTGGCAAATAGAGCGAGAGCGAGATCGCACAGCCGACCGCCGCCGCCCAGGCCAGGGGACCGCGCAACAGCGGCAGCTTGATCTGCCGGAACACCGTCCAGGGCGATTTCCCCAGCGACACGCCCGCCCGCTCATAGCGCGGATCGAACGAGCGCCAGGGGTCCTTCAGGGTCAGGAAGACATAGGGGAAGACGAAGAGCAGATGCATCCACAGCACCGCGGCCCAGCTGCCGTTGCAGCCGATCAGCAGCAGCAGGATCTGCAGACCCAGCAGGAAACTCACCTCCGGCACCAGCAGGGGCAGGAACAACCATTTCTCGGCCGCGCGCACGACCGATTTGCTGAGCCGCCGCTCATGCTCCAGGCAGGCAAGGGCCAGAACGAGAGACAAGGTCGTCGCAATGACAGCCAACAGCAGGCTGGTGGCGAGCGGCGACCACAAGCCGGCAAGGCTGCGCTGCCAGCCAGAAAGACTGAACGCGTCGGGAAAGAGCGACGGATAGCGCCAGCTCTGCGCGAGCGACCAGAGCAACAACGCCCCGAGCGAGAGGAACGTCAGCGCGACGGAGGCGATGCCGACACCGCGCAGGGTCGCAGCGAACGGGACCGACACGATCCGCGGCCAGCGCCGCCCGCCCCGGCTCAACCAGCCGCGCGCCACGCGAACCACCGCGCGCTCGCCGAGCCACCATGTAAGGATCGCCGCCGCCACGAGCGACACCTGAAGCAGGGCAGCGGCACCCGCCAGAAAGCGCTGCGCAAGATCCGGGTCGTTGGTCCATTTCAGAATGAGAACAGGCAAGGTCACGGGAGTCGTCGGCCCGAGGATCAGCGACATGTCGACCACCGAGAGGCCATAGGCAAGAACGGCGAGGATGGGAAACCGCACCAGCGGATAAAGCCGCGGCAGGACCAGCTTCATCCAGGCCATGCCGTCGCTGTAGCCGAGCGCGCGCGCCACCAGCATGTGCTGCGCCGGCCCGATCTGGCGCAGGGCCGTCGCCATGGCCACGAACAGAAACGGCGTCTCCTTCAGGAGGAGGCCAAGGGCCAGGGTGAGGCCTTGCTCCCTCGGCACCAGTTCCACATCCGGCGGCAGAGGCAGCAGGCCGGTCAGGGCATCAAGGCCGCGCATCAACCAGCCGGACGGTGCCAGGACAAAACCGAGGCCGAGGGCCATGGCGACATGCGGCACGGCAAGGACCGCGACGGCCAGACGTTGCGGCCAGCCCTGCCGTGCCGCGCCGCACGGATCGACCAGGGCGACGAGGGCAAAGGCTGCGCTGGTCGCCGCCAGTGTCGCCAATGTGCCGGCAAGGAGCGTGGTGCCCAGCGCCGGCAAGGTGCGCGGATCGTCGGCCAAGGTGCGGAAAGCGTCCAGGGACAAGCTCCGCCCTCCCAGCGCCGGCAGGTAGCCGAACCCGATCGCCAGGACGAAGACGAGGCCGAGGCAGATCGACCCCACCAGCAGCAAAAGCGCCGCCGCCGGGGCGAGCTTTCCGGTATCGACCTGCAGGCGGATGTCGCGCCGCGCTCTCACGCGGCCTCAATGGCCATAGAGCTGGGTCCAGCGCGCCTCGATCGCCGTCATCCAGCTGGGATGCGGCTCCGGCAGGACCGGGCCGAGCGCGTCCGCGGAGAGTGTTGCAATCCCGCGCGGCAGGGCGTCGAAGGCCAGCCGCGCCTCGGGCGGCAGCAGCTTCATCTCCAGCACGGTGGGATCGCCCCAGATATCGGCATTCTCCTTGCGCAGTTGCGCTTCCGGCGACAGCAGGAAGTTGGCGACGACCAAGGCGCCTGCCTTGGCATTGGCGTTGAAGGGAATGGCGACGAAATGCGTATTGCCGATCGTGCCGCCATCGAGCACGAAACTGCGCACCGTGTCCGGCAGCAGGCCTTGCGCAATCGCCGAAGAGGCATCGCCCGGGTTGAAGGCCATGGAGATGTCGATCTCGCCATCGTTCAACAATTGCCGCAGCGCCGTGCTGGAAGTCGGATAGCTTTTCCCGGCCCGCCACAGATGCGGCGTCAAGTCGGCCAGGTAATCCCACAAGGGCGCGGTCATGCGCGCGAAGCCGCTCGCATCGAGCGGATGGTCGAACGGCGTGCGATCGACAGCGAGCGACAGAAGGAACTGCTTGAGCACGGTCGAGCCGATGAAATCGGGCGGCGCCGGATAGGTGAAGCGTCCTGGATTGGATTTGGCGAAAGCCAGCAACGCCGCCAGCGAGCGCGGTGGCTGGGGCACGCGCCGGCTGTCGTGAAAGAAAACGAGCTGCGCCATGCCCCAGGGCGATTCATAGCCGTCGGTCGGCACCGTGAAGTCCGACAGAACCGTGGGCTTCACCAGCGGATCAACGAACTTCATATTGGGCAACAGATGGATGATCGGGCCGAAGAGCAGATCCTGCCGCTTCATCGCCGCGAAGTTCTCGCCATTGATCCAGATGAGGTCGATGCCGCCGCCATCCGTCTGCCCGGCGATCTTGCCGGCCAGCACCCGCGTCACCGCTTCGGCGGTGTCGGCGAGTTTCACATGCTGGAGGGTGACGCCGAATTGCGCCGCCAGTTCACGTCCCGCCCAGGCGATATAGTCGTTGATCCGCTGGTCGCCGCCCCAGGCGTTGAAATAGACGGTCTGGCCACGGGCGGCGGCAAGGGCCGCGTCAAAGCTTGCCGGCGGCGTGTCGGCGCGGGCCGGTTGGCCCCAGAGCGGCACCGTCAGCCCCAGGGACAACCCGGCCAGAATCACGTCGCGTCGGGTCGAACCTGTCGTCATCTGCCCATCTCTCCCGCCATCCCTGCTGTCTTCCAGCGATTCTATACGCGGGAAACCGTAGATTGTTTCACCACGGCGACGCAATCGGCCAGCGGGATCGGGGTCGAGCGTCTTGAACCCGGCGCCGCGATCCCCTATAAATCGCCCCCAGCAGCCGCCCCGCTATGCGGGCCGCCCTGCGGGTGTAGCTCAATGGTAGAGCAGAAGCTTCCCAAGCTTACGACGGGGGTTCGATTCCCCTCACCCGCTCCAACTTCCTCTCCCCATCGCCGCAGCTCCGCTATTCCTGGTCCTTGGCGGGCGCCGTGAACCACTTGTCCTTCGGCACGATCAACGGTTCGGGTGGCTGCTCGTAATATTGCGGCGACATGATCTGGACGCCGTAGGTGTTGAAGACGTCCTGGATCTTGCCATGGAGCGCCGACAAGGCGCCAAGCCGTTCCATCGGCGTTTCCACCGCGGCAAACAGTTCATATTCGGTATAGAAATCGGTCAGCGCGCGCTGGAAGACATAGGGCGCCGGGGATTTGCACAGACCGTCGACCTGGTCGGCGGCCATCAACAGCATGGCGTGCACCTGGCGCCAGGGCGTATCGTAGCCGATGGTGATCTTGGTCGATATCTGCGACGCGCTGCTGGCGAAGCGTTGCGAGTAGTTCTTGATCGAATTTTCAATGAGCACCGAATTCGGAATGGTCACTTCCTCGTTGCTCATGGTGACGAGCTTGGTCGAGATCGCTCCCACCTCCGACACCATCCCCTCGACCTCGCCGATGCTGACGAAATCGCCCACATGCAGGGCACGCGTATAGGCGAGCACGGTGCCGCTCATCATCTGCGAGACGACGCCGGTCGAACCCAGCGAGATCATCAAGCCGAAGAGCACGCTGAGTCCCTGGAAGGCCAGGCTGTCGGAACCGGGAATGTAGGGATAGGCGACCGCCAGAGCGACACCCCAGATGATGAAGCGCAGGATCTGCCGCGTCGCGCGCACCGTATCCGGCTGCACGAAGGGCAGCGCCACGCGGCGGCTTTCGACGGCCACGGCCACATTGGACATGGCGCTGCTGAATGCCTGGGCGATCAGGAAAATCACGGCCACGGTGATGATGCCGGGAATGGCGCTGACCGCCTTCAAGCCCAGATCGCTCGCCACCTCGACGAAGAAGCCGCCTAACCGATCCCCCACCGGACGCGTGATCGGAAACTGGCCGAGCAGGAATGCCAGCCACAGATAAATCAGGATGAGAATGGCGAAGCCAGTCGCCAGTTGTACCAGCCGGGCGGTCAGTACATAGCCATATTGTTGCCATTGCAGATGGCCCTTGGCGGCCTTTTCGATCCGCGACGAAATCAATCGGTGAAACCAGGCGCCAACCCGCAGGCGCAAGCGCCAGACAATCCAGGTCACCACCGCCAGCAGCAAGGTGGCGGCGATCGAAAGGCCAACACCGCGCAGAAGGACCGGGAGTCTCTTCTGCTCCAGCCGCGCCGCGAACGCTTCCTCCAGTTTGCTTTTCGCTTCCTCGGCCAGAAAATCGACGCTCAGCGGGTATTCGGGATCGACGTCACCAGGGGCAATGCCGAACAGCAGATTGCCGCCGATTGAAAGTATCACACCACTCTTGTCACCCCAGGTGACCGGTTGCACCGCGATTGGCTGAGCCAGTACGTCGTCGGAGAGTTCGATCATCCGTTCGTGGGAGCGCGCGGCGCGCTCGGCCGGCGTCGTCGTGCCGATATTGCTGCGGAACGTGAAGATCGGCCGGTTCAGATAGGAAAGCGTTGCTTCATTCTGGGTCGCTGCAGTATCGCCAAGGTCGGCCTGCTGCGCGCAAGCGACGCCCTGAGGCGCCAGAAGGATCGCTGCTGCGAGGAGGACGACTCTAAAGGTGTTTCGCAAGTAGGTGGTCATCGAACTCCCCCTGCCGAACTGTTCGCGAAATTTCTATACCCCGGCCGCAGCGCCGGATAAGGCAGCCGCGAAGGCGCGTTAATTCCGAAAAACATCCTGATATGATTGAGAACCGGGGACTTTGACGCAGGTCAAACGAGCGGTTGATCGGCATTTTGTCCCAAATCGGCCGGGGCAACTTACGGTGGTTTGCGGAACCTTATCCTAGATGCTAAATCGGGCTCCGATACCCGGCGAACAACCGACCAAAATCCGAAGAAACACGCTTGTAATGAGGCTTTCCGATGACTGAGACGACGCAGATCACCCTCCTTGACGGCGGCATGGGCCGCGAATTGTTGCGGATGGGTGCGCCATTCCAGCAGCCGGAATGGTCGGCGCTGGCGCTCCTCGAGGGACCCGATTTCGTGCGCCGTGCGCATGCCGCCTTCATTGCGGCGGGGGCTGAGATCATCACCACCAATTCCTATGCCGTGGTGCCCTACCACATCGGCGACGCGCGCTTTGCCGCGCGCGGCCAGGAACTGGCCGACCTCGCCGGGCGCCTCGCGCGCCAGGCGGTCACGGAATCCGGCAAGGCGGTGCGGGTTGCAGGATCGTTGCCGCCGCTGTTCGGTTCCTACCGGCCCGATCTTTTCAATGCGGCGCAGGCGCAAGACCTGTTGAAGCCGCTCATCGCCGGCCTGAAACCGCATGTCGATTTCTGGCTCGCGGAAACGCAGAGCGCCTTGGATGAAGCCCGCGAAGTGGCCAAGGGCCTCAAAGGCGATTCGAAGCCGCTGTGGCTGTCGTTCACCCTGCAGGACGAACATCCCGATCCCGCGATCCCGCGCCTGCGCTCCGGCGAGACCGTGGTCGAGGCGGCGAAGCTCGCGCATGAACTGGGCGCCGCCACCTTGCTGTTCAATTGCAGCCAGCCGGAAGTGATGGGCAACGCCATCGATGTGGCACGGGCCGAATTGAAACGGCTCGGCTCAAGCATCAAGGTCGGCTGCTATGCCAATGCCTTCCCGCCGCGGAACGAGGAAGAGGAAGCCAACGGCACGCTGAGCGACATCCGCGCCGATCTCGATCCCAAGGGCTACCTGGCCTTTGCCAAGGACTGGCAGCAACGCGGCGCCGAGATCATCGGCGGCTGCTGCGGCATCGGGCCGGAGCATATCGCGGCACTCAAAGAGAAACTCGCCTAACCCCAGGGCGACAAACCCACAACGCGTTTGAGGGATGCGCGAGGGGGCTTGCAAAACAACCCCCTCCTCCCAATTTCCCACATGTGCAGATTGGACCCGGTCTCGCACCGGCCAGATCATTCGCGGCAATAGTCGATATCTGACGAATGAATTGGGCCTTGGCCCATCGATCCCCCATATCCCGACAACGACATCAGGAATGCTTTGCTTTCCACGGTCGCCCATCTGTCGGCCAGGAGGCTCGAAATGACGGTAGAACATCAGTATCTGGAACGCTCACAGCGCCATATCGGCATTGTCGATATGGTCATTCTGGCGGCGCTGGCCGGCCTCGGCTACGCCGTCAGCAGCAATCTCGGGGCACCGATGCCCGCCCACGCCACCTCAACCCATATTGCCAACAAGGCCATGCAGCAGATCTGCAGCGAGGAAGAATTGCGGCAGATGAAGTCGGGGCCGGAGACCTGCTACCTGCCAATCAACACGGACAGGCACGAATTCACGCTGGCCCCGTCGAGCAAGGAGGGCACCGCCCTGCGCAATGCCGGCCGGCAGGCACCGAGCAGCTAGAACCGCTTACCCGGTCTCACTCATCGTCGCGGTAGGGAATGGTCCATTCCTCGCCGCGGGCGGTGGTGATGTATTCCGGCCAGCGATATTGGTGCGGGACCTTGAAGTCCTTGGGCAGCAGCGGCGCCAGCCATTTGCTGCCGCCGATGCCGCCGCCGGTGCGCTCGTTGAACTCGTCGGTCGCGGCCTGCAGCAGGTCCGGCTTGCTGAAAAGATCGAGCAGGGTGGCGCCGATGGTCTTGGCGGACGTCTGGATCATGGGATCGATGGTGGCGGGAATCCCACCCAGCGCGTTCGCGACCCAATCCGGATAGGTATAGCCCTGCGGCGCCGACAACATCGGCCGCGCCACGATGAGGCGCACGGTCGGGCAATGCCATGTGTAGTCCGGATAATCGTCGGAAGTGAGATACTTCTGCCATTCCGGCATCTGCTTGCGCATCAGCCGCTCGCATTCCTGCGGCGAGATCAGGCTTTCGGTCGCCGGCAGGAAAGGCTTCTCCATCGGATCGAGGCCGAGATTGCGCTGCATCTCCTGCGCCACGCGGATCGCCTCGCCTTCCCATTTGGGTGCGCCGACGAGGGCCAGATTGTCATAGGTCGCCTGGGCGATCGTGTGATTGGCTAGGCCCGGCCGGCTTTTTGCGACCCAGGTCTTCTTCCATTTGCAGAAGGTGGCTTTCGCCGCCGCCTCGGCATTGTTGTCCATGACATTGCTGATGATCTCCGCCTGCTCGATCGAATCCGTGCGCAGCATATAGTCGATCTGCGATATCTGCGGCGTGAGATTGTCGGCGGTCGCCTGCCCCGCGGTCAGGATCGCCT
The DNA here is from genome assembly GCF_041906375.1 of Dongia sp. Lineage (GTDB taxonomy): Bacteria > Pseudomonadota > Alphaproteobacteria > Dongiales > Dongiaceae > Dongia. Next base: position 235,049 of record NZ_JAYRJJ010000003.1, on the reverse strand, counting down.
CGTTGAAGCTCCACAGCCCGGTGAAGGGCAGCATGGAGCGGCGCAGGCTTTCATTGAGCGAATAGAAATGGATGAGCGCGTCATTGGCGCCGGGTGCGCGCGCGGCTAGATGATTCTGCGGGATCGGGCTGTATTTGTCGGACGCGATCCAATCCTGCGGCGCATCGCAGGTGAACGTATAGATGTAGTTATAGCCGACACCGCAATGGGTGTCCCAGATCGTGGTATTGACCATGGGCAGCATATAGGCGGGATGAAAGCTCACCGCCGCATCGAGGTCGTCGTAATAGCCCTTGGCGGCATGGATGGGCTTCGACGCCCGCACTTTCTCCGCCGGTTCGCCGAAGACCTTGAGCGTGCCCTTGATGCCGAACTTCTCCATCGCCGCCTTGGTGGCGAGCGCGCCGCCGAAGGCGCTCATCCCGAGCGCCGAATGCGGATCGGTATGGCCGGGCGCATATTTGGAGAGACCCTTGCGCGGTTCCTGCCGCGTGGTCGCCGCCTGGCAATTGCCAGGAACGGCATCGTATTCGACGTAAGTTGCAATGGTCGGCCCGGCGCCGTTCTTCCAGCTGGCCATGAACGCCGTCGGCATGCCGCCGGAGCCAGCCTCGACCTCAAAACCTTCGGCACGCAGCTTCTCGACATACCAGGCGGAGGATTTGTATTCGCGGAACGCCGGCTCGGCGAAATGCCAGATCACTTCGTGCCATTTGGAAAGCTGGCTGGCATGGCCAGCCACCCAATCGAGCACGAATTGCTTTTCTGCGCTGACACTCATGGATATCTCCCGGCGATTCTGATGTCGCGCGGGATGCTAGCGCAAGGCACACGGCAGAGCCACAGGCGTATCGTGTCAGGGACGTCTGAACTGACTTAGAAACGACAAGTAAGCCTGCAGATTCTCGGCGGCGCCGCGGGGATTTTTGTCAGTGCGCAACGTCGAGGCGCCGTGTACGCCACCAGATTTCGGCATAAACTGTGCCTTTGCCGAACTGGCAGCCGAGGCCAGAATGACGCCGGAATTCGCTTGCTCACCGTCGCCTTGCGTGATGAAGATGGGAACGTTCACTTTGGCAGCGGCGCGACGGACGGCATGGTCGTCGGAAAGATATTCGCCCGGCGAAAATGCAGCGAGACCGGCGATCTCTCCAGGATGAGCCGCCGCCAACAGAAAGACCAGCGACGCCGAGTAGCTGGATCCCATCACGACAATCGGCACGGAGCCATCGGTCGTTTTCGCCCATGACAACGCCGCCTCAAGATCCATCAGGGCGGATTCATAGGTACTCGACGCGCCACGCAATTCAACTGTCGCATTGGTCCCGAAAAGATTCCCGCCGGAGCGCTGGTCGATGGCGAGAACGGTGAAGCCCGCAGCCACAAACCTTTCCGCAAGCGGCGCGTATTCCCCATGGCTGGACGACGCCTGATGAAAGGCGAGCAGGATCGGCGCGCCTTTTCCCGCGGACCAGACCTCGCCATAGACGGTGGTTCCATCGGCTGCAACCAGGTCGACCGGCTCTGCCATGGCCTGACGGTCGACAATGACCATGCCGATCGAAAGGGCGATAACCGTCGCGATCAAAAGATTCTGCATTTGCATTAGCCCGCTGGTACGCCTCTGTATTCGCGGGAACCGGGTTTCTTGTTACGCCTTGGCGTAAAGGTAGGTTGCGAGCAACACCCAGCGCCGCGCCTCATCTGTCTTGCCAGGCTTGGCTTGCAGCGGCGTGGTGTAGTGCCAGAACGGCAGGCGATAGATGGTGAGGAACCCCAACCCATGCACCGGCACCATCTCGGTGAAGTGCCCGCCCTTGGCGTAAACCAGATATTGGTGGTCGACGCCTTTCGACGACAGCGAAAGATGGAGGTCGAGATAGCCGCCGGCTGCGCGCGCGTTTTCCGGATGATGGTCGTTATGCGGACCGGCATAGTCGCCGGGGCCGTAGCAGAGCACCTGCTGGCCGCTCTTGCGGTCAAGCCTGCGTCCCGCGATCTGTTCGGCAAAGACCGCCATGCTCTCCGACTTCAGCAGGTCGACGACACCCAGCTCCTGCGCGCGCAGCGACGCGGCATCGCGCTTGCGCTCGAGATAGGCGGTCTGCACGCGCACGGTCTTGGGTAGCCATTCTTCGTAATCGTGCTTCATCTCCCAGATCGTTTCCGGCGGGATCGGATCGCTCATGGGCGTGAGCAGCGGCAGCAGATGTTCCTCGAGCACCAGGCGCAGCGCATCCGCCTTGCCCTTGGCGACCATGCCGTCAAGCGCCAGGAAGCGGCGCCTGGGGTCGGCCAGGGCGCCGCAGAGATCGGCCCGGCCGCCTAAAATCCGGAGGCCGGCCGGGGTGAGCAGATCCTCGAACTCGCGCGGGACCGAAGCCCGCTTGCTCACATCGCCTCCAGCTCGTCGATGAAGCCGGAGACGACGCCGAGGCCCTTCGACCAGAAGGCGGGATCGGCCGCATTCAATCCGAACGGCGCCAGCAATTCCTTGTGCCGCTTGGTGCCACCCGCCCTGAGCATGTCGAGATACTTTTCGGCAAAGCCTTCGTTGGCACCGCGATAGACCGCGTAAAGCGAGTTCACCAGGCAATCACCGAAAGCATAGGCATAGACATAGAACGGCACATGGATGAAGTGCGGGATATAGGACCAGTAGACGCCATAGGCGCTGTCCTTATCCAACTTGATCCCCGCCCCCAGCGCCTCGCGCTGCGTCTCCAGCCAGATCTCGGCAATGCGTTCCGGCATCACTTCGCCAGCGCGGCGTTCGTCATGCAGGACGGTCTCGAAATTGTGCATGGCGATCTGGCGCACGACCGTGTTGAGCATATCCTCGACCTTGCCGGCCAGCAGGATGCGGCGCTTGGCCGGGTCCTGCTCGCGCGCCAGCAGCGACTGGAAGGTCAGCATCTCGCCGAAGACGGAGGCCGTCTCCGCCAAGGTGAGCGGCGTGTCGGCCAGCAGCGCACCTTGTGGTCCCGCCAGCACCTGATGCACGCCGTGCCCCAGTTCATGCGCCAGGGTCATCACGTCGCGGGTGCGGCCATGATAGTTGAGGAGCAGGTAGGGATGCGCCGACGGCACGGTCGGATGCGCGAAGGCGCCCGGGTCCTTGCCAGGCCGCGACGGCGCGTCGATCCAGTTCTTCTCGAAGAATTGCCGCCCGACATTGGCAAGCTCCGGCGAGAATTCATGATAGGCGTCGAGCACGCTTTTGGTCGCCTCGGCCCAGGGAATGAGTCGGTCGTCGTCGCGCGGCAGCGGCGCATTGCGGTCCCAGAAATCGAGCGCCTCGACGCCCATCCATTTGGCCTTGAGCTTGTAGTAGCGGTGGCTGAGCTTCGGATAGCTCTGCTTGACCGCTGCCACCAGCGCGTCCACCACCTCGTCCTCGACCTGGTTGGCGAGGTTGCGCGAAGAGACCGGGCGCTTGAACTGGCGCCACTTGTCCTCGATCTCCTTGTCCTTGGCCAAGGTATTGGTGACGAGTGCGAAGATGCGCTGGTTTTCCTTGAGGCCCTTGTTGAGCCCCATCGCCGCCGCCTTGCGCTTGGCGCCGTCGCGATCGGTCAGCAGGTTGAGAACCTCGTTGCTGGTCAGCTTCTGCCCATCGACGTCGAAGCGCAGTTCCGCCATCGTCTCGTCAAAGAGGCGGTTCCAGGCTTGGCGGCCGGAGATCGATTTTTCATGCAGCAGCCGCTCGGCCTCGTCGGAAAGCTGATGCGGGCGGAAGGCGCGCACGGCATCCAGCCAGGACTGATAGCGCTGCAGCGGCCGATGCGTCAGCTGCTTGGCCAGAACCGCATCCTCGATCTTGTTGATCTCGAGGGTGAAGAACAGCGTCTCGACCGAGATGAGGTTGAGTCGTTCCGAGATGTTCTGCTGGAAGCGCGCCAGCTCGGGGTCGGCCATGTTGCCCGCATAGGCAAGCTGGGCATAGGAGCCGACGCGACCGGCCAGATCCTGCATCTTTTCATAGGCGAGCAACGCGGCCAGCAGTTCGGCACCCGAGAGGCCGGCAAGCTTCCCCTCATATCTGCGCTTGAACTCGCCCGATTGGGCGGAGAGCGACTGGAGATCGCGCTCGATCGCGGGGTCATTGGTCGCAGCGTAGAGATCGGCCAGATTCCAGTTGGGCAAGGGGCCGAGATCAGGTTTTTCAACAGGCTTCGCAGGTGCAGCAGTCATATTTGTCACGCTCATGGGCTTGATTGCGTCATGGCCACCTTATATGGGGATTCAGACGGGTGCGCCAAGCGCCCATCGGGTTATTGTCGGGGGAGCGGCCAAAAGCATGGATTACGACCGGATCGCCAGCCTGCCGCGCCTGTTTTTCGACCAGGCGGCCAAGCTCGGCGACAAGCCGCTCACCTATCGGCGCGCCGATGGAAGCTGGCAGCCGGCAAGCTGGGCGGCGACGGCGGCCGAGGTGCGGGCGCTGGCCAGCGGCTTGATCGCCCAGGGTGTGGAACCCGGCGACCGCGTGGCCCTGGTCGCCGAAAACAGGCCGGAATGGCTGATCGCCGATCTTGCCATCATGACGGCCGGCGCCATAACCGTGCCGGCCTTCTCAACCAATACCAGCGAGGACCATCGCCATATCCTCACCCATAGCGGGGCGAAAGGCGTCATCTATTCCGGCGGCACCATTGCCGCCCGCCTGCTGCCGGCAGCCTTCCAGGCGCCGGAGCTGAAATTCGTCATCGCCATGGATCATCCCGACAAGCCCCTGCAGATGCCGTTCCGCCAGTTCGACTGGCACGAGGCGACGGGGACGGAAAGCAAGGATGCCGAGATCGACCGGCGCCTCGGCCTGCAGACGCGTGGCGATACCTGCTGCATCATCTACACCTCCGGCACCGGCGGCACACCGAAGGGCGTGATGCTGAGCCATGGCTCCATCCTCTGCAACATCAAGGGCGCCTATAAGCTGCTGCTCGACGTGGGGCTCGGCGACGATCGCTTCCTTTCCTTCCTGCCGCTCTCCCATTCCTACGAGCATACGGCGGGCCAGTTCCTACCCATCTCGATCGGCGCCGAGATCTGGTATGCCGAAAGCATCGAGCGGCTGGTCGACAACATGGCCGAAGTACGGCCGACCATCATGACCGCCGTACCCCGGCTCTATGAAGCCGTGCATACGAAGATCCTGCGCGGCCTCGCCAAGGCGCCCAAGTTGCGGCAGCAACTCTTCTGGCTCGCCTATCGCCTGGGGCGGAAGGCTTATGAGCAGCCGGGCTCCCTCACCTTCGTTGAAACTTTGCTCAACAAACTGTGCGACGCCCTGGTGCGCAAGAAGGTGCAGCAGCGTTTCGGCGGGCAGCTCAAGGCCTTCGTCTCGGGCGGCGCCGCGCTCAATTACGAGATCGGCATCTTCTTCCTGGCGCTGGGTGTCCGCCTGCTGCAGGGCTATGGGCAGACCGAAGCATCGCCGGTCATCAGCGCCAACATGCCGAGCAAGATCAAGATCGATACGGTGGGCCCGATCTTCGACGGCCTCACCGCGCGCATTGCCGAGGATGGCGAGATCCTGGTGAAGGGCGAAGCGGTCATGAACGGCTATTGGCGCGATCCGGAATCGAGCGCCAAGGCCGTGGTCGATGGCTGGCTGCACACCGGCGATATCGGCGAGTTCGACGCCGACGGCTATCTCAAGATCACCGACCGCAAGAAGGATATCATCGTGCTGTCGGGCGGCGATAATGTCTCGCCGGCCCGGGTCGAGGGCTTCCTGGTCCTGCAGCCGGAAATCGCCCAAGCCATGGTCCATGGCGACAAGCACCCGCACCTCGTTGCCCTCATCGTGCCCGACGAGGAATTTGCGAGGGATTGGGCGGCGAAAAACGGCAGCGCGGATTTGGCAGCCCTGGCCGACAATTCCGACTTCCACAAGGCCGTCGGTTCCGTCATCGACCGCGTCAACGGCAGCCTGTCGCCGATCGAGAAGATCCGCCGCTATACGCTGCTGCCGGAAGGCTTCACCATCGACAACGGCATGCTGACGCCGAGCCTCAAGATCAAACGCCACAAGATCCGCGAAAAGTGGGGCGGATCGATTGCAAAGATGTATGAGCGGGGGTAGAGCGCCGTTCTGGCCCGCATCCGTCACCTGAAGCGCACCCCCACCCTAACCCTCCCCCTGAAGGGAGAGGGAATCTCACCGAGTTTGCTGCAACGCTCGCGCGAGCTCAGGCCCAAAAGCCCTCTCCCTTCAGGGGGAGGGTTGAGTGGGGGCCGATTTGAAAACTCTCACCAACCTCACCGCTCCCATCCCCATCGGGAATCGCTCGGGCAGCAAGCGGCCGTTTCGTCTCGGCCGCGACGTGGGCGGCTGCCTGCCGTCCCAGGAGGGGAACCCGGTCACCGCGTCGGGTCCAGCGGGGGCCGGCATATCCATCTGCGGCCCGAGGGGAGCGTCCTGTGACCCGGGACTCGCGGGGGATCGCTCATCCAGCCGATCCGGGAGGCCGGTTGCAGCCACCGGCCCAGGCTGCCCCCGGTGGAAGGGGAGCGATATGGTCGGCCTGCGCCCCGACCGGGGCTTGCGCCGAAGACAACCGAGCGATTCCGGATGGGCACCGGAGGGACTGTGTGCACCAGCATACTAGTATCAAATTCCTAGCCAATTGTCAAGAACAAAAAGGGAACTACGCGTCCTAGGTGCGAACCTTCGCTTACACCCCCACCCTGCCCTCCCCCTGAAGGGAGAGGGTTCCTGGAGCGAGGTTGATCGTTCAAGCGCGGTCCAAAGCCCCTCTCCCTTCAGGGGGAGGGGTTGGGGTGGGGGTGGGGGTGCTGCGGAAACACCCTCAGCGTTCGATGACGCTCTTGCGCGCGGAAGACTTACTCGCCGGATCCTTCACTGGCCGCAGGCCGATCTCGTTTGGCGCGTGCCGGTGGCCGGACCCCGCCTCGGGGGTGTAGCGGAGTGCGTCGGCAAGTGCGGCGGGCATGGAAATGGGATTGTGCAGCCGGCCCGACCGCACGTTGCCCAACAGGCCGTTAAGCCAGTCAGTGAGGAAGCGCGCGAATTCCGCCTTGTTGTTGAAGGCCGGCGCGAAAGTGCCGCTGACGAAGGAGAGCAAGGCCTCCTTGGCGCGTTGATCAGGATCGCGCGCAGTGGCGCCTGCGCGTTCCGCCATGACCAGCCAATAGACCTGCGATCCGTTCTTGGTCTTGCGGGTCCGCTGGATGCAATCGAATTGGTGAATATCCGGCCATTTCGCCTCCTTCACTTTCCAGGTGAGGCGTCGGACGACGCCATCCTCCCGGATCGAGAGATGGTCGAAGGGACTGCCAGGCAGGAAGCGCGCCGCGAAAAACACGAACATCGGCACGCCAGCGCAGAACATGAAAAGCGGCACGATGATAAAGAGAATGATCGAGGGGTTGTCCTTGAAGTTCCTCATGTCCTGGATGGCGTCCGGTACCGTCTTCGAGGAGATGAAGACCAGCATCCCCAGCCAGACCACCATGAAAAGAGCCCCGAAAAGCGCCGCCTGCCGGCTGGGCGCCAGACGTATCGGCAGATCGATCCTGCGCAAATCCCCGTTCTCCAATGCCCCCTCCTTCATCATCCGCCCCCATGACCGCAGACACGCCTGACTGCATTTATGCTCTTACCGTCGAATTCATCGTTCAACCGTGCTGCGTCGTGCCTTGCCGAGAGGCGGCTTCTCACCCAGTCCGGACGCGTATTCAGATACAGACATCAAGAGTTCCCGTGGCACAGAAACTTGATCGGGCAGCGGCGCCCGGCGCGATTGCGTCAGCAACTCGTTCAGCCAATCTGCCAGCAACGCTCCGGTTTCCTGTCCGGTCGCACTCATCGGGCCAAACTCGGCAGCATCGACAGCAAACAGCGCTCGGCGGATCCTATCGCTATCGACCCGGGATATTTTTAGTGGCTCGACAAGCAAAAACCATGAACGTCTTCTGGCGCGATCAAAGAAAGGTATGTGCTCCAAGACAGCAAACTGCCCGATCTCATCCCAGCGAACTTTTCTGGACCGCAACATATACCGCCGCCTGATCCCCTCTTGGTCGATTTCGATATGGTCCAAGGGACTACCGCGCTGCAGGCAGGAAACAAAAACGGCCCCATACCAGGCATTGGCGACGAACAGCAGCACCGCCATGGCTGAGAGCGACGATAAAGAAAACGCGCCCTGCAGCGCTGCCCGAACAAATAGCAGGTCGATGACAGCAATCAGCGTGCCCATCAAGAAGGCGCCAAGGCGAATTTGGCCCCGATGTGGAACGACCCTAAATGGCAGTTTCATTTCTTGCGATTGCGACACTCGGCTTCCTCGTTCAGCGTTCGATAGCGCTCGTACTGCCGTCGTTCCTCCGACCCTCACTTGCCGGCAATTCCATCTGCATCTCAACGGCTAAACTCTGCAAGAGAGGCGGCACGGGCAAGGCAATGATTGGCTCGCCCCTCTTCACCTTCGCCAATCCTTCGCGCAAGAGACTGACGAGTTGTTCGGCCGTCTCTCCACCACCACCGATGAGCGGTTTGAACTCATTTGCATCATACGCCAGGGACGCAGCCTGGATGCGACGGTCGGCATCATGCTCAAAGGCGTTTGCTGAATTCTCGGCAAGGACCCACCAATGTCGCGACCGGCCTTTGCCACGACTTTGCCACCGTTCGACGACGGATATCCACTCGATATCCTTCCAGGCAACATACTGAAGCTTGCTAAAGTCTCGACGCGTGAGGCCTTCCTCATCGATTTCCAGATATCGGTACGGGCTGTTCGGCAGCGCCGCCATCACCGCACGCACCAACAGAACAGCTCCGACCGTCAAAAAGATTGCCGAAAAAAAGTCGCCACCACCTGAATGCACACGCTCCCAAGGCAAATGAGGCCGATACATTGCATATAGCGCGGGCACGAGGGAGCTGAAGGTCATCCCGCACCAAGCCAAGACGAAGACGAGCCATATCATGACCCGCGTGCGTCGCGGCACCAAACGCAACGGCAGATTCTTCGCGACGATGCTACGTCGGGTATCGCCTGTCTTCATCTGCTGTAGCGATGTTTGACGCCGACTGGGAAGTAGTCCGGGTGGCCTTGCGGATAGAGTGTGATCAGCGGGCGCTGCAGATCAGAGGGCACGTAGTTGGCGAATTCGCTGTTGAGTTCGCGCAGGGTGCCGAGCACGGTCTCGGCGATAACTTCCGAGATGGCATCCGCTGCCGCGACACCTTGGGCCAGTTCGACGGCAAGGGCGAAGGCCGGCTTGTCACTGAGGCCTTCCTTCACCTCCATCACGAATTTGCCGGTGACGAAGCCGCGCACCGTGGGTTGTTCGAGGGCGAGGCTCACCGTTTCGGGGAAGATGTTGGCGCCGAAATAGGAGATGGTGAAATTGGCCCGGCCGAACACCCAGACGAAAGGCTGGCGGCGATGCTTGAGCACGAAGCTCGCGTCGAAGCCGGCTGCTGCGAGGCGCGCCATCATATCGGCATAGGTCATGATGCCGCCGCGGTCGGCGATGTGATAGCGGATGAGCGGCACGCCATTGTCGCCGCTGAAAGCCAGGGTCCCGTCCACCACTTCGAAATAGCGACCCGCCGGATCGTATTGGCAAAGGGTGGGCAGGCGTGTATCGCCGAAGATCGCCTGCGCGAGGTCCGGCCGCTTGGCGAGGAACCGGCGGATGGCGACGGAGAGCGGCGTTTCCTGTGCCAGCACGCCGGCATCGGCCGTGCCGTAGAGGGAAGCCGCGAAATGGATGATGTCCTCGACGCCCGCGCGCTCGGCCATCAATTCGCGCCAGGTCTCGCTGAAGACCTCGCCGGCCAGCACGAGGCGCGGATGGAAGCGGCCCCAATCCAGCCCCTTGGCGCGGCCCGCATCGATCACTTCCTTCAGGAAGGGCGGATAGCCGAGGAGGATTGTCTGGTCGAAATCCGGGCCGAGCTTTTCGACGATGCGCAGGATCTCGTCCGGCTTGTTGCCGGGTGTCGCGATCATCACGCAGTAGCCCTTCTCGGCCACGGCGCGCAGGCAGAAGGTGGTGAACATGCCGCCGACCCAGGTTCCCATGGCAAAGCAGACGATGGCGAGCGTGCGTTTTTCATGCGCCCGGAACATGTCATGGAGGACCTGCTCGAAACGGACAGCGACCGGATATTCGTCGGCCGCCGCGCGCGGCCAGAAAGTGGGCTCGCCGGTCGAACCGGAGGAGACGGCATAAAAATCGCAGCGGCCGCGATCGCCGCCGAAGACCACCTCGTCCTGGCTGAAGCGGCGGACATAATTCGCCTTGTCGAGCAGCGGCAGGTTCGCAAAATCGGCCGGGCTGCGGATCGCGGCCGGGTCGATCGCCTTCTCCTTGAGTATCTGGCCATAGGCCGGCACCTCGCCCGCGACACGCCGCAGCAACCCAGCGGCTTCCGGAAAGCCGTCGCCGCTTTCGCCCCGGGCCAGCAGATCGTCCAGCGAGGTAGTGAGGAAATGGTCGCGCGCTTGCATGAAAGATGGTCCCTTTAGATCAGGCTGGCGGCGATCCCGACGGCCAGGGCCACGATCACCGTGTTGAGAAAGAAGCTGATGATGCCATGGGCCGTCACCAGATGGCGCATGGCGCGGCTGTCGACGCTGACATCCGAGACCTGGCAGGTCATGGCGATGACGGCCGCGAAATAGACGAAGTCCCAATAGTCGGGTTGCCTTTCACCGGGGAAATCCAGGCCACCGCGTGGCTTTCCAACCGCCTCGCGGTCTTCGTCGTGGAATTCATGGGCGTAGTGGACGGCGAACAGGGTGTGCACGAAAAACCAGGAAAGGACGATGGTGCCCACCCCGACCGCGAGGAAGAGTGCCTTGCTGCCATCCGCTTGTTCCTTGGCAGCGCCCAGCACACCGGCGGCGGCATAAAGGCTGAAGGCGGCGGCAAGTCCGGTGAGAATGACGATCTCGCCGAGGCTGATGTCGAACAGACGGGCGCGGCGCGCGATATGGTCGGCGGTCGAGCGCAGCATCATCACCCAGGTGAGCAGCAGATAGACGACGGCGCCGAAATCCCAGGCCAGCGCCACCAGCAGCGGGCCGGCGATGCCGACGGACCACAGGCCGCCATAGGCAACGCAGGCGGCGACGGCGCCGGCCAGTAGGCGTTGCCGGGCGGCGAAATGCGGACCCAGCGCATCATAGCGCCCGGAACTTCTGCTCGGTTGATCCGCCATCCCTGATTCCGCCCTTGATGCCCACTGCATTGCAGCAACAATAGTCGTGCCGTTTCGCCGGCCGGCACGCAATTTCACGCTATCACGCCGGGGAAGTTGCGACCAAATCGAACTAGTTATTCAGCATACATCCAAGCCCCTGGACAAGCTGGCGGAATCGGAAGATCGTCGCTGGAAACGGGCCGTGCGAAGCCCCATCTTTTGCCTGTGGAGGCCGCTTCCTTGACGAAACTTGCCACCGTCTCGCTCGACGACAAATACGAAATCGACACGGGCCGTGTCTATCTCACCGGCCTCCAGGCCCTGGTGCGGCTGCCCATGATGCAGCGCCGCCGCGACGAGCGCGCCAACCTCAACACCGCCTGCTATGTCACCGGCTATCGCGGCTCGCCCCTGGGTGGCATCGACCTTGCCCTCACCCAGGCCAAGAGCTTCCTCGACCGTCACCACATCCAGTTCCAGCCGGGCGTCAACGAGGACCTGGCGGCCACCGCCATCTGGGGCAGCCAGCAGAGCGACCTGTTCGGCGACAGCAAATATGATGGCGTTTTCGCCATGTGGTACGCCAAAGGCCCCGGCGTCGACCGGAGCGGCGACGTGCTGCGCCATGGCAATCTGGCCGGCTCCGCCAAACATGGCGGCGTGCTGCTGCTGGCCGGCGACGACCACACCTGCAAATCATCGACCACGGCGCATCAGAGCGAATATGCGTTCATGGATGCGGGGATTCCGGTCCTCAACCCATCCGGTGTCCAGGAGATTCTCGATTACGGCCTGCATGGCTGGGCCATGTCGCGCTATTCCGGCTGCTGGGTGGCGATGAAGGTGGTGGCGGACACGGCCGAAAGCTCCGGCTCCGTCTCGCTCGACCCGGAGCGTTTCCACGTCAACATTCCCACCGATTTCGACATGCCGGAGGGTGGCCTCAACATCCGCCTCCCCGCCTCGCCCTTTGCCACCGCCCAGGCGCTCGAGCAGGAGATGCGTCTCCACAAATACAAGCTCTACGCCGCCCTTGCCTATGCCCGCGCCAACAATCTCAACCAGGCGGTGATCGATGGGCCCAAGCGCCGCTTCGGCATCGTCACCTGCGGCAAATCCTATCTCGACGTCCGCCAGGCGCTTGAAGACCTCGGCATCGACGAGGATTATGCGCGTGAGATCGGCCTCTCCCTCTACAAGGTCGGCATGACCTGGCCCCTGGAGCGGAACGGCATCCGCCAGTTCGCCGAAGGGCTCGAGGAAATCCTGGTGGTGGAGGAAAAGCGCGCCCTCATCGAGAACCAGCTCAAGGAACAGCTCTATAACTGGAGCGAGAATGTCCGCCCGCGCGTCATCGGCAAGTTCGACGAGAGCGGCGATTGGATTCTCCCTTCCGCCGACGAGCTCACGCCGGCCCGCATCGCCCGCGTCATCGCGAAAAGGATCGAGCGCTACCTCACCAGCCAGCGCATCAATGAGCGGCTGAAGTTCCTCGACGCCAAGGAAGCGGCACTGAAGGGCTTCAACCCGCCGATCAAGCGCATCGCTTACTTTTGCGCCGGCTGCCCGCATAACAGCTCGACCAAGGTGCCCGAGGGCAGCGTGGCGCTGGCCGGCATCGGCTGCCACTTCATGTCGCAATGGATGGACCGCAACACCTCGACCTTCACCCATATGGGCGGCGAAGGCGGCACCTGGATCGGCCGCGCGCCGTTCTCGAAGACCGAGCATGTGTTCCAGAACATGGGCGACGGCACCTATTACCATTCGGGTCTCCTCGCCATCCGCGCGGCGGTGGCGGCCAAGGTGAACATCACCTTCAAGATCCTGTTCAACGACGCCGTCGCCATGACCGGCGGCCAGCCGATGGACGGGCCGCTCTCCGTCGCCATGGTGGCGCAGCAGGTCGCCGCCGAAGGTGTGGGCCGCGTTGCGATCTTGAGCGACGAGCCGGAGAAATACGGATCGGACAGCCAGTTCCCCGGCGGCACCAGCATCGATCATCGCGACCGGCTCGATGCCGTGCAGCGCGACCTCCGCGTTATCCCCGGCGTCACCGTGCTCATCTTCGACCAGACCTGTGCTGCTGAAAAGCGCCGCCGGCGCAAGCGCAAGCTGATGGTCGACCCGCCCAAGCGCGCCTTCATCAACGAACGTGTCTGCGAGGGCTGCGGCGATTGCGGCAAGGTCTCCAATTGCGTCGCCATCGCCCCGGCCGAGACCGCTTTGGGACGCAAGCGGCAGATCGATCAGTCAAGCTGCAACAAGGATTTCTCCTGCGTCGAGGGATTCTGCCCCAGCTTCGTGACGATCCATGGCGGCGCCTTGCGCAAGCCGCACCCGAAGAAACTGGACGCCGCGGACTTCCCCGAGCCCACGCTGCCCAGTCTCGAGCGCACCTATAACATCGTGGTGACAGGTGTGGGTGGCACCGGCATCGTCACCATCGGTGCCCTCCTTGGCATGGCAGCGCATCTCGAAGGCAAGGGCTGTTCGGTGATGGACATGGCGGGGCTGGCGCAGAAGGGCGGCGCGGTCTTCAGCCATGTGCGCCTCTCGGAGAAGCCCGGCGACATCTTTGCGACACGCATTGCCGCCGGCAATGCCGATTTGCTGCTGGGGTGCGACATCGTCGTCTCCGGCTCTTTCGATGCGCTGGCCAAGCTCGATATCGGCCGCAGCAAGGCCCTGATCAACACGCATGAGATTGCGACCGGCGATTTCACCCGCGATGCGGATTGGAGTTTCCCGGCCGGCGATCTGAAGCAGATTCTGACCAAGGCCGCCGGCGCCGGCGCCATTGAGTTCATCGACGCCACCCGCATCGCCACCGCGCTGATGGGCGATTCCATCGCCACCAATCTTTTCATGCTGGGCTATGCCTACCAGCGCGGCCTCATTCCGGTGAGTGCCGCGGCCATCGACCAGGCGATCAAGCTCAACGCCGTCGCGGTCGAGAGCAACCGGCAGTCATTTGCCTGGGGCCGGCAGGCGGCACTCGATCTCAAAGCCGTGGAACGCGCGGCTGCACCGGCACAGGCGGAAGAAATCGTTCCCGAAACGCTGGCCGACATCGTCGCCCATCGCCGCCGGCACCTCACCGAATACCAGGATGCCGCCCTGGCCACGCGTTACCAGGCGCTGGTCGACCGGGTCGCTGCCGCGGAACAGGCCGTGATGCCGGGCAGCGATGCCCTGGCGAAGGCCGTCGCCTGGAGCTATGCCAAGCTCCTTGCCTACAAAGACGAATACGAGGTAGCGCGGCTCTATACCGACGGCCGCTTCCTGTCGGAGATCCGCGACCGCTTCGACGGCGATTACGAGCTGCACTTCCACCTGGCGCCGCCCTTGATGGCCAAGCGCGATGCGGTAACGGGTCATCTCAAAAAGCAGGAATTCGGGCCACGGATGATGTGGGCCTTCGGCTTGCTCGCCAAATTCAAGAGCCTGCGCGGGACCGCCTTCGACATTTTCGGGCTCAGCGAGGAGCGGCGTGCCGAGCGGCAGATGATCGTCGATTACGAAGAGCTGATCGGGGCGTTGCTGGGCAAGCTCAATGCCGCCAATCATGCGACCGCGGTGGCCCTTGCCGCCCTACCGGAGCAGATCCGGGGCTTCGGCCATGTCAAGGAAGCGGCGATGGCGCGGGTCGGCAGCCAGCGGGCGGCGTTGCTGGCCAAGTTCGAGGCACCGCATCACCATGCCGACGTGGCGTCGCAGCACCAGGCCGCCGAATAGGGCAATCCGGCGCCCAAACCCGGCGCCCAGATCCGGCGCTCAGCGGCGCGGACCCATCTTGCGCCAGCCTTCGGCCCATTGCTTGCGCTGTTCCGGCGTCAATTCGGCCGCGATCTGCGCCAAGCCTTCCTGGGCGTGATGCAGCAGCTTGCCGGCCGATTGCTCAAGGGTCGCCAGCGCGGCATCGAGGGCTGCCGGATCAAAGGGCTCGGCCGCCAGGGCGTCCGCCACATTGAGTCGCAAGGCGCGCATGTTGTCGCGTTCCTGCTTGAATTCGGGGCCGCGCGCCTTGAGCTTTTCGCCGATGACCGAGCGCAGTTCCGGCGGGACCGTCGCCATCACCATGCCGCCCTTGCCCTCAGGTCCGCCCCAGGGCCCGTGCATGCGGCCGGCCACCATGCCGGCGAGCAGGAACAGGTTGAGACAGAGCGAGACGATCGCACCGGCCAGCAGCCATTTCGCCTTGGCGCCAGAGAAAGTCATCAGAATTCCCCCACATCATTGGCGGCATAGAGCGAGGCCACCACATCCAGTTCCAGTTCATCGCTGACCGGCGCATTGCCCCAGCCGAGGGCAAAGCCCATCGCCAGCGACAGGATCGCCGCACTGGCGGCCATGCGCGCCGGCGACAGCAGCGTCATCAGCCAGAAGCCCGACCGCGCGCCGCCGGCATCAAGGCGCTGCGCCAAGGCAGGCGGCGCCGCTTCGATCCTGAGAGCGTTCCCCAGCAGGGCTTCGAACGCGTCATCTTGCATGCGTCTGGTCATCGATCCGTTCCTTCCAATCTGGTGCGGATATCCCGCTTGGCGCGCACCAGCAGTGATTCATAGGCCTTCACCGAAATCTCCATGGTCTCCGCTGCGTCGGCATTGCTGAGACCCAATGTGTAGCAAAGTGCCATGGCTTCGCGTTGCCGCTCCGGCAGCTCGGCCATGGCGGCGCGCACACGTGCCTCCTGCTCCGCCGCCAGCAACACCGCCTCGGCGCCCGGGCTCGGATCGCGCAACGGCAGATCCGGATCGAGCTGCTCGGCGCGCGGCTTCCTGCGGGCGTCGATGCACAGATTCATCGTCACCCGGTAGAGCCAGGTGGAGAATTTCGCCTCGCCCGGCTGCCAGCTTGCGGCCTTCCGCCAGGCCCGGGTGAAAGCTTCCTGCACCGCGTCCTCGGCATCGGCCCGCGAACCGGTGACGCGCAGGGCCAGCGAGAAGACGCGGTTGAGATGCCGCTCGCGCAAGCGCTGGAAGGCGGTTCTGTCGCCGGCGGCAATGCCGCTCAGTAAGCGATCGTCGTCGTCGCCAGCCAGTGCGCCGGTATCGTTCGCTACCTGCCGATCCTGCGCTGGCTTTATCAAGACAACTCCGGCTGCTTCGCCCCTGGTCCGCGGACCAGGGGCGCTGTGAGCTGCGATTATGGCCATGCCATTGCCCATCTTGCCAGTCTCTTACGCTGAGCCATCTCTTACGAAGGGCCTTGCTTGCGTTCAGGGCTGCGCGGTTGCCGGGCAGTCTTCGGCGCCGCGCTTGTGACGCTTGGGCATCTCATCCTTGGCGATCTTGCCGTCCTTGTTGTCGTCAAGGCGCGCGAAGATCTTGTCGCCCTGGGCAGTCCATTCGGCGGCCGAAATCTTGCCGTCCTTGTCAGTGTCGAAGCGCGCCAGATGATTCTTGTCGTCCGGCCCGCCCTTGCCATCATGAGGCTTGCGCATCTTGGCAAGTTCGTCGGCCGTCACGGCGCCATCGGCATTGGCGTCGACATCGGCAAAGGTCATGCGACCCTTGGTCGGCCATTCGGTCGCGGTGAGCTTGCCGTCCTTGTCGGCATCGAAGCGCTGCAGGAACTTGGCGCCCATGTCACCATTCTGCATACCCATCTTGGCGCGTTGGGCCTCGAAAAAGGCCTGCATTTCCTCAGCGGTCACAAAGCCGTCCGCATTGGCGTCCGCCGTCTTGAAATGGCTGGCGCGCTGGGTGTCGAATTCGGCCCGGTCGATCGTCCCGTCCTTGTTGGTGTCCGCATCGGTCCAGGGGCCAAAATCCGCCAAAGCCGGGACGGCAGCGCTCAGCATCAGGCCGACAACGCCGCCCAACAGCATGAGACGATTGGAATTTTTCATTACCGAGACTCCGTCATGGAAGGCTGCCTCGCAGCCTCTTCATAACGTTACACGGCGGTCGGTGGGGAACCCTGCGCGAGCGGCCGGGTTGGAGCTTGGGCGTTACATTTCGCCGGAGCTCAAGACTCCGTCGCCATCGGCGTCGAGGCCGGAAAACAGCTCGTTGCCGCTTTCCATATATTCATCAAGGCTGATGCCGCCATTGCCGTCGATGTCGCTGCCCTCGAACAGCGGCGAGCCGCCATGGGCCATCGCCTGGCGCATCTCGTCCGGGGACAAGGCCAGATCACCATTGGCATCCGCCTGGTTGAAGAAGCTCATGCGGGCGGAATCGAAATCGATCGCCGACATGCCCTGTTCGGCGCCGATGACGCCCGGCATGAACATGTCGTCGTCCTGCGCGGCGGCGATACCAGCACCGGCGATGACACCAGCGAGAATGAGGGCCGCGAGACGCATCGGGGACTTAAGCATTCAGGCCCTGCCGGCCCATATCGAGGAACTTCTGGCGCCGTTCGGCGCGGACATCCTCGCCCGGCTGGTTGTCGAACCTGGCCAAAGCGGCCTCCAGCGTATCACCAAGCCGCGCCGCCGTTTCACCGCGCGCCCGATGCGCGCCGCCCAGGGGTTCGGCCACGATCTCGTCAATGACGCCGAGCTGCTTCAGATCCTCGGCGGTGAGCTTCAGGGCTTCGGCCGCATCCTTCGCCTGCTCGGCGCTGCGCCACAGGATGGAGGCGCAGCCTTCCGGCGAGATGACCGAATAGACCGAATGTTCCAGCATGACGATGTGGTTGGCGGCAGCCAGTGCGATGGCACCGCCGGAACCGCCTTCGCCGATGATGGCCGAGACCAGCGGCACCTTGATCTTGAGGCAGGTTTCGATCGAGCGCGCGATCGCCTCCGCCTGGCCGCGCGCTTCCGCTTCGACCCCTGGATAGGCACCCGGCGTATCGACCAGCGTCACCACCGGCAGGCCGAAACGTTCGGCCAGTTCCATCAGGCGAATGGCCTTGCGATAGCCTTCGGGCTTGGCCATGCCGAAATTGTGGCGGACACGGCTTTGCGTATCGTTGCCCTTCTCGTGACCCATGATCACCACCGGGCGGCCACGGAAGCGACCGAGGCCGCCTTGGATGGCACGATCATCGGCAAAGGCACGGTC
The DNA here is from genome assembly GCF_041906375.1 of Dongia sp. Lineage (GTDB taxonomy): Bacteria > Pseudomonadota > Alphaproteobacteria > Dongiales > Dongiaceae > Dongia. Next base: position 216,842 of record NZ_JAYRJJ010000003.1, on the reverse strand, counting down.
GCCCGCCAAGGGCACGAAATCGGTCACCAGCGCCGCGACATAGTCGCGGAAATGGGGCCGTTCCGGATGGCGCGCGACCAGCGTCTTCTGCCAAGGCGTCAGCTTTGCGTAGGTCTGGCGCAGGAGCTTTTCGGTCTTGCCCTGCAGCTTGGCGACTTCTTCGGCGATGTTGATGTCACCGCCGGTGGCCACATGCTTCAGTTCGGCAATCTTGCCGTCCAGTTCAGCAATCGGCTTCTCGAATTCGAGGTAGGTCGCCATTCTCGCAAAACTCTCCTTGGGCCGGTCGCGTTACTTGGCGCCGGAAATCTGTCGCGCCTTGGCAAGTAGCACCTCGGCTTGGCGGATTGAAGCCAAATCGATCAGGCGGCCATCCAGCGACACGGCGCCCTTGCCCTCTTTCTGGGCCTGAGCCATCGCTTCCATGATGCGTTCGGCCTTCTTCACCTCGGCCTCGGCCGGGCTGAAAAGCTCGTTGGCAAGGGCCACCTGAGACGGGTGGATCGCCCATTTTCCTTCGCAGCCCAGCACGTTGGCGCGGGCGCCGGCAGCCTTGTAGCCGTCGGCATCGCCGAAATCGCCGAACGGTCCGTCAACCGGACGCAGACCATTGGCGCGGGCCGCCACCACCATGCGGGCAACGGCATAGTGCCACATGTCGCCCCAATGCACGTCGCGGTTCCCAGCCGCATCCTTGTCGGTGAGGATCGAATAGGCCGGGTTGGCGCCGCCGATATTGGTGGTCTTGGCCTTGGTCGAGGCGGCGTAATCGGCCACACCAAAATGCAGGCTTTCATTGCGCTTCGAGGCGGCCGAGATCGCGTGCACGTTCTGCATGCCCAGCGCCGTTTCGATGATCATCTCGAAGCCGATGCGCTTCTTGCGCCCGATAGCTGCTTCGCATTGCGTCACCAGCATGTCGACAGCATAGACGTCTTCGGGTGTGCCGACCTTGGGGATCATGATGAGGTCGAGGCGCTCGCCGCCCTGCTCGATCACGTCGATGACGTCCCGGTACATGTAATGGGTATCGAGGCCGTTGATACGCACCGACAACTGCTTGGTGCCCCAATCGATGTCGTGGAGGGCCTGGATGATGTTCTTGCGGGCCTGGGCCTTGTCGTCGGGCGCCACCGCGTCCTCGAGGTCGAGGAAGATCACGTCGGCAGCGGATTTCGCCGCCTTTTCAAAGAGCTGCGGCTGCGAGCCGGGAACGGCGAGTTCGCTGCGGTTGAGGCGCGCGGGTGCCTGGTCGACGATCTTGAAGCTCATCTTTCACTTCCTGCCCAGATGGTTGCGACTGTTATTGGCCCGGGGTCCGGGCTGCTGTCAATCCTCGCCTTTGCGCTGCACAATGCCTGTGCCCGGAGCGGCATGGTTTGGCCAATTTACTTGTCCGGGACTGTTTAACGCTTTCGCGATGTGGATTTGCCCGCCTTGGCCAGGGGATGGTGCGCTTCCACCAAGGATTTCAGCCGTTCCTGCTGAACATGGGTGTAGATCTGCGTGGTCGCGATGTCGGCATGCCCCAGCATCTTCTGCAGGCTGCGCAGATCGGCACCGTGGTCGAGGAGATGTGTCGCAAAAGCGTGGCGCAGCACATGGGGCGAAATCCGCGCCGGATCGATTCCCGCCTTGAGGCCGATCTCCTTCAGCATCTGCCCGAAACGCTGGCGCGTCAGGTGCCCCTCCTTGCCCCGCGATGGAAACAAGAAGGACGAGGCTTGGCCCTCTCGCAGGAAGCGTGGCCGGTGTTCGAGATAGGCCGCGAGGGCTGCCTTGGCCGGCGGGTTGAGCGGCACCAGGCGTTCCTTGCCGCCCTTGCCCTTCACCGTCAGGAATGGCTGGTCGCGCAGCATCACGGCGACCGGCATGCGCACCAATTCGCTGACGCGCAGCCCCGTGGCATAGAGCAGTTCGATCATGGCGAGCAGACGCGCACCTTCCGCGCCATCAAGGCCGCGGCACACCTCGATGAGCGCCGACATCTCTTCTTCCGACAGCAGTTTGGGCAATGGCCGGCCGAGTTTCGGTGCATCCAGCGCTGCCGTCGGATCGTCCTGGCGCCGGCCATCCTCGACCAGGAAGCGATAGAACTGCCGCAGCGCGGAGAGGCGGCGCGCTTGCGTGCGCGGCGAAAGATCATTGTCGGCCAGGCGGCCGAGATAGGCGCGCAGATCGTCGGCACTGGCCTGTGCCAGAGACCCGCGGCGTGCCGTCAGGAATCCAGCAACGTCTTCCAGGTCGCGGCGATAGGCCGCCAAGGTGTTGGCTGCTGCATTGCGCTCCGCCGCCAGCATTTCGAAGAAAGCGCCGAAGGCCGGCTCGGCAGTCACAGCCCGGCTAGGACGGCGATTTCGCGGGCAATGCGGCGCGCATCCGCCTCCAACCCCAGATCGATCATGCTGCGCAGCGCGCTGCCCAGGGTCGCCGGATCAGCGGCAATCGCCTTGTCGCCACCGATCGCGATGAGGGAAAGCAGGATCGTCTCGCCCTTCCGCTTGCCCGAGGCAGCCGCCACGACTTCAGCAGCTGCCGAACCGGGGGCGATGATGGGGGCTGCCTGGAAGGAACCGGCGATGGTCGATGCCACCGGCTGATTGAGACCCGACAGCAGCGTGTAGAGCAGTTCGACCCGCGGATTGGCCGTGCCACTGGCCGTGGCCCAGGCCGCGACCGGATCGCCGCTGCCGGGGAGACCGGCGACACGCCCCAGGAGATCGAGGCCTTCCTTTTCGCCGGGCCGACTGAAAACACCGAGATTCGCCGCGACCGTGTTCAGCCAGTAACCGCCTTTGTCGGCTTGACCGGTTACAAACATGAGGCGGGCAGATTCCGGCGCGAACCAGGAGAGTTCCCGCGACGGCGCGATGTCGCGCGCCAGCGGCGCATAGAGCTGGGCCTGGTTCACATAATCGCCACGCTGGCGCGCCTTTTTGAGGGCCGCGTCGATGATGCGCGCCTTCAGCGCCGGCACCGCGCCGCGATAGGCGGCCTGATAAAGCTGCGCCCGCAACTCGACGCTGTCGCCCATACCGATGGCCGTCGCCGGATCGGCGATGCCAGCCGGCAATTGCAGATAGAGATCGCCCAACTCCTGCGCCGGGATCAGGCCATAGCGAAAGGCTGTTTCCGCCGCACCGAGACGTTCCGGCAGCGGCCGGCCGGCGTCGCGCGCGATCATGACGGCGCCGCCGACACCCACCGGCACCACCGGCGCCGCGCCGATCGCGGCTGGCGCCTTCATGCCGACCGTTTTCATCAGCGCGACGTTGAGCGGATCCGGCACGGCGACATTCTTCGGCACGCGCTTGGTCTCGCCATTGGCGAGGGCCGCAAGGGCGATGAAATCCTTGGTCGCCGGGTCGGGATCGTTGCGCTCGCGCAGCAGATCGAGACCCAGCGAGGCCGGGTCGTTCTGATCGCGCATGATCTGGCAGAAGATGATGGCCCGGCGGAAGAAGAGGTCCGGCGCCTGGGTGCGGCCCATGATGCCGTCGACCTGCTGGCAGGCGCCGCTGGTATCATTGGCCAGCAGCGCTTTTTCGACCGCCTCCTGGGGATCCATTGGTCCCGGCATCGGCGTGCCTTGCGTGAGACCGACGGCGGCGTCGTTGAAACCCATCTGGTGGAGCTTGTCGGCCCGGACCGGCATCAAGGGATCGACCGGCCCAGCCGCCCCGGCGCTGGGGGCGTTGGTCAGTAGCAGGCGCCGCTGCAGGTCGCTGAGGGCCGGCACGCTGACCGGGGCGGGCAATTTCGGTATGAGGCCCATCAACCGCGAGACTTCGGAACTCTGCCACAGATCCGCGCCGAGATCGCCGGCGGCGGCATTGGGTGCCGGGGCAGCGGCAGGCGTTGCGACCGGTGCCGGCAAGGGCGTTGCCGCGGGGGCTTGGCCGGGCAAGGTCTGCACTGGCGGCGGGGCGGGCTGGGCTGGCGGCAAGGGGGCTGCCTCGATGCCGCCACCAGCCGGCGGCTGGTTCGTCCCGGGGGCCGGAAGGGGCACGCCAAGCGGCGTCGGGTCACCGGATAGAGCCCAGGCCGGCGAAAGCGGGCTGATCAGGGCCAGCGGCGCCGCAGCGGTCGCCAGGGCCATCGCCAGGGCACGCGCGGCCTTGCCGCTTTGCCCGGCTGTCCGGGTCATTGGCTTATTGCAACGAAAGCCGGTCATTCGGGATCTGCAGCTCCACCTGTTGTGACGGTGCCGGCAGCTTGTAGGTGCCGAGGAAGACGATTCCGCCCAGGAGGATGACGACGACGATGCCGATGAGGCTGAGGAGTGGCTTGCTCATGTCAGGAAAATCAACCGCTTAACCATGGCCCGGGACAATGTTTCCGAATGGTCCGGCAGCATCGTGGTCGGGATCGACTGCACCATGCCATAGCGCCGGATTCGAATGCTAGTTCAAATACTAACCGCCAATTAGGGTTCCCGCGCATCAACTCGGCGTGACGGGTCGGCCCATTCCAGCCCCAGCCGGGCGGAGCTTGACGGGAAGGTTAAGTGCCTGATACCCACGGCAAATGGTCGACACATCCCACGATAATGCCGTGCATGGCGGCACCGCAGGCGGTCGCGCCGGTTCGCGCGAAACAGCCGATCTCGCCCTCGACAAGGCGTTCGGGCAAGGCGTGCTGGCGCAAGTGACCAAGCCCATCGTGCTGGTAGGCCTCATGGGGGCCGGCAAGAGCTGCATCGGCAAGCGGCTGGCCAGCCATCTGGGCCTGCCCTTCGTCGATGCCGACCGCGAAATCGAGGCGGCCGCCGGCTGCTCGATCCCCGACATTTTTGCGATGCATGGCGAGAAGGCGTTCCGCGACGGCGAGCGCCGGGTCATCCAGCGGCTGCTCGGCAATCCCGTCCATGTGCTGGCGACCGGCGGCGGCGCCTTTGTCGACCCGACCACCCGCGCCCTGGTCAAGGAACGCGCCCTCTCCATCTGGATCCGCGCCGATCTCGATCTGCTCCTGAAGCGCGTCTCGCGCCGCAACGACCGGCCGCTGCTGCAGAATGTCGATCCGCGCGCCAAGCTCGCCGAACTCATCGAAACGCGCCATCCCTTCTATGCCGAGGCCGACATCATCGTCGACAGCGCGGATGGTCCCCCGGAGGTGACGCTGGGCAAGGTCATGGAAGCGCTGCACGACCATTTCGCCAAAACCAAGGAAGCGGCGTCATGACGGCTGCCAGGGCAAGCGGCACCGATCGGTCGCAGCCGGACCGCGTACGGGTCGATCTGGGGGCGCGCAGCTACGACATCCTGATCGGCCGCAATCTCATCGCCGCGGCGGGCGAGCATATCGTGCCGCTGCTGGCCAAACGCCATGTCGTGATCGTCACTGATGCCAACGTCGCCAAGCTGCATCTCGAAGGGCTGGAGCATGCGCTGACCCAGGCCGGCGTCAAGGTCGACAGCATCATCATGCCGGCCGGCGAAGCGACCAAGAGTTTTGCCGAGGTCGAGCGCCTGACCGGCCTGCTGCTCGACATGAAGGTCGAGCGCGGCACCACGCTCATCGCATTAGGCGGCGGCGTCATCGGCGACCTTACCGGCTTTGTCGCCGCCATCACGCTGCGCGGCATCGATTTCATCCAGGTGCCGACGACCTTGCTGGCGCAGGTCGATTCCTCGGTCGGCGGCAAGACCGGCATCAACACGCCCCATGGCAAGAATCTGGTCGGCGCCTTCTATCAGCCGCGCCTGGTGCTGGCCGACACCGCGACCCTCGACACGCTGGGCCGGCGCGAATTGCTGGCGGGCTATGCCGAAGTCGTGAAATACGGCCTCATCGACGAGCCTGATTTCTTTGCCTGGCTGGAAGCCAATGGCGTCGACGTGATCGAAGGCGATGAAGCGGCGCGGCGCCATGCCATTGCCGTGTCGTGCCGCGCCAAGGCGCGTATCGTCGGTGCCGACGAACGCGAAAGCGGCGCCCGCGCCCTCCTCAATCTCGGCCACACCTTCGGCCACGCGCTCGAAGCCGAATGCGGCTTTACGGACGAACTGCTGCATGGTGAGGGTGTCGCCATCGGCATGGTCATGGCTTTCGACCTCTCGGTCACCCTGGGCCTTTGCCCGGCGGAAGACGCCGCCCGCGTGCAGCGGCATTTTGCGAGCATCGGCCTGCCGACGGCGCCGGGCTGGGTGCAGGGCCGCTTCTGGTCGGCCGAGCGGCTGGTCGAGCATATGGGCCGCGACAAGAAGGTGAAGGATGGGCGCATCGGCTTCGTGCTGGCACGCGGCATCGGCCAGACCTTTCACCCGGCGCATGTCGATCTTGCCGAGGTCAGCGCCGTTCTGGAATCGGCAATCGCCGCTTGAATCCCCGGCTTCGCGGCGGCTTTCATTTCGCTAGTGGATGGTGACGATGGAATGGATCCTGCTGAACATCGGCGTCCTGGTGCTCCTGGTCTTCGGTTCCGCCTTCTTCTCCAGTTCGGAAACCGCGCTTACCGCAGCGTCGAAGGCCCGCATGCTGACGCTGGCCAACCAGGGCTTCAAGCGTGCCATCGTGGTCAACAGGCTGCGCGGCCGCATGGAGCAGGTGATCGGCACGATTCTGCTCGGCAATGCCTGCGTGAACAGCTTCATCGCCATTCTTTCGGCGCAAGTCTTCGCCGTGTATTTGGGCGACGCTGGCGCGGTCTACGCCGGCATCGTGGCCACCATCATCATCTTCGTGCTGGGCGAAGTGCTGCCGAAGACGTTCGCCATCAACCACGCCGACCGCTCCGCGCTGACGCTGGCCCCGCTCGTCCTGGCGTTGGTGCGCCTGACCTCGCCGATCACCCATGTGACGCAGATCATTTGCAGCGGCCTGTTGCGCCTCTTCGGCGTCAAGGTCATCAGCGAGCCGGGATCCGAGGAACGCCTCGAGGAACTGCGCGGCGCCATCGCGCTCCATGCCGGCGCCGACGAGGAAATCCGCGAAGCCGGCCAGATGCTGCACTCGATCCTCGATCTCGAGGACGTGCCGGTGTCGGACATCATGGTGCACCGGCGCAACATGACCTTGATCGATGCCGACCAGCCGATCGAACAATTGGTGGCCGAGGTGCTGCAGAGCCCGCACACCCGCCTGCCGCTCTATCGCGGCGAGGCCGACAACATCATCGGCGTTCTCCATGCCAAGGCATTGTTGCGCGCAGTCCAGGCCAATCAGTGGAAGCTCGAGGGTCTCGACATCGTCTCGCTTGCCGCGTCACCCTGGTTCATTCCGGACCAGACCAATCTGCTGGCCCAGCTCGAAGCCTTCCGCAGCCGGCGCGAGCATTTCGCCCTTGTGGTCGACGAATATGGCGCCCTGATGGGCATCGTCACCCTGGAGGATATCCTCGAGGAGATCGTCGGCGATATTTCCGACGAGCATGACGTCACCGTGGCCGGCGTCAGCCCGCAGCCCGATGGCAGCCTGGAGATGGACGGCACCGTCACCTTGCGCGATCTCAACCGCGAATATGCCTGGCGCCTGCCGGACGAGGAAGCCTCGACCATCGCCGGGCTGGTTTTGCACGAAGCGCAGCAGATCCCATCGCCGGGCCAGCGTTTCGCCTTCCATGGCTTCCGCTTTGAAATTCTGGAGCGGCAACGCAACCAACTGACCCGTATCAAGGTGACGCCGCCGCTCGACGCCATGCCGGCAAAACCGGCGAAGTCTCAAGAAAAACGCGAAGGTCGCCAGAATGCCTAAGCCGGTCACCGCTCTGCCCACCGCCCTGCCCACCCCGGCGGCGCGCGAGCCCCTGCACACCAGGCGCTATGATTTCCGCGGTTTCCGACGCAAGGACGGGCTGTTCGACATCGAAGGGCGCATGGTCGACACCAAGGATCATGCCTTTCCCAATGAATGGCGCGGCATGGTCGAACCGGGCGATCCGGTCCACGACATGCAGATCCGCCTGACGCTCGACGATCATTTCACCGTCATGGATATCGCCGTGGTGACGGCGGCGTCGCCCTTCGCCATCTGCGCCGACATCACGCCGGCCTTCGACGCCCTCAAAGGCGCCACCGTGGCCAAGGGCTGGTCACGCACCCTGCGCAACAGCTTCAGCGGCGCCCATGGCTGCACCCATCACGTCGAAATGCTGCGCGCCATGGGCACGGTCGCCTTCCAGACCATCTATGGCTACCGGGAGAAAGCCAAGCGCGACGCGGGTTTGAGCGACACTGACGGACCTCCGGCCGATGCCACGCCCGGCAAACGCCCAGGCTTCCTGGACACCTGCCACGCTTTGGCCAGCGACGGCGACGTCGTGCGCACGCATTGGCCGGCGTTTTACCAGCCGAGCGACGACATGAAAAAACCGGGCTGACGCGGCGGTCAGCCCGGCTATTTTCGCAAGACCCGTTATTGTGCGGCGGGCGGTACGCTCGGCGCAGCGTGCCCGTTAGTGGAACCTGGAACGGGCTGGGCGCCAACGAGCAACCGGTTGACCAGATCGGTCCCTTCGGCGAAGCCCGCTTCTTTCAGCAACTGATCCACCACCGGCGCGTTGGCGCGGTAGGCCAGCAACTGGCCCATCAGGCCGTCAAGCCGCCCGCCGCCATTCTCGCCAGAGATGTTGTTGCCGGGAAGTCCGCCGCCCATGTCGACGATCCGCACGTCGCTGATCTTTTCGAGCGGACGCACGGCCTCTGCGATCGCCACCGGGATGATGCGCAGGCGCTCGCGCATGATTTCCAGTTCCACCATGACTTCAGACAAGGCGTTGCGGGCCTCGTTGATCTTGCGCTGGCCTTCGGCTTCGACGTCATAGGTCTTAGCCTGCGCTTCGGCGCGGATGAGAGCGGCATCCGAATCGGCCTTGGCGGACGTGCGAACGGCCTCGGCACGATCCTCGGCCGCGTTGCGCTCGGCCTGGGCCTGCACGGTGACTTTGGTCGCTTCCTGTTCGGCGGCCTGGCGCGCGGCAAGAACGGCAATCTGTCGCTCGCGTTCGGCGATGGCGACCTGCTGGGCGGTCGTCACCGATTCCTCTGCCGAGATGGCCAGGGCGCGGGCCTTCTCAGCCTCGGCGCGCGCATCGGATTCGGCGCGGCTGCGGTCCGCGACGGCGATGGCACGCTCCTGGTCGGCAAGCTCGATATCGCGCTTCTTGCCGATGGCCAGCGTCTCGGCGGTACGATCCGCCTCGATCTTGCGTTGCTGGATGGCAAGTTCGGCAGCGATGCGGGCCTGTTCCTGGGCCTGTTTGGCCTCGGCTTCGCGCAAGGCAACCGCCTGTTGGGTGGTGATTCGAGCTTCGGCCTCGGCGCGTTGGGCTTCGGCTTCCTTCAGCGCGGCGGCGGCGCGGGTTTCCGCCGTCTTGTTGACGATGTCACGCTCCTGAGACAGTTCGGCCTCCTTCTTCTGCCGATCGATCTCGAGCGTCTTCTGCCGTGCTTCGAGATCCTGCTGCGCGATGGCGACTTCGGTTGCCCGCACCGTCAGATTCCGCTCCTGGCGCTTGGCTTCGGTGATCTTGGTCAAGGCCGCCAGGCCTTCCGCGTCGAATGCGTTGTTCGGATTGAAGAACTTGGTATCGGTCTGGTCGAGCTTAGTGAGCGAGGCGCTTTCCAGCTCCAGGCCGTTGAGTTCGAGATCGCTGGCCACGGTTTCCTGGACGCGCTTGACGAAATCGGCGCGCTTTTCCTGCAGGTCGGCCAGAACCATGGTCGCCGCCACCGAGCGCAGAGCGTCGACGAACTTGGCTTCCACCAGTTCGCGCAGCGCGTCGGCATCGTTCGTGCGATCGCCCAAGGTCTGGGCTGCAAGGGCAATAGATTGCTGGTCAGGTTTCACGCGCACATAAAATTCGACGCCGATATCGACGCGCATGCGGTCCTTGGTGATCATCGCCTCGCCGTTTTCGCGGCGCACGTCCAGGCGCAATGTCTGCAGATTCACCCAGCGGATCGATTGGAAGACCGGCAGCACGATGGAGCCACCGTCCAGCACGACCTTCTGTCCGCCAAGGCCGGTTCGCACATAGGACCGATCCTTTTCGGCCCGGGCGTAAAGTCGCGCGATCACCAGGCCGATAGCCAGGATCGCAACCAGGCCGATAACCGCCGGCAGGGCAACGGCAATGATCAGGTCAAGCATGTCATTTTCCTTCCCGTGTCGTGCGAGGGCTGACCATCAGCTTGAGCAACGACACAATCAGAGTTCAAAGGCAGATTTCAAAAAGAGAACAGGCATCACGCGACCAGCTTTGGATCGGCCGCAATGACGAGATATTCCGTACCGCGCCGCTCGGTCAGGAGCACGACCGCGCCATTGTCCAAGGTGATTCCCGATGACGCTGCGCGCACCCATGGGAAGTGCTTGTTGCCATACGCATCCTTCAGCGTAACCCGGCCGATCTCCATGTCCGTGACCGGTCCCATGGAAACAATGCCGGTCAAGCCGACCAGATCGTCGCGGCTGATCGCATAACTTTCGTCCCGCGGCACGACGTGCCCAATCAAGCGACTGAGATTGCGGGCGAGCGGCACCGCCAGAATGACGGACGGCACAGCCACCATGCCCGCCGGCAGGAAGCCGACCAGCAGATGGGCGATCGCCTGGATGACGTAGCCGAAGGTCGTGAATGCCGCCAGCAGCGCCATTGCCCAGACCAGCAAGGGGACGCGGCCCGCATTGAGCCAGTCCCACGCCGTGCCAAACATGCTGCCTTCTGCGGCATGGATATCCAGCCCGCTCCCCCCCACCGCACCGTGATCCAGGTCCGGCGCGTCCGGCGTATCGATGTCGAACAGCGCGTCGATTTTGGCAGAGAGCGAGACACCCATCGTCATGCTGATGACCTCGATCACCAGCAGGCCGATGAGGATGAGACCGGACACCGCAAAGGGTCGTGTGCCTGGGCCGAGGATGAACTCCAGAGCCGAACCGTCGTTCACGTGACTACCTCGCTCAGTTTTTGTTGGCTGCTTTCAACCTGGCCAAGCGTTCCTGGATGGCGTGGTCCCGCGCCATGCGGTTGAGTTCTTCGATTGCACCTGCCTGCTCCTGGCCGGGACCCGACGGGACGCCGCTCACGCGCGCAATGGCTGCCGCCGCTTTCTCGACCTTTGCCGCCGCGCCGTTCCTGGCGCCTGGCGAAGCGGCAACGTCTGTCGCGGCCGATTGTTCGGCTTTGCGCATTTCCTGCAGCCGTTCCTCAGCTTCGCGCCGGCTCGCCCGCACGGCATCGAGCGATTGGTTGAGTTGGGCAATGCGATCGGCGACATCGCTGAGCAGCCGGTCGAGAACGCTGACCTGAGCCTCGATATCGAGCTGCCTGGCGATGCCGCTTTCTGCGAGATCATCGCGGCCTTGTGCCACGGCCAGTTGCAGCTTCTCGTCCAGTTCGTCGCGTTCGCGCAGCAATTCCTTGCGTCGCGCATCGGTGCGATGCTGTTCTGCCATGGCCTTGCCAAGCTCGGCACGCACCTCATCCGCCGCACTGTCGATCTCGCGGATCGCCTGTTCCATCACCGCCGGCGGATTGCTTTGCTCAGCCGCCGTGATCGCCGCGTGCGTCATGCCAGAAATCACTCGACCAATCCTGCTCAATGCACTTTCAGTCGCCATGTTCTTCTCCTTCAAGGCGGTTTCGACGGTGGCCAATTCGGCCGAGATCAGAAATTCGAAGCGCGAACCGAGATCGATGAGGCGCGCTGGCGCGCTGCCGTGCCAGCTATCGCCGTAATCAGCTACTGAGAACGGCACGATCACCCTGCCCTCCAATGTCGCCAGGGAGAGCGACTGGATGCCCCGCACGGAAAAAAGCTTCTCGTCATAGGGCATTCCTTCGACAATCAAGCCGCGGCGACGTTGCGCCCAATCCCTCAGTGCCAGCACGACGCTCTGCGCCGGCAATTGGGAGCGAGCCCGGGCGGCTTCGTAATAGTGACGATGCAGCGCAACCAGATCCGCCGATTGCGCATCGGGAACGGTAATATCCAACCAGGCGAGGAGATCGGCATAGGCTCCCAGCATGCGCCGCAAACTGACGGCCTTGCCGGCATCCGGATGGAGGGCCAACCGACATTGCCCGAACGCCTTATTGCGCCGCTTGTCTTTCATGCAGCCATATAAAGGACCAATTTTGTCCTTTTCAAGACTATTTCGGGATATTGAAGAGAAATTTATCTACCAGGGGCAGCAGGAGAGCGGGCAGAACGTACCTTTGACTTGCAATGGTTGCGAGCCTTTGCGCCTAAAACATGTAGGCCACCCTGTGCTTCGGCGCAATCCACCGGCGCGCGTTTCTTTGCTTAAGCCTCTCCCGGCGCCTTCACCACCAGCGCCAGCGCGTGGACGCCGGCGTTGAGGTCGTCGGCCAAAGCGGCATAGACGAGGCGCTGGCGATCGACGCGGCTTTTGCCGGCGAAGGCCGCCGCGGTGATCTCGATCTTGAAATGCGTCTCGCCGCTTTCCTTCCAGGCGGCGTGGCCGTGATGCTGGTTGGTCTCGTCGATCACGTTGAGCTGCGAGGGCGCAAAGGCCGCCTGCAACTTCGCCGCCATGCCGTCCGCCACCTTGCCCATAACTGCCTCGTCAAGTTCGCTAGCACCGTGAGAAACCCGTCATCCCCGGGCCTGACCCGGGGATCCAGTGGCGCCGCTGTGAGAGTGGATGCCCGGATCAAGTCCGGGCATAACGAAACGCGAGAAAATCACGCGGCCGCGCCGCAGCACTTCTTGTATTTCTTGCCGGAGCCGCAGGGGCACGGATCGTTGCGGCCGACCTGGACGACGCGGCGCGGCGGCGCTTTCGGGTTCAGTTCGCCATCAACATAGACCCAGCGGCCGTTCTCGCGCTTGAAGGTGGCCTTCTCGTGATGGACACCGGTCTGGCCCTGGCGCTTGAAACGAGCGATGAATTCGACCTCGCCGGTCTCGTCCTTTTCGCCGCCGCCGACAACGTGCCTGATTTCAAGCCCGCGCCAGTCGATCTCATTCATCATGACTTCGCCCTCGGCGCGGTCGAAGGGCTCGTCCATGTCGCTGGCATGGGTCTTGTCGATATAATCGAGGTTGCCGAGCTTGAAGGCGCTGTAGCGCGAGCGCATCAAAGCCTCAGCCGTAGGCGCCGCGGCGCCGTTGATCAAAGGCAGGCAGCACGCTTCCAGCTGTTTTCCAGAACCGCAATGGCACGTCGTCATGAGATCCAGACCTATCAAAAAATTTCCTGTCGCCGCATCCGCTTAGACTGCGACATGACTTCCTGCAAGTGCTCCCGCCCTTGCGATTACGCCTTCCGACCCTCATACTTAACTTCATGTCGAAAGAACAGACCATCCGTCACCGGCGCCGGAGCCATTACGACCCGGACCCGCCGCCGCGCCAGACGAGCTGCGACCATGCCGGCTGCAAGGAATCCGGCACCTTTCGCGCGCCCAAATCGCGCGAAAGGCTCAATGATTACTACTGGTTCTGCCTCGACCATGTGCGCGAGTACAATCGCACCTGGGACTATTATTCCGGTATGGGCCCAGAGGAAATCGAGAAATCCGTGCGCTCTTCCATCGTCGGCGACCGGCCGACCTGGAAACTCGGCCAGCGGACCGCCAGCGGACGCCAGTACAAATTCGCCGCCGGAACCCGGTTCGACCTGTTCCCGGAAGAGGTCCAGGCCGAAATCGAGGCCCGCATGGGCCAGGCCAAGCGCCAGGCCGAAAAGGAAGCCAAGGCCCGCGCCAGGCGCAAATTATCGGCCGAGGAACAGGCTCTGGCGGTACTCGAGCTGACATCGCCGGTCGATTGGGATGCCATCAAGACACGCTACAAGGTACTGGCCAAGCAGCTGCATCCCGATTCCAATGGCGGCAACAAGGAGGCCGAGGAACGGCTCAAGGTCGTCAATCAGGCCTACAGCACGTTGAAACGCGCAGCCATCGCCGATTGAGCCAGTGCCGATTTAGCGGGTGCCGATTTAGCGGTTGCCGCTTCAGCCGGTCCTGCGGCGATTGGCCCAATCCCTGCCCTTTTCTTGGGCACAGCGACGTCCTTGGGGCCTCCTTGGGCCGCTGTTGCACGGAAACCTGACGAAAGCAGGGCTGCTTTGCAGGGAATGACCTAGTCACAATCCAGGAATTGCCCTAAAAAGAGCGCCCTTTTCAAAGATGTTAACGAGCTGACGAGCCCCGCATCATGGTCACCCAGAATCTTGCCCAAATCGACAAGTCCTCGACGCCCGACATCAGCATCTCGGTCCGCCAGATGTTCGGCCTCGATTCCGACCTCCAGGTGCCGGCCTTCAGCCAGCGCACCGAGCTGGTACCCGACGTCGATGAGAGCTATCGCTTCGACCATGACACGACCATGGCCATTCTGGCGGGCTTCGCCTTCAACCGGCGCGTCATGATCCAGGGCTATCACGGTACCGGCAAGTCGACCCATATCGAACAGGTCGCGGCCCGTCTCAACTGGCCCTGCATCCGCGTCAACCTCGACAGCCATATCAGCCGTATCGACCTCATCGGCAAGGATGCGATCGTCCTCAAGGACGGCAAGCAGGTGACGGAATATCGCGAAGGCCTGCTGCCCTGGGCCCTGCAGCACCCGACCGCGCTCGTCTTCGACGAATACGATGCCGGCCGGCCGGACGTGATGTTCGTGATCCAGCGCGTGCTCGAAGTCGAAGGCAAGCTGACGCTCCTCGACCAGAACAAGGTGATCCGCCCGCATCCGGCCTTCCGTCTGTTCGCCACCGCGAACACCGTGGGCCTTGGCGACACGACCGGCCTCTATCACGGCACGCAGCAGATCAACCAGGGTCAGATGGACCGCTGGAACATCGTGGCGACGCTCAATTACCTGCCGCATGACGACGAAGTGAACATCGTCGTCGCCAAGTCGCCGACCTATGACAACGAGGCCGGCCGCAAGCAGGTCAACGCCATGGTCGCCTGCGCCGAACTGACCCGCGCCGGCTTCATCAACGGCGACATTTCGACCGTGATGAGCCCGCGTACCGTCATCACCTGGGCCGAGAATGCGCGCATCTTCGGCGATGTCGGCTTCGCCTTCCGCGTCTCCTTCCTCAACAAATGCGATGAGCTGGAGCGGCCGGTGGTCGCCGAGTATTACCAGCGCTGCTTTGGCCAGGATCTGAAGGATTCGGCCACCCAGGCCCAGATCCGGGCGTAAGCGAACGGATTTCGAGGGAACGATGTCGGGGCCGAAGAATCCGGTCGAGGAGTTCCGCCGCGTCACGGGCGCCACCATGCGCGCCATGTCGGGCAACAAGGAACTGCAGGTGAGCTTTGCCCCCAATCAGGGGCCGAGCGGCATCAGCGGCAATGAAGCACGCTTGCCACTGCCCGGCCGGCACCTGCCGGCGGCGGATGTGGCACTGACGCGGGGCGAGTCCGACGCCATCGCCTTGAAGCTCAGACATCACAACCCGAAGATCCACGCCCGCGAGGCACCGAAGAGCCAGCTTGCGCGCGAGATCTTCCAGGCGTTGGAAACGGCGCGCGTCGAAGCGATCGGCGCCAAGCGCATGGACGGCGTGCGGCAGAACCTCAATGCAGCCCTCGACGAGCATTGCCGGCAGAAAGGCTTCGTGCGCGTGGCCTCGCGCCAGGAAGGCTCGCTCCCCGATGTACTGCGCCTGCTGGCGCGCGAGACGCTGACCGGGCAGGCCGTACCGGATCTTGCCAAGAGCATGGTCGATCTGTGGCGCGGCGACCTGCCGCAGAAGGTGCGTGAGGATATCGAGCGCCTGGGCGAATGCCTGACCAGCCAGAAATCATACGCCAAGGCGACGCGCCGCCTGTTGGCCGATATGGAGCTTGAAGCCTCGGAAGACGATTTCGACCCTGAGGATGAAGAGCCGGAGAACCAGGACGAGCCTGACCAGGACAATCAGGACGACCAGCAACAGACCAAGGGTAAGGAACAGCAGAAGTCCGACAGCCAGATGGAGCTGGAATCGGAAGCTGCCGAAAGCGCCGCCGCGGAATCGGAAGATGTCGACGCGGAAGAAACCGACATGGAGATGGATGCTGAGACCGGCGACGAAAAGCCGGGCAGCCCAAAGCGCCGGAATGAGCCGGATCTCAGCCGCCGCAACGAGGCACCCTACAAGCCCTTCACCACGCAATTCGACGAAGTGGTCGACGCCGCGGATCTGTGCGATCCGGAAGAACTGGCGCGCCTGCGGCAATTGCTCGACCAGCAATTGACGGCCCTGCAGACCGTGGTGGCGAAACTCGCCAACCGCCTGCAGCGGCGCTTGCTCGCCAAGCAGAACCGCTCGTGGCATTTCGATCTCGAGGAAGGCATCCTCGACGCCGCGCGCCTGCCGCGCGTGGTCGTGAACCCGGAGACGCCACTTTCCTACAAGCAGGAAAGCGATACCGAGTTCCGCGACACGGTCGTGTCGCTGCTCATCGACAATTCAGGCTCCATGCGCGGCCGGCCGATCACGGTCGCCGCCATGACCGGCGACATCCTGGCGCGCACGCTGGAACGCTGCGGCGTGAAGGTCGAAATTCTCGGCTTTACGACGCGCATGTGGAAGGGCGGCCAATCGCGCGAGAGCTGGATCGCGGCCGGCAAGCCCGGCAATCCCGGTCGCCTCAACGATCTCAGGCACATCGTCTATAAGGCCGCCGACGCACCCTGGCGCCGGGCCCGCAAGAATCTGGGCCTGATGCTGCGCGAAGGCATCCTCAAGGAGAACATCGACGGCGAGGCGCTGCTGTGGGCGCATAACCGCATTGCCGTACGGCCAGAACAGCGCAAGATCCTGATGGTCATTTCCGACGGCGCGCCGGTCGACGATTCGACCCTGTCGGTCAACCCCGGGAATTATCTCGAGCATCACCTGCGCGACGTGATCGACTGGATCGAGACGCGCTCACCGGTGGAACTGGTGGCGATCGGCATCGGCCACGATGTCACGCGCTATTATCGCCGCGCGGTGACTCTGGTGGATGCCGAACAACTCGGCGGCACGGTGCTGGAGCAGCTTGCGGCCCTGTTCGAGGAAGATCACCGTCGCGGCAGCAAGGGCGGCTTCGCCGCTAAATAAACCTACTTCTTGCGCACCCGCACGGGGACCGGCTCGAATGACAGATCCTCGGCCTGACTGCCATGGTCGGTCGGGCCATCGGCGGCGCTCTCATCCTTCAGGGACATGACGGCGATCCCCATCTGCAGGCTGGCAAAGGTGAGGCCGGTGAAGAAGGTCAGCATCGCAACAGCCAGCACGCCGAAGCGGGACGTGCTGACCAGTGTCGCGAGCCCACCGAGATCGAGGGCCAGAATAGCGGCGACGAAAATGATCGCGGCGGCGTAGCCGACCAATGCGTGCCGGAGCATGAACTTGACCAGGATCGGCATCAGAAACTCCTTGGGCCCTTGCCGGTTCAACAGATGTAGTGTGGCACGCTTCAATGTCATCCTCGAAGTGGGCATTTTGCCGCGAATTCAGGGTATTTCGTGATCGGGGGACGACGTCAGCGCCATCGACCCGACTCGCTTTGTCGGTTTATCTTCCCGGCGGTCGCGTCGCCGTTTTTGGGAGGAACCCTATGGCTTCATTGAAATTTTTGTGGGCCATTGCTCCCCTGGGTGTGGGTTTGGCCTACGCTTTCCCCGCCGCGGCCGATCTCGCCGCCGCCGAGGCGGCCATCGCGGCCAGAAAATATGATCAGGCCATCGCCGAATTGCAGCCGCTGGTCGATGCCGGCGACGGCTATGCCAAATGGAAGCTGGCGCAGCTCTATCTTGCCGGCCATGGCGGCAGCGCCGCCGAGGGCGTCACCCTGCTGCAGCAGGCGGCGGAAGCCGGTGAACCGGAAGCCCAGTCGCGCCTTGGCGTGCTCTACGCCAAGGGTGACGGTGTCGCGCAGAGCGACACCGAAGCCTATAAGTGGCTTTCCCTTGCGGCACGCGGGGCAGCACCCGGCGTCTCGCGCATCATGGCGGAAACCAATCAATCGATCGTGGCCCAGCGCATGACGGCGGAACAGCGCGCCGCTGCACAGGCGCAATCTGACCAGGCCGCCGCCGGCTATCAGGCGCCGGTCGCATCGGCCGCCGCGCCCATAGCCGAACCAGCGCCGGAACCTGCAGCCACCGCCCCCGCCACGGCTGAAGAGCAGGTCGCCGCTTTGCCGCCGGCTGAACCGGCCGCCGGCATTCGCCTGCAGCTGGCCTCGGTCCCCAATGAGGCCGACATCGAGGGTGAGTGGAAGCGCCTGAAGAAGCGCATCGGTGTCCCGCTTGCGGACCAGGAGCTTCATGTCGAACGCGCCGATCTCGGCACCAAGGGCGTCTTCTATCGCCTGCAGATCGGGCCCTTCGCCGACCGAGCCGCAGCTCAGGCCGCCTGCCAGGACATCAAGGCCGCCGGCGGCGATTGCCTGCTGGTAGGTCCCTGATTTCAAGCCGAGGTCTAGTAGTCCTGCGCGGCACTGAAGAAATAGGGTGCTACTAAAGTGGACATGTCAGTCGGAACCTGACTGGATTGCGTTGCGGCATACACCAGATTGCGTGCCGATCGAGTCATGCCCGCAATGTCGACATTCGTTTCCAGCATTGCTTCACTGAGAGCCTGTGTGAACAGGTTGTTGGCTCCTGGCGCCCGCAGTCGCGGGCTACCATCGCCCGTCGCATAGGCCACAAAGAAACCGGCAGAATCCAGCGGTATGTTGCCTGCGTAGGACTGTCCGGCGCCATGGGGAAACGGATTGTTTCGGTCCGTTTCCAGGATCATGATCTTCGTCTGGCAGCCGGCGAAATCCATTTGCCGTGCGATAGTCCTGGCGCTCACTGTCTCCAAGTCGAGATCCTGAACATCTTCAACGAGGGCTGAGGCAGGAATGAGAAATTGCTCGCCTGAAGCCGCGACGCCGATCCCGGAGAAATAAAAGAGACCGGTCGCATCTGGCCCCGCTTCGACCAGCGTTTGACCAAATTTGCTAAGCGCCTTCTTCATGCCTCGCTGGTCGGTATCAAGGGCCATTTGCACTTTGAAGCCGAGCTGCTCCAACGTCTTTGCCATGAGCCTGGCGTCGGCGACGCCCAGCTCGGCTTTGTCATTCTGCCCGAGCGAGTTGTAATCGGAAATGCCGATGACGAGGGCCAGGCGCGGCTCGGCTGCGGCCAAGCTCGGCAGAATTCCCAGAAGCAGGAAAATCCCCAATACCACACGGTACATTTCTGTCCTCGATCCGACACAAAGTGACCATACCCGCAGCCTAGCCCAGCCGGATGAAACCCGCTAGATTGCCGAGGTCATGCCATATGAATCCTTGCGCGATTTCATCCAGAAGCTTGAGGGCAGCGGTCGCCTGGTGCGGGTCGCGGCCCCCGTCGATCCGCATCTCGAGATGACGGAAATCCAGACCCGCCTGCTGGCCGAAGGCGGGCCTGCTGTGCTGTTTGAAAACCCGGTCTCCAAGGCCAGCGGCAAGCGCTATGGCATGCCGGTCCTGGTCAATCTGTTCGGCACGGTCGAACGCGTGGCCTGGGGCATGGACCGGGAACCGTCCGGCCTGCGCGCGCTGGGTGAGACGCTGGCCTTCCTCAAGCAGCCGGAACCGCCGGGCGGATTCAAGGAAGCCTGGGAGATGCTGCCGCTCCTTAAAACGGCGCTGGCCATGAAGCCGCGGCAAGTGGGCTACGCGCCAGTGCAGGATGTCGTTCTCACCGGCGATCAGATCGATCTCAACGAACTCCCCGTCCAGGGCTGCTGGCCAAGCGAGCCGGCACCCCTCATCACTTGGCCGCTGGTCGTTACCAAGGGACCGGGCAAGGGCAAGTCGGACGATTTCAATCTCGGCATCTATCGCATGCAGGTTCTCTCGAAAAACCAGACCCTGATGCGCTGGCTGAAGCATCGCGGCGGCGCGCAGCATCATGCACGCTGGGCCGAGACCAAGCGGGAGCCCTTCCCGGCCGCTGTCGTCATCGGTGCCGATCCCGGCACGATCCTGGCGGCCGTGACGCCGGTACCCGATACCATGTCGGAATATCATTTTGCCGGCATGCTGCGCGGCAAGAAGGTCGAACTGGTCGACTGCAAGACCGTGCCGCTGCAGGTACCGGCCCAGGCCGAGATCGTGCTCGAGGGTCATGTCTCGCTGGAAGATTATCGGCCGGAAGGACCTTACGGCGACCACACCGGCTATTACAATTCAGTCGAGCCGTTCCCGGTCTTCACGGTCAGCGCCGTCACCATGCGCCGCGACCCGATCTATCTCTCGACCTTCACCGGTCGCCCGCCCGATGAGCCGTCGGTGTTGGGCGAGGCCTTGAACGAAGTCTTCATTCCGCTGCTGACGCAGCAATTCCCTGAGATCGTCGATTTCTGGCTGCCGCCGGAAGGCTGCTCCTATCGCATCGCCGTCGTCTCGATGAAGAAGGCCTATCCCGGCCATGCCAAGCGCGTGATGTTCGGCGTCTGGTCGTTCCTCAGGCAATTCATGTACACGAAGTTCGTCATCGTCGTGGATGACGATATCAACGCGCGCGACTGGAAGGATGTCATGTGGGCGATCTCGACGCGCATGGATCCGGTGCGCGACTTGACCCTGGTCGAACGCACGCCGATCGACTATCTCGATTTCGCCTCGCCCGAAAGCGGCCTTGGCGGCAAGATCGGCCTCGATGCCACCAACAAGCTGCCGCCGGAAACACATCGCGAATGGGGCGAGAAGATCGCCATGGACCGCGATATTGTCGACCGCGTCACGTCACGCTGGGCTGAGCTCGGCCTCCCTGGCAGCGGCAGGCCGATTTGGAAATGAGGACGCCATCCGCCATGACCTGGGACCAGATAAAGCCATGGCGCAAAGAAGCGCGCGGCAAGATCCTCGCCGCGCCCACGGCGCTGCCGCCGACCCTGCGCCAGGGCATGACGGCAGCTCTCATGGAGCGGCTGCATCCCTTGCTGCAGGAGGCCGAAGGCCCGATCAGTTTCTATTGGCCCTTCCGCGGCGAACCGGATCTTCGTCCCTTGATGCGCGCTTTGGCTGCCGAGGGTGTCGAGATCGCGCTCCCCGTCGGCACCAAGATCGGCGAACCCTTGACCTTCCGCCCCTGGACGCCGGGCTGTGCGATGGCGCGCGGCATCTGGGACATTCCTATTCCGGCAACGGATCTTGAAGTAACACCGCAAACCATCATCGCCCCACTGGTCGGTTTCGATGCGGCGCTCTATCGCCTAGGTTATGGCGGTGGCTTCTTCGACCGCACCCTGGCCGCGCGCAAGCGGCCGGCCGAAGTGATCGGCATCGGTTTCGCCCTCTTCCAATTGCCCAGCATCAATCCGCAGCCGCATGACATCCCGATGGGCCGCATCGTGACGGATCGTTCGGCCACGCTGGTGGCCGGAACCCGCGGCAGTTCGCCGGTCTGCTATGCCGAAGAATCCGACCCTCGCTATGCCGGCGAGCTTGATCCGCAGGAGCTGGCGCTTGCCTTGCAGCCCTTGGCGTCGGTCATGCTCGCCGAGAGATTGCCATTGCTCGACTTCATCTTCTGGCGGCTCGGGATAGAGCGCCATGACAGTTCGTCTCCGGCGCCGGCCGATCTCGATTCCTATCTCAGCAAACTGATTCCGCGCGTGCAGGATGACGGCATCCACGCCGCCTTGCAGGCTCTGCGCGCCACGCTGATTCCTTAAAGCCTATTTCTTCGGCTTCATCGCCAGCCAGTCGGCGTCCGACATGGCGGAGAGAAAATTGAACTGGCCGGCACCCTGCAGCCATTCGCCGCCATCAATGGTCACGACCTCGCCATTGATGTAGCCGGCAAAGTCGGACACCAGAAAGGCGGCGAGATTGGCAAGCTCTATATGCTCGCCCGCCCGGTGCAGCGGATTGCGCGTCTCGAAGGTCTTGGCAAGCTCGGCATTCGGCACCAGACGCTCCCAGGCACCTGGCGTCGGAAACGGTCCCGGCGCGATGGCATTGAGGCGAATACCGCGCCCGCCCCATTCCACCGCGAGGCTCCGTGTCAGCGCCAGCACACCTGCCTTCGCCA
This sequence comes from Dongia sp., assembly GCF_041906375.1. Classification (GTDB taxonomy): domain Bacteria; phylum Pseudomonadota; class Alphaproteobacteria; order Dongiales; family Dongiaceae; genus Dongia. The sequence goes on along the minus strand of NZ_JAYRJJ010000003.1, from coordinate 194,862 downwards.
TGGCCGATGGCACAACATAGGCCGAACCGGTCCAGGCATAGGTGGTGACGATGGACAGCACGTTGGCTTTGCGCCCCTCCGCCAGCCAGCGCTTGCCGCAGGCAAGCGTGACATAGGCGCTGCCATGCAGCACGATGCCCAGCACCGCGTCGACGGCGCGCGGGCTCAGTTCTTCCGTGCGGGCGATGAAATTGCCGGCGGCATTGTTGACCAGAATGTCGATGCCGCCGCTTTCCCACAATGCAGCCACCATCGCCTCGACTTGCGTTGCTTCGCGAATGTCGCAGCGATGGACAGCCACCTCGCCGCCCGTCTCGGCGGTGAGCTTGGCGGCAGCCTCCTGCAGCACGTCCTCGCGCCGGCCGCAGATGGCGAGCTTCGCGCCCAGTTCCAGAAAACGCCGCCCCATGGCAAGGCCAAGGCCGGTCCCGCCGCCGGTAACCAGCACGCGCTTGCCCTTGAGGAGGTCCGCTTGGAACATGGCGTTACTGTTCCTTCGCCCGCAGCATTTCGCGCGAGATGATATGGCGTTGGATTTCGGACGTACCTTCCCAGATGCGCTCCACGCGCGCATCGCGCCACATCATCTCCAGCGGCAGCTCTTCCATCAGCCCCATGCCGCCGAAGATCTGGATGGCCTGGTCGGTGACGCGGCCGAGCATCTCGGTCGCGAACAGCTTCGCCATGCCGGCATCGCCATCGGTCATGGTGCCGTTCTGCAGCTTCCAGCAGATATAGGCTGTCAGCGCGTCCGCGGCGGCGATCTCAGTCCGCATATCGGCGAGCTTGAACGAGACGCCCTGGAACTTGCCGATGGTCTGGCCGAACTGCTTCCGGGTCGCGGCCCAGTCGAGCGCCAGTTCCATGGCACGTTCCGCCTTGCCGCAGCAATTGGCGGCGATAAAGACCCGCCCGCCCAGCAGCCATTCGCTGGCAACGGTAAAGCCCTTGCCTTCCTCGCCCAGAATCTGCCGCTTGTTCAAGCGAACATTGTCGAAGAAGAGCTCCCAATTGTCATAGGCCCGGTAGGAAACGCAGCGCGGCCCGCGGCGAATGGTGAATCCCGGCGTGTCGCGATCGACCAGGAACGCGGTAATGCGCTTCCTGGGGCCCCGCTTCGTTTCATCGACACCAGTCACCGTGAAGACGATGGCAAAATCCGGCTCCCACACGCCGGTGATGAAATGCTTGCCGCCCTTGATGATGTAGTCGTCGCCATCGGCCTCGGCCCGCGTCGTGATCGACATGGCATCCGAGCCAGCGCCTGGCTCGGTGAGCGCAAAGACTTCCGACTTCTCGCCGCGCACGGTGGGCAGCAGATATTTCTCGATCTGCTCGTCCTTGCACGCCATCAGGATATAGGACGGGCGCCCGACGAATTTCTGCACGGCCCAATTGGCCTTGCCGAGTTCGCGCTCGAACAGCATCTGCGACATGACGTCTAGTCCGCCGCCACCCACGGATTCCGGCATGTTGGCGGAATAGAGGCCGAGCGCTTTCGCTTTTTCCTTGATCGCATGGCCGATGTCCTTGGGCACATAGCCCAGCTTGTCGACCTCGCGTTCGACCGGATAGAGCTCGTTCTCGACGAAGGCGCGCGTCGTTTCAACCAGCATGCGCTGCTCGTCGGTCGGCTGGAAATCGAATGGCATAGATAATCCCCGTGGCGGAATGGCAAAGCGGGCGACCGGAGGGCCGCCATCATTTGCCAACCTATAGCGCCTGGCGGCGCTGGGGGAAAGTGTTATTTTACGATCGTAAAATAGAAGAGAGGAGCAGGCTCCGCCTCATTCCTGCTCAGGCCCGGCGCGATGCGCACTGGCATCATGCCCACCCCGATTGCTCCAGAACACCGCCGCCATCAGCCCGATGCTGAGCGCCGAGACCAGCACACAACCCACGATCAGCGCCGCCATGCCGCGCCAGCTGATGTCCAGCCCCTTGAAGTCATTGAACGCCCACAGTGCAAAGCAGACGAGACCGATGAGGGCCGCGCAGGAGAACGAGTAGATGAGGATCCAGCGTTTCATGTTCCGTCACTTCCAAATTGCGCGCGGCCGCGGCCACCACGAGGGTTTCGTAATCGCACCGACCGATCTCATGCCAACCCCAAGACCGGCTTCAGCCGGTCATTGTAAGCGCAGAACTCCTCGAAGGTGAGGTCGGGATTGTCGTTGAAGACGACATAGACCCCGTCCATCAGCGGCCTCACCAGAGGTACCTTGCCGGTGAGGCGCTTGATCACTTCATCGCGGCCATAGCCAAGCGCGCGCTGGCAGAGTTCAGCGTCCCAGTATTGCACGACATTGAGCGTGAAGATGTTATTGCGGCCGTTGACGTCAACACCGGGGCGACCGTGCAGAGCCCGAATTTCGGCAGCATGTCTACCTTCATATTTAACGACATAAGTACCGTAATACCCGTGACCGGCATAGCCGCCAAAGGCCGTCACAGCGTTGACAAGATGAAGGTGCAGCATTTCTCGATAATCTAGATCTTGACTATGTGTAGGAAAGGTAATCCACACCTTGTCATCGTAAGTAGCTTCATCTTGATACTTGTAAGTTTCACCTCGGTAAACATACCGACCTTGAAGCTCCAATCCGGACATACCATAGGCTATGTCGAAGCTCGCCCCCAGCTCGTCTCCACAATCAGGGACTGGAGGTATTGGGAGACCTTCCCATCCAAGCGGCTTTGAGAGTTTGAGCATATTGCGAGTGAACGCGACGTGTCGCTCTTCGATAGACTCTTCATGACGTGCGCGATGGTGCATATAGAAATCAAGAACTGTGCGCTTCATGGTTTTCTGACCCCAACTTCGATATACTGCGAATAGCCGTGCTTACGTATGAAAGTGAGCGCCTCTTCGGCGGCTGTTTCACTGTCAAACTCATACATGACCTTGTGTCCAGGATTCTGAATAACGGCGTGTTTGGCCCGCTCGAGTGTGTTGATTGTCTTTTTCTGTGTCTCTCGGCTCCAGATGGCGAGCTTTGTCTTGCTGTCTACAAGCACTGTATGACTGTTGTCCGCGGCTGCGAAGGCGCTGTCGAACCGGATGAAGTTGAGACCTCGTGGATTTGGGTTATCAAATCGAAGTGCGGGATCCGCAAATTTTTTAGATTCTATATCACTGAAAGCACCAACTCCACCCGATTGGTGCGCACGGGCACGGTCTGAACCTTGAAGACTTCCCTGAACATAAATCAGTCCACGGTTCTCAGTTTCAAGGTGCCTAGCTTCCTTTTGAGAAAGTACATTCCCTTTTGCGACCTCGAGGTTGGCAGCATGGTCGATCGATCCACTCTTTGCAGCTTGCTCGGCATTGGCGCTCTTCTTACCGAGATCCGTGATCTCGTTGGCCTTCTTGCCAGCCGTCTCAAGCAACTCCTCGCCGATTTTCTCCGCACCTTTGACAGCCTTCCGATTTGGCATCTCCGGTATGAGGCCAAGGGCGACGAGGCCATAGTCCTTCCATCCCCACTCATCGCCGTGTTCTTTCCAATCCTTAAAATCTGCCAACGCGCCAGAAGCATCGCCCACGATCGGAATGAAGCTGGTGATGAGTTCGACGCCGGTGCCCGTCAGCCCCTGGCGTTCCTGTGCCGCGGAAGTCGCCTCCCTTTCGGCCTGTAGGTTGCTGTCGTAAGCTTCGCCAAAAGACTTTCCGTCCCACCACGACGCTGCGGCACTCGCGCCGGCCCGGATCTCGTCACCATAGTTACCGAGTATTGAGTTGACCGCGATGCGCCCGATGTCATCGGCGCTCTGTTTGTCGGCGCTTTCCAGTGCAGACTTCATCGGGCCAAATCGGCCAGCCATCATTTGGCCGGCGCCTTGATGGGTCTGCGCCGGTGGCTTTACCGAAGGCGGCTTCTTGTCTTCTGCGGCTGAGTTATCCAGCGGTTGAGCTGCCGTTGCGGTTGCTGCACCGGCGGCATTGTCATTTGCTGCACCCTGCGCAACCCTGCCCTTCGCCGCCCACTCATCCGCGCCCGGCATCGCATTGGCCGCGGCGATCTGATCGATCGTTTTGCCGGTGAGATATTTGTTGCGATGGTCGCGGGCCTCTTGGCTCTCAATCGTCTTTGCATTCATCAGGCGGTAGGTGCCGTCCGGCGCTTGATAGAGACCGGGATTGGCGCCACCGAGGCCGGCCTGGACAATGGCGGCGCTCTTGGAATCGATTGCCTTGCCGTGGTGCTAGGTCTCTTCGCCCACACCCTGTTCATAGGATTTCCGCCGCCATTTCTCTTTTGCCTCAGGAGAGGCAAAGCGGAAGACGCCGTTCTCCCAATGGCCGAGAACATTGTCATTGGCAGGCTTTGGCGCGAGCGGGCCACTGGGATGCTCAGCGTAGGATCTGGGTCGAGGATTAACGGGGGCCATGCATATCTCCGCAAGAAATATGCTTTACACGTAACATAAAATACGCTTCTTGTAAAGAACAAAATAAGAATATACTGCTAGAACCTTGCTTCTAGCCGAAATTCCAGGCTATCAAAAATGAATAGTCGTTCAGGAAATGCGTTTCATATAATTGCAATTATTGACTTATTTATAAGTCATCGCTAGACTGCCCGCCTCACAAGGAACTCCAATGCACCATCCGCAGGTACATAACGCATTACGCAAGCCCGGGCTTTGGCTCGGACGGCATGCGCTTGTCTGCTTGCCGGATCTGCCCCCGAGCGGACCGCTCGAACGCGGCGACATCGAACGCTAGAGCTCTTCCTGCCCACCATGCTTTGAGCTTGATGACGTTCCAGAACGGACCGCGCCTAAGCGCGCGCGCCCGCTTCTCCCCTTGCTGTCGTCCGCTTTGCGACCGGAGTTACCGCCATGCGTACCCCCCTCTTCCTCTTCATGCCGGCCCTCATTGCCGTGGCCGGATTCGAGACCGCCCTTGCCTTGGTTTCGCCACTGATCTCGCTGCGGCTGGAAGCCGGCGGTGTCTCCACAGCCATGATCGGCATCGTCGCTTCGGCCTACTCGGTCGGCTATCTGGGCGGCACACAGGTCTGCCGGCATCTCATCCTGCAATTCGGCGCACGCTGGACCATCGCGCTGCTGGCCGTTCTCGCGGCCGCCAGCCTCATTGCACATGCCGTGCTGTTCGACGTGCTGTTCTGGCTGCTGCTTTCGGCGCTGTGCGGCTTTGCCATGGCCGGCATCTATACGATCGCCGAAAGCCTGCTCAACATTCTGGCGTCCCGCGGCAATCGCGGCCGTCTCTATAGCGTCTATATGACGGCGTCGTGGCTCACGGCCGGTGCCTCACCGGTGGCGGTGCTGGCGGAAGGAAGCGGTGGCGTCGTGAGTTTCATCATCGCCGGCGGCGTCATCGCCGTCACCACTTTGCCCGTGCTGATGTCGCGCCGCGCGGAACTGCCGGTGCCCATGCATGGCAGCCTGACGTTGCGCCACTTCCGAGCCGTCCCGCCGGTAGCACTCGCCATCTGCTTCGGCTCCGGCATCATCAATGGCGGCCTGCATGGTCTGCTGCCGAGCTATGCGGTGGAGACCGGCCTCGGCAATGGCGATCTATCCTTGCTGCTGACGGTCGCCGCCATTGCCGGCATCGCCGGTCAGTTTCCGATCGGGCATCTATCCGACCGCGTGCGCGAGCGCCTCTCGGTCGCCAAGGGTATCGTCTTCCTGGGGTTGGCGCTGTGCTGCGGGATGGCGCTCTTCGGCAGCAGCGGCCTGCCGATGCTGGTGACTTTCCTGGGGCTGCTCACCGCCATCATGGCGCCGATCTATGGCATCGGCGCGGCTCTTGCCAATGACCGCGCTCATGGTGGTTGCACTTTGGCGACGACGGGCGCCCTGCTCTTCGTCAACGGTATCGGCGCCGCCTTGGGGCCACTCGGTGCCGGCTTCGCGATGGAAGCTTGGGGCCCTACGGGCCTGTTCCTGTTCCTCGCATTGGCGAGCGGAGCCGTCGGATTGGTCACCGCTTGTCACCGCCGCCTGGAGCGGATCTGGGTGGTGGCGGGGTAGATACGAAAACGGGGTGCAGTTGCCTGCACCCCGCTTCGCTTCAGATAGTCTATGACCTCAGCCGACGTCGAACTTGACGCCCTGAGCGAGCGGCAACTGGTCGGAGTAGTTCACGGTGTTGGTGGCGCGGCGCATATAAGCCTTCCACGCATCCGAACCGCTTTCGCGGCCACCGCCCGTCTCCTTTTCGCCACCGAAGGCACCGCCGATTTCAGCCCCTGACGGGCCGATATTGACGTTGGCGATGCCGCAATCGGAACCGACATCGGAGGTGAAGAGCTCCGCCTCACGCACGTCGCGCGTGAAGATGCAGGAGGAGAGCCCCTGCGGCACATCGTTCTGCAGGTGGATCGCATCGGCAAAGTTGCTGTACTTCACGACATAGAGGATCGGCGCGAAGGTCTCGTGCATCATGACGGCGCTCTGCTTGGGCAGTTCGACCACGGCAGGCCGCACGTAATACCCGTTGGCGCAGCCGGCAACGCTGACGCGCTCGCCACCGGTCACCTTGCCACCTTCGGCTTTGGCCTGCTTCAGGGCGTTCTGCATCGCTTCGAAAGCCGCAACGTCGATCAGCGGACCGATCAGCGTCTTGGCATCCAGCGGATTGCCGACCGGGACCTGTCCGTAGAGCTTCTTGAGGCGCGGCAGCAGCTTTCCATAGACGTCCTCATGAACGATGAGGCGGCGCAAGGACGTGCAACGCTGGCCGGCGGTACCCACAGCGCTGAACAGGATCGCGCGTTCGGCAAGCTTCAGATCGGCCGAGGGGCAGACGATCATGGCATTGTTACCGCCCAGTTCCAGCAGCGAGCGACCGAAGCGCTTGGCAACGCGCGGCGCAACTTCGCGGCCCATGCGGGTCGAACCGGTGGCGGAGACGAGCGCCACGCGCGGATCGTCGACCATGACTTCGCCCACTTCACGGGCGCCGATCAGCACTTCCATCAGGCCGTCCGGAATAGCGGTGCCGGTTTCCTTGGCAAAGCGGCTGGCGGCCTTGGCGAAGATCTTGGCCGAGGCCAGTGCCACCAGCGGCGTCTTTTCGCTGGGCTTCCACACCACCGAATTCCCGGCAACCAGCGCCAGCGCCGTGTTCCACGACCAGACCGCTACGGGGAAGTTGAAGGCCGTGATGACGCCGACGACGCCGAGCGGATGCCAGGTTTCCGCCATGCGGTGGCCCGGACGTTCCGACGCGATCGTGAGACCGTAGAGCTGGCGCGACAGACCGACCGCAAAATCGCAGATGTCGATCATTTCCTGCACTTCGCCGAGGCCTTCAGTGACGATCTTGCCGGCCTCGATCGAGACCAGTTCGCCGAGCGCCGCCTTGTGGGCGCGCAATTCTTCGCCGAGCAGGCGCACGAGTTCGCCACGCTTGGGCGCCGGCACCTGACGCCAGGCGAGGAAGGCGGCCTGGGCCTTGGCGATCTTCTTGGCGGCACCCTTGGCGTCGTCGCAGACGAGCCTGGCGACTTCACCGCCGGTGATGGGCGAACGGACGATGAGATCGCCCTTTTTCAGCGCCTTGGCATCTAGGCCAAGCGACTTCAGAACCTTGTCGAGTTTCATGGTGAGGCAGCTCCAATTGAAAGGCGCCCATGGAATGCGCCAGAGGCGCCATTCTTGTCAACTGACGTACCAGGAAACCTACATATCGCCGGCTCCGGGGAACTTTTCGCCACCTTCGAGGCTTTGGCGACCGACATTTGTTCACCCTGGGTTTATCCGGTTGCGGCTTGCCCTGCCGCGCCCAACCCGTCAAGAATGCCGGTCACGGGGACAAAAGAAGCAATCTTGGGAGATTTCGGATGGCGCAGCGGCAGAATTGGTCATGGAGCAAGGGATTGCGCCGGTCCGGGCTGGCAGCAGCCGCGATTATGGCCATCGCCTGGGCAACGCCATCGCAGGCCGAGACGCTGCTCGATATTCCACCCGCTCCCGAGACAGCTCCCGGCCAGGCCTGGGCCGGCATTGCCGAGATGATCATGGTCTATTACGACGTGCCCAATACCGGCCCCGGCGACATGCAATGCAGCCTGGCCTTCTTTCTAACCGGCACGCAGAATTGCTACAAAGCCCAGGAAGAAAGCGAATTTTCCGCCGTGAGCCGCGTGGTCAAAGGCTATTCGCAATTTGCCCTTGAGACCTTCGGTGAAATTCCCGTGGCCATGCGCTGGGAGGAAGCCAAGACCATCCCGCCGCAGGACGTCATCCAGGAGATCAAGTTCGAGCGTCCCATCCTGGTTCAAATCGAGCCGGCCCCAAATGAAGGTGAAAGCAAGGCCGAGAAGCGTGCCGTACTGATCGTCGGCTTCGATGGTGGGCTGGATAACCTGCAACTGATCATCAATGATCCCAAGGTCTACCCGCCGACCCAGAATCCCTATCTCGAATTTGGTGGCCGAATCCGCGATAACAGCGGCCAGTATCAGATCGGTTATGCCGATTTCCAATCCTTCCTGAAATGGTCCGCGACCCTTTATAAGATCAAACCGGACTGAGTAACCTACGGTAAGATCGAGATAAAATCGCCAGCCATGCGGACGACACAGAGGCGTCATGGCAGGGTAAAATGTCAATTACCTTGACATAAGGGGCCCTAGGCCTCATATCTCGCCTGCATTTCTCGCGGACTGCGCGCTTACGCCTGGACTGGCCACCTTCTTAAAGGCCGCTTTACCGGCGTCCGTCCCGAGATATATCCCACGTCATAGATTCTCAAGCGGCGCGCCTTGGGTTCGCCCGCTGGCCTTTGCCCGCGCGCCCATCGGCGCACGCGTGACTTCCTTGCGGCATGACAATGAACTGCCGAAAAGGAATTCTGGCATTGAATACGCATACCCACTCCACTTCCGCCCCTCAGATTCTGGCGGATTTCGCTTCCCTCAATCTGGTCGAGCCGCTGATGCAGGCGGTGACCGAATCCGGCTACACCAAGCCGACTCCCATCCAGGCGCAATCGATCCCGGCTCTTCTCGAAGGCCATGATCTGCTGGGCCTCGCCCAGACCGGCACCGGCAAGACCGCCGCGTTCGTGCTGCCGATGCTCCAGCGCATGATGGCGAACCGCAAGCAGCCGCAGCCCAAGTCGATGCGCGCCCTGATCCTGACGCCGACGCGCGAGCTCGCCGTCCAGATCAATGACAGCATCAAGACCTATGGTCGGCATCTGCCGCTACGCTCGACGGTGATCTTCGGCGGCGTCGGTTCCGTTCCCCAGGTCAATACCATGCGCCGCGGCATCGACTTTGTCGTCGCGACCCCGGGCCGCCTCCTTGACCTGATGAACCAGGGACATGTGACCCTGTCCTCGGTCGAGTTCTTCGTCCTCGACGAAGCCGACCGTATGCTCGACATGGGCTTCATCCGCGACATCCGCAAGATCGTCGGGTCGCTGCCGGCCCGTCGCCAGACGCTGCTGTTCTCGGCCACCATGCCGCATGACGTTGCCGATCTTGCCAACAGCCTGCTGACCAAGCCCAAGCGCGTCGAAGTCGTCCCGCAATCGACCACCGCGGAGCGCATCGACCAGATCGTCTATATGGTGCCCAAGGCCAACAAGCGCCGGCTACTCGCCGAACTGCTGAATGGTGAAGGCGTCACCCGTTCCATCGTCTTCACGCGTACCAAGCGTGGCGCCGACCGGGTCTCCGAGCAATTGGAGCGTGACGGCATCCGCAGCGCCGCCATCCACGGCAACAAAGGCCAGAGTGCGCGTCAGACCGCCCTCGGCTCGTTCCGCAACGGGTCCGTCAAGGTGCTGGTGGCAACCGATATCGCCGCGCGCGGTATCGACATCGACAATATCAGCCATGTCGTCAATTACGATTTGCCGCTGGAACCGGAAAGCTATGTCCACCGCATCGGCCGCACGGCGCGCGCTGGTGCTACCGGTATTGCTATCAGCCTGTGTGACGGTGAGGAACGCAGCCTGCTGCGCGACATCGAAAAGACGGTGCGCATGAAGATTCCCGTGGTGGACGATCATCCGCTGGCCGTCGGTGCCGCCGACAGCGCCGGTGGCGAACAGATTTCCCTGCACCGGGCGCAAAGCCTGCGCCAGGACCGTGAAATGCAGCAGCCGCGTCGCGGCGGTCGTGGCGGCAATGGTGGCGGCGAACGCAACCGTGGCGGCCAGAAGCGTGGCGAACGCAGCCAGGCCGGTCGCGGCGATCGTGATCGCGCGCCGCAGAAGAATGCCGATTTCCGCGGTGGCGATTTCCGCGAGCAGGAAGCCCGCCAACCCCGCGGTGAACGCCCCGCGCAGCCGCGCGGCGAGGCCCGGGCCGATCGGAGCCACAACCGGCAGCCGGAAGCGCGCTCGGAGACCCGCGACGCGCGCCCATCGCGCCGTGACGATCGCCCCCACCACGATCGCCCGCGTCGCGACGAAGGCGGTGAGAGCCGTTTCGAAGCGGAACGCCGCATGGCCGGTGGCCATCGCAGCGACGCCCGCCGCCCGGAGCCGGCCCGCGCCAGCGAGCCGCGCCGTGAGCCGGTACGGCCCGACGGTGAGCATCGCCGCATCGACTATCGCGCCCGCGCCGAACAGGGCGAGCGCAAGCCCGCCGTCCATCGCGGCCCCGGCAGCGATCGTCCGCGTGGTGCCAACCGGAACGCGCCGCGCAGCTAAGCGCGGCCCGATTTCATGTTGAAATACCGCCAGTCAGCGCCAAGCTGGCTGGCGGTTTTCATTTACATCTGGTTGCCGTCAGGCGGCCGGGCTCATGCCAAGCACGAAATCGATATCCGGCTGGTCGATCTGCTCGGGCTGCAGGAACTGCTCGGCATAGCGCTTCCAAACGCCTCGGCGCAGGAAGAGATCGAGCAGCTCCGGATCGAGATGATTGTCCTTTTTCATGAAGGCCATGATCTTGATCGCTTCGCTCAATTTCTTGGCCTTCTTGTAGGGCCGATCGGCAGCCGTCAGTGCTTCGAACACATCCGCGATCGCCATCATCCGGGCGACCGGCGACATCTCGGAACGCTTCAACCGTTTCGGATAGCCGCTCCCATCCATCTTCTCGTGATGCCCCCCGGCAATTTCCGGCACGGCCCGCAGATGCTTCGGGAAGGGCAGACTCTCCAGCATCATGATGGTCTGCGAAATATGATCATTGATGCGATAGCGCTCTTCCTCCGTGAGCGTACCGCGACCAATGCACAGATTGTAGATCTCGCCGCGGTTCATCCGGTATTTGGGGAGCGTGAGATGAAAACCCCACGGATTGTCCGGCGCGATGATGTCGCGCGACTCCAGGGGCGTGACATGATCGTCCCGGTCGGCAAGGAGCGCCTCCTCCACCGGCAAGGCCGGCTCCGGCGTGCGGTCCATTCGATTCTTCTCCTCGTAGGAGATTCCGATGCGATTGCTGAGCGTCCGCCGCCAGGTGCGCCTGGCAATCTCCTTGATCCGCGCCACCTTCACCGGCTCCATGAACTCTCCGCCCTCATTGCAGCTGGCGACAAAGGCGAATTCTTCGTCGAGTTGCTGCTGGGCCTGGTCCATCTCTGCCTTCAACCTCCCTTCGTCGCCCCCCTCCAGACGGCCCCGCCAATAGGCAATCTCGGCGTCGCGCTTCAGTACCTCAAAACGCATGCGAATTTCGTGGATACGATCATAGATCGTTTCCAACTTGGTCGCCTTGTCGACGACATATTCGGGAGTCGTCACCTTGCCGCAATCATGGAGCCAGGAGCCGATCTCGACTGCCTCCCATTCCTCGGGCGACAGCGTAAAGTCGGCCCAAGGCCCCGTCTGTTCCGCACAGGCCGCCTCCGCCAGCATTTTGGTCAGCGCCGGAACGCGAGCACAATGGCCGCCCGTATAGCTGGATTTGGCGTCGATGGCCCCGGCGATCAATTTGATCAACGCATCCATCAGATCCTTCTGCGCCTGCAGCAACTGCTTGTTTTCGATAGCGATGCCGGCCGAGCCGCTGACGGCGCGAATAAGCTCCTTCAAACGATCGCCAAGAGTCCAGGCGGTGTCTTCCGCTTGTCGCGCCTTGATGAGGATCTGCGCACCCATAACTTCCTGCTTGCGATTGAAGAGCGGAACCACCAGCAGGGCCATGCGCGCGGGCTGCTCCCGCTCGACCAGGTCGCGGAGCCCCATAACATCCAGTTCGTCATAACCGAGGCGTCGCTCGATGAGGCCGATCCGCCCATTGCGCAGCAACGCGTCTATCTCCCCCTCCAGACCGACACCGGTCAGCGACAGCGGCGCGGCGTGGAATTCCGGGCCGCGCAGCTTGTCGTCATGCCAGCGAATGACTTCCGGGTGCAGCCGGTGCGAATCCTCATGCAGCAGATAGATGGCACCGCCGTCGCTCTCTACCAGTTCGATCGTCTCGCGCAAAACCAGGTCAAGGAGCGGACGCAGATCCCGCTCGGCCCCCAATGCATGCCCGATCGCCAGAAATTTCCGCAACGTCACCTTCATGCGGCTGAGCGAGCGACCGAGATCGCCCACCTCCGAAATGACGGTTTTCACCTTGACGTCTTTCTCGAAGTCAAAGGCAGCAATCGCCGTCGTCTCCTTTGCCAGGCGATTGAGCGGCTTCACCAGCAGGCGCGTTCCGAGCCAACCCAAAGGAATGGCGACCAGTAGAATAAGAAAAGCGAGGGTAACCTGACCCTCGACGATGTCCCTGGCGCCCGCGAAAAGCTCATCTTCAGGGATGGCGATCAGCATGGTGACAGCATTGCTGCCTTCGATCGTTATGCGCGTGGTGGAGATCTGCCATCTTCGGCCATTCAACTCGGCCTCGTCGCGCGGTCGGTCATTCTTAAGCAATTCCACCGCGCGCTCCAGGATCGGCACTTTCAGTTCAGGCACGGTTACCAGCCGCAAGGACCCATCGGCCTGCAGCGCCGTCATTTTGGCGCTGTCACGATAGGCGACGACCTGACCGCTCGGCCCCACCAGGGCAAGTTCTGATGACGGCGTGATGCTGATGCTTTTGAGTTCCGAAGCGATCGATTCCAGGGTGAGGTCCAATGCGACCACCACGGCGCTGTCGGCAGACCGGCTTGCCAAAGTGGCGCCGACGGATTTGGTCGTAAAGAAGATATAGGGTTCGGTCAGCACGGTGCCGGGCTGCCTCGAAGCCGTCTGATACCAGGGCCGGGTGCGCGGATCATAGGTATAATTCGGCATGAAGCGCGCATCGAGCAGTCGACTTTGGTCGTCGTAGTAACGATATTCCCCAATCATCGCACCGACGGCATCCTGGCTGATGGACTGCACCAGGAGCGACGCCGTTGCTGGTGCCTTGACAGTCTTGCGGACGCCATCGCTGCGCAAAGGCCGGAAGAGAATGAACTCGCCGTTCGGGTAGCCGATATAGAGTGCATCGGTTATGGGGTTTTCGGTCAGGGCGTCGACGATCAGCGGCAATTGTTCAAGGCGCTGCGCCAGCGTATCAGCACTCGAGAAGGCGCTGTGCGCCAGCAAGGTAATCTGGTTGCGGGCCGGCGATAGGATGCGCTGGACTTTTTCCGACAGCGTATCGCGTATATAGCGCGTCGTTTCGGTCGATGTTTGCAGCAGGATGTCTTGCGCACCGCGATAGGTCTGCCAGGCAAAAATAGTGATGACCAGGACGAGCAGCGTGGTGACGCCCAAGGTGCCCAACAGATGCAACGGCACTTCCAGGCTAGGTCTGGTGCGCTGACGAATGGCGGACATGCGGCCAATCTCCCCAGGAAATTCGAAATGTTGCCCGGTCTATCCGATTCAGTACTCGATCAGGGTCGCCATGGCGGCCTTCGAGATGCGGCGTTCGACCAGGCGATGCAACGTCTTGTCTAAGCGCATGGATTCGATCAGCCGCAGCCAATTGTCGACCTGTGGTGCCGTGAACTGCGTCCGCGCGAATGCGAAGCCAGAGGGCGTCGGCGGCGCCGGTGACGCGTTGATCATCGTGAAGTGCTGCTGTTCGTCAGCCGTAAGGTAGAAGAAGAAGTGCACCGAGGGCGCCAGAATCGCCTCAACACTGCCCATGCGCAATGCTGCAAAGAGTTGCTCATGCGTCTCGAATTCAACAATCCGATTGTCACCCAGAAGCATCTTCAAATTGTAGTCATAATAATTCCCATAGCGGAAACCCTTCACCAGACCGAGGCGCCACTTTGGTTTGGCGACCAATGCCGCCAGGGAAAAAGTCGTGCCGACTTCCTTGGTCGGCATCACCATCATATTTTTGAAGCCCAAGAAGGTCACGAAGCGGGCGATCCTGGCGCGCTCATGGGTCGAGATCGAACTTGTCGCCATGTCGATCTCGCCGGAGGTCATGGCCGGCCACAGATCCACACGCAGCAGATTCTTGATCTCGAAAAGGCAACCTGACCGGCGCGACATTTCCTGGAGGAGGTCTGCGTCGACACCAGCACCCGCGTGGTACATTGCGCCGAATTCCTCTACACCGACGCGTATTGGACGATTGCACCCGTATTTCAGGGCGGCGTCATCAGCTTGCGCAACGGGCAGCCCGCCCGAGACAATGAACAGTAGGACCAAATACAGCCGGGCAGTGGAATTCGACGATGCTTGCACGATCGAACCTTCCGCACGTCACAACAAATCGATGCCAAGTTGCGGGTTTTCGCGACGACCAAGCGCGATGATAGCACTAGAGCGATTGATGCGCCCTAGAGATGTTGCAACGTTCGATCCTGCCGGCTGAAAGCCGCTGCAAGATCGGCTGTGGGAGGGGTCATTGCACCTGCAGGCCGATGCGCTGCAAGGCATCGCCGATGGGGATGAAGAAGTTGATGCCGACCAGATGATCGGTGCCGTCGGTAAGACCTGACTGAGAGATGCCGATGACGTTGCCCTGACCGTCAAGCAAGGGGCCACCGCTGCTGCCGGGCTGAATGGTCGCATCGGCTTGGATCAGCGGTTGCCCGAACTCATTGTGCTGCAGCTGACTGACGATACCGCGCGTCACCGTGCCGGCCAGGCTTTCGTAGAGCGGCGAGCCTACCGCATAGACTTCTTCTGTCATTGCAACCGGTGAAAGCCGCAGCGGCAGCGGCGTGAAGACACCGTTCTCGATCTGCAGCAAGGCCACATCGCGCTTGCTGTCGCTGCGCAAGGTGGTGGCATAGATTTCGGTTCCGTTGACAAGGGTCAGCTTCAAGCGAGCCGCATCGCGTGCGACGTGGTGATTGGTCATCACGAGGTTCGGCGCGACGAAGAAGCCGGACCCCTGTCCGCTGCCGGTGGTGACGGTCACGACCGAGGCCTGGATGCGGGACATGTTGGCGCCGATCGGAGTCGAAAAGAGAGTTGTCGCCGGCAAGGCCAGCGTCGGCTGCGCCGGCACGTCACCCCATCCGCCGAGAGGCGCCGCCTTGGCCGCAACCTGCTGGCTCCTGTTCTTGTGCAGCAAAGCATCGTGAAACCGCGGGTCACCGGCAAGATTGCGAGCCGCCGCGCCAAAGGCACGCAAGACAAGAGCGATGTCCCCGTCTGGAATTCCTTCCTTGATCTCGGCAGAGCCTTCGGTCCTCGTTTCCAGAACCACCTTTTCTTCAAGTGGGGAGAATATCTGCCAGGTGACTGACACAGAGCCAAGCCCACTTTGCTGACCAAGTCGTATTGCGTCCCACGCAGTCACTTCATCGCAGATGTCGAGGCTGATCGAATCGATCCGGCCGCCAACCAGAAATTCCGGTTCACGCTGGCTGTCGCCATAGTTCGCAAACAACGCATCCGGCTCGCCTATCACATTGTAGTTGGCGTCGCGGAGTTCCCGATAGAATAGGTCCATCAATTCTTCATCGCGAACGCTGACCTTGCCTTGCGACCAATAAATCTGCTCGCCGACAACCCTCTGTGTGCAGCCTGTGTAGGGTCCACCGCCGCGGGCCGAGCCAATCAACTGCCCGCGTTCCAGATTAAAGACCACGCGGTCGAGTTGGATGGGCGCCAGATCCTCGCCCTGACCGGCAGCGCTCGCCCGCTGCGGCACCGGCGCCACATGAGTACCAGTGCAGGCAGTCGACGCCAGGATCAGAGCCAGGCACAAGCCCGGCAGCCGGCAGCTGCACCACAGATCGTCGATACCCATGAATTGTCCCCCCTCGGCTCACGCGATGACGCGCAATCCTTGGGGAACAAATAGCGTACTGTAAAGTGAAAAAATATCCTGACACTAACTTTTTACGCGATCAACTTCACTTATGCGCGTAGCCGACCTCTTTCAGGGCACCTTCGATCTCGCCCAGGATGGCCGGATCGTCGATCGTGGCCGGCATGTTATAGGCCTCGCCATCGGCGATCTTCTGCATGGTACCGCGCAGGATCTTGCCGGAGCGCGTCTTGGGCAGGCGGTTGACCACGGTGGCGGTCTTGAAGGCCGCCACCGGGCCGATCTTGTCGCGCACCAGCTTGACGGCCTCGGCCACCACCTTTTCATGTGGCTTGGTGATGCCGGATTTCAGTACCAGGAAGCCCAGCGGCAATTGCCCTTTCACCTCGTCGAAGACACCGATCACGGCGCATTCGGCGACGTCCGGATGGCTGGCCAGCACCTCCTCCATGCCGCCCGTCGACAGGCGGTGGCCGGCGACGTTGATGATGTCGTCGGTCCTGGCCATGATGTAGACATAGCCGTCATCGTCGATGAAGCCGGCATCCGAGGTCTCGTAATAGCCGGGGAAGTGGTCGAAATAGCTCTTGCGATAGCGCTCCGGCGCATTCCACAGCGTCGGGAAGGCGGAGGGCGGCAAGGGCAACTTGCAGACGATGTTGCCGATCTCACCGGGCTTGGCCGGATGCCCGTCATCGCCCAGCACGCGCACGTCCCAACCCGGCACCGCGCGGGTCGGCGAACCGTGCTTGATGGGCAGAAGCTCGATGCCCAGGCAATTGGCGGCAATGGCCCAGCCGGTTTCCGTCTGCCACCAATGATCGATCACCGGCACGCGGAGCTTCTCCTCCGCCCATTCCAAGGTTGCCGGATCGGATCGTTCGCCGGCCAGGAACAAGGCGCGTAGCGAGCTGATATCGTAGTTCCCGATCAACTTCCCGTCCGGGTCATCGCGCTTGATGGCGCGGAAGGCGGTCGGTGCGGTGAAGAGGGTCGCAACCTTATGCTGTTCGATGACACGCCAGAAAGCGCCGGCATCAGGCGTCCCCACTGGCTTGCCTTCAAAGAGGACCGTGGTGCATCCATAGAGCAGCGGCGCATAGACGATATAGGAATGGCCCACCACCCAACCCACGTCCGAGGCCGCCCAGAAGACCTCGCCCCGCTCCATGTTGTAGATATTGCGCATCGACCAGTTGAGCGCCACGGCATGGCCGCCATTGTCGCGCACGACGCCCTTGGGCGCGCCGGTCGTTCCGGACGTGTAGAGGATATAGAGCGGATCGGTGGCTGCTACCGGCACGCAATCATGCGGCTCGGCTGCGATGACATCCTTCCAGTCGAGGTCGCGGCCCGGCACCATTTCGGCACGGGCCCGGTCACGTTGCAGAATGATGCAATGCGCCGGTTTGTGCTTCGACAGGCTGATGGCTTCGTCGATCATCGGCTTGTAGGCGACGACGCGGTTGACCTCGATGCCGCAGGAAGCACCCACGATAAGCTTGGGCTGGCAATCGTCGATGCGGGTCGCCAGTTCCTTGGCGGCGAAGCCACCGAAGACCACGGAGTGAATAGCGCCCAGGCGCGCGCAAGCCAGCATCGCCACAAGGGCTTCGGGCACCATCGGCATGTAGATGATGACACGGTCGCCCTTTACGACGCCCCGCTTGGCCAAGCCGCCGGCAAAGCGGGCGACCTCGTCCAGCAGTTCACTATAAGAGATGTGCCGGACGGTGCCAGTGACGGGGCTGTCATAGATGATGGCATTCTGCGCGCCGTGGCCGGCGGCCACATGCCGGTCGAGACAATTGAATGCCGTGTTGAATTCGGCGCCGGAGAACCAGCGCGCTGCCGGCGGATTGCTGCCGTCGATCACATCGTCCCAGGTCTTGAACCAGTGAAGTTCACTCGCCGCATGCGCCCAGAAAACCTCCGGATGCTCAATCGATTGGCGATAGATGGCGTCGAACTTCCCTGACATGTCGGCATACCCTCCCCGAAATCCCGCGACCGCTTGGCGGCTCTGTCCTGGAGCCGCAGTATCGTCATAACCATGACATAGGCAAGGAATTAGCGTGCCCCTACTTAGGTCGCAATATTTTTGCGCCAAAAGATAAGGCCGCCCTCACGCATGAGGACGGCCCGCATATCTCAAGTCGATGAAAGCGCGATCAATTCGCAGCGGCACCCACCTTGCCGCTGGCCACGCGATTGGTGGCGCTGATGATCGCCTTCAGCGAGGCCGTGACAATGTTCGAGTCCTTGCCGACACCGAATACATTGCGGCCATCCGGCATCGCCATCTCGACATAGGCAACCGCATTGGCGTCATTGCCGCCACCCACTGAATGCTCCCGGTAATCGACCACCTTGAGGTCGATGCCGGAATGCTTTTTCAGCGCATCCATGAAGGCATCGATCGGCCCATTGCCGCGACCGGTGATGGTGATTTCCTTGCCCTTGTCGCGAATGCTGGCGCTCAGATTGCGCACCTCGCTCGCATGGCTGTCAGCAAGGGTCTGATGGCTCACAAAGGCGTATGGCTCGGCCAGGGAAAGGTATTCGTCATTGAACGACTGCCAGATCTGGCTCGCCGTGATCTCCTTGCCGGTCTTGTCAGCCACGTCCTGTACCACCTGGCTGAACTCGACCTGCAGCCGCCGCGGCAGCGAGAGGCCGTAATCCGTTTCGAGCACATAGGCGACGCCGCCCTTGCCCGACTGGCTGTTGATGCGGATGACCGCTTCGTAAGAACGGCCGACATCGGCCGGATCGATCGGCAGATAGGGCACGGCCCACTGGCCGCTGTTCGACTGCTTCATGGCCGAGAAGCCTTTCTTGATCGCATCCTGATGCGATCCGGAAAAGGCTGTGAAGACCAGATCGCCGGCATAGGGGTGGCGCGGATGCACCGGCAGCTGGTTGCAGTATTCTGCCGTGCGCACCAATTCATTGATGTCCGAAAAATCGACCTGCGGATCCACCCCTTGCGTGAAGAGGTTGAGGCCCAATGTCACCAGGTCGACATTGCCGGTGCGCTCGCCATTGCCGAAGAGCGTGCCTTCGATCCGGTCGGCGCCGGCCAGGACACCGAGTTCGGCCGCGGCAACGCCGGTGCCGCGGTCATTGTGCGGATGGAGAGAGATGATCGCCGCCTCGCGGTTCTTCATCTTGCGGCAGAAATACTCGATCTGATCGGCATAGATGTTGGGCGTCGACATCTCGACGGTGGCCGGCAGATTGATGATGCAAGGCTTCTGCTTGGTCGGCTGCCAGACATCCATCACCGCCTCGCACACCTCGATCGCATAATCGATCTCGGTGCCGGTGAAGCTTTCCGGGCTGTACTGGAAGACGAATTCCGTATTGCCCTTCTGCTGCTTGGCCAGATCGCGCACCAGGGTCGCACCGTGGACGGCGATATCCTTGATGCCCTTCATGTCCTGATTGAACACGACCCGGCGCTGCAGGGTCGAGGTCGAGTTGTAGACGTGCACGATGGCGCGGCGGGCGCCCACCAGCGCCTCATAGGTGCGGGTGATGAGGTGGTCACGGGCCTGGGTCAGCACCTGGATGGTGACGTCGTCCGGGATATGGCCGCCTTCGATGAGTTCGCGGCAGAAATCAAAATCTGTCTGGCTGGCCGAGGGGAAACCGACCTCGATTTCCTTGTAGCCCATCTTCACCAGGGTGCGGAACATCCTGAGCTTGCGCTCCGGCCCCATCGGTTCGACCAGGGCCTGGTTACCGTCGCGCAGATCGACCGAACACCAGATCGGCGCCTGGGTGATGGTCTTTCCCGGCCATTGTCGGTCAGGCAAGGGAATGGGCTGGAAGGGACGGTATTTGCTGCTGGGATCGATACGCATGGCACTTTCCTCGAAGGAATTTCATCTGCTGGGTTCATGGGTTGAGCGACTTTGCGCCGCCGCCGGGATCCCCCTGGAGACAAGTCCGGGTGGGGGATGTCGCTGTCAGCTCCGACGGCGGCGGCTAAGCGAGGTCGTGCCCAAAGGCTGGCCCAGACACTCTAACATATTGGCGGTTATGACGATTTTAAGGATCATCGGCAATCCCTGACGATAACGAAGCTTCTGGCGGGGGTGGGCCAAACGGCCACGCGGCCGGCGCGATTCAGCACGCCGGGGCGGTAAGTCGAAGCGTAAGCGCCAGAATTTGCGTCAGGATGCTCATGGGGTGACCTTACCCAGCCGGTCGCCGGCAGGTCAAGGCCGAAACAAAAGACCGCCGGACGGCCCTTTCCGGGCTATCGACGGCGGTCTGTTTTGTTCGAAAATCCGCTGGAGAGGCGCTCAGTGCACCTTCTCGAGGCTGGTCAGTTCGTCCTTAATGCGGAGTTTCAATTTCTTCAGCGCGTGGATGGTGGCTTCGTCAGGGTGTGGGCGCCGTTCCTCGTCGGCGATCTTGGCGTCCAAATCGGCGTGCTTTGACTTAAGCGAGTCCAAATGCGCAGTCATTGCCATACCCTTTCTCCCATCTGTTTTAGGATCATCAGATCAGAATTACGGTTGCTTGCCGTCGCGCTTTGCTGGTTCTTTATCTCCCTCGTTGGACCGGTTGGAATCCTAGCGCCATTCCGCTCTTCAAGTAAATGAGAGAGAGGGCTTGGCGCTTCAAGATGTCACGGTAAAATCGCCATATGATTAAGCTTGGCTGACCCAATCGGCCGGACAATATGTATTGTATAATGGAATGAATAAGAATCCTCGCGATACCGAGCAGCCGCACCCGCCCTCCCGACTCATAATTGGCATTTCGGGGGCGTCTGGCGTCCTATATGGGATCAGACTCCTTGAACTGCTCAAGGGGTCGATGATCGAAACGCATCTGGTCATGTCCCGCACGGCAGAACTCACCCTGGCCTATGAGACCGACCGCAAGGTGGCCGCCGTGAAGGCCCTCGCCGATCACTGCCATAACAACGAAGATCTGGCGGCCCCTATCTCCTCCGGCTCGTTCCTGACACTCGGCATGGTCGTGGCGCCCTGTTCGGCCAAGTCGCTGGCGGAGATCGCGAGCGGTGTCACGCCGACCCTGATCGCCCGCGCTGCCGATGTCGTGCTGAAGGAGCGCCGTCGCCTGGTCCTGATGCTGCGCGAAACACCGCTCCATCTCGGACATATCCGCAACATGGCGGCGGTGACGGAAATGGGCGGCATCATCGCGCCGCCGGTCCCCGCCATGTACGCCCAGCCGCAATCGATCGAGGAGATGGTCGATCAGAGCCTGGGGCGCGTGCTCGATCTCTTCGGCCTGCATCTCGACCATGTCACGCGCTGGGACAAGGACGCCAAGCGGCGCAAATGAGCGCTAAAACTCCGCACGCCGCAGTGCCACGAGCAGCGTGAAGCTGACGGCAACGATCAGCGCCACCAGCATGAGCCCGTGCGGGTTCATCAAATCCATCGCCGAACCGGCAATCGGGGGCGCCACGATATTGGCGAAAGTGTAGGCCATGACGAAGGCCGCATTGACGACCGCGAGCGTTCCGCCGGAATAGCGGCGTCCCATGGCAACAAGTGCCACGGCATAGGCACCCCAGACACAGCCGCCCCACACGAACGCGACGCCGCCCAGGAGAACGGGATGGGCTGCCAATCCACCCCATAACAGCAAGGGCCCCAACATGCACAGACCGCCGCATAGCAGCATGATCGGATAAGGCCCGTAACGGTCGGCGAGCCAGCCGATCGGAAACTGCAGTAGGACATTGCCGGCGATGAAAACACTGAGCAGCGTCAAAGCAAAA
Organism: Dongia sp.; assembly: GCF_041906375.1. Classification (GTDB taxonomy): domain Bacteria; phylum Pseudomonadota; class Alphaproteobacteria; order Dongiales; family Dongiaceae; genus Dongia. The sequence goes on along the minus strand of NZ_JAYRJJ010000003.1, from coordinate 172,980 downwards.
GATTCACCCAGACCGACGCGTTCTCCCCAGATGGCGAGGAAGTTGAAGAACGACGCGTCGAGCGCACCGGAGATAAGGGCTGCTGACATCAGCGCCGGCAGCGACCGGATGACGCCGAATACATGCGTACCGTCATTGTGTTCCAGCAGGGGCGCCAGGCGACGCAGCGGAACGATGATCAAGAGAGACAGGAATTGGAGCCCGATGAACCAGGGCAAGGGCGACGTTCCAAGCTCGACGGCCCATTTCAGCGTTTCGGGACCTGTGGCAAAGCCAGCCGCCATGACGGCCGCATAGAGTGCCACCGAACGACCGCGGTTGCGGTCGCTAGAGGCGACATTGATCCATGTCTCCGTCACCACCCAGGGCACGCTGCCGGCGAGGCCACTGATAAAACGCAAGGTGATCCATCCGACAAGCGAGTTCCACTCGGCCAAAGGCAGCATGGTCGCCAGCGAAATGACGCCACACCAGATCATTGCATTTCCGCTGCCGAAGCGCCTGACGATGTGCTGGGTAAAAGGGGCCATGATCAGGACTCCGACAGGTTGCGCGGCGGAAACCACGCCAATCCAGAAGCCCGAAATGCCGCGGCCATCCATATCGGTCGCCATCCAGGGAACGAGGCCACCGAAGGAGATGCCGAAGGCGAAAATGCTCGCATAGAGGCCCAGCAGCGCCATGAAGCGCTGTTGCTCAACCTTTCCCCGCATTGCCTCGTCGTCGATCATCGTCATCCTCTTACGCCGCCGTACAATAGACAGGACCACGCATTTCCAGAAGACGGATTCGTTAACCAAATTGACATCGGCACGGCTCTTGCTTGTTTGCCGTCAATACCTGCCACAGCGGCAAGAAAGGCCCAGCGCCATGTCGATTAATCTGATCAGCGCCGTCAGCAACGGCGCAAAACTTGTCACCGATGCGGAAAAAGATGCCCAGCAGAAGGCCGCGGAAGCCAACGCCAACAGCGCCTTTGCCAGCCTCCTGTCGCAGACCGGCGCAACCTCCGACGTAAGCATGGTGAGCGGTCGGCCGGGCAATGTGGTCATACCCGCCATCCTGATCGACGCCGGCGCCGAAGATGCTGCTCCCGGCGCCATGGGCGAGTTCGATGAGACCTATAAGATCAAGGATGTGACCGACACCTTCCTCGATTTCGCCCGCAAGTCCCCGGCCGAGCAGATGCGCGCCATGGTCCTTGCCGAACTCGGCCTGACGGAAGAATCCCTCCAGGGCCTCGATGCCGACGCCCGCGCCGAGATCGAGGAAAAGATCCGGACTCGCATCGTAGCCAAGGTGCGACAAGGTATCGAAGAGGGATCCGGGGTTAAGGTCAGTGCCGCGAGCCCAGGACTGGCGCCCATCTGACCCTTGCTTTACGGCGCTGATTTTCTGAAGACTCTTGGCTGCCCGCGATGAAACCGTAGGGCTCAGAGAGCGGCGAGAACAGCCTCCAAATCAGCGCGATCTTGCGCGTCAGGCTCCGCCACGAGCCGCGCCAAATAGAGTTCCAGACCGATTGCTGCAAGACCGCGCGCAGGTTCTGTGCTGAGGCCGTCCATATGCTCGGCCAAGGCGCCAACGATCTTCTGCTGCGAAACGCGTTCAGCCTCCAATTCGACCGACAGCAATCCGTGCTTGATCGATTGGCGGTCATTGGCGGCAACATCCGGGAATTCCGTGCCGAGCCGTCGCCTCACGGCGCGCAAGGGCCGCAGGATTGCATCGGACCAGGGGCCCGTTGCAGCGAGCCCGGCCTCGATCGCGGCATCGTTCGCTGTGTAACCGCTCCGCGCCAGCCAGCAGATTGCGAGGATGAGGTTGACGTCGGCGCCGCGCCGGTCCTGCAAGGACAGGCACGCGCTTGCGACCGCCTCCCGGCAATAAAGTGCCAGGCTGAATTCCCAGAAATCGTCGGCATTCAATCTAATCGCCAAAGCTGATCCCCAAGCCACGCGCCGTCTTCACCAGAGTCCCCTGCGGGTCGACGGTGGCGGCTCCCTTGATGGCGTCCAGGATTGGCACGTCAATCACCTGCCGCGCGTTCCAGGCGACCATGCGGTCGTACTTGCCGGCGGCGATAAGATCGACCGCATGCACGCCGAAGGCTGAGCCCAGCACGCGGTCCTTAGGCTCAGGGGTGCCGCCGCGCTGTACATGACCAAGCACGGTCACGCGCGTTTCCGCGCCACTGCGCTTCGCGAGTTCCGCCCCGATATAGTGACCGATACCGCCATAGGTATGCATCGCCTTGGCACCGCCGCCATGGACCGCGGTAATGGCCTCGCCGCTTTCCGTCTTCACGGCCTCAGCCACCACGACCAGAGCGAAATTGCGCCCACTTTTGCGCAGGTCGGCGAGCTTGGCTTCGATCGCCGCGAATTTGTAGGGAATTTCGGGAATGAGGATCACGTCGGCACCGCCGGCAATGCCGGCAGAAAGCGCTATGTGTCCGGCATCGCGGCCCATCACTTCCAGCACCATGACTCGGCTGTGGCTGGCGGCGGTCGGCTGCAGGTGGTCGAGGGCGGCGGTGGCGGTCTGCACCGCCGTCTCGAAGCCGATCGACATCTCGGTGGCGCCCAGATCGTTGTCGATCGTCTTGGGGATCGCCACCAGATTGATGCCGCCCTGAAGCGCCAGGCGCCGCAGAATGGCAATCGAACCGTCGCCGCCGATGCCGATCAGGGCATCAAGTTGCAATTGACGGACGCCTTCGATCACCTCTTCGGAGCGATCGACATGGCTGCCATCTTCCTGTGGAAAGGCGAAGGGATCGCCTTTGTTGGTGGTACCCAGAATCGTGCCGCCCTGGCGCAGCATGTCGGAGCCCAGCACCCGGTCGTCGAGCGCCGTCGCCTCGACGGGACGTGCCAGCAAGCCGGCCGTGCCGTTATGGATGCCGACCACCTCCCAGCCGAAATGGCCGCGCGCATGCGCGTAGACGGCGCGAATGACCGCATTCAACCCCGCGCAGTCGCCCCCACTGGTCAGAATGCCGACGCGTTTTATCGCCATCTGCCGTCATCCCCCATCGATCAATCCCCTTGCCTTTTGCCCGCGCTGTTCCAACTATTAGCACAGAAACTGGAAAGCACTGCATAGCCACATGATAGATAAGGCTTTTTTCGAACTCAATCCAGCCCGCAGCGTGATTGCCGTCAGCGGCGAGGACCGCCAGGAATTCCTGCAAGGATTGATCAGCAACGACACCACCCGTATCGGCGAAAGCCGGGCGATTTTCGCTGCCTTGCTGACCCCGCAGGGCAAGTTCGCCTATGACCTGCTGCTGGTCGGGGCGGATGGGCGCTATCTGATCGATGCCGAGCAGGCGCGCCGCGCGGAGCTTCTGAAGCGCCTGAAGATGTTCAAGCTGCGCTCGAAGGTAACGCTCGACGACCTCGATGCCGATTTCATCGTGGTCAATCTATTCGGCGCGGAATCGCTCGCGCGCCTCGGCCTTGCCGCCGAGCCCGGTGCCGCAAAAGAGTTGGGCGGCGGCGCGGTCTTCGCCGATCCGCGCCTTCCTGATCTCGGCGCCCGCGCATTCCTGCCCCGCGCAAGCCATGCGCAGACACTGGCTGAGCTAGGTTTCAGCGAAGCCCCGATGGGCACTTTCAGGAAGCTGCGCTATGAGCTCGGCGTACCGGAAGGCAGCCAAGACCTCATCCCCGACAAATCCATCCTGCTCGAATCCGGTTTTGACGAGCTTCACGGCGTCGACTGGCAGAAGGGCTGCTATATGGGTCAGGAGCTGACGGCCCGCACGAAATATCGCGGCCTGGTCAGGAAGCGGCTATTGCCGGTCGCAATCGAGGGCGTCGATCCCGCCCACGGCACAGCGATCCTCCTCGATGGTAAGGAAATCGGCGAAATCCGCCACGCCGAAGCGGGCTTCGGTCTTGCCCTCATCCGACTGGAACATCTCGAGGCGATTTCCGGCAAGATGATCGAGGCAGATGGCGCGCGCGTCACCATTTCGGTACCTGCCTGGGTGAAATTGCCGGAGATGGCTTGAGCCGTCACCTAAACCTCGCCTAATCTCCACCCCAACAATAAACCGGGGGAAAGATCATGGCGAAGGCGCGGTTGCGGGATTTGGGCATTACTCTGGGGCAGATGCGACCTGGTCCGTTGAATGCCATAACCGATGTCGCGGGTGTGCGCGTCGGCTTTTCGACCATCATCCGCGATGAACCGCATGTCGTGCGCTCGGGCGTCACGGCGATCTGGCCGGCCGATGACATCTATACCGATTTCATGTTCGCCGGGATCCATTCCTTCAACGGCAATGGCGAGATGACGGGTAGTCATTGGCTCAACGAACAGGGCCTGCTTGCTGCACCCATGACCATTACCAACACCCATGCAACCGGCGTCGCGCGCGATGCGATCTGCGTGCATGCTGCGCGCAAAGGAATCGATCAGGCCTGGCACTTGCCCGTCGCCGCCGAAACCTGGGATGGCTGGCTGTCGGACGCCGAAACCTTCCCCATCACGCTCGATATGGCGATCGAAGCATTGGATTCAGCCAAGGGCGGTGCCGTGCCGGAAGGCAATATCGGTGGCGGCACGGGCATGATCACCCATGAATTCAAGGGCGGCACCGGCACCGCTTCGCGCCGCCTCTCGGTCGAGGATGGCGGCTGGACCGTGGGCGCCCTGGTGCAGTCGAATTACGGACGGCGGTCGCTGCTGCGTTGCGGCCATGCCCCGGTAGGGCTGGAACTCGATACCGAGACCGTCCCTTCGGCCCATGCCGAGCGCAAGACCGAGCAAGGCTCGATCATCGTCATCCTGGCGACCGATGCGCCATTGCTGCCCATCCAATGCCAGCGCCTCGCCCGCCGTGCCACCACGGGCCTTGCCTGGGTTGGGGGCATCGGCTCCAATGGCTCCGGCGACATTTTTCTCGCCTTCTCCACCGGCAACCGCGTGCCGTTGAAGTCGAAGATGGCGGATGTACGCATGCTGGGCATGGAGGAATGCACCGCCCTCTTCCAGGCCGCGGCCGAGGCGACCGAGGAAGCGATCTGGAACGCGCTTTGCGCGGCCGAGACGATGACCGGCTATATGGGGCGCACCGCCCATGCGATACCCCATGACCTTCTGAAACAGGCCGTCGCCCGCTATGCCCGCCGCGACTGATGCGCTGATCGCCGCCCTCGGCCTTGCGGCACATCCCGAGGGCGGATTCTACCGCGAAACCTACCGCGCAATAGAGGCCATCCCCAATGACGGTCTGCCGGCGCGTTTTCACGGGGAGCGAAGCCACGCCACGGCAATCTATTATCTGCTGCGGGCCGGCGAGCGCTCGAAGCTGCACCGGATCAAGTCGGATGAGGTCTGGCACTTCTATGACGGCGATCCGCTCACCATCATTGCGATCACTAGCCAGGGCCAGTTGATCGAGACGACCTTGGGCCGTGATTTTGCGGCCGGCCACATGCCGCAACATGTGGTGCCGGCAGGCCAATGGTTTGGCGCTCTGCCCGCCAAGGGCAGTGCCTTCACGCTGGCCGGTTGCACCGTGGCACCCGGTTTCGACTTTGCCGATTTCGAGTTGGCGACGCGGGCGGCAATGCTCGCCGACTATCCACAGCATCGTGCCTGGATCGAGCGTCTGACGGACTAGTCGGTGTCGTCGTCAAAAACAGGCGGCAGATGGGCGCCGAGGGCGCGCACAGCTTGTTCCATCTCCTGCGTGTAGGCAGCGCGGTTGCCGTTCCAGGAAACAGGCGTGCCGACGACAGCATCGACCACCACCGGCACCAGCACGATCTCCCCACGCGGCAGGGCCTTGCCGGCGCCCTGCAGGAAGACAGGAACCACCGGTACATCGGGGTAGCGTTCCTTCAATCGCGCAACGCCGCCCTTGAACTTCCCCATAACCTCCGCCGACCCGCGCGAGCCCTCCGGAAAGACGATGAGGATCTCGCCCCGGTCGAGGGCTGCGGCACTCTCGGCCAATGGATCCTCGCCACGCGCGGCATTGCCGCGCTCCAATGGCAGGATGTTGAGAATGTGCAGGCTGAACCAGGCGAGATACCTGTTCTTGAGGAAGTAATCCGCCGCCGCCACCGGGCGCACGCTGTCAATCTGCCCAAGCGGCATCAGCGACAGCAGCACCAGCGTATCCAGATGACTGTTGTGATTGGCGATGACGATAGCGGGGCCATGCTTCGGCAGATTCTCGCGCCCACGTACGGTCAACCCCAGCATCATGAAGGCAACCGGCCGCAGCACGAGCATGGCAAACAGGCGGCGCAGCCAACGCGACATCGTCAGTAATAGAGAAAGTAGACGATGTGGAAGAAGAGCGGCGCGGTGAAGGTCAGACTGTCGACCCGGTCGAGAATGCCGCCATGACCCGGCAATAGGCTGCCGCTGTCCTTGAGCTTCAGGTCACGCTTCACCGCCGAAATGGTGACGTCACCGGCAAAGCCAGCCAAGGCCAGCACGAAGCCGATGCCACCGGCCTCATACCAGGCGAGCGGCGTCAGGAAAGGTGCTGCCAGGGCCGCGATGACAGTCGTGATGACGACACCGCCGACCAATCCCTCGACGGTCTTGTTGGGGCTCACCTTGGGTACAACCTTGTGCTTGCCCAGCAGCTTGCCGCTGCAATATTGCCCGACATCATTGATCTCGGTGAGCAGCAGGAGATAGAGCAGCAAACCGTCACCGCCGGCGACCGGGTTGTTGGCAGCTGGCAGCGCCAGCAGGAAAGCCGCGTGGCTCAACGAGAAGACCGCGATCATCAGGCCCCAATGCACCGTGCCGGCGGCCTTGATGAAGCCTTGCGTTTCACCGGCCAGCACCATGCGCAAAGGAAGAGCCAGGAAGATGTAGACGGGGATGAAGATGATGAACATCCCATACCAGCCGATCGACACCCAGTAATATTGCAGCGGGATCGAGAGATAGGCCCAAAGCAGCACGCGGTGATCGGCACGGCGCGTCGGGATCAGCGTCACGAATTCCTTGAAGGCCAGGAAACTGATGAGGCCAAAAAGTGCAATCGGCACCCAGGATGGCAGGGCGATCGACAGGCCCAGCAAAGCGATGATCACCCACCAGGTGCGGGTGCGCAGCCACAATTCATGCTTCTTCTTGCGCTGCGGCCACGCAACCGCCGTGGCGACAAGCAGCAGGACGAAGATTGCCGCCAACGCATAGGCGACATTGATGGTCATGTCGAAGATCATTTGGGTGTCTCGGCAAGTGCGTGGCGGGCTCGGTTGACCAGGGTGACAATGCCCAGCAGGGCGACGATGATCATTTCCCAATCGATCCAGGAGCCGAGCGGAACGCCGAAGCCAATCATCAGTCCGAGCAGGCCGAGGGCCGCCGCGCGGTCGCTCTTGCCCATCGGCCCATCATAGCGACGGCTTCCACCGATCACCTGGCCCAGCACTCCGGTAAGCTCGCCCACGATCGCGATGACGACCGCCATCACGACCCAGAAGCCGGTGACACCCGGCAGCAATGCAACCGGCAGGCAGAGGGCCGTATCCGAGACGACATCGCCAACCTCATTGAGGATGGCGCCTAAGCGCGATTTCATCGCGAATTCACGCGCCAGGATGCCATCGATGGCATTTGCGGCCATGCGCAGGAACAGAAAGACCGGCAGGATCAACCACAGGCTCAGGCATTCCGGCCACAGCGCCAGGATGACACCCACCAGGATGGAGCCAAGCATGGCGGCCAGCGTTACCGCATTGGCCGTGACCCCGGCTGCAGCGAGGCGCGCGGCGATGGGTCGGAGGAGTGCCACGAAACGCGGCTTGAGATCGTAAATGGATGCCATGGGCGCCACTATAGCCGGCGCGCATACTCCGCCAAGGCCAGAAACGGAGATTCGCCTGTGCGCGCCGTCACGGGGACCGCATTTAGGCGCTTCACGCCCTCCCGCCCCCAGCGCTCCTTGATGGCGGCCTCGATCCAGGCGGCGGCCTGGGTGGCGCGCTTGGCCTGTCCCCGCCCTTCTTCCTTGAGCCAGGAGCCGTGCGCGGCTACCGCCTCGGTCAGGGCGTCGATTCCCTCCGCCGCGTTGGCCGAAACGATCAGCACCGGCACTGTCCAGGCGCTGCCGTCCTGGCGACCTTCATTGAGGCCAAGGGCCCCCTTCACATCGGCCCGCGCCCGCGTGGCCGCCCGGCCGAGATCGCCCTTGGTAACGACGACGATATCGGGAATTTCGACGATGCCGGCCTTCATAAACTGGAGCGAATCGCCCGAGCCCGGCTGCACGCAGAAGATGACCGTATCGGCGGCGAGCGCAATATCGGTCTCCGACTGGCCGACCCCCACCGTCTCGATGAGGACCACGTCATAGAGCGCCCGCATCAGGACCATGGCCGCGAAGGTAATCTCGGCAAGGCCACCCAGTTGATCCCTGGCCGCCATCGAGCGCACGAAAATGCCCTGATCATCCGGGTCAGTACGCAGTCGCGTGCGGTCGCCGAGCAGGGCACCGCCGGAGCGCTTTGAAGAGGGGTCGATGGCAATGACGGCGATCGTCCGCCCGCTCTGGCGATAGGCCGTGATGAGTGCGCCAGCTAGGGTCGATTTGCCGACGCCCGGCGGCCCGGTCAGGCCGATGACCTGTCCGACAGGCGCCAGGAAAGCGGCATCGAGCAGTCTGATGATGTCGGGGGCGTCCGCATGGGATTCGAGGCGGGCCAGCACACGAGCGAGCGCTGCCTTACCGCCCGAACGAAGGTCGGAGAGAGTGGTCAATTACCCTCTCCTCCCCATAAACCTCACCCCTCGCCTTTGCGGCCGGATTGGTCGCCGGTGAGTGCTGCCTGCGCTGCGGCCAGTTTGGCGATCGGTACGCGGTAGGGCGAGCAGGAGACATAGTCCAAGCCCACATCGGCGCAGAAGTGAATCGAGGCCGGGTCGCCGCCATGTTCGCCGCAGATGCCGAGCTTGATGTTCGGGCGCGTCTTGCGGCCGCGTTCAGCAGCAATCTTCACCAATTCGCCGACACCTTCGACATCGATGGTGATGAATGGATCGCGCTCGATGATGCCCTGGCGCTCATAGGATTGGATGAAACGCGCGGCATCGTCGCGGCTGAGGCCGTAAGTGGTCTGCGTCAGATCGTTAGTACCGAAGCTGAAGAAGGCCGCGTCCTTGGCGATCTGCCCCGCGAGGAGGGCGGCACGCGGCAACTCGATCATCGTGCCGACAGAATAGGGGATCGTGCTGCCACTCTTTTCCGCCACTTCCTTCGCCACGCGGTCGATGATCTCGCGCATCAAGGTCAGCTCCTTGGGGATGCCGACCAGCGGAATCATGATTTCCGGCTCGGCGGTATCGCCCTGCTTGGCCTTGACCTCGGCAGCCGCCTCGAAGATGGCGCGGGCCTGCATTTCGTAGATCTCGGGATAGGTGATCCCCAGGCGACAGCCGCGATGCCCGAGCATCGGGTTCGATTCTTGCAGCTGCGACGCGCGGTAGGCGACGAGGTCGACTGAGATGCCGGCTGCTGCAGCCACTTCCGCCATTTCCTCGCGGCTATGCGGCAGGAATTCGTGGAGCGGCGGATCGAGCAGGCGGATGGTGACCGGCAGGCCCTTCATGATCTGGAACAGCTCGACGAAATCCTGGCGTTGCATCGGCAGGATCTTCGCCAGGGCTTTCTTCCGGCCGGCCACGTCTTCGGCCATGATCATTTCGCGCATGGCAATGATGCGGTCGCCGTCAAAGAACATATGCTCGGTCCGGCAGAGACCGATGCCTTCGGCACCGAATTGGCGGGCCGTGCGCGCATCGAGCGGTGTTTCGGCATTGGTACGGATGCGGAGCTTGCGAAACTCGTCGGCCCAGCCCATCAGCGTCGCGAAATCGCCGGAAAGCACAGGTTCGATCGTCGGCACGGCACCCAGCATCACTTCGCCGGTCCCGCCATCGATGGTGATGAGGTCGCCCTCGGCAATCTTCTGCCCCCTTACCACCATGACCTTCTGGGCCGCATCGACACGGAGATCACCGGCACCGGATACGCAGGGGCGACCCATGCCGCGTGCGACCACGGCCGCATGGCTGGTCATGCCGCCGCGCGTGGTCAGAATGCCCACCGCGGCATGCATGCCGTGAATATCTTCCGGGCTGGTTTCGACGCGAACCAGGATGACCTTCTCGCCCTTCGACGCGCGGTCTTCCGCTTCGTCGGCGGTGAACACGACCTTGCCGCAGGCGGCACCCGGGCTTGCCGGCAGGCCCCGGCTGATCACGTCCTTCTTGGCCTTCGGGTCGAGGGTGGGGTGCAGCAACTGGTCGAGCGAGGCCGGCTCGATGCGCGCCACCGCGGTCTTCTTGTTGATGAGGCCCTCATTGCACATGTCGACGGCGATCTTGAGAGCGGCTTGCGCCGTACGCTTGCCGTTGCGAGTCTGCAGCATATAGAGCTTGCCCTGCTGCACCGTGAACTCGATGTCCTGCATGTCGGTGTAATGCCGCTCGAGCTGCTCGCGCACCTTCATGAGCTGACCGAACACTTCCGGCATGGTCTCTTCCATCGCCGGCAAAGTCGAATTGTTGGCTTTTTTGCCCTCGATGGTCAGATGCTGCGGCGTGCGGATACCCGCCACCACGTCCTCACCCTGGGCATTGATCAGATATTCGCCATAGAATTCCTTGGCACCCGTCGACGGGTTGCGCGTAAAGGCAACGCCCGTGGCGCAATCCTCACCCATATTGCCGAACACCATGGCCTGGACGTTGACGGCCGTGCCCCAATCCTCAGGGATGCTGTTGATCTTGCGGTAGGTGACTGCGCGCGGGATGTTCCAGCTGCCGAACACGGCACCGATGGCGCCCCACAATTGTTCCTTCGGATCCTGCGGGAAAGGCTTGCCCAGCTCTTCCTCGACCTTCGCCTTGTAATCGGCGATGACCTTCTGCCAGTCCTCGGCCGTCAATTCCGTATCGAGGTTGGCGCCCTTGTCCTGCTTATGGAAATCGAGGATGTCCTCGAAATTGTGATGCTCGACGCCGAGCACGACGTTGCCGAACATCTGGATGAAGCGGCGATAGGAATCATAGGCAAAGCGCGCGTCGCCGGACTTGGCGGCTAGGCCCTTCACCGTCTCGTCATTCAAACCCAGATTGAGCACCGTATCCATCATGCCCGGCATGGACACGCGAGCACCGGAGCGCACCGACACCAGCAACGGTGCCTTGGGATCGCCGAATTTGAGGCCGACGATTTTCTCGATATGGGCGACGCCCGCCTCGACCTGGGCCGTCAGTTCGGCCGGATATTTATGCCCATTGGCATAATAGTGGGTGCAGACTTCAGTGGTGGCGGTAAAGCCCGGCGGCACCGGCAAGCCCAGGGACGACATCTCAGCGAGATTGGCGCCCTTCCCGCCCAGCAGATTGCGCATATCGGCCCGGCCTTCAGCCGAGCCGCCACCGAAATGATAAACCCACTTCGCCATGGCCTTGCTCACCCTTCGATCTTGGAAAAATCCGCCACCAGATTGAACGTGTCGCGGATCGAATTCAGCAACCGCAAGCGATTGCCACGTAAGTCTTTCTCATCGGCGTTGACCGTTACCTTGTCGAAGAAGGCATCGACCGGCGCCCGCAATACCGCCAGCGCACGCATGGCGGTACCGAAATCTTCCCTGGCAACGGAGTCCGCCACCTGCTGATGCGCAACGCCCAGCGCCTTGTGCAGCGCCTTTTCCTCATCGAGTTGCAGCCAGGCGGTATCAGGCGCAGCGGAATGCGCGGCGCCATCCTTCTTTTCCTCAATGCGCAGGATATTGGTAGCGCGCTTGTAGCCCGCCAACAGATTGGCGCCCTCAGCACTGTCGACCAGCGATCTCAGGGCATCAACCCGCGCCAGCAGGCGCGTGAGGTCGTCTTCAGTGCCCAGCGCGAAGACCGCGCTGATGAGATCGTGACGCGCGCCCTGCTCTTTCAATGCCACCTTCAGACGGTCGGCGAAGAATTCCATCAAATCATCCGCGGCGGCGAGAAGGTCGTTGGCCGAGCCGGCAACTACCGTTCCATATGCGTGAAACGACGATGCGAGCACATCACGCAACCCAAGCCGCAACTTGTTCTCAAGGATCAGGCGAATGACGCCCAAGGCGGCACGGCGCAGCGCGAACGGATCCTTTGAACCCGTCGGCTTCTCGTCGATGGCGAAGAAGCCGGCCAGGGTATCGATCTTATCCGCCAGGGCCACCGCGATGCTCACCGGCGCACTCGGGCAGGTGTCGTTCGGCCCCAGCGGCTTGTAATGATCGGCAATCGCATCGGCAACTTCACCCGACAGATTTTCATGGCGCGCGTAGTAACGCCCCATGATGCCCTGAAGTTCCGGAAATTCGCCGACCATGCCGGAAACGAGGTCCGATTTGGCAAGCGCGGCCGCCTGGTTGGCAAGACCGGCATCGCAACCGGGGATGAACTTGGCGAGATCCCGCGCCAACGCTTTCACCCGGCTGACCTTTTGCCCGACCGTGCCCAGCTTGGCGTGATAAGTGATGGTGTCGAGCTGCGGCGTGCGTTCGGCCAAGGTCACCTTCAGATCCTGGTCCCAGAAGAACTTCGCATCCGACAGGCGCGCGCGCAGAACGCGCTCATTGCCGTGTATGATCGCTTTGCCGCCGTCACTTGCTTCGATATTGGCGGTGACCAGGAAACGCGGCGCCAACTTGCCGTTCTTGTCCAGCAGCGCGAAATATTTCTGATTGACGCGCATTGAGGTGGTCAGCACCTCATGTGGCACCGACATGAACTCGTCATCGATCTTGCCCATGAGGACGGTCGGCCATTCGACAAGACCAGTCACTTCGTCGAGAAGCCCCTCATCTGGCTTCACGGCGAGGCCTTCCTTGGCAGCGACGGCATCCGCCTGTGCCTTGATGCTGGCACGGCGCTCGGCCTGATCGAGGATGACTTTGGCGGCCTTCAGCTTCGCCTTGTAGTCGGCGAAGTTCGTGACCGTGATTTCACCCGATGACAGGAAGCGGTGGCCTTTGGTCTTGTCGCCAAAAGCAACTTCACCACCGCCGAGGTCGAACACCCCCGACAGCGGCTTGCCATCGAGCAGGGCCACAATGCCATGCAGCGGCCGTACCCAACGCTGCGTATTGGCAGCCCAGCGCATGGATTTCGGCCAGGACAGATCGCCCATGGCGGCGAGGATGATTTCCGGCAGAATCGCTGCCGTCGCGACACCTTTCTTTTCGACGACAGCGAAATAGAACTCGCCCTTGCCCGTGTCGCGTTTTTCGCATTGGTCGAGCGAGGCAAGGCCGGCGGATTTCAGGAACCCGTCAACCGCCTGTTGCGGCGAGCCCACGCGCGGGCCCTTCTTTTCTTCCTTCACATCCGGCTGAGCGAGCGGCAAGCCGTCGACCACCAGTGCTAGGCGGCGCGGTGTCACGAAGGATTTCGCAGACGTGAAGGTGAGGCCGGCGACCTTCAGCTTGTCGGTAACGAGGCGCTGCAGATCTTCCGCTGCGCGCGCCTGCATGCGCGCCGGGATTTCTTCGGAGAAGAGTTCGAGGAGGAGTTCGGCCATGACTTATGCCTCCCCCTTCTGCGTGGCTTCCCAGGCTTCGCAACACGCCTTGGCGAGCGTGCGCACGCGGCCGATATAGGCCTGGCGTTCCGTCACCGAGATGACGCCACGCGCATCGAGGAGATTGAAGAGGTGGCTGGCTTTCAGTGCCTGGTCATATGCCGGCAGCGGCAGGGCCTTATTGCCACCGAGCAACGCCGCGCATTCCTTCTCCGCATCCACGAAATGCTGCAGGAGCGTGTCGGTATTGGCGCGCTCGAAATTGAAGGTCGAGTATTCCTGTTCCGATTGCAGGAACACGTCGCCATAGGTCATGCCCCCAGGACCTTCTACGCCATTGTAATCGAGGTCATAGATGCTCTCGACGCCCTGCACATACATGGCGAGGCGCTCGAGGCCATAGGTGAGTTCGGTCGAAACCGGATTGCACTCCAACCCGCCCACCTGCTGAAAGTAGGTGAACTGCGAGACTTCCATGCCGTCGCACCAGACTTCCCAGCCCAGGCCCCAGGCGCCGAGCGTCGGGCTTTCCCAATCGTCTTCGACGAAGCGGATGTCATGCTGCAGCGGATCGATGCCGATCGCCTTCAAGGAACCGAGATAGAGATCCTGGCTGTCGGCCGGCGACGGCTTCAGGATCACCTGGAATTGATAATAATGCTGGAGGCGATTGGGGTTCTCGCCATAGCGGCCATCCTTCGGGCGGCGCGAGGCCTGCACATAGGCGGCGCGCCAGGATTTGGGACCGAGTGCGCGCAGAGTGGTCGCCCAATGAAAGGTACCGGCGCCCACTTCCATGTCATAGGGCTGCAGGATCACGCAGCCCTGCTCAGCCCAATAGCGCTGCAGCTTCAGAATGAGCGCCTGGAAACAGGTCTCAGGGTTCGGTTTCCGGCGCGCAGGCTTCGCCTCGGCGGGCATAATCGGTGAATCCCCCTACAATATTCATTCGGGCGTGGCCGTGACCGGCTTCTTGGTGCGCCGCAACATACTCAGCCGTGTGAGGTTAATCAAGCCAAGCCTGGGTCAAACCCATGCTGAAAAGCGCGCATTTCCGCCAAATTCATGTGACTTAACAGGAGAAAAGCCAAATCCCGCGCGCTGCGGTCGATTTGCGCGGCGTCAGTTCCCGCTCTGGCCGCAGGAGCAGCCCGACTTGGCCGGAAAATAGGCGCCGCAGGATTTGCACTGGACCATGTCTTCGATCGGCTTCTGTGCCTTGCCGTTGGCCTTGGCACCATTCGTCCGGTCGCCGACACGACTGTCCTGCTCGCCCCGGGCGACCTTGCCGCGGCGCATGAAATACCACACCGCCGCGATGATGGCGGCGATGATCAGTAGTTTGGGAAAAGTGGGGAGACCGAACATGGCCGAGATTTAGCGGCCTCAAGCCGGGTCGGTCAAGGATAACTCCTGGGATAACTCATTGAGCGGCAAAGCGGCAGCCTCGCGCAAGACCGCGTCGGTCAACGCCGTAAAGCGCCCATCCGCCTCATGCAGCGGCCAGGCCTGCAGCATCCGGAAGCCAGGAGGAGCACCTCTTTCACCCTGCAGGATGACCCGCTTGGCGCCGGCACCGGCGCGTGGCAGCAAAGGCAGCTGCCGCAGATTGCCGAGCCCCGCCGCCATCAGTGCACATAGCTCTCCTGCACGGTCGGCGCGGTGGATGAAGGTAACGCTGCCGCCCGGCTTTACCGCAGCAATGGCCGCCTCGACCCAGTGGCGGAGCTTTGCCTCGCCTTCGACATTTGCCAGCGCCTTGATGGGATTGGGCGAGATGGAAGCCGTCTCCCGTGCCAGATAGGGCGGATTGACGAGCACATGATCGAAGCCGCCATCCTTGAAGGCGAGGAGATCGCCGGCCGCGAAAGTGACCCGGTCGGCAAGGCCGTTCGCTGCGGCATTGCGTACGGCCAGCGCCACTAGCGCCGGCTGCAGGTCGATTCCATGCACTGCGATTCCGGCGACGCGCGCGGCCAGGCACAGCGCCGCCGTGCCCACGCCGCAGCCAAGATCCAGCACGCGCTGGCCTTCCTTCGCCGGGATCGTGGCGGCCAATAGGACGGGGTCGATCGCCGCGCGATAGCCATCCCGCGGCTGCATCAGCTGCAGGCGGTTGCCGAGTACGCGGTCGGTGCTGGTCTCCATCAACTCTGCGCGTCCGGCGACAATTCCGCCGCTTCGATCAGCACCGAACGGGCGCGATGGATATCGTCATCCGCCACCATCAGGCGTTGCGGCAGGATGTCGAGACTGCCCTGCATGATGCTGGAATGCGTGTCGAGAATCAGGGAATCGATGCCCGCATCGGCCAGCAGGGCCGTCAGGAAGGACAGCCTAACCGGGTCGCCGGACCGGATCAGTTCGCGCAAAGGTCAATTCCCTTCGGATTATACCCCGCGCCGATATGTCGCGGGCCCCGCCCCGGCTCGGCTTGACCGAACGGGGAGAGCGGCTATGCTCGCCCGAGATAAGACTTTTCTCAAGAATTTACGTAGGGATTTCAGCGTGGCTGTCGTCGTTAACCTCGAAACCGGACGCAAAGACGCCAAGGGCGATGCGCTGGACCGGCTGACCGATCTGGTCGCGGCCGATCTCGGCCGCGTCAACCAGCTCATCATCCAGCACATGCAGAGCGACGTGCAGCTCATCCCGCAGCTAGCCGGCCACATCATCGCTGCCGGCGGCAAGCGCCTGCGCCCGCTCCTCACCCTCGCCGCCGCGCATATGTGCGGCTATCACGGCGAACGCGCCGCGGGCCTTGCCGCCTGCGTCGAGTTCATCCACACCGCCACCCTGCTGCATGACGATGTCGTCGACGAGAGCGCCCTGCGGCGCGGCGAAGCTTCGGCCAATGCGGTCTGGGGCAACAAGGCGTCGGTCCTGGTCGGCGACTTTCTTTTCAGCCGCGCCTTCCAGTTGATGGTGGCCGATGGTTCCCTGCGCGTGCTCGAGATTCTCTCGACCGCCTCCGCCGTCATTGCCGAGGGCGAAGTGCTGCAGCTGATGACCAGCAACGATACGGCGACGACGGAACAGGCCTATCTCGAGGTCATCAAGGGCAAGACGGCTGCCCTCTTCGCCGCTGCTTGTGAAGTCGGTGCGGTGGTGGCCGGGCGCCCCAAGGTCGAAGAGGACGCGCTGCAAAGCTTCGGCCTCAATCTCGGCATCACCTTCCAGCTCATCGACGACGCGCTCGACTATTCCGCCAAGCAGGAAACGCTGGGCAAGACCGTCGGCGACGATTTCCGCGAGGGCAAGATTACCTTGCCGGTCATCCTGGCTTTCCTGCGCGGCGACGCTGAAGAACGCGCCTTCTGGCAGCGTACCTTGGAAGAGGTCGACCAGAAGGATGCCGACCTTCGCCATGCCATTCACCTGATGGAACGCCATGGCGCCCTAAAGGACACGGTAGCCCGCGCGGCCCATTACGGCGCCATCGCCCGCGATGCGCTGGGCATCTTCCCGGAGGGCCCGGAAAAGCGCGCCCTTATCGATGTGGTCGACTTCTGCATCGACCGCGGCTTCTAGTCCAGGTCGAGGCCGGGAAAGGCACAATCCCCTCAATAGCTTGCGCCCGCGGGACAAAGTTTTCAGGCAAGCCCAAGGCAGGCTTGCGCCGGCCCGGCGCAGCGGCTATAAGGCACCGCGTTTCGCCGCCCGGCACTTCCAGGACCCGGGCGTCTTCTGGTCGGAGTGTAGCTCAGCCTGGTAGAGCACTACGTTCGGGACGTAGGGGCCGGAGGTTCGAATCCTCTCACTCCGACCAATTCGCCCATTTCGGGCCTGTTTTCCACATCTCCAAGCTTTTTTGCCGCAGCGCAGCAAATTCATTTGCCGCCAAGGCCTTCGCACCCCATTTTCGTTTCCTGGACTATTGAAACCTCGCCCAGGAGCCTGGAATGACTGCAGCGGCACAAAAGCAACGCGGTGCGCGCAAAGCGACCCCGTCACGAGCCGTGGCGCTGCGGCCGTCTTTGCCGGCAACAAGGAGCCCGCAGCTCTCGCCGCCGCCCGTTCAGGAACATGATCTGCTGTGGGGATCGGTCAGCGGCGACACCATTGATCGGCAGGTTCACGCCACCCTCGCCCGCCTCACATTCGGCATTTCTCCTGCTTCTCTCTACGAAGCCTATACCGACTGGGCCGTGCATCTTGCCATGTCACCCGGCAAGCAGGCGCACCTGATGCAGAAGGCCGTGCGCAAGGCGCTGCGCTTTGCCAATTATGCGCAAGGCTGCGCCCGCGAAGGTGCCAAAGCGCCGAACTGCATCGAGCCGCTGGCCCAGGACAAGCGCTTCGATGCGCCGGCCTGGCAGCAATTCCCCTTCAACCTCCTGCAGCAATCCTTCCTGCTCACCCAGCAATGGTGGCACAACGCGACGACCGAGGTGCCCGGCGTTTCGCAGCATCATGAAGACATGGTGTCCTTCGCCGCGCGCCAGCTGCTCGATATCTTCTCCCCCGCCAACTTCATTGCCACCAATCCTGAGGTCCTGCAGGCCACGGCGCAGGAAGGCGGCGCCAATCTGCAGCGCGGGGCCGAGCAGTTCCTGGCCGATTGGGAGCGACTGATTGCCGGCAAGCCGCCGGTGGGTGCTGAGCGCTTCGTTCCCGGCGAGAGCGTTGCGGTGACACCGGGCGAGGTCGTCTATCGCAACGAACTGATCGAACTCATCCAATACAAGCCGCAATCGCCCAAAGTGTTCGCCGATCCGGTGCTGATCGTGCCGGCCTGGATCATGAAATACTACATTCTAGACCTGTCGCCGGAAAACTCGCTCGTGCGTTACCTGGTCGAACGCGGCCATACCGTCTTCATGATCTCCTGGAAGAACCCGGAATCAAGCGACCGCGACCGCTCCTATGACGATTACCGGCGCCTTGGGGTGATGGCGGCAATCGACCATATCTCGGCGGCAATGCCGAAACGGCCGATCAACGCCGCCGGCTATTGCCTGGGTGGCACCTTGCTGGCGACCGCCGCCGCGGCAATGGCGCGCGACAACGATACGCGCCTCAAATCCATCACCCTGCTGGCGGCCCAAGTCGACTTCACCCAGGCCGGCGAACTCACCCTCTTCATCGACGACAGCCAGGTCTGCTTCCTTGAAGACATGATGTGGGAGCAAGGCTATCTCGATACCAAGCAGATGGCCGGCGCCTTCCAGCTGCTGCGCTCCAACGATTTGATCTGGTCGCAGGTCCTGCGGCTCTATTTGCTGGGGCAAAAGCCGCAGATGACGGATTTGATGGCGTGGAATGCGGATTCGACGCGCATGCCCTACCGGATGCATTCCGAATATCTGCGTGGGCTGTTCCTCAACAACAATCTGGCGCGCGGTCAGCACATGGTGGATGGTCGCCCAATCAATCTGGCCGATATCCGCGTGCCCATCTTCGCCATCGGCACTGAGCGCGACCACGTGGCGCCTTGGACCTCGGTGCACAAGATCACCTTCCATCCCGCAACCGACGTCACCTTTCTGCTGGCAAGCGGCGGCCACAATGCCGGTATCGTCAGCCCGCCGGGCAAGGACGGCCGCCATTACCGCGTTTCGACCAAGGCGGCCGGCGAGCGCTATCAGGATCCGGAGACATGGTTTACTGCAACCCCCGAGCATGAAGGCTCGTGGTGGCCACAATGGCAACATTGGCTGGCGCAACATTCCGGCGCCAAGGTGACGCCGCCGGAATTTGGGGTATCGTTGGGGGCAGCGCCCGGACGATTTGTCCAACAGCGCTAGGGGCCTAGCTCACTCGAGCGGAATACCCTCATCCTTCGCAACGGCCCGGTAGATTTCACAGGCCTTGTCGGGATTGCCGGCGGCCAGGGCTTCGCCGCCCTCATTCATGCGGCCGTTCGCCGCGACGACACGCTGGCTGTCTTCCTCGGTCGTGGCCGCAGCCGCCTTTTCACCCAGCGCCGTCGACACCTTGACCATCAGGTCGACCGCTTCCTGCTGGTCGCAGGCATAGGCAGGAGCGGCGGACAGCGCCAGCAGCGCTCCGAGAGAAATAATGAGATTTTTCATGCTGCGAGCTGCTTCAACTTCTTCATGAGATATTCGAGGTTGTCGTTGCCGATATCCTCGAACTGGGTGAGAACGCGTTCGATGACGCGGGCGGAGAAACGCGCCCGGTCGTTGGCTCCGCCGTCATAATCCATCTCGCGTGCCACATCGAAGGCGACGCGGAAGGCCGGGAACAGATTGGCCGGCAGGGGTGTGCGCTGATAGATCGACTGCAAGCCGAGCTTGCCTTCGTCATGGATCAACACACGGGCGCTGACGATCGGCATGTTGGCCAGCACCGCCAGGCTCGCTTCGAAGAAGACGAGATCGCCGGTGCAGAGTGTGCGCAAGATCAGCGACGGCGTCAGCCGCTTGTTGTCGCGCAGCTGTTTGACCAGATCGACCACATCGGCCGATTTCGTCCCCGGCGGCAGCAGACCGGCGGTCGCCCGCTCACGCGCCTGCAGCACCAGATCGGCCGCCATTTCAGCCGAGATTTCCTTATGCGACAGCAGATGCTCGCGCAGGGATTCGGAAACGCGCGCCACGATCTTTTCGGAAATGCGCAGCGGCAGGTTGGCCCGCGCCACCAGCGAATTGTTCACGACAGGATCGGCGCCGAATTTGGAGAAAGCCTTCTCCAATTCGGCATCCTTCAGTGAAGCCCCGGGATTGTTGACCAGCGTCGCCACGACGGCCCCGGATTTGCCGTGGTCGATCAGTGCGTTCGCGACCTCGCCCGAAACACTGGCGCGGCGCGCCACGGCCGATTGCTTCTCGGCGCTCGACATGCGGATGATTTCGATGAGGTCGACATCGGACAGAACGGTCGAGAATTCCAGCACCGGCAGGGAGACGATTTCGACATCGCGCGCAAGGCTCAGCGCTACATCCTTGGGCAGCTCCGGACTGGCTTTCAGATTGATCGACAGCGCTTCGCGCACCCGCACTTCGGCGTCGCGTACCATGACGCGGAAAATTTCTTCAGCGAGTTGCTTTTCGGCAGCCGTCAGTTCGGTTTCGTAGAACGCCTTCGCGACCTTGGTCGCCGTCTCGACCCGCGCATCCGGCGACGGGTCGGTCATCAATTTGCGGACATCGGCTTCCGTTAGCATGCCTGCCATCGAGGCTTACTCCAGTCTGAGGGGCGGCTCATTGCCCTGTCGTGGTGCCATCAAAAACACCTAATCCACAATTCGTTAAAGTAGTGACAACGCCGCCGGCCGTCGATACTTAAAATTTCGCGCAATCACGTACTTAGCTCTCATCCAACCGTCTGCTTGAGCGCGCGGCCCATCTTGTCGACGATCTCGTCGAGCTGCCCGTCGGTGAGGTTGAAGGGGGGCGCCAGCAGGATGTGATCGCCGCTCTTTCCGTCGATGCAACCGCCCGCCGGGTAGGTAATTAATCCCTCCGCCATCCCCGCCTTGCGGTATTGCAGCCATTTTTTATCCGCTGGATCAAAGGCTTGTTTGGTCTCGCGGTCGGCCACCAGTTCGAGGCCGATGAACAGACCGCGGCCACGGATGTC
The DNA here is from genome assembly GCF_041906375.1 of Dongia sp. GTDB lineage: Bacteria > Pseudomonadota > Alphaproteobacteria > Dongiales > Dongiaceae > Dongia. The sequence continues at coordinate 151,874 of NZ_JAYRJJ010000003.1, read as the reverse complement.
GCCAATATGTGGATGCTGGCCAAATGCATCGTTGAGGCGGGCACGCAGCTTGCCGCTGAGGTCACGCACGCGCGCCAGGAGATTTTCTTCCTCGATTGCCTCTTGGACGGCAAGTGCAGCCGCGCACGCCATGGTGTGGCCCGCATAGGTATGCCCGTGCTTCAGCTGCCCCGACCCTTTCTCAAGAGCCGACACGATCTTGTCATGGGCGAGGAAGGCGCCGATCGGCTGGTAGCCGGCCCCGAGTCCCTTCGCCATGGTGAGGATATCCGGCGTGACACCATCCTCGGCGCAGGCATAGAGGTGGCCGGTCCGGCCCATGCCGCACATCACTTCATCGAACACCAGCAATACCCCATAGCGGTCGCAGATCTGGCGCAGCCGCGCCAGATAACCCGGCACAGGTTCGGCGCAGCCCAATGACGAGCCGGCGATCGGTTCGGCAAAGAAGGCCGCAACCGTATCCGGACCCTGTTTCAAGATCGCCGCTTCCAGTTCGCCAGCAATGCGGATGCCATATTGTTCGGCGCTCTCATCGGCGCGCCGCTCGCGATATTCATAGCAGGGCGAGATATGCGTCACCGGCAGCAGCAGGGGTTCATAGGTCTGGCGCCGGTTGACGTCATGGCCCAGGGACAAGGCGCCCAACGTATTGCCGTGGTAGCTGCGCTCGCGCGCGATGAAATGGCGTCGCTGCGGCTGACCGATCTCCAGGAAATACTGCCGCGCAAGCTTCATCGACGCCTCGATCGCTTCCGACCCACCAGAGACGAAAAAGGCATGGCCGAGCCCGGCCGGTGCCTGCGCCACCAGCTTGTCAGCCAAGGCTTCCATCGCCGGGTGGGTGAAGAAGGCGGAATAGGCGAAGGCGATCTCACCCGCCTGGCGCCGCACGGCCTCGATCACCTTGGGATGGCTATGCCCGAGACAAGAGACGGCCGGTCCGCCCGAGGCATCGAGATAGCGGTTGCCGGCACTGTCGATGACATAGGCGCCATCGCCCTTGACGGCGGCGGGCAGCGGATTGCGAAGGTCGCGATGCAGAACGTGGGACATGATGCTGAGATCTTTTGGTTGGTGATGGATCAGGATTGGGGTGCCGCGAGGACGCCGGCGATGAGTTGGTTGAAAACGTCGCCCAGTGCCGCTTCGAACGCCGCGACGATGCCAGGGAGGCCGCCGCCTGCCGAAGGTTGGCGCGCTTCGGCGGCGATCGATTTGACGATCTTGCGTTCCGGCATTTTGACGAGCTTCGCGGTGATGCGGACCACGGCCTCGCCGCTGCTGCCACTATAGGCCGCCTGGAAGTCGCGCAGTTCGGACTGCAGGATATAATCGGGCTTCAGTCCGGCGGAATCGCGCCCCACGGCCAGTTGCGGCACGACATCCTCGAAGGCCTCGATCAGCTTCGACTGCACCAATGCCGGGGCCGCGTCCGACCAGACGCCTTCGGCAAAATATTCGATCCGGTTGGCAGCGCGGCTCAGCGCGATGCGGTTGGTCGCGAGATCGGCGCCGGCCTTGGGCTCAGCCACCACCAGCTGCCAGTCGAGCGACGGCGGATTGGTTACGTCGGCCACCTTGGGCGAGACGGAATAGAGATTGAGCGGCGTGTTGACCTCGGGGACGATACCGCATCCCGTCAGCAAACCGCCGGCCAGCAGGCCACTCGCACCAATGAGAAGCCCGCGTCGACTGATCGGCCTGATCGATTGGTCGCTGGTGTTATGAACAGAAAAATCGATCATGGGGCGGGCACACCTTTGCTGCGGTCCGAAAGGAAGAAGCGCGCCGGATCGCGCTCCAGTTCCTGCGAAATGCGGGCCATGGAGGCGACGAGATCGCGCAGCTGCGCGATGAGGTCAGTCGCTTCGTAAAGCGCCGTGCCGGAGAACTGCTTCAGCGGTTCGCGGTTCTCTGCCACCATGGCGTTCATCTGATCAGAGGTCTGTTCGAAGGATTTTGCCATTTTTTCAAAAGAGTCGACGGCCTTCTGCGCTTCCCTCGCGGCTGGCCCGAGCGTCTTCTGCAGATCGGAAGCCAGCTTGCGGAACTCATCCCCCGCTTCGCCGACATTGTTCACCGCGGCATTGCTGTCGGCGATCAGGGCATCGATTTCGGGCGCGCGGTCCTTCAGGCCCTTGGAAAGGTCACGCAGATTGTTGAGCGTATCGGTCAGCGCCTGCTGGTTTTCGCGCGAGAGCATGGCGTTGAGGTTGTTGGCGATGCGGTCGATCTTGGCGACAAGGTCCGGCGCCTGGCGGGTCAGGCGTTCCAGCGCCGAAGCGGCCGCTGGCACTTCACTACCCGGCGGCAGCAAGGGCTGGGAGGAACTGCCGCGGCTCAAGGACATGCCGACACCGCCGGCGATGCTCTGCAATTCCAGGGTCGCCTGTGAATCGACGCGCAGTGGCGTCCCGGCGCGCACCTGGAAATCGACACGGGCCAGTGCGCTGTCATCCGGATCGATGCGGACATCGGTCACGCGACCGACCGGAATACCGCCGAAATTGACCGTGCTGTCGACGCGCAATTGCGACACCGATCCGGAGAAGCGGGCGTAATAGGCATTGTAGGAGACCTGCCCCTGAAATTTCGCCGCCCACAGCACGAAAATGAAGGCGCCCGCCAGGAGCAGCAGCACGAAGCTGCCAACCGCCAGATGCCGAGCCCTCGTTTCCATGATGCGTTCAATCCTGCTCTAACTGTCTATCAAGCGCCGATACCCGCGGCACGGGCGCGCGGACCATGGAAATACTCCTTGATCCAGGGATGTTCATCCTTCAAGTGCTCTTGAAGCGTCCCGACCCGTATGCGCCGGTCAATGAGGATACCGATTCGGTCGCAGATCGCCACCAGAGAGTCGAGGTCGTGGGTGATCATGATCACCGTTAGACCGAGACTTTGTTGCAGATTGCGGATGAGTTGGTCGAATTCAGCCGCCCCGATCGGATCGAGGCCCGCCGTCGGCTCGTCGAGGAAGAGAATGTCCGGATCGAGTGCCAGCGCGCGCGCCAGGCCCGCGCGCTTCTTCATGCCGCCCGAAAGCTGCGATGGGTATTTGGCGCCCGCTTCGGCCGGCAGGCCGGAGAGGCGGATTTTAAGAGCCGCCAATTCGTCCATCAACTGTGGGCTGAGATCGGTGTGCTCGCGCATCGGCGCCTGTACATTCTCAGCCACGGTCAGCGAGCTAAATAGTGCGCCGTTCTGAAACAGCACGCCCCAGCGCGCTTCGATCTTGGTCCGCTCGGCGTCGCTGATCTGGTCCATGCGTTGGCCCAGCACAGAAATGGTGCCAGACGCCTGTCGATTGAGGCCGATGATGGTACGCATCAGGACCGATTTACCGGTACCTGAACCGCCCACGATCCCCATCACCTCGCCGCGGCGCACATCGAGATCCAGCCCGTCATGCAGGATCTGGGCACCGAAGCGGTTGACGATGCCGCGCAGTGAAATGACGTTGTCCTGTTTCTGCGCCATGCCGTCAGATCCCCAGATAGGAAAAGAGGATTGAGAACAGCGCATCGACGATGATGACCAGGAAGATGCCCTCGACCACCGACCGGGTGGTCAGTCGGCCGACGCTTTCGGCGCTGCCCGACACGCGCAGGCCCTCAAAGCACCCGATCAGGGCGATAAGGGCGGCAAAGAACGGCGCCTTGATCAGGCCGACCCAGAAATGTGTGACCGTGATCGCCTGGTTGAGCAGGCTCAGATATTGGCCGAAGCTGATATCGAGCAGGGCGATGCACATGAGACCGCCGCCCAGCAGACCCATCATGTCGGCAAAGAAAGTGAGGAGCGGCAATGCCACCATCAGCGCCAGCACGCGCGGCACCACCAGCACATCCATCGGATCGAGGCCGATGGTACGCAAGGCATCCACTTCCTCATTCACCTGCATGGTCCCGATCTGCGCCGTGAAGGCCGATCCGGACCGGCCGGCGACGACGATGGCGGTCAGCAGCACCGCCATCTCACGCAGCACCGAGATCCCCAACATGTTGATGGTAAAGGTCTGCGCACCGAAGCGCGCCAGCTGATCGGCGCCCTGGAAGGCCAGGACGACGCCCACCAGCAGATTGATCATGCCGACGATGGGCAGGGCATTGAGGCCTGTCTGCTCCAGATGCGAGAAAATCGCGTTCCAGCGCAGCTTCCAGGGCTGCACGGCAAGGCGCGCCAAGGCACTCATCAATCCGCCGAAGAAGGCAACGAGATCGCGGCTTTCAATCAGGATGGCCTCGGCTGCGGCGCCAACCTCCGCCACCTTGTCGCCGAGGTTACGTCGCGGCAGTTCCGCCGGCAGCACATCCTGGGTCTCGACCACGCGTTTCAGGAGGACGGCGAGATCCGGGTCGCCCTCCTTCGTCTCCACCTTGAAGCCGGCGCCGACCAACGCATTGCCGTGCCGACGGATGAGCCAGGCGCCGGACGTGTCGAGTTGATCGATGGCGGCGAGGTCGATAAGCGCGGCCTTCCCCTTCGCCTCGGCCGGAATGGCGAGGTCGCGGGACAGGCGCGTTGCGTGATCGATGGTCCAAGCCCCACCGCATGACCAGATGGCCATGCTGCCGCTGGTGCTGAATTTGACCCAGCCGGGGTCGCTCATGAGTGCCTCAAATGCAAAACGGGCTGCAGTCTAGCAGCCCGTCCTCGCACAGCAATGATGGAACCGCCTCGGGCTCAGATGAAATAGGCCTTCAGAGGGTCGAAGCCATTGAAATTGATGGCAGAATAGGTGGTCGTGTAGGCCCCGGTCGAGTGCAGACGCACCCGGTCGCCGGCCTTGAGGTCCAAAGGCAGGCGGTAATTGGCCTTGTCATAGAGGATGTCGGCTGAGTCGCAGGTTGGCCCGGCGAGGATCACCGGACCGGTCGCGGTCGCCACCGTATCCAGCGCCTCGACTCGGTATCGGATCGCCTCGCCTTCGGTCTCGGCGAGACCACCGAAACGCCCGATATCGAGATAAACCCAGCGGCGCTCCTCGGTCGCCGATTTGCGCGAGACCAACAAAACCTCAGCCTCGATCACACCGGCATCTGCCACCATGTAGCGGCCGGGCTCGATGATGAGGCGCGGCCAGGCGTTGCCGAAGCTCTGGTTCAGGGCATGCGCGATCGTGGCGCCATAGGCGTCGATGCCGGCAACACCCGGGGCGTATTCCGCCGGGAAACCACCGCCGAGATCGATCAGATTCAAAGTGACGCCAGCCTTGGCGCAACCGTCGAACACGGTCTTGGCGCTGGCGATGGCGCGGTCCCACTGGCTGGGATCGAGCTGCTGCGAGCCCACATGGAAGGAAACACCCGCCGGCTTCAGGCCCAAGGCCTGGGCCTCGATGAGGAGTTCGGTCGCCATTTCCGGCACGCAGCCGAATTTGCGATTGAGCGGCCAGAGGGCCCCTTCCGCCTCGATGAGAATGCGGCAATAGACTTCAGCGCCCGGCGCGTGGGCGGCGATCTTGCGCAATTCCTCAATGGCGTCGAAGGCAAACAGCTTCACGCCGATGCCATGGGCCCAGGCGATATCCGAAGGCTTCTTGATGGTATTGCCGAAGGAGATGCGCTCCGGCGTGGCGCCCGTGGCCAGGGCCGAGCGGATCTCGCCCGACGAGGCGGTGTCGAAGCTCGAGCCGGCGGCTGCCAGCCGATCGAGGATCTGCGGCGCCGGATTGGCCTTCACGGCATAGAAGATCTCGGCCTGCGGCAGGGCGGCACGAAGGGCCGCATATTTCCGCTCGACGACGTCAAGGTCGACCACGAGGCAGGGTGTCGCCGGTTTCTCGTCATTGAGAAACTGCAAGGCGCGTTCGGGCCGGGGGCCGGCATCATTGGCGATGACCGCCTGGGGTGCCAGCTGCGCCCGCAAGGAGGTCGCCGTCAGGTCACGGGCGCTGACTTCCTGGCTGGCCTTCTTCGACTTCGCCAACTTCGACTTCACTTGCACGGCCGCAATCTTGGTCATCTGCCTATTCTTCCTTCCCAAATCGTCCCCTGGGGGGCGGATGGGGGCTTTTGGGACCCCGAAAATGAAATCGCCGCGTTGGAAACCCCCATCGAAGGGGCGAATCCCACGCGGCGAATGCCATCATGGCGGGAGAATAGATAAGATTTGCTTAGCAGGATTTGTCGTTTTTGATGGGCGCCAACGCAGAATATCTGCGCAGGTTGGGGCCCCTCACCCGAAGATTTTTCTGCTTCGGCCCTATTCGGCCTTCAGCTCGCCCGGATCGATCAGTTCCTTCAGCGGATAGCCGGCGAACTTCTTGGTCTCCGACATGATCACGTTGGTGGTGACCGAGGCGATGTTCGGGTCTTGCTCTATGAGGGCGTTGTGGATCTCGACATAGTCACCCACGGACCGGCAGACGAAGTGGACGATATAGTCGAAATTGCCCGAGATCTGATAGCAGGCAATGGCCTGAGGCGTGTCGTCGATGAGCCTCTCGAACGCCCCCTGCTGGGCGCGGCCGTGTTTGTGCAGGGTCACGAAACTGAGGATCTCGACATGGTCGGCGACCTTGGCGAGGTCGATATCGGCCCGGTAGCCGCGGATGATCTTCTGCTTTTCCATCTGCCGCAGGCGCGTATGGCAGGGGCTGGCGGAGAGGCCGACCTTGGCCGCCAGTTCCAGATTGCTGACCCGGCCCGCTGCCTGCAGAGCGGTCAGAATCTTGACGTCCACCTTGTCGATCCGCTGCGACTTGCGCATGCCTGCCTGCCCTTTCCGCTTTGGTCTTTCCCCGCCTGGGTCAATGGCTTATACAGCCAGACGAGCGGCCGGCGCCACCTCCCCTAACCGTTTCAGGTCACGATGGATCTCAAAGAACATATCCGCCACGTCCCGGATTTCCCCAAACCGGGAATCCTTTTTTATGACATCTCGACCCTGCTCGCCCATGCCGGCGCCTGGCACGAGGCGCTCAACCGGCTGACCGACATTCTGGGCGCCTACAGGCCGGACGTCCTGGTCGGGATCGAATCCCGCGGCTTCCTGGTGGCGGCCCCCTTGGCCGACCGGCTGGGCACGGGCTTCATCATGGTGAGGAAGCGCGGCAAGCTGCCGGGCGAGACCATCCGCCATGCCTATGATTTGGAATATGGCCAAGACGTCATCGAGATCCAGGCCGAGGCGATCAGGCCGGGCCAGCGCGTCATCGTGCTCGACGATCTGCTGGCGACCGGCGGGACCATGGCGGCGGCCGTCACCTTGCTGGAAAAAGTCGGCGCCGATGTGGTGGCGATCGGCTGCCTGATCGAGCTGACTTTCCTCAACGGCCGCAAGCGCTTCAAGACTCCCGTCCACAGCCTTCTCAGCTACGACAGCTGAAGCTCGTTCCGGCGGCGCGCAAGCCACAGCTTTTCCGCCGGTCCCGGGGCCAGCGCGAGGGCGGCGTCGTAAGCCGCCAACGCGTCTTCGGTCCGTCCCATGCGGCGCAACAGGTCGGCGCGGACCGCATGGTAGGGTGGGAAGCTGGCGAGTGCGGCACCGTCCAGCCGCGACACTTCCTGAAAGGCCACATCAACGCCAGCAACCTCGGCCAAGGCGACCGCGCGATTCAATCGAATGACGGCATCGTCGCGCCGCTCGAGCAGCATTTCGTATGCTTCGAGAACCTGCGGCCATGGGGCCGGATCCGTCAGGCTTCGGCGACTGCACCACAATCCGTGAATCCTTGCCTGCAGGATGCGCGGGCTGGGTTCGGCCGCTTCCGTGCGGGCGAGATAGCGCCGCGCCGCGCCGATCATGGGCTGGCGCCAATCCACCGGATCCTGTTCGGAAAGCGGCACCATGGCCCCGTCATCGGCAAGTCGTGCCGGTCGCCTGGCTTCGGCAAAGCGGACAGTGGCAGCCAGCGCCAGCACCTCCGCCTCCTGCGGCAGCAGGTCGGCAAGGAGTTGCGTCAGCTCCAGCATCTCCGTGGCGAAGCCGGCATGCGGACCCGACCCGGCCGCATCCTCGTGCGCCATGGCATAGGCGATCTCCAGCGTGGTGAGGACCGCATCCAGCCGCTCCGGCCAATGCGCCGGTGCCGGCAGCTCGAAGGGGACGCCGGCCTCGGCGATCTTGCGCTTGGCCCGTACCAATCGCTGGGCGAGCGTCGGTTCAGCCAGCAGAAAAGCGCGCGCGATCGCCGCTGTCGAGATACCGCAGACGAGTTTCAGTGTCAGCGCCGCGCGCGCTTCAACCGCCACCGCCGGATGGCAGCAGATGAAAATGAGGCGCAGCCTTTCATCCGGAATGAGCATGCGGTCATCCATCAGCATTTCTTCAGCGCTCGCCGCCGCTTCGACCGGCTCTGGCATTGCCACGGCACGTCGATTCCGGCGCAGCGCGTCGAGCAGGCAGCGCTCCGCGACCCGGTAAAGCCAAGCCGCCGGATCGTCAGGAATACCGCGCTGGGACCAATGTTCAGCGGCTTTCAGGCTCGCCTGGGCGAAGGCTTCCTCGGCCAGGTCGAGATTGCGAAAACGCACAGCGAGCGCCGCAATGATGCGGCCGCCCGCGTTGCGCACAGCCTCTTCAAGCGACCTAGTCGGCATCCGCCGTCATCAGTGGTCGGATCTCGACCGCGCCGTTCTTGAAGAGCGGCAGCTTCCTGGCAATCCCGATCGCCGCATCGAGGTCCGGCACGTCAATGAGATAGAAGCCGCCCAACTGCTCCTTGGTCTCGGCAAAGGGGCCGTCATGGACGACCTGCCTGCCGCCATCGGTGCGCACGGTCGTTGCCGTTGCGACACCCTTGAGACCGGCGCCGCCGACATGGTGCACCTTGATGTCCTGCTGGAACTCCATATGCCGCTTGATCAGACCGGGATCCGGCCGTTTGTCGCCGAAAGACGCCTCGTTCTCGTAGACCATCAACATGTATTTCATCGACTTAGCCCCTCCTCCGGGCCGAACGGGCACGCGCCCACCGCATGCCTTTCACCCGGACAGACGCTCGAGATCAGCCACTTTCGACAGCCCTCGCAACTTTTTTTGCCCTTCAGGAAAGAAAATCCGGTGCGAGTCGCGCGGCGAGGTCCAGCAGGGCCCGGTCGCGGCCGTGGCGGGCGATGAGCGAAAGGCCGACCGGGGCACCCTGCACGACGCCGGCCGGCAGGGTCACCTGCGGCAGGCGGGCGAGACCGGCGATGCAGGTCAGGCTCAGCGTGCGGTCGCGGAACCCGGCCGAATCCGCGGCGCTCATCGATTTCAATGGCGCGATATCGGCAGCGGTCGGGATGATCAGGATGCCGTCTGCCGACAGCATGTCGTCGAGGCGCCGGGTAATGGTGTGCCGCAGTTCCGCTTCGCCAGTATCCGCCTTTGCGGCCGCTTCCTTCGACATGGCGAAGCGTTCGGCGATTTCCGGGCCGAAGCGGGGCTGCGCGCTGTCGATCCAGGCACCGTGCTCGGCCCAGATTTCGCGCATCTGCAGGAAGCGGAAGGCCATGCGCCAGGCGGAAAGACCGCCACAATCGGCTGCGAGCGTCATGTCGATGGCCGGTCCGATTGCCGCCACGGCCTTGTCCCGCGCCGGTACAAGTGCTGCCGCCACGGCCGGGTCGGCAAGCGCCCAGGCATCGCGCGCCAGATAGGCTTCGCTGAAAGAGCTTTCGTCCCCGGTATCGGCCGGCAACAGCACGGCACCCACTTTGGCCAGTAGATCGGCGCTGCGCGTAAACCAGCCCACCGTGTCGTGGCTTCTGGCCAGCGGCATCACGCCGCGATCGTCGACCACGCCATGGCTGGGGCGAATGCCGAAAATGCCGTTGAGCGCTGCGGGAATGCGGACCGAGCCGCCGGTATCTGTCCCCAGCGCGAAATCACAGGCACCGCCCGCCACTGCCGCAGCCGATCCGGATGAGGACCCGCCGGGAATGCGGTCGGGTGCCGCCGAATTGCGCGGGGTACCGTAATGGAAATTCTGCCCGTTGAGGCTGAACGCCATTTCATCGGTAATGGTCTTGCCGATAGCGCGCGCGCCGGCCGCGAGCAGCCGCGTCACGCTGGCGGCATGCGCCTTCGCCGGCTGGTGGGTGCGCAGCCAGTCCGGATTACCGCCGCCCGTGACGCGACCCGCCACGTCGTAGAGATCCTTGATGGCGAAGGTGAGCCCGTCGAGCGGCCCGGACGCTGTCGGTTCAAGGGTAAAATCTCCGCCCGGTGCCAGGGCGCCAAGCGCGCGCAGGCGCTGCCAGGGCTCAGGTTTCTGTGCCGTCGCTTGATTCATCGTCCTCTTTCCGGGGCTTTTGATTTGGTTCGTCTTCAGGATGCTGTCGGCGGATAATGATATCGCCATTCGGCAGCACTTCCGGCGCGGAATACTGCGGAATCGTTTTCATGAGCAGATCCAAGGCCTGCAGGATCTTCGCCAAACCCTGCTCAGCCAGCCGCTCGGCGTCTTCGGTGTCTTGTGCATAGGAAGGCGTCAGAGCCCACAGGCTCAGAAACAGGATAGCGGCGATCCGGCGCATGTCTCGGCCCTCGACACATTGTTCGCGGGCCGAGACTAGCACATACCTTGCATCACCGCTTCTGCAGATAGACGTTAAGGGCGCCGAGGAAGCGGTCGATCTCCCCCGGCGTATTGTAATGGGTGGGGCCGACACGCACGACGCCGCCTTTGTCGATGAGACCCAGACGCGTCACCGGCTCGACACCGTAATTGTGGCCGTCCCACACATAGATGCCTTGGCTCGCCATGAATTTCGCGACTTCGGTGGGGTCACACCCGTCCATCGCGAAGGACACGGTCGGCACTCGACGGCTGAAGGCCGCCCGGTCCGTAATGCCCATGATGCGGAGGTTCTTGACCTGGCTTAGTCCGGCGATCAGCCGTTCGGCCAGATCGTGGTCATGGCGCAGCATGGCTTCGACGCCAGCAACAATGCGCTGGCGACGGGTCAGCGCCGGATTTGTGGCGCCGCCGAAATTCTTGCCCAGCCATTCGTAATATTCGATCGCCCCCATGATGCCGGCCAGTTCTTCGCGGTTGGTCGTGCCGGTGACGAATTTCGACGGCAATTCTTCGGTGGCTGCCCGTACCTTGTAGGCGGTCAGCCGGTCCAAATGCTCCCGCTTGCCCCAGAGCAGTCCGTAATGGGGGCCATAGAATTTGTAGGCCGAGCAGACCAGGAAATCGCAGCCGATATCCTGCACGTCGATGACGCCATGCGGCGCGAACTGCACAGCATCGACATAGACCAGCGCCTTGCCACCGCTGGCGGCTTTCGCGGCAGCAGCGATCGCCTTCACATTGTTGATGGTACCGGTGACGTTGCTGGCATAGCCCACCGCAACCAGGCGCGTGCGGTCGGTCACGACGTTGCCCACCTGCGTCAGGTCGAATTCGAAGGTCTCCGGGCTGAAGTCGAGCCATTTCAGTTTGAGGCCACGTTCCTCGGCCATGATGACCCAGGGCGTCACGTTTCCATCATGGTCCATGCGCGAGACGACGATCTCGTCGCCGGACTTCAACTCGCGCCCCAGGCTGCGCGACATCATGAAGGTGAGCGTCGTCATGTTCTGACCGAAGACGATTTCCTCAACGCTGGCCGCGTTGACGAAATCCTTGGCCGCCTCATGGGCATCGTCGACCAGCTTGCCGGCAAGGATCGAGGTCTCGAACTGGCCACCAAGATTGGCGTTCACCTCAGTCATCGCCCAGACCATGCGGTCGATCGACTGCCGTGCCATCTGCGTGCCGGCGGGATTGTCGAAGAACACGGCCGGTTCGCCGTTTTGCAGCCGCTTGAGGCCCGGAAATTGGCCGCGAATGGCGGCAACGTCATAAGTCATGATCTTGTCTCCTGGAAATTCGAGCGTTAGCGGCCGCGCTGATGGCGCGCCTCGAAGATGAAACCGAGGAAGTTCATTAGCAATTGTGCGGCCAGAAAACCAGTGACGCCGGTTGGATCATAAGGCGGCGCCACTTCGACCAGATCCATGCCGACCACATCGCCCTGCTTAGCGAGACCCTGCAGGATCTCCAGTACTTCGTAATAAAGGAAGCCACCATGGCTCGGCGTCCCCGTTCCCGGGGCGATGGACGGGTCGAATCCATCGATATCGATGGTAACGTAATAGCGGACGCCTTTCGGGATGAGATCCAGCACACCTTGCGTGCCCAGCTTGCGCACATGGCGCACGGACAGGATCTTGGAACCGAAATTCCGCGCCGCGTCATAGTCGGAGCGGTTGGAGGAGGACACGTTGCGGATGCCGAGCTGCGTCATGCCGGTGACGTGCCCGGTTTCCGACGCGCGGCGCAGCGGGTTGCCATGGCCGTAGCGCACGCCATGGCGCTCGTCGACGAAATCGAGATGCGCGTCGAAATGCACGATATGCACCGGCTCCTGCCCCGCAAAGGCCTCGATTACCGGGGCATGGACAGCATGATCGCCGCCCAGGACCAGCGGCATGGCGCCACTTGCCAAAATCTTGCGCACGGCAAAGCGCGTGTTCTCGTGGCTCTTCACCGTATCGGTGTGGACGATGTCGGCATCGCCCATATCGACGATGCGCACCCGGTCAGTCGGCAGATAGACGACGTCGTCCTCGAAATCATAGGCGCCACCATGGCCGAAGGAGAACAGCGTCGAAGCTTCGCGAATGGCGCGCGGGCCGAAGCGTGCGCCGGAGCGGTATTGCGTGCCCATGTCGTAAGGGACGCCGAGAACGGCGACATCCGCCTGGATATTGTCCCAGTCGGTGCAGATCGGCTGTTTGGCGAAGGTGCAGTGCCCGACAAAGGGTAGGTTGAGACGGCCGGTTTCGTAGGCATTCTGGCTCATGGCAAGACTCTCCGTGGCTGGATCCTCGGCAAAATGGCACGGCTTTACATTCCGAATAAAGAGAAGATAATCGGCAATATATCGACTTTTCCGATGTAACAGATGCATCGTCTCACCGACATCGACCTCAAGCTGTTGCGCGTCTTCACGACCATCGTCGAATCCGGCGGGCTGGCGGCGGCACAGGTGGCACTCAACCTCAGCCAATCCACCATCTCGACCCAATTGGCCGAACTCGAGAAGCGTTTGGGCTTCCGCCTGTGCCGCAGGGGGCGCGCCGGTTTTGCGCTGACCGCGGCCGGCGAGAAGCTCTATGCAGCCAGCGGCGATCTCTTCAGCGCCGTCGACCGGTTCCAGAAAGTCACCGCCGACGTTTCCGGCGAGATGAAGGGTGCCCTCAAGATCGGCACGGTCGATGCCATGCTGAGCAACCCGGATTTCGACTTTCCGGCGATCCTTGGCGCCTTTGCCGCCCGGGCACCATCGGTGGTGCTGGAATTGTCGATCGATTCACCCGATGCCATGGCGCGCGCGGTCGCCGACGGGTCGCGCGACATCGCCATCGGCCCGTTCGTCAAGCCGGCGCGGGAGGCATCAACAGCCGTCACCTATCTGCCTCTCTACCGCGAACGGCAGGCGATGTTCTGCGCCGACGGGCACCCGCTCTTCGGTCGGCGCAAGGTGGGCCTTGCCGATATCCGGCAGCATCCCTTCGTCGCCAGGCGCTATCTGCATCGTTTCGACCTCGAGATCGTCGGGCATCTCAAGGCCGGCGCCGTGGTCGAGCAGATGGAGGCGCAGGCAGCCCTCATCCTGTCCGGACGCTTCATCGGCTTCCTGCCCATCCACTATGCCGGCCTCATCGGGTGGCAGCGGCGCCTTCAGAAACTGCCGCTCGGACCGGAGAATGAGTACGAATCTCCCTTCTTCCTGCTGCACAAGAAGGGAGCCGAGGATAATGTGGTGCTGCGGAGCTTCCTCAACCGCATTCACGATCTTCGCAAAAAGGCGAGCTGACATGATGGACGGCAATCGAGAGCTTGGCCTGTGGCCGGTCTTCCGCGAGGCATTCGCCGGCGCCGTCTTCACCGACCTCACCCACGCCTTCTTTCCGGGTCAGCCCAGGTTCCCGGATTTTCCCGACGAGCAGCGCACATTGCTGCAGGATTATTCGCTCGGCCATGACTGCCAGGTGCATCACTACGCCCATGTCGGGCAATGGGGCACCCATGTCGATCCTCCGGTGCACTACATCAAAGGCGGCCGCACGCTGGACAATATCCCGGCGGCGCAGATGCTGCTGCCGCTGGCCGTGCTCGATATCAGCGGGCGCGCGGCGACGGATCCCGATGCAACGCCGACCCTGGCCGATGTCGTCAAATGGGAGGACCGCTACGGCCGCATTCCCGCCGGCAGTTTCGTGGCCTTGCGCACCGATTGGTCGCAGCGCTGGCCGGATGCAGCACGCATGCACAACCGTGATGCGGGCGGCCGTGCACACTGCCCGGGCTGGTCTCTTGAAGTCCTCGCTCACCTCATCGAGGACCGGCAAATCACGGCCATCGGGCATGAACAGCTCGATACCGACCCCGGCCTCGCCGTTTCAGCAGGCGATGACAGCCTTGAGCGCTATGTGCTGTCGCAGGATCGCTGGCAGATCGAGATGCTGACGAACCTGGATCAGGTGCCCGCGGCAGGCGCCCTCATCATGGCGAGTTGGCCCAAGCCCAAGGACGGTTCCGGATTTCCGGCCCGTGCCATCGCCATCCATCGCTGAAATTGCCTTCCGCTGCGGCCGGGACTAGAACTGTCGCATCACCAGACGAGCCGGAATCATGATTGCTGATAGCCCGATCCCCATCGCCCCGCAGATCCGCGCTGCGCAGATTGTGCTGCCCTGCACCGATCTCGCCGCCGAACTCAAATTCTTCACCGGACAGTTGGGCTTCAAGGTCAATCTGATCATGCCGGCGGATTCGCCGTCGCTTGCAGTCATCTCCGGCCATGGCGTCACCCTGCGCCTTGAGCAGCGCAAGCTGCCGGGCAATCAGACGCCGCTGCAATTGCGTCTGCTTTGCGATCTGGCCGCCCTTCCCGCCGACACAGCCGACGAACTCATCGCACCCGGCGGGACCCGCATCCAGCTGGTCGACGTGCAGGTGCCGCTCGTCATTCCGGAGGGCCAACAGGAATTCGTCCTGTCGCGCGGTGGTCAGAATTCATGGGGCGTCGGCCGGGCAGGCATGCAGTACCGCGACCTTATCCCCAGCCGGCTGGGGGGACGCTTCGTAGCGTCCCATATCCGCATCCCGAATGGCGGACCGGTGCCGGACTATGTGCATTTTCACAAGATCCGCTTTCAGATGATCTTCTGCAAAACCGGCTGGGCGAAGCTCGTCTATGAAGACCAGGGGGAACCCTTTCTGCTGGAGGCCGGCGATTGTGTGCTGCAGCCGCCCGAGATCCGCCACCGGGTGCTCGAAGCCTCGAATGGGCTTGAGGTGATCGAGATCGGCTGCCCAGCCATCCATGAAACCTTTGCCGATCACAATATGGAATTGCCCACCGGCCGCTTCATTCCCGGGCGCTATTACGGCGACCAGCGCTTCGTGCGCCACATCGCCGCGAAGGCTGCTTGGGAACCGTGGCGCCTCGCCGGATTCGAGGCGCGCGATATCGGCATCGGGGCGGCAACCGATGGCCTTGCCGGCGTCCGCGTCGTCCGCCCCTTGCAGGGGACGACGGCCGACGCGCCGCCCCATGGCGGCGAGTTCTTGTTCTTCTTCGTGTTGCAGGGATCCCTTGACCTCGCCGGCCAATCCATCGGCCAGCACAAGCTCGGCGCCGGCGACAGCGTCGTCCTCCCGGCCGATGCAGCCTATTCGGTCGGTGCTGCAAACGGCACCGAGTTTCTTGAGGTGATACTGCCCGATTTCGCGCACTAAGGAATCAGTGCCGGGATATATCAATCCAGGGACGGTTCAATGCAGAGTCTGGGCGCGCGGCGCAACCTGCACCCGGACAGCCGGCAGAATGAGCCGCGCCGTCGTGCCGAGGCCCGGCACGCTCTCCAGTTCCACCTTTCCGCCATGCAATTCGGCGAAAGCTGCCGCAAGCGGTAGTCCCAGGCCCGTATCCTGCTTCTTGCGATTGAGCCCCTGCGATGGCGCGTCGAAGGGTTTCATGGCTTTTTCCAGTTCATCCGCCGTCATGCCGTCACCGTGATCGGCGACGCTGATCGCGAGGCCGCCATCCTGCAGCGCGCGCACGTCGAGGTCGACCTGCCGGTCCGGACCGGCAAACTTGATCGCATTGATGGTGAGATTGAGCATGATCTGCAGCAGCGTCCGCTTGTCGCCGCGGATGATCGTCTGATTGGCTGCCGATTGGAAAGTCAGGCGCACATTTTCGCGCGAGGCGCGCTCGGCCGCCAGGCGCTGCAGGGAATCGAATAGGTCCGCCAAGGCGACCTCGTCTTCGGCCATATGCCATTTGCCGGCTTCGACCTTAGAAAGGTCGAGAATGTTGTTGATGACCGAGAGCAAATGCTGCGCGCTGTAATGGATGTCGTCGGCATATTCCTGATATTTCGGCTGGCCCACCGGACCGAAGCTTGCCGATTTGATCACCTCGGAAAAGCCGATGATGGCATTGAGCGGCGTGCGCAGTTCATGGCTCATCTGCGAGACGAAATCCGATTTGCGGCGGCTGAGCTCGTCGGCACGGCTGCGGGCGGCCGCTTCGACGCGGCTTTTTGCCTCGAGGGCAGCGAGCGCCACAGCCTGTTCCGTGTGCCGCCGGGTGGCAACGACACCGCCGAGCAGCAGCAGGATGAGGCTGGCCGCCAGCGCCACCCCGACGTTGCGCTTGCTTTCCCACGGCGCCAGGACCGCCGCCCGGCTCAGTCCGACATCGATCTGCAGCGGTAAGCCACGCAGGGTTTCGCTCGCCATGAATTGCGCCGTCGGCGCTGCCGGCTCCGGCGGATAGGTCACCAATGCCGCTCCATGGGCAAGGCGCAGGCTGACAGTGTCCCCGCCCAGCGCCGCAAAGAACGTGTCGAAATAGTGCGGATCGAGCGTGCCCTGGATCACTCCCGCGAAAGAACCGTCGCGACGGCTGATGCGGCGCGAAATGAGCAGGCTGGGAGCAAGCGGACCTTCCCAATCCAGGCGAATGCTGTCGCCGGCATGCCCACGATGATAGTTGAAGGCAGCATTGCTCGACTGATCGGCCACAGGATATGCCGAAATGGCCGGCACGCCCGCCGCATCCAGCACCTGCATGTTGCTCAGTGCCGGCATGATACGGATGACGCGCGCCAGCACCTGCTCGACCGTTTCACCAGGGCCTGCCGTTGCATCATCGAGCGATTCCGGCGGCCGATCCAGCACCTGCATGCTGACCTCGATCGCGGAAAGCGTCTGCTGCACATGTGCGGCAGCGATCTTGGCCAACGCCTCGGTGCGCTGCCGGCCGGCCGCGCTGACGGCTTGATAATCCTGCACCAGCAGAGCCACGGCGATGCCGATCACGAGCAAAATGATGACGGCAATGACCGGCCCGCACGATGCTAGGCTACGACGCCTGTCGGAACTGACGCCCATCTGATGCATATCCCTGGCTCGGTCGGTCATTTTCTCGGCAGATCCCGGCTGCGACATGGCAATTCTGCCAGGCGGAGGAAGCGGAACGGTGTCGTCGACATGCGTCATGCCCGCCGCGTCGGTGGGCACAGCGTCATCATGAGTCGCACCAATTCCGCCTGGTGCTTGCAGCGCGTCTTGGCGAGCAGCGATTTGAGCGCCTGTCGAATGTCGCTCACCTGGCGGTTCTTGAGGGCACCGATCTCCGGCAACGTGAGACCGCGCAGAACCAGATCGGCGACGTCACCTTCGAACGGCGTCAGCGCAAAGGCCTGGACAAAGGCGCGCATCGCCGGCCAGTCGGATTGATCGTGGCTGCTGGCCAGTTCCACCACGACGAATTGTGCATCCCTGTTGCCGAGGCTGCGATTGAGCACGTCGCGCAGGAAGCCTTGCGTGTTGCGGATCATGATGGACATGAAGGCGTCGCCAACCCGTTCGCGTTCAATCATCGCGGCGCTCTCCAATCCGCTGGCCACGACCCGGTCCAGCATCGCGTAGAACTTTTCGGTCAGGCGATCTGCCAGGAAGGCGATGCGACCCGAGACAATCTGGACGCTGCTCCGTTCGGCCAGCATCTGCAGACACGGCGTATTGGCATAGGTCACCTGACCGCTCCGCGCATCCATCACCAACGAAGCGACGCGCCAATCCGGACAGATCAGCGCGGCAACATCGGCACGAGACGGCGCGACCTCATCCGCCTCAAACCGGTCGGACGCTTCCATCAGGAGAGGCTTGGCGCCCTCAAACTGCTGGACCGCGTTGCTCCTTATCCGTGTCATCGGTGACTCCGCCCTTACCATTTCGTTTACTTTCGAGGACTAATGTCGCCGCTGCTACGTGACGCCGGCGTGACTTGAGGTTGGCACGCGACCCAAATCAGTTTTGCGCTTGCGAAGATTCCAGCTTTAGGACAGATTTCCAAAGGGTTGGGGCGCTTTGTTCAGAGACCATGGGATTAGAATCCGACATTGAGATTCGCCTGCTCGGCATGCCGGAGATGGTGCGGCCGGCGGGCAGCGTCGTTTTTCCGGCGAAGGGCTTCCAGCTCCTCACGCTGCTTGCCCGCGCGCCGGCCAAGCGCCTGCCGCGCAAGGAACTGGCAGCACTGCTCTGGGACAACGACACCGAGGCAGCAGCCCTCGGCAATCTCCGCCAATTGCTGGCGCGCATGCGCAAGGCTGCTGCCGGCCGCGACGACCTCCTCGATGCCGATACCAAGACGGTCGCCCTCGGCGGCGGTGCAGCGCTCATCGATCTCAATATCTTTGAAATCGGCTATCGGTCCGGCTCATCAGAGCAGGCGTTGCGGGGGCTACTGCTCTTCCGCGGCGAACTGCTGGAGGGCATCGCCGAAACGACGGACGCCTTTTCGCATTGGCTAACGCTGGAACGCGCCGCGTTGCGGGAGCGTTTCTTTTCGGCCGCCTCCTCGGTCCTTATCGAGCTCACCCGCTTCGGCCGCGCGCCCGAACAAGATTTGCGCGCCGTCGCCGATCGCATGCTGGCGCTCGACCCGGAACGTGAGGCGAGCTACCGCAGCCTCATCGAAGCCTATGGCCGCAACGGCATGTATGAGGAGTCGGAGCGTATCTATCGCAGCCTCATCGCCATGCTGGAACGCGAATTCGGCGTGCCGCCGCAGCCCGAAACCGCCGCCGTCTTGCGCCGGGTGCTAGCCGGACGCGGCTACCAGGTGCCGGATGCCCTACCACATCAGCCGCCTGCAGCACAGCCGCGCGTGGCCTTCCTGGCGCCGGCCTGGATCATTCCGCCCGGTGCCGGCGACACATCGCAGACCGCTCTTCTCCACGCATTGGTCGAGGACATCGCCAACGAACTGGCCCGCTATCGCAGCTTCGTGACGCTGGCACCCCATTCCTCATTCAAACTGGCGCATGATTCGGGCATACCGATCGACAATTCGGTGCTGCGCGCGGATTACACGGTCAGTGGCTTCGTCAAACCCAGCGACCGGGACCAGATCCTGGTCCTGCGCATGGCCGATTGCCGCAATGGCGAAATTCTGTGGGCCGGTGAGTTCTCCTTCCGGCCGGAGGATCTGGTGCGGTCCTTCCGCATGCTCTCACTGCAGGTCGCCTCCAGCGTCGCCGCGTCGGTTGAGCGTCACCTGCTGGATGCCATGCGCCGCGACGGCAACAGCAACGCCTACCTGCACTATCTTGACGGTCAGAACCTGCTTAAGAATTGCGACCTGCCGAAGCTGCGCCGGGCGCGACGCTCGTTCCAGCAGGCAGTCGACCTCAACAAAGGCATGGCCCTGGCCCAAGCCCGCATCGCCCAGACTCTTTACCTGGAATGGATTTCCCTGGGCGGTGACGATCCGGAATTGCTGCGTCGCGCCAGGGAAATCGTCGATCATGCCATCGAGATCGATTCCGGCGCCGGTTTCAGTCATCTGATGTCAGGCGTTGTGGCACTCTACCAGAGGGACTTCGACTATTCGGCCGAGAAGTTTGCCGAAGCCGAAACGCTTAGCCCGAACTCAGCGGACATGCTTGTCCAACATGCCGACGCCCTTTCATGTTTCGGTAAAGCGGATGAAGGTTGGACACGATTTGAGCGCGCCATCGATTTGAATCCGATTGCGCCAGATCATTATTGGTGGGCGGGTGCCAGCATCGCGTTTATGCGACACGCCTACTCCGAAGCGATTGAGCTCTGCCAAAAAATGACCTCGGATGTGCCTGTCGTCAGAATTCTGGCCGCAAGTCATGCGCATCTCGGTGACCTTGCTACGGCGCGCGAGTATGGCCGCAGAGTCAAGGAACTATATCCAAATCAGGATGCTTCATCCGCTACCAATGTCGCACCGTTCAAGTTTGCCCATTTGGCGCAACCATTAGAGGATGGACTCCGGTTGGCGGAGGTCTGACTCTTGAGTTGGGGGAGAGAAATCATGACCAAACTATATGTCATCGGCGATCGTGAGGCGGGTGTCTTGTTCGTTAAGACTGAACCGCTGAAATTAACTCATATCAGCAAGGCAACGATTGAAACTTACGCCGCGCAGAAAGGCCAAACATTCGACAATGTGTTTGCCCAAATCGCCGCCGGTGCCAAGTCAATCATCAACAAAACTGAAGTCGCGCAATCGTTCCCGGATCTCGATACGACCTATCAAGCGATCGGCCAGCTGATCGGTAAAGGTGCAGTCGTTTCCGACGCCGATTTCTGCTTCATCGCGGATATCGACGATTCCGATTGGTCAGCCAGTCGCTTTGTGGCGCCCCCCCTCTCCAGTGCCCTTGCCGATCTTAATCCGTCTCTGCCGCCGGATACGCAGCTCAAGGAAGGCTCGCTCGTCTAAGCCCGCTTCTTGTTCACGGACTCATTCTCGACGACAGGCATTGCCGACGCGCGAAATCTTCAGCGACTGGGGATTACGCGTGTCGGCGATATCACCGGTCTCGACACCATAGGTCTGCCGGTCTGGTTCGCGACCCGCCCCAATTCGCGGGCACTTTCGGTCTCGCAGGGCAAAGGCATAACTGAGGCAAAGGCGCGCCTTTCCGCCGTTATGGAAGCGGCCGAAACGGCAATCGCCGAACGCCCGGAAGATCTGGGTCTCCTCTTCGGCACTTGCCAAGAGCTGCGGGCGCGCGGCAGGTACCTTCTCCCATTTGAGCGCATCATGCGCTGCACCAGCGGACGTATCGACCCCGCTCGTGAACGCGCCTGGGTACAAGGTCAAGCGCTACGAAGCGGCCGCGCAATCCTCGCGCCTTACGAACTCATCGGCCTCGATATGCGGACCAAGGCACCGTGGGACCATGACGCGTTTAAGATGTCCTCGATCGGCCTTGCCGCTGCCGACAATGCAGCGCGGGCGGCCCTTCATGCCCTCCTTGAGGTCGTCGAGCATGACGCGACGGCAACACTCGATCTATTCGGGCTCGGCACCGGAAACGTTCATGGGTTGGCGTGTGAGACCGGCGGCGATCCCGACTTGGATGCCGCATTGACCAAGGTTGCCGCTGCCGGCTTCACGCCGCATTTCTTTGACCTCACCGGCACCGTGGCTCTCCCGGTTGTCGCCTGCTTCCTCACTCGGCAGGTGATGTCTTCCGCCGGTGCCGGCGATAAGTTGACGGCCGGCTTCGCCTGCCGCCCGGATGCGCATCAGGCCGCCCTTGCCGCTTTGCTTGAATGCGTGCAATCGCGTGCGACCGACATCGCCGGAGCGCGCGACGACATCACCGATGCCGACTATCGAGCAAGCCTTGCCCGCTTGCCCACCGCGATGACGTCGCGCAGGCGGTTGAGCGAGATGCGCGGTCACCGCGCCGCTGCCACATTCACGACAATCGGACAGATGTCTGAACATGTCAGCGACACCGTTCTCGCCGCCGGCGCCGACGACATCTATTGCTTCCCGCTCAGCCATGACGTGCCGAATTTGCATGTCGCCCGCGTCCTGGTACCGGGACTGGCCGTTGCCGGCAGCACCGGCGTCACCAGCGGCGGCGCGTCCTTGATCGATGCGCTGATGCAGGGGCTGTGACCATCATGACGAAACGTATTCTGTTCATCGGTCCCAGCCTGCACGGCGCGCCAGGACCACTGCCCGCTGGCATCGATTGTCGACCGCCGGCGGCCAAGGGCGATCTGCTCGCAGCCGTCTTCGACGGCGCCACCAGCATCGGCTTCGTTGACGGCACTTTCGACCACGGCGCATCGACCTGGCACAAGGAGATCCTGTTCGCATTGAACCAAGGGGTACGCGTCCTGGGCGCGGCCAGCATGGGCGCCTTGCGGGCCGCCGAATGCGCGGCCTTCGGCGTGATCGGCATCGGGACCATTTATGCCGATTATGCCGCGGGGCGAAGGACTGCCGACGAAGACGTCGCCTTGATGCATGGGCCGGCCGAGCTCGGCTTTCCGCCGCTGACCGAAGCATTGGTCGATATCGACGCGACTTTGGAGTATCTGCTGAGCCAAGGCCACATCGGTGCGGCAGCGCGTGACCGCCTCGCAGCCGGCGCGCGCGCGCTCCATTTCAAGGACAGGCGCTGGGAATGCCTTTGCGAGCCGAGTGAACTGGCCCGCCTGCGTCCCCATTTCGTCAACCGCAAGCGCGCGGACGCTCTGCTTCTGATCGACGCCTTGGCGTCGACGCCGGAAGGGCCGTCGAAAGGCATCCCCAGCGGGTTCACTGAGACCCTGTTCTTCACTGAATTGCACCGCGAAGTTCTGGCGCGCTCGCGGCAGGCCGGGTCCTGATGCTGCGCCTGGTCCCTGATTGCGGTGGCCTGATCCGCAACCTTGCCATCACCCTGCCGCCCTTCCTCTTAGCCGCAAGCCAAGCCGGCAAGAGACAGGCTTTGCAGAACCTCGCCGAATCCCTCACGGCCGGCACCGAGCTGATCCTGCTGGTCGAAACGGACTTCGAGGCGGCCACTCGGGAATGGGTATCGACCCAGCGGCTGCGCTGCAGCTATCGCATTCTGGCCCATGTTCCCGCCGGGGCAATGTGCGACGCTGACCTTTGGACGCAGGACACGTTTCTGGCCGCGGAAGACGACGGCCAGCCGCAATTGCTGCCCCTGCATCAGACCGATCATCCCGGCCAGCATGCCCGCTGGCTCGCCGCGGCCGGATATGCCGAAGCGGCAGCGCCTCCGCTTCACTTGGCCGGCGGCAACCATTTGACCGGCCCCGATTTTCGTCTCGTCGGCGCGCAAAGCGTGCTGCAATCGGCTTCGGCTGGTGGATGGGGCGAGGCCCTGGCCCGGCATGAGGGCCTCGATGCCCGGCACCTCCATGTGTTCGGCTTTCCGCTGCTGCAGCGCGGTCATCCGCCGGCACTGGCCCAGCAACCCGGCCATCTCGACCTCGTCCTTACGGTCACCGGCATCACCTCACCGGCGGGCCAGCCGCTGCTGCTCCTGGCGGACCCACGCATCGGCTGCGATCCGGACGGACCACCCGTCCCCGGCTGGTCCGACCAATTGGATGCCAGCGCCGCCCGGCTGACGGCAGATGGATTTACCGTCATTCGCAATAAGGTGCCGTACTTGGCGCATCCGCTCCATGCGCCGAACCCGACCTTGCGCGCCTATAACAATGTCATCCTGGAGAACGACATCCGCCACGAATTGGGGAATGGTCGGCCATTGGTATGGCTGCCGCATTTTGGCGACCTTGAACCTGACCTCGAACCCTTCGACCGTATGGCCCGCCGGGTTTGGGAAGACCTCGGCTTCGCACCCATCCCGGTTCATGGCTGGAGTGCCATGCTGCGCGCCGGCGGCGCTCTTCGTTGTGCCGGCAAGGTGTTGCGGCGGGCCCCCTGGCCGACGCGGGACTAGCCCTCGCGTTCGTTCTCACCTAATCATCTGGGACCGTTTTCCCGCGATTCGGCCCGCGACCAGGAATGAGGAGAGAAAATGCCGCGCGAACGCAAATCCTCGGGCCGCATGGCCAGCAAGGGATTTCCCAATCCGATTGACTTACATGTGGGCAAGAAGCTGCAATTGCGGCGCACGCTGCTCGGCATGAGCCAGGAACGATTGGGCAATCTCATCGGCCTGACGTTCCAGCAGATCCAGAAATATGAATCGGGTGCCAACCGGGTCAGTTCCAGCCGCCTCTTCGACATCGCGCGGGTGCTCGATATCGGCATTCCTTATTTTTTCGAAGGCATGACCGCCGAAACGGAAGAACAAAGCCCCGGCCATCTCCAGGGCGCCGTCCCCATCGCCATCGAAGAGGACAAGGACCCGATGGCCCGGCGCGAGACTCTGGAACTTGTGCGCGCCTACTACCAGATCAAGAGCCCGAAAGTGCGCAAGCATCTCGTCGATCTGGCGCGCTCGCTCGGCAAGAACAAATGATTCCGCTCAATCCGTCTTTGAATCCTCTCAGGCCGTTTTGGCCAGCGGCGTCCAGCCGAGTTCGTGATCGATATAGTTGAGCAGATTGAGCGTGGTCGGATAGGCTTCGCTGTTATGCGCGAGCTGTGCAGCCATTTCGGCGAGTGATCGGACTTCGGGCAGTTGCTGGCAATCGCCGCACAGGTAGGCCGCATATTCAGGACCGCCCTGCAACGCGGTACGCACGAGTTTCTGCCGCTCCGATACCCAGCGCAGGCGCCCGCCCAGATCCGACATGCGATCGACATTCTTCTTTGACCGGTCGATTTCCGCGCTCAGGATGCGCGAAATCCGACGGTAGGCGGTGTTCAGTGCTTCCAGCGCCTTAACCTCAAGATCGCTCTCGCTATCGGTGCGAATCAAAAGGCTGTCATCGCTATTGGATTTCAGTTCCTGAACTTTGCGGCGTGTGCCGTTTCCCTGTTTCATCGCAACCCCCAAGCTGCCTGATTGCAGGCGAAGGCGTCCATAAGCACTTCACCCGATAGACACATTCAGTAATACGGGGAGCGTGACTCCAGCGTGAAACCCGCCGTTGCGGGCTGGCTGGCTCGCAAAAATGCGTTAGTTTACTTGAGGATGGTCAGGACGGCGCGGCGCTCAGGATTGCCCGGCGATCTCGCGCAGGGCCCGCTCGAACACGTCGGCAGGCTGGCCGCCCGAGATCAGGTATTTCTCGTTAATGATGATGGCCGGAACGGCATTGATGCCCTGTTGACGATAGAGTGCCTGCCGCGCCCGCACTTCGGCGGCATAGCTGTCGCCGGCCAGGATGTCGCGTGCCCGGGTTTCGTCGAGCCCGACCGAGCCGGCAATCTTCGCCAGTGTCTCGTGATCCGACATCTTGGCGCCGTCGCTGAAATAGGCCTTGAACAGGGCATGTTTCAGCGCAGCCTGCTTGCCCTCCCCTTCGGCCCAATGCAGCAGGCGATGCGCGTCGAACGTGTTGTAGATGCGGCTGCTCTCATCCATGCGCATCTCGAAGCCGAGGGCGGCGGCACGTTCGCGGATCATGGCGCGGGTCTCAGCTGACTGCTCAGGTGTCGAGCCGTATTTCTCGCCGATATGCTCGACGATATTCTGCCCGTCCGGGCCCATATGCGGGTTGAGTTCAAAGGGCTGGAAGTGAAGATCGACATCAACTGTGCCTTCCAGGCGTCCCATTGCCGTCTCCAACGCGCGCAGGCCGATGATGCACCAGGGACAGGAGACATCGGAGACGAAATCGATTTTCATATTCTGGCTCATAGATCACCCGTGGAGCTGCGATCCCGCAGCATGTAGGCAAACCCCGCCCGATTGCAACGCCGCCCCCCTAGTCCGCGCGCAGGATCATCTCGACCGGCGCGATCAACCCTTTTTCCAATGCGGCCATGACATTCTTCAGCCGCTCTTTGGCCTGTGGCCCCATGATGACATGAAGGCCGAGGAGCGGCGGCCCATCCTGCGCCGCCTGCGCCCGCATCGCCGCCACTTTCTGCAGAACAGTGTCCCGCTGGTTGATTTCCGAATCCAGGCGGAAACCGGCTGCCGCCAGCCACTCCCGGTATTGCGCGGGCCCCGCGACGAAGCTGGTCTCGGGATGCTCCGACCAAGGCATCGGATAGGCAAGTGGCGTATCCCCCGTCAGCATGACGTCATAGACGGCGAAACGGCCGCCATTCTTCAACGCCCGCCGCGCCTCCCCGAATAATCTCGGCTTGTCGGCAATGTTCATGCCGACATGGATCATTATCGCGGCATCGAAAGACGCGTCGGTGAAAGGCATGGCGAGCGCGCTGCCTTCGCGGAAGGCGACCTTGTCGGAAAGATCGCAGCGCTCGGTCAGCAATTTGGCGAGCGATATGAACGAAGGCGTGAGGTCCAGCCCTGTCACCTCGCAGCCATGGCGGGCGGCGCAATAGCGAGCCGGCCCACCGATGCCGCAACCGATATCGAGCAGATGCTCGACCGGTGTGAGCTTGAGCCTGTCGGCGAGGCCGGCAGTCTGCGCCCGCCAACCGAGGTGAAACTCGTCAAGCTCCGACAGATCGTCGATGCTCAATCGCTCGACATCCTTTCCGGCGGCCTTCAGTGCGGCAAGAACGTTGCGCTCCAAATCCGTGCTGCCGTAGTGACGCACTACCTGCCGTTCGATATCCATGGCCGCTGCCCTCCATTTGGCCAAACATACGCCCTGACGGAAGTCACCAACGGCAATATTTTCGCGATCAAGGAACCGCCGCGCCCGCCACCGCTTTCATCGAACAGGCTGGCTATTCCGCGGTCATCGACCTGGTACGGGTCAATGATTTCGTCTGGCGCGGCACCGCACAAAAGAATGGCCAGTCCTACGGGGTCTCGGTTGACTGCACCGGGACGGTGGTCGGCTCGAATTAACGCCCGCACCATGTGCTCAAAATATTTAGCGGTTTGATTAAAATCTTGACCACGCCCCCGCCTGCACCTTATATCGGCGGTCAAAGGTGCAACAATCGATATGGATCGGGAGAGGGCGGCAATGCGGACCATCAATCATTTCATCGGCGGCAAGGAAGTGGCTGGAACCTCCGGTCGGACTGCCGACGTTTTCAACCCGGCGACCGGCGAAGTTCAGGCCAAGGTCGCCCTGGCGACGGTCGGTGAAGTCGACGCCGCGGTGAAGAATGCGCAGGCCGCTCATGCCGGCTGGGCCAATACCCCGCCGCTTACCCGCGCCCGCATCATGTTCAAGTTCAAGCAGCTCGCCGAAGACAATACCGACAAATTCGTCGCCATGATCACGGCCGAGCATGGCAAGGTCCTGTCCGATGCCAAGGGTGAGTTCACCCGCGGTCTCGAAGTGATCGAATTCGCCTGTGCTGCGCCTCAACTGCTCAAGGGCGAGTTCTGCGAGAATGTCGGCACCAATGTCGACAGCTGGTCGGTGCGCCAGCCGCTGGGCGTCGTTGCCGGCATCACGCCGTTCAACTTTCCCGCCATGGTGCCGATGTGGATGTTCCCGATGGCTCTGGTCGCCGGCAATTGCTTCATCCTGAAGCCGTCCGAGCGCGACCCCTCGGTCTCGAACATGGTGGCCGAGCTCCTCAAGAAGGCGGGCCTGCCCGATGGCGTCTTCAACGTCGTCCATGGCGACAAGGTCGCGGTCGATGCGATCCTGACCCATCCCGGCATCGAGGCGGTGAGCTTCGTCGGCTCCACCGCCATCGCAGAATACATCTACACCACCGGTACCGCGCACGGTAAGCGCGTGCAGGCCTTGGGTGGTGCCAAGAACCACATGATCGTCATGCCGGATGCCGATATGGACCAGGCAACCGACGCCCTCATGGGGGCTGGCTACGGTTCAGCCGGCGAGCGCTGCATGGCAATTTCCGTGGCAGTCGCGGTCGGCGACAAAGTGGGTGACACGCTGATCGAGAAGCTGAGCCCCCGCGTGCGCGGCATGAAGGTTGCGCCGGGCACCGACCCGGAGGCCGAAATGGGCCCGCTGGTGACCAAGCAGCATTATGAGAAGGTGAAAGGTTATGTCGACCAGGGCGTCGCCGAAGGCGCCAAGCTCGTGGTCGACGGCCGTACCTTGAAGCTGCAGGGATATGAGAACGGCTATTTCCTCGGCGGCTGCCTGTTCGACAACGTGAAGCCGGACATGAAGATCTACAAGGAAGAGATTTTCGGCCCCGTCCTCTCGGTCGTGCGCGTGCCCGATTACGCCAGCGCCGTGAAGCTGATCAACGACCATGAATACGGCAACGGCACCGCGATCTTCACCCGCGACGGCGATGCCGCCCGCGATTTCGCCTCGAAGATCAAGGTCGGCATGGTCGGCATCAACGTGCCGATCCCCGTGCCGATGGCCTTCAACAGCTTCGGCGGCTGGAAGCGCTCGCTGTTCGGCGACCACCACATGCACGGCATGGAAGGCATCCGCTTCTTCACCAAGCTGAAGACCATCACCGGCCGCTGGCCGACCGGCATCCGCTCGGGCGCCGAATTCGTCATGCCGACGATGAAATAAGCGCGCATTTCAGCGCATCTTTCTATCCGCGGCCGGATCGGTTAAACCCGATCCGGCCGTTTCTGTTTGTGGAGTCCCGATGCCGATCTCGCCTTTCCTGCAGGATACTTTCGCCCTGGCTCGCCGGCAGGGCTGGTCGCGCCGGCAGATGCTGGCGGCATTGACGGGCGCGGGAACAGCCGGCCTATTGCCGCGGTCCGCGCGCGCCGTCGCCGCCAAGGAACTGGTCTTTGCCAGTTGGGGCGGGGACGAGATCAAGAGCCTCACCCGTGCCTTCGGCAAAAGCTATGAAACGGCAACCGGCACCTCCATCGTCTTCGACGGCACCGGTCCTACGGAGGGCGCTATCCGGACGCTGGTCGATTCCGGCGACGTCACCTGGGACCTCTGCGACGCCGACGGCTTCACGGCCTTGCGCCTGGGGGCCTCCGGGCATTTGAGCGCCATCGACTACAAGACGGTCGATGCGACCAAGATCATGCAGCCCTTCGCTTTCACCCATGGCGCCGGCGGCTATACCTATTCCTATGTGCTGGCCTTCGATACCGAACGCTTCGCCGGCCGACCGCCATTGAGCTGGAAGGATTTCTTCGATACCAGGAATTTTCCCGGCGGCCGCGCCGTCTATCGCTGGATGAACGGCGCCTTCGAGGCCGCGATGATGGCCGGCAGCGATCGAGACACCAATCCCTATCCCATCGATATGAGCGTCGCCATCAACCGCATCGCGAAGCTTAAGCCCAATCTGCAGACCTGGGAAACCGGCGAACAGGTCCAACAGATGTTCGTCGACAAGACCATCTCCATGGCCTGCATCTGGCACACGAGGGCGGTTGCACTCGCCAAGGAGACCGAGGGCAAGATCGCCTTCACCTGGGCCGGCGGCATCCTGCATCCCGGTGTCTGGGTGGTGCCCAAGGGCAATCCGGCGGGCATCGATGCCTTCAAGCTCATCGCCCATATGCAGGATCCCGGCCGTCAGATCGAGTTCACCAACCTGCAGCGCGTCGGCCCCGTCAATCCGGCGGCGACCGAATCGATGCCCAAGGCGCTGCGCGATTATGACCCGACCCAGCCGGACAATCTCAGCCAGCAAGTGATCGTCGACAGCAAATGGTGGGCGGACAATTTCGACAAGGCCCGCGCCGAATTCGCGGACATGCTGCAACGGAACTGAGGCAGCTCAGGCCATCAGCCAGACGACGATACCGATGACGCCGAGCAGAAAGGCGCCGATGCCGAGCATGGCGGCGATCTGCCCCTCGCTCATCCTCGCCTTGGCCGGCGGATCCCATCCCTGATAACCGGGCATGCGCTTTTGCATGACGCCGAGCGATTCACGAATGCTGGACAGCGCCGTGTTGGGTGCCACCGACATGGTGGCATGGGCGATGCCGGCCTGCTGCGCGCTGATGCCATGCTGCGTCGCGACTGCGGAGAGGTCCTGCGCGATGTCGGCGCCGGCCTTGGCGGGGTCGTGCAGCAGGTTATAGAAGCCGCGCGACGGGTTCGAGAGAATGCCATCATGCGCATTGCCGGAAAGCGTCTCGCCGACGCTACGCTCGAAGGCGGCGATCGCTTCGACACCCATGCCTGCGAGGCGCTTGGTATCGCTGAGGCCACCGATCTCGATCGTGGTGAGGTCGAGCGATTCACGCGCCTGGGCGGCGGCGAGTTCAACGAGGCGCAGGAACTGGCCTTCATCCGCCATCACGACGGGCAAATCGAGCTCGTCGAGCCCCTCGGCATTGCTGGTATCGCGGCTGAACATCAGCCAATGATCGTCGCTGGTCCTGCCCGCTTGGGCTTCCATCGCATAAGGGCGGATGCTGCCGGCGGTCTGCAGCGAGATGAGGGCAGCGCGCTTTGCCCGCGGCCGGTGCAATTGCCCCATGAAGCGGCGAAAATGCGGCCTTTCCTCGCCAGAGATAAAGGAAAATATCGAGCGGCCAATGAGACTCTGCAGGCTGGCACCCAGATGCTCGCTGCAGGCACCCCGGCCCTCAAGGATGCGGCCATCCTTGTCGACCAGGAAGGAAAGTTCCCAGATCCCCTGGCTCATACTTCCAACAACCTCATCGCCCCGACGCCCCCACCAACCGAATGAAATTTGCTGCGACGCGCAACGCCAATGCAGCATTGAACAACGTGCCGCAACCATGCAGGAATAGCCTTTATAGAAAGTTAATCATATTGGCAGGGGCAGGCTTATGCAGGACGATCTCGCCTTTCTGACGGCGGTGGAATTGGTGGCTCTCTACCGGGCACACAAATTGTCCCCGGTCGAAGCGACCGAAGCAGCACTCGCCGCCATCGATCGGCACAACTCAAGCCTCAATTCCTACTGCGTCGTTGATCACGAGAATGCCCGCGCAATGGCGCGCGCGTCGGAAGCGCGCTGGCAGCGCAACGAGCCGTGCGGCCTTGTCGACGGCGTGCCGGTCTCGGTCAAGGATCTGGTCCTGACCAGGGGCCTGCCGACCCTGCGCGGCTCGCGCCTGGTGGACCCTACGCAAAGCTGGAACGAGGACGCACCGAGCAGCGCAAGCCTGCGCACTCACGGCGCCGTCATCCTGGGCAAGACGACCACGCCGGAATTCGGCTGGAAAGGTGTGACCGATTCACCGCTCACCGGCATTACGCGCAATCCCTGGAATCCTGAGATGACGCCGGGTGGATCGAGCGGCGGTGCTGCCGTCGCTGCCGCCACCGGCATGGGTGCCCTCCATATCGGTACCGATGGCGGCGGATCGATCCGCATCCCGGCAAGCTTCTGCGGCATCGTCGGCTTCAAGGCGACCTTCGGGCGGGTTCCGGCCTTCCCGCTGTCCCCCTTCGGCAGCCTCGCCAATGTTGGGCCGATGACCCGCTCGGTCGCCGACGCAGCCTTGATGTTCTCCGTCATCTCGCGCCCCGATCCGCGCGATTGCTATGCATTGCCGCCCGAACCGGCCGATTTCCACGAGACTCTGGGCGGCAACATCGCCGGCTGGCGCATCGCCTATTCGCCGACGCTTTCCGGCGCCGAGGTCGATCCTGAAGTCGCCGCCAGTGTCGCCAAGGCGGCACGGGTGTTCGAAGGGCTGGGCGCCAAGGTCGAGCTGGTGGAGCATGTGCTGGATCCCAGCCTCCTCACCTTCCAGACGCATTGGTTCGGTGGGGCTGCCTTCCTGGTCAGTCAGTTTCCGGCGGAGAAGCAGAAACTGCTCGACCCCGGCCTTGCCGAAGTCGTTGAAATGGGCCGCCGCATTTCACTGATGGACCATCTCGCCGCCGTGAAGGCACGCGAGGCCATGGGCACAACCATGAA
The DNA here is from genome assembly GCF_041906375.1 of Dongia sp. Taxonomy (GTDB): domain Bacteria; phylum Pseudomonadota; class Alphaproteobacteria; order Dongiales; family Dongiaceae; genus Dongia. The sequence continues at coordinate 120,234 of NZ_JAYRJJ010000003.1, read as the reverse complement.
CCAGTTCCATCAGCGCTACGATCTGTTGCTGACACCCACCATGCCCATCCCGGCCTTCGCCGCCGGCCATGCCTTCCCGCCGCAGCGCGCCCGCCAGCAATGGTCGGATTGGACGCCTTTCACCTATCCCTTCAACCTCACCCGCCAGCCGGCAATCTCCGTCCCCTGCGGCTTCACCTCCACCGGCTTGCCGATCGGCCTGCAGATCGTCGGGCCGCTTTATGGCGACCGGGCCGTTCTCAATGCCGCGCGCGCCTTCGAGCAGAGTCACCCATTCAAGCGGCCAAACCTTTAATCACATTCATTTTTTGGTGTGCGATTGCAGGTGACAATCAGCCGCATGGCGATCGCGCGCGGGGCCAGTATGTTTTGGCGCAATGCTTTAGCGCGTTAGTAGGTTAAAGGATCACGGACCCATGGATTCGATCGAGGCGCCAACCACCTGGACCACCTCCTTCATGCGCGGCTGCCGGCGTAAATGCCCGCGCTGCGGCGAAGGTGCGATGTTCCGTGGCTATCTCTCCATCGCCGACCATTGCAGCGCCTGCAAGCTGCCGTTCGAACCCCTGCGCGCCGACGACGCCCCGGCCTACTTCACCATCGCCATCGTCGGCCATATCGTGGTGAGCGGTCTCCTGATGCTGGAAAGCTACGCGCATCCGCCGACCTGGGTGCAGCTCGCGATCTGGCTACCCAGCACCGCGATCATGTCCCTGGCCATGCTGCCCTATCTCAAGGGTGCCGTGATGGCGGCGATCTATTGCTCGAACAAGGACGCCTGAAGCGCTCCTAGAGCGGCTGGCGATGCCAGCCTTGCACCCAGCCTTCGATCTCTTCACCAGGCATTGGGCGGGCGACGTGATAGCCCTGCATCTCGTCGCAGCCCAAGTCGCTCAGCAGCTGCCAATCTTCCGGCCCCTCAACCCCTTCGGCCACGGTCTTGAGGCCCAGTTGCTTGGCCAGCTTCAGTGAGTATTCGAGCACGCCGAAGAATTGCGGCTGGTCGAACACGCCGGTTACCAGCGCCTGGTCGATCTTCACTTCGGTGAAAGGTGTCCGCGCCAGCTGCTCCGGCGTCCCCATGCCGGTGCCGAAATCATCGATCGACAGGCCGAAGCCCATGATGCGCAACCGCGCCAAGGCTTCGAGCGATGCGGCGAGGTCCGTGATGGCGGAGGTCTCAGTCACTTCGAGCACGATGCGCTCATGCGCTACGCCGTGCTGGCGGGCCAATTCCGCGATGCGCTCCGGCAGGCCCGGTTGGTTGAGGGCATTCTCCGTCAGATTGACCGAGACCGCGATCTCGATGCCGGCGTCACGCCAGACGCGCGCCCAGGCGATCGACTTTTCGAGTACCACGTCGGTGATGCCGTCGATGAGGCCTGTCCGATCAGCCAGCGGAATGAAAGCACCTGGCGGCACCAGCCCGCGCTCCGGATGGCGCCAGCGGATCAAGGCTTCCACCGCCGTGACGGCACCGTCTTCGCGCCGCACGCGCGGCTGGAAATGTGGCACGAATTGCTTGTCGGCGATGGCGTGGCGCAGTTCCTCAACGGTGAGATGGACTGAGCGCGGCCTCAGCAGCGGTGCGGCTGCGCGGCGGGCCACCAGCCGCACGATGAGCGGCCGCAGACTCTCCGGACTGATGGGGCGCCGCACATGGCCGGCAAATTCGATGCCGAAGCCGCGCGCCATTGTCTCGACAGACCGGACGATCGCCTCTTCCAGTGCCGTGGCGATGACCAGATGGCCGGCCAGCCGTCGTTCGGCGACCCGGCGCACGAATTCGACACCGTCCATGCCGCCGGCGCTGTCACCGGCTCTGATATCGGTGATGACCAGATCGACCGGGCGTTCCTGTGCTTCAAGGAGGATCAGCGCGTGCCCCGGCGTTTCCGCTTCCAGCACCTCGCCGGCACCGCTGTCGCGCACCATCTTGGCGGCCATGCGCCGGGTGATGTTCTGCTCATCGATAATGAGCACGCGCAAGCCGGTGGTCAGATCAGCCATGCCGGCCTCACGACCCCGGCCACATGGCGCCCGGCATCGTCATGCCCCACATGGTCATACCTTGGGCTCGAAGATCACGTACCATTTCTTCACCGCCTCGATCGTTTCCCAGCTGCCGGTAAAGCCTTTGGGAATGACGAAGGCGTCACCCTTCTGAAAAGTCTCGGCGACGCCCTCGACATTGGTGAGAACGGCCTTGCCGGCAAGGATCGCGCAGAATTCTTCTTCGCCGTAGCTGACCTGCCATTTGCCGGGCGCGGATTCCCAGATACCGGCGAAGAACTGCCCCGTCTGGTCCGTATAGTAGTTCTGCAGCTTGGTGCTTGGGTTGCCGCTGATGACATTGCCCGGCATGCCGGTCTCGATGGCAGGCGGATTACTGCCGAACCGGATCAATTTGACGCCCATGCGATTCCCCCGAATTGCGCCCATATTTGCGCCCAGACTTGCACTGGGGATTTCTAGCACCATCGGCGAGACTACGCCACCAGCGCCACGCCACACGCAATGACGGCAATAGTTATCGTCCAGCCCATCGGCCCAGCCATGCATGAAAGCATGGCTGCCCAGCACGACCGGGACTTTGACGGCAATGTGCTACCCTTTTACAGTCCGGCCCCCGACTGATACTTGCAAGGATCGCAGCATGTCTTCGCCCACCCAAGCCGAACCCGCCAGCACCTGGCGCAGCCTGTTCGGCCACGGGCTCGGCCTCTATGTCATCATGCTCAATCTCGGTATCGGGCTCCATGCCCTCGATGTCTTTGTCGTCTCGACCGTGATGCCCGATGTCGTGCGCGATCTCGGTGGGGCGCATTACTATGCCTGGTCGACCATGCTCTACATGGTGGCCTCGATCATCGGTGCAGCGGCAACGGCACCGGTGCGGCTGCGCTTCGGCGGGCGGCGCGCCTATTGCGCCGGCGCCATCCTCTTCCTCATCGGCTCGATCGGCTGTGCCGCATCACCGCGAATGGAGCTGTTCGTTCTTGCGCGTTTCATCCAGGGCCTCGGCGGCGGGATCGTGCTGTCGCGTTCCATGGCGATGGTTGGCGAACTCTTTCCCGAGCCACTGAAAAAACCGCTCCTGGCACTCATCTCCTCGACCTGGGGGGTGGCGGCCCTCATCGGCCCGGCGCTCGGCGGCACATTCGCCGAGATTGATTTCTGGCGCGGTGCCTTCTGGTTCAACCTGCCTTTCGTGCTGGGATTTCTCGGCGTCGCCCTGGCCCGGCTTCCGGCCGACAAGCCGCAGCCGGGCGAAGCGCCGCAATTCCCCTTTGGCCGCCTGGCTTTGCTGACGGCCGGTGTCATGTGCGTTGGTGTCGCCAGCGAAGGTGCCAATCTGGCGGCCCGCATCGGCCTCATCGGCCTGGCGCTGCTGCTCGTCTTCGTCACCTTCCTACTCGACCGGCGCGGCCTCAGCCGCATCTTTCCAAGCCAACCGCTTTCCTGGTTCACCACCACCGGCACCGGCTACTGGGCGATGTTCCTCGCGTCGATGACGCATACGGTGATCGGCGTGTTTCTGCCGCTGGCGCTGCAGGAACTGCATGGTCAGACGCCCATCGTCGCCGGTTACATGATGGCCGTGCTGGCGATCGGCTGGACCGCGGCCTCGGTCTTCACGGCGAAATGGCAAGGTCCTGCCGCCACCACGGCCATGATCTGCGGCATGAGCTTCTGCACCGTCGGGCTCGCCTCCCTCGCCTTGGGCGTCGCCAGCCTGTCACCCTATGCCATCGCAGCGCTCAACGCGCTGGTCGGCATCGGCCTTGGCAGTTCCAACCTGCATGTGGTGGCAGCGGCGATGCGCCACGCGGCCAAGGGTGAGGAATCGATCACCGCGTCGTCCATCCCCACCATACGGTCGCTCGGCATCGCCTTCGGTGCGGCGGCGGCAGGCGCCATCGCCAATGCCTCGGGCCTCACCGATGCGCTGGTGCCGGCGGACGTCGCCCGCGCCGTGACTTTGGTTCTCAAGGTGGGAACGCTGGCGCCGCTCTGCGGCCTCGTCTTCGTGCTCCGCTTCGTGGTGCTGCTGAAACGGCAGCGGGCCTAGCCAAGGCGCGGTTTGCAGCGCGCCCAGGCGGCGCGGCGCGACAGGCTGATCCACCAGCGCGACAGGCGCGTCGACGTACCCAGCACGCCCTTTCCTTCCGGCGTCGCCATCAGATAGCCGGCGATCGGCAGCAGCATGATGTCGGCCAGGCTGAGATCGCGGCCGATGAGGAATTCGGAACGTTCGCCGTCATGGGACAGCAGGGAGAGCTGCTCGATGGCATAGAGCGCATCCTGCATCGCCGGCACGATGCGCGTCACCAGGTTGAGATCCGGGGCACCCCCCAGGAACGGCACGAACAGGCGCTGGGCGATCACGACGCCGACAGCCGAGGGGCCGAGATGGGCGCGGATCACCGCCATGATCTGGGTCATCAGCGCCCGGTCGCGCGGGGCTTCCGGCTGCAGGATCGGGCCAGGAAAGCCCTCATCGACGTAACGCAGGATCGCCTCGAGGTCGAACAGCATCAGCCCGGCATGCGAGAGAGTGGGCTGGCGCTCGCAAAGATAGGTCAGGAGCTCGGCAAGGCGAAATCCGCCCGCTTTCAGCAGATCCGGCTCCTGGACGCTGTAGATGAGCCCTTTTTCTTCGCATGCCAGCCGCGCGGCCGCCACATGGGTGCCGTTGAGGGGGCCGGAAAGTAGGACTTCGCTCATGACGGGGACGTTACCGGGGTGTGGCGGGCCGAGCAATCCCACCCGAATGATCCTTTGGACCGCTCCGGGAAAGCTGCCATTTGTCAGGGGATTAGCGCCTGACTCTATACTCTACTCACTTTATAGTGTTGCATAGCAGCAACACAAAATTTGCCAATTTTTTCAGCACGATGACGCTTAATTAACCAGTGCCTGAATACTTGACATTGCACTGCAAAATCGCCATCTTTGCCTTGCGACAACGCATTTCTCCCCTGACAGGCGTTGTCGCAAGGCGCCCCTCATGGGCGTTTCCTCCCAGAACTTGGGCCGTGCCGTTTGGCACGGCCTTTTTTTCTGCCGCCGATCTAAATCCGCGGAAACGCTGGCCAAATCGTTAATTTGTCGGAGTATTGCTGGCGCCGGGCCCGAGGCTTCGCTGCATTAGCACGCTGTCGACCCAGCGGCCGAATTTGAGGCCGACCGCCTTGAAGGTGCCCGTCATCTCGAATCCCATCGCCCTGTGCACCCCGATCGAGGCGTGATTCGCCGAATCGCCGATGACGGCGATCATCTGCCGCTTGCCAAGCGCGGTGGCGTCCTCGATCAGCCGTGCAAGCAAGGCCCGGCCCAGCCCTTTCCCAACAAATCGCGGGTCGAGATAGATCGAATCCTCGACCGTGAACCGATAGGCGGTCCGTGGGCGGTAGGCGCCGGCATAGGCATAGCCGGCAATCTCCCCGGAAGCGCCCTTCGCCACGACATAGGGCAATCCCGCCTCGGCGATGGCCTGCCAGCGGCGGGTCATCTCGGCAAGGTCCGGCGGCGTCTCCTCGAAACTGGCAAGGCCGGTACGGACATGATGGGCGTAGATGCGCTGGATCGCGTCGAGGTCAGCTGCGACCGCCGGCCGGATCGAAAACTGGCTCATGTCTTCAGCAGCTCCGCCACCTTGTCGCTCAGCATCGCAATGAGCCCGCTCATCGTCGCCTGCACCATGGCAAACCCGGCGCTGCGCTCCAGCGAGCGCTCGTTGACATAGAGCGCGCGGTTGATTTCCAGCTGCAGCACATGGATCCCCGTCGCCGGCCGGCCGTAATGCTGCGTCACGTAACCACCCGAATAGGGGCTGTTGCGCCGCATATTGGCCCCGCCGGCGCGCAGGAAGGCATCGACCGCCGACGTGATCGCCGGCGCGCAGGACGCGCCGAAGCAATCGCCCAGCACATAATCGACCCGACCGCTGCCCGAGCCCAGACCCGTGGCGGCATAGCGATGATCGGCCGTGCCGCCGACCGACGGCATGGAATGGCAATCCAGGATGAGGCAGGCACCGAATGCCGCCACGGCCTCGTTGCACAGCGCATTGAGGGCGGCGTGATAGGGCCGGTAATAGCCGGCAAGGCGCGCCTCAGCCTCGGCAAAGGCCAGCTTCCGGCGATAGATCTCGCGGTCATTGGCGCCGAGCCGTGGCACCACGCCGAGGCCGGCCGCGACCCGGGGCGAGGCGGTATTGGCGCCGGCCGGCAGGCGGTCGCTGAACATCGCCGGGTCGAGCTCCAGCGGCTCGCGGTTGACGTCGCAGAAGCTGCGCGGAAACAACGCCGCCAGCAGCGGCACGCCATGCCCGGGCGCCGCCGCAACCAGTTCGTCTACATAACAATCTTCCGAAAGACGCAATTCCTCCCGCGTCAGTCCGGTGCTGGCCAGGAAGTCCGGCGGATAGTGTTGGCCCGAATGCGGCGAGGCGATGATCAGCGGGGCCCGCCACACTTGGGGACGGACCAGATTCAGGATGGCTTGGCCGGCAGCGACGGAATCGAACTCCGTCTCGGCGCCGGCCGGCTCGCGATGAAAGTCACCGTTTGGCATCCCACCAAGCTTTAGTGATTTTTCCACCCGCTGTCACGGGCGCCGACGGCAAAAAGCGCGATATCCGTGCTCTTTTCCGAGCTCGGCCGCCCTTGGAGCGAGCCGCCCCATCCTCTTTATTTACCTGCGGAAATCATCACCCCACGGCCAAGGCTTGCATTCCCGGTACGAGGATGCTATTTGCCGGGCCGCCGATCGAACGGGCCTTCCCAAACGCAGCCCGTTCGCGCGCACCACCCCCGGAATCCAGGCGGGCAAGGGCGCAGGTCAGGCGGGCGCGTAGCTCAGCGGGAGAGCACTACCTTGACATGGTAGGGGTCACAGGTTCAATCCCTGTCGCGCCCACCATTTTTCCCTGAAGACACGCCCTATTCCGCCCAGGAATCGCGCCCGGGCAACGCGCTTCCCCACTATAGTTAATGAAAGCCTTACGGCCGCGGATAGCGACCAATTGCTACGCTCTCTTTTCCATCCGATTGCGTATGCTGACAATGGTGGCGGGTGAGCGAACCGTCAGATCTGCACCATGTCTCCAGGGCGCCTCATGTCAGCCATAGGTCGATCGCCGAACTATCCCAGAAAGACGTCGCTCGATTTCCTCGAGCATTGCTCACCGCGGGTCGCTTCCTTCTATCGCTATTGGGACAACAAGCGGCAGGGTCGGAAGATGCCGTCCCGCGCGGATCTCGATCCGATCGAGATGAAGCCGTGGCTGCCGGGGATTACGCTGATCGATGTCTTCCACAACCCGCGCCGGCTCGTCTACCGCCTGGTCGGCACCAAGCTCATCGAACTGCGCGGTCGCGACGTCACGGGCATGACCGTCGAGGAGGGCTTTATCGGCGCGTCGCTGGAGGATGTGCTGGAGAACTACCGCCTCGCCATCGAGGACAAGACACTGGTCTACGATTGGGACCCGCTACCCTCCCCCGATGGCTGGCTCCGCGAGCCGGAGGGGCTGCTGCTGCCGCTCTCGAGCGACGGCGAAACGGTCGACAAGGTCATCATCTATTCGGAAGTGATCCGAAAATAGGGCGTGCGACCGCGCTCAAAATGCAGAGCGCCAAAAGCAAAAAGGACAGTGCCGGCACGGCACTGTCCTTCATCGCATGTCGGCTGAGAAGAAGTGTCGCGCTTACTTCCTGCCTTCCCAGTTGGCGTACCAGGCCTTGAACAGCTTCAGCTGGCTTTCGGCGAAATGCTTCTGGCTGGCCGAAAGCTCATCGCTGGCGTTGAAATGCAGCGTGAATTCCGGGCTGCCTTCCAGCACCATCATGTATTTGTAGAAAAGGACCAGATCGGGCCCCTCGTCGAAGGTCGACAGGACCATGAGCGCACGTTCCAGCTCCAGGGCCTGGTTGCGCGCCTTGGCATCGCCCGTCGCTGCCTTCTCGCACAGTTCGACGAGATGCAGCACATGCTTGGGCAGCACGTTGCCGATGCCGGTGATGGCACCGGCCGCACCGCAATTGACGAAGCCGTGGAAGACCTGCGTGTCGACACCGACCATGAGTGTCAGCGACTTGTCGCGGCTGGTGATGTGCTGGGCGGCGTAGCTGAGCGAATCCGCCCCGCCGAATTCCTTGAAGCCGACCAGGTGCGGGTACTTGGCCTGCAGGTCGAAGAAGAGATCGGCCTTGGTCTCGAAGCCGTAATAGGGGCTGTTATAGATGACGGCCGGCAAATCGACCGCCGCCTCAAGGATGCCGGCGAAATGCGCGCGCTGCGCCGCCGTGACGGGTCCGCGCGACAGCACGCGCGGGATGATCATCAGGCCCTTGGCACCGACCTTTTTGGCATGCGCCGCGAGCGCGGCGGCGCGGGCCGGGTTCTGGGCGCCCGTACCGACGATGACCGGAATACCGGCCGCGACTAGCTTCTCAACGCCTTCCATGCGCTGCTCGTCGGTCAGCAGCGGCCAGTCACCCATCGAACCGCAATAGACCACGGCCGACATGCCGGTCTTGATCAGTTCCTGGGCTTTCTTCACCAGGGCCGCGAAATCCGGGGTCCGGTCAGGCTTGCAGGGGGTCATCAAAGCCGGGATGCAGCCCCGGAACACATTGCCGTTCAAGATGGTATCTCCTTATCAATGCGAGTCGCGCCGGATTGTATACAATCTGGCGCCGGATAAGGCCACCTGTTAGTCAAAGGAAGAAAGAAGAGGATCTAAATCCTATTATTTGCAATGACGCCTCAATGTGCGATGGCGGCCGGCAAGGTATCCAGGATTTCGGTCGAGAGGTCCGGCTGCGTCTCGGCAGTGGCACGGGCCAGGATCATGCCCCCCACCAGCGTCGCCACGGTGATGATGGCTTCCGCGCGGACGGTTTCGGCATCTGCCGCGGGCGCCGTCCGGCGCAGCAGGCCCTCGATACCGGCGATATAGGATGCGATCCCCTCGGCGAACTTGGCCTGCACTTCCCTTTCCTGATGCGTGATCTCGCTGCCCAGCGCCACCATCGGGCAACCGCCGTCGCGCCGGTCGCGATGCGCCTTGGTGAAATAGCGCGCGACATAGCCGGCAAGATCGGAATCTGCCTCGACCCGCGCCAATCCTTCGTTGAAGGCCGCCGAGCAAGCTTCGGCCGCCAACGCGTCCTTCGATTTGAAATGGCCGTAAAATCCGCCATGCGTGAGGCCGGCCGCCTGCATGATCTCGGCGACGCCAACACCGCTGAGGCCTCGGGCGCGGAACAGATTGGCCGCTGCCTGCACGATCGCGGCACGGTGTTCCGCCGCCTTTTCCCGCGTGACCTTCATCGCACTATCCTCACCAAGACGGTGGCGAATACCCTGACGGCGCCATGGCTATCATGACGATCATCATGTTTATTTGCAAAGCTCGTATCTAATAAGTACGTTTGGCGTACTTGCTCGACCCCGATATCTATCACCCTACTTTGCGAGCGTTCAAATAGCAGGAAGCCGCCATGATCTCCAACGTTCTTGCCGCAGCGCTGGCGCGCCGGCAGATCCATTACGGCTGGGCCGTCGCCGGGACAACCTTCCTCACCATGCTGGTGACGGCGGGCGCCATGGGCGGTCCGGCGGTGCTGCTCGTTCGCCTGCAGGATGAATTCGGCTGGACCAACTCCGACATCTCGACAGCACTTTCGGTGCGCGTGGCTCTTTATGGATTGATGGGTCCCTTCACGGCGGCCCTCATGAACAAGTTCGGCGTGCGGCGCATGATCCTCACCTCGCTCGCCTTCATCGTCATCGGCCTGACCGCCTCGCTGGCGATGACGCAGCTCTGGCAATTGACCCTGCTCTGGGGCGTGGTGCTGGGCCTTGGCACCGGCATGACGGCGATCGTGCTGGGTGCCACGGTGGCAACGCGCTGGTTCACCCAGCGTCGTGGGCTGGTCATCGGCCTGCTCACCGCCAGTTCGGCAACCGGGCAGCTCGTCTTCATCCCGCTCTTCAACCACATCGCCGAAACCACCGGCTGGCGCTGGTCGATTGGCCTGCTTTGCGTCGCACTCGCCGCGGTGGCGCTGATCGTTGCCGCCATCATGCGCAATCGGCCGTCGGATATCGGGCTGTTGCCCTATGGCGATGACGGCAGTTCGGTGGCGGGTGCAATTGCCGCGCAAAACGCCGCGGCGTCGACCTCCATCGCCTTCGCCGCCTTGCATGCCTTGAAATCAGCGTCGCGCTCCTGGGTGTTCTGGGTGCTGGCTTTCACCTTCTTCATCTGCGGCACCAGCACCAACGGCCTAATCCAGCCGCATCTGGTGCCGTTCTGCCTCGATTTCGGCGTGCCGACGCAAACCAGCGCCAATCTTCTCGCCATGATGGGCATCTTCGATTTCATCGGCACCGTGGCCAGTGGCTGGCTCTCCGACCGCTTCGACAATCGCTGGCTGCTGTTCTGGTATTATGGCTTGCGCGGCCTGTCGCTGCTCTATCTGCCGGCGTCGGATTTCACCTTCGTGGGCCTCTCCATCTTTGCCGTGTTCTACGGCCTCGACTGGATCGCGACCGTGCCGCCGACGGTAAAGCTCTGCGCCGAACGCTTCGGCCGCGAGCGCGCGACCCTGATCTTCGGCTGGGTCTTCGCCGCCCATCAATTGGGCGCTGCGGCTGCTACCAAAGGTGCCGGCTGGTCACGAACCGAGCTCGACACCTATCTGCCGGCCTTCTTCACCGCCGGGGCATTGTGCATCGTTGCCTCCATCCTGGTGATCACGGTCAAGAAGCAGGCCAAGCCCGCACAGATCGCGGTAGCGGAGTAACGCCCCTTACCAGATCTGCGCGGCGGATTTCGGCATCATATCGGTATTGATGCCGAACAGCGCCCGGGTGCGGGCTTCGATGCTGCGTGCCAGCGTCTCGCCGAGGTCGAGGGCCGCCAGCAATTCGGTGCGGCAGTAATAGGTGAGGAAGGCCGCTGCGCGTTCCGGCTTCCGGGCATCGATCAAGGTCTGCGCCGTATCGATGATGGCGGGGCAATCGGCCACCAGCTTGCGTTCGATCGCCTCCCAGACTGCCGTCACTTCCGGCCGGAACAGATCGTCGTGCTGGGCCACCAGATAGAGCAGCCGCTTGAAGACCGCCGTCGCCGAACGCGTGGCTTCGATCCCCTGCGGCACGGCGGAAAGGACCGCCTGCCCGTGCCGCAGATCGACAAAGCGCGCCGACTCGCCTGCCGTCAGATAGCGATGCTGTCGATATTCCTCCGGCACTTGCGTGACGCCCATGAAAACCGGGGCAAAAGGCGCTGCGACGGCACCGACCTGCGTATGCCATAGCATGCGCAAGTCAGTCGGAACCTCGCCATAGAGCGGCACGACCTGCCCGTAGCCGGCCGTATCGCCGGTGAGCTTCTCGGTGCGCACGGCCCAGAAGATGTCGGCAATGCCGATTTTCTCCGGCCGTTTTGCGCGCCTTGCCATCTCGCCCTCGATCCATTGCGCGCCGGCCCAGGGCCCCTTGCCGTCACCGTAGATCTTGTTGAAGTCGAAGGGTTGGCCTGCCGCGGCATCGAACCAACCCTGTTGAACCGCAAAGGAAACCAGATTGGGAGAATAGAGAAAGTCCGGATGGTCCGACTGATCCACCGGAATGACACCGATATAGCCGGGCCGCGAGGCGCGGATGCTGTCGGGACCAAGCAGTTCCGCCGCCCACAACCCCTTGCCGCCAGAACACTCGATCACCACCCAGGCCTCATCCGCATCGGCGATGAGATGCGAATTGCCGCCGTAATCGGCATAGCCATGACGCGCGATCAGATCGGCGATGATCTCGACACCCTCCTGCGCCGTTCGCGCCCGCTCCAGCACGATGCGCGCCAGGTCGCTGTAATTCGGGCCGGTCTGGTCCCTGGGCGTCATGGCAATCAGCGCATCGCGCGAGGTCGACCAGATATCGCGCACGGCAACGCCATATTCGTTGAGGCCGCCATTGGTGAGCGGCGCCGGCACGCCGAGATAATAGGAATAGCTGACGCGGATATTGCGCGCCGTCTCCGCTACCTGCGGTATCTCGCTGAGCACACCCCGCATCTCGGCCTGCGGCGTCACCCCGACCGTGATCGCGGTACCGTCCGCATGATGCGCGCGCGGCACGATCTCCAGCCAATGGCTCGACGGCTCATCGCCATAACCGGCAAGATAGCCGAGCCCATCCGCCGTCAGGTTCTTGCCGATATAAAGTCCATAACTCATCCCGCCCTCGCGCTCCGCTTCGAAGCTTTTAGAGCATGCGACGGCGGCAAAGAAAAGACTAGGTAGGGTTCCGCGCTGCGAGCTTGGCAAGACGGCGCGGCAGTTCGGCGCTGAGCGACATCTGGCGTGGGCGGGGCGCCTTTTTCCAGGAGCGGCATTCATCCTTGGTGCGGCCGCAGGCGACGCACCAGCCGGTGCGTCCGTCGAACTTGCAGATATCGATGCAGGGTGACTTCACCGGACGATCTACTCAGCCAGTTGGTGAGCGGGGCCGAACAGGCTTTCGTAATGCTTCTTCTGCCGCGTGGCCCCGATGACAGCGTTGCGCATCAGCACGGCCACGGTCACCGGGCCGACGCCGCCCGGCACCGGCGTGATCCAGCCGGCGATCTGCGAGACGGAGGCAAAATCGACATCGCCCACGACTTTGGTCGATCCGTCAGGCAGCGTGATCTGGTTGATGCCGATATCGATCACGGCTGCGCCCGGCTTCACCATCTCGGCATTGATGAGGCCGGGTTTGCCGACGGCAACGAAGAGCGCATCGGCGCGGCGGCTGTGGACCGACAGGTTGCGGGTCATGTGGTGACACACGGTCACCGTGGCGCCCTCCGCCATCAGCAGAAAGGCGATGGGCTTGCCCACGATCTCGGAATGGCCGACCACCACGACCTCGAGCCCGGCGAGGCCGAGGCCCGTCTGCCGCAGCAGTTCGACCGAGGCCATCGCCGTACACGGCCCCAGTTCCAGCTCGTTATAGACGATGTTGCCGATCGAGGCCGGGTGCATGCCCTCGACATCCTTCAGCGGATGGATGGCGCCCTGCAATTGCTTGATGGAAAGATGCGACGGCACCGGCCGCTGCAGGATGATGCCGGTGACGCGCGGATCGGCATTCATGCCGTGAATCGCGGCCAGCAATTGCTCCTGCTGGATATTTTCCGGGACATGCATCTCGTCGAACTGGATATCTGCCTTCTCGGCAGTGCGCTTCTGGTTGCGCACGTAAAGATGCACCGCGCTCACGTCACCCACGGAAATTGAGCAGAGCCGTGGCGCCCAACCGGAAGCCTTCAATTCCGCCACCTGCGCGCGGGTCTGCACCAACATGGTTTCGGCGACTTCGCGCCCATTCAGCAACGCATTCGACATCAGACTTCACTCCAGCTTCGCACGGCCTGCGAGCGGTGCTTTTAGCCTTGGCGCGAGGCAAAGTCCATGACCGGCTCTATGACAATAAGCCGCATTTTCCGCTAATTCAGGCAGGGATTGCGCGCCGCGAGATCGCGGATAGGTGCGGCCATTGTGGCGGGACTTGGCGCTGCCGGCGGTGCCCATGTCGCTTCCGCGTCAGAGGCGATGCCCGCCGTGATATTGTCGAAGGTGCCGCTGACCCGCACCGGGAGGTCGAGAGCGAAGAAACCGGTCGATTTCCGGTCCGATTTTGCCGTGAGGTCGAGTTTGCCTTGCCGCAGATCGATTGTGCCGCCGCCTTGCACGCTGGCGCCCTTGGCTTGGAGCCGAAAGGGCGCCAGGGTGGCAATGCCATCCTTGAGAACAAGAATGCCGCCCAGGCATTTGATCGGCGCCGATCCTTCCTTCCTGCGGAACAGGGATCGGATATCGGTCGAGACCTGCTCGATGATCGCACGCTTGATGCTGCCATCGGTCATGGAGAAGACCGCCGCACCGCTGCTGTGCTGAAGCGCCGTGTCGATTGTCTCGCCGCGCATCGTCACCACGAGGCGACCGTCCAGCTTGCCGGTGACGTCGCCGGCTGCGGCGCCAAATTCGCGTGCCAGACGGTCGGCGCTGATGTCCTCGACGGAAGCTTCGGCCACGACCTCATCGGCGACCACCGCGGATGCCGAGATGCGGCCACCCGCATAAGGGAAGCGCAGATCGGTGAGCGCCATCTTCCCCGGTGCCACACGGCCCGCAACCGTCACATCGCTCAGCCGGATCTCGTCATAGAGGAACTGCTGCGTTTTGATTTTGGCATCGAGAATGATGCCGGGATCGTTCGGCGCCGTGAGACTGATCGGCTTGGAGGCGGCCGTCTTATCCGCCACGAGCAGCCGATCGAAATCCAGCTTGTCGAAGGAGAGATCGGCAGCGATGCGATCCGGGGCACCCTTGCTGCCTTCATCTAGAATCAATTGCCCATCGAATGATCCCTGATCCAGTTTGCCCACGGCCTTCGTCAGTTCCCAGTGATCGCCCTTGCGCGTCAGACGCCCATTGACGATTAGTGGGTAAGCCGCCGTCATATCCGCATTGAAGCTTGCCAGCAGATTATCCAGTTCTTCCGCGGTCAATTTCAGGGCGCCGTCGACACCCTCGAAATCGAGCGGTTCCAGCATCGTTCCGTCGAATTCGAGCCGCGCCGTCTTGCCGAACAACGCAAAGGCCGTGCCGAAGGGAATCGTAGCTTCGCGCAGTTTATCGAATGACTCGGTCCGGGCATCCAGCGCCAGCGGCGTGTTGTTGTAGGCGCCGGCCGCCTTCAACGTGACCGGCACGTCCTCGCCGGCCGAGACGATGGTGACATTGTCGAGTTCGATGCGCAGCACATTGCCGCTATAGGTGCGATAGGTGATAAGCGCATCCTTGAGCGCCATGTCGAGTAGGGTCGGGAACTGCGTGCGGTTCTTCGGGATGAGGGCGAAGCCGCCGCCTTGCGCGCTGCCGTCACCGAATTTCCAATTGCCCTTACCCTTTGGGTCGCGCTCCAACACGACTGTCAGTCCTTCGGCGCGCAGATGATCATAGATCGGCTTGCCGATCCACAAGGACGACAGGTCGATATCCGCGCTGAAGCGCGCCAGCGTGATCATGTGCGGTGTGCTGCCCCAGGCGGCGTTGGCGATGCGGAGATTGGTCAGCTCAAGATGCAGCGGATTACCCCAGGCGACAGTGAGACTCTGCGCCAGCACCGGCCGGTCCAGCGCATCGCTCGCCACCTTCGCGGCAAGGTCCTTGAGACCGGCATGGGTCAGCCACAGCATCCCGCCCCCCACCAGCAGCAGGAGGAAGAGCAGGAGGCCGAGCAGAATCTGGAAGAATCGCTTCACCTGATTTCCGATCACTTGGCGGGTAATCAGGAACACTGGCCGCGCCCACTGGTTGCCTGAATATCCGTTCAAAAGTTGAACGAATATTCAGCTTCAAGCACGGATTATTTCAGGCTGGTTTCGGCGGCCTTCATGAAATCGGCGGCAGCTGCATCGCTCTGGGCATCCTGGCCCATCGCACCGGCCAACGCCGGGGTGACGGTGAAGGTGTCGAAGCCCCGCGCGGTGAGGGAGTCCAGTTGGTCGATCGAGCGGATGCTGGCGACGAGGACGCGCAGATTGCCGAGACGGCCGGCGATCGACAACATGGCGTCCAGGCAGCCGTCGGCATCGATGCCGGCATCGAGCATGCGGCCGTAATAGGGTGCCACATAATGCGCGCCGATACTGGCGGCGAGCATGGTCTGATGGGCTGTGTAGCAGGCGGTGATCGTCACCGGCACACCATCGCGGCAAAGTGCCGAGGCTGCCTCGAAACCAGGGCCCGTCGCTGGAACCTTGACCGTCACGCCATGCCACAGATTGCGCAAGGCGCGGCCGCTGGCAAGGAGCTCGGCGGCGCTATGGCCGGTCACCTGCAGCTGGATTTCGGCAAGGCCCGCTTCGCGCGCATCCGCGACCAATTGCGCGGCGGTCGGCAGATCGACCTTCTTGCCCGCGCGCGAAATGATGAGCGGGTTGGTGGTGACACCGTGCAGCCAGCCACGGCTGCGGCCGATCTTCCAGTCGCCTGCATTGGCACTGTCGATGAAGAGGCGGTAGGTCATGAGAAATCCTTGAGCTCGGCCGCGAATGGCAGATCGGCGCCGCGACGGCTGCAGGTAATGGCCGCAGCACGGGCGCCGAAGGAAAGAAGCGACCGCAAGGCGTCAGAGTCAAGGTCCGCCGCAGCAGCCCCGGCCAGCGCGTCGTGCTTTTCCAGCCAGGTCAGCGTCGCGGCAGTGAAAGTGTCACCGGCACCGACGGTATCGACCACGTTCACATGAACCCCCGGCACAGCAGCACTGCAGCCATGAGCCGCGAAGGCCACGGCCCCCTCGCTGCCCCGCGTGACAATGACAAGGCGCACGCCACGGCGGATCCAATCCTGGGCGAGATTTTCAAATGACTGCTTTGGATAAAGACGTTCAGCGTCTTCCGAACTCAGCTTCAGAAGATGCGCCGTGCCCATCAACGAATTGATGCGCCCGCGCCAGACATCAAGGTCGGGTTCAATAGAGGGCCGCACATTGGGATCATAGGAGATGAAACAGCGCTCGCGTTCGCGTTTAACCAAGGCAACGAGACTGGACGCCGTCGGCTCGGTGACGCTGGTATAGCAGCCCATATGGATGGCACGGATCGCTGCCGGCAAAGTCGCTGGCAGTTCTCCCATTGTGAGCGACCGGTCCGCGGTGCCGCCAGTATAGAAGGCATAACTAGCGCTACCGGCCGCATCCAATTCGACCATCGCCAGCGTGGTGTTATTGGCAGCCGGCACCATCAAGCTGGTATCGACGCCTTCTTTCTGCAGATAGCCGAGGATGCGGCGGCCGAAGAGATCGGTCGAGTTCTTGGTGAAGAATCCGACCGGCCTGCCCAAGCGTGCCAAGCCAATCGCGACATTGAGGGGCGAGCCGCCGGCCCGCCCTTCCAAGCGCACGGTGGCCGGGCCATCCGTCGGCAACGAAAAGCAATCAAACAGTGCTGAACCGCAGGACAGGAACATCTTACGGGGTCGCGATGACCTGCTGGCGCTGCTCGCCGAGGCCAGCAATGCCAAGCCGCATGACCTGACCCGCTTTCAGATAGATCGGATTGGGCTTCTGGCCGAGACCGACGCCCGGCGGCGTCCCGGTCGAGATCACATCGCCCGGCTGCAGGCTCATGAATTGCGAGATGTAGTGCACCAGATGGGCGACACCGAAGATCATCGTCTTGGTGGAGCCGTTCTGGTAGCGCTTCTCGTCGACATCGAGCCACATGGCGAGGTTCTGCGGGTCCGGCACCTCGTCCTTGGTCACCAGCCAGGGGCCGGTGGGACCGAAAGTATCGGCCGACTTGCCCTTCACCCATTGCCCCCCGCGCTCGGTCTGGAAGGCGCGTTCGGAAACGTCGTTGATGACACAATATCCAGCGACATGGTCGAGCGCGTTCTTCTCGTCGACATAGCGCGCCTCGCGGCCGATGACGACGCCGAGTTCGACTTCCCAATCGGTCTTCACCGAATTCCTAGGGATCATGACATTGTCATTGGGACCGACCACGGCGCTGGTGGCCTTCATGAACAGGATCGGTTCCTTGGGCGGTTCGGCGCCGGTCTCCTTGGCGTGGTCGGAATAATTGAGGCCCACGCAGATGAACTTGCCGATTTGGCCCACGCAGGCGCCGTAGCGCGGATTGCCGTCGACCAGCGGCAGGGTCGCCGGATCGATCTTGCCAAGGCGGGCGAGGCTGTCCGGCAACAGGACGGCATCGGCAATGTCGGCCACGTGCTGCGAGAGGTCGCGGATCTTGCCGTCCTTGTCGAGGAGGCCCGGCTTTTCGGCACCACGAGCGCCGTAACGCAAAAGTTTCATCATATTCCTCAGATATTCGTCCAGCCGCCATCGACGGCCAGAGCGGTTCCAGTCATCAAAGCAGATTCGTCGCTGGCAAGAAAGACCGCTGCGGCGGCAATTTCCTCCGGCGTGCCCAGCCGGCCCATGGGCTGCCGGGCGATAAAGGCGGCGCGGGCCTTGTCATAGTCGCCCCCCATCGTTTCACCGACCGCGCGCATGCGGTCCTGCAGGGAAGGAGATTCCACCGTGCCGGGGCAGATGGCGTTGCAGCGGATGCCCTTGGTCACGAAATCAGCCGCCACAGCCTTGGTAAGGCCGATCACGGCAGCCTTGCTGGCGCCGTAAACGAAACGATTGGGGACAGCGATCATCGAGGAGGCGACCGAAGCCATGTTGACGATCGAGCCTTTCCCCCGATCCAGCATGCCCGGCAGGATGGCGCGGATCAGGCGATACATTGCCTTCACATTGAGGTCGAAGCTGAAATCCCAGTCCTTTTCTGTGCAGTCCAGGATCGTGCCGCTGTGGACGAAGCCGGCGCAGTTGAAGAGCACGTCAATCTTGGGCTCGTCCTTCACCAGGGCGTCGACGGCGTCTTGTTTCGTGACATCCAGCAAACGCGTGCGGATGCCGGGGACGGATTTGAGCTTTTCGAGATTGGCGGCGGAGATGTCGGTCGCAATCACCTCTGCCCCTTCGGCCGCGAAAGCACGCGCCGACGCCTCGCCGATGCCTTGCGCGGCGGCGGTGACGAGGGCGGTCTTGCCGGAAAGTCTGTTGGTCACTTTTCTATTCCCTTTTCCTTAGCCTCTCCCCTCGCGGGAGAGGCGGCGAGCGTCAGCGAGCGGTGAGGGGGTTGCGGCGACCGACTCGTTGAGAGGCCCCCTCACCCCAACCCTCTCCCGCGAGGGGAGAGGGGGAAATGTACAACGCGGCAACGACGTTCAAGTTCGATGCATCAAGCAATCCGATAAAACTCTGCCGCAGTGCCACCGAAGATGCGGGCGGCATCGGCGGGTTTCACGATTTCTTCAGCGGCCTTCGTCCACGCATCATAGCTGCCGTTGAGATTGATCACGGGCCAGTCGGAGCCCCACATGACGCGGTTGGCGCCGAAGCACGCGATGATGTGATCGGCATAGGGCTTCAGCACAGCTGCGTCCCAGCCCGGCTTCGCTTCGGTACCGAGGCCGGAGAGCTTGCAATAGGCGCCGGTCTTGTCGGCGATCGTCGCCATCTTGGCAGCCCAGTCGTCGAAGGCATCATTGCGGATCTCGGGCTTCAGGCAATGGTCAATGACGACACGCATCTTCGGATAGCGGTCGAACAGGCGCTGGAAATTATCGAGATGGCGCGGCAGGCCCAAGGCATCGAAGGTGAGGTCGAGCGCGCAAACGGCGGCATAGCCCCATTGCACATCGGGCCGCAGCATCCAATCGGTATCGGCAATGTCCTGGATCATCGGCCGCACGCCGGAGAATTTGGCGTGGCGGGACCAACGTTCGAGATGCCGGCGGTGCGTGGCATTTTCGAAATCGACCCAGCCGACGACCTTGGCGATCCAGGCCGTCGCATCGGCGAGGCCCAGCATGTATTCGGTTTCTTCGATGCTGGGAGCGGCCTGCACCAGAACCGTGCGGTCAATGCCGTGCCGGGCGCGGAAGCTTTCAAAATCGGCCGGATAGTAATCCTGGCGGATCGGCTTCACCGCCTCGATCGTTTCCAGCCAGCCGTAATCGCCGCGGGCACGCACCCAGAAATGCTGATGAGCGTCGATCCTCACTTGCCGCCCCGCTCGAGACCATGCGGCACGGGCGCCTCGGCGCGGATGAATCCTTTCGCCTTCAACTCGGCCCAGAGGGCAGAGGGAATGTCGGCGCCCAGCGTGTGCATGTTGAGCGCCACTTCCTGCGGTCGGCTGGCGCCGGGAATGACACTGACCACGGCTGGGTGCACCAGTGGGAAGCGTAAGGCAGCCTCGACCAGCTTGACGCCGTGGCCGGCTACGATCTTCTCGATGCCCGCAACACGATCGAGGATGTCTTGCGGCGCCGGGTCGTAATTATAGAAGGCGCCGGGCTTGGCGCCGGTGGCGAGGATGCCGGAATTGTAGGCGCCGCCGATGACGATGCCGATCTTGCGCTGCTCGCAGAGCGGCAGGAAGGAATTGAGTGCTTCCTGCTCCAGCAGCGTGTAGCGGCCGGCCAGCAGGAAGAGGTCGAAATCCCCCTGCTTGGCGAGGACCTCGCACACTTCCCATTCATTGACGCCGGCGCCGAAGGCCTTGATGATTCCCTGATCGCGCAGCTTCACCAGCGCGCCATAGCCGCTCTTCATCAGCTCGGCGACCTTCTCATCGCGGGCGGCAGCCGTCTTATGATTGAAGACGTCGATGTCATGGACGAAGAGAATATCGATACGGTCCAGCCCCAGGCGTTCGAGCGACGCCTCGATCGAGCGCATGATGCCGTCATGGCTGTAATCATAAACCTCGCGTCGCGACGGCGTGTCGAAGAACTTGCCGATGCCGGTGCGCTGATCCGGCGGACAGACTTCCAGCAGCCGCCCGACCTTGGTGGAGAGCACGTATGAATCGCGCGGCTTGCCGCGCAGGAAATGGTTGATGCGGGTTTCGGAGAGCCCCAGGCCATAAAGTGGCGCCGTGTCGATATAGCGGATGCCGGCATCCCAGGCCGCTTGACAGGTGGCCTGCGCTTCTTCCTCCGGCAGCGCGCGGAAGAGATTGCCCAAGGGGGCGGTGCCGAAACCAAGTTCGGTGAACGGGATTTCAGCGCCCGATGGCGCCTTGAATATCTTCGATTTCATGTCACTCCCCTGGCTTGGCATTTTTGTTCTTGGCTTGAGCATTGTGGCTGCCCCCTCGCCCCGCGATAGCGGGGAGAGGGTTGGGGTGAGGGGCGCGACACCGAATCTCGCCCGAACACCCCCTCACCCTACCCTCTCCCCCGAAGGGGGCGAGGGTTTCCAACGAGAATGACGCATCACTTTCCCCGCTTCTTCGCCTGCGGCTTCGCGGCCAGGGCCGCGCGGCGTACGGGCCGTGCTGCCCGGTCGGCGAAGATTTCGGGTTGCTTCTCGGCAAGGCTCAGCAATTCTTCCATCACCGCATCGAGGTGATCGATCATCGCGGTGGCCGCCGTGTCGCCGTCGCCTTTTTCAAGCGCCGCGACGATCCTGGCATGTTCGTCATAGGTCAGCTTGTGCCGTCGCTTCGACGCCAGCAGTCGGCGGATGCGGTCGAGGCCGAGGCGGGCGCTTTCCACCGCCGCCCGCGCGCGGGGAAAGCCGAGCGCCGAAAAGATGATCTCGTGGAATTCCAGATCGAGCTTGTGGAAGCCCACGGGATCGCCGGCCCCGGCCGCGGCCTTCTGATAGCGGATATTCCGCTGCAGGGCGGCAAGCACATCGGGTGCCAGGTCACGGGCGAGCGAGCGCACGGCTTCCGCTTCCAAGGCACGGCGCATGAAGAGGTTTTCGCGCACATCGCCCAGACGAATGAGCGAGACGGTGGTGCCGCTCTGCGGGCGGATTTCGACCAGGCCTTCCGCCTGGAGCCGCGACAGCGCCTCCGAAACGGGGAAACGCGAGACACCCAGCCGCTCGCAGAGCGCATTCTTGTCGAGCTGCGTTCCTGGCGGAAGTTCAAGCGAAACAATGGCTTCGCGCAAGGCGCCGACCACGCGCGCCGTGGTGCCGCCGCGCGCGGATGCGCTGACATCGCCCAGAAACGCGTAGGATTCCGCTTTCACATTCATACTAACATGTTAGAATGTCATCCACGAAACGCAACCTCTTTTTCACCCAGCAGAAGCATCATGAGCCAGATCAGCGTCGTCGCCACCGAGCCCCGCTCCATTCGCCTGTCGCCACGCGACAATGTCGTCGTCGCCGTCGACGAGATCGAGAAGGGCAAGCTGGCGGCCGGCGGCATCGCCGCCAATGCGCGCATCACCCGCGGCCACAAGATGGCGGTGACGCCGATCGCCCCCGGCCAGCCGGTGCTGAAATTCGGCCAGATCATCGGCTTTGCGACGGAAGAGATCGTACCCGGTGATTGGGTGCATGAGCACAACACCAGCATGGGCGAATTCGAGCGCGACTATGCCTTCGCGGCCGGCGCCCGCAATGACGAAATCCTGCCGGTCGAACAACGCGCGACCTTCCAGGGTTATCGCCGCGCCAATGGCAAGTCGGGGACGCGGAACTATATCGGCATCCTCACCTCCGTGAACTGCTCGGCCTCCGTGGCGCGCTTCATGGCGGAGGCCGTCACCAGATCCGGCATCCTGGCGCAGTATCCGAACATCGACGGCATCATTCCCTTCGTCCACGGCACCGGCTGCGGTATGGCGTCGAAGGGCGAAGGCTTCGATATCCTGAAGCGCACGCAATGGGGCTATGCCACCAACCCCAACCTTGCCGGCGTGCTGCTGGTGGGGCTGGGCTGCGAGGTGTTCCAGATCAGCCGCATGAAGGAGCTCTACAACATCGTCGAGAGCGATACGTTCCGCACCATGACCATCCAGGATACGGGCGGCACGCGAAAGACCATCGAAGCCGGGGTCGCGGCGATCAAGGAGATGCTCCCCAAAGCCAATAACGTGAAACGCGAAACCATCTCCGCTTCCGAGCTGATCCTGGCTTTGCAATGCGGCGGGTCGGACGGCTATTCCGGCATCACCGCCAATCCGGCGCTGGGTGCCACGGTCGATCTCCTCGTCAAGCATGGCGGCACGGGCATTCTTTCCGAGACACCGGAAATTTACGGCGCCGAGCATCTGCTGACCCGCCGCGCCGTCAACCGCGAGGTGGGCGAAAAGCTGGTCTCACGTATCAGATGGTGGGAAGCCTATGCCGCGCGCAATGGCGGCGAAATGAACAACAACCCCTCCCCCGGCAACAAGGCCGGCGGCCTTACTACCATCCTGGAAAAATCCCTGGGCGCCGCTGCCAAGGGCGGTACCACCAACCTCACCGCCGTTTATGAATATGCGGAAGCCGTGACGGCGAAGGGCTTTGTCTTCATGGACACGCCAGGTTATGACCCGGTTTCGGCCACGGGCCAGGTGGCGGGCGGCGCCAATATCCTCTGCTTCACCACCGGCCGCGGCTCGGCCTATGGCTGCAAGCCGACACCCTCCATCAAGCTTGCCACCAACACGCCGATGTATCAGCGCATGGTCGAGGACATGGACATCAATTGCGGCGACATTCTGGACGGCGTCACCGTGCAGGAGAAGGGCCAGGAGATTTTCGACCTGATCCTGCGCGTGGCATCCGGCGAGCAGTCGAAGTCGGAACAGCTGGGATATGGCGACAACGAATTCGTGCCGTGGCAGATCGGCGCCACGATGTAACGCTGACGAGATAGCCGGGGACCTGTCGCAAACAACGTCCCCTTACCTTGCCCTCCCCTCACGGGGAGGGTTTTTCTTTTGGCCAATTACGGGGCGCTCAGAATGGTATTTAGTGTCTCGACATCAGCACGATCTCTGACGCGCGCCAAGGCGTCGAGCAATTGGTCCGTGCGCCCACGGTTGTGCTTGATCAGGCAGTCGTCAAGAAACGATCCTTTGGCGCTTCCACCTTCGAAGTTCGCGGCAACTTCGTCACAACTCTTGTCACGCCGACTACACCAATCGCCCTGAGACCGCAAAAGGGCCTGAGAGGCCGGAGAATCGCTTAACATCGCGTTCAGGCTTTTAAGCGCCAGCCGCATCTCGCTCTCTGAAACAAGATACTTGTAATTAATGCAGTAGCTCATCTCCAACTGATTTCCTTGGCACTCCCCGATCCTCGAATTTCTTGAAAAACCGGATTCACTTTCTCTGTTACTGATCATCTTGCCAAGTGTGCTTTCGCTGTAGTCAGGCAAACAGGCGCCGGGAACGGCGTCCTCTGCGTGTGCGACTGAGATCGACGCCATTGCGATGAGCAGGTGCGGCAGGGTGCGGAATATCGCTCTCCCCAACTGATAACGGCGATATCTCATTCCTTTATCTCCAGAAATTACAACAACTCCAGCAGCCCCGCCTTCTGCTTCACCAGGGCGTAGATCGTGTTGATCATCGGTGTCGGCACGTGGACGAGCCGGCCGAGGTCACGGACGGCGCCGACGATGGCCTCTAACTCGATCGGGCGGCCGCGTTCGATGTCCTGCAGCATCGAGGTCTTGTGCTCGCCGACGCCGGCAGCGCCATTGATGCGCTTCTCGACATCGATCGGCATCTTGACGCCGAGGGCATTGGCGATCGCCTCCGCCTCACCCATGATGGCCTTGGCGACGGCGCGGGTGTCGGGATCGCTGCAGATCCTGGCGAGCGTGCCGCCGGTCAATGCCGAGAGGGGATTGAAGGCGACATTGCCCCAGAGCTTCACCCAGATCTCGGTGCGGATGTCGGTCTTGACCGGCGCCTTGAAGCCGGCCGCGAAGAAGGCGGCGGAGAGCGCCTGCACGCGCTCGGTCTTCTCGCCGCTGGCTTCGCCCAGGGAGAAGCGGTCATTCTCGACATGCTTGATTTCGCCGGGCGCCACGACCTCGGCGGCCGGATAGACGACGCAGCCGATGACGCGCTGGGGACCGACGAGGTCCCAGAGCTTGCCCTCAGGGTCGACAGCGGGGATGCGCGCATCCTTGAGCACCCCTTCGGCACCGTAGAAATACCACCACGGCATGCCATTGACCGCCATGACGACGCCGGTGTTCGGCCCCAGGAGCGGTGCCAGCTTATCGGCGATGCCGGGAACGGCGTTGGCCTTGAGCGCCACGATAACGAAATCCTGCGGTCCGGCTTCGATGGCATGTTCGGTGGCTTTGGGGTGCACGGTGAAGTCACCGCTCAAGCCATGGATGTGCAGGCCCTTCTCCTTGAGGGCTGCAAGATGCGGCCCGCGCGCGATGAGGGTGACGTCCTGGCCCGTTCGCGCCAGATGACCGCCGATCAACCCGCCGATGGCGCCGGCGCCGTAGATCGCAACCTTCATGATACGAGGCCGAGCTTCTGGGCGAGGCCGATGCGCTGCAGCTTGCCGGTCGCACCCTTCGGGATCTCGGCCAGGAACACGATCTTCTTCGGCACCTTGAAATCGGCGAGGCGCGATGCGGCGAAGCTGCGGATGTCCTGCTCGCTGGCGCTCTGCCCCTCCTTGAGGACGATCGCGGCGCCGACTTCCTCGCCGAGCTTCTCGTGCGGGATGCCGAAGGTGACGATCTGCGCCACGGCCGGATGGTCCATCAGAATGTCGTCGACTTCGCGCGGCGAAATCTTTTCGCCGCCGCGGTTGATGATTTCCTTCAGGCGACCGGTAAGGCGCAGATAGCCCTCGCCGTCCATCGTGCCCTGGTCGCCGGTGCGGAACCAGCCGTCGCGAAAGCCTTCTTCATTGGCCTTCGGGTTGTTGGCGTAGCCCGGCGTCACATTGGCGCCCCTGATGACAATCTCGCCCACCTCGCCGGGCGGGAGCAGCTTGCCGTCCGGCCCCATGATGGCGACCTCCGGACCGGCGGCGAGCCCGACCGAGCCGGGTTTGCGCGGGCGCGGCGGCAGCGGGTTGCTGGCCATCTGATGCGCGGCCTCGGTCATGCCATAGGCTTCAATGACGGGGCAGCCGAAGGTCTCCTCGAGCTGTTTCATCACCTGGGGCGGGAGACTCGCGGAAGACGACCGGATGAAGCGCAATTTGCGCCGCGCCAGCACATCCTGGTTGCGGTCGGCGCGCGCCAGCACGGTCTGGTGCATGGTGGGAACGGCCGTGTACCAGGTGGCGCGGGATTCATCGAGCTGGGCGAAGAATTTCAACGCGTTGAAGCCCGGCGGCACATGCACCGAGGCGCCGGCCGCGAAGGAAGACAGCAAGGCTGCGATGAGGCCGTGAATGTGGAAGAGCGGCATCACCACCAGCGAGCGATCATCCGGCGTCAGCGACAGCGTCCGCACGATATTGCCGGCCGAGGTCGCGAGATTGCGGTGGGTCAGCGGCACGATCTTCGGACGCGACGTGGTGCCGGAGGTATGCAGTACCAGCGCCACGTCATCCGGCGACGGATTGGGCGCGCCGTGATCGGCAAAGGGCACGGAGAGTGTGAGGGTGCCGGCGGGACTATTGAGATCGGGCGTCACATCGATGACGCGGATGCCCCGCTTCGCCGCCACGTCGCGCGCAGGCGAATCCGGGCCGCCGAGAATGACCAGCGCCTTGGCGTCGAGATCGCCGAGGTAGAAATCGAATTCGTCGGCGCGGTAGGCCGCGTTCAAGGGGGCCGCGACGGCATAGCTGACGACGCCGACAAACATCGCCGCCATTTCCGGCCCGTTCGGCATGACGATGGCGACGGCATCCTTCTGCCCAATGCCGATGGCGCGCAGCGCGCCGCCGATCTTCTGCACGAGCGCGTTGAGCTCGCCACGAGTCATGCTGCGCCGCTCGGGCGCGCCGATGGCGTCGGCTTGCGGGCTGCCTTTCAGCAAGGCGGGAACATTGGTGGCGGTCATGATGCGCATTCCTTATGGGGCGATGTCGGTGAGGTCGCATTCCACCCTGCCCGGCCCAATGGCGGCCGCGCAAGTGGCTTCCAGATAGGCGACGGGTTGCTGGCGGGGTCGCGTGAGATCGATCTGGCCCGTGGTATCGCGCCAATTCTGCACGCGGCCGCAGACGATGTTCTCGATCATCATGCGCCGCGCCATGTCGTCGCGATTGACGAAGAGCGCATGGTCCGAGATCTGCTGGCGCAGGGCGATGTCGAAAGTGGTGCCGGGTGCAAGGGGGCCCAGATCGCGCTCGACCCAGTGGCCGTAGATGATCTTGCAGGAAAGGATTTCGGCCCCCGTATTGGTGAGCTGCAGATTGACCAGCCGGTCGGTCGGTGCGGCGGCACAGGCGGCGAGGAGAGGCAAAAGGAGGAAGGTGGGCAGTTTCATCGTCACATTCCGGCAGGAGCAAGCGGTGCCTTACCCAATAGCAGGTCGGAGGCCCGTTCGGCGATGGCGATGATGGCGGCGTTGATCGGCCCGGTGGTGATGCTGGGCAGCACCGAGGCATCGCAGACATAGAGCCTATCGAGCCCATGGAGCTTGAGGTCCAGCCCGACGACCGCCTCTGTCCCCTGCCCCATGCGACAGGTACCGGTCGGGTGATGGTGGGTGAAGGCGGCCCGTTCGAGGAAGCGCATTCGGTCCTGGTGTGTGGAACCGGGCAGGATCTCCGCATCGCGCCAATCCTTGAGCGCGGCCGCGCCGCCGATCTCCTGGGCCATGGTGAGGGCATCAAGATAAGCAGCGCGGTCGTAAGGGTCGGTGAGATAAGCGGGGTCGATCAGCGGCATCGCCCCGGGATCGCCGGAGGCGAGGCGGATGGAGCCGCGGCTCCTGGGATGGGTGAAGCCGAACATCAAAGTATAGGCCGATCCCATAGGCGGCGCCTCGAAGCATTCGGTCACCACGGGCGCCGTGACACAGGCCAGCACCAGTTCCGGCGCCGGCGACGCGGAGCCCGGGCGCGGCAGATACATAAGGGCCTCGGAATTCTGGTATTTCGACGGCGGCACCGGGCGTTTCGATCGATAGACATTGCCGCCGGAGAGAAGATGGTCGTGGAGATTGCGCCCCACACCGGGGAGATCGTGGCGCGGTGGGATGCCGATATGGAGGAGTTCGTCAGCGGGGCCAATGCCTGAGCGCAGCAGCAGCACCGGCGAGGCGATGGCGCCGGCGGCCAGGATGACGCCCCTTTCCGCGCGGATCTCGCGGGGGCCGGTGGGGCTGTCGACCAATACGCCGATGCAATGCTGCTTGGCCAGGATCAGCGACAGCACCTGGGTATTGGCGAGCAGCGTGAAATTGGCGCGGTCTGCGGTGAGCGGCAGATAGGCGTCGGCGATGGTCTGGCGCTTGCCGTCTTTGATGGTGAGCGTGTTGAGCGTGGGGCCGGCCATGCCCGGGGCATTGTGGTCGGCGATGGGCGCAAAGCCCCGTTCCACGCCGGCAGCGAGATAGGCGCGCGTAACGGGGCTCGCCTCAAGCGGACGGATGAGATGGAGCGGGCCCTGCTCACTCAACTCGAAATAGGGCAGCAGATCGGCGTGGCCCCAGCCCGGGCAGTTCCAGCGGTCGAAATCGGATGGGTGCCCGCGCACATGGGCCATGGCATTGATGGCGGTCGACCCGCCCAGCACCTTGCCGCGCGGCCAGTCATGGATGCGGTCGGCGGTCCCTTTCTGCGGAACGGTGCGATAGGCCCAATCGACCTCGCTCCCTTGCAGCAGCGGCCATTTGCCGGGCTCGGCGATGAGCGGATTGCGCGCTGGGCCGCCGGCCTCGATGAGCCCCACTTTCAGGCTTGGGTCGGCGCTGAGGCGTGCGGCGAGGACGGCACCGGCGGTACCTGCACCAATTATCAGATAGTCGAACCAATCGGCCGTGGAGGATGTCATGAGGTGCCGGACCAATCCATCATTGCAGCGGATATTGTTTTCACTTTTCCGAACCAGAGTCTAGAATGTCCTGAACCAAAAACACCACGCCGAACCAAAGGGGAGCTACGAGATCATGGGCGTCGCTGAACTCAAGGAACCTGTCGTTACTTTGTCCGCTGGCCCGGTGGCCGCCTATCCGCGCGTCCTGCGCGCCATGGCCAAGCCCATTCCTTATGACTATGACCCGTATTTCCAGCATTTCTACGAAGGCGTCACCAAGAAGGCGGCGAAGGCGCTGAAGGTGAAGGATCCGGCGCTGATCCTCCATGTGGAGCCGGCTGCGGCGATCGAGGCGGCCGCTGCCTCGCTGATCGGGCCCAATGACACCGTGCTCAACCTCGCTTCCGGCGTTTACGGCAAGGGTTTCGGCTATTGGTCCGCCCGGTACCATAAGGACATGGTCGAGATCGAGGTGCCGTTCAACGAGGCGATCGACCCGGCCGCGGTCGAAGCGGCCTTCAAGAAACGCCCGAATATCAAGGTGGTTTCGCTGGTTCATCACGACACCCCCTCGGGCACCATCAATCCCGCCCGGGAGATCGGCAAGATTGTGCGGGCCCATGGGGCGTTGCTGCTGGTCGACGCGGTCTCCTCCTTCGGCGGCATGGATATCCACCCCGGCGATTGCGAGGCGGACGTCTTCATCACCGGCCCGGGCAAGTGCTTAGGCGGTGCCCCCGGCATCACCTTCATCGCGGTCTCCGACCGGGCCTGGGCGCATATGGAAGCCAACCCCAAGGCGCCGCGGGCCTCGATCCTTTCCTATCTCGACTGGAAGGAAGCCTGGCGCCATGACCGGCCCTTCCCCTTTACCCCCTCGGTCGCCGAGGTGAACGGCTTCGATGCCGTGCTCGACCAGTATCTGGACGAGGGTCCGGAGAAGGTATGGAAGCGGCATGCGTTGACCGCCGCCGCCACCCGCGCCGGAATACAGGCCATGGGTCTGCAGCTTTGGGCGAAGACTGAGGGCATCGCCTCTCCGACCACCACGGCGGTGCGCATTCCGGAGGGGGTCACCGATTCGGCGATCATCGCCGCGGCGCGCGAACTGTTCGGCGTCGTCTTCTCGACCGGGCGCAACGACACAATGGGCAAGCTGCTCCGCATCGGCCATATGGGCCTGGTGGCCGAGCCGGTCTATGCGGTGGTGGCCACCACGGCCCTGGGCGGTGCCTTGCGCAAGCTGGGCAAGAAGATCGACGTCAGCGCCGGTGTCAATGCGGCGCTGCAGGTGATCGAACGCGCCTGACATTTCCAATAATCGAACAATTCAGCCAACAGGGAGAGGGGATATGCAGAGGTTTCAAGGCCGCGTCGCGGTCGTTTCGGGTGCGGCGCAAGGTATGGGCAAGGCAGTCGCCTTGCGCTTGGGGAATGAAGGCGCCACGGTCATCGCTGCCGACATCAACGGTGCCGGGGCCGAGAAGACCGCCAAGGAGATCGGCGGCAAGTCGATCGGCATGGCCTGCGATATCGGCGACGAAGCGGCTGTGGCCCGGCTGTTCGCAGAGGTCGCCAAGTTCGGCAAGCTCGATATCCAGGTCAATGCGGCGGCGATCGTGCCCTTCACACCGTGGGACAAGATCGATTTTGCCGAATGGCGCCGCATCATGCGTGTCAACCTCGATGGCCTTTTCCTGATGTGCAAGGCGGGCTCTGACATCATGCGCAAGGCCAATTACGGCCGCATCGTCAATTTCTGCTCCAATTCGATCTTTGCCGGGACGCCGAACATGGCGCATTACGTCGCCTCCAAGGGCGGCGTCATGACCTTCAGCCGGGCTCTGGCGACCGAGCTCGGCGGCAACAAGATCACGGTCAATTGCGTGGCACCTGGCCTTGTGAATTCGGAAAGCGTGCAGGCCAGCCAGCACAAGGAAGCCTTCGGATTCGTCGAGATGCTGCAGGCGATCAAGGGCCACGGCCAGCCGGAAGACGTTGTGCCGGCGGTGGCCTTCCTCGCTTCGGACGAGGCACATTGGATCACGGGTCAGACGCTGGCGGTCGATGCCGGCATGGTCCGGTGGTAGGTCGAACGAAACCAAGTCGTCATGGCCGGGCAAAGACCCGGCCATCCACTGGTGCGGTTGGCAGTGTGGATCCCCGGGTCAAGCCCGGGGATGACGATTTTATAGAACGAAAATTGAGACTCGAGATATATCAGGCGTAGAAGTTCCCGCCCGTCTGGTAGTGCTTGAAACTGTCCGGGTCGTGCGAATAGAAGAGCTCGGCGTCGTATTTGGCGGCGAGGTCCTTGAGGCGTTGCATCGACTTGAGGCTTGCCACCGGGTCGAGGTGGAAGCTCGAGATGCACATCATGTCCATATTCTTCTGGCTGTAGCAGGCATCCGCCGTGAACAGCATCGGGCGCCGGCCTTTCAATTCCACCATCAAGGAATAGTGCCCAGCCGTGTGGCCCGGCGTCTCGAACAGCCACAGGCCCTTGGCCAGTTCCTGGTCGCCTTTCAGCGGTTCGAATTTCGGCGTGTACATGTCGAGCACAGGGTCGGCCGGCAGGGTCTTGCCGGTAGCCTTGGCGATTTCCGGCGCGAAGGAGAGATCCGAATAGCCCAGATGCTCAAAGGGCTGGTGGTGCGAGCAGGCGTCTAGCTCAGCACCGTGACAGATGGTGCAGGCCTTGGTGAAGTATTTGTTCCCGCCGCAATGGTCGAAATGATAGTGGGAGTTGATGACATAGTTGATGTCATCGGGCTTGAAGCCGATCTTGGCCAATTGCCCCGGCAAAGTCTGGTCCTTTTCCTGGATCGGCTTTTCAAAGGGCAACACGCGCATGACATGGTCGAAATCGTAGCCGGTGTCGAAGATGTAGCGTCCATCGGCATGGTCGATAAGAACCGAATAGCAGGGGAAGCGGAGTTCACCGCCCGGACCGCGATTCCAGAAGGCGTGGTAGCCGTCGATGACCAAGGTACCACCATCCAGCAGATAGACTTTCGTATCGGACATGTTGAACCCTCCCCTTCAGACTGGTGATTTATTCTATCGGTCGCCCCGCACATAAGGGAGACCCAAGGCCGACGGCAGCACCGAATGGCGCGCGAAGATCACCAGCACCAGCATGACCATGGCAAAGGGCAGCATCTGCACGACATCGGTCGGCACATTGACACCGGCAACCTGCAAGGCCGTCGTCATGGCGAGGCTGACACCGAAAAGCGACGCGCCGAGCAGCACCCACACCGGATTGCCGCGCGCCAGCATGGCCAGCACGATACCGATGAAGCCGGCGCCATGAGTCATGAAGGGCACGAAGAGCCCGGCCCCCACATTGGCGAGATAGGCACCACCGAGGCCGGCGAGAAATCCGGTCGAAAGGACAGCCGCCGAGCGTGTGGCGACGACACTGATGCCGGCCGCATCGAGCGCTGCCGGCTTGGCACCGGCCGCTTCGAGACTGAGGCCGATATAGGTCTTGCGGAACATCCAGGCAAAGAGGAATACCAACGCCACCGCGACATAGACGACGATGTTGTGGCTGAAAAGCGCCGGACCGAGCACCGGAATGTCGGCGAGCAGCGGGATGGCGAGGATCGGCGCCTTGTCCAGACGCGGATAGGTCTTGCTGAACTGAAAGAAATGTAACAGCGCGGTCAGACCTTCGACACCGATGGTCAGCGCGATGCCGATGACGATCTGATTGAGGCCCTGGCGGATGCAGAAGAGGACAACGAAGAAAGCCACAGCCATGCCGCCGAGGCCACCGGCAAGGAAGCCCAGCCAGAAGGAACCGGAATAATAGGCGGCGACGAAGCCGGTATAGGCGCCGAACAGCATCATGCCTTCGATACCGATGTTGAGAACACCGGATTTTTCGGAGATCTGTTCGCCGAGCCCCGCCAGAAGCAGCGGAATGCCGGCGGTAACGGCGCCGAACAGCAATGAGACGAGGAAGGGTTGGGTGAAAAGTTCGCTCATCGCCTCATACCCCTGCCCGCTTGCGCCGGAGATGGTCGAGATATTCGACCAGGGCAAGGAAGATCAGCAGCAGGCCGACCAGCATGAGGACAAAATCCTGCGGCACACCGATGCGGCGCGAGGCACTTTCGCCGCCGATCATCAATACCGAAAAGAACAGCGCAAAACCGATGACGGCAATGCCATTGAAGCGGGCCAGGAAGACCAGCGGCACGACGAGGAGGCCATAGGCCGGGTTCCAATCGGCGCGCACCGTACCCCAGACGCCGAGAATCTCGACGGAACCTGCAAGACCAATAAGGCCGGCGCTGATGGCAAAGGTGGCGATGGTGAGCCAGCCCACCTTGAGCCCGGCATGGATGGCAGCCGCCGGATTCGCGCCGACGATCTGCAGGCGCAGGCCGAAGGCGGTTCGCGTCATCATCAGGTGGACGAGGATGACCACGGCAAGAGCAATGAGGATGCCGGCATGGACATTGGTGCCGAAGATGCGCGGCAAGCGGTCCGCCACTTCCAGCGAGCGCGTCTGCGGCACGGTGGTCGTAGGATCGCGAAAGAAGAGCTTCACCAGCACATTGGCGAAAGACGTGCCGAGGAAACTCATCATCAGCGACGTGATGATCTCGTTGATGCCGTAGCGCGCCTTGAGGATTGCCGGAATGAGTGACCAGAGCGCCGCCACGATCATCGATACGACCATGCAGATGATGAGGGTGAGGCCACGCGGCAGCGTTTCGATGAGGGCCGGCGCCAGGGCCGCCGTCACGACCGCCGCCAGAAGATATTGTCCGTCGCCGCCCAGATTCCAGATGCCGGCACGGAAGGCAACGATGAGGCCGGCGGCGATCAGCAGCAGCGGCGCCATGCGGGTGAAAGTTTCCTGCAGGCCGCCCCAGCTCAACAGGCCGCGCTGGACGATATAGCCATAGTAGGTGAACGGGTTCTTGCCGAGAATGAGCAGAATGCCCCCCCCGACGGCAAGTGCGAGGAGAATGGGAATGAGGATGCGCGCCACATTCGCCGCCTGCTCACGCCAGGCATCCCGCGACCGGCTTGGACCGCTGAGCTCCGCGATGCTCATGCCGCCCTCGTGCCCGTCATCAATTTGCCGATAGCGATCTCCGCCTGCGGGCCGTTGTCGACCACGCCCACCAAGCGGCCCTGATACATGACGGCGATGCGGTCACTCAGAGCCAGCAATTCGTCGAGATCGGTCGAGATGACGATGGTGCCAAGGCCGGCTTCGGCACTCTCGCGGATGCGTTCGTGAGCGAGGCGCGTATTCTGCAGGTCAAGGCCGTAGGTCGGCTTGTTGAAAACCACGACCGACGCATCCTGGCCGAGTTCGCGTGCCAGCAGCACCTTCTGGATGTTGCCGCCGGAGAGCTTGCCGATCGGCGTCTTCTCGGAGGGCGTGCGGATGTCATGATGGCGGATCCGATCGCGGGCATGGTCATGGATGCGGCCCCAATCGGTGAGGCCACGCCGCCAGAAGGGCGCTGTGCCGATCTCCTTCAGCAGCAGGTTGGTGGCCACCGAGAAGGCACCAACCGTGCCCTCGCCCAAGCGTTCGTCGGTCACATAGCGAATCCCGGCCTGGCGGCGCGCCGGAACACCCGCGGCACTGATATCCCTGCCGTCGAGCGTGATACTGCCGGCCGTCAAGGCGCGTTGACCCGCCAGCATTTCGGCCAGATGCTTTTGCCCATTGCCGTCGATGCCCGCGATGCCCAGCACCTCGCCCGGCCACAGATCGAAATCGACATCCACCAGCGGGCAGGCACCACGCTCGGCGGCAGTCGAAGCATGCGCAATCCGGAGACGCGGCGATCGGGTGCGGTCGATATTGTGCCGCTGGGCGTGGCCGCGGCCGACCAGAATTTCCTTTTCCGACGCTGCGGCACCGCCGGCAGCACCGAACATCATCGCTATGACCCGGTCGGTCATCTGCTGTTCGCTCATGTCACGGCGTTCGTCGGGAGCGATGGCGCCGACCACACGGCCAAGGCGCAGAACCGAAATGCGGTCACCGAGTTCATAGGCCTCGGCCAATTTGTGGGTGATGAGGATAAGGGCGACGCCCTTCTCCCGCAGGCGTCGCATGACGTCGCCCAGATCCTTGACGCCCTGCGGTGTCAGCATGGAGGTGGGTTCGTCCAGGATGAGGATTTTTTCACCGCGCCACAGGGCGCGCATGATTTCGACCTGCTGCTGTTCGCCCAGCGAGAGCTTGCCGATGAGGGCATCGGGGTCGAGCGACACGCCGAGCAGTGCCGAAAGCTGGCGGAAGCGTGCAAGGGCCGCAGGCCGCGCCAGCTTCTGCCACCAGGAGCCACCCAGCATCAGGTTTTCGATCACAGTGAGGCTCGGAACCAGCAGCACATGTTGGAATACCGTGCCGATGCCGAGATCGAGGCTCTGCCGCGGCGAACCGATGCGAACCGGGCTGCCGTCGATCAGGATTTCGCCTTCGTCCGGCTGCTGCATGCCGGCGAGGATACCGATCAGGGTCGATTTGCCGGCGCCGTTTTCGCCCAGCAGCACGTGAATTTCGCCCGACCTGAAGTCGAGCGAGATATCGTCATTGGCGAGCACGCCCGGGAAACGCTTGGTGACATGACGGACTGACGCCGCCGGAACGGATGCAACGGTGGCGGGCCGGTCGCCCACCACCGTTTTCGTCTCCGACATCAGGTCCGTGTTCATCATCTCGCCACTTTGCAATGGGCTAGGTAGCGAGTCCATCTTCATGAGCCGATCCGAGCCGGTTTATTGGGCCGGCGCGTCGGTGACCGAGCTCATCAGGGCACGGACCTTTTCCGCTTCCCAGACCGGCTCGATCTTCAGGGACCCGTCAACGATCTGCTTGCGCGTCTCGCTGACCGAGGCCCAGACATCGTCCGGAATGTGCTTGGTCTTCAGGAGCTGGACGGAA
This sequence comes from Dongia sp., assembly GCF_041906375.1. Taxonomy (GTDB): domain Bacteria; phylum Pseudomonadota; class Alphaproteobacteria; order Dongiales; family Dongiaceae; genus Dongia. Next base: position 85,000 of record NZ_JAYRJJ010000003.1, on the reverse strand, counting down.
TCATCCGAAAGCTGGATCGAGTAAGGCTTGGTGCCGAACTTGTCGGCCTTCAGATCCTCGACCATCGCCGTGAAGACCGGGACCAGGTTCCAGACGACCGACGAGAGCAGATGGCCCTTGTCGATCGAGGTCTTGTCGCCGATGACGTCGATGAACCACACATTGCCACCGCCGGTCGATTTGGTCGTCTCGACCGCCTGCAGCATGCCGAAGGTGGCGCCGTCACCCTGGCCGAAGATGACATCGGCGCCGGCGCCGATGACGGACTCAGTAACACGGCGACCGCCAGCAGCGTCCGAATAGGCGGCCGGGCCGATGACAGCGTAAAGGATCTTCACCGCCGGATCGGTCGCCTTGACGCCCTGCGCGAAGGCAGCCGATTGCGAGTTCCATGAGGGCGGCTCACCGGAGACGACGATGCCGACCGACTTCGTGGTCGACGTCTTGGCCGCGAGCACGCCAGCAAGATAGGCGCCCTCATGACCACTCAGGGTATAGTCGGTGACGGCACCTTCCTTGATGGCATCCGGCTTGTCGACGATCGCGACAGCCACACCCTTTTCGGCGCCGATTTCCGGTGCCGCGGTATTGTAGCCGCTGGCATGGGCGATCATCAGGCTGGCGCCGTCATCGGCCAGTTCGCGCAAGGTGGGATGCACGTCGCCATAACCGAGACCGGTGGCCGGCATGAATTCCAGGCCTTCCTTTTCGGCCACGGCCTTGGCGGCGTCGAAGCCCTGCTGATTCCAGCCGAAATCGGTCGGGTCTTCCGGTGTCAGGATAGCGAGCTTCTTCACGTCCTTGGCCTCCGCCGGCGCCAACGCGGCTCCACCGACTGCCACCAGGGCCAGCGTCAAGGCCAGTGTCGAAACCTGCGCCCATTTGATCCATTTGGTCTTCGTCATGGTTCCTCTCCTGTTTTTCAGACATCCGGCCCTTCCCAGCACCAGGATATCGATCATGTTAGAGATGCGATGCGGTTTCTTCTTGTTGGACGCCAAATTCTTGGGGCTCGGCGCCGTCAGCTCTCCAGTGCCTTGCGAACGGCGACCAGCCGTTTCGCGCGCTGCTGTTGTAGTGCCGCGATCTTCTCCGGCGTGTAGCTGAAGACGCCACCGCCGGTCTTGATGCCCAGTTTGCCGGCGGCGGTGCGCTCGGTCACGAAGGGGCTCAACGTGTCGCGGTTGCAAAGCTCCTTGTTGAGATAGGAACCGACCGCCTGATAGATATCGAGACCGGCCACGTCCAGGAGCGCCATCGGGCCGATAACAGATAGTTTGTAGCCGATGCCCCAGGAGACGCAGGTGTCGAGCCCTTCGGCATCAATGACGCCCTGGTCCACGAGATCGACGCATTCGCGCAACAGGGCATAGAGCACCCGGTTCTCGACGAAGCCCGGAACATCCTTCTGCACGACGACCGGCAGCAACCCTAAGCCCTTGATGGTCTCGACCATCCAATCGCAGGTGGCTTTCGATGTCTTCTCGCCGGCGATCACCTCGATCATCGGGATGACATGGGGCGGATTCGACCAATGCATGCCGACGACGCGCTCAGGCGCCGAGACATTGGCCTGCAGCTTGGTGATCGGAATGCCGGAGGTGTTGCTGGCGATGATGCAGCTCTTACCGACCAGGGCATCGATCTCCTTGAAGGCCTGCGCCTTGATCTCGAATTTCTCCGGTACGGTCTCGATCACCAGCGTGGCGCCGGCAACGCATTCCTTGAGACTGTCGGCGATCTTTACCGTGGCACCGTTGCTGCGGTCCGGTGTGCCGAGATTGGTAAGCACGGTATTGGCCAGCGTCAGCCCGGCCGCGGCCTTCTTGCGCTGATCCTCAGATAGATCGAATGCGGTCACCTGCATGCCGGCGCGCAGCAGGGTCTGGGCAATGCCCGGCCCCATGGTGCCCAAACCGACGATTGCTGCCTTGGTCATGATCCCTCCTCGTTGAACCTTTGCCTGTCCCTGATGCGCCGGCTTATTCGCCGGCTGCACGAATTGTTCAAAGACCGACGGCTTTGCGGAACGCCGGCCGTTCGGTCAATTTCTTGCGCCACGCCTTGGCCGCCGTCAGTTCGGGCAGCTCGACCGGAAAGTCGAGGCAGCGATGCACGACCGGACCCAGCGCGATATCCGCCAGGCTGAACGTATCGCCAGCTGCCCAGGTCTTGCCCTTCAAGGCACCGTCGAGAATCTCGAGCTGGGCTTTGAGATCTTTCGAATCCGCCTCCCAACTGGCGGCACGTTCATTGGGCGCCTTCTTTGCCTCCTTGAAGATGCCCAGATAGGAGGGGTTGAGGGCCGCCAGCATCCAATCCATCCAGCGCTCGACCTCGGAGCGCTGCGCCGGGTCGGCAGGATAGAGATCGGTGCTTTTCTGCTTGTTGCAAAGATAGCGCAGGATCGTGTTCGATTCCCAAATCACGACCTTGTCATCGACCAATGTCGGGACCTTGCCGTTGGGATTCAGGCTGAGATAGGCGGCGTCGGCCGTGTTGTTGAACTGGCGGCCATAGTCTTCCCGCGCATAAGGCAGTCCCAGTTCCTCCAGCAGAAAGATCACCTTCTGCACATTGCCTGATGTATTGCGGCCCAGAAGTCTCAACATGCTGCAGCTCTCCCCTCTGTCGGCGCTTGCGTACGCCGCATTTTGTATCGATACACGCGATCAGGCTTTTGGCTTGTAGGCGATGGCGTCCATCTCGATCTTGCATTCGATGACCGCACGCGCCTCGACGGTCGTCCGCGCCAGCACGCCGGCCGGGAAGTACTCGGCAAAGATCTTGTTGTAGCGCCCGAAATTGCGCGCATCTTCGAGAAAGACCGTCATCTTCACGATGTCCGACAGTTCAGCACCTTCGAGCGCCAGAATGCGACGGACTGATTCAATCGTCCAGCGGGTTTCCTCTTCAATATTGCCTGCACACATATTGCCGTTCTCATCCTTGGCAACTTGTCCCGATACAAAGATGAAGTCACCGGCGCGCACCGCCGGATGGAACGGCAAATTGGGATTCTTCTTTCCGATCGGTTGAATCTTGTCGCTCATCCCATTTCCCCTAGAAGACGCTGGTTTCGATGATGTCGACGCCACGTTGCCGATCGATGAGATAGATGAGGCCGCGATCGTCCATGGTGACGTCGTTCGACGATGCCAAGTCGAAACCTTGCGGCGCATCGGTCTCGTAATAGCCCACTTCGACCGGCCGGAACGGGTCGGCGAAATCGATGAGGCGCATGCCCTGCGCGAACCAGGCAAAGGGAACGATGGTGCCGTTGAAGCGCTCGGAAGGTTGATGACAGCCCATCATCGGCGGCTGCGGCGCGCCATCCTTGTCGACGCCTTCGACCTGGAAGGTCGAAATCGGGATCGGGCAATGTTCGTTGGTGATGTCATAGACCCAGGTGAAGGCCGGTGCTGCGGGCCAGAGCTTCGCCACATCCTCATCGGCCACGATCATGATGTCGCGACCCTTCAATTTCTGCTTCATGCGCAGGCAGGTATGGGTGGGATGTGGAAAGGTCGGCGAGGTATTGACGGCCGAAATGAGCTGCGGCTTCGACATATCCTCGATATCGAGGATGAAGAAGCCGTGATGCCAATAGCTCACATAGAGCCGGTTGCCGACGCGCAGCGGATGATGGCAGCGCGGCGGGGTCCAATTGTCCCACGGATATTCCTCGCCGCCGGCCTTCCATTGGCCGGGAATCCACCAGCGGCCGACTTCCTCGGGCTTGGCTGGATCCTTGAGGTCAAGGATCATGGCGATATTACCGATATAGCCCTCCGCCGTCGGCGAGATATAGGCGTAGCGGCCGTCGAAATCGTAGCGATGCACACCCTTGCCGTGAGTGCGCCATTTGCTGATGAGCTTAGGCTCCGCCGGTTTTGAAACGTCGTAGATGCCGAGGCCGCCGCCGAATTCGGCGTCACCCTCCATGCCCTGCCGCTCGTGATTGACGATCATGATGTCGTTGGCGACACGCACCTTGTGCGAGTGCCAGCCATTGGGCATTTCAAGGCGCGCCAATTGCTTCGGGTTGCGCGGGTCGGCCACGTCGACAATGGTGGTGCCCGTCGGCTGGCGCATATGGCCGATATAAAGGATGCGGTTCTCGACCCAGACCTGACCGCCACCGGGGCAGTCGATATGGCCGATCAGCTTAGTGTTCCTGCTCTTGGCCATCTTGCTGCGAGTTCCTTGTCAGGCGAGGCGGACGATTTCGCCGGTCTTGGTCTTGCCGTGTTTCTGATAGAACGCCAGCGCCTTCAAGGTCGGCTCGTCACTGGCAACGAAGAGAATGGCCGGATCCTTGTCCGAGGTATTGACATGCTCGCACCATTCGCCGCCGGGGGCCGCCAACGTGTCGAAGGGCGACCAGTCGATGCGTTTGCCGCCGATAATGCTGTAGCCCTTGCCCTCATAGGGCGAGATGGTGAGGCTGGCATTCTGCTTCAACGGCAAAGTGCGTTCGCCGGGGCGTAGCATCTGCATGAAGAAGGTCATGGTCTTGAAGATCGCCTGACCCGTGGTGGGGTCGACATATTCGATCATCAGCGCTTCATGTGGGTCGCCGTCGAAATTGCGTGCGCGCTCGAGCGCTTCGCGCATCATGTCCCAGCGATAGACATACATCGGCGAGGCAAAACCGGTGCCGCGATGGTGCGAGACGAAGCGCGGCTTCAGGCCGCCGATCCCGTAGATCTGCTGCGAATAGTCGTCTGGGAAACGGGCCGATTGCATGATGCGGCGGACCTTCTGGCCCTCTTCCTCTTCCGTATAATCATGCTCGAAATAGATGGCGCAGAGCGTTTCCACCAGCGGCAGGTCGAGGACGCTGAGGTTGATTGCGTTCTCATCACCCTTGTTGCCGTGATTGTGCCAGGTGTCGTGGGGGGTGAGTACCAGATCGCCCGGGCCGAAGGTGATGTTCTCTCCCTCGACGCCCGTGAAATTCTGCTTGCCGGTGAGTCCCAGGCGGATCGCATTGGGCGAATGCCGGTGCGGCGGCATGATTTCATTGGGGTCGTTGAGGCGATAGGCGACGTATAGCGTGGAAACGGCGGCGCGCTTGGGCGCCAGACCCGGATTGACCAGGACCAGCGAGCGGCGCTCGGAGCTTTCGGTCGTGATCAACTCGGCCGAGCGATAAAGCAGCGGCTCGATATCTTCCTTATAGGTCCAGTTGAAGGGGATGGCTTTGCGGGTATCGCGGATGCGGCTGTCTTCGTCATTCTTGACGGTGCGGTCGACCACCCAATAGGGCGCCATGTTGTGACTGGCGACATCGGCATGGAGCTTATCAAGCGCCGCCTGAAGATTGGAGCCGTCCATTTTCGATTGCGTGCTCATTTGCCCCTCCCTCGCATCCCGGCCGGTCCTTGACTGGACCAATTTCCCGAATGCGCGCCAATTTGGTTCAACTTACGCCGTCATCTGGCGCTAACCGTAACCAATGCGGCCGAATGTCGTCAACAGCGATCCATTCGCCGAACCATTGCATCGCAGCCTCTGTGATTCCCGCTGCCCCTGTTTGGTTCGCCACGCGAACCATTTTCCATTGGTCGAGGCCGACGGGGCACGCGACAACCTTTACTTTAGCCTATGCGCGGCGCATGATGCGACTCGAATACGCGCTGATCGCCCTTGAACCATGATGAACCATCAGGCTAGAACCCGGCGAACCAGACTATCCAGCGGAACCTAGGACATGCTCCAGAACGTCGACCAAACCTTGAACACCTTGCGGCGCCTGATTGCCGATGGAACCATTGGTGCGGATGGCCGCATGCCGCCGGAGCGGCATCTCGCTGATGAACTGGGTGTCGGCCGGCGCTCGCTGCGCCGGGCCTTGGATATTTTGGAGCAGGAAGGCCACATCACGCGTGAACAGGGGCGTGGCACCTTCGTTCACGCCAACAGCAATCGCGTGCCTCCAGTGACCAGGAATATCGGCAGCAATGGCAACGGGCACACACCGGCCCTGCCGCGCAATGGCCACCAGGCGGTCCATGCCGGCGACATGGCCATCGGTGCCGCCTTTGCCGCCATTCCCTTCGACCGCATCCTGGAGTTCACCAACCCGATCGAAGTCTCGGAAGTGCGTCTCGCCGTCGAACCGGTGATCGCGCGCCTTGCAGCCCTGCGCGCCTCCCAGGCGGATATCCGTCGCCTGGAACTGGCGCTGGCCGAGACCAAGAACGCTTCCGACCCGCTGGTCTATGAGAAGGCCGACGAGAAGTTCCATCGCATCATCGCGGAAGCAGCGCGCAACGCCCTTTTCCTTTCGCTCTTCGACACTTTCGGTGCCAGCCGGCGCGACGCCACCTGGCGGCGCCTCAGCGAAAATGCACATTGCTTCAAGCGCCAGGCCGTCCATGCCGCTTCGCATGAAGAGATTTACGAGGCCATCGCCGCCCGCAATTCCGAGCGCGCCTATGAGTGCATGTACCGGCATTTGAGCGACATCCAGCGGCATATCTATACCTATGCCTTCCCGCAGGAGCCGGTCGAACAGCGATCCTAGTGGGGCCTTCTTTCGATCAGGCCAGTTGCCGCAGCAGCGGCGAGCGCGCAAATGGTCTGGCTGCTTCGATCTCTTGCGCCAGTTGCAGCAACACCACGTCATTGCCAAGTACTGTGGCGAGTTGAATCCCCACCGGAAGTCCTGCCGCTGATTGCAGCACCGGTACGGTGATGGCAGGTTCACCGGTCACATTGTAGGTCGCGGTAAAGGGCGAGAAGCGCAGCATGCGGGCGACATGCAACTCGACATCGTCATGGTCCGTCGGGAAAGCGCCGAGTTTGGGTGCTGGCCCCGCCAAAGCCGGGGTCAACAGCACGTCGACGTCATCCCACAGCAATGCCATTTGACGCGTGAAGGCCTGCCCCGCACGAATGCCGGCCAGATAGTCGGCCGCTGTCATGCGCCGGCCTGCTTCCAGGGCAGCAAGATTGATCAACTCCATCTCGGCCGAATTCGGCGCCTGACCGATGAGACGGCCAAGTTCAATCGCATCGGCGGCAGCCTGCGCGCAAACCTGGCCAAGATAGACACGGCGCGGGACGTTGAGATCATCCTCGGTGATCGGCAACGCGATCGGCGCCACGTGATGGCCAAGATCGGCCAGCAGCCTAGCCGCGTCCTCCAGCGCCAACAATGCCTCCGGCGCGAGGACAACGTCCTCCAGATGCTGATGATTGATGCCGATCCGCAGCCGCGGCCCCGGGCGGGAGAGGGCATCGAGGAAGCCTGCAGCCGGTGATGTTGGGGCGCCATAGGGAGCGCCGGCATCCGCGCCGTAGATGGCATACAATGCGGCGGCGCTGTCGCGCACGGTGCGGCTCACCACACCTTCGCTCACCAAGCCGGCATAGATGTCGGCATGGGCGGGGCCTTGCGGCAAGGCGCCACGTGATGGCTTCAGCCCGACGAGGCCGCAGGCGGCGGCAGGAATGCGGATCGACCCGGCGCCATCGGTCGCATGCGCCATCGGCACCATGCCCGCGGCGACCGCGGCCGCAGATCCACCCGACGAACCGCCGGTCGAATGCGCGAGGTTCCACGGGTTGCGGCTCGGCCCGAACATTGCCGATTCAGTCGTGACGTTGAAGCCCAGTTCCGGCAGATTTGTCTTGCCGAGAATGCGCAAGCCAGCGCGCTTGAACCGCGCCGTCAGTTCGTCGTCCGTTTCGACCGGCGGCAGTTTCGCCAGATATCGGCTGGCGCCGGTCGTGCGTGCGCCCTTCAATGCCCCGCCGATATCCTTCAATAGGAAGGGCACGCCGAGAAAGGGCATCGACGCTTCGGTCGGCACCTCGGCCGGATGCGAAAATTGATCGATGATGGCGTTGGTTTGCGGATTGGCGGCGACAATGACATCACGCGCCGCTTCCAATACCTCGCCTGCCGAGACCTGACGGCGGCGTATCAGATCGGCAAGGCCGACCCCATCCTGGGCGAGATAATCGGCGCGGTTCATGCGGGAATCAGGTCAGCGCGTCACCCAGCGCCGCGATGGCGATGGATTCGGCGCGGATTTCAGCCAGCACTTCACGCTGCAGGCGCGTGAACTCGGCCGAGCCCATCATCTCATAGGTGCGCGGGCGCGGCAGGTCGATCGGGATGATGCGCTTGATGCGCCCGGGCCGGTTGGACATGACGGCGACCCGGTCGGACATGTAGACGGCCTCTTCGACGTCATGCGTGACGAACAGCACCGTCAAGCGATGCTGTTCCCAGATGCGGGCCAACAGTTCCTGCATATGATGACGGGTCAGTGCATCGAGCGCTCCGAAGGGTTCGTCCATCAGCAGCATGTTGGGTCGATAGGACAACGCTCGGGCGATGGCTACACGCTGCTTCATGCCGCCGGAGAGTTCGGAGGGGAAGCGATCGGCAAAACCGTCGAGACCGACCAAAGCGAGATGCGCGCAGGCGATGTCGCGCGCTTCCTTGCGCGATTTTCCAGCGGCAAGCAGGGCGAACTCGACATTGCCCAAAGTGGTGAGCCAGGGCAGCAGCGTATAGCTCTGGAACACGACGCCACGGTCGAGACCGGGGCCGGTGATCGGCCGCCCGGACAAGGCGACAATGCCATCATCATGGCTTTCAAGCCCGGCAACAATCGAAAGCAGGGTCGACTTGCCGCAGCCGGATGTGCCGACCAGGGAGACGAACTCGTTGTCGCCGATGGTGAGATCGACACCGTTGAGGGCCACGACATCGCCGCGGTCGCCGCGAAAGGTCTTGCTCAACCCCGAGATGACCAGTTTAGGCGCACTCATCGTTGCGTCCTCAAATAACGAAACAGCTTGCGGCTGGCCCATTTCATGGCCTGGTCGGTGGCAAGGCCGAGAATACCGAGCAGCAGCAGATAACCGAAAATGGTGTCGGTCTGGAAGAAACGCTGTGCCGTCGTAATGCGATAGCCAAGGCCAGACGTGGCCGCCACCAATTCCGCCACCACCAGCCAAGTCCATGCCCAGCCCAGGCTGATGCGCATCGAATCCCAGATGGCCGGCATGGCCGAGGGCAGGATGATGCGCATCAGAATTCGGCGTTCCGGCATCTGCAAGGTGCGGCCGAGATTGATGAAGTCACGCGGCACGGATTTGACATTGTCCATCACCAGCAACACCTGCTGGAAGAAGGTGCCGATGAAGATGATGAGGAATTTCTGCGCGTCCCCCGTACCGGTCCACAGAATGGTCAACGGCACGAAGGCCACGACTGGCATGTAACGGATGAAATCGACCAGCGGCTCTATCGTCGCTTCCCAGGCACGGTAGGAGCCGATGAGAATGCCAATGGGCAGCGCGAAGGCGGTGGAGATGAGGAAGCCCAGCGAAATCCGATAGATGCTGATGAGTGTATCGTCGACCAGCTGGCCGCCAAGGGCGAGTTCCTTCAGCCGCGCCACCACCATTTCCGGCGAGGGCAGGAACAACGGCGTCACCAAGCCCGTCGCGGTGACGGCCCACCACAGGAGGCCCAGCACCAGGAAGACGAGAATGGCGATCGTGATGAATTGCCGTCCCGAGACGGCGGCGGTCAAAGAAAACATGGGACGAGAAACGGCAGCCGGAGGAGAGACTTGCGGTGTCTTCTCCTCCGGCATGCGTTCAGAGCGCTTCGACGAAGCGGGTGTCGATCAGCTTGGCAAGGTCGACATCCTTCGAAAGGAGGCCGGCCGAGGTCGCCGCCTTCTTCACTTCCGGGACAACCTTGTTGACGAAATCGCCGGTCAGCTGGGTCTTGTTCTCGGCCATCGTGTAGTAGGTAACGCCGTCGAAGGCGGTCGCCAATTCTTCCGGCTTGGCGCCGACGGCTTCGGAGATGATGGCACGCCCGCCAGCCGTATCGGCCTTGTAGTCGGCCAGCGAGGCGTCCCAGGCTTTGAGCAGCGCCAGCACCTGGCCCGGCTTCTCGGCGAGGAAGTCCTCGCGCACGACGAAGACGTCGGAGATGAGGCCCGGGTTTTCGCCGGCGGAGTACAGCATCTTCACCTTGGCATTCTGCTGCATGGCGAGCGTGAGGTACGGCTCGTAGGTGACGGCGACCGGAACCCTGCCGGCGATGAGCGCGGAGCCGGCGTCGGAAGCCGGCATCGGCACCTTCTGCACGTCGTCAAGCGTCATGCCGTTCTGGGCCAGCGCATAGTTCAACAGAATGTGGCTGGTGGTGCCTTCCTCGAACGCCACCTGCTTGCCTTTTAGATCGGCGACCGAGGCGATCGAGCCGTCGGTGATCATGGCATCAGCCGTCATCGAGACGTCGAGCAGGGCAATGATCTTGATCGGCAGGCCCGCAGCGGCGAAGGCCATCGCCGTATGCGTGGCGATGTTGCCGCACTGGACCTGGCCGGCGGCAAGCGCTGCGTTGAGGTCGGCATCGGTGTTGAAGTTGATCACTTCGACGTCCGCCAGGCCCGCCTTGGCAAAAAGGCCCTTCTTGGCCGCGATATGCCACTGGCCGTAGCCCAACCACGGCTCGATCGCCATCTTGATGGCGCCTTCTTCGGGCGTGGTCGGAATGGATTGTGCAAAAGCGGCCTTGGCAAGGCCGCTCATGGCCAGAGTGGCGGCGCCGGCCTGCAGGATCTGGCGGCGGTTCGGTGTCCAGTTCATCGTGATGCTCCCTCTCTCACTGAAATGTTCTCAATCCGGCGGCGATAGTGATGGCCGGGCCGGAGGCTTGTCAAGAAATCGACCCTCAATGCTTCAGCAGCCGGTCCCGAATCTCGGAAACCGCGTTGGCGTGGGCATCAAATCCCTCATAGGTCGCAAGCACCCGGGCATGCTTGGCAAGCGTCGGGTAGCCGACCGAAGTGACATAGCCCACCGAGATGCGCTTCATGAAGTCGAAGACGGACAGCGGCGAATGGGTCATGGCGGCGCGGCTGGTCGGCAGCACGGCATTGGGCCCCAGCACGAAGTTGCCGAGCGTCACAGGCGTATGCTTGCCGAGCAGAACCTCGCCCGCATTCTCGATGCGACCGAGATAGGCAAAGGGTTCATCCGACAGGATTTCCAGATGCTCGGGGGCATAATCGTTGATGAAGGCCATCGCCGCATCGACATCCGGCGTCAGCACCACGCCACCGCGCGGTCCCTTGAGCACGGCGGAGGAAAAGGCGACGCGCTGTTCGCTCATCCTTGCCCAATAATCAGGCAGGGCCTTGATTGCTTCTTCGGCAACCTTGGCGCTGGGTGTCACCAGATAGGCCGACGAGTCCGGCCCATGTTCGGCTTCGACCAGGAGGTCGAGTGCGGCGAGGCGGCCGTCGACCGTCTCGTCGGCAAAGATGATGGATTCGCTGGGGCCGGCCGGGATGCCGGGATCGATGACGTCGGCGAGGAGGCGCTTGGCTGCCACCACGAAGGGGCTGCCCGGGCCGACAATCTTCGCGCATTTTGGCACGGTCTGGGTTCCGTAAGCGGCCGCCGCGACACCCTGGGCGCCACCGCATTTGAAGACCTTGTCGACCCCTGCGAGGCGCGCCGCGACCAGGGTCGCCGCATCGATCTTGCCATCCGGGCCCGGCGGGGTGACGACGCAGATATCCTTCACGCCCGCGACCACGGCGGGAATGGTCGTCATCATCACGACGCTGGGGAACGAGCCCTTGCCGCGCGGCACATAGCAGGCAACCGACGGAATGGGCCGGAAGCGGTCGCCGGCAAAGGCACCGGGGCGCATCTCGTGCAACCACATCTCCTCCGGTTTCTGGTCGGAATGGAACTTGCGGATGTTCTCGACGGCGAATTCGATGGCGGCGATCACCTCGGGCTCTACCGCCTTGAAGGCGGCGTCGAAATCTGCCCTGGTCGCAGCGATCTCACCGGGCTTCACAGGCGACTTGTCGAATTCGTTGGCAAATCGCGCCAGAGCGACATCGCCCTCTTCCTTCACGGCGGCGATGATCGGCTTCACGCGCTCGAGAAAGCTGCCAAGATCCGCCTCGCTGCGTTTCAGCAGATTGGCGCGGGCCTCGGCGCCCAGGCGTGCGAGATCGTGCAGGTTAACGCCACCAGACATGGCATTCCTCTTATGGTCAGAATGTGTGGAAGTCAGATCGAGGCAAGATAGCCACCGTCGACCGGCATGTAAATTCCGGTGACGTAGGCGGAGGCCTCGGAGCTCAGGAAAATTGCCGCACCGACCAGATCGTCGAGCTTGCCGAAGCGCTGGAGAGGAATCTTGGCCAACATGGCCTCGGACCAGGCGGCATTTTCATAGAAGATGTCGGTAAGGGCGGTGCGGAAGTAACCCGGTCCCAGGCTGTTCACGCGGATACCCAACGGCGCCCATTCGGCCGCCAACGCACGCGTCATGCCGAGGAGACCGGTTTTCGATGATCCATAGGGAACGGCGGTGGGCACGCCCACTTCGGAGGTGAGCGAGCACATGTTGAGGATCGAGCCGCCATGCCCGTCGCGACGCATCACTTTCGCGGCGGCCTGGGCACAGAAGAAAGCGCCTTTTAGGTTGGTGTCGAGAATGCGGTCCCACAACTCTTCGGACACATCGAGCGAGGGGCAGACCTGTTCCATCCCGGCATTGTTGATGAGAATATCGAGCCCGCCCAGCGCTTGCGCCGCCGCTTCGACGCCTTGTGCACAGGCGGCAACGTCAGCCACATCCATGGCAACGGCAACGCCCGCCCCACCCAATTGCCTCAGCGTTTCCTGAAGCCCATCGACCGATCTTGCGCTGACGGCCACTTGTGCACCGGCTTGCACGAGGCCGATGGCGATTGCCTGGCCGATGCCGCGGCTGGCGCCGGTCACCAGCGCACGCTTGCCGGCAAGGCTGAAACGGGAAAGATCGACAGTCATGGCGGGCTCACGCTAGATATCGGTGATCTGCCGCGCAGCATAACCGAAAAGATCGCCTTGTCATGTCCGAGCACGCCCCATCCTTGACCGCAGAAGCCCGCGCCCGGGCCAAATCGGGTGACCTGGCGGGCGCTGCCGTCATCATCGGAGCCCTGCTGCGGGCCAAATTCGGGCTGGAGGCGAGCGGCATCCGCATCAATGTCGACATCTATAGCCTCAATTCCCTCAACGGTTTCTTCACGGCCGCAGGCGAAGAGTTCTTTTTCAAGTTCCATCAGGAAGAAAATGAAGAGGCGATGGCCGGCGAATATTACCGCGCCGGCCTGCTGGCCGAGGCAGGCCTGCCTGTCGACCAGCCGCTGCATGTTTCGACTGAGCCCGGCGAGCAGATTCTGGTCTATCGCCGGCGCCAGGATCGCCGCTTTGCCGATGTGCTGAAGGAACTGGATTTCAGCACGGATCAGGGCGCCATCGACCGCGCTGTCGCCGCGGAGCGACACCTCAATGATGAGTTGATGGCAGTCTACCGGCGCACTTTGCACCCGATCGACGCGGCGCAATCGGCGGCCGAACCGATCCATCGGCTGTTCCACGCGCGCCTTGTCGATGCGGATCGACCGGGCATCATCGGCGGCCGGTTCGACAGCTTCTATCGCGGCCAAATCTTCGCCTTCCCCGGCCTGACCCTCGGCTGGGAGGAATTGCAGCGCCTCACTTTCGAGGTCAACGGGGTGCGGTATGGCGACACGCTGGGCGCGTTGTTCGCCGAAGCTTTCACATTGCTGGCGCCGGCGAATTTCGGCGGCAGTGGTGGTGTCACCGCCCATGGCGACGCCCATAACGCCAATGTCTGGTACGAGGAAACCGGCGCGGGGCCGCGACTGGTGATGTTCGACCCGGCTTTTGCCGGCCGGCATGTGCCGGCATTGCTGGCCGAGGTGAAGACCACGTTCCACAACATTTTTGCGCACCCGCTCTGGCTCTACGATCCGGCGGCGGCGGCAACGCGTTACCAGGCGAGTGCCCGGCAGATCGGCGACACGCTCCATATCGAGACCGATTGGCAGCCGAGCCCTGTGCGATGGGGGTTGCTCGCCGCCAAACGCGACTTGCTGTGGCGGCCGCTGCTGGATGAACTCGCGGCACGCGGCATGCTGCCGCCGGATTGGCGGCGGATTGTCCAATTGGCGCTTTTCCTGTGCCCCACCCTGGTGATGAACCTGCGCGCCGGCAGCGGTAGCCATAATCCGGTTTCCTCCGGCATTGGCTTGGCAACGACGATTGCCATGGGCAGCGATCCTGTGGCAGGGTTAGGACTGCTTTCATCATTCTTTGGCGAACTCACACCGAGTCTTCGCCGATAAGCTGGGAAATGGAGCGAAAAAGGCTGTAGCCGAATGCTTGACATTCGGGCGCAATGTCTTATTCTCTAGTTACCCTATAGAGATTTTAAGTATGCTGTCGCAAAAAGCCAAATACGCCATGCGCGCCTTGCTCTATCTCGCCAAGGCCCAGTCCGCCGAACCGGTCGGAATCGCAGAAATCGCCGCCAAACAAGCCGTCCCACGCAAGTTCCTGGAGCTTATCCTGCTGGAATTGAAGCGGAATGGCTTCGTGCAGAGCTTTCGCGGCAAGCATGGCGGTTATGCGCTGGCGAAGGCACCGGAGGAGATCCATTTCGGTGAGGTCATTCGCCTGATCGACGGGCCACTGGCCGCCCTGCCCTGCGCCAGCCTCACCGCCTACCGGCGCTGCGTCGATTGCGAGGATGAGGCGACCTGCGTCATCCGCCGGATCCTCAAGCAGGTGCGTGACGCGTCCTCCAGCATACTCGACCGCACCAGCCTGTCCGATGTTCTCGACGGCCGTGCGGGTGAGTTGATCATGGGCGATGGGATCTAGGGCGAAACGCCTATTTCACACTATTATTATCCAATTACACAAACAAATAGATAAATATATAAGGTCGCCTTGACTGGCCTGCTGGCTGAATGGGCCGCGATATCAGGGTGAGCGATGTCTCAACAAGTCGGAACTTTGAGAAGTTGGAAGCGGCCGAGCGTGCTGCCCGGATTCGGGCTGACGCTGGGCTATGCCCTCTTCTATCTCGGCATCATCGTGCTGCTGCCGCTGGCAGCGCTCATCATGCGGCCGGCCGAACTTGGTCTTGCTGGTTTCTTCGACACCGTCACCACGCCGCGCGTGCTCGCAGCCTTGCGCGTGAGTTTCGGCACGGCAGCCATCGCCGCCCTCATCAACGGCGTGTTCGGACTGATCATCGCCTGGGTGCTGGTGCGCTATGAATTTCCGGGCAAGCGCCTCATCGACGCCTTCGTCGACCTGCCTTTCGCCTTGCCGACTGCAGTGGCCGGCATCGCCCTCACCACGCTCTATGCCCCCAACGGCTGGATCGGCGCGTTGCTGGTGCCATTGGGGATCAAGGTCGCCTTCACGCCACTCGGCATTGTCGTGGCGCTCATCTTCATCGGCCTGCCCTTCGTGGTGCGGACCGTGCAGCCGGTGCTGCAGGATTTCGAACCGGAGTTGGAAGAAGCGTCGGCGAGCCTCGGCGCCAGCCGAATTCAGGTCTTTGTTCTCGTCATTCTGCCGTCGATCCTGCCGGCGCTGCTGACCGGTGCAGCCCTCGCCTTCGCGCGCGCCGTCGGCGAATACGGTTCGGTCATCTTCATCGCCGGCAACATGCCGATGAAATCCGAAATCGCGCCGCTGCTCATCGTCAGCAAACTGGAACAGTTCGATTATGCCGGAGCGGCGGCCATTGCCGTCGTGATGCTGGCGATTTCCTTCGTCATGCTGCTGGTGCTCAATCTCATCCAGCGCTGGGCCCGCCGTCACGAGGACCAGGCGCGATGAGCGGCAATTCGGTCGGCTATAACAAGAAGCTGGCGCTGCAGGATCCGGCGCCGGTGCGCTGGGGCCTGATCGGCGTAGCACTTGCCTTCGTCGCCCTGGTACTGTTCCTGCCGCTGGTCCTGGTCTTCCTTGAAGCATTGCGTCATGGCTTTGCAGCCTACTTCGCGGCGATCATCGAACCGGATGCACGCGCCGCTATTTTGCTGACGCTGGAAGTAGCCGCCATCGCCGTCCCGCTCAACATCGTCTTCGGCCTCGCCGGCGCCTGGGCGATCGCCAAGTTCGAATTCCGCGGCAAGAGCCTGCTGCTCACTTTGGTCGACCTGCCCTTCTCGGTCTCGCCGGTCATATCCGGCCTTATCTATGTGCTGCTCTACGGCGCGCATGGCTGGTTCGGACCGACCCTGCAGGAACTCGGCATCAAAGTGATCTTCAATGTCGCCGGCCTGGTCATGGCGACAATCTTCGTCACCTTCCCGTTCGTCGCGCGCGAGCTCATTCCCTTGATGCAGGAACAAGGCACGGAAGAGGAAGAAGCCGCCATCTCGCTCGGAGCCAGCGGCTGGCAGACCTTCCGCCTGGTGACGTTGCCGAACGTCGCCTGGGGCCTGCTTTACGGCGTGTTGCTGTGCAATGCGCGCGCCATGGGCGAATTCGGAGCCGTCTCAGTCGTTTCGGGCCATATCCGCGGCCAGACCAATACGATGCCGCTGCATGTTGAAATTCTCTACAACGAGTATGACTTCGTCGGCGCCTTTGCCGTCGCCTCGCTGCTGGCTTTGCTGGCGCTGGTGACGCTGGCGGCCAAATCCTTCCTCGAATGGCGCTATGGCGACCGCCTCAGTGGCGGCCGCGCGCATTGACGCCAAAGGAGAACATCATGGGTTTGCAAGCACAGGGTATCGTCAAGACCTTCGGCACCTTCAAGGCGCTGGGCGGGATCGACCTCAATATCGCGCGCGGCGAATTCGTGGCGCTGCTGGGGCCGTCGGGCTCCGGCAAGACCACGTTGCTGCGTATCCTCGCCGGCCTCGATGCGCAGGATGAAGGCCAAGTCCTTTTCAATGACGAGGACATGAGCGGTCGCAAGCTGCGCGAGCGACGCGTGGGCTTCGTCTTTCAGCATTACGCGCTCTTCAAGCATATGACTGTCGCCGAAAATATCGGCTTCGGCCTCAAGGTGCGACCGCGCGACCAGCGACCGAGTGGCGCCGACATCAAGGCCCGGGTCGACGAATTGCTGCATCTTGTGCAACTCGAGCGCCTCGGCGACCGCTATCCCAGCCAGCTTTCCGGCGGCCAGCGCCAGCGCGTGGCATTGGCCCGTGCACTCGCTATCGAACCCTCGGTCCTGCTGCTTGATGAACCCTTCGGTGCGCTTGATGCCAAGGTACGCAAGGAACTGCGCCGCTGGCTGCGGCGCCTCCATGAGAGCATGCAGCTCACCAGCATCTTCGTCACCCACGACCAGGAAGAGGCGCTGGAGCTGGCCGATAAGGTCGTCATCATGAACAATGGCCTGATCGAGCAGGTCGGGTCACCGGAAGCGGTCTACCACAAGCCGGAAACGGCCTTCGTCTACGAATTCCTGGGAGGCGCCAACCGGGTCCCCTGCGAGGTCAGGAACGGTATCGCCAGCGTAGCCGGCACCGCCATTCCCTCTGAAGGCACGATGCGGGATGGCAGCGGCATCGCTTATGTGCGGCCGGACGAGGTCATCCTTGGCCAAGCCGATGCCGGCGGCGTCCCGGCGATCGTGCAGCATGTGTTCCGCGCCAGCCCATTGCCCCGCGTGGAGGTGCAATTGGTTGATACCCACGTCTCCCTTGACGTAACCTTGCCGCCGGAAAGCGCAGGGGCGCAGATTGCAAAGGGACAGCGGGTAAGCTTGAACTTCACCAAGTTCAACGTGCTCCAGGGATAATGGATCTTTCGAGTATTTTTAGCGGCGAGACGTGGTTTCTGATCGGCATCCTGGCGCTGGCCGGGTGCGGGTCCGGCTTTCTGGCCGGCATGCTGGGGGTGGGCGGCGGTATTGTCGTCGTGCCGGCCCTGTTTCATGTCTTGGCCGCGTTCGACGTGCCACTCGACTTGCGCATGCATATCGCGGTCGGCACCTCGCTAGGCTCCATCGTACCGACCTCGATCATCTCCTTGCGCGCCCATAACAAGCGCGGCGCCGTCGATTGGGGCCTGCTGAGGCAGTGGGCGCCCTGGGTGGCGGCTGGCGTCATTCTGGGGTCGATCATCGCCAGCGACGTTCGCGGCGCCACCTTGACCCTCATTTTCGCCATCATGAGCCTGCTAGTCGCCAGTTATCTCGCGATCGGCCGCGCCGATTTCCATATCACCGATAAACTGCCCGGGACACCAATTCGCCAAGCGATCTGCCTGTTCATCGGTGGAGTCTCCGCCATGATGGGTATCGGCGGCGGCAGCCTGTCGGTCCCCGCCATGACCCTCTGCTCCTATCCGATCCGGCGCGCCGTCGGGACGGCGTCGGCCATTGGCCTCATCATCGCTGTCCCCGGCACCATCACGTTCATGGTGACCGGCTTCGGTGAAACGGGATTGCCCATGGCCTCGGTCGGGTATGTCAATCTGGTCGCCGTTGCGGCCCTGGTCCCCAGCAGCTTGATCTTCGCGCCGATCGGCGCAAAGGTCGCACACACGATTCCCCAGATCGTGCTGCGGCGCTGTTTTGCGGGCTTTCTGCTGCTGACGTCGCTGCGCATGTTCTATTCACTTCTCTGAAGGCTTGTCCATGAAACGCTACGGTATCGGTATCATCGGCCTCGGTGTCATGGGGCGCGAAATGGCGGAACTGCTGGATGCACATCCACGCTTCCAGGTCGTCGCCGGTTTCGATCCGCAGCGACCGCAGGTGACCTTCCCGCTGCTGGGCGGTGCCGCCGCCGTGGTCGCGGACTCCCGGGTCGAGGCGGTCTATACGGCGACACCGCCGGGCTACCACGAAGAGATCGTCCGCCTTGCAGCGGCGGCGAAGAAGCCCATCCTGTGTGAAAAGCCGCTTTCGTCCACGATCCCCTCGGCGCGCCATTGCTGCGCGTTGGTAGCGGCAGCCGGGATTCCTGCTGCCGTCAACTTCTCCTATGCCGCGCGCGATGTGGCTGTGCGCCTGACGCAGGTCGTGAAAAGCGGCAAGATCGGCACACCGCAGAGCGTGCACCTTCATGTCCGCTTCGGCAGCTGGCCGCGCGGATGGCAGTCCGGGGCGGGCGCTTGGCTGGCTCAACCGGCCGAAGGCGGCTTCACCCGCGAGGTCATTTCGCATTTCGTCTTCCTGGCGAACCGGCTGTTCGGATCCGGCAAGATCATCTCCTGCGACATAGAACGGGGTGCGGCCGGCACGGAAACCAAATTGGTGGCGACCATCCAATATTCCGCGATCCGCTTCACCATCGATGCCGGAATTGGTGGCAAGCGGGACGATGACAACCGCTTCACGGTCAAGGGCCGCACCGGCGAAATCTCAATCGTCGATTGGAGCGGGCTGGACTACGCTGGCGATGCCGGCCCATCTTTGCCGCCGACCTCGCAGCTCGATGCCCTGGCCGATATGCTGGATGGCAAGCCACACCAACTCGCCACCTTTGCCGAAGGCTTGGCTGTTGCCGAACTGATCGAAGCATTGCTGGCCGCAGGGTGAGGAGCAAAATATGAGCTTTGATTTCCAGAACCGACGCATCATCGTCACCGGCGGCAGCCGGGGCATCGGCCGCGCCATGGCCCTCGCCTTCGCCAAGGCCGGTGCCAACGTCTCGATCTGCGCACGCGGCGCCACCGCATTGGAAGCGACAAGGCAGGAGCTGGCGGCAACCGGTCACAAGGTTCATGCTGCGACCTGCGATCTCGGCAATGCCGATGCCATCAAGGCCTATATCAATGCCGCCGCGACCGCGTTGGGCGGGGTCGATATCCTGGTGAGCAATGCCTCCGGCATCGACAATGGCAGTGACAGCTGGGCAGACTGTTTCAATGTCGACGTCATGGCAGCGGTACGCGCGGCGACCACGGCGGAAAGCTATCTCGCGAAATCGCCGGCCGGTGCCATCATCAACATCTCGTCCATTTCCGGCATGATGCCCTCGGCGGACAGCCCAGCCTATGCCGCGGCCAAGGCAGCGCTGATCAACTTCACCAGCTCGGAAGCCGTGCGCCTGGCGCCGCAAAAGATCCGCGTCAATTGCATAGCCCCCGGTTCGATCGATTTTCCCGGCGGCCATTGGGATCGCTGCCGCCTTGAGACGCCGAAGGTCTATGAGGAAGTTCGCGCCACCATCCCCTTCGGCCGCTATGGCAAGCCGGAGGAAATCGCCAATGCCGCGTTGTTCCTTGCCTCGCCCCTGGCCAGCTGGATTACGGGGCAGACTTTGGTTGTCGACGGTGGCCAGGTCTTGCGCGGCTAGCTCCAATCCTGCAAGGCCGGCAGGGCTTCGACGAAGCGCTCCTTGCGCTTGGGTAGGTCGCCCGGTTCCGGGATGAGCGCGTGACGCCTTAGCCACCTTTGCGCGGGATCTTTTCACCGGCCGAGACGTCGATGAGATAGGTGGTTGGAGGTGCTGACCCCGGCCGTGCGCGCAGGCCCATATTCGGGCAATATTGCCGTGAATTGAGCTGCTGGCTTAAGATGCCGGGAAACGGAAAACCGGGGGAACGGGTCGCGATGGACAACGAAGCCTTGATCGTCATTGATGTGCAGAATGATTTCTGCCCGGGCGGCGCTCTGGCCGTCAACGGCGGCGATGAGATCGTACCGCTGGTCAATCGCCTGATCGACTCCCACGCGCATGTGGTGCTGACCCAGGACTGGCATCCGGCCGGCCATTCGAGCTTTGCCAGCAGCCATGCCGGCACCGCCCCTTTCGGCAGCATCGATCTCACCTATGGGCCGCAGACGCTATGGCCGGACCATTGCGTGCAGGGCACCAAAGGCGCCGAGTTCCATGCCGGCCTTGCCTGGACCAAGGCGGAACTAGTCATCCGCAAGGGCTTCCGCCCAGCCATCGACAGCTATTCGGCCTTCTTCGAGAATGACCGCAAGACACCCACGGGCCTTGCCGGCTATCTGCGCGAACGCGGCCTCTCGAAGCTCAGCTTGGTCGGCCTTGCCACCGATTATTGCGTGGCCTATTCGGCGCTCGATGCGCGGCGGCTGGGTTTCGAGACCAGCGTCATCCTCGACGCGTGCCGCGCCATCGATCTCGGCGGTTCCCTGCAGAATGCGCTGACACAGATGAAGGAAGCCGGCGTCAAGCTCGCGGCGTAAGAGCTGAAGGCCTGACGGCTAGAGACCAAAGCGATCCTTGATCATGCGCGCGCCGGCCACCACGGACAGTGTGTCGGTATCAATCTCCAAGTCGTAGCGCCGGCCGGCATGGACCCGGTTGAATTGCCAGCGCGCCAGACCGATCAGGCGATCGCCCCGGCTACGCTCGCGCGCCTCCAGCACTTCCAGGCTCGCCAGGATGCCCACCCAATGTACGCGATAGGGCGCCAGCAGGCGCCGGTATTCGATGGGCTCGTCCGCCAGCATGACGTCGTCGACAATGAGATCGTTGCCGCGCTCTGCAAGGGCCGCGATAGCGTGCCGCATGCCATCCATCAAACGCGCGCCGACCGGACCCGTCTCGATAGCCACCGACGGCTTGCCCGATTCTTCCCCGTTGATGAAGCGAAAACCCTCCGGATGATCGAAATAGCCCGGCGGCAGCATCTCGCAGAAGACATCCATCGAGACATGCAGAAAAGGTGTCTCAGTGATTTCCTGCAGCGCCTTGGCGATTGAGCTTTTTCCGGCGCTACCGACGCCGTTGAGCATGACGATGCGCGCCGTCAACGTCGCACCCCGACGCCGACATAGTGGTGCAGCAAGGACGGATCAGCCCGCAGATGATCCGGCGAAACGATCTCGGCTGACCGACCATTCTCGATGAAAGCGACGCGGTCGGCCACATGGAGAGCCGATTCAACCCGCTGCTCGACCAGAATGGTGGCAACGCCGGATTCTTTCAACTTCGCCACGATCTCCAATATCTTGCCGATCATGATCGGCATCAGCCCTTCGGTGGGTTCGTCGAGCAGCATCACCTTGGGTTCGACGCAGAGTGCCCGGGCTGTTGCCAGCATCTGCTGCTCGCCGCCGCTCAAGGTGCCGGATCGCTGGCGCAACCGCTCCTTGAGCAAGGGAAAGAGGTCCAGCACCCGCGCCAGCGTGTCGCCGCCCTTGTCGCGCGTCATCAGGCCTATCTGCAGATTCTCCTCGACCGTCAGTTCGGAGAAGAGCCGTCGCCCTTGCGGCGTATAGCCGACCCCCTGTTTCGGCACCTCATGCGGCGGCAGCTGTGTCAGGTCCATGCCATCCAGCATAATGCTGCCGCTGCGCGCCTTGACCAGGCCCATGATGGCCTTCAGCGCCGTCGTCTTGCCGGCACCATTGCGTCCCAGCAGGCACAGCACCTCGCCCGGTGCGAGGTCGAGCGAAAAATCGCGCAGGACCTGCACATTGCCATAGAAGCAGTTGATGCGATCGATCTTCAGCATCAAGTTCCCAGATAGGCCCGTTGCACGTCGGCATTCGTCATGATCTCGTCCGGGGTTCCCTCGGCCAGCAGCGTGCCGTTATTCATGACGGTGATGCGGTGGGCCAGTTCCATCACCACATCCATATTGTGCTCGATCAGCAGGATAGTGGCGCCCCGGGCGATCTCTTTCACCAGCGCACAGAAACCGGAGATTTCCTGCTCGGAGAGGCCTTGCGTGGGTTCGTCGAGAATGAGCAGCTTGGGCTGCAAGGCGAGCCCCATCGCCACTTCGAGGAGGCGCTGATGGCCATAGGAGAGTTCGCCGGCCAATTCATCGATGCGTGTCGTCAAGCCGACCCGCGCCAACGCGCTTTCCGTGTCGGCCCGGACCGTCGCTTGGTCCGGCTGATGCCAAAAGGAAATATCGCGGCTCAAATGCCGTTGCGCCGCCAGGGCCACATTGTCGAAACAACTCAGATTGCGAAAGACGCTGGTGATCTGAAATGTATAGACGATGCCCTGCAAGACACGCTCCCAGGATTTCAGCGCCGTGATGTCCCGGCCCTCGAAGGTGATCGAGCCGGCGCTGGGGGTGACCCGGCCGGAGATCATCGAGACGAAGGTCGTCTTGCCGGCGCCGTTGGGCCCGATAACAGCGCGTATTTCGCCTGGCGCCAGGGCGATATCCATGCCGGCCACGGCCTGGATACCACCGAAGCTTCGCGCCAGCCCCTTGGTTTCAAGCAAGCTCATGGAATCCAGCTCCGCCCCCGCGCCCGCAGGGTGCCGGCAATGCCCTTTGGAAAGAACAATACCAGCAGGACCAGCAGGACACCGACGACGATCATGTAGCTGCTGGTATAGTCGCGCGAGATTTCGACCAGGTAGAACATCAGCAGCGTCCCGATGATCGGGCCAATGACCGTACCGACACCGCCCAGCAGCACCCAGAGCAGCGGATAGATCGAATACTGAATGGCGGCGAAACTCGATCCGACATAACCGAAGAAGAGAACGTAGGCGGCACCAGCGGCACCCGACAGCAGCCCGGACATGCCCAACGCCGCCAGCTTGTAGCGGCGCACGTCATAGCCCAGCATCCTGGTCCGCTCTTCGTTTTCGCGGATGGCGATGAGAATGCGGCCGACGGGCGAAAGGACGACCATCAAAGTCAACACCAGCGCCCCGGCAAAGAGCGCCAAGGCAAGATTGTACCGGAGGTCGGGATTGGTAAGGTCAATGGTGAACCCGAACAGCGCAAAGCCACGCGCTGCCTGGGTCAGAGTCAATCCTTCATCGCCATGGGTGATGTCGTTGAAATAAAGCGTCACCAGGAACGCGGCCTGGGCGAACATCATCGTGACGATCATGAAAGCGACACCCGTGGTGCGCAAGGCCACCAGACCGATGGCGACGGCAAGGACCAGTCCGGCCGCCGAACCGATGATGAAGGCAAGCACGGGATGCAGATCTAAATAGTAGACGCCCATGCCGGCGCCATAAAGGCCCGCGGCAAAGAACATCGCATGACCGAGGCTGAGGAGGCCGGTATAGCCGACCAGCAGATTGTAGCCCATGGCATAGACGGCCAGGACCATGATGCTGACGAAATTGGTGTGATGATAGTCGGGCAACAGGAACTGGCACAGGAACAGGAGCGCCAGCAGCCCACCATGGAGCAAGAGGATACGACGCGCCCTGGTGGCCGCATTCATCGCGCCTTGCTCCCGAACAGGCCTTGGGGCCTGAAGACCAGCACCAGCGACACGGCCAGTGTAGCGATGATCTTGGCCAGGGTCGGCGAGAAGAAGACCGAGATGATACCGTCGGAAAGGCCGACGATAAAAGCGGCGAGAATCGTGCCCTTGAGACTGTCGAGCCCCCCGATGATGACGACGATGAAAGAAAGCAGTAACGGATCAAGGCCCATCAAATAATGCGCCTGCTGTAGCGGCACCACCAGGACACCGGCAGCGGCGGCGAGCATGGCGCCCAGGGCAAAGACGGCGGCATAGACACGCGCAACCGGGATGCCGAATGCCTGCGCCGTTTCCCCATCGAATTGGGTGGCGCGCATGATGAGGCCGAATTTGGTGCGCGTGACCCCATACCAGGCCGCGATCAGCAGCAAGGTAGCGGCACCGACCACAACCAGCTTGTAGCCGGAATAGCCGAACCAGGGAAAGACGATGCGGAAATTGATCGGCGCCACCACGGGCCGCGCCTCCGGTCCGTAAATGCTGAGCACCGCCTGCTGCAGGATGTAAAGCAGGCCGATCGTGGCGACGATGGTTGCCTCGGGTTGGTAATTGAGGCGCCGCAGAACGAATCTATCAGCCAGAACGGCGATGGCGCCGACACCGAGCGGCGCCATCGCGAGAGCCAGCAGAAAGCCCCAGAAAGGGGCTTCAGGTACCAGCGACGTGATCCACCAGGCAAGCACGGCGCCCAACATGAAGAACTCTCCATGCGCCACATTGACAATGCGCATGACGCCGAAAACCAGCGACAGGCCAAGCGCCGTCACGGCCAGAACGAAGGCCGCGACTGTTCCTTCCAACAATGCCAGCAGCAGATGCGGCCCCAGACTCAAAGGCGGCAGACTCCGAAAGAAAAGGCGGAAGCGGCCGATCGCCGCCCCCGCTCACGAAACCTCAGCCTAGAGCGGCTGCTTGGTGTAGTCGGTATCGTTCTCGTACATGCCGTCCTCAATCGAGGTCTTGTGTACGACGTTGAGCTTCTGCCCTTCGACCTTGGAGATAAACTGATGGCCATAGCATTGATGCCGCTTGCCATCGAAGGTCTTCTCGCCTTGCGGATGATCGTTGCCGGCAGCAAAGCCAGTAATCGCCTCGGTCGCCTCTATGAGAGCCGCCTTGTCCGCCGGCGATTTATAGCCGCTGGCCTCGACCGCCTGCTTGATGGCATAGAGCGTCTCCCAGCAGCCGAACATGTGCGAGAAGGTTGAAATATCCTTTGGGTCGGCGACGCTGGCGCCATTGCGATCGACGCCGACATGCTCACGGTAGAATTTGTCTTCCGGCGCCTGCTTGGCACCGACATAGCGCGGGTAGGATTCCCAGAAATAGGTCCCCTCGAGGAATTCGAGGCCCGGGCTGGCGAGATCAACCGCTTCCAGCGAGTCGACAAAGCCGAAAATCTGCGGCCGCTGCGACCCGAAATGCTCCCCCATCTCCTTGACGAAGGTGAGCACGCCTGGACCGACCATGACGTGATAGATCACTTCGGTTTCCGCCGGAATCTGCGGGAAATATTTCGTATAGGAGGTTTCCGTCGGCGGGATCGGCAGGAGTGCCGCGATGCTGCCGCCCTGCTTCTCGATGGCCGCGGTGAAGAAGTCCCGGTGGTCGTGGCCAAAGGCGTAGTCGGGGAAGATCATGGTGACCTTCTTGCCCAGATTACCGGCGATCCACGGCGCCATGGAACTGACCTGCGAACGCACATCGGTGATGCCGGGCTGGAAGACATAGCGGTTTAGGGCGCCAGAAGCGACGTGATAGCCCTCGCTCACCACGAAATAGGGCATTTTCAGCTCGCCGGCACGGGGCGCCGATCCGATCACGACATGGGAGAAAAGGGTCCCGAAGACAATGTCGACCTTGTGCTGGCTGGCAAATTTCTCGACCACTTCGGCGCCGCGCTTGGGATCGGTGCCGTCATCTTCCGTGATGATCTCGACCTGCCGCCCGGCGATGCCACCAGCCTCGTTGATGAGCTTTACCGCCGCCTGGGTGGTGCGGTCATACCAGCGGCCATAGGCAGCGCCGATGCCGGTGCTGTGGAGCTGGAAACCGAGTTTCAGCGGCTCGGAGGTCTGCGCCTGGGCATAGCGCACATAACCCGGGGCGAGGCCCAGGGCGCTGGCAGCGCCGATGGTTTTCAGCGCGGAACGTCTTGTGATCAGGCCTTTTTTTGCGCCGGAGCGCGGCGTCTTCTGATTCATCGCACTACTCCCTGTCGTGAGTGGACCCAGAATCGATATGGCAGTTCAATGCGGCGTGCCGGTCTTATGGCGACCGTTTGCACACAAATGATGTCACCAACTAGAACACGGCAGGGCGCAAAACTCAATAAGGCTGCGTCAGCCGATATTGGGTGCAGCCAGCAGCCATAAGCCGAACAGCGTGTAGAGCACCATCAGGATGGCGAGCGGCACCTGCGCTACCACCGCGCGCCAGCCGGTTCCACCCAGGCGGGCGTTCAGCACATGCGCCACCGCGACGGCAACGAGATGTCCCAGCACGACAGCACCCGCCTGCAGGTTCCAGATGATGCTGACGGCGTGATAGTCGTTGAGAAAGGAGGCCGTGACGAAATTGGGCTGCAGTCCAAGCGGATTCCAGCCTCGGTCGAGCGGGTCGCCATAGATCTGGACCACATATTGCAGTTCCATCAGCAGGATCGTGAGATAGTGCGCGAAATGATAGGCGAGTGCTATCGGCACGATGCTGATGACAAGCAGGCCGGCGGCCCGGACCAACCTCCACGTCGGATTGATCAATTGTCCCAGGGCGATGACACCGAGATAGGCGGCGGCAACGACGAGCCAAACGCCGAACAACCCGGTTGTATTGAACGCCAGTACGGCACTGCGGCCGGGGAATTCCAGCGGGTTGATTCCGGCAAGGCTCAGCCAACGAAAGGTCCGGCTGAGGCCGTCGAATGACACGGAACTCAAGGTCATCAGAACAAAAAGCGTGCCGCTGAGCGTCAAGGCCGGCAGATGAAACAGCCGACTTCCCGGCAGGACCAGAAAAAGCCGCCGCCGGGCCGGATCCGCCGGCATGGGCCGGGGATCGATCGGCGAGAGATGCGCCAACAGGCGCAGGAAGAAGCTGAACGGGTCACCCCGCGCCAGCCAGATGTCCTCGCCGAAGAGCACCATGCCCGCGATGGTGACTCCGAGATAGAGCAGGACGAAGCGCGCGAGCCTTGTTGGGTCGTCCGGCGCCAGGTCGACCAGTTCCAGCCATGAAAAGAAGCCGAAGCTCAGGATCGCCGGCCAATGGCCGAGCCAGCCCGGGTACCGCAGCAGCGCCGCCGGCCGGCGCAACAGCGACCGAACCAGGCGACTGGGCGCAATGCTGGGATTGAGATAGTACCACAGGTCCCCGCAGGCCGCCTGGACAAACACGAAACTACCCCACCAGACGGACCAGATCGTGACCGGCAGGGGATTGCTGCGCGGGTCGCGGCTACCGAACAGGCCGCTGAGAATGAGCGCTGTCAGGAACAGGCAGGCGATGGCGCTGATCGCGGTTTGCGATGGAACCCGCAAGCTGCCGATCGGCAGCGACGCCGCGCAGAGCCGTTCGAGGCGCGCGGCCGGCCACAAGAAGATGAGACAGAAGGACGCCAGCACCGCCAGCGTCCCGCCCAGCAGGTAATAGTCAGTCGGCAGCAGGAGCACCAAGCCGCTTTCGCCGGTATGGGCAAAGGCCAACGCAGGGCTGATGACCACCGCGAGGGAAGTGAGCAGCACCAGGGCCGTTTTGCCGGGAAAATCTCTGCCAGGAATCATACTGCAATCCGAAAGGGGCCATCATTCTTTGGGGATTTGGCGATTCCGCGCAATCGGCATCTCGGCCACTTAGCCTCTTGACGCTAAAGCCGCTCGGCAGGACAATCATTTGCATACAAATGAATTAGCCAATCCCGGAGACATTGCGCCCGCCATGTTTTTGCAGCCGGCATCGCTCCACGCAGCCATCGACCTGCTTGCCCAGCATGGGGGCAGATTGATCGCCGGCGGCACGGATTTCTTCCCGGGCCTTGCCCAAGCGCCCGAGACGCGCCCAGTCATCAACATTGCGCATTTGGCCGAATTGTCCGCGATTACCCTCGGGCCCGACCTGATCCGCATCGGGGCGGGTGCGACCTGGAGCGAGATCGTGGCCGCCCCCTTGCCCGGCAGCTTCGATGCGCTGAAGGCGGCCGCTCGCGAAATCGGCTCCATCCAGATCCAGAATCGCGGCACGATCGGCGGCAATCTCTGCAATGCCTCTCCGGCCGCCGACAGCGTGCCGCCCCTCCTGACACTCGACGCGCGGATCGAAATCGCCTCGGCGCGGGGATTGCGCACGCTGCCACTGGCAGATTTCATTCGGGGCAACCGGCAGACCGACCTCGCCACGGATGAGATCGTGACGGCCATCCTAGTGCCGCGTGCCGCGGACGACCTCGCCACATATTTTCTCAAGCTCGGCACCCGGCGCTATCTCGTCATCTCCATTGCCATGATCGCCATCGCCCTCCGGCGCGACGCTGACGGCGCCATAGCCGATGCGCGCGTGGCTATCGGTTCCTGCTCGGCGGTGGCCCAGCGCCTGGGCGACCTGGAAAAAGTGCTCATCGGCTGCCGGACGGTCAGCGAGATTGCCGCCGCCGTGAAACCCGGCAGGCTGGCGGCTCTGTCACCGATCGACGATGTGCGCGCGACAGCCACCTATCGACGCGATGCCGCCGCCACCTTGGTACGGCGAGCCATTCAGGATTGCTTCGCCAAAAGCGGCGGGGCGTGAACCATGCACGATAGCAGCGCAGCCATCCCCTTCACGCTCAACGGCCGCAAGATTGCGGTGGCGACCCCGGCGGAGCGGCGATTGAGCAATGTGCTGCGGGACGATCTGGGCCTGTTCGGGACCAAGATCGGCTGCGATGCGGGGGATTGCGGCGCCTGTACGGTGCTGCTCGACGGCAAACCGGTCTGCGCCTGCCTGATGGCGGCCGGCCAGGTGAGCGGTCGTAGCGTCACCACCATTGAAGGCCTGCCCGACCGATCGCCCATGGCGGCGAAGCTGCAGCAGTCCTTTTTGCGCCATGGCGCCGCACAATGCGGCATCTGCACGCCCGGCATGCTGATCGCAGCCACCGCGCTGCTCGCGGAAAATCCGGCACCGGACGAGGCGGCCGTGAAGGATGCGCTCGGCGGCGTGCTGTGCCGCTGCACCGGTTATCGCAAGATCATCGCCGCGGTGATGGATGTGGGCTCCACCCATCCCGCACCGTCACTGCCGGAATCTGGTGCCGCCGTGGGCGCGCGCATCGACCGCCTGGATGGCATGCGCAAGGTTTCCGGCGCCGACATGTTTGGCGCCGATGGGCATGAATCGGAAGCGCTGTTGCTGCGCGCCATCCGCGCGCCCTATCACCATGCCCGCTTCACTCTGGGCGATCTGGCTGCCTATCAGCGGGCGCATCCGGGCATTCACCGCATCTTCACCGCAGCCGACGTGCCGGGACCTAATTGCTATGGCGTCATCGGGCCCTTCGCCGACCAGCCGGTTTTCGCCGTGGCCCAAACACGCTTCAAGGGTGAAGCCATCGCTGCCATCGTCGGTGATGCGCGGGCGATCGAGGCGCTTGATCTGAGGCAATTTCCCGTGACATGGGAGGAACTGCCCGCAATCCTTAGCCTTGATGCGGCCCTGGCCGCAGATTCGCCGCTGCTGCACGAGAACCGCGCCGACAATGTCCTGGTCCGTGGTCGCGTCGAGCGCGGCGATGCCGAAGCGGCGTTGGCCGCGTCGGACGCGATGGTCGAAGGCGTCTTCGACACCGGCTTCGTCGAGCATGCCTATATCGAACCCGAGGCCGGCATCGCGCGGCGCGTGGGTGACCGCATCGAGGTGCAGGCCTGCACACAATCCCCTTACATGGACCGCGACGACGTCGCCAAGATTTTGGGCATCGCGCCGGAGGCGGTGCGGATCATCCCGACCGCGGTCGGTGGCGGCTTCGGCTCGAAGCTTGATCTCTCCGTGCAGCCTTTCATCGCGGTGGCGGCCTGGCATCTCAAACGGCCCGTGCGCATGGTCTATTCACGGCCCGAATCCATCGCCACCACCACCAAGCGCCATCCCGGGCACATGCATGTGCGCGTCGGTGCTTCGCGGGACGGCAAGCTCACGGCGCTCGATTTCGCTGGCGATTTCAACACCGGCGCTTATGCCTCCTGGGGTCCCACTGTCGCCAATCGCGTTCCCGTCCACGCCTCAGGCCCCTATTTCGTGCCGAACTACCGCGCACGCACGCGGGCCATCCACACGCATGCGGTGCCCGCCGGCGCCTTTCGCGGCTTCGGCGTGCCCCAGGCCGCCATCGCGCAGGAGCAGCTCTATGACATGCTGGCCGAGAAGTTGGGGATCGACAAACTCGACTTCCGCCTGAAGAACGCCTTGGGGCCGGACCAGCCGACCGTCACCGGCCAGATCCTCGGTCCCGGCACCGGCATACGCGCCTGTTTTGAAAGCCTGCAGCCGCATTGGCAGCGCGCGCACGCTGATGCCAAGGCGGCCAACGCGCGTCCCACGCATGTTCGCCGCGGCGTCGGAATCGCCGGCATGTGGTATGGCTGCGGTAATACCTCGCTGCCCAACCCCTCCACCATCCGACTGGGCCTGAAGCCCGACGGTCGTCTCGCCCTGCATCAGGGCGCCGTCGATATCGGACAGGGCTCGAACACCGTCATCACCCAGCTTTGCGCCGATGCACTTGGCGCGCCGCTTGGGAATTTCGATCTCATTGGCGCAGACACCGACCTCACCCCCGATTGCGGCAAGACCTCCGCCTCGCGCCAGACCTTCGTCACGGGGAAGGCGGCGCAGCTGGCGGGCGAGGCTTTGCGCCGGCAAATCCTGCGTCTCGCCAATGCGGGCCCGGAGGCGGCCCTGCACTTCACGCCAGGCCGCATCACCGTTGAGGATGGCAGCGTCGCCCATCCGATCGATCTCGCCGCCTTGCCCCCCGATGCGCGCGGCTATGTGCTGGCCGCCGAAGAAACGTTCGATCCGCCGACCAGCCCGCTCGACGCCGACGGCCAGGGCGTGCCCTATGCCGTCTATGGCTTCGGCGCACATCTGGTGGAGCTTGCGGTCGATACCGAACTCGGCACCGTGCAACTCATCAAAATCACCGCCGCCCATGATGTCGGCCGCGCCGTCAACCCGACCTTGATCGAAGGCCAGATCGAGGGCGGCATTGCGCAAGGGATCGGCCTGGCCTTGATGGAAGAATTCCATCCCGGCAGGGGTGAAAACCTGCATGACTATCTCATTCCCACCATCGGCGATGTGCCGCCGGTCGAATCGATCCTCATCGAGGACGCCTCACCGGTCGGTCCGTTCGGCGCCAAGGGCATCGGCGAGCAGGCGCTTATTCCAACGGCACCCGCCATTCTCAACGCGATCGCCGATGCGACCGGAATCCGCTTGACGCGCGTGCCGGCGACACCCGACCGCATCCGCGCCGCGATCAGGGAGGCCCAGCCATGAGCGAAGCCCCGATGAATGACGTCTCGAACGAGGTCGGACCCAAGATCATCGACGGCAAGATCCGCTGCGATGCCTGCCCCGTGCTCTGCTATATCCGCGACGGCCAGACCGGCGCCTGTGACCGCTATGCCAACAGGGCCGGCGAGCTTGTCCGCGTCGATCCGCATATCCTGCTGAGCCAGGCGCTGTCCGAAGGCCAAGCCGTGGTGCCTTTCGGCGGACAGATGGCCGAATGGGACGGCGACATTCTTCATGCCGGCGGCACCTTCGTCACCGCCATCGGCGCCGGCACGACCTATCCGGACTATAAGCCGGCGCCTTTCATCGTTGCCGCGGAAGTTGACGGCATCGACATGGTCACCGTCGTGACCGAGGGCATCTTCAGCTATTGCGGAGTCAAAATCAAAATCGACACCGATCGGTTCCTGGGCCCGGAACAATCGACCGTGCGCGCGCAGGGCGAGGCGGTCGGCCACGTCACGACCGGCGAATATGGCTCGCAGATGCTCTCGCTGGGCGGCGTCCACCACCTCACCGGCGGATCGAAGAAGGAGGGCCGCGTCACCTGCGACACGCTGCTGGCCCTGTGCAACAAGGAAGCGGTCGAACTCACCATCGACGGCGGTGCCACCGTCATCGTCGCCGCCGGCAAGGCGCCGATCGTCAACGGCGTGGCCGAGGAGCGCATGCGTGTCGGTTGCGGCTCCGCCACCATCGGCATGTTCGCCAAGCAATGGCAGGGCAAGGTCGACGAGGTGGTGGTGGTCGACGACCATATCACCGGCGTTCTCTCCGAACATCAGGCCGGCAAGCTGCTCGGGATTCCCGATACCGGGATCAGGATGCGCGGCCGAAAATCGACGCCGGGACGCTATTTCCAGGTGGCGGAGCCCGGCACCGGCTGGGGCGGCACGGACATTTCCGACCCGCTTTCGATCCTGCTGCCCTTCGACCCCAAGGTGGCGCGGCCAGGCAGCAGCATGCTGATGGTCAGCACCACGGGAGAACATGCCGCCTACTTCGTGCTCGACGAAGCGCTGAAGCCGGTCGAACGCGATCTGCCCAGGCCGCTGCAGGATTCCGTGGCACGCATCAAGGAAAATTGCGAGCCGGCCCTTTCCACCGTGCTGTTCATGGGCGGCGCCGGCGGGAGCTTGCGCGCGGGCGTCACCGAAAACCCCGTGCGCCTGACGCAATCGGTGAAACGCGCCCTTACCCTCGTGACCTGCGGCGGCGCACCGGCCTATGTCTGGCCGGGCGGCGGCATCACGCTCATGGTAGATGTGACCCTGCTGCCGCAGAACGCCTTCGGCTATGTACCGACGCCGGCCCTGGTGGCGCCGATCGAATTCACCCTGCGCCTCGACGATTACGCGGCGCTCGGCGGCCATATGGATCATGTGCAGCGCCTCTCCGCGCTCTCCGCCGACGGACTGAAGCGCCACCAGGTGACACAGCATGGCGAAGCGCCGTGGCCGCTCACCTTCCATAGCCGCACGGACCGGTCGGCATGAGCAAGCGGCAGCAGGCGCGATATCTGCCAGACGGGCGCCGCCTGCATCTGCAGGACGGGCCGATCGACCTTATCATCCAGGCCGACGGTGCTCCGGCCGCGATCGACGCCGCCTATGATGCGGCCTGCGAGCGATTTGCGACCTTGCTCGATGAACTTTGCGCCGAACTGCCGCAACTGCGCCAGCGCCTCACCAAGGACAGCGCGTCACCGCAAGGTGCCGTCGCGCGCCGCATGACCGAAGCCGCTCAACCCTATGCCGCCCAGTATTTCATCACGCCCATGGTCGCCGTTGCCGGCGCCGGGGCCGAGGCGGTTCTCAACGCCATGGTTTCGGCAGCGCCCCTCGCGCGTGCCTATGTGAACAATGGCGGCGATATCGCACTGCATCTGGATGAAGGCGCTACCTTCGAGATCGGCATGGTCGACCGGCCCGACCAGCCGCGCCTCTTCGGCAAACTTGCGATCAGGCACAGCGACAAGGTTCGCGGCATCGCCACCAGCGGTCGCCACGGGCGCAGCTTTTCATTGGGGATCGCCGATGCGGTCACGGTCCTGGCCGCCGATGCCCCTTGCGCCGATGCAGCCGCCACGATGATCGCCAATGCGGTGGATCTCCCCAACCATCCGGGCATCATCCGCGTGCCGGCAGATTCCCTGCAGCCTGACAGCGATCTGGGCCCGCGCCTGGTGACGCGCGCGGTCGGGACACTGAGCAAGGCCGAAATCGCCCGTGCCCTTGCCCGTGGCGTGCGCTTTGCCGATAGTCTCCAGGCCAGCGGCCAGATCCACGCCGCGGCCCTGCATCTTTCTGGCCAGACCCGGCTGGTTCATACATCACCCGGCCTGATGACGACCATCGGGCGAACCAAGGAAGTCGAAGCCCATGCCGCAAGTTGAGATCCGCAAGCGCCTGATCTCCGTCGAGGAGATCTTTCACGAAGGTGGCCCGCGCGCAGCCAAGCCATTGAAGCGCGTTTCCGCCATCGCCGTGATCCGCAATCCCTTCGCCGGCCGGTATGTCGAGGATATTGCTGGCTTCATGGACGATCTGAAGCCGCTGGGTCTCGCCATGGCGCGCGACATGGTGGCGGCCCTGGGCGGCGATCCGAAGATCGTCGAGGGGTATGGGAAAGGCGCCATCGCCGGCTCCAATGGCGAGGCGGAACACGCCGCCCTGTGGCACGTCCCCGGCGGCTATGCCATGCGCGAAGTGCTGGGCGATACCAGGGCCATTGTCGCCTCGACGAAAAAGGTCGGCGGGCCGGGAACGCGGCTCGACATACCGGTTACGCATATCAACGCATCCTATGTGCGCAGTCATTTCGATGCGATGGAAGTCGGCCTCAATGACGCGCCGCGCGCCGACGAATTGCTGTTGGCCCTGGTTATGACGACCGGCCCCCGCATTCATGCGCGCGTCGGCGGCCTCAAAGCCAGCGAGATCAAGGGAGAGGATGGACTGAGATGAAAGCCGAGATCCGGAAGATCGTCACCTTCGTCGAGGAAACGCATCGCGAGATGGAGAAAGGTATCAATCCGCCGACCCGCCGCGCTGCGGCCGTCGCCATCATCGCCAATCCCTTTGCCGGCAAATATGTCGAGGATCTGACGCCGCTGATGGATATCGGTGAGGAACTGGGCGCCTTGCTGGCTGAAAAGGCCGTGGCGGCACTCGGCATCGACGGCGCCAAGGCCGAAAGTTATGGGAAGGCTGCCGCCGTCGGCGAGAACGGCGAGTTGGAGCATGCCGCCGCCATCCTGCATCCCAAGCTCGGCACGCCCGTGCGCAAGGTGCTCGGCAAAGGCGCCGCCCTCATTCCTTCCTCCAAGAAGCGGGGCGGGCTTGGCGTGGTGCTCGACATTCCGCTGGGCCACAAGGACGCTGCCTTTGTGCGCAGCCATTTCGACGGCATGGAAGTGCGCGTCAACGACGCGCCGCGCGCCAATGAAATCATGGTGGCCGTCGCCGTGACCGATAGCGGCCGGCCGCTGCCGCGCGTGGGTGGCCTCACCAAGGACCAGATCAAGGGCGAAGACGGTTTGCGCTGATGGCAAACCCGCAACGCCCGAAAATGCCGGATGCGGACCGCCATTACGCGCTGGACGACCAGATCGGCTTTATCCTCCGCAAGGTGAGCCAGCGCCATACCGCTATCTTCGCCGCCGCCTTCGGCAACGACCTCACTGCCCCGCAATGGGCGACACTCGCCAAGCTCTATGAGACTGGCCCCACCTCGCAAAACCAGCTGGGCCGCCTGGTGGCTCTCGACGCTGCCACCATCAAAGGCGTCGTCGACCGGCTGGGCACGCGGGGCTATATCGAAACCAGTCCCGACCCCGACGACGCCCGCCGCGTTCTCGTGGCACTCACCGAAACCGGCCGTAAGGAAGCCGAACGCGGCTTCCCCATCGCCGCCGCCATCACCGAAGAAACGATGACCCCGCTCGATGCAAACCAGCGGGCGCAAGTGATTGCACTATTGAAGGCGATCAGTTAGCCGACGGCGCGACCTTACCCCAGCTTCCCCTTCACCAGATCCGGGATCTTCGTGGCTGGCGGCGTATTGCGGCTCCGCTGGATACGGGGGATGCCGTCGATGACGACCATGCCGACGCCGGGCAAATCGCCCAGACGCACGGATTCCAGCAGATCTTTGCCTGCCGAATGCTGCGCCTTGTCGAGGAAGACGAAGTCGGCGGCCATGCCCTTTTCGATCAGTCCGGTATCGAGCTTCCGCATCCGGGTCGTGTTGCCGGTGGCAAAGCAGAAGGCG
Organism: Dongia sp.; assembly: GCF_041906375.1. GTDB lineage: Bacteria > Pseudomonadota > Alphaproteobacteria > Dongiales > Dongiaceae > Dongia. Next base: position 49,152 of record NZ_JAYRJJ010000003.1, on the reverse strand, counting down.
ATCTCGGCCGGGATGTCGCCCAGCGCCGACAGCATCGAGACCATGCGCAGGATGCCGAGCGGCTGCACGCCGGACCCCGCCGGCGCATCGGTGCCGAGGATGACGCGCTCCAGCTGACCCATTTCCTTGGCCGTACGCAGCGTATAGAGCGCGGCGCGCTCGTTGCCGTTATGCACGATCTCCAACCCGCGCTTGCAGCCCTCGCAGATGCAGCGGATCTGGCTGTCGGGCAAGGCCGTATGGCCGCCATTGATATGACCCACCACATCGGCATCGACTTCGAGCACCACGTCCTTGTCGATGAGGCCGGAACCGGGGATCGACGGCCCGCCGGTATGGATGGTCGACTGGATTCCGTATTTGCGCGCCCATTCAGCCATTTGGCGACCCGTGATGCCGTCCTTGACGCCGCCGAGGCCGATTTCGCCGAGCAGCTTCACCCCGGCGGTCGCCAGGTCCTTGAAGTCTTCCTCGGTCATGCCTGGCTCGATGACGGGCGCACCGCCATGCACCTTGACCCCGCCGGGGCGGAAAGCGGCAAAGGAGCGCTGGTGAAAGATCGCCATGGCTTTGAGGCCGACAATATCCTTGGGCCTACCCGGCATGTGCACCTCGCCGGCCGAGATCATGGTGGTGACGCCGCCATGGAGCGAGGAATCGATCCAGCCGATCTGGTTCTGGCGCGGCGTCCAGTCGCCAGCAACCGGGTGCACATGGCTGTCGATGAGGCCCGGCGCCAGGGCCGTCCCCTGGGCATCGATGATCGTATCGGCGCCGTCCAGATGCAGATCCTTCTCGCGGCCGACGGCGCTGATCCTGCCGTTTTCGACCAGCACCGCATCCCCGGCGAGGATCGGGTTGGCGATATCGCCGCTGAGGATCAGGCCGATATTGCGGATCGCCAGCCTGGTGGGACCTGAAGCCGCAGCCGGTGCGTCATGCGCCATCGCAAATTCCTCTCAAGCCTTTTGAAACAAATGACTAATCGGCACCGATCTTAGGACAAGGCGGCGCAAGAAGTCACGCGAAAGGCGATCAGATCGGCTTTGACGGCAGGGGCAAATCCGATATATACGGCTGACTACAACGAAACACCGGGGAGCCATCCATGATCGCCTTCTTTACACGCCGTTCGCTTCTTGCTGCGGCAATTGCCGTCACCGCCTTTGCCGCTACGCCGCAATTGGCCAAGGCCGAAGACGGCAAAATCATCGTCTTCGCTGCCGCCAGCCTCAAAGGCCCGCTCGACGATGCTGCCGCCGCCTTCAAGGCAGAGAAAGGCGGCGACGTCGCCATTTCCTATGCCGGCAGTTCGGCGCTGGCCAAGCAGATCGAAAGCGGAGCACCCGCCGACCTCTTCATCTCGGCCGATCTCGACTGGATGGATCATGTCGAAAAAGCCAAGCAGGTGAAGGACGGAACGCGCAGCAACTGGCTGGGCAATACGCTGGTGCTGGTGGCGCCGGCCGACAGCGCGGCTGCGCTGAAGATCGCTCCGGGCTTCGATCTTGCCGGTGCCGTGGGCAACGGCAAGCTCGCCATGGCCGATGTGAAGGCCGTCCCCGCCGGCAAATACGGCAAGGCTTCGCTGGAAAAACTGGGCGTATGGGCCCATGTCGAGGGCAAGGTTGCGCAGGCCGAGAATGTGCGGGCAGCCCTGGCCCTGGTCGCGACCGGCGAGGCGCCCTTCGGCATCGTCTACCAGACCGATGCCAATGCCGATCCCAAGGTGAAGGTAATCGATACTTTCCCGGAGGACTCGCACAAGCCGATCATCTATCCTATCGCTCAGTTGACCGGATCGACGGCGCCGCTCGCGGCTGACTTCCTCAGCTTCCTGAAGTCACCGGCTGCCACGGCCCTGTTCGAAAAGGCAGGTTTCAAAATCCTGAAGTAGGTTTCGTGCCGTCATTCACCCCGGAAGAACTCGTTGCGATCCATCTCAGCCTGAAGATCGCCCTGGCAGCCACGGCGGCAAGCCTGCTGCCGGGGCTGTTGGTGGCCTGGGCCTTGGCGCGGCGAGACTTCTGGGGGAAGACGCTGCTTAACGGCCTCGTCCATCTGCCCCTCATCCTGCCGCCGGTCGTGACCGGCTATCTTCTCTTGCTCCTCTTTGGCCGCAAGGGGCCGATCGGCGAAATTCTCGACCAATGGTTCGGCATCGTGTTCGCCTTCCGCTGGACGGGTGCGGCCCTGGCTGCCGGCATCATGGGCTTTCCGCTGCTGGTGCGCGCCATCCGCCTCTCCATCGAACTGGTGGATCAAAGGCTGGAAGCGGCAGCGACGACGCTAGGGGCCTCACCCATCTGGGTTTTCTGCACCATCACTCTGCCTTTGGCCCTCCCCGGCGTCATTGCCGGCACCATCCTTTCCTTCGGCAAGGCCTTGGGCGAGTTCGGCGCCACCATCACCTTCGTCTCTAATATTCCCGGCGAGACGCAGACGATTCCGACTGCCATCTACACCTATACCAATGTGCCCGGCGGCGAGACGGCGGCCATGCGCCTGGTCATCATCTCCATCGCCATATCCATGGGGGCGCTCATCCTCTCGGAACTGCTGGCACGCCGCATCGCCCGCAAGGTGGTGGGCGCATGAGTATCGAGATCAGCCTCCGGCACCACATCGGCACTTTCGACCTCGCCGCCGATTTCGTGAGCGGGGCCGGAATCACGGCCCTTTTCGGCCGCTCAGGTTCGGGCAAGACCACCCTGGTCAACCTGATGGCGGGTCTGATGCGCGCGAATTCCGGCCGTATCAAGATCGGGCCGCGCGTTCTGTTCGACAGCGAGGCCGGAATCGATTTGCCGGCGCATCAACGGCGCATCGGCTACGTCTTTCAGGAAGCGCGGCTTTTCCCACATCTCACCGTCAAGCAGAACCTGCTCTACGGTGCCTGGTTCGCCAAGCTGCGCGGGTCGGCAAATTTCGATCACGTGGTGTCGATGCTGGGGATTGGCGCCCTGCTGACGCGCCGGCCGCTCAATCTTTCAGGCGGTGAGAAGCAACGCGTCGCCATCGGCCGCGCGCTCCTCTCCAATCCCGACATCCTGCTGATGGACGAGCCCCTCGCCTCGCTCGACGATGACCGCAAGGGCGAGATTCTGCCCTATCTCGAGCGCCTGCGCGACGATGCCGCGGTGCCGATCATCTATGTGACTCATGCCGTCTCCGAGATTGCACGCCTTGCAACCTCGGTCGTGCTGCTCGCCGACGGCAAATCGATCGCCAGCGGAGCGGCGGCCGATATCCTCGGCCGCCTCGACCTGCTGCCCTTCACGGCCCAGGACGAAAGCGGCGCCGGATCCCTGATCGACGCAACGATCGCCCGTCATGAGGTCGAGGATCAGCTCAGTGTCCTCGTCTCACCGCTCGGCGAATTACGCATTCCGGCGCTGGCGGCGCCCATCGGCATGGCGCTGCGCATCCAGATCAAGGCGCGGGACGTGATGCTGAGCCTCAGCCGCCCCACCGACATCAGCGCCCTCAACATCGTCCCCTGCCGCATCGTGGCGCTGCGCGACGATGACGGCGGCATGGTGAACGTGGAGCTTGACCATGACGGCGGCCATTTCCTGGCGCGCGTCACGCCCAAATCGGTCCGGCACCTGGAACTCCACCCCGGCAAGGAGGTCTATGCGGTGATCAAATCAGTCGCCTTCGACCGCCGCCACGTAGGCGCCTGGGCTAGGACTTGACCTCGAATTCCGGATCCAGGGGAATCTGCATCGCCGTCACCAGATGATTGGTCTGCCCGGCCAGGCTGATGATCGCCATCAATTCGCTATGCTGTTCGTCGGTCATGCCCTTGGCACGCGCGGCGGCTGTGTGCGAATGCACGCAGTAGGAACAGGCATTGGCGGTCGAGACAGCGATATAGATCATTTCCTTGGTCAGCGGGTCGATCGCGCTCGGCGTCGCCATGACCGCCTTGATCTGCAACCAGATCCGCTTCAGCAGATCCGGGCTGTTGGCGAGCCCGCGCCAGATATTGTTGATAAAGTCCGATTTCCGCGTCGCGCGGATGTCGTCATAGACTTCCTTTACCGCCGGATTTTTCTCGGCTTCGGCAATGGTCGGTAGTTTTACGGTCGCCATGGTTCGCGTTCCTTTTCAATGCACTGCGGCGTACATGATTTTCTCCTCCGTCGCATCGATCGGCGAAAATTCTTCGACGATGCGGCCCTGGCGACAGACCAGGATACGGTCGGAAAGATTCATGATTTCCGGCAGATAGGATGAGATCACCACCACGGCGAGACCCTGATCGGCCAGGCGGTTGATCAATTGATGGATTTCGGCGATGGCGCCGACATCGACGCCACGGGTGGGTTCGTCGAAGATGATGATGCGGGGCTTCTGCACCAGCCCCTTGCCGATCACGACCTTCTGCTGATTGCCGCCGGAAAGCTCAACCACGCGGGCATTGTCGTTGATGGCCTTAATGTTGAGAGTGCCTTTCCATTCCGCCGCCAGCTCCTGCATTTCGCGCAAGCTTACATAGCTGTGCTTCTCGCGGCCCGAAGCGAGCAGGCCGGAAAAGAGGTTCTCGGCGATCGACATGGTCTCGAAGAAGCCTTCGCTTTTCCGATCCTCGGTCACATAGACGATGCCGTCCTTCACCGCCTCGCGCGGCACAACATAGCGGACCGGTTCGCCGTTCAGCTGCACCTCGCCGCCGCGCAGGAAATTGCGCTTGTAGATGCCGGAGATGATCTTGAAGGTCTCCGTCCGGCCCGACCCGATAAGGCCGAAAACGCCCGTGATCTGCCCTTCAAAGACCGAAAACGAGTTGTTGCGGACCACGGCACCCATGGAAATATCCTCGACCGACAGCACCTTGGCGCCGGCCTTCCTGAGCTTTGCCGCATCGCGCTGCTTGCCGTAAAGCTCGTCCGACAAAGCGCGGCCGACCATGGCGCGGACGATCTTTTCGCGGTCGAAATCCTTGGCATTCCCCGTGATGACATGCTCGCCATCGCGCATGATGGTGATGCGGTCGGCGTGGGCGAGAGCTTCCTCCAGCGCATGGCTGATGAAGACGATGGAGACACCGCGGCTTTTAAGCCGTTGCATCAGCGCGAAGAAATGGCGCTTCTCTTCCGGAGTCAGGGTGGCGGTCGGCTCGTCGAAGATGATCACTTCCGCCTTGTGATGGACGGCGCGGGCGATTTCGACCATCTGCCGTTTCGCAGCACCCAGCGTTTCCACAACCGCCATCGGATCGACCGGAAAATTCAGCGATTGCAGGAATTGCTGGGCGGAAATGTAGATGCCGCGCAAGCGGTTGAGGAATTTCTCCTCGCCGAGATAGAGGTTCTGCGCCACGGTCATGGAGGGCACCAGGCTGGTTTCCTGAAACACCATGGCGATGCCGTCCTGCAAGGCTTCGTGCGGCGAGGCGAATTTGACAACCTTGCCCCGGTAGCGCATCTCGCCGCTCGTCGCTTCCACGACTCCCGCCATGACCTTGGTGAGGGTCGATTTTCCCGCCCCGTTTTCACCCAGGAGGGCATGAATCTCGCCCCGGAAAAGGTCGAAATCGATGTCCTTCACGGCAGGAACGCCGCGATAGGCCTTGGTGATCTGTCGCATCTCAATGATCGGGTCCATTTGTCACCCCTTCTGCGACAGGCTGAGAAGCGCGTTTCCGCCCTTGGCGCCAACCCAGACGTAACCACCGTACTCGGCTACACTGGTTACACCGTGGCGCGCACCATTGGCGCGGCTGTGATAGGAAGCGACCGGCCGCAGGTCGGTATCAAGGCGCGCCACCAGGCCATAGGAGCGCGACGGCGACCAGGGCTTGTGAATGCCCATGGTCTTGATGCCGCCGCATTGCAACGGCTCGAGGAAGCTCGCCCCCGACGTCAGGCTGGGTGCAATCCAATAGGGGCGTGGCACCGACGCGATCATGTCGCGCCGATAGGCTTCTTCCTGCAGGACGAACTCGACCAGCCGGTTGCGCGGGGCAAAGAGGCTGAGCCAAGCACCGCCCCCCAAGGCAGGTGTTAACCGCGCTGGATAGCCCGGCAGTTTTTCGAGCAGCGGCAAGACCTTGCCATCGGTGAGGCAAATGAGTCGATGCTTCCAGCTTTCGGCAACAATGACCCCGCCATCGGTCGCAAACACGCCATTTGGAAAAGCCAGATTACCGGCCAGCAAGGCAGCGTTGTTGGTGGCGAGATCGAAGCGCCAGACCGATCCGCTGGCCTGGCGGGTCATGAGATCGACCGCCCAATCGCCCGGCCGATGCGTGGCCGAGCCATTGCAGAGCAGGAGCGTCGTCGCATCGGCAAAGCTCATCGCGGTCAGGCATTTGACGCTCGGCGGCAGCTTGATTTCGCGCTGGTCGACGAAGAGCCTGCCGTCATCGAGCGCTACGGCGAGATGGCCGCCAGGCGAGCTGGCAAGGGCACTGATGTCGCAATCGTAGCTTCCCCGCACCTGCGCCGTGGCCTCGCCCTGCACCAGTTCGAGGAGATCGCCACCCGAGGTGAAGAACAACCGGCTGCCATGGACGGTGAGATTGTCCGGTGCTGTGACCTGCAGGCTGAGGTCTGCCTCATCCAGCGCATTGTTCGGGCGGAAGGCACCGTCGAGGGGCGGGATGGTGACGGCCTTGCCGCGAAAGAGATCGAGGATCGGGTCGAAGATCATTTGGCCCCTCCCCAATATGAGCGGATGCCGGTCCATTCGGGATTGGCGCCCGGAATCCGGTAGCGCCCCACCCGGTTGTTGAGAATGCCGCCGACGAAGAGTGACCCCTTATGCTCGCGCATGGATGTCACCATCGGGTGCGAAACGCCGGAAAGATCGCCCAGCGCCTCGACAATCCGGCCGGTCTCGTCGAATTTGACGATGCCGCCGGTATTGATATTGGGGAAAAGCCATTCATCCTGCGGCAGGCGCCGGGTCATGCGCTTGCGCATGCCGGGATGGCGCAGCGACAGGTCGTAGCTCGGCGTCCGCATGCCGAGCCAGGCCATCCAATAGGTACCGTCCGACGCACGGTTGATATTGTCGGGATAGCCCGGCATGTCCTTGATGACACATTCGACCTGCCCCGCCTTGGGCCCGTCGAACCAATAACGATGCACGCGGCAGGCCCAGGATTCGGCAAAGAACAGCGACTTGCCGTCATGGGCGATGCAGACTCCGTTGGCATAGAGATAGTTGTCGAGCAGGGTCGTCGTCTTGCCGGTCTTCGGGTCGTAACAGAGCAGCCGGCCAGTGGCGCGACTTTCGATCGAATCCAGCGCCCAATCATGGGCGTCGTAGCGCTTGGTGGAATCGGTGAAGAAGATCCGACCATCGGGAGCGACGTCACAATCATTGGGATCGCGCAACCGCGCATCGTCGACGACCGAGGTCCAGCTGCGCCGCGTTTCCGCCGTCAGCTTGGTGACGACGCGGTCCCTGGAGATTGAATAGAGCCCCATGGCGCCGACGCAGGAAATCAGATTGCCGGCCTTGTCGAAGGCGAGACCGAGCGGGAAGCCGCCGGTATGGGCGAAGACCTCGGATTTCTTATAGTCGGGTGCGAAGAAGCGGATGATTTCGCCATGCCGCGTGCCGCAATAGAGATTGTCATCCTCGTCAAGGATGACATCCTCCGGGCCTTCGAGTTCGCCAAGGCCGATATATTGGGTGCCGGCAAGGCGGTTATCGAGGGCGTAGGGCGAGCCGGAATCCGGCTCGGCCGATTGCGTTTCGCCCATGCGGTGATAGATCGGTGCCACATAGACCTCGTTGAGGACCTTGTGGCGATTCTTCAGCCAGCGGATATCAAGCGTCACCGCGGCGGCCAGCATCAGGCCCAGCACCATCTGATTGGTGCCCGTCCCGAACCCTAGGCGAATGAGGCCGTTGGTCATCACCAGGACGATGACGGCGCCCATCAACCCCTTGACGATCGAGCCGCGTCCGCCGCCGAGGCTGTTGCCGCCGACAACGGCTGCCGTGAGCGCCATGATCTCAAGGTTTAGGCCGGTTCCCGGCCCGGCACCGCTCAGGCGGCAGGCGAAGAGGAAGCCGGCAATGCCGCAGCAGATGCCGGAGATGACATAGGTCATGAAGACCGTCTCGCGCACGCGGATACCGGCATTGTGCGCCGAGCGCCGCGAGCCGCCGACGGCCAGGATATGCCAGCCGGGCCGCGACCGGGTCAGGGCGATGTGCGCAATGACGGCAATGACAAGTGCCACGATGACGCTGATGGCGACACCGAACACGGTACCATCGCCAATGAAATCCCAGAGATCCGAGGTGACGTCGGAGAGCTGAACCTTGGATGCGAAATTGACCACCAGAATATCGTAGACGGCACGACCGATGATGAAGGTGACCAGGGTTGTGAGAAAGGCGCGCAGGCGCACATAGCCGATGAGGAAACCGTTGAGCGCACCGAAGGCGCCACCAACTGCGATTGCCGCCAGGAGAGCGACCCAGACCGGCAGATCGAAAATGAACAACGATGAGACCGCAGAAAACGCGGCAAGGGCGAAGATCGATCCCACCGAGAGGTCGATGCCGCCACCCAGCATGACGATGGTAAGGCCCGTCACGACGATGGAGAATTCGCCGAGCTGCCGCGTGGAATCGCTCAAGGAGGCGGGTTTGAAGAAGCCGGATATGGCGGTACCGAATGCGGCTACCGTGACGACAAGGGCCAGAAAGGGGATGGCGCTGTCGGTCCAGCGTTTGGTCAGAATCTCGCCAATCAGATGATCGGGGATAAAATTGTAGCGCCAGCGCTGCAGCGTTTCCCGTAACGACATGGATATTCCCGGAATTGATGCGACAACGCGGCCGGCATGAAGGCCGGCCGCGTTGCCCCAAGGTGGCCGCTTATTGACCGGCTTGCAGGGCTTTCAGATCCCAGCAGGTGGCCGGCTTGAGGTCGGCTTTGGTGGTCGCCTTTTCCAAAGTATAGATATAGGTCGACGCGGAACCAGGAGCCTGCCCGCTCTGCAGCAGGTATTTGAGGATCGCGTTGATGTCGCGCGACTGGTTGTGGAGTTCGGTCATCACGACCGCGGTGAAGGTACCGTTCTCCAGCGCATCGCAATCGACCTTTTCACCGCCGCCGGTCGTTACCAGGGCGATCTTGTCCTGCTTGCCGGCTTCGCGGATCGCGGCAGCCGTGCCTGTCGCGTCGCCATCCCAGAAGTCGATGATGGCGCAGATATCCGGGAATTGCTGCAGCATGGTCGTGGTGACGTTGCGCGCCGTGGTCGCATCCCAATTGGAATCGGGCTTGGCCACCACCTTGAAGTCGGGGTTCTTCTCCAACACCTTCATGATGCCGGCATATTGATAGAGGCTCGACGCATTGACCTGGTCGCCCTGGACCAGACCGATCTGCTTCGACGAGTTTTCGCCGCAGGCCTTGATCGCTGCCTCGGCCTCAAGTTGGCCAAGACGATCCCAATCCGAGCCGATGAAGGCATCGACCGGATAGTTGACCGGGTTGTCGATGGCAACGACGTAGATACCTTCCTTCTGCGCCTTCTTGAACAGCTTGGCGTAGGAGTTGAGGTCGGGTGAATGAACTACCAGCACATTCGGCTTGGGATCGGAGGAGATGGCCTCGGTGATCGCCTGGGCGCCAGCTTCGATGCTCCAATTGGGGTCACGGGTCTCGAACACACCGCCGAAAGCTTCGACTTCCTTCTTGAGATAGGCCGCCCAGCCCTGGGCCAGATCGAAGCCCATGGCCATCGGCACCATGACCACGCGCTTGTCCTTAAGCGCCGCGGCATAGGCTGCGGGGCCCGGATCTTCCTGGGCCACGGCAACGCTGCCGAAGGCGATGGTCATCAACGCCGTCGCGGCGATGAGAGTCTTCTTGAAGCTGATCATTTGGCACCTTTCCTGTCTGTCGGTTGGTTCAAGTTTCTTCAGATATCGCCCTGCTGCGCCGTCTGCTCATCGCGGGGGTTGAGCACACCATCGATGATGATCGCCACAAGCAGAATCGTCGATTTGATGAGGTTCTGATAGAGATTGGAGATGTCGAGAATGGTCATGGCATTCAGCATGATGCCGATCAGCAAGGCGCCGACGATGACATTGCGCATGCCGCCCTTGCCGCCGGAAAGGCCGATCCCACCGATGACGGCCACGAGGACGATGTCATAGAGCAGGGTCGAATTGACGACACGAGTATTGATCGACAGCAGACTGGAAGCCGTGAGAATGCCCGCCGTGAAGGCGATGATGGCCGAAAGAACGTAGCGCAGCAGAATCATCGGCCGCACAGGGATGCCGAGATTGCGGGCCGCCATCGGATTGTCGCCGGCGAAATAGACGTAGCGCCCCCATTTGGTGAAACGCAGGAAGAGATAGGCGAGGAAGACGATCGCCGAAAAGAGGAAGACCTCGATCGGAATGCCGAGCCAGCGCGAGCGACCGAGGATTTCGATCCAATGCTGCGGCGGCACCGGCACGGCATCCTGGGTGATGAGCTGCGACCGCACGAAGCCGAAAACGAAGGCGCCGCTGGCCAAGGTGACAAAAATCGGCGGGACGTCGGCATAGGCAACCAGGAAGCCGTTGGCGAGGCCGATCAGCAGGACAGCACCGAGCGCGACAAGAAGCGCAATATGGCTTGGCGTGCCGTCACCCAGCATCTGCAGATACCAGGCGACCGACATGGCCATGATGGCGACAGCCGACAGATCGATGCCCCGGCCGATAATGACGATGGCCATGCCAACCGCCAGGATGCCGAGGACCGAGACGCTGCGGACGATTGAGACCAGGTTTGCCGTGGTGAAGAAGCCCGGCAAAGCCACGGCCGCCACGACAAAGACGATTGCGGCGATCGCCAAGACGATCTTTTCTTGATCCAAACGCGCAAAGACTGAGCGGATATTCATCCCAAGACGCCATCAAATATGGGCGCCAGCCGACTTTGACCGCCGGCGGACCGCCCCATCCCCCGGGAAATTTCCCACAGAGAGGCTAATACGGGGAGGTTTCATGAGTCTACTGATCATTTGTAAGACAAACGTTGCATAGCCGGCCGGGGCCGGCCGCGCTTGTCTATCGGCCGCGATCAACTGATAGCGAGCGAGAAGATCTCGGCCCGCGGCTCGGAAAGCTCGTGGCGGCTCTCGCCTCAGCGCTAGGGGCGAAGGGCGCCTTGCGTGTTGACGTAGATCGAATAGAGGGAAGTCGTGCCGCAGATGAAGAGGCGGTTGCGCTTGGGACCGCCGAAACAGACATTGGCGACCACTTCCGGCACGCGTACGCGGCCGATCAAGGTGCCATCGGGTGCATAGCAATCGACGCCGGCACCGGTGCTGGTCCAGATGTTGCCGTGCACGTCGATGCGGAATCCGTCGAAGAGCCCCACCTGGCACTCGGCGAACTTCTCGCCGCCGCTGAGCGATTTGCCGTCGCCAGAGACGCTGAAGCGACGGATATGGCGCGGTCCGTTGGGCACATGGGTGGCACCCGTATCCGCCACGTAGAGAAGGCTTTCGTCAGGCGAAAAGGCCAGGCCGTTCGGCTTCTCGAAATCCGTTGCAACCGCCGTCAGGCCCTGGGTCGCCGGATCATAGCGGTAAACGTGGCAGGCGCCGATCTCGGATGGGGCGGCGTCGCCCTCATATTCGCTGTCGATGCCGTAGCTGGGATCGGTGAACCAGATGGTCCCGTCGGACTTCACCACCAGATCGTTGGGGGAATTGAGGCGTTTCCCCTGATAATGCGAAACCAGAACCGTGCGCGAGCCGTCATGTTCCGTGCGGGACACGCAGCGGCCGCGATGTTCGCAGGAAACCAGGCGTCCTTCACGGTCCACGGTATGGCCGTTGGTGTGATAGGCAGGACTGCGGAAAACCGAAACCGAACCGTCGGTTTCGTCCCAGCGCATGATACGGTCGGTGGGGATGTCCGACCAGATCAGGTAGCGGCCGGCCGCGAAATAGGCCGGCCCTTCCGCCCAGCGGCAGCCGGTGAACAGTTTTTCCAGACGCACATTGCCACCGGCATAGCGACGGAAACGATCGTCAAACACCTCGAAACTGTCGGTCAGCATGATTTCCCCCGGTACGTGCGCCCCGTTGGCCAGGAGCGATTGGGCCAGCGACCGTATCCCGGCGCGGCGGGGTGATCATCCTAGATGTGGGGGGCAGACTTCAATAGCCAATCGCGGTTCAGAAAGCGCTGCGCCGCAGCCGGATGGTCCAGGTAAAGGCAACCGCACCCAGGAGGATACCCAGGCTGTTGGCCAGTTGGTCGAAAGCGGACGCTTCGCGGCCGCCGAAATAGCCCTGGGCGAGTTCGATGGCACCGCCCAGCAGAAAGAGGAACACCAGCGCAAGGACACGGCGCCGCTGGCCGACGAAAGCGGTCATGGCCAGGCCCGACAGCACGAGATAGGCACCGACATGCTGGCATTTATCGATCACGCCACCCGATGGCGGTCGCAGATCAGGCGAGAGAGAGCCTGCTATGACGGCAGCGATGGCCAGCAGCCATGCGCCGAAGCATAATATGCGTTGCCAGCCACTCATCTAGGCCGATTCCGCCAGGCCATCCACGTATTTGGCATCCCAGTCGACGGCACTCTTCACGATCTCAACGATGTCCAGGTGGCGTGGCTGCCAGCCCAACCGGTCTCTGGCGAGGTCGTTGGCGGCATAGAGCGCCATCGGATCGCCGTCCCGTCGCGGCGCTTCGCTATAGGGGACCGGATGTCCCGTGGCAGCCTCCACGGCCTTCAGCACCTCGCGCACGGAAGCAGGCTTCCCGGTGCCGAGGTTAAATCGGTGGCCACGCGCATGCCCCATGATGAAATTGAGCGCCGCCACATGGGCATCGGCGAGGTCGCTCACATGCACATAATCGCGCAGGCAGGTGCCGTCGGGCGTATCGTAGTCGGTGCCGAACACTTTGAGCGGCTCGCCCTTCAGCCGGGCGGCGTGGATGGCAAGCGGGATGAGATGGCTTTCATGCACATGCGCCTCGCCGATGCGCAATTCGGCATCGGCCCCGGCAGCGTTGAAATAGCGCAGGATGACGGCGTCAAGGCTACCCGCCTGGGCCGCATCCATGATCGCATTTTCAGCGGCAAGCTTGGTGCGGCCATAGGGATTGATCGGCGCCGTCGGCATATCCTCCCGGATCGGCAATCCGGGCGGCACGCCATAGACGGCACAAGTGCTGGAGAAAACCAACTTGCGGACACCGCTGCGCTTCATTGCAGCGAGCAGAGCCAGCGTGCCGGAGACATTGTTGTCGTAATAGCGCAGCGGCTCGACCACCGATTGCGCCACCAGCGACAGGGCCGCGAAGTGGAGGACAGCTTCAATCTCGTGCTTGTCGAGAAGCGCCGAGACGAAATCCTGGTCGCGTACATCGCCCTTTTCAAACTTGCCCCATTGCACCGCCCAGGCATGGCCGGTGACGAGACTGTCGAGCGTCACGGGCTCAAAACCCATGGTCGAAAGTGCTAGGCAGGTGTGGCTGCCGATATAGCCGGCGCCGCCGGTAACCAGGACTTTCACTGTCTCCAAATCCTTTCGCTCCTTGCCAGCTTTCCGTCCTTGTCGGTCAAAGTGCCCGCGGGCGGCCAAGGCTGCTGTAGTTGAAGCCGAAGGCCGCCATTTCGTCCGGCCGATAGATGTTGCGCAGATCGACCAGCACAGGCGCCTTCATCAAGGTCTTGACGCGCCCCAGGTCGAGGGCGCGATAGCTGTTCCATTCGGTGAGAATGACGACGGCGTCAGCGCCGCTCATCGTGTCATAAGCATCCTGCCGATAGTCGATATCGGGCATATGCTTGCGCGCCTCCTCGATGCCGACCGGGTCGTGGGCCCGGATCTTGGCGCCGCGGGCGATCAGTTCGGGGATGATGACGAGACTGGGCGAATCGCGCATGTCGTCGGTATTCGGTTTGAAGGTAAGGCCGAGGATCGAGATGGTCTTGCCGACAACCGAACCGCCCAGGGCAGCAGCGATACGGTCCACCATCTGCAGTTTGCGCGCGTCATTGTAGCTGACCGTCGCCTCAACCAGGGACAGCGGCGAATGCACGTCGCGCGCCGTCTTCATCAGCGCCAAGGTATCCTTGGGGAAGCATGAGCCGCCATAGCCGGGGCCCGGATGCAGGAACTTGGAACCGATGCGGCCATCGAGCCCTATCCCTCGCGAGACATCGGTCACGTTGGCGCCGAGCAGGTCGCATAGGTCCGATATCTGGTTGATGAAGGATATCTTGAGGGCCAGGAAGGAGTTGGCGGCGTATTTGATGAGTTCGGCCGTTTCCAGGCTGGTGAAGAGGATCGGCGTCTCAATGAGGAAGAGCGGGCGATAAAGCTGGCGCATCACCGCGCGGGCAGCATCGGTCTCGCAGCCGATGACGACCCGATCGGGGCGCATGAAGTCGTTGATGGCCGACCCTTCGCGCAGGAATTCCGGGTTGGATGCCATGTCAAACTTCGCCGCCGGATTGGTCTTGCGGATGATCTCCGCCACCTTGCGGCCGGTGCCCACCGGCACGGTCGATTTGGTGACGATGACCGTGTAATCCTTGATCTCTTTAGCGATGGTCTCGGCTGCGGCATAGACATAGGTGAGATCGGCATGGCCGTCGCCGCGCCGGCTCGGCGTACCGACGGCGATGAAAACCGCGGCCGCCCCGACCATGGCTTCAGGGAGGTTCGTGGTGAAGGACAGCCGGCCTCGATCGACATTGTTCTTCACCAGCGTGTCGAGTTCGGGCTCGTAGATCGGGATCTTGCCCGCCTTGAGTTGCTCGATCTTGCCCGCATCCTGGTCGACGCAGACCACGTCGAAGCCGAATTCCGAAAAGCAGGCGCCGGAGACGAGACCCACATAGCCCGTGCCAATGACGGCAATCTTCATTTATTCACCCTGTCCTGAGGAGTCGGCAATCCGCGCCGGCCCGTTCTGCATATATCATATTCACACATTGCCGCCGAAGCGGCGATCCCGCCTTTTGAACGCGGCCAGAGCCACGGCAAGATCCTCGGCCGTGAAATCCGGCCAATATCGGTCGACGAAGAGCATTTCCGCATAGGCCATCTGCCACAACAGGAAATTGCTGATCCGCTGCTCTCCGCTGGTGCGGATCAGGAGGTCGGGATCGGGAAGATGGGCGCTTGGCAGCGCACCGGCCACGGTCGCCTCGTCGATTGCCGCCGGGTCGAGCCGGCCGGCGGCAGCTTCCTGCGCCAGATGGCGGGCGGCTGCGGCGATGTCGGCCCGGCCGCCGTAATTGAGGGCGATGGTGAGGTATAGACCGGTGTTCCGCGCTGTCAGCGCCTCCGCCTGTTCCATCAGGCGGACGATGTCGGGCGCAAGCTCCTCCCGCGTGCCAATGACGCTGAGGCGCACGTTATTCTCATGCAGGCCGGCGACATCCTTGCGCAGGTATCCGCGCAGCAGGCCCATCAAATAGTCGACTTCCACCTTCGGCCGGCGCCAATTCTCGGACGAGAAGCCGAACAGGGTGAGATGGGTGACCCCCGCCCCCGCCGCCGCGCGCACGATGCGCCGCGCCGCCTCCGCGCCGAAATAGTGCCCCATGGTGCGCGGCAGGCCGCGATGCCGGGCCCAGCGGCCATTACCGTCCATGATGATAGCGACGTGAAAGGTCCCGGCGATGCCACCGCCCATGGTGGCAAGTCGCTCGATGGAAGGCCCCGGCCGCAGGGCAAGGGCAGCAGACAATGTGCTCACGATAGCTCCTCAACTTTCTCTTATGCGCGACATGCGCGGGAGCAGGTTCTCGGGGAAAAGTGGCAAGATTGCGGGCACCCGGAAGATTATTGCAGCGGAGGAGAGGCAATTTGACGACAGCCGAGCCAGCCCCCTGCCTCCGCCATTCCCGGCCGGAACAAGCTCGACACCATTGAAAAGGGATCAGAAGGCGTTCCGCGGCCTGACCAGCTCGATGACCGTCATCAGCAGAATGCGCAGGTCAAAGATAAAGGACCAATTGTCGATGTAGAAAATATCGTGATGCACGCGTGCCTCAAGCACTTCCGGCACATCGACCGCGCCGCGCAGGCCGTGCACCTGCGCCCAGCCAGTGATACCGGGCTTCATGCGGTGCCGCACGGCATATTCACGCACGATCTCGTCACACAGGCGGTTGCCGACCTGCATACCCAAAGCATGGGGCCGAGGGCCGACCAGTGACATATCGCCCTTAAGCACGTTGATCAGCTGCGGCAATTCGTCAATGCTGGTCTTGCGCAGCAGGGCGCCCACGCGCGTGATGCGGGCATCGTCGCGCCGGGTTTGCTGGCGTGCCTCAAGATCGGCACAGTCGCTATACATCGAGCGGAACTTCAATACGTTGAACTTCCGATTGTTGAAGCCCATGCGCGGCTGCCGGAAGAAGACGGGGCCGGGACTACTGACTTTGATCGCCAGCGCCGAGGTCAGCAGCAGCGGCGACAGGACTATCAAGGCCGCGGCGGCAGCCACCATGTCGAAGCTGCGCTTCACCACTCGGTCGAGCCCGGATTGGGGCCTGCGACTGAGGTTCAGAAAAGGCGGGTGCGCGTCCCGGATCACCTGCTTGTCGACCCGGACACCGATGAATTCCGGCACCAGGGCCACATCGACCGGCAGATGTCGCAGCCGTGCCAGCAGGTGAAGAATGCGATCTTCAGCACCCATCGGCAGGGCAACCAGCACCTTGTCGATCGTGGGCGTGTTCTGCACCAGATCGACCAATTGATCGATACCACCGCGTACGGGGATGCCATGCAGGTCCAATGGCACCCGCTGCAGGCGGTCGTCGAAAATGCCGCGCACCTGGACCGAATCGGCATAGTCGTCGCGAACCACCCGCATCAGGCGCTGGCCGATGGCATCTGCACCGAACAAGACGATATTGGTGGCCAGATAACCGGCGGCCTGCAGACGACTGAGCAAGGCATAGGCAGCACCCCTTTCCAAGGCAACCGCGAGCGCTGCAAACAGGGCGAAATGCACCTCGAGCGGGATTTGACCGAGAAGCAAGCGCGTTTCATTGAGCGGTATGCTGCGCCCAAGAAGCGTCTCGAGACCAAAGGCAATGGCGGCGGCAACCCCGGTTAACATGGCCGGTTTCAGAATGAACTCCGTCCGCGAGATCTTCGAAATACGCGATAAGCTTTCCGCCTTGTAAGACTGAGCAAAGGCGTGTGCCAGAAAGAAGCTCAGGGCGGAGGTCACGAAGAAATGTGGCAGGTTCGTTTGCAGTATGTCCGTGCCGACGGACAGTAACGCGCCTGTAATAGCGACCATAGTCGCGAAAAACACAGAAATATCACAAATCGCCAGAAGGACGCCGCCGAGCTTTGGATCGCGCGGAATTAAGCGGACTGAGCTGAATCCGTTGCCTCGCACGTCATTGGCGGGCGCAGCGATGGCCTGGTTCGAACGCAAGTTCGGAGCAATGTGCAGTTGTAGCATGGCGACACCTGTCATTCTCCCCTGAACGGCTGATCCCTTTCCCAGTGAAGCTGTAACCGGTGCTCTTTTTTTTGTATTTTTCATCACAATTTGCAGTCGGTCATTGAAGATGACTGGAGCCATGCAACAGCTCCCATGGTATGGCCCGACGCTTCATCGCAGATGCAAGCAGATGCTGTCGCAGCGTTGAAGGTGAGCAAAGTGTCAAATACCCGTCGCACTCGAATTCAACTTGGCCGCGATGATGCTCGATGGCGATGGAAATGGGTGTTACAAGCCTGAGAGAAAATCGCAGCTAGAGAAATACTCTGCCGCAATATTTTCAGGAAACGCACAGTTACTTGGAAGCACAACCCGCACGATGATCAGTTTTTGCGCATGACTGTCGACTCAATGGGCACGATCACGCAAACCCAGCACAAACGCAGCTGAGGTTCTTTCGTTCCCGCGGCGAGAAGGATAAGCCCTGATCATAAACATCCCCAAAATGTCTCAACCTTTAACAGCCTCCAAAGGCCATGAATGTGGGTCCGCGACTTTCATTGTGGCTCCGGTGTCGCTCGATTCGATTAGCCCGCGCCTTTAACCTTTGGGACCTCGATCTACAATTGGTGATGCACCTGTTTGAGCGGCGCCGGAAGACATGCCAACATACGCCCGGTTGGGCACCAACATCCGTTGAGAGGTTGTCGATGCTGCGTCATATCGCGCTGCCCTTTTTCGCCCTTTTCATTTCCCTCGCTGCCGTAACTGGCTCAGCGGTGGCCGAAGACGCCGCCTATCGGATCAATGGCGGCGATCAACTACACATCTCGGTTTATGGCGAGCAAAACTTGAATCAGGACGTCGTCGTCCAGCCGGATGGCTGGCTATCGTTCCCCTTGGCCGGCAACATCAATGCTCTCGACCTTACCTTGCGCGAGCTGCAGGCCAAAATCGCTGATAGCCTGCGCCAGAGTCAGTTTTTCCCCAATCTTACCGACAGCGAAGTGACCGTTTCGATGTTGAAGGCGATCGGTAATTCCATCTCGGTCATCGGCCAGGTCAAGCAGCCCGGCACCTTCGCCTTCGACACGCGGCTAGACGTCATGCAGGCACTGAGCCTTGCCGGAGGCCTCACGCCATTCGCTGGCAAGGACGACATCAAGATCCTGCGCCGCGACGCTGCAGGGAAGCAATCAGCTATCCTGTTTGACTATTCGGCCCTCGAAGATGGCGAAAACCTGGAAAGCAACATCCTGTTGCGAGGCGGCGACGTGGTGGTCGTACCGCAAGCCGGATTTGGCTTCTAGTGGGGATGGCATGCCGCACGACAAGCCGGTGGAAGATGCCACGCCCGGCCCTCACAAGTGCATTTCTTCTATTGTCGCCATGGCTCTGCGACATTGCCCAGGCCCAGGAATGGAAGCTCGACACTAGCTTGTCGCAGCAATTTCTCTACAGTGACAACCTGTTGCTCGGGCGGGACAACGAAATTGAAACAGTCGGCTCCGTCACAACGCCGGCGCTTAGACTGACGCGGCAGTCGCCAACGCTCGACGTTTCGCTTGGCGGCCGCTTCGATTTCACCGAATATCTCGATCATTCAGAGTTCAATTCTCAAGATCAAAGCATCCGGCTGAACATCAAGAAAGCCGTTACGGAGCGGAGTACGCTGGGGCTTAATAGCAGCTTCATCCGCGACACGACCCTCAAATCGGAACAGGAAGAGACCGACCGGTTCATCGACAAGAAGATCGGCATTACCTTCTGGGAAGTACGGCCGAATTGGACCTATCTGCTGTCTCCGGTCGACGAAATGAAGCTGGGCGGGAGCTATAGTTCCGTCACCTATGACAGTTCTGAAAAGACCGACTATCAATATTTTGGCGGTACGCTCGACTATCGGCATCGCTTAAGCGAAATCGATCAGGTTACGGCCAATATTTCCTATTTCCGCTTTGTGCCGGACGAATTGGGCGACGCCACCACTGATACGGTGAGTGGCCTGATCGGTTATGGATATACGCCATCGGAGCGCCTGACAATCACCGGCGCGGCCGGCCTCGGATACAGCATCGAGAATGGTAGTGGGCCGGATTCGACCGAAGATGATGGCGACGGTGGCCTCGGCTACAGGCTTAAATTCAACGCAAAGTATGAACTGAATGAGCGGACATCCGGGCATATATCCCTGTCCCACGATTCGGAACCTTCAAGTGACGGCGAACAGACCACCCGCAATCGCGCGACACTCGGGCTCAGCCACAAGTTGACGCCACTCACCACCTTTGCCTTCAACCTCGACTATGTTGACACCTATGACTATGCCGGGCTCGAAAGCAGTGGTCGGACGGACGAGGATGAGTCGCGCTACGCTGCCATACGCCCCTCATTGGCCTGGGCCCTAACGGACCAGGTCAGCCTGGTTGCGGAATACCGTTACCGCTACAAACTCTATGATGAAAACAATGAGTCAGCGATGTCCAACTCGGTATTTCTCACGCTGCGCTATGAACTGCCAACCTGGGCCTGGGACGGCTACTGAGCGCTGACGGCGGAGGCCGCTGCACTTCCCGTCGGGCGCAATGCTGCGTTTATGACATTCCAATAGGCGTTCTTTGCGCGTGCAACGCTGAAATCCCCGGCACGCTTGGCGGCCTTTTCCGCGTAGCAGCGGCGCCGGTTGGCATCCGACATCGCCCGCAGGCCGTCGGCCATATGCTCGACATGGTCTGTCGTCACAAGGATGCCATGTGCCGCATCCGTTACGCCCTCCGGAATTTCTTCCCGCGCCTTTTCCGCAAGCACTTCTGCAGGCCCCGACAGACAATTGGTCGACAAGACAGGAACACCGAGTGCCATGGCCTCAAGCAGGCTATTGGGGAACCCCTCGGCACTGGATGGCAGGACAAATAGTTCTGCATGCTGCAATACTGCAAACGGATTGGCACAGAAACCCGGCATGTGCACCCTGCCCTGCAATCCCAACCGCTCGACCAAAGCCAATAGATTGCTGCGTTCGGGCCCTTCACCCAGAATCAGCAGATCTTCGCTCATGCCAGCGCGTGCATAGGCCTCTATCAGCATGGAAAAATTCTTGTTCCGCACGAGACGACCCATCGCAAATATGTAGGGACGCTCGGGTACGATGCTAGGAGTTGCTCTACCCTGTCCGCGAATGTTGTCGAGATCAATCGGATTGGCGATCACGACCAGCTTCTCGCGGGCTACTCCGAACGAGCTGGCGAGATCATCTGCCACACCCGGAGATACAGCGACAATGCGGCGCGCTAGCGGGTAGCAATAGCGCACCAGCAGTCGCGCCACTTGTGCACCGACGCCCTTTCCCAGATGGCTGCTGGTATTGACGCGCTCACTGATCAACACCGGAATACTCAGCGCCCGACAGGCGATCACGGCGGCAATATTGGACCGGGTAAGGAAACTCAACACAACATCCGGCTCGATCTCGCGGAGCAAGTGAAAGAGCTGAATGACACTGCGCCAGAGGCTGCCACGGCAGTCCAGCTGTGCGACATTGATCCAGCCGGGCACCTCATACGCTGCCGGTTCACGATCCAGCAGGACAAGCGTGATATCCGATTGCCGCCGTTCGTCTTCGGATGCGCGCAGCAATGTGCTCATGACCCGTTCCGCGCCACCGCCGGCCAAGGAGTTGATGATGAAAATGACGTGGCGCCGCGACAGCGTTACGTCCACTCGGCTACTTTTCATTGTCCCTGGCCCTTCACCAGCAATTGACCGCTTTAGCGCGCTGCACTTTGCGCCATGGTCGCAAGCAGCGCTCGCCCCTCCGTCAGCGCATCCTCGACGGTCGCTGCGCGGCGCAACCCCACGTAATCGCTCGTCCAGGCATCGATAAAGCCGCCGAGTTTTCCATATGAATTGTCGAGAGCCACATGTGGGATATCAAGCAATGTCGCCATGATATGCGCGTGCAGCCGGTCCGTTATGATCACGCGCCCGCGCGACAGGATATCGACACCCCGCCGGAAACGATTCCGGGCCAGCGCATTGAACGCAGACACGGTCGCGTTGACACCGTGCAACATGCCGTCCAGCCGCCCCGTCCAGCGAGCAAGACGCAGGGATCCACGTGATTCAACAAGCCAATCCGTCACCTCGCTGCCCTCTGGTATCGCGGGCAAGTCAGGGCCAGCCACCTTCTCCTTGTCCGACCGCATCAGGCAGAGAAAGTTCTTCCGCGCCTTGGTGGGTTCAGTAGCGCCGATGAAGAAGGCCATATCCGGGCAGAAATAGGTCGGGCAATCGAACTTCTCCCGGGCAAAGGCCAGGGATCTTTGATCCCTCACCACCAAAGTGAAAGCGCCATGTCGCGCAATCGCGCGCGCCGTTTCATCGGCCGATTCCGGTGGGTCGAAGAAAATGGACTGGGGCAATTGCACTATCGGCCGACCCGGATGATCTTGCAGCAGACGCAGGAAAAAGGCGTGATGATGGCGCCAGAGAGTCCCGAAATTGCCGCCCCCATTAATGAGTATTGGCCCATTGGGTGCCTCAGCCCGCAACTTCTCCGCTGCGTAGCTCTTCATCGAACTGCAATGGGATGGTGCCACCCCCAAACGGGAGCGCAGAAATTCGATCTGCCCAAGCCAGATGGCTGAATCACCCACATTCGCATAGTCGGGAAAATCCACCACAGCGACCTGACCGGCCGGAATCAGGGGACGCAAGACTTCGTCGATGCGAGCCTGCAACTTGCGGATCAACTCCATGTTGCCGATTGGCTCTTCCATGTCATTTCCTTTCATTGATCGCCCCCGCCGCCTGACCTGCGCTTGGCAAATCGACGCATAAGCATTCGGCGTGCATCTGCTGAAATTGCCGGCAACAGGCTTGCATAGAGCACAAACCCGAAAACGACCGCGACGAGCACGAGTTGCAGGGGACTGGAAAAATGCGCACGCGCAAAATGCATGAATACCCACACCCCGGCTCCCATCAGACAGGATGCGAGAAAGGGCGGCATACTGGCCCGCACTGTCTCAGCGTAGGCAATGCCAGCGCGCTTCTTCAAGAGCCAGAGATTGATAGGAAAGGTAAGATAGGCCCGCGCCACATAGGCGCAAGCCACGGCGACGATGCCATAGGGAGCGGCGATCCAGGTCATGCCCAAGGTGAGGCTAAGCTGTAGGATCGACAAGGTTCGCATGTCAGCCCCCCGCCCAACAGCGCTCAGCATCGGCGAGGCGAAATAGTTCAGCGTAAACGGAACAACCATCAATGCAAATATCTGAGCCAACGCGCCGGCTTCCACCCACTGAGAGCCGTAGATGACCGGAACGGCATCCGGTGCAATGACACCGAACCCGACCAGAGCCGGAAACGACACCATGGAGCTCGCCAAAATCATGCTGCGGTATGCCTTTACCAAATCCGCGTGGTTGTCTTGCAAGCGTGAGAAGGTCTGGATGGCCACCGTGGTAAACGGCTGGATCGCGCCGTTGGTCACAAGTTCGGTCATGCGCCAAGCGGTACGATAGATGCCCACAGCGGCTGCACCGATGGTGGCACCAATGATGAGATCCTGGATTCGCACCAGGAATAGAAAAATGACCTGGGCAAAGGCCATGTTGGCGCCAAAGCCCCAGACCTCCTTCAATTTCTCAAGGTCGAATTTGCGGCCAGGGGTCCAGCGATAGGCCTGCCAGGACACAAAGGTATTGAGGATCTCGGTCACCACGCGCTGCACCACCAGGCTCCAGATGCCCCATCCGAAATAGGCCGCCACAATCGCCGCCCCGCCGCCGCACGTCCCGCTGATGGCGGTACGGATCGCCAGGGATTTGTGGCTGAACTGACGCATGCAGAGCGCCGCGTGCGAGGCGCCGGCGGCAACGATAGGCAAGAGGGCCGCAACAACCATGAGCGGGTGCGCGGCGTATGGTTGGCCTAAGGCAGCAAGAACGGGGTTAGCCAACAGAATGACGGTCGCCGCGGTGACGCAGGCAAGGGCCATGTTTGCCCAGTATATCGTATCGAGCAGCTCGGGTGAAAGCGTTCGGGTCCGTGCGATGTAGTTCACAAGTCCACCGTTGGCGAGAATTCGGCCAAATTCGGAGAACAGCGTCACAATGGCAAAGGTACCGATATCGTGCGGCGACAGAATACGCGCGAGAACGACAAAAACGATGAAGGCGAACAGCTGGTTCGACGCCAGTCGCACCGCAACCCACAGAATCGACACCCGTGTCTTGCGCCGCAGCTCGCTGTCGTATGAGCCTTGATTGTCATTCTCGGCTCCCACTATAGGCGGCCCATTTCGCTTGGCATCGCCAGTCCGACTTGGCTCGGCATTTCGATGATCGTCAATGTGCGAGCGCATGCCGTAGCCGCAGGAGTGCTTTGGCCTTTCTGAGGCGCATTCTTTCCACGAAGCGACGGATACGCCGCCGCAACCTGAGACGGGCGGGAAGCACGGTGCGTTCGAAGCGACTGACTCCGATCGTCGAAGCTCCAGATTCCTCAATGAGTGGAAAGGGGAATACGCAAAGATTGCGCACGCCATGCGCCCAGGTTCGATCCATTTCATCGTCGATGGGTCGCCGGACGATGCGGCAATGCGCCAGCAATTTCGATGCCGCCGCTTTTGTAATGAGGTAGCCTTGCGTCCCGTAGGCGTGGTCAGCCAACTCGACCAAAGATTTTGATCGATCGATAAATCCATTCACGACAACGATTTGCCTGACGGGGAATTTATAATAGAGCCGCAAATAGTCGATCTTCAGGCTGGTCAGATCACTCTCGATGATTTTCCTCAGATATTCCCAGTCCACGATGACGTCATCTTCCAGAATCACATACTGATCGACATCGTCTGCAAGCAATTGGCCCCAGGCTGCATAGTGGCTTGAATAGCAACCGAGCTCTCCCGGCCGTAAAAGCCGCCCGTGGGATAGAAGAGCTTCTGTCTCGTCATAGGTAAGCGAAGCATGCAGTTCGGAATGGGCTTGAAAAAACTCCCAAGGAACAGCGCCGCCTTCAGCTCGTTCAGTGAATCGTGTCCGTCGATCCAATGCATTTGGCATGCTGATGACAATGATCTTTGTTCTCCGCGCGGTATTGCG
Organism: Dongia sp.; assembly: GCF_041906375.1. Taxonomy (GTDB): domain Bacteria; phylum Pseudomonadota; class Alphaproteobacteria; order Dongiales; family Dongiaceae; genus Dongia. Next base: position 24,616 of record NZ_JAYRJJ010000003.1, on the reverse strand, counting down.
AGGACTAACGCCACCGCCATTTGCCTCGATTTGCTCCTGGGGCCGCATTGCACTAGTTCGTCCGTAGGAAGGTGCGCCGGAACCAGGACCGACGAATATCATCCGGCAGCGCAATTCTCCTGTAATCTTCGCTGATGTCATTGGCAGCCGCTGCCAGGGGGCGCGTTGCGCGGGATGCCTCCACCCGCTCTGGTGGGAGCGCTGGCAAAGGAACCGGCGGCAAGCTGGATCGCGCTTCGGCAGCAATGCGAATCAGGGCGGTAATCTCCTTGACCACCGTCGGATCCTCCGGTCCGCCAATACCGGCAAAGACGGCGACTCCGTTCGCCATGCGATCCCCGACGACCCGGAATACGTGATCAAGGTCGATTTCGCTCCGTTGATCTGCATAGGCATAGACCATGGCCATGTCGCAGATTGAGTTGATGAGGCGCGGGACGCCGCCGGAGAAGTATTGGATGCCACCGACAGCCATGTCGTTGAAAATTGGCGCGGTCGCGCCTGCAACGCGCAGCCGATGCGTGATGTAGTGCAATGCTTCAGCGCAACTAAGCGGGGCCAAATGGTAGGAGACACTGATCCGCTGTGCGAATTGGTACAATTCCGGACTGCGGAGCTTTTCAAGGAGCTCCGGCTGGCCGACGAGAATGATCTGCAGTAGCAAATCCTTATCCGCGTTGATGTTCGAGAGCAGCCGTAACTCCTCCAGCGCATCCATCGTCAGGTTCTGCGCTTCATCGACAATCAGCACGGACCTTTTGCCGGCGCCATATTCATCGATCAGCAACAGCATCAGTTCCTGGTGAATTTCCGCGCTCGACTTACCTTTCGGATTGTGGCCAAAAGCTGACAAAGCCCAGGCCGTGATGCCACTCAACGAACTGTGCGTATTGGAAATAAGCCCGAGCCGGACGCCACGGTCCATTCGCCGCAGCAAGGTGCGAATCAATGTTGTCTTGCCAGAACCAATTTCCCCGGTAATTGCGCAGAAACCTGCCTGCCCCGCCAAGCTATACTCCAGCATGCTGAGGGCAATGGAATGCTTGCTGCTGAGGAAGAGAAAGTCCGGATCTGGCAAAAGCGAGAAGGGCTTCTCATTCAGGCCGAAGAACTCTTCATACATCGCAGCTACCCTTTCGCCGGCAGAATTCTGCCCGCTGGCTATCGATCAGTTCAACGCGCATTCAGCAATGTTCCCACAATCGGCTTTGCGCCGAGGAGGCTGGCGGATTTCTCGATCTCGGATTTAGTGGTCCTGCCACTGCGCGCGACGAGGAGAACGGCCTCGACATTTGGGAGGAACCCAAGCGTGTCACCTGATGGAATCAGTGACGGCATGTCGTAAATGATGATGCGGTCCGGGTAGCGACTATGCAACTCCCGTGCGAGCGCCGCCATGCGAGGGGAACTGAGCACTTCGGCGGCTTCGCCGTTCGGCAAGCGGGCTGGCAGAATAACCAGGCGCGGGACACCCGGACAGATCAGACAATCCCTGAGTTCTACGTCACCGCGTAGATAGTCGTCGATTCCGGCTTGAGGGGTCAGATGGAATTCTCGGTGCACCCCGGGATCGCGCAGATTCAAATCGACCAGAAGGACTGTCTGATTGACATCGAGCGCGATAGCTAAGGCCAGGTTGGCAGCGGTTGTTGTTACGCCGGCGCCACTTTCCGGGCTCGTGATCGCCAGCGTCGTCATGCCATTTGCGCGCATCCGCTGCAGAACCTGGGTACGCAACAGGCGGTAGGTATCCGATACCGGATGTCCAATCGCGTCAGCAACGACGCGTCCTTCACGGATCCGTCGTCCGTCCTGGGGCGCTATCGCTGTCTCCGTGTAGCTCGGCGTAACGCCGTTGATGGAAGTACGGTGGCCGATGGCATTCGCGGGGCGGAGCTGTTTCAGATTGCTGGACCGCGACTCTCTTGCACGCGCCATCGCCTTTTCAATCTGTTCCATTCAAGACTCCCTTGATGACGACGTCCAATAACGGCTTAGGATTGCTGCATGTGCGAAACCGCACTATAGCCTCGCGCGAATACGCTGATAAGCGCGGAGGTATCAGAGGGGAGAGACAAATCTGAATCGTCTTAAGCGCGCTGCTCGACTATTGGGCAGCGATGCGGAATCTTTTAGCATCATCGACAAGTCTTTCCGGGAAATACAGAATGGTGGTGGCACAACATTCTGCGCCGAGAGATCTCCTGTGACTTTGTCATCACAAGTGAGGCTCTGGATTTGCGGCATCTACATTCTTGCGAAGCCTCGATACCAAGACACAAAGCGCGGTACACCCTCGCACAAAGCAACCTTTGGCAGATAGCCCAGGTCGGTACGGCTCGCAGATATGTCGGCCCACGTTGCAGGTACGTCACCGGGTGAGGACGGCAAATAGTTTATTTCGGCCGGACGCCCACAAGCCTTCTCGATCAAGGCCAGAAGATGCGACAATTTCTCAGGCTGGTCATTCCCAAGATTGTAGAGTCGATGCGGTACAGTGCCTGACGGCGGACGATCAAGGGCCGCAATGACGCCCGCTACAATATCGTCGATATAGGTGAAGTCGCGGCTTTGAGTGCCATCGCCATTCAACTCGATTGGCCGGCCGGTGAGAATTGACGCTGTAAATCTGAAATAAGCCATGTCAGGCCGCCCGGCTGGCCCGTAGACAGTAAAGAAACGTAGCCCAGTCAGGGGGATTCGATAGAGACTGGCATAGGATCCGCTCATCAACTCATCGGCGCGCTTTGTCGCGGCATAAAGCGACACCGGTTGATCGGCAGGATCATCAAGGGCGAAGGGGACACGCTGGCTCGCACCGTAGACCGAGCTCGAACTCGCATAGACCATATGCTGAAGCCGAGGCAAGTTTCGCGCAAGTTCCAGCATATTGAGGTGGCCCGCAAGATTTGCGCTCAAATAGTCCAGCGGCTGATCGATCGAGTGTCGAACGCCTGCCTGAGCTGCCAGATGGACAATTCCAGAGATTGACATGCGGTGAGCGGCGACCGCTTCGTCCACACTTCGGTGCCGTGCGATATCGCCGGCGACAAACGTAAATCGAGGGTTCTCCCGCAGTTTAGCAAGCCGCGACTCCTTGAGATTGACGTCATAATAGGCATTGAGATTGTCGAGCCCAAGGACCTCATCCCCGCGATCCAAAAGCGCCCTCGCCACATAGGAGCCGATAAACCCGGCAGCGCCAGTCACCAACACAAGCATGGACTATCTCTCTCCTTTCACCGTACCGTCGCGGCGATTCGCAGCACAACACAAAGCAAAACCCCCAGAGCCACTCTGGGGGTGTCGCCTGTAGACCGTTGGCTGGGTGAACTAAGTTAAACCTGCTCAGCGGAGGAGGTCTTCCGCTTGCGGTAAGCTGCAATGCCCATACCACCCAAGGCGGTGCCGAACAGCAGGAGCGCCGGCGGTATTGGAGTCTCCGTGACCTTGACATTGAAGGCGTAATTATAGGCGTTGCCGGTCGGAGCGCTATCGCCCGCAATCCGGAAGAAATAGTCGCCGGCCGCGAGATCAGCATAGTTGAAGCTGATGCCGGTCCCGGAAGGATCGGTATAGTTGCCCAACGAACTTGTCGTATCAGCGGTGCTGAAGAGGTCGAGCGTGAGGTTCACGCTGTCCACGACCTGGCCGAAGATCGTGCCGAGGTCGGTGATTTCGCCGACCAGAGTGTTGCTGACGTTGGCGAGCGAGAAATAGATCGTGTCGGAAAATGTCTTGATCCCGCTGCCAAAGTTGGCAACGAAGCCAGTCGAACTCGCGGACGTGCTAAGAGTCCCCAGATCGAAACTGGACGCAGCGGCTGGTGTTTGAGCAACGCCGAGCGACAAGCCGGCAGCAAAGAGCAGTGCGGTTATCTTTTTCATAGTATCCCTGCCAATGTGTTTCCCTGCCAATGTCGATCAATACCCCGCGCAATCGCCAACCGATCAGACGACGTTCAGGGATCTACTACGCCACACCCTAACACTAGCTGCTATTGACTGTTGTGGCGTCTCTGCACCTTTGCTGTGACAATTTCCGAAGCGACAATTTCCCGTATCTTGACTCTCCGCAGGCACCGCACGATTTTGCTGCACCGTGTGCTCGCGTCCGCTCTTGCTTGGGGACTGTTGTCGTCTGTTTCTGTCCCATCTTGTGCTGATTCTTGTGCTGATGCGAAGCGTACCGCTATGGACACGTGCAATGGACAAATTCTCCGACTTCTTACGGCGCGTGTCACGACGTTTGCGAAAAGAGACCTTCATGATACCTGCCGCAAGTACTCTTCGCTTGATCGTCATCGCAGTCACTATCCTGCTAGCGGCTTGCGGATCACCACAGGAGCGAGAGGCCGCTCATCTCCAAAATGGCAAGGCACTCTATGCCAACGGGGATTTGGTGAAGGCGATGCTCGAGTTTCGGAACGCTCTCCAAATCAACCCGACCGGCACGGAGGCCCGATACTATGTGGGCCTGATTCTCGAACGTCAGGGCAATTTCCCAGCAGCGATATCTGCATTCCAAGAGGTATCCATGCAGGATCCCGGGAATCGTGACGCCCATCTGAAACTGGGCCAGCACGCGCTGCTGGGCGCCAATCCCGAAAGGGCTTTGCTTCATGCCGACAAGCTTATAGCGCTCTCGCCTTCCGACGCGGATGGACACACGATGCGCGCCGCGGCACTCTTGATGGATGGCAAACTCGCGGAGGCGGATATGGAAGCAACCGCGGCCCTTGCCTTGAAACCGAATGATCCGGATGCGCTTGCGGTACTCGCCAGCCAGCGTGCTCGCCAGAAGCAATTCGATCAAGCCTTGACTCTGATCGATGGCGGCCTACTGACAGCACCTGCCAGTATTCCGCTTTGGAGCATGAGGCTCGCATTGCTCCGTGATCAGGGGAATGAGGCAGGCGTAACTGACACCCTGCGCAAGTTGATCGAAATTGCTCCTGACAACCCTCGTTTCGTTCTGGACCTGGCTAAGAGCCTCGATAGCGACGGCAAGACGAGCGAAGCTCAGCATGTGTTCGTCGATGCGATTCACAAGAGCAAGTCGCCTGATTCATTGATCGAGGCCTATGCTGCATTCCTGGAGCGCACGGTAGGCGCAGAGAAAGCTATCGATGCGACGAAAGCGGCCATCGCCGCCGCTCCAGGAAACAGGACTTACGATCTACTTCTGGCACGCTTGCATATGAAGGCAGGACAATTGGATGAAGCGGAACAACTGCTCGATTCGCTGATTGATCGATCGCCCAACCTCACTGACCAGCTTGAGATCCGCGTCGAATTGGCCCATGTCGCGCAAATGCGCGGCAACACTGAGGATGCGCTCAGCCAGCTTGCCGCGATCCTCAAGGAAGACAGCGGCAACCGTAACGCATTGCTGCTGCGCGCCACCATCCAATTTACCCAGGCTAAATACGACAGCACGATTGCTGACGCCAGGTCTGTGTTGAGCGCTGAGCCGACCTCTTCGATTGCCCTGGGCCTCCTGGCACAATCCTATCTTGCCGCGAATGAGCGCGAGTTGGCGGTGGCCACTTTGCGCACCCTTGTCAACGTTGCACCCGATAGCGTCGACGCACATGTGAAGCTTGCCGGATTGCTTGCCTCAAAATCGCCGGATGAAGCTGTTCAACATCTTGACGCTGCGCTCCTGTTGCGCCCGGACATGACAGATCTACAGCTCAGCAAGGCGCAGATTCTGACCTATTCCAGGCACGGGGATAAAGGTGAAGTCATTGGGCGTTCGCTCCTCGCCGATTCCAATACGGCGGCAATAGGCCATCAAATTCTGGGAGAGGCGGCACTCGCGCGCCAAGACTATCAGTCGGCGGTAAGAGAACTGAAGGCAGCTCTCGATCTCGGCCGAGATTTCGCCATCATTGGACCCACCTTGATAGACGCCCAACGCCGAGCCGGAAGCGGCGGCGACGTCGATACCGCGGGAAATGACGCAGCCGAGACTCTCTTGGCCGGTCGTATCACGAAGACTCCTCAGGATGCAGACGCACTCATTCTCCTGGCTGACCTGCGTCAACGCGATGGCGACATCGACACAGCCGAAGATCTGTTGCGGCGTGCCATCGCGGCGGCGCCCCACAACCGGGCTGCATACCTGCATCTTTCCCTCATACTGAAGCAACGTGGCGATAAGGTCGGCACCCTTGGCCTCCTGAGAAAGACAGCGCAGATCTTTCCCAACGACAGCCTCGTCGCCGAGAGCCTCGCCATTGCGCAAGAGCTCGCAGGGGACTTTGAAGGCGCGAGAACTTCCTACGAAGCCATATTGGCAAGGTGGCCCGGCAACATAGTTGCCTCTAACAATCTTGCCCTGCTCATCGCAGACATCTGGCCGACCGACAAAGTTCTCCTGGATCGGGCGAGGCTTCTTGTTGAGGTTTTCCGCGACAGCAACAATGCAACACTGATCGACACACTCGGCTGGGTCCAACTGCGTCTCGACAATATCGACGACGCCACAATCTTGCTGGAAAAAGCGACCTCGCTCACCCCCAAAGATCAACAGATGCTTTATCACTACGCGGTCGCGCTCTCGCGCAAAAAGCTCAATGAAAGAGCCAGGCTTGTGCTGGGTAATGCCTTGGCCGGCCAACCCGACTTCCGGGGCCTTGATGATGCGAAAGTACTGTCTGCAGGCCTCGCCCGGAACTAGGGCTTAAGGATGTTGGGACGTGGTCGTGCGAGGACACCCATCGTCGCCCCCGCTTGCCGGCCCTTTGCCTCGAGTCCCCCTTCTCTTCGATCGTGAGCCTTCTGATCGGCAGATCGGCGCAACATGTAGAGCGTGTAGCCGCAAAGCACGCCATATAGAATGTCGCCTTCCAGCATCCAATGCGGCATGGTTGCCATGTTCAATAGCAGAAAGCTCAGATGTGCAGCGATCAACCGCCCGCGCACGCCCGCTGGCGTGCGTAAAGCCGTATAGAACATCGTTGCCCAAAGCGCACAAAAGACCACAACACCCAGGATTCCATACTCGTAGATCGCAGAAATGAGAGTGTTGTGGGCATAGACCGACATGGTGCCGATCCAGGCATCCGGACCAAATCCTACAACGTGATTGCGTAGAGTGCCGTTGATATAGGCCTCGATATATGCGCTCCAAATATAGGGGCGAGCTGAAAGGAGTTGTTTCTGCTCTATTGTATATTCCGCCTGCGGCTTGATGAGATCGTCAACCGATTCCAGCACCGTGGCGACATCTTGAAAGCGTTCCCGGAACACCCAGGCAATGCCTAAAACAGCAACCGCACTTAAAGCCAGCACCGCAATGCCGATGATACTGCGCTGACGCGGCGAGAAGCGGCCAATTATATCCAGATTGAACTGAGTGACGATGAGCGGGGCAAAGGCCAGAATCGCGGTGCGGTAGTTCGCCGCCACAATCCCGCCCATAAAAACAATCAACAGCAATGACCTTCGCCATAACGGCATCCCGTTTGCAAAGCAGGCAATTACCAGTCCCGTGGCAAGGACGATCGAGAAAGCGGCTTCGTGATTGTAGCCGCCAATATAGCTGACCGACCCGTCGCCTTCACTTGCCTTTACGATATGGAACAGGATCGAGAGCGCCTGAAAACCCAAGGGGGTTATGAAGGCCCACAATAGCAGGTTTGTCATCCGTTTCTCGCCGAGGGATTGCAGGCCCTCGTAGACACTGATCGTCATGATCACGAGATAGCCGAACTTAACCCCAACATCGATGATCTTTGGAATTGTATGATTGGCAAGGCCACTGAGAACAACAATGGCAATCAGCAGGTAGCACGGCACGAGCTGCTTGAGCAGCAGATGCCGGCTTCTGATCAGCACCAGTCCCAGCAGGAATATCGCCGATGATCCAAGTGCATTCCACGAAAGACCGATTGGTGAGGCGCTGAACGTAAATGTGTGATGGGCTGACGCAAGATAGCGAAAGGCCAGGGCGAAGCAGGCAAACGCCGCAATCACGCTGGGAACACGCCAAAGCCGGACACACAGCACAAGTAGAATTGCCAAGGTGGCTGGGTAGAGAAGCCACGCTGGTAGCGTCGCGCCAAATGCAAGACCTTCAGTCATCTCAGACGCACCACCTGATCCACATTGCAGCATTGCCCGCCGGAGACATAAGTGTCGCGTCAGCATATCGAAAGGCGCGGCGGCGCCTCTGCCCGTTTACCCGCTTTCGTGCCTTGTCACGGAATTGCCCCGCCCGATGCGTTGACAGGGGTGGGCACGGCCCCCAGTCTTCTCGAAAGATAGAACATATGGAAGGCATGGCATGGGCGGGATGAACGAAACCGAGGGCGATCATCAATGGCCGCAAAACACAGGCAGCCTTCGACCTGGTCGGCGGCAATTCGTCGGTGGATTTTTGGCGGCGAGTCTGCTCGCCTTCGGCCCTAAAACGGCGCAGGCGGCGCGGGCCGATGGCTTCTCCACGGAGACCACCAAAGCCATCAACGGCGCGAGGTCGGCGATGTATTTCACCCGATGGGGTGCCGGCGCCCATGACGGGCGCAGCTGGCAAAATGCCATGCCGATCGAGAGGCTGTCGAAATCTCAGGCACTTGTCATGCCGGGCAACGCACTTCTCATAGGCGTCGATCCGGCGAAGCCCTTTGTTTACGAGCTCGGCCGGAAGAAGCCCCAGGTCTTTGTGCGCAAGTCCGGTAGCAATGATGCACCAATCATTATCGCGGCTGGCGCAACCGCAGGCGTCGAAGGGCTTAACCTGCCAAGTGTTGCCGGCGATGACATGCAATTCCGGAGCGTGGCGCCCTGGTCCGTCAAGACATTCGGCAAGACGAAAGGCCCACCCTTCTTCATTGGCATAGAAAACGACGCCTCGCATATCCTCCTGGCTGGGTTCCGTATGGAAGGCACCTCGGCAGATGGATTCTTCAAGTTCAGGTCTGGTAAGATCAGATCGGCCGATTTCGACGACATAACCTTCTCCGACGTCGACGCCGTCAGTGTCGGCCGCGTGATCGAAGCGGACGAAGGGTCTCGGCTCACCAATATCACCGTGCGCAACTGCCGCGCCTTCGGCATTATTCGCGGTTTCGCACGCTTTCACAATCTGTCGCAATCGACCTTGCGCGACCTTGATCTCGACGCCAACCATCTGGATGCTGGTGCCAAGAACGTATGCCAGCTCATCGCCGTCGAGAAGGGTGCCGATATTCTCTTCGAGAACATCCTGTTGAAGAACGCAATCAGCACCAAGACCTTGCCAGACGGGTCTCCCGGATACACCCAGGGCGATGGAATTGTTTGTGAGAAGGGGACCAAGCGCGTCAGAATCCGGAACTGCCATGGCAGTTCTATGGGGGATGCCGCCTTCGACCTCAAGACTGTCGACGTGACCATCGAAGACAGCTCGTCCGAAGACTGTAAATTCGGCGCGAGAGTGTGGTCCGCGGGCAAGAACCTCATTCGCAATTGCACATTCATCCGCCCCGTGACGCGGGCTGCGACAGAGGGTTGCTGCATTCAGGTGTCCGGTCAGTGTGACGTCGTCGATACCAAGCTGCAGGCTGGAGACGGCACGTTTGCCCTCGGACTGAACAGGCTGAAACGCGGGGAGCCACCGATCGTTCGTCTGCATGGTGGTTCTATCCAGCTTGCCGGCGAAGCCGGACTCGCCAGGACCAACGCCACGGGCACGGTCGAATTGCATGACGTTGCCGTGAACGGCGAGTTGCGGACCGAAACCTATCACCTCGACAAGAATACCGTGCGATGATGCATGACTCACGATAAGGGCGCTACACGATTGACATAGTCGGCCGATCCTTGCATCGACAGCACCTTGGCTGGAATACCACCGACGACCCCATTCTCCGGTACATCTTTGGTAACGACGGCGTTTGCGCCAACAACCGCACCGTCTCCCAGGTGCACGCGGCCGATGACCTTGGCACCAGAGGCAAGGAAGACACGATCGCCCACGACCGGCGATCCCATATATTTGCCCCGATTGGCTTGTCCCAACATGATGCCGTGGGTGAAGTTCACATTGGAGCCAATCACCGCATCACCATTCACATAAATGCCGCCGAAGCGATTGATGAACAGTCCAGGCCCAACAATTGTGTATTCAGGGATGACGATTCCGTATTTATAGCGGCACCGAAGCAGGATCCATTTGGAGAGCGGATATAGCAGCAGCAGTTTTGCCCACGGCTTGACCCGGAAGTAGCCGCAGGTACGCATCCAGACCGTATACTTGAATCCAGGCGTAAAGAGGAAATGCCGGAGGAAGGATTTCAGCGTGGCGTTTCCGGCATATCGATAGAGATCCGCTTTCAGCCACCGCTTCAGCTCCGAAAGGCTGCGGGCGCAGCCGGCTGTATGCGGCCTGGCTAGATCATCGATTGTACCGGGGGTCGGCCGAGCCGCTGCATCGCCCGGAGACAATTTGCCGTCTGCTGAAATGCTCGTGCCAGCGCTCATCTAAAATGACCTCCTTGTCCGCGCGTTGATGCAATCAAAGCGGCGGCTGATATTTGATGTAGAGGAATGACGTCACGCCAATGGCGCAAAGCAGGCTGAGGCTGGCCATGCCCGCATACTTCCACCTGCGGGCACTGATTTCGGCGTGGGTCTTGATATAGGGAACGGACACCAACGGCATTTCGCCGAATACGGACAGGAGATTGCGGCCGTCATAGATGCGTGAGTCGAGCAGATCCAGCGCCAGCATGACACCCGCGCTGATCATCAACGACAGCAGCAGGCCTGCGGAATAGAGCAGCTTCCGGTTCGGCGAAATAGGCATGTCGGGGAATTGCGGCGGCTCGATGACGGAGAACGTCTCCCCTTTGCTTTGCTGCTCCATATTCTCGGCGACCTGGGCATCCGCTTCCTTATCCTTGAAGCTCTGATACCGTGTCAGCGCGGCCTGATGCTGGTCTCGCAGCGAGTTGTATTCGCTTTCGATAGCCGGGGTCTGCAGAATGCGGCTCTGTAGATCCTCTACATTGGTTTCCAGCGTTGCAATCCGCGCCTGGATACCACCTATCTGGGCGTTGGCGTCCGACAGCTGACTCTGTAACTGAATATAGACCGGGTTGTCAGGGGGACCTTGCGGCGCGGTCAGCTTGGAGATCTTCGGCGCCGTGGCAGCGGCTTCCTGGAGATCGGCAAGTTGCCGCCGCAATTTCTGTACGTCCGGATGCTGCTCCCCATAGCGCTGGAGAGCCTCATTCAACTTGCTCTGCAACGCATCGAATTTGGCGCGATCGAGTGCTGCATTGTCGACTTGGCCCAATTGGCCCTTCAACGATTCGATCTGGCGCTGAAGGCGCACGACATCGGGATGCTTCTCGCCATATTTAGCCGACATGTCGCTATATTGCAGTTCGAGCGAGAGCAACTGCGCCTGCGGCGTCGCCGGGCGTCCGTCGGACATCATCGGCGTATAGGGGCTGACCGTTGCCAGCTGGTTCTGGAGAAAGATCTTCTTATCGGTCAGTACCTGCAGATCGCTGCGGCTCTGCAGCAGTTGGGCTTGAGCCTGGTTCAGCAGCTGGGTATTGAAATTGAACTGTTCCGGCAGGCTGCCATTGTATTTCGACTTGAGCTCGAGCAGGCGCTTCTCGATATTCTGCACATCGGCGGCGAGTTTGTCGGCTTGCTCGGTCAGGAAGACGGTCGTTCCTGCGGCTTTCTCCTGACGGGTCTTGTCATTTTCGGCAAGATATATGTCGGTCAGCCGGTTCGTCACCTGCTGAGCAACGCTGGGATCGTTGTGATCGAAGGAGAGATTGAAAGCAATCGTCGCCTGGTTCTGCTGGCGGCTGCGGTTCTGCTGCCCCGACAGATCGGCGCTCACCACCTCCATCGTCACGTTTCCGCGCATGCCGTTGATAATGGCCGAGCGCGGCATCTTCTGCTGCATTTCCGGATAGAGCCCGAAACGCTCGATAATCTCATTGAGATGCTGGCTGGTCATCACTCGTTGCTGAATGACCTGCAATCGGTCATTGGCAAAAGTCGATACAGTCGACTTGACGAGATCCGCCGGCACGTCTGGCTCTTCGATCAGGATTGTGGCGGTCGATCGGTAGGTCGCCGGTAAATTCATGACGACGCCTACGGTGGCCACCATGCCAAATGCTGCGCATGCGATGCCATACCATTTGCGACGACGAAGTGCGCCCACCAAATCGATGTTGATCAGTCGGTCATCCGCTTCCATGGCCATATCGCCTATACTTTCTTCTTGACTTCATACATGCGCATCGCCGCCGTCACGGGATGAATTGCGGGAGCATCGGCAGCATTTCGCCGACGAAACTGCCCAGCAATTCGTCCGCCGCCGCAATATCGCCGCCATTGATCGGCGTGATCAGTCGCACCAGCGCCCCGTCGCGTCGATTGTGCAATACGGCATTGGTGAAAAGGCGCGCCTTGGCGCGGTATTCGTCTGTCTCAACGATGCCACCCTCGACAAACCAGTAGTAGACCAGCTGCCGTGTACTGCCCTGCGCGATGATCAGTCGATTGATCGCAATCGCCGAACTTGTTGCGCCAGCGCCATAGGGGATCATGGTCTGTCCCACGGCTTCGATCTGCCAGCCGCCGCCCGGGATGCAGACCAGCGGCGAGTGCGCCGCATTGCCGCTGTATTGAGAAAGGTAGTAGGCCGACCAGACGTTGACCAAGTCCGCGTCATTGCGCACGAAATTGACGCTGAGGTGATCGGTGGCATTTAAGGCGGCCAATGATGGTGCGTCGACTGGTGCCTCCAAGCCACGCCAAGCACCGATCTGCCGGGGAAAGAGCGAAAAGGATGTTCGAGACGGGTTGAACTCGGTGCGACCGCCTATTCCTATGGTGAGCAGCAGCGTGGCTATCGTGAGTCCGGCGACGGTTATACTGGCCCAGTCGACGGTGGACGTCCCATTCTTGAGCGCCTGAGGCACGTTGCGCTTCAGCGCCGGAAATTCGAGATCCAATCGCGTCAGCAAGGACCGGCTTTGTCCGCCGATATAGCAGAGCAGCTTCATCTCAGCGAAAAGGATCGCGAGGCTGGCGCAATAGACAATCCAGCCTTCAAAGTCATGAAAGAACCCCTCCGCCGCCGCGACGCCGAAATTATTGACGAGCAGACCTGTAGCGCCAATGCGTACGATGTTCATCGCAATGGTTATGGGAATGCTGGAAAGGAAGATGGCAAGTCGCTTCAGCGGATGGGCGTCGAAGAGATAGGCACAGAGGAACGAGAACGTCGCCAGCGGGAAAAGATAGCGCAGGCCGCTGCAGGCTTCAGCCACCTGCAACTGAATTGCCCCGAGGTCAATGACATTGCCTTGGCGGAGGACCGGAATGTCTGCGGCGCGAATGAGGGCGACTGCACCGATCGACGAGACCAGTTGCAATGCGCTGGTCAGTATCACCTGTATGCCATTGGCAAGGGGCAGTCCGAACATGAGAAAGACCAATCCCGGCCAGACGGCGCGTGCGCGGCCCTCGCCTTGCCAGGCGATGAATATACCTATCAGCGCCATGAAAAGCCCGACCTGGCCGGGAAATCGCGTCTGACTTAAGGCCTCGACCAGGCCAAGAATAAGCCCCAGGCCAACCAGACCGGCACCCAGCCAGCCGCCACGCCGATGCCGGTCGCTGCGCACAAGGTCGCGCCAGATCATGAGGCCGGCAATGAAGGGCACCAGCGGGCCGTAATTGTACTCCGGCGAATGCAGCCACGTACTGAGCGTCGCTGCGATCGACTGATGGAAGACGGCGGCGATGAGTCCACAATTGAGGGCAGCAAGCAGCCACGGTCCAGCGCCCGGCGCGACACGGCCAACGGATATGGATCTGGCTGTGGCCGATTGGGTCAGCATGGCCAGTTGTTACTCCCGGTCACCTGCATATCAAGCGGCAGCAAGATCAGCATAGACTTTCTGCGTCGCCTCCGTGATGGCGTCCCAATCGAAGCGTCGCCCAATCTCCTGGGCATCGATCTGGAACGATCGGAAGTCCTGGCGTAACTTCGCGGCCAAGGCATGAACGTGACCGCTGGCAAAGTAGTTCTGGGGGCCAAGGCCAATGTCGAGATTGGCCTGGATATCGCTCAGCATCATCGGCACGCCGAAATTGGCCGCCTCCAACGCCGCAATGGGCAGTCCCTCATGGGTGGATGGCAGAACGAACAGGCCTGCATTGCGGTAGAGGATCCGTAAAACGCCATGCCTCTGGAATCCGCAAAACACCACGTCGTCGCCGGCCTCAGCCAATAGCTTGCGCGAATAGTCGTCGTCGTGATCGGCGCGGCCGACAATCGCGAGCTTGCAATCGGGTTTGGCTGCGCGAAACGCATCGATCAAGAGATGGAATGCCTTTTCTGGCACCAGTCGGCCGACGGCGAGCACATAGCCACCCGGCTTCAGACCCAGGGCGCGCAGTTGCACCATCTCTTCGCCTATGGCGGGATCGGCCGCCAATTCCGTTGCCCCGTTTGGAATGTAGGAGATGCGCACTTGTCGCTCTTGATATCGGCGGCGCAACTCCTCCGTCACTGATTTCGATACGACAATAACACGATGCGCAGCCTTGATCGCGCATCGCTCACCAAGGCGCAACACCCATTTGGCCAGGGCGTTCCATTTGGCGCGCGCAAAATCCTGGCCATGATGTGTGACGACCAGTTTCATGCCTAGTATGCGCACCAACGGTCCCAGCAGGGCTGGGCCAATTCCATGGATGTGGACTAGATGCGCCTTAAGAAGGAAACGGGCGTAGAAGACAGCCAGCGTCGTATTGCTGATCGCCTCGAGATACTTGTTTCTTGCCGCCGGCAAGGGCACGACCCGGATACCCTGGCAATCATAGGCTTTGTTGCCGACATAGGGACGGCGGCCGACAATCGTAATGTCGAAATCGCCACCCAACTTGGCGAGACGCGGAAAAATCTGTTCGCAATGTGATTCGATCCCACCCATGACGCCGGGTAGACCTCGCAATCCGGTCACGCAGATTCGCATCTTCTGGCTTTTGGCTTCTGTCATTTGTCCTCGGCCTGGCTTCACCAAAGTCTTCCGCATCTGGCGCGGCGCAACGTGTGCCATTTCGGCAGCGCAGCAAGAATTTTTTCGGCCCGCAGGATGCTAGACTTTTGCCCTGTGATCGGCCAGTCAGCTATTAGACTAATCACGTTATCATCTGTGATATTCCGGTATTACGGGCGCACTCGGCCGCGCATCTCTCAGGGAAGATTGAGGAAATCGTTGGGCTCTGCGGCGTTTGGTCGAGCTAACACCAAACGCGACAGGTCGTTAAATATATAATAATTCGGCATATTTCGGACTTTATTGAAATCTGACACTGATGTGTAGAGCTAGCGATGCCGCACATGGCACTTACGGCGCCAAACATCATAAAGCTGTGACAAGTTTATTCTCTTAACGTATTAAAATGTAAAAGACGGATATTCTTACCTGTTTTATGTAAGAGAGCGTTGACTGAACCGAGCGTGCGCGGGTTAGCTTGTCGCCGATAAAGATTCCGCAGTGCAGCGATCCTTAATGCAGCTCAAAATTCAGGCATGGAGCGAGCGATGAACATGGACTCAAACCTCGGTTCCGGTTCCGGTACCGCCGCAGAAGCAACCGTTCACGAAGGCGATATCGGGGGCGCTTTTCTCACCCAATCCGCTGAGCCCGGCGTCGTGAAGGTCGAGGTACCGGATGGACAGAATGTCGTGCGCGTTCCCGTTACCGCCAACGAAACGATTGAGCTCCCTTTCCCGGCCGACGGCCTGGACGCGCGCCTGGGTACCGATAATGGCAATCTCGCGATCAAATCGGGCGACGTAACGATCATTCTGCAAGGCTACACCGACGCCAGCGAGATCGGGCTCGTTGAAATTGTCGGGTCAGATGGCGTGCCGGTTGACGTTGCCGCGGAGATCGCGGCGACGGATCCCAATCTCGATATAGCAACCGCAGCTGGCCCCGCAGCTGGCGATGCAGGGGACAGTCCGGAAAACAACGGGGGTATCTTTTCTCCCTTCGATCCGGCTCCCGGAATCGATGGCTTCAAGGCCATAGGTGGCCTCCACCCCACTGCGTTGAGTTATACCGTCGTCGAACGGGCTCAGCTTTTTTACGATCCGCAAGACGATGCGGCACCGCTTACTGTCGACGACACCGAGGATCTGGCGCCCATCAACTACAACGACGCCAACAGCGGGCGTGAAAATCGCTATCGCGACACAAATGTCATGATCGTGCTCGACGTGTCGGGCTCGATGAAGGAAGACGCGGATTCCAGTGCGGCCGGCGTGCAGTCGCGTCTCAGCATCGCCAAGTCGGCTCTCAGCAATCTCCTGCATACATACGAAACCCTGGGTGATGTCCGCGTCACCGTCGTTGCCTTCAGTATCGGCGCGTCAATTGCCTTCGACTGGGGCAGCGTGGCCGACGCGATTGCCGCCATTGATGCACTGACCGCGGGCGGCGTCACCAATTACGATGCCGCCCTTGAAGCGGCGGCAACCGCCTGGACGGCCCCAGGCAAATTGGATGGCGATGTCGACAACGTCGTCTACTTCCTGTCCGACGGCAAGCCGACCTGGGGTGGCGGATTCGGGAACCATCTCAGCGCGACCGATAGGGCGGAATGGAACGATTTCCTCGAGAATCCCAGCAATGGCGTCGATCACGTCTACGCGGTCGGCATCGGCGATGATATTGGCAGCGTTAGCCTGCCTGATCCTGACCTGACGCATGTCGCCAATCCCGATGGCAACAATGTCCCTGCCGGGGAAGTCATCTACGTAACCGACCCGCTTGATCTCGGATCAGAGTTGGTTGGCACGGTCGAGGGAGTGGCCATTACCGGAAATGTCCTGAGCGGGATCGACACGTCCGGTCTCGGCGACAATGGCTCGCCCGGCGCGGCTGATGTCTCCGGCGACGGCGCCACCCACATCTATACATTCAACTATGACAGTCCCGATGATGGATACGACGTGACATTCAGCTGGGACGGGAGTGCCGCGACGGTCACGCAGGAGAATGTCGGCGGCAGCAATGTCTCCATTTCCGGTCGCGAGGTGTCATTTGACACCGAGTCCGGCCGTATGACTTTCAATTTTGACACCGGCGGCTATTCGTTCACCCCGGGCGCCATTTCCGAGGATACGAGCATCATCTTCCACTACGGCACGCGCGATGCCGATGGCGATGTTGACGTTCCCGGTGGGGTTGATGCGGATGGCGCTGCCGGCGGCGCCGAGCTGGTCATTTCGATCATCGGAGACGAGCCGCCTGTGGCGTTCGCACGCTTCGAGGCACCCGCCGAATACGCTGCGCCAGCTGTGTTACTGGGTGATCAGGAAGCTGCCTTGGTCGTCGCCGGTTGAAGGTCCGGGGACCGGTGCTGCACTCTCAGCGCCGGTCGACCGATTTAAGGGCCAGCCGGGCTTTGTGGTATGTCACCCGCAACCCATAGTGACAGGCGCGCGCCATAAACCGCGGCGCCAGCGACGACGCCAATGCCCGCGCCAAATGGCTGAAGGTTGCACCCGCATCGTAGAAGGTCATGGCGTTGATCTTTGCAAGCAGCATCTCATGCTCCGCCCGAAGTTCGCGAATTGCCGCGTCTTGGCCTGACAGCATGCCATAGACCGTCTCGAACACCATCCGGTGCCCGGCCATTACCTTGGCCGGGTTGGCGGAGATCTGCCCTGTGCCATCATAGTAGTAATGGAGCAATGCTTCCGGCACCATGTGCAACGCACCGGCCGTCGACAGGCGCAGCCACAACTCCCAATCCTGGCAGCTCGGCATATCCTTGCGGAAACCACCGACCGCATGGAAGGCATCAGCGGCGACGAGGCATGAAGAAGTCGGCCCGATGACATTGTGCCGCATCAGCTGATGTTGCGATATGACCGTCTGCTCGATGATCTTGTGCCGAACCCTGGTGCCCCGACGATATGCAACCCCACTGAAGACGGCGACGATTCCTGGGTCGCGGGATATCACCTGGATCTGCATTTCGAGCTTGTTCGGGGCCCAGGCATCGTCGGAGTCCAGAAAGGCAAGATACGTCCCGCCGGCAGCGCGCGCGCCTAGGTTCCGCGCCTCAGGCGCACCCACTGACGCGAGATTCCTGATGACGCGGACCGCTATCTTTTCATGGCCTTCAAAGCCGCGCGCGACGTCGAAGGTACGATCGCTCGACCCGTCATCGACAACGATGATCTCCTGCGGCGGCCAGCTCTGCGCCAAAGCACTTCCGATGGCTCTGGCCAGCACGTGCTCACGGTTCTTGGCAGGGATGACGACCGAAATGCCGCCTGGACGATCTGGCATCCGTGCATCAGACACGTGCGTCACCGCGCATGGTCTTATAGGCCAACCACCAGATCGTGGGCAGCGCGCCGGCGCTCTTCATGCAATCCCAGATGATCGAAGCCTTGTCATCCTTGAACTTGAGATTTGAGAGTTTGATGCCGGCAACGCGGCGATGAAAAATCGTCTCGCCCAGCAAGGCGCGATGCTTCTGCAGCGATTTGATGAAGAGTTCTTCCTTGCCGGTCGCAACTTTTTTCAGACTTTTGGTAATACTGTCATTGTTGCCGGTTCGCCGCAGGAAGAGCGGGCGCGGAACGTAGACAAGCGGTTGCCGCTGCGCATAGCGAAGATAGATATCCCAATCTTCACCCCAGCTCAGTGCCTCGTCGAAGGGCTCGGCGAGAAGCCTCGCCCGTTTAGCCATGAATCCGGTCGTTCCCGCAAATTTGTTGCCATAAAGCAGCTTGGCCGTATCGATGTGCGTCACTGGCCGCACAACCTCTCGCCCGGTCTCTAGGACAGAGAAACCGGTCACCGACGCATCTTGATCGCCCATGGCCGCCAGCTGCACCTCGAGCTTATTCGGCAGCCAGACATCATCGTCGTCGAGAAATGCGACATATTCCCCGTCGGCGAGCCTGACGCCAACATTGCGCGCAGCACTCGGACCGGAACGCTGGGTGTTGCGGTGATAGGCGATTCTGCCCTCAAAAGGAGCCAGAGCAGCCATCAGATCGACTGAAGAACAATCGTCGATCACAATCACCTCGGTGTTCGGGTAGGTCTGATGCAATGCACTTTCAACCGCCTCCTTGAGGGGGGCTGGCCGGTTGCAGGCGGAAATAACGATGCTGATCTTGGCGATTTGGGGTCTGTCTGTCGTGGATTGGGCAGGCAGTTCATGGGCAAACAAGGTGGCCTCACATCATCTTCTGGCGGGATTCTGGCACCCGCCTGCTGGTGCCAGAATGCCGGGAGATGGGCTTCTGGTTGGTAATAAAGTCGTACTCATCAGGGACAAATTGCTGCTGCCGGCGGCCGCGGTGATGGCTACACTGGGTATAGAGCTGGGGTTTCCCATGGAAATCAGGCAATGCAGCAGGCGCGGCGACGGGAAATCGACGATGGGGTTTTCAGGACAGACAAGGTGTCCGGTACTGATCAAGCTGGTGGCGCTGCTGCTGAGCTGTGTCATTGCCTCGCCCAGTCTCGCCGATTGCAATGATCGGCCCGGCCCCGGCGTGGATTGGTCAGGCTGCCTCAAATTGAACCGCCAGATGGCGAATGATGACTTTCGCGGTGCCAATCTGGTCGGTTCAAATTTCACAAAGAGCAATCTTTCCGGCACAGACTTCACCGGCGCCAATTTGAGCAACGCCATTCTGGTAAGAACAAAGCTCTCTGGCGCAAATTTGAGCCGGGCCGATCTCAGCAAGGCGATGCTGGATCGTGCCGACTTGCGGGGAGCCGATCTCAGTTCAGCCCATCTCTCCAAGGCTGAATTCCATCGTGTCGACTTTACGAATGCCAAGCTGACAGGAAGCCTTCTGGAAGGGGCCGAACTTGGACGGGCCATTCTTGTCGGCGCCGATTTGAGCGGTGCCAATCTTCAGAACGCCTATTTGGCACGCGCCAACCTCAGCAATGCGCTGCTCAAAGGCGCCAATCTGCGAAATACTGACCTGTATCTGGCCGATCTCCAAGGAGCCGACCTCTCTCTGGCGAATGGCATGACGCAAGATCAACTCAGCAAGAGCTGTGGTGACGCCAAGACGAAATTGCCCGCAGGATTGATAGCGCCAGAATCCTGGCCCTGCATCAATGGGCCGGGAAATGAGCCCTAAAGGCCGGCGACCTGTCGGCCGCCCCCGTCTGTGTATTTCGGTCATGATGACGCATGGTCGTTTGAGCGTGCTATCGCGTTCAGCGCTCACTGGACCTTGGAATCGAAACGCCCCGCGTTTTGGGCGCGGGGCGTCTTTTAATGGTTGCGGGAAGAGGATTTGAACCTCTGACCTTCAGGTTATGAGCCTGACGAGCTACCGGGCTGCTCCATCCCGCGTTAAGTCGGCTGGAAGTAGCAAAGGCGCGCTTTGTGTGAAGCGCGCCTTTGGAGTTTGTGATTGCCTGTCTCCCGACGCCCTGGCGTAGGGAGATTGATCTGATGCTGATTGCTATTCGGACTTTGAAGACCTGGCGGCGACCTACTCTCCCGCGTCTTGAGACGAAGTACCATTGGCGCTGAGGGTTTTCACGGCCGAGTTCGGGATGGGATCGGGTGCAGGCCCCTCGCCATAACCACCAGGTCATCGAAGGCCGAATGCCCCTGCCGCGAAGGCGGCAGAGTTTAGATTACCAAAGTTGAACTGCTGAATGTGCCGAGGCCGATCAGTCTCGTGTGCATTGCAAGTATGAAGATGAGAATCAAGCCAGTGGAGCGATTAGTACCGGTTAGCTCCGTACATTACTGCACGTCCACATCCGGCCTATCAACGTGATGGTCTTTCACGGCTCTCATAGGGAGTATTAGTTTTGAGGTGGGTTTCCCGCTTAGATGCTTTCAGCGGTTATCCCGACCGTACATAGCTACCCGGCGATGCCGTTGGCACGACAACCGGTACACCAGAGGTACGTTCACCCCGGTCCTCTCGTACTAGGGGCAAATCCTCGCAATACTCCAACACCCACGGCAGATAGGGACCGAACTGTCTCACGACGTTCTGAACCCAGCTCACGTACCACTTTAAATGGCGAACAGCCATACCCTTGGGACCTGCTCCAGCCCCAGGATGTGATGAGCCGACATCGAGGTGCCAAACGACTCCGTCGATATGGACTCTTGGGAGTCATCAGCCTGTTATCCCCAGCGTACCTTTTATCCGTTGAGCGATGGCCCGTCCACGTGGGACCACCGGATCACTATGACCGACTTTCGTCTCTGCTCGACTTGTCAGTCTCGCAGTCAGGCGGGCTTATGCCATTGCACTCGACAGCTGATTTCCGACCAGCCTGAGCCCACCATCGCGCGCCTCCGTTACTCTTTGGGAGGCGACCGCCCCAGTCAAACTACCCACCATGCAGGGTCCCGGTCCCGGATAACGGGACGCGGTTAGATATCAGAGAACCAAAGGGTGGTATTTCAACGTTGCCTCCACACCGACTGGCGCCGGCGCTTCATAGGCTCCCACCTATCCTACACATTCATTCCCTAATACCACTGCAAAGCTATAGTAAAGGTGCATGGGGTCTTTCCGTCTAACCGCGGGTACTCCGCATCTTCACGGAGAATTCAATTTCGCTGAGTTGGTGTTGGAGACAGTGGGGAAGTCGTTACGCCATTCGTGCAGGTCGGAACTTACCCGACAAGGAATTTCGCTACCTTAGGACCGTTATAGTTACGGCCGCCGTTTACTGGGGCTTCGATTCAGAGCTTGCACCCCTCCTCTTAACCTTCCAGCACCGGGCAGGCGTCAGACCCTATACGTCGTCTTATGGACTTCGCAGAGCCCTGTGTTTTTGTTAAACAGTCGCCACCCCCTGCTCTGTGCCCCCCACCCGCAGTTGCCTGCAGATGGGGCCCTCTTCTCCCGAAGTTACGAGGGCAATTTGCCGAGTTCCTTCAACACCATTCTCTCAAGCGCCTTGGTATACTCTACCAGTCCACCTGTGTCGGTTTAGGGTACGGTCTATACGCTGGAGTTATTTCCCGGAACACCTTCGCTGCACCCACAATCCGATAAGCGGGTACAACATACGGCATTCGTCACTTCCAGCAGGCCCTGGAATATTAACCAGGTTCCCATCGACTACGCCTTTCGGCCTCGCCTTAGGGGCCGGCTCACCCTGCGCGGATTAACCTTGCGCAGGAACCCTTGGACTTACGGCGACAGTGTCTCTCACACTGTTTATCGCTACTCATGTCAGCATTCTCGCTTCCGTTACCTCCAGCATGGCTCGCGCCACACCTTCACAGGCTTGCGGAACGCTCCGCTACTGCGTGATCAAGGACGCTACCTTGATCACACCCGCAGCTTCGGTGCATGGCTTTAGCCCCGTTACATTTTCGGCGCAGGACGGCTTAACTAGACCAGTGAGCTATTACGCTTTCTTTAAAGGATGGCTGCTTCTAAGCCAACCTCCTGGCTGTCTTGGCCTTCCCACATCCTTTCCCACTTAGCCATGACTTGGGGACCTTAGCTGGCGGTCTGGGCTCTTCCCCTCTCGACGACGAACCTTAGCACCCGCCGTCTGTCTGCCGGACTATAACCCGTTGGTATTCGGAGTTTGGTTAGGTTTGGTAAGGATCGCTCCCCCCTAGCCCATCCAGTGCTCTACCCCCAACGGTGAACATCCGGCGCTCTACCTAAATAGATTTCGCGGAGAACCAGCTATTTCCGAGTTTGATTGGCCTTTCACCCCTATCCACAGGTCATCCCAAACCTTTTCAACGGTTACGAGTTCGGCCCTCCAGTCGGTGTTACCCGACCTTCAGCCTGCCCATGGATAGATCACCCGGTTTCGGGTCTCATCCTACGAACTATGGTCGCCCTATTCAGACTCGCTTTCGCTACGCCTTCATCTATCGACTTAAGCTCGCTCGTAAGACGAACTCGCTGACCCATTATACAAGAGGTACGCGGTCACCCCGCAAGGAGGCTCCCACTGCTTGTAGGCATTCGGTTTCAGGTACTATTTCACTCCCCTCATCGGGGTGCTTTTCACCTTTCCCTCACGGTACTGGTTCACTATCGGTCATTGAGGAGTACTTAGGCTTGGAGGGTGGTCCCCCCATGTTCAGACAGGATTTCACGTGTCCCGCCCTACTCAAGGATATAAAGCCTTCCTACCCATACGGGGCTATCACCCACTATGGCCCGCCTTTCCAGACGGTTCTGGTTCGAAGACTAAATACCACTGGCCTGGTCCGCGTTCGCTCGCCACTACTAGCGGAGTCTCTGTTGATGTCCTTTCCTCCAGGTACTGAGATGTTTCAGTTCCCTGGGTTTGCCTCCTTACCCTATGTATTCAGATAAGGATCACCTTACGGTGGGGTTTCCCCATTCGGAAATTCACGGATCAAAGCCTGCTCGCGGCTCCCCGTGACTTATCGCAACGTGCTACGTCCTTCATCGCCTCTCAATGCCAAGGCATCCACCAAATGCCCTTAACGCGCTTGATACTCACCTTCAATCTCACAAGCTGAGACCAAAGGCCTCGGCACACTCAGCAGTTCAGTTGGTAATCTATACGACCACAGGCTCAAGTAGATGACAGCTTCCCTCCCCCAACCATTGGCCAAAGCCAACGCTTAGGTGAGTTTCGCAGCCACCCACATGCGGTTTATACGGAAAGACCGCCCGTGGTCGCTTGCATCAGATCTACAATGACAAACAGCTTTTCAAAGACATGCACCAAACCGTAGCCCGGTGCTCTCGTCCTCAAACTTATACGGCTCGAACCAGCTAAAGCGGCTCGCGCAAACGATGGTGGGCCAGGGAAGATTTGAACTTCCGACCTCACGCTTATCAAGCGCGCGCTCTAACCAGCTGAGCTACTAGCCCATTTCTTCCGAAGATAGACGTCCCATCAAAGCTCCTGGTGGAGCCGATCGGGATCGAACCGACGACCTCAAGCTTGCAAAGCTAGCGCTCTCCCAACTGAGCTACGGCCCCGACGGAGTAAAACTCCGCTGCCGGGCTTCATCAGCAATGCTGACGACGCCCAAGCATCTATCTTCGAGAAGGGATACGCAGACGGCGGATCCGCAGGATTGCTCCCGCAGAGCCAAGTGTCTTGAGTGGTTTTCAGTAGTTGTAAGTAAAGCTCAAAGAGGGTTGTGAGACCCCTGCCCTTAAGCTTCCTTAGAAAGGAGGTGATCCAGCCGCAGGTTCCCCTACGGCTACCTTGTTACGACTTCACCCCAGTCACTGACCTTACCGTGGTAGGCTGCCTCC
The DNA here is from genome assembly GCF_041906375.1 of Dongia sp. GTDB lineage: Bacteria > Pseudomonadota > Alphaproteobacteria > Dongiales > Dongiaceae > Dongia. The sequence goes on along the minus strand of NZ_JAYRJJ010000003.1, from coordinate 337 downwards.
TTGCGGTTAGCACACCTGCTTCGGGTAAAGCCAACTCCCATGGTGTGACGGGCGGTGTGTACAAGGCCCGGGAACGTATTCACCGCGCCATGCTGATGCGCGATTACTAGCGATTCCAACTTCATGCACTCGAGTTGCAGAGTGCAATCCGAACTGAGATGGCTTTTTGAGATTGGCTTGGCCTCGCGGCCTCGCTCCCCATTGTCACCACCATTGTAGCACGTGTGTAGCCCAACCCGTAAGGGCCATGAGGACTTGACGTCATCCCCGCCTTCCTCCGGCTTGTCACCGGCAGTTTCTTCAGAGTGCCCAACTAAATGATGGCAACTGAAGATGA
>NZ_JAYRJJ010000015.1:6101-22052 GCF_041906375.1 Dongia sp. | reverse complement strand
CCGCTGGCATTCTCCTTGAAAGCATTGCTGGTGGGGATATGGCTCACGAGGGTTGCTCCTCGCCAATAGCAGGCTCGTCCGTCATGCCGGCCAGCACTTCGGCGACATGCCGCACTTTGACGCGTGAGCCGTCGCGCTTCATCTTGCCGGCGAGATTCATCAGGCAGCCGAGATCGCCGGCGAGCAGCAGATCGGCGCCGGTCGCGTCGATAGTCGCGACCTTTCGCGCCGCCATGGAATTGGAAACGTCGGGAAACTTGATGCAGAAGGTGCCGCCGAAGCCGCAGCAGGCATCGGTCTCCTCCATCTCGGTGAGCTTCAGCCCGTCGACCTTGGCGAGCAGGTTGCGCGGCGCCGATTTCACATTCATCTCGCGCAAAGACGAGCAGGAATCGTGATAGGTGCAATGCGCGGCAAGCCTAACCCCGAAATCCGTCATGCCGCATTGTTCGGCCAGGAACTGGGTGAGCTCGAAGGTGCGGGCGGCAAGCGCCTTGGCGCGCGGGGCCCAAACGGCATCCTCGGCCAGCAGCTGCGGATAGTGATGCTTGATCATGCCGCCGCAGGAACCCGAGGGCGCCACGATGAAGTCAAACCCCTCAAAGGCCGCAATGGTCTGCTTGGCGATTTCGACCGCCATGTCGCGGTCGCCGGAATTATAGGCGGGCTGGCCGCAGCAGGTCTGGCTTTCCGGCACCTGCACATGACAGCCGGCCTCCTCCAACAGTTTCACCGCGGCGAAACCGACGCTGGGGCGGAACAGATCGACGAGACAGGTCACAAACAGGGCGACATTGGCACCCGCAACCCCATTAGGGGCCTTTTCCGGCTGGCTGTTCACGCGCACTCACTTCAGGCTGCTGACGATATCGACGACGTCGAGAGTTTTGCGCGCTGCGGCGGTCACTGGCAAGAGCATGAACCATTTTCCCGCATTCTTCATGCTGCCGGCGAAGTTCAGCGCTTCCTCGCCGCTGCCCCAGAAAAAATCGCCCCGGACCGGTCCCTTGATCGCGGTGCCGACATCCTGGGCCAGCATCAGGCGGCGCAAGGGCTGGCCCTTCTTGATGCTGCCATGATCGACCGGCCAGGTGGTGTCGAGCCACAAGGGCAGGCCCAGCGGCACGAAGGCCGGGTCGACAGCCAGGCTGCGGCCGGCAGTCAGGGTGACGCCCATGGCGCCGACGGGGCCGTTCTCCTTCACCTCGCGGAAGAAGATGAAGCGCGGGTTGCGGTTCATCATCGCCTGCGCCTTATCCGGGTTGGCGCGCAGCCAGGCGCGGATGGTCTGCATCGAGGCCGAGCTGCGGTCGATGATGCCTTCCTCGATCATCAATTTGCCGATGGCGACGAAGGCCTGGCCGTTATTGCCGGCATAGCCCACGCGCATTTCCTTGCCGTCGTTGAGCTTGACGATGCCGGAGCCCTGGATCTGCAGGAAGAAGGCGTCGACCGGGTCCTTGAGCCAGAGAAATTCGAGCCCCTGGCCGCGCAGGGCGCCCGCCTCGATCTCGGCGCGGGTGAGCTTGGTTGGTTCCTTGGGCATCCGGTAGAGCGGATACATGTGGAGGGAATCCGGCGCGCGCGCGGCTTCGATCTCAGCCTCGTAATAGCCGGTAAAGAGGCCGGGCTTGCCACGCACATCCTCGGCCAGGAACGGCACGAACCAGCGTTCGAAGAAGCCCTTCACCAGCAACGGGTCCTTGGACGATGCCAGTTCCTTGGCGGCGGCGCAGGGCGCCTGCCAGTCGCCGGCGACACCGCCCAGCGCCTTGGGGCCGATGGGCGCGTCGTCCTTCTGCTTGGCGATGGCCTTGCAGGAATTGAGGAGCGCCGATAGCACGCCCTCGAAGCCATCCTCGCCCCAGCCGGGCAGCATGGAATAGGAACTGGGGCTGACCTTCAGGCCCGGCGGCGATTCAGGCGGCGTGCAGGCGGCAACAAGGGTGAGGGTAAGAAGGGCGGCGATGCGGCGCGCGAATTGCTTTAAGCCGTCATGCCCGCACTTGGTGCGGGCATCCACGCGTTTGCGCGCAGTGGACGGAAAGACGTGGATGCCCGGGTCAAGCCCGGGCATGACGGAAATTATATCAGATGTGCTGGTCGCTTCCCCCAACATCCCCGCTTGCTTCCCCCGAAGCTCGACAGCCTCTATGACGGCTGTTCGGTGAGCACCAATTGCCAGTTGGGATCGCGCGATGACGTGTCGCGGGCGAAGGTCCAGACGTCGATGATGCTGTCGACATGACTGGGATCGCCGTCGATCACGGCACCACCCGCATCCTCGGTAACGCTGGTCTGTTCGCTGACGAACTTGACCGTGACGCGCGCTTCCTTGCCCCTGAGTTCGGCACCCACGATCTGCGCCTGGGTGATGCCGATAAGGACCGTCTTCTGCCGATGGCCGAGGCGCTGGCGCTCGGCGATGGCGGCGGCGAAGCTGTCATAGAGGTCGCGGGCGAGGAGTGGCTGCAGCGCCTTGGCTTCGCCGGCTGCAAAGGCCTGCACGATCATATCGAAGGCGATCTTGGCGCCGCCGATGAAATCGGCCGGGTTGAAAGTCGGGTCGGCCTTGCCGATGGCGGCAAGCCCATCGCGCACGGCTTCCGGCGCGCGGGAAATCTCGGCTTCAATCAGGCGGCGGTCGCGCGGCGACAGGCCGCCACGGGTGCCGCTGTCGCGCACGGCCTCAGCCGGCGCATCGGGCTCGGGACGCACCACGCCAGGACGCCGGCTGCCGATCGGAATCGGCGCATCCGGCTCGTCGCGGCCCTGGTTTGGGCGGCGGGCGGCAATATCCTTGGGATCCGGCCGCGCAAAAGGATCGATGCGGCGCTCATTGCCGGTGCGGCGGCCGAGCACGGAATAGAGCTTCCAGCCCAGGACCACGGCGACGATGGCAAAAAAGACGATGTCGAGATGTTGCAAGAACCCAAATCCCTATTGATTCAGAACCGCCGACCAAGCTGTAGGGCAGGTGCCGGGCTTGCGCCATGGACGCCAGACCACCACCTTTGCCTCACACGCCCCGGCATCCGGTTGCAGGCGGGTCCATCGCGGGTAGACCGGAGCCCCGACCTTGAGCTAAAGCGTTGATACGGCATTCTACATAGGAAGTCGGCCCAGTTACAGCAAGTCGCGCAATGCAGCGCGGATGAGAGATGGGGCCGAGAGGCACTAAGTGACAGAATTATCACCCACAGCTGCGGCAAGATGCTGGTTTCACATCGCTTTTTGCCAGAAATCCAACCCTTTGCCAGCCCGCGCCATGGAGCTTTGCGCATGATGCGGCTGCTGGTGGCCCTGATTTGCCTCCTACCCTTCCTGGAAATCACCGGTTTCGTGGTGATCGGCGGGCGCATCGGGCTGGGGCTCACGCTGCTCTGGCTGCTGGCGGCGGGCATGCTGGGCCTTGCCCTCATTCGCCATGGCGGGCTCAACGCGCTCCTCAAACTGCAGGCAGCCCTCAATGAGGGCCGCGAACCAGGTCACAGCCTGATCGACGGCGCCGTCATGGTATCGGCTGGCCTGCTGCTGATCGTGCCGGGTTTCTTCAGCGATTTCTTCGCCCTCATCCTGCTGCTGCCGGCGACGCGGAATTTCCTGCTGCGGCGCATGGCGCATCATTTCGAGACGCGGATCTACCGGTCCGGCGGCACAGGATCACCCGGGGCCCGCCGCACCACGATCATCGAGGGCGAGTTCGAGATCATCGAACCCGAAGAAGGTGCCGCCAGGCGCCCCGGCCGGCCCACCCCCACCATCATCGAGCAAAGACCAGAGAACGGGCGACCCGAAGAACCATGATCCTCATCCGCCACGGCCAGTCCGAATTCAACGCCCATCATGAGCGCACCGGGCGCGATCCCGGCATTCCCGACCCGAAACTGACCGCTTTGGGGCGCCAGCAGGTGGCGACGGCGGCCGAGCGGCTGAGAAGCCACAGCCACCCGATCCGCCGGGTGCTGGCCAGCCCCTATACGCGCGCCATCGAAACCGCCGAGATCGTCGCCGGCACCCTCAATGTGCCGATCGAGATCGAGCTCAGCGTGCACGAGCATGCCCATTACCATTGTGACATCGGCACCGAACGGCGCCTTCTGTCCGAACGCTGGCCGGCCTTGTCCTTCGATCATATCGACGAGGTGTGGTGGCCCAATCTCGACGAGACGCGCGAGCAGGTGGAGCAACGCTGCCAGATTTTCCATCGCCGCGCCGCCGCCTTGCCCGACTGGCAGCATGTCGCCGTGGTCAGCCATTGGGGCTTCATCGTGCAACTCACCGGCCATTCCGCCGCCAATGCCGAACTCGTCCCCTTCGACCCGACCCGCGCGCGACGGGTGCGGGTGGATGCGCGGTAGCGCTTGCTCATTCCCCCCCTCACCCTGACCCTCTCCCGCGAGGGGAGAGGGAATGAGGTGTCGCCGGCAAGGCCAAATATATTGCCGAAACCCCTCTCCCCTCGCGGGAGAGGGTCAGGGTGAGGGGGTCGATCGAACGAATGCGTCACGTCATATTTCTATTGGATTTCTTCCACCATGCTTGAGCTCCCCACCCTCACCACCGAACGCCTGACATTGCGGCCGCTCATGCTGGCGGATGCGCCGGCACTCCACGCCTGGCTGTCCGATCCGGTGGTGATGCGCTTCTGGTCGACCCTGCCGCATACGGATATCAAGCAGACCGAGAATTGGGTGCGTGTAAGTCTGGACGCGATGGCACAGGGCGAGGCGCAGGATTTTGCCGTGCTGCATGAAGGCAGGATCATCGGCCGCATCGCCTTCTGGCAAGGCAGCGAGATCGGCTTCTTCTTCGATCCCGCCAAGCAGGGTCAAGGCTTTGCCGGCGAGGCGCTGCGCGCGATCAGCCAATTCGGCTTCGATATATTGGGCTTCGCCACGATCGAGGCCGATGTCGATCCCGACAACACGCCATCCCTGCGCCTGCTGGAACGCAATGGCTTTAAACGCACCGGCTTTGCCGAAAAGACCTTCGAGATCGGCGGCAAATGGTTCGACAGCGTCTATCTGAGCTTAAGAAAGGGCGACCTTCGCTAAGCCGTCATGCCCGGGCTTGACCCGGGCATCTCGTCTTAACTGAAAGTCCTCGCCCAGTTTCACCAGATCCCCGGGTCAAGCCCGGGGATGACGATGGTGAGAGTTGTCAGAAACGCTCGTTCCAGGGTCTGAGGTCGATTTCCTGGGTCCAGGCGCTGCGATGCTGCTTGTGAACGGCAAGATAGGTTTCGGCGATGGCCTGGGGCGAGAGCAGCACGTCGTCTTCATTGGCCTCGCGGGCGCCACGCGTGCCGGCGATGCCGCCATCGATGATGAAATGGGCGACATGGATGCCCTTGGGGCCGAGTTCGCGCGCCATGCTCTGCGCAAGGCCGCGCAAAGCGAACTTCCCCATGGCGAAGGGGCTGGAGCCGGCAAAGCCCTTGATGCCGGCCGTGGCGCCGGTGAAAAAGATCGAGCCCTTGCCGGCCGGCACCATGGCGCGGGCGGCGCCCTGCCCGACCAGGAAGCCTGCCAGCGCGTTGTTGCGCAAGGCGGCCTCGGCCTCTGCGGGATCGATATCGAGGATCGAGCCGCGGGCGCGGTAGCCGGCATTGAAGACGACCAGTTCCGGCACGCCGAAATCGCGTTCGGCCACGGCAAACATGCGTTCGACCGCCACCGGATCGCTGGCATCCGCGGCGATGGCGCGGGCGCCCATCTCGGCCACCATCGGCGCCAGCTTGGCGATGTCGCGGGCCACCAGCACCAGCTTGAACCCATCCGCGGCGGCTGCCCTGGCGATGGCGGCCGAGAGGCCGCTGCCGGCGCCGACGATGATCGCATAACGGCTCATCTTGCTGATATTCCTTCGTTAAGCGTCCCCGACAGCAGATTGCGCAGCGCGGCCCCGGCCGGTCAAGCCGAGCTGTTCCAGGTTGCACTCCCCCGGCAAAGGGTGGTAGCGGAACGCCAACCATTTTGATCGATTGGATTGAAGGAGCGTTACATGACCGACCAGAACAACCCAGCCGCCGGCAACGGTGCCCAGGAGCCGGCGGATGCCGGTCCGGCTCTGGTGGTTATGCATCAGTTCCTTAAGGATTTTTCCTTTGAAAACCCGCTCGGCTCCGAAACGCCGACGGCGCTGAAGGAAGCCCCCACCGGCATGATCCGGGTCGATGTGCGCGTGAAGCCGCTGACCCCGCCGGACATCGAAGTGACCCTGTTCATGGCCGTGGATGCCAAGATCGGCGAGCGTTCCGTCTATCTCACCGAATGCGAATATGCCGGCACCTTCCGCCTCGGCCGCGTGCCGCAGGAGCATGTGCTGCCGCTGGTCATGATCGAGGCGCCGCGCCTGCTGTTCCCCTTCGCCCGCCAGGTCATCGCCAACGCGGTTTCGGCCGGCGGCTTCCCGCCGCTGCTCATCAACCCGGTCGATTTCGTCGCCATGTACCGCGAGCGCCGCGAGGAAATGCTGAAGCAGGCCGAGGCGCAGAAGACCGCCGGCGCCGCCAGCTAAACGCGCCGCAGTGGCGGGCAAGCGACGTCTCTCCGAAACGGAGCTTGCCCTGTGGCAGGCGGTCGCCAGCACGGTGACACCGCTTAAAGCCAAGCGCGCCAGGAAGAGTCCGGCAAAGGGCGGCGAGGTCGCGGAAACAGCGCCTGCCGCCCCCGCCCCACCGGGCAAGCGCCCGAAATCGCCCCCCAAAGGCCCGCCGCCGGTGCAAAAACCCGCCCCGGCCAAGACGGCGGCGCAGCCAATCCTCACGCCCAACCCCGCCCCCGGCGCGATGCCGGGGATCGACAAGCGCCAATCGGAACGCTTCCGCCGCGGCCAGTTGCCGATCGAGGGCAAGATCGACCTCCACGGCCGCACGCAGGACGAGGCCCATGACGCCCTGCTCCATTTCCTCCAGCGCGCCCATCAGCATGGCAAGCGCAAGCTGCTGGTCATCACCGGCAAGGGCATGACGCAGTCGAAATCGGGCATCCTCAAGGCCAATGTGCCACGCTGGCTCAACGAGCCGGTGTTCCGCCGCCTGGTGCTGGCGATCTCGCAGGCAAGGCCGGAACATGGCGGCGAAGGCGCGCTCTATGTGCTGCTGAAGCGGCTGAAGTAGAGACTGGCAAAACACCATCGTCATCCCCGGGCTTGACCCGGGGATCTAGTCTGACTGGGCTCTGTCCTTCGGGTGCGACCTGATGCCCGGGTCAAGCCCGGGCATGACGGAGCTGAGGCGCCGTCACTTCCACTTCTGCAAGGTCGTCTCCACCGCGGCGGTGAGAAAGCGGCGCGGCAAGAGGCGCATGGCGATGCTGGCGAGGTAGTTGGTGGGTCCCACGACATGGACGCGTTCTTGCCCCAGCGCGCGCAGGCCTTCCTGCGCCACGCGTTCGGCGCTGTGCATCGTCATGCCGGGCTTCTCCACACCGGCCCGTTCGAAGAAGCGCGTTTCGGTGGCACCGGGGCACAGCGCCAGGATGTTGATCGGTTCCTGCGCCATTTCCTCGGCCAAGGCCTCGGTATAGTTCAGCAGGAAGGTCTTGCTGGCGGCATAGGTCGCAAAGAGCGGCATCGGCGCGAAGGCGGCCGTGCTCGCCACATTGATGATGCCGGCGCGGTTGCCGCTCTCATGCGCATGGCGCAGCAGCATCGGCAGGAGGCCGCGCGTGATCTCGACGGGGGCGGCGATGTTCACCTGCACCATCTCCATCTCGCGGAGTTCCGAATTGTCGGCCACGCGGCCCAGCTGGCCGAGGCCGGCATTGTTGATGACCAGGTCGACCTTGGCCATTTCAGCGGCACCGATCACGGCATAGCGCCCTTCCGCATCGGTGAGGTCCGCGACCACGGTGCGCACCTGGCGGCCGTTGAGGCCCAGCTCCTGCGCCAGGGCATTGAGGCGGTCGCGGTCGCGGCCGGTGAGCAGCAAGGCGGTGCTGCGCGGCAGCGCGCGGGCGAAAGCGGTACCGATACCGGAGGAAGCGCCGGTGATGAGCGCGGATTGGTAGGCCATGGGTCCTCGACTCGGCGTGAAATCGGATGAATCTTAGGCCAGTTCGGCCCGGCTTGCCATCGGCAGCGGTCTATGGCACCTGAGCGGCCAATTGATATTCCGCCACCGAAATACCGCCAGCGATAGGGAAGCTTAACCAATGCCTCAGTTCCGCACCCTCGACGATCTCACCCCCGACGATCTCACTCTGGCCGGCAAGCGCGTGCTCGTGCGCTGCGACCTCAACGTGCCGATGAAGGACGGCAAGGTGACGGATGCGACGCGCATCGAACGCTCGGCGGCGACCTTGAAGGAACTGGCCGAGAAGGGCGCCCGCGTCATCATCCTCTCCCATTTCGGCCGCCCGAAGGGCAAGGTCGCCCCGGAATTCTCCCTGCAGCCCTTGGTCGACCCCCTGGCCAAGGCACTCGGCCGCAAGGTCGCCTTTGCCGGCGATTGCATTGGCGCGCCGGCCAGCACCGCCGCCACGGCCCTCAAGGATGGCGAGGTGCTGCTGCTGGAAAACCTTCGCTTCCATGACGCGGAGGAAGCCAACGACAAGAGCTTTGCCCAGGCGCTGGCCGGCCTTGGCGACATCTATGTCAATGATGCCTTCTCCTGCGCGCATCGCGCCCATGCCTCGACTGAAGGCTTGGCGCATCTGCTGCCGGCCGCGGCCGGCCGCCTGATGCAGGAGGAACTTGATCATCTGGGTGCAGCACTGGAAAAGCCGCAGCGCCCGGTGACGGCCCTGGTCGGCGGCGCCAAGGTTTCGACCAAGCTCGATCTTCTCGGCAATCTGGTGAGCAAGGTCGACCGGCTGGTGATCGGCGGCGGCATGGCCAACACCTTCCTCTTCGCGCAAGGGATCGAGGTCGGCAAGTCGCTGGCCGAGCGCGATCTTGCCGACACGGCGCGCGCGATCCTGGAAAAGGCCAAGGCCGCGAACTGCACCATCGTGCTGCCGGTCGATGCCGTGGTGGCCGGTGAATTCAAAGCCGGTGCCGCCAACAAGGTGGTTGATGTCAAAGCCGTGCCGGCCGACCAGATGATCCTCGATGTCGGTCCGAAATCGGTGGCGCTGATCAACCAGTATCTCGATTCGTCGAAGACCCTGGTGTGGAACGGGCCGCTGGGCGCCTTCGAGACGCAGCCCTTCGACCAGGGCACGGTCGCGGTCGCCAAACATGCCGCGGCCCTCTCCAAGGCCAAGAAGCTCCTCAGCGTCGCCGGCGGCGGCGACACGGTGGCGGCCCTTGCCCATGCCGGGGCGGAGGATGATTTCTCCTATATCTCCACCGCTGGCGGCGCCTTCCTCGAATGGCTGGAAGGCAAGGAACTGCCGGGCGTCACGGCGCTGCAATCATGAGCGAGGAACTGGGCCCGGAAAGCATCGAGGATCCAGTCGATTTTTTTGCGACACTTGGCTATCTCCATGGTGCTGCCATCGATGCCCTGACCGTTCAGGTGCTTGACCAGGTCGCCACCATTTTCGTCGACGATATCTACGCGGCTCTCGAGGGCCAGGCGGATTATCCGGGTGCGCGTCCTTGCGCGCTGAGTTTCTTCGGCGTCAGCAATTTCAGCCTGGATGTCGATATCAGCGACGGCGCGCGGATCGCCGCCCTGCGCGCGATCGAAAGCGCCAAAGGGGTGACGCTCTACAGTCTGGAAATCGACCTCAATATCGGCGGCGCGTCGCGCGGCAAGAGCCTGGCGCTCGGCTTCTCGGCGCTCGAAGTCGAGGATGCCGAGATCGACGCGGACTGATCCGCGAGGCCATGACGGGTAACGGAGGAGAGGCGAGAGATGTCGCAGCAGGAAACGATTGTGCCGAAGCCGCTATCGTCAGCCGACATCGCCTGGGAGGAATTCTCCGACATCCCGCGCTTTGCCAGCCGCTATCGGCACCTCACCAGCACGGCTCTCGGCGACAATTACCAGGTGGGTGTCGCCATCGAGGAATTGGGGCCGGGCATGCTGAGCGCGCCCGCGCATTACCACATGCTCGAGGAAGAGCATGTGTTCATCCTCGAAGGCCATCTTACGGCCCGCATCGGTGATGATCGCTACGAGATGAAGGCCGGCGATTATGTCTGCTTTCCAGCCGGGCAGAAGGCCGGGCATTGCCTTCAAAACAACGGCACCGCCACCTGCCGCTATGTCATCGTCGGCGAGCGCAATCCGAACGAAGTCGTGGTCTATCCCGATTCCAACAAGGTGCTGATCCGCGCCCTGGGGCGGCGCAAGATCCTCGACCTTGCCGCGACACGCAGCTATTGGGATGGCGAGGATACGGGCTTGGCGCCTGGAGCACCCCCGCCGGCGGACATACCGGCCACCGTCCCCGAGGCAACGGCAAAACCCTGCCCACCGATCTCATCCGCCGCCGTTGAGCGCGAGGAAACCAGCATCGGCAAGCATTTCGGCGGCACGGCCCGGCATCTCACCCACGCCGCGATCGGCGCCGAATACCATGTGGGCGTCATGATCGAATCGCCGGCGCCGGGGCGACGCCTGGCCCCCTTGCACTATCACATGCTGGAGGAGGAACAGGCGCTGATCCTGGAAGGCGACGTGCGATTGTTCCTCGGCGAGGAAACGTTCGACCTGAAGGCCGGCGATTATGTCTGCTTTCCCGCCGGACAGAAGATCGGCCATTCCTTCATGAACAGCGGCACCGGTCCCTGCAGCTATCTGATGATCGGCACGCGCAACCCGGCCGATGTCTGCGTCTATCCGCAGTCGAACAAACTGGCGGTGAATGCGCTGAAGTCGAAGGACGACATCTTCGACATGGGCGGCCTGCGGCGCTATTGGGACGGCGAGCAGATCGACTGAGCCAGCCCTAGGGCAGCGCCGTCATGATCATCAGTGAACCAGCCCCCGCCGCGACACCCAGCGGAATGGAACGGCGGCAGAGAAAATAGACCAGCAGGGAAATGCCGGCCGCCACAAGGCGCATCCACAAGGCGGTCTCGCCCAGCGCCCCTTGCGGCGCCACGATGAGGCGCGTGATAAGGCCGGCCAGCAGCGCATAGGCGACGCAAGCGGTCCAGCGCATCAGTGCCGAATTGGGATCGATCCGTCCCGAGAGCGCAACGCCAGCCCCACGCCAGGCATAGGTGACGAGGGCGCCCACCAGGATGAACCACCAGGCGCTCATGACGGTCGGCCGCGCTGGATGAGGAGGAAGGCCAGCGTGCCGCCGATGAGGCCGGTCGCGAGCAGGCCCCAATCGGGACTGGCGAGGTGAAAGAGCGGTCCCATCACCGCGCCGAGCATGAGCGCGAGGCCGCGTTCCCTGCGCACCAAATCGGCGGTGAAAAGCAGCATGAAATAAAGCGGGTTCAAGAAAACGAGGCCCAATGTCACCGGCGCCGGCAGGATTCCGACCAGGAAATAGCCAAGTGCGGTCGCAAGAACCGTCGCCGACCAGATGACGCTGGTGAAACCGAGGAAGAAGGGCAGCCGCTGGTCGGGCGGCATGTCCGGGGCGCGCTGCATGGCAACGGCCCAGCCGGTCAGCGCAATGAAATGCGCGCTCAGGTAATGAATGAGCCGGGGCTTGGCCTGCCCGTCACCCCGCCGGAGGATCGGCAGCAATGTCACCACCATGGGCAGCAGGCGCGCATTGGCAAGGCCCACGGCGATGGCGGCGGCGAGGATCGAGCCGCCGACCGCAAAAATCTCGATCATGGCGATCTGGCCGGGCAGCGCCCAGCCCGTGGTGGTCGAGGCGAGGCCCTGGAAGAGCGTCAGGCCCGATTGATGGACGAAAGCGCCGAAACCCACATAGCTTGCCCCCAGCACCAGGGCCGGGGCGCCGATGGCGGCGCGCATGCCGGAAACCCGCGCCTTGGCGGGCGAGCCGAAATCCTCGGTCCAATCGGATGATTCTGGCGTATCGGGTGCGGGTGGTTGCATGGCGCCCGCAACATAGGCGAGGAGTGCTTGCGGCGTCATCCGCCTTCCGCCACAGTTGAGCCATGCCGAAAACGCAACAAGACGCAGCGCTGTCGATCATGGCCGAGCAGAAAGAACCCAGTTTCGAGCATCGCGTGCCGGAGGGCGACAACCGCCTGCGCCAGGTCTGCACCGATTGCGGCTTCATCGCCTATGAGAACCCGAAGGTGGTGGTGGGCGCTGTCGTCACCTTGGGCGACAAGATCCTGCTCTGCCGCCGCGCCATCCAGCCGCGCAAGGGCTATTGGACCCTGCCAGCAGGCTTCATGGAATTGCATGAGAGCGCCGAAACGGGTGCCGCGCGCGAGGCTTTCGAGGAGGCCAATGCGCGGATCGAGATCGACGGGCTGCTTGCCGCCTATACCATTCCCCGCCTGTCGCAGGTGCAGCTCATCTACCGCGCGCATCTCATCGACCCCCAAATCAGCGCCGGGACCGAGAGCCTGGAGGTGGGGCTGTTCGATTATGTGGATATCCCGTGGGACGAGCTTGCCTTTCCATCCGTGCGCTGGGCGTTGACGCAGTTCAACGACGTGCGCGACCGCAAGACCTTTCCCGCCTTCACCAACCCGCCGGGCGAATCGGGGGATCACTGATCTTGGCGGCGCATGACGAACTCGGCTGGCGCGTCGAGCGCATCTGCCATCAGGCCTGGCCGTCGCTGCGGGAGGAGTTCCACGGCGATTGGGTGTTCCGTTTTTCCGACGGCCTCAGCCGCCGCGGCAATTCGGCCAATCCCCGGCACGCCACCGGCGGCGATATCGGCCCCATGCTGGCAGCGGCGGAGATTGCCTTTCCGCGTGCAGGACTGCCCACCATCGTGCGCGTGCCCTCGCTGCTGCCGCCGGAAATCGAGCAGCAACTGACGGCCCACGCCTATCGCCCCGAGGGCGAGACGCTGACGCTTTATGCCGACCTGCCGCCCGGCCGCATGCGGCGCGATCCCGATGTGACCATCCTGGCGCGACCTGACGATGAATGGTTCGCGACCATGTGGGCGCTGAAGGAGCTGACCGAAAAGGATCGCCGCACCTACCGCGCCATCGTCGATGCTTTGGCCATCCGGGCCGCCTTCATGGCGCTGCGCGTCGACGGCCAAATCGTGGCGATGGGTTTTGTCGCCTTGCATGACGACCTGCTCTGCATCGAATCCCTCATCACCGCCCCCGCCCAACGCGGCCGCGGCCATGGCAGCCGCCTTGTCGGCGCCATGCTCGCCTGGGGCATCGAGCAAGGTGCCGCTGGCGCCTGCCTGCAGGTCGTCGCCGACAACGATCCCGCCCTGAAGCTCTATCGCGGCATGGGGTTCCTGCGGGAGATCTATCGGTACCGGTATTGGCGGGCGGGTTAGCGCCTGCGATCAAGGCTTTTGCCACGCAAGGCTCTTCCCCTCTCCCCTTGCGGGAGAGGGCTCAAAAGCGCGTGTTTGAACGCCTTACCGCGGCCGGGGCTTCGCTCGCGCCGTGGGTTCGGCCACCAGCGGGTCGTCGGGCCAATAGTGTTTCGGATACTGGCCCTTGAGGTCGGCCTTCACAGCCTTGTAGGCATTCGCCCAGAAGCTGGCGAGATCCTGGGTCACCTGCACCGGGCGGCGCGCGGGTGAGAGAAGATGCAGCAACACGCCCGCGCGCCCGCCGGCGATGCGCGGCGTCTCCGTGGCGCCGAACATTTCCTGCAGGCGCACGGCAAGAATGGGCTGGTCGCCGCTGTCATAATCGAGGGGCACGCGCGAGCCCGAGGGCACGTCGAGATGCGTCGGTGCTAGTTGCTCCAGTGCCTGGCGCTGCTGCCAGTCGAGGCTGTCGGTGAGGGCCGCGTGGAGATCGAGCCGGTCGAGATGCGCCCGGCGCGAGATGCCGCCCAGATGCGGCCCCAGCCAATCGGCCAAGCTTGCCAGCAAGGCATCATCGGACCAGTCGGGCCAGTTCTTTTCCGGCAGCATGCGATGGAGAAAGGCGACGCGGGCGCGCAGCGTCTTCGTGGCGGCGCTCCAGGGCAGGACAGCCAATCCCATCTGCCGGATGCCGTCCAGCATCGCCGCGCGCACGGCTTCCGCATCCGGCTTCTGCAGCGGCTTTTCTTCCAGCACCAGGCTGAGCAGGCGGCGTTCGCGCTTGGCTTCGACAATGCCGTCGCGCGCATTCCAGGCCACTGTTTCGGTCGCGGTGATGAGATCGGCGAAATCCGTTTCGATCTCGCCCAAGGTGATGGGGGCCGCGAGATAGATGCGGGCTGATTTCTGCCCGGCATCCAGCGTCGCCACGGCGAGGAAGGGTTCGCGTGCGAGCGGGTCTTCGCGGTTGAGTTCGGCGCCGCGTCCTGAAGCAAGGCGATATTGACCTACCCCGCCGCGCTGCTGCGCCAAGCGATCCGGATAAGCGAGGGCCACGATGCTGCCGGCTTCCGCGCGGCTGCCGTCGCGCTCGGCGCTGAGCCCCAGTTGGCGGCGCCAATCCTTGGCCGCCTGTTGGATGCGCGACCGCGCGGCCCGGTCGCCGCCGCCGGCATGCAGCATTTCCAGCCGTTCCCCCAGATCGGCGCCGCGAGCGTTACCGGAGATAAGATCGCGTTCGCTCAAAATCGCGGCGATGTCGCAGGCCAAGGCGCCGAGCCCGCGCGACTTCGCCACCAGCAGCATATGCGCAAGACGCGGATGCAGGCCCAGTTCCGCCATGGCGCGGCCATGCGCGGTGACGCGGTGCTGCGGATCGAGGGCACCCAGTTCGCGCAGCAATTCGCGGGCCTGGGCGAGCGCTGCCGCCGGTGGCGGGTCGAGAAGCGCGAGGCTCGCCGGGTCGTCGATGCCCCAGGCAGCCAGTTCCAGCGCCAGGGGTGCTAGATCGATTTCCAGGATTTCCGGCGCGGGCTGGGCGCTGAGCGCGCGTTCGCTGTTGGCGCTCCACAGCCGGTAGCAGACGCCCGGCCCCAGTCGGCCGGCACGGCCGCGGCGCTGATCGGCATTGGCGAGTGCCACCTTGGTGGTGACGAGCCGCGTCATGCCCGTCGCCGGGTCGAACCGCGCCACGCGCCGGAGGCCGCTATCCACGACGATGCGGATGCCGGCGATGGTGAGCGAGCTTTCGGCGATGCTGGTTGCAAGCACGATCTTGCGCCGCCCCTCCTTGTCCGGCTGGATCGCCCGGTCCTGCTCCGGCAAAGGGAGATCGCCATGCAGCGGCAGAACCAGTGCGCCGGGCAACGATCCCAATTCGCGCTCGGTGCGGCGGATTTCGGCAAGGCCCGGCAGAAAGGCCAGGATGTCGCCGGCCTCTTCCGCGGCGGCCCGCCGGATGGCGGCTGCCATCTGCTTTTCGATCCAGCTGTTGCTGTCATCGCCCAGATGCTGCGTCGTCACCGGATAGGCGCGGCCTTCGCTGGTGAGGCGCCGCGCCCCCGGCATCAGGGCCGCCACCTTCGCCCCGTCCAGGGTGGCCGACATGACGAGGAGGCGGAGATCGGGCCGCAAGCCCGCTTGCGCTTCCAGCGCGAAGGCCAAGGCGAGGTCCGCCTCGACGCTGCGCTCGTGGAATTCGTCGAAGATGAGGGCCGCCACACCCTTCAACTCCGGATCGCTCTGCAACTGGCGCAGAAAGAGGCCGGTGGTGACGCATTCGATCCGGGTCTTGGGCCCGATCCTGCGGTCGAGGCGCACGCGGTAGCCGATTGTCTCGCCGACCTCCTCCTGGAGATGCTGCGCCAGCCGGTGCGCCGCCCCCCTTGCGGCGAGGCGCCGGGGTTCGAGGAGGATGATCTTCGCCCCCTTGCACCACGGTGCATCGAGCAGCGCCAGCGGCACCTGCGTGGTCTTGCCGGCACCCGGTGGGGCTTCCAGCACCAGATTGGGCCCCGCCGCCAGCGCGGTGCCGAGCTCCGGCAGGATGGCGGCGATGGGCAAAGTGGGGTCGAATTTGGCGATCATGTCCCGGTCCATAGCACCTAAATGCCCGGCCGGACACGGAAAATCGGCGAATCAGGAATGTCGGCGA
>NZ_JAYRJJ010000015.1:0-5450 GCF_041906375.1 Dongia sp. | reverse complement strand
GTCCTGGTCTCGCGCCTGCGCAAGAAGCTGGGCTCGCTCGGCGCCGACATCAACCTCCATACCGTGCGCGGCGTCGGCTACATGGTGATGGATACCGCCGCCTGATATCCGCCCAAACCGATATCGCCCCAACTGGACCTGATGCCGTAACGGGCGTTAGATAGACCCCATGCCCCGTACCGGCTCATCGCTGCAATCCCGCCTCACCGTGCGCCTGCTCGGTGTGTTCATCTTCGCCTTTCTGTTGACCGGACTTGCCACCTTCCTGCTGTCGCGTGCCGATGACAGCGAATTGCCGACCGACAGCCTGCTCGCCGATATCGAGATGATCGCGCCGACCATCACGCGTTCGGCCGACGGCGCCTGGCAGGTCGACGGTCAGTCGCTGGGCAAGGAGGTCGCCTATGTGCTGCGCCAGCCCGACGGTACGGAGATCCTGCGCGGCGGCAGCAAGGAGGCGCTGAAGGCCATCGTCGGCATGTCGGCGGCCAAAAGTGTCATCGGCATGCCGGAAGGCACCTTCAACCTGGCCTGGCGCATCGACCACGCCACTGAGGACAACATCTACCTCATCGCCGTGGTGCGCCTGGTGGACGGCCTGCCCGTGATCCTGGAGGCGGCGGAAGTCGATACGCCGACCGATTCCGGCCTTTATGCGCTCGCTTATGAATGGCTGGGCGAATTCGTGCCGGTGGGCGTGCCGTTGCTCCTCACCCTGGTGCTAGCCCTCACTCTGTCATTGCGCTCGGCCCTGCGCCCGCTTGAGCGCCTGCGCCGCCTGGCGGCGCGGATCGGGCCGCAGCAAACCGGCCTGCGCCTGCCGACCGAGGATCTGCCGGCGGAACTGCAATCGCCGGTGCTGGCCATCAACCGCGCGCTCGACCGGCTCGATCACGGCTTCCAGGCGCAGCGCGATTTCCTGGCCGATGCCGCGCATGAATTGCGCACACCGCTCGCCATCCTGTCCGCCCATCTCGATACGCTGCCGCGCAGCCAGGGCGCCGATGCCTTGAAAAGCGATGTCGAGCGCATGACGCGCCTGGTCAATCAGCTGCTGCTGGTGGCGCAGTTGGAATCGCTCACCATCGACCCCAACGAGACAGCGGATCTCGCCGATATCGCCATCGACCTCGCCACGCTCTTTGCCCCGCTCGCCATCCGCCGCCACCGCAGCGTCGGCGTCACCGGCGCCGAACAGCCGGTGATCGTGCGCGGCAACCGGGATGCCATCCACCAGGCGCTGCGCAACCTCGTCGAAAACGCCCTGCGCTTCACCCCGCCCGAGACCGAGGTCGAAATCAGCGTCGATCGGGAAGGCGGCGTCAGCGTCAGCGACCATGGACCCGGCGTGCCGCCGGAGGAACGGGAAGTCCTCTTCCGCCGCTTCTGGCAAGGCGAACGGCGCAAGGCACGCGAGATCCCGGGTCGCGATAGCAGCAGCGGCGGTGCCGGCCTCGGCCTCGCCATCGCCCAGCGACTTGCCGAAACCCATGGCGGTTCCTTGCGCATCAGCGACAATCCCGGCGGCGGCGCCCGCTTCACCCTGATGCTGCGCAAGGCCGAAGGCGCGGCGCCGACAGCGCTGCCCTCGATCCGGGCCGCTTCCTAGACGTGTGCCAATCTACCTGTTGCGGAAGGCCTCGGGGGCGCTGGGAACCTGCTGTCGATTGCCCAGATCAATTTCCAGGCTCGTCTTCTTGTTGTCGAGAACGGCACCGACGACAAAGGAACCCCAGGCCCACACTTGCAATCGCGCCTCGCCATTCACTGGCATCACAGTGACCACATCGGGCTTGAAGGTTGGATGCAGATGAAATTCGACCGGGCCGCTGATTGGCTGCGCCGGATTGGTCGAACGAACGTGAAGTTTGATCTGGTACCAATTGGGATCAGAACCTCCGATGACTTCGGCGGAAATGAAGCGGTCGTTTGCCGAAGGCTGGCCGCCAAATCGGCTAAAATTCGGATCGATCCCTTCCAGCCCTGGTTTCCCATGCCCTTCTTCGAGAGCGATCTTGGCGATCTTGCTGCCTTCCTGATTCTCTTCGCGGGCGCTTGTACCGACTAGTTTCGGCATTGCGGCGGCTTCTTCCTTCGCCTCTTTCGCAATTTCCTGCGCCTGACCGGCAGCGGCCTTGGCTTCCTTGACCTCTTCCTTCAGACGGGAGACCTCCAGAACGTTTGCGATCTTAAGGCTAGATAAAGTTGGCCAGAGCAGTAGGACTAGGCCGGCACCAAGAAAGAGTTTATCGAACTCGTCGAACACCACCGGATCGGTCCTAATCCCAAGACGCTGGAGGAAATTGCCCGCATAGAGACAGAGCGTCGCGAACACCATCGCTCCGCCCGCTATTTGCAGAATTCTCTCCAGGAGGTTGGACCCGTTCTGCGATCCATTTGCCATGACCGCCACCCTTCGCTTGGTATTGCCGGCACGTGGCATCTCTATACCACACGACCTATGGCTGAGTAAGTCGGGCATTTGTCACCTTAAGTAG
Source organism: Dongia sp. (assembly GCF_041906375.1). GTDB lineage: Bacteria > Pseudomonadota > Alphaproteobacteria > Dongiales > Dongiaceae > Dongia. The sequence continues at coordinate 2,952 of NZ_JAYRJJ010000015.1, read as the reverse complement.
TCCAGAGCCGCTTTCCCGGCCATCGCCTTGACATGGAAGGGAATCCCCCTAAAGTCCGCCCGTTCCGGGCCTTTTTTGGTCCGGATGCACCCAAAACAACGACTTTCAAGGGTATCATGCTGACGATCACGCTGCCGGATGGGGCAAAGCGCGAGTTCCCCGGTCCGGTGACCGGCGCGGAACTGGCCGCCTCCATCGGCCCCGGCCTTGCCAAGGCCGCCTTGGCCATCAAATTCGACGGCAAGGTCCGCGACCTTGCCACCGTCATTGCCGCCGACGCCAAGGTCGAGATCGTCACCCGAACTTCCGCCGACGCGCTGGAACTGCTGCGCCACGATTGCGCCCATGTGATGGCCGAAGCCGTGCAGGAGCTTTATCCCGGCACGCAGATCACCTTTGGCCCCTCCACCGAGACCGGCTTCTATTACGACTTCTTCCGCAACGAGCCTTTCACGCCGGAGGATTTCGCCGCCATCGAGAAGAAGATGAAGGAGATCGTCGACCGCGACGAAACCATCACGCGCGAAATCTGGACGCGCGACCAGGCGGTCGAATATTTCAAGACCATCGGCGAACGCTTCAAGGCGGAATGGATCGGCGAGATCCCGGCCGATGAGGACATCTCCATCTATCGCCAGGGCAAGTGGCTCGACCTCTGCACCGGCCCGCATCTCCCCTCGACCGGCAAGCTCGGCAAGGCCTTCAAGCTGATGAAGGTGGCCGGCGCCTATTGGCGGGGTGACGCCAACAATCCGCAGCTGCAGCGCGTTTACGGCACCTGCTGGGCGGATGAAAAACAGCTCGCGGCCTATCTCCTGCAGCTCGAGGAAGCGGAAAAGCGCGACCATCGCCGCTTGGGTCGCGAAATGAACCTGTTCCACCAGCAGGAAGAAGCGGTGGGCGCCATCTTCTGGCATCCCAAGGGCTGGCGGCTCTATCGGAAGCTGGAGAGCTATATCCGCCGGCGCCTGGAGACCAACGGCTATCAGGAAGTGAAGACGCCGCAGATCCTCGACCGCTCCTTCTGGGAAAAGTCGGGGCATTGGGAAAAGTTCCGCGAGGCGATGTTCGTCATTCCCGATGACGAGAATCCGGAAAAGCAGCTGGCCCTCAAACCTATGAACTGCCCGGGCCATGTGCAGATCTTCCGCCAGGGCATCAAGAGCTATCGCGATCTGCCGATCCGCTTGGCGGAATTCGGCGCCTGCCATCGCAACGAACCCTCCGGGGCGCTCCATGGCATCATGCGTGTGCGCGCCTTCACCCAGGACGATGCGCATATCTTCTGCACCGAGGACCAGATCGTCGACGAAACCAAGGCCTTCTGCGACTTCCTGCTCTCGGTCTACAAGGATTTCGGCTTCGAAGAAGTCATGGTCAAATTCTCCGACCGGCCGGAGAAGCGGGCCGGCGCCGATTCGACCTGGGACAAGGCGGAAGACGCCCTGAAGACCGCGACCACCGCCGCGGGCCTCACCTTCACCCTCAATCCCGGCGAAGGCGCCTTCTATGGCCCGAAGCTGGAATTCGTGCTGCGTGACACCATCGGCCGCGACTGGCAGTGCGGCACCCTGCAATGCGATTTCGTGCTGCCGGAACGCCTCGACGCCGCCTATATCGGCGAGGACGGGCAGAAGCATCGCCCGGTCATGCTGCATCGCGCCATCTTTGGCTCGCTGGAGCGATTCGTCGGCATTCTGATCGAACACCATGCCGGCAAGTTCCCGCTCTGGCTGGCGCCGACGCAAGCGGTGGTATGCTCCATCGTCTCCGACGTCGAGCCCTATGCCAAGACCGTCGCCAAGAAGCTGCAACAGGCCGGCCTTACAGTCGACACGGATTTCCGCAACGAGAAGATCAATTACAAGGTCCGCGAGCATTCCCTGGCCAAGACGCCCGTCATCATCGCGGTCGGCAAGCGCGACGAGGAAGGCGGCACCGTGGCAATCCGCCGCCTCGGCGAGGAAGGACAGAAAACCTTCAGCCTCGACGAAGCCGTGGCCCTGCTGAAGGCCGAGGCGCGCTCGCCGCTCGACCGCAATGACTGAGCGGAAACGCGTCCCGGAACGGCAGCTTGCCGAATTGAGGGTTTCTTTGCCATAATGCCCATCAACCACCCGTCGATCGATCCGATCGGCGGGTGCGCTGCCTTAGAGGGCAGCCTTGCGCCAGCACTCTGGCAAACCACTAAGAGGAGAAGACCATAGCTAGGTTCCCGTCCCAAGAAGCCGCGCCCACCCAGGACAAGGGCCCCCGCGTCAATCACCAGATCAATGTGCGCGAAGTGCGCCTGGTCAAAGAAGACGGCGAGATGCTCGGCGTCGTATCGACCAGAGATGCGCTCAACATGGCGGCCGAAGTCGGCCTCGATCTGGTCGAGATTTCGCCCACCGCGGTCCCGCCGGTCTGCAAGATTCTCGATTACGGCAAGTTCAAATACGAAGCGCAGAAGCGCAAGAACGAAGCCAAGAAGAAGCAGAAGGTGATCGAGGTCAAAGAGATCAAGATGCGCCCGGGCATCGAGGAGCATGATTACGAAGTGAAGATGCGCGCGATCAAGAGCTTCCTTGAGGAAGGCGACAAGGTGAAGGTCACCATGCGCTTCCGCGGCCGTGAGATGATGCACCAGGAACTGGGCATGAAAGTGCTCGACAAGGTGCGCACCGAGCTCGACGAACTGATCAAGGTGGAATCCCACCCCAAGCTCGAAGGCCGCCAGATGATCATGACCATCGCGCCGAAGTAAGAGCGCGCCGAATTCCCGGTGTCATGCGCGGGCATGATGCCGTAACGACTGACAACGCGCCCTCCAGGAGTGGCGCGTTGTTTCTTTTAGCGGAAGAAGGGGGGCCCATGCTGGCCAAACGAAAACTGGGTCGCCAAGGTCTCGAGGTTTCGTGCCTGGGCCTGGGTTGCATGGGCATGAGCCAGTCATACGGCCCGGCCGACGAG
>NZ_JAYRJJ010000026.1:0-3113 GCF_041906375.1 Dongia sp. | reverse complement strand
ACCGGTCTTGGCCGGCGCCCGACCCTGGCTGCCCTCGCCCGCATCGTTCGCGCGTTGAAACGCTGATCGACCCGGTCGATCATAATTTGGGGTGTAATCGACAAAATCGATGATAGGCGTGTTCGATTCCGGCCATGGCGGCCTCACCATCCTCGAAGCCCTGCAGCACCGCCTGCCGCGCCAGGGTTTCATTTATCTAGGCGATCACGCCAACGCCCCTTACGGCCAGCGGTCGACGGAGGAGATTTATGAGCTGACCCGGCAAGGGGTCGCCACCCTGTTCGGGCTGGGTTGCACGCTGGTCATCCTCGCCTGCAACACCGCCGCCGCCGTGGCGCTGCGGCGCCTGCAGCAGGAATGGCTGCCGCATCATTTCCCCCATCACCGCTGCCTGGGCGTGCTGGTGCCGATGATCGAGGAGATCGCGCACAACCCCTGGCATGCCAGCGCCACCGAAAGCGATTGGGCGCGGGCACCTGAGACCCTCGGCGTCTTTGCCACCCGCGCCACGGTGGCGAGCGGCGCCTATGTGCATGAGGTCGCCAAGCGCGCGCCGCGCCTCAAGATCTTCCAGCAGGCCTGCCCGGACCTCGCCGGCACGATCGAAGCCGGCGCCGATGAAGGGGTTATCGAACCGATGGTCGCGCGCTATGTGGGCGAGCTGCTGGCGCAGATCGAGGACGGGCGCCTCGACAGCGTGGTGCTGGGCTGCACCCATTATCCGCTGGTCGAGCATCTCTTCCGGGCGCATCTCCCGGAAAACACCCGCATCGTCTCGCAGCCCCAGCGCACGGCCGATTCGCTCACCGCCTATCTCTTCCGGCACCCGGAAATGAAGCGCTTTGGCGCGTTGCCGGCCGAAATCCGCGCTTATACAACCGGCGATCCGGCGCTGGCGACGCAGCTTGCCAGCCGCTTCTTCTCCCGGCATCTTGCCTTCCACGCCCTGCCCCATCATGCCGACCGGATGCGAACCCATGCGTGAAATCGTGCTCGATACCGAAACCACCGGCTTTGATCCGCTGACGGGCGACCGGCTGGCGGAAATCGGCTGCATCGAGCTTGAAAACCACATCCCCACGGGCCGCAATTTCCACCGCTACATCAACCCGGAACGCGAAATGCCGGATGCCGCCTTCCGCATCCACGGCCTTTCCACGGCGTTCCTGGCCGACAAGCCGAAATTCGCGGCCCTTGCCGATGACTTCCTGGCCTTCATCGGCGAGGACCCTTTGGTCATCCACAATGCCGAGTTCGACATGAAGTTCATCAACTTCGAGCTCGAAAAGGCCGGCAAGCGCGCCATTCCCTTCCAGCGCGCCATCGACACGGTGAAGATGGCGCGCACGAAATTCCCCGGCTCGCCCGCCTCGCTCGACGCGCTCTGCAAGCGCTTCAACATAGATAATTCCAACCGCACCCTGCATGGGGCGCTACTCGATGCGCAGCTTCTGGCCGACGTCTATCTCGAATTGCTGGGCGGCCGGCAGACCGGCCTCACCCTGGCGAGCGAGGATGCCGGCACCGCCGACATGAACTTCGCCAAACGCAGCACCACCGCCGCCGGCAACCGCCAGGTCCGCCCGGCGCGCCCGAATGCCCCGACCGAAGAAGAACTGGCCGCCCACGCAGCCTTCATCGCCAAGCTCAAAGACCCGGTCTGGCTGCAATAATTGACCCTCTCCCCTCGCCGACGAAAGTCGGCATTCGCCTCCGGGGGAGAGGGGCGCTTCGCCTTCACACCTGCCACGGATCATAGGTCCCGAAGGACCACAAATGCCCGCCGCAATCGCGGGCCGAGTATTCCCGCGCGCCATAAGGCGTATCGCTGAGCGGCCGCACGATCTCGGCTCCCGCGGCCTTCGCCTTGGCGAAATGCGCCTCGATATCGTCGACGCAGACATAAACGCCCATTGGCTCCGTGCACCAGGGATTGGTCTTGTCCGGCGCGCGCGTGGCCCCGAACATGATCATCGCCCAAGACTGCATGTTTGAGGCGCGGATCGGGTGTCGCGAACACCGCCTCCCAGAACCCGCCGGGCGTTGCCCCACCGAGCCTGCGGAGGCGCCCGCCCATCACAATTCCTCATCCACCACGATGACGTGGAGCTTCTTGGGGCCGTGGGCGCCCATGAGGAGAATCTTGCCGATATCCGCACTGCGTGATGGCCCGGTCACGAAATTGACCGTGCGCGGCAGGGCGCCGTCGGGACCGCGTTTGACGCGCGCCAGCGCATCCTCATAGGTGCCGACGATCTGGCTTTTCGAGATGACGACCACATGCTGGTCGGGCAGGAAATGCAGAGTCGTGGGCGTGGCGTCGGAAGATTGCAGCACCACGGTGCCGGTTTCCGCCACCACCGCCACGGCCGGCGTGACGCTGGTCGGGTCCTGGCCATGGGAGCGGCCGGATGAGACTTCGAGCAGCGGCACCTTGTCCCAGGAAATGGAACTGACCCGCTTGTCGGGCGCAAGGCGGATGCGCGCCTCGGCATTGTTGGCAGCGAGATATTTCTGCACCGCCGCCGGCACCTCGTCGCGGGTCGCCACTTCGTCCAAGGTCGCCTTGGCATTGGCAAGCTGCGCCTTGAAGAGGCCCACCACATCGACGCCCGGCGCCGTGGCGCGGGCCGGGATGAGCGGTGTCGGCTTCGTGGGTGCCGCAGCACCTTGGCGGCGCTCGCCTTGACGGGCGATGCCGGCCTTGATCGAGGCCAGCATGCGGTCGCGGCCGGTTCCCGTGCTCATGACCGGCCTCCCCGCTTCTCTTTCCAGAGTTCGTGAAAGGTCTTCCCCTGCGGCGCCGGGAGATCGCGATGCTTGGTCCAGCCGCCGGCCAATGGCGCAGAAGAAAGCCGTCCGCGCGAACCGGCGAGGCCCTTCAGCACCCTTGCGCCGATCGAGGTGGCGAGACGATAGAGTTTCGGCCGCAGCGCCATGAAGGCCCAGAAGCGCAGGCCGGAGCGTTCCGTGGGTGGCGTGATGGCGCGGGAGAATTCGGTCTCGCGCCAATGGCGCAGCAATTTGGGGATGGGGATGCGCATCGGGCAGACCGATTCGCAGCGCCCGCACAGCGTCGAGGCATTGGGGAGCGGCTTGGCGTTCTCGACGCC
>NZ_JAYRJJ010000014.1:0-22515 GCF_041906375.1 Dongia sp. | reverse complement strand
CGGCGGGCGAGCGGGGCCGGCCGGTCTTGGCGTCGGCGCGGGCGGTGATGCTGTCTTCACCCGTGGCGCGGCCGACCTTGGCCAGCAAGTCCATCAGCGCGCCCTCGCCGATGCCGTCGGCGATCTCGTCGAAGGGCTTTTCGTCACCCAGGAATGCGCCATAGGCGCGCCGGGCCGCCGCCATGTTGCGCGCGTAGTCGCGGCCCCACAGAGTCCTCAAATCCGGGCTTTTGAAATCGGGTCCCTTGAGATCAGGGCCCTCTTCCGCCGCTGTCGCAACCGCATCCACCGGTGCTGCCGGAAAGCGGGCGAGGAACGCGTCATGCAGCTTTTCAGCCTGGGCCTGCGAAAGGCCCAGCTCGAATGCTGTTTCGCGAAACCAGGCCGCACTCGGCTCGTGATAGGGCGTGCCTTCGGGGGCCTTGAGCTGATAGCCGTCGGCATCCTTCGGCCGGCCGAGCTTTTCCCAGACCGGCCCCCAGGCTTCCGCGCCGGCATCGCGCGGCGGCAAGGCCAGCCGCTCGCCGCCCACCAGCTTTTCGAGATTCTGATAGGAGCTCAGCACGTCGCGCGCCGAGCGCCAGCCCTTCTGCTGCACCAGCTGACCGAGTTCGCCATCAAGCCCCGCGCGCCAATCGGCCGCCGGACTCTCTTCGACCAGCGGCATTCTTTCATCGTTCATCGATCACCTCTTCCACGAGACCGGCAAAATCCGCGGGCGTCACGCCGCACATTTCCGCCACATGCAGGAACACGTCCCGCGCCCCTTCGTTGAACGCGGTCTGGTGCGGATCACCGGCCACGAAACTGCTCTGCCCCGCCTGGCAATAATGGGCGAGATCCGAGAGGATCAGACGGCCGAGCGCGTCATCCGCCCCGAGCTGCTGGCGATAGGCCGCAGCGACCCGCCTGGCACGGGACCTGCCATGAAGCCGCAACAGCCAGGTGACACCGGCCTTCATGCCGCACCCCCCGATGCTGCATCTCCTGAGAGCATGGCGCCGAGATTGCCCAAGCCCGCCATGCCGTCGGCAGGCGCTGGCGCCTTCTTTTCCGCCTCTTTGCGGAACTTCTTCACCGCATCCGGCGTGCGCAGCAGGTTGTTGGGAACGCCGAAGGATTGCGCGAGCAGCCTCGCTGCCGCATCGGCATCGATATTGTCGTAGATCTCCGGCTTGATGGCGCCCAAGGGGGCAAGCGATTCAAGTGCCCGCACGATCGCCGCCCCTTCGCCGGCCCGCTGGGCGCGGGCCAAGGGCGAGACATATTCGATGCGGATGCCGGCGCTTTTCAGCTGCTTGGGCGGCGGCGGCAACAGATTGGCCCGCCGCATGATGCCGAACTGGCGGCGAATGAGCGGGTCCAGGAACTCGGCCTGGATGCGCCCCAGATGCGGCCCCATCAGGCGCAGCTTCTCCTCTTGCCGCGCCAGCACCTCGGTCGCTGTCTGGTTGGGCTGCTGCACCATCATGAGGAGCGAGAAATAGAAGGCCTGTCGCACCGCCTCGCGCCGCTGCTCCTCCAGTTCCAGGCCCAATCCCACATTGCCGTTGCTGTGCAGCGGCTCATAGCGCCGGCGCCCGCTTTCATCGAGGCCGCCATAGATGATGCCGCCGGGATGCGTGCGCAAACCCCGCACCGCCACCTCGTCGACCGCCAGCAAAGGCGGGTCGACCGCCTTCTGGGCAGCTATGATCGTCGTCTTCGACATGGCATTGAGCATTTTCACGTCGGGGAGTGCGAGCATCGCCGGACTGTCGCCATAGAGCCCGCGCGAGGCCGTCGACCAGCGCGGCACCTGATAGGGAAAGTCGTGATAACCGCCTTCCGACAGCAGCAGGCGGTTCTCCACATCGACATAGAAGGAGGCAAAACCCATGCCGGCGGCGTCGTACCGACCGCGCGACACTTCCTCGCGCGGCATGACTGCGTGCAGAAAGGTGAAGCGCCGGTCCGGTTCTTTGTCGAGTGCGCGGAGCACGCTGGCATGGCATTTCTCGCCCCAGCGCTTATGCGCCTGGCGCGCGGTGAAGGTGAAGCGGCGGAAGACCGTATCCACCTCGTCGCGCTCATTCTCGGCGATGAAGCATTCGGCAAGGTGCCGGCACGAATAGTGCACGCGCCCCGTCACCGCATCCTCTTCCGAATAGAAGATGCCCGTCCCGAAGGTCACGAGATCGGCATAAAGCTCCATCACCCGCGCATAGAAACGCTGCCCGTTGCCGGCAAAGCTTCCCTGCATGCGCCGCGTCACGTCGTCGAGCCATTCCTTGGTCGCCTGTTCCTCATCGGCCTCGGCGAGTTCCGAGCGCAGGGTGAACCAGTCATTGGCGGCATTGGTGATCATGCCCCACAAGCCTGCCGCCAGATTCTCAGCGGCAAGGCTCGCGGTGGCGTCGAACACTTTCTGTGTGCGCTTGTCGCCGGGCACGCGCTGGAAGGTGAAATCGGCGCGCATCGGCTTCATCAGTTCGGCGATCTCCTGCCACAACTGGTCGAGCGTCGCGCGCTCGGAGGCGAGCCCCTCCTGTCGGCGGATGAGATCCTGGGCGATATTGTCCATGCATGTCGGTCCTTGATTGCCGTCGGTCCGTGATTGCCTTCGGGCGTATTTATGCGCGTCAGGCGCCGAGCAGGTTCTTCTGCGCGGTCGGCGCCTGGCCCAGTGCCGCGCGCTCCGGCGTCAGGATCGTGGCGCGCCGGCCATAGAGCGAACGCAGGCGGCGGAGTTCCTGCTCGGCCGCTGCGTCGGCGACGGCATCGCTGGTCTGTGGCACGGCGGCAGAGTCGTTGGCATTGGCCGTGTTGGCCGCGTGACGGCGGCGTTTGGGTGTCGCACACATGTTTCTGTCTCCATAAATGACAAAGCCGATGAAACATTCCCCGTCTTTTCCATAGGCGGGGTGGATCGATTCCGGGACACCGCCCAGATGCCGCAGCCAGCGATGGGCGACGGCATGGTTTGAGGCCGAGCGGCACTCGCCGCGCCGCAAGCCCAACTGCAGCAAGGCCGGCCACAACGTGCATTTCGCAAAGCGGGTCGTCTCGCGCGCGACCTCCCACCAGCGATCGGTCGCGAACATCCACAGCGACCACATTCCCGGCCACATCTCGGTGCCGCCCAAAGCCGCTACCGCCGCGCCGTCCGTGGCGGCGATCACGGCGCCGACCGGATCGCCGGCGAGCAGGTCGTCGGCCAGCAGCACTGGGTCCTCGTCAAAGCGCGTGGCGAATATCTCGTGCCGGTCGGCTGCGCGCATGGTCTCTCCGACCGCGATCAGGTCTTCGCGGTTGAGGGAGCGCAGCGTCATACAGCCTTACCAGCTGAAGGGGTTGTATTCGGAGAGGCCGGCAGGTTCGGCCGGCTGACGCAGCGGCATCTTCAGCCCGCGCGCCAGGTAGCGGAACGCATCGGCCGCATGGCTGGTCCAGTCATGCACGGGCTTTACGCTGAAGACTTCGCGCCGCGCGTCGAATTCCGGCCGATAGAGCCGCAGCGCGTCGAGCCCGCGCGCGCATTTGCCGGCATCGATCCAGCAGCGCGGGATCATGTTGCGCGCGGCCTCGATCCCGTCCTCGACCGAATCCGCCGTGAGCACGCGCACCTTGAGGCCGAGGCTGCGCAGCGTATCCAGCCGCGTCCGTCCGGTGCTCATCTCGCGCACCGAAATGTCATGCGGCAGCAGATGGTCGGCATAGACATAGGGCTTGTCGCCGAGCAGCTTGGCATAATGGCTGAGCGGCGCGCCGCTGGCCTCGTAATAGTCGATGATGCGGATTTCCTGGCCCAGCACCTGTGCAAACCAGATCGCGGTCGCGTCGCCGATGCCCAGATCCCAGGCCGTCGTCACCGGCAAGCGCGGCTCCCACGGCACCCGGCCGATGCGCCCCTCAAGCTCGGCCTGTTCCAGCAGCGCCGCGTAATAGGCGCCGGGCACGCCGGCCGCGAAGCTGCATTCGAATTCCTGCGCGAAGGCCTGCGCCGACATGGCGCGCCGCGCTGCGATCAGCTCTGTTTCCTGCAGCACCCCGGTCTCGGTGGCCGGAAAGCGCTGCGCATGCCAATCGCCGTCGCGCGCCGCCTGTTCATAGAGCGTGCAGAAGTGATTGCGGCCCATCGGTGTACCGATGAAAAGCGCCCAGCCCTGCCGGTCAGCGAGCATCGGCCGCACGATCTCCGGCCAGACGCGCGGGCTCATCTGCGCATATTCATCCAGCACCACACCGTCGAAGTAGAGCCCACGCAGCCGGTCGGCATTGTCGGCACCGTAAAGCCGGATGCGCGCGCCATTGGGCAGGTCCACCCACAATTCTGTTTCGCTGAGATTCACCCCCGGGATGGGCGCCGTGAAGCGTTTGAGATAGTTCCACGCCACATCCTTGGCCTGGGTCAGCAGCGGCGCCACATAGCCATAGCGTGCCTCGGTGCGGTTGTTGGCCGCCGCCTTGGCGATCAGCTCGTTGATGCAGAACACCGTCTTGCCGAAGCGCCGATGCGCCACCAGCACGTTGAAGCGCTTCAATTGCCGGTGCAGCTCGGCCTGCAGCGGCCGTGGTGCATAGAGATGCACGTCGACCTCTGCCGGCTTGCAGCTCGGCTTTTCCGTCTTCTTTGCTTTCGGCGCTGCTTTTCTCGTCGGCGCTTTCGGCATGTTCATCTCCCGGAAACACGAACGCCCCGGCGAGCGGTGCTCACCGGGGCGCGATATCGCAGTCTATATTTGCAGAATAGCAAAATATTCCTAAGTTGTCAAGCGGTATTTTCAGCACCCGCCCTTAGTTTTCGCCCCAGCTCAGGCGAATGACCTGCTCGCCGGCCTCGCCCGGCTTTGCCTTGCCGCCGGGGCGGCCATAACCCCATTGCAGGATGGTGCTGGCCGCCGAAATGCGTGTGGCGGGCGAGGCGGTTTCGTCCTCGACCACCTTGGCCAAGGCGGCGATCGCGCGCCGCGCATGCTGCTGCGCCAGTGTTTCCAGTTTCTCGACCGTGAGGGCAATGCGTTCGGTCATGGCTTTCTTCCTTCTCCATTGCAAAACGATTGGACAAGGCGCGCGAGCCCGCGCCGCAACAGCACCATCTCGCGCGGCTTCGTTGCGCCTCGCTGCAACAGCCAGTCGGGATAGGCGCCGAACACCACCAGCCGCTCGGTGATCCCCGCCACCACCACACCCTCGGCGCGCAACGCCGCCTGCGCCGTTCGGAACAGGCTTTGCGCGCCGGCAAGATCCGCCGGATCGGCCTCGGCTGCCGGCATGCGACCCGGCTCGCCGGCAAGGCCCGCATAAAGCCTGCCATAGCTCACCCCGGTGCGCCCGATCAGCTGCCGGTAAAGCCCCGCGTAACGCCAGCCAGCGCGATGCTCCTGCGCATCGATCAACCCCCGCGCCAGCAGCAGGTCCAGGGGATGCGACACGGCCGCCCGATCGACCCCCTGCGCCAGTGCCGCGCGCTTGGCCTGCAGTTCCGCGGTGCCCAGATCCGGTTCGTTATCGTTGGCCGCAATCTGCCTCGGCCGACCGCGCCGGGTGCTCAAGAAGGCCCTCATTCCTCCACCTCCTCGACCTCGTCGAGTCCCATGGCCCAGCGCTCGGCCCATTTCACCAGCCACAGCGCGCGTTCGGCGGTCATGTCGCTGTTGACCACCTCGAACTCGCCGGCCTCCGTGATGCCGATGCCGAGGAACTGGCTCCAACGCGTTTTCTGGCAGGTGCCGACCGCCTGCTCCGGGCGCAGCGTGGGGCGCGGCGGAAAATCGACGATCTCGGCCGTGTGGCCGGTTGTTTCGGTTTCAGTTGTCATTGGCGGGCCGCCTTTCATGCTGGACGAAATCGACATTGCCGCTCTGCCACTCCTCGCTCTCCTTGCAGAGCGGACAGACGCGCAGATAAGGACTCTCCGCCGAGAAAGCGGCGCCGCAGCAAAGGCAGGACCGCAGGGCGACGCGGGTTGCCCTTGCTCTTTTGTTGCTCTTTTGTTCCATTATTTTCCTCCCTGGCAACCGAAGCGGGCGCTGACAGGCTTTGCGCGTTATAGGATTAGGCGATAATACGCATATTTTGGTTACGCTGTCAAGCTTTAAAAACGTATTATTCGTACATATATTGCCGTGATGGATCGGCCACCCTGGCCGGGCGCACCGCGCCGGGGATCAATTTGCCAGGATCATTTCGGCCGAGGAGGAGTTTCCATGACAGAAATTTCCGAAGCCGCGCGACGGTTGAAGGAATTGCGCGAACAGGCCGGTCTCACCATGCGCTCCGTCTCGGAGGCGCTGGGCTGGAGCCTGACCCGTTACCAGCATTACGAAGATCGCTACAAGCGCCGCTTCCTGCCCTTTGAACTGGCGCGCGAGCTCGACGCCCTCTTCAGCCAGCACGGCACCGAACCCGGCGCTGTCCTGCAACTCGCCGGCATCGAACAGGGCCAGCAGGTAACCCACCGCCGCGAACCCATAGCCCCCCGCCCCAGCACCGCCGGCGGCGGCCATGGCCAGCGCGATCTGCCCGTTATCGGCGCGGTCAAGGGCGGCAGCGAGGGTTTCTATTTCAACGAGGGCGAGGCCAAGGAATTCGTCGAGCGCCCGGCCAATCTGAAAGGCGCCTTCAACGCCTTTGCCCTATATGTCGACGGCGATTCGATGGAGCCGCGCTATTTCGCTGGCGAGCTTCTCTACGTCAATCCGAACCGGCCGATCACCAAGAACTGCTTCGTGGCGGTCGAGCTTGCCGACGGCCAGGGCCTCATCAAGCAGTTCCTGCGCCGCAATGACGAGGAGGTTGTCCTGCATCAGTTCAACCCGGCCCGCGACATCGCCTTGAAGGCTGATGACGTCAAGCGGATCTACCGCATCACCGGGGCCGGCGAGGCGGGCTGAGCGCTGCCTGGCGAAAGATTCCTCTAACGCGAATCCCGCGCCGTCCCGACCGCAAGTGTCGGCGGGAAGAGCGCATTTTTGTCGTGCGTTAATACATTTTGCGTTGACAAAATGCGTAAGTTCGCTATAAGTTCTACTCCAGGTTGACGCCAAAGGAGGGAATGATGAGCTTCTGCGCCCAGGATCTCAGCGTGCTGGCCTATGCCAACGGGTTCACCCATTGGCACTACCGCAGTCCGGACGATTTGGCGTCCATTCTGGCCGATGATCGCTATTTCGCCCCGGCCGCCACCATGCTGCGCCCGGGCGATCAGATCACGCTCAACCTCATCGGCGCCGACGGCATCAGTCTCGCCCATCTGGGCGTCACGGCCATTGCCGCACCGGACCGGGTCGTGGCTACTCTGCTCGCCGCCACGGAACAGCCGCTCGCCAGGTTACAGGCGGCCTAGACGCCGAGATCGACCACCACGCGGCCGCGCACCTTGCCCTCAAGGATCGCCTTGCCCAGCGCCGGCAATTCTTCGAGGGTCGCGCGCTGGATCATGCCGTCGAGCTTTTCCATCGGCAGATCCTTGGTGATGCGCGCCCAGGCGACCTTGCGGCGCATCAGCGGCGCCATCACCGAATCAACGCCGAGCAGCGAGACACCACGGATGATGAAGGGAATGACCGTCGTCTCCAGCTTGGTCCCGCCGGCGAGGCCGCAGGCGGCAATGGCGCCGCGATATTTCATCTGCGGCAGGATGGTGGCGAGCGTCGTCCCGCCGACGCTGTCGACGGCACCGGCCCAGCGTTCGCTGTCGAGCGGCTTGCCCGAGGGCGTCGCGATCGAGGCGCGGTCGATGATCTCGGCAGCGCCCAGGCTTTTGAGATAATCCGCCTGATCCGGCCGGCCGCTGGAACAGACGACCCGGTAGCCGAGGCGCGAGAGGATCGCCGTCGCTACCGACCCGACACCGCCGGCGGCACCCGTCACCAGGACCTCGCCATGATCCGGCCGCAGCCCATGTTCCTCCAGCGCCATCACGCAGAGCATGGCGGTAAGGCCCGCCGTGCCCACCGCCATGGCGCGCTCGGTGGAAAGGCCCTTGGGCAGCGGCACCAGCCACTCGCCCTTCACCCGCGCCTTCTCGGCAAAGCCGCCCCAATGCACTTCGCCGACGCGCCAGCCGGTCAGGATGACCTGGTCACCGGCCTTGTAATCGGCGTGCTGGCTCTCCAGCACGGTCCCGGCGAAATCGACGCCGCCCACATGCGGATAGGTCTTCACCAGCCGGCCGAGCCCATTGAGCACCAGCCCGTCCTTGTAGTTCAGCGTGCTGTTATGGACGCGCACCAGCACGTCGCCCGCCGGCAACCTGTCATCCGGCAGATCCTCGATCGCGGACGTAACCTTGCCGTCCTTCTCTTGCAACAGCAGCGCCTTGAACATTCAAGAACTCCCCTTCCCTCACTCGTGATGCCCGGGCTTGCCCCGGGTATCCACGACTTACTTTCTTTAGTCGCCGTCGAACTCGTGGATCCCCGCACCAAGTGCGGGGATGATGCGGCCCTTAAAGCCGCGTCACCTGACCCTCTCCAGGATACTCACATAATTCGCGACCGCCGTGCCACCCATGTTGAAGAGGCCGGCAAGCGCCGCGTCCCTGACCTGGAAATCGCCGGCCGATCCATCGAGCTGCATGGCGGCCAGCACATGCATGGAAACGCCGGTGGCGCCGATGGGATGGCCCTTGGCCTTCAAGCCACCCGACGGATTGACCGGCAGCCTGCCACCCATCTCGGTCCAGCCCTCCAGAATGGCGCGTGCACCCTGCCCCGGCTTGGTGAGGCCCATGGCTTCATATTCGATGAGCTCGGCGATGGTGAAGCAATCATGGGTCTCCACCAGCGACAGATCGGTGACGGCCATGCCGGCCTCCACCAACGCCTTCGCCCAGGCAAGGCGGCAGCCCTCGAAGGCGATGATGTCGCGCTTCGACATAGGCAGGAAATCGCTGACCTGGATCGCCGAACGGAAACCGATGGCCCGCGGTGCGCTCTTCGCCGCGTCGTCGGCAGCCAGCACCAAGGCCGCGGCGCCATCCGACACCGGGCTGCAATCGGTCCGCTTCAACGGCCCCGCCACCAGCGGATTCTTCTCCGACACCATGCGGCAGAAATCGCGGCCCAGATCCTTCCTCATCTGCGCCAGCCGATTGCCGACACCATTCTTGTGATTCTTGGCGGCAATCGCCGCCAGCGCTTCATTCTGGTCGCCATGGCGCTGGTAATAGAGGTCGGCAATGCGCCCGAAGACGCCGGCAAAACCGCCGGGGATGCCGCCTTCCTCCGCCACATAGCTGGCTTTGAGCAGATTGGCGCCAACTTCCTTGGGAGGCACGCGCGACATCTGCTCGGCGCCGATCACCAGCACATGCCGGGCGGCACCGGCGGCGATCGCCTGCAGTCCTTGATGGACCGCTGCACTCCCGGTGGCACAGGCATTCTCGATCCTTGTGGCCGGCTTGAAGCGCAAGGCTGGATCGATACCCAGCGCCAGCGAGGCCGGAAAATCCTGGGGCGAGAAACCGGCGTTAAAATGGCCGAGATAGATCGCGTCCACATCCTCAGGTGCGATGCCGGCATGCGTGAGCGCCCCCGCACCGGCGGCGACGATCATCTCCTCGAGCTCACGCGCATCCTCCTTGACGAAGGGCAGATGATGCCAGCCGATGATGGCGCCGTTGCGCATCTTTCAATCCTACCGTCAATCCTGGGGCTGGATGGTTTCCTGGAAGCGCACCGGGGCGCCGTCCGGGCGGCCCAGCAATTCGCCATCGCGCATCACGACGCTGCCGCGGATGATGGTGGCAACCGGCCAGCCTGTCACTTCCATGCCGTGATAAGGCGTCCAGCCGGCCTTGGTCGCCATCCATTCATTGGTGATGGTGCGTTTGGCCTTCAGATCGACCACCGAGAAATCGGCGTCATAACCAAGCGCGATACGGCCCTTGTTGCGGATATTGTAGATCCGCGCCGGCCCCGCGCTGGTGAGGTCGATGAGCCGCTGCAAAGTGAGCCGCCCTTCATGCACGTGGTTGAGCATCACCGGCAGCAGGGTCTGCACGCCCGGCATGCCCGACGGACTCTGCGGATAAGGCCGCGCCTTTTCTTCCAGCGTGTGCGGCGCATGATCGGAACCGATGCAATCGACGATGCCATTCTTGACCGCACGCCAGATACCGTCCTGGTGATGCTGGTCGCGCACCGGCGGATTCATCTGCGCCAGCGTGCCCAAACGCTGATAGCAGTCGGGTGCTGCCAATGTGAGGTGGTGCGTCAGCACCTCGACCGTCGCAATGTCCTTGTGATCCTTGAAGATCTCCATCTCATCGGCGGTGGAGATGTGGAGCACATGCACCCGCCGTCCGGCCTTGCGCGCGATCTTGAGCAGCCGGTTGGTCGAGCGCACCGCCGTTTCCACGTCGCGCCAGGTGGGATGAAGGCTGGGGTTCCCGCTATCCTTCACCAGTGCCAGACGCTCACGCAGGCGCATCTCGTCTTCGGAATGGATGGCGACGCGGCGGCGGCCATGGCGCAGCACATCTTCCAGCGTCTCGTCATCGGCCACCAGCAGCGAGCCGGTGGATGACCCCATGAAAATCTTCACGCCGGCACAGCCCGGCAGCAGCTCCAATTCGCCGAGCTGGTCGGCATTCTCGTCCGAGGCGCCGATGAAAAAGGCATGGTCGACCCAGGCCCGCCCCTTGGCGCGGGAGAGCTTGTCGTTGAGGTCGGCCGCGTTGAGCGTGTTGGGGGTGGTGTTGGGCATCTCGAAGATCGCCGTAACGCCGCCCAGGGCCGCCCCCGCCGTGCCGCTCGCCAGATCTTCCTTATGCGTCAGGCCCGGTTCCCGGAAATGCACCTGGGTGTCGATGACGCCGGGCAGGATGGTGAGCCCCGTGGCATCGATCTCCTGCGCCGCTTGTCCTGCCGGCAGTCGGCCCAGAGCCGCGATCCGCCGCGCGCGGACGCCGATATCGAGCGATTCGACCCCATTGGGCGTCGCGACGGCCCCATTCCGCAGAACGAGGTCAAACGGCTCCTCCATGACGGCATTCCTTCTTTTCACCCGACCGATACCTGATCTCTATCCCCTTGAGCGGAAAGGGCGCAAGGCCAGATCGCCCACCCGCCGCCCGATTGCGGCATTCTCACGCGCCGCCACCGCTAAACCGTGACGCCGCCTGGATTTTGCGATAGGATGACAACCTTCAGAACGCTTACGGGCGGGGAGATGGTCAGACCGTGATGATCGGCCTAAACGAGCTGCGGGTGCAGCTGGAAGAATTGCGCTCCGAACACCGCGATTTGGACGAGGCCATCCGCGCCATGGCCGAAGCCTCGCCCTTCAACCAACTCCAGATCCAACGCCTCAAAAAGCGCAAACTGGCCCTCAAAGACCAGATGATCAAGCTCGAGAGCAAACTGCTCCCGGATATCATCGCTTAAGACGCACATGCCCGATTCCTTCCCAAGGAAGGCAATTCGTGGGTGGTCGGCCTTCGCCGACCATGACGAGTTGGGGGGCTCTTGACAATCAGCGGTCGCGGACAGCGATTTACACGTCATCGACCCTATTTTTCTCGTCATGGTCGGCGAAGGCCGACCACCCACGAGTTTGCCAGCGACCGGCTACGCTGAAGCCCCCTTCACCTCGACCTCGATGGTGAGATGCGAGAGTTTGGCGACACCCGTCAGTGCCGCGCGATAGAATTCGACGCCGCGCTGCT
Source organism: Dongia sp. (assembly GCF_041906375.1). Classification (GTDB taxonomy): domain Bacteria; phylum Pseudomonadota; class Alphaproteobacteria; order Dongiales; family Dongiaceae; genus Dongia. The sequence goes on along the minus strand of NZ_JAYRJJ010000014.1, from coordinate 10,862 downwards.
GGTCGGTGGCGACCGAAACGATGCCGGCGAGATGCCCGGGCCCCACGCGCCAGACATGGAGGTCGGTGACTTCGTCGCCCAGGGCCTCGATTTCGGCGCGGATGGCTTCGGTGAGTTCGACATTGGGCTGCACGTCGAGCAGCATGGCGCCCGACGATTTCATCAGCGTATAGGCCCAGCGCAGGATGACGATTGCGCCCACCAGTCCGACGATGGGATCGAAAACCGTCCAGCCCAGCCACCAGCCCAGACCGATCGCCGCCATGGCCAGCACCGACGTCGCCGCATCTGCCAGCATATGCACATAGGCCGATTTGAGATTGAGGTCCTTGTGGTGATCGCCCCCATGCGCATGCCCATGATCATGGTCGTGGTCATGGTCATGCCCGTGGTCATGATGATCATGCCCATGGTGACTATGACCATGATCCTCCTGCAGCAGCAGGGCCGCCACGATGTTGACGATAAGCCCCAGGGCCGCCACCCCCATCGCCTCGGCATACTGAATGGGTGCCGGGTTGAAGAAGCGGTCGACCGCCTCATAGCCGATGCCGAGCGCCACCATCGCCAGCACCACCGCGCTGGTATAGGCGCCGAGATCGCCGAATTTGCCGGTGCCGAAGGTGAAGCGTGCATTTTCGGCCTGCCGCTCGGCGAAGGTATAGGCCAACAGCGAGATGCCGAGGGCCGCCAGATGGGTGGCCATGTGCCAGCCATCGGCCAGCAGGGCCATGGAGCCGAAAATCTGCCCGGCCGCGATCTCGCCCACCATCATGGCAAAGGAGAAAAGCAGCACGATGCGCACCCGCCTGGCGTTGCGGGCATGATTCCGGCCGCGGAAATCATGGGATTTATGAGTGGTGTTTGCTGTGTCGGTCATGAAATGGACGCTAGCATGCAAGGCGGATGTTACGATATTACCAGGACTTGCGACCGATCGGCCCATTGTAGCCTTATCGCCTATCAGGGAAGATCGGCGCTGCCATTCTGTAATGCGACAAAAGACCTTTCCGACGGAGGATCCCCATGGACGTGCGCGCTGCCCTGGCCATCGAGGCCGGCAAACCCCTGGTCATTGAAACAGTGCAGCTCGAAGGTCCGAAATCGGGCGAGGTGCTGGTCGAAATCAAGGCGACGGGCCTCTGCCACACCGATTACTTCACCCTGTCCGGCGCCGATCCCGAAGGTCTCTTCCCGGCGATCCTGGGGCATGAGGGTGCGGGCATCGTCGTCGATGTCGGTCCCAATGTGACGTCGCTCAAGAAGGGCGACCATGTCATTCCGCTCTACACGCCGGAATGCCGCCAATGCGAATATTGCCTGAGCCAGAAGACCAATCTCTGCCAAGCGATCCGCACCACGCAGGGGCAGGGCCTGATGCCGGACGGCAGCAGCCGCTTCAGCTTCGGCGGCAAGAAGGTGCACCATTACATGGGCACCTCGACCTTCGCCAATTTCACCGTCGTCCCTGAAATTGCCCTCGCCAAGATCCGCGAGGACGCGCCCTTCGACAAGGTCTGCTATATCGGCTGCGGTGTCACGACCGGCATCGGCGCCGTCATCAACACGGCCCGCGTCGAACCCGGCGCCAATGTGGTGGTGTTCGGCCTCGGCGGCATCGGCCTCAACGTCATCCAGGGTGCGCGCATGGCCGGCGCCAACATGATCATCGGCGTCGACCTCAACCCGGGCCGCAAGGCAATTGCCGAAAAATTCGGCATGACCCATTTCGTGAACCCGAAGGAAGTCGAGGGCGACCTCGTCCCCTATCTCGTCAACCTCACCAAGGGCGGCGCCGATTATTCGTTCGAGTGCATCGGCAACACCACCGTGATGCGCCAGGCGCTGGAATGCTGCCATAAGGGCTGGGGCGTTTCGGTCATCATCGGCGTTGCCGGTGCCGGGCAGGAAATCTCGACCCGGCCGTTCCAGCTGGTGACGGGGCGCGTCTGGAAAGGCACCGCCTTCGGTGGCGCCCGCGGCCGCACCGATGTGCCGAAGATTGTCGACTGGTATATGGACGGCAAGATCAATATCGACGACCTCATCACCCATACGATGCCGCTTCAAGACATCAACAAGGGCTTCGACCTGATGAAGGCCGGCAGCTCGATCCGCGGCGTGGTGCTGTACTGATGACCCTTACCGAAATCTCCCGCCATCATTGCTTCGGCGGCTGGCAGATCTTTGCCAAGCACGAGAGCGCCGAGATCGGCTTGCCGATGAAGTTCTCGGTCTATCTGCCGCCGGCCGCTGAAAAGGGGCCGGTGCCGGCGCTCTTTTACCTCGCCGGCCTCACCTGCTCGGAAGAGACCTTCATGATCAAGGCCGGCGCCCAGCGCATGGCGGCAGAACTGGGGCTGATGCTGGTGGCACCCGACACGTCCCCACGCGGCACCGACTTTCCCGGCCAGGCCGACAATTGGGATTTCGGCGTGGGTGCCGGTTTCTATGTCGACGCCACGGAAGCGCCGTGGAGCAGGAACTGGCGCATGTATTCATATGTGACCAAGGAACTGCCGGCGCTTATCGCCGCCAATTACCCGGTCGATGAAAAGCGCCGTGGCATTTTCGGCCATTCCATGGGCGGTCACGGCGCACTGGTCTGCGGCTTGAAGAATCCCGACCTCTTCAAATCCGTCTCCGCCTTCGCGCCGATCGCCAACCCGATCAACTGCCCCTGGGGCGAGAAGGCCTTCACAGGTTATTTGGGCAAAGATCGTGGCGCCTGGGCTGCCTATGACGCGAGCGAGTTGATGAAGGGCCGCGCGCATCCGGCCCCCATCCTGGTCGACCAGGGCCAGGCCGACCAGTTCCTCGGCACGCAGCTGCATCCGCATGCCCTGGAGGCCGCCGCGAAGACCTCAGGCCAGCAGCTGACCCTGCGCCGTCACGAAGGCTATGATCACGGCTATTACTTCATCTCGACCTTCATCGAGGACCATCTGCGCCATCACGCGAAGGTGCTGGGGTAGAGCCATCGCTTCCGCCCCCACCCCAACCCCTCCCCCTGATGGGAGAGGGGCTTGAGAGCGAGGTGTTGAGACAAACTCGGTGAGAAAAACCCTCTCCCTTCAGGGGGAGGGTAGGGTGGGGGTGCGCACCTGATGCGTCCGCTCACTCCGCCATGTTCTCCACCGCGTCCATCTCGGCATCGGAATAGCCGAAATGATGACCGATCTCATGCACGACGAGATGTCGGATGAGCTGTTCCAGCGGCACGTTATCCTCGGCCCACCAATCGAGGATGGCGCGGCGATAGAGGAAGACGATGTCGAGGCCAGTCGGGTCATCATGCCCACGTTCGGTCAGCGGCACGCCGCGATAGAGACCGGCGAGTTCAAAGGGATCGTCGATATCCATGTCCGCCAACGTCTCCTCGTCGGCGAATTCCTCGACGCGGAGCGCCACATTGCTGCAGCGGACCATGAATTCGGCGGGCAGGCTCGCAAGGACGCGGCGGCCCATCTCCTCGATCTCGCCGGCGCTGGGCGCCGCGCCGAAATGGCGCAACGGGTCGGATTCTTCACTTGAGGACATGGGCGGGCTCCTGGGTTCCTGAAACCGGATTAGAGCCCAGGGCGGCAAGTCAAAGCAAGGTCAGCCCAGCAAATCGGAGCTCAGCGCCAGCCACAGGACGCACAGTACGATCAGCGATTCCGCCGTCACCGTCAGCTTCAGGAAGAGGCGGCCCGAAAAAGGATGGTTGGTCATCTCAGGCCCCCGCCCCGGCCAAAGCCAGCATGAGGACGAAGAGTGAGAAGAGTGTCAGCCGGGCGCTGATGGTCATGAAGCTGTCGAGCATGGCGGTCCCCTAAAAGCAAAATCCGGTGCGGCGTTGGTGGATACGACTTGCCCCTAATCTGGCTGTTGCCACGCTTTGGCACAGTGACCGGGGTCACCGGCGCCCACCCTGGCCGGTGAACCCTTCATCGCCCGCCGAGATGGCGGGGACTGGCCGGAAATGTGGCGAAATCAGGGGCTTCTGGGGGAAGTCCAGCGGCGGCAGGGCTGCCGGAGCCGGAGCCGGCGGACCGGGCTGTGATGCCCGTCACCGCGCCAGGGCAGGTTCAGACCAGGGCCGGGCGCACGATGAGGTCGATGACCGAGGCGATCTTCAGCCCGCCTTTGAGGCGTTCCTGGTCGAAATCAAGGAGGCGCTTCACCTCGACCTCGGGGCCGGGGGCGCGGCCCTTGGCGATGTCGGCCAATTGCTGCGTCAGCATCAGGCGCAGCGCCATGTCATGGGCGTCGGTGATGCGCAAGAGATCGTCGGCGCTGACCTTGCCGGCTTTGCGCGCCGCATCCCAGCGCGCCTCGGTCTCGAGCGCCGTGCTGCCGAGGGAGAGGGCCAGCACGCGTGCGCCGGACACGATCGGCAGCAGGGCGCCGCGCTTCAGATTGATGCGCCCGTCCTTGGTCTTCATGCCGCCGAAGAGGCCCAGCTGCGGCTCGAACTTGCCGATGGAGGCCGCAAGGCGTTTGAGGAACATCGGCTGGCGCCCGATTTCGGCGGCGACCGCCCGCAGGCTGGCGGCCAGCGCCATGTCGCCATAGGCCGGGCGGAAGTCGAAGAAGATGTCGGCATTGAGCAGCGCCACATCATCGTCGCTCGCCACCCATACGCCGATGCGCTTGCGCCAGCCGGCGAGATTGTGCCGGCATTCGCGATTGCTGGCCATCACGTCGCCGCGGCAGAAGGGGATACCGATCTGGTCGAGGATGGCGGCGCAATGCAGGCCGAACTTCTCGAACCAAGGGTAATCATCCTCGGCCCCGTCATGAACCAGGGCATGGTCCTGGTCGGCGGCGAGCAGGCTTTCGCCGCGCCCGGCCGATCCCAGCACCAGGAAGCACCAACGTGCCGGTGCCGGGCCGTGGCTTTGCAGCATCAATCCTTCGGCAAGGGCGGCGACGCGCGCATAGACGTCGCGGATGACGGCGGCCAGGGCACCGGCGATCTGGCGTGGCGGCACACCTTCGGCCAGCAAGGCGGTGGCAAGGCGCGGCAGGGCCGCCACGACATCCTTGAGGCTCTGCGCATCCGGCGCCTCTTCCGCATCGGCCGACAGCAGCAGCGCATCGTCGGCGCGCAGTTTCAGCAGCGCGCTCATGCTGACAACACCGAGCGCCCCGCCATTGGCGGGATCGACGATGACGATGTGCCGCGTGTTCTGGCGCCGGAGGTCGGTCAGTGCCTCGAAGATGAAGGCATCTGGCGGCAGGGTCGCCACTTGCTGCGACATGACCGCGGCCACCGGCTGCGCGAGGCTTTCAGGATTTGCCGCATGATGGGCGATGTCGCGGTCGGTGATGAGGCCGATGGCGCGACCCGCGCCGTCAAGGATCGCCAAGGCACCTACGCGCTTTCCGGCCATCAGGGCGGCGGCCTCCGTCAGAGGTGCGGCAGCGTCGATGGTCATGACCGGGCTGCGCATCACTTCGGCCAGCCGGTGCCGGTAGGCGAAGGCATCGATGCGCTGCAGGATCTCCTGGTTCACCGCGGCCCTCCCCCCTTCTCTACCAGCGCCAGCGGCGCGGATGCTGCAGCAGGGCGGCGCGCTCGAAGGCCAGCGCCTCGCCCAACGTGTGAATGCCGTGATCCTGCAGCAACGGTACCAGCGCCAGGAACAGCTTGCCCGTCGCTTCCGCATCGCCCCGCGCCGTGTGCCGGTCGACGACCGTGATGCCGAATTCGGCACAGCAGGGGGTGAGGTCGCGATGCCGCTGGCCCGGATGAAGGGCGGCATAGAGCAGTGCCGTATCGAGGGCGACCGGCGGCTGCAGCCTCGCCCCCAGCCGCCGCACCTCCCGCCCCAGGATGGCAAGGTCGAAGAAGATCTGGTGGCCGACGATCAGACCCGCCGACAGCTGATGGTGGAGGTCCGGCCAATGCGCCGCAAAATTCCCCTGCCCCGCCACCATCCGGTCGACGATGCCGTGAAAGGCGGTCGAGGCCGGCGGGATCGGGCGCTGCGGGTCGATCAGCCGGTCGAAGGCCGGCGCCGGTTCCAGGGCGCCCCCGGCCAGCCGGTAGCCGGCCGCCGAGATGATGCGGTCGCTCCTGACATTGAGGCCGGTCGTTTCGGTATCGAGCACCAGGGCCTTGAGGGCGCCGAGTTGGGTATGGGGCGCCGGGGCCGTGCCGCAATGGATGGTCCCCTGCGGCCGCCGCAGGGCGCGCCACAGCCGCCCGGCCGCCGATTGCGCCCGGCTTATATGATTTTGGCCGATATTCAGCCCGGTCTCGCGCTCGGCTGTCACGATCGATCGGTTCCCGCTTGCCATTCGTCTGCCGGATCAGCTTAGGGCACGGCATGGCCATATCGCCATGCCCATCCTGTCGCAACCGACCGCAACGGCGCGAAAACGATTCTTTTGCAGCGCACAATGAAGCCGGGCCGCCTTCGCCACGGCGCTACTTTGCGGACCGTTCCGCCGCCAGATCCTGCTGCAATTGCTGAATGACGCCGATCAGCCGCTCCATCTCGCGCGCCCGCAGCAGATCGATCTTCTGGTGCAGCAATTCGATCTCCAGCTCCGCCTTCAGATTGACCTCGTAGTCATTGCGCTGGCTCTGCCGGTCGATCTCGGCCTGCCGGTTCTGGCTCATCAGCAGGATGGGCGCCGTATAGGCCGCCTGGAAGGACAGCATCAGGTTGAGGAGGATGAAGGGATAGGGGTCCCAGGCATTGGCCCAGGCAAAGACATTGGCGATCAGCCAGCCCACCAGCAGCACGGATTGGATGATGATGAAGCGCCAGGACCCGACGATGCCGGCGATGCTGTCGGCAGTGCGCTGGCCGAGCGTCGCCGGCCCCACGTCGCGTGGTGCCCGGTCCGCCCGCGCCTTCCGGAGATCGCGCAGCAGCGCCTGGTCTTCCTGGGAGAGCGCCGTGATCTCATCGAACAAGGCCGCCACCGTCCGGGCACCCGCCTCCACCTCCCGGACCGATTCCGTCAGCTTGTCACTCGATTGCGCCATGCGTCATGCCTCATCCGTCGATCAGGCAGGCATTATCGCTGGAAGTATCAGGTAGGGGCAGGGAAAAATGCCTGCTGCGGTCTTTCCCATTTACCCCTCCCCCCTTGAGGGGGAGGGTCAGGGAGGGGGGTGTCGTTACTTAGCCTTCATGCCCGCATCCGTACCGATTTCGGGTCGTACATCGGGGTGAGGCTCGCTTCCGCCTGGCAGCGCTCCAACGCCACGCCGATCTCGAACTTGCCCTCACTGATGAAGGCCGCATCGACGCCGGCCTTGTTATGCACATAGCCCATGCCGATGGCGCCGCCCAGATGATGGCCGTAATTCGCCGACGTCACCAGCCCGACCAGCGCGCCGTTCCGGTAGATCGGCTCGTTGTGATAGAGCAGTTTCGATGGATCGGTCAGCTTGAACTGCACCATGCGGCGGCCGAGCTTGCCTTCCTTCTGGCGAAGCACCGCGTCGCGGCCGATGAAGGGCACCTTCTTGTCGAAAGCGCAGGTGAAGCCGAGGCCCGCTTCCAAGATCGTGTCCTTGATGCCGATGTCATGGCCCCAATGGCGGAAGGCCTTCTCGATGCGGCAGGCATCCATCGCATGCATGCCGGCCGGCCGTGCGCCGAGATCGGCGCCGGCCTCAAGCACCGCATGCAGCACGCCGCGCGCGAATTCCGCCGGGATGTAGAGCTCCCAGCCCAATTCGCCGACATAGGAGATGCGGGTCGCCCGCATCTTGGCGTTGCCGATTTCGATATGCTTGGTGGCGCCGAAGGGGAAGCCGGCATTGGTAAGGTCGGCATCGGTGATGCGCGCAAGCAACTCGCGGCTCTTCGGCCCCATGACGCCGAGCGTCGCGTAGGACGTCGTCATGTCGACCAGTTCGACATCCTCGCCCGGCTGGGTGTGGTCTTTCAGGTAGTGCCAGTCGCGGGTCGCGGTCGCGGCCGCCGTCACCACCATGAACTTCGTGTCGGTGATGCGGAAGATCGTGAGATCGGCTTCGATCCCACCCTTGTCGTTGAGCCATTGCGTGTAGACGGCCTTGCCAACTTGCGCAATGTCGGCAGTTGAAACCCGCTGCAGCAGCGTCTCGGCGTGTTTCCCCACCACCAGGAACTTGGCGAAGGTCGAAAGATCATAGAGCGCCACGCCCTCGCGCGTCGCCTTCACATCGGCGGCGGCGTAGGGGAACCAGTTCTGGCGGCCGTAGGCGTATTCATATTCCGGCTTCACACCCTTGGGCGCATACCAGTTCGGGCGTTCCCAGCCGGCCACCTCGCCGAAGCAGGCGCCCAGCGCCTTCCAATCCTCATAGAAGGCCGTCTGGCGCACATTCCTTGAGCTTTCGAACTGCCGGTACGGCCAATGCATCGCATAGAGGAGGCCCAATGCTTCCGACACGCGCGGCACCAGGAAGCTCTTGCGGCTCATATGCGGCATCAGGCGCCGGATATCGACTTCCCACAGATCGTAAGGCGGCTCGCCATCGACGATCCAATGCGCCAGCGCCATGCCGGCGCCGCCGCCCGATTGAATGCCGATAGAATTGAAACCGGCCGCCACGAAGAAGTTCTTCAGTTCCGGCGCCGGTCCCAGGATGTAGCGCTGATCCGCCGTGAAGCTTTCCGGCCCGTTGAAGAATTTGCGGATACCGACCTTCTGCAAAGACGGCACGCGGTGCATGGCACCTTCCAGGATCGGCGCGAAATGGTCGAAATCCTCAGGCAGTTCGTCGAAGCAGAAATCCTCACGGATACCGTTCATGCCCCATGGCTTGGCTTTCGGTTCAAACGCACCCAGCAGCAGCTTGCCGGCATCTTCCTTGTAATAGGCGCATTGATCCATGTCGCGCATGACGGGCAGGTCGGGCGTCATGCCTTCCATCGGCTCGGTCACGATATAGAAATGCTCGCAGGCATGGAGCGGGATATTGACGCCGAGCTTCTGCCCGATCTCGCGCGACCACATGCCGGCGGCGCAGACGACATATTCCGCCTTGATGATGCCGTCCGGGGTGCGCACGCCCACGGCGCGGCCATTCTCGACCAGCACTTCCTCGACCTTCATGTCCTCGAAGATCCGGACGCCCTTCATGCGCGCACCCTTGGCCAGCGCCATGGTGGTGTCGGCCGGATTGCACTTGCCGTCCTTGGGATAAAAGATGCCGCCGATGACGTCGTCGGTGTTGAGCAGCGGCCATTTTTCCTGCACACCCGCCCGGTCGAGCTCGATGCATTCGACCTCGAAGCTCTGCAGCATGTCGGCACCGCGGCGGAATTCCTCCCAGCGCGCCTCCGAGGTCGCGACCGAGAGCGAGCCCGGCTGCACGAACCCCGTCGCTTGCTCGGTTTCCTTTTCCAAGGTCGTGTAGAGATCGGTCGTGTATTTGGCGAGCTTGGTCAGGCTCTCGCTATAAAGCGAGGCGCGCACCAGACCGGCCGCATGCCAGGTCGTGCCTGAGGTCAGTTTTTTGCGCTCCAGCAGCACCGTCTCCTTGCCCCAGCCGAGCTTGCCCAGATGGTAGGCGATCGAACAACCTAAGATTCCGCCACCGATGATGACGACGCGGGCTTCTGTGGGCAGAGACATGGGGATCGTTTTCTTCGCTGGTTGGTGGATGGCGGATTATGTCGGTGAAGCGGTCAATCGGCAAATAGGTCGTGTCGATGGTTGGTATTGAGTGGCCTGGCCCCCCCTCTCTAACTCTCCCCCTCAAGGGGGGAGAGGACTAGAACGAGGTGGAGCGACCACTCGATCAAAACCCCCTCCCCCCTTGAGGGGGAGGGTCGGGGAGGGGGGTGGCAGCTGAAAGCTACTGCCCATTCTCCTTCCATTGTCATGCCCGCGAAAGCGGGCATCCATGGACCGAAACGCTTGATCGATGGATCCCCGCTTTCGCGGGGATGACAATTTCGTTTACGCCTTCAACCTTTCATTCTTCGGATCGAAGATCGGCTCCTCAGCAACAACCGCCGGGAAGCGTGTGCCTAAGATCTCAACCTCGAGCTTTGTCCCCACGGCGGCAAGATCCAGTCGGACATAGGAAAGTGCGATCGACTTGCCGATGCGGAAGCCCCAGCCGCCGGAGCCGACGATGCCGACCTTCTCACCGTCCTTGAAGACGATCGAGCAGGTCGGCGCATCCGCCGTATTGCCCTCGACGATGAGCGGCACGAAGCGCTCCTTCTCGCCTGCCTCATGGCGCTTGATCAGCGCCTCGCGGCCGATGAAATCGCCCTTGGAGAGTTTCACGAAGCGCTCGAGCCCGGCATCGAAGGGCGTGTATTCATGGGTGATGTCCTGCTTCCAGGAGCGATAGCCCTTTTCGAGGCGCAGGCACTCCATGGCATACATGCCGAAGTCTTTCAGGCCGAACTCCTGGCCCGCCGCCGTGATCGCGTCATAGACATGGACCAGATCGCCCATCGGCACATGCAGTTCCCAGCCGAGTTCGCCCACATAGTTGACGCGAAGCGCCGTGACCTTTTTCCCGGCGACGACGATTTCTTGGGCTGAAGGCCAGGGGAAAGCGTTGTTGGAGAGATCGGCATCGGTGATCTTCTTCAAGAGATCGCGCGACCGCGGTCCGGCCAGCACCAGCGACGAGGCCGATTGGCTGACTTCCGACAGCTTCACCGAACCGTCGGCAGGCAGATGCTGCGTCAGCCAATCCATGTCGTGCCACAGGCCCGACCCCGCCGACATGAGATAGAACTTCTCCGGCGCCAGGCGCGTCATGGTGAATTCGGACAGGATCGAGCCCTTGGGCGTCAGCGTGTAGGCGAGCGTCACGCGGTTGGATTTCGGCAGCGCACCGCAGATGAGGTGATCGAGCCAGGCTTCCGCCCCCTTCCCCTCGACGATGAATTTCGAGAAGC
>NZ_JAYRJJ010000013.1:14809-23171 GCF_041906375.1 Dongia sp. | reverse complement strand
CACGGCTTCGACGAACGCGTCTCCCTCTCATCGCTGAGGAAGATCACGCAGGGCATGGCCCTCTTCATGGCCGATTGGTGCGGTGTGGAGAAGAGGTAAAGGCGGAAGGCCAAGGCCGCTCTCGCAGCCCGTCATGCCCGGGCTTGACCCGGGCATCAGGTGAGGCCGGGCTCGGTTCCACAGTCGCGGGCTGATCCCCGGGTCAAGCCCGGGGATGACGCGCTGTGTGCTGTTGAATGCGGGCCGGTCTTACGGCAGCAGGATATAGGTCTTCCGCACCGTCTCATGAATCTCCCACACACCCAGGCTCTCGGCGGGGAAATAGAGCGCGTCGCCGGCGTTGATCTCGATCACCTGGCCGCTCGAAGCGTGGAAGGTGGCGCGGCCGCTGATGAAATGGGCGAACTCCGCCTTGCGGATCTGGCGGTTCCATTTGCCCGGGCTGCATTCCCAGATGCCGAAATCAGGCTCCTTATCCTTTTCCGTCGGCGACATGCCGCGCAATTGCGCGACGGGTGCGCCGATCGGTTCGGCGACCTTGCCCCAATCTTCGAGTGCCGCCGAAGGAAGACCGGCAGTGTTGGCAAGGCGTTTGATCATGGAAAAAGCTCCTGGCGGCAGGTGATATAAATCAGGGTTGTTCTTTGACGGCCTGGAAGGCCATCGCTTCGGCGAGTGCCGCATTGAGATCGGCGCTGGAAAGCTCGCTCTTCAATTTATTGCGCAAGCCCGCCACGGTCTTGACGATGTCCGGCTCCTTGAAGATCGAGGCGGCGATGGTCAGCCAGGTGAAGGCGGATTTGTTGTTGACCGGGGCGCCCTGGCCCTGCGTGTCCATGACGGCGAGGCCCAGCATCGCATCGGCATGGCCCTGATGGGCGGCGCGGCCATACCATTCGCGCGCCAGGGCGAAATTGGTGGGACCGGCCCAGCCATATTGGTAATAGCCGCCCAGCTTATACTGCGCTTCCGGATCGCCGGTCGGCGCCAATTCCTTCAGCCGCAGATAGGCGCCGACCTTGTCGCCCTCAAGTTCCATCTTGAGGACCTCTTCGAGGTCGGCCTGCGCGGCAAAGACGGGCGCTGCGGCGAAGGGCTGCAGGGTGGCCAGCAGCAAGGCTACGGCCAGGAGGCGGGAGGTGAATCGGGTGCTCGACATGGCCGGAGAATTGCCGATCTTGGCCGCGCGCGCAACCACGGCGGCGACGGCACGGCCGGCGCCGTGACGGCGGTCACAATTGCCGCGTCGAGGCGCCGCACTGGGCAAAAAAATCCCCCTTGCGATAGGCCCCGCCAAATCTTGGAAGGCGGCAATCGGGCGATGGGACGGCGGTGATCCGGAAAAGACCCTCCGGCCGCCTAAAGCCTCAATCCGCCGCTCAGTTCGTCTTGCGCACGCTGGTGAAGGCGTCCTGCTGGATGCTCGCCACCAGATCCTGGACGAATTCCGCCGTGGTTTCCTTGCCATGCTTGGCGACCAGGGCGAACAAAGCCGCCGAAATCGACATCGTGCCGATCGTGTCGAACGGCACGCCCTTGGCGAAGGCGTCTTCCCAATAGGCGTTGAACAAATCGAAGCAGAGCTTGCGTTGTGCTTCATCGGTGGTCGGGGGCGCGCTCATTTTCTGCCCTTGTGCAAATGCGGTCTCCATAGCCATCTCCTTGAACGGTGGACCGCGCCTTCCCAGCAAACCCCGTGCCATGACCGTTTCATGACTGCATATGGGGGTATCGCCGGCCCGTTCGACGAGTCGTTGTGTGGATTAGACCCGCCGGCTCATAAGAAGTGATTAACGACGCTACCGCGCCCCGGAAATACAGGGAAATATTTGCCGGGGTTGATCTCACGCCATCCTCTATTTCAGATAATCCGCCCCCTCATGCACCTCGATGAGGGTGGGGCCATCGGCCTTGAAAGCGGCTTTGATGGCATCCTGCATCTCGGCAAGGCTCTGCGGCTTTACCGCCCGGGCGCCGAACGCGCGGGCCAGCGCCTGATAATCCGGGTTCTTCGGCTTCACGCCCAGTTCCGGGATATCGAGTTCGATCATGTCCTTGGAGATCTGGCCAAAGGCGTCATTGTTCCAGACCAGGATCGGCAGGGGCAGTGACTGCTCCACTGCGGTACCGAGGTCCTGCACCGTGAACATGAAGCCGCCATCGCCGGCCACCGCGATCACCGGCCGGTCCGGGCAGGCGATCTTGGCGCCGATCGCGGCCGGCAGCGCATAGCCCAGCGTGCCGAAGCCGCAGGGGTGGAACCAGCAGCGCGGGCGCTCGCAGGGGAAGGTGAAATTGGCGGTATAGGCGATCTGCGTCATGTCAGTAACGACGATCGCATCCTCCGGCAAGGCGGCGCGCAGGGCGTCCAGCACCTTCACATGCTTCTTCTGCAGCGGGCTGAGATTGCTGCGGGTGGCCCCGCGCAGTTCCGCCGCGGTGGCAAGGTCCGGCTTGCGACCGGCCTTGATGCCGTCGGTGAAGGCCTTCAGTGTCGGCCCGGCATCGGCCAGCAGGCCCACGGTCGGCGTATAGTCGCGGGCGATGGTCGCGGCATCGAGATCGACGCGGATCAGCTTGCCCTTCAAGGTCAGCATGTCGACCCAGCTGTCGGTCTCTGCCATCTCGGTGCCCACCGCGATGACCAGATCCGCTTCCGTCAGCAGCTTCTGCGTGGCCGGCAGCACCAATGTGCTGCCGATCGATTGCGGGTGGCTGTCGGGCAGAACGCCCTTGCCAGCGGTGGTGGTGACGCAGAGTACGCCGGAGTTCTCGACGAAGGCCTTCACCTCGGCAGCGCAATCGACCGTGCCGCCGCCGACGATGAGGAGCGGCGCCTTGGCGGCGTCGATGAGCGCGATGGCCGCCGCGATGTCGCCGGCGCTGGCTTTCGGCCGCGCGGCGGTCTGGCGCTTTGTCTGCCCGATCTCGGCGGTCGCAGCCAGCATATCGAGCGGGAATTCCAGCACCACCGGGCGCGGCCGGCCGGTTTCGAACAGTTTGAAGGCATCAGCCACGGCGCCCGGCAGTTCCGCGGCGTTCTTCACCGTGCGGGCAAAGCCGGTAAGGGGGGCGATGGAAGCGCGCTGGTCGGTGATTTCATGCAGGCGGCCGCGACCCTTGCCGAGGTCGCCGGTCGCATTGACGCTGCAGATGACCAGAACGGGGACGGAATCGGAGAAAGCCTGCCCGATCGGCGTCGCCGCGTTCATCAGGCCCGGACCGGTGATGAGGCAGGCGACACCCGGCTTGCCCGAGGCACGGGCATAGCCATCGGCCATGAAGCCGGCGCCCTGTTCGTGGCGCACGCCGATGTGGCGCATCTTGCGGTCGGCCAGACCCCGGTAGAGGTCGAGCGTATGCACGCCCGGAATGCCGAAGACGGTGTCGACGCCATAGGTTTCAAGCAATGCCACCGCTGCGTGGCCGCCGATCTGGTTTGCCTTCTGATGCGCACTCATGATTTCCCCTGATTGGTCATCGGGCCTTTTATGACCCTTGCAAATATGGCGGGGAGACTAGCCGAAATCAGCTGTATGCAGCAATAGACGGCAGCGGGGATTTCCGGCTAGAACTGGCCGCCAGAGGTGCAATTCATGGATTTGCTGCAGCAACTTGCCGCCATCATCCTGCCGGTGCTGGTCGTGCCGGCGATCGGGTTTATCTGGGCGCGCTCGGGCAACAATTTCGACAATCGCTTCGTCACGCAACTGGTGACCAATATCGGCACCCCGGCCCTGGCAGCCGACGCCCTGACGCGCATCCGCGTCGAAACCGGTGCCCTGATTCAGATGGCGGGGCTGACGGCACTTTGCTTTGCCGGCTTCCTCATTCTCGGCCTCATCGTGCTCAAGCTGATGAAGCTGCCGAACCATTCCTATCTGCCGGCCCTCATGTTTCCCAATACCGGCAATATGGGCTTGCCGCTGGCCCTGTTTGCTTTCGGCAATGAAGGTCTCGCCTTCGCCGTCGTCTACTTCGCCATTTCCATCACGTCGCAATTCACCATCGGCATGGCCTTGGCTTCCGGCAATTTCAGCGTTACCCGCCTGCTGCGGATGCCGCTCATCTACGCCATCATTTTCGCGCTGGCGGTGCTCTCCTTCGGCTGGCACCTGCCGGCCTATATCGGGAATACGCTGCAATTGCTGGGCGGGGTCACCATCCCGCTGATGCTGCTGGCGCTCGGTGTCTCGCTGGCGCAGTTGCGCGTGACCAGGCTGCCGCGCAACCTCTTTCTCTCCATCGTGCGCCTGGGCGGTGGTGCGGCCATTGGTTTTTTAGTCGGGCATCTTGTCGGCGCCTCGGACCTCGCCACCGGCGTGCTGATGATCCAGAGCACCATGCCGGTCGCCGTCTTCAACTATCTCTTTGCGCAATACTACAACCGCGAACCGGCTGACGTCGCCTCCATGGTCGTCATCACCACGGCGCTCTCCTTCGTGACATTGCCGCTGCTGCTCTATTTCGTGCTGTGAGGATTTGAACCGTAAACTGTCATCCCCCTCCCCGGACTTGATCCGGGGATCAGCCGGGGGATCCACGAGTTGCTTCCTTCAGTTGGCGGAGAACTCGTGGATGGCCCGCCTGAAGCGGGCCATGACAAGAAAGATCATCGTGAAGGGGAAACAACATCCATGCGTATCGTCACCGAATTTCCGCACAAGCTGCGCCATATCGAGAATATCTGGATTCCGGTGGTGGGCGGCATCAATCTGGCCGCGCGCATGTGGCTGCCGGAGGATGCCGAGAAGAATCCCGTGCCGGCCATTATCGAATGCGTGCCTTATCGCAAGCGCGACGGCTTGCGCTTCCGCGATGACGAGATGCACCCCTATACCGCTGGCCACGGTTATGCCGTGCTGCGCATCGATCTGCGCGGCACCGGTGAATCCGAAGGCCTGCCGGATGACGAATACACGGTGGCCGAGCAGGACGACATCATCGCCGCCATCGCCTGGATTGCCGCGCAAGAATGGTGCACCGGCAAGGTCGGCATGATGGGTATCTCCTGGGGCGGCTTTAACAGCCTCCAGGTGGCAGCACGGCAGCCGGAGGCCTTGAAGGCGATCATCACGGTCGATTCATCGGATGACCGTTACAATGACGACGTCCATTACATGCAGGGCGTTCTGCTGCACGACAATTTCTCCTGGGCCTCGGCCATGTATGCCTATGCCGTGCTGCCGCCAGACCCGGAACTGGTCGGGCCGCGCTGGCGGCAGATGTGGCTCGACCGCCTCAAGCATTACAGATTCCCCTTCCATATCTGGGGCGGCCATCAGAACCGCGATGCCTATTGGCGCCAGGCGTCGGTCATCGAGAATTACGATGCCATCAAGGCGGCGGTCTTCGCCATCGGCGGCTGGGAGGACGGCTATTCCAACACGGTGCCGCGCCTGTGCCAGCATGTGAAAAGCCCGGTCAAAGGCTGGATCGGACCCTGGGGCCATGCCTATCCGCACAACGCCCTGCCGGGACCCGAGGCCGGCTTCCTGCAGGAAGCCCTGCGCTGGTGGGACCAGTGGCTGAAAGGCAAGGAAACAGGTGTGACGCGCGATCCGAAGATCACCGTCTGGATGAACGATTCCTACGCGCCTGATCCTTGCGCCCTGGAACGTCCCGGCCGCTGGATCGCCGAAGATCAATGGCCGAGCCCGCGCATCACGACGGAAAAGATCAAATTCGGCCGCTACACATTGGGTCATGCGCCGGAAGCGGTAAGTCTATCCGTCAAGTCGCCGCAGACCTGTGGTTTGAGCTCCGTCGAATGGTGTTCCTATGGCGGCAGCGACGGCGACTATCCGGCGGAGCAGCGGGGGGATGACGGCATGTCGCTCTGCTTCGACGGCTTGCCGCTCAAGGAGCGCTGCGAGATTTTCGGCATGCCGGTGGTGGAACTGGCCTTTGCCGTCGACAAGCCGGTGGCGCGTATCGCTGTGCGCCTCAACGACGTGGCACCCGACGGAGCATCGACCCGCGTCACCTTCTGCGTCTTCAGCCTCAACCACAAAGACGACCAGGAGCACCCCGCTGATCTGGTGCCGGGCCGGCGCTATACGGCGCGGATACCCTTGAACTACATCGCTCATGCCTTCCTGCCTGGGCACAGGCTCCGTGTCGCAGTCTCCACCAATTACTGGCCGATGATGATGCCGGCGCCCGAAGCCGCGACCCTGACGCTCTTCACCGATGGCTGCCATCTGGAACTCCCCGTGCGCCCGACCGGTGCCAAGGATCCGGCCTTCGAGATTCCGCCCCCCGAAAAGGCGTCGCACGCGCCGGGCCACGTCACGCGCGAAGGCTCGGCCAAGCGGGAGGCGCGGCTCGACATCGCCACGGGCGAAATCGTGCTGGTCAACCACAAGGACGCCGGCGGCTATCATTTTGCCGAGATCGGCGTCACGTCGGATTGCAAGGTGATCGAGACCTACCGCATCAGCCCCAACGATCCGCTGAGCTATCGCTGCGACATCTCCTACGAACAGATGCTCAAAGGCCCCGATTGGGAGGCCCGCACCGTGAGCCTCACCAGCATCAAGGCCGAGAAGGCGCATTTCCGCATCACCGCGCGCATGGATGCCTTTGATGCCGGCACCCGCATCTTCAGCGATGAAGAGGCCTACGACCTGAAGCGGGAATATTGCTGACGACAGTCCTTGACTTCGGCATCCCCGGGCTTGACCCGGGGATCCGGTTTGACCGGGCTGTTTTCTTCAAGTGCGGACTGTTGCCCGGATCAAGTCCGGGCGTGACGGTCAGACGCGAGAATGCCTCTTACTGCACCAGCGGTACGTCGATCCCTTCGGCGGTCTCGCCGAAATGGTCGAGCAGGGCCGGCAGCATTTCGCGGAGTGCCGTCGACGGGTCGACGGTGGCATCGGCGCGTTGCACCGTACCGCGCCAGACAAAATGCCCGTCGGTGCGGCTGTAGACGGTGAGGTTGACGCGGAAGACCCGGTCGGTGGTGTTGAGCGGGTCATTGGGATTGAGGAGCGTGCCGCCCCCGGTGCTGAACAGGGCTGAATTCTTAGGGTCGCTCTTCTTGATGGCGACGTCGCCCGCCGATTGGTCGGCATTAAGGCGCGAGACCAGCTGGGTTGCCACGGTCACGACCAGGTCGCTGTCGCCACCCACCGCATAGCCGCGGCCCTTGAGGTCGGCATCGACCTGGCGCAGGGCGTCGTCATCCATCTGGCTCTGGGTATCCGCCTGGGTCTCAAGGGCGGCGCCCGGCGGGATCGGCTGGTAGGAAATGGCGTCGATCCGGGCGCTGCTCTCGACCTTGGTTTCCTGCGCCGCCAGCGGCCCGGCAAGGCCGGCTGCGAGGGTCAGGGCCAGGAAAGGGGCCAGGAGATACGCGCGGGCAAGAGACATGGGTTGATCCTTCGGGGTCCCGGTAAGTCTGCCGTTCCACATAGCGGAAAGCGGCCATATCTGACAACAAGCGGGAATTGCTTTAGTTTCCGGCTCGCGCCATCATAATCCCTGCATTCGGCGGCCCCCCATGCCGGTTTGGCATGGCTCGTCGCCCCAAAACGAAAGGGAGTTTGCCGGCATGTCCCCCGTTGAGGCGCGCGTCAAGGCTGAGACCCAGGACGGGTTGCTGGTCAACCGCAAGCATCTGCCCTTCGAACTTGATGGCGGCGTCGCCGCCAGGGCCCGGATCGGCCTCATTATCCTGGCAACCGATCACACACTGGAATACGAGTTCCGCAAGATCTTCACCATGCCGGGCGTCGCCCTCTATGGGACGCGCATCCGCAACGCGGCGGAGATAAATCCCACGACGCTTGCAGCCATGGAGGCCGGGCTGTCGGCCGCCGCCGACGTGATCCTGCCCGGCATTCCGCTCGATGTGGTGGGTTATGGCTGCACCTCGGCCTCGGTCGTGATCGGCGAGCAGAATGTCTTCAAGCGCATCCACGAAACGCGGCCCGAGGCTAAATGCACGACACCCATCACCGGCGGCATCCAGGGCCTGAAGGCGTTGGGCGCCAAGCGGATAGCACTCCTCACCCCCTATATCGATGCCGTCAACGTGCGCTTCAAAACCTATATCGAGGCGCAAGGGCTGGAGGTGCCGGTGATCGGCTCCTTCAACCACGAGGACGATAACGAGGTGGCGCGCATCTCGACCCGCTCCATCTACAACGCCGCCCTCGAGCTCGGCCGGCATCCGGCAGTCGACGGCGTCTTCGTCTCTTGCACATCCTTGCGCGTCGCCGAAATCGCCGAAAGCCTCGAGCGCGAACTCGGCAAGCCCGTCACCTCCTCCAACCACGCCATGGCCTGGCACGCCCTGCGCCTCGCCGGCATCACCGAACCCATCGCAGGCTGGGGGCGACTGTTCCGGATCTAA
>NZ_JAYRJJ010000013.1:0-14108 GCF_041906375.1 Dongia sp. | reverse complement strand
GATGAAAGTGACTCGTGGGTGGTACGCCTTCGCGTACCATGACGAGGAAACTAGTATCTCGTGTACAGGAACGGCTCCGGATCGATCTCTGGCTTCCGTCCCAGCATCTGGTCGACGAGAAGACGCGAGGAGCCGCAGGCCATGGTCCAGCCCATATGGCCGTGGCCGGCATTGAGCCACAGGTTGGAAATCGGTGACGGGCCCATGATGGGCGGGCCGTCGGGGGTCATGGGACGGAGGCACGCCCAGTAATCGGGCCGGTCATAGAGGGCGGCCTTGGGGAAAAGGTCGCGCGCCACGCGCAGCATATGGGCGAAATTCCCCGGTTCGAACTCGGTATCGTAGCCCGCGAAATCGGCCGTGGCGGTGAGGCGCAGCCGGTCGCCGAGACGCGAGAACGCCACCAGATGTTCCTCATGCACGCCGCCGATGGTGGGGGCCTCATCGGGATCGGCCACGGGCAAGGTGACCGAATAGCCTTTCACCGGGAAGATCGGCAAATTGAACCCGATCTTCCTTGAGAGCAGCGGCGCGTAGGAACCCAGCGCCATCACATATTGATCGGCGGCAAACTCGCCCTTGTCGGTATAAACGGCGCTGACACGACCACCGGCCACATCGATGCGCGTGATGGTTTCGCCAAAGCGGAAAGTGACGCCCAGGGCCTTGGCGCGCTCCGCGAGGCCCAGCGTGAATTTCCGCGCATCGCCCGATTCGTCGCCCGGCGTGTGCATGCCGCCGGCGAGCTTGTCCTTGGCGTGTTTAAGGCCGGGTTCCAGCGCCACCAGCTGGTCGGGGTCGAGGAAGTTCATCTCGACGCCCTGGTCCATCAGGAAACGCATGCTCTCCTTGCCGGCGCGATAGGCCGCAGGTTCGCTATAGATATAGATGGCACCCTTGGCGGTGCGGTCCCATTCCAGCCTCTCTTCGCGCCCCACGCGCAAGGTCTCGGCCTGGGAATAGACGCACAGCTTGATCTTGGTCTTGGTGGCGGCGCGGTTGCGCGCGAGGGTGCAATTGCGGAGGAACTGCAGGCTCCACAGCCACATGCGGGGATCGAGGCGCAGGCGGTAGCGCAGGGATGTGTCGTTTCGCCACAGGGATTTCAGCAGGATGAGCGGCGCCTTGGGGCTGGCCCAGGAACTGGCATGGCCCGGCGTCACCAGCCCGGCATTGGCAAAGCTGGTTTCCCGCGCCGGTTCCGGCCGCCGGTCGATGACGGTGACCTCATGGCCTTCCTTGGCAAGATAATAGGCCGCGGTCACCCCCAGAAGGCCCGCACCCAGAACGACGATCCGCATTGAAGCCCCACCCTGTTTCTTTGCTTATTGGCCGCAACATTGCCATAAACCGGCGCTAGAGCATAAGGTCTCGACCAAAGAATGAAAGACGGAACCCATCTGATGACGTATCGCTTTCTTGCATCTCTCGTTTCCGCGCTGGTCATGACCGGCGGTGTCGCCCTGGCGCAGAACGCCGCCAGCGGCCCGGCCTTGTCAGTCGAGGAGTTGAAAGGATGCCTGTGCCAGGAGCCGCAGCTAGAGGCCATGCGCAAGGAGATCGCCACGCACCGCGCCATGCTGGACGAACGCCAGGCGCAGCTCAACATGCTGGACGCGCAGATCGCCGAACGGAGGAAGACGCTCGACCCCAACGACGTCATCGGGCAGGAGCTGTTGAAGAACACGATGGCCCAGGCGGCAGCACTGCGCGATCTCATCCAATCGGATACGCGCCTGACGCTCAACCAGGCGGTCAGCGACTACAACGCGCTCGCGGCCAAATATACCGAGACCTGCGTCAACCGCCCGCGCTACGCCTATGACGTCGACATGGCAAAGAAGAACCTGGTCTGCCCGTTGCCCTGAGCGAAAGACCCCTGACCCCAACCCCTCTCCCCATTTCATGGGGCAAGGGGCTTGAGGCCAAGCTCGGTCGAATCTCCCTCGCCCCGCGATAACGGGGTGAGGGGCGTTTACCGGTGCGCCAATCCGAGCACGCCTTTGAAGAAAGCGGTGAAGGCCAGCTGCAGGCCGACGCAAAGCGCAGTCGAGGCCGGCACCAGCAGCCGCATCATGGCTCCGGTGTCGAGATTGCCGAAGCCCGCCTCGCGCCAGGTGAGAATGGCGGTGGCGATGCCCACCAGGCCGCTGAGTGTGAGGAGGCCGCCCACCACCAGCAGAAGCTCGAGCGACAGCCGGTCGGCCAATGAGCGGAAGCGGGCGCTGGGCGGCAGCAGATGGTTGGCGATGCAGAATTGCTTGGCCAGCACCGCCAGCGCCACCGCCTGCGTGCCGACGATGACGGCAATACCCGCCAGCAGCAGCGTGTTGATGTCGAAGGTGATATTGGCGATGCGCACCGGGCCCAGGGTAAGGGCCACCAGAAGCACGAAACCGCAGAAGCCGATGAGGATGCCCGGATAGAGGAACAGCCATTCCGGGCTCAGCATCAGCAGGAAGCGCAAATGCCGCCAGCCGTCGCGCCAGCTCCTGAGATGCGGCGGCCGCGAGCGGCCATCCGGCGACAGGGTCGTCGGCACCTCGGTGACCTTGAGGCCATTGAGGGTCGCCTTGACGATCATCTCGCTCGCAAATTCCATGCCCGTGGTGCGGAGATCGAGCGCGCGGATGGCATCGCGCGAGAAGCCGCGCAGGCCGCAATGAAAATCGCCGAGCGGGCTGCGGAAGAAGAGCTTGCCGATGCCCGTCAACACAGGATTGCCGAGATAGCGGTGGAGCGGCGGCATGGCGCCGGGCTTGATCCCGCCTTTGAAGCGGTTGCCCATGACCAGTTCATACCCGGCGCGCAATTGTGTCACGAAGGGCATGAGGGCGGAGAAGTCGTAGGAATCGTCGGAATCGCCCATGATGACGAAACGGCCCGCCGCCGCCTCGATGCCGCCGATGAGGGCTGCGCCATAGCCCTTCACCGGAATATCGACCACGCGCGCCCCTTCGCTGCGTGCCAGATCCTGCGATCGGTCGGTGCTGCCATTGTCGGCGATCAATACCTCGCCGACGATCTTCTGTTCCTCGAGGAAGCGCCGCGCCTTCCTGATACAGACCGCCAAGGTTTCCGCCTCGTTGAGGCAGGGCATGAGGATGGTGAGTTCGCAAGCACCGGTCATGACACGCTCCGGGCGCGGGCGGATGCGCGGCGGGGGCCAGTGGCGGCTCGGTCCAATCCCTCCCCCTTCAGGGGGAGGTTAGGTGGGGGCATGGGTGAGGATTTGCCGATAGCCGGACTGGCCCTGGCCCCCCTCCCGACCTCCCCCCTGAAGGTGGGAGGGGCTGCAATCTTCAAACACGCGGCCAGCGTTTCCGCCTCGATCCGCTGCATGCCCGGCGTCAGCAGGCCATAGACCATGAACGTGGCCGGCTGCAGGATGAGGCCCAGCAATTGCGCGGTGACGAGGTCGGGATTGTCGATATCGACCTCGGCATTCTTCTGCGCGTCGCTCACCAGCCGGTGCAGTACCTGCACCGGCGATTGCGTCTTCGATTTCAACTTGGGCAGTTCCTGGTGCTGGGTCAGCAGCAGGAAGCGGAACAGCAGCGGCTCCTCGTCGAAGAAGCGGCAGAAGCGGTGAATCATGCCGCTCAGGCGACTTGTGAAATCGCCTTTTGCCTTGGCGAGGTCGGCAAGTTCCTTGGCAAGGCCCGCATAGTTCTCGGAGAAGAGTTTCCAGGCCAGATCCTCTTTCGAGGCGTAATGGCGATAGAGCCCGCCCTCAGCAATGTCGGCAAGGCTCGCGATATCGCGCACCGATGTGCCGAGCACGCCCTTGGTGACGAAGAGTTCGAGTGCGGCCTGCTTGATCCGGTTTCTGGTCGCCAATCCGCGCGGCATGCTTTCCCCAAAGCAGCTGTGAACAATCGTTCACGAGATTGCCCGATCCGGCGTCCCTTGCCAAGCGTCAGCAAGGCTCACCTTCATATTGCGATGCAATGCAATTGAGGCGGTTTTGCCGCAGCTTTTATCCTTGCGGCGGGTGGCAGCGGCTGAAAGACTTTGATCGTACCGGCCCCGCAGAAGACCGGACCTCTCACGCAAAACTTCATCAGCGAAACGGAGGTCACGATGGCGACAATTTCGCAAGGCACTGGAACCCAAAACGGCAGAGAAGTGATGGCGCCACGGTGCGCCGCGATCGTTGGTCCCTACTTGAGCGGCAAGACCGCACTCCTCGAAAGTCTCCTCTTCGTCACCGGCGCCATCTCGCGCAAGGGTTCCGCCAAGGAAGGCAATACCGTTTCCGACAGTTCGGCCGAAGCGCGGGCGCGCAAGATGTCGGTCGAAGTGACTGCCGCCACCACCGACTATCTGGGTGAGCGCTGGTGTTTCCTCGATTGCCCCGGTTCGGTCGAACTGGCACAGGAAACGCGCAATGCGCTGATGGTAGCCGATGTCGCCATCGTCGTGGCCGAGCCGCTGATCGACAAGGCACTGATGCTGGCGCCGACCCTCAAATTCCTCGACGATCACCAGATCCCGCACATCCTGTTCATCAACAAGATGGATATATCGACCCACCGCGTGCGCGAAATGCTGGATGCGCTGCAGGCCGTCTCGGCGCGACCGCTGGTCCTGCGCCAGGTGCCGATCCGCGGTGCCGGGAAGGATGGCGGCGAAGTCACCGGCTATGTCGATCTGGTGAGCGAGCGCGCCTATAAATACCATCCGGGCCAGGAATCAGACCTCATCCAGATGCCGGAAGAAGTATTGCCGCGCGAACAGGAAGCGCGCGGACGCATGCTGGAATCGCTGGCCGATTTCGACGATCACCTGATGGAGGAAATCCTCAGCGACGTGGCGCCGCCAAAGGAGGAAATCTACCAGCAATTCGCCAAGGACCTCGCGGCCGACCTCATCGTGCCCGTCCTGCTGGGCGAAGCGGAACGCGATGGCGGCGTGCGGCGGCTTTTGAAGGCGCTGCGTCATGAGGTGCCGGGGCCGGAAGCCACGGCCCAGCGTCTCGGCATTTCAAGCTTCGATGCCTCGACCCTGGTGTTCAAGACCTATCACCAGCCCCATGCCGGCAAGCTGTCCCTGGCGCGGATCTTCGGCGGCAAGGTCGGCGAAGGTTCCGTGCTCAACGGGGTGCGTGTTGCGGGCGTATTGCGGCCGAAGGGCAATGCCTTCGACAAGGTTCCCGAGGCCAAGACCGGCGAGGTGGTGGCACTTGCCCGCATGGAGGAAGTGAAGACCGGCGATTTGCTGACCGCTTCGGGCAAGCGGAACCCGGATTTCGCCTGGCCGGCACCGCTGGAACCGCTCTTTGCCCTGGCGATCGATGCCGAGAACCGCGCCGATGAAGTGAAGCTCACCGCGGCCCTTGCCAAGCTCATCGAGGAGGACACGTCGCTGGCCTTCACCAACGATCCCAGCACCCACGAGCTGCTGCTGTCCGGCCAGGGCGAAATTCACCTCGCCATCGCCTTCGACCGGCTGAAGAACCGCTTCGGCCTGCCGATGAAGCATCGCCGGCCGCAGGTCAGTTACAAGGAAACGATCCGCAACGGCGTCAAGCAGCACAGCCGCTTCAAGCGCCAGTCGGGTGGCCACGGCCAGTTTGCCGACGTGCATATCGAAGTGTGGCCGCTGGAGCGCGGCAAGGGTTACGAGTTCCATGACCGTGTCGTTGGCGGTTCGGTGCCGCGGCAATTCATCGGCTCGGTCGAGGATGGGGCGCGTGAATCGCTGGTGCGCGGACCGCTCGGCTTCCCGGTGGTGGATGTCGCAGTGGCGCTCTTCGACGGCCAGTATCATTCGGTCGATTCCTCCGACATGGCCTTCAAGACCGTGGCGCGTCAGGCGATGCAGGAAGCCCTGCCGCTATGCGGACCGGTGCTGCTGGAGCCGATCTTTGCGGTCGAGGTCTCGGCCCCGGCGGAATTCACCGCGCGGGTCCATAACCTCGTCACCGGTCGGCGCGGCCAGATCCTCAACTTCCAGGCCAAGGAGGATTGGACCGGCTGGGAAGTGGTCGAGGCGCTGGTGCCGCAATCCGAGCTTCACGACATGATCATCGAGCTCCGCTCGCTGACGCTGGGCATCGGCAATTTCGCCTGCCAGTTCGACCATCTGCAGGAACTGTCCGGGCGCCTTGCCGACAAGGTGATCGAACAACGCCAGTCCGGCATGGCGCAGAAGGGGGCCGCCTAGTCGCCCATGTCTTTGCCGCGAAATTTCGCGGCAGAGCATGCCTTTAGCCTTGCGGCAATCGCGGCTATTGCCGGAAATCGGGGCGTCTGATAGGAAGGCGCCGTCATTGGGGAGTAGCCGCTCTTCCCTCACCGGAAGAGGCGTCCGTCAACATACTTGGCCGATAGGCCATGGCTGGCGCAGTTCCTGAGCTTGGCAAGACCTTTGACCACAGCGCCTCCGCCATTGGCCGGGGATGCGTCGTGGTCATTCGTCTTTTTCGCCGGCCAGGGAAATGAAAGAAAATGGAAGCCCTCCTCGTTTCGACTGGCGTCGTGACCCTCGCTGAAATCGGCGACAAGACGCAGCTCCTCGCCTTCCTGCTCGCCGCCCGCTTCAAGAAACCAGTGCCCATCATCCTCGGCATCCTGGTGGCGACCCTGTTCAACCACGGCATCGCCGGTGCGCTCGGCGCCTGGATCACCAGCGTCATCAGCCCCGAAATCATGCGCTGGGTGCTGGGCCTCTCCTTCATCGCCATGGCGGTCTGGACCCTGATCCCCGATGAAATCGAGGAAGAGGAAACCAGGATCGCCAAGCGCTTCGGTGTCTTCGGCGCCACTTTGGTCACCTTCTTTCTGGCCGAGATGGGCGACAAGACGCAGGTCGCCACCGTCGCCATGGCCGCGCATTACGCGACGCCGGTCATGGTCGTCATCGGGACGACACTCGGCATGCTCATAGCCGACGTGCCCGCCGTCTTCATCGGCGACAAACTGGCCTCGCGCATTCCGATGAAACCGGTGCACATCACCGCCGCCGCCATCTTTGCGCTGCTGGGCGTGATGACCCTGCTGGGGGCCGGGAAAGAGTTGGGTTTCTAGGGGTGCCAGGTGACGGCGCCTATTGCGCCATCACCTTCACGTAAGACCCCGGCGCGTCCTCGGTGGCTTTGAGCTTGCCGGCGCCGGGCTGGCGCGCCGGCACCTCACCATCGGCGAAGGCGGCGATCCATTTCTGCCATTCCGGCCACCAGGAGCCGGGGCGGTGCTGGGCGCTTTCCAGCCAGGTTTCGGGCTTGGGCGGATAGGTCTTCGTGCTGCCGATCCAATGGCTGTATTTGCCCGCAGCCGGCGGGTTGACGACGCCGGCGATGTGGCCGGAGGCGGCCAGCACAAAGGTGACCGGCCCCTGATAGGTCTGGGTGGCCGCATAGGCCGCGACCCAGGGGGCGATGTGATCCTCGCGCGTCGCCAGCACGAAGGTCGGCTGGCGGATGCTGGTGAGGTCGATCGGCACCCCATCGAGCGTGACGCCGCCCGGCTGGATGAGCAGGTTCTTCTGATACATGTTGCGCAGGTAGAAACTGTGCATCGCCGCCGGCATGCGCGTGGAATCGGAATTCCAATAGAGCAGGTCGAAGGGGAACGGTTCCTTGCCCAGCAGGTAGTTGTTGATGACGAAGGACCAGATGAGGTCGTTGGCGCGCAGCATGTTGAAGGTTGCCGCCATCTCAGCGCCTTCGAGGAAGCCGCGCTGGTTCATCTTGTCTTCAAGCGCGGTCAGCTGCTCCTCGTCGATGAAGACGGAAAGCTCACCGGCCTCGGCAAAGTCGATCATGGTGGTGAAGAAGGTGGCGCTGGCCACGATCTCCTGCCGCTTCTTGGTCTGGAGATAAGAGAGCAGGCAGGCGAGCAGCGTGCCGCCCAGGCAATAGCCGATGACGTTGACGCTCTTTTCGCCGGTATCCTTGAGGATTGCCTCGATGGCGGCCAATGGGCCTTCCAGCATGTAATCGGAGAAGGATTTCTGGGCCAGGCGCTCGTCCGGATTGACCCAGGAGACGATGTAGACCGTCTGGCCCTGGTCGACCGCCCATTTCACGAAGGAATTCTGCGGCTTCAGGTCGAGGATATAATATTTGTTGATCCAGGGCGGGATGATCAGCAGCGGCCGCTTGGCGACCTTCTGGGTGGTCGGCGTGTATTGGATGAGCTGGATGAGGTCGTTCTGGAAGACGACCTTGCCCGGCTGGACAGCGACGTTCTTGCCGATCTCGAACGCCTCGCGGTCGGTCATCGAGATCTTGAGCTTGCCGTTGCCGCGTTCCAGATCCTCCAGCAGGTTCTCCAGCCCCTTGACCAGATTCTCACCGCGGCTTTCCAGCGTCGTGCGCAGGACCTCGGGGTTGGTCATGACGAAATTGCTGGGCGCCATCGCATCGACGAACTGGCGCGTGTAGAAGTCGACCTTCTTGGCCGTCTTGTCGTCGAGCCCGTCCACCGTGCGCACGGTGTTCTGCAGCCAGCGCGCGGTCAGCAGATAGGATTGCTTGA
This sequence comes from Dongia sp., assembly GCF_041906375.1. Taxonomy (GTDB): domain Bacteria; phylum Pseudomonadota; class Alphaproteobacteria; order Dongiales; family Dongiaceae; genus Dongia. The sequence continues at coordinate 5,625 of NZ_JAYRJJ010000013.1, read as the reverse complement.
TGTAGTCGAAGACCTGGTTGTCGTTCCAGGCGGAATCCTTGAAGCGGCGATCGTCCTTGGCGGGGGCGATGATCGGCTCGGCCTCGTGGCCCATCATGCGCGCGGCCGTGCTCTGCCACAGGTTCATATAGTCCTGCCAGAGCGAGACCTGGGCCTCGATCAATTTGGCCGGGTCGCCCATCATCCGGGTCGTCATTTCCAGAAAGGCGCGCCCCAGGCTCTGGGCATCCGGGCCGATGCTGAAATCATGGGCATGGCGGGTGAGGAAATCCTGCATCAAGCGCTGCGACTGCTCGGCGATGCGGCTCATCGACTCCGCCATCACCCCGGGATCGATTTTGGGGGGATCGACCTTGGAGGGATCGGCGGTTTGGGGATCCGGGCTTGTGGAATTGGGGGTCGATGGGCCCGCTTTTGGCGGATCAACGCGATTTGCCTTGCCTTGGTTCGTCCCGGGCCGGTTGCCGGCGTCGCTCTTCGCCATTGTCGATCCTTAGAAAGGATAAAAATAACAACGATTTAGGGGCCAACGCTTTTTAACGTCCATGATCTCGCTTGTTTGTTATAGTAGCGCAGTCTAAAAAATCGGAACTTTTATTTTGCGCCAGTACTTTGCGCGCTAGGATAAGCGCTCCGGACCCCGGTCTTGTTCCTGGGTTTTGTTGCGTTTCATGCCAGCGTTTTGCGACTGGGTCTTTGGCCGGGGCTGTGGGGAGGTTGTAATGGTTGATTTTTCGGATTTGGCCGCGTCGCGCGGTGTTGCTGTTGCCGAGGCCGTCGGGCGCTTTGCCATGATGTCCGGTTCGGCGCTCCGGCCCTTCCTGCCGCATTCGGGCGATTCGATGCGCCACCCCAGCCTGAAGCGCTGGGCGACCGTGGCCGCCTTCATCGCCATCACCGGCTGTTCGACCGGCGACACGCAATATCCGGCCCAGGCCGCCGCATCGAAGCAGGCCGCGGCCGACGCCGCTAAAGCCAGCGGCGAGACCGCCGCCGCCCAGACAGCCAATGCCGCGACGGCTTCGGCCAGCGGCGGCAGCGTCCCCGACATCAACAGCGTGCCGAAAACGCCGCCGGTGCCGGCCGATCTCGATGCCGGCGTGCAGCCCGGCCTCTCGGCCGACCGCACCAATGCCCAATATACCGACGAAACTCTGATGGCCCCCGGCGACGCCGTCGCCCGTCCGGCCGCCCCGGCCCCCGTGGCCGCGGCCTCGACGCCCCCGGCTTCGACCGTCCCCTCGTCGACAGCTCCGGCCGGGACACCCGCCCCGCAGGTGGCCGGCGTCAGCCAGCAGCCGCTGGCGCCCGCGATCGTCGGCCAGTATCCGGCCCCGCAGATGACCCCGCTGGGCTCCGTGAGCCAGGGCTATATCGGCCAGCCGCAGCCGGGCTCGAAGCCGCTTGGCGGTGGTGCCGGCCAGAACGCCTATGTCGTCCAGCCCGGCGCCCTGCCGCAGGCAAGCGCCCCCACGGTCGTCGCCACCCCGGTCATGGTCGACTATTCCTCGGTCGCCGCCGGCGGTACCTATGGTTACGCATCCTACAGCCCCTATCAGCGCAACAATCCGGCCCAGGCCTATTACCGCTCGCCCTATGGCGTGACCCAGCCGGTCGCCTATGGCGGCGCGGCGTTGCCCTATGCGGCGCCTTATGCCGCTCCGGGCTACCAGTCTTATGCCCCGGCCGCGGTGCCGCCGCTGCCGGCCGCCGGCCAGCCGGTCGGCGTGGTGTTCTTCAACAACGGTTCAGCCAAGCTCGGCCGCGACGACCAGCGCGTGGTCAAGCAGATTGCCGAGATGCACCGCTATTACGGCGGCGTGATCCGCATCGTCGGCCATGCCAGCCAGCGCACCGGCAACATGAACCCCTATGCCCAGGACCAGGTGAATTACGCCGTCTCGATGAAGCGCGCCAATGCGATCGCCCGGGCGCTGACCCGTCGCGGCGTCCCGGCCGGCTACATCCAGGTGGCGGCTGCCGGTTCGGCTGCCCCCGTGGCAGTCGAGACCATGCCGGCGGGCGAGGCGAACAACCGCCGCGTCGAGATCTACCTCTCCGCTTACTGATTACTGAAGCTCCGGGTTCTATTTGATCATGAACAGGCTTGATGACTCGGCGCGGCCGAGGGGCGGCGCGCGTGGCCGCTGATCGAAAACCCACAACGGCCGCACCGCTGCGGGTGGGACTTGCCGGCCTCGGCACCGTCGGCATCGGCGTGATCGAGGTTCTGCAGCAGAACGCCAGCATCATTTCCAAGCATTGCCCGCGTCCCATTGTCGTCACCGCCGTCTCGGCGCGCGACCGAAGCAAGGATCGCGGCGTCGATCTGTCCGGTGTCGACTGGGTCGATGATGCGGTGATGCTTGCCGATCATCCGAAGGTCGACGTCGTCGTCGAAGTCATCGGCGGGTCCGAGGGCAAGGCCAAGGACCTCATCGAAAAAGCCATCTCCAACAAGCGCCATGTGGTGACCGCCAACAAGGCGCTGCTGGCCCATCACGGCACGGCCCTGGCGCTTGCCGCCGAACGCGCCGGCGTGGGCCTCGCCTACGAAGCGGCGGTGGCCGGCGGCATTCCGGTCATCAAGGCGATGCGCGAAGGCCTTGCCGCCAACCGCATCAGTTCCGTCTATGGCATCCTCAACGGCACCTGCAATTACATTCTGACGCAGATGCGCGAAACGGGGCGTGAATTCGCCGATGTGCTCGCGGAAGCGCAGAAGCTCGGCTATGCCGAGGCCGATCCCAGCTTCGACGTCGACGGCATCGATGCCGCGCACAAGCTCTCGATCCTCACGTCGGTGGCCTTCGGCTGCGCGGTCAATTTCGCCGGCGTCCATGTCTCCGGCATCCGCAATGTCTCGGCCATGGACATCGCCTATGCCGACGAGCTGGGCTACCGCATCAAATTGCTGGGCCTTGCGCGCCAGACACCCCATGGCATCGAGCAGCGCGTCCATGCCTGCATGGTGCCCAGCGCCAGCACCATCGCCAAGGTCGACGGCGTCTTCAACGCGGTCGTCACCAGCGGCAATTTCGTGGGCGAGAACATCGCCATCGGCCGGGGCGCCGGCCGGGGGCCCACCGCCTCGGCCATTGTCGCCGATCTGATGGACATCGCCCGCGGCTTCATCCTGCCCGCCTTCTCGGCGCCGGCAGACAGTTTGGAACTTGCGGCGCAGGCGCCTGTTGGGCTCCATGCCGGGTCCTATTACCTGCGGTTGATGGTGGTGGATAAACCCGGCGTCGTTGCCGATATCGCCGGTGTCATGCGCGATGAAAGCGTATCGATGGAGGCGTTGATCCAGCGCGCCCGCGCGCCGGGGGAAGCGGTGCCGATCGTTCTGACCACTCATGAGACGACCGAGGCGGCCATCGGCCGCGTCGTGGCGCGTCTTGCCCAGGTGAATTCGATTCTCGAGCCCGCGCATGTGCTGCCGATCGAGACGCTGAGTTGAAGGAGAGTTAAGAGATGGACCGCAATCTGGCCCTCGAGGCCGTTCGCGTCACCGAAGCCGCAGCCCTTGCCGCCTCCCGCCTGATGGGGCGCGGTGACGAAAAGGCCGCCGACCAGGCCGCCGTCGATGCCATGCGCCGCGCGCTCAACGACCTGCCGATCGACGGCACGGTGGTGATCGGCGAAGGCGAGCGCGACGAGGCGCCGATGCTCTATATCGGCGAAAAGGTCGGCGCCGGCGGCCAGAAGATCGACATTGCGCTTGATCCGCTGGAAGGCACCACCATCACCGCCAAAGGCGGCACCAATGCGCTGGCGGTCATCGCCATGGCCGAGGCCGGCGGTTTCTTGAATGCGCCCGACACCTATATGGAAAAGATCAGCGTCGGGCCGGGCCTGCCCGACGGCCTCGTCGATCTCGATGCAAGCCCGGCCGAGAATTTGAAGAATCTCGCCAAGGCCAAGGGCATGGACATCAGCGACCTCGTCGCCTGCATCCTCGACCGTCCGCGCCATGCCGACCTCATCGCCAAGGTGCGTGCCACGGGGGCGCGCATCATGCTCATTTCCGATGGCGACGTGGCCGGCGTCATCGCGACCGCCAAGCCCGGCACGGGTGTCGACATCTATATGGGCCAAGGCGGCGCGCCTGAAGGTGTCCTCGCGGCAGCTGCCTTGCGCTGCATCGGTGGCCAGATGCAGGGCCGTCTCGTCTTCAGGAACGAGGATGAGAAGGGCCGTGCGCGCAAGATCGGCATCACCGATCTCAACCGCAAATACGGCCTGATGGATCTGGCCAAGGGCGACGTCATGTTCGCCGCGACCGGCGTCACCGACGGCCCGATGCTGACCGGCGTGCGCCGCTCCACGACCAGCGCCAGCACCCATTCCATGGTGATGCGCTCGAAGACCGGCACCGTCCGCATCATCGAAGCCCAGCACAACTGGACCATCAAGAAGCCGCAGGGCGTCTGATGTGTCGGGCGCGCTGATCCCGCCTCGCGCCCCTCACCCCGACCCTCTCCCCGCTATCGCGGGGCGAGGGAGTCCCTATCGAGCCTGTGCAACAAGCCCCTCGCCCCTCTGGGGAGAGGGGTTGGGGTGAGGGGCGTGTTCGATGACCGCTTCTGAAGCCTTTCTCGGCGTCGCCCATTCGGCCAGCGGTCGGCTGTGGCGGCAACGCGCCTATGATGATCGCCTAGGGCTTGCCATCGCCCAGCGCCTCGATCTCCCTGAACTGATCGGCCAGCTTCTCGCGGCCCGCGGCCAGGATCTGGAGAAGGCCGCCGCTTATCTGGAGCCGCGCCTTCGCGACCAGATGCCGGACCCCTCTCTCTTCCGCGACATGGACCGGGCGGCGAACCGACTTGCCGATGCCATCGAAAAAGGCGAGCAGATTGCTATTTTCGGCGATTACGATGTCGACGGCGCCACCTCCTCGGCACTGTTGATGCGTTTCCTGCAGGCGGTCGGCGCCAAGGCGCCCATCCTCTATGTCCCCGACCGCCTCGCCGAAGGCTACGGCCCCAACGCGCCGGCCATGCGGCAGCTGGCCGCGCAAGGCGCCCGGCTTGTCATCACGGTGGATTGCGGCATCACGGCCTTTGCGCCGCTGGAAGCAGCCAAGGAGGCCGGCCTCGACGTGCTGGTGGTCGACCATCATGTGGCCGAACCGCGCCTGCCCATGGCCCATGCCGTGGTCAATCCCAACCGCCTCGACGAAAGTGGCCAACACGGCCAGCTCGCCGCCGTGGGTGTTGCCTTCCTGGTCGTCGTCGCCACCAACCGCACATTGCGCCAGCGCGGCTTCTACGCCGGCGGCCGGGTCGAACCGGACCTCATGCAATGGCTCGACATCGTGGCGCTGGGCACGGTGGCCGATGTGGTGCCGCTGACCGGCATCAACCGCGCGCTGGTGGCGCAAGGGTTGAAGGTAATGGCGGGGCGCAAGAATGCGGGCCTCGCGGCCCTTTCCGACGTCGCCCGCATCAATGAACGCCCCAGCTCCTATCATGCGGGCTTCCTGCTGGGGCCCCGCGTCAATGCCGGCGGCCGGGTGGGGCGCTCCGATCTCGGCGCCCGGCTGCTCGCCAGCGACGACGCGACCTTCGCCCGTTCCATCGCCGCCGAACTCGACGCGCTCAACACCGAACGGCGCGATATCGA
>NZ_JAYRJJ010000012.1:0-25256 GCF_041906375.1 Dongia sp. | reverse complement strand
AGAGGTCTTCATGCCCGTCGCGGTAATCCTGCGGCGCCTGCACCAGCGCCACCTGCGGATTGGTGAAATGCGGCACAAGATCGGAAAGCCAGCTCGCGCGCACGATATAATCGCTGTCGATGGTGGCAATGATCTCGGCATCCGCTTGCGTTTCGGTCAGCGCATAGTTCAAGGCACCCGCCTTGAAGCCCGGCCATTTCGGCAGATGGAAGAAGCGGAAATTGGGCCTGTTGAGAGATTTTATGTAAGCCTCTACCGGCTGCCAGACCGCATCATCCTTGGTGTTGTTATCGATGATGAGGACTTCGAAGTTCGGATAGTCGAGCCGCTCCAGCGCCTGGATCGTCTCGATCATCATATCGGGCGGCTCGTTATAGCAGGGGACGTGCACCGAAACCTTGGGCAGCTTCCACGAGCTGTGAATGGGTGGCGGGACGAGGCTGCGCTTCGACTGCCCCAGCCACAGATTGACGGCCATCTCCAACCCTTCGATGAGGAAGATGGTGAGCAGCAACAACACCGCCGGCGCCACGGCCACCATGGCGATGACGTCATAGATGGTGAGATAGAGCTGGCTGTATTGTGCATAGATGAGGACGGCGGTGATGACGCCGCCATAACCCAGCATGGCGACGAAGAAACGCCCGCGCCGCTTCATGCCGAGTTCCGTGCGCATCAGGAACAGCACGAAGGGCAGGCCGATGACGACCGAGGCGATGGCGAAGGCCGGCCAGTTGGCAAAGTTGATGAGGTTGCCCTGCAACGCCGGCTTGGGTTGCCGGTCGGCGTTCCACAGGCCCCAATAGGCGCCGACGCCGCCTTCGACCGCGATCTTCCAGGGCTGGTCGAAGGCTTCGATGACGTTGTAATCGATGTCGGCTTTCTTCGCCTCGATGAGGAAGCGGCGCAGAAACAGGCCCTGGTTGACCGGCGAGGCGACGGCGCCGCCCTTGTCCTGATATTCCGGGCCTTCTTCAGCGAGGGTCGAGCGGGTGAGGCCTTCGCTCGGCCAGCCCACTTCGGCGATGAGGATGCGCTTGTCGGGATAGGCTTTCTGCACGGCGTGATAGCGATCCAGCGTCCATTTCAGCGCCTGGTCGATATTGATGCCGTTCCAGAAGGGCAGGATGTGGATGGCGATGTAATCCGTCTCAGCGACCAGTTCGGGATTGTTGAGCCAGATGTCGAACGGCTCCGCGGTCGAGACGGGAAGGTCGCTTGCCGCACGCACGCGGCGCAGATAGCCGATCAGTTCGTCCCTCAGTTCGGGATCGACGAATCCGCCCTTGAGGCCCTTGGTGCCCTCGGGGTCGAGTTCCTGGACCCGTTCCGGCGCCATGCGATAGCGGTGCAGGAATTCGTTGCCGACGATGAGCTGGTTGACGCCGCCGACGTCATGGGCGATCGCCACCAGATTGGCGATCTCTTCCTCGTTCTTCTTCTTGTCGACATCGATCCAGGCGCCGGCCGTGACGTTGAGGCCCAGTTCCGCGGCCAAGGCCGGGATGCGCTGGGAAATGCCGGTCGCCTCGTAGGTGCGGACGGAGCGCGTGAGGCCTGCCACCAATTGCAGGTCCTCGCGGATTTCATCGATCGTCGGCTCGCGCTTTGCAAGCGAGGTCGGGTCCTGCCGCCAGGCGGAATAGGAGACGCCGCGCAGATCGCCTTCAAAAGGATCGGCGTCGATCGTCGGGTTCAGAATGAACCAGGCAGCCGCCACCATGGCCGCCAGAGCAAGGCCGATGAGCCAGTTACTGAAACGCATGTCTATCCCGAACCCGAACGCCAACCGGTCGCAGGCAAACCATGCGCCTGTCCCGCGCCATCGGCCTCGACCAAGGATTGACTAGTTTCAACTGCGCCCCGCCGGTCCTTCCATCATCCCGACCGGCAAGGCTACCGCAACGCAAAATCGCCATTTTCTAGTACTTTGGCAAGGGGCAGCCCCGCCGCAGCCGTAACAACATCGCGTGATCACTGTGACGGCCGGTCCGGAACTTCGATCGCCATTAACCAAACCGCGGTGACCTTTGTTCCCGGCCTATCGGCTCACCCCAATTCCCTCACCCCAACTCTTTGAACCGTTCCATGCCCTGGACCAGAGCGGCGCGGGTGCCCGGTTCCATGGCCGAATGGCCGGCATTCGGGATGATTTCGTATCGCGCCTCCGGCCAGACCCGGGACAGGTCGTCGGCCGAGCGGATCGGGCACACCAGGTCGTAGCGGCCCTGCACGATGAAGGCCGGAATCTTGCGGATCCGGCCGACATTCTCCAAGAGGAAGTTCTCTGGCAGGAAGATGTTGTTGGCAAAATAATGGGCTTCCATGCGGGCCAAACCCAAAGCCAGCGTGTCGCCGGAAAAGGCCTGGATGGTCTCCGGGCTGGGCAGCAGGGTCGAGCAACTGCCCTCATAGATGCTCCAGGCGCGCGCCGCCGGCATATGCACCTGCGGGTCCGGGTTCATCAGCCGTTTATGATAGGCGCCCAGCAGGTCGTGCCGCTCCGCTTCCGGGATATAGCCGGAAAAGGCGCGCCAGGCCTCTGGCGCCAGTTCCTTGAGGCCGTAGAGGAACCAGTCGATTTCCGACTTCCGGCACAGGAAAATGCCGCGCAAGGCGAGACCCCGCACCCGGTCGGGGTGGAATTCGGCATAGGCAAGCGCCAGGGTCGACCCCCAGGAACCGCCGAAAACGAACCAGGCATCGATCTCCAGATGCCGCCGCAGGCGTTCCATGTCCTCGATGAGGAGCGGGGTGGTGTTGTCCTTGATCTCGCCCAAGGGCGTCGACCGGCCGCTGCCGCGCTGGTCGAAAATGACGATGCGGTAGTATTTGGGGTCGAAAAAGCGCCGGTGACTGGCATTGGCCCCGGCGCCGGGACCGCCATGCAGGAACACGACGGGGACCCCCTTCGGGTTGCCGCTTTCCTCGAAATACATGGTGTGGATGTCCCCCAGCGCCAGTTCGCCGGTGCGATAGGGCGCGATATCGGGATAGAGATCCTTCGGCGGCATACGGTGGAAATCCTTGCGAGTTTGCGGCGTCGGGCCATCTTATAGCATGGCAAATGCGCGGGCCGGCAACGGGGGGCGCACAACGGAACCAATCGCGCCATCGTGATGTTGCTCACATGGGACCCCGCCAAAAAAACTAACCGGCCGGCGCAGCTGCCGCGCTAATATCCGGGAAGTTCAAAGACTCGGTGTCGGAGCCAGCCCATGCGTTTCAAGCACACTTTCGCAGCCCTTCTGCTTGCCGGCACGTCCTTGCTGGTTACCGGCTGCATGCAGGCGACAAGCCCCGCCACGGGCCGGACCTTTTCAACCAACGTCACCGAGGCGCAGGAAAACCAGATCGGCGCCGAGGAGCACCCCAAGATTCTGGAGGAATTCGGCGGCGCCTATGCCGAGAAGCCGGCCCTCAACACCTATATCGACAGCGTCGGCCAGTTCGTGGCGGCGACCGCCGAGCGCCAGGACGTCAAATATACCTTCACCGTCCTCAATTCCTCCGACATCAATGCCTTCGCCTTGCCGGGCGGCTATGTCTATGTGACGCGCGATCTCCTGGGCCTCGCCGTCAACGAGGCGGAAGTGGCCGGCGTGCTTGGCCATGAGATCGGCCATGTCAATGCGCGCCACACGGCGGAGCGCATGGGCCAGCAGCAGAAGGCGCAGATCGGCGTCCTTGCCGGCGTCCTCCTCGGCGCCGTGCTCGGTGGTGATCAGGGTGCACAGATGGGCGGTCAGTTCGGCACGGAGATCGCCCAGAATTACCTCGGCAAGTATTCGCAGGAGCAGGAATTCGAGGCCGATTCGCTGGGTGTGCGCTACCTGAAGCGCGCAACCTACGACCCGCAGGCGATGGGGTCGTTCCTCAGCGCCCTCAATGCCGACACGCATCTTGAGGCGCGGCTTGCCGGCAATGAAGCCGCAGCCGAATCCTACAGCATGAAGCAGAGCCATCCGCGCACCGCCGACCGCGTGCAACAGGCCATCAACCAAGCCGGCCCCGCGACTCCGGGTGCGATGCTGGCGCGCAACGAATACCTCACCAAGATCGACGGCATCATGTGGGGCGAGAACCCGGAAGATGGCGTGGTCCAAGGGCGCGAATTCATCCATCCGAGCTTGCGTTTCACCTTCACGGCACCCCCGGGTTTCAAACTGCAGAACCAGCCGAGCCAGGTGGTCGGGCAGGGCGACGGCGGCGCCATGATTTTCGACATGGCGCCCAAGGGTGTCGGCGACCTCGTCACTTATGTGCAGAGCCAGTGGAACCCCAAGGCCAAGATCAGCGATCTGCAGCGCATCAACATCAATGGCATGGAAGCCGCGACCGGCATTGCGCAAGGAACGGTCAGCAACCAGCCGGCCACCTTCCGCCTCATTGCCGTGCGCTTTCCCGACAACCATGTCTATCGCTTCCTTTTCGCGGCGCCCACGAACAGATTCCAGGCCATGGATTCGGCCTTTGGTGCCACGGCTAACTCCTTCCGCCAATTGGCTGCCAACGAGGCCACCGGCTACAAGCCGATGCGCATACGCGTGGTCGAGGTGAAGCCGGGCGACACGATCGACAGCCTCGCTGCGCGCATGGTGGTGCCGGAGGCCAAGGCGGATTGGTTCAAGGTCCTGAACCGCCTTGACCAGGGCCAGCCCTTGCAGGCGGGGCAATTGGTGAAGATCGTCGGCTATTGATGGCGCGATAGAGAATCCGCGCCATGGCGCGCGTTTCCGACCCACAGGCCTGGCGCTTTTCGATCTGGCTGGTGCTGGCCGCCACGTTCGGCGGATTGGCGGCAATCGCCATCGCCGTGGTGGCGCTGGTCATCAACGCGATCGCCTATGACAACACCTACAATCTGCTGAACACCCTTGCCAATCGCGAAATCACCACGCTCGAACAGGCGCTGCAAACCGAACTCGACCCGGCGCTGGAGCAGGTGCGGTTCCTCTCCGGCTATCTCGCCAGCGCCAGGGTGGCACCCGATGACGATGCGCGGCTTTCAGACCTGCTGATGGGCTCACTGGCCGCCTCGCCGCAGCTCACTGCGGTCAGCTTCATCCGCACCGATCTCACCGTGGTGAAGGCCGCGCGCCAGCTCGACGGCAAGCTTTATGTCACCAGGCTCGCCGACGGCACCCGCGATGCCGGCATCCGCCGCGCCTATCGGGTCGGCATCGATGCGCACGAGCCGATCTGGGATATTCCGATCTATCTGCCGGAGCTGGAAAAGCCGGTGATGTCGGCTCTGGCGCCGGTGCGCCGTCGCGGCGAGCCGCTCGGCGTCTTTGCGGCCGTGATCTCGCTGCCCGAGATTTCCCAGCATCTCAAGGACCGTGCCGGCCCCTACACGACACCCTTCGTGCTGGGCGAGAAGGACGTCGTCTTTTCGCACCGCAATCTCTTCAGCGGCGATTTTCATCTCGATTACGAGCGGCCTTTGCCGCGCTTCAACGAGATCAACGACCCGGTCCTCGCGCAATTCGACCGCACCCAATCGGAGGAAGTGCTGCCACCCGGCCCGCAGGCAACGCCGTTCCGCGAGCAGGAGGATGTGCGGGTCGGCGACGCGTCCTATCTCATCATCTACAAGGACGTGCCGGCTCTTCTGAAACAGCCGCTGACCGTCGGCGTCTATCTGCAATCCTCGATCGTCGACAGCGTCTTCGAAGCCCTCTGGCGCACGCTCTATGGCGCCGCGATCGTCATCGCCATCGCCGTCGCGCTGGCACTCATCCTCGGACGCCGCATCGGCCAACCGATGCGCCAGCTGGCGGACGCGACGCGGCATCTGGCAGCACTCGATTTCAGCGGTGCGCCGGTGCTGGCGCGCAGCCGGTTCAGGGAGATCGACGTCGCGGCCGGTGCCTATAACAGCATGCGCGCGGGTCTCGGCTGGTTTTCGACCTATGTCCCGCAATCGCTGGTGCCGCATCTGATGCGCCCCAGCAGCAGCGAGATCCTCGCCTCGCGCGAAGTTGATGTGACGGTGCTCTTTACCGATATCGTCGGCTTTTCCGGCATCGCCCAGCGCCTCAGCCCACGGCGCCTCGCGGCCTTCCTAAACCGGCACTTCACCTTGCTGGGCAGCCATATCGCGGCCGAGGGCGGCTCAATCGATAAATATATCGGTGATTCCATCATGGCCTTCTGGGGGGCACCCGAAGCGCAGGAGGATCACGCCGTGCGCGCGGTGCACGCTGCCCAGCGCATAGCGGCGCGCCTCACCGCCGACAATGCGCGCCGCGCGAAGAAAGGCCTGTCCCCGGTGCGCATCCGCATCGGCATTCATAGCGGCCGCGCCATCGCCGGCAATATCGGCGCACCCGGCCGCATCAACTACACGCTGGTCGGCGATGCGGTGAACATCGCGCAGCGTCTGGAGCAGTTCGGCAAGCAGGTCGATGACGGCAGCCGCTCGGTCATCGTCAGCATCAGCGCGGATGCGGCGAAACTGCTGCCGCCCGATATCGCGCTCACCTCGCTTGGCGAGGAAGTCCTGCCCGGTCGCTCGACGCCGACGGAAATCTACCGATTGGATTAGGGGTGGCCATTGCGCGCAATTGGCAACACACATGCCGTCATGGCCGGGCTTGGCCCGGCCATCCACGACTTCCTTTTCGTGAAAAAACTCGTGGATGCCCGCACCAAGTGCGGGCATGACGCCGAGTATGGGGTTTACGGCCAGACCACTTCCGGCGGCAGCGACATCAGGATGGCTTCGGTATTGCCGCCGGTCTTCAGGCCGAAGGTGGTGCCGCGGTCATAGAGCAGGTTGAACTCGACATAGCGGCCGCGGCGCACCAGCTGATGGTGCCGGTCTTCCGCCGTCCAGCTGCGCGCCATGTTCCGGTGCACGATCTGGGGATAGACGTCGCGGAAGGCACGGCCCACACTCTGCGTGAAGGTAAAATCGCGCGCCCAGTCGCCGGTATTCACCTGGTCATAGAAGATGCCGCCCAGCCCCCGCGGCTCGTTGCGGTGGGGCAGGAAGAAGTAATCGTCGCACCATTTCTTGAAGCGCGGGTAATAGGCCGGATCCTGCGCATCGCAGGCGCTCTTGAGGGCGGCGTGGAAGATGGCGGAATCTTCGGCGTGGTTTTCGGGAAACATCGGCGTCAGATCCGCGCCACCACCAAACCAGGCTTTGCTGGTGACAATGAGGCGCGTGTTCATATGCACCGCCGGCACATGGGGCGAACACATATGGGCGACCAGGCTGATACCGCTGGCCCAGAAACTGCCGTCGCCGGCGGCACCGGGAATCTGCTGGCGGAACTCCGGCGAGAAGGTGCCGAACACGGTCGAGATGTTGACGCCGACCTTTTCGAAGAGGCGCCCCTTCATCAACGATATCGTCCCGCCACCTCCCCCATCGCGCGCCCAATCCTTCCGTTCGAAGCGGCCGGCGGCTTTGCCGGGGGCAAGGTTGGGGTGCGACGAAAATTCATCTTCCAGCGCCTCGAAGCTGGCGCAGATCTCGTCGCGCAGGGTCCTGAACCAGACTTGCGCCTGCGCTTGATAATCGTCGGGGAAGGCGGAATCGGTGCTGTAGGGGGTCATGAAAGACTCGAAAATCCGGTTTGGCGAAGGGCTTCCGCGGTGACCACGGCGGCGGCGATGGCGACATTGAGCGATCTCATGCCATCGCGCAACGGAATGACCAGCCGGTGATCGGCGGCTGCGTATACCACATCGGGGACGCCGCTCGATTCGCGTCCGACCATGATGCTGTCATCCGCCCGATAGGCGAAGGTCTGATAAGGCTCGGCCGCCTTGGTGGAGAGCAGCAGCAAACGGCCGGCCAAAGCCGGGTTTTCCGCGCGCCAGGCGAGATAAGCGGGCCAGGAACTGTGCCGCTGGATATCGACCGCGTCGATGTAATCCATGCCGGCGCGCTTCATCCGCCGGTCGTCGAAGATGAATCCGCAGGGAAAAATCACGTCGACGGCCAGATTCCAGCAGGCAGAGAGCCGCAGAAGCGTGCCGGTATTCTGCGGAATGTCCGGCTCGAACAGGACCAAACGCATGATTCGGTTATACTTTCAGTAACCAAGATGGGCGGGCCAGTAAGCTGCCCAACCTTGCAAATCAAACGGAATTGTTTATACCCTTGGCCCGGTTTAGGGGGAATGCCGTGACCTTGCAGGTTCGCGGCCGGGATGGGGACGGGATATTGTCCTTTCATGCGGCATTGTGTCGCGTTCCAGGCCAGCGGTCAGTTTCGGTCGTCATGGTATAACCCGCGGGATTTTTTGGGTATTCGAGGCCTGTCTGCGTTCCCAGAGCCACGCGTCAAGCGGGGTGATAGGCGCGGGCAGGTTTCTCTTGCCGGAGGGACAAGGAATATGGCGGATCACGCGCAATCGCCTGGTGATCAAAGCACGCGGCGCGACTTTCTCTTTTTGACCGCAGCATCGGTGACCGCCTTCGGCGCGGCCTCCGCGGTGTGGCCTTTTATCAGCAGCATGAACCCCTCTCAGGACGTGCTGGCGCTCTCCTCGATCGAAGTGGATGTCGGCCAGGTGGCCGAAGGCCAGGCGATCACGGTGAAGTGGCGCGGCAAGCCGGTCTTCATCCGCCACCGCACGGCGGCCGAGATCGAGCAGGCCAAGAAGGATGACACGGCTGATCTGAAGGATCCGCAGGCCGACGAAGTCCGCGCCCAGAAGCCGGAATATCTCGTGCTGGTCGGCGTCTGCACCCATCTCGGCTGCGTGCCGCTGGGGCAGAAGGATGCCGAGCCCAAGGGCGAATTCGGCGGCTGGTACTGCCCCTGCCACGGCTCGCAATACGACACATCGGGCCGCATTCGCAAAGGCCCCGCGCCGACCAATCTGGAGGTTCCAGCCTACCAGTATGTCAGCGACACCGTCGTGAAGATCGGCTGAGGGAGCGGGCATCATGAGCGCCAAATTCAAGAATCCCGTGATCCGCTGGATCGACCATCGCCTGCCGATCTTTACCTTCCTCGATCACGAAGCGAACGAATATCCGACCCCGAAGAACCTCAGCTACTGGTGGAACTTCGGCAGCCTCGCCGGCTTCATGCTTGTCGTCATGATGGCCTCGGGCATTTTCCTCGCCATGCAGTACACGCCGCATGTCGACATGGCCTTCAATTCGGTCGAGCGCATCATGCGCGACGTCAATTACGGCTGGCTGCTGCGCTACATCCACATGAACGGCGCGTCGATGTTCTTCATCGTCGTCTACGTCCACATGTTCCGCGGCCTCTATTTCGGGTCCTACAAGGCGCCGCGTGAGTTGCTGTGGCAGATCGGCGTCGTCATCCTGCTCCTCATGATGGCCACCGCCTTCATGGGCTATGTGCTGCCCTGGGGCCAGATGAGCTTCTGGGGTGCCACCGTCATCACCAACCTGTTCTCGGCCCTGCCCGTCGTCGGCAAGCATATCGTGACGCTGCTCTGGGGTGGTTTCTCGGTCGACAACCCGACCTTGAACCGCTTCTTCTCGCTGCACTATCTGCTGCCCTTCGTGCTGCTGGGCGTCGTGGTGCTGCACGTCGTGGCCCTGCACCGCTTCGGCTCCAACAACCCGATCGGCATCGACACCAAGGGGCCGCAGGATACGATCCCCTTCCATCCGTATTACACGGTGAAGGACATGTTCGGCCTCGGCGTGTTCATGATCTTCTACGCCTACTGGGTCTTCTACGCCCCGGTGACCTTGGGCGATCCGGTCAACTTCGTGCCGGCCAACCCGCTCTCGACGCCGCAGCACATCGTGCCGGAATGGTACTTCCTGCCCTTCTACGCGATCCTGCGCTCGATCCCGGACAAGCTCATCGGCGTCATCGCCATGTTCGCTTCGATCCTGGTGCTGCTCGTCCTGCCCTGGCTCGACCGCTCGCCGGTCCGCTCGGGTCGCTATCGTCCGGCCTTCAAATGGTTCTTCTGGATGCTGGTGTTCGATTGCGCGATCCTCACCGTCTGCGGCAAGAACCCGCCGGATTGGATCTGGTCGCCTCTCTCGTTCAGCATCGCGCCCGATGAAGGCCAGGCCGGCATCAGCGTCATTGCCATGGGTCAGTTGGCGACGACCTACTACTTTGGCTATTTCGTGGTGATCCTGCCGCTGCTCTCGATCTTCGAGCGCGCGCTGCCGGTTCCCCTTTCGATTTCACGACCGGTGCTCGGTGGGGGCGGCAGCCATGTCGCGATCGCCAACTCTGCGTCTAAGCCGATGGAGAAGCTCTGATGAGCGCCAAGTCCCTGCTCCTCAAGGGCATCACCGCACTGGTCGGCATCACGGCCGTGCTGTTCGTCGCCGCTTCGCCCAAGCACGAAGTGCATGTCGAAAAGGAATCCTGGTCGTTCCAGGGTTTCTTCGGCAAGTTCGATCGCCCGCAGCTGGCGCGCGGCTTCCAGGTCTACAAGGAAGTCTGTTCGGCCTGCCATTCGATGAACCTGCTCTCCTATCGCAACCTGCAGGAGATCGGCTTCTCGGAAGCTGCGGTGAAGGAAATCGCCGCCAGCGTCACCGTCATGGACGGCCCGAACGACGAAGGCGATATGTTCGAACGTCCGGGCAAGCCCTCGGACCGCTTCAAGGCGCCCTTCGCCAACGACCAGGCGGCCCGTGCCGGCAATAACGGTGCCCTGCCGCCGGATCTGTCGCTCATCGCCCGCAGCCGCGCCGGTGCCGGTTTCGGCGCCTTCGAGGGTGCCGATTACATCCACGGCATCCTCACCGGCTACGAAGAAGCGCCGGCGGATTTCAAGATGACCGAAGGCATGAACTACAACAAGGGCTTCGCCGGTCACCAGATCGCGATGCCGAACCCGCTCTCCGACGGCGCCGTCACTTACGAAGACGGCACGCAAGCGAGCGTCGATCAGATGGCGCGCGACGTCTCGGTCTTCCTGACCTGGGCGGGTGAGCCGAACTATGAGAGCCGCATCCGCACCGGTTTGAAGGCGATGCTGTTCCTGGTGGCGTTCACGCTCATCGCCTATGCCGCCAAGCGGAAGATCTGGGCCAGAGTTCACTGATCCAGCTCATCCTTGGCGATAGACAGACCGCCGCTCCGGGCAACCGGGGCGGCGGTTTTTTTTGTGGTCATGGAACAGCGCAGAGCGAATTGCGCTGCTGTCACGCCCATCGGTGATAAATGACTTCATTCCTGCCGGCGTTTACCGGCCCGTCGATCTGCGGTAAACAGGTCAAACATGATTTGCATGGGCATGATTCGCATGGGGATTTGATGCCGCCAGCCTTGGATTCGCTGCCACCGGTCCCAGCCATCACCGGCGTCGATCATGTGCTGGTCGGCGTGCGCGATCTCGAAGCCGCGGCGCGGAACTGGGACCGGCTCGGTTTCCACCTGACGCCGCGCGGCCGCCATATCGGCTGGGGCACCGGCAATTACTGCATCATGTTCGAGCCGAACTATATCGAGCTCCTCGGCATCATCGATCCCGCGCAGTTCACCAACAATCTCGAACAGTTCGTGAAGACGCACGAAGGGCTGATGGGCCTTGCCTTCGCCGGGCGTGACGAAGCCCAATGCGCCCGGGAACTCCGCGCCGCCAACCTGCCCTTTGACGGACCGAAGGTTCTCAAGCGCGAACTTGAACTGCCGGAAGGCACGGTCTTGCCCGAATTCGGCCTGATCATGCTGCCGCGGGACGTGACGCCGGGCCTCTCCGCCTTCGTCACCGTGCACAAGACGCCGGAACTGCTGCGCCGCCCCGAATGGCTGCGCCATGCCAACCGCGCCACCGGTATCGTCTCGGTGACCGTGGTGGTCGACGATCCGGTCGACGCGGCCTTCGGCTGGCTGCCGGTCTTCGGGCCGGAACGCATTTCCACCGCCAATCTCATGACCGTCATCGACACCGGCGGCGGGCATATCCGCTTCACCACCAAGGCCGGGCTGGAACAGCTCTATCCGGCGCTGGTGCCGCTTCCCGACTATCCGGCGCCCTGGGTCGCGGCGATGAAGATCGCGGTGGCAGACAAGGCGCGCTGCCGCGACCATCTGCGGTTCCATAATGTGCTGGCCTTGAAGACCGGCAAGGGCTGCATCGTGCCGCCTGAGGAAGCCAACGGCGTCATCATCGAATTCGTCCAGGAGTAATCCCGTCCCATGACGATCAAAGAGAGCGACGCGCTCTATAACGATCCGCGCCTTGCTGACTTCTACGACATCGACAATGGCTGGTACGATGACACGCGCACCTGCCTGGCCCTCTCGGAAGGCCGCGCCACCGTGCTGGATCTCGGCTGCGGCACGGGACTCCTCGCCAGTGCAATCGCTGAGAGCGGTGCGGCGGTCACGGGTGTCGACCCAGCCGCCGCCATGCTCGAAATCGCCCGGCGGCGCGATGGCGGCGCGCGCGTCACCTGGGTCGAAGGCGACGGCCGCTCCGTGCGGCTGGGACGTCGGTTCGACTTCATCGTGATGACCGGCCATGCCTTTCAGTGCCTGCTGACCGATGACGACCAGTTGGCGCTCTTGAAGACCATCGCCGCCCATCTCGGCCCCCAAGGCCGCTTCATCTTCGACAGCCGCAACCCGAAGGGGCGCGAATGGCTGGAATGGAACCCGAAGGAATCGCACCGCTTCGTCGCGCATCCCAGGCACGGCAAGGTCGAATCCTGGAACGACTATGCCTATGACGAACCCAGCGGCATCGTCACCTACGGCACCTATTACCGCCTCGGCAGCGGCGAATTGCTCGCCGCCAAATCGAAGATCCGCTTCAGCCCCCAGGACCATCTGGCGCGGCTGATGCTCGAAGCCGGCCTCGCCGTCGACCAATGGTTCGGCGACTGGCAGCGCAACGACTACACGCCGGACTCCAAGGAGATCATCCCGCTGGGGCGATTGGCCTAGAGGAAGGCCCCTCACCCCAACCTTCTCCCCGCTATCGCGGGGCGAGGGAGTTTCTGCCGAATTCGCTGCAAGCCCCTCGCCCCTCCGGGGAGAGGGGTTGGGGTGAGGGGCCTTCGCGCTTCAATGCCCCTTGATCGCGCGCCGGAGGCGTTTGACGCCGAGCCAGACGGCGCCGAGCACGATGGGGACGGCGATGGCGGCGAGCAATTGGTGGGCGTGGCCGTCTTCGGCCGGAAAGAGGCCTTCGGCCACGACTTTCAGCAGGCCGATCAGGTAATAGCTGATGGCAAAGACCGAGAGGCCTTCGACCGCTTCCTGGATGCGGAGCTGCGTGCGGCTGCGGCTTTCCATGTCGCGGAGCAGAGCACTGTTCTGCGCCTGCAGATTGACGTCGACCCGGGTGCGCAGCATGTCGCTGGCGCGGTCGATCCCGGTTTCCAACTGATCGAGCCGGCGCAGGAATGCCTCGCAGGTGCGCATGGCCGGGGTGAAGCGCCGGTCGAGAAAGCTTGAAAGGCGCGAAAGACCGTCGACGCGCCCCTCGCGGATGTCGCTCAGGCGCCGCAGCACCAATTCGGCATAGGCCGCACCGGCGCTGAGGCGATAGCGCGTCGCCGTGCCGAGGCTCGCTGTTTCGGCAGCAAGATGCGTCAGTTCGTCGAGCAGCAGCCGGTCGCCATCGTCGCTGTGGGAATCGGGTACCGCCGTTCGCTCGATCAGGGCCTTGAGGCGCGCTTCCAGCCCGCCCAGCGTGCCGCTGCTGCGCCGGATCAAGGCGAGGCTGAGGAGCGCCATCAGCCGGTAGGTCTCGATCTCGAGCAGGCGCTGCACCATGCGCCCGGCGCGACCGGCGGAAAGCGTGCGGTTGACGAGCAGCATGCGCCCGAATCCGCCGGCATCGAGATGGAAATCGGTCCACACTTCCGCTGCCTGCTCACCGACGCTGGAGGCCACCGTGTCGCCGGAGGGGAAGAGGGAGGCGATCATCTCGCCCGTCTGCGTCATGCCCAATTCGGTAATCTCGGGTCCGGTGCGGAATTCGAGCAGCAGCGCAGCGACGCATTGGCCCGGGCATTGCGCGGCAAGCTGGCGCGCATCGGGCGGCAGCTCCGCCCAGGAGAGCGCACCCGGCCGGAGGTCGGCGCGCGGCATGACCAGTGTGTAGCTGGTGAACTCGGTGTGCAGCTCCCATTTCAGCTGCGTCTCCCCGCGCGGCATGATGCCATAGCGGCTGGCCGGGTCGGGTGCCGGGGCGCCGTGATGGCGCGCAAGGTCGGCGATGAACTGGAGATCCGCCTGGCCCGTCGCATCGCCGGGTGCGCGCAGGCAGGCCAGATGCAGCACCAAAGCCGGCCCGTCGATGCGCAAGGGCGGGCGCGCATGCACCTCGTCGTTCAGTTCCCGGCGCAGGGGATGTTCGGCAAGCATCGGGCAGCAACTCCGGATCGAATGCGGTCGGCCGGCAGCATAGCAGGTTCGCCGGCAGCCTGCGCTTGCTTCGCCGCGCCTGTTTCTAGCGCGATCCGGTTTCCTTGATTTCGGCGCCGACGGGCATGCTGCGGATGTTACCGCTGACATTCGCTCCCGCGTCCTGGCGGAGGCCGATGAAGAAAAGAGCCGAAACCATGACGATGCCGCCGATGAAGAGATAGGCCGGCTGGAAATCGCCGGCCGCCAAGACCGTGCCGCCGCGCTGGGCGAGGGTCAGGTGCAGGGCCAGTGCCGCCGTGCCGGCGCCGATGCTCAAGGACAATTGCTGCATCATGGCCGAGAAGGTCGAGGCGCTGCTCATCGCCCCTTCGCCGACATCGGCATAGGACAACGCGTTGAGGCCCGTGAACTGCAGCGAGCGGATGAAGCCGCCGGCCAGCAATGCCAGGAAGATGACGGTGTGGGAGACTGTCGGCGTGAACAGGGAATAGGTCATCATCACCGCGCCGCAAAGCAGCGCGTTGACGATCAGCACGCGTCGGAAGCCGAAGCTGCGCAGCACGAATTGCGTCGCCCCCTTCATCACCAGGGCGCCGGCGGCGCTGGCGAAGGTGAGAAGGCCGGAGGCAAAGGCGGAAAGGCCGAAACCCAGCTGCAGCATGAGGGGCAGCAGGACAGGCAATGCCCCGATTCCGATGCGGAACACGCTGCCGCCCAGCACCGCGCGGCGGAAGGTGCTGATCTCCATCAGCTTCAGATTGACGATCGGCTCCGCCATGGCCCGCGCCCGCAGCCAATAGAGTATGAGGCAGATGAGGCCGAAGGCGGCTGAGGCACCCAGCACCCAGTTCGGCAAGGGAAAGCGCCCCATCGCCTCGAAGGAGAAGACGAGGGCGGCAAGACCGATGCCGGTGAGGAGGAAGCCGGCCCAATCGAGTTTCGGCACCGTCGGTGCCTTGATCGGCGGGATGTAGATGACGCTGAGGATGATGCCGACGACGGCCACCGGAATGTTGAGCAGGAAGATCCAGCGCCAGGAGGAATAGGTGACGATAAAACCGCCGATGGGCGGTCCGAGCACCGGCCCCAGCAGCGCCGGGATGGTGAGATAGGTGAGCGCCTTGATGAGCTCGGCCTTGGGCACGGCGCGCAGGATGACGAGCCGCCCGACCGGCACCATCATCGCTCCGCCAAAGCCCTGGCAAATGCGCGCCGCCACCAGCCCCATCAGGGAATCGGCCATGGCGCAGGCGATGGAGCCGGCCATGAAGATGGCGATGGCGAGGCTGAACACGCGCCTGGCGCCGAAACGGTCCGCGACCCACCCGCTCAGCGGTATGAAAATCGAGAGGCTGAGGAGATAGGAGGTGATCGCGAGATTGACCTTGAGCGGCTCGGCCCCGATTTCGCGCGCAATGTCAGGGAGCGCCGTCGCGATGATGGTGGTGTCGAGATTTTCCATGAAAAGCGCCGCGGCCACGATCAGGGCCAGGGTGCGGTAGGACGCGGTGCGGACGGGCATGAAGGGTAACGGGGCCTTAACCGGGCGGGGGTTAGTCTCAGCATAGGGTGCTCGGGCTTGCGCGACCACGCCCGATCCGGGATCGCAGCTATGCGCCAATGCGTCGCGTTCTCGGGTTCTAGAAAGCAGTCTATGAGGCCAGATCACGATCTTGAGCGGTTTTAGTTTCCCGCTTTTCACCCTGATCGGCTTGGATTAAGGTTTTAAAATGGAAAGCAAACGCCCCTTTACCTCGATCCTGGCCAAGCTCAAGGAAGCCGGCCTCCGACCGACCCGGCAGCGCCTCTCGCTGGCCAAGCTGCTGTTCGAGGGCGGTGATCAGCACGTATCCGCCGAAGATCTGCATGCCGAGGCGATTGCCAACCGCATCCAGGTCTCGCTGGCGACGATCTACAACACGCTGCACCAGTTCACGACCGCTGGCCTCCTCCGCGAAGTCGTGGTTGAGCCCGGCCGGTCCTATTTCGACAATAACGTCACCCCGCACCATCATTTCTTTGTCGAGGGCGAGGGTCGACTGATGGACATACCGGCGACGGAGGTGGCGCTGAGCCAGCTCCCGCAACCCCCTTCCGGCATGAAAGTTTCCCGCGTGGACGTCATCGTCCGACTTGCGAATGATAATTAATTCGCCAATCAGATCAATCACTAATCTGTCTCTTTAAAGCCATTCCAATCTGTTGACATGGTTTTGGGCGAAGCCTAGATTCGCCCGACCAACAAGCTTGTCGCGGCCAATCCTGCCCATTCAGAATCCCCTTGGCCCCAATCGGCCGGCCGATTCCAGAAGACGGGACCCGCACCAAGACCCGCGCAACCCATTTAGCTAGGGAGACGAAAATGGCTGCTCTGAAGGGCTCCAAGACCGAAGGCAATCTGAAAGACGCCTTTGCCGGCGAAAGCCAGGCTAACCGACGCTACCTCTATTTCGCACAGAAGGCCGATGTCGAAGGCTATAACGACGTCGCCGCCGTGTTCCGCTCGACCGCGGAAGGCGAGACCGGCCACGCCCATGGCCATCTCGAGTTCCTCGAGGAAGTGGGCGACCCGGCGACGGGCCTGCCCATCGGCGCCACCGCGCCGAACCTCAAAGCCTCGATCGCCGGCGAAACGCACGAATACACCGACATGTATCCGGGCATGGCGCGCACCGCGCGTGAAGAAGGCTTCGACGAGATCGCCGACTGGTTCGAGACGCTCGCCAAGGCTGAAAAGTCCCATGCGGGCCGCTTCCAGAAGGCGCTCGACACGCTGGGCTGAACGCTCCAGCCTCTAGCGGACTAAAACGATTCTGCCGCCGGCTCGGAACCTGAGCCGGCGGCGGTTTCGGTTATCGAATTGCTCCTGCAAACCAGCGTGCGAAGGATGGGTCGATGCGCGAAGGCAGCCTGGAAGCACCGTTCCGCCACAAGATCGATTGGCAGAACCCCGATTTCTACGACATGGACAAGATCAACGCGGAGATGCATCGCGTCTTCGACATCTGCCATGGCTGCCGGCGTTGCTTCAATTTGTGCGATTCCTTCCCGCGGCTCTTCGATCTGGTCGATGCCAGCCCCGACGAGATGGCCGGCGTAAAGACCGAGGACTACAAACAGGTCGTCGACGCCTGCACGCTGTGCGACCTCTGCTTCATGACCAAATGCCCCTATGTGCCGCCGCATGAATGGGCGCTCGACTTCCCGCATCTGATGCTGCGCTATCGCGCCGCCGAATTGCGCCAGGGCAAGAACGACAAGATCTACGAACAACTGACCGAGACCGACCGCAACGGCAAGGCGGCCGGCATGCTGGCGCCCGTCGCCAATGCCGTCGCCGGAAACGGTGCCGCGCGCCAGGTCATGCAGGCGGTGGCCGGGATCGATGCTCGTGCGCATCTCCCGAAATTCCACGGCCGCACGCTGGTGTTGCGCGCCATGGAGGAGAAGCCGGAGGTCAACAGCGAAGCGCCGGCTTACGGCCGCAAGGCTGTGATCTATGCGACCTGCTTCTCCAACTACAACAATCCCGATATCGGCATGGCGGCGCTGCGCGTACTCGCCAAGAACGGCGTCGAGGCGGAGGTCGTCTATCCGCGCTGCTGCGGCATGCCGCAGCTGGAACAAGGCAATGTCGCCCGCGTGGCCGAGCATGCCCATTCGGTCGCCGACGCGCTGCTGCCCTACATCGAGCAGGGCTATGACGTGGTGGCGCTGGTGCCCTCATGTGCGCTGATGCTGAAATTTGAATGGCCGCTGATCCTGCCCGATGAGGAAAAGATCAAGCGCCTCTCCAACGCCACCTATGACGTCGCCGAATATGTCGTCGACATCGCCAAGCGCGACGGGCTGGCGCCGGGACTGCAGCCCTTGGAAGGCGGTGTCGCCCTCCACATCGCCTGCCATGCGCGCGCGCAGAATATGGGCCAGAAGGCTGCCGAGTTGCTGAAGCTCATTCCAGAAGCGGATCTCGCCGTGATCGAGCGCTGCTCGGGCCATGGCGGCGCCTGGGGCGTGCTGAAGGAAAATTTCGACATCGCCCTCAAAGTCGGCAAGCCGGTGGCCCGGCAAGCGATGAATGCGGGCAAGCGCCAGATTTCGTCCGAATGCCCGCTGGCCGGCGCCCATATCCTGCAGGGGATCGGCGCCCTGAAGCCCGGCGAACAGCCGGCCGAGGAAGCGCCTCATCCGATCGAACTCTTCGCCCGGGCCTATGGGCTGATGTAGCCTGATTTGATGGTTCCGCCCTAGCAATCACGTCCCCCTCTCCCGCGAGGGGAGAGGGCTAGAGTAGCGGGACTGACACCGACTGAATGGAAGATCGACATGACTGCTGTCCGCAAAAAGGAAATCACCAAGGCTGACATCCTGGCGCCGCAAGTCTATGCGGCGCAGCGGGCCGAGAAGCGCAAGGCGGTGGTGGCGATCAAGAAGAAGCGCCGGGTCGAGGTGGGGCCGGTCGCCACCTTCTATTTCGAGAATTTCGACACCATGCTGCAGCAGGTACAGGAGATGCTGCATATCGAGAAGGGCGGCGACGAGCAGCTGGTCGACGAATTGCGCGCCTATAACCCGCTCATCCCGCAGGGGCGCGAGCTGGTGGCGACCGTCATGTTCGAGATCGACGACCCCGTGCGCCGCGCCAATTTCCTTGGCCGCCTCGGCGGGGTCGAGCATACCGCCTTCCTGAAGTTCAACGGCGAGACCGTGAAGGGCAAGCCCGAGGAAGACCAGGACCGCACCAATGAACAGGGCAAGGCGTCATCGGTCCAGTTCATCCACTTCCCGCTGACGGACTCCCAGGCTACTACCTTCAAGCAAGGTGGCCAGCAGGTCATCCTCGGCTTCGAACATCCGGCCTATGCGCATATGGCCGTCATCGCCGAAGAAACCCGCGCGGCGCTGGCAGGCGATCTGGATTAAGGGCGACTGCCTGAAGTCTGGTGGCTACTCCGGAAAAGACGGAACCATTGAAAAATTCTGCACGGGGAGGGCGTCGTAACGCCCCGTCCTCAGATCTTCATCGGTGGCTTCACCTGGGATATGGTTCTTGTCGACAAATAGGTGGCCGTAGAAAACTTCGGGTGCGACCTGTTCGCAATAATTGGCGGCGCCGTCGAGTGCTGGCTCCAATATGTCGCGGACTTGTTCGCGGGTCATTTCCATACCGTTGTCCATGCGCACGGTTCGAATTTCATCATCGGAATATCCAAAGACGTTTTGGCGTATCCCTCTTATGATTTCCAGTGGTCCACGCGCCGCGTCCTTGCCGGTGATTGCCCAGACGAGCGGCCCCAGCGGACAATAGGTTTCTGCGAGGTTTGCCAGATCGACTGCATCGCGGGCGGCCGTTCTCCGGCGAGAGGCGCACAGAGCCTTGTTGACGGCGTTGTCGCTCCGGTGCAGGGCAAAGCCGAATACTTCGTGTTGGACTGCCGCGAAGAACCGTCGGCAAGTCTCCGGATCGCTCATCCACTGGACGCGCGTTTCAGATCCGTATTGCCTGATTATCGCCTCGACCGTGTAATTGTCGGCATGGATCATCTCGACAGTGAATCCTTGAGCGCGGAGTGCGTCCAATTCCCTGTGCACGCCGGACGGCAGTGCATCGGCACGGTCTTGGAAGATGTCCATGTCGTCCGACAGGCGGAACGCGTCAAAGTTCAGCGCGGCGCCCCCGCCCACATAATCCATCGGTGTTCGGAATTCCTGCAGGACTCCGATGACCATTCGCTGGATTTGAGTAAGCGACATTATTTGGCCAGTCGGCTGATCTGGCGGCCGAGCTTGTAAGCCTCGGAATTGCCGCGATGCATCAGGGCCGCGGCGACAATCGCGCCATCCGTAAAATCCGCTTTGGCGGGGTCGATGTCGATGTTGTCCAGGCACATCGCGTGAAACCGATGATATGCGCTGGCAACGAGTCGCCGAAGTTGTACCAGCGACTGAGATTGAGAGCCTTCACGCAGTTGAGCGGCATAAGCTCTCACCGCATCTGCTTGATTTGCTGGCACAAGAACTTCAACCCGTTTCAAGCCAGCGAGTTTGCGTTGCTGACGGGACTTAGCCACCCGCACACTTGCAATAGAGCCGCGTTCCATCCGCCACCTATCCTGTTACCGGAAATATAGTGGCTCACATTTCCGGTAACAAGACTCAAAATGTAACCGGAAATGTATCAAGTGAAATTTCCGGTTACTATATATATCAATATGTTACATAGATATAACTTTACCCATTCGCTATCCCCTTTAACTCACCCGGCACTCAGCTCCAGCCAGGTCTCTTCCGCTTCGGCGAGGCGGCGCTTCACTTCGGCATGCTTGGTCTGCCAGGTGGCAAGCTCGGCCGTGCCGCCATTGTTGTAGAGCGACGGGTCGGAGAGCTTGTTCTCGATGAGGTCGAGGGCCTGGGTCAGCTTGTTGACCGCAAGCTCCGCATTGCCGAGCGCCTTCTTCTTCTCCGGCGAGATCGCGGCCTTCTTCTGCGGCGTGGCCGGCTTGGGTGCTGCCTTGGGTGCCGGCACCGCGGCATGGGCAGCCGCAGCCTTCGGCGCCGAGGCCTTTTCAGGCAAAGCGCCGCGCTTCTCGCTGCGCTGCTTTTCGCGGCGCTCGGAGATGATCTGGCGGCGGTAATCGTCCATGTCGCCGTCGAAGGTCTTGACCGCCCCGTCCTTCACCAGCCACAGCCGGTCGGCGGTGAGCTCGATCAAATTGGGATCGTGGCTGATGATGATGACGGCGCCTTCGAACTCGTTGATCGCCTCGACCAGCGCCTGGCGGCTGTCGATGTCGAGATGGTTCGAGGGTTCGTCGAGCAGCAGGATGTTGGGCGCCTGCCGGCTCATCAAAGCCAGCAGCAGGCGCGCCTTCTCGCCGCCTGAAAGCTTCGCCACCTTGGTGTTGGCCTGGTCCTGGCCTAAGCCGAAACGCCCCAGATGCGCGCGGCGCTTGTCGGGGAGGAGATCCGGTGCCGCACGCGCCATCACCTCGATCGGTGTGGCTTCCAGATCGAGTTCGTCGGTCTGGTGCTGCGCGAAATAGCCGACGCGCAGCTTGTTGGATTTGCGCATCGTGCCGCTCATCGGCTCCAGGCGGCCGGCGAGCAGCTTGATGAAGGTCGATTTGCCGTTGCCGTTCGAGCCCAGCAGCGCGATGCGGTCATCGGGGTCGAGGCGCAGATCGAGATTCTTGAGGATGGGCTTGCCCGGCTCGTAACCCACCGAGACATGGTCGATGGTGATGAGGGGTGGGGCCAGCGCTTCCGGCTGCGGGAAGGAGATGTTGATGCCCTTCTCATCGGCGACCAGCGCAATAGGCTGCAGCTTGGCGATCATCTTGAGGCGCGACTGCGCCTGGCGCGCTTTCGACGCCTTGTAACGGAAGCGGTCGACGAAGGCCATCATGTGCTTGCGCTGGGCATCGACCTTGGCGGCCATCGCCATGTCCTGCTCCATGCGCAGGCGCCGCATATTCTCGAAATCGTCATAGCCGCCGGCATAGGAGATCATGCCGCCGCGGCTGAGATGGATCGTGCGGTTGACCACCTTGTTGAGGAGGTCGCGGTCATGGCTCACCAGCAGGATCGTGCCGGGATAGTTTTTGAGATAGCTCTCCAGCCACAGGGTGGCTTCGAGATCGAGATGGTTGGTGGGCTCGTCGAGCAGCATCAGATCCGGTGCCGAGAAGAGCTGGGCTGCGAGTGCCACGCGCATCTGCCAGCCGCCGGAGAAGTCGCTCAAGGGCCGCTGTTGCGCGGCGCCGTCGAAGCCCAAGCCCGCCAGGATTTCAGCGGCCCGGCTTTCCGCGCTATGCGCCTGGATGTCGGTAAGGCGCGCATGGATCTCGGCGATCCGGTTGGGGTCGGTGGCGTGCTCAGCTTCCGCCATCAGCGCCGTGCGCTCGGTATCGGCCGCCAGCACGCAGGCAAGCAGGCTGCGGCCCTGGTCCTTCATTTCCTGCTCGAGCCGGCCGATGCGCCACATCTTCGGCACGTCGATGGTGCCGGAATCGGCATGGAGGTCGCCCGAAATCAGCTTCAGCAGGGTCGACTTGCCGGCGCCGTTGCGCCCGACCAATCCGGCATGGTGGCCGGCCGAAACGGAGACACTGGCATTGGTCAGGATCTCGCGGCCGGCAATGCGATAGGTCAGGTTCGAAATCGTTAACATATTGTTCTAACTACTTTTCTGGGCAATTTTGCCAGCCGTTTCGGGGGCCGGCAGCACTTTAACCGGCGTTCGGTTGTGCAGTGCGGCTGAGTTGTATATAAGCCAGCCCGAATTCCGCCAAGGGGCGCGCGCAATTTTGCGGGGCCCCCGCCACATCAGACATGAGGACTATCATGGCCATCGAACGCACTTTCTCGATCATTAAGCCGGACGCCACCCGCCGCAACCTGACTGGCAAGATCAACGCCAAGTTCGAGGAAGCGGGCCTTCGCATCGTCGCCCAGCGCCGCATCCAGATGTCGGAAGCCCAGGCCAAGAAGTTCTACGACGTGCATGCGGCCCGCCCCTTCTACAACGACCTCGTCAAGTTCATGACCTCGGGTCCGGTCGTCGTCCAGGTGCTGGAAGGCGAAGGCGCCGTCTTGAAGAACCGCGACATCATGGGCGCCACCAACCCGGCCAATGCCGCCCCCGGCACCATCCGCAAGGAATTTGCCGAATCGATCGAAGCCAATTCGGTCCATGGTTCGGACAGCCTGGAGAATGCCGCGATCGAGATCGCCTATTTCTTCGCCGGTTCCGACATCGTCGGCTGAGCGATCGCTGCCGCTAAATGAAAACGGCGCCGCGAGCCATCGCGGCGCCGTTTTTCTTTGTCTCGGGCCGGGGCGGTTACTCGGGGCGGTTACTTCCGGCTGACGGCCACGACCACGGCGATGAAGCCGCCGACGATGGCGAGGACCGAGAAGATGCCAAGGCCCAGCGACGGGCCGTTGACGACGTGGAGCGTCGTCACCAGCGCCAGCAGCAGCGCATAGATCGTGCCCCACAGCAGCAGGCGGCCGATGCCGTTCCAGGTCTGCTGACGGTTGGCGAGAAGCTGGTCGTTGAGCGACCCGGACGGATTGGCCATGGTTAATCTCCGAAAGAAGGCGGTTGGTCTTTGTCCCTTTTTACCCAATTGCCCGCACGAGGGCAATTGGGCGCTATTCCGGGGTTATTCCGACAGGGGCGGAATGATCTGCATCGGTTCCGTCTCCATCGGCTGCGGCTTGGTGGGGTCCGGTGGCGGCGCCGCCTGCGGAGCGGTGATTTCAGGTACCGTGACGGTGGGGGCGGTGACGGTCGGCACGTCGGGCTGCGGGATATCGGGCATCTGCGGAATATCGACGGTGCCGGGTGCGGCCGGCTTGGCGACCGGGTCGGGCACCGGCTGGCCGGCTTCGGGGATCAGGAATTCGTCGGGGCAACGGTGGCGGAGCGTGCTGCCGGCTTCCTGCCACATGCCGTCCTTGGCAAGCTGATTCATGGTGCCGAGCTGGCGCAGCTTGACGCGCACTTCGGTCAGCACCGCCTGGCGGCGCTTCTCCGAGCGGCCGCAGACCAGTTGCAGCGAAGCCGCACTTTCGTCGCCGAATTGCTGGGTGAAGGAATCGACCAACGCATCGCGCTTGACGCGGGTGCCGATGGCACTGGCGATGGCGACATTAAGCAGGGTGCGCCGCATGTCGATGGCGCGGTCGACGGCGCGCTGGAAATAGCGTTCCTGCGACAGCATCGAACAGGCGCCATAGCTCGACCAGAAACGCCGCTCGGCACAATAGGTCGTGGCCGGCATCACCTCGGCCAGCGCCCGCGACAGATCGGGGCTGAGCTTGACCGGCGGCAGCGTGCAGGATTGCGTGGCCAGGGTTTCGACCTCGCCCTCCATCAGGGGTGTCGAGAAGGCGCCGGCCATCGGATCGCAATCGCGTAACGGCACCGAATTGGCGCGTGGGTCCGGGCGCAGGCCGACGAGGATGAGGTTGCGCGCG
The DNA here is from genome assembly GCF_041906375.1 of Dongia sp. Lineage (GTDB taxonomy): Bacteria > Pseudomonadota > Alphaproteobacteria > Dongiales > Dongiaceae > Dongia. The sequence goes on along the minus strand of NZ_JAYRJJ010000012.1, from coordinate 973 downwards.
GCCGTGTCCTTGAGGGTGAGGTTCTTGCAGAGCGGCAGTTCCGGCTTCACCAGGCATTGCCCGGGCAGGAAGGCCATGATGAGCGTGTAATGATCCATCGTCTGCGCCGCGGACGGGCGTGGCAATGCGCCGGCCAGCAATGCCAGCAGAAGGAGACCGAGCCAGAGCCGGCCGGATTTCATCAGGCGCCCAGCGGATTGAACAGCAGGCCGCCGGCAAAGGCTGCGTCGCGCACGATGGCGCGCTCGCCCTCGACCGTCACTTTCCCTTCCGCGATCAGGCGCAGGGCCTGCGGGAACAGGCGGTGCTCGGCGGCGAGGACGCGAAGCCCCAGGCTGTTTTCGTCATCTTCGGGCCGCACCGGCACCACGGCCTGCGCGATGATCGGGCCGGTATCCATTTCCGGCCGTACGAAATGCACCGTGCAGCCATGGAAGCGCACGCCGGCCTCGAGTGCCCTGGCATGTGTGTGGAGGCCCTTGAAGGCCGGCAGCAAGGCGGGATGGATGTTGACGAGGCGATCGGGCCAGCCGGCGATGAAACCGTCGGTCAGCAGGCGCAGGAAGCCCGCCAGTACCACCAGTTCGGCACCCACGGCGCGGATTTCCTTATCCATTGCCGCATCAAAGCTGGCGCGGTCGGCAAAAGCCTTGTGGTCGACGATCTTGGTGGCGATGCCGGCGCGGGCGGCGCGCGTCAGGCCGAAGGCGTCGGGCCGGTTCGACAGCACCAGCACGATCTCGATCGGGCTGGTGGGAGCGGCGGGACCGAACTGGTCGATCAGCGCCTGCAGATTGCTGCCGCGCCCGGAAATCAGGATGGCGATTTTGAGCCTGCGGGCCGCCATTACCATTGCCCGGTGTTGCGAACCTCGCAGCCGGCGGCGCCCTGGGCCCGCGCCACGATGCGGCCGATTTCACTCACCGTTTCGCCGGCATCGCGCAGGATCTTGGCGATATGCGCGGCATCGTCG
>NZ_JAYRJJ010000025.1:0-3544 GCF_041906375.1 Dongia sp. | reverse complement strand
CGGGCGGTCACCGGCGATCTGCTTTTCGCGCGCCGAGAGGGGCTGGTCAGCCAAAGCTCAGGCGCTCCCCCACATTTAGGCGTTCCTGGGCGACCTGTTCGATGCGCGCCTTGAGGCCCGCATCCTGCGCCAGCAGGCGCTGGAAGTCGCGCGCCTTCAAGGCCAGCAGCTTGCAATAGCCCAGCGCCACGACATCGGCATTGCGCGGGTGGCCGGTGAGCAGAGCAAGCTCGCCGAAGAATTCGCCCGAGCCCAATTCGACACTGGGCTCCACCACCACGCGGACAGCGCCCGAAGCCACGAAATACATGGCGTCCCCTTTTTCACCCCGGCGCACGATAACGCTGTCCGGCAGCACCAGCTGCGGGGTGAGAAGATGGGCGATGGCCTGTTGCCGTTTGATGTCGAGATCGCGGAAGATCGGCACGCGGCCGACCAGATCGACGGCGGAAAGCTCGGGGTCCAGCTTGCAGCGCTCGTCGAGCCCGGTCCAATGCTGTTCCAGCTCGGCTTTCAATTCGCGCTCGACCTCGCCGCTCACCACCAGATTGGCAGCGAGAGATTCATAGGCAGCACTTTCGCGCTGGCGGGCGATGCGGCCGAGATATTGCCGCTGCAGGGCGGCGGCATAGGCCGGATATTGCAGCTTCAGAGCAAGGAGCGAACGTTCGACCGCCTCGATGCGCCGCGCGGTAAGGCCGATGATTTCGGCCGCAGCTTCCTCGCCGATCAAAGGCTGCAGGCGGTCGCGGCTGAACGGCACCAGGCCGGAAAGGACTCGCCGCTGCATCATCAGGAATTCAAAGCGGTCGGCCAGCGCATCCGCCAGCGGCCGTTCGATCCGCAGCCGACGCTGCAGCCACAGGGCAAAGCGGATGCCGGGATTGAAGCCGAGGCCCCGCTCGGCGGCGGCGATATAGCCCTTGCGCCCCGAGGCGCGCACCGCTTCGCGCACATGCTGCGCTTCCCTGAGCAGCATTTCCGCGATGCGCCGGTCGACGATGCGGCCGTTGAGCAGCGCAAAGCAGCGCTCGACCTCGAAGGCCGCGGCAACGGTGAGCCCCACCTTCACCATCTCGTCGGCCATCAGCTCGACCCCGCGATGGGAGCGCGCGCGGGCAACCCCCAATCTTGCTTCCAGGCCGGAGAGAGCCGCATCGGCGATCTCGCGGTCGACGCCCTCGGTGCGTGCGATGTCGTTGAGTTCGCCGGCGACGTCGGTCAGGGTCATCAGCTTGGCACGGTCGCGCACACCGCGCGCCACCGGGTTCAGGCGGTTGAGGCGGAAGAAATTGACCAGCGGCCGGAGCGTGATGCCGTTGATGAAGAGCGTCATCAGCACGAAACCGGTTACCGAGGTGGCGATGAAGTCACGCACCGGTGCCGGCACGGCGGCGTTTTCAATGACCGCCAAAGCCAGCGCCAGCGACACCGCGCCGCGCAGGCCGCCCCAGACGATCACCGTCTTGATGCGGTTATTGATGCGCTGCATGAGGCCGGCGCGGGTGAGGAGCGGCAGCAGCGCAAAGACCGTGATGGCGCGGGCCGCCAGCGTCGCCAGGAACACCAGGAGGATGAAGCCGATTTCCGTGAGGCTGGTGCCTTCCATGATGCGCGGCACGAACATGGCGGCCAAGAGGAAGATGAGCGAATTGGCCCAGAAGCCGAGCTGGCTCCACACCGCTTCCATCTGCTCGAAGGTATGGGCGCTCATGCGCGTCTTACCGGTCGAGCCCAGCACGAGCCCGGCGGTGACGCAGGAGACGACGCCGGAGACGTGGAAATAATGTTCCGGCACGACGAAGCTCAGATAAGCGAGCGCGATGGTGAGGGTGATCTCGGCCCGGGGCCAGCCACCGAGGAAGGGAAAGAGCGCGCAGGCCGCCCGTGCCAGGATGAGGCCCGCGAGCGCCCCCCCGCCGAAGCTTTCCAGGAAGCGGAAGATGGTGCCGCCGATGCTCCCCTCACCGCCGGACAGCTGCATCTCGAGGAGCAGCGTGAAGAGCGCGATGGCGGCGGCGTCGTTGAGCAGGCTTTCCCCTTCGACCAGGGTGGTGAGGCGCTTCGGCACACCCACCTCGCGGAAAATGCCGACCACCGCGGCCGGGTCCGTGGTGGCGACGATCGACCCCAGCAGCAGGCAGGCAACCAGGCCGAAGGGCGATGCGGTGGCGAGCGCCACCCCGACGGTGAGCGCACAGATCACCACCGCCACCACCGCCATGGTGAGGACGGGGGCGATGTCGTCGATGAGCCGCCGCACGTCGATGGCCAAGGCCACTTCGAACAGCAGGGTCGGCAGGAAGATGAGAATGAAGGCTTCCGACGAGATTTCGACACTGCCCAGCGCGTCGAAAATGTCGTGCAGCATGGGCGAGGGAATGACCTGGTCCGGGCGCAGGGAGACGACGGCGCCCAGGATGAAGCCGACCACGGCCAGCAGGACCGAATAGGGAAGGCGCAGCCGCGCCGCCAGGGGCGGCAGCAGGCTCATCAACGCCAGCAGGCTGACAAGGCCGAAGACGACGAGGCCGATGGTAGTCATGAAACCGGGAAGCTTTCAGAGAAAACCCAAGGATCGTTCCGCCCTTATAGCCCATGAAAGCGCATTGGGTCCAAACGGCTTCCGCAGGCTTGGTGATGGGGAGCACAGTGATGCCTGTCACCTGCGGGCCCAGTCTTACTACCCCCTCACCCTGACCCTCTCCCGCGAGGGGAGAGGGAATGAGGTGCCGATGGCAAGAATCATCAAGACTGAAAGACATTGCATGTCGAGCAACGGGCCCCTCTCCCCTCGCGGGAGAGGGGTTGGGGTGAGGGGGCGCCTGATTAGACGGCGTCTGAAGAGGGGGCTGGGCGCTTGACACGACTCAAGGAGCGGGCCAATCGGAGAAGATGCGTATTCTGGGTCTCACCGGTTCCATCGGCATGGGGAAATCGACCGCGGCTGCGATGCTGCGGGCGCTGGGCCTGCCCGTGCATGATGCCGATGCCGCCGTCCATGCCCTGCTGGCCAAGGGCGGCAAGGCGGTGGCGGCGGTCGAGGCGGCCTTTCCCGGTGTCGTCAAGGGCGGCGCCGTCGACCGCAAGGCCCTGGGCGCCCGGGTCTTCGGCAAGCCGGCCGAGCTCAAAAAGCTCGAAGCCATCCTGCATCCGCTGGTCCGCCGGGCCGAGGGCGCCTTCCTGCAACATTGCCGGCAGGCGCGGCACGATGTGGTGGTGCTCGACATCCCGCTGCTGTTCGAGACCGGCGGCGAAAAGCGCTGCGACGGGGTCGTCGTCGTGACCGCGCCACAATTCCTCCAAAGTCAGCGCGTAATGAAGAGGCCGGGCATGACGGAAGCCCGCTTTCGCCAGATCCTCGGCAGCCAGATGCCGGATCGGGAAAAGCGGCGCCGGGCGGATTGGGTGGTGGAGACCGGTCTTGGCCGGCGCCCGACCCTGGCTGCCCTCGCCCGCATCGTTCGCGCGTTGAAACGCTGATCGACCCGGTCGATCATAATTTGGGGTGTAATCGACAAAATCGATGATAGGCGTGTTCGAT
>NZ_JAYRJJ010000024.1:0-4108 GCF_041906375.1 Dongia sp. | reverse complement strand
ACCGCGCAGATCCTCGCCGACGGTGGCCATGTCGAACGCTCGCCGCAATTGATGCTGGAGTTGCTGCAGCATCTCATCGATTTGCGTGACGTCTACACTTCGGCCGGGATGAAGCTGCCCGACGGCCTTTCCATCGCCATCAACAATCTGGGCTCGGTCCTGCTGATGCTGAGCCATGGCGACGCGGTGCTGGCGGGCTTCAACGACACGCCGGAACTGGAACCCATCCATGTGCTGCAGGTATTCGAGCGCGCCGGCGATAAACTGCGCCCGCTCAACCAGCTGCCCTTGACCGGCTTCCAGCGCCTCGATCGCGGCAAGACGGTCGTCATCATGGATTGCGGGGCGCCGCCGCGCCACGGGCTCGACAGCCACGCCCATGCCGGCACGCTTTCCTTCGAGCTCAGCCATGATGACGAACGCATGATCGTCAATTGCGGCGCGCATCCGTGGAGCAAGGAATGGGGCCAGGTGCAGCGCACCACCGCCGCTCATTCGACGCTCATCGTCGACAACACCAATTCCGCGATGCTGCTGCCCCATGGTGGCTTGGCCCTGCGGCCGGAGATTGTCACCTGCCGGCGCGAGGAGACGGACGGGCAGATCTGGCTCGACACCTCCCATGATGGGTATGAGGAGGGCTTCGGCCTGGTGCATCGACGCAAGCTCTATCTCTCCGCCGACGGCCACGATTTCATGGGCGAGGAACATCTGGTGGGCCCCGGCGGCAACGCCTATGCCCTGCGCTTCCATCTCCACCCGCAGGTCTCGGTCAACGTCACCCAGAACGGCCAGACCGCCTTCATCAAGATGCCCAAGGGGTCGGGCTGGCGCCTCCGGGTCGACGGCGCCGATCTCGCCTTGGCTGAAAGCGTGCATATCGGCCTCGGCGGCCAGGTCCGCCGTTCCCAGCAGATCGTCGTCATCGGCACGATCGAGTCCGACCAGACCGAAATCCGCTGGCTCCTGCAGCGCGAAGGTGGGAAGAAATAGGGGCGGCCAAGGCCGTGTTTAACCGTAGTATTCTCGTCATGCCCGCACTTGGTGCGGGCATCCACGAGTTTGCGATAAAAAATTGGCAAGTCGTGGATGCCCGGGCCAAGCCCGGGCATGACGCATCAAGGTACATATAGAAAGTCAGGGGTGATTCCCCTTGCCACTCCCGGACTTGGGCTTTAAGCCCTCACGCCATCCACCCAGCCAGCCGGGACCCTGCTCATGCCCAATACCAACCGCCCCATCCGCCGCGCCCTCATTTCGGTCTCCGACAAGACGGGACTTGAGGAATTGGGCCGGTTTCTGGCCGATAAGGGGGTCGAAATCCTCTCCACCGGCGGTTCGGCCAAGGCCCTGGCCAAGGCCGGCATCGCCGTCAAGGAAGTGGCCGCCCATACCGGTTTCCCGGAAATCATGGATGGGCGGGTGAAAACCCTCCACCCGAAGATCCATGGCGGCCTGCTGGCGCGGCGCGATTCGGCCGAACATGTCGCGGCCCAGGTGAAGCACGACATCCCGGATATCGACCTGCTGGTCGTCAATCTCTATCCCTTCGCCAAGACCGTGGCCGCCGGCGGCTCCTGGGACGATTGCATCGAGAACATCGATATCGGCGGTCCGGCCATGCTGCGCGGTGCCGCCAAGAACCATGATTTCGTCAGCGTCGTCACCGATCCGGCCGATTACGGCAAGCTGATGGTCGAAATGGACGAGCAGGCCGGCGGCACCACATTGGCCTTCCGCCGCGCGCTGGCGCGGAAAGCTTATGCGCATACGGCCGCCTATGACGGTGCCATCGCCATGTGGATGAGCGCGCAGGCGGCCGATCCGCTGCCCGACAGCATCAGCCTCTCCGGGACCCGCGTGCAGATGCTGCGTTATGGCGAGAACCCGCACCAGCAGGCGGCCTTCTATCGGTCCGGTCCGGCGCGACCTGGCGTCGCCACCGCCTTGCAGCTGCAAGGGAAGGAGCTTTCCTACAACAATCTCAACGACACCGACGCTGCCTTCGAGCTGGTGGCGGAATTCGCGCAGCCGGCCATCGCCATCATCAAGCACGCCAATCCCTGCGGCGTCGCGGTGGCCAAGGACGAGAAGACCTTCGCCGCGGCCTATGCGCGCGCCCTGGCCTGCGATCCGGTCTCGGCCTTCGGCGGCATCATCGCGCTCAATCGCGCGCTCGACGCGGCAACGGCAACCGAGATCGTGAAGCTCTTTGCCGAAGTCGTCATCGCCCCCAGGATCAGCGACGAAGCCAAGGCCGTGCTTGCCGCGAAGCCCAATGTGCGCGTGCTGGAAACCGGCAGCCTGCCGGATCCGAAGGCACGCGGCCATGTGGTGAAGTCGCTTTCCGGCGGCCTCCTCGTGCAGGACCGCGATTTCGGCCATGTCGAGGAAGCCGATCTCCGCATCGTCACCAAGCGTGCGCCCACGGCTGCGGAAATCGCCGATCTGCTCTTCGCCTTCCGCGTCGCCAAGCATGTGAAGTCGAATGCCATCGTCTATGCCAAGGACGGCGCCACGGTCGGCATCGGCGCGGGTCAGATGAGCCGGGTCGATTCCAGCCGCATCGCCGCCTGGAAGGCGGATGAGGCAGCGAAGGCCGCGGGCGCTAAAGACAGCTTCGCCAAGGGTTCGGTGGTGGCCTCCGACGCCTTCTTCCCCTTCGCCGATGGCTTGCTGGCGGCGGCGTCGGCCGGCGCCACGGCGGTCATTCAGCCCGGCGGCTCGATGCGCGATGCCGACATCATCAAGGCCGCCGACGAGGCGGGCCTCGCCATGGTGCTGACCGGCATGCGCCACTTCCGGCACTGAGCGAGGAAAGCAAGGGCGATGTACAGCGAATCCGATATCGAATCCGCCGTCGCTGCCGGTGCCATCACGGCGGAAGCCGCGGCGGCGCTGCGCGATCATGTCGCCCGCAACCGGTCCACGGTGCTGGTCGATGAGGAGAGCTTCCGCCTTCTCACCGGCTTCAACGACATCTTCGTCGTCATCGCCATCTCGCTGCTGCTGGTGGCGCTGGCCTGGATCGGCACAGGCATCCACCCGGCTCTGGGCGGCGCTACGGTCGCGGCTGCGAGCTGGGCCCTGGCCGAATTCTTCACGCGCAAGCGGCGCATGGCGCTGCCTAGCATCCAATTGCTGCTGGCCTTTGTCGGCGGCGTTTTCTGCGCCGTCGGCGGCGCCGTCGTCGGGATCGGGCTGCTCGATACGCGAACGCACGCCTTGCTGATGGCGGGTGCCGCCGGTGCCGCCGCGATCGCCGCCTATCTCCACTGGCGCCGCTTCCATGTGCCGATCACGGTGGCGGCGGGTGCCATCGCAATGGTGGGTGTCGGGCTGGCGCTGATCTTCGTGGCGGTGCCGGGGCTCCTCGCTGAGATCCACTGGTTCGTGCTGCTGGGCGGGCTATGCCTCTTTGCCTTCGCCATGCATTGGGACATGTCGGACCGCGAGCGCCGCACGCGCCGCTCGGACGTGGCGTTCTGGCTGCATCTCGCCGCGGCCCCCATGATCGCGCACCCGATCTTCCTGCAGCTCGGCGTCTTCGGCGGCAACGTGTCGGCTGGCCGGGCCGCCATCGTGGTGGCGCTCTATATCGTCATGGCGCTGGTCTCGCTGGCCATCGACCGGCGCGCGATGCTGGTCTCAGCCCTCGCTTATGTGCTCTACGCCATCAGCGCGCTCTTTGAATCCTTCGGCGCCATCGGCATCAATGTGGCCTTGACCGCGCTGGTGATCGGCTCGGCGCTGCTGCTGCTCTCGGCCTTCTGGCATGTGGCGCGGCGCCGGGTGGTGCGGCTGCTGCCCACCGATTGGCAGGCGCGCCTCCCCGCCCTCGACCGGCCGGCGGTGACGCCCCAACCGCACTGAAACGAAAAACCCCCGATCGGCCGATCGGGGGTTTCTTCTTCTAGCCCTTGTAATGCCCCTCGGCCTTGAGGTCGGCCAAGGTCGCCTCGATGCCTTGGCGGAGCAGGCTGACCAGCTCGTCGATCTCCTCTCTGCTCAAGGTGAGCGGCGGCGAGATGACGTTCAGGGCACCCAAGGGACGGACGATCAGACCCAGCCTTTCGCAATGGTCGGAGATGCGCTTGCCGATATTGAC